>JAJDCY010000040.1 GCA_029260595.1 Phycisphaeraceae bacterium | reverse complement strand
GGGGGGGGGGGGCCTGGGGGGGGGGGGGGGGGGGGTGGGGGGGTCTTTTTGTGCGGGGGGGCTTGGGTCTATTTGTGGGGGGGGGTGGGGGGGGGGGGGGGGGGGGTACCGGGCCGTTTGGGGGGGGAGTGTGTTACGCGAAGGAGCCGCTACGCGATGGTGTTGCCGTCACAATCGGGTCGGGGGTCGGGCAGCCGGCGGTATATGAGTTCGGCGCGTCGGCGTCGTGCGCGTTGGCGTTGGGCGGTGGTGATTGTGTTGGTGTGTGGGGGGGCGTACTGGTTTTGGCCTGGGGGTGAGGGCGATGGCGGGGTCGATCCGCATGCGCCCGGGGGGCAGGTGGACGGTGATGGGGGTGAGCGGCCTAGCCGTTATGGGCCGGTGACGAAGCGGTCGCCGGAGTTGCCGCGCGAGGGGCCGGCGCGTGTGAGTGCGCCGCCGATTGTGCCGGTTCGGCCTGTGGAGGTGGCGCCGGTGATTCCTGTGGTTCCGGTGAAGCCTGTGGAGCCTGTGGAGCGCGCGGCGCCGGTGATTCCGGTGGTGCCCGAGCATGTGCCTGCGGTTGGTGGGGAGCCGGCTGGGAGTGGTGCGAGCGCGAGTGCGGGTGGGGCGATCGGGCGGGGGATGCGGTTGATTGAGCAGGGGCGGGTGGTCGAGGGGCGGGCGGTGCTGAGCGATCTGTTGGTTGATGGGGGGGCGCGGCTGACGTTTGGGGATGCGCAGGTGATCCGCGAGACGCTGACGGGGGTGAACCGGCTGCTGGTATTTTCGACGAAGGTGGCGGCGGACGATCCGTTGGCGGAGGCGTACACGGTGGCGAGCGGGGATCTGTTGATCCGGGTGGCGCCGCGATACAACCTGACGTACCAGTTTATTGAGACGATCAACGGGATCGATGCGCGGCGGATCCGTGTGGGCCAGCGGATCAAGGTGGTGCGCGGGCCGTTCCATGCGGTGGTGGACAAGAGCGATTACCGGATGGATATGTATCTGCCGGGGCCGGGGGGCAGTGGGGCTCGGCCTGTTTATATTTGTAGTTTTTTAGTGGGGCTGGGAGAGGATGACTCGACGCCGCTGGGGGCTTGGGTGGTGCGGCGGGGTGGGAAGATGTCGAACCCGAACTGGACGAACCCGCGCAACGGGAAGTACTACGCGGCGAACGACCCCATGAACCCGGTCGGCGAGCACTGGATCGGCCTGTCGGGGATCGATGACCAGACACGCGGGCTGACCGGGTACGGGATCCACGGGACGATCGAGCCCGAGAGCGTGGGCCGGTCGGCATCGATGGGCTGCGTGCGGATGCACACGGATGATGTGGACCTGGTCTACCAGATGCTGGTCGAGGGCCAGAGCACGGTGACGATCCGGGAGTAGGGGTGGGGTGATTGATTGGGGTGGTGGGTGCGGGGCCGCGTTGGCGGCTTTTTTTGTGCGCGCGCTGGGAGATGGGTTGGTGGATCGACACTGACAAGGGGACTTGTCAGTGCCACCCGGAGGTAGAGGGGAGATGGGCAAAAGTTGTCGGTTGGGTTGGGGGGAAGTTGTCGGGTTTTGGCGGGGGGTTGTCGGGGGGTTTGGGGGGTAAAAAAATTGCAAAATTTTAACATCTTGACCGGTGGAGGTTTAGGCAAGATTGGGGGTTGAAATCCCAGATTTGGTGAGTTTTGCGGGTTGCCACCCCAAGATGTTGTGGTAGGATGTCGAATGGCCTACACCACAGGAGGTGGGACAGGCGGCCGAGCGGGCTGCCGGATAGGCAGTGTGGCAGGTAGGCGTGTGGGCAGCCGGGATGGCTGGGCCGAATGCCGTTCCAACAGGCGAATCCTTCGGCCAGGGCCACCGTGATCTCGGTGGTCGGGTCGGTGTTTTGGCGGTTTTCAGGGGTCTCAATATGACTGTTTTGTGTGACACGCAGATCCGGGAGCTGGTGACGATCGAGCCGTTCGAGGACAACGAGCGGCGGTCGGGCAAGGTGTCGTACGGGGTGTCCAGCTACGGGTACGACGTGCGGGTCGGGTCGGTGTTCAAGGTGTTCACGAACGTGTCGCCGGTCGGGGGGCAGGCCGTGGTGGACCCCAAGCGGTTCAGCGACGAGTCGTTCATCACCGTCGATACCCGCGAGACCGGCCGCGACCACGTGATTATTCCGCCGAACAGCTTCGCGCTGGCCGAGACGGTCGAGGTGTTCGACATCCCGCGTGACATCCTGGCGATCTGCGTGGGCAAGAGCACCTACGCGCGGTGCGGGATCATCGTGAACGTCACGCCGCTCGAGCCGCAGTGGCGCGGGAAGGTGACGATCGAGATCAGCAACACGACGCCGCTGCCGGCGAAGATCTACGCGGACGAAGGCATCGCGCAGATGATCTTCCTCAAGGCCGACCGCGTCTGCTCGATCAGCTACGCGGACAAGGGCGGGAAGTATCAGGATCAGGTTGGGTTGACGCTGCCGAAGGTGGATTGAAGTATTCGCCGCCGTGGCCGGGTGGTCCGGTGCGGTGGGTTGTTGTGTTGATGGTTTGTTTTGTTTTTTTGGTGCGGCTGGGGAGAGGGTGGGTATTGGATGAGTGTTTGATGTAGTGAGTTACGCAGCCTGTTGAGGGGCGGATCCGAATAGGGGGCTACCGATATGGCCATGCCGTTACGCGAAGGACGCACGGGTGGCAGGGGAGTCACGGGTCATTTGGAATCGTTCGAGCAGGCGTTGCGCGGTGGGAGGGCTGAGCGGTTGGTGGTGGAGTTGGTGTTTGAGGAAGACCGCGATGCGGTGCTGCATCTGTTTTTGGCGGAGCCGGCGTCGCTGGGTGTGATGCCGGCGGGCAGTGGGGTGGAGACGGGCGGGCTGGGCGATGAGAAGGTTCGGCTGTCGCTGATGGTGTCGGATGGGCCGTCGTCCGATCGGCTGTCGGCGTTAATTCATTATGACGTAAAGTCTTATCCGTTGTCGCGGGTGGCGTTGCGTGCGGAGGCGGGTGGGATCGTGGCGGCGTATTCGGCGGAAGCGGAGAAGCACGCGGCGGCGGTTGAGCCGGGGATATGGCTGATCTCGCTGGGGTTCGGGCGGTACGAGATCGGGTTTGTTGCCGACCGTGTGCGGCGAAGCTCGCTGGAGCTGGGTGATGAGTTGTTGTCGCCGCGGGTGCCGGGCAGTGGGGCGCGGCCGGGGGTTGTTGTTCAGCCGATGGGGTCGGGGTTTGAGGCGAAGAAGAATTAGTGGTGGTGGTGGGGGAGAGGGTGTTTGGGAATTACGACTGTTGGCCGCTGGCAGGGACGCCGGCGGCTTGCTTTAAGCCGGTGGGGGCACTGGCGGGCAAGCCGCCAGTGGCACGGGGAGGGGCCGTGGCGTGCGGAATGGTGGGATGCGCTTCGCTTATCCCACCCTACGGGGATGGTTGGTGTTGGAGATTTGTTCACCATTAAGTAGAGGTTTGAGTTTATGAGGATTGCCCGCCGATTCACGGAAGCCGGAGCGGACGTATACGACGCGATCAACTGGACGACCCGGTCGTGCAAGATCGCGAACCTGGATGGATCCACGGTGTTCGAGATGAACGATGTGGAGGTCCCGGATACGTGGTCGCAGTTGGCGACGGACATCATGGTGAGCAAGTATTTCCGCAAGGCCGGTGTGCCGCAGCCGGACCCGGATCAGCCTGGGAAGTGGTTGCTGGATGAGGATGGCAAGCGGGTGACGGGGCCGGAGCGGACGGTGCGTCAGGTGGTGGACCGGCTGGCGGGGTGCTGGCGACATTGGGGTGAGGAGCACGGGTATTTCGATACGGCGGAGGATGCGCAGGCGTTTTATGACGAGCTTGCGCACATGATGCTGAATCAGATGGCGGCGCCGAACAGCCCACAGTGGTTCAACACGGGGCTGGCGTGGGCGTATGGGATCACGGGGCCGGCGCAGGGGCACTGGATCACGGACCCGAAGACGGGCGAGACGAAGCTGGCGGATGATGCGTACTCGCACCCGCAGCCTCACGCTTGTTTTATTCAGTCGATCGATGATGACTTGGTGAACGAGGGCGGGATCATGGACCTGTGGGTCCGTGAGGCTCGGCTGTTTAAGTATGGGTCGGGGACGGGGACGAACTTCTCGCGGCTACGCGGTGAGAACGAGGCGCTGTCGGGCGGGGGCAAGAGCTCGGGGCTGATGAGTTGGTTGAAGATCGGTGATCGTGCGGCGGGTGCGATCAAGTCGGGTGGGACGACGCGTCGGGCGGCGAAGATGGTGTGTCTGGATCTGGACCACCCGGATATCGAGTCGTTTATCAATTGGAAGGTGCGCGAGGAGATCAAGGTGGCGGCGTTGGTTGAGGGTGTGAAGCACCTGGATGGTGACCTGCGCGAGACGGCGGAGCGGTTGGGGCTCGAATTGGATTATGACTTTAACGGTGAGGCGTACCTGACGGTCAGCGGGCAGAACTCGAATAATTCGGTGCGGATCAGCAACGAGTTTTTCCGGCGGTTGGACAGCAACGAGGATTGGGAGCTGAAGCGCCGGACCGATGGGGCGGTGGCCAAGACGGTGCATGCGCGCGACCTTTGGGATCAGGTGTCGGAGGCGGCGTGGCGGTGCGCGGACCCGGGTGTGCAGTTCGACACGACGGTGAACGAGTGGCACACGTGCCCGGCATCGGGGCGGATCAACGCGTCGAACCCGTGCAGCGAGTACATGTTTTTAGACAACACGGCGTGCAACCTGGCGTCGCTGAATCTGCTGAAGTTTTATGACGCCGGGTCGGGTGAGTTTGACACGGAAGGGTTCGAGCACGCGACGCGGCTGTGGACGGTGGTGCTGGAGATCAGCGTGTTGATGGCGTCGTTCCCGAGTAAGCGGATCGCGCGGTTGAGCTATGAGTACCGGACGCTGGGGCTGGGGCACGCGAACATCGGCGCGATGCTGATGCAGGCGGGCGTGGCGTATGACTCGGAGCGTGGGCGTGCGATTTGTGGGGCGATTACCGCGATTTTGACGGGTCGCAGCTATGAGACGAGCGCGGAGATGGCGGGGATGCACGGGCCGTTCCCTGGTTACTTTAGTAATCGTGAGCATATGTTGCGTGTGATTCGCAATCACCGGCGGGCGGCGTATGGGGTGCCGCGGGAAGCGGAGCCGAGCGGTGAGCACGATCTGGGTCGGTACGAGGGGTTGGAGACCAGCCCGGTGCCGATCGATGCGGGGCAGTTGGAGGACTCGGCGGGGGGCGGGGCTGATGAGGGGGTGCAGGGTCTTCGCAATGCGGCGGAGTTGTTGACGCGGGCGAAGGCGTCGTGGGATGAGGCGCTGGGTCAGGGTGAGCGTCACGGGTTCCGCAATGCGCAGGCGACGGTGATCGCGCCGACGGGGACGATCGGGTTGCTGATGGATTGCGATACGACGGGGCTCGAGCCGGACTTCGCGCTGGTGAAGTTTAAGAAGCTGGCGGGTGGCGGGTATTTCAAGATTGCGAATCAGTCGTTGCGGCCGGCGCTGACGACGCTGGGGTATGACGCGCAGCAGGTCAAGGACATTATGTGTTACGTGATGGGGACGCTGGACCTGGGTGTGCCGCTGCCGAATATCGACGGTGAGGCGGACCTTAGTGCGGTGTCGCTGGCGGACTTTTTGCACGATCAGGGTTTAACGGAGGCGGAGCTGCGCAAGATCACCGATGCGCTGCCTACGGTGTTTGAGTTGTCACACGCATTGAGCGCATGGGCGCTGGGCGATGAGGCAATTGAGCGACTCGGGTTGGACCGGGCAGCGATCGAAGCGGCGGGCGGGAACTTGCTGAAGGTATGGGGGCTGACGGGTAAGCAGATTGAAGCGCTGAACCGGGTGATCTGTGGGACGCAGACGGTCGAGGGGGCGCCGCACCTGCGCGATGAGCACCTGCCGGTGTTTGATTGTGCGAACACGTGCGGGCCGCTGGGGACGCGGTTCATCGAAGCCGAGGGGCATATCCGGATGCTGGGGGCGGCACAGCCATTCATCTCGGGGTCGATTAGCAAGACGATCAACCTGCCGAACTCGGCGACGGTGGATGATGTGAAGGCGGCGTATCGGTTGAGTTGGGAGTTGGGGTTGAAGGCGAATGCGCTGTATCGGGATGGGTGCAAGCTGAGTCAGCCTTTGAATACGTCGGCGCAGGAAGATACCGAGGCGGATGATGAGGAAGGGATCGAACTGGGAAAAGACGAGGTTGGGGACGAGGTTGTGGGCGTCGCGAGCCGGGTTGCGAGTGCGGAGATTGATGAGGCCGGTGGCGGTGACGCGGACCGCGTGCGGACGGTTGAGCGGGTGGTCGAGCGGATTGTGGAGCGGCCGCTTAGGCGGCGGTTGCCGGATACGCGGACGAGCCTGACGCACAAGTTCAACGTGGCCGGGCACGAGGGGTATCTGACGGTCGGGCTGTATGAGGATGGGTCGCCGGGAGAGTTGTTTATCACGATGGCGAAGGAGGGTTCGACGATCGGTGGGTTGATGGACTCGCTGGGGACGGCGATCAGTGTGGCGTTGCAGTACGGGGTGCCGGTGGAGTCGCTGGTCGACAAGTTCACGCATCAGCGGTTTGAGCCGGCGGGGATGACACACAATTTGGATATCCCGTTCGCGAAGAGTCTGGTGGACTACATATTTAGATGGTTAGGGATGGAGTTCGTGGCGGGGTATCGGGCGGCGAACGCGCCCAAGCGGGCGGCGAAGGGCAAGGCGGGCGATCAAGCCGGTAGTGGTGCGGCGGCGGCGAAGGCGGAGACGCCCAGTGGTAATGGGGGCAATGGTGGGAACGGGGGAAACGGGGGCAGCCATGCGACGCTGGATCGGGCGCTTGGGGTGTCCGGTGAGGGGAGAGCCGGTGAGGGCAGATCGGGTGAGGTGAGAAAAGATGAGGGCAGACAGCCTGAGATATCGGTGACGGCGAATATTGAGGAAGTGGTGTCGGTGCGGTCGGTGAAGTCGGATGGGGGCGTGAGTGGGGCCGGGCGGATCGAGGCGTCGGACAGGGTGACGGTGGATACGGCGACGGTGACGCTGTCGACGGCGATGACACAGATGCAGACCGACGCCCCGGCGTGCGATGTTTGCGGGACGATCACGGTGCGGAACGGGACGTGCTATAAGTGTCTTAACTGTGGTAATTCAATGGGTTGCAGTTAATTATTCGAAATGAGGAACCAAACGCCCCTCGACGGCGTATAAAAGGTATCGAAAGTGGAAATCAACGGTTGGCGAGCCGCGGCGAAGGCTGCGGTATGCGAGCCGGAACGAGCCGCTTCCCTCTCCTCCGCCCTCCTCGGACCCCCACCGTTCGAGGAGGGTTTTTTTGTGCGCGGGGGGATTGAGGTTGATCCTGCCGTGCCTACCTACTGGGTGTTAAACTGGGCAAGACGGCTGTGTTCGTTTGCCTTAACAAAACTGGGCGGATGAACAAAGAATGACAATTTGATAAGAAAATGCCTGTACACTGACTGCTGGTGACAATAAAATGCCAGCCCGTGCAACGCAGCCGTTGTTTGAGGAGCATTGATCGGAAATGTAGGTTCAAAAGGAATCAGATTATGAACAGGTATTTCGCTTTCGGCGCAAGTGTCGCGCGGCCGGCGGTCGCGGGATTGGCTTGGTTCATTTGTGTTTCCATCAATCAATCGGGCATGGCGGCCACCATGCACACACGGGCAGCCGTCGCGGATACTTACATCACCGAAAGCCCCAATAACGGTGGGCCTAACAGCACACACGGCTCGGAAACAACGCTGCGAGTCTTTTCGCAGGCCGGGCACCTGACCCGCCCCCTGGTCCGATTTGACCTATCGAGTCTGGCGGGGACCGCGGTGACAAGCCCGACCGCAACCTTGTCGCTTGTATTACTAACTACGGACCCCGGCCAGAGCTCTATTAGCGTCCATGAACAGCTTGCACCCTTCTCGGAATCACTAAGCACCTGGAACAGCCTGGGAGGGGGTTCGCCGGGAGGTGTCCTTGATACCATCGTGGTCCAACCCTCATTTCTCGGCACGCGTCGCACCTGGACGCTGCCCGCAAATCTGATTCAGAAATGGATCGACACCCCCGCATTGAATCACGGCCTGATCCTGCTCCCCCTGTCGACCGCGTCCGCCCAATTTGAAAGCCGTGAAGGCCTCAACCCCTCATTCCCACAACCAGCCTTACTAAACTTCTCTTCCGTAGTCGTGCCGGAACCCGCCTCGCTGGGTCTTGTGCTGCTGCCGGGTGCAGCGCTTGTCTTTGCCCGGCGAGGGTGAAGTGATTTGACTCGATAATCCCCCCCCTATGCCCGCCACACGCGGGTGATGTCGGTCAGCCACTGACAAGAGGACTTGTCAGCCGTGTAGCCCCGGCATCGTGCCGGGCAATGTATCGGTTAGGCGTTTAATGGCTGGGGGATTTGTGTAGGGGGTGCACGACAGGATGCCGGGCCTACCAGTTGTTGTAGAATCCCTGTTGCGTGGGGTGCAGGCCGCGTTGTTGGCCCGCCCCTGAGCCCAACCGTTAGACGCCTGTATCGAGTCGGGAAACTTGGATTCACTGTCGTCTTGTGACCGTCTTTTCTTACCATCTTGCGAAGACCGCGATCCGCACTGCGGTTGGTGCGCTCTGGCGTCCGCCGAGCGCGGAGAGCGTCCCCGGCCTGAATCATGCAGAGTGCATGACGAGAATGACGCTGGGCGCTGCGATTGTGTCGCCATCGCGGATGCAGCTGCGCCACCTTGCCGTTTTTGCGGCGTGGGAAAGCCACGGCGCCATAGATGAGTTTTTGGCCGGCACGAAGCTTGGGCGTGTGTTGGCCGGCGGATGGCATGTGCGGCTTGCATTCAAGCGCCGTTGGGGGCATGTCACAGAGTTTGATGGCCTTGCGGACAGTGTGGGAGTGCAGGACCCGGATGCGCCCGTGGTCGCCGTGACCCTCGCTCGGATGAGGCTTGCGCAAGTCCCACGATTCATTGGCTGGGGTAGGCCGGTCGAACGGCTCGTTCGAGATCATCCGGGCATCACTTTGGCGACGGCGGCGATGAGGCTGCCCCGTACCGTCTCGACGTTTTCTGTGTGGAGATCCCAGCGAGAGATGGTCGAGATGGTCCGTGGGCATAGCTCGGTGCCTCGGCCCGAACGTCACGCCGCGGCGATGGAGGAGCGCGAACGCAAGGATTTTCACTTCGAGTTCACGACGCTGCGATTCAAGCCGCTCGCCGAGTATGGCCAGTGGGAGGGTCGCAGCGGTATCGTTCCGACACACGACTCATGGCCTTAACGACTGCGCCTGTGAGATTTGCCTACCCATCACAACGTTTCCAGGACTGGTTGAGCCAGCAGTGGGTCATCTTGTGTGGTCAGAGGATCGACCCCGACAACACGCCGTGGCTGATGGGGCCGTTCGGAAATGTCGATACGATCGCCGATGACTTTGTCGCCAGGCTGGCGTCGGACGAGCATCTGGAGGTTGAACGAGATGTCAAGACCGGCGGCTTGCTTCCATCAATGCGAGACCTGGCCCTTCCCGAATCGGACTATGGTCGTCTCTGTCCCGCCGTGATCGACTTCTATGAAAATACCACACGGTACGATCTCGACTTGTGGATTGAATGGAACGCGTATTTTCGCCCATTCGGTGGTCTGATTCGCTATTTGTACAGCCGCCGACTTAAGCAACTCAATCTCCCGCTGCGCCCGCTTGAAGTCTCGCGCGGCATCTCCAGCCAGGTCCTGAGGCTTCGTAACCCTGATTCAGGCGACATCAAGTACACGATCTGGTATCGGACTCTGAAGTCGAATGGGCAGGTCATATACTCCGGCGTGTATACCAACTGCACACTTCCATCCGGCGAAGTGTGTGTCAAAGCGATCTTCCCGTTGCCGAGAGGAAATGCGACCGTCATTATGTCGCCTGCTGTCGGGCCTGCCGGAGAGCTTCGCCTGGCTTCGTCGGGAATGAAGTATGGGGACCCGGGTTTTTACTTCTTGCTTAGTGATTCGAAGGGTGGCTACTGGGCCCAATACATCCGTTCATTCCGAGAGCAGATCGATGTGTTTGTTGATGAACAGGATCAGCTACGGGCAGAGCACGCCCTAACCCTTTGGAAGCGGCGGGTGCTCGAAATCCACTACAAGATGAATCGGCTGGATCCTTAGTTGATGCCGTAGGCTCGGCACCGGGCACCCCAGGCGTTCGGGTGGTATGGGCGCGGCTGCTTCGCCAGTGGCCTTGGTGTCGTCGTTCGGCGAGTGCTTCACGACAACCGATAGCGCTTGCCGGAACGGGGGGCTAGTCGTCTTCCGCGGGTTCGTGTTCGGCTTGAAAAGCCGTGGTGATCTCGGTGGCGCGGGGGTGGTCTTGGGGGAGGACGCGGACGGTTTTGAACTGGTCGGCGGCGGTCAGGCCGTCGAAGGGGGTGTCGGTGTTGTCGATGAAAGCGCGGATGCCTTCGGCTTCGAGGCGGTCGGTGAGGAGCTTGGCTTCCATCAGGGTTTCTGACTGGAATACGGGGACGAGGTCGTCGGGCATGGGGTGGCTCCGGGGGGGGCGGCTTCGGGGTCGGGCGTTATACAACCAATTGTAGGGCGCGGATGGGGGTTGGGTGGGAGGCAGATCAACCGTTGAGGCGGAGGGGCGAGCTGTCTGTTAGGGGTTGGGTTGGTGTAATTTGGGTGGAACCTGCCTCGATCGGCAAATTCTTGTCGATTTGTCCAGATTTTGTCTTTCGTTTCGCTGGGGCGGTGGTATGCTTGGGGCGACGGTGGTGGTTGTGCGGACTGGATCCGCGATACCCCGCGAGTTGAATCGCAGCGATCCCGCCCGGCGGCGAGCTATGAATCTGGATTTTCAGGCACGCGAAATGGCGACGAAACGGTTATCTGATTGGGGTTCGAAGCCTGCTGAGGCGGTTATTATTGACCGTTCGGCGGCGAGTTGGGCGACGCCGAAGTGGCGGCGTTGGGTGGGTAAGTCGCGCGGGAAGTCTAAGGCTGCGGGGCGGCCGTTGCGGTTGGTCGGGGGTGGTGAAGGTGCGCAGTTATCGGGTGCGGAACGGGCGGCGGGTGAGCCGTTATTGGACGCGACGGACCCGCGGTGGGTGTTGGCGGTGCGGACGGCGGAGCTGATGGAGGGCGAGGTGCTGCGGCCTGAGCGGCGCGAGCGGCTGCTGCGGCTGGGGCGGGTGGTTGGGTTAACTCCGTTCGATTCGAACCTGGTAATCGCGATTGTGCAGGATCAGGCGCGGCGCGGGTTCGCGCCGAGGCAGTGTCCTGCGGCGGGTAAGGCGCAGCTTCAGATGGTGGCGTTGCCGCGTGGGCGGGCGGCGGAGGGGTCGCGGGCGGTGTATGCGGCGTGCGTGATCGCGTCGGTGCTGGCGGGGGAGCTGGTGTTGGTGGGGTGGTTGGCGGGGCTGATCTAGCGGGGAATCCAAGGCATTTTGGTGTGGTGTGGGCGGCGCTGCTTGGGCGGCGGGTTGTCGCGTTGGGGGCGGGTTGCATCGGTGCGCCGGTTGGGGATAATCGCGGACATGGTTTCATCACCCGATTTCACACCGGTGGTCGGCATCATCATGGGCAGCGTGAGCGATGCACCGACTATGAAAAAAGCCGCGATGATCCTCACCACGCTTGGCGTGCCTCACGAAGTGAAGGTGATGTCGGCGCACCGGACGCCGCAGCGCGTGCATGACTATGCGGCCGAGGCGGGCAGCCGTGGGCTGAAGATCATCATCGCGGCGGCGGGGATGGCGGCGCACCTGGCGGGGGTGGTGGCGGCGCAGACGTCGCTGCCGGTGCTGGGCGTGCCGATGGAGGGGAAGCTGGCCGGGGGTTTGGACGCGCTGCTGTCGACGGTTCAGATGCCCAAGGGCACGCCGGTGGCGACGTTCGGGATCGGGTCGCACGGGGCGATCAACGCGGCATTATTCGCGGCGTCGATCCTGGCGATGAACGATCGGGCGGTGGCGAACCGGCTGGCGGACTTCAAGAAGAAGCAGGCGGCCGCGGTGCCGACGGAGCCGCCGGCGGAGTAGGGGGGGAAGGGGCAAGTTAGTTGTTGGGGGGGGGATGGTGTGAAGCGCTTTGGGCGCTTTTTTTTGTGCGCAGGCCGCAACGGACCCCGCAGCGGAGCCCGTCAGGCTATGGCGTGGATAGAAAAAGTATTGACACGGGATTGAGATCTCTTTATCATGGAAGCATGTCAGCCATCGCCGTTTCTAGGTGTCGGCTAAATCGATGATCGGTTTCGGTTGAATCATGGGCCGAGTCAGGCCACGGAGAAAACGACGGAAAAGGTAGATTGACAAGGTCCATAAATCGGGGTCTGTGGTTCCGCAGGCTTTGATGGAGAGTTGGAGCGGGAGTCTTCCCCTTTCGAGTTGATTCGGCTCGCCAACGACTTTGGACTTTTTAATACGTCTTCGCACACTGGCGGTTCAGGCCGTCAGGGAGCCATCGGTTGTGGTGTGGCTGGTTCGGGCCAGCACCGGACACTCGGCAGAGATTGGCGCGCGGCTGACCAGACTTTCAAACGCCTGTCGCGAACGGCGGGCAGATCATTGGTTCTTACTGAGAAAGGGTGACATGTCAGAACACAAGTACACATCGTCCGGATCATGCGCACAGCGGCTTGAGGGTTTGGGCACGCGGCCAACCAGGCGGTTGATGCGGGTGGCCGGGGTGGGGTTGCTCGCGGGCGTCAGCTTTTTAGGCAATCCTGCCAACGGGATGACCGAAGATTTTGAATCGTTCGGGCTCGGTACCGTTAACTTGCAGGGGGGCTGGACCGTGCAGGATTCGTTCGGCAACGGGGTCGTCGCCTACGACCAGGAAGTGGTTGACGACGGGTCGGGGAACCAGGTGTTCCGCCTCTCGAACGCGGTGACGTCAACCAATTTCAGCAACCAGCCCTTCTCGCACCTTGCTCCTTTTCCGGCGGGCGAATCGGGCAGCTCGCTGTGGAACGACTTTGGGGGTGATCACACCATGCCGCTGAGTCCGCCGGACCCCGGTACCGCGGTCGGCTCGGAGAAGTTCCATGCCAGCTTCCGTTTCCGCTCGGCCACGGGTGCGGCGCAGCCCGACCTTTCGTTGAATATCTCGCCTTCGGCCAAGCAGTCGAATTGGCGTAACAGCTATATCTTGATCGATGACAACGGCACGGGTCTGGATGTTTCTCTTTATGGGACGGATATCTCAGGTGCTCCATTCGGGAACTTTCCCTCGCCGATCAGTGCACCCAACCTGTCTTACGACGCGTGGCACACGGTCGAGCTGTTCATCGGGTTTGTCGATGGGGTCAACGGGGTGCACCCGAACGCCACGGGCAATGACGTCGTGACGCTGCTGGTCGATGGTGTGGTGGTTGCCACGGACACGACGTGGGAATCGTTCTACCACGGGAGCAACCCTGGAGCGGGGCTTGGTGCCCCGCCGCACCGAATGGCGGTGGACTCATTGATGTTCCGCTCCAGCGGGACCGCCCAACCCGGCAATAGTGGCAACGGGTTGTTCTTTGACGATGTCACGATTGACAACGCCATGTTCATGACCACACCACCCGTGCCCGAGCCGCTGACGCCCGCGCTGATGGCGATGGGGGCTGTCGCCCTGTTACGCCGGCGGCGGTAGAGCTTACTTCACGAGGTACGCACACGAAGCCGGGCTTTTGCCCGGCTTTTTTTCTATGGTGACGCTCAGTTTTGGCCGTCCGGGAGCGACTGGTGGATTGGCGGTGCATATGGGGCGTACGCTCCGGGGCAAGCCAGCAGTGGCAATGGCCGGGGGTCAGGCTCGGGAGGTAGACTAAGCACGCTATGTTTAGCGCCGTGCAGTTGGCGAGCGGGCTGAGGAGTGTGGTTGATGGCGCAGGTACGACATCGTGTGGGGATTCGCGGCTCGGCCGCTGGTGTCTACCGTGCGCTGATCGATCCCGGCGGATTGAGTGAATGGTGGGCGACGTCGGCGACGGGTGTGGGTGAGGTTGGTAAGACACTTGACCTTACATTCGGTGAGTTGGTCACGTTGTCGTTTGCGGTTGTTGGGCTCAAAGAGGAGGAGTTGGTTCGTCTGGCGTGTTCGTCGGGGCCGGCTCCGTGGCTGGGGTCCGAGCTCGAGTTCGCGCTCGATGATGTCGGGGATCAGGTCTTCGTGACGCTGACGCATCGCAACGAGGGTGCGGACGACGAGTCGTTTTTGTATTTCAATACGAAGTGGCCTTTGTACCTGCTGAGCCTTCGCGACTTTATCGAGACGGGGAGTGGGCGGCCTTACCCGAATGAGATCAAGATTCATTACAGGGACTGAACGTTACGGGGCATCGTGGCAGGGAAAGTGGCGCGTGTCGGCTGTGGCACGCTTTGCTTAGCCACAGGCACCCGGCGATCAGTTGGTTTTGCTCGCGTCTTCAATACTTCTGGGTGAACACCATGATTGTGACAACGTTTGAAGAAGACCTGTTCGGGCTCTCGGATTTCGCGGATCGTCTTGAGAAGTTCATCGATGTGGAACGCGACTATGTTGAGGGAAGCCTTGTGGTCGCGTTGAACTCGAAGTTTGGTTCCGGGAAAACGACTTTTTTAAGGATGTGGAGTCATTCGCTGGACACCAAGGCGGATAGAAATGATAAGCGATTGGTGGTTTGCTTAAATGCTTGGGAAAGTGATTACGTTGAAGATCCCCTGTTTGCAATTGTGTCCGCGCTTATTGAGCGAATCGATAAGAAGGGGGATTCAGCGACGGATTTAACTGAGGCAGCCAAGGACTTAGGCTGGTTCGGTGTCGCTATCTTAGGCCAGCTAGTGAATCGAGCCACCGGCGTGGACCCAGTGGCGGCGAGCAAGCATGCGGAGGATAAAAAGACAGAGCGAGAAGGCAAGGCCCAAGTCCCATCTGACACCTTCTCTGTGTACGAAAAGAGACGAAAGGCGATGGGCTCGCTGAAGAAAGCGATTCGCAAATACGTTGAAGACAAGGATGTCAGCCTCCTGTTTCTGGTAGATGAATTGGATCGCTGTCGGCCGGATTATGCAATTTCATATCTGGAGACGATCAAGCACATCTTTGACGTGAAGGGGGCGGTATTTGTTCTTGCGGCTGACCGTGAACAACTGGAGAACTCCGCCAAGGCAGCATTTGGGCCCGATCTCGGGTTTGAGGAGTATTACCGAAAGTTTGTTCATCGAGAGGTCTCGTTGCCACCGATCTCGGAGCAAGGATATACAAATATAGCGGCAAAGTATGTTCCGTATTACCTTGAGCGGGAAGGGGCAAGATGGTCGTGCATGAAGCTGGATCAACACAGGACAAAAAATATCTCTGAGCTCATTGGCGCACTGAATATGACGCCTCGGCAGATACAGGAAGTGTTCAGGGGCTTGGGCCATATGTGTGAAGCTACAGAAGAGAAGCGAGGGGAGCTTAGGTGGTGCTATGGCGTCGGGTGCATTCTAATGGCAACCTGCAAAACGGGGTATCCAGAAATCTATAAATCTCTGGGGCGCAAAGCGGTAGACCCACTTGAGATACATCAATTTTTTCAGAAACTGTTCGATCGATACGATGCAGCATGGTGGTTCAATCTGGTGCTAACCGGAGGTGGCTTGAAGATCGAGGAGGGCGAGGATCCAGAGGCGGTGATGAAAAAAGTGGGTCTTGTGAAAAACGGTAAAGAATTCGATGAGAGAAAAGAATTGGGCCAATGGTATGCGGGGTGGGGGCGTGCGTTTCGGCAAGGTGCGGACGCTCCGTTTAGCCATATTTACGATAGGATAGAACAGCTATCGCAGTGGTTTTAGGATGATGTGAACGTGGTAGAGTGCCGGAGGCGACGCGCGGTTGTAGGAGGCAGCAAACTGTGCAGGGCGGGCACTGGTGGGCGAGCCGCCGGTGGCACATGGTTAGGTGAGGGGACGGTGGCCGTGCCCACCCTACGGGGATTGGTGTTGCCAGGTGTGGTTCAGGTAGAGGGCGTTGAGGACGACGCTGAGGGAGCTGGCGGCCATGGCGGTGGCGGCGAGCATGGGGTGGAGGTGGCCGGCGGCGGCGACGGGGATGAGGATGGTGTTGTAGGCGAAGGCCCAGAACAGGCCGACGCGGATGCGACGCATGGTGGCGCGGCTGAGGCGGATCGCGCGCGGGAGGGCGGATAAACCCTGACCGATGAGGACGAGGTGGCCGGCGTTGGCGGCGATGTCCGTGCCGGTGGTGTGGTTGGTGTGCGCGGTGGGGGTCGTGTGTTCGACGGATGCGGTGGCCGCGTCGGTGTTGTTGGTCTCGGGTTGGGCGGTGGTGTCGGGGGTCGGGGTGGTTGGGCCGATGGCGATGCCGATGTCGGCGGCGGCGAGGGCGGGAGCGTCGTTGATGCCATCACCAACCATGGCGACGATGCGGGATTGGTGTTGGAGTTCGGTGACGGCGGCGTGCTTGTCGGCGGGGAGGGCGGCGGCGCGGACGCGGGTGATGCCGAGTTGTTGGGCGATGGCTTGTGCGGCGGCGGGGTGGTCGCCGGTGATCATGTGTGTGGTCAGGCCGAGTTGGTGGAGAGCGGCGACGGTGTCGCGGGCGTCGGGTTTGAGGGGGTCGGCCAGGGCGATGATGGCGGCGGGTTGGTGGTTGATGGTGAGGGCGACGGGGGTTTTGCCGGCTTCTGCTAGGGATTGGGCGAGTCGGGTTAGCGCGGCGAGTTGGTCGGAGGCGTCGTCGGGGGGAACACTGACAAGCGGACTTGTCGGTGGCACCCGAGTGTCCTTGGTCGGAGCACTGGCGGGCAAGCCGCCAGTGGCACGATTGCTTGGTGTGTTCGCGGCGCGTCGTTGTTCGGTGAGCGTGGCGGGTTTGGTGACGGTGATGGTTTGGTTTTGGATGCGGGCGGTGACGCCGGCGGCGATGGTGTATTGGAAGTCGGTGACGTTGGGGTCGGGCTCGATGCCGCGTGTGCGCGCGTGGGCGACGATGGCGCGGGCGAGGGGGTGCTCGCTTTGGGATTCGGCGGAGGCGGCCAGGTGGAGGAGTTGGTCGGGGGTGTAAGTGTCTATTAGGGGGATGACGTCGGTGACGGTGGGTCGGCCTTGGGTGAGGGTGCCGGTCTTGTCGAGGATGATGTCGGTGAGTTTGGCGGCGCGTTCGAGCGCGGCGGCGTCTTTGATGAGGATGCCTTCGCGCGCGCCCAGGCCGGTGCCGACCATGATGGCGGTGGGGACGGCCAGGCCGAGCGCGCAGGGGCAGGCGACGATGAGGACGGCGATCGTTGGGTTGAGCGCGGCGGTGGAGCTGTTGGTGGTGAGGGTCCAGGCGGTGGCGGTGATGGTGGCGGTGAGGAGGACGGCGGGGACGAAGACGGCGGCGACGGCGTCGGCGGTGCGCTGGATGGGGGCTTTGGAGGCCTGGGCGTCGGTGACGAGCTGGGTGATCTGGGCGAGCAGGGTTTGTGCGGCCGGTTGTGTGGCACGGAACCAGAAGGCGCCGGCCTGGTTGATGGTGCCGGCGTAGATGTTGGAGCCGGGGGCGACGTCGGTGGGGATCGACTCGCCGGTGAGCAGGGATTGATCGATGGCGGAACGGCCTTGGGTTAGGAGGCCGTCGACGGGGATGCGTTGGCCGGGGCGGACGAGGACTTCGTCGCCGGGTGTGACGTCGGCGGCGCTGATGGTTTGTTCGCGGCCGTCGCGGCGGACGGTGGCTTGTTGGGGTTGGAGGTTGGCCAGGGAGCGGATGGCGGCGGCGGCGTGGTGTTTGGCGCGGGCTTCGAGGAGTCGGCCTAGCGCGACCAGGACGAGGATGATGGCGGCGGTGTCGAAGTAGACGGGGGTGCGGGCGCGGAGGGTTTGAACGACGCTGGTGGCGAAGGCGACGGTGGTGGCGAGTGCGACGAGGGTGTCCATGTCGGCGCGCGCGTGGCGGAGTGCGCGGAGTGCGCCGCGGTAGAAGGGCCGGCCTAGGGTGAGTTGGATGGGGGTGGTCAGGGCGAGCTGGATCCAGGCGGAGGTTGGGTGTTGCCAGAGCATGGCCAGGGCCATGGTGGCGGCGGCGGCGAAGGCGGCGAGGAAGAGGGCGGTGCGGGGGAGCGGTGGGGATTCGTGGTGGTGGTGCGCGGTGAGGGTTTTGGTGGTGGTTGTGGTGGCGTCGAAGCCGGCGGACTGGATGGCGGCGATTAGCTCGGCGGTGATGGTGGTGGGGTCGTGTTGGATGGCGGCCTGGTGGGTGGCGAGGTTGACGGTGGCGGTGGTGACGCCGGGGAGTTTGGCGAGGTGTTTTTCGATGGTGGCGACGCAGCTTGCGCAGTGCATGCCTTGGATGTCGAGGGTGGTGGTGTGGGGGTTGGGGTCGGGCATGGTGGGGCGGCCTCTTGAGTCATAGTAGCGGTGTGTAGGTATGATGGGCGGTGATGGATGAGCAAAAAGCGTTGACGATCGCGGGGTTTCAGGGGCATATCCGGGAGCGGTACGCGGCGACGGATCGTGCGCGCGGGACGGCGGGGACGTTCATGTGGTTGATCGAGGAGGTGGGGGAGTTGGCGACGGCGCTGCAGCACGCGGGGGAGGCTGATTCGGATTTGGCCAAGCGGGCGAACCTGGAGGAGGAGTTCGCGGATGTGTTGGCGTGGCTGTGTACGCTGGCGAATATCAATGATGTGGATCTGGCCGAGGCGGTGCGGGCGAAATACTTGACCGGGGCGGGCCCGGCGGGGCATAAGTAGGCGGTTAATTTTAATTGGTGCGCGCGGTGGGGGCGCTGAAGGGATTGGGTGTGCATGATGAGGCATTTACAGGTTGGGTCGGTGAGTGCGGGGCCGGGACGGCCTCTGGTTGTGATCGCGGGGCCGTGTGTGGCGGAGTCGGCGGAGTTGTGTTTGGAGATCGGGACGGCGATGCGCGATGCGTGTCGGGCGTTGGGGTTGGGGTATGTGTTCAAGGCGAGTTTTGATAAGGCCAATCGCAGCTCGATCACCAGTAAGCGTGGGCCGGGGACGGGTGAGGGGCTGGCGATTTTGTCGCGCGTGAAGGAGGAGTTGGGGGTGCCGGTGACGACGGATATCCATGAGCCGGCGCAGGCGGCGGCCGTCGCGGGTGTGGTGGATTTGTTGCAGGTGCCGGCGTTTTTGTGTCGGCAGACGGATTTGCTGGTGGCGGCTGCGCAGACGGGTCGGCCTGTGAATGTGAAGAAGGGCCAGTTCATGGCGCCGGCGGAGATGACGCACGTGGTGCGGAAGCTGGAGGAGGGGATGGCGGGGGCGGGTGACGGTGATGGTGGGGGGCGGATTTTGTTGACCGAGCGCGGGACGTTTTTCGGGTATCACCGGTTAGTTAACGATTTCGCGGGGTTAGGGGATCTGATTGAGATGGGGTACCCGGTTTGTTTTGATGTGACGCACTCGACGCAGTTGCCGGGCGGGACGGTGGATCATGAGAGTTCGGGTGGGCGGCCTGACCGTGCGGGGCTGCTGGCGCGGTGCGCGGTGGCGGCCGGCGTGCACGCGGTGTTCATCGAGGCGCACCCGGACCCGCCCAACGCGGTGTCCGATGCGGCGACGATGCTGCCGCTGGACGAGGCGGTGGGGTTGTTGTCTGATTTAGCGGGGCTGCACCGGGTGGTGGGGGGTGGGGTGGCGAAGGGGGTTTGTTAATGGGGGGGGGTCGGGGGTGTGAAACTAGCTCCGGGTGGCATGGGTAAACTTGTTTACCCATGTCTTACGATGTTCTTTGAGCTATTGGGTTGAAGGGACCATGGGCAAGCGGGGCTTGCCCATGCCACCCATCGTTGATTGGGCATTCCTATGCCACCCGTAACTCGGTCCATGTCACCGATGGGGTGCGAATGGCCAACGGGCTATTCACCAGCCGTCCTGATCCATGGTTAAGAGGGCATCGTCGTGGTTGGCGTACCAGCGAGCGCTGGACCAGGGCCAGTCGGTCGCGCGCTTGACGAGGCCTGCCCGCACGGGGTTGTGATGGATGTACGCGATGGCTGCCTGTGCGGTGTCCGGGTTGTTGATGTTGCGATCGTAGCCTCCGCCGCGCTGCCAGAATCTGTGTTCGATTCGGCCGTCGGCGCGGGTGACTCGGAGCTTTGCCAGGGTGCCGGGCTGGTGGAGGCGTAGGTGGTTGACCGCGCGTCTGGACACGCCCTGCTTGATTGACTTAAGGATGGCCGCGATGTCGTAATCGGGTTCACGCGGCATTAAGAGGACGTGGGCGTGTTCGGGCATCAGGACGTAGGCCCAGAGCCGGACGTTGTAGTCTGTACGGACGCGCTGCAGAGCTTGGATGAACCAGGTACGTGTGTGATTAGAGGCGAGTAATCGCAGCCGGCGGTAGCAACTGAAGGTTAGCTCGTGGGCGTGGTTGGGGTGGTTCCAAGCCTTGCGTTTGTGGCGGAGTTTGCCGTCTGCTTGACGCATCCAATTAAGTTACGTGGTGAGTGGGAACATGGGCAAACGAGTTTGCCCATGCCACCCAGTCGCCCTTGGCTTGGGTGCGCTGTTGGTCAGTTGGACGGCGTAGGAACGCATGGGCAAGCCGGGATTGCCCATGCCACTCACTGAGGACACCTCTGCCGCCCGTCGCGGTGAGTTAGAGGGAGCCTTTGGTGCTGGGGATTTGGGTGTGGGTGATGGTGGTGGCTTGGTGGAGGGCTCGGCCCAGGGCTTTGAAGATGGCTTCGGCGATGTGGTGGTGGTTTTGGCCTTGGGGGACTTCGACGTGGCAGTTGAGGCGGGCGTGGTTTACCAGGGCGGTTAGGAACTCTTCGACGAGTTGGTTGTCGAATGCGCCGATCTTGGCGGGGGTGGATCTGAATTGGGGGACGTCAAAGACGAGGCAGGGGCGGCCTGAGAGGTCGATGCTGACGCGGGCGAGGGCGTCCTCCATGGGGACGGAGGCGAAGCCGTAGCGTTCGATGCCGCGTTTGTCGCCGAGTGCTTTTTCGAGGGCCTGGCCCAGGACGATGCCGGTGTCCTCGACGGTATGGTGGTCGTCGACGTGGGTGTCGCCGGCGACTTTGACGGTCAGGGCGAAGCGGGCGTGGCGGGCGACGTGGTCGAGCATGTGGTCGAGGAAGCCGACGCCGGTCTGGTTTTTGTAATCACCGGGTTCGAGTGAGAGTGACAGCGAGACGTCGGTCTCGTTGGTTTTGCGTTTGATCTTGGCGGTGCGGGGGGGTTGGGCGGGCATGTCGGGGGTCCTGGTTCTTTATGTGGTTGGGTGAAACTTGAGCACTGACAAGCGGACTTGTCGGTGGCAGCCGGAGCTGCTGGTTGTTCGTGGTGGGTTGCGCTTCGCTTAACCCACCCTACGGGGTTGTCGGTGTTAGCTGAAGTTTCTGGTTGTTCGCACTGGCGGGCAAGCGGCCAGTGGCAGGTTATTGGAGTTTTTCGAGTGCGTTGAGTAGTTGGTTGTTTTCGTCGGGGGTGCCGACGGTGATGCGTAGTTTATCGGTCAGGCGCGGGTGATCGAAGTAGCGGACGAGGATGTTGGCGGCTTTGAGGTTTTGGTAGAGGGTTTTGGCGTTGGTGGTGGGGGTGGTGAGCAGGAAGTTGGATTGGCTGGGGTGGACGCGGTGGCCGAGGTCGGTGAGGCGGTCGGTGAGGCGGGTGCGCTCGGCGGTGACGGCTTGCCAGGTTTTGGCGGCGTGGTCGCGGGATTGGAGGGCGGCGACGGCGGCGGCCTGGGCGAGGGCGTCGGTGTTGTAGCTGTCCTTGGCTTTGTTGAGGGTGGTGATGATGGTGGGGTGGGCCAGGCCGTAGCCGAATCG
This sequence comes from Phycisphaeraceae bacterium, assembly GCA_029260595.1. Lineage (GTDB taxonomy): Bacteria > Planctomycetota > Phycisphaerae > Phycisphaerales > Phycisphaeraceae > OFTM57. Next base: position 4,689 of record JAJDCY010000040.1, on the reverse strand, counting down.
TAGGCCGGCGAGGGAGTAGCCTTTAGAGAGTGTGCGCAGGAGGAGGACGTTAGTGAGATTGCGTGCGGGGTCGAGCAGTTCGAGTGCGTTGGATTCGGCGAAGTCGGTGTAGGCCTCGTCTATTAAAAGGATGCCGTTGAAACGCTGGGCGAAGTCGGCGAGTTGGTTGATGGGTTGGAGACGGCCTGAGGGGGCGTGGGGGTTGACGATGAGGGCGAGGCGGGCGTTGGCGGCGTTGAGTCGGTCGGGGTAGTCGTCGGGGATTGAGAAGTCGTCGTTGAGCGGCATGCGGGTGATGGGGGTGTTGTGGATGGCGGCGAGGACTTCGTAGAGGGAGTAGGTGGGGTCGGTGATGCCGATGCCGGCGCCGGGTGTGGGGGATTGGGATTGGTGGGATGCGCTTCGCTTATCCCACCCTACGGGGGGGCTGTCGGTGTTGTTGTAGGTCCCGCGCGGTTCACAGTAGACGGTGATGGCGAGGCGGAGTAGTTCGTCGCCGCCGTTGGTGGCGATGATGTGGTCGGGGGTGAGGTTGTGGGCGTCGGCGGCGGCCTGGCGGAAGGCGGAGGCGGTGGGTGGGGGGTAGCGGCGGAGTGCGTCGGGCGAGACGTTGCGGATGGCGTCGAGGACGGGTTGCGCGGGGGGATAGGGGTTTTCGTTGGTGTTGAGTTTGATGATGGGCGGCTGGGAGCGGTCGGTGGGTGTGCCGGCGGGTTGCTCGCCGGGAGTGTAGGGGGTCAGGCGTGTGATGTTGGGGCGTTCGTAGGTCATGTCGGCGAGGGTATCGTCGCAGTCCGGCGGTGGGGGGTCAATGGGCTCGGTGATTGATGAGCACTGAGAAGCGGACTTGTCAGTGCCACCTGGCGATCGGGGGTGTGATTCTTGATGACGAGGATGGTGAGCACTGCTTGGCAAGCAAGCAGTGGCACCCAGAGATGCGGGTGGTTAGCGCTGGCGGGCAAGCGGCCAGCGGCACGGGGCGTGGGTGCGGGGCATGGGCGCGGCTTGCGATTTGGGTGGGTTTAGGGATGGGTGGTGATGGCGTAGTATGTCGCCGCGATCGGGGGCGCAGCGGTTGTTGATTCCGTCGGGTGGGAGGGGAGAGGCATGGACGAGGTAGACGAGGTTTATGACAGAGATTCCTTTAAGTGCGCCGGACATCACCGAGGCGGAGATCGAATCGGTGACGGACGCGATGCGGACGGGTCGGCTTAGCATTGGGCCGCGTCAGGCGCGGTTTGAGGAGATGGTGGCGGAGCGCGCCGGTCGGCGCCACGGGATCGCGGTGAGCAGCGGTACGGCGGGGCTGCACCTGGTGTTGCTGGGGTTGGGCATCGGGCCGGGCGACGAGGTGATCACGACGCCGTTTAGTTTTATCGCGTCGGCGAACTGTATTTTGTATGTCGGGGCGACGCCGGTGTTCGTGGATATCGACCCGGTCAGCCTGAACATGGACCCGAAGAAGGTCGAGGCCGCGATCACGGAGCGGACCAAGGCGATCCTTGGGGTGGAGGTGTTCGGGAACCCGGCGCACATGGATGAGTTGGCGAAGATCGCGCAGGCGCACGAGGTGTCGCTGGTCGAGGATTGTTGCGAGGCGCTGGGGGGGGTGTATCGCGGGCGGCAGGTTGGGTCGTTCGGGCGGGCGGGGGTGTTTGGGTTTTACGCGAACAAGCAGATCACAACGGGTGAGGGCGGGGTGATCGTGACGGATGATGATCACCTGGCGGCGCATTGCCGGTCGACGCGGAACCAGGGGCGGGCGCTGGTGCCGGGTGGGGATGGTTCGATCCATGCGGGTGGGGGCGCGTGGCTGGAGCACGATCGGCTGGGGTACAACTACCGGTTGAGTGAGCTGGCGTGCGCGGTGGGGATCGCGCAGATGGAGCGGCTGGGTGAGATTCTGGAGGCGCGTCGGCGGGTGGCGGGGATGTATATGGGTCGGCTGATGGCGTGGCGGGATTTGATTTTGCCGACGGTGCCTGCGGGGGCCGAGGCGGAGATGAGCTGGTTTGTGTTTGTGGTGCGGCTGACGGATCAGTACGGGCAGTATGAGCGGGACCGTGTGATCACGGGGCTGCGGCGACACGATATCGGTGCGGCGAATTACTTTCCGTGTATCCACCTGCAGAAGTTTTATCGTGACCGGTTCGGGTTTGAGAAGGGGATGTATCCGATCGCGGAGTCGGTCAGTCACCGGACGATCGCGTTGCCGTTTTATAATCGGTTGGATGAGACGCACATTGAGCTGATCGTGCACACGTTGTCGGTGATGCTGCGGCGGGAGCAGTTGCTGCAGCGGCCTAACGATACGACGGGGCGGGAGCGGTCGCAGGAGGTTTGATCGCGGGGCGGGCTGCGGAGGCGGGTCGCAACAAAAGGTCGAGAAGCCGGGTCTAAGTTATGGCGAAAAAAAAGGGAAAATCGAAGGCGAAGAGGAAAAAGAAGCCCGAGCCACCGGTGACGGCGTACCCGGTGTCGCCTTACATCATCGGGATGGATTGGATCGAGTTGCCGGTGCGCGAGCCGGCGCGGAGTGCGGCGGTGTATCGGTCGATCGGTTTCGCGCCGCGGAGCACGGCGGGGCGGTACCCACGGCTGGCGGTGGGGGGGACGGTGGTGGTGTTGCGGCCGGCGAAGGGGGGTGGGGGCGATGCGAAGGGCGGTGGTGGGATGATGATCCAGGTGGCGGTGGACCATCTTGAGAACAAGCGGGCGCAGCTACGCGAGTTGGGGTTGAAGCCGGGTCCGATCCGGGTGCAGGGGCGCGGGGACCGCGCGTTCGTGTGGCGGGACTCGGACGGGCACGGTGTGCGGTTCGTGGGGCCTGCGCGGCGGGCGGACGATCCGAAGATTACGTAGCGGGCTAACCCGCAGAGGTCGGCACCGGCAGTGGATATTTTCATCCAGAACAAGTTGCAGTTGCGGGTCTGCGTGGTGATCCTCGTGGGGCTGTTGGTGGTGGGTGCGTGGGGGTTTTACTTTTTGGGTGATGGGCGGACGCCGTTCGAATCGATTTATCTCGCCGCGGTGATTCTGACGACGGTGGGGATGAAGGACAGCGGGCCTCCGCTGAGCGGTGCGGAGCAGGGGTGGGCGTTGATATTGATGCTGACGGGGATCCTGGCGGTGCTCTATGCGGGCAGTGTGTTGGTGGCGTTTCTGGTTGAGGGTGACCTGAGAAATGTATTGGGGAAGCGACAATTGAAGACGAAGATTGGTCGGCTGCGCGGGCATTTTATTGTTTGCGGGTTTGGTCGGATGGGGCGGATGCTGTGTGAGAGTTTGCACGGGCGTGGTGCGGGGTTTGTGTTGGTTGAGGCGGAGGAGGAGCGTGCGGAGGAGGCTGAGGGGCTGGGATATCTGGTGGTGGCGGGTGATGCGCAGGCCGAGCAGACGCTGACGGACGCGGGGGTCGAGGGGGCGAGCGGTCTGGCGGCGTGTCTGCCGACGGATGCGGCGAATGTGTTTGTGACGCTGACAGCGCGTGGGATGAATCAGAAGATGACGATCATCTCGCGGGCGGAGCGGGCTGAGAGCGATGCGAAGCTGCACCGGGCGGGTGCGGATCGGGTGATCTGTTTGCCGGTGATCGGGGCGACGCGGGCGACGCAGATGCTGATGCGGTCGGGGGTGGATGAGTTGCTCGAAGCGGTCGTGAGCGGGGAGACGGATCTGACGATCTCGAAGGTGCATCTGGATCAGGTGCCGGGCGCGGTGGGGCGGTCGCTGCGCGAGCTGGCGTTGCCGTCGCAGGTGGGGGTGATGGTGGTGGCGGTGGTGCCGGGGACGGGTGCGCATATCTTTAACCCGCCGCCTGACCGGGAGCTGGAGGCCGCGGACGAGTTGATCGTGATCGGGCCGACGAGCGGTGTGGATCGGATGATCGAGAAACTCGCGGCGGTGTGATATTGTGGGTTGTGTGATTGGTGTGTGTGGTGGTGCTGCGCTGTGCGCGGCGATCGGTGTCGTTTAGTTGCGTGAGTCCGGCCCCCGTAGCTCAGTTGGATAGAGCGACGGACTTCTAATCCGTAGGTCGCAGGTTCGACTCCTGCCGGGGGTATTAGCTGGTTTTGGCGGGGGGTTGTGTGTGTGGGCCGGGGCCTGGGGGTGTTGTTGTGCAAGGGTGGTGATGATGCGCGTGCGCGGGACGCTGATTGAGGATACGTATGCGGAGGCGTTCGCGATGCGGGCGGCGCGGGTGGTCGTGACGGCGTGTGATGGGTGGTGGGCGCGGCGGGCGGGGGAGTCGGCGACGGGGTACGGGACGTCGATCATCGGGTGTGACGCGGAGGCGGGGGTTGAGGTTGAGGTTGCGGCGGGCGAGACGCCGGATGGGCGGGCGGGTGTGGCGCTGCTGTTTTTTGCGCGCGGGCAGAAGGGGTTGATCGATGCGGTGCGGAACCGAGCGGGGCAGTGCCTGATGACGTGCGCGACGACGGCGGTGTTTGATGGGCTGTCGGGGAGCGGGGAGGAGGGGAGTGTGGAGGGGAGTGCGCAGGGGTATGAGCGGTTCGATGTGGGTGAGTACTTGAGTTACTTCGGGGATGGTTATCAGCGGGCGGAGCGCGCGCATGGGCGGGCGTGCTGGAAGGTGCCGGTGATGGATGGGTGGTTTGTGGTGGAGGGGGAGGTCGGGTCGGTGGCGGCGGTGGGTGGGGGGAATCTGTTGGTGTGTGGGGAGGATCA
>JAJDCY010000039.1 GCA_029260595.1 Phycisphaeraceae bacterium | reverse complement strand
GTGAGGGGGGTTGAGGGGGGGGATGGAGAGGGGGGAGGGGAGTTGAGGGCAGATGGAGGGGGGGCGAGGGGGGTGTTAGGGGCGGGATGGGCGGGGGCGGGCGGTGAGGGCGGTGAGTAGGAGGAGGGTGGCGGCGGTGGTGGGTTCGGGAATGGGGGCTGGCGGTGGGGGTGGTGGGGGGTCGGGGTTGGGGATGAGTTGGGGGTCGGGGACGCCGCCCAGGCTGGTGATGATGGTGGCGGTGGGTTTGTTGGGGTCGGCTTGCCATGCGAGTAGTGAGACGATGTCTTCGGGTCCGTAGGCGGGTCCGGCTTGGGGGTGCTCGAAGAGTGGGAGCGTGCTGTTGGCGGCCTGGTCGATGACGCCGAGTGGGTCGACGGATTGTGTGCCGAGGAAGAGGGGGCCTTCCATGTGGTTGAACTCGTCCATGGCCCAGCCTAGGAAGGTGGCGTTGGCGAGGCCGCGCTCGGGTGTGAAGCTGCCGGACTGGCTGAGTCCGAAGGCGTCGTCGTCGTCGATGGTGAAGAGGCGGAGGTCGCCGGTGGCGGCGGTGCCGCGGGTGAAGAACACGTCGTCGCGGGCGCTGGAGCCGATGTCTTCGTCGAGGTAGCGGTAGAAGGTGAGGTCGCCGAGAGTGCCGGTGCGTGCGGAGAAGTGGAAGGCGGTGGTCATGGTGTCGCCGAGGTTGGGGATGGAGCTGGTGGCGGTCCAGTCGATGAGGTTGCCGTTGGAGCCGGTGAATGAGCCGGAGCTGGTGGCGGCGTCCTGGCCCGCGGCGAAGGGCTGTGCGGAGACGCCGAGGGAGAGGCGCCGTGAGGGGCCGGAGCCGGTGTTGATGTAGCTGTAGTAGTCGTAGACGAAGCGGGTGTCGGTGGTGACGCCGCCTTGCGCGGTGGCGGCGGTGATGCGTGTTTCGAGGCTGCCGCTGAAGCCTGCTTCGCCGGCGATGCGGATGTCGACGCTGAAGTGGCCTGGGGTGCCGAGGGGGATGTCGTTGTCGATGAACAGGGCGTGGGCGGAGGGGGTGTGTAGTGCGAGCAGGGCGAGGGGTGTGAGCAGCGCGAAGAGGGCGCGTGGGGTGTGTGTGTGTTGGGTGTGATTGGGGGGCGACATGTCGGCTGTGTTGTGTTGGGGCGCGGTTGGATGGGTGCGCCGGTGAATCGGGGTAGCCGGCCGCGTTGTGCGGCGGGTGATGGAGGAATGATAGGCGGGCCGGGGGGCGAGGCCTAGTGGTTGTGGGGGATTTTTTGTGTTGTTTTTCGCGGACAAATGGGTCGTTGGGTCGGGGTGCACGTGTGGATAGTGGCTGAGGGCGGGTGAAGGGGGTGTGAAGGTGGTGTGAAGGTGGGCCTCGCTGTGCTCTACCGACCTTTGTAGTGTGAGAACACTGGTTGCGAGCAAGCAGTGGCACCGGGCGGTTGGGGAAATGACTAGCGACGCCTTTGTTCTTCTCTTTGTTTTTCGGCCCCTTGGAGTGGGTGGGGACATGGGTAGACAAGTTTACCCATGCCACCGGGTCAGGGGTTGTCGAAGCCGCCTAGGAGGCAGCGGCAGCGGACTCGGAACCAGCCTTGGTCGAGGGGTTCGCAGGCGAGGACTTCGCCGAGGATGGGGGGTTGTTCGGCGGATTTTGAGAATGACAGGCGTGTGCCGGGGGTGACGGGCGTGCGTGTCTGGATGGCGATGCCGTTGGTTGAGGTGTTGAGTACGACGGCGTCGCTGATGGGGATGACGGGGATGGTGGTGGTGGTGCGTATGGGGTCGGCGGGTGGAGTGCGGAGCTCGGCGCGGCGGTCGTCGGTGGCGGGGGCTGGGGGGCGCGCGGGGGCGTTGTCGGGGAGGGGGTTGTTGTTGGGGTCGGTTGGGGGCACGGTGTTTCTCCTACCAGTTGTAGATCAGCTCTGCGGGCATCTGGCCTGTGGTGAGTGTGCAGCGGGTCTTGAACAGGTGGCCTTGGAACGGGTTGCAGGCGAGGGTTTTGACGCGGACGGCGGGCTGGGGGTTGTTGGCGTATTGACCGGGCTCGGGGGTGAGCATGATATCGATGTGGGTGCCGGGGTGGGTTTGTGTTGAGGAGAGCAGGGCGAGGCCGCCGGCGGAGACGTTGTGGACTTGTGCGTGCCGCATGACTTCGGTGGGGCGGTTGCCGTGGTCGAGTGTGACGGCTTGGACGGGGCCGCAGCCTGCGATGCGTGGTGCGCGGCGGCGTTCGTCCTGGGTGGGGGCGGGGGCGTTGGGGGTTGGGTTGTTGGGGGTGTTGGTGGTGTTGGTTGTGTTGGTGGTTGGCATGGTTGGGTCCTTGGATGGGAGGGTTGAGGGTTGGGGGGTTGGGGGTTTGCGGGTGGCGAGTGTTGAGAAGGCCCCCGTGGTCTGGACGCCCGTGACGGGTGGGCGTTGAGCGGTGAATCGTTGAACGCGTAGAGAACTCGTGCGTTCGCTAGCTGATTAATCGGCATGACCGGTGTAACAGTTAAGGTGGGGCTGGGTTGGGATTTGTGGGGTTGGTGGTGGTAAGGCTGTGGAGGGGCGGGGGTTAGTGGGGTGTTTGGCGGGGTGGGGGTTGGGAAGTGGGTGTGGGGCGGGTGATGGGCGGTGGGGGGACGGCCGATAAGAAGGTTGCGTGCGCGGGTGATAGTGGATCGGTGTGTGCGTGTGTGCGTGTGTGCGTGTATGGGTGTGTGGGTGCCGGGGATGGCGGGATGGGGAGTGCAGCGTGATGAAAAGATGTTGTGCGGGTCGCGGGGGTGCGGGTTGGGGGTGCGCGGACAGGCGTGGCGGGTTTACGCTGGTTGAGGTTTTGATTGTGGTGGTGGTGCTGGGGGTGTTGGCGGCGTCGGTGGTGCCCCATTTCGCCAGTGCCGCGGAGAGCACGAAGATCTCTTCGGCGGCGTCGACGCTGCGGCAGGTGCAGCAGATGCTCCAGGTGGAGTTCGTGGCGGGGGGCGAGTACCCGGCGACGATCGAGGCGGAGTGGTTCGCGGGCGCAGCGCTGCCGGTGAATCCGTTTGATACGACGTTCGAGGATTCGGTGTATTACGACACGGCGGACAATGCCGGGAAGGTGCATCCGACGGTGAAGCACATCGATTCGGCGAGTTTGAAGACGTTTTGGTACAACCCGTTGAATGGGCGGTTTCGGGCGCGGGTGGCGGAGCAGGGGACGGACGCGGAGACGCTGGAGTTGTACAACGTGGTGAATGGTTCGCGGTTGACGGACATCTCGCAGATCGTGGATTGAGTTTTTGGTTGAGGTTGGTGTGGGTTGGCGCGTGGTGGGCCGCGTGGTTTTTTGTGCGCGCGGGGTGGCGGGGCGGCGCGGTAGTATGGGGGTGTGGGCAAGCGAGATTTACCTAGCGGGGATCGGTTGGCACGGCTTCAGGCGTGGCGGGTGTGGGCGGAGCCGGATCTGACGCTGGGTTTTATGAAGAAGCAGTTTCAGCGTGATGTAGCGCGGCCTTATAAGCAGTTGGGGGCGCTGGTGCAGTTGTGGGGGGAGCTGGTGCCGGGCGAGTTGGCCGAGCACACGCGTCTGGAGGCGGTGCGGCGTGGGGTGCTGCAGGTGGTGGTGGATTCGAGCGCACGGCTATACCAGTTGGACCGGGAGCTGCGCGGGGGGCTGGCGCGGAAGCTGATTCGGGACCCGCGTGGGGGAGGGGTGCATCGGATCAAGTTGCGGTTGGGGGTGGTGGGGTAGGGGTGTGTGTGGTGGGATAAGCGCAGTGCATCCCACCACACTTGCTTGCCGGGTTTCTGTCCTAGGAAGATTGCCGGACCCACCCGTTGCATTCAGTTAGTTAGGCGTTGGCCATGAGCCGTGCCAGCGTCTGGGCAATCGAGCAACGTCCTTCAAAGATGGTTGCCATCGCTCGTACTCTTGACTGAGTTGATCGCTTAATCTTGCTATTGGTTGTGCCCACGTCGATGGGTTGCCGAGTCGTTGGCCAGGTAAACCCAACTCGGCCCACGTTTCTTCAAACGGAATGAGTGATGATTGAATGATCCGGGGAAGGTCTGTGACAGTGAACCGCTCACTGTCACATGCAAGAGAAAAGCTACGTGAAATTGCAAGATTGCTGCGAACAGCGGGATGTGGGTGACTAGTCAGATTCAAACTCTGCGGCGCCTGCCCACGGACTTCAAGAACACGAAACAGAATGCTGATCATTACTGCGTGAGCGATGAATCCTGCTTCTTTGCCGGGCACATTATCCCAATCAAAGACTCCTTCCCAATCACTGTCCGATTTAGGGTGTAAATCGAGAAATGATGCGGCATGACTGGCAAAAGTATCGGCATCATACTCTAGAATGCCCGTAGGCGGCATGGCTTCGCCGGTCATGCGAGAGTCGGAGAATTCTGCAATTTGTGGAGCCAGGCCTTGCTGTTCGAGAATCTCCAAGTGTCCAGCCAGAACGTGTCCGATCTCGTGTAGCACGAGAAAAGTTACAGCACACTCTGCAAGCCACATTGCAAAGCTATTACGGTGCTCATCTGCCGGAATACAAATTTGGAATGGTTCGGGCTCGACGCCTTTTCGCAGTAGAGGCATTCGCGGGAAACCGCCATTGAGAGCCTGTTCAGGAGCTTCTTCGTTCTCAATACTACCGATACCGGGAAGAAATGTCGGTATTGAGAGCATGCCCATCATCGTCCCGTAGATTTTCTCGATCACTCCGGCGTTGATAAAGATGTAATCAAAGTTCTTTTTTTTGCCGGCAAAGGCGTTTACATTTTTGTCATTGACAAACGATACATGCAGGGGGCGGGAAGACCAAGGGAACGTAATAGCGCCCTGAAGCGATGAGAAAAAGTTATTGGCGAAATCGATAACATCGGTAAGGATGTTGTCAAAGGGTTCTGCCAACGCAGTTGGATCCAATATACCGCCCATTGGTTTCGCCAGAGTCTCAAGTTCGTTCTGGTCAGGGATCATATCTCGAGCATATCGTCGTGTGGCGCTGCTTGCTAGCGAGTAGGGTGGGATAGGCGTTAGCGCATCTCACCATCAGCGTCATGCGGCGCGCCCTCAAGCCGATACCTCCCAGCGGCTCGAAACGGTGGGTTTCGTGTTGCTCAACCCACTTAACACTTGGCAGACAAGACAGTCGCTATGGCGAGGTGGTATGGAGAATGTTTGCGCTGTCTGTGTCAAAACGGCCATACGTGGGGGGTTAGGGTTAGGACTACGGTCATTACCAGGAAGTTTAGGGGTAGGCCTATGCGTAGGTAGTCGCTGAAGCGGTAGCCGCCGGCGCCGTAGACCATGAGGTTGGTTTGGTAGGAGATGGGTGTGGCGAAGCTGGCGGCGGAGGCCATCATGAGGGTGATGGCGAAGGGCATGAAGTCGGCGTCGAGGCCGGCGGCGGCTTGGGCGGCGACGGGGAAGACGAGTACGGCGGCGGCGATGGGTCCGATGGCGGAGGAGAAGATCATGGCGACGAGGTAGACGCCGGCGAGCGCGCCCATGGGTCCGAGACGGCCGAAGGAGGCGATGAGTGCGTCGGCGGAGGATGCGGCGGCGCCGGTGGTTTCGAGCGCTTTGCCGATGCCGAGGGCTGCACCGATGGCGAGGAGTACGCGCCAACTGATGGCGCTGCGGGCCTGGGGTGCGGAGCAGCAGTTGGTGGCGACCATGAGCCCGGCGGCGAGCATGGCGGCGACGAGGATGGGGAGGGTGTCGGTGGCGGCGAGTGCGACCATGGCGACGAGGATGAGCAGTGCGATGGGGGCGCGTTCGTGGCGCATGGGCTCGGAGCCGGCGACCTCGGAGACGAGGAAGAAGTCGCGGCGGTCGCGTTGTGTGTCGAGGAACTGGCGGTGGGTTTCGATCAGGAGTGTGTCGCCGGGGCGGAGTGTGATGTCGCCGATTTTCTGTAGCAGGTGCTCGCCGTTGCGGTGTACGGCGATGATGGCTGCGTGGTAGATGGAGCGGAAGCGGCCTTCGCGGATGGTTCGGCCTACGAGTGGGCAGGTGTCGGAGACGACGGCTTCGACGAGGAGTCGTTCGGGTCGCGGTGAGGAGAGTTTGAAGACCTGGTCGGTGGCGGGTGCGAGGCCGCGGATCTTTTGGAGGTCGCGAACGGAATCGACGACGCCGACGAAGATGAGGCGGTCGCCGGCGGCGAGTGTTTGCTCGGGGCCGACGGCGATGAGTTGCTGGTCGCCGCGTTGGATCTCGACGAGGTAGGCGCCGGGTAGCTGGCGGAGGCCGGCTTGCTCGATGGTTCGGCCTGCGAGTGGGCTGGCGGGTTCGACGAGCATCTCGACGGTGTAGCGTCGTGCGTCTTTGAGGTTTTCGCGGCGTGTTTGGCGGTCGGGGAGGAGCTTGCCGGATGCGATGAGGATGTAGGCGGTGCCGAGCAGTGCGGCGGGCACGCCGACGGCGGAGAGTGTGAACATGCCGATGTGGAGGTTGGGCATGCGGCCTGCGGCCTGGGCGTCGAAGACCATGCCCTGGACGACGAGGTTGGTGGCGGTGCCGATGAGTGTGCACGAGCCGCCCATGATGGCGGCGTAGCTGAGCGGGATGAAGAGTTTGGAAGGGCTGACGCCGGTTTTTTTGGCCCAGTCGCTGACGAGGGGCATGAACATGGCGACGACGGGTGTGTTGTTGAGGAATGCGCTGAGGCCGGCGACGGGGAGCATGAGGCGGGCCTGGGCTTCGGTTGCGGAGCGTGGGCGGCCTAGGAGTGGGGTGAGCAGGATGCTCATGGCGCCGGTGCGTGTGAGGCCCTCGGCGACGACGTAGAGGACGCCGACGGTGATGAGGCCTTCGTTACCGAATCCGGCGACGGCTTGGGCGGGTGTGGGGAAGGCGTCGGAGGCGATGCCGAGTGCCATGAATAGTGCGAGGCCGCCGAGGAGAGCGGTGTCGGGGCCGGCCCAGTTTTTTATGAGTGCGAGGCCGAGGAGTGCGACGGTGGCGAGCGTGGCGCAGGCTTCCCAGTTTGCGGCGGCCCATTGCCAGGTTTGGGGGTGCATGGGAGTGCTCTAGGGGGGGTGCTTTTGGGAGTGATTGGCGGCGGATGCGGGCTTGGTGTGGTTGTGCGGTAAGGGGTCGTGGTGGGGGGTATTGTAGCGGGGAGGCGGTGGTGTGGCTGGGGCTGGGCTGGTTGAGTGGGTGTTTTTGGGGGGTTGGGTTGGTGTGTGGGGGCATTAAGTGGGTATTTGAGTGGGCCGATAGTTATGGTGGTGTGTTGTGTACTGATGTCCAGGGGTATGGCCTGGGTTGACCGGGAGTGGCCACGATGGCTGATCGGCAAGTGATCCGGTTGATCTGCCCGAAACTGACGTGTCGGGCGATAATGTCGGTGCCGCCGAAGGCGCGCGGTAGAGAGGTCAAGTGCCACCAGTGTGGGTCGCGGATCCGGGTTCCGGCGGTGGCGAAGCCGCGTACGAATGTGGCGGATTAGGGTAGTGGGGGTGGGGTTCGCGGTGGGTTGAGGTTGGGTTGAGGTTGGGGAAATTGGGTTGGGTGTGGGCCGGCTACGCGATGCGTGGGCGGTTTTTTTTGTGGGTGTGGGGGGGGTGGTCCGGGTCGTTATGGGGGATGGTGGGCGGTGCCCGCCCTACGGGGAGGTGGTTGCGGGTTCGCCGAGGCCGGGGGGGGTGGCGGGGTCGGGGGATTTGGCGGTGGGGGTGAGGGCGTGGACGAGGAAGGTGATGGGGCCGATGGCGAGGCGGTCGCCGGGTTGGAGCACGGTGCGTTGGATGGGGTTAGAATTGACGAGTGTGCCGGCGTCGGATTCGAGGTCGTGGACGGTGAGTTGGCCGTCTTTGATGAGCAGTTCGCAGTGTCTGCGTGAGACGGAGTTTAGGGGGATTCTCAGGTCGCATTCTTTGTTGCGGCCGACGACGTTGCGGGGCTTGGTGAGTTTGAACTCGCGACGGATGCCGGCCAGTTTTTCGATGACGAGGATGGCCTGCATATGGTGATTCGCCTCCCGATGGCTGACGATGCGAGGGGTACGCCCGATAATTCTAAGATTGGTGGGGGGGTAGTTCAAACGGGCGGGTGTGGGGGCGGGTCAGGTGGGGGTGGCGTTGTGCGGGTTGGGGTTGGTGCGGGGGTGGGAGAGGCGGTTACGAGCGAGGGTGCTGGTGAGGGTGTTGGTAAGGGTGTTGGTGAGGTGGTCGAGTTGCCGGTGGGGATGGCGGTGGCGGGGGTGTATGTGCACTGTCCGTTTTGTTTTCATAAGTGTCATTACTGTGATTTTTATAGTTTGGCGACGCCGGTGGGCGGCGCGGATAGTGGTGCGCAGATGGGGGAGTTTGTGCGGCGGTTGATTGGGGAGGTGCGGTGGCGGGCGGGGCAGG
>JAJDCY010000038.1 GCA_029260595.1 Phycisphaeraceae bacterium | reverse complement strand
GCCCCCGCCCATCCGATCGCCCCGTCCTAACGCCTGTGCCGCCTGTAACGCTCAGCGAGACTCTGCGGACAGATTCTTTGGCTCGCCCACAATTGAACCGCTCAAACCCGGCCGATAATTGCCTTGGAGGCAACCTCGTTTGGGGAGAAGTAATCCGTGTTATCGAACAGCACCCAGATAGAACAACACAACAGCCTCGTCGTCACCACCTTCAGCGACTCCAACCTCACCGGGCTGGAGATGCAGGAAGTCGTCAACGAGCTCACCCAACACATGCGCTACGACAAGGCCACCGAGTTCGTACTCGACATGGGCCTGGTCGAATACATCTCGTCAGACTGCCTCGGCAGCCTCGTGATGTTTGTGCGCGACCTCGAGAACATGCGCGGCCGCATCGCGTTGGCCAACTGCCAACCCAACGTCGCATTCCTCTTCAAGGTCACTCGCCTCGACGCCGTCTTCGAGATGTTCGACGACATCGAATCCGCCAAAGCCGCACTAGACTAGCCAACCTAACCCACCCCACCGCGTCGCCGCTCCCCCACGTCGACACACCCCAACACCCCCACCCGCTCGCTAGCGCCCCTCAAGCAACCGCTGCCCGAGAAAATCGCTCAGCTCCGGGATCGCCTTGATCTTGTCCACCACCGCCTGCACGTCATACGCCAGGCGCACAAACTCCACGCGCTCACCGTCCAATATCGCATAGCTCGCACGCGGGTCCCGATCCCGTGGCTGCCCCACCGACCCCGGATTAATAATGCACTTCTCGTGCGGATTGATCTTGTACACACCGTCCAGATCGCTCGGCGGATAAAAATCCGGCTCATCCGTGAACACACCCGTCACGTGCGTATGCCCCACAAAGCAGCACCGCTCGATCCGCTCGAATATCTGCGTGATCTTCGACGGCGACGTGATCACATCATCCGGAAAGATGTACTCATTGATCGGCCGGCGCGGCGACGCATGCACCCACAACGCCCCGTTGTGGCGCTCGCGGATGCGCAGCTTCCCTAAAAACTGCCAACGCCGCCGCAGCGGCTCGCTCTCGGCCTCCTCCTCCAACTGCGCCCGCGTCCAGTACGCCCCCGCCTCCGCGCTCGCGTTGAATCCCGTCGGCTCATACAGCACCGCGAAATCGTGATTCCCCATCAGCGCCCACTTGCACCGCTCCATCACAATATCCAGACACCGCGCAGGGTCCGGCCCATACCCAACGATATCACCGAGGCAGAAGATCTCCTCGATCCCCCGCGCATCAATGTCCGCAAGCACCACGTTCAGCGCTTCCAGGTTCGCGTGGATGTCTGAGATGATTGCAGACGGCACTGGCGTTAACACTCCGAACGTCTAAAGGCGACCCGCCCGATCGTGCAAACCACCCTTCGACAGATGACCGGTCCAACGCTGTCATCGGTTCCCGGCACCGAGATTATTAGTCAGAACCGCCGCCCCCAACCGCACCGGGTTGTATGCCCTCGCGCGGCAGTTGCCAGACCCACTTACCCGCCTCACGCAGCAGCCGCACACGCAGCGTCCGGTCCCGCCCCAACGTCAAAATCATGTACCCCGAGTCATCCCCGCTCGCCTCCACCGCCATCGTCGGCCGCTGCCCATCCGTCGCCAGATCCCAAAGCCGCGCGAAGTACCGCTGCGGCGTCAACTCATGCAGATTCTCAACACGCACCCCGCCCAACTGCGCGATCACCGCCTGCTGCGCCCCCGGCTCCAACCCACGCATCACCTCCAGATCATGCCTGATCCGCCACTGCGAAGACGAATCCAGCATCGCAAACAGATCATCACCCTCACGATGATTCACCGCCTCATGCCACCGCGCCTCAAAATCATCCAAGCTGTCGCGCTCACCCGCATCACAACCGGCAACAGTCAACGCGAGTATGATCAACAAAAGACGGCGCATGGCCGGTAAAGTCTACGCGAACATGCCAACCCCCGCGACACCAAGGCGAATCCTCATCATCCGCCCCAGCGCGCTCGGCGACGTCGCCCGCACCGTCCCCGCCCTGCCCACACTCCGCCGCGCCTTCCCCGACGCCCAGATCGACTGGCTCGTCCAGGACACCTTCGCAGACGCCATACGCCACCACCCCGACCTCAACGCCCCCGTCCCCTTCCCCCGCAAGCGATTCGGCCGCGTCCGCAAAAACCCGCTCCTCGCCGCCGAAATCTCCCGCTGGGTCACCTCCCATTTAAAGAACCAATACGACTGGGTCATCGACCTCCAGGGCCTGCTCCGCTCCGGCCTGCTCACCTGGGCCACCAAAGCCCCCGCCCGCATCGGGTTTGCCAACGCCAAGGAGTACGCGTGGCTGGCCTACAACCGCCGCCACAACATCGACCCATCCATGCACACCGTCGACCGCATGCTCGCCCTGCTCGCCGCCGAAAACCTCGAGCCCGATCACGACATGCAACTCTACGCCGGCCTCGACGACCACGCATGGCTCGACGACTGGCTCGAACAACACAACCTCACCAACCAACCCTACGCCTGCATCGCCCCCACCGCCCGTTGGCTGTGCAAGTGTTGGCCGATCGATCGCTTCGCAAACATCGCCAACCGCCTGATCCAATCCAACGCCGTCGCCCCGCGCATCGTCGTCCTCGCATCACCCACCGAGCGCCCACTCGTCCAACCCCTCCTCGATCAACTACCAGACAACGCCGCCCTGCTCCCCCAAACAACCGTAGGCCAAATGATGGCCATCCTCAGCCGCACACGCATCCTCATCTGCAACGACTCCGCCCCACTCCACATCGCCGTCGGTTTCGATCGCCCCATCGTCTCAATCTTCGGCCCCACCGACCCCGCACTCGTCGGCCCCTACCGCCGCGACGATTGCGTCATCGAACCCCCCAACTCCACCAACACCACCAACGCCCGCCGCACCGGCTACCGCCACCGACGCGACGACCAATCCCTCATCGCCCAAGTCACCACCGACACCGTCTGGACCAAAACCCTCGACCAACTCACCCCCTGACCCCGCCGATATACTGGCCGTCATGCTCGTCTACGCAGGGATCGACGAAGCCGGTTACGGCCCCTTGTTCGGCCCACTGCTCGTCGGCCGATCCGTCATCGCCATCGACCCCCCAACCAACACCCCCAACACACCCGGCCCAGCCGACCCCACCCCCGACCTCTGGCAACTGCTCGCCAAAGCCGTCTGCCGCAAACCCAAAGACCGCCTAGGCCGCATCGCCATCAACGACTCCAAAAAACTCCACACCTCCGCCGCCGGCATCCGCCACCTCGAGCTCGGCGTACTCACCACCGCCGCACTCGCCGGCCACCACCCCGCCACGCTCAACGACTGGCTCAACTGCCTCGGCGAAACCGGCCACCACAAACTCGACGACCTCCCCTGGTACCGCCCAACACCCGACCACCCCTGGGACAACCTGCCCACCACCACCACCGCGGGCCAACTCGCCGTCGCGCGCAACCTTTTAACAACCGCGACCGACCCAACCGGCGTCCGCGTACTCGACCTGGGCGCGTCCGTCATCTTCGAAGACCGCTTCAACCGCATGGTCGCCGCCACCCGATCCAAAGCCTCCGCCTGCTTCACCTTCGTCTCCGCCCACCTGCGATCCATCTGGGACGACCACGGCCACCACCACCCCACCGTCGTCGTCGACCGCCAGTCAGGCCGCACCCGCTACCGCGAACTGCTCGCTCTGACCTTCGACCACGCCCAACTCACCGTCCTCGAAGAATCCCCCCAACGCAGCGCCTACCACATCGAACAAACCACCGACCGCCCGCGCACCATGACCATCAGTTTCGAAGTCAGCGCTGACGACCGCCACATGCCCGTCGCACTCGCCAGCATGGTTTGCAAATACACCCGTGAGCTGCTCATGGCCCGCTTCAAGACATGGTTCACCCGCCGCGCCCCGCAGATCAAACCCACCGCCGGCTACGCCGCCGACGCCAAACGCTTCTGGCAACAAATCGAACCCATGCTCCCCGAGCTACACATCCGCCGAGACTGCCTCCTGCGATCACGCTAACACCCCCATCACCCCGCCCACGCAGCGCCCGAAAACCAAACCCGATCCCGTATACTTGCCCCCGCAGCACACCCCCACCGCACCCGAGAAACGACCATGAACGCAACGCCAAACGCTACGCCTAACGCAACCACCCCCGCCCCATCCTTCCGCACCGAAAAAGACTCCATGGGCGAGATGCACGTCCCCGACTGGGCGCTCTGGGGCGCAAGCACCCAACGCGCCGTCGACAACTTCCCCGTCAGCGGCCGCGGCATCCCACCCGAGCTCGTCCACGCCTTCGGCCAACTCAAAGCCGCCTGCGCCCGCGTCAACCAATCCCTGGGCCAACTCCCCCCCGACCTCGCCAAACCCATCGCCCAGGCCGCCGACGAAGTCGCCCAAGGCCAACACGACCGCCACTTCGTAGTCGACGTCTTCCAAACCGGCTCCGGCACCAGCTCCAACATGAACGCCAACGAGGTCATCGCTAACCGCGTCAGCCAACTCGCCAACCAACCCATCGGCTCCAAAAAACCCGCCCACCCCAACGACCACATCAACATGGGCCAGTCCTCCAACGACACCTTCCCCACCGCCATGCACGTCGCCGCCGCAGTCGCGCTGACCAACCAACTCAAGCCCGCACTCACCACCCTCCAAAAAGACCTCGCCGACAAAGCCGCCCGCTGGGACCACCACGTCAAGATCGGCCGCACCCACCTCATGGACGCAACCCCCATCCGCGTCGGCCAGGTCTTCGCCGGCTACGCATCACAAGTCGCCCACGCACTCGCCCGCACCGACCACGCCATCGACAGCCTCGCCGAGCTCGCCATCGGCGGCACCGCCGTCGGCACCGGCATCAACACCCACGCCGAGTTCGGCCAACGCGTCGCCGCCGAACTAAAATCACGCACCGGCGTCCCCTTCCGCGAAGCCGACAACCACCCCGAAGCCCAAGCCGCCAAAGACGGATTCGTCCAGGCACACGCATCCCTCAAAACCGTCGCCGTCAGCCTCTCCAAAATCGCCAACGACATCCGCTGGCTCGGTTCCGGCCCGCGATGCGGCCTGTTCGAACTCGCCCTGCCCGCCACCCAACCCGGCTCATCGATCATGCCCGGCAAGGTCAACCCCGTCATCTGCGAATCCGTCATCCAGGTCGCCGCCCGCGTCATCGCCAACGACACCGCCATCACCTACGGCGGCTTCGGCGGTGTCGGCTCAATCCTCGAACTCAACGTCGCCATGCCCGTCATGGCCGACGCCATGATGGAGTCCATCAAACTCCTCACCGCCGCCTCACAAATCCTCGTCGACAAACTCCTCACCGGCCTACAAGTCAACGCCGAACGCTGCGAACAACTCATCGATCAATCACTGATGATGTGCACCTCACTCGCACCCGTCATCGGTTACGACCAAGCCGCCGCGCTCGCCAAAAAAGCCTTCGCCGAAAACAAAACCATCCGCCAAGTCGCCCTCGCCGACAAACTCCTCGACGAAACCCAACTCAACGAACTGCTCAACCCCGACACCATGACCCGCCCCGCCCAGACCTAGACGCGCCAACGCATTGCGAATAAAAATCCAACGACACCGCAACCACTCCACACAACACAAGGGGGCCCCCGATGGGACAAGCAAAACGTCGTAAACCCGACCCGATGCCCAAACCCGCCGCCGCCGCCACGGCTTCCAAAAAACTCACCGTCCCCATGATCGTCACCGGCTCACGCGGCACCCGCAGGCTCGCCGACGCCGACTTCGACATCCACAGCGTCTACCACGTCGCCGCCGCCGAACCCAACGCCGCCCTCGACACCGTCGCCGACAAACACACCATCATCCACGTACACGGCTACAACGTCACCGCCCGCCAATCCCTCGACACCGCCGCCGACTTCTTCGCCAAAACACAAACCGCCCTTACCGACGACGGCCAAAACCCCGCCGACTACGCCTACGTCGCCTTCACCTGGCCGGGCGACGTCGGCCCACTCTGGTTCGGCGACGCCCAGGAGTTCGCCCAATTCTCCGGCGTTGCTCTTTACGAACTCGTCCGCGCACTCGTAGAAAAACACGGCGCCAAACGCGTCACCCTCGTCACACACTCCCTCGGCGCACACGTCGGCCTCCGCAGCGCCGCCATCCTCGGCGAGCGCCTCTACAGCGGCAAAGGCAACACCCGCTACCACAACGCCCTCCTTCTCGCCCCCGCCGTCGAAGACGACGTCTTCGAACGCCCCAAGCTCCTCGACGAGTTCCACTTCCCCGACGCCCCCTTCGGCATCGGCAAACTCCACATCTTCGCCTCACGCGCCGACGGCATCCTCAAAAACGCCTTCTTCGCCAGCGCCCTCGACAAAGCCCTCGGCTACGCCGGCCCACAAAGCATGAAACCCCTCCAGTCCATGGCCCGCCGCGTCGGCGAAGTCCTCGGCGAGCCCCACCGCTTCGAGTTCCAACTCCACGACCTCAGCCCCAACTCCACCACCATCATCAACCCCGCACTCCACGCCCACGACCACGGCGACTACTGGGCCCGCCAAAACCAAACCGACTACTACATCAACCACCTCGCCTGACCCGCGCGCACACCACCATGCCCGACGCCGCCACCGACTGGCTCAATTGGCTGCTCCACAACCCCGCCGGCAAACGGGTCGGCCTCGCCATCGCGATCGCCGCCGCCCTGGTCGCCCTCTACCTGCTCCTACGCACACTCCGCTGGGCCGCCGCCCGCATCAAACCCCTCATGCTCATCGCCGCCACCATCGGCGCAGGCATATGGATCGCACAAACGCTCGACCCGAGCCCCATGACCTGGGCCGTCATCGGCATCACCGCATTGGGCGCCCTCATCGCCTGGGCCCTGGCACAAACCCACGCTCGATAACACCACCGGTTAGGCTACCAACACACCCGCGGGTGTACCGCCTGACTACCATGCCAGACCCGTTACATAGCCTGATCACAATCTTGAGTAATCTTACGGCCCTCAATTCATGCCATGGGTTGTAACACCGTCAACCGATCGGTTACAATAATACCTAGGCCCATCAGATAGCTACCCTGCACGAGATGCCTTCGAACTCCAGCACGGGGGTGCGCCGATGGCGACCAGGATGAGCGCTCGAACCTTGCGGATCGCCGCCGCACTGTCGGCTGCCGCATCGATCAACACCGGAACCTGCATCGCACAGGTCATCACCGACGGGACACTCGGCGGGGCGACCTCCCTGGCCGGTCCGGACTTCGCCATCACCGCCGACCTCGGCCGCACCGAAGGCCCCAATCTCTTCCACAGCTTCAGCCAATTCGATATCGCACAAAATCAGACGGCGACCTTCTCCGGTCCCGCCGGGATCGCGCGCATCCTGTCGCGTGTGACTGGTGGCAGCGCCTCAACAATCGATGGCGCCTTGCGATCGACGATCGACGGTGCCGACCTCTACCTGGTCAACCCCGACGGTGTCGTCTTCGGGCCCAACGCGACGCTCGATCTCACCGGCTCGCTCATCGTGACGACAGCCGACACCGTCGAGCTCGCCGACGGCGGCGTCTTCACGGCCGACCCCATGGGCAACTGCGTCCTGACCACGGCCGCGCCCAGCGCGTTCGGGTTCCTGAGCCCGATGCCTTCAGCGATCACCGTCCAGGACAGCACGCTCGAAGTCGCAGCCGGTCAATCCATCACCATCATCGGCGGCAACCTGACCTTTGGCGACACACCCACTAACGGCAGCGAAGAGCCGTTTATCTTTGCTCCCTCGGGCCAGATCCTGCTGGCGAGCGTCGCGTCCCCCGGCACCGTGATCCTCAGCGAACCCGGCGATCCGCTGGACCTCGCCGTCGATTCGTTCGCCGGGCTCGGCGCGATCGACCTCTCTGACGATGCGACACTCTCGACGCGGGCCGACCCGGGCGGCACGGTCCTGATCCGCGGTCAAAGCCTGACACTCATCGCCGACTCGGGCATCTCAGCCTCCTCCACCGCCGACACCGACCACCCCGGCGTCGGCATCGATATCCGACTCACCGGCGACATGACGGTCACCGACAGCGAAGTCGCATCCTCAACCTCCGGCGCCGCCCGTGCCGGCGACATCTGGATCGAAGCGGCCAACCTCGATATCAGCGACGACCCGAACACGCCCAACGTCGGTGCCAACATCGGCTCTCGGTCGTTCACCACCGCCAGCGGCCGCGGCGGGGACGTCACCCTGATGATCGCCGGGGACCTGACCATCCGCGACGGCGCGTTCATCAACACCGCGGCGCTGGGGACCGGCGAGGGCGGCGATATGACCGTCTACGCGACCAACCTCTCCGTGCTCGACCGCGGATCGATCTCGGTCAACAACCAGGTCAACAGCGGTGACGCGGGCAGCATGGACGTCACCGCCGAGAGTATCCTGATCTCCGGCGCCGGCAGCGGCAACGGGTTCACCTCCCTGGGCAGCTTCGCCGGCAGCTTCGGCGGCACCGGCAGCGCGGGCAATGTCACCATCGAAACCAGCACCCTCGAAGTCGTCGACGGCGGCGAGATCGACTCGATCACACGCGGGCCGGGCGACGCCGCGACCGTTCAGATCACAGCCGACACCGTCCGTGTCGGCGACGGTTCCGGCTTCGCGGGGATCTTCGCCAACACCTTCGGCCCCGGCGCCGGCGGCACGGTGCGATTCATTGTTGACACGCTCGATGTCAACGGCGGGCTGATCCAGGCCGCCACGCTGGGGTCCACGGGTCCGGGCGGGCTGATCGATGTCGCCGCCGACTCGGTGACCCTGCGCAACGGCGCCCTGTTCCTTGTCGGCACCACCGGCTCCGGCCCGGGTGGCGACGTGGTGGTGAATGCCCGGTCGCTGCACGGATCAAGCAACGCCACGATCCAGGCGCTTGCGTTCAGCAGCGGTGCGGCCGGGAACGTCACGCTCAATCTTGACGAGCTGGAACTCACAGAAGCCACGATAAGCACGAGCAGTTTCTTTGGCACCGCCATGGGCACCGACGCGGGCGACATCATCATCAACGCCGACAACATCCTCATGGTCGGGTCGGACGACCCCAACGGGCCGGCCACCAGCATGACCACCACCACCGGATCTTTCGGCGGCAACGGCGGTGACATCCTCATCAACGCCCAACAGGTAGAGCTGATCAACCTCGCCGCCTTAAGCGCCGACTCGCTCGGCCCCGGCCCCGGAGGAGACGTCGTCATTGTCGCGACAACGATCGAGCTGGTCGACGGCGCGCAGATCAAAGCCAACGCGAACGCCGCCGGCGACGGGGGCACGATCGACATCACGGCTGATACGTTGTCGATGTCGGGCGTGAACAACGTGCCTCGAATGACCTCGTCGGGCTTGAGCCTGACGACTTCAGGTATCGGAGCCCAGACACGGGACGGGGGCGGTGATGCCGGAGACGTGTCCCTGCATATCGGTCAGCTCAATGTGACCGATGGGGCGCTGGTCACAACCAACACGTTCGGACCCGGCCGCGGCGGAAACGTCACCATCCACGCCGACGATGTCCTGATCGCGGGCATCAACCAGGACCTGGCCGACTTCAACCGCGACTCGCTGGGCATCACCGATCCCCTCGACGCGTCAGCACTGGTCACCGCGACGGCCGGGGACGCGCTCGTCGGCGGCCCATCGGGCATGACCGGCCCCGCCGGGAATGTGCAGGTCCACGCGACGGGCGAGATCCACATCGATCAAGGAAGGATCGCGGCGAGCACGGAAACCGCGGCGCCGGCGGGCAACCTCGAGCTACATGCCGATCGCATCTATGCCAGCGGCGCGAGGGTCCTGGCCAGAAGCACCGGCGACGGGGACGCGGGCGGCGCCCTGCTCAACGCCGCCCACTCGATCATCATCCGCGACTGGACCGTGGTCAACGCCTCATCCGAGCGATCCAACGGCGGCGGCCTGCTCCTGCAAGCCGGCAACACCATCGATATTGCCGACAGCGAAATCCTCGGCAGCGCCCAACTCGACGGCGCAGACGTCCAGTTGCAAGCCAACATCCACGTCCGGCTGACCAACACCCTCCTCTCGGCCGAAGCCGGCGTCAACGGCGGCAACATCACCATCGACCCCCAAGCCGTCATCGTCAATAACTCCCAGATCATCGCCAACGCCATCCTCGGCGCAGGCGGCAACATCACCATCATTACCGACGCGTTCCTGCTCTCCGCCGACAGCCTCGTCAGCGCCTCATCCCAGTTCGGCGTCTCCGGGACCGTCGAGGTCAGCGCACCCGACGCCGACCTGGCCGGCAGCCTGGCCCGCCTGCCCGCGAGCCTGCTCGATGCCCAGGCAAGGCTGTCCGCGGACTGCGCGGCCATGGTCGCCAACACAAGCAGCTTTATCGTCTCCGGCCGAGGCGGACTGCCCACCCAACCCGACGGCCTCCAGCCCGGACACCAAACCCACACCGATCCCCACGCCACCCCACACACTCCCCACGACGACACGCTCTCCCAAGCACCACCCCCCACCCACCACCGCGCCCCACGTCTCCCGTAGCCTGGGCCGAGCGCAACAATACCCACCACTCGGCCCCGACCCGACCACATCACCCCACAGCCGCCCCATGCGCTGGCGAACACCCCAGCCTCAACGGATGCTGGAATCGCCCCCTCGCCAACCCACACCCCCCAACAAGCCCGACAATCAGCCCCAGCGTCCCATCCACCCATGCAAGAAGAACACGGGCCCCCACCGGCCAAAGCCGTATCCCCGCATCCGCCAATACCCAGTGTGCTCGCGCTGGCAAAAAAACATTTTCCGCCCCAAAAAAACTTTAAAC
Organism: Phycisphaeraceae bacterium; assembly: GCA_029260595.1. Classification (GTDB taxonomy): domain Bacteria; phylum Planctomycetota; class Phycisphaerae; order Phycisphaerales; family Phycisphaeraceae; genus OFTM57. The sequence continues at coordinate 41,414 of JAJDCY010000038.1, read as the reverse complement.
TACTCACAATCAACATTTTACGAAACAGGCCCCGCCCCCGACCCCCCAAATCCTCCCCCAACCCCTTGAAATAATCACCCCCCATCGTTACATTTGTAAGTAAGTACTTACTTACGTTAATCCGCAACACCAACCCAACCATGGCCAAAACACGCTCCAACACCAAAAACCGCCTGATCGACACCACGATCAAGCTCGCCGCATCAGGCGGCAACGAAGCCGCCACCATCCAGGCCATCGCCAGCGACGTCGGCATCACCGAAGCCGCCATCTACCGACACTTCGCCAGCAAAGAAGAACTCCGCTGGGCCGCCTACAAACAAACCGTCGAGCAGATGATCCACGGCAAAGAACTCCTCGTCGAAAGCGACCTGCCCCTGCGACAAAAAATCCTCGCATGGGTCCGCCTCACCTACGCCTACTTCGACAAACTCCCCGACGCCTTCACCTACGTCCTGCTCACACCCCAACCCAAACTCCGCGAACGCGCCGACCGCGAGATCACCACCCGCCAGGGCGCACTGTTCCTAAGACTCATGAAAACATCAGGGGCGGCGGGCGAGATTCGCGACATCAAGCCCGAGGTGGCCCTCAGCCACTTCACCGGCTTGATGCTCAACGTCCCAAGATTAATCAGAGAAGGCGCACTCACCGGACCCGCCACCCAATACGCCGACGAGGTCGCCGCCGCCGTCTGGTGCATCCTCCGCCCCCACCCGCCCAACGCCACTGCCGACCCCACCAACCGCAACTAACCGCGAACAACCCAACGAATCGATAACGCCGCAGACGTTCTGCGGCACAGTTTTCCCGTGCCCCCGCGCACACCAAACCCCCTTCACAGGAGATGTGAAAATGACAGCCAACCGCTTAAATCGTTTCGCCAAAACCGCCGCCGTCACCACCCTATTCACCGCCCTCTTCGCCGCCGCCCCAGCCGCTCACGCCATCCAGGTCAGGGTCTCCATCGAGAACCTCGCCCCCCCCAACGGCATCATCCTCACCCCCGCATGGGTCGCCTTCCACGACGGGACCTTCGACACCTACGATGCCGGCCAACCCGCATCAACACCCCTAGGCGGTGACACCCTCGAACGCCTCGCCGAAGACGGCAACACCGCACCCATCACCGCCGCCTTTGCCGCAAGCCCCGCCGGTGTCGCCGGCGGCATCGACGCGACGATCGCCACCAGCACCGGCATCCCCCCGATCGAACCGGGCGAAACCGCCTCACAAACATTCAACCTCGACCCCTCGGGCATCAATCAATACTTCAGCTACGTCTCGATGCTGATCCCGAGCAACGACGCGTTCATCGCCAACGGCAACCCGCTGGCCCACGAGATCTTCGACAACGCCGGCAACTTCCTCGGCGCCGACTTCTTCGTCCTAGGCCAACAAACCAACGACGCCGGCACCGAAGTCAACGACGAAGCCCCCGCCAACACCGCCGCCTTCGGCCAGATGGCCCCCAACACCGGTGTCGATGAAAACGGCGTCGTCATCTCCCCCCACCCCGGCCTGATGCCCATCGGCAGCGGCGGCATCCTCGACGACCCCAACTTCGCCAACGCCGACTTCCTCAACTACGCCGATGACCGCATCGTCCGCATCACCATCACCCAGGTCGTCCCCGAACCGATGACCGCCGGGCTAAGCCTGATGGGCCTGACCACACTCGGCGCAGCGCTGCGACGCCGCCGGAGGGTCTAACAACTCCGGCCAACGCTCCTCCTTATCGTCATACAACCCCTTGGCCAAGGCCGAGGGGTTGTGTGGCGCGCAGAATGGTTGCAATCGGAACGCGTGGGATAACACTCTAGGTGGCACTGACAAGTCCGCTTGTCAGTGTTCATCCCCCCTACCGCCCCCCCGGCCGCCGCCCCACCCCGAACCGCACCTTCGGCGTCCCCGGCTTCGCCTTCGTCGGCCGGTTATCCCCCACACCCACACTCCCAATCTCCGGCGACTGCTCCAACTCCTTTACCCGGTCGCGCAGCTTCGCCGCCTTCTCAAACTCCAACCCCTCCGCAGCCTTGAGCATCTCCTTCTCCAGCCGCGCGATCAGCTCCACACGATCAAACATCTCCTCATCCGCCCCCTCCCCATCCAGCGCCTTCCGCGCCGTCTGCCGCGCCTTCAGGTCCAACTCGATCCCCCGCCGGATCGCCTTCTTCACCGTCGTTGGCGTGATCCCATGCTCCTCGTTGTACGCCACCTGCCGCTCGCGCCGCCGCTCCGTCTCCTCCATCGCCTGCTGCATCGCCGGTGTCACAACATCCGCATAAAGAATCACCGCCGCGTTCACATTCCTCGCCGCCCGCCCGATCTGCTGAATCAAACTCGTCGCGCTGCGCAAAAACCCCGTCTTGTCCGCATCCATAATCGCAACCAGCGAAACCTCCGGCAGGTCCAACCCCTCCCGCAACAGATTCACACCCACCAGCACGTCGTACGCCCCCTCACGCAGCTCGCGCAAAATCGCCACACGATCCAATGTCTCAATATCGCTGTGCAGATACCGACACTTCAAGCTCTGCTCCGCCAGATACGCCGACAGATCCTCCGCCAACCGCTTCGTCAGCGTCGTCACCAGCGTCCGCTCACCGCGCAGCGCCCGCTCACTCGCCGCCGCCACCAGGTCCGGCACCTGCCCCATCGCAGGCCGCACATACACCTGCGGGTCCACCAATCCCGTCGGCCGGATGATCTGCTCAACCACCGCCCCCTGCGACTTCTCCAACTCATACGGCCCCGGCGTCGCCGAAACAAAAACCACCTGATGCCACGCTTGCTCGATCTCCTCAAACCGCAGCGGCCGATTATCCATCGCGCTGGGCAACCGAAACCCGTGATCCACCAACACACGCTTACGCGCCTGATCCCCGTTGTACATCGCCCGCATCTGCGGCAGCGTCACATGGCTCTCATCGATATACAAAACCCAATCCTGATCCGGGAAATAATCCAGCAACGTATACGGCTTACTCCCCGGCTCGCGCGCATCCAGATGCCTGCTGTAATTCTCAATCCCCGCGCAATACCCAACCTCCTGAATCATCTCCAGGTCATACTTCGTCCGCGCCTCGATACGCTGCGCCTCCAGTAACTTCCCCTCGCCGCGCAACTGCGCCACCCGCACCGCCAGCTCCTCCCGGATCGTCACCACCGCGTTGCGCACACGATCATCCGACACGATGTAATGCACCGCCGGGTACACAAAAAGCTGCCGCTCCTCGGCCAACACCTCACCCGTCAGCGGATTGATCAGCTCCAACCGCTCAACCTCATCCCCGAACAGCTCAATCCGGCACGCGAACTCGTCGCCCGCCTGGTGCAACTCGATCACATCCCCCCGCACCCGGTAACACCCACGCTTAAACTCAATATCGTTCCGCGTGTACTGCAGGTCCGTCAGCCCGCTCAACAACTCCCGCCGATCAACCCGCTGACCCGTCGTCAAGCTGATCACCGATTCCTTGTACTGCTCCGGCGAACCCAACCCAAAAATACACGACACACTCGCCACCACGATCACATCCCGCCTGCTGACCAGCTCCGTCGTCGCCGCCAGCCGCAACCGATCCAGATCATCGTTGCGCGACGCGTCCTTCTCGATGTAGATATCCCGCTGCGGGATGTACGCCTCAGGCTGGTAATAATCGTAATAGCTGACGAAGTAACACACCGCGCTATGCGGGAACAGCTCCTTAAACTCCTCATAAAGCTGCGCAGCCAACGTCTTGTTATGACTAATCACAAGAGCAGGCCGACCCGTCCGCGCGATCACATTCGCCATCGAAAACGTCTTGCCAGAACCCGTCACACCCATCAACGTCTGATACCCCGCCCCGGCCACCAACCCCCCGTGAAGCGCATCGATCGCCCCCGGCTGATCGCCCAGCGGCTCAAACTCACTCACAACCTTAAACGCGTTATCACCCATCCCACCGATTCTACCCGCCGCCCGCACCACCCCCCCCCGATCAACCCCCACCCGCGCCGCCCTCAACATGATCCAGCACCGCATACACCGACACCGGGTCCGCCCGCCCCTTCACACTGATCTTGCCCAGCGACTTCGTCTTGAACTTGCCCTTCACCGCCTGATACGTGCTCTCACTGATCAAAATGTCCACATCAAACTCCTTTGTCGCCGTCTCCAACCGCGACGCCAGGTTCACCGTATCCCCGATCGCCGTGTAATCCATCCGCTGCGTCGAACCGATATTCCCCACCGTCGCCGCACCGCTGTTGATCCCGATCCCCATCGAGAACAAACTCCGGTGCCGCCCCTGCTCCTCCCAACGCGCCACCAGCTTCCTCATCTCAACCTGCATACGCACCGCCGCCTCCACCGCGTGCTCCGCCTGCCCCGCATCCTCCAGCGGCGCACCGTACAACGCCATCAACCCGTCACCCGTGAACTTATCCAGCGTCCCCTGCCCCTGAAATATCACATCAATCATCCGCTCAAAAAACTCATTGAGCAGCGCGACGACCTCCTCCGAACTCATCCGGTCCGCCATCGCCGTGAACTCGCGGATATCCAAAAATAAAACCGTGATCGGCCGGCGCTCACCCTTCAACTCCGGCACCACCCCCGACCGGATCACCTTCTCCGCAACCTGATACGACAGATACCGCGTCAACACACCCTTCAACAGCTCGCGCTCGCGCAGCCCCGCAGTCATCCCGTCAATCGCATCGCTCATCTCCCCGAACTCATCGTTCGCCGTCAGCCGCGCCTGCGCATTCAGATCCCCCCGCCCGATCTGCTTCACCGTATCCGCCAGCCGATCCAGAGGCCGGCTCACATGACGCGACAAAAACAGCGACAACCCCACCGCCAACCCCACCGCCACACCCATCGCCGCCAACCCGCTCCACAACAACGCGTTCGTCTTCGCCAGCACATCATGCGCCGCGAAGTCCACCCCCAACGCCGCCACCGGCTCACCCGCGTGATCGTAAATCGGCGCGTTCGCACTCAGCCACAACCCGAAATCATCCTCCACCATCTCATCAATCTGGTACGCCGAGATATCCAGCACCTGCATCGTCCCAGGCTTGGCTTCGCAGACATCACCCAGGTCCGACTTATCCCCCGACCCCGCCTCCTCCGCATCAACCACATACGCGATCTCCGACTCATACTTGTCCGTCGGGACCAGCGAGTACACGTACCGGATAAAAATATCGTCACGCCGATTCGCGTCACGCACCCGACGAAACTCCGCCTCGAGCTGCGTGTACGCCGCGCTGTTCTGATCCTCCGGCCTCGCCAACTGACGGTGCAGATCACCATCCATCAACGCCCCCGCCGTCGCCGCGATCGACAACACCTTGCTCTGAATCTCCTCAACCAAGATCTGACGCGCAAGCCGATGCGATATCGCCAGCAACACCCCGCTGGTCACCACCGCCATCCCAACCAACACTAGCGTTAGCTTCGTCCGGTACCTCATCCACAGCCCTTTCCCGGCACCCACGCCGGCGCCCAACGCTTCCCATCGAAGCACATGGGATCGAAGCCAAGATGATACTTACAACGCACACCAAACGCCCAGCCGTGGCGTCAGCACCGACACAGATATGAAAGAAGCCGACCCCCCCCGCTCAATCCATCCCGACATAGTCCATCGCCGACTCGTCGCTCGCCCGCATGAACACCACGCTCCCCAGCGAATCAAGCCCAAGGTCTATCGCAGACCCGTTGGTCAGCCCCGTGATCGTATCGATCCGCGCAAGACGCTGGTCCGCCGCCCCATACCCCATCAGCGCCGACCCGGCGAACTCTAAACACTCCGTCTGAGCGTACTGCACCAACCCCACCAGCGACTCCGTCTGCGAACCCAGGTTGATCAGATAAAGCTGCTGGCCATACACCCCGTAAAGATTCCCACCCGACACGCCCGCCAAACCCTCATACGCCCGCTCCAGATACATCACGTGCTCGGTCGTCCCCGTCTTCGGATCGACCGTCACCAACTGATCCCGCAAGTTCGTACCCGAATCAATAATCGCCGCCGACGCCGTATCGATCTGCACCCACCACTGCCCGACCGGCATCCCCGCACCGTCAAGCTGATCGTTGTACACCGTCACCGTCATCGCCTGCGCCGCCACCTCATACACATTCCCGTTCTCGATCGGGTACGTCGCCCCATCCACCAGCAACCCCGTCTGCCCCCCACTGCCCGCGGGCCGCACCCGCACCTCGGTCGCCGCCCCGTCATAAAACGTCCCCTGACCATCCACCACCGCGCCCTCATGCAGGTCCCCCAGCGTGATCGTGCCGCTGTCCGCCTTCGTAACACTAAACTCGCTGTTCTCGCTGCTGTTCGGATCAATATTGATCACACCCGCCACACCGTGCTCCGTCTCCGCGTTCCCGATCAGGTCCGTCGTCTCCTTCGCCAGCGTCACCAGCACCACCAGGTCCTGAAAGTCCGCCGCCGAACTGGTCAGGTCCGCCGTCCCCAACTCAAACAGATAAATCGTCTGGTTCGCACCCAGCCTGATCCGATCCGTCACCGGGTCGATGTAGTCCTGCACAAACGCCACCGCCGACGCCTGCCCGTTGTACCCCGGGATATCCGGCACCGCATCCCCGTCGCGCAGCGCGATGATCTGCGGCGAGTCCTCGCTCGAGTTCGCCGTCCGCTGCACATACCAATCCGACTCACTATCACCCGTCGTACCGCTGGTCTTCAGCCAGCTCGTCCCCACGATCGACACCCCCGTCAGCGCGTCATACTCGTTCGGCGCCACAAAGTGCCGCGGATTACCCGTGTCATTCACATTCGCCGCCAACGCCTGCGTCGAGTCCCCGTAAGGCTCAAACGACTCCGCCCCCACCAACACCCGCACCGTCACAGGCTGCGAATACCCCGCGCTGATCGCCGCACCCAGACTCGTCACACGCACCGCGAAGCTCTCATCCGGCACGACGCTCCCACCATCGATGCTGAAGCTGATCCCGTCCGCCGCCTGAACCGCATACACCTTATAGTCAGACCCGCCCGACGGGATCGTCGCCACCGCGCTCGGCACCGCACCCGCACCGATCGGGTTGCCCACCACCGTCGCCGCGCCCGACCGCGCATTCACATACACAAGCTTCGTCAACTGATCCGACGGGTCAGGCCAAAACGCGAATATATTCAGATGACCCGGCACATACGCCGACGCCTCGATCCCCGTCAGCACCGTCGCATCGCTGGTCACCACCTGCCCCAGCGTCGTCAACGTGTCCGTCGCGAAATCAAACCGCACCAGGTTCCCCGCATCCGAGTCGATCCCGAACATCACGTACTCGTCCATCGGATCAACCACCGCTCGCGTCGGCTGCGGCGAATCGTTGTACCACGCGAACGCCGTAAGACCCGCCAGAATCGCACCGATCAACACAAGCTTCTTATTCATCACAACACCCTCTTAAGCGGCCCGGCGCCGCCGATTATCCGTGGCGACGCTCGCGGGCCGCGATAGTGGATCCAAAACACCCACCCCCGCGCACGCACCCCAACCCACCAGGGCCAAGGCCGCTTGTAACGTTTATCGCCCATATACAGACGAAGATTTCGTTGTCTTGTGAATTACCCCCGACCCCCACCCAACCCCGGTCATCAACCCTCCCCCGTCAGCCGAGCGCCCACCCGGTTATCAGACCCCACCCACCTCAGTCGTACCCCACAAACCCCTCACCGACGACCTCTTTAAAAATCACACTGCCCAGGTCCGCCACCCCGATCCCCGTCGCCGACCCAACCAGCGCCCCCGTCACCTCACTCACCTCGAACACACTCTGATTCGCCGTCGAATACCCCATCAAACTCGCACCCGCATGATCCAGACTCGTCACCGACAACTGCGGCAGCGACCCGACCACCACCTCCGTCTGCGTCAGCGTATTAATCAGATACAGATCACCCCCCGCCGCCCCCAGAAACGTCGTCTCCGTCAACCCCGCCAGGCTCTCATACGCGCTACCCAACGCCATGATCTCCTCGACCGCCCCCGTCTTGTGATCCACTCGAATCAGATTCGCCGCCGACCCCGCTTCATCCGTCGGCCCCGCCGGCACGGACACCTCGCCCTGCACCACCGTCCCGTACCCGTCATAGAACCGCACGTGCCACTTGCCCATGGCCTTGCCGTTCGTGTGGATATGGTCGTTGTACACAATCACGGGCATATACAACCCCGTAATCGTGTACGCGTCGGAGTTCTGAAACGTGTACGCGCTCCCATCGACCATCAAGCTGTTCTGACTCCCGTTGCCCTTCGGCTTGAAGTACACCTTCTGCGCACCCCCGCTGAAAAACACACCATCCCCGTTGACGTTGGTGTTCTGATGCAGGTCATCCCGCGTAATCACCGCCCCGTCATTGGTGACCAGCGTGAACTCATTCTGCGGGCTGTTGTTCGGGTTCACACTGATCGACCCCGAGACCTCCGACGCCGGCGAATCAAAATCACCGCTCAAGTCCGCCGGGTCCTTCGCCAACGTCACCAACACCACCAGATCCTGAAAGTCCGCCGCGCTGCTGCTCAGCGACGACCCCAGCTCAAACAAATAAATCGCCTGCGTTTCGCTCAACACCATCGTGTTGCTAACCGTGTCCACATAGTCAATCACAAAGTCCACGATCGACGCCTGATTCAAAAAACCCACGTAGTTCGGCACCGGGTCACCGTTGCGCAAAATAATCACACGGTTCGTATCAATCTCCGAGTGCACCTCACGACGGATCTGCCACTCGCTGTTGCGATCCCCGTTCTGCAGAAGCTTCTTGATCCAGTTCCGGCCCGACACCGAGATGTCCGTGTCCGCGTCGAACGTCCCCGGCAGCACCACGTGTCGCGGGTTCTCATCATCATTCACATCCGCATTCAGCGGCAAACCCCACGGCCCGAACGGCTCGAACACCTGACCATCCACCGTGATCCGCGCGATCACAGGCTCGTCGTACTGACCCCCATACGTGATCGCCGCACCCAACGCCGTCACCCGCACCGCATAGCTCTCGCTCGGCGTCACCTCACCGTCATCGATATCGAAGTCCACCCCGTTACCCGACTGCACCGCATAGATCTGATGATGCCCACCCCCGTCAGGCTGCACCGCCGTCGCCCCCGTGATCGTACCCGCCCCCAACGGATCGCCCACAATACTCGCCGCCGCCGAGTTCGTGTTGATGTACACCACCTTCGATTGCGAATCGCTCGGGTCCGTCCAGAAACCAATAATGTTCGTGTGCCCCGGGATGTACGCCGCCCCCTGGATCCCCGTCAGCACCGTCCCCCCCGACGTGACCGTCCCAACCGTGCTCAACTCCTCATCATCAAAGTCATACCGCACCAGATCCCCGCTAACCCCGTCGATCCCGTACAGCCGATACACCGACCCACCGCCCACCCCCGCGTTCGACCGCTTAGGCGGCCCGTGGTTCCACGCGAACACCGCCACCGTCCCAGCCAGCATCGCAACAATCAGCAGCTTCTTTCCCATCATCTCCACCTTAATGGCCACGCCCCGAACACAACCCCCACCGCCCCGCTCACCAATCAATCAAACCCCGCGAACTCCTGCACACTCTGCTCCCGCAGAATCAAACTCCCAAGGTCCGACGCCCCGATCGCCGTCGCCGAACCGATCACCGCCCCGCTGCCCGAATTCAGCTTGAACACACTCTGATTCAAGCTCGAATACCCCACCAGATTCCCCCCCACATACTCCAGGCTCCCCACAGACGCCTGCGGCATCGTCCCCACCAGCGTCTCAACCCCGAAGCTCGTGTTGATCAGGTACATCTGCCCCGACGACGTCCCCAGAAACATCGAATCACTCAACGCAGCCAAACTGTCGTACGCCCGGGCCAACCCCATCACCGTTTCCGTCGCACCCGTCTGGTGGTTCACCCGGATCAGATTCACCGACGCCACATCATCCGTCGGCATCCCCACCACCACCGGTGCCGTCCCCTGCTCGATCTGCCCGTGCCCGTCATACACACGCACAATCCAGTTCCCAACCGGGTTCCCCCCGGAAATACTGTCGTTGTAAATAATCACCGGCAGATACAAACCCGTCACCGTGTAAGTGTTCGCATTGGTCAACCCATACCCCGCCCCATCCACCGTCAACCCGTTCTGCGTCCCACCCCCGCCCGGCGTGATCTCAATGTGCTGCGCACCACCGCTGTAAAACACACCATCACCATTCACACTGCTGCTCGACGTCAAATCACTCTCCGTGATCGTCGTCCCATCAGGCTTGGTCAGCGTGAAGCTGCTCGACGGATTGCTGTTCGGATTCAATGTGATCGTCCCATCAAGCCGCGTCGTGTCCGGATCAAAATCCCCGCTCAGACCACCCGCCTCCCGCGCCACCGTCACCAGCACCACCAGGTCCTGAAAGTCCGCCGCCGCCCCCGTCAACGACGACCCCAGCTCGAACAAATAAATCGCCTGCGTCTCGCCCAGCACCATCGTGTTCGTCGCCGTATCCACATAATCAACCACAAAGTCCATGATCGAACCCTGATTCAAAAACCCGCTGATCGCCGGCACCGCATCCCCGTTGCGCAGCACGATCACACGATTCGTATCAACATCCGAATGCACCTCACGACGGATCTGCCACTCGCTGTTGCGATCACCATCCTGCAAGAGTTTCTTGATCCAGTTCCGGCCCGACACCGACACCACCGTGTCCGCGTCCCACGTCCCCGGGATCACCACGTGACGCGGGTTGTCATCGTTGTTTACATCCGCATTCAGCGGCAAACCCCACGGCCCGAACGGCTCGAACACAGTCCCATCCACCGTGATCCGCACGATCACAGGCTCGTCATACAAACCCCCATAACTAATCGCCGCGCCCAACGACGTGATCCGCACCACATAATCCTCATCCGGCGTGATCGTCCCCGGATCAATATCAAAATCGATGCCCTCCACCGCCTGCACCGCGTACACCTGATGATCCCCACCGCCCGCCGGCTCCACCGCCGTCGCCCCCGTCACCGTCCCCGCACCCAGCGGACTGCCCACCAGGCTCGCCGCCGCCGTACCCGTATTGATGTACGCCAGCTTCGTCTGCGAATCACTCGGATCATTCCAGAACCCAATGATGTTCGTGTGACCCGGGATGTACGCAGCCCCCTGAATCCCCGTCAGCACCGTCCCGTCCGACGTGATGCTCCCCACCGTCGTCAGCGCATCCTCATCAAAATCGTACCGCACCAGGTCCCCGCTCGTCCCGTTGATCCCGTATAGCCAATACGACGTTGTCGGCGTCGCCGTCGACTTCTTCGGCGGCCCATGCTGCACCGAAAACACAACCAGCGTCCCGACCAGCAACGACAGAATCAGCAGCTTCTTTTTCATCAGACGTAACCCCTGTCAAACAACCCATCTCACCAACACACAAGCCCCGACGGATCGCCGCCGGCGCAACCTCCCCCGCGGGCGCGGCCGACCGCCACCCGATCTCTTTATCGAGCCATCCGACCCGCAAGTTTCGTTCGCGCACCCGGATAATCCGCAGGACCGATCCTGACTGTCACCCGCCTGTAAGATTTGCAACGTCTGCGACGGTTACACCGCCCACGCCTACCGCCCAGAAGACTTGTGCGCCGTGTGGTCCGTAGGCTGGCGGTACCGCCCCAGATCGATCGACTTGAAGTACGCGATCGTCTTCGCCAGCCCATCCCGCAACGCCACCTTCGGCTCCCAACCCAGCTTCGCCTTCGCCAGCTTGATATCAGGCTGTCGCTGCAACGGGTCATCATCCGGCAGCGGCATGTGCACCACCTTGCTCTTCGACCCCGTCAACTCGATCACCTGATCCGCCAGCTCCTTCATCGTGAACTCACCCGGATTCCCCAGGTTCACCGGCCCGATAAAATCATCCGGACCCGCCATCATCGCCAAAAACCCATCCACCAGATCGTCCACAAAACAGAACGACCGCGTCTGCGTCCCATCCCCATAGATCGTGATGTCCTGACCCGACAACGCCTGCACAATAAAGTTGCTCACCACCCGACCGTCATACGGGTGCATCCGCGGCCCGTACGTGTTGAAGATCCGCACCACACGGATGTTCACACCGTTCGACCGGTGATAATCAAAAAACAGCGTCTCCGCGCACCGCTTACCCTCGTCATAACACGCCCGGACCCCGATCGGGTTCACATTCCCCCGATAATCCTCAGGCTGTGGGTGCACCGTCGGATCCCCATACACCTCGCTCGTCGACGCATGAAAAATCTTCGCACGATTCCGCTTGGCCAACCCCAACATATTGATCGCACCCATCACAGACGTCTTGATCGTCTTGATCGGGTTGTACTGATAGTGCACCGGCGACGCGGGACACGCCAGGTTGTAAACCTCATCCACCTCCAGCCACAACGGGTGCGTCACATCGTGACGGATCAGCTCAAAGTTCGGCTCTTTCAGCAAGTGCGTGATGTTCAGCTTCTGGCTGGTGAAAAAGTTATCCGCGCAGATCACATCGTGCCCCTGCCCGACCAGCCGGTCACACAAATGAGACCCGAGAAACCCCGCACCACCCGTCACCAGGATCCGTCGTAATGTCGTGCCCATATCCATCCCGCTGTTAAAGTCGAAAAAAAAAGTCAAAAAAGAGAACCGGCCAAAACCTCAATCGAGCGAAAACCACGCCCCCCGCTCAACATCAAAGCTCACCATCTGCCCAACACAAAAATCACCCGCACGCTGACCCGCCACCAGCTCACACACCACCGCACACCCCCCGTGCACCGTCAGCGTGTTCACCCCCGCATCCACCGCCACGACCGACCCCTGCACCCGCCGAGGCCGACCATACACCGGCTCGATATACCGCCCACCCGCATCGATCACATCCACCCGCCGAGCCCGCGCACAGATTGTCCCCACCACCGCCTTCCCAACCACAATCGCCGCCCCACCATCCACCACCAGGTGCAACCGATAATCCGTCCCCGCCAGCCCCAGCACCAGCCGCTCCCCCTCACGCTCAAGAGCGATCCCCCGAACCTTATTAGATGCGCCCGCCGCTGCTATAGACATCGCAACCCCTGATCAAACCACACCAACCAAACCACTCGCCGCCCCCCACCCCCGCCCGGTGCCACTGCTTGCTTGCAAGCAGTGTTCTAAAACGAACCGACCGCCGGGTGCCACTGCTTGCTTGCAAGCAGTGTTCCAAAACGAACCGACCACCAAGCACTTCCCACCCGTATCAGGCGCATAACCTACTCGCTGCCACCCCGATACCACAATCCACCCTCCCCGCCCCAGCCGCAAATCCAACCCCCATCGCACCCCGCGCGCGGGCTTGTTCCGTATCGCCCCGATGCTCTACTCTCTTAACCGTGACCGCCCCACCCAAGATCAACACCCGCTACTGCACCGACCGCGTCCGCGTCGATTATCCACACGTCGGCCTCTTCGACCCCCAAAACCAAAAACTCTGGATCGCCAAGAAACGCTGGACCGGCACACCCGCCATCCGCACCTCCCACGCCCGCCTCCTCCATGCCGGCTCCGCCGCCACCTCCACCGCCGACAAAGACCACTACATCTGCTACTGGTTCTACACCCCCAACTCCGGCGAAGGCTACGTCCACGGCTACCCCATCGAGTGGGAAGAAGCCCACCTGCTCATCCGCTCAAACCCCACTTGGGACTACCGCACCCAAAACCTCCTCCCCCCCGACAACCCCCTCGCCATCAACCGCAACCTCGACCACCAACACACCGCCGCCAAACAAATCTTCACTACCTACACCGCCCTAACCCCCAACTTCCCCATTAGCTACCACCTAATAGGCCCCCGTCCCACAGACTCCATGTTCTACATCAACCGCCAGGAACCCACCCCCTAAACACCCTCCCCCGTAGGGTGGGCACCGCCCACCACGAATTACCAAGACCCTTCGCCAAACAGCTACACCACACCCACCATCCCCCCCGGGTGGCACTGCTTGCTTGCAAGCAGTGTCCCATCACCCCACGCACCCCGGGTGCCACTGACAAGCCCCCTTGTCAGTGCCGACCAACCCCCGAATTACGCACCCAATCCTTGTACTGATACCTAACGCCACGTGTCGCCGATTGCTCGCCCGCCAGTGCCCCTCCCCAATCGCAGCCGCGCCCAACCCCGCACGGAAATGGTCTTCACTGCCACAACTTCCACCACCTACGATTGCTTCGCTTCTGCCACTTTATCCATGCTCGTGTGATGACCGGATCAATCTTATCGAAGTTTTTCCATGTATCTTCGACATGGTAGAGGGTTGGAAGACCCGCACTCAACAGCTTTTCATAATCTTCGAGGTATGCCTGATTGTAGTACTGTCCGGCGAAAGCATTGCCTTCTTCGCTTAGATCATCCTCCCAGAATTTCTCGTCGCATTCGGCGAAAAGAAAATCACGACCCGTCATTTCGCGCTTCTTTACGCGAGACAATGCGTCCCGTGAGTTCGCTAAGAGTAAAGGGCCGACCAGGTCATGCACGATCGCCCACCCCAGGAACATACCGATGTGCGTACCACCCGCTTCGTCGGGCAGTTCGCCTGGAAATTCTCCGCCGTAGTGCCAGTCTGCGCGATCGTATGCCATGCGATCTCACAAGTATTCGATTGCAACTCTGCCAACCGGTCTAAGCCGACCCATCAGACTCTACCGCGAACCACAACTCCTGGATGCGCCGGGTGACACTTACGAGTCCGCCTTTCAGAGTCCAACGATTCACCACCCCGCCCAACGAGTCCCGCACATTAGTCAAGACCTCTATGGAGTCCAATGGCCACTCGTCTGACGGTGCTCGCCACGCCTATCGGCAGCGCGTCAGCCGCCACCCATCGCCCCATCTTAATCCAGAACCGACCGACCCACAGCAAACCGACTGTAATTGTATCTAAAAAAACAATTTACGCCAACCAACGCCCATTATCCCCCCGACTCCGCTTGCCCCCAGCCCCATTAAGCTATACCCTGTCAACCATTAGCAGCAAAAATCGGATCAGGGCCCATAAAAACCACGTATCGCTGCCTGAAAACAGCGATTTTCGACCGAAAAACCGACCGGCGATCAAATACTGGCACGCGGCACGCCAATAACAGGCGTACCCCGCCCAACAATATTCCTCCCGCGCCCCCTCACCCCTGGTTGTGCCACCACGGAAAAAGGGTTAGAATGCGGGTCTGCGGCTGTGGTTGTGTGTGATTATTCGGCGACAAATACCCCATCCAAAACGGCTTTGTCTATCTTCTTGCACGAGGTGATCGATGCTGGCGAAGACTGTGCGCAACTATTCCAAGCGCGGCGATGCACTCCCCATCCCCAATCTGGTCGACGTACAACAGGCGGCCTACGAGCGATTCGCTCAGGTCACCACCACGTACGACAAACGCGACCCGAGCAAGGGCCTCGAGCTGCTCCTCACGGAGATGTTCCCCATCGTCAGCTACGACGGGAACATGCAGCTCGAGTACCTCTACTACAAACTCGATGAGCCACGCTACACACCCGACGAGTGTCGCCAGCTCCGCCTGACCTACGGCCGTCCCTTCCGCATCGGCGTACGCCTGATCCGCAAAGACGTCGCCGAGATCCCACAGGAAGAGATCTACCTCGGCGAGGTCCCCATCCTCATGGGTGGCGGCGAGTACGTCATCAACGGTGCCGAACGCGTCATCGTCAACCAACTCCACCGCTCACCCGGCGTCGATTTCTCCATCGCATCCGCCGAGGGCGACCGCCCACTCCACTCCGCGCGCATCATCCCCGAGCGCGGCTCATGGATCGAGCTGGAAGTCTCCAAAAAAGACGTCCTGCTCATGCGCATCGACCAATCCACCAAGATCCCCGCGACAACCTTCCTCCGCGCGCTCGACGAGAAATACTCGACCACCGAAGACCTCATCCGCTCCTTCTACGACCTCACACTGATCAAGACCACCGACCTCAAGCCCGAGCACTACGCGGCCTCCGCCATCATCGACACCGACACCGGCGAAGAGCTCGTCAAGTCCGGCGCCATGATCGGCGAAGCCGTCGAGCAGGTCATCGCATCCGACCTTAAAAAGATCGAGATCATCGCGGATGTCAGCGACGAACTCATCCTCAACACCATCGCTCAGGAGCGAAAGACCGACCTCGGACTCAGCGTCACCGAGCACGAGAGCGCACTGCTCCAGCTCTACGCACGCCTACGCCCCGGCAACCCGCCCCAGGTCGAAAAAGCCCGCCAACTCTTCGCCGAAAAATTCTTCGACGCCAGCCGATACCGCCTCGGCAAGGTCGGCCGATTCCGCATCAACCGAAAGTTCGACCTCGACGTGCCCGAAACCGAGATGGCCATCAACTCGGACGACTTCCTACACGTCATGCGCTACATCCTCGACCTCCGCAGCAACCGCAACAAAGCCCACGTCGACGACATCGACCACCTGGGCAACCGCCGACTGCGAACGCTCGACGAACTCGCCGTCGACGAGATGCGCAAGGGCTTCCTAAAGCTCCGACGCACCGTACAGGAACGCATGAGTGTCAAAGACCCCGACGAGCTCTCAAAAATCGCAGACCTGGTCAACTCAAAATCCATCAGCTCCGCCATCGACCAGTTCTTCGGCCGCGGCGAGCTCTCACAGGTCGTCGACCAGACCAACCCCCTCTCCCAGCTAACACACGAACGCCGGCTCTCCGCCCTCGGCCCCGGCGGACTCAACCGCAAGCGCGCCGGCTTCGAAGTCCGCGACGTCCACATCACCCACTACGGCCGTGTCTGCCCCATCGAAACCCCCGAAGGCACCAACATCGGCCTCATCGCCTCCCTCGGCATCTACTCACGCATCGACCAGTACGGCTTCCTCCAAACCCCCTACCGCCCCGTCAAAAACGGCAAGGTCAAACCCGGTGAAGCCGAATACCTCCGCGCCGACGAGGAAATGAAGGTCACACTCGCACCCACCAACGTCATCGACGACCAGGGCCGCGTCACCAAAGGCCACCTCCTCGCACGCGTCGACGGCGACCTCGCACAGGTCAACAGCTCAGACATCGAGTACGTCGACATCAGCCCCAAGCAGATCGTCGGCGTCTCCGCCGCACTCATCCCCTTCCTCGAACACGACGACGCCAACCGCGCCCTCATGGGCTCGAACATGCAGCGCCAAGCCGTCCCACTCATCATCACCGACCCACCCTGCGTCGCCACCGGGATGGAACAGGAAGTACCCAAATACTCCGGCATGGTCGTCCGCGCCCGAAACTCCGGAACCGTCACCGACGTTGACGCCAAACGCATCGTCGTCGACAACGCCGACGAGTACGAGCTTCGCAAGTTCGTCGGCCTAAACGAACGCACCTGCCAGAACCAGAAACCCATCGTCCGCCTCGGCGAAAAGGTCACCAAAGACCAGATCATCGCCGACGGCGCCGCCACACTCCAGGGCGAGATGGCACTTGGCAAAAACGTCCTCGTCGCATTCAACACCTTCGACGGATACAACTTCGAAGACGCCATCGTCATCTCCGAACGCCTCGTCCGCGACGACGTCTTCACCTCCATCCACATCGAAGAGTTCGACGTCGAGATCCGCGAAACCAAACTCGGCCGCGAAGAGTTCACACGCGACATCCCCAACGTCTCCGAACGGCAGCTAGGCCGACTCGACGAGCACGGCATCGTCGCCACCGGAACCTACGTCCGACCCGGCGACATCCTCGTCGGCAAGGTCAGCCCCAAGTCCAAGAGCGAGCTCACACCCGAAGAAAAACTCCTCCACGCAATCTTCGGCCGCGCCGGCGAAGACGTGAAAAACGACTCGCTCGACGTGCCCGCCGGGACCGAAGGCGTCGTTATCAGCTCCAAGCGCTTCAGCCGACGCATGCACCTCAGCGAAGAGCAAAAACGTGCACTACAGCACGACATGCAGACCTACGCCGCAGAGATGGACGCCCGCGCCGGCGACCTCTTCCGCGAGCTCGTCGAACAGGTCAACGAGCTCACCGGCACACCCATGATCGACCCGAGCACCCGCCAGAAAGTCGGCGCTTCCGACATCGACGAGGTCGTCCTCGAACAGATCGACTCCTTCTCCATCGACTGGGTCAAAGGCTCCAAAGCCAACCGCGAACAAGCCGGCCAACTCTACAACCAGTTCTGGCCACGCATCCAAGCCGTCCAGAAAGAAAAACAACGCAAACTCGCCCACATGAAACGCGGCGACGAGCTGCCCTCCGGCGTACTCGAAATGGTCAAGATCTACATCGCGACCAAACGCCACCTCTCCGTCGGCGACAAAATGGCCGGCCGTCACGGCAACAAGGGCGTCATCGCACGCATCGTCCCACTCGAAGACATGCCCTTCCTCGACGACGGCACACAGGTCGACGTCCTGCTCAACCCCCTCGGCGTCCCCTCACGCATGAACGTCGGCCAGATCCTCGAAACACACCTCGGCTGGGCCTGCGCCGTACTCGGATTCCAAGCGGTCACACCCGTCTTCGACGGCGCCACCGAAGACGAAATCCACGCCGTTATCGAAGAGGCCAACGCCTACGTCGACTCGCGAACCAAAGAACTCGCCGACCGCAACGAATCACCCGGCCCGCGCGAGCTGCTCACCAAAATGCCTCGCGGCGGAAAGGTCCAGCTCTACGACGGCCGCACCGGCGAACCGTTCGACCAGAAAACCACCGTAGGGCAGATGTACCTGCTCAAACTACACCACCTGGTTGACGACAAAATCCACGCACGCGCCACGGGCCCCTACAGCCTCATCACCCAGCAACCGCTCGGCGGCAAGGCCCGCACCGGCGGCCAGCGCTTCGGTGAGATGGAAGTCTGGGGACTCGAAGCCTACGGAGCCGCCTACATCCTCCAGGAACTGCTCACCGTCAAGAGCGACGACGTCGAAGGCCGCACCAAAATCTACGAGTCAATGGTCAAAGGCACCAACACACTCGAAGCCGGCCTACCCGTCGCATTCGACGTGCTCTGCAACGAGATCAAAGGCCTCGGACTCAACATCACCGTCGAGAAAGCACACCTCGACGGCGGCAGCATCCTTTAATAGACAACACCCGGCAATACCGGCAACGACTCGCAACACGGAAAAACACGCTGACCTCAACTCAGCGATCACACTAAACCGCAATCACCCGAACGCTGTTTCCTTTGGATTCAGTCGGAGGCTTCAAACCCATGGCAGAACCCATCTACGACCGCGTCAACGACTACGGTGCCGTCAAGATCAACCTCGCCAGCCCCAACGACATCCGCTCGTGGAGCTTCGGCGAAGTTCGCAAGCCAGAGACCATCAACTACCGCACATACCGCCCAGAAAAAGACGGGCTGTTCTGCGAACGAATCTTCGGACCCGAGCGCGACTACGAGTGCGCCTGCGGCAAGTACAAAGGCACCAAGTTCAAGGGAATCATCTGCGACCGCTGCGGTGTCAAAGTCACACACTCACGCGTCCGACGCAAGCGAATGGGCCACATCAACCTCGCTGCGCCCATCGTACACATCTGGTTCTTCAAAGCCATCCCCTCACACCTCGGCAACCTCCTGGACATGAAGACCACCAACCTCGAAAAGGTGATCTACTTCCAGGACTACGTCGTCATCGAACCCGGCGACACTCCCCTCACCGAACGCCAAGTCCTCACCGAAGACGAATACCGCCAGGCACTCGAGCAATACGGCTCCAAGTTCACCGCCCTCATGGGCGCCGAAGCCATCAAAGAACTGCTCGTCCGCCTCGACCTCAGCGCCCTCAGTGATCAACTGCGCGAAGACCTCGCCGCCACCGGCTCCAAACAAAAAGTCAAGGACATCTCCAAACGCCTCCGCGTCGTCGAGCACCTGCGACACTCCGGCAACCGACCCGAGTGGATCGTCATGGATGTCGTTCCCGTCATCCCCCCCGACCTGCGCCCGCTCGTCCTGCTCGAAAGCGGCAACTTCGCCACCAGCGACCTCAACGACCTCTACCGCCGCATCATCAACCGCAACAACCGACTCAAAAAACTCATCGACCTCAACGCCCCCGAGGTCATCATCCGCAACGAAAAACGCATGCTCCAGCAGTCCGTCGACGCTCTGTTCGACAACGGCCGCTGCCGCCGACCCGTCCTCGGATCCTCCAGCCGCGCGCTCAAGTCACTCACCGACATGATCAAGGGCAAGCAAGGCCGCTTCCGCGAGAACCTCCTCGGCAAGCGCGTCGACTACTCCGCCCGATCCGTCATCGTCGTCGGACCCAACCTCAAGCTACACCAGTGCGGCCTGCCCAAAAAAATCGCACTCGAACTCTTCCAACCGTTCATCATCCGCCGACTCAAAGAGCACGGCCTCGTCGACACCGTCAAAAGCGCCAAAAAAATGATCGAGCGCCGCGACCCCGAGGTCTGGGACATCCTCGAAGAAGTCATCTACCAGCACCCCGTACTGCTCAACCGCGCGCCGACACTCCACCGCATGGGCATCCAGGCTTTCGAACCCGTCCTCGTCGAGGGCAACGCCATCCGCGTTCACCCACTCGTCTGCACCGGATTCAACGCCGACTTCGACGGCGACCAGATGGCCGTCCACCTACCACTCTCAATCGAAGCGCAAGCAGAGGCGCAGATCCTCATGCTCTCCACGCACAACATCTTCAGCCCCGCAAACGGCAACCCCATCATCTCACCCTCACAGGACATCGTCCTCGGCGTCTACTACATCACCACGATGCCCGAACCGCCCAAAGACCCCAAACTCTGCAAGCGATTCAAAGACCCCATGGAGGCACTCCTCGCCTACGAAATGGGACGCATCCGCATTCACGACCCAATCTCCGTCCGCATGCCCCAAGGACGATACACCGCCATCGTCGAAGAACAAAAAGGCCGCTCCAAACCCTTCCCCGAAGGCAACAAAGTCGTCACCACCATCGGCCGCATCCTCTTCAACGACGTCCTCGGCGACCGCATGCCCTTCTACAACTGCGCACTCGGCAAAAAGGGCTGCGCACGCGTCATCGACGACACCTACGAATTCCAAGGCCGTCCCGCCACCATCGACCTCCTCGACGCCATGAAGGAAGTCGGCTTCCGACAGTCCACCGTCGCCGGTCTCTCATTCGGCATCACAGACCTGCGCATCCCCTTCTCCAAAGAAGCCATCATCGACACCACCCAGAAAAAGGTCGACCGCGTCGAGAAGGCCTACCACGCCGGTGCCATCACCGAACGCGAACGCTACAACCAGTTGCTCGACCTCTGGACACACTGCCGCGAAGAGATCACCAAAGAACTCCTCAACGAACTACAAAAAGACCGCCGCGACGAACAGGGCGACCCCCTACCCGTCGACAAAGAAGCCGGCGAGCTCTACCTCAACCCCGTCTGGCTCATGAGCGACTCCGGCGCCCGTGGCAACGTCAGCCAGATCCAGCAACTCGCCGGCATGCGCGGCCTCATGAGTAAGCCCTCCGGCGAAATCATCGAGACACCCATCCGCGCCAACGCTCGCGAAGGCATGAGCGTCCTCGAATACTTCAGCTCCACACACGGTGCGCGCAAGGGCCTCGCCGACACCGCCCTCAAAACCGCCGACTCCGGATACCTCACACGAAAACTCGCCGACGTCGCACAGAACGTCTTCGTCAGCGAACGCGACTGCAAAACCAAGCAAGGCCTCACCAAACGCGCAACCTATAAAGGCGAAGAAATCGACGTCCCCCTGCGCGAGTCCATCGTCGGCCGCACCGCCCGCGAAACCATCCGCAACCCCATCACCGACGAACTCATCGTCGACGAAAACCAATCCATCACCGACGACCTCGCCCGCAAGATCGAAGCCCTCGGCGTCGACAGCGTCGTCGTACGCTCGCCGCTCACCTGCGAATCCAAGCAGGGCATCTGCGCCATGTGCTACGGCACCGACCTCTCGACCGGCAAGATGGTCGAGTCCGGACTCGCCGTCGGAATCATCGCCGCACAGTCCATCGGTGAGCCCGGCACACAGCTCACCATGCGGACATTCCACACCGGCGGCATCGGCCACCGCACACTTGTCGAAACCGACTTCCGCGCACAACACTCCGGAACCATCGAACTACGCGACGCCAACGAAGTCCCCGTCGAAGACGAAGACGGCAAAAGCGTCCTCGTCGCACTCAAGCGCAACGGCGAAGTCCTCATCCGCGACGCCAAAGGCCGCGAACTCGAAAAATACAAAGTCCAGTACGGATCATTCTTCAAAGTCAAGCCCGGCGACACCGTCAAGAAAGGCCAGATCCTCGTACAGTGGGACCCCCACCGTACACCCATCCTCGCCGAGAAAGAAGGCAAAGTCCGCTTCGAGGACATCGTCGTCGGCGAGACCGTACGCCCCGAAGCCGACCCCACCAAGGGCAAAACAGCCGCCGGCGAAGAGGCACGCACACAAAGCCTCGTCGTCATCGAGCACAAGGGCGAGATGCACCCACGCATCGTCATCGAGGGCGCCGACGGCAAGATCCTCGACTTCCACTACCTACCCGCCAAGGCCCGCATCGAAGTCACCGAAGGCCAACAGATCGAAGCCGGCCACATGCTCGCCCGTCAACCGCGGGAAGTCTCCGGCTCCAGCGACATCGTCGGCGGCCTCCCACGCGTCACCGAAATCTTCGAGGCTCGAAAGCCCAAAGAAGCAGCCGTCATGGCTGAAATCTCCGGCACCGTCGAGCTACGCAGCGACAAGCGTCGCGGAAAAATGACCATCATCGTCCGCTCCGAGTCCGGCCTCGAAGTCGACCAGCACGTCCCACAGGACCGCCACCTGCTCGTCCACACCGGAGACTTCGTCACCGCAGGCGACCCGCTCATCGACGGCCCGCTTGTCCCCCACGACATCCTCCGCATCAAGGGCGAGGAAGCACTCTTCAACTACCTCCTCGCCGAGGTGCAAAACGTCTACCGCGCACAGGGCGTACCCATCAACGACAAACACGTCGAGCTCATCGTCGCACAGATGCTCCGAAAACTCCGCATCGAAAGCCCCGGCGACTCCGGCCTCCTACCCAACGAAGTCGTCGACAAATTCCGATTCCGCGCCTCCAACGAGCTGGTCGCACTCTCCGCACGCATCTCCGACCCCGGCGACACCGGCCTGCCCACCGCCGCACTGCTCACCAAAGCCGAAATCGCCGAGGCCAACGCCAAAGCCAACGCCGACGGCGCAACACCCGCCAAAACCAGCCGGCCCAAGCCCGCCACCGCAACCACACTCCTGCTCGGCATCACCAAAGCCAGCCTACAAAGCGAGTCCTTCCTCTCCGGTGCCTCCTTCCAGGAAACCACCAAGGTCCTCACCGAAGCAGCACTCGCAGGCCGCTCCGACACTCTCGTCGGCCTCAAGGAAAACGTCCTGCTCGGCCACCTCATCCCCGTCGGCACAGGCTTCAAGGACTACACCAACCTCCGCGTCGACAAACTCTCCGAACCCCCCGTCCAGGAAGCACCCACCCGCGAGGAAGACCTACAGGACGCCGCCGCACTCGCCGAAGACGCCGGCGCCGAACTCCCAGGCCAGATCCAAACCACCGTCGGAGAGTCCCGACTCGTCGCACAACTACTCGGCGAAGCCGAAGCAGAAGCCGCCAAACAATAACCCGCTCGGGTGCCACTGCTTGCTCGCAAGCAGTGTTCCCACCTCACAGGCGCACCGAACAAACCCCGTAGGGTGGGTTGAGCAAAGCGAAACCCACCATACCCAATCCCCCTGCCCCACTGTCACCCCACCTCAAACATTAAACAAAAAGTGACAAACATCCCCATCCCGCACCACATACCCCTTACCCTCAACCCGCATCTTCCCCGCCGCACGGATCGCCGCCTCCGTCTTGTGTTCTTCTAAATCCCCCACCGAATAAACCTCCGCACGGATAAACCCGCGCTCAAAATCCGTATGGATCACACCCGCCGCCTGCGGCCCCGTCGCCCCCACCGGGATCGTCCACGCCCGGATCTCCTTCGGCCCCGCCGTGAAGTAACTCTGCAAATCCAACAACTCATACGCCCCACGCGCCAGCGCCGCCAACGCCGGCTCCACCAACCCCAAACTCTCCAGCATCTCCGCCCGATCCGCACCGTCCAGCTCGATCAACTCACTCTCAATCTTCGCACACACCGGCACCACCACCCCCCCCTCACTCGCCGCCCGCTCGCGCAGCCGCATCGCCGCCGCACCCTCCCCCAGCAAGTCCGACTCATCCACATTCGCCACATACAGCACCCGCTTCGCCGACAACATCGACAAATCCTTCAGCGCCTTCACCGCATCCGGATCATCCACCACCAACCCGCGAACCGGCTTCCCATCTGCAAGCAACGCTTGACACTGCTCCAACAACTCCACCCGCGCCTTCGCATCCTTATCCCCCGTCCGCGCCGTCCGCCGAGCCTTATCCATCGACCCTTCGACCGACTGCAAATCCGCCAGCATCAACTCCATCTCGATCGTCTCAAGATCACGAATCGGATCAGGCCGCCCATCCACATGCGTCACCTGGTCATCCTCAAAACACCGCACCACATGCACGATCGCATCCACATTGCGGATATGCGACAAAAACTTGTTGCCCAACCCCTCACCCTGACTCGCCCCGCGCACCAACCCCGCGATATCCACCAGCCGCAACGCCGCCGGGATCACCTTCTGCGTCGGGATATGCGCCTCGATCCGCGCCAGCCGACCATCCGGCACCTCCACCACACCCACGTTCGGCTCGATCGTGCAAAACGGATAATTCTCACTCGGTATCTCCGCCGCCGTCAGCGCATTAAACAGCGTGCTCTTCCCAACATTCGGCAGCCCGACAATCCCTGCTTCCATATCACCTTTTCCTCAAGTTTCCCGCCCCGCCACCACCCATTTTTCCCGCCAACCCACCCACAAATTTCCCCCACCCCGCCAAACCCCCCGAACCCCAGCACCGTATAGTTTTTATGCCCCCACACCCGCCCCACACCCCCCGCCAACCCCCCAATTCCCGCCCCCGCAACCACGCATCAAACCCCGCCAATCGGTACAATAACAGGATTCATAGACCCCGCTGACACAACGGCGATAACACCTTCGCCCCCACACAACACACAGGCCCAAACCCCCCATGGCTGACACCACAGACGACACCCAATACACCGCCGATCTCCCCGACGACGGCTCCGCGCCAACCTCCGGCGGCGGCACTCGCACCATCGACCTCGCCATCGAACGCGAGCTCGCCGACAGCTACCTCACCTACGCCATGAGCACCATCGTCGACCGCGCACTCCCCGACGCGCGCGACGGCCTCAAACCCTCTCAACGACGCATCCTCGTCGCCATGAACGACCTCAACCTCTCGCCAGGCCGCAAGCACTCCAAGTGCGCCGGCATCGTCGGCGAGACCATGAAAAAGTACCACCCACACGGCGACGGCGCGATCTACCCCACACTCGTCAACCTCGCACAAGACTGGAAAACACGCGGACTCCTCATCGACAAGCAAGGCAACTTCGGCTCCATCGACCCCGACCCACCCGCCGCCATGCGGTACACCGAAGCACGCCTACACCCACACGCCGTCGCCATGCTCGACGACCTCAAGCTCGACACCGTCGACTGGCAACCCAACTTCGATGAAAGCGTCGAAGAGCCAAGAGTCCTCCCCGCACGCTTCCCCAACCTACTCGTCAACGGCTCCACCGGCATCGCCGTCGGCATGGCATGCTCCATGCCTCCCCACAACCTCGCCGAAATCTGCGACGCCGTCGTCGCCGTGCTCGACAACCCCGAACTCACGCTCGCCGAACTCATACAAATCGTCCCCGGACCCGACTTCCCCACCGGCGGCATGATCTGTGGCCGACGCGGAATCGCGCAAGCCTACGCGACAGGCCGCGGCAAAGTCACCGTCCGCGGCAAAATCCTCCACGAACAATCCCGCACAGGCCGAAACCTCCTCATCGTCACAGAGATCCCCTACCAGGTCACCAAAAACGCCGGCATCGTCGACAAAATGGTCGAAGCGCGCAAGCACGACCGACTCACCGACATCGCCAACATCGTCGACGAATCATCCAACCGCCGCGGCATGCGCCTCGTCATCGAACTCAAACGCGGAGCCGACCCCGCCACCGTCGAAAACCAGCTCTACCGCATGACACCCCTGCAATCGACCTTCAGCATCATCAACATCGCCCTCGTCAAAGGCCAACCACGCACCCTCGGACTCAAAGCTCTCATCGAAATCTTCATCGAGCACCGCATCGAGGTCATCCGACGACGCACCGCATACCGACTCCGACAGGCACAGCAAGAAGCCCACCGCATCGAGGGACTCATCTACGCCGTCTGCGACCTCGACGAAGTCATCCGACTCATCCGATCATCCACCACACGCGAACAAGCCATCGAAAAACTCCTCGCCCGCGGGTTCCAGATCCCCCCCGACCACCCCTACGCCCCCAAGATCCCCGACCGCTTCCTCAAACAATCCGCCACCAACGCCGCACGCCTCACACGCATCCAGGCAGAGGCCATCGGCCGCCTCCAACTCATCCAGCTCGTCGGCCTCGAAATCGAAAAACTCGTCAACGAATACGCCAAACTCCTCAGCCAGATCGAAGAGTACGAAGCCATCCTCGCCGGCGAACAAATCGTCCTCGACATGATCCGCGCGGACATGATCGAGCTCAAAGCACGATTCGCAGACCCACGACGCACGGAAATCACCGAAGAAGCAGGCGACTTCGACATCGGCGACCTCACCACCGTCGAGCAGGTCGCCGTCACCATCACCCACGCCGGATACGTCAAACGACTCCCCGTCGAACAATACCGAACCCAAGGCCGTGGCGGACGCGGCGTCATCGGCGCCGCCGCCAAAGAAGACGACTTCACACAACAAGTCTTCGTCGCCTCAACTCACGACGACCTGCTCTGCTTCACCAACACAGGCCGCGTCTACAAAATCAAAGTCTACGAAATCCCCGAAGCCTCACGCACCAGCCGAGGCCGCGCCATCGTCAACCTCCTCGACCTCCGCGACGGAGAATCCGTACGCGAATTCATGCCTATCACCGACTTCGAAAAACAAGAAAACTTCCTCCTCTTCGCCACCGAAAACGGCATCGTCAAACGAACCTCGCTCAGGGAATACCGCAACGTCAACCGCAGCGGCATCATCGCCATCAACCTCCGCGAAGACGACTCACTCATCGGCGTCACCTGGACCAGCGGCGACGACCACATACTCCTCGGCACACAAAAAGGCATGGCCATACGCTTCCACGAAGACGGCGCACGCGCCATGGGACGCAACGCCAGCGGCGTCAAAGGAATCTCACTCGCCAAAGACGACCACGTCGTCGGACTCGTACGCATCGATCAGGACAACCCGCAAAACCTCCTCACCGTCACCGCCAACGGCTACGGCAAACGCACACCCCTCTCCGAATACCTCGTCCAATCGGAGGACGGCACCGCACGCGCACAGAACCGCGGCGGCAAAGGACGACGCGACATCGCCGCAAACCAACGCAACGGCCACGTCATCGGTCTGCTCGCCGTCAGCCCCGGCGACGGCCTGATGCTCATCTCCACCGGTGGTATGATTGTCCGCATCGACACCGACACCATCCGCCAGACTGGCCGCGGCGCACAAGGTGTCCGTGTCATCAACCTCAACAAAACTGACACCCTCGCAGGCGTCGCCCGAATCGAAGAAGACGAAGACGACACACCAAACGACACCGCCCCAGACACAACCGAATCCGCATCCGACGACACAACCGACGCAACCACCTAACCGACAACCAAGCGCCCGCACCGGAGGCCGCACCCCATGGCAATACAAGAATGGTCCGACAGGATCTGGATCGCACAGCTAAACAACGAACCCGCACTCTCCGAAGACCTCACCCAGCTCAAAGATCGCGCCGAGTCCGCACACCCCGAGCCCAGCCTCATACTCGACCTCTCCGCCGTCACTCAGCTAAACAGCACCAACCTCTCACAGATGCTCCGCCTGCGAAAGTACGCCGTCGACCACGACGCTCGCCTCGTACTCGCCGGACCCTCCGACAGCGTCTGGGCCGTCTTCCTCACCACCGGACTCGACAAAGTCTTCGAGTTCACCACTGACCTCGCCACCGGACTCGCCGGACTACAGATCGAAATGTAACCACCGCGATTAATCGACGACCGCCGACAACCCGACGCGACGACACAGCCAAACCCCAGGCCGCCCACCTTCGCGTCAACTCGCCTTCAAACAACCCGGACCACACGACCCCGCTTAGCGCAACCGTTCAAAACACGCCAAGCCGCAACGAGGGAAAGATGTTGAACACCGAACGCGAAACCACCGAAACACTCGACATCAAGTTCAACGACCAGGGCCTCGTCCCCGCCATCGTCCAGGACATCGACACCGGACAGATCCTCATGATGGGCTGGCAGAACGCCGAGGCCCTCAAAATCTCACTCGAAACACGCAAAGCAACTTTCTTCGCACGCTCACGAAAACGCCTCTGGACCAAGGGCGAAAGCACAGGCCACTTCCAGCAAATCGTCGACATCCGTGTCGACTGCGACCAGGACACCGTCCTCATGCGATGCAAATCCCTCGGACCCTGCTGCCACGCCGGCTACCAGACCTGCTTCTACCGCCAACTCACCCCCACAGGCCAACTCTCCTTCATAGAAGACCGCGCCTTCGACCCCGACGAAAAGTACTAGACTCAACACGAACTGCAGGCCGTGCCACTGGCGGCCTGCCCGCCACTGCTCCCAAAACGCTCGGGTGCAACTGACAAGTCCGCTTGTCAGTGTCGAACAACCCACCAACCGCCCCCACAGGGTGCCACTGCTTGCTTGCAAGCAGTGCTCCGCCAAACCCAATGAAAACAACCCCCGCACGCAACAAGAATCAACCCCACAGTTTGCGCAACCGCATCCAACAACTGCGCCAACGCCTCGCCACATTCAACGCCGACGCACTGCTCATCACCACACCCAACGACACCCGCTACCTCACCGGCTTCTCCGGCGAAGATAGCTGGACCCTCATCCGCCGCACCACCAACAAACCCACCATCCTCAGCGACTTCCGCTTCCACGAACAAATCACCCGCGAAGCCCCCGCCGCCGCCGTCATCATCCGCAAACGCTCACTCCCCGACGCCCTCAAACAACTCCTCCAACGCACCCACGCCAAACGCCTCGCCATCCAATCCGCCCACACCACACTCGCACAGCGCAAAGCTCTCGCCGCCGCGCTCGGCGCCCGCAACCTCGTCCCCGTCGACGACGGCCTGCTCCAACAACGCGCCATCAAAGACCCCGCCGAAGTCGCCGCCATCCGCAAAGCACTCCGCATCCAGCAACAAGCCTTCACCAACACACTCGCCACCATCGCCCCAGGCCAAACCGAACAACAAATCGCCGCTCAACTCGAATACCAGATGCGATTACTCGGCGCCGACGGCCCCAGCTTCCCCACCATCGTCGCCGTCGACGCCAACGCCAGCCTCCCCCACGCCGTCCCCGGACGCAAAAAAGTCCGCGCCAACAGCACACTCCTCATCGACTGGGGCGCACGCTACAACGGCTACTGCTCCGACCTCTCCCGCGTCATCGCGCTACGCCGATTCACACCACGCATCAAGCACATCTACCAGATCGTCCGCGACGCCCAACTCGCCGCCATCGACGCCATCGCACCCGGCGTCCCACTCGCCCACATCGACGCCGCCGCCCGAACCGTCATCGACCGCGCCGGCTTCGCCAAAAACTTCGGCCACGCGCTAGGCCACGGCATCGGCCTCGACATCCACGAACAACCCGTCCTCTCCGAACGCTCCACCGCCACACTCCTCCCAGGCCACGTCGTCACCGTCGAACCCGGCATCTACCTCCCCGGCACAGGCGGCGTCCGCATCGAAGACGACGTCCTGGTCACCCAAACCGGCAAACGCGTCCTGAGCGGCTTGCCCACCGACCTCGAATCCGCGATCATCTAGGCTCAAAATCAATCGCGTTCACCGGGCACAACCGCACAACCGACACCACAGCGCCCGACGCCATAACGCCCGACACCAAGCCCGACCAAACGCCTCAGGACAACCCCATGATCGATATCAAAAAGATCCGCGAGCTGGTCAAGCTCATGGTCTCCAACGACCTCACCGAGCTCGACCTCGAAGGCGACAACGAACGCGTCACACTCAAGCGCGGCCTCGCCTCACAGAACGTCCAGTACGTCGCCGCACCCACCCACGCCCCGCCCGCACCCAACCCCGCCGCACCCGCTCAACCCACCGACGCACCCGCACCCGCACCCGGCCCAACCCCCGAAGAGCAAGGCCTCCTCACCATCACCAGCCCCATGGTCGGCACCTACTACTCCGCCGCAAGCCCCGACGCCAAACCCTTCGTCACACGCGGCGACCCCGTCGACCCCGAAACACTCGTCTGCATCATCGAAGCCATGAAAGTCTTCAACGAGATCAAAGCAGAAACCAACGGCACCATCGAAAAAGTACTCGTCGAAGCAGGCCAAGCCGTCGAGTTCGGACAACCCCTGTTCCTCGTCCGACCCAACCCATAACACGACCCCCCACGCGCCGATACCACCGAGCAACCTATGTTCTCACGCATCCTGATCGCGAACCGTGGTGAAGTCGCCGTGCGGATCATCCGCGCCGCACACGAAATGGGCATCGAAACCGTCGCCGTCTACTCCACCGCCGACCGCGACTCCCGACACGTCCAGCTCGCCGACCAAGCCATCTGCATCGGCGACCCGCCCCCCGCCGAGTCCTACCTCAACATCCCGCGCATCATCAGCGCCGCCGAAATCGCCAACGTCGACGCCATCCACCCCGGATACGGTTTCCTCGCCGAAAACGCACACTTCGCCGAGGTCTGCCGTTCCTGCAACGTCGAGTTCATCGGACCCAGCGTCGATTCCATGACAACCCTCGGCGACAAGGTCAAGTGCAAAAAACTCGCCGCCAAACACAAAGTCCCCACCGCGCCCGGCTCCAAAGGCGCTCTCGAAGACGAAGACCAAGCCGTCAAAGTCGCACGCGACATCGGATACCCCGTCATGGTCAAAGCCGCCGCCGGCGGCGGCGGCCGAGGCATGCGAATCGCACACAACGAAATCTCGCTCCGATCCGGAATCAAACAAGCCAAAGCCGAAGCCAACGCCGCCTTCGGAGACGGCACCGTCTACCTCGAAAAATTCGTCGAAAAAGCACGACACGTCGAGGTCCAGATCCTCGGCGACCAACACGGCACCATCGTCCACCTCTACGAACGCGACTGCACACTACAGCGACGCCACCAGAAACTCATCGAAGAAGCACCCTGCCCCGCCATCGAACCCGCCCGACGCGAAGACCTCTGCAAAGCCGCCGTCCGCCTCTGCAAAGCCGCCAACTACTACTCCGCCGGCACCGTCGAGTTCCTCCTCGACCCCGCCAAACAAAACTTCTACCTCATGGAAGTCAACACCCGCGTCCAGGTCGAGCACCCCGTCACCGAGATGCTCACCGGCATCGACATCGTCAAAGCACAGATCCGCATCGCCGCCGGCGAAAAACTCGGCCTCACCCAGCGACAGATCAAACCCACAGGCCACGCCATCGAGCTCCGCATCAACGCCGAAGACCCCGACCGCGACTTCGCGCCCAACCCCGGCCTCATCGACAGCTTCATCCCACCCGGCGGCCCCGGCGTACGCATCGACACCCACTGCTACCAGGGCTACCGCGTCCCGCCCAACTACGACTCCATGATCGCCAAACTCATCGTCCACCGCGACACCCGCGACGCCGCCATCGCCACCGCAAGCCGCGCCCTCACCGAATTCGAAATCGCCCCCATCAAAACCACCATCCCCCTCCACGCCCGCCTCCTGCGCAACAGCCACTTCGTCAAAGCCGACGTAGACACCCACTTCGTCGAACGCTTCCTCGACAACAAAACCAGCGTGTAGAACGGCGACCCCGTAGGGTGGGTTGAGCGTAGCGAAACCCACCACTCCGACGTGATACCCCTACGCCGGGTGCCGGGGCCTAAGCGCAGCGTGCCCCAGACCAGCCCACCACCAACAACAACTCCGCGTATCTCTGTCGAACCCCCCACCAACCCAATACCCCTACGCCGCCACCCGCCACTCACAGGGAATCACGAAATGCCCCTGTTGGCTGTTCGGCAGCCGCCCCGTCCCCAACACATCCGCGAACACCACCTTGAACGTCCCCGCACGCTCCACATACTCCACCATCCGCCCCTGTTCCACCAGATTCAAATCGATGTGATACGTCCCCGGCACCAGCGACAGCGACGGAACCTCACACGTCACCCGCGTCTTCGCCCCCAGCTTCTCCAGCACCAGGTCCGAATGAAACCGGCTCTGAAAAACCACCACCCGGTGCCCCTGCTCGTTCGTAATAATCACCCCGCACTGACCCGCCGTCACACCCTCAACATTCACCATGTCCACATCCACGCGCATCCCGCGCCCGCACGCGACGAGGTTCGCCTGCCCGCCCTCACCCGTCACCGTCAACCCCGAAAACGTCGCCGCACGATCCGCCAGCACCTTCCGCGGCAACTCAATCAGCGGCACATCCCCGCGCTCGGTAAACGACTCAAAATACGCATGGATCGCGTCCTCCACCGGCATGCACCCACTGGTCCGCCCGCCATCCAGCACCATCACCCGATCCGACAGATGCATGATGCTGTCCATATTGTGACTCACAAACAGCACCGTCCGCCCCTGGTCCCCCGCCACCTCCTTCATCTTCCCGATGCACTTACTCTGAAACGCCGCGTCCCCCACCGCCAGCACCTCATCAATAATCAATACCTCCGGCTCCAGGTGCGCCGCCACCGCGAACGCCAGCCGCACCGCCATCCCCGTCGAGTACCTTTTCAACGGCGTATCCAAAAACCGCTCCACCCCGCTAAAATCCACAATCTCATCAAACTTGCCCGTAATCTCCCGCCGCGTCATCCCCAGGATCGCACCGTTAAGAAAAATATTCTCGCGCCCCGTCAGCTCCGGGTGAAACCCCGTCCCAACCTCCAGCAGGCTCGCCACGCGCCCGCGGATCACCGCCCGCCCCTCGCTCGGGTCCGTGATCTGCGACAAAATCTTCAGCAGCGTCGACTTGCCCGCACCGTTACGCCCGATGATCCCGACCACCTCACCACGCTGCACATCCAGGTCCACACCCCGCAACGCCCACAACGACCGACCCCCCCGCTCCCCACCGCCCCGCTGCTCACGCTTGCCCCGACCGCGCCCACCACTGCCCGCGCGCCCGCGCCCGGCCCGCCCCCCCAATCCCCGAACCACCGACCGCACACCCCCGCGCACCGTCTGCTCGATCATCTCCGGGATCGTCCGGTCCAACCGCGCCGAAGTACCCAGCCGGTACCGCTTACCCAACGATCGAACCTGAATAATCGGCTCACTCATACCGCGCACTCACATACCGCCAATCCACACCCCGCTAAACCACATCCGCGAACCGCCGCTCAACACGCGCGAAGTAGACCAACCCACCCACCAGAAACGCCACCGAGATCCCTCCCGACACCGCCAACCCCCCGTAATCAACCGCATTCCCGAGGATCGACGCACGAAACGCCTCGATCGTCCCCCCCATCGGATTCAACGCCAGCAACCAGTGATACTTCTCCGCCACCACACTCACAGGCCAGATCACCGGCGTCACAAAAAACCAAACCTGAATCATAAACGGCACCACATACCGAAAATCCCGGTAACTCACCGTCAACCCCGACAACAATATCCCCACACCCAACGCCGCCACGATCGTGATCAGAACACACAACGGCATCAGAATCATCTGACCCGTCGGCGCGAACCCGTACCAACCCATCAACCCCAGCAACACCGAAAACGACACCGCATAATCCAACAGCGGCGCACCCACCGCCGCCACCGGCACCGTCAACCGCGGGAAGTAAACCTTCCGCAACATATTCGCGTTCGTGATCAAACTATTCGTCGACGCACTCACCGCCGCCGCGAAAAACATCCACGGCAGCAACCCCGCATAAACAAAAATCGGATACGGCACCGCCGTCTTCTCGCTCATGTCGAACACACGACCGAAAAACACACTCAGCACCACCATCATCACGAACGGCTGCAGCACCGCCCAGATCGCACCCAACGCTGTCTGCTTGTACCGCACCTGAATATCCCGCACCGCCAGAAAATACAGCAGGTCACGGTGTCGCCACAGCTTCGCCAGACCCAGCGACCGCCAACCGCGACGCGGCTCGATCACCGTCACGCCCGCGGCGCCCCGTGCAGGCAACTCACGCTGCACAGGCCGCGCGGCCGCAACCCCCGATACGGAAACAGACGACGACAACGCAACACTCCTGCTCAAACAGCCCAGCCGTCCCCACGCGGGAACCGCCCAGCCGTTACAACCGTTACAGGGGTCATCGTCCGATTATTCAGCCCACTTGATGGCCTATACCCCGCGATCAGAACAACCACGGTGCCCGATAACACCTCACCACCCCACCCCCCCAACCAACCCCCAACCCGCCCCCAACCCGCCCCCAACCACCGCGCCCCTACCCCCCACCATCGTGCTTCCCATCCTCCAGAATCGCATACGCCACGTGCGACACACAACTATTAATCCGCTTCAAGTGCGTTAGCAAATCCAGGTGAATCGCACTCGTCTCCATGCTCTCATTCAGCCCCGCGTTCAGCCGCGCAAAATGCCGATCCCGCAGCTCCCGCTCCTCCTGATTCAACCGCTCCTTATGGCGCATCAACTGATTCGCCAACAACCGGTCCCGCGTCGTGAACGCCGTCCCCGCGATCAACATATTCTCAACCACCCGCCCGTAAAAATCATCCAGCTCCCGCCACCCCTCCGCCGAAAAGTCCGTCTCCAGCTTGATCTTCTTCAGCACCAGCTCACAAAGATTCTTGTCAATAATGTCCCCGATCGTCTCCATCTCGCTCAGATACCGTAGCTGCAACATCTGCTCGCCCGCGTCCGATTGATCAAGCTGAAAATCAATCTGCCGCGTCAGATAATGCTTGATCTCCCGATCCAACAAATCAACCTCATCATCCCGCTCGCTCACATCATTCACCATCCGCGCATCATCCGTCTTCATCGCCTTCCAAAGATCCCCCAGCATCCCCCGCACAATCTCCGCCGCGTGCAGGATCTCCCGCTTAGACTGACCAAGCGCCAGCGACAAACTATCCGTCGCCGACCCGCTATCAATATACCGCGGCCCAAACCGCGCCCGCCCCCGATCCACAGGCCGCGGAATCAAATACGCCACCGCGTCGCAGATCGGATTCACCAGCGGCAACCCCACCAACGCCAACACCACATTGAACCCCGTGTGCGCCCCCGCCACCCGGTACTCGAACCGCCCCGGCACCCACTCGATCACCGCCACCAACCACGGGATCGCCACCACCGTCAATGACGCCACCGCCACCTTCAATATCAGGTTCCCCACCGCCAACCGCCGCGACTCCACACGCGACCAACCCACCAGCAGCGTCGTCACACCGATCCCCACGTTCGCACCCGCCACCACCGCCAGCGCCGCCGGCAGCCGCACCGCCCCCACCGCCCCCAGCCCGATCACCAGCCCGATCGTCGCCGTGCTCGACTGCATCACCGTCGCACCGATCGCCGCCGCCACCGCCAGCGCCATCGGGTACCCCTCGACGATATGGATCAACTGCATCATGTCCGCGTTGCCCGCCACCGCCGCCGACGCCGACTTGATCGTCGCGATCCCCATAAAAATAAATCCGAGACTCAGCACCACCTGCCCCGTCCCGCGCGACCGGCTCGCGCTGGTGAACTGAAACAACAACACACCAAACAGCACCAGCACCGGCGCCACCTGATCAACCTCCATCGAGATCAGCAGCACCATCACCGTCAGACCGATGTCCGCACCGATCATCAACGCCAGCGCCTGACGCGCATTCATATGACCCGCCTGCACCGTCTGCACCGCCAGCATCGACACCGTCGTGCTCGACGGCGCCGCGATCGACAACGCGATCCCCGACAAAAACGCCCGCACCCGGCTCGCCGTGATGCGCTGCATCAAATCACCCAGCACCGTACCGAACAAACGGTCCAGACCCTTACGAAGATAGCGCACCCCGAAAAGGATCAACGCCACCCCACCGCCAATAATTAATAGTGTGCTCAAACCTGTCGTGTCTCAGTCCGCGCCCCGGTCCCAGCGCCCACAACGAACCCCGACCGTAAGGGAGGCCGTTCCGCTTACCTCCCCTGTCAAGAATACCCCTCCGGGTGCCACTGCTTGCTTGCAAGCAGTGTCCGCCCAGCAACCCGATCCGCTCAATGCCTAAAATGCCGACGCCCCGTGAACATCAGCGTCACCGACGCCTCACGGCACGCCTCGATCGTCTGGTCATCCCGCACCGACCCCCCAGGCTGCACGATCGCCCCCACACCCGCCGCGATCAACGCATCAGGCCCGTCACGAAACGGGAAAAACGCATCCGACGCCGCCACCGCCCCCTCACTCCGACGCTGCCCCCGCGCGTTCGCCTTCGCGATCGCAATCTTGCACGACTCCACTCGGTCCATCTGACCCGCCCCCACACCAACCACCGCCCCATCATTCGCGATCACAATCGCGTTCGACTTCGCGTGCTTCACCGCGCACCACGCCAGCTCCAGCGTCGCACGCGTCGGGTCCTTCAGCTCCGGACCCGCCGCATACTTCCAACCCGCACTACTCATATCGGCCATGTCGCTTTCCTGAGCCAGCACCCCCCCGACGATGCTCCGCAAATCAACGCGGGTACTCGACCCAACACCCACTCCAACACTCGACCCAACACCCGCCCCCGCCAACTCCCCCACCGCCATCAGCCGCACGTTCTTCCAATGCTCCCGCAACAACACCAACGCCTCCTCCTCAAACGACGGCGCCAAAATCACCTCCAGAAACTTCTTCTGACCACCCAAACCCGGCGCCGTAATCGCCGACGCACACCCCGCCGACACCGCACGGTTCAACGCCAAAATCCCACCAAACGCCGCCAACGGATCACCGCTGTACGCCTTCTCAAACGCCTCCGCCGCATCCGCACCGATCGCACACCCGC
The DNA here is from genome assembly GCA_029260595.1 of Phycisphaeraceae bacterium. GTDB lineage: Bacteria > Planctomycetota > Phycisphaerae > Phycisphaerales > Phycisphaeraceae > OFTM57. The sequence goes on along the minus strand of JAJDCY010000038.1, from coordinate 4,175 downwards.
ACGGATTCGTGTGCTTAATCACCGCCGCCGCAGCCTGCTCAAACTCACACACCAACGCCAACGCCGCATCCGCATCCATCAAATTGTTGTAACTCAGACCCTTCCCGTGCAACTGCTTCGCCCGCGCAACCCCACCCGCACCTCTCCCCGCTCCACTCCCCGCACCGCCAACCGCACCACCACCAACCGCCCCATACAACGCCGCCGCCTGATGCGGGTTCTCCCCATACCGCAACTCACTTAGCCGCTCATACCGCATCACCAAAGGATCAGGAAACGACCCGCCCCCCGATTGCTGCCCGCCCATCCACGCCGCGATCGCCGTGTCATAACCCGCCGTACGCGCGAACGCCGCACCCGCCAGCCGCGACCGCAACGCCATCGACGTCGCACCCTCCATCGATTCCAACTCGCTGCTCACCTCGTCGTACTGATCGCTCGACGTCACCACCGCCACATCACGGTGGTTCTTCGCCGCGCTGCGGATCATGCTCGGCCCACCGATATCGATCTGCTCGATCGCCTCATCCCCCCGCCCCCCACCCGCCACCGTCTTCTCAAACGGATAAAGATTCACACACACCAGATCGATCGCCACGATCCCGTGCTCCGCCATCGCCGCCACGTGCTCAGCATCATCGCGCACCGCCAGCAACCCCCCGTGGATCTTCGGGTGCAGCGTCTTCACACGCCCGCCCATCATCTCCGGGAAACCCGTCACCGACTCCACCGGGTCCGACGCGATCCCCGCCTCCTTCAGCGCACGCGCCGTCCCCCCCGTAGAGATCAACCGCACACCCAAACCAACCAATCGCCGCGCGAACGGGATCAGATCAGTCTTATCGCTAACAGAGATCAACGCGGTACGAACAGTGACACGATCGCTCATCGACAGTCCTACAGGTTGGATGGGTGGATCACCAGGTGGATCATCGCAGCCGGCCCCCGACCGATTCAATTCCAAACCACTCACACAGGCCGCCGCATCGCTTGCCAAACTACTAACAAACCACCCCCCCAACCCACCCCCACAACCCCCACCCCCCCCGCAACCCACCTCCGCAACGAGCCCCGCACGTAAGTAAGGGGTTCAAAATCACTCCCCCTCAACCTTACCCCCCTCGGGCACCACTGCTTGCTCGCAAGCAGTGCCCAACCACCCCCCCCTCGGGTGCCACTGCTTGCTAGCAAGCAGTGCCGCCACCCAACCAACACTCCCCGCCTACCGCACCGGATCGATCCGCAACACCCGCCCCCGCTTAGTGACCAGCAACAACCCCCCATCCTCCGCCGCCTCCACCGCCTCAAGCGGTGCCACCGGCACACTCTCCAACAAATCCCCCGTCTCCGCATCAACCACACGCAAACTCCCCGTCTCCCGCAGCACCAACGCCGACCCCGCCTGCGTCACCACACGCAACGGCTGCTTGATCGCCCAGACCTCCTCACCCGACCGACCATCCAACGCCACCAAACCCCGACCCGCCAAAGTCAAAAACACCGTGTTCCCAATCAGCACCGGGTCATCCAACAACGGCTCCGTCGCTCGAAATATCCAACGGTCCTGACCCGTCGCCCGATTCAACACATACAACGAGTGATCCTGACTCGGCAGATAAACATTCAACGCCGTCAACACAGGCTGTGCCGACACGCGCGCGAACGTCCGCCCACGCCACAACACCTCACCCGTATAACCACGGAACAACGCATAAACCCCCGCACCATCCGCCGCGAAAACATCCGACCCCGAAACCACAGGCTGGCTGAAAAAACGCCCCGTCATCTTATATGACCACTTCGAGTACCCCGCCTTCACATCGTGCGCGAACACCCGCTCATTCGTCCCGCCAAACACCGCGAAATCCCCAATCACCGCCGGCCCACCCGCCACCAGCGACTCCAACTCATCACCACGCACCACCTTCCCCGTCTCAACCTCCAGACTAAACAACAACCGCTCCGTATTAATCAGCAACCGGTCCCCCGACCGCACCGGCGCGAACAACTTGTCCTGCGCCGTCCCCACCACCCGACGCCACAGGATCGACCCATCCCGCACCGACACCGCCGTCACCAGATTCGACGGCGACTCAACCAACACCAGCACATCCCCCAGCAGCCGCACATACGACACCCGCTCCCCACCCGGCAACTTCAAGTCCGTCGCCCAGCGCCCCTGATACCCCAGCTTCTGCGCATCCAGCGGCGCCAACACCGACCCCGCCGCATTCATCGCCGCCACATCCGGCTCGACCGCCCCCCGCGACGCACGCGGCGCCCCCGCACACCCCACCCCCGCAACCACAGCGACCCCCGCCGCCGCAACCCCCGCGACCGCCACACACCATGCCGCCATTCCCGTTCGATATCCACTCATAAATAACCACTCCCGCCGCCGGTCCACCCGACGCACAATAACGCAATAAACAGCCCCCACATAGCCCCCCCCCGGCTACGCCAAGCTACGCCAAGTATCCGCCAATCAAGTGTTTTGGTCAAGTGACACACCCGCGCCACACACCGTCAAGAATTGCCCCAACGCCCCCGCCGACCCTCCCCGTAGGGTGGGTTGAGCAAAGCCAAACCCACCACCCCCGCCGCGTGCCTGGGGCTCCCCGCCGGGTGCCACTGCTTGCTCGTCAAGCAGTGTTCTCACCCTACATCAACACCCCCGCCCCCCCCGGGTGCCTGGGGCTAAGCGCAGCGTGCCCCAGCCGGTTAGTCCCCCGCGTCCCATGGGCAAACTCGTTTGCCCATACCCCAACTCCCCTACCCCGCCGCCGCCACCGCACCCCGCTTCTCGGCGATCAACCCCAGCAGCGCCTTCTGCGGATCCGAAAACTTCGCCAACCCCTCACGCATCAGCGTCTGTTCCATCGCCGTCACATCCACATGCTCATCGATATCCGCCAGCACATCCGCACCCGGCATCGTCGCCAGCTCTGCCGTATACGACTCACCCCCCGCCTCGACCAGATCATTCGTCCCCGGCGGGTTCGTCTGAATATCACCACCCACCAGCGCCTTCACATACTTGTCCGCCGGATCATCCTTACTCTTCACACCCGTGCTCGCAAAGATAATCTCCTGCTGCAGCGGCAAACCCTTATCCCCCCAGAACGCCTGGTTCAACTGCCACAACCGCTTCGCATTCACGATCCCCACCAGCCCCTGGCCCGCCCCGAGCTGCGGCACCTGCTTCGCCGTATACACATCCACACGCGACACAAAAATGCTGTACACACTCTTAAACGGCTCACGCGTCCCGCGTCGCTGCGCCCCCCGCCACACCGCATCGCGTGCCGCCTCGTACTGACGCTGCGAAAAGATCAGCGTCACATTCAGCGTGATCCCCGCCGCCGTCAGCTCCTCCAGCGCATCCAGCCCCGCCGGCGTCGCCGGAACCTTAATCATCCGGTTCTTATGACCCTTCGCCCACTGCTTACCCAGCGCCACATACCGCGCCACCCGCTCCTCGTGTGCCGGCCCCAGCTCAACATCCTCCAGCAGCGGGTCCAGCTCAAAACTCACATACCCATCGTTACCCTTCGTGTGCTCCCACACCGGCTCGAACACCGCCTGCGCCTCGCTGACCAACTGATCCGTCAGCGCCCACGCGATCGCGCTGTCATCCAATCCCTTCGCCACCAACTCACCCACCCGATCATCAAACCGCCCCGTCTTGATCAGGTCCGCCACGATGATCGGGTTCGACGTCGCCCCCGTCGCACCGCGCGCCCGGTTCTGTTTGATCAGCTCCGGATCGATCGAGTCCAACCAGAGCTTCGTCCCCGCCTCAATAATCGACTGCAACGAAGAACCCATAGCCAAACCCCTTTTTCTAATAGTGACCCAACAACCCAAACCACCCATCGCCGGCGCAACACCGCACCCGCACCCCTATAGCATCGGTCCCCCCGCCCCCCAACGCCACCCCAACCCCCCACACCCCATCCCCAACCCCCGATAACCCTCCCCCGTAGGGTGGGTTGAGCGCAGCCAAACCCACCATCTCCACCCAACCCCGGACGCGCCCCCCCCGTGCCACTAGCGGCTTGCCCGCCGGGTGCCACTGCTTGCTCGCCAAGCAGTGCCTTGCGTCACCAACAACCACTAACCCTCCCCCGCCCCCTCCGCTCCCCGTAGCCCAGCCCTCGCCCTGCCTTCAAAAC
>JAJDCY010000037.1 GCA_029260595.1 Phycisphaeraceae bacterium | reverse complement strand
GGAGCTGGTAGTACCCGAAGCCGCACCGTTTCAGGTGTGTCGACGGTAAGATCGGTGACTGGGACTAAGTCGTAACAAGGTAGCCGTAGGGGAACCTGCGGCTGGATCACCTCCTTTCTAAGGGATTCCTTAGACGTGGGTATCGGAGCGATCCGGTCCCGCGGAAGTCAGCGCATTCTCGTCCGGTTGAATGGGGTTTACTCCGATTGACCGGGTAGCGGCGTGGCAACACGTCGTGAAGGCACCCAACTGCTTACTTGTGAGGGAACGGGGGACAATAGGTCATTCGTAACCCGCCTGTGATGGGCGGGTTATTTTTTTGCGCGCGGGGGGATTGCATAGGGTCGTGTGGATGTGGAGCCAAGCGAGAGGCAATTGTGGCAGGCGGCTTCTGCTCCAAACAAAGACTCCCGACCCCTTTTCTGCCCGACCCCTTTTCTGCCCCGACCCCTTTTCTGCCCGGGATGATTGTGGGCCGATATTTTGAGCACACTTAACCCGCCTGTGAAGGGCGGGTTATTTTTTTGCGCGCTGAAGGGAGCGGTGGTGAGGAGGGTGTCGAGCGATGCCCGGCAGGATGCCGGGCCTACCTGCTAATGAGCGGTCCTCAGCTTAGAAATCGGACCAGTCGTTGAGCAAGGCGGTCAAGGTCTTGCAGCTGACATTCCCACACAACCATCAATCCCCATCCCATCGCGCGAAGTTGACGCTGTACCCGTTGATCGCGTTTTCGATTCGCAGTCAGTTTGTCAAGCCAGAACCTTCGGCGAGTGTGAGGCAGGTTCCCATGTGGACAGTTTGGGTGTTGATGCCAGAAACAACCGTGGACGAAAACCACCTTCCTACGCGCGAAAAACACTAAGTCGGGTTTGCCTGGCAGATCTAGCCGATGCAAGCGAAAGCGGTAGCCCAATCGGTGTGCCAGTGAACGCACGAACAATTCAGGCTTCGTGTCTTTTCCTCGGACTGCCGACATGCATCGTCGGCGTTGTTCGGGAGTAAGATTGTCACTCATAGGACCGCCATGTCAGCCCGGCTGAAAGCCGTCGGGCAAATGCAGGCGTCCGGCGTGTAACTGATCGTGGCATGAACTGCATAGGACGATCAAGTTATCCGCGAGATTCGAGCCGCCCTTAACGTGTTCTTCGACGTGGTGAAGCTCAAGAATACGAGGATCGTCCGCCCGCCATCTCTCCATGTTCCAACCACAAAGCCTGCATGTGTTCTTGTCACGGATGTACACCTCCCGCTGCTCAGGGGCGGGGATGCTCCGGTCATGTGGGTCAGCAATGCGCTCTGCAGATAGCAGGACGTACTGACCGGGTGCGAGGTCCGGACGGCCGGTGAAGCGAGTGGCTATGGCATAGCCCTGTTCGGTGCGTAACTCGCGAGTTCGTCGAGCGAACTGTTTCGCATCTCTGCTGACGTAGGACAATTCCTCGGTTGTCAGAGTCTTGCCGACATTTTCCAGCATGTAGTCAAGAATGCGCTTCTGACTACTGCTGTGACTACGTCGAATGCGGTACGCTACATGCCAGCGACGTGCAGCGTCCGAATCCGGCTTCGGTTGTACCAGAAGGTATTCATCCGGTTTCAGGTCGATGCCGGTTGACTCGTCAGGTGAAGCACCAGACGCGATTTGATAACCTTGCTCGACACGAAGTTCTCGGATTCGCCTGGGGTAATCGCTGATGCCAGCGACGACCTCCAACTCTGCTCGGTCGATGATCTGCCCCGTGTATTCAATCAGGTAAAGTCTGATGCGTTCACGAGCCGGGCCTTTGTTCCAACCGTGCTCAGCCACGACGCTGACACCAAGATCTTTCGTATGCTCAACAATCTCGACCAGGTGTAACACTTTGTCACGAAGGCTCATGTCGGCACGGTCGCGGCCGAAATCGCCCAGCCGCTCATCGATTTGTCTGATTAACCAATCTACATCCTGAGTACGTCGACGACGAGCCATCACTTCACCTGTATTAGTTTGCGAACATGGTTAGCGATAGCGTAGGCCAACACAGGGGGAACTGCGTTGCCGATCTGTACGCCAACTTCGATACGTTTGCCGCAAAACTCGAAATCATCTGGAAAGCTCTGCAGCCGTGCCGCCTCGCGGTGCGTGATGGGGCGATTTTCCTTTGGGTGGAGATAGCGGCCTTTCTCCGGCTTGTAGAACTCAGTGCGGATGGTTACCGATGGCCGACCCCACCGTAGTCGCCCCATTAGATCGGTGCCGCCCTGCGTTTTGCGTATCCAACAGTCGGGTGTTAGATGTCGTGGAAGGTCAAAACGGTTGCCGCCATCTGGGATGCTTTTGTAACGCTCCAGCGACATTGGTGTCGGGTTGCGGCCGATGTGCCAGTTGAGTTCGGTAGGTTTTGGCGGCAGGTCGCCGATCGCCTCGCGAACGGTCATCCACGGCTTGAGGCCATGCGATAAGAGGCCATGCCGTTCTGGATCGTAATGTGTTGGTTCGGGATGAGACGGCTTAGTACCTCGGAGCCCGATGATAATGGCGCGCTTACGGGTTTGAGGAACCCCGTAGTCTGCTGAGTTCAACACCTCCGCGGCCACCTTGTATCCGAGGGATTCAGCTATCCTCTTGACTTCCACGTACTCTTGGGATTTGAGTAGCGGCGGCACGTTTTCCATGACGAAAGCAGTAGCATTGCTCTGCTCAACAGCGCGTATAAAGTGCCTCCACATCTGTCGCCTAGGGTCATAGGGTACACGTTCGCCAAGATTACTAAAGCCCTGGCATGGAGGTCCTCCAACAACAATATCGGCCTGTGGATAAGTATCGATCTCTTCAACCGCGCAATGTGCGACACGGTCGGTGATGTTTTGTCTGAGTGTTTCACATGCGGCAGCATCCCATTCATTCGCTAGCACTGAAGTGAACCCCGCGTTCTTGAATCCGAGCGCCATACCACCGCATCCTGCGAATAATTCGATCACAGTCGGTCCGTCCGCGGTGAAATTATCATCAATCCACTCGCGCCATGAATCGCACCGTTCCGCCTTGACCTGATACTTGTAGAGACGATAATCGCGCACTGAGGTCCGCTGAAGGGCTAGTAGATCACCACCTTTAATCTGATGGTGCTCGAAGAATTTACGAACCCATGTGCGTCTACGGAACATGCGTCGAGGCCGACCGGTCTTTTTGTCGGTCGGGATGTCCGTTTCTACCGTTTCGTTCAGACCTTCAAGGAAGATACGCACAGCACGTCCATTAAGGGCATCAGCCAGGGTGGATGGCCCCAAGATGTCGCTGGGGAAGAAGTCGAGATGTTGACTGATATAAAGATGATTCTGGCGGATGTTCCCCTCAGTCACGCGGATCAATCGTTTCTTGTCACCTATGGCGCCGCTCATGCCACATATGCTATCGTTGATTGTCAGTCGTGGGGAGGCAGGGCGCGAATCTCGTCTGATTCGTTGATGCAGCCTAAAAAATCTTGGCGAGGGCGTCTAGTTTTTGTCGGCATACGTCTTTGATCATCAGCAGTGCTCGGGGGTTCGGGTTTTTTGGCGGGCCAACTCCATTAGGATTTCGTCTCCAAAGATGATGTAGGCGGGGACGTTGCGGGCGTCGGCTAGGGTAGGGCGCGGAGGCGGTCGGTTTAATCCTGGTCGACGCCGGCCCAGCCGGGCTATGGGAGAAGAAGCGGTCGGGAGTTGTTCTTTAGTGCTGCGGGCGAAGGGGGTTCGGGATGGCCGGAGCTATGTGGGCGGTCCGTTGCGTTGTTTTTTGATGAGGTGTGGGCGGTGGTGGTTTTGGGCGGTGG
>JAJDCY010000036.1 GCA_029260595.1 Phycisphaeraceae bacterium | reverse complement strand
CGACATCTCACCAACCTCACCCAACCCCCGCCCGCGCACACCCCCAACTCTTGCAACCCCAACCCCGCACCGATAGACTCGCCCCCCTTCACGCCGCGAAAGGACCATGCCACCGTGCGGTTCGACCTGATCGATCGTGTTATCGAGCGCGACGCCGACACCCTCGTCGCCGTCAAGTCCGTTACCAATGCCGAGGAGTATCTCGCCGACCACTTCCCCGGCTTCCCCGTACTCCCCGGCGTCATGATGCTCGAAACACTCGTCCAAGCCGCACGCAACCTCATCAACGCCGACCAACCGCTCATACTCGCACAGGTACGAAACCTACGCTACGGAAACATGGTCCAACCCGGACAAACACTAACCGTCCGCGTCACCATACGATCCCGACACCACCAACACTACGAACTCGAAGGCCGCGGCACCGTACATGACCGCGACACCCTAGATAACCAAGTCGCCGTCCAAGGCCGCTTCCGACTCGAACCCGTCCCACCCGACACCGCCTGAACCCACAACACCAACCCCCCCACCACCACCAATACAAACAGCAACGCGGAGCAACAAACCATGACAGACCAAGATATCTTCGACAAAGTACGCGACGTACTCGTTGACGCCCTCGGCGCCGACGACGACGAAGTCACACCCGACGCCAAACTCGTCGCCGACCTCGGCGCCGAATCCATCGACTTCCTCGACATCGTCTTCCGTCTCGAAAAAGCCTTCAGCATCAAAATCGAACAAAGCGAACTCTTCCCCGACAACGTCCTCAGCGACCCCAACTACGTCACCGACGGCAAAGTCACCGACAAAGGCATGGCCGTCCTCCGAGAACGACTCCCACACGCCAACCTCGAAACCTTCGAAGCCTCACGCTCCGTCGACGACTTCTCCGACGTCTTCACCGTCAAAGCCATCGCCAAATTCGTCGAAAACAAACTCGCCGCCTAATACCCCCATGCGCTGGATCTGGATAGACCGCATCACCGAACTCGACCGCGCCACACGCTGCGTCGCGATCAAAAACATCTCACTCGCGGAAGACGTCCTACACGACCACTTCCCCCCAACACCCGCCACCAACACCCGCCCCGCACAACCGCCCTGCCCCGTCATGCCCAACACCCTCATCATCGAGGGCATGGCACAGACCGCCGGCATCCTCGTCGGACACGCCTACGACTTCTCACACCGCGTCATCCTCGCCAAAATCGCCAAAGCCACCTTCACCGCCGCCGCACGCCCAGGCCACACCCTCCGGCACACCGCCCTCATCGAACGCATCTCCGACTCCGGCGCCGCCACCACCGGCACCGTCGAACTCATCGACCCCGCCACCAACACCGCCACACCCCTCGCCGAAATCAACCTCATGTTCAGCCACGTCGACGACACCCGCACCGGCCTCGACCTGCCCGACCACAACTTCGTCTTCACAGGCCAGATCATGACCCTCCTAAAAACCTCCGGCCTGAAAACCCCCTCCCCGTAGGGTGGGTTGAGCAAAGCGAAACCCACCTTCCCCACTCCCCACCCCCTAACCCCTCCCTACCATAAATTCCCCCCACCGGTGCCACACTCATGACACCCCCACGCCTACAATACACCGGCGTCCATGGGTAGCATCCGGGGTAGTCATTTCGACAGGCACGTGACGCCAGGCCCAACCACCCGGTCCACTTCCGCGCACCCAATATCCCCATGCCCCCACGCCGCACACAACCACACATCTAACACAACGGAGCCAACACACCCGTGAGCGCATCCCGCATACACCGCCTGCTAAAACTCATCACCCTCATACAGTCAGGCCGCGCCACCTCCGTCCGCCACATCACCGACGAACTCGCCGTCAGCCGACGCACACTCTTCCGAGACCTCAAAACCCTCGAACACGCCGGCATCCCCTGCTCACACCAGCCCGGCCTCGGATACCGCATCGCCACAGGCTTCTTCCTACCACCCACACACCTCACCGTCCTCGAAACACTCGCCATCATGCTCCTGGCCAAAGACGCCGCCGCCCGCACCGCATGGCCGATGCGCTACCAGGCACTCGCCGCCATCGACAAACTCACCGCCACCACACCCGAACCCATCCGCTCCGCATGCAACGACCTGCTCGCCAACGTCTCCATCGACCCCGGCGCCACACCACTCGACGCCTCACAAACACGCTACTACACCACACTCAAACGCTGCATCGACGAACAACGCGCCGCCAAAATCTCCTACAAAGAACCCCTCAAATCAAATCCCTTCACCGACACCCTCCAACCCTACGTCCTCCACTTCGCCAACCGCGCCTGGTACGTCATCGGCCGCCTCACCAACCTCCCCGAACCACGCCTGCTCAAACTCAACCGCATCACCGAACTCGAACCGCTCGACCAACGCTTCACCCGACCACCCAACTACACCGCCAAAACCAAACTCGCCAACGCCTGGCAACTCATCCGAGAAAACGGCACCCGCCACATCGTCCTCGAGTTCAAACCCAAAGTCGCCACCAACGTCTCCGAGGTCCGCTGGCACCCCACACAACAACACGAGTTCCTGCCCGACGGCCGCTGCCGCATGACCTTCGACGTCGACGGCATCCACGAGATCGCCTGGTGGATCTGCGGCTACGCCAACCAGGTTGTGGTAATCAAACCCCCCGCCCTCCGAGACCTCGTCCAACAAATGCTCACCACCGCCGCCACCCAATACCAAACCACCAACACCCCCACCCTCGAACCCATAACAACACACCTCGACCCCAAAACCCTAAACAACCCCCACCCCAACCCAAACTCCCCCTAACCCACCCACCCCTCCCCATAGGGCCGGTTGAGCAAAGCGAAAC
>JAJDCY010000035.1 GCA_029260595.1 Phycisphaeraceae bacterium | reverse complement strand
CGGCTGGCCGCGGGGGGGGCGGTTGGTGTGGGGGCTGGCTGGGGCGCGGGGTGGGTTGGTTCCGGGGCTGGTGAGTGCGGCGAGGAGGCGGCTGGGGACATCGGTGGTGAGGTGGATGAGTGGGTTGGTATCGAGGCCGTGGATGAGGGGTTTGGCGTTGAGGTAGCTGACGCAGCCGAGGCGTTTGATGGTGAGGGCGGCGGGGTGGGAGAGGTGGGGTGAGGTTTGGATGGGGGGTTTGGGTGGTGGGGTTTGGTGTGGCATGTGTGGGGGTATTCTAGCGGATGGGGGTTGGGGGTTGGTTGTGTGGTGGGGGGGGGCTGGGTCACGCTGCGCTTAGCCCCAGGCACCCGGCGGTGGAGCCAGAGTAGAATTGTTCGATCGGTAATACGGATATGGCTTGGGATAGCCGGCGGGATTGTTGGTGTGTGGCATTGGGGTTTTTGGCGATGGTGGCCAAGGTGATTTTTTGGTTGTGGCTGGTGGCGGTGTGTGTTGTGTTGTGCATGGGGTTGGTTGTACTTCTGGTTGACTTGGGGGTGTTGGAGGCGAATCCGTTACGGGGTCTTCCAGAATGGGTTGGGTATGCGGCGTTGTTTTCGGCAGTGGGTCCTGCTTGGGTGGTGCTGGTGATGCATCGGGTACGCAGTTGGCGAGGGGATGTGTAGGGGGCGTTTGTTTGTGGGGGGTTGTAGCGGGGTGGGGGGGGGATGGTGGGTTTCGCTTAGCTCAACCCACCCTACGGGAGGGTTGTGGTGGGGGGTGGGGTGGGGTTTATAATGGGGGGTTGGTGTGGGAGAGGTGGGCGGTGCCCACCCTACGGGGGTGGTTTTTGGGGGGGCGTGGTGGGCGGTGCTCGCTCTGCGGGATGGTGACTGGATGAAAGTGGACCGGCGTTTTTATCAGGACGCGGGGTCTGAGGTTTTTACCGGCAATGAGTTGCTGGTGAAGGGGGCCTTGGAGACCGCGGGGGGTGTTCATTTGCTGACGGGGTGCGCGGGTGCTCCGGTGGCGGGGTTTTTTGATGCGCTGGGGAAGGTGGGGCCGCTGCTGGAGGAGATGGGGGTGGCGGCGCGGACGGCAAACAATGAGGCGCTGGCGGTGGCGATGGTGAACGGGGCGCAGGCGGCGGGGTGTCGGGCGGTGGCGGTGATGAAGGCGGGTGGGCTGGCGTCGGCGGGTGAGGCGGTGTCGATGGGGGTGCTGGCGGGGACGCGGGGGGACTCGGGCGGGTTGATCGTGGTGGGGGATGACCCGTCGGGCGAGTCGACGCACTCGCCGGCGGACCCGCGTTATCTGGCGGAGGCGGTGGGGCTGCCGCTGATCGAGCCGTCGAGCGCGCAGGAGGTCAAGGACTGGGTGGATGCGGGGTTCGCGCTGGGTGCGGCGGGTGAGATCTATGTGGGGATGCGGGTGACGGCGCGGTTGGCGGATGGTGGGGGGACGGTGCGGTGTCGGGCGAACTGCGGGCCGACGGTGAATGAGGGGCACCGGCGGGCGTTGAGTTTTGAGCGTGATATTAAGCCGGGGCTGGGGCGGTCGGTGCCGCTGCCGCCGCGGTTGGCGGAGCGGGAGCGGGGGCTGCCCGGGCGGTTGAGCGCGGTGGTGTTGGAGGCGCGGCGGCTGGGGATTAATCGGTTGGTACACGGGCCTCAGAAGGGTGAGGTGGTGCCGTTGGGGTTTGTGGCGTCGGGTGCGGGGTATGGGTTGTTGGCGCAGGCGTTGGCGGAGATGGGGTTGAGTGGGCGGCTCCCGATTTTGAAGTTGGGGATGAGTTATCCGTTGGATGAGCGGTTGGTGCGGGAGTTTGCCGAGCACAGCCACCAGTTGATTGTGGTGGAGGAGGGGCGGGGGTTTGTGGAGCGGCAGGTGCGCGGTGTGCTCGGGCCGCTGGTGGAGTCGGGGCGGTTGAAGGTGGGGGTGTTCGGGAAGCGGTTGCCGGGTGGGGGTGGGGGTGAGGGGGCAGGTGGTGCGCGCGAGGGTGGTGGTGGTGGTGCGCGTGAGGGTGCGCGCGAAGGTGCGCGTGAGGGGACGCGTGAGGGGGTCCCCGCGACGGGTGCGTTGAATCCTTCGGTTTTGATTGAGCGGTTGGTGGCGGTGCTGCGTGACCATCCGGCATTGCCGGTGGAGCTGACCAATGGGCGGCTGACGGCGCAGGTTGAGCGGATCGAGGCGACGGGTCGGTATGAGGTGGATATCCCGGATCGTACGCCGACGTTTTGCAGCGGTTGTCCGCACCGTGATACGTCGAGTGTGTTGTTGGAGGTGCGTGAGGCGCTGGGGGATGCGCAGTATATGTTGGAGCACCACAAGCGTAAGCCGGTGGATGTGATGGCACACGGGGATGCGGGTTGTTCGACGCTGCTGATGTTTGAGCCGAATGCGGGGTTGATGCACAACTATTCGGGTGTGGGGTTGGGCGGTGGGACGGGCAGCGGGTTGGAGCCGTTTACTGAGAATAAGCACGTGGTGTTTATGGGGGATGGTGCGTTTTTTCATGGTGGGCAGGCGGCGATCAGTCACTCGATCGCGTGCGGTCAGGATGTGACGTATTTGATCTTGGAGAATGGGAGTGCGGCGATGGTGGGGCGACAGCCTCACGCGGGGGTGGGGCGGGATGTGGTGGGGCGAGGGCGGGAGGCGCAGGAGATCGAGCGTGCGGTGCGGGGGATGATCCCGAAGGCGATGGGGCGAGATGTGCGGATCGTGCGGATCGACCCGGCGGACCGGGAGCGGTACCGGAAGCTGATGGAGCAGACGGTGCTGGCGGATGGTGTGAAGGTGGTGATCGCGGACAAGGAGTGTGCGATCACGCGGGAGCGGGTGGTGAAGGCGGAGGCGGCGGCGCGTGCGGCGGGGCTGGGGTATGTGGGGCGGGCGACGCATATGAATGTGGCGACGGAGGTTTGTGAGTGTTGTCTGGAGTGCACGACGCAGACGGGGTGTCCGGGGCTGAAGCTGGTGGATACGGATTATGGGGTGAAGGTGCAGACGGATGGGACGTGGTGTGTGAATGATGGTGCGTGTGAGCGGATCAATGCGTGCCCGGCGTTTGAGGAGGTGACGGTGATCCGGCGGGGGCCGCGTCGTGGTGGTGAGGGGTGGGGTGACGGGCGCGGGGATGGGCGCGGGGATGGGGCGGGGTTGCCGGAGCCGGCGAAGCCGTTGCATGCGGGGCAGGAGCGTTGGCGTTGTTTTCTGGCGGGTGTTGGCGGGATGGGGATCGGGGTTTGCCGGGCGGTGCTGGTGGGTGCGGGTCACACGATGGGGTATCGGGTGCAGTTTGTGGATCACAAGGGTGTGGCGGTGCGGAACGGTGGGGTGTACAGCCAGGTTGTGTTTACCAGGTTGGAGGAGGACGGGGCGGACGGTGGTGGGGATGGCGGGGTTGGGGTTGGGGGTGGGGTTGGGGTTGGGGTTGGGGGTGTGACGACGGCGGTGATTCCTTATGGGAAGGCGGACCTGATTCTGGGGATTGATTTGTTGGAGGCGGTGCGGGGGATCGATCCAAAGAGTGGGTATCGGGTGGCGTCGCGCGGGCGGACGGCGGCGCTGGTGAATACGGCGAAGACGCCGACGGTGTTGGAGCTGATGGGGCGTGAAGGGTTTGATGCGGGCGCGCTGGAGGCGACGCTGAAGCGGTACACGCACCCGGAGCGGTACTTTGGTTTTAACCTGGGCGATGTGTGTGAGCGGGTATTGGATTCGAAGCTGTATGTGAACATGATGCTGCTGGGGGTCGCGTATCAGAAGGGGCTGGTGCCGCTGCGGGTGGATGCGATCGAGTCGGCGATCCGGCGGATCGTGGGGGCGGATGCGGGGCTGAATCAGCGGGCGTTTACGCTGGGGCGTCGTGTGGCGGTGGAGCCGGAGAAGTTTGTGGTGGAGTCGCAGCGGGAGTTTGAGACGGCGAGGCGGGCGCTAAGGCGCAAGACGAATACGCTGCGGGCGCAGCTTGGGGGTGGGAAGCGGGCGGAGCGTGTGGTGCGTGAGTTTCGTGTGCAGTTGAAGGGTGCGCTGCGGGCGAGCGGCGGGGCGAGCGGCGGGGTGGGTGGTGCGGGTGGGCGAGTGGATGACGGGTTGCTGCGGGATATTGTGATACGTGCGTCGGACTGTGTGGTGTGGGGGGGGATGGGTTATGCGAAGCGGTATATCGGTGCGCTGGCGGGTGTGTTCGCGGTGGATGATGGGCGGCGGGGGTATGCGCTGACGCGGGCGGCGGCGTGGAACCTGGCGAAGGTGATGTTGATTAAGGATGAGGTTTATGTGGCGGCGAAGCTGACGGGGCCGGAGAAGTATCGGCAGGACCGGCGGCGGTTTGGTGTGAATGTGGGGGGGGGTGATCGGATTGTTTACCGGCATCACCACCGGCCTGAGTTTGTGGTGTTTGGGCGGCGGGTGCGGTTTGAGTGGAAGAGCCGGGACTGGCAGTTGCGGGTGATGGCGCGGCTGCGGGTGTTGCGGGGGTTGTTGCGCGGGTGGCACCGGCGTGAGCGGGAGTTTCGCGATTGGTATGAGCGGTTGCTGGGGCGGCTGGACGGGGAGGTGCTGCGCGACGGGCGCGAGTATGAGCGGTGGCTGGCGGTGGTGAGTGTGGTCGAGCCGGTGACGGGGTTTCGTGAGGTGCGTTACCCGAAGATGGAGGCGGCACGTCAGCAGGCGGAGAAGTTGCTGGCGATGGAGGCGGGGGCGTTTGAGGTGGGGGAGGCGGGGGAGGTGGCGTTGGGTGGGGCGGTGGCGGATGTGCATTTGCCGGTTTGGTCGGGGGCGGGGGTTTAGGGGGGAGGGACACTGCTTGCTAGCAAGCAGTGGCACCCGAGGGTGTGGGTGTGGTGGAGTGGAGGCGTTTGTCTGTGGCACGTTGCCTGTTGGGCAACTTAGCCCCAGGCACCCGGCGGGTGGGGGGATGGGTTGGAAACTGGGGCACGCTGTGCTTAGCCCCAGGCACGCGGCGGGAGGGGACATGGGTAAACGAGTTTACCCATGCCACCCGGTTGGGGGTGCGGGGGAGCTGGGGGAGCACTGGCGGGCAATCCGCCAGTGGCACGTCTGCTTGTTGTGGGGTGTAGCGCGGTATTTCTACGACGGTGGGTTTAGTGATCGTTACACTTGGTTGGTGGAAGCGGTGGTTCCAGTTCGTGTGCGGTTGAGTGCTGCGTTGGTGCGGTTGGGGTTTCCGCGCGACTGGTTTTTGATTCCGTTGGGGGCGGTGGTGGGGGTGCTGGCGGGGTTGGTGGCGATGGGTTTCGCGTGGATGGTTTCGTTTAGTGAGGGGTTCTTTTTTGAGCGGCTGGCGCATGCGGGCGGGCGTTGGGGGGTTTATTTGTTGTTGGGGTTGCCGGCGTTGGGTGGGTTGGCGGTGGGGGTGATTCAGCATTTTGTGGCGCGGGGTCCGGTGGGGCACGGGGTGCCGGAGGTGATCGAGGCGTTGGCGCGTCGGCAGGGTCGGCTGCGCGGGCGGGAGGGGGTGTTGCGGGCGGTGACGGCGTCGCTGACGATCGGGTCGGGCGGGTCGGCGGGTGAGGAGGGGCCGATTGTGCAGATCGGTTCGGTGTTGGGGTCGGTGGTGGGGCGGGTGCTGCGGGTGGGCAGCGAACACATGAGCACGCTGGTGGGTTGCGGTGCGGCGGCGGGGCTGGCGAGTCTGTTTAATGCGCCGATCGCGGGCGTGTTGTTTGTGTTGGAGGTGATGCTGCGGAACTTTTCGCTCAAGACGTTCATGCCGATCGTGATCGCGAGCGTGATGGGTACGGCGGTGGCGCAGGCGGTGCACGGTCACAGCCAGGCGGTGTTCACGTTGGAGAATCTGTTGGGGTATGAGTTCGCGTTGCGGGAGCTGGGGATGTACGCGTTGCTGGGTGTGTTGTGCGGGTTGGTGGGTTATGTGTTTTCGCGGGTGATGTATCGTTCTGAGAAGTGGTGGGCGAAGGTGCCGGTACACGCGGCGTTGCGGCCTGCGTTGGGGGGGGCGTTGCTGGGTGTGTTGGGGTTGGTGTTTTTGTGGGGGTTCGGTGAGGAGGCGGTTCCGGGATATGAGGCGCCGGCGTTTTTCGCGAACGGGTATCCGGTGATCGAGGCGTTGCTGGAGCCGGGGAGTTACGGGGTGGGCGGCGCGGTTGAGGGTGGGGTTGGGGGTGAGGTTGGGGGTGGTGGGATTGTGGGGGCGACGGCGTGGTTTTTGTTGGCGGTGGTTGTTTTGAAGATGGTGGGGACGGGGTTGACATTGGGGTCGGGCGGGTCGGGGGGGGTGTTCGCGCCGAGTTTGTTTATGGGGGCGGCGTTGGGTGCGCTGTTCGGGCTGGGTGTGCGGGGGTTGGGGTGGTTCGAGGGGGTGACGCCGGCGACGTATGCGCTGGCGGGGATGGCGGGTGTGTTGGCGGGTTGTGTGCACTGTCCGCTGACGGCGTTTTTGATGGTGTTTGAGATCACGCGTGATTACAAGGCGATCTTGCCGGTGATGCTGGTGGCGATTCTGGCGACGGGGATCGCGCAGGCGCTGCAGCGGGACAGTGTGTACGGGATGGCGTTGCGGGAGCGCGGTGTGCGGATGGATTTGTTTACGGACATGACGCTGCTGCGGCGGATCGTGGTGTCGCAGGTGCCGCTGATCCCGGTGGTGCCGGTACACCCGGCCGAGTCGGCGCAGCGGTTGCTGGATTTGGCGGTGGACTCGGCGGTGACGGATTATGTGGTTTGCGATGAGCGGAACCGGTATATCGGGATGGTGGTGGGTCAGGATGTGCGGACGACGCTGCTGGAGCGTGAGGCGGTGCCGCTGATGATTGTGGGAGAGTTGATGCGGCGGGACCTGGCGACGGTGTCGTCGCATCAGACGCTGGATGTGGTGCTGGATAAGTTCGCGCGACACGATGTGGCGAGCCTGGCGGTGGTGGATGAATCGGACGAGCGGGTGGTGGGGTTGATTACGCGGGCGAAGTTGATGCAGTTTTATCAGCGGGAGCTGGAGCGGGAGGATTGATCGGTGGTGGTGATGAAGCAGGAGACAGGGCGGGGCGGGTTTGGTTTTGGGCGCGGGTTGCGGTTGCACGGGCAGCGTGAGTTCGCGGGGGTGTTGGGTGCGCGGTGTCGGAAGGTGGTGGGGGCGATGGCGGTGTGTGGTCGGCCGAACGGGTTGGGGTATTCGCGGTTGGGGCTGAGTGTGTCGCGTCGTGTGGGCGGTGCGGTGGTGCGGGTGCGTGTGAAGCGGATGTTGCGGGAGGCGTTTCGGTTGGGTCGGGGGGGGTGGCCTGTGGGTTATGATTGGGTGGTGGTGGTGCGGGGGCATGAGGCGATGGGTTTGGCGGCGTATCAGCGTGCGTTGGGTGAGGCGGTGTTGGGGATTGAGGGTGTGTGGCGTCGGCGGTTGGGGCGTGGTGGGGGTAGTTGACTGTTTAATGACTCCCGACCCCTT
>JAJDCY010000034.1 GCA_029260595.1 Phycisphaeraceae bacterium | reverse complement strand
GGTGGTGCTGGCGGGTCATACGCAGACGGAGCGGGGGTATTTGAAGGTGTACCGGCGGGGGTTGATGGGGGCGGTTGGGGGTGGGGTTGATTGGGTGGTGAGCCGGGCGGATCGGGCGCCGATGGTGGTGGTTTGATGGGGGGAGGGGGGAGATAGGAAGGGGAGTTGTTTTGGAGGCAGGGCGAGCCCAGCCCTACGGCGGGGTGTGGGTGGGCGAGGGTTGTTGGCCGGCCACTGCTTGGTGAGTAAGCAGTGGCACCCGAGGGGGGAGAAGACATGGGCAAACGAGTTTGCCCATGGCACCCCGGAGGGGAGCACTGGCGGGCGAGCCGGTGGTGGCACATGTGCATCGGGCGTTGGTTGGTTGATCGACACTGACAAGCGGACTTGTCAGTGGCACCCGACGGACACTGCTTGGTGAGCAAGCAGCGGCACCCGGCGGAGGGGGATGGTGGGCCGTGCCCACCCTACGGGGGTTGTCATTGCCGCCCGGTGTGCGCGGATTTGTTTTGGGGGCTGCGGGTTTTTTTTAGGGTGTTACACTCGGGTGGCGGGATGGTTGCGGTTGATTTTGAAAGGCTTGCGGATTGTGTGGGATCTGTGGTGATGTTCGGTTTGATGGGGGGGCCGGGTCGGTGGGGGCGGTCGGTGCGATGGCGGGTGCGATGGCGGGGCGCGGGCCTGATGGTGAGGGGGTGTATGGGCGGGGGGCGGTGGCGCTGGGGCATCGGCGGCTGAAAATCATTGATCTGAGCGAGGCGGCGGGTCAGCCGATGGTGGACAGCGAGCTGGGGCTGGTGCTTGTCTATAACGGGGCGGTTTACAACTACCAGGAATTGCGGAGAGAGCTGGAGGGCAAGGGGTATCGGTTTTTCTCGACCGGTGATACGGAGGTGGTGCTCAAGGCGTATCACGCGTGGGGTGAGCGGTGCGTGGAGCGGCTGAACGGGATGTTCGCGTTCGCGGTGTGGGAGCGTGACGGGGGGCGGGTGTTTGTGGCGCGGGATCGTCTTGGGATTAAGCCGTTGTATTACAGCGAGACGGGGGGGCGGTTGCGGTTCGCGTCGACGCTGCCTGCGTTGCTGGCGGGGGATCGGGCTGATCGGGCCGGTGGTGGGAACAGTGGGGGTCGGATTGATACTTCGATTGATCCTGTTGCGCTGCATTACTATATGACGCTGCACGCGGTGGTGCCGGCGCCCCATACTATTTTGAAGGGGGTGCGGAAGCTGCCGCCGGCGTCGACGATGATGATCGAGCGGGACGGGAAGGTGCGGCTTAATGAGTACTGGCGGGCGGGGTTTAATCCGGACCCGGAGCTGGCGCGGTATTCGCTGGAGGATTGGAAGCGTCGTCTGTTGGATGAGCTGGGGCGGGCGATCGATCGGCGGATGATCGCGGATGTGCCGGTGGGGGTTCTGCTGTCGGGCGGGCTGGATTCGAGCCTGGTGGTGGGGATGTTAGCCAAGGCGGGGCAGTCGGGGCTGAATACTTTCTCGATCGGGTTTGAGAGTGTGGGTGATGTGGAGGGCGATGAGTTTAGGTATTCGGATGTGGTGGCGGAGCGGTTCGGGACGACACACCACAAGATACGGATCGGGACGGATCGGTTGTTGGGGTCGGTCGAGGGTTGTGTGCGGGCGATGAGTGAGCCGATGGTCAGCCACGATTGCATCGGGTTTTATCTGCTCAGCCAGGAGGTCTCGAAGCATGTGAAGGTGGTGCAGAGCGGGCAGGGGGCGGATGAGGTGTTCGCGGGGTATCACTGGTACCCGCCGCTGATGAATAGTCAGGACGCGGTGGGGGATTACACGCGGGGGTTTTTTGATAGTGACCACGCGGGGTTCGCGGAGGCGGTCGAGGGTCGGTGGGTGGGTGAGGATCACAGCAGGCGGCTGGTGGATCAGCGGTTCGCGCAGGCGGGTGCGGACGCGGCGATTGATAAGGCGTTGCGGTTGGACACGACGGTGATGCTGGTGGATGACCCGGTGAAGCGGGTGGACAATATGACGATGGCGTGGGGTTTGGAGGGTCGTGTGCCGTTTCTGGATCACGAGTTGGTGGAGTTCGCGGGCCGGGTGCCGGCGCGGCTGAAGGTAGAGGGTGGGGGTAAGTATGTTTTGAAGGAGGCGGCGCGGGCGGTGATTCCGGGGGAGGTGATTGATCGGCCTAAGGGGTACTTTCCGGTGCCGGCGTTGAAATATATTAAGGGTGAGTATCTGGATTGGGTGCGTGGTGTTTTGGGAGCGCCGGCGGCGCGTGGGCGTGGGGTGTTTCGTGAGGGGTATGTGGGGGGGTTGCTGGGTGATCCGCAGGGGTCGGTGACGCCGCTGGGCGGGTCGCGGCTTTGGCAGGTTGCGTTGCTGGAGTATTGGTTGGAGTTGAACGGTGTGTGATTGGCGGGGGCTGATGGCGGGAAGGTGATGATGGCGCGTCACTATGAGCGTGCGGATCGGTTGGATCGTGTTAGCGGGGCGTCGGTGCGCAACTGGGAGCAGCCGCCGGGGCCTGTGGCGGAGCAGATGGCGAGTGATTGTGTGGTGGATATGGGGTGGGGTCGGCTGATAGTCGGGCATACGTTCGAGTCGAATGAGAAGCTGATCGAGACGCTGTGCCGGGAGGGTCGGGGGCGTCGGGATATCGCGTGGTATCTGCGTGACCCTCATGTGTTGCTGGCGTTGGCGCCTGACCGGCTGTTTTTGGACCCGTCGCACACGTATCGGTTGTGGTCGCATTGTTATCGTGCGAGCAGCGGTCGGCCTGAGGGGTTGGTGGTGCGGCGGATCCGTACGCTGGGTGATGGGGAGGCGATCAACCGGGTGTATGCGTCGCGTCAGATGGTGTTGTGTGACGCGGGGTTCATGCTGGATCGCAATGCGTCGCGGCTGCGGACGTACCTGGTGGCGGAGTCGGCGGATACGGGTCAGGTGATCGGGACGGTGACGGGGGTGGATCACACGGAGGCGTTTAACGATCCGGAGAACGGTGCGAGCTTGTGGTGTCTGGCGGTGGACCCGCAGTCGCACGTGCCGGCGGTGGGCGAGTGGTTAGTCCGGCATCTGGTGGAGCGGTTCTTCGCGCGTGGTCGGGCGTTTGTGGACCTGTCGGTGATGCACGACAACGAGCTGGCGATCGCGCTGTACGAGAAGCTGGGGTTCGCGCGTGTGCCGGTGTTCTGCATCAAGAACAAGAACCCGATCAACGAGCCGCTGTTCACGACGGTGCCGAAGGAAGAGGAGGGGCTGAACCCGTATGCGCAGATCATTGTGAATGAAGCGCGGCGTCGGGGGATGACGGTTGAGGTGATCGACGCGGAGGCGGGGTATTTTTCGTTGCAGATGGGCGGGCGGAGCGTGGTGTGTCGTGAGTCGCTGTCGGAGCTGACGACGGCGATCGCGATGAGCCGGTGCGACGATAAGCGGATCACGCGGCGGGTGCTGGCGGGGGCGGGGCTGCGTGTGCCGGATCAGCGTGTGGCGGGTGGGCCGCGGGAGAACGTCGCGTTTTTGGATAAGCACCGGCGGATTGTGATTAAGCCGGCGCGGGGGGAGCAGGGGGTGGGGGTGCGTGTGGATGTGCGCAAGGACGGGGTGATGCGTGATGCGATCAATGAGGCGCGGCTGCACTGCCCGGAGGTGATTTTGGAGGAGTTTATAGAGGGTGAGGACCTGCGGGTGGTTGTGATTGATTTTCGGGTGGTGGCGGCGGCGGTGCGGCGGCTGCCTGTGGTGGTGGGGGCCGGTGGGCGGACGGTGGAGCAGTTGATCAGGAAGTACAACCGGCGTCGTGCGGCGGCGACGGGTGGTGAGAGTCAGGTGCCGCTGGATGCGGAGACGCGGCGTTGTGTGGAGGCGGGGGGGTTCGCGATGGACAGCGTGCCGGAGTCGGGGGTGGCGGTGACGGTGCGGCGGACGGCGAACCTGCACACGGGGGGGACGATCCATGATGTGACGGATCGGTTGCACGGGGGGTTGGCGGAGGCTGCGGTGGCGGCGGCGCGTGCGATTGATATCCCGGTGGTGGGATTGGATTTGATTGTGGAGAGTGTGGAGGGTGGCGAGTATGTGATCATTGAGGCGAACGAGCGGCCGGGGTTGGCGAACCATGAGCCGCAGCCGACGGCGGAGCGTTTTATTGATGTGTTGTTCCCGCAGAGTGTGGGGCCGGGTCAGTCGTGAGACAAGATGAAAGGCAGGTTGGGATTGGCGATGATGAAGCTGGAAATCGATCGCGAGTATTTGAAGCGGATGCTGCTGGGGATGCTGGCGATCCCGAGCCCGTCGGGTTACACGGACAGCATTGTTCACTATGTGGGTGAGGAGCTTGAGCGGCTGGGGATCGGGTTTGAGCTGACGCGGCGGGGGGCGATCCGTGCGCTGATTGAGGGGGAGCGTCGCAAGCCGATCGGGGCGCTGGTGGCGCACCTGGACACGCTGGGGGCGATGGTGCGTGAGTTGAAGCCGAACGGTCGGCTGGGGTTGGCGCCGATCGGGACGTGGTCGAGCCGGTTCGCGTCGGGTGGGCGTGTGACGGTTTTTACGGGCAAGCACACGCGTCGGGGGACGGTGCTGCCGCTGCTGGCGTCGGGTCATGTTTATAACGAGCGGATCGATAAGCAGCCTGTGAGTTGGGATCATGTGGAGCTGCGTATCGATGAGCGTGCGGGTGGGGTGGAGGACCTGGAGGGTCTGGGGATCCGGGTGGGTAATTTCGTGGCGTTTGACCCGCAGCCTGAGGTGACCGAGTCGGGTTTTATCGTGTCGCGTCACCTGGACAACAAGGCGGGAGTGGCGAGTCTGCTGGCGGCGGCGAAGGCGATCCGGGACCAGGGGATCACGCCGGCTTGCGATACGCGGTTGTTGTTTACGATTTTTGAAGAGGTCGGGTCGGGCGGGTCGGCGATCCTGCATCAGGATGTGGCGGAGCTGGTGAGTATTGATAACGCGACGCCTGCGCCGGGTCAGAACTCGACGGAGTTCGACGTGACGGTGGCGATGATGGACTCGTCGGGTCCGTTTGACTATCACCTGACGCGGAAGCTGATCGGGCTGGCGAACCGTCACGGTATTCCGCTGCGTCGGGATGTTTTTAAGTATTACCGTTGTGACTCGGCGTCGGCGGTGGAGGCGGGGAACGATATCCGCACGGCGCTGATTTGTTTCGGGGTGGATGCGTCGCATGGGCATGAGCGGACGCACGTGGATTCGCTGACGCGGCTGAGTGAGTTGATCGGGTTGTATATACAGAGTGAGCCGGCGGTGAAGGGTGATAAGGAGGAGCTTGTGCCGCTGGCGGACTTCCCGGATCAGCCTACGGAGGCTCCGCCGGTGCCGGAGAAGAAGAAGGCGGGGGGGAGTGGTGGGGGGTGAGGGATTTGTGGGGGTTTTTTTGAAAATAATTTGCCGCGCCGAGTGGGCGGGGTATAATAGGGCGTAGGGAGACGGATCAGGGTAATAACATAGGTTGAAATGTGTCCGGCACCCGGTTTGGTGCCGGGGTTCCGGTGTTGGTCCTTTGTTGTGGAGGAGTGAGAGATGAGAATTGAGCGTATTGCGAAGAAGCTGGCTTGTGTGGCATTGGCGGGGGCGGGGGTGATGGTTGGTGCGTCGGAGGCGTCGGCGGTGGTGTACCACTATGTGGATTGGCAGACGGCGGACGTCGCGGCGGGGACGGCGTCGGGTGTGATTACACTGCCGGATACGTCGATGGTCACGGTTGACTTCGAGGCGATCAATCCGGATGCGTCGCCGGGGAATCTGTTTTTCGCTCAGACCAACGGGGGTGGGACGAACTACTGGAATCCCGACGCGCCGTATCTCAGTGCCCAGGTTGATAACGCTCCGCCGGACAGTGATATTGTTGCGCTGATCGGGGGTGTGGACCAGACGTACCGGGTGACGCTGTCGGAGCCGATCAAGGACCCGATCATGGCGATCGTGAGCCTGGGGTCGGGGTCGATTCCGACGACGTATGATTTTGATTCGCCGTTTACGATTGTCAGCCAGGGCGCGGGGTTCTGGGGCGGTGGGCCGGCTGCGTTGCAGCCACTGCCCGGGGACATCCTGCTCGGTGCCGAGGGGCACGGGACGATTCAGTTTATTGGTACTTTCGATACGTTCGCGTGGGATGTGCCGACGCCGGAGAACTGGCACGGGTTTACGTTTGGTATCCGCACGACGCTGGCGATCGAGCCGGACCCGCCGACCGGTGGGCCGACGACGGGTGGGTCGGCGGTGCCTGAGCCGGTTAGCGCGGTGCTGGGTGTGATGGGGCTTGGCGCGTTGGGCGTGGGGACGCGGCGCCGGGTGGTGTGAGCTGATCGGCGCGGGCCGGTTTAATAGAGAGACGAGTCAGCCCCCGGTTCATTAGGAGCCGGGGGCTGTTTATTAGTTTGGGTTTGGGGTGGGTGTTGGGCAGACACTGCTTGGCGAGCAAGCAGTGGCACCCGGGAATGGGAGTGCCCGGCAGGATGCCGGGCCTACGGGGGGCGTGTTTATATATAGGTTCGGTTGGTGGGGGGAGGTGGGCGGTGCCCACCCTATGGGGAGGTGGCGCGTAGGGATTCTAGTTTTTGGTGGACACGGGCGGCGTGGCCCTGGGGGATGACTTCGGGCCAGTGGTGGGCGATTCGGCCTTGGGGGTTGATTAGGAATGTTGAGCGGATGACGCGGCCGATGGTCTGGTCCTGCCAGCCCATCTGGTGCCAGGCGCCGTATTGGCGTGTGGCCTGGTGGTCGTGGTCGGAAAGTAGCGTGAGGGTGAGGCTGTATTTTTGTCGGAAGCGCCGGTGGGTGTCGGGTGTGTCGGGGCTGATGCCAATGACGGCGGTGTTGAATGCTTTGAAGCGGCCGAGGAGGTCGGTGAATTCGGTGGCCTGGCAGGTGCATGCGGGGGTGTCGTCCTGAGGGTAGAAGTAGACGACGAGCCATTGGCCTTGGTAGTCGGCGAGGGAGACGGGTTGGCCGAGGTCGTTTTGGAGGGTGAAGGCGGGTGCCGGGTGGCCTGTGAGTGGGGAGCGTGCGGAGGCGGCTTGTTCCATCTCGGCGTCGCGTTGGGCGGGTGTGGTGCAGGCGGTGAGTAGGAGGGCGAGGAGCAGGAGGGGCGAGGTTGAACAGTTGGTGCGGTTCATTGGTGCATTGTAGGTCAGGTTGAGTGGGTTGTTTAGGTGCTTGGCGGGGCACTGCTTGGCAAGCAAGCAGTGGCACCCGAGGGGGGGATGGTGGCTTTCGCTTTGCTCAACCCACCCTACGATTGTAAGGGTTGGTAGGTTTGGGCGAGGGTGGATGCGATGCAGAGGAGGGTGTGCCAGCGTGTCGCTGAGGGCGGGCCTATGG
Organism: Phycisphaeraceae bacterium; assembly: GCA_029260595.1. GTDB lineage: Bacteria > Planctomycetota > Phycisphaerae > Phycisphaerales > Phycisphaeraceae > OFTM57. The sequence goes on along the minus strand of JAJDCY010000034.1, from coordinate 3,427 downwards.
AAGGCGGGGCGAGCGCTGCGCAGGGGGACGGGGGGTCGGATGTTAGGGTTGCGTTGAGGGCGGTGTCCGGCATAGGTGCGGCTACGGGGAGGGATTAGGAGGGGTCGTCATACGGTTGCGTTGGGGGGTGGTGTACGCTGTTAAAGGTGGTTTGGGTTGTACTTTACAGGGAATATGATAGAATAGATTGTTCTGCAGCTGTGGGTATGGGTTATTGGTGGCGGGGGGCGTTGGTTGGGACGGCAGTCACCGTGTGTGGGAACGAAATTGGGCGCCAAGTATTTCGTAGACAAGTATCTCGGAGGATAGCCATGGCTAGCTTGAGTGATGGTGTGTTAGGTTGTGCCGCACGTGGGTCGGTTCGGGTTGCGGTGTTGGGTGGGGCGGTGTTGTGTGGGCTGGGCGGGGTTGGCGGGGCCGCGTCTGGCAATGGTCCTTTCATTGTGGTTGCGCCGGATCAGGAGAGTGAGCCGGTTGATCTCGGGCCGGGTGTGCGTGTGTTGGGGCTGGGTGCTGCGCCGGGCGGGGGGTTGGCGACGCAGGAGTTGCAGTCGTTTTTTGCGTTTGATCCGGCGTTTAGCGGGGGCGTGCGTGTGGCGACGGGGGATGTGAATAACGACGGGACACCGGACATTATCACGGGGGCGGGTCCGGGTGGCGGGCCGCATGTGCGGGTGTTTGACGGTCGTACGGGGTCGTCAGAGTTTGATCTGCCGTTTGCGTTTGATAATGAGCCGGGGTTTACGGGTGGAGTTTTTGTGGCGTCGGGTGATCTCAATGGTGATGGGCGGGCGGACATTATCACGGGGGCGGGGGCCGGGGGTGGGCCCCATGTGAAGGTGTTCTCGGGGTCGGATGGGTCGGAGCTTCGTTCGTTTTTCGCGTATGACCCCGGGTTTACGGGCGGAGTTTTTGTGGCATCGGGTGATGTGAACGGGGATGGGTTTGAGGACATCATTACGGGGCCGGGGCCGGGTCAGGATCCGGCGAACCCGGGGGGGTTTGCGCCGCCTGTGCGGGTGTTCGATGGTGTGGATGCGAGCCTGATCACGGAGTTCTTCGCGTATGACCAGGGCTTTCTGGGGGGTGTGCATGTGAGCACGGACGCGAACTTTGTGAATAATCCGACGGGGATTGCGATTGATACGGAGATTATTACGTCGCCTGCGTCGCAGTCGGCGGGTGTGCCGGTGAGGTTTTTTGGGGGTGTGGAGTCGCAGCCTGATGATTTTCAGTTTGGGCAGCTACCATTCGGGGAAGAGTTTTTTCCATACGGGACGGGGTTTAACGGGGGGGTTCGTGTGGCGGGTGTAGACCTGATTGATGAGGGGTTCGGGTTTAATGAGATTTTGACGATCCCGGGTCCGGGGACGGGTGCGGAGGTGCGTGTGTTTGCGTTCAGTACGGATCCGCCCTTCCCTCACCTGGATTCGTTTTTCGCGTTTGAGGCGTTTACGGGGGGTGTGTTTGTGGGTGGTAGCGGGGCGGGGTTGGACCCGTTGCAGTCGTTTGAGGGCGGGGGATTCATCGCGGCGGGTGTGGTTGTGCCGGAGCCGTGCAGCGTGTTGTTGGCGGTGGCGGGGTTAGTGTTTGGGATTGGCGGGAGGGGTCGGGGTCGGGGGTGATGGGTTGGTGTGGGGGGCGTTGATTGGGGCGGGTGGGTGCGCGGCTGATTGATGGTGGTGGTTCTTCGTTGTTGGTTTGATTACTAGTGTTTGATCGGGTGGGCTATCTTGATGGTGTTGTATTGTTGCGCGCGTGAGGCGGGTGTGGTGGTAGATCGCAGATTCGCCGGCTGGAGGGTGGGTCCGCTTTGCTTGACCTACCCTACGGGGTGCGTTCGTAGGTTTTGGTGAGTTGGTTCAGGTGGGTGGCGAGTTGGGGGGTGAGTTGGTTAGGTAGGAGGCGGTAGTCCCAGTTTCGGCCTACGGTGCCGGGGCGATTCATGCGAGCGCGGGCGTCGAGGCCGAGCAGGTCTTGCACGGGGAGGATGACGAGGTTGGCTTTGGACAGGTAGAGCAGGCGGGCGGCGTCTTGGTGGATTTGGGTGCCGTCGGTGCCGGTGTATTGGAGGGTGCGGTCGCGCTCGGTGGTGGGGGTGGGCGGGGGTTGATCGACACTGACAAGCGGACTTGTCAGTGCCACCCGTCGGGGGGGGGAGAAGGAGGCGGAGTGATTGAGGCCCCCTCCCTTACGGTCGGGGCTCGTTGCGGGGGGTTTTTGTATTTTGGTTTTGGGTAGTGATTTGAACCAGCCTTGGGTGGTGTTGTTGTCGTGTGTGCCGGAGTAGGCGACGCAGTGTTTGGGGTAGTTGTGGGGTTGGTCGTGTCTTGAGAATCCGCTGAAGGCGTGTTGGAAGATTCGCATGCCGAGCAGGGCGAAGTCGTCGCGTAGTTGGAGTGCGGCGGGGGTGGATGGGCCGAGGTCTTCGGCGATCAGGGGGAGTTGGCCTAGGGATTGTTGGAGGTGGGTGAACAGGGCGCGGCCGGGGGCGGGTTGCCAGCGGCCTGTTTTGGCGGAGTGAGCGCGTGCGGGGACGGCCCAGGCGCGGTGGAAGCCTAGGAAGTGGTCGACGCGTACGGCGTCGAAGTGGTTGAGTGTGTGTTTGAAGCGTTTGGTCCACCAGTCGAAGTTGTCGTCTTGGTGGTTTTTCCATTTGTAGAGGGGGTGTCCCCAGAGTTGGCCGTCGGGGCAGAAGCCGTCGGGGGGGACGCCGGAGCGTTGTCGGGGTCGGCCTAGCGGGTCGAGCTGGAAGAGGTGTGGGTTTGCCCAGACGTCTGCGGCGTCGTGGTTGACGTAGAGCGGCAGGTCGCCGATGAGGCGGATGTTGCGGGCGCGGCAGTGTTGGCGGAGTTTTTGCCACTGTGTGTGGAAGGTGAACTGGATGAACTTTTCGCGGTTGATGTGATCGGCGAGGGTGGTGCGGGCGTCGGCGAGGGCGCGCGGGTTGCGTTTGCGCAGGGGGGTTGGCCAGGCGGTCCAGGGGGCGTTTTTGTGGGCGGATTTGAGGGCGGTGTAGAGGGCGTAGTCGTCGAGCCAGTCGGCGTTTTGTTGGCAGAAGTTGTGGTAGGCGGGGGGCGGTTTGGTGGTGAAGAAGCGGTCGGCGGCGGCGGTGAGTTGGCGCGTGCGCGTGGGGATGAGTTTGCGGTAGTTGACGCGCGCGGTGGGTCTAATGGGGGCGGCGGGTGCGGCACCGGGGAGGTCGTCGGGGTTGATCAGCAGGGGGCTGCATGCGAACGCGGAGGGCGAGGAGTAGGGCGAGTCGCCGGGTCCGATGGGTCCGATGGGGAGCATCTGCCACCAGGATTGGCCTGCGGCGTGGAGGAAGTCGGCGAAGTCGTGGGCGGGCCGGCCGAGGGTTCCGCAGTGGTGTGGGCCGGGGAGGCTGGTGGGGTGGAGCAGGACGCCGGCGGCGCGGCGGTGGAGG
>JAJDCY010000033.1 GCA_029260595.1 Phycisphaeraceae bacterium | reverse complement strand
GGGTGGGGGGTGGGCGCGGGCGGGGGTTGGGTTAGGTTGGTGAGATGACGAAGCGGCGCGAGATGGTTGTGGTTGTGGGTGCGGGGGTGGTGCGATGAGTGGGGGAGCGGGGCGGGTCTATTTAAATGGTGAGTTTGTGCGGCGGAGTGATGCGCACCTGGACATCGAGGACCGGGGGGCGATGTTCGCGGATGGTGCGTATGAGGTGGTGCGGTACTTCGGCGGGCGGGGGTTCGCGCTGGGTAAGCACGCGGACCGGTTGCGCGAGAGTCTGGCGGCGATCCGGATTGAGCCGCCTGGGGATGTGGAGCGGTTCGCGGGGGTGAGCGATGAGCTGGTGGCGTGCAACGGGTTGGCGGATGCGGAGCTTTACTGGCAGGTGACGCGTGGGAGTGGGCCGCGTGGGCATTTGTTTGTGGCGGGTGCGCGGGCGACGGTGCTGGTGATCGCGTACCCGTCGCGGGCGCTGGTGGTGGGGGGGGAGCCGAAGGGGGTGGTGGTGGTGCTGCGGGAGGACCTGCGGTGGCATCGTTGCTCGATCAAGTCGTTGATGCTGCTGGCGAATGTGCTGGCGAAGAACGAGGCGCATGAGGCGGGGGCGGATGAGGCGATCCTGCACCGGGATGAGGTGGTGACGGAGGGGACGTCGACGTCGGTGTTCGTGGTGCGCGGTGGGGAGCTTTGGACGCACCCGGCGGACCAGTGGATCCTTGGTGGGATTACGCGGGCGATTGTGTTGGATGTGGCGCGCGCGGAGGGGATGGTGGTGCGCGAGCGGGCCTTTACGACGCATGAGTTGCTGACGGCCAATGAGGTGATGATCACGGGGACGACGACGTACCTGGCGGGTGTGTTGCGAGCGGATGATGCGGTGATTGGCGGGGGGCAGGTGGGGCCGGTGACGCGTCGGTTGCACGCGGGGCTGGTGGGTCGGATCGCGGGCGAGTGCGGGTTGGGGGGTTAGGTGGTGGGGGTTTCGTCGGGGAGTGGGATGTAGTCGGTGGTGATGTTGTTTTCGCAGAGGTGTGAGACGAGCATTGAGATGTAGCTGGGTTTGATCATGTCGGCTGCGTCGAGTGCGAGTTTGTCGCATAGTGACATGACGGCTTCTGCGGAGGGGCCTTCGACTTCGACGAAGTCGCCGAGCAGTGGGAGTGTGTCGATCTCGACGAGGCAGCCGTCGAGCTTCCATGAGCGTCGGCGTTTTTCGAATGTGATGCCGGGAGTGAAGCCGAGTGCGCTGAGCAGGTGTGCGGCGTCGGTGGGGTTGTCGACGGTGAGTTCGGTTTCGGCGCGGCTTTTGACGCGGCCGTGGGCGCGTGGGCCTTTGTGGGTGATGATGACCTGGGGTGTGTGGTGGCCGTTGCGGTGCGCGACGCGGATGCGCAGGCCCTGGTCGGAGCTTTTGAAGGTTCCCTGGGGCGTGTCGTAGTAGGTGTTGACTTCTTTGGTCTGGCCGTTGGGCTTGGCGCCGGCGGCGCGTAGGCGGTCCTCGAGTGCGGGGACGTCGGCGAGTCTTAGTTTTAGTTCGATCTCCCGCTTCACGGCTGGCTCCGTTGGGTGATGGTATCGGTTTTGTTGTTGTGGGGTGTTGGGCGTGTGTGGTGCGTGTGTGTGTTGGTGTGTGGGGAGATTAAAGCGGTTGGGGGCGGGTTGGGCAAGCGGGTTGGGCATGTGGGTTGGGCACCGCGCGTTGGGCAGGGGTTGGGTTTAGTTGGCGGTGGTGGTTTGTCCGAAGAGTGTGCGGCGGATGTGGTCGACGCGTCGGAGTACGCGGCGTCGGCGTGCGAGTGAGAGGTGGTCGGCGAACTTGGAGGCGTGGAACTGTAGTGTGCCGCTGGAGAGCAGGAGTGTGATGGGTGAGGGGAGGCGTTGTCTGCGGGCGATTCGCAGGAGGAGCCATTGGTCTGTGAGTGTGAGGCCGAGGGCGCCGGCGACGCTGAGGTAGATGCGTAGGGGGGTGAGGTGGGGGTGTCGTTTGCGGAGCCAGCCGAAGAGCCACAGTGCGCCGATGATGGCGGCGACGATGGCGGTGGCGACGAGCAGTGACCAGGGTGAGGCGAGGTCGCCGCTGCTGAAGTGCCATGAGCGGCTGAGCTCGTCGAACGAGACGACGGCGGAGTCGGCGTCGGGTGTGGCGGTGGTGGTTGTGGTGGTGGTGGTGGGGTCGGGCATGGTGTCGGGTTTGGTTTGGTGTTTGGTTTTGCGGGGTCAGGCGCTTGCGAGTGTTTGTTGGGATTGGGTGTCGGATTGGGTGTCGGGTTGGGTGTCGGTTTGGGTGTTGGTTTGGGACTCAGGGTTGGGGTTGGGGTCGGCCATGAGTTTGATGAGGTGTTGGACGGCGGAGCGTGCGCGTGACTGGACTTTTTGGTCGGGGTCGGAGACGGACATTTCCGCGGCGTGTCGGGCGACTTCGATGAGTCCCATGGACTCGATGAGCCACAGCGCGCTGGCGCGTTGTTTGGGGCGTGGGTCGTGGAGCATGTCGGCGAGTGACTTCATGGCGTCGGCGGTTTGCATCTGCATGAGTGCGGCGATGGCGTTGGCGCGCGGGCGGTTCTCGTCGTTTTGTGCGATCTCGGCGAGGCGTTGGAGGTGGCCGGTAGCCTGGAGTTGGCGGAGGGCTTCGACGGCGTTGGCTCGGACGCGTGTGTCGGGGTGGTCGAGTGCGGTTTCGAGTGCCTGTACGGCGAAGTCGGAGTGGACGGTTCCGAGTACGCGGGCGGCGGTGGCGGCGACGACCTGGTCGGGTTCGTCGAAGAGTGCGGCGACGGAGCCCTGGAAGAAAGCGGCCTGGTTGAGTCCCTGGATGATTTCGAGTGCGCGGATGCGGTCGTCGCGGAGTGGTGCGTTGAGCTTGGCGGCGAGGTGTTCGTGTAGGAGCGGGTCTATTTTGATTAGTGCGCGTCCGGTGGCGATGCGTTGGGGTTCGGACATGTGGGACCAGCCTGTCCAGAGGCGTTTGAAACCGGCGGGTGCGAGCTTTCGGCTGGCGAGCTGTCGGACGGAGGGGTGGTCGGAGCCGAGGAGGTCGAGCATGAGCGGGCTGAGGCCGTCCCATTGTCGGCGGATGAGGTGTCGCAGCGCGATGCGTGCGATGCGTTCGTCGTGGTCGTGGCAGAAGCGTGTGACGGCGTGGTCGGCGGTGGGCAGGGGGATGGCCATGAGTGCGCGGAGTGCGGAGAGGCGTGCGGCGGAGTCGGGGGTGGTGGAGAGTTTGGCGAGGCGTTTGATGCGTTGTGCGGGTTCGATGGGGAGTGCGACGGCCCAGCGTGCGAGTCCGCGTGATTGTGCGGGTGTCATGGCGGCATGCTGTTCGGGAGTTGGCCAGAGGTGTGTTGGGCGTGAGGCTTTGGCGAGTGCTTTGACGGCGCGTGGGTTTAGGAGGAGGTGTGTGGTGGGCATGATCTCGGCGATGCGTGCGGAGGCGGCGGTGGTGGTGAGGCCGAGCAGTGCGGCGTCGGTGAGTGCGGGGATGCGGATGAACGCGAGCAGTGCGCGGCGGGTCTCGGGGTCGGCGGCGTCGGCGAGGAGTGTGCGCATGGCTTCGGATGCGGCGTGGTGGCGCTCGCCGAGGTAGAGGGCGCCCATGGGCATGGAGCGTGGCGTGAGCGCGGCGAGTGCGAGGAGTGTGTCGGGTTGTTTGTGGCCGCGGAAGTGGTTGACGGCTTCTTCGACGGCGGTTTGTACGTGGTGGGCACAGGCGGCGTCGGCGTGGGGTTGTGCGGGTTCGCCGGGGTTGCCCAGGGGTGTGGCGACCCAGTTGGCGAGGTCGAGCAGGCAGGCGGCGGCTTGTTCGCGGACGGGTGTGGGGCGGTGGAAGAGCTGCTCGGCGGCGAGGTAGGTGGCGTCGGTGAGCTTGGCGGCGTTGACGATGGCGATGGCGTTGAGCGGGCCTTCGTCGGCGGGGAGTCGTGCGAGGCGGCGGAGAGGTTCGTAGAGATCTTTGGCGTGGCGGATGATGGTGGCGCGTATGTCGCGTGGGAGCTGGTCGTATCGGCGCAGGAGCTGTGCCTGTGCGTCGGGGTCGTCGCGTTGTAGGAGGCTCAGGGCGATGAGCTTGAGGGAGAGGGGGTCGGCGGTGGGGAGGGCGGCGGCGAGTGAGCGGTCGATCACGCGGTGGTTGATGGCTTGTATGCGGTTGTAGATTTGTCTGAGGCGGGACATAGATTGGGAGGCCTTAGGTGGAAAACATTCGGGAGAGTCTGTGGTTTGTTGTTGCGGGACGGCTATAATGGGTTATCGGTCGGCGGGGCTTGCGGGCTGTAGAGCGGCGGGTTGGCTGAGCGATACAAATCGAGGTGGGCGGGAGGCTTATCCGGCCTGTTGGGGGGTCGGGTGGGCGTGGGTACGAACCGCCGTTTGCAAGAAAAATTGGGTTCGGAGCCGATAAAAGGCTTTCCCTCAGGGGTCGCAGTGCTATAATCGCCGATTCGCTACCGGGGCCCTCAGCTAAGGACAGTCATGAGTATCAGTCATAAATCATCGAATACGCAGGACTTTCAGTTGATGGTGTATCGGCGTGCGCTGCACCCGGAGCTGCTGGATCTGCGGGGTCGGCGTTTGCACCGGCATGCGGGGTATGAGGTCGAGTGCTGGGTGGCGCCGGCGGGGCATGTGGTGCGGTTTCAGTACGACGGGGATGTGATTACGGAGACCGTGGTGGAGGATGGCGACCACCTGCCGGAGCTGGGGCTGGTGCATGCGCTGCCTTGCATCGGTGAGAAGGAGTATGAGCTGGAGGCGGATGAGGAGCACCCGACCAAGCTGGGGTATGTGACGACGCTGCAGACGGAGGTGCTGACCGACAACCTGTATTCGGCGACGCTGCTGGAGATGCAGGACTTCGCACGCGAGCGCAACGCTCTGTGCCACGAGTGGAACGATGAGGGCGGTGCGCGGAACCTGTCGCTGCTGGATGTGCAGAAGTTCCGGCGGGAGTTTCACCTGCAGGGGTACCACATGATGGGTGGTATCAGCATGGTGTTGCGTACGCAGTCGATATTTGAGATTTTGTAGGGCGAATTGGCGCTGCGGTTCTGTTGCGCCGAGTTTCTATCAATCGAGATTGATGGGTGGCTGGGGCTAAGCCCAGCGTGCCCCAGGGTGGCAGGCGTTCGTTTGCGGCACGTCGCCTGATGAGCACCTTAGCTACGGGTACCCGGCGTAGTATTCGGAGAGTAGATCAATGAACTGTGTGCAACTTCAGCGCGAGTTGGACAGTATGGGGATTCGTCAGGACTCCTTTTCGATAGGCAGCCAATCAAATGAGGCTTACTGTTTAGAGCATGCTGGAGATCAGTGGAGGGTGTACTATTTCGAACGAGGTATAGAATCCGGGTTACAGGTCTTTGTGTCAGAAGACGAAGCGTGCGATCACTTGTTGGCGATCTTGTCGCGAGATAGTTCAGCCTCACCGTAGGACGTTTCTGATCGCATTGGTGCGCCGTGATGCAACTCCGGTTGAGATTACCATCAGGTGACTGGGCTGAGCGTCGCGCGCCGCGGGGTTGGGGTGTTTGTCTGTGGGGGGGGGGTTGGGTGTTGGGTAGGTTGGGCACAGGTAGCCGCTGGGGATGGTGGGTTTCGCTGCGCTCAACCCACCCTACATTGTGGCGTGGGGACACTGCTTGCTAGCAAGCAGTGGCACCCGGCGCTGGGGGTGTTTGTTTGTGGCACGTTGCCCGTTGGGCAACTTAGCCACAGGTATCCGGCGTCAGAATAGAGGCGATGACTTATGTTCTACGAGAGGTTTGCTCGTCATGCCTTCGTATTCTTTGTGCTGGCATGTACGGGGTGTGGGAAAGAGCTCACGAAGGCCAATGTGCCTGGTAAATATGTTGGGTGTTATGCCGGCGGCGTCGAAGTGTTTCATCTTGCGGTAGACGGTACGTTTACGCAGGAATTTGTAAAGATCGAAACTGTCATTTATACCAACAGCGGCGAATGGTCAATCGTAAATGAACGAATTGAATTTACAGATTTTCTGACAATGCATAGCTGGGGGGGCTCTCAGTCAGCCCTGCCGCGGCAGGTGGATTACATGTATTGTTATTGGTATAGCGACGGTAACCGTGCCCGAATTAGTTTTTCGGGAAACGATGAATCGTATTTTGTCGAACGATCGCCTTAGTCCAGTTCATATCGTGACATGCGGCGACATATTTTGGTCAGGTGCCCGGCGGGGACGGTGGGTTTCACTGTGCTCTACCTACCCTACTTTGTAGTGTGCGAACACTGCTTGCTAGCAAGCAGTGGCACCCGGGGGTGGCGGCCGGGGTGGGAGGGAGGAGGTGGGCGGTGCCCACCCTACGGGGATTGTGCGCGGGGGGGTGTTAGGCGGAGTTTAGGAGTTGTTCTTCGTCCAGGGTGGGGTCTAGGGAGGGGTCGTCTTCGTCGGGGTTTTGGGGGAGGTTCATTTCGTTGACGTTGCAGCGCAGGGTGAGGGTGAAGGACGTGCCGCGTTCGGGGGGGCAGTCGACGGTGATGGTGCCGGCGTGCTCTTCGACGATTTTTTTGGTCACGACCAGGCCCAGGCCGGTGCCCTTGAGGCCCTTGGTCGAGTGGAAGGGTTGGAAGAGGCGCTTGACGGTCTCGGGTGTGATGCCGGGGCCGTTGTCGCTGATGACGATGCGGACGGTGTCGTCGGCGGGTTGGTAGTCGCAGCGTAGGCTGACGGCGCCGGTGTCGGGGTCGGTCGCGTCGAGCGCGTTGTTGAGGAGGTTGAGGACGGCTTGGTGGATGCCGGAGGGGTCGATGGGGACCTGGGGGAGCGCGGGGTCGTAGTCGGTGAGCAGTGCGACGCCCTTTTTGTCGAACTGTGTCTGGACGAGTGCGGCGATCTCGTCCATGAGTTTGGCGATGTCGGTCATCTCGAGCTCGGGGCTGCGCTGCTTGGAGAAGGCGAGCATGTTGAGTGTGAGCGCGAAGATGCGGTCGAGGTTGCGGGCGACGATCTTCCAGCCGCCCTGGACGACTTTCATGCTGTCTTTTCGCATGCCCAGCTCGACGACGTCGGCACCGCCGCGGAGGCCCTGGAGGATGTTTTTGATCGAGTGTGAGAGTGAGGCGACGGTTTGGCCTGTGGCGACGAGGCGCTCGCGTTGGAGGCGTTCGGAGTAGTGGCGTGCGTTGGCCAGCGCGAGTCCGGATTGGACGCCGATGGCGGTGAGCAGGCGGAGCTGGTCTTCGGTGTAGGTGCAGTTGGCGATCTGGCTGTCGATGTGGATGACGCCGAAGCACTGGTCTTTGAACTTGAGCGGGACGCACATGGCGGAGCGGATGGAGTATTTCTGGACGGAGTCACCGCCGGAGAATCGTTTGTCGGCCATGGCGTTGCTGGAGAGGACGCCTTCGCTGCGTTCGAGCACGTGCTGGACGATGGTGCGGCTGACGGTGATGCGTGTGGACTTGGAGTCTTTGGGTGTGAGGCGGTGTCGTACGACGACGGGGTCGGGGCGGTCGTCGGGTGAGTCCTGGAGGAGGATGAATCCGCGGTCGACTTCGAAGTACTCGAAGATGAGGTCCATGACGCGTTCGAGCAGGTGCTGGCGGTCGACGATGGTGCCGACGAGCTGTGTGAGCTCGTAGATGACTTTGAGTTGGACGGCGGCGGCTTGGCGTGGGTCGGTGCCGCCGGGGATCATGGTCTCGTCGTTGGAGGCGACGGAGACTTCGAGGTTGGCGTCCATCTCGTTGGGGCGTGCGACGCGTACGGGGGAGTGGCCGAGTTGTTTTACTTCCTGTCCGAAGACGAAGAGTGTGGCGCCGGTGCGTACCTGGTCGCCGGGTTTGAGCAGGCGGCGTTCGACGAGTTTGAGTCCGTTGACGAAGGTTCCGTTGGCGGAGTGCAGGTCGTTGAGGTACCAGTCGCCGCTGTCGGGTGTGAGCTCGGCGTGTCGGCGGGAGATGGAGCGGTCGGTGATGGGGAGTGCTTCGCTGGAGCGGCCGATGAGTTGTGGCTCGTCGTCGGGCAGTTCGAAGCGGCGGCCTTTGTCGGGGCCTTGTAGGACGGTCAGGATGAGCACGGGTGGTCTTCCTCCGAGGCGTTTGTGTGGCGGCGGGGGTTTGCCGCGTGCGGTGGTGTGTATGGCGTTGGTTAAGGTTTAGCCAGTCAGATTATAGCCCATGGGATGGGAAAATCCGGGGGGTGTGCGGTGGGGGTGTGAGATTGGAATGATTCTAGTGTTATTGAGGGGGTTGG
>JAJDCY010000032.1 GCA_029260595.1 Phycisphaeraceae bacterium | reverse complement strand
CGCTGGGTGGTGCATGACAACGTGCTGCTCATCGCCACGGGCGGTGACATCCAGCGCTACTCGCTCATCAACGGGCTGCGTAAGCTCGTCACGGACCCCCCGCGGGCCAAGTACCTATCCGTGCTCAACGGCATGGTGATTGCCTCGGGCTTTGACCGCACGACGTTCCAGTGGACGACACCGGGTAGCCACACTAGTTGGCCGGCGCTTAGCAGCACGACCATCGAGGACACCAGCGACTACATCCGCGAGCAGCGGGTACTGAACAACCGGCTGCTGCTGTTCACGGACCATACGGTCGAGACGTGGCAGAACACTGGCGGCACTGCGGTGTTCACGCGCTCGTCGATATCGCCCAAGGGCATCCTGGCGTCGGACTCGTTGGTGCAGATACACGACACGCTCGCCTGGCTCGGCGACGATGCGATGTTCTACGCCATGGAAGGGTCAGGGGTAACCCCTATCAGCCTGTCGATGCAGCGCGAACTCAAGAGCCTAGCCGTGCCCGAGGACTGCTACGGCATGCACCTGCGCGCCGAGAGCGTGGTGGCGTGGGTATTCCCGAGCGACGGACGGTGTTTCGTGTACGACTACGTGCGCAAGTCCTGGTCCGAGGACAATGAATGGGCTCGCGGGTGCTGGCAGTTGCCACCCTACGGTGCCTACGGCGAGGTGGGTACGAAGCGCTACATGCTCGACCGCGCGGCCACCGGCAAGCTATTCACCCGCAGCGACGACGCCTACGACGACGACGGCACGCCGATCCGCGTCTTGCGGAAGTTCCGCGTGCGGCTCAACGCCGAGGGACACCTGGGCCGGATCAGCAAGGGGCAATTCCGCGTAACGCGCGGGCAGCAGGACCCCAACAGTGAACACCCGCCGAAGTTCCTGGTGCGGTGGCGGCTCGACAACGGGCCCTGGTCCGACACCGAGGAACTCAGCATCGGCAACGAGGAAGACCACAGCCCGTACGTGCCGCTGGAACCCATCGGGGTGGCGCGCGAGATCGAGTTCGAGGTTGTCGAAACCGATGCAGTGAAGTGGCTGGTGACGGACCTCATGCTCACGGTGAGGGGGCTCGGTAGGTAGATGCCGCGAAGTACCTGGGCATGCCCACCGGAGGCGCTGCTAAAAGCACTAACGTCGAACCTTACGCCTGAAGAGGCGACGGATGTCTACGACTACTTTTGCGAGCGGCACCGCCACACCTACGGCATCGACCCCAACGCAGCGGGCACCGATGGTAGCGGCACACTAGACGACGAGAACATCGTCGATATCGAGGGTCTGGGCACGTCTGCGACTACGCTGCATCGCTACCTGGGAACAGACGGCGATGGGACTGTGTCGTTCCAGCAGGTTGACCACGGCGAACTAGCCGGACTCGCGGACGACGACCACACGCAATACACCCGCAAGGACACTCTCACGGCCAAGGGGTCGGTCTACGCCGCGTCGGCAGCCTCAACCCCGGCCGAGCTTGCTATAGGCACCGACGGCCACGTACTGACTGCGGACGCGGCAGAGACGACGGGCGTAAAATGGGCAGCCCCGGCGAGTGGCAGTGGCGACGTGGTAGGGCCTGCGTCGGCTACCGACAATGCGATTGCACGCTACGACACTACGACGGGGAAGCTCCTACAGAACAGCGCGCCACTCATCTCGGATGCGGGCGACCTGGATATGCTCGACGCCGACATCGACAACGTCAAGGACATCTTTGGCGGGACGGACCTGCACACCCTCGCGGCCTTTGCGGTAGACATAGACGGCATTGGTATCTGCGCCAACGAGGAAACCTCGTTCTCGGGCAACCGCTTCACGGCGATGCTCGACCCGCTTGTGACAACGTGGACGCCTGCTGCATCAACTGGCTGGCAAGTCCTGAACTTTGGTTCCATCAATGGCCCGATCACGGTGGACGGGACGACGGCGGGCGGTACTTTTCTTGGCATTAGTTTCGGCACTCTCGGCCTCACTGACGGCTTCACACTCACCAACACGGCAACGAACTCGTTCAGCGCGGGGCTGCTCTCGTGCAATCTCACGGTCCTCTCGGAGACAGCGGGCCAGCAGGGCAAGATCGCGCTGTTCGCAGGTGCTGAGACCTACAAGGCTGATGGAGCGGCGGCAACGCTGGATACCGGCGAGATCCGTGGTTACGACCACAGCCCGCTATTCGTCTCGGCCAACAGCGGCACTGTCACCGGCCAACTCAAACACATCAAGCTCGATGTCGAGCGACTCGATGCGGGCTGCACCATCGAGCGCATGGGCATCGAGTACCGTGGCGGCTTCGACGGCGGCAGCGGCGGCAGCGGCGGCACGATCACGAACGAGCACGCCATCTGGATCGACGAACTTACCGGCACGTCGCTGCGGTGGGGCATCGCCGTCCAGCAGTCCGGACTCGGCTGCAAGACCACAGGCTTCTGGGACTTCGCGTCGCTCGCACGTGCGGCCCTAACCACCAGCCCCTACGTGACCCCGGTCGGGACACGTCGCCTGTTCTGTGATGCGGGGAACTCAGATCACCTCACCGTGATGACGGCTGCTGGCACCTTCGTGGACCTTGAAGCTGGTGTGGCTAGCGGCACCTGGACACGTGATGACTTAACGCCGCTAGAGACCGAAACAGGTACGGCCTGGCCGCTAAGTGCAACCCCTATCGGTAACATCATGCTCTTCCTCAATGGTGAACATCTATATGAGGTAGTAACCAACGCCACAGACGACGAGTTCCAAATTTCAACCGGCCCAGATGTTGTGACCACAAACTACTCACTCATCGCAGGAGATCGCCTTGTTGCGTACTACATGTCTTAGCATTCTAGCCGTACTGTTCACCGCGAACGCCTACGCAATAAAGCCCGAGCAGGTCCGTGACGGCACGCCCAGCACCGGAGCCAGATTCGGTTCGGACGGCAAGCTCGCGTCCGACACGGCCGAGCACTTCAAGGTCACTGGTGGCACGATCACGGGGCAATGCTTCATTGATGGCAGCGCCGACCAGATACAGCTTCGTGTACAAGCAGACGCGGCGCAGACAGCCAACATTGTCTCTGTTGAGGATAGTAGCGGCGTGCAGCTTTTCTACATCGAGGCTGACGGAACAGTACATATAGAGCAGACCGCCACAGAAAGTGACGAGCATGCACTAAATATCAAGATGGACGCCGCAGGTTTTGGTGATGCCAAGGCGATAGACCTACTTTTCACGACAGGCGCGACTACGACAGGCGAAGACGAGGAAGTTGTCTTCATAGAGATCGACGACTTCCTCTCGATTGGAGGCACCGTAATCGGTGTCAGCGTAGCCACGACCGAAGGTGGTGCTACTGTTTGGGCTGTTGAGGCAGCCGTGCAAGTAGGCCCTATCGTCCAATTGTCTGGCGAGTTCTCGGACATGGACTCGGCGTTGGTTCTCGCCGTAGATCAGCTTGCCGCATTCATCTCGACCGCAACGGACGTTGGGTTTTTCCTGGCCGACAACGACACCGTCACGATTGGAGATGCATCCCAGTTCCAAGAAATCGAGTTCATCCTGGATACGGTAGCGTCCGTGGACGCTAAGTTGAAGTTCGAGTTCTCTACAGGTGTTGGCACCTGGACCGAGTTCTTCCCAATGGACGGCACCGATGGTATGACACAAAACGGCGTGGTGGTTTGGCTGCTGACTGATGTGCCTACGTGGGCTGTGGGCACTGGGTCGGAGTACCTCGTACGTATCACGCGCGAAAAGAATAACCTCGTCACAACACCCATCGAAGACAAGGTCCAGATCGCTGCGGCAGTTCAGTACATGTGGGACAAGGACGGCGACATCACGGCTAACAGCTACAACGGCATCTCAATAACCCCAGTGGCGAGCGCAACCTTGGCTATCGACAACGGCTTCACGTTAAATGTTGATGCCACCAGCACAGTCAACGGTGGCACGCACTCCGGAACGAATACAGGTGATGACGATGTACCGGAATCGGGTGACTTTGCTGGCGCTAACGACCTCGACAGTGCGGGCGACGTAATCGACGACTCACACAATCACATCAGGACCAATATCGACGGGCTCGCTGTGACCATCACCGGGTTCGGGGTCGGCATCGTATCTGCTGCTAAACGCTACACGCCACCAACGGGTGCTCCAGCATCAGTCTTTGGAACGGTGGGCTACACCTCTGGCGATGACGTGAAGGGCCTGTGGCCTCACGCCGATTGCCTGATAGCGTCGCTGTCTTGCGTGACCGACAATGCACTCGAAGCCACGAACGAGACGGTACACTGCTGCGTAGAAAACCTGACAGACGCAGCCACGGAATGTGTCACGGTGGCCGCAGCGGGGCTCAACGCCTCCGACTACGCCATCGCGGCTGGCATGAATCTTGACCAGGGCGACGATGTGGCAATTAGCTGGGACTGTGACGGGTCCAATTGCGACGTGGCGAGCCAGCGCTGGGTGCTGATGGCTACCTGCGCATTCAACTAGGAGGCAGTGATGACGAAAGATGAAATCAAGGGATTGACCGAATGCGTCAACGCGCTGGACGAAGCTGCGGCACTCGCGCCCATCCCGCGCAAGGGGCACGCGCTTTGCCAACAGGCGGCGATAACCCTTCGCTCAGCACTGGAAGCCCAAGCCTCAGATGGCGAGACGACAGCTGCGAGCGAGGCCGTGCCTTTCGACATGGAGCCGCCGGGTGTGCCGGCCAACGGGCGGGCTCAATGAGCCTCGGCGTGGTAATCTAGTAGCGCCGAAGCGGCGTGATACAGGAGACGAGAAATGAGTACATACAGCAAGATTGACGTGGCCCCGGCGGGGTTCACCGGAATCCTGGGCACAGCGTCGGCGACATCCAACGCCACCCCGCGGTTGCGACACGCAACGGCGGACGCTCTGTGGGTGAAGACCACCGGCACATCGCCGGACATCAAGGTCGAGTACGAGTACAGCCAGGACAACTCGGCCTGGAGCAGCGCCGACGACGAGTCCGACCTTTCATCATCCACGGCGACGGACTTCTCAAACAACACGGCTGGGTGGAATGCGATCAACCTCGGCCTCGTGTCGGCACCGTACTACCGATTCAAGGTGACGGAGCTGGGCAACAATACCGTGACGGTCGAAATGAAACTACAGATCGTAGAGGACGACTAGCATGAAGATTCTATGGATCGCGGTGCTTTGCGCCATCATGGCCCCGGTGCCGGCGCATGCCATATCGCGGGGTGTTATCCGAGAAGTCATTAACAAGAACTTCGACCTCGGTTCACACAAACTCAAAAATCCCAAGCAGGAATGCCTGGCTACCGCCCCGAGCGTGTCGGACACCGACGAGTGTCGGACGTACTGCAACTCGGCCGACGACAAGTTGTACCGCTCGTGCAACGGCGGCGCGTACGCTGAGTTCGGCGCGGGCAGCGGGGCTACCAGCGGTGGCACGGTGACGCAGGTAGACACGGACGCGGTGACTGACGAAACCTTCTGCCGCTACGACGGGACCACGGGCAACGTATGCCAGGACTCTCAGACGACTGAGACCGACGCGGGCGACGTGACCATCGCGGGCAGCCTCACGACCGGCAAGGCCGCCTGCAACACCAACACAGACTGCAACGCCATCGTGGGCCACGAGAACGACGGCACCGGCACGCCTGGGTGCAGCGACCCCAAGTTCACCGATACGTATGGGTTCACGGATATCGCCGCCGCTGACGGCACGGTAGATACGGTGTTCTGCGAGGACGGCGTACAGATCCTCGACATGAGTAATACGGGGGCCGTACCGGGGACGGACTCTGTCGGCACGGTGCAACTCAACGACGGAACTGACAATACCCCAGTGATCGGCGAGTGCGTGAAGGTGGCAGCGGACACGTCGGAAGTCGCGTACATGCCTTGCGTAGCCGACGGGGCTATCACGAGCGCGAGGATCCTCGACGGTGCGGTCAGTTCTGACGACCTAGCCCCCGCCAACGAGATATTCACGCTCCCCCTCTTCCGGCTCACCCCCGGCGTAGAAAACTTCCTGTCCATCGACCGCGCACCTACGGGGCAGAACCGCACGATCACCGAGGTTTGGTGCGAGACCGACACGGGCACCGCAGACATCGAACTCCAGATCGACGACGGCACACCCGCCGACGTGATGGGGGCTGACCTGCAATGTACCACGTCCGGCGCTTCGGACAGTACCAGCCTCACGGGTGACTGGGACGCGACATGGACGCTCGACTACCACATCACGGCTACAGCCAGCACACCGGGCAAACTAAGCCTGATCGTGTCGTACACAATCGATGAATAAGTCGTGGCTCGCCATATTGATCCTCATGCCTGCGGTGGCGTGGGGGAACATCATCCTCTCAAGCGCGGGCGGCGGCGGGGTTGCCCCTGCTGACTGGCGCACGGGGATTGAGATGGTGTGGCAGTTCGAGGGGGAGTCCAGCGGTGGCACCGCCGTCAATACGGGCTCGGCCGGCACTAACTGCGACATGACCGATACCAGCACCACGGGCACCGTGACACGATCGGCGTCGGGAGCACCGGAGGCGGTTGGCTGGGCGAGCTTCGCCAGCGGCAGTAAGCAGTCGCTCACCAACACGAACGTGACGTGCGACAACACCTGGAAGCAGGACGCGGACTTCACCTGGGGCGCACGGATCAACCCGCTTCAGGCGACGGAAGACATGCGGGTCATCGACATGAACTTCGGCACGGCTGCTGGCTTCGCATTGGTGCTAGAGAATACCGTCCCGGCTGAGTGGCGCTGCATCACGGAAAGCTCGTTAGGCACGTTCAGTGCGGAGTCCACCACTGCGCCAGTCGGCGGAACTACTCAAAGCGTGACGTGTCGGTACAACGCGACGACGGACCTGCTAGAGATCCTGGTGAACGGCATAGACGAGGCCGACCAGACTTCCGCGACGCTGGACGCAGCCACTGCCGACCTGATCATCGGCATTGAGAACTCAAACCAAGACTTCGAGGGCGAGATCGACGAGATATTCCTCACCAATGACGTACTGACCGATGCCGCGACGTGCCGCAAGGACTCGTGCCTACTGAGCGGGAACGACTGCCGCTGCGACTCGGGTACACCGACGAACTACCTAGCCTGTTCGAGTAACTCTGACTGCGAAGGGGCTGTATGTGACACAACGAACTCGACCTGCTCCGGGTATAACAACGCGCTGTTCAACGGTTGCATACTACCGGCGTGCAATGCGGGCGCGCCATAAGCGAGGACGAATGAGAGCACTACTACTAGTCCTACTTCTACTACCGCCGTTCACGGCTGAAGCCCAAGTTGTGAATCAAGTTGGTTACGTGTCGCGCCCCTGCGGCTTCGACAACGGCACGACCAACGCGACCGACGGCAACGACATCCACGGCCAGGCTGGCGAGTGCGACTACTGCGACGGTGTCACAACCGACCCTGACGGTGACGGCGTAGACGAGGACATCTTCTACGTCGATTGCGGCGCAGCGGGTAACGACAGCGCTTCGTGTGGCACGCCGGGCAGCCCGTGCCACACCATCGACTGGGCGATGAACGGGCGCGGCGACGGCAATGCCAATGGCGTAGAGGACATCACCTGCTTTAAGGGGACGTGTGCCAGCGAACCCAACAAGATGACGCTTCACGATGGCGTGCTCGGTTCGCTGACTGTTCCGGCCACCGGGGTCCAGGTGCGTGACTTCGATTACCCGCTCAACCCGAACATGCTCATCGCGTGGGACACGGACAACGACGGCAGGTACGACGACGAGACGGCCATCATGGATGGCAACGGGAAGCGGTTCCCCTTCCAGGTAGAGAACGGCGGCCTGCGTGACTTCGAGATGGCGCACTTCAAGATCACAGACTACGCCACGAACAATCAGAACGCTGACACCTCGCAGGGCTGGATTGCGGGCAACGGGATGGAGCGCTTCTACGCACACGACATGATCCTTGAGCACATGAACAAGGACGCGGCGAAGTGCAACAGTACGCAGTTCTTCACGGGGTACGCCCAAGGCTTGCCGTACGATTACATCGCCATAGAGAACATCCTCTGCGACCAGTGCGGCGGCTACTTCACTCGCGGCGGCAAAGGTCAGGACGGCTTCACACGGTTGCGCATCCAGCATATGACGCACCTCGCCCACCCCTGCGATGCAGGCTCAGGCCCAATGAGTTGCAGTGCCCGCAATGGCGCAAAGTGCAGCAACACCGATAAGAGTGACGGGTCCGTCGTCATCGTGGAATCGTGGGGCGGCGGCAAGGGGTTCGAGATCCTACAAAACGTCTTCGATCACAACGTCTCGGCCTGGACGCCTTCGTCTGCACCGTCGTCTGCCGTCATCGACGCGAACTGCGGCTCGCAAGATTGGGACTTGATCAACAACACGATCATTGATTACCCCGTGTCGTTCAGCGCACAGCCGGATCAGTTCAGCGGGAACTGCGCCGGGGCGACCGCGCGCCGCGTGACGCCGGTGAACATTGAACGCAATCGCATATCACATAGTGCGACAATGCTCGCTAAGATCACAGGGGGCGGCGGCAAGTTCATACAGCCGTTTAGTTTTGCCAACGGCGATATCGGCACGGCATCGTGGGAATCCCTGGAAGATCTCTACATCCTCAACAACTTCATCACCGCCGAGGGCCGAATACGAAACTGCATAGGCCCCGATGTGGGGTACAAGACGTCGTGTGGTGGTGGCCATGGCGGGGCTGTGGTCATCGCAGGCAACACGTGCTCGGTAGACATTGCGACTAGCAGCTACGGCATCCTGACCGTTGCGAACGCCGAGGGGACGGCTCTAGCCTGCCAAGTGTCAGATTACACGATCCTCGATAACATCTTCTACTTCGACGATAGTACCGCGACCGTCTCGAATCGTGCTGTCTTTTGGGCTAACAAGCCTTCTACACTCAACATGGATGGCAACATCTATGACCCCGCGAGTATCTTCCGGGGCGGTGGCTCTAACTACACGAACATGGCGACATGGCGGACCTATACGGGCGACGAGGCGGCGAGTTCACAGTCTTGCTTTATAGACTTCCTCGACCCTACGAACGGCGATTACCATCTGAACCCCGCCTCGAATGCCTGCGCAGTCGATCAAGGCGTTGGGATCGCCGCGTATACTCTGGTGGACAAAGACGGCGACCTGCGCGGGGCTGGCGGTGGCAGCGACATCGGAGCTGACGAAGTCGCGGGCGACAACCCCGGCATCATCAGCTTCGTGCCGACGACGTACACACAGCTTGAGAACGCCACGTCCGTCACGATCACGGTCAAGCGCCAAGGCGTGAGCGGTCCTATCCCGGCAGGCACCGTGGCTTACGCGACCTCGGACGGCACCGCGACGGCAGGCTCGGACTACACAGCCGCAAGCGGCACGCTGTCGTGGGCACAGGGCAGCACGGCGAACAAGACATTCACCGTCACGGTCCTTGAGGATGCTGCGGTC
>JAJDCY010000031.1 GCA_029260595.1 Phycisphaeraceae bacterium | reverse complement strand
GGAAGGTGGGTTGCGCTGCGCTTAACCCACCCTACGGGGGGGGTTATTCGGCGCGGCCTACTTCGTCGAGGACGGATTGTTCTACATATATAGGTACGTCGGTGGCGACGCCGAGGGCGATGGCGTCGCTGGGGCGGGAGTCGACGTCGATGACGCGGTCGCCCTGGCGGATCATGAGGCGGGCGAAAAAGGTGTGGTCTTTGAGGTCGTTGATGACGACGCGCTCGATGCGGCCTCCCATTTGCTCGATGACGGCGGCGAGGAGCTCGTGGGTTTGTGGGCGTGGGGGTTCCTGTCCCATGAGTCGGCGTTCGATGGCGGCGGCTTCGTGGAGGCCGATGACGATGGGGAAGATGCGCTCGCCGTCGACCTCTCGGAGCTCGACGACGTGGGTGTCGTCGGTCTCGCGGATGAGTATGCGGGCGAGCTCCATGTGGACGGGCATGGGGTGTATCCCTGTGGGTTTGTTGGGGCTCGGGCGGGCGAGCGTGGGGTTAAGGATACCCGATCCGGGGGCGGGGGTGGTGTTTTGGGCGGTGGGGGGATGGGGATGGGGTGTGGTGGGGGTTGGGGTACTAAAAAAACACCGGGGTGGAGGCCGCCGGTGGTACAGTGGGTTGGGGTATTGAAACTATCAAATAGATTTGATAATTACTAAGATATCTTGTGCCGGGGTCGGTTGGCGGCGAAACCCAGCCCCAGCACGAGCATGGCGGCGGAGGCGGGCTCGGGGACGATGATCTGGATGTCCCAGCCGATGAGGTCGAGTGCGCGGAAGTCGGCTTCGGTGGGTGCGATGACGGTTTGCTGGGCCAGGGAGGGGTCCATGACGCCGATGTTGTTGAGGGGGTTTCCGTTGTCATCGAGCCAGTGGCCGGCCTGGCTGGCGTTGCCGTTGAAGTTGCCGGTGGACATGGCGGCTTCGCCGAACGCGACGGTGATGATCTCGTCGGTGATGGTGGAGCCGCCGGGTCGTAGCCAGCGTTTGTCGGTGGAGAAATCGGAGGCGTCGTCGGGGTCGTCGCCGCCGTTGGCGCCGGCGTCGTTGAATCGGAACAGGTCGAGGGTGCGCGCGGTGACGGGGAAGGGGTTGGGGTAGTCGATCTCGTCGTCGGCGGGCATCTCGTCGGGGTCCTGGAACAGTGTGTTGATCCGCCGGTCGAGTATGTCAACGACGGAGGTGAAGCCGAGGGCGTGGATGAGCTCGTGCAGGGCGACGGTTTCGAAGTCGGTGTGTCCCGCGGTGACGCCGTCGCTGTTGTCGAAGTCGAAATCGAAGTTGGTGTTGAAGGTGATGGTCGCGTCGGGGACGCCGAACAATTGGGCGTTGCTCAAGGCTTTGATGTTCGCGGTGGTCGCGGCGAGGTCGGTGTCGAGGACGAAGGTGGCTTGATTGGCGGGCTCCATGGCGGAGGCGGGGAGGGCGACGGGGTCGGGCAGGTCGGCGGTGAACTGGGCCGAAGTTGGGAGGGAGGCGACGATGGTGTCGTCGGGTTCGGCGGCGGAGTCGGCAGCCATGAGGTTGCGGATGGTGGTGTAGGAGGTGGTGACGAGCGCGTTTTGGGCCTGGCCTAGGATGTTGTTGGCGCCGAGGTTGGTGAGGTTGGCGTTGATGTTGACGGTGATGGGGTCGGCGATGCGGGCTTCGAGGGTGGCGGCGGCGCGGTTGAAGGCGTCGATGGCGGGTTGGTTGCCGATGAGGCCGCCGATGGGGGTGATGACGATGTCGAAGCCGTTGAGGAGGCTGTCGGCGTCGGGGGTGGGGGAGGGGGCGGGGATGTCGGCGGGGTCGAGGTATTGGGTGGTGTAGGTGCGGATCATGACGGGGGTGGCGGCGGCGGGGGTGGCGGTGAGCAGGGCGGCGGCGGCGGCGGCGCAGAGGGTCGTCAGGGTGTGGAGGCGGGTCGCACCGGTGGGGTGGTTTGATGGTGTGGCGATTGGCATTTTGGGTTCCCTCTCATGGGTCCGCGTAGCGGGTGTGATGCGTGGGTGTTGTGCGGGGGTGCGGGGGGGGTATTGCCGGGGTGTTGGGGCTGGATTTAGAGGCGCCGAGGGAGCTGGGCGGGTGTTTGGGGATTGGAAAACCAGCCAAAAACACGCGACTAGCCTGTGGATGAGTATAACACGGATACGAGGGTTTTGGAAGGGGTGGGGGCGGGGTTTTGTGAGAAAAAGTTGGGTGCGGGGGTGCTTTTTGGGGTGTTGGAGGTGGGTGGGACGGGGGGTGAGGGTGAGGGTGAGGGTGAGGGGGGATGGGGGAGGGGGGGAGACTGCTTTAGGTGGGGCTATTTGGGTGGGGTGTGATCAGGTGGGGGATTGGGAGCGGAAGACGTTTTCGATTGGGTCTTGGGTGATGAGGGTGGCGAGGGTGTCGCAGGCGGCTTGGTCGCTGACGAGGATGCCGACGCCGGGGGGGTCGGGCGAGTCCTCCCAGGGGCGGGTGTTGAGGATGACGCCGGTGACGGTGACGGGGTCGCGGTCGGGTGGGAGCAGCTCGACCTGGAGGCGGGTGTGTTTGGGCAGGTCATCGTAGGTGATGATGAACAGGCCGCCTGCGGAGATGTTGAGGGTGTTTGAGGGTTGCCAGGGTGAGTCGGCGAGGCGGTATCGGGCACGGCAGCGGAGTCCGGCGCGGGGGTAGTGGCGTTGGGCGGTGGGGGGGATCCATTGCGGGTCGCGGGCGGCGATGGCTTGGAGTGCGTCGGAGAGGGCGCCGACCTGCATGGGGTGGAGGCACATGACGGCGAAGTGGTTGTCGGATTGGTGTTTGCAGCGGAGTACCGGCCAGGCCATTTTGAGGTCGTAGAGGTAGGCGATGTCGTTTGAGCCGAGGGCGATCTGTGTGGCCATGTCGATGACGAGTGCGAGCGGTGGGTGGCGGAGGCATTCGATCAGGAGGGTATGGGTGTCTTGGAAGAAGCGTGTGGGTTGATTGGTAGTTTCGGCCAGGTGTGTGGTGTAGATATTTTCGCGGTCGGGGGCGCAGAGGAAGTAGAAGCCGTTCGCGCCGGGTTGTTGGTCGGGGGAGGCGGCGGGCGTTTGGGTGGTGAGTGGGTGGGTCATGTGTTGGATTGTATCGGCGTGGCGGGGGGTGGGTGTTAGGGGGTGGGGGGTGGTTGGGCGCGGCGTGTTGCGGGGGCCGGGGGAGGTGGGGACCGGTCAGTGATCGGAATCTTTTGGATTTTTACATGTATTTTTCGCACTTAAAGTGGATTTTTTATCAAAGAACTGTATAATTAAACCGACAGTATAGGATACAGCCATGCCCGATCCGATGGACAGCTCGATCGTCGAAAAGGCGCTGCGTCGCCTCGGCGCGGTCGTGGAGTATCCCAGCGATATCGAGGTCCTGTTGGTTGGCGGGGCGGCCGGAATGATTACCGGTGTACTGCCCACCGCCCGTGTGACGACGGACTGCGACGTGATGGTCTGCATCCCCGGCGACGCGATGGCGGCGGTCGAATCAGGCGCAGAGAGGGTTGCCAAGGAGCTAGGGCTGGCGCCGAACTGGCTCAACAGCGACGTGCAATTGCGGGTTGATACTCTCGCGGATGGTTGGGAGCGGCGCAAGATCTCGGTCGGTACGTATGGGCGGCTTTGGGTGTGGGCAGCGAGCCGCCCGGACTTGATCGCGATGAAGGTGTTGGCCGGCCGCGAGCAGGACATCGAGGACCTTGCGGCGATGAGGGTTCGACGCGACGACGTGGAGTTCGTCCGCTCGTATCTCGACACACTGGGGGGCAAGGGTACGGCTGAGCAGCAGATCAACGACGCGGTGGAGTTGTTGACCTCGCTCGAGATCCACGACCATGAGTGAAGCACTCGACAACCTGATTGGCAAGTGGACGAGCCTTGGCGCGGGGTTCAATGCGAAGCCATCGGCAGAGGCGATTGATCTTGAACGCTTGGTGCTCGATACCGCGCGTCACGCGTCGGGGATGGCGCGGCTGTTCATCATGGCGGCGACGTGGCTGCACCTGTATGGCGACATGCTCGCCAAGCACCGTCTCAAGCGGTTGATTCGAGACGAGCTGGAGGCAGAATATCAGCCGATCCTCGGGTTGCTCCTGGAGAGCGCCCAGCAGGGCGCGCATGCGCCTGAGTTTCAATCGATCCTCAAGCGGCTCAAACCTGCCGAGCGGGCACGGCCTCTGTTCGAGAGTGCTCGCCGCAATGACAAGCTGGCCGATCTGACGCGCCGGCGAGCGTCGGCGGTGTCGCGCAAGTGGAAGCTGTGGTGCCAGCCGATCGAGTTGAAGGGTGATGCGATTCGCCCGGCGTCGTGGATGCTCGCTCGACACCCACGGCTGCGTATGTGTGCGGACTTCCGCGGGGACATGCGGGCGTCGATACTCGCGGCGCTGCGTCACGATGCCGGTGCGGGCCAGAGTGAGCAGTGTTTAGCGAAGCTCGCGGGTGGTTCACGGGCGCAGGTCCACAGCGCTGTGCACGACCTGGAGATGACGGGGCGCGTCAGCACGCGGAAGGCCGAAGGCGCGAACCGGCGAGAAGTATCGCTTGCGGCGGCGAGGTGACGGGCGTTGGGGTGGTGAGGGGTTGGGTCATTTGTTCGAT
>JAJDCY010000030.1 GCA_029260595.1 Phycisphaeraceae bacterium | reverse complement strand
AAAGTCACCTGATCCGCGTTCGCCGGAACCATGATGGAGCCTGGAATCTGCAAGCGAGGGGCGTTGGTGACGGCCGTTAAAGAAATGACTCGCTGCTGAACATTGGGGACAACGGTGAGCGTCACCACGCTCGACGCGTTTTCGGCGAGCGAGATTTCCGCGCCGTCGAAAGAAAACCATGGCTCTTGCAGCTTGATCTCGGCGACGTCGACCTCGGCGTAGTAGCTGGCCCCAGCCGCCTCGATGTCAGAAAGAGCGAATCGCAACTTGCCATTCACTCGATCTTCTGAAATCGCAACCACCCCGAAAGAAGTTACTAAGGGAGAATAATCTGCCTGCCTCTCCGTTAACCAGTCTTCAAAGATTAAAGGTTCCGCAAAGGAAGGATGCCAAATGAACCCTTTGCCATCTCTCGTCTCGCCGACTGCGTAGCCAAGATTACTTACATCGAGAACTTTACCTTCAAATCTATTGTTCGCTGTATCTTTTAACAAAGTGACGCTGTTGCTGAGTCGGTCCCAGACTGCTGCGTTGATATAGTCATTATCAAACTCGTCGATCTCTCCGATCCACCCACCGATTGTGTTGCCATCTGGGGAGACTGCTAGAGCGAGGCTTTGATCGTTAAAAGGATCTTCTAATTTGTGCACACCAGCATCATCCCAGTAATACGCTCGCCCACCAAAGAATTCATGGCTTGAAAAGCCTACTACGATCTGACCATTCGCACTTGCATCATTTGCATCTGCTAGTCCAGTTTCGTGCCCTTCTAAAGCCTCCAATGGTGTTGAAGTACTCCACTTACAAGGTGTCCTTCCGGCAAGCCTGCATGAATCTTTTTGGCGGCATTGCTAGCGTGGTTGGTTTCCGAATTTGGGAGGACCACCATGGTTGGACGACAACGTGGCGACATTCCGGCACCGCTGGCACGTGGGCGAGATCGCTTTGAGGTTTGGCGTCGGACACGGAAATTGGGAACTCGGATTCCAGACAAGCTTTGGTCGCTAGCAGTGAAACTGGCAAATGGCCATGGTCTCAATCGTACGGTGTCGGTATTGGGGCTGGATTATTATTCGCTGAAGAAACGAGTTGAAGCGAGAGACTCCGATTCAACCTCGGTGCCCTCGGTACCTCCGGCATTCATCGAACTTTCTCCGCCGTCGGTAGCAGCCTCGGGCGAATGTGTTGTCGAGTTCGAAGACGGCGCGGGTGCCATCCTGCGCGTCCATCTGCGGGGCTGTGACGCGCCGGACTTGGTGGCTCTTGGCCGGAGCTTCTGGAGCGGCGAGTGATGTTGCAGATCACGCCGCAGATGAAGATTCTGGTCGCTGTCGAGCCAGTTGATTTCCGAAAAGGGATCGACGGATTGGTGCGGCTTTGTAAAGACTCCCTCCAGCAAGATCCGTTCGCCGGTACCGTGTTCGTCTTCCGCAATCGCCGCGGCACGGCGATCAAAGTGTTGGTGTACGATGGCCAAGGTTTTTGGCTTTGTCACAAACGTCTTTCCGAGGGACGATTTCGCTGGTGGCCCTCGGTGCCGGACCAAGATGCCCCGAACCAAGCCACCACGGCGAAAGCCTTGGCTGCTCATCAACTGTCGGTACTGTTCTCAGCCGGCGATCCGGATCGAACCGCCGCGGCACCGGACTGGCGTCCGGTCGGTCCGCGCCACTGAGCAACAAGCTGCTCTTGATTCCCAGCGGGGCTTCATGCTCCATTCGCGTCAGATGGATCGCACGTGTGGCAAGGAAGCCGGTCGAATCATGACGCGGAAAGCAGCGGAGATTCTCGAAGTGACTTCTCAACAGTTGGAGGAACTCCTCGAGCGGGCTGGGTCCAATACGCTTCGTGACGAAGACACGGAGTTGATGCGTTCCATCTTTCAATCGTATGCCGAGTTCTTCCAAATCGTGGGAGATAAGAACACCACGATCGCTCGTCTTCGCAAGATGATGTTTGGCGCGACGAGCGAGACATCGAAGAACGTACTCGGCGATGCGGAAGACGCCCCGAATCCCTCTCCCGGTGACGCCTCGGATGATGCGTCAGCCGACTCTGATCGCAACCAGGACGAGGATTCTTCAGAGCCTCCGCCTGGTCATGGGAGGCATGGCGCCGATGCTTATCGCGGTGCCGACCAAGTGGAAGTCAAGCACCCGAAACATGCGGCGGGCGACGCTTGTCCGGACTGCGGTCAAGGAACGCTTTACGAGAAGTCACCCAGTGTGTTGGTTCGTTTTGTTGGCCAGGCACCCCTGCACGCAACTGTCTATCGCAGGCAGAAGCTGCGCTGCCATCTTTGCGGAAAGATCTTCACGGCACCCGTTCCCGCTGGCGTTGGCGACGCAAAGTACGACCATACGGTGGCCAGCATGATCGGGCTCTTAAAGTATGGAAGCGGGCTGCCGTTCAACCGAGTCCAGCGGCTGCAGGGGAGTTGCGAGCTTCCCCTGGCAGCCTCGACCCAGTGGGACATCGTTCATTCCGCAGCCCCGCTGATCGCTGCGGCTTACGAAGAACTGATCCGGCAAGCAGGCCAGGGCGACGTCATCTACAACGACGATACGACCGTCAAGATTCTGGAGCTGATGGGCCAGCGCGCCAAGAAGACACCACCGCCAGACGACGAGCACGATCCGAAACGCACCGGCCTGTTTACTTCCGGCGTTGTCGCCACGCTTGCGGGCGTGCGCATGGCGGTCTTCTTCAGCGGCCGCCAGCATGCAGGGGAGAATCTGTCGGACGTTTTGAAGCATCGTGCCGTAGAACTCGAAGCGCCGCTGCAGATGTGTGACGGACTTGCGCGGAATCTGCCCAAGGAACTCGAAACGATATTGGCGAACTGTTTGGCACATGGCCGCCGCAACTTCGTCGAACTTTACGATCGCTTTCCCGACGAATGCCGGCACGTGATCAAGGCCTTCAAGGTAATCTATCACAACGATAAGATTGCGCGTGAAGAAGCCATGTCGGCTGCAGCTCGCCTGACCTATCACCAAGCCCACAGCAAGCCGACCATGGACGATCTCCAGGCGTGGTTGCAACGTCAGCTCGACGATAAACTGGTCGAACCGAACTCGGCCCTTGGTGAAGCGATTAACTATCTGCTCCGGCGGTGGGAACCGCTCACGTTGTTCTTGCGCAAAGCGGGCGCGCCGTTGGACAACAATATTTGTGAACGCGCGTTGAAGAAAGTGATTCTGCACCGCAAGAATTCCATGTTTTACAAAACTCGCAACGGGGCCCACGTCGGTGACATGTACATGAGCTTGATCTATTCTTGCGAACTCAATGGCGCCAACGCGTTCGACTATCTGAATCAGTTGCAACTCAACGCGGCGGACGTCACGAAGCATCCAGATCTCTGGATGCCTTGGAACTATCGGGAGAACTTCAGAGCCACTTCAGACGCAGCGTAAGGTGCGTCGTAGTCAGCCCGTCGTCAGCCCGTCATCGCATCGCCAACGAAGGAGGTTGCGCCTGATGGAACAAGAGACCATCGAAATTCAGCTCACACCTGAAGAACGATCGCTTCTCCTTCGATACGGATATCCGTTCGAACAAATTGAACACGCCTTGAAGGCCTGCGAGGCAACTCCTGACATCGAGATTATCTCGATAGACTGCTTCGAACTCGAACGATTGATTGGCGACGTGTGCCGGTCCATCAACCACATGAACGGAGGCGCGTTGCAGAATCAGCTCTTGGATCTTTGCGATCGACTGGAAGCCGCCAAAAAATCGGCGACGGCATGCTGGACGTGCATTGAGCTGGCCCCTCGCGCCGCTCCCAGCGCGCTGCGCCTCTTGCAGGCACGCCCCCCGAGCAGCCCGCCACAGCTCTGCTCTCATCGCTAGCGACGAGAATCGGCGAATTGCATGCTTGCCGAAAGGACACGATCACCGCCTTGTGGTTTGTACGGTTTGTAAATCGGGCCAAGGTAACCTGGATAACTTCCGTTATAACCGATGAATGCCGGCGCACCGTTGCCCGACGGGCCGAGCACCTTCGCGACGACACTTCCGATCGAAGGGTAACCCCCAACATTCTGAAGTTCGCGGCGACCGTGGCCTGTTTGTGTATGAAAGTCGGAGTGGTCGCTGATCATCCCCACGAGCGAGCGAATGACTGCATACTTGTCCGTCATCTGGGCAAGCTTCGGAAAGAGTTCGCAGATCTCGAAATCAGGCACATTCGTTTTGATGGGATTGAACTCGCCGCGAAACTCCTTCGGCGCGTCCGGCTTCAAATCAAACATGTCTTGGTGCGACGGGCCACCCGACAAGTGAATGTTGATAATTGCTTTGTTCGACGAACCAACGCCGGCAGTCGCTTCGGCTCGCAAGAGATCCTCAAAGGTCAAGCTACCGATGCCAAGGGCACCGACCTGAAGAAAGCTACGCCGCGAGACACCGTCGCAGTAAGGTTTCGAGCTAGTCGACCAGATGGGAAACATTGCGCTCTCCAAGGTAGAATCAAGTTTGGCTGAACATCCCTGAACTCAGATCTATGTTCTACCTCGAATCGGCTTTACATATCAATGTTTCTTGATGCTCGCTCGATTTGTCCCAATAGGAACCGATTTCGGCACTACACTTTGACCAATCTGCCTCGTTTCACGGATTCCGACTGCTTATGGCACAAAGCAATCGCGTCGCGAGCGAGTTCGCCCGCCAAGATATCGGACGGTTTTCCGGAGCGGACGGAACGTACGACTTCCTTAATCTCGCCTTCGAACCCACGAACTGGGTCGCCGTCCCCAAGATTAGGTCGAAGCACTTTGCCCGACTTTGTAACGATTTTTAACGGCATCAATTCAGCCGCATCACTGAATGCCGCGAAGTCGAAGTGCAACGTCGCTTTCTCCAAATGAATCTCGTATGCATGCGTGAAGGGTCGTCCCTGCTGGTTGATGACGCCGCTAGTCGCATTCACAACAAGACTTGGATCCGCGAACTGAAAAAGCGTGTTGCAATACTCAACAACTTCGCCTCGCATCCGCCCTTGGCTGAAGACCGCTGTTGGCATCCCAAACAACAAGCGGATGAAATGCGCATCATGGACATGCAAGTCGACCAACGGTCCACCGACTCGTTTCGGATCGTAAAAATCTTTCAGCCACAGCGGATCCGAAATCACCCGTTTAAAGCTTCCACCGATGAGTTGCCCGTACTTGCCACTATCAATCACTTTCCGAGCGTGTGCGTACTCCGGGAAGTATGGCAGGACATGCCCAACGAGAATCTGTTTGCCCGCTTTGTCGGCCGCTGCCACCATCTTGTTGCATTCTGCAGCGGTCAGGGCCATCGGTTTTTCGACGAAGACATGCTTACCGGCCTTCAGAGCACGTATCGATACGTCCGCATGCATGTGTGGGGGCAAACAATTGTCAATCAGATCGATCTCCGGATCGTTGATCAGTTCATCGACGTCGGCATAGGCTTGCATTTTCGATGCATCGATCTGCTCACCTGGCGGTCCGAAGTTCCCCTGAATACCTCGCCAGTCGCCTGCCCGCTTCTTCGCATCACGCGAACAAATCGCAGCGAGCTTTACGCCACGCACCTTCTGATAAGCGAGGTAGTGGATCCAACTCATAAACCCAACACCGGCTACGCCGACTTTGATCATGTTGTTACTCCGAGTATTCGATTCCTTGATCTGCGAATGCACCAGTCTAACGACTTTTCGCGAGCACATGCGTGGCGTCGCGTGAGATCCTTCGCAAGTTTGAATTGAGAAGTGCGATCTCCACGCACTTAGTCACTCGGCTCTGCGCTCACAGTTGCCACATCGGCGAGGACTCTCTCGAGTCGATCGATGGCGAGTTGCGCACCGTAATCCGTAAGGTGATCGTCATCCAAATACACGACGTTTTTGCCGTCCAATACGAGAGTCGCTGAATCCAGGTTATAAAGATCATACGTCGAGAGGAAACTACAATTCCGATACTTCTCGGCCAAGATCCTCACAAGCGTTCGGCCATTCTGGTATGCAGCTTGGTTGCCCATTGGATAGAACCTCTGCACCCCAATTTCTGGCTTTACGCTC
>JAJDCY010000029.1 GCA_029260595.1 Phycisphaeraceae bacterium | reverse complement strand
CTCCCCCAACCACCCCCTCCAACTTCAAGATCGCCACCCCATCCTCCAGCGCGATCGGCGAGCTCACCTCGCCAACCTCCATCCCCCCCAGCACCGCCCGCACCGCCGCCGGATACCCCGAATCCGCCGCACTCACCGCCCCGACCCAACCCCCGTTACCCCGACTCGCATCCAAACTATGCCTCACCGCCAGCTCCACAAACGACTCGCCCCCACGCGCCCGCCGTGCCAGCTCCACCGCCTCCCCCACCGTCCCCGCAACGATCAACCGCACCACATAACGCCGCCCATACTCACGCTCATACCCTTCCTGCACCGCCGCCTCCGACACCACCACCTCATCCCGCACCAATCGCCGCAGCCCCGCCGTCCGCCGCAATAACCGCTCATACCGCGCATCATTGAGACCCCCGCGCCCGCGCAGCTCCCCCAACAGCCGATACCCCTGATCCGCATCCGCATCCAGCGCACCCGCCGCCACCGCCTCCTCCGCCCGCACATCCTCCCGCGTCACCCCCAGCCCCCGCTCCGCCAGCCGCCGCTCAATCAACCCATCCAAAACAAACTCCGCCAGCACCCGCGCCCCCGCCGCCTCATTCAGCCGCGCGCGCACCGCACCCCACCCCACCGCACGCCCATCCACATACGCAACAACCTCACCCCCCCGCACACCCCCCCCATCCCGCACAACCCCACCCACCGCACCACCCCCGCTGTCAACCCCTGCCGCCTGTCCATCATGCGCCGCCTGTACCGGCAAGCTGGGCAACTTTTGACGCTCAACGGAATCACAACCATTGAGCATCACACACAGTATCCCGATACCGATCAACGTACGGTGCATCGCTCAACGCTACTCACGCGCGTGCCCCACTGTCAACCAGCACCCGAAGGCCCAAACCCATGCCTCAACGCTCGCAAATCATGCTCTGCCCCTACTGCGGACACACCCAGAAGCCCGCCGAGCGCTGCGGCGCCTGCGGCGGCCTCTTCGAACGCCTCTCCCGCATGGCCACACAGATCTCCATGGGCCCCTGGTACATCCGCGACAAAAACCGCCCCTTCCGCCCAGGCTGCTCATACCAAGCCCTCACCAAACTCATCAAAACGGGACAGGTCACCGCCACCACCATCCTCCGCGGCCCCACCACCCGACAGTTCTGGTCCGTCGCGCGCAACATCGCCGGCGTCGCGCACCTCGTCGGCTACTGCCACCGCTGCCGAAACCAGGTCGAACCCGGCCTCGTCGCGTGCCCCGACTGCGCCGCCATGTTCCTCGCCATCGAGGACCGCAACGAACTAGGCATCCAATACCCCACCGCCAACATGGCCGCCAACGCACAACAAAAGCTCGACGCCGAAATCGCCGAGCTGCGACGACAACAAGCCGCCGCGGGCGCCCAAAACGCCGCCGCCGTCCAACCCTTCAACGAGATCAACGAGGCTCCCGAGTCCACCATCCCCCTCGGCGACATCGGCCAGGTCATCACCCAAGAACAACAAGAAGAACACCAAGAACAACAAGCCCAATCTATCGACGGCCTGCCCAACACCGCCCCTGCGCACCCCGCTACCCATAGCGATGCGCTCAGCTCCGCCCACCCCGACCCCTACCACTTCACCGAGCAACCCGAGATCCACCCCGCACCGCGCCACCGCAGCGAAACCGTAAGCCGTCACCACCCCGGCGCCCGCGCCAACCCCGCCAACCCCGCCGACGGCATCACCGAAGCGCTCGCTCAGCTCGACCCCGATGCAGGCATCGCCGCGCTCGCCGCGCCAATGCTCGACATCGAGATCGTCCGCACCGACACGCAACCACCCAGAACCCTCACCCCCTCACAGCGCAACGCCAACCGCTGGTCCACCGCCGCCATGTGGACACTCGTCGGCGCACTGATGCTCTGCGCCGCCGTCACCGTCCGCCACAGCGCACCCGATCAGCCGCGCCTCAACCAGATGCCCCTCACCCGGACCAACTCCCACGACACACACCCAGGCCAGGACCGCCAGTGGGCCTCCCAATCGCGTCGCGGATTCTCCGTCATCCTCTCACGCCTCGCCCACTCGCTCCAACAACACGACGACGCACTCGCCAACGCCGCCGCACCCACCACCGCCGGCTCAACCACACGCGTCATCCACCACGCCTCCGTCAGCGACTACAACCGACCCAACGACTACACCCAATACAACAGCCGCCACGACCAACAACTCACCTCCCGACAACTCGCACGACGCGTCGCCCAGATCGACGACCTCGTCCGCATAGGCCGTCTCCACGAAGCACTCATCATGCTCGAATCCATCGACCAGGAACTCCCCCCCGACAAACGCCCCGAATCACTCACCACCGCCATCGAAACACTCCAAGCCGAAGTCACCAACATCGACGTCCCAACCTTCTTCGGCGTCCCCATCGAATAACCCCCCTTCCCTGGGTGGCACGGGTAAACATGTTTACCCATGTCTGTGACCTTCCCCACCCCACCCCCCCGTAGGGTGGGCACCGCCCACCTCCCCCCTCGGGTGCCACTGCTTGCTGGCCAAGCAGTGCCTTGCGTCACCGACAACCCCCGACCCTCGGGTACCACCAACACCCCCGTACGCCAGCGCTCGCCCCGCCTTCAAAACAACTACCCCCCCCTCTTGCCCCGCCCACTGCCCCTCGGGTGCCACTGCTT
>JAJDCY010000028.1 GCA_029260595.1 Phycisphaeraceae bacterium | reverse complement strand
TCACCCCAACCAACGACAACATCACACGCCCTTCAAGAGGCTCAAACAGGGCCGTCGCTCGCTGATCTTGATCGGCCTGGTGACGAACCGTTTGAAGCAACTTCTTTAAAAACATGGCTGGAGCCTTTCCCGTGAACGAATAAATTGATTCGATCGATCAGTCCTGGTCCCTCTCCTCAAAGCGACGTCCGAGATCCGTCACGCGGATCACCCCACGCCCAAACCGGGCCCGAGCTACGGTGCATCAGCGGGTTCCAAACCGCGTCAGTACACCAGCGATATCAGTAAGCAAGACAACCAGACATGCCGACATACCAGCCATCACTCTGCATCGCAATGGTTGGTGCATAAGACCTGCGACACACATCATCGACCTCCACCATCAGCCCCCACCGGGTCACCGCCGACGAGCTAGCCACGCGAGGGCCTGGCGAGCATCGGTACCAATAAATTTTGCGAAACTGCCTCAAACTCCCCATTTCATAGGTGAACTCTGAAACGGCGAACCCTCACAGTCTTTTATATCAACAAGCAGGTCTGAATTCAAGGGTTTGGGCGATACTCAGTTGAATTATTCATCATCGAGGAGCAATACTACGGGGTGTAATCGTAAGAAATTATTCAATCAATGTTTAGACATCTCTCGGTTCCGTTGCTAACCAAAACCTTCTGGATTTTGGCTCCGTACCACGCGGTCCATAGAAGGATTGATAGCCGTCACGAGTAGTCCTCGTCCGAAGGTTGAGTAGTATTATCGCGCCGCCTCTCGCGTGATGTGGTTCAAGCTGTCTGGTCGCGACAGACGTGGGCGCGGATGGGTGGGATCGAACTCGCACCCGCCGATCTATCGGTCAGGTGCTGTGCGGGTGAACCTGCCTGCAACTCAAACGACCCACACGCTATGGCCGGCCAATGGGCCCGGGAGGATTCGAACCTCCGACCTCACCGTTATCAGCGGTGCGCTCTGACCAACTGAGCTACGAGCCCCAAGTGGGCGGCATGATACCAATTCTCGATCGCCTGTCCCGGCAATGACCGGCTCGCCGCCGCAATCCGATCGCCAACCGCATAAGTCGAGATTAAAGCGGCTACCCCGACCGGTCAATCCGATTGCGACGCCGCGGCTCACTCGGCGTTGCGTGACGATCTGCTACGCTGAATCGCGATGTCGGTACGCCTTATCATGCTCGGAGATATCGTCGGCGATTGCGGTGTGCGAGCCGTCGAGCAGCAGGTCGCCGAGGTCCGCAAGCGCTGGCGGCCACACCTGATCATCGCGAACGCCGAGAATGCGGCCGGCGGCTCAGGCCTGACGCCGACACTCTACAAGCGGCTGTGTGCGGCGGGCATCGATGGCATCACGCTGGGCGATCACGCGCTGCGAAAAGCGCAGATCGTCAACACCCTCAAGACCGAAGCCAACATCATCCGCCCGGCCAACCTCCCGGAGCAGGTTGTCGGCCACCGTTGGATGAAACTCAACGCCGGGTCGAACCGACCGGGAGTCTACGTCCTCACCGTTCTCGGCAGGCTGTTCATGGACAAGCTGCCGACGGCTGATCCGTTTTTGTGCGTCGATGAGATCCTCAAGCAGTTGCCCCGCGACGCCATCGTCGTTGTCGAGGCCCACGCCGAGGTCACCAGCGAGAAGCAGGCGATCGCGTGGCACGTCAACGGGCGCGCCGCCCTCGTCGCCGGCACACACACCCACGTGGCTACCGCTGATGCGCGGATTCTGCCTGTCGATGTACCGGGGATGGCGACGTTCGATCGACCGACTCGTGGCGGCGGGACGGCCTACATCACCGACCTGGGGATGTGCGGGCCGCACACGTCTGTGATCGGACGGCGCGTCGACCAGGTGCTGCGCAGGATGATCACTGCCATGCCCACACCGATGGACCCGGCGAATGAGGACCCGCGTATCTGCGGTGTTTTTGTCGAGATTGACGAACAGTCCCGTCTGGCCACAGCGATCGAACGGATTGAACTGCACGCAGACCTCGGGCCGTGACAAGTTGGATATTCAGTTCGCGAGCGACCGCGCTTAGTAGCGCACCGTCACTGCCCCCGGCGCGGGCGGGCCAAACTCGCCGGTCGCGTTACCCGGCTCACGGGTGCTGCCTGAGATGTTCCCTGTCATCTGTTGCGCCAGTTCAGCCACGAACGATTCGATATCCGCCGGCTCCGCCTCAACAACCAGCCGCACCGTCCCGCCGGGCAGATTCTGAACGTAGCCGGCGACCGCGTGCCCCTGCGCGACGCTCACCGCGGTGTATCGAAACCCCACGCCCTGGACACGGCCGGAGAACTCAATCGTCTGACGGATCATCGAAACCAGCCCATGATGCGCGGCCATGACGCGAGCCCGCGCGTGCATCACCCCTCGAGCAACGCCATCTCATCGTCGGGGATCTCGAAGTTTGCGTGAATTTTCTGCACGTCGTCGTGGTCCTCGAGTGCTTCGATCAGGTTGAAAACCTTCTGCGCATCCTTGCCGCGGCAGGTCACCGTCGTCGACGGGACCATCGTCAACCCGGCCGACTCGATCGCGATCCCGGCCGCGTCGATCGCTTCGCGCACCGCGATGAACCCCTCCGGCTCGGCAAGCACCTGCCACGACTCACCGGTGTCGACCACGTCCTGCGCGCCGGCTTCGAGCGCTACCTCCATCAGCTTCTCTTCGTCGGCTTCGCTCTTAGCGACGTAGGCCTCGCCGCACGCCTTAAACAGATACGATACACATCCGTTGGTCCCCAAATTCCCCCCGTACTTCTCGAGCAGCTTCTTAATTTCCGGCGCCGTGCGATTGCGGTTATCGGTAAGCGTCTCAAGCATCACCGCCACGCCATTCGCGCCGTACCCCTCGTACACAACGCTCTCGTAGTTGACCCCCTCCAACTCGCCGGTGCCCTTCTTGATCCCGTTGGCGATCGTGTCCTTGGGAACGTTCTCGGCCTTGGCTTCTTCGATCGCGTACCGGAGCGTGAGATTCGTTCCCGGGTCACCCCCGCCGTTCTTCGCCGCCATGATGATGGCGCGCACGCACTTGCTCCACGCCTTGCCGCGTTTGGCATCGTTGCGTGCCTTCTTGTGCTTGATATTCGCCCACTTACTGTGTCCGGCCATGACTCGATCTCCGTCGGAACTGCCGCGACCGGATGGGTCAACGGATTGCGCTGTGGGCCGGCGCCTTTGGCACCGCGGGCCCGCTCATGCTAACGCGATACCTGCCGTTTACATATTGTCCGCTCACCCAACCGCGTGATCTCGAATCCTTGATCGGCGATCGCACGCGAAAAGACCTGCGAAGCATTCCCGAAGCACGAGTCGTCATGCAGCTCGATCACGAGGTTATCGACCGACGACAGCCATGACTCGTACGCACTCGCAAAGACCACTGCCTCGGCACCCTCGATGTCCATTTTGAGGATCGCGACTCGCCCGCAGCCTGACTCTCTCAGGACCGTTGCGATATCAACCGCTTGGAGATCCGCCGCTTCGCCCGGGCGACACTCGCGTACCTGTACCGCCCACTTGCCCCCATCACGATACGGAGCCTCGGAAAGCTTTAACCCGGTTGGATGTGACCAGATCGCCGTGTTCTTGCACTCCACCCGATCCCCATACGGCGCGACATTGGCCTGCAGCATCCGGTAATTTTCTGGATCAGGCTCGATCGCGATCACCCGGCACCCGGCGAAGCGACTCAGTAAGTATGCCGCCGAGTACCCGACATTCGCCCCGCAATCGATCACCAACCCCACGCTGGGCAACCCCTCCAGACAGGCGTACTCCCGATCAATAAAGATCTGGCCGAAAACACCCTGGTCGCTCGTCCCGGGGCGGAGCATAAGCGGGTGCTTCGCGTCTTTGGCAATCAACCTCACCGGGTGTGTCACACGGAACAGCCGACAGCGCAAGGCCTGCAGCTTGTATAGCAAGGCCCCACACACACCCAGGGCCCGGAAACTCTCGCCCAATCTCAATGCAGTCACCCCCATCGCTGTTCCTCGTCACCGCGCCAGATCAGCAGACCGCACCCACGAACACGGCACACGGCACACGGCTGACCACAACCGACTGGCCTGCCCCAAGAGCCTCGCTACACTATCCCATATGCCTTCGATCCCGGCCGCAGACCCGTTTAGCCACTACGCCCCGATTGGCGTGCTGCTGTTGATGGCCGCGGCGTTCGGGCTGGGCAACCTGCTGCTGACCTCCATCATCGGACCCAGCCGCCACGGCAAGATCAAGGGCATGGTCTACGAGTCGGGGATGAACCCGATCGGCTCGGCCAAACGGCGCTTCAACGTCCGGTTCTACATCGTCGCGATGTCTTTCCTTGTCTTCGACGTCGAGATTGTCTTCCTTTACCCGTGGGCCATCACCTTCCCCAGCCTCGCGCCGGACAGCGAGCTGGCCCCGTGGTTCCTCGGCCGTATGCTTTTCTTCGTCCTCACGACGCTCATTGCCTACGCCTATGCGTGGCGCAAGGGTGTGTTCCGGTATGACTGACCGCTGATCATTTCTCATCCCCGGGTGACGGCTTCGGCACCGCGCTGCGGTCGTAGTTCATCGACGCCGGCGCCACCGCGCCGCCCGAAACGATAAACGTCATCGCCTCATCAAACGTCCAGTTGGTCGACGTCACACGATCCAGCGGGACGATCTCGAGATACCCCGATGTCGGGTTCGGCGTGGTCGGCACATACACCGCGGCCAACTCG
Source organism: Phycisphaeraceae bacterium (assembly GCA_029260595.1). Lineage (GTDB taxonomy): Bacteria > Planctomycetota > Phycisphaerae > Phycisphaerales > Phycisphaeraceae > OFTM57. The sequence continues at coordinate 83,547 of JAJDCY010000028.1, read as the reverse complement.
CGCCCCGTGTCCTGGTCGACCAAGGTGCGGGTGACCAGCCCAACCGTTTTCATCTCCGGCGAGGGGAAGTCGATCAGGACCACCCGCTGGACACCGTCCGGCTTCTGCTGCATCGAGGCCAGGAGTTTCTTGACCGCGCCATAGATCGTCTGCACAAGAGGCACACGGCCCATCAGCGAATCGAATAGCCCGAGCAACTGCCTGCCAAGCACCTTCGTTGCCGCGACGCCGAGCACGTACAGCGCCCCGATGACCAACAGCACAGCCACCACCGACTGCAACCACGGCTCGACCAGCCACGAAGCGACGGCCGGCGAATGCGGTTGAATCAGGCTCGACAACCACGCGGCCGCCGGACGCCCGATGCCGATCAACAGCCCGAATACGAACGAGACGATCAGCCATGTCACCCATATGGGGATGACCGTCAGCAGTCCGAGCAACACGTGCTTGCGGACTGACGCCCCCACCCCGGTCTGCGTATCGGTCGACATGGCGGCACTCCTCTAGTCAAACGCTGGAACCCAAATCCAGCCAGATCGTAGCCGATCCGGTCATGAGTCGGCCGAACTACGCGCCGGTCCCGCCTGAATCAACGAACGATTCACCGCGCGGGTCCGGCCTCGACCACCGCGAGACGCACGATGCACCGCCGGGCCCACAACAAAAGGATCGCGCCGATGACGCCGAACGAGCAGTCAATCAACCGCCAGTAGAACGGAATCCCGCGCACCTGCCCCGCGATCAGCGCGAACGGGATCACCGCAGCGCACGCAATCAACCCGAACGTCACGACCCAGAGGTTCCGCACCGGGTCGCGCATCGGGCCGATGAATGCCACCGCAATCACCAGGTGGGCGAAGGCCAGCCAATCGGTCCCGTAGGCGATGAACGGGTAGTTCGCGTTCGTCTCACGCACACCCAATGCCACCGTCGCGATCCACCAACGCCCGCCGCTGTAAACAGCGGGCGGTACCGCGGGATCAATCCCCAGCCAAATACTTAGCGCGTCGAGTTCGGCCTCCAACGGAAATGCGGTCAGCCCACTGACCACCAAACCCGCGATGAAAAGCATCAGCAGGACACGAACTCGGCGGCGTAGCTGTTGCGGTGTGTCCATTCGATTGGTCGATACTCCCAGCACTCATGTCGCCCCGCCTCGATCATCGACAAGACGCCACGGCTATGGCCGCGTCATGAGCCTTCGCCACTCGGATCCGCGCCACTCGGTTCCGCATCAGCCGGCTCCACCTCGGTCGATTCCACGCCGCTCGGTTCAGAGACTTCGACCTCCAACGCCGCAGCCTCTTCGACGAGGGCATCATGCGCTTCCGGTGCGAGCTCGCCCGCCTCGGCTGCAGCCGGGACCGACTCCGTCACGCCCACGGGCGGCTCATCGCCGCAGTAATACTTGTCGCCGATCCTCGCCCGCCCGACGGCCGCATCCACCATCACCAGGTCCGGCTTGCCGACGAGAAACCCCATAGAAACCCCGGCCTGGATGTAGTACGACTGACCGGGCTTGGCTAACACCTCGACGCCGGACGTGCGTTCCGTGCGACAACTGACCATGTAGGACGCGGGCGCGACTTCCTTATAGACGTATCCATTTGGCTTGAGCCCGCCGACCCGCTCGCCATCGATATTGATGTTCAGCGTCACAGACGACCCGCCAAAATCCCCGTGCCGGTAGAAGTAAATCACAGACCGGTCCGGCGGCGGGTCCACCGGGCGGAACAACCTCCCGGACGCGGCGCAGCCACCGAGTACACCCACCGCTATAACGCAGGCCAAAGCCATCACCCCAGGAACAACACGCTTTCGCATGGTCAACACTCCTTGTCAACGCACAAAGGAACAGACGGGTCCACAGGCGCGGCCAACCCGTGCTCCAACCCAGTATCCAACAATCCGCTGAGCGGCTCAACCGCCCTCCCTGACGCAAACACCCTGTCGTTTTGCGTGATACCACTCGGTGGTGCGATACTACCGCCGATCACACGACCGACCCGTATCTCCCGGAGCCACTGATGTTCGACCTCAAGGCGTTGCTCGACCAGCACGCCGGCCGCGAATTTGACCTTCTCGCGCAACACGTCAACCCGGCGTTCGCGAAGGTGCTCAAGACACTCGGGTACGACATCCGTTACGCGCACGGGCAAGGTGCGTACCTTTTCGACGATCAGGGCTACCGCTACATCGACTGTCTGGGTGGCTACGCGGTGTTTAGCTGTGGCCGCAACCACCCGACGATCCGCGACGCGATCAAGCAGGCCATGGACCTGGACCTGCCCAATCTCATCAAGATGGGCACGCCACGCCTGTCCGGCATCCTCGCCGGCCAACTGATCGAACTCGCCCCACTGGGGTTGGACACGGTTTTCTTTTGCAACTCCGGTGCCGAGGGGGTTGAGACTGCGATCAAATACGCCCGCGCCGCGACCGGCCGCGACCGCGTGATCCACTGCCGCAAGGGCTTTCACGGGCTGACGCTCGGCGCGCTGTCGGTCAACGGCGGCAGCGAGTTCCGCGAAGGGTTCGGCCAATTGCTCGAACCCTGTACAGCCGTGCCATTCAACGACATCGACGCACTCGAAGCCGAACTCGCCAAGCGTGACGCAGCCGCGTTCATCGTCGAACCGATCCAGGGAAAAGGCGTCAACATCCCCGACGACGCCTACCTGCCGCGAGCCGCCGAACTTTGCCGTCAGCACGGTGCGTTACTGATCATCGATGAAGTCCAAACCGGTTTCGGCCGCACCGGACGGATGTTCGCCTGCGAGCACTGGGGCATCGAGCCGGACATCATGATCACAGCCAAGGCGCTGTCCGGGGGATACATCCCCGTCGGTGCGGTGCTGAGTAAGCGGTGGATCCATAAGAAGGTTTTCTCCAGCCTCGATCGCTGCGTGGTGCACTCGACAACATTCGGCAGCAACGACCTGGCGATGGCCGCCGGCCTGGCAACGCTGCACGTCATGCGCGAGCAGCGGCTTGTTGAGAATACGGCCGATGTTGGCGAGTACCTGATGGAGCAATTCCGTGCGATGGTTGATCGATACGAGTTGCTGCACAGCGTTCGCGGCAAGGGGCTGATGATTGCGATCGAGTTCGGCCCCCCGAAAAGCCTCAAGCTGAAGATGGGCTGGCACCTGCTCCATAAGGTCGACCAGAGCCTGTTCTGCCAGGCGATCTTGATCCCGCTGTTGGCCGATCACCGAATCCTCGCCCAGGTCGCCGGCCACCGGATGGACGTGATCAAACTCATCCCCCCACTCGTACTGACCCGCCAGGACGCCGATGAGATCGCCGCGGCGTTCGAGAAAGTGATCGCCGCGTGCCACCAGTTCCCCGGACCTGTCTGGGAGATCGGCAAGCGCCTCTCGCAGCACGCGCTCGTGAAGAAAGGGTCGGCGTCCGCGCAGGCCGATTCGCACCCGGAACTGCCCGTGGCTGATGGGGTTTAGTTCGGCGTCGGGCCCGGTGACCCGCCAAGCGTGGCGTTGTCGCCGAGATCGTTTTCACCAAGAAGTGTGAACAGCTTTCGCCGCAGGATCTGCCCGGCCAGGACCTGATCGTCGGTGTGCAGAGCGATCGTCGCGGCACCATGCGGGCGAACCATCAAGGGGTACGCATAGTGGATATTCAACTCCACCGATAACAACGTCGCACACAGCTTTGAGAGCGTTTGCCGCGGGCCGAGCTCGACAACGAGGATCTCGGCCTCGCTAAACGGCAGGCCTTTTCGCGACAGCAGCCGCCGGGCCAACTCGGCGCGTGAGGTCACCAGCCGTACCACCGCGTGGTCCGCCGAATCGACCACACTCAGCGCGACCAACTTGAGCGCATGCCCGTCGAAAATATCCACTAACTCAAGGAGCTTGCCGCAGCGATTAGCAAGAAACACACTGAATTGCGTGTTCTGCGGGTGCTGGTAGCCCTGAGCGACGTGTTCGCTCACCGGTGCCTGTGACATCACTAAATTGTAGCGGCATTTGATGCTCGGAGTCGAGCCCGATCCGCTTGGCTAAGCCGCTACCGACCTGCCTAACCCGACTGATCCGGTACCTGCTCGAAACGCTTTTCCGCGCGGTGGAATCGGAATACCGGCGAGAACTGCCGCTGCCAGCGGCGCGCGACGCACTGGGCGATCGCATAGCCGGTGCCGGCCTCGGATCCGGTATCCGAACCCTCATCATCAAATTGATCGGACGATCTAAGACACAGTGTGGTCGCCGCGCCCGGCACCGCGCTCATGCCTTGCGTCTCCGGCTCAGGCGCCACCGTCGGATCCGCCGGTCTCTCTCCACCTACGGGCGACTCGAGCACTGCGATGACGGCTGTGTTCTCCCTCTTGGCGAGTGTCTGCAGGGCATACATACCGTGGTGCGAAGCCTCCGATGAATGACCCGTGAACACTGACCCGGCCGGTTGCACCCGATCCACCGGATCGATCACCAACAGCGCGCGGTCGGTTTGGTGTGACGCTTTTAGTTCGCGCAACGCCCGGGCGATGCGACCAACGGTCAGCGCATCGTCCGCGAGGCGATGCACGTCGATCATACCGACCCACGGTTCGATCGTCGCGCGGTAACGCTCGCCGGCGGCATCAAGTTTCTCGCGCTCCTCCTCGTCGAGCATCGCACCTCTGTGCAGCCGGTCGATCGCAACGCCCGACATCCTGGACAGACTCATCGTGGCCAGTTCATCGGCGTCGAGGTCCAGGCTCACATACAACACAGGCACAATCGTTTCACCGGCATCCTGTCGCGCCGCGTTGTCGGCGGCAACCGCGTCAGCCAACTGCCGGACAAAGGTGCTCTTACCCGCGCCTGTTTTGCCGCCGATCGCAAGGACTTCGCCGGTGTGCAACCCGCCATGCAGCAGGTCCGCCAACGAGCCCGCATCAGCAGCACGTTTTGCCGTCTCGCCCGGCTCGCTCTCGGGAGACATCCCGCGTTCGCCAAGCGCCCGAAACGCCGAGTCGATCGGGATACACCGGCCGGGCCGGCTCAGTTTCTGGATGATGTCTTGTGATTCCGCAACGACGCCGGCCGCGCAACCCGGCGGGTTATCGCTGGTCGGGCGATCGGTTGAATCCCGTCTCGTAACGGCAAACTCCGCATGCTGATCTCCCAGTGTACGTCGGCCGAACCGCTCGGCGTTTTCGACGATGCGCTTAAGGTCCTCCTCGGCGAGTGGTGGGTCGTGCTCCGCGTTCCATGCGCCAAGCCAGGAAAGCACCTCGTCCTCGGGCAAGCCCAGGTCGTGGATCAGGAACGCGGCGGCCTGGTACGAGACGGTATTGCGCCCCTGCCCTTCGCGGAGCCTCTTCGGCAGACTCTCGATGTAAGCGCTCAGGCCTGAGTCCGACTCGGTCCGGCTGTCCTCGCTCTCATCATCGTGCTTCGGTTCGAGTGGCGCAGCTTCAGCGTTGAGATGCGCTGGTTCCGGTGCCGGCGAGCACTCCGCCGGATCGACGGTGTCTATCTCGATCGCCGACTCATCAGTGACAGCAACAACCGCCGGGAAAGCTTGTGATTCGCAGCCCTCCGCGTCTTCGGCGAACTCAATGGCGTCCGAGTAATGCACAGGCACCGGCTTTGCATCGACCGCCTGCGCTGCCACCGCTTCGCCGGCGATCACGCGCTCCAACTCACGATCCATGCGGCCGCGCGTCGCCCCACCGGGGGCCGGCTCAAGCCCGAGTGTTGGCACCATACCCGACCCGTCATCGAAGCCGTTGCGATTGTTGTCCCACCCGGAACTTTGTGCATCCTCGGGCGACTCACCTTGCGCCATTCCCACTGTCGCCGCGAGCAGCGCCTCGACCGGGCTCGATGGCTGTTCGAGCAACATCGACACACCCGCGTCACCGTCAACCCAGTGCTCACCGCGCCGGAATCGGCTCCAGTGATCCCGTGTGCTGTGGCGACCCGGCAGCCGGACCCACTGCCCGTGCGTATGATGGCTGTCTTCCTCACTGGGCGCTATACGCGGCGCGGCCTGCAACCCATGAGCTTTGAAATCCGCGACCAGCGCCTGACCAAACCCGCCGACCTGCCCGGTCGTCAGCGGCTCGTCAAGAATCACCCACAGGCGAAAGCCGCCCTGCCCGTCACTGCTTTCCAACAATGGAAACAGCCCGAACCCCTCCAGCCGCGCATGCCAGGCCAGCGCCGCACCCAGCGTGTTCTGAGGCGATACATCCGCGTTGCCACGCTGTCGGCTGATCTCGATGATCAACCACCGTGACGTTTTGTCCTTGGCGGAGGCGAACGTGCCGATCACGTGCCCCGGTTCCATCCCCCGGTAGTGGCGCTCAATCACCTGGTCGTCGAGCCGGCCTTTGACCACAATCGATTTTCGCCCCGGCTTGCGTTTCTTGATGCCGAGATAGGCACCCCACACATCCGACCGATTCAGCAGGCGCTCAGCCGACCACGCGGCAAGCTCGCCGGCCCGCGCCTGCCACGCGTGGGCGATCTCCGTGTGTCGCGACTCCCCGCCGACAACGTCATTCATACTCGCATCGTCCCTGGGGATACGAACCGGCGTATCCCGACACTGAAAACCGGCCGGAGCCCTATCTGAGGGTCTCTAGACGCTGAAAAAACGAACGCTTCGGCTGACGGCCTCGGGTAACAATACCCGCCCCGGAAGCTATCGTTCCGCAACGGACGCAACATGACCGTGGGCGCTGGAAATCTCTTCAAAGCGCTGCGATGGGATTGGTTAGGTAAACGGGGCAATATCCTGGTCGCCGAACGGCCCCACAACGGTCCCAACCGGTGATCTCACCCTGTAATGAACACGTAAACTAGGCAATATCACTGTACGCCGACGATCGCTGCTACCGCCTTACACTCAACTCTCAGATCAGCCGCGAATAGGTCGAACGAAGGCGATCGTCACCGCCGGTGACGATCGATGACAACCGATCGGCCGAACCCACAAGCGGATATAATCCGCACCCCGGGAGCATAGCTCAGTGGTTAGAGCAGGGGACTCATAATCCCTCGGTCGCGGGTTCGAATCCTGCTGCTCCCATTCTCGCCCTCGCTCGCATGGGGCTGCATTGAGGCGCCCAGACCTACATTAAGCAAAGGCTTACACCCCTCGCCGATTTTTCTCGGCGCGCCGTTGTCTTGCACCGGCTCGCTCCCGTCAGCTCCGATTCGTGCCATCGTTGCTGCGCCTACTGCTGCGCTTGTATTCCAGGAATGATCGTCCGTACCCGTAGCTAGGTACGGTTGAACCTCTTGGTTGGTGGCGTCGCCCGGTAGCGCGTCCAACGCTGTCGTGAGGTCGTGCAAGCGGGTATGGGCGTACCTACCGATTGTTAGTGTCGGGGTGCTGTGGCGTGCTAGCTCCTGGGCCACCTTAACGCTCGCCCCGCTCTGGACGATCCGGCTAATGTAGGTGTGCCTCAAGCTGTGGAAATCAAGCATGCGGCCACTATCGTCTTGGTAATCGATCCCTGCAGCGCACAGATCCACCCGCATCATCTTCGCGGCTTTCTCGGGCAAAGGCAGCACTGGCTCACCACTAGGCTTACCGGATAACCACGGCTGCAGCGTCTTGGCCAAGTCATTGCGGATCGGCTGGGTATCGTCGCGGCGTCGCTTGCTGTAGCTCGCGGCTACCGTCACCGTCGGCGGCTGTGCATCCAGATCAAAACTCTCAGGGGTGAGGCTTCTAATCTCACCGGCTCGGAATCCCGTGCCCGCAGCCAGCCGGTATGCCATGGCACGATCTGGACCCAACATCCCCATGGCCACGGTGGCGTTCTCCGCCGCGCGGATCAACAAGGTCAGTTCCCCGGGAGTGCATGCCCGTCGCACCCGTCGCTGATCTGTGTCGGCGTTGTACGCACTAAGGTGAGTCAACACGTTCTCACGGGCTCGGCCGTCTCGGTGCAGCCAACCGGCGAATGTCTTGACCGAACGCATCACCGCATTGCAGGTCCGTAGTGATCGACCGATGTCTTTAATTGAAGCAATGGCTTTCTGGACACGTGACGGGGTAAGATCGGATATACGGTCAATCCCACACAGCCCGACCACTCTGCGAACGTGAGTGGCGGTTTTCATGCAGTGTGCCCGTGTACCCCCCTTGGCCAGTAGTACAGTCTCGAAGTCGTCGATGTGATCCGCTAGCGGTCGGCGGTCGGCGGTCTGCTTGGCTGTAGCCGTCCGCCTTGGCGTCCACAACGCCCTCGTGCCGTAGTGCTGTATCCGTAAGGTGCTTTGAGAGGATGCGTTGAGCCGCGGCCTTGTCTGTGGTCCCCGTCGATCGCTGGACTCGCTTGCCAGTGTGGTCGTGGTAGCTCATCACCCACGGGCCGATACCCCGTCGCTTGAATAGGCTTCCCGAACCGTTGCCGCGTCGTCGTTTCGCCATGGTGGTTACCTTTTTCGCTTCGGCGCATTCACTACCAGCTTCGCCCCAATCAGCGGCGCGATCCGTTCAAGCAAACGCAGTGTCATATCGTTCTCACCAGACAAAAAGCGGGATAGCGTCCCTTGAGACACGCCTGTCTTCACGCTGATCTCGTAGCGGCTATGCCCACACTGTCTGATTGCCTGCCTGATCTGATCGCTCATCGTGGCCATGGTTAGTCCATTCTAGTCCATGCTGTGCGCATAATCAAGTATAGGGGCGGGCAACTGCTCAACTTCTACTAGGGCTACCGCCTCGGCCGCATCCTCATCCAGCCGACCGGCGATCGTGCAGATCGCCAGCCGTTCCTCAAAACAGTCTCGGATTGCCACAGCCAGATCACGATCACCCACTCGCTCGGCCCACCGGACCAGGGCTTCCATCCGCTTACGGAGTAGCGGTGTCTTCAGGCTGATCAGCGAGACGCCGGTATCACCGAACACACTGACGATCCTGTGAATCTGCGGCTTGAAGCGTCGAACCGTCGCCAAGGCGTCGCCGCTAATCGTCCGGGCCTTCGGCGGTGTCAGCCCGATGTTGCCGTCCGGCTTGGCGGTGATTTTGATCCCCCTGGGCTGGGTCATTTCGGTCGTCATACGACCACCTCCGGCCCCCATGCAGGGTCGTCGCCCGATCCCATAGATTTGGTAGGTATTCTATCGTCCCGACCGTCCCTATCGTCCCAAATCGGTGATTTTGACTCACTAGGCGGGTTTTTCGCGGGACGAAGCGGGACGGTACTTGCGTCCCTATCCTCCCCGTTGCGTCCCACACAAATCGGCAATTCTGACTCGCCAGGCGGGTCTTGGGACGGTCGGGACGATAGGGACGATAGATTCCCTACCTTTTCTATTTGGATCAACCGGTCACGTATCCCCCCAGCTTTACGGGGGAACTCAACCGCCAGCCCCGCACGTCTCAGGTTGGGCGCCAACCGGCGTACCGCGTTGCTAATCCCGCGCGGCGTTTTTGGCCAGGCCTTCGCGCTGCACGTCTTGGCGTCGGCGTAGCGGTCATCATTGAGTTTGGCCAGCAAATTCGTAGCCGTCCCGGTCCATTCAGTCTCGGCCTCGATCAAGGCCATGATCGCCGGGCCGACCGCTGACGCCTCAATCGCCGCGATGTGTGCATCCTCACGGTTGGTGGTATAGGCCTTCAGGAATGCGCCCGGCTCACACCCAAGCGCGGGCTCGGCCGCTACCGCCCACTTCGCGAAGTCGGCCATACGCGGCTTGGCGTCTAGTCGGACCGTCGGGTAGTTCCGAAGCGCTACCACCACCGCGTCCAGCAGCGCACCGATCAAGGACGGCCGCGCCTCGTGGAAATCGGACCACAGTGCATCCTCATCTCGGCGATGGCCGTCGGGGATCGTTGGCAATGTGACGTGTAGGGACCGGTCCATAAGGTCCGAACGGCTGCCCAGGTCGTCGATGCCATTCAGGATTACTGGCCGCATCGCGTCAAAAAGTTTCTCGCCGTCGTCGGAGTAGAGCGCCCTGGTTGCGAAACCGCCCCCGGTGCTCAAGCAACAGAGCGCGTCGGACAGGTCCGCCGAGATACCGCTCAGGTTGTCGAACACAACCAGCCAACCATTCGACGCAGCGATCATCAGGTCGCGCACGTCACGCGGCGGCCGCCGTAGCGGAGCCTTGTTCGGATCGACCAGCATCCGGAACATCTTGCTTAAGGTGCTTTTGCCGCAGCCCTGCTCACCGTTCAACGCCAAGATCGGGCACGGCAGACCGGGGCGCACCGACGCAACCAACCATGACTGGGTCAACACCCAGGTCGGATCGTCCGGCACGTTCACAAACCGGCGCAGATCCTCAAGGCTGCCACCCGTGACGGGCTCGGGTAGTGCAAGCATCCCGTGTTTGCGGATAAACCGGATCGGTGACAGGTGGCCGGGAATCACCCGCCAGCCGTTGGCGTCTATCTCGACAACCCGCCAGTCGGCATCGCACAAGTCCAGGTAGATAGTGCCGTCGTGCGCAGCCAGCCGGACGGCGACTTCCTGCTCGTTCCCGTCATACACCGCCTTGCCCCCGATCACGGCGTGCGCGTCCTGGACGGCTTGGCTATTGGGGGCTTTCTCGCACTCGGCCCAGTACGCACTGCTCAGCCATTGCTTGAATCCTCTTGACCGAACCGGCCACACCTCGGAGTGCTCACCGCATTGCATCACCACATAGCCGTCACCGTCGTCGCCGGGAGCGTGGAACAGTTGCAAGCCGGACGCCAACTCCACCAAATCATCCGCTTGTGACCGCCGCTGGTTACGCGAGTCATCGCCAACCGCCTGTCTGGGGTGTACCTCGACTGCGAGGTGTTCGGGCTCGGGCTCCACCGGCTCTGCTACCTCGATCATCGAGGCAATCTCATGACGGATCGGGTGTGCATCGCTCATCACGCTGCCTCCGATCGGGCCAACACCCAGCTACGCAGATCTTTGTGCAGTGCAGGCGGGTAGATCGTTCGGACCGACAACGCGACTCCGGATAACGTCCTGCCGATTGATTCGGCCCCGCGCCGCCCCGCGTCGTCGTTCTCGCCGATGATCGCGCAATGTCGATGCGCCAGCAGCACCCGTAGGTGCTCTGCACCGCCAGTTGCACTGGGACGGCCGACAACATCTACACCGATCGTCATCCCGGCTGCGGCGTCGGTCGCACCCTCGACAATGAGGATCGGATCGAACGGCGACGACCCGGCGTAGCTGTCCAGCGGCCAGCGAAGAGTTATCCCGCGTGCGCTGCCTTTGACCATGAATTTCTTGCCGGTATCGAAGCGCCTTTGCACTCCGATGACTTGGCCCCAGCCGTCCCTTTCAGGGAATGTCCAAGCGCGGCTCGAACGGTCCCGGCCGATGCCTAACGCGGTCAACGATTCGGCGGTGATGCCCAAGCTGGCGGCGAAGCGCTCAAGGTGAGCGGGATCAACCGTAGCTTGATACGCGCGGGCGAGGCGGGTGAAGTCGATGGGGTTGCTCATCGCCCACCCCCCGTCTGCTCATTAAGCCACCGCTTGAGCGTCTCGACGCTGTAGAGCACCGAGCGGCCAATCCGCACGCACGGGATTTCGCCGCAGTTGGTTTTTGACCACAAAAGGCGCTCGCTGATCGACAACATCTTTGCCGCAACGGCCGGGCGGACTGCTAATGGCTCAGGGCTCGGGGTTGGTGTCGGCGAATCGCTCATCGCGCACCCCCGGTCTGGCCGTCATTCACCTTGCAACCTCGACGGCGCAGCACCATGCTGACGACCGGGATGTAGTCCTTGGGGATCATCCGGCGCCCGCCGACGATTGGACACTTCCGATCGTCAAGCTCGCGGATATAGAACAAATTGGTGATGTCTTTGGGGTAAGCCCCAAGCTCACGGGCTACTTCGCCCACGGTCAGATGATCCATCGTGATACTCCTGTCTGTTGACGGCCACCAACACGGCGGCTTTCACTAAACAGGGGACCACAACTTTTGCGGAACAATCCGCAAAGCTTGCGGAATCACAGCAAGCTTTTATTCAATCGCTATTTAATTCACGCTAACCTCCCAACAAATCGGCGGGTGGGGACGGTAGGCGTACGAATAGCCTTCGGGTTGTATGGCTTTTTTCAGGTGGCTTCCCAAATCAGGGAGCTTGCCGGATATGGAGGATATCGCGCGCTGGATTTGTTCAGAAACGCGCTTGGCTCGCCGTGTTCTAGAATCTGAACCAAGTGTAGTGGATCGTCCCCCCAGTTTGGTAGCGTTGGTCAATTCATCCTTGATTGCCTCCTGCTGCTTGCGAAGTTCTTCACTGACGTCTTGGTTGTTCTTTTCCAGATCGTCTATCTCAGTCTCCAAATCATTCTGCGCCTCACGCAAATCCTTGATGTATGGGTAGTCCACCACTGGATCGGCACCATATTCCGGTTCCTCGACAGGCGCTTCGCACAGATCCGAAACCCCGATGGCCAAGTCCGGGTTGGGGTGCCTAAGCAGTTTCGCAATGACCGGCATCCCGACGTTGTGTTTCACGGTCGCGTACTTCCCCTGAAACCCCACCGACCAAAAGTCCTTGTCTTGTTGTTCGAAGCTCGCATCTGTCCCGGTTGAATGGCCTGACGGCTTTTCGTGCTGATATTCCGCTACGCCACCACCGGTGGATGAGTTCGCGAGGCCTTGCACTGGCTGCTCAGATTTCGGAACTAACAGGTTCAAGTCCTTAAGCCGCTTGATCATGTACCAGAGATGGCCCTCATGCTTATTCCACTCCTCCTTCCACTCGCGCGGTGCGTCAGACACTCGCAAATTGGGGTGGGAGAACCCGTTGGCTGTAGACGCACGCATCCGATCACGAAGGGCATTGAGCGCAGTGCGTGTTCCGCGATTTCGCTGGCGACGGTAGGTGTCCAGATCGACACCAAAGCCTTCGGCAGGCGTTCGGATAGGTCATAGCATTCGGTCAATGCTCTGATGCAGGTGTCCGTCTTGGCCTGCAGAATGAGGTTGTGTCTCTGATCATCACTCCGCGGTGGTTCGTGTTCCAGATGCACCATCAGTCCAAGCGTATGCTTCAGCTGACCAATTATGGCTGTGACCGGATCAGACGGGCGTTTGGCCGCTAACCTGTTGATCTCTTCCAACGCTTCGCGGGCCATGTTGATCCATAGTGCGGCATCGCGTTCCTTCCTGCCGCTTTGGTCGACGTATAGCACGTTACCGTACTCAGCCGGGTCAGCGTCATCGGGCATCACCATCGCCGGTAGGCCACCTGTATTCGCCTCAGTTCGCAGTGATTGGAATTCGGTGAAATGCTGAATCATCGCTCGATCGGGTTCCCACCCCACCCAGATCACCAATACGCGCCGGGCAGCGAGTAATAATCGCTGTTCCTCTCTAAGAACATGCAGGGCAATATCGTTGTTGACGGTGTCTGAGAATGCTTGGTAGAAGCGCTGTGCGAGAGTGGTTGAGGGCGACCGTAGTCTGCCGTCGGCTCCTCGCTTTCGACACGGTGGCGGCGGGACCGCTTCATCAGGAGAAAGCATCATCCCGTGTACTTTTTCGTAGTGGTCGTAAGGAAAGTGTTTACGTTCGTATGCGCGACTGCTCTTTGTGTGGTCAGGATTCGTCCGGTGCTCCCGCAGAGTCACCGCCTTGCGATCTCTGATCCCTTGGTCGCTGTAGTCTCGATCGAGTAATGCCCCCACCTTCTCAAAGAGCGTGGGGTATTGTCTGAAGGCCGCGATGATGCGTGTGTCGAATAGTCGACAGTCGTCTTCGGTCGGTTGGTACCCGTTCTCCAGATTCATCATGCAGACCCCAGGTGCGGGCTCGAACGGGGCGGCCTGACGATGGGTCTGTAATCGTCTGGCTCGCCCCGGTCGGTTCGCCGGGGATCAACCGGTTGCCCGTGTGTTGCTCGCTAAGTTGTTAGCTGCATCGTGCCCAAGAGGCTCATCAGGACCAGCCCATGAGTTTCCTTCTGCGCCGTCGCTGCTCGCGATGCTGGTCGCTTCGTGCGGCTTGGTCCGTCACGTGTCTTGTTTCGGTCGGGCTAAGACCGTACTCGCCCCAGAATGGGTCGGTCTTGTGCGACTCTCGACAACTACGGTATGTCAGATCGTAGCAATGGCGGCAGCCGTAATAACGCCCTTCAGGACCGAGGTACAACACGCCGACGCGACGGTTGCAATATTGGCCCTCGTGTACCAAAGGACAGGAGAACCAACGCCGGGCGCCGCCCCACGGCAACGCTGTTTCCGTCAAACGGATCTGGTAGTCAAAGCTCTCCGCCATATCGGTCAGGGTGTACTGCAGTCGAATCCAGCCTTCGGGTACACAGACTTTGTACCCGATGCGTGATATCTCTTCTCCGTTATAAGAACCGAACCAGTGAACAGTGCCGGTCCTGACTCCGCAGCAGTCGAAGACCCCCTCGCGGGTGAGCCAGTTGATGTCCAGCGACCAGCAATCCTCGACTGTGTCCTTCCGTGGAGTGCCTCGCCGCCTTCCGCTACGGTATCCACCCATATCGTTGCCCCAGATTTCCGAAATCATCGAGCCAACTGACCAGCAATGTACTGAACGAAACCCTATCAGACACTGATGGCGGGTGCCAGAAAAACCACGACAATCGCCTTGCTTTCAGTGACTTACGACTTGTATCCGCAAAACCCTTCCATCAACTCTCGAAATGACCCGGGCCTGTATTTCTTGAAAGCTTCCTCCTCCACGTACACAAACTCATAACTGACATCACTTTGAACCCGATTGATGTCCTCGCACCACTGCCGCAGCCGGGCCATCTTCAGGGGTACGTCCAGATCCTCACGGCCCTTGGTTTCAACCACCACGACGCGCTCATCCGGTAGCTTCACCAGAAAGTCAGGGTAATAGTTCGAGATGCTGCCGTCGGCTTTGATGTAGTCCAGTTTGAAGTTCACTGCCAGGTAGTTCTTGGCAAATGACACCACGTCCGGACAATTGTCCAGGAACTGAGCGAAGAGCAACTCAAGCTGATAATCGCCGACGATCCGATTGAACACACTTTTTTTCGGTATCAGGTAACCCTGATCCTTGACCACGAACGGCCGGGTCTGCCGGAGCTTGATGGCGTCTCGGATCTCCGCATCGCCCCTGTCCTTGACGGTCAGTGCGTTGATCGCATGCTGAAATGTATCAATCAGAGTCTTGGCGGCAGCCAGTTCCGATAGGTTGCGCAGGGTGTTCGGGCTTTCCAGCTCCACCCTTTGGTCAAAGAGGTACCCCTCGACAAAATCCTTAACCTTGCCGTATAGCACGTCGTAGCCCCGTGGTGTCGAGCCCCTCCGGTATTCGAGCCGAAGGCCCTTCATGATCGTTTGCGTGAAGTACCCGATCACGCTGCGGTAGTCTGCGACCCCGGCGGTATCGAGGATGGTGGTGTGTGTCACGTCCCCGGTTGTGATGTCCTTAAAGACGATCTCACGCTGCTCCTCCTCGCTGAAGTGTCGGTAGTCCACGCGCCGGTTCCCCAACGCGGATGGGTCCAGATCGGCCAGATTCTTGTACTCCCGGTAGATGCGGGGGGACAGCACAGGAATCTCGATATCCAAGGCGTCGATGTCCTTGGTCTCGTTTTCGTTGTCGATCTCGACCACGAGTGGGGCCTTCGCCTTGGTACCATCGCCCATCGGTTTGCGTTCGAGTTCCACGCCCTCGGCTTGGATAGACTCCACGAACTCCATGAAGGCGTCTGTCCCCACCACGCTGACATACTCTTCCAGCCCCCCCGGATACATCTTTCGCAGCCCCCGCCCGAGCGTCTGCTCCGGCAAGATGTTGCTCTTGGATGAGTAGGCCCGAAGCCCCACGATTGTGGTCACGTTCCGAACATCCCAGCCCTCCTTGAGCATCAGTACCGACACGATCGCCTTGTATGGGCTGTCCATCCCATCAATCTCGTTGGCCTGCTTGCGCACTTTTTCCAGTTCATCCTTCGCCTTGCCCGATGCGGCCTCAGAGATTTCTCCGTTATTCTTCGTGTGGATCACCAGCACGGCATCCTTCAAGTCCGGGTAATGCCCTTCCAGATACTCCGCTACGTCGTCGCAGTTGCGCGTGTCGTCCGTCATGACGAAAAGGATCGCTTTCTTGCCCATCTTCTCGTGCTCGGCATACACCTTCCGCCACTCGATCACGCCCAGGTCCAGGTAGTCGGCGTACTTCTCGGTGTACTTGGCGCTCTGCCGCTCGGTCAGTTTCGCCCGGCTTGGGGCATCGGGCAGCACCGGGTGTTTCACCACGTTCTGCGAGATCGCCTCCACCAGCGGGTAATCCGCCACCGTCTGCACGAAGATCCCCCCGTTGTTGTGTTTGGGGGTCGCGGTCACATCGACCTGTAGCGACAACTCCGCGCCCTTCTGCATCAACCGGTTGTGGATGTCCTCGATGGATTTGAACCAAGCCAACTTTTTGTCGTGGATGTGGTGCGCCTCGTCGTTGAGCACCATCAACTCGTCGATGTCTCGGACAATCATGCCCAGGTCCACCTTCGAGTCGGTGGTCGCCCCGCTGGGCCGCTTGCCCAGGAAGTAGTCCATTGTGTTGTCGTCGTCGGGAGAGGCCGGGATGTCTTCGCCGGCGTACACGCGGTGGATGTTCGTCAAAAAAATGTTGCCGGTCGGCCGAGTGACGCGCACCTCATCCTGCCGGTGCAACGTCAGTTGAAAGTCGTCTCGCCAGTTCTGCCCGCCGTGCCCGTTCTCGGGGAGCACCGGGTCGTCAAAGAAAATCCGCAGCCCCTGAAAGTCCTTGTAGATGCGGTCCAGCACGATGATGTTCGGGGCGATCACCAGGAAGTTACGCGCCAAGCCTGAGCCCGGCTCGTACAGCTTGTGATAAAAGCTCCACGCCAGCGCGAGGCTCATCACCTTGGTCTTGCCGCTGCCCGTAGCCATCTTCACCACGAACCGCCGCCAGGTCTCATCGAACATCCCCGCCGACACCGCGCCGGAGTTGTCGAACCGCATCATGTCGAACTTGTCCTTCACCCCCACCACGTCGTAGAGGTACACGATGGTTTCGATTGCCTCACGCTGGGCGAAGTAATACTGAAACTCAGCCATTGCCTCGTCCGCCGCGCCGCCCCCGGAACCGCCCTGCGGCAACAGGTGTGGTGTCTTGAACCACCACTCCAGCAGGCTCCGGCTCGTCTCCGCAGCGCCGTCATACCCGTTCTCTCGCCATTGCTTGACCTTGCGGCGAAGCTGCGGCACCAGAGGCGGCATCAGCTTGTCCATGCTGGTGTCGCGCAACGCCTCGTCAGCCGGGAACCAGCGCACCTCCGGGTCAAGGATCACGTGGGGCGAGTCGGGAAAGTCAGGGTGTAGGGCCATTACTTCTTCCCTTTCTTCTTGCCTGTCTCCGGCACGGCCACCTCCACGATCGTCATCGTGTCGTTGCCAAAGATGTCCACCACCTTCACCGCAACCTTGCGCCTGCCCGGCGTGCATTCATGGAAGACGCTGGTGAGTTCGAGCGACCGGTCTTTCTTCGTGCGGAACGACTGCCACTCGTTCTCAAACACATAATCCCCCGTCCAAACCTCATCCCAGCCTTGCAGGTTCTGTTGATCCGCCTCTATCCCCGCCAGCCGTCGCTGATCGTCCGGGTCCCACTCCTTGGGCACACGGACGATCTCCCGCTTGCTCTCGAAGTCGAAGTCCACCGACCAGTAATCGATCCAATCCGTCCACTTCTCGGTGAGCGTCTCGCGAGTGACGACCCCGTCCTTGTCCTTGCTCACCTTGACGATCTGGCCTCTCTCGGCGACGACCCGGCTGCCCTTGTTCTTGATCGCGCTCTCAGCGTTCGCGATCGAGTCTTGCGAGTAGAACACCGAGAAGTCCGTCAGCTCCACCGCCACTGCCGGTGGCTGCCCCTTCTTGCCCTCTCGCATGTGTGGCCGAACCTCGATATACGCCACGTCGTGGAACACCACCTGCCCCTTGTCCACCGCGCGCTTATCGAACACCTCCGCCGGGATGTACTTGGGCGCGATGTCGATCCCCTTGGCTTTCGCCTCGTCCAGCACGTTGGGGAACAGCCCCATCTCGAACTCGAAGCCCAGCAGATCAACCTTGGTGATGTGCTTCTTGCGACACTCCAGGATCACCTCCTCCACGAATCGGCGAGTCACGGGCAGGTTGACCGGCCCGACTGCTACTAACCTCCCGGCCTTCTTCCCGTGGAACGTGGCGAACCCCTCGGTCTTCTGCGCGCGGTACGCTCGCAGGATCAGGTCGAGGAACGCCGCCTCTTTCGCTTCGAGTTGTTTCTGTTGCTCGGCCTCACGCAGGTTCGGGTTAACCCCGATGTAGTGTTGCCGCTCGTACTTGCCGAGGTTCAATATCTCGAAGGCACGGTAATCCTTGCCCTCGGCCTTGAGTTGGCGTTGGACTCCGATCATTCGTTTGCGTGTGGTGTGGATTGCAAACTTGCCCAGATCCGTAGCGATCCATTTACGCCCAAGCCTTTCCGCCACAGCAGCGGTCGTGCCCGAGCCGCAAAAGAAGTCAGCCACGAGATCTCCTGCGTTTGATGAAGCTGCAATTATTCTTGCGAGAATCTCTGATGGTTTTTGGGTGGCGTAGCCGGTCTTGTCGGAAGTCTTTGGTTGATAACTTGGAAGATCGGACCAAACATCACTAGCCGATTTACCTTTATCTGGATCATCGACATAGGTTCGCAAAAACCGCGGGTCGAAAGCACCTTCGTTATTCGTTCCGGTCCGCCTTCGTTCGTAGTACCACTGCCCCTCATCGTCCTGCTTCATTGACTTACGAGTGTCTTCACTCCACGGAACGCGAACATCGTCTGCACGGTCATTCAGAACAAATCCATCGCTGCTTTTTGAATACCAATAAATGGTTTCATGGCTTTTAGAAAACTTAGATGGGTTTGTTCGAGGAGTTCCAATAACCTGATGTTGCCAAATGAGCTCATTTCTAAATCCTGCTTTCCCTCGCTGGCCACCCGTGCCGAACAGTTCGTCAAGCACTAGCCTAATATGACTATTAACCCGCCAATCACAATGCACATAAACACTCCCATCATCTGTTAGCAGATCGCGCATGAGGACGAGCCGTTCGTAGATCATCGCGATGAAGGAATCGGCACCTTTACCCCACGTATCCCGGTAGGCGAGCTCCTCAAGGATGTTGGGTTTCTTGGTGAAGGTGTCACCGCTATCGCCGATCTTGATGTCCATTGAGAAATCGGCACCGACGTCGAACGGTGGGTCGATGTAGATCAGCTTCAGACCGCCTTGCCGCTCGATCTCCTCACGCATCGGGCCGTTCTTGAGGCTGGACAGGATCAGCTTGTTGTCGCCCCAGATCAGCTTGTTCGTCCAACCCTTGAGCTGCCGCCCGCGATTATCAAACAGGGTGTCCGTGGACTCGGCGGCAGGGTCGGCCGCCTCGGCACGCGGCTCATCCACGTGCTCGATCGTCTGACAAGGCAACACCACATTGCAGACCTCGTTGGTCTTGCCGTTCCAGACCAGTTCGACCTCGCGCTTATCCTCAAACAACAGGAACCGGTACTTGTCCGGCAACGGCTTATCCGCCTCGATGAACCGGACGATCTCCTGCTGTTCCTGTTCGGTCAGTCGCGGCATGAAAGGTCCCTCGGGTCAGTTCCGCCCGACCGAAGACAAACGGCCGAACCACCCGATATTACCCGCCGAGCCCGATCGCACCCATCAACCGCTCAGGAACGACTCGTGTCGCAGGGCGACCGGTTTAGACCTAGTGAGTAGTCGGCGACAAAAAACCGCAGGGTGCCAGGGCATTGCCGAACGCCCGTTATCGACGATGACCGCGCGCCCCACAGCATGGCAGTGAGACTGACGCACACGGATAAATCTGAAAAAACTTCCCTAGATGGGACCCATTGCGAACCGATCAACCCCGCGCCGCCTCTCAGCCGCCAGCATCATGACCATCATCGTCAGTTGGCGGTCCGATCGCTTCAACCAGCGCGCGAACCGTCGGATCCATCCCCGTGACCGCTCGGGTCGTCGGTGTTGGTACGGAAGCCTGCACGAAGTGAACACTGATCGACGTCGGGGCGTTGTTGGTGTTCTCGACCCGGTCTGTCCAGCCGAATCGGTTCTTCATGTTCATGTACCACAGCCCGTGGTTGAAACTCTTGTCCCGCAGCGCTGTCCTGCCCTCGCGTTCCCACCACATCCGGCTTAGCTCCGTCCCTATTTTTACGGCTTCCGAAAACTCGGGATGAATCTTGCGCCACCTCCAGAAAGTGTCTTCCCAAATCCCCAGATCGGCCAACGC
The DNA here is from genome assembly GCA_029260595.1 of Phycisphaeraceae bacterium. Taxonomy (GTDB): domain Bacteria; phylum Planctomycetota; class Phycisphaerae; order Phycisphaerales; family Phycisphaeraceae; genus OFTM57. The sequence continues at coordinate 63,282 of JAJDCY010000028.1, read as the reverse complement.
TTCATGCTTGCTCGCCCCCTGCGCCATCAACGCGATCACACGATCGCACATCCACGGCCGATATTTGGTAGGCCTGCCCACCTTGGCTTCGGTGCTCATCGATCGACTTTTAACTGGCCTCGTTGCTTGGATTACAGCGCGATCCATGTTGGCCATTGTACCTCGCCGGTAAGCCTGTAGCTGCGTCGCCACGGATATGGCGGAATCCAGTACCTACAATCATGACGAGCCGGACCTTCTGAGCCGCGGTACGCCCTATGTTCCACAAGCTATGTGTTCTCATCCTGGTGTTGTCTGTCGCTGTCGGGCAATCTCGCCTAATGGCGTCTGACATCTCTGAAGTTTGGATAGGCCTTGAAGCCGACCTCGGCATCGTACGACGGCATGCCCCTGACGGCTCACTCATCAGCACCTTTTCACTTCTAGCGTCGCTGTCCGATATGGCTCAGCTTGATGATGTGGTTCTGATCAATCTTCTTAATACCGGGCGCATCGACCGGCATGATTCGGAAGGCAATCTTCTCAACGAGCACTTCGCATTAGATGTGCACGTGAGTGAACTCGTGCAGGTTAACGATGAGGCTTGGGTTGCAACTACCTTTGCCCCCGGCATGGTGAAGCGATACGACGCGAGTGGAAGTATCCAAAGCGAGATTTCAACTGGTAACCCTCGGGCCGCTGAGGTCGCTGTAGTCGGCAGTGAGATATGGGTTGGTCTTGAGACCGACCTAGGCATGGTTCATCGCTACGACAGCAGCGGCCAATTCCTAGGGTCATTTGCGGCTGGGGCCAGCCTTACCGAAATTTCGCGGATAGAGGATGAGGTATGGATCGGGACTCAAAACCACAGCCACATCTTGCGATTTGATTTCAGCGGAAACGACTTAGGGCGATTTGATGTAGGCGGTCTTGTCACAGAGATCGTTCAGGTCGGCAATGAGGCGTGGGTAGGCCTTGACATATCGACCGGTGTCGTTGAGCAATACGACTTAAACAGAAATTACATCAGCGAGTTCGCCGTAGGGCAACGTATTGTGGACATGATGTCTCTTGCAGTTGTGCCGGAACCCGCATCGATGATTCATCTGATGGGTGCTCTTACAGCTATCTTGTCGATTCGTAGTCGTCCTATCACACATTAAGTGCCATCTTTGGCCTTGTTGAGTGCGGTCAGTGGGTCGTCATCCGTTGTTTCACCCCCTGAATCCGGCAAACGGTTTGCGTTAACTCATCCGGTCATCATTACCGGCGGTGGCATGCCTTGGCGGCTGACCCCGTTGAGGGTCTGCTGGAAAAAACGACGCGGCACCGTCAAGCTAATCATCAGGCGGTTGGTGTTTGCATGGTCATATCTCAATAATGGATTGTTTCATGGGACCCATTCGCAGCCTCCACGCCTCACTCGCAAGGGGTGCGCATCATCGTCAAGCAGGCTGTGCCCCGCACCCTCACCCAGCCGACATGCCGGGCTGCTCTCGATGTCCGTCACCCATCGAACACCGATCATTATGCGCATGATCTTGGCGCGCTTTGGTGCTGCTGTAGGCGGCTTAGCCTCTTGGGTTGATGGGTATCCATGTAATCCTCAGCCCTGCCCGTGGCCCTGTAGTTCCCACTGTGGCTTTGTAGTCGCTGTCATGGGACCTGCACCCAGGTCATGGCTTCACTGCCTTGAGGGTCGCCAGCACGGCGGCCTTGGCGGCTGGGGGCAGGGTTGGCCAAGTGTCGATGAGGCGCTGTAGGTCGGGGTCGAGGAGTGGTTGCTGCTCGCTACTGCTGTCTCTACTGCTGTGCGTCAATTTGACATCGGCGTAAGCGCCTTCCTCTTTTAGCCTTACAGAATCGGGCAGGGGACTCATAATCCCTCGGTCGCAGGTTCGAATCCTGCTGCTCCCATTCATTTTCGCGATAGCTTTCCCCTGAAAGAACAAGTGTTTTCTCGGTGTTTTCTGGCGATTCCAAATCGTCGCCAACGCACGATGTTATCGCGCTGGAATCCACAGGCGGCGCATGTAAGTCCATAGTTTTCCGTGCACCTTGCCCCATATCTGCCCCGCCAAACGGAGCGGGTACCGCGTGGGTAGTCCCAGTCGCGCGCAGCCGGTTCAGTTGCTGCGGCTCGGTATCGCTGGGCAGCACTTCCAGCGCGCCGGTCAGGTCGTGCAGACGGGTATGGCTGTAACGGCCAATCGTCAACGTCGGCGTGCTGTGGCGTGCAAGCTCTTGGCAAACCTTCACCGACGCTCCGCTCTGGACAACAAGGCTGATGTAGGTGTGACGCAGGCTGTGAAAATCCAGCACGCGACCTGCACCGTCTGTGTGGTCTATCCCGGCAGCGGCCAAGTCCACACGCAGCATTTGTGCCGTCCGATCCGGCAGTAGCAGCACCGGAACGCCGCGAGGCTTGCCAATCAACCATTGGCGCAGCGTGTCGGCGAGGTCCGCGCGTATCGGTTGGGTATCGTCACGGCGGCGCTTGCTATAACCAGCGGCCACCGTCACCGTTGGCAGGTCTGTGTCCAGGTCGAAGCTCTCAGGCGTCAGGCTCTTGATTTCGCCGGCCCGGAAGCCCGTGCCTGCCGCCACCTTGTACGCCATCGCTCGGTCGGTTCCGGTTATACCCATGACCGTTGGACTACATTCGGCCGCGCCGATTAACCGCGTTAGCTCTTCAAGTGTGAACTCGCGACGAACGGGAGATCCATACGCTTGGACCTTCGCCTTGGGCACAGGCTGAAGGTGCTCGATCGGGCTCGCCGAAAGCCGGCCGTCGCGAACGCACCAGCGAGCAAAACTCCGCATGTCGCGAGTGTGATAATTCCGTGTCGCTGCTGACATCGGCTCACCTTGAACCGTCTGTAGCTCGGCTATGAATCGCTGGACATCACTCGCCCTGACGTCGGCCCAATAAATCGTCCTGATGGCAGCGAGCACTCGGCTAATGCGACCGACGGTCTTCGCGACGTACGCGGCCGTGTTACCCTTTGCTGTCAGGCTTACTCGGTAATCGTCCAAGTGCTCGCTTAACGGCCGCGTGGCTGCACCTAGCAGCCCCCAACTTGCAAGGCGGGACTTGTGATGGCCGGCGACAACGAAACGCACCACGCGGCCAACAGCGGCGCCAGCGGCCCGGCATTCGGTGATCGTGTCCAGGTAGCGGCAGAGTTCCAGGCTTAGCGCCTTGTCACGGAACGCCGGCAACTGCCGCACGATCGCAAGGTGGTCGCGACCGCGCACCGACCACTTTGTCGCCCTCGGTGATTTTTTGAATGTTGACCAGCTCATGACTCGCCCTTTCGCATAATCTGCCAGCGATCCCGTGTCGGGCAGCCTGCCGCCGCCCACGATTTTAGCTCAGCCAGGCTGTAACGAACCGATTTCCCGAACCGGATTGGCAGCGGTCCTATCCGGCCGGCGTCAGCTTGTTTGAAAAATGCCGACCGCGATAGCCCCAGCAGCGCCGCCGCCTGCTCGGCCGACACGGCGAGCAGTTCCAACGGTGCGAGGGTGGTCGGGCTGACCCTGCTCACGCCTCCACCTCAGCCTTCTGCACGTCTGCCCGATGCTGTTCGACAATCGCCGCCTGTAGCGTCCGGTCAGTCGCCGGGTCGGCCGTCGCCCAGTGCCGGCGGTGGAATTCGCCGGCTTCGGCGAATACCTGCTGCTGCAGTTCGGCGACCCGGTCAGCAGACAGTGACTTGAACACCTCCCGGACCTCGGCCCAGCTGTCCGTGACAGCTTTCACCTCGACTTCGCGTTCGGCCTGCCGCTGTGCTTCCAGTTTGGCCTCGCGTTCGAGCTTGCCCGTCACTTCGGCCAACTGTTCGCGGCGTGCCACGGCCGAGGCGATAGCGCCGCGCACCTTGACGACAGCCAGCCCATTCGTCGCTTCTCCAATAGCCGCCTGCAGCAGGTTCGGCGTCAGCCCCGCCGCCTGGGCCTCGATTGCCAGTTGGTTATCGACGGGTGGGCCTATCTCCGCTGCCGCCAGTAACGCCACAATCGCGGGCTCCGGTCCGGGTTCCAGTTCCGAAACGCATTCACCAGCAGCAGGCTGTTCTGTCTGTTCATTCTGTTCTTCTGTTTGGTCGGCCACGCTAGGTTCTGTTTGACGGCTGTGATGTTTGGCGGATGATCGGGTTGCGCGATGGGTCTTGATCGGTCACGATGCCTCCCAACATGGAGGCGCACGGATGCGACGATACGAACTGACCGACGAGGCGTGGGCACGCCTCGAGGGCTTGATGCCACCGGCCAACCAGCCCGGCGGCCGTTGGAACGACCACCGCACGACGCTCAACGGCATCTTCTGGGTGCTCAACAGCGGCGCCCCGTGGCGCGACATGCCCGACCGTTATGGCAAGTGGCCCAGCGTCTACCACCGCTACCGCCGGTGGGCGCGTGACGGGCTGGTCGACCGGATTCTTCAGCGGTTGTTGCTCCAACTCGATTGTCCTGCTCCCCTAAATTGAGACCCGTTTTGAGTAGAGTTTTCCGGATCCATTAATTGAATCAAGGAGAACTCGATGAAGCGGACGCGGTTTATTGAGCAGCAGATCATCACGATCCTCAAGGAAGCGGAATCGGGCGTGAAGGTGGCGGACCTGTGCCGCGGGCACGGGATGAGCCCGTCCACCTTCTTCAAGTGGAAGTCCAAGTACGGCGGCTTGGAGGTCAGTGAGTTGCGTCGGATCAAACAACTCGAAGAGGAGAACCGCCGTCTCAAGCGGATGTTCGCGGACCTGAGCCTGGAGCACCACGCGCTCAAGGACGTGATGTCAAAAAAACCGTGAACCCGGCGGGTCGCAAGGCGCTGGCTCAGCAGATGGTCGCTCGGCACGGGTTGAGTATCCGTCGGGCGTGCCGGGCCGCGCGGGTCAGCCGGGTGTGTTACCTCTACCGCCGCAAGCCCAAGGACGATTCGTTGATCAGGCGTGTTTTGAAACAGTTGAGCCAGCGGTTCCCGCGCTACGGATGCGCGATGCTGTTCAAGCTCATCCGCCGGATGAAGCACCGGTGGAACCACAAGCGTGTGCGGCGTGTCTACCGTGAATTAGGCTTGAATCTCAAGCAAAGGCGCAAGAGGCGCCTGCCGGCTCGGGTCAAGCAACCGTTGGTGGTGCCCGCGGGCCCGCACGAGAGTTGGTCGGCGGACTTCATGTCTGACCAGCTTGGTTGTGGCCGACGGTTCCGGACCTTCAATGTGATGGATGACTTTAACCGCCAGGTGCTAGCGGTGGAGGTCGACACCTCGCTGTCGGCAGGCCGGGTGACTCGATCGCTGGATCAGCTCAAGCAGTGCCACGGGCTGCCCAAGCGGATCCGCGTAGACAACGGCCCGGAGTTCCGGTCAGGCCGGTTCATTCAGTGGGCGCAATCTAACGGCGTCGAGGTGGCGTACATCCAGCCCGGTAAGCCGACGCAAAACGCGTTCATCGAACGGCTCAACGGGACGTACCGCCGTGAGGTGCTTGATTGCTACGCCTTCGAAGACCTCGACGATGTGCGGCAGATCACCGAAGACTGGATGCACACTTACAACACCATACGGCCACACCAGGCACTCGACGGCATCAGCCCCAGGGCGTATGCCCAGCAGAAGCAACGGGGAAACACTCTACTTCAGGCTTGTAACAATTAAGGGGACTGGACACCCCTTTGCCCGATCACCGGGGCGTGGCCCAATCACGTTGCAACGCCCCCGCACATCACCCGCGGCTGGTAGCAGCACGTTCTGAGTGACCTTCTTCAGCCCTGCCACTTCGAGAAGTAGGTCTTGAGGCGCTCGACGGTGTGTCGCCACTTCGGCGCTGTGGGCTGGCACACGGTGTTCTGATTGCCGAAGAGGCCCACCTCATTCACGGCCTCGGCTTCGGGCACCGTGTCGAGCCACTGCACCTTTACGAAGTACTCGGCCTTGTCCGGGTCATCGGCGTTTAGCCTGTAGCGGTCGGCATGCTTGAGCACCTCCAGGGCCGGCTGCTCGCCCGTCGGCGTCGCCACCATGAACTCGCTTACCGGGCACACCCCCGCCGTTACCCTGCCGACGCCGACGTACCCGGTCTTCGGAATCTTGACCCACACACGGTCTCCCGGCGACAGGAGCTTCAATGTCTGGCTGTACCAGCTCCCATTGCCCGCGCTGATGTATCCGTACCGACGAGCATCGTCCCACGAACGCGAAGTGGTTGGTCCATAGGAAGCGTAGTACTCCCCGTTCCACGGCTCCTTCTCGCCCTTGCCTTTGGCTGAGCTGGCTACGTTCGCCTGCGTCTCACCGGGATCGATCAGCCAGGCACGGCTAAGCAGTTGCTCGCCGCCGTGTTGGAAAACCTGGAAGAAGACCACGTTGATCGCAATGTCGCGAGCATCGAGGTATCCGATGATGCGCTCGGTCGAGTCATCGAGCTCGGACGCCACGATGATGATCTGATGTGATTGGTTGAGGGCATCTTCATCCAGCTTTTCGTCGAAGCGCTCCTGGAAGGCTTCGGCCAGATTGCCCCCGTTGGAGTAGCGCTGGTAAATCTGCGCGATCTTCTCAGTGCCGAGCTGTTCCACCCACGACGCGTAGTCGAGAGCCTGGGCGATGATCTCGCGCGGGGTGCGGTCGCGCTTGAGTTCGATCAGCACCAACGACCCATCCGGCGCGATGGCCAGCAGATCGATTCGCCCCCCGTGGCTGGTCACCTCCTGCCGTCCGATCAGCATCCACTCGCTCGAGAGGATGTCCGAGTCGCGGACGATCATGTCCTCAAGCTGTTGCTCGCTGGCGAGACGACCTGTCAAGAGCGGTGCGGGTTGATCCCCGACTTTCCAGATGGCGTGTTGGATGGGCATGTGGTTAATTCCCCGGGGGGGGGCGCTCAGTCCTATGCCGCCAGTTCGGCGACGATGGCTTCCAGGAGTTTTTCGGCTGTAGCGTGGGAGGCGGCGAGCTGCGTTTCCAACGCGTCCACCAAGGCCATCAGTTGGTCGACTTTGGCCACAATTTGCCGCTGTTCATCGAGGAGTGGAAGGACGAACGGAAGGCGTTGAACCTGCCGCGTCGAGATGTGCGGCACGCCATTGCTCCGACCCGGATCGATCGAATCCACAAATTCCGACGAGTTGAGCCACAAAAGGAAATATGAGAGGTCTAGTTGATCGTGCTTAGGCACTGGCTTCGCAACTCGCTGGAGTAGAAGGCATGGAAGATCAGCCTTTCTCACTCGCGCAACCTTCAAGCCGGTTGTGATAAGCGGACGATCAAGCGAGAGAACGATGTCGCCTTCGCTGAGTTCGAAACGCTCGAACTCCTTTGCGACTTTGTCATCGACAAACGCGGATTCGCGCCAATCAAGCATGCCGTGACTGACATTTGCGTTTCTACACAGGCGCATCCCGGAGGGCTTAAACCACTCGCTCTTGAATGCGTAGCCGTTCAGAAATTCAATGTGGTCGCCGACAGTTTGCTCCGCCCCATGCGTGTCTTGGGGGACGAGTTTGCCTTGGACGGCGAGGGTTAGGATGGATTTGCGTAGGTCGGCGGGGGTGATGGTGTAGGACTTGTGGAAGAGGTAATCGAGGTTGGCCGGGGTGGGCGTTTCGGCGAAGCGGGCCAGCGAGGCGCGGGCGAGCGCGGCGTGCCGGGTGTGGCGTTCCTGCTGCTGGGCCTCGAGCTGATCACACAACCCCATCAACTCATCTACCTTCGCCACAATCCGCCTCTGCTCGGCGAGGGGGGGGAGGGGGATTGGGATGTCCATCGCCTTCGTCTGATTTAATTTTGAGCGAGTTGAGCCTGCGACTCGACCCGTATAGTCGAACGTATTGAGCCAGTGCATCACGAACGAGTTCGAGATGAGAATCCCCCGTAGGACATGGGCGTGGTTGTTCACCCAAGTCTTCCCTGAAACGAGATAGGCCTTCGGTCTAAGATCATCGAAGAACGGAACGCCATCCTCTCCGAGTAGCACGAGTTCCGCATCGAAAATGTAGTCGTCAATCCAGCCTTGTTGCTTTGTCGCGCCGTAGTACGGAAACAATTCAGACTGCGTTCTTCCTGCGATACGCAGGTCACGCACCGTACTGTTGATGGGCTCGCGCTTGTAATCGAGACACACGGCAACATCGCCAAGCTGCGAAGCGGCCCAACCGGCAGGGAGCGAGAACGAAACAACATCTTCGGCCACTGGTGGCAGTGGTTTCTGCTTCTTGATCTCACCGGACTTCACAAGACGCGCCTTCTCGGCTTTGACACGTTCTAGAAGCTCCTCAGCGGATTCATCTGTGGCATCCTGCACTACGAGTTTACCCCGCACCGCTATGTCAAGAATGAACCGACGCATTCGCGCTACCGCATCGGGCGCGTCGGCGAGCTGGTCGAACTTTTCGAAGAAGGTTGCCAGCTTCATTCAGCGGTCCCGCCATCGGACGTCGCGGTCAGTGCGTGGTGGAGTTCCTGTTTCAGCTTTGACCGCGTCTTGGCGATCTGGGTGAGGAGGTTTTCGTATTCGGGCAGGAGTTGGTCCACGTCGCCGGGGCCGGTGTCGGGGTTGTGCGGGTTTTTCAGGTCGAGGTTGAAGTTGCCGGCTTTGATCTGGTCGATGGAGACTCGCCAGGCTTGCTCGTTCTCAACGCGTTTGCTGTAGAGGCCCTTTTTGTCGGGCTTGCCCCACCATTTTCGCTCGGCTTGGAACTCTTCGATGCGGATGGGCTTGGACTTGTTGTAGCTCTTGGCGCCGGGTGGGTACGGGTGCTCATAGAACCAGACTTCCCGGGTGGGCGCACCCTTGGTGAAGAAAAGGAGGTTGGTGCGGATGCTGGTGTAGGGGTTGAAGACACCGTTGGGCAGGCGGACGATCGTGTGCAGGTTGCACTCGGTGAGCAGCTTCTCTTTGATGCGGGTCTTGACCCCCTCGCCGAAGAGGGTCCCGTCCGGTAAAACAAGGCCGGCCCGGCCACCGGGCTTGAGGACCTTCATGAGGAGCACGAGGAAGAGGTCGGCCGTCTCGCGTGTGCGAAAGTCGGCGGGGAAGTTGGCCTCGATCCCGTCCTCTTCCATCCCGCCGAAGGGCGGGTTCGTCACGATGACGTCCACACGCGTCTTCGGGCCCCAGTCGCGCAGGGGGCGGGCGAGGGTGTTGTCGTGGCGGACGTTGGAAGGGACATCGATGCCGTGCAGGAGGAGGTTGGTCATGCACAGGATGTGCGGGAGGTGCTTTTTTTCGATGCCGGCGAAGCAATCCTGAATGGTGCGCTCATCGGCCTCGGTCTTGGCCTGCTTGCGCAGGTGCTCGATCGCGCAGACGAGGAAGCCGCCGGTGCCGCAGGCGGGGTCGAGCAGGGTCTCGCCGAGGCGTGGGTTGACCTGCTCGACGATGAACCGGGTGATGGCGCGGGGGGTGTAGAACTCGCCGGCGTTGCCTGCGGACTGGAGATCCTTGAGCAGCTTCTCGTAGATGTCGCCGAACATGTGGCGGTCGTCGGTGGCGTTGAAGTCGATCCCGTTGATCTTGTTGATGACCTGCCGCATCAACGTGCCGTTCTTCATGTAGTTGTTGGCGTCCTCGAAGGCCGTGCGGATCAGCCCGGCGATCTTGTCGCCGCCGCCGGTCAGCCCCTTGAGCTTGGGCAGGAGGGTGTTGTTGACGAAGTCGAGAAGGGCCTCGCCGGTGATGCCTTCGTCATCCGAAGCCCAGTTGGACCAGCGGAGGTGTTTGGGCAGGGGCGACCTGTATTTGTCGCGGACGAGCGCCATCTCCTTCTCGCGGTCGTCGAAGATCTTCAGGAAGAACATCCAGCCGAGCTGTTCCAGCCGCTGCGCATCGCCGTAGGTGCCGGCGTCCTTGCGCATGATGTCCTGGATGGTCTTGACGATGTTGGAGACGTTGGGCATCGGCTAGGCGGCTTCTTGATAGAGCTGGGCTTCTAGTTCGTGGATGGCGGCGAGATAATTCGCCTTGCCCCCGAAGATCTCGACGATCTCGATCGGTGTGCCGAGGGTGGTGAGCGGGTCGACCTTGAGGATGTCGAGCGATTCGAGGCTCTTGATCCCCCCATCGGTGTACTTATCGAGCAGGGCCTGGAGAACGGCGCGGGCCCGCTCGCCGTATTGGCCGAAGACGTTGCGTTTCTTGACCCGGTCGGCGCGCTCGCGGCGTGTCAGCGGCGGCTGGTCGTAGGCGATGTGGCAGACCAGGTCGAAGGCGTCATAGTCGAGGCCAACCTGCTCGGCGAGCTCTTCGAGGAAGACGCCCTTAGCGGTGAGCTCTTCGATGATGGCCTGCTTGCGATCGGCCTGGTTCCAGGCGGTGAGGAACTGATCAAGGGAGGCGTAACCCTTGAGCACGGCTTTGCGCGAGTAGTCCTTGAGCGACTCGGTGATGAGCTTGCCGTTCTCATCGAGGTATTGGACGCGCTCGGTGGCGACGGCGACCTCGACGTTGTCGACGTAGTACTTAACCGGCGATCCTCCACCGTCCGGACCGGGGCCGATCGGCGGGTCCACGATGACTGGCCCGTCGGGATCCTGCTCGCCTCCTTCCGGCGGCCCCTCAGGCGGGACGGGCGGGTCATTCGGGCCGGGCTCATAGATCTGAACGGGGTCGCCGTCGAAGTCGGGGTCGGCGAACAGAGCCGTGGCCTGCCTGAAATCGATGATCGTGAAGAAGAACTTATTGTAGTCCTCGTTGATGCGCGTACCGCGTCCGATGATCTGCTTGAACTCGGTCATGGAGTTGATGCGTTTGTCGAGCACGATCAGGTGGCAGGTCTGGGCGTCGACACCCGTGGACATCAGCTGAGACGTTGTCGCGATCACGGGGAAGGTCGATTCCGGGTCGATGAAGTTGTCGAGCTGGGCCTTGCCCTCGTCGTTATCGCCGGTGATCTGCATGACGTAGCGCCGGTTGGCTGAGGCGAGGTCTGGGTTGGCGTTGACCATGGCCTCCCGCATCCTCCGGGCATGGTCGATGTTCTCGCAGAAGATAATGGTCTTGGCGAAGCGGTCGGTGGCCTTGAGGAACTCGGTGACCTTGGCTGCGACGAGCTTTGTGCGCTTCTCGAGGATAAGCGTCTTGTCGTAGTCCAGTGTGTTGTACTCGCGATCTTCGATCAGCTCGCCGTACTTGTCTGTCTGTCCCTGCTCTGGGCGCCACCCGTCGAGGTCTTTGTCGAGGCCGTACCGCACCACCTTGTACGGTGCGAGGAAGCCGTCCGAGATACCCTGCTTGAGCGAGTAGGTGTAGATCGGGTCGCCGAAGTATTCGATGTTCGAGACGTCCTTTGTCTCCTTGGGCGTGGCGGTCATGCCGATCTGTGTCGCCGACGAGAAGTACTCCAGCACCTTGCGCCACGCGGCGTCTACAGCCGCGCTTCCGCGGTGGCATTCATCCACGACGACCAGATCAAAGAAGTCAGGCGAGAACTGCTTGTAGATGTTCTGCTCTTCCTCGGCGCCCGTCACGGCCTGGTATAGGGACAGGTAGATCTCAAACGCCTTGTCTGCCGTTCGGTTCGTGATCTTCGTCATCGCTTTACCGAAGGGCTTGAAGTCGTTTGTCTTTGTTTGGTCGGCGAGGATGTTGCGATCTACGAGGAAGAGGATCCGCTTCTTGGCAGCCGACTTCCAGAGGCGCCAGATGATCTGGAAGGCGGTGTAGGTCTTGCCGGTGCCCGTGGCCATGACCAGCAGGATGCGGTTCTCGCCGCGCGCGATGGCTTCAACGGCTCGGTTGATCGCGATGTGTTGGTAGTAACGCGGTTTCTTGCCGGATAGATCGTCGAAGTAGTCCTGTGTGGTGACGGCCTCCTGGGTGTCGGTGAGACCCTTCGAGGCACGGTAGCGTGCCCAGAGGTCCTGCGGGGACGGGAACTGATCCAGGGGGATCTCTCTCTCGACGGGGTCCGAGGCGCCGGTCCTGTCGTGCTCTAGGAACGCGTCACCATTCGAGCTGTAGGCGAAGGGTACGTCCAGGATCTCGGCGTACTCGAGCGCCTGTTGCATGCCGGCACCCACGGCGTGGTTGTTGTCCTTGGCTTCGACGATCGCAATGGGGAGGTTGGGCCTATATCGCAGGATGTAGTCGGCCTTCTTCGCGTCACCCCGCTTCACCGTCTTCCCGCGCACGATGACCCGACCCTTGGTGAAGTAGTGCTCCTCCAGCATTTGGGTCATCACATCCCAACCAGCTCCGCCCTCGCCGGCAATCGCAGGAGTGATGAACTTGGTGCGGATATCTGTTTCGGTAAGGGCTTTTTTGTCCATGCCGGATGCTTGATCGGAGCTACGGGGTCGGCGAAGCGACCCCCCCCGGGGCGACGCGGGCTCTACCCACAGGTGGGGCGTCATACTTTCCGCCGGTCTCGTCGCGCGGCGGTCACTGCGGCGCCGACTCTATTTCGAGAGCCCCAGACTCACCTAATGCTAGTGGCGGGAAAGGCCTGCCTCAATGAGTCGAATCGCGCGGTGTCACACCAGGCCAATACCCCGGTCGGCGTGTGTGGCGTTGTGGTTATACGGTCATCGTACCCCCCATGTTACCTCCGAGCAGACCAAGCCCCACGGCCGCAGGCTGGGCGGCTCTGCCCCCGTGTCAACCGCCACCCCCGATGCTGATGCGACGTTATCGAGGGTGACATCGGCTCGCTCAGGCACGCCTCCCGGATCGGTACTCGCGATGAAAAGGCCGCTCTCAACGTCCTAGCCATGCCATGACTGCCATGATCAGGCAGTATTTTATGTCCCCGTACGAAACACGACCTAGTCATTGTCGAACCAAGCGAGGTGCAGCTCGTCCGGGCACTGCTCCATGATCTGATTATGTGGAGTCGACGAAACAGAGCCGTCTGCGAATACCGCGTTGGTTACTTCCCCGCCGCCATGAGGCGCTCCGACGCCCCAATGTTGCAGTTGACTCGCCGTCGTGTTGGGGGCGGACCGCGCGGCGATGAATGTGCCGTCCGAGATCTCATACACCTCAGGGTCCATAAAGATTGGGTACTGGCTCGGGTTGCGGATCATGTCCCAGGACATCCGATCATTGAACCTCTTGGCGCTGTCCGTTTGCGAGCTGTCTGCGACCATGTTGATCGCATATCCCCAGCGGGCGAAGGAGTAGACAGGCTGTCGGTAGACGCGCTGGATGGTCGGACAAGCATTGAAGGACGTGTGGCCGTTGTCGGAAATGACTGGTGCGCCCGGAAACTCAGCATCGAGAACGTGGTGCCACCTAGGCAACTCGAAGAACGTCACAGATGAGGTATAGGGCATCCGATGGTCACGGCCCGACAGGCCCGATACCCAGCCAACATGGATCTGATGGAGGTTGCTCTGACAGGCAATGCTCTCCGCAGACTCGCGGGCCCGCGCGAGGACCGGCAATATCATGGAAAGAAGTGTGCCGATGATCCCGAGCACGACCAGTATCTCTATAAGAGAGAACCCGTTGGGGTGTCGTCGTTGACGGCAGCGCCCCCGCGGTTCGAACCGCAGGTCGACGCGGCGCTCACTACTGCAACGTATCGTCTGACCCGGCTCTCGCGGCCCCGGGCTCTCGAACGCCATCACTCGATCACCTTGCCGTGTCATAGATTGAGTTGACTGGACTTGGTCGAGCAACCGATGCGCCCTTGCCAAGTCGTCAGTGGAGCCTACCGACGCATCCGGAACGCAATCGTGCCCAACATGCCCACACCAAGCATTGCCGCCGCCGCTGGCTCGGGTATCGGGATCGGCGTCATCCTAAGGCGAAACTCAGCTTGGTCAAAGATCAGGGGGCTGTCTGGGACGTGGACAGCCAGCGTCATGAAGTTGAAGCCCGCGGGTACATCACCAGTCCATTCAACGGTGAACTGTTCCTGACGAGTCATCGTCGTGTTAAAGCCCATCGAGTTGGAGAGGTCGAAAGGATCGATCACAAGACCTGGCTGACTACCGCCAACGACTTCAAAACCGCCTGTCTGTCCGATTAGGCCGATCTCCACACGGAATCCGCCCCATGCGTCACCGCTGACATTCGACGTCAACCCGAAGATCTTGTGCTCAGTGTAGGTTTCGGAACTCTGCTGGACTGGATTAGTAATCACAAACACTAGCTCCAGCGGGTCCATCGAGTGAAATTCAATAGGCGACAGGATCGCATAGTCGACTGATCCACTAACGCCCATGTTCGTCGAACTCGGCCCCGGTGGTGTGGCTGACAGGAACACCGAGGAAGCGCCATCACGCTCCACAGTCGTAATCGGGCTTTGCAGGTATCCGGCATGTAGCGAGGGAGCGGTAGCAGCGATTAGGCCTACCAATATTGCAAACGTTCTTCGACGCATCGAGTGGGCCTTCTTATAGCACTGACTGCGGTCCCCCCTCGAAATGCTGAGGATCTCTAGCCGGGGAGCTCCCGCCAAAAACACCCGGTGAGAAGACTCCCCTCACCTTCAATGCTGATTTTATCACAAACGACGATGCCAACAAGACCCTTTCCCCACCGCCTCCTAACATCTACAAGATCGAAGCACAAATCCGTGATTGCAAGCCCTGAGGCTGGCGTGACATGAGAAACTTGTATAATTTATTCTCAGGCGCGCAAGATCGACCTAGTTACTGCGTATCCAGTAGTAGAGACCACAGGATCCTGGATCTCATCGTTGTTTGTGGGCGTGGAAGCCTAAGAAGCAATCGCGGGTGACGGCCCGTCGTGTGTTGCTGAAGGCCTGTGCGCGATATCTGTTTCTTTAACCTAAGGAAGACTACAATGGCTAATCCAGCAACTGTTCACATTTCGGTCCAGAACCCGTGTATCGGGCAGCAGGTCGTCGATGAAATTAACCCGTCTCTATACGCGGGCGGAACGGGTGACTTTCAGGCTATCTATCTATTCGTCGTAACCATCGGTGGAGTTACGACATGGGAGATGCGGACGGTCAACGGCCCTGGGGACTGTGCGTCGCCGCTGATCCTTCGTCGTGAGCCAGCGGCCAATAATCCGATTGGCACTTATAAGGAAGTTGGTGCCGGCCCTGCCGCGGCGGTTGTCACTGAGTTCTAAGAGTGCATTCTCGGGATGGATGGGCACACCATGTGAAGACCCCTTCAAGGGTGATCGCGTGTAAATGTGCTCCGTCGTGCCCGAAGGTGATCTCGGGCCTGGCGGTCGAAACAAGGCCGTCAAGCTTCCTGAACGGCATCGCTCCAGAGTGGTCACCCACCTGGAGCGATGTTTCATTTAGAACCGCCAGATCCCCATGGCGATTGATCGCGATGGCGAAGATTCCCCCGCCGTCCAGGTGGGTCAGTAGTTGGGGATCATCACTGTCTTGGCCCGACCAGCGATAGAGATCACCCTGATCGGTTCCGATCAAAAGCACTGCCTTGTCTGGTGACCAAGTGAGCGCGCTGATCTCGCCGTCAGGCAGCCTCAGGATCTCGGAGATGCTCCCGTCGTCGATTTTGACTTTGCTCAGAACGCCCGGTTCCTCAGCGGAAGTTGTAACGAGTGCTTGAGCGTTCGGTGTCCAGAGATATGGCCCGGTTGCAGCGAGTGCTGTCGTAAACGCTCTCTTCGTCATATCACTGACGAGAATCCGGTCATCTGTCGTGGATGCTGCGATTTGATCTCCGTAGCGATTTAGCTGGATCGCAACTAGGCGAACTTCGGGCTCCTTGGGAAGCGAAAGCACGTACGCCTGATCAGGTCCGTAAACAGTTACCGAAGTTCTTGCATCCGACACAGCTACCCGCGGCTCGCGATTCGGGAGAATTTCATGATCAACCAGAGCGACCGGGCTTTCGGAAAGTTGATCAAGGATCGTCAGGTCTTCGCCAAGTGATATCACCGTAATATCGCCTTGCGCGGTAACCCACGCTACGGACGCATCGGCCCCGAACGTGCGGAGTGAAGCCGTGATAGGCGTCCCCTGATCGAGCAGCTCCAATGATGCAGGCCCGGGCACCGGCCAGAGAGCCACCCCGCCACCAGAATCCGTAGCAACGAAGCACTTGATCTTGTTGCTCGATGCGAGAAAGTGCACTGGCCCATGATGGGGCCGTGGCTTTTCAAGTAGCTTTCCCGTCTCACCGTCCCAGCGGTAGGCGATGCCCTCCATGTCAACAGACAACAGGTGCCCTCCCATCCAAGCAATTTGGGCGATCCGGCTGGTGTGGCGGCGTATTTCACGATGCCCGAGGAGCAGGCCGTCGTGCCAGATGTGGACCAAGCCTTTCGTCGACCCGGCAGCGATTGAACCAGATGGGTGGTTCACGGCGATGCGGGTTATCTGCTCGCTCAGGTCCGGTGTTTCAGCCAACAACTGGCCGGTTCGCGCATCCCAGACACCCAAGCGGACGCCACCTGTGATCAGGATGTTCTGGTCGTACCACGCCGCGGTACTGATCACGCTCGCTGATTGAAGCGTTGTACGTTGAACCGAGCCCCCGGTCAGTTCGGCCGTCACTACCGTTTGAGGGCTCTGCTGATAGGCAACCAGTTGGTCGTTATGCGGATTGCAGATCAAATCGCTTGGCCATTTCTCGCCAACCGGCCCGAGGGTCTGGGTTGTTCCGGCTCGGAACCGCCATCGCACCAGGCGACCATCATCGGTAGTCCCCATTACTTCGCTCTGGCGAGGCGTGACACTCAGGCTGCGTGTGTACCCGACGAGATCAGGCCAACGGTCTGTTCGGCGACCTGTGAGAAGGTTCCAAGCCGTTAGAGCTTCGCCTGACTGATGGACGAGCAACTCGGAACCGTCGCCAGTCAGCCCGATCGCGCGGAACGGTGCCGGAACGCTGCCTGTCAACTGAAGCGAGTGACTCTGAGCAGCCAGGTGCCGCCAGTACCAACCTCGCGACTGCTCGGTCAAGTCGCTCAGGTGCCTTCGAGAATCTTCTGAACTACCGTCTCTTACCGCTTGGCTCGCCAGCGTGAGGTGCACCGTGTCCATTGCGTCCGCAGCACGAGATCGCTCTGCTGACTCTAGCAAACGATGTCGCTGAATCAGTATGAGGCTGCAGGCCAGGACGATCAGAATTGCAACCCCGGCAGCCGACACTGAGAGGCGCCGACGTTTAATCGCCTGGAGCCTTCCGCTTAAACGGATCAGGATTGGGGTGGGTTTAAACCGGATAGGCTGTCGGTGCGCAACGCGGTTCAGGTCGGCTCTCAACTCTGCAACGGTGTGATAGCGGCACCTGGGATCGTAGGACAGGCACTTGAGGATGATCGGTGCCAGGCCGTCAATCATCTCGCTGTGATCTCGGCCGAACGGAAGCAGCCGTCCGTCGATGATCTGAGTCAGCACGTCTACAAGCATTCCAGAGGTGTCGTATGGAAGGCGCCCGGTCACGGCCTCGTACAGCATTACACCGAGGGCATATATGTCCGTTGCGGCTGCGGCGCGACAGTCGCCACGAGCCTGCTCTGGTGACATATAGGCGACGGTCCCGACTAGCTCTGCCGTCGCCGTCATCTGAGTGGACTCGCGCAGATCTCGCCGCGCAAGCCCAAAGTCCAAGATGTGTGGGCTGCCATCGTTGTCGATCAATACGTTCGCCGGTTTCAGATCGCGGTGGATTATTCCGCTTCCGTGAGCGTGCGACACGGCCTCACAGATTGTCTTGAACAGCTCAACGATCTCCGTGTGCGTCAGCGAGTTTTCCTGCACGTACTCGGTCAGCGTCCGTCCGTCGATGAACTCCATGGAGTAAAACAGGAAGTTGTCTGTCGAGCCGCTCTCGATCACGCTGACGAGGTGGGGGTGGTCTAGTGCTGTCGCGACCTTGATCTCTTCTAGAAAACGTCGGCGGTGCGTTGCGCTACCGCCTTCCAAAGTGACGAGCTTGACCGCAACGACCTGATCAGTCTCTAGCCACCGGGCTTTCCAGACCGCTGCCGATCCTCCGATACCCGCCAGCGAAAGGAGCTTGTAGCCAGGAATGATGTCACGGTTCGTGATCGACGTGGCCAACTCCGCCCGTCCCTCAGCCTCGCCGCTGCAAGGGAGAACGAGTCCGGGGCGTGGCGTGTCCGGTCCGCCAGCGATGAGATCGTGGCTTGACATCATCTTTGAAACCATACGGTGGTTAGTAGGGGCTCTTGCAGCTTTGTGCGAGGATCCACCTCACTGGCGCGGGTACCCATATCAGATTTGAGAGCGTGCGGCATGCGAGTTTTCTCTCTGCCTCTGAGAGTGAGGTGATGTTCTGACGGAAGCGAACGCGGGCAAATGCGATGCTCCAGTAATACATCACCGTGCCTACTTCCTGTGAATAAACAGGCTCGCTATTCGTCCAGATCACCTTGCCGAGATCCTTCGTCGTCCTAAGGGCGGGAAGAGACGCCCTCGTTTTCGACTCGATCATGTCAGTTATGCTAAGCGTCAACAAACTCGCCGTGCCTCTGAGCCCGGGTGAAATCTGCCGCATCCGCGATACCAACGTGTAGATCGGCGAGTCAAACACGCCGTTCACCTCTGTAAGTAAGTCTCGTGCCCGCTTGTGATCGTCCGACAGATCTGTGAGGCCAGCCCAAAACAGGCGGCGAGCCGAGTTCTCGGCGTTCGTCTTGAGGATGTCACTGTCGCGAAGTTGCCGTCTCGTGTTGCTCCGAAGTTTTTCTGGCCCTAAGGACTTCAGAAGCGCACCCGTGACGTCGCTCGGCGGATTCTCACCTGTCCGATCAATTGCAACCGGCTGCGTCGTGATCCGCTTCTTGGCCAGCACACGCTTCGGGGTGGAAACTCGCTTCTCCATATATGCAGATTATAGGGCATGTGGGCCGCTCAACTCCGTCGCCGCTAGCGGGTGATCACAGGTTCTCTTCGGTGAGCGAAACGTCGACAGCTAGCACTTACTGAAAGCTCGCCCGTTTACTCACGATCGCGATAGGTGACGCCCTAACAAGGGCTTCGCCGTGCCAGGCCCAACACCGTCGAGGCCGACGTCAAACCCCAGACTATCCGGGCGGAGCCTTTGATCGAAGCTTGCGATGTCATAAAAAACGCTGGGCAGTGCCATAATGGTGGCACCCTTGGCTGTATAATCCGCCACGCCCTTCCGTATTATCTGAAGCTGTCATTTCGACGTGCCGGTGGCGCTGACGCTCACCGGCTCAGATCTTAGTCATCGGAGGTCTTGACCATGCCCTACGCGCAAGAGCGTCGATCTTTGGAGGCTCTGGGAGATTGAGTGCACCCCGTATCCACCGGCTGCTCCGATTGATCACCCTGATCCACTCTGGGCGCGCGGAGTCCGTCGCGAGCATCACTTCGGAACTTGGGGTCAGCCGTCGCACACTGTTCCGCGATCTCAAACTGCTTGAGGATGCCGGACTGCCCTGCACTCACGAGCCGGGGGTCGGTTACCGGATCTCAGTTGGCCTGTTCCTCCCACCGATGCAGCTAACCGCGACCGAAGCCTTGGCGATCATGCTCCTGGCCAAGGAAACAAGTGTCCGCAGCGATTGGCCGATGCGTGCTGACGCACTCGCTGCGATCGACAAGCTCACGGCAACGGTGCCTGAGTCGATTCGATCAGTCTGTCACGGTCTTCTGGCCAACGTTTCGATCGACCCCGATGCCGAGCCGATCGACGCGAAGCAAACCCAACACTACACCACGCTGCACCGGTGCATTGACGAACGCAGGTCATGCAGCATCACCTATAGGGATGGGCCCGGATCGGGTGTCGTCAGCGACATCCTTAACCCCTATGCGCTTCACTTCGGAGATAGGTCGTGGTACGTCATTGGAAAGCTCGCAGGCAAGACGGGTCAGTGCAAACTGAGGCTAAGCCAGATCAGCCAGCTGGAGACGCTCGACAAGCTGTTCGTCCGCCCGCGTCGCTCCAAGAAACAGGATGACCTCGGTGACCTGCTGCGGGACTCGTGACAAGGGCACGAAACCAACCTGAACGTTGGGCACCAGATGGACACCGTGACCAGAAATCTAGATCTTGCGAGAAAGAACCTTTTTGATAAGCCCGTAGGGTGCTGACCAACATCACACCCGGGCCCGACCAGCAATTTCGGTTCGGTACGAGCGGTCGCCGTAGCCGCTGCCTTAGCCACTACCTGTGAGCTAGTTTCACTGCGTTGAAGGTTGCGAGCACGGCGGCCTTAGCGGCTTCGGACAACTCCGGCCAAGCGTTGGCAATCTCTACTAGATCAGGGTCGAGTTGCCCCAGATCTGACCCGTCTAGATTTTCGATTGGCGCAACTTGTTGCGACGTGTCAGTTTGGCGATTCGCTACAGGGGACTCATAATCCCTCGGTCGCGGGTTCGAATCCTGCTGCTCCCATTTTTCTGTCACAGACAATCTCTGTGTGTCAATACGTATAGTGGGCCCAAGTCGAGATTCTTGACCAATCCCCGTCTACCAGGGTGTGGCCTGCTATGATGAAGGACTTGAATGGCTGATCCTTGTTGACACCGGGTGACCAGCGGCCTAATAATATCGTCATAGGTTCTTTGGAGGACTATGGATGGCTACAATCGACTCACCCCTCGTCGTTAGCCGCGAGGGCGACATTATCCGCATCGAGTTCCGCGAGCGCCACATCCTCGATGAGGGCAGCATCCAGCAGATCGGCAACGAGATCGGCGGACTCATCGATGCCGAGGTCAACCCCAAAGTCCTGATCAGCTTCGATAAGGTCCAGCACCTGTCGTCGTCGGCGCTGGGGACGCTGATCAACCTCAACAGCAAGACCCACAGCCAGGGCGGGCAGCTGCGGCTGTCGAATATCGACCCGCAGATCTACGAGGTCTTCACGATGACGCGGCTGGACAAACTCTTCCGTATCTTCGACGACGCCGTTCAAGCCGCAGCAAGCTTCGACCCATCGTAAACCCGCCCCACCGGCGTGTGTGCCGCCCATGACGCGCGTAGCGAGCAAGACAGTCATATTCCCCAGCGATCTCCAGGAGATCCGCGCCGTGCTGCGGGCCGTCCTGGATGAAGTCAAAGCGCAGGGCTACAACCGCGATGCTTACTTCGCGATCAGACTCTCACTTGACGAAGCACTGACCAACGCGGTCCGCCACGGCAACGACAATGATCGCGATAAGAATGTCACACTCGAATACAGCGTCGATCCCGATATCTTCCACGCGAAGATCACCGACGAGGGTCACGGGTTCGCGCCATGTGACGTCCCCGATCCGACCCTCGATGAGAATCTCGAGCGCCCCAGCGGCCGTGGGGTCATGCTGATGAGGGCCTACATGACGGAGGTACGTTTCAACGAGCACGGCAACTGCGTCACGCTGGTCAAACACAGCCGATGCCCGCTGCCGAGCAAGAAACAGGAGTCGCCCGGGTGTTAGCCGGATTCCGCAAACACAGTACGGCTTGCGTCACAACTCTTGGAAACCGGTGGGCGTTCGGCTAGAGTATTAGTGACCGTCGCTCTCCGCCCACGGGCGCGAGGGCCAACCCATGAACAGCAAGCTCACATCACCCGACACTCTCACCGCTGGGCAAACCGGCTCGGATCGCGTGGACGCCACCGCGTCGGAGCTTGGCTGGGCGGAGTCCGAGTCAGCGGACCCTGACGAACGCGACCACCGCACCGACATGCCCGCATTGAGCATCGAGCTATCGCTGGAGACAGACGACACCGACCCACCGATGGCTGGCTGGGTCGAAGAGCAGATGCGCCTCCTCGCCGAGGCCGCGGACATCATCAATGGGTCGATCAGCATCGGCGTTGTCGGCGACGAACGCATGGCTGAGCTGCATGAACATCACCTGCAAGTAGCCGGGCCAACCGATGTCCTGACATTCGACCTTCGTGACGACCCGGCTGACCCGGTCGACGGCGATGTGGTTATCGGGCTGGGCGTCGCCAGGCGACAAGCGACCCAACGCGGCCATGTGGTCCGGCAGGAGGTCTTACTTTACGCCCTGCACGGCATGCTCCAC
The DNA here is from genome assembly GCA_029260595.1 of Phycisphaeraceae bacterium. Lineage (GTDB taxonomy): Bacteria > Planctomycetota > Phycisphaerae > Phycisphaerales > Phycisphaeraceae > OFTM57. Next base: position 41,381 of record JAJDCY010000028.1, on the reverse strand, counting down.
CTGATCGGGTACGACGATACCACTCCCGAAACCGCGATCAGGATGCACGAGCGGGAAGACGAACTCTTGAGAGCTGTGGGGATCGGCCCGATCTATAGGAATGACGCGGACCAAGACCGCGCGGATGGCTCGTCGGCGGACGGCGGATTTGACGGCGCCACCCAACGCACAAACGAACCGGGCCCCCGCCCGGACACAAGGAGGCCGGAACCCGACCCGTGAGCGACCCTGCGATATGGATCACCCTCGCCGCCTCGTTGCTCGGCTGCTACTTCGCGGCGTGCAACACCGTTCTCAAGACGTTTAGCCGGGCGCGCCTGACCGAGATGCTGCAGGACCGCGGCGTTGAGAAGCACGCGGCGCTGTTCATCGATCAGCGGGCGCGGTTGTTGTTGATGACGGGCACGGTCCGCGCCTGTCTGAGTCTGGTCGTGCTGCTCGCGCTGCTCAACTATGTCGAGCGCCACTACGGCGGCGTCGAGGCGTGGGCACAGGACCTGATCGCGTTCACCGCGGCCGGCGTGTTGGTGACCGTCTTCGGGATCGCCGTACCCGCCAGCCTGGCCAGGTATCACCGCGAGGCTCTGGTCGCTAGGTCGGCCGGGGTGTTGCAGGTATGCCTGCTCGCGTTCGGCCCGGTCGCAGACTTTCTCGGCCTGCTCGACCCCGTGGTGCGGCGTGTTTCCGGTGGCCAGCCAACAGACACCCATGAAGCTGATGTGAGCGATGAAATCATCTCCGTCATGCAGGACCATCAGCCCGAGGGCACCGTCGACGAAGACCAGAAGGACATGATCGAAGCCGTCGTCGAGTTTCCCGCGACCACCGTCGACGAGATCATGACGCCGCGCACCGACGTCCAGGGGATCCCGGCCGACGCGGATATCGACAAGGTCAAGGAACTGATTCTGCGCTACGGGCACAGCCGCATCCCGGTGTACGACGAGAACATTGACCACGTGCTGGGCATGCTCTACGTGAAGGACCTGATCCGCCTGATCGGGTCTGATGAACCGTTTGATTTGAAGATGCAGCTGCGCGAGGCGCTGATGGTGCCGGAGTCCAAGTCCGTCCGTGACCTGCTCGACGAATTCAAGACCCGAAAAGTGCATATCGCCATCGTGCTCGACGAGTACGGCGGCACAGCCGGGCTGGTCACCATCGAGGACATCATCGAAGAAGTCATGGGCGAGATCCGCGACGAGTACGAACCGGCGGAAGAGCCCGAGCCGATCCAACGTGCCGACGACGGGGCGATCGAGGTCGACGCACGTGTCCACATCGACGACCTCAACGACGAGTTGGACCTAGACCTGCCCGAAGACACCGATTACGACACCGTCGGCGGGTTCGTATTCTCAACGCTTGGCCACATCCCGCAGGTCGGCGAGCAGTTCGAGTTCCAGGGCACACGCATCACGGTCACGGCTGCGGAGCGGACTAAGGTCATGCGCGTGAAGCTCGAGACCATCCCCGAGACCAGCGCGCCGATGCCGCACGACGGGGCCGCATGATCCGAGCGGTCATTCTTGACTAATTGATTGCGTAGCGTGGCGTCCGAGGGGTGTGCTACTTGTCCGACCACACCGCCAACTCGTTGCCGTTCGGGTCGGCGAAGTGAAACCGCCTGCCACCGGGAAACGAAAATATCTCGCGAACGACCGTCCCGCCGTTTTTGACGACCGTGTCCAGCGCTTCGTCCAACCTCTCCGCGTAGAGCACGACCAACGCGGCGCCCTGCGACGCAGAAGACTTCTTATCCGACTTAAAGAACCCCCCATCCAGTTGCCCGTCGTTGAACGCGGTGTAGTCGGGCCCGTAATCCGTGAACCGCCACCCAAACGCACCCGAATAAAACGCCTTGACGAGCGCAAGGTCGCCAGCCGGAAACTCGACGTAGTTGATCTTCAGATTGAGTGACATTGTCGGGCCACAATCTCAGCCGATCCGTGGGAATCCGTGCCACAGCCACTGAACCCCCACCCCGGCAATCCGCGGATCACCGACCGGCTAGTACCGGTAGTGGTCTGGCTTGTACGGCCCGTCGACCGGCACGCCGATGTAGTCGGCCTGCTCTTTGGTCAGCGTGGTCAACTCGACGCCGAGCTTGCCCAGGTGCAGGCGTGCGACCTTCTCATCGAGGTGCTTGGGCAGCACGTAGACCTTGTTTTCGTACTGATCGCGATTCGTGGCCAATTCGATCTGTGCGAGCGTCTGGTTCGCGAAGCTGTTGGACATCACAAAGCTCGGGTGCCCGGTCGCACAGCCGAGGTTCAGCAGCCGCCCCTCAGCGAGTATGAGCACGGAGTGGCTCTCGCGCCCGCCCGACGCGGGGAAGGTCCACATGTCGTACTGGGGCTTGATATTCGTGTGCTTGATCCCCGGGGTCTTGCCCAGCCCGGCCATGTCGATCTCATTATCGAAGTGGCCGATGTTGCCAATAATCGCTTTGTCCTTCATCCCGGCCATGTGCTTGGCGGTGATGATGTGGTAGTTCCCTGTGGTGGTGACGAACACGTCAGCGATATCGAGCACCTGCTCGATAGTCTTGACCTCGTATCCCTCCATCGCGGCCTGCAGTGCACAGATGGGGTCGATCTCAGTCACGATCACCCGCGCGCCCTGCCCGCGCAGCGACTGGGCACACCCCTTCCCGACATCGCCGTACCCGCAGACGACACACACCTTCCCGCTGAGCATCACGTCCGTCGCGCGCATCAGCCCATCGACCAGCGAGTGGCGACAGCCATAGAGGTTGTCGAACTTGCTCTTGGTCACGCTGTCGTTGACGTTGATCGCGGGGAATCGCAGCGTCCCGTCGCGTTCCATCTGATACAGACGATGCACGCCGGTGGTCGTCTCCTCGCTCACACCGCGGCAATCCGCCGCGACCTTGCCCCATCGTGTTGGGTTCTGCCCGATGGTGCGCCCGAGCAGCCCGAGCACGACCGCGAACTCCTCGTTGTCCGCGGTGGAGGGGTCCGGAACCGAGCCTGCTGTTTCGAAATCAGCGCCTTTGTGAATCAAAAGCGTCGCGTCGCCACCGTCGTCAACAATCTGTTGTGGGCCGAGCCCGTCGCCGAAGTCCAGCGCACGCTCAGTGCAGTCCCAATACTCCTCAAGCGTCTCGCCCTTCCAAGCGAAAACCGGTACGCCCTTGGGGTTGTCCGCAGTGCCGCCGGCCGAAGGCGGCCCGACGGCGATCGCGGCGGCCGCGTGGTCCTGCGTCGAGAATATGTTGCACGAGCACCACCGCACATCAGCACCGAGCGCCGTGAGCGTCTCGATCAACACCCCCGTCTGGATGGTCATGTGCAAAGAGCCCATGATCCGCAGCCCGGCCAGCGGCTTCTGCCCAGCGAACTCCTCGCGGACAGCCATCAGCCCGGGCATTTCCTGCTCAGCCAGGTCGAGCTCCTTGCGACCCCAAGCGGCGAGCGAGAGGTCAGCGACTTTGAATTCGAGCTTTTGCCCGGCGGGGGCGGTGGTGGTGGCACTCATTGCGTGAATATCTCCCAAAGGGTGATTGATAAAGGTGTTATCGCCGCCTGTAGTTTTACCGGGGCGCGAATCAGACCGGGTTGAGCCCTGTGGGCGCTCGATCAAACTGCAGGCAGCCGGCACTCCGGGGCCACTATACTGTATAGGTTCAGCATGTGGTGATGCGAGCGGCGACCGCCGGGCAATCGACCGGGGGCACCCCGAAACCGGACAAACTGTAAAGGCCCGCATTTATTGCGTCAATGGTGCGTTTCATGAGGCCCATTCCCGGCCCGCGACAAGAATCGCTGAGAGGGGGGCGAAGGAGCCGGCCCGTGAGCATCTGGCGGGTGGTCCGAGTGCAATGCCGCGCGCACAACATCGCCGTCTGTGTGCTGGTCTTCGCGGTGGCGGCTGTGTGGGGGTGTACGTACGAACGGGTCGTGTACGACGGGTGGGCGGATTTTGGGCGGCTGGCCGACCCCAAGGGCGATGCACCCCAGGTGGCCAGGCCCAGCATGCCAACCCAAACCCCTCCCGCGTGGGCGATCCATTTGTACACACTGGGCGGCGAACACCATCAGGCCGAGGCGGCCGAGTTGATCAATCAACTGCGAGCGACACCGGGGTTGTCCGATCTCTGGGCGCACGTGGGCGACGGCGGAACAGCGGTCTATCAGGGACGGTACCACTCGCCGACCGATCCGATCGCGGCGCAGGACTTGTTGCTGGCTCAGTCAGCGGTCATCAACGGCGGGCGGCTGTTTGAGCAGGCGAGGCTGATCTCGCTGGACCAGCCGGCCGACACATCGCAGCCGTTGACGCCGTCGACCGGTTACGACCTGAGGCCGTTTGCGGGCATGTACTCGCTGCAGATCGCCTACTACGACGACGAGTTCGGGAAGGACTTCCGTGACGCGGCCGAGCAAGCCGTCACGACGCTGCGCGGCGACGGGGTCGAGGCGTATTACTACCACGGCCCACACCGTTCGATGGTGACGGTAGGGCTATTTACCGACGGTGATTTCGTGCAAGAGGGTGTGCAGCGCGTCTATGGTCCGCGCATCCGCGCGTTGCAGGAAACCTATCCCTACAACCTAGGCAATGGGCGGACGCTCATTCAGAAAATTGGCGGGCAGGACGCGGGCGAGCAGGCCAGTTTCCTGGTGCGTGTGCCGGGATGAATCGGATTGACGCTGCACAACAGGACTGCAGAAACCGTCTGCCCGGGCGCGGCAACGAGCTCAGACTCACGCCCGCGTGTCTTCTTCCAGATCGTCACTGAGTGTGCCCGACCATTTCGGGCATCCGTCAACGTGCGCGGCTTTGGCGAGGAGGTGCGCGCCGACCGGGTTCGCGACAAACTGGAACATCACAACCAACACCACCTTGGTCACGATATTGACCGGTGTGGCGTCTTCGAGCGTGGTGAGGCTGAACATCGCGGCCAACATCAGCCCGGTGATGCCGAGTGTGACGCCCTTTGTCGCCGCGTGCATCCGGTGGTAGAGGTCCGGCATGCGCCACAGCCCTACGGCACCGACGGTCATAAAAAACATGCCGGCAATCAGCGCGGCGACGATGATCAGGTCCGACACGAGCTGTAGCTGATTCTCATGCATCACTTTTCCTCACCGACCTATGGGCGCCGGGGTCTGCTGGGGTTCGCTGTCTTCAGGGCCGCTAACCGTTGCGTGCCCGTGTGGTCGACCGATGTACTGCGCCATCGCGACTGTCCCGGCGAAGCCCAACAGCGAGAGCACCAGGATCCCGTCGAAGAACACCAGCGTTCGGAACCGCATCGTCAGCAAGATCACCAGCCCGATCAGTTGAATACCGATCACATCCACCGCTAAGGCACGATCCGCCAGGTGCGGGCCGCGCAGAAGCCGGTAGATTCCGAACAGCATCCCGCCCATGACGACGGCGACGGACACGTCCACCGTCCACAATACCAAGGTTTGATGCCACGCTTGAGCCGCTGCCGGCTCGGTCACGTTCGTCCCGACGGCTGACGCTGCCGCGAGCATGACTGTCATCACACTTTGCATGCGAATATCTCCTTGAGCAAGCGGTCGCGCAGCTCGTCGATCTCGCGCACGGCCTCGCCCGTATCCTTGGCGTACATGCAGTGGATATACAGGTGCCGGGCGTCCTCCGAGATGTCAGCCGACAACGTTCCGGGTGTCAGGGTAATCGCATTGGCCAACGATGTGATCTGCATCGGTGTCAGCCCGTCAACACAGTAGCGGATGAACCGCGGCGTCATGCCGTACCCCGGCGTGATGATCTCCCACGCGACGACGAGGTTCGCTTTGATGAGGATACGGACGAAGTACGCGGTGAACGATAACAACCGCCAACCACGCGACCCGTATCCCTGCCGCGGATCGGTGTGGATGCGGCTGACCACGCCGAGCAACAGATAGCCGAGCCCGAACCCGGCGATCATCGTGTAGCTGTCGAACTGCCCCCACATGAGCATCCACAGCATGGCCAACAGGATGTTGAATAAAAAATGCCTCATCGTGTCTCCACGCTGTCGACCGCGGCAAGTCGCGTTTCACCTCTTAGACCATTCGCGTGCCCCGACGTCTCGGGCCCGTCAATCGATGCATGGCTTGGTCGCATGGGCGCCAACCTCGGCGCAGCAGCCTTGCCAAGGACCGCGTCAACATATAGCCGCGGGTAGACCACCGTGCTAGCAGCCAGGCGTGCAACCTTCATATACGACGATGCGCCAAACCCCATGCTTAGCGCGACAACCACCAGCAGCGCAATCGATGCAATGCCGCCGACCGTGCGTACACGGTAGTGAGGGCGGGTCACGTGTTGGCCCTGCGGCGGCGACCAGAATCCGTAGCTCCAGATCTTGAGCATCGACAACAAAGTCAGGAGGCTCGTCGCGATCGCGAAGCCGGTCAGCCAGTACTGCTGCTGCGTGAAACCTTCGCGGATCAACACCCACTTGCCGAAGAATCCGGACAGCGGCGGCAACCCGGCCAATGAAAGTGCCGCGATCAAAAAAAGCGTCGCCAACCAGGGCGCCCGGCGGAGCAACCCGCCGATTTTGTTCAGGTCGTCGCTGCCGGCGTGCTCAATCATCAACCCGCCGCACAGGAACAGGCAACACTTCACGACCATGTTGTGCACGATAAAGAAAATCGCGCCGGCGATGGCCAACTCGCGGCTGGCAAGCGCGGCGCCGCCGGATAATCCCGACACGGCTGACATCCCCAGGCCAACCCCCATCAGCATGTAACCAACCTGGCTGATGATGTGGATCGAAAGGATCCGCCTAACCGAGTGCATCGACACCGCGCCGAGCACACCCAGAAACATCGTCACCCCGGCCGAGATCAGGATCAGCGGCGTGAGCACAGCCGTCACCTGCGGTGAGCCGCCGAACATCATGACGAACACACGGATCATCACGTACGCACCGACCTTGGTCAGCAGACCCGCGAACAAGCCGCCGATTGCGGCGGGGAGCGTGTGGTAGGTATCCGGCAGCCAATACCACAGCGGGAAGATCGCCGTCTTCGCACCGAATACCAGCAGCAACATCGTGATCACCGGGATCGACGACGCCGGCAGCCGCCCGTCCTGGACGATCTGCGTGATGTGCGCCATGTTCAGAGTTCCAAGCTGCCCATAGACCAGCCCACAACACGTCACGAACAGCGTCGACCCGATCAGGTTCAGCAGGACATACTTGTACGCTTGGCGCATCTGTGCGCGCGTCGTCCCAAGCACGAAGATCGCGTACGAGGCCATGAGCATGATCTCAAACGCGACGAACAAGTTGAACAGGTCACCGGCGACGAAGCTCCACTGAACCCCGAGCACCAACAGGTGAAACATGGGGTGGAAGAACCCGCCTGCGAAGCGATCGTCGAGTTGCGTCAGGCTGTAGACGAACACCGCCAGACAGACCAGCGACGATACGGTGAGCATCAGCGCGGCCAACGGGTCAACAACGATCGTGATCCCGAACGGCGCCGGCCAACTGCCCATCTGCGAAACCAGCACGCGGCCCTGCGGGTCGGTGGCGGTGCAGACGGTGTAGAGAAAGCGCGCGCAGACCAGGAAATTTGCGACAAGAAACGCGCTGCCGACCGGCCGCTGGATGCTGCGGAACCCGTGCAGGCACATCGCGACGATCGCGGCCGCCATCGGCACCACCAGCATGTAGACAATCAGTCTCTCAGGCATCGGCTACGCGCCCTCCTCGACGGCCAACTCGGCCAGTTGCAGCGTCCGCGAGCGCCGCCAGGTGATCACTAGCAGCGTCAGCAGGAAGGCTTGGACGGCGAACCCGATCACGATCGCGGTCAGGATCAACGCCTGCGGCAGCGGATCGGCCAGCTCCGAGATTCTGGCTAGCCCGAGCACCGGCGGCTCGCGGCCGATCGGGGATCGGCTGGTTGCAATGATCGCCAGGTTCGCGCCGTGCCCCATCAGGAACACACCCATGCAGACACCCTTGAGCTCACGGCCGAGCATCATGTACGTCGCCGCGGCAAAGATCACCCCCACCATGATGCAGGTCAGTAGCGTCATGATTCCTGCTCCGGGAGGTGACAGAACTCCAGTTCTTCAGACAGCGTGTTGATCATCCCGACCACCACGCCCGTCACCACCATGAACACACCGAGATCAAAAACCATCACCGATGCCCACTCGATCGTGTACGCCCGACCGTTGTTACCCGGAAGCGCGATGCTGCCGTGGTACGAAGTCAGGAACGGCTGATCAAACAGCAGCGGCACGACAGCCGTCGAGAGCGCCAGGAACAAACCAATCGCGATAAACGAACGCTCGGGGAACGGGAGCATGCGGTTCATGCTCCGAGCGCCGTAGCTCATGCGGTGCACGATCAGCGCGACGGCCGCGACTAATCCGGCGACGAACCCGCCGCCGGGGGATTGGTGGCCCTTGAAGTAGATGAACATCGCGAACAGCAGGCTTAGCGGGACTAAGACCTTTGCCGCGTTACGAAATATCAGCGTGCTCATCATGATTCCGTACTCGGTCGGATCATCCTGTTAACCACGTCGTCTTCCGGATCATGCCCCCCGGTCGGCTCGGGGATGTCCAGAGACAGACCCCGGCTGCCGGTCTCAGCCGCCTGCTCCTCATCCATGACGCGCTCACGCGGGGACTTGAACCCGTGACGGCGACGGACCAACGTCCACACACCCATCGCCGCGATCCCAAGAACCGTGATCTCGCCAAGCGTGTCAAACCCACGGAAGTCCACCAGGATTACGTTCACCACGTTCTTGCCGCCACCGCCGTGATACAGCCGCGTCTTCGTCGTCGGGCGGCGCTCGAGTTCCGAGTGTTCGAGAGTCCCGTGGTCGGTGGCCGCGAGCGCGCTGTCCTCGCCGTGGTGGCTGTTGCGCAGGAAGAACTCGCCGAGGTTCGCGTACTGGCGGCCCAAATAATGAATCGTCGGCTGTGGCCCGACCGAACTGGTAAGTGTCAGCCAGAACATAATCAACCCGACGGCCGCACCTAATACGACCCGTGGAACCACCCACAATCGCGGGCCAGGCGCCTGCTTGGGCAGCATGCTCAGCACAAGCAAAAACAGAATCAACGAGACGATCTCGATGCTGATCTGCGTCAACGCAAGATCCGGGGCACGGTACTGGTAGTACACGCCGGTCACGCTGAAGCCGCACGCGCCGAGGATCAGCACGCGGCTGGCGCGGTCGCGCACAAACGGCATGAGCAGCGCGGTGAGACAAACCATGAACGTCAGCAATATGCCCGGGAGCAACTCACCGAGTTGATCGAGTTCGAGCCCGGCACCACCAGGCCACTGGCCGGGCAACGACGCGAAATCGAATCGGATCGACCAGGCGAAGAATCCAACCAACGCGATCGCGACAAAGGCGATGTACCCGGTGACGTGCCCGCCCTGCAGGATGCGGAAGACGCGGCCGCCGCCCTTGGTCGCTAACAAATAAAAACTTGGGTAGGCATGATCGAACGGGTCGTTGTACTTACCGCGCATCAGCGGGGCGAAGCCCAGGCCGACACCGAGCCCGATCGCGCACAGACTCATGTAAAGAGGTACGCCGGGGTGCACGTTCCACAGCAGCGGGAAGTGACCGGCCTCAAAGTAGTACGGCGATGCCTCGAGCCAGCCGAACATGGCTTCGTACGCACCGGGGATGATCCCGCCGATGAACTGCACGGAGACGATCACCGCACCGGGGATCCACAGAAACGCCGGCCAGATGCCTTTTTCATGCTCGTGGTCGTGCCCGTGTGCGTCGTGGTGTTCGTGTGGGTCCGCTTCCGGTTGCTGGCGGCTGAGCAGCGTCCGGGCGAGGCGGATAAAGATCGCGACATTGAACATCCCGGTCAGAACACCGGCTAGGATCAGCAAGCCCATCACCGGCTGATGCGTCGCTTCGTATGCGTGCCAGATCTGATAGAAGAAAAACTCTTTGGCGGTGAAGCTGACCGTCAGCGGCCCGGCCGCCAGGCAGTACGCGGCCGCCAGCACGACCACGGTCATGATGCGCGAGGTACCGTCGCGGTAGAACAAGCCTTTGAGCTTGGGCAGCTCGCGCGATGCGATGTGCCCGATCGCACCGGCGAGGATGAACAGCGGAGCCTTGTACAGAGCGTGATTCAGGATCTGGGCGACTTCCCAGATCATGTTGGGTTGGGTGTGTTCGCCATGTCCGCCGTACTGGAACGCGGCCAACCCATACATCGCCATTAGCAGCCCGAGTTGGCTGATCGTGGTATAGGCGAAGATCTGTTTGAGATCGGTCTTTTGCAGAGCGATGAACGCGCCATAGACCATCGTCACTGCACCGAGTGGGACGATGAGGCTCGGCCATACGGGCAGTACGGCGGCGAGGATCGGCCAGAGGCGACCGACCAGGTAAACGCCGGCCTTGACCATCGTCGCCGAGTGAAGGTACGCTGACACCGGAGTTGGCGCCGCCATCGCACCGGGTAGCCAAAAGTGCAGTGGGAACTGTGCGCTCTTCGCGGCGGCCCCGGCGAACACCATCAGGAAACCCGTCGTCAGCAGTGGGCCCGGCGACAATCGGCCGTCGGCTGCGAGCCCGGCGAGTGCGCTAAACGACCACACATCGGTATGGACTCCGATCAGGATCAACCCGCCCATGAGCACCAGCCCGCCGGCGCCGGTGACGATGAATGCTTGCATCGCTTTTTTGACTGCGGCGGGGTCGTCGCGTTCCCACCCAATCAGCAGGAACGAGCTGATTGACGTCATCTCCCAGAAGAGCAGCAGCAGCATAAAGCTGTCAGCCAACACCACCCCGAGCATCGCGGTCATAAACAGCAGGAGGCTCGGGTAGAAGCGATACAGGCTGTCGCGATCGGGCCCGAAGTATGCGCGGGCGTAGAGCGTGATCAACACCCCGATCCCACTGACCAGGAGCGCGAAGAACACGCCGAATCGGTCCGGGTGCCACTGCCAGTTGAGTTTCAGCTCGGGCATCCACTCGGCTGCGAGCACGCCGCCGGCACCGGTGTGATCGACGCCGTGCGTGATCGCCAACTCGGCCAACAACAGGACAGCCGCCACCGGCCCGAGGACTGACAGCGCGACGCGAGTCCCAACCCACGAACGTGGCATGCACAGCCCGATCGCACCGGAGGCGACCGGAGCGAACACAGCCAACGTCACTAGCCAGATGGGGTTCATGGAGATCTGATTACGCCGATAAAGCGGGTAATGACGGTTGTCGGGTTTCCTTCCCCTCCATCGGCTGCGTCGAGAACCCGACTGAAGTCCAAAACGGAGAGTAATTACCTATATTATCATTTTGTGTCTGGATAACGCGCGGCTGGACAATTGACGGGTGGCCCACCATGCATCACGACAACCTCTGGGCACCGTGGCGGATGCAGTACATCCAGCAGCTCGACCCCGCGACGGCACCCTCACCGCAAGGCAGCCGCGCCGGCGATCCGCAAGCTGATTTACCCTGTTTTCTCTGCGACGCGGCGGGATGTGCGCCGAACACCGATCTCGCCCGCGACCTCACTGTACTGACTAAGAATGATTCAGCCGTGCTGCTGCTGAACAAGTACCCCTACACCAACGGTCACCTGCTCGCCGCACCGCTCGAACACCTGGGCGAACTGGGTGACCTGCCCGCGAGTGCGCGTGCGGACCTGATGGAGATCACAGCCGTCGGTGAGCGCCTGCTGCGCACCGCGATCCACGCGCAGGGGATCAACATCGGGATGAACCTCGGGCGCTGCGCCGGTGCCGGTCTTCCGGGGCACCTGCACGTGCACATCGTACCGCGTTGGAGTGGCGACACGAATTTCATGCAAGCGATCGGCGGCGTGCGGGTGATCCCGCAAGCGCTCGAAGCGAGCTACGACTGTCTGTTGGAAACCCTTGAGAAGATCAAGGATTGATAGGCGGTCACGGGTGCGTCGGCCAACCGCGATAGGCCCGGCCTCATGAAATACTTGTTTGACCGGCGCGGTTGCTACGCCGCCTGGCGAGCAGCAAACGTGATTCCGATCTCGTGACCGTACCCGCGCCGTGTACAACGGATCACCCGACCGGTCAGGTCAAAACCGCGCTCCGGGCCGTGCGGCGGGAAGAACATCGTGACCACCTGCCCCGGAGCGATCGGCTCCTGCGACATCGTGCCGACCCCGTTGTCCGAGATGTTCAGCAGTTGGAGCGAGCAGATGCGGCTGGGGTGATCGTCGTCGGTCGAAACCTGGATGGCTGTGACTCGGCCGGCGATGACGTGGCGTGATCCAACTCGCCGCTCGAAGGAAAGGACGCCTTGCTCTCTCGCTTCCGCTTCGGGGTCTACTAGCTTTAGTGCGGGCGCTGTTGCGGGCTCTGGCATGATCGGCTCCTTGTGCGTAAGCTCCCCCTCCTCTTCTGCACCGATCGGCCTGATACCCTTCGGGGTTAACACGGGCGAAGATGCATGACGCAAGATGCTGAAAAAATCCTAGGCTCGGTCAGCCTTGTCGGTGCCGGTCCCGGTGACCCCGGGCTGATCACGGCGCGCGGGCTTGAGCGGTTGCGCTGTGCCGCGGTGGTCGTGTACGACGCGCTGGCCAACCCGTCGCTCCTCGACCAAGCACCCGATAATGCCGAGCGTATTGACGTTGGGAAACGAGCAGGCGTACACAAGCTCTCGCAAGACCAAACCAACGCGCTGTTGGCCCAGAAGGCGCGCCTAGGTGGCTTGGTTGTTCGACTCAAAGGCGGCGACCCCTACCTGTTCGGACGTGGCGCTGAGGAGGCGGCCTACCTCGCCCAACAAGGCATCGCCTGCGAGGTCGTTCCCGGGATCACGGCCGGGATCGCAGCGCCCGCGGCGGCTGGCATCCCCGTGACTCACCGCGGAATCGCAAGCACCGTGACCTTCATCACGGGCCACGAAGACCCAACCAAAACCGAGTCCAGTGTGGACTACCACGCGGTTGCTCAACTGATCCGCACCGGCGGAACGGCATGTCTCTATATGGCTGTGCGCACACTCGAAAACATCCGTCAAGAACTCACCCGCTATGGATTGGACGAAACCACCCCGGTCGCTGTGATCCAATGGGGGACGTTGCCACGACAACGCCACGTCCGGTGCGATCTTGCCACCGCGGCGAAATCCGTCGCCGATGCTGGGTTGGCGGCACCAGCGATCATTGTGATTGGAGAGGTCGCCGCGATCGACGAAGCGGGGTTGGATTACTTCACCCGCCGCCCGCTGTTCGGCAGGCGGATCGTGATCACACGCACGCGCCACCAGTCGTCGCGTCTGCGGCAGATGCTCGATGACCTCGGCGCGGAAACGCTCGAAGCGCCAACGATCGATCTAGTCCCGCCAACAAGCTGGGAGCAGGCGGACCAGGCGATCCGCGATTTACCGAGTTTTGACTGGTTAGCCCTGACCAGCACCAACGGCGTCGACGCGCTGGCCGACCGACTCACGCACCTCAAACTCGACGCGCGCCATCTCGGGCACGGCCCGCAGGGCCAACCCGTCAAGGTCGCCGCGATCGGTGACGCGACGGCGGCTGCGCTGCGCGACCGCCTAGCCATCACGGCCGACCTCGTGCCAACCCAGTTCGTCGCCGAGTCGCTCAGCGACGAACTGATCGCCCAACACAACATCGCCGGAAAGCGTTTCCTGCTGCTGCGTGCGGACATCGCGCGCCCCGCCCTGCCGCAACGGCTTACCGCAGCCGGCGCCGAGGTCACCGAAGTCACCGCCTACCAGACGCGCATTGCCGGCGAACTGCCCACGACTGTGATCGATGCGCTCAAGGATGGAAGTGTTGATTGGATTACGTTCACCAGCTCATCGACAGCGACCAATCTGATCACGATGCTCGGCGATAACCGACACTGGCTCGAAAACGTGAACATCGCATCAATCGGCCCGATCACCAGCAAGACGCTGGGCGAGCTGAACATTACCCCGACCGTCGAAGCAACCACCTCCAACATGGCCGGGCTCGTTGACACGATCGCACAGTGGGAATCAAAACGAGGGACCTAACATGGCTACGCTGAGGCTGACCGCCAAACACACCGCGGTGCTGGTCGTCGACCCGCAAGAAAAACTCCTCCCAAGAATGCACAACGCCGAAGCGCTTGAGATGCAGATCAGGCGGTTGATCGACGGCGCCCACGCGTTGGGCCTGCCGGTGCTCGCGACCGAGCAATACCCCAAAGGCCTGGGCCCGATTGTGCGCACGATCCGCGACAAACTCGGCCCCGAGACCACCGCCCACGACAAGCTCAAGTTCTCCGCGCTCATCGAGCCGATCCGGGCCGAGCTGGCCCAGCACGGAGCGCGGTCCGTGCTGGTCTGCGGGAATGAGGCACACGTCTGCGTCCTTCAAACATGCCTCGACCTCGCTGACGCCGGGCTCATCGCGGCAGTGGTCGTGGACGCGATCGGGTCGCGGCGCGAAACCGACCAGCAGGCAGCGGTATCGCGGATGATCCAAGCCGGGGTTATCCCCACGACAGTGGAGTCAGCCTTGTTCGAGATCGCATACGAGGCCGCCGGCGAAGGCTTTAAATCTCTGTTACCTATTGTTAAATAAATGCTTGCAAGATAATTTGGCGCCCGGAATCCGTAGCATACCTGCCAATTGGCCTGATCACAGGCTGCAGATCGCCGATCAACGCTCCACAGGGGCATGAGCAGGATTCACCACGCCAGTTGCCGAGGCCCGAGGGCGACAGTAGGCTACCCTGCAATCGATTTAATGGGTGATCCGTTACTTTTTTCCGCCGATTGGAGTGCCCTGGGATGCTTGAGACGTACCAACAGATGAAAGACCTGCTCGCCTCGGCTGAGGAAGACGTCCGCAAAGCCGCCGGTGGCAACAAAGCCGCCGGGACACGCGTTCGTCGGCTGATGCAAGACCTAAAGGGCGCCGCCCAGACCATGCGGGCCAAGGTGCTTGAGAACCGTAACGACTCGTCTTCGTAGAACGAATCCCACGCGATTGCAGCCAGCGCGGCTGGTCGAGCGGCGTCCGTGCCGTCAGGCTGTTTAATGAGCGCTCCCAATCCGCCGCATCGGACCCTCCGCGATGGCGCCACAGCTGCTTTTTGATCTGGCCGGGATCGGTCTGGACCGGGTGATCCAGGGGCCGGACGAAATCGAGCGCATCAACCCGCACCGGGGCGTGATGCGCCTGCTGGACGGGATCCTCTACGAGAGCGAGGACTCCACGCGGGTCGTGGCTTACAAAGATATTGGTAGCGATGAGTTCTGGGTCGCCGGACACATCCCCGACCGGCCGATCTTCCCCGGTGTGCTGATGATCGAGGCGGCCGCCCAGCTAGCCAGCTACCAGACCCTGCGTAAACTCAAAGACGAATGCTTTCTGGGGTTCGTCGCGGCGGACGGGGTCAAATTCCGCGGGCAGGTCGGCCCGGGCAGCCGGTTCCTGGTGCTCGGCAAGCTGGCCGAGATGCGCCGCCGCCGGGCGATCTGGGACACGCAGGGGTTGGTCGACGGCAACCTCGTGTTCGAAGCCAAGATCACCGGCATGCCGATGTAGCGGCCAACTCGCTCGTCACACCCTCTCGACAACCACATGCGCGAACATGGCGAGCGATCGGCGAAGCGGCGACAGCGCTCCCTCGACGCACCGCCACGCGCCGTGACTCCAACCCGGCTGCAGGCTGCGCATCGATACACCGCCCGACAATAGGTACCGCAGTGGCATAAACGGCAGCACCGATCGTACGCGCCACTCGGGAAACTCACGCTCGAACTGCTTGCGGTCGCGTTCGAAGATGATCCACGGCATCGCCCCATTCGCGCCCGACAGCGGGCCGGACGTGGCGAACTCCCACTCGGCCGAGTCCGGCTCGAACGGTTCATGGTGCAGGTGGCGGTAAATCACGCGGGACCAGGCGCTCACCCACGGCTCGATCATCGCGACGACACCGCCGGGGCGGACGCAGCGGGCAGCCTCGGCGAAGAACCGTCTCGGCTGGGGGATGTGGTGCAGCACGTCGACCATGACAACCGCCCGCAGCGAGGCGTCGGCCAACGGCAGCGCCTGCCCGTCGGCAACCAGCCGGATGTTCGGGCAGGGCATCAGGTCGGAAGTGATCAACCCCGGGACATACTCGTCGAAGTACCCCGCGCCCGAGCCGAGTTCGAGCACCGCGCCATCGCCATGCGGCAACGATCGCTCGAGCATCGCGTACCACTGGTCGTAGATCTTCTTGAGAAAAGGCTTGGAACGGATGATCTGGCGGCGCAACGCCGTGGTGTCCGGGTCGTCGATGGCTAAGCCGCGGGTCAGGGGGTGGGCGAGCAACCGTTTGAGCATGGTCGCGTGACTTTATCAGCGCGGATCAATCTTGCATCGACGCAGCACCCGCGCGGCCGCTCACACAAACTTGACCCGCGTCGCGGCGAACCCGGCCATCTTCAGCAGCATCCACCCGTGCCGCCAACGGTCGATCTGCGTCGTCCCGTAGGTGCGCTCGCGGTAGCGGATCGGCAAGTCGACGATCTTGAGGTTTTGTTTGGCCGCACCGAACAGTAAATCGAAATCGCCGAACGGGTCGAAGTTGCCGAAGTACGCGCGATTGTCGGCGATCAACTGGTAGTCCTGCTTCCACAGCACCTTCGTCCCGCACAGCGAGTCCTTGATCGGTTGGCTGAGCAGCCAGGAGAACACCAGGGAGAAAAACTTGTTGCCAAGCAGGTTCAGGAACCTCATCGATTCGTCCTGCATGGGGTAGACCAGCCGCACGCCGTTGATGAACTCGCCGCGGTTGCCACGGATCGCTTCGTAAAAACGCGGCAGGTCTTCGGGCGGCACGGTCAGGTCGGCGTCGAGGATCATCAGCACGTCGCCGGCCGCCTCGGCATAGCCCAGCCGCACGGCGTCGCCCTTTCCCTTGCCGGTCTGCCGCATCAGGCGACACCGCCGCTCGGGGTGGGCCTCGATCGCGTGCTCGATCGTCTCGTAGGTGTTGTCTTTCGAGTGGCCCTCGACGAACACGATCTCGGTGCCGGCGCCCATCTCGGGGACGCGATCAAAAATCTGCTCGACGTTGCCCGCTTCGTTGCGCGCCGGGACGATCACGGACACAACCGGTTCGCGCTCCATCGGCGGGTGCAGCGCGACCGGCCTGGCCATCACAAAGTTCGACAACGCCAGGTGTCGAAACACTGGTAGCCGGACCAGCAGCTTGTTGAACAGTGGGTTGAGCAGCGGGGTGCGGACCGGCCAGATGACTTCCTGCCACGAACGGATTGTCTCAAACCCGGTCAGCGTGAGCAGGTTCTGGACGTCGTGCACGGTCAGCCAGTTCTGGCGGAGTTCGGGCTTGGCCAGCTTGAAGCGTTTCGCCACGGCCAGTGGCAGCTCCCACAGGCGGCTGTAGGTGTTGATGATCAGGCGTGTGCGCGGCGTGCAATGCTGCGCGACGCGCTCGAACACCCGCTGCACGTCCCACAGTTCGTTTACCAGGTCGCTGATGATCACGTAGTCGAACTGCTCGCCAAGATCGAGCTCGTGGGCGTCCGCTTCGACGAAGCGCATCTGTGGGAAGCGCTCGCGGGCAAGATCGAGCATCCGCCCGGACAGGTCCACGCCTACACCGAGTGCCGGCTCAACCGCACCGAGCAACGACCCGCGGCCGCAGCCGATCTCAAGCACCCGGCGGTGCGGGGGGATCAGCAGCCGGTACACCTGCCGCATCCGGTGGTGGTAGTACGAGCCCCAGCCGTGCCAGTTGTTGCTTCCTAAACGTTCGGCGAACGAGTCCCAGTGGGCGGCTCGCGCCTGCTGGTGGGCGGCCTCGGCCGCATCAACCATTGGATCGCCACCGCCGACCAAATCGCCCGACAGGCGACCCTGTGCGGTCACGATCTCGCTGCTTTGGATTGTGCTTGCCATTGGATGATCCGCCAGACCCCGATCGCCGCGAGGATATGGAGCATAGGAAGGACCGGCATGAGGAACCGCCCGCCCCGGGTCGCGTAGGTCGCCATGACCACCAAACAGTTCATCACGACCAGCGACCATAGTACCACCACACCTGGACGTGCCCGCCCCCACCAAAATCCCACACAAGACAGCCCCAGCAGAGCCAGGCTGTACACCTTCGGCTTGGCCCAAAGCCGCCACAGCCGCAGGCCGGCAAGCACGGGCAGCTTGCCTGGGTTGGCCGTAATCCACTCGCGGGCCAGCGTGAGCCCCAGCTTGGACTGCTCTCGCTCCTGAATGATTGGTGCCCAGTGGTCATAGTCGTCATGCCGCCGGCGGAGTTGCTGCTCCAGCATCGGCGCGACGTTGATCCACACCCCGCCCTTTTCGTAGGACCGATCGCAATACCCGCCGGGCAACCCGATGCCTCCCTGCGTCCCCATCGGCATAACACTTTCT
Source organism: Phycisphaeraceae bacterium (assembly GCA_029260595.1). GTDB lineage: Bacteria > Planctomycetota > Phycisphaerae > Phycisphaerales > Phycisphaeraceae > OFTM57. Next base: position 22,985 of record JAJDCY010000028.1, on the reverse strand, counting down.
AAAACCATGCAGTTACGAATCGCCCAGGGGGCCGGAACCGCCACCACCACCACCGAGAATGCGGCAACAGCCAACACCACGGATCGGCGGGATTGGGCGATCGATCGCGTCCAGAGCCATACCATCAGAACTAGCAAGAACGGTAGCCACATCACGAAAATCGACCGCGAGAGGATCGCCACCCCCATCACCAGCCCCGCCAACGCCGCGTACCGCACCCGCCGCCGCTCGAACATCATCACCATCGACCACGCAATCGCCACAAGTAGCAGGCACGACAGGCCTTCGGTCAAAAAATACCCGGCGTACTTCTTGGTCAGCGGGTCGCACACCCCCAGCCAGGCGACCACCACAGCCGGTGTGCGGCCGGCGATCCGCCAGGCGAGCAGCACCGCGAACCCAACCGCCACGGCGAGAATCGTCGCGTTGAGCAACCGCCAGATCAGGAATTGCCGCCCAAACACCCGGTAAATCGCCGCCAGGGTGTATGGGAGCACCGGCGGGCGGAACGCGGTCAGCTCGAACTCGCCCCCGAATGCCAGCACTTCGTCGTACCGGCCATCCGCGTTGTGCTCCTCGTAGGGCCTGCGAAACCCCGGGTCGCTCCAATCCCGCCCGAAACCCGGCCCGAAGGCGATGTTGTAGGCGATGTTGTCGTAGTCCTGCCCGTCGCCCTTGCGAGGCGGCTCGTTCCAGCCACCCCAACACGCCACGCTGATCACGTTGCCCGCCAGTGCGGCCAACAACGCCACCATCACCAGCCTCCAGGGACCACGGTGGCGCTCGGTTACCGTCAAAGGGGTCGTCGGCTTGGGATCGTGCACGCGTTCTCGATTGAGAATACTGTCTAGTCTGCCACGATCCAGACGCGAAGAATCTTACTGCCAACACCTGGCGATGGCAATCTCATGCACGCAGCCATGGTGGTCTGCGCGATCGCCGATCGGTTTTCTTGACCCTTCGCGCGAGCGCCACTATTCTTTGGCCCTGATTGGTTTGGACCCGATCCACCCGCTCCAACACAAGGCCGCGCCGGTGCCGACCCTCGCACAACTGATGACAGCCGACCCGGCCCAGCAGGGCGCCCCCTTGCTGTTCTACGCCTGTGCGACGCTTACCTGCTTGAGCGCCTGGGCCATTGTTTTTAGCCAAAATATCGTCCGGATGAGTGTCTACCTGTTGCTGACACTCATGGGTGCGGCCGGGTTCTACTTGATGCTGCAGGCCGAATTCCTCGCCGCGGTGCAACTGATCGTCTACGCCGGCGGGACACTGATTCTGATCGTGTTCGGGATCATGCTGACGAATAAAAACCCCGAGATGCAGCTCCGCGCCACGCCGATGGAACTCGGCTTGGGCGCGCTGGTCGGCGTGGGCTTGGCGGCGCTGTTGATCTTGGCGCTCGTGCATACACCGACGCCGGGGCAGGGTTTCACCGCGGTGCCGGCGGACTACCAACAGGTTCGCGCCATCGGCCGCTCGCTACTGTCGGAAAACCTGGTCCCGTTTGAACTCGCAGCCGTGTTGCTGCTGGTCGTGATGGTCGGAGCCGCGTACATGGCCCGACGCCGCGCGGGCTAGTCGCCGTCGCAGCCGGACCACGAAACACGCTATTCGCAGGCGGAAATTCAGCTTGACGCATCCCGCACTCGATATCGGATTGACCCACTACCTGCTGGTGACCACCACGCTGGTCGCGGCCGGTATCGCCACGATCCTGACCAAGCGCAACGCGATCGGGATCCTGATCGGTGTCGAGCTGGTGCTCAACGCAGCCGCGATCAACCTGGTGGCCTACAACCACTTTGCCTGGTCCGCGGGCAAAGGCGGCCCGGCGATCGAGGGGGTCATGTTCACCGCGTTTATCATCGTGCTCGCCGCGGCCGAGGCGGCTGTGGCGCTGGCGATTGTGCTCAATTATTACAACAACTTCAGCTCGGTCGATGTCGACCAGGCGGACTCGCTAAGCGGGTGACCGCGAGCCGGTGATCCGGTCGGCGGCCGCAGGCCCGTCGCAACCCAATTATGGAACCAAGGCAGCTCATCGAGACCCTGGCCGTCGCCGCGCTGTTCGCGCCGCTGTTCAGCGCCGCGTGCATCATCCTGGCGACGCGGCGGGTGATGTTTAAAAGCGCCGGGGTGCTGGCAACGGGTGTGATGGCCGGGGGGTTTGTCTGCTCCGTCGTCGCCCTGGTCACATGGCTGGGCCTGGACGACACCAGCCCGATTGTGACGAACATTGGGTGGATCCCGATCCCCGGGTCCGAAGCCGGTTGGCTGTATCTGGGTGTGTTGATCGACAGCCTGACCGTCGCGATCCTGGCGATGGTGACCGGGATCTCGATGCTCGTGCACCTGTACAGCATCGGGTACATGGACGGCGACCCGCGGTACAACCGCTTTTTCGGTTACCTCTCGCTGTTCACGTTCTCGATGCTCGGGATCGTGCTGGCCAACTCGCTGCTGATGCTGTTTGTGTTCTGGGAGTTGGTCGGGCTGACCAGCTACCTCTTGATCGGCTTCTGGTTCGAGAAGCGCGGGCCGCAGCTTGCGTGCAAAAAAGCCTTCGTCATGAACCGGATCGGGGACATGGGGTTCCTGGTCGGGTTCGGGATCCTGTTCGCCAAGCTCGGCGGAAACATCCTGCTGCCGGCTGTGCACGGGGGGATGTTTGATGCGATCCGCGCGGCCGTCGAGGCGGAGGGCTACTCGATGGCCAACCCGCCGATGTGGCTGACGATGGCGGGGATCGGGGTGTTTTTTGGTGCGATCGGCAAGAGCGCTCAGTTCCCGCTGCACACCTGGCTGCCCGACGCGATGGAAGGCCCGACGCCGGTGTCCTCGATCGTCCACTCGGCCACGATGGTCGCCGCGGGGGTGTATCTCACGGCCCGGATCTACCCGATCCTTACGCCCGGCGCTCACCTGTTCATCGCGACGATTGGTCTGATCACACTCGTCATGGCCGCGTGCATGGCGTTGGTGATGACGGACATTAAACGGGTACTGGCGTACTCGACGCTGTCGCAACTTGGGTACATGGTCCTGGGCCTGGGCGCCGGGGCATACAGCTTCGCGCTGTTCCACCTGATCACCCACGCGTTTTTCAAGTGCTGCCTGTTCCAGTGCTCCGGCTCGGTGATCCACGCCGCGCACCACCAGCAGGACATGCGCTACTACGGCGGGCTGGGCAGGAAGATGCCGATCACCATGATCTGTTACGGAATCTGCACCCTCGCGATCGCCGGAGCCTCGCTGCCGTTCACCTCGATCGGGATCAGCGGCTTCTATTCAAAGGACGGGATCATCGCGGGGACGGTGAATTACGGCGTCGCGATGCAGAGCCTCGGTAGTTGGGGCAACCTGTTCTGGATCGGCCCGACCGTGGTCGCGTATATCACGGTCTTTTATATGGCCCGTAGCTTCGCGCTCACGTTCCTCGGCGAGCCGCGCGACAAGCACCTGCACGAGCACGCACACGAGGTGCCCTGGACCATGACACTGCCGCAGGTCTGCCTGGCGATCATGGCTGTGATCGCAGCAACGCTGCCATTCCTGAAACTGATCGAGGTATCCGAACCGGCTATCGGCGGCGAGGCCGTCGCGTGGATGCAGCCCACAGAAGCTCTAGGCGACGCCCACAACCCGGGGATGCACGCGACGCACGCGTACCTCCTGCACGGGCTCGGCTGGATCATCATGCTCGTGCTCGGCGTGGTGATGTATCGGCCTGGGATGAAGTACGCCGAGAAGATCGCCGCGATCCCGGGGATCAACCTGCTGTACCACTGGGCGCACAACAAGTTTTTCTTCGACGAACTTTACGACACGATCGCCGTCGGTGTTTGCAAACTCGCTGCGACGATCATCGCGTTGATTGATAAGTACCTGGTCGACGGGATGGTAAACCTGGCCGGGTGGGTGACGCGGCAGTTGGCCGATGCTGTCGGGCTGTTTGACCAGCGCGTGGTGGATGGGGCGGTCAACGGTGCGGCCGCGATGGCGACCAGCGGCGGGCAGATACTGCGTTCGACCCAGACCGGCCGGGTGCGGGCCTACGTGCTGTTTTTGTTCGCGTCCGCCACGGTCGTTACTTTGGTGGTCGTGACTGTCGTGCTTGTCAGCCCATGAGTCGGCCGACCACTGCCTGGAAAGCTCCGCCCGCGAGGTAACAACGATTATGGAAGCGTCCCTCCTCAACTGGATGATCTTCACGCCCACGATAGGGGCATTGCTTTGCCTGATCGTGCCGGGCAAGCAACAGGCCCGGTGGGTCGCGCTGATCTCCTCGATCGTCACGTTCCTGTTCAGCGTCGAGTTGGTCATCGCCTACTACGGGCTGAGCGCGGGCGGTGTGCAGTTCGAGACGGCTGTGCCGTGGATCGCCGGGATCAACGCGTTTTACCGCACCGGGGTGGACGGGCTGTCGATGCCGCTGGTGCTGCTGAGCACGGCGCTGAGCATCCTGATTGTGCTCGCATCGTGGAGGATTGAGAAGGCGACCAAGGCGTTCATGGCGTTGTATTTGTTGCTGCTGACCGGGATGCTTGGGGTATTCCTGTCGCTGGACATGTTCCTTTTCTATGTGTTCTTCGAGATCTCACTGCTGCCGATGTACTTCCTGATCGGGATCTGGGGTGGGCCGCGAAAAGAGTACGCCGCGATCAAGTTTTTCCTGTTCACGCTCGCCGGGTCGATCTGCCTGCTGATCGTGATGCTCGGGCTATTTTTCCTCACAGGTAAAGCGGTTGGCGCAAGCGGGAACACCTGGGTCATGGTCAGCTCTGACCCGGGCACGCTGACATTACAGTCGGAGGCTGTGCGCGCCCTGTTCGCCATGGACGACGGCGCCTATTGGGGGTTCGCGCAGTGGGCCTTCTGGCTGACGCTGATCGCGTTCGCCATCAAGCTGCCGATGGCGCCGCTCCATACCTGGCTGCCGGATGCACACGTCGAGGCGCCGACGCCGATCTCGATGATCCTCGCCGGCGTGCTGCTGAAGATGGGCGGGTACGCATTGATGCGGATCACGTACCCGTTCTTCCCCGATGCCGCACGGTACTTCTGGGTCGCCGTCGCGGTGCTGGCGGTATTCGGGATCCTTTATGGCGCGATGTGTGCGATGGCCCAGACCGATTGGAAGAAGCTGGTCGCGTACTCATCCGTCAGCCACATGGGATATGTCACGCTTGGGATCGCGGTGATGACACGCACCGGGTTTGACGGGGCGTATTACCAGATGATCGGCCACGGGATCTCCAGCGCGATGATGTTCTTCCTGGTCGGCGTGGTGTACGAGCGTGCGCATCACCGCGACCTGGACCGCTTCGGTGGACTGTGGCTCAAGTGGCCGGGGTACGGCGGGTGGTCGCTGATCGGCTTCTTCGCGGGCATGGGCCTGCCCGGGCTGTGCGGGTTCATCGGCGAGATCATGGTGTTGCTGGGGACGTTCGAGGCGGCCGCGATCGGCAATGTCGGCGCGACCAGCCAGGCCACGGTGTACACGCTGGGCATTCTCGCCGCGTCCGCGGTGGTGCTCACGGCTGGGTACATCCTGTGGATGTTCCAACGCGTCTATATGGGTAATGAAAAGCCGGAGTACGGCGAGTTCGCCGCGCTGACCGGCCGCGAGTATTTCATTATGGGAACACTCGGGATCGCCGCGTTGGTCTTCGGTATCCTCCCGATCCTGGTTTTCAATCTGACCGATCCGACGTTTACCTCGATCATGGCGATCCTCGGCATCGGTGGGTAGCGAAGCGAAGCGATCCGATCGCGGCGATACGAATCGACCGGCCACACACTCGCACAGCGGCACGCGCCGCGAATAGGGGCTTAGGCATTGAACCTGGCTAGCGAAACCCGTTGGGAAGATCTCTGGGGCGACCTGTGGATGGTCATGCCCGAGGTCTGGCTGGTCGTTGCCATGTGCGCGGTCGTGCTCGCCCCGTTCATCAAGCGCCGCAGCGTCGCGCTGCCGCTGGGCGTTGCGTCGGCGGGGCTCATGCTTGCGGTGATGGCGGCGCTGTCGAGCTTCGCCAGCGCGGACGCCATGGGCACGGTCTTCACTGGTTCACTGGTGATCGACCCGTTCAGCCAGTTCTTCAAGGTCCTACTCACGCTATTCACCCTGATGATCCTCGGGCTGTGGATCCTGCACTCGCGTAGCCAGACCGACCCGGCCGATGCGCCCGACTTTCTCTGCCTGCTACTCGGTGCCGCAGTCGGGATGTCGTTGATGGTGTCGGCGACGAATTTGCTGGTGATTTTCATCGCGACCGAGACGGCGTCGATGCCCAGCTACGCGCTCGCCGGTTTCCGCAAGCGCCGGCGCGAAGGGTCCGAGGGATCGCTCAAGTATGTGCTGTTCGGTTCGGTCTCCAGCGCAATCATGCTGTACGGGATGTCGCTGGTATATGGCGCCGCCGGGACGCTGAGCATCTACGGCATCGCCGCACAGGCGGCCGCGGGCATCTCGCCTCTGATGGCCATCGGCCTGGCGGCCATGCTGGCCGGGTTCGCGTTCAAACTCTCCGCCGTCCCGATGCACTTCTGGTGCCCCGACGTATTCCAAGGGGCACCGATCGAGGTCACGACGTTCCTCTCGGTCGCATCAAAGGGGGCGGCCATGTGCATGCTCCTAAGGGCGCTCGCCGCCTTTGCCGCGGCCGCACCGGCTAACGGTTACCTGTTCGTCGGCATCGGCGTTGCGGTCGGCATCCTCGGCGCGGTCACCGCGACGTGGGGCAATCTCGTCGCGCTGCACCAAACCAACATCAAGCGTCTGCTCGCGTACAGCTCGATCTCACATGCCGGTTACATGCTCATGGCGGCAAGTGTCGCGGTGATCGCCGGACGGTCATGGGAGGGCGGGCAGCACCAGACGGGTGCGATCCAGGTCGTCGTCGGCGCCGTGCTGTTCTACATCGTTGTCTACGCGTTTATGAATCTCGGTGCATTCACAGCCGCCACCCTGCTCGCCATGCATACCGGCACAGAGGACATCCGAGGCTACGCCGGGCTATCTCGCCGCTCGCCGTGGTTAGCGGCCCTAATGACAGCATGCCTGCTCAGCCTGTTCGGGATGCCCGGCCTCGGTGGGTTCTGGGGGAAGGTGTTCTTGATGAAGTCCATGGCGTTGGCCGGCGGCGCGGGGTTCGCCCTGATCGCCGTGCTGCTGTTCAACACACTGATCAGCCTCTATTACTACCTCAAGCCTGTCTACTACATGTATTTCGTACCCGATGAGGATGAGCGCCCCGCGTTCCTGCCTGCCGGCGGCGGCTTGGCAATGCTGGTTATTTGCGTGAGTGTATTGCTTGCGACCGGCCTGCTGCCAAACAGGATCGAGTCGCTCGCCCGCGGCTACGCGACTCTCTACCCCAACCCCGTCATAACCGCCCCACCCCCGCTAGAGACCACCGTCTCGCTGCTGGAGTCGGCCCCGGCGCATGACTAGTAGCCTGTGATGGCCGTTGTCGCCGAGTGCATGTCGATCTTGATCCGGCATTGAATATCAGGAAATGCTCGAATATTCGCCGCTATTCGCCTCGGGCATTGCGGGACCGTAGGTAGTTTGTTATAAATAGCATTGTGTCATGAGAATCAGCCCCCGACTGATAGTCGGACCGTGGCACGCTTCCAGGGCGACCCGTTGAGACGGGTCAGATGAACAGGTGAAGTAGATTCCCCGAGACTCGCAAACGATCTTGATAGGATCGAGTATCATCCAGGCAGCTAACTGATCTGACCGACCTAACAACGCCGCTAAGGAGTGACGAAGATGGCCCCACGAACCGCGACCGAAGCAAGCTCCCTTGTCCGCACGATCACCCAGATGAAGAAGAAGCGGCAGGAGCTGCTCGAAGCGATCGCAACGATCGATAGCACCTTCTCGCAACTGGGAATCTCAGTCGACCAGCCGACCCGCCGCCCCGGCCGACCGGCTGGCAGCGGCCGTGGCCCGGGCCGCCCCAAGGGCTCAACCTCACGCGGCAGCAAGGGCACCCGCAAGCGATTCTCGGTTAGCGGCGAGGCCCGCCTGGTCCAGTTGGTAAAGAAAATGGGCAAGCCCAACGCCGCCGACCTTAACCGCCAGTGGAAGACCGACGGCCGCGGCGGCAAAGCCGACAACGCACTGAGCAAACTGGTGAAAATCGGCAAGCTCAAGCGTGTCAAGGTCAAAGGCGAGCGCGGCAGCCGCTACGTCACGGCCTAGCCCGCGCGGCTCCTATCGCGATATCCGGATTCTCTCACATCCCGCCGTTGCCACGGTTGGCAGGGTTGGTGATGTTCACTATGCTACTGCCGTTTCATCCGCGGCACGGCCCGCCGGCGTATCCGGCCGCCCGCGCAGTAAGCCCTTGAGGCTGCTGCCGCTGGTCGCTCCAACTCGCTCCCAATCGATGGAAGGCACGGTTGATATGGCCAGCCAAGGCACCGTTACTCAGATTATCGGGTCGACCTTCGACGCTCAGTTCCCCGAGGGCGATCTGCCGGAGATTTACAACGCGCTGCGGATCGAGGGCGAGCACAACGGCCGCACGGTTGCGTTGACCGGCGAGGTTCAGCAACACCTCGGCGGCGGCCAGGTGCGTGCCGTCGCGCTCGGATCGACCGACGGGATGACGCGGGGGATGCCTGTCACTGACACCGGCACGTCCGTGACCGTTCCAGTCGGCGAGGCGGTGCTCGGCCGGGTCTTCAATCTGCTGGGCGAGCCGATCGACAAACGCGGCCCCGTCGAGGCGACCGACTTCCGCAGCATCCACCAACCCCCGCCGGAGTTCACAAGTCTTAACCCCAAGACCGAGGTGCTCGAAACGGGGATCAAGGTGATCGACCTGCTTTGCCCGTTTGTGCGCGGCGGCAAGATCGGGCTGTTCGGCGGTGCCGGGGTCGGCAAGACCGTCATGATCCAGGAAATGATCGCCCGTATCGCCCGCGAGCACGGCGGGTACTCGGTGTTCGCCGGCGTTGGCGAGCGCACCCGCGAGGGCAACGACCTCTGGCTCGAGATGCAGGAAGCCGAATTCACCGATGCCCAGGGTGTTAAGCGGGCGGTGCTCGACCGCGTGGCGATGGTGTTCGGGCAGATGAACGAGCCGCCGGGAGCCCGCCTGCGAGTCGCGCTGACCGGCCTGACGATGTGCGAGGATTTCCGCGACCGGTCAGGCAAAGAAACGCTGCTGTTCGTGGACAACATTTTCCGGTTCACACAGGCCGGGTCGGAAGTCTCCGCGTTGCTCGGCCGCATGCCTTCCGCCGTGGGTTATCAGCCGACGCTCTCCACCGAGATGGGGGAGTTGCAGGAGCGCATCACCTCGACCGACAAGGGTGCGATCACGAGCGTGCAAGCGATCTACGTCCCCGCCGACGACCTGACCGACCCTGCACCGGCGACGGCGTTTACGCACCTCGACGCGTTCGTTGTGCTCAGCCGTGCGATCACTGAGAAGGGCATTTACCCGGCCGTCGATCCTCTGGCCTCGACCAGCCGCATCCTCGAGCCCGGCATCCTTGGGCAGGAGCACTACCAGGTCGCCCGGCAGGTGCAGTCGATTCTCCAGCGGTACAAGAGCCTCCAGGACATCATCGCGATCCTCGGTGTTGACGAGCTGTCGGAGGAAGACAAGACGGTCGTCAGCCGTGCCCGCAAGATCGAACGCTTCCTTAGCCAATCCTTCTTCGTCGCCGAGCAGTTCACCGGTTTCCCCGGCGTCTACACCCCGTTGGCTGACACCGTCGACTCGTTCAAGCGCCTGTGCGAGGGCGAAGCCGACGACCTGTCCGAGTCGGCGTTCATGTACGTCGGCACGCTCGACGACGCGCGCGAGAAGGCCGAGAAGATGGCCAGCGACGCCGCCTGAATGCCACGACAACGCCTCGCGTCGCACCGACCTACACCCAGTGATCATGGTGGGCCACACGCGCGAACTGGACGGGTGACATGGACGCATTCGAATACCGCGACGGGCAACTCTACTGCGAGCAGGTCAACCTCGACGACCTGACCCGCCAGACCGGGACGCCGCTGTACGTCTACTCGCGACGAACCTTCGAAGACCACTACGACCGCATCGCCCGCGCTTTCGTCGACCTCGATCCAATCATCTGCTACTCGATCAAGAGTTGTGGCAACGTCCACCTGTGCAAGCTGCTGGCCAACCGCGGTGCCGGGATGGATGTGGTCAGCGGTGGTGAGCTCTACCGCGCCCAACGCGCCGGTGCCGTGATGAACAAGGTTGTCTACGCCGGCGTGGGCAAGACCGACCGCGAGATCTGCGACGCCATCGAAGCTCGCATCGGCTGGTTCAATATCGAATCTGAAGCCGAGTTTGAGAACACCGCTTCGATCGCCCGGCGCATGGGGGCTACGGCATCGGCCGCGTTGCGGGTCAACCCCGATGTCGACCCCAAGACCCACGATAAAACTACGACCGGGAAAAAAGAATCCAAGTTCGGCGTCGATATCGAGCGTGCCCGCCGGTTCTTCGAGCGCTACGGCCGTGACCCTCACCTGAAGCTACGCGGGATCCACCTGCACATCGGCTCGCCGGTCTACACCGTCGAGCCGTATGTCGAAGCCATCACGCGCGCCCTCGCGCTCATCGACGACCTCGCCGAGCAAGGCCACCGCGTTGACACTCTCGACATCGGTGGCGGGTTTGGTGCCGACTACGAGTCCGCCCAGTCGCCGCTCGCCGCGGACTACGCAGCCCAGCTTGTCCCGCTGCTCAAGCCGTTCCACGACGCGGGCGGTCGTATCATCCTCGAACCCGGGCGATCGATCGCGGCAAACGCCGGCGCTCTGCTCACCCGCGTGCAGTACATCAAGCTCGGCGGGCGCAAGAAATTTGTGATCGTCGATACCGGGATGCACCACCTGGTTCGGCCGACGCTCTACGACGCGTTCCACTTCATCTGGCCGACCAGCGTCGCGCCGATGCACCAACCGGCGACGCGCGCACCCAAGCTCGACATGCCCGGCCTGGAGACCTGCGACATCGTCGGGCCGATCTGTGAGACCGGCGACTACCTGGCCAAGGAGCGCTCGCTGCCGCCGGTGACCCGGGGCGACCTGCTGTGCGTCTTCTCGGCTGGGGCGTACGGAATGGTGATGGCAAGCAACTACAACGCGATGCCCCGCCCGGCCGAGGTCCTGATCGAAGGCTCCAAAGCCACCCTTATCCGCCGCGCCGAGACCTACGAAGACCTCGTCGCCCCCGAGGCCGAAGCGACAGCACTCTAGCCAAGGCTCGGCCCGACCGCTCCGTACGCTAACACGATTCGCGATCCCGCCTGAATCCCACCTCGGGCCGGTCTATCGGTACAATCAACCCCGACATCGCCCGAACACCATGGCCACAGAACGCATCATCTCGGCGACGGCACGCGACCCACAGGAGGAGCAGTTCAACTACACCCTGCGCCCGCAACGCCTCGACGAGTACGTTGGCCAACCCAAACTAATCGAGAAGTTGCGGATCACAATCGATGCGGTCAAGCAGCGCGGCGAGGCGATGGAGCACGTGCTGTTGCACGGGCCACCCGGGCTTGGCAAGACCACCCTCGCCCACGTCATCGCCAACGAGATGGGCACGCACGTTGTCGTGACTTCCGGCCCGGCGCTGACGCGACCAACAGACCTGGTTGGCACACTCACCAAGCTCAAAGCCGGTGATGTGCTGTTTATCGACGAGATCCACCGGCTCAACCCCGTCGTCGAGGAATACATCTACCCGGCGATGGAGGACTTTAAGATCGACGTTACAGTCGATTCGGGGATGCACGCGAAAACGATCACCCTCCCGCTCGAACCGTTTTGCCTGATCGGCGCAACGACGCGTGCAGGGTTGCTGTCCGGCCCGATGCGGTCGCGGTTCGGGATCACCCACAGCCTTGATTTCTATAGCCAGAAAGACCTGCTTTCAATATTGCGCCGCAGCGCTTCGCTCATGAACATGGCCGACCTGAGTCAGGCCGACCAGGCGCCAACCCGATCTTCGACAAGCTCAGACGCATTGAACGGGTTGCGATCGATCGCCACGCGCTGCCGCGGCACGCCGCGCGTCGCCAACCGACTGTTGCGCCGCGTCCGCGATTTCGCACAGGTCAAAGCCAACTGCCGCGTCAGCATTGATATTGTCGATCGATCGCTCCAACTAGAGGGGATCGATGACCTCGGCCTCGACGAGATTGACCGCAAGTACCTCGCGGTCATCGGCCGTGTGTACCAGGGTGGTCCGGTCGGCCTCGAAGCCGTCGCTGCGACGATGGGCGAGGACTCCGGGACACTCGAAGAGATGGTCGAACCCTACCTCCTGCAGATCGGCTTCCTCGCGCGCACCCGCAAGGGTCGCCAACTCACCCGCAACGGGGCCGAACACCTCGAACTCGATCTACCCGCGGCCGAGCCGACACCGCAAATGTTCCCTTGACCAGCGCATAGCGTCCGTGCCATGAAGCAACCCGATCCGCCCAACGGTATCTGCTAAACTTGCATTGATATGAGCGACGACACCCAAGCCACGACCGCCGAACCGACCGATGCGCTGCTCGAGCACCTGACCGAGCCACAGCGGCAAGCGGTCACTCACGTCGAGGGGCCGTTGCTTGTCCTCGCGGCAGCGGGGTCGGGCAAGACGCGGGTCATCACCCGCCGCATCGCGTACCTCATCCAGCGCGTCGGGATTGCCCCGTGGAACATCCTCGGGATCACCTTCACCAACAAGGCCGCCGCCGAGATGCGCCAACGCGTCGAGCGCCTCGTCACCGAGCGTCAAGCCTCGGCTGTAACGCTCAGCACGTTCCACAGCCTGTGCGCCCGGCTGATCCGCCAGTACGCCGACCGGCTAAACCTGCCGCCGGGGTACTCGATCTACGACCGCTCCGATCAGACACGCGCGATGAAGCAGTCGCTCGAAGCGCTCAAGATCAACGCAAGCAACTTCCCGCCGGGCAAGGTTCTCGCGTCGATCAGCAACGCCAAGAACGAGTTGATCGACGCCGATGCCTACGCCGCATCCGCGAACGAGTTCTACACCCGCTCCGTCGCCGGGATCTACAAGCAATATCAGAAGACACTGGCTAAGAACCACGCGCTGGATTTTGACGATCTGATGATGCGCACCGTCGATCTGCTGCGGCAACACCCCGATGTGGTGGCCGAGCTGCGTGAGCGATACCAGTACCTGATGATCGACGAGTATCAGGACACCAACCACGCGCAGTTTGTCATCGCCAACACACTGGCGGCCGAACACAAAAACATCTGTGCGACCGGCGACCCCGACCAGTCGATCTACGGGTGGCGCGGCGCGAATATCCGAAACATTCTTGAATTTGAGACCCACTACCCGAACGCCGCGGTCGTCCGCCTCGAACAAAACTACCGTTCAACCCAATCGATCCTCGCTGTCGCCGACGCACTGATCCAGTGCAACACCCAGCGCAAACACAAAGCCCTCTGGACCGAAAACGACCCGGGTGAACCGGTCACCGTCGTTACGTGCCAGGATGAATCCAACGAAGCGCAGTGGATCGTCGATTGGCTGAGCAAGCTGCATAACGATCAAGACCTGCCTTGGGGCGGGATGGCTGTGTTTTACCGGGTCAACAGCCTTAGCCGATCGATTGAAGACGCGCTCCGCTCGAACAGCATCCCCTATCAGGTTGCCCGCGGCACGGCGTTTTATGACCGCAAGGAGATCAAAGACACCGTCGGTTACCTGCGTGTGATCGCCAACCCGGCCGACGAGGTCAGCCTGCTGCGCATCATCAATGCGCCGGCACGCGGCATCAGTATCACGTCCGTCAAAGCCCTTCAGGCACACGCGGTGGCCAACGACGTAACGATCGCCGCACTGCTCGCGGATACGACGCAGTTGCCGGCGCTGAATACCCGAGCGGTGACGTCGATCAAGAAATTCCACCAGGCACTTACCGGCTGGATGCCAGAAAATGTCGAAGCAGCCGCCGATTCGGACAACGCCGACGCCCCGTCGTTACGCGGCCTGGTCGAGCGCGTTATCCGCGAGTCCGGCCTCGAAGGCCATTACCGCAACGACAAATCTGATCCCGATGAAGAGCGCCTGATGAACCTCGGCGAGCTGGTTAGTTCTGCACAGCAGTTTGAAGACCAGTTCGTCGACCCGCTCGCACCCGACCAGGTCCCGACGCTCGCCCGTAAGCTGCAGGGGTACCTCGAACAGATCAGCCTCGTCAGTGATATCGATTCCGTTGACGACACCCAGGGTGCGGTCACACTGATGACGCTGCACGCGGCTAAGGGGCTGGAATTCCCGGCCGTCGCTATGCTCGGGGTTGAGGACGGCCTGCTCCCGCACAGCCGAGCGTTCACCGACCTGCCCGAGATGGAGGAAGAGCGCCGCCTGTGTTTCGTCGGGATTACCCGTACCCAGCAGAGGCTGGCGATCACCCACACGCGCTACCGATCCGTGTTTGGCCAGATCAAGCCATCGCTACCGAGCCGCTTCCTCGAAGAGCTTCCCGGCGACCACATCGAAAAACTCGACAATACGGAGGGCGATGATGCGCCTTTCCACCACGACGGTGACGATGAGAACGCAGACCCGGACGGGCTGCCCCCCGGGACGCTGGTCCGCCACCCGACGTTTGGGCTGGGTCGCGTGATCAATGTCCGCCCCGTCGCGGCACAGACGCGGGCACAGGTCGAGTTCAGCGAAGTTGGGGTAAAGACCCTGATTCTGCAGTACGCCCAACTCGAAAAGATCCCCACCTGACGGCGCAGCCCGATGGCCGCCGCCGACCGCTACAATTCGCTGATGGCGCGCACACGAGTCAAGATCTGTGGAATTAAAGACCCGGCGACCGCGCTCGCTGCTGTGTATGCCGGCACCGACGCGGTCGGGTTGGTATTCGTCTCGGCCTCGCGGCGGTGCGTCACCATTGACCAGGCGCGCGAGATTATCGATGTGCTGCCACCGTTCGTCGAGCCGATCGGGCTGTTCGTTGACGCCGCCCCCGAGCGTGTTGGTCAAGTCGCTGAGACGTTGGACCTGCGCACCGTTCAACTTCATGGGAACGAGTCCAGCGAGTATGCCGACCATCTCGCCCCACTGCGTGTGATCAAAGCGGTGAGCCTTCCAGACGACCTGTCTCAGGCTGCGCAACTCGTTCAGCCGTGGCGGTCGTCACACCACGACAACCTCACAGCGTTGCTCTGGGATGCGCTGCCGCCGCGCGGTGCGGTCGCTGCGCTGACCGGCGGGACTGGCCGCACGTTTGATTGGGATGCGCTCGCCAAAGCGCAGAAGCATGAACCGTTCGAAGATCTCCCTCCCACGATCCTCGCCGGCGGGCTGACCCCGGCGAATGTCGGGCAGGCGATCGCCACGCTGCGCCCGTTCGCAGTCGATGTTTCATCGGGAGTCGAGTCGTCACCCGGCGTCAAAGACGTGACGATGATCCGCGACTTCTGCCGCGCGGTCCGCGAAGCCGACGCCGGGTCTGACTAGGCCCAAGGGTGTTCGCAGCACGCGATCACACCGGCCGGCGGCGCGTCCAGCACCCGATGCCGGCAACCGCCATCATGAAGCTCGCAGCCAGGCTCGACGGCTCGGGGTTCTGCATGACCGAGACGCTCTTGACGATCAACTCGACGTCGAGCCCGTCAGCCGGTGCCATGCCCTGGAACATCCAGAGGTTGATGTGCAGCTTTTCATCGGACGCCGTAGGGATATCCGGGCCGGTGTAGGTCCACTGTGAGATCTCATGCCCCGGTGTCGGCGGCTGGTCGTGGTGCCCGTGGATGCTTTGGAAAAAGATCGCTTCGGGATCCCACATGAAACGATGCGTCGCGAATGTACCTCCCAAACCCAGCGCGAAGTCGCTGCCGTTCCCGGGCGTGGTGTACGGCTGAACCGTGTAGTGGCCCGTGTCGCTCGACGCGGCGTTACCGAATCGAGTCAGCTCGATATCGATCTCGTCGGGGTCTTCGAAGCCGCGGTCCTTGTACGTGAACATCCCGAGCACAACGTTTGGGTCAAACAGTTCGGTATTGGTTTCAATCTGGAATCGGTAGTCGCCGTACCCGAACGATTCCTGTGTTGATACCTCGGCGCTGTACCACACCCCGTCCGACTCGCGGACTTTCATGTGCAGCCTACCCAGCCCGTCCACCCAAACACTCTCGGTATCCTCGGACCAGCAGCTCGGGCCGGGTCCGAGCCCGCAACCACTCTTGACTTCCCACGTCATGCCGGAGAACTCGATCGTGCGGCCGTCCGCCTGCTGAGCCACCGTAGCAAACGTTGCAAACCCCAAAACCAGTCGAATGAGTTGCCGCGACATACATCAGCTCCTGTGCCGGCCAAATGGGCCGTGATCGGGTTGAAGAACACGATGTACTCGCCCTCTGGAATGGTTCTACGCAAAGCGAATGCCACACCCTGCGGTGAGATGGAACGCGGTCAACCGGCTCTGCGCAAGCCGCGATCGGCGTAGCTGTTAATGATCGACACGCGATGAGAGCGCACATACGAAGTGGATGGGTACTCTCCCACGGAGCGCGGGTGATACTCCCCAGTCCCAACCCAACTGCTACCGTCACACCCGTATATGTAATGTCAGGCGTGAGGCGCGCGGCGTTCCCGAAAACGGGCCTTTTCAACCGGATGACTGCTATAATGGGATCAATTTCTTGCCCGCAGCGACCGCCGATAACACAGTCCCCACAGAGATGGACCGATGATATGAGTGTCGCAACCGGCCCAACCGCCAGCCAGGCCGATCGGGATTCGTCGTCGCTGGTGAAAAATGATCGCGATGAAGAAACGCAACAAGATCAAAGCCGCACTGCTCGCAACGGCGACTGTCGCGCTCGCCGGGGGCGCATTCATCGCGGCGGGCGAGCCGCAGACAACGCGGGCCGGTTACTCGCAGACGCCGCAGGTTCGATCGACGCCGCGGGGCGCGGTTGATCACCCGTCGCTAGATCACCTCGCGCGGCTGTCATTGGCGTTGGCCGAGTCACCCGGTACCGGCGATGTGGCCGACAGGATCGCGTGGGTTGAGAGCCTGGTCAGGATCGGGCAACACGATCGCGCCCGCACGATGCTCGAACAGATCATGACCGACTTGCCCCCCGAGCAGGACACGCTCGCCTTCCATCAAACGCTTGAGGCGTTGCGCCACTGATACCGGCCCGATCTCTGCGGAAATAACAACAACCCCGGGCGTTGCGACGCGGGGTTGCCGTCTATCTTGGACGATGTTCTGTGTTGCGGCTGCAGGCGCTACCTGGTCCGCCGACGCGGCAGGAGCAGCGCTCCGCCGACGGTGAAGATCGCGAGCGATGCCGGCTCGGGGATGATGTTGACGTTGGTCAGCACCACCGAGTTGGCGTTGTAGATCACGTCGAACGAGCTACCGCCGCCAAGGTTCACCGTCGCCGTAGTGCCAACACCCGGGTCGGCGTTGGCGAAGAAGCCGCTTACGCCATTGGTCGCCGTCAACACGGTGTACTGATCGGTCAGCAGCGGCGTGAAGCCGTTGATCAGGTTGACGATGATGTTCCCGTCGAGGTTCGCCACGTCGGAGACGGTCAACAGGTCGAAGAGGTTGCTCGCCGGGGTGCCGCCGATTTCAAGGTCCAGCAACCCGGTCGCGGTCTGGTTGTAAACACCTTCAATCGTCAGCTCGCCCGGCGAGAAGCCCGGGGCGACGGTCCCGCCGTTGATGAATGAAACCCCCGTCCCGTCGGCATCGAGGGTCCCGGTCCCTTCGACCAGCCCACCGGGCTCGTTGGTGAGCGTGGTGCCGGATGTCGTCAGCGTCACCTTCGAGGTGACGGCGATCGTCCCGCCGGCGGCGTTGGTAAAGGCACCGCCCTGGAACTCCAGCCCACCGGCCCCGATCGCTTCCATCAAACCTTCGTTCGTGAATCCCAGAGCGTCGGGGTCGATCTCGATGCGTGTAGCCTCGTCCGCTCGGATGGTCCCTTGGTTAAGCATGCCCCCGCTGTTAGCCAGCAGCGATCCCCCGCCACGAATCGTGTGATCGGCGGCCTGTGTCATCACCGTGCCATTGGTCAGGACGTGATTGTTGATGTGATCCATCAGCACCAGCTCGCCGGTCCCGTCAAGGATGGCGCCATCCTGAAATGTCACCGTCGTCACACTGCTACTTGAACTCAGCTCCCACACCCCGTTGTTCTGAACCGTCGTCATGATCGCCGAATCGTTGGCGTTCGGCTGCACGGTATTGCCCTCAAGCGTCACGCCGTCGAGCACGAGGTTCGTCACCGACCCCTTCAAGTTCACCACACCGGTCCCGGAAGACTTCAGCGTGCCGCCGGTCATTGTCACGCCGCCTAGAAGATCCACTTTCGATCCGGTCTTCGCCTCGATTGTCGTCGTATTCGTGTAATCACCACCACTGAGGATTAACCCGTCCGTGCTGGTCGCCTCCATCACCCCGTTATT
The DNA here is from genome assembly GCA_029260595.1 of Phycisphaeraceae bacterium. GTDB lineage: Bacteria > Planctomycetota > Phycisphaerae > Phycisphaerales > Phycisphaeraceae > OFTM57. The sequence goes on along the minus strand of JAJDCY010000028.1, from coordinate 4,518 downwards.
CGTAAAACCGTTGTCGTTCGGATCAACCGTGATCGCCATCCCACCGTCGGCCGTGATCGTCCCGTTGTTGATCATCCCGCCTGAGTTTACCAACAGTGACCCACCACCACGGATCGTGTGATCGACGGCCTGCGTCATGACGGTGTCATTTGTCATAATCCGATTGTTGAGATGATCCATCAGCAGCAACTCGCCCGTCCCATCAAGACTGGCCCCATCCAGGAACGTCACATCCGTCTGGCCGGAGGTTGAGTTGAGAGTCCAAGTCCCGTCGTTCACAACCGTCGTCATGACCGCCGAATCGTTGGCGTTCAGCTGCACGGTATTGCCCTCGAGCATCACACTATCGAGCACGAGGTTCGTCACCGACCCCTTCAAGTTCACCACACCCGTCCCGGAAGACTTCAGCGTGCCGCCGGCCATTGTTACGCCGCCCAGAAGATCCACTTTCGACCCGGTCTTCGCCTCGATTGTCGTCGTATTCGTGTAATCACCACCACTGAGGATTAACCCGTCCGTGCTGGTCGCCTCCATCACCCCGTTATTCGTAAAACCGTTGTCGTTCGGATTAACCGTGATCGCGATCCCACCGTCAGCCGTGATCGTCCCGTTGTTGATCATGCCACCGCTGTCAGCCAATAGTGACCCACCCCCACGGATCGTATGATCGGCGGCCTGTGTCATCACGGTGTCATTGGTTAATATCCGATTGTTGACATGATCCATCAGCACCAACTCGCCCGTCCCATCAAGACTGGCCCCATCCAGGAACGTCACATCTGTCTGGCCGGAGGTTGAGTTGAGGGTCCAAGTCCCGTCGTTCACGACCGTTGTCATGACCGCCGAATCGTTGCCGTTCGGCTGCACGGTCGTGCCCTCGAGCGTCACACTATCGAGCACGAGGTTCGTCACCGACCCCTTCAAGTTCACCGCACCCGTCCCGGAAGACTTCAGCGTGCCGCCGGTCATTGTTACGCCGCCTAGAAGATCCACTTTCGACCCGGTCTTCGCCTCGATGGTCGTCGTGTTCGTGTAATCACCACCGTTGAGGACTAACCCAGCCGCGCCGGTGGCCTCCATCGTGCCGTTGTTCGTAAAGCCGTTCACGTCCGGATCGACCGTGAGCGGATCAGACGCCAGATCCGCGAGGATCGTCCCGTTATTGATCATCCCGCCTGTATCCGCCAACAGCGACCCACCGCCGTGAATCGTGTGGTCGGCTCCCTGAGTCACCGTGAGAGTGCTATCGCCCAGCAGGATCCGGTTATTGACATGACCGTTCATCACAATACGCCCGGTCCCGTCGAGTGTCTGGTTCGCGTTTCCATCCGCGAAAGTCAGATCAGTTAACGAACTCGTCGAGTTCAAATGCCACGACGCATTGTTCGTCAGCCCGATCTGGATCGCCGCGTCCTTGCCATTCGTTTGAACGAAATCGTCTGTTCCATCACCGGTCGTCGTCACGTTGATCAGCTTTTGGGCCGTCCCCGACCCATTTAGAAGCACCACGCCATCGCCGAACGTATCCAGCGTTCCTCCGTTGATCGTGACGTTCTGCTCAAGTTCGAGCTTCGATCCGGCCAGCACCTCAATGGTCCCGAACTGATTCCCGTACAGCCCACCAAGGAACTCCATCCCACCGCTACCACTGGCACGGAACGTCCCCGTTGCCGCGTTAATGATGCCCAATGCGCTGGGGTCTACGGTCATGATCACGGTCTGATCCGCGATAATTGTCCCGTTGTTGTTCATCCCCCCGGAGCCGGCCAACACTTTGCCTGCACCGCGGATCGTGTGATCCGCACCATGTGTCAATATGCCGCTTGTGCGGAACTCATTGAACGAGTTCGTCCCAATCACCACCTCGCCCGACCCGAGAAGGTCTCCACCCACCGTGAACTGTGTCAGCGATCCCGTTGAGTTCAATGAAATCGTCCCGTTGTTCGTGACGTCTCCATCAACTCCGGACACAGCCAGGTCCCGACCATTCGTAAAGCTCAACGCATCGCCCAGGTCCAGCACCAGCGAGTTGATGGAGACGGTTGTATCCAGCGTGACCACCGAGCCCGTCCCCCCGTCACCGTTGTCGATCTTGACATCAAACGTCAACCCATTGGGCACACCCACCGGGCTCCAATTGGTGTCGAGGCTCCAATCACCGGTCCCACCAACCCACACCGCGTCAACACCCATCGCTGCGGGTGTGTAGCCGGCTGCCAACGCCAACGCGACGCCCGCGACGATCTTGCGGGCACGTGCGCCAACACGGCGCCGACGGATACTCCTAACCTGCTTCGGTGAGTTTGCTGACATGGGAATTCCTCCAAGCTTCGCCATCCAGCCGAGTGGCCGGGTCCGGCATTTCCAAGTGGCGTGGCTCGCGCTCTCGAACGACAGGCAGCCTCCCACTCACCATGATAGAGATGAGTAATATAACTCGAACCACTTGAAATCGCAAGCATTTTTGACAGTTTCACCGCCGGACGTCGCGAAATGCCACCTAGGAGGCGGTAAACCGGGGTCACGGAATGGGCGAGTCCTATGAGACCCCCGCCGCCGGGGCCCTACAAGGCCCAGGTCACGCAGATCGAAGGACTGAAATCTCGGCGCACCGCGCAAGATACAACCCCCCAGCCGCTAGGCCGAGGGGTTGTCTAATTGAGAAGATAGTTGCCGTCCGGCGAGTTACCGGGTCCGCCGACGCGGCGCGAGCAGGGCTCCGCCGACCGCGAGGATGGCCAGCGATGCCGGCTCGGGGATGATGTTGACGTTGGTCAGCACCACCGAATCAGCGTGGTAGATCACGTCAAAGGAGCTGCCGCCGCCGAGGTTCACTGTGGCGGTGCTGCCACCGCCGGGGTCGGCGTTGGCGAAGAACCCGTTGACGCCGCCCGCCGTGGTCAAGACGGTGAACATGTCCGCTAGATCGGGTGTGAATCCATTGATCAAGCTGACACCGATATTCCCGTCGAGGTTGGCGTCGCCGCTGGTGCCTGTGACAGCCAACACGTCGAAGAGGCCGCTGCCCGGGGATCCCCCAAGCTCGATGGCTAGTATCCCGCTGGCGGTTTGGTTGTACTCACCATCGACTGTCAGCGTCCCCGGCGAGAAGCCCGGGGCGACCGTCCCGCCGTTTGTAAAGACACCTGACACGATATCTAGCAATCCCGTCCCCGACACGACGCCACCCGGTTGATTCGTCAGCGAAGCCGACGTGGTCAATGACACCTTCGATGTAATCGCGATCTCACCACCCGAGGCGTTGATAAAGTCACCGCCGCTCGCGCCCGTCAGGACGACGCCCCCGAGCCCCACGGCCTCCAGGGCCCCGGCGTTGGTGAAGTTCTTGCTCGTGTCAGGGTCGATGGTCAGGGTCTGGTTGCCCTCGGCGCGGATCGTCCCGTTGTTGAGCATCCCGCCAAAACCGACCAACAACTGGCCCGCACCGCGGATCGTATGGTCGGGCCCATTGACGAACACGAACGCGTCAGAATTGTTCCGGATCTGATTCGCCGTGGTGTTGGACATCACGATCTCACCGGTACCGCCTAACGTAGCCCCGCCCGCGACCGTGATCCGCGTCGCATGCCCGGTTGAGTTCATGTTCCAAACACCGTTGTTGACCAGGCTTGTCTGAACCTCCGCGGTCAGGTTGTTGGGGTGCTCTACTTTGCTCCCCGCAGCCAGCGTCACGCCATCCAGAACCGGTGTCCCACTAATTAACCGAATCTTGCCCGTCCCGGCCATGCTCACCGTGCCGCCGACGAGCTCAGCGCTGGTAGTCAGGTCCAGCTTCGATCCGTCGAGGATCTCGATCGTCTGACCGGTGTTGATGAAGTCGCCACCGTTCGCCCCGGTGAACTCCAAACCACCCGCACCCTCGGCTCGTAGGGTCGCGGCATTAGTAAAACTCTGCGAGGCATCCGGGTCGATGATCAGCAGCTCAGAGCCTTGCGCCAGGATCGTCCCGTTGTTGAGCATCCCGCCAAAACCAACCAACAGCTGACCCGCGCCGCGGATCGTGTGATCGGGCCCATTGACGAACACGAACGCGTCAGCATTGTTCCGGATCTGATTCGCCGTGGTGTTGGACATCACGATCTCGCCGGTACCGCCTAACGTAGCCCCGCCCTCGACCGTGATCCGCGTCGCATGCCCGGTTGAGTTCATGTTCCAAACACCGTTGTTCGTCAGGCTCGTCTGAACGACAGTGGTCAAGTTGTTCGAATGCTCAACCATACTCCCCGCGGCGAGTGTCACGCCATCGAGGACGGGTGTCCCACTCAAAAGCCGCATCTTGCCCGTCCCGGCCATGCTCACCGTCCCGCCGACGAGCTCAGCGCTGGTAACTAGGTCCAGCTTCGATCCGTCGAGAATCTCGATCGTCTGCCCGGTGTTGATGAAACCGCCGCCGTTCGCCCCGGTCAACACCAGCCCGCCCGTGCCCTCGGCACGCAGCGTCGCGGCGTTGGTGAAGCTCTGAGTCACATCCGGGTCGATCGTCAGGGTCTGGTCGCC
>JAJDCY010000027.1 GCA_029260595.1 Phycisphaeraceae bacterium | reverse complement strand
GCTCGCCGATCGCGCTGGAGGATGGGGTGGCGATCTTGAAGTTGGAGGGGGTGGTTGGGGGAGAGGGTGCGGGGGAGGTTGGGGAGGGGGTTGGGGCGGGTGAGATGAGTGAGGCGGGGGTTGGTGGGGAGAAAGTGAGTGGGGGGGAGGGGGCGATGCGGGCGGCGCGGATGGTGGGGGTGCGCGTGCGGGTGCGGCGGGAGGCGGAGCGGGTGTTGATGGAGCGGCTAGCGCGGACGCTGATGGATGAGGTGGATGTGGTGGTGACGGATGGTGTGATGCGGGGGGAATGGGAGCGGGCGCGGCGGGGGTTGGTGGGCGAGTAGAGGGGGGGCACGCTTTGCTTGGCGGCAGGGACCCGGCGATAGCAGAGGGTTTTGGCGGTGTCAGGTGTGTGGGTGTTAGGGGCCTGCGCAAGCAAAATACTTTTTATAGTTTGAGTAATACCCCTAGGCGCAGGGGGCCGCTTCGTGTATGGTGGGTGCATGTCGTCTCGCACCGCTTCTAGGTGTGGGGCAAGTGGATGTCGTTTGGTTCAAAGAAAGGCCATATCTGGCCACGCGGTTTGGCCGTGAGAAAAAGCTGATATTTGATTGACGGGTCGTGTGAAGGGCCAGTGGGTTCTGACCATTGCGCGCCGCGTTAATAACGAACATTGTTTGTCAGGCGTGTTGCCTGGTCGTTCTCTGTATTTGGGAGTTTCGGTCGGGATAATCAATGGGAGGAAAGACGAAGGCCATCTGTTTTCACTGTGTGTTTCGTACAAGTCATCGAGTTTTTTACCATTCTCAAGCGTAAGGGGTTTTCAAGATGAAGAGATTTGCAGGATTAAGCATGGGCGGGCTTCTGGTTGCGGCGATGGGCGGTCAGGCCTTGGCGGTGACTACGGTCGTGACGGGTCTTGGTCCGGCCGGGTGGGTCTCCGGAGACAGCCGGGCGGATGGGCATGTAGATGTGAATGGAAACAATCAGTTGGTCAGTGGCAGGAATGCTGTGGAAGATGGGCTGATTGCCGATCGGTTGGAATTTGTGAACGGGCCGCCGGTGCCTTCGATGGGGACCGGGAGTGTTCACTTCGAGACCCCTGTTAACAATGACAAAGCTACGTTGGAGAACCGGGGTGTATCTAATAACTTTCTAACGGATTCTTTCGATGTCGAGTATGCGTGGTACCGCGCCCCCGGGGGTGGCGTAGCGGCGCCGGCGTTTAAGATTGGGATCGATACCAATGAGGCGAATCCAGTTGGGCCTAAGGCTGTGGATCGGGGCGAAGACCGCTTCGACAAGATCCTGGTGTATGAGCCGTACCAGGATGGTGCCGTAGTGACCTCAGATAATGTATGGACTACAGAGAATATTAACGGCACGACAGGCGGGTTTTGGATGGTGAACCTGACGGGCGGAAGTGCTTTGCCCGGTACTGTTCTATCGCCTTTACGCACGTTGGATGAATGGCAACTCCTATTCAATAGCACTGCGGGAATAACGTCGGCGACGATCAACTCCATTCAGTTGGGGGTTGGTTCATTCAACGCCAATCAAGACAGCCATGTTGACTACCTGACTTATAATGTTACTGGAGCGGCGGCGCCTCAGGAAAACACGTGGGATTTCGAAGCGGCGACGCAGCAGCCAGCGGTCCCTGAGCCTGTGACGGCTGGGCTGGGTGTGCTTGGCTTGGCGGCGATCGGCTTGGTGACACGCCGTCGGAAGTCATGATCCATAGGTTACGTTAGTAAGATGATACGAAGGCCGGGCGGCGATGAAGCTGCCCGGTCTTTTTTTGTGTATAGCGCTTCGAAGCGGTGTGTAATTTGACTCCGCTGGCCAAAGGGACAGAAAAGGGGTCGGGAGTGCTGTGTCGAAAAGCTTTGATGTTCGGCGCATGTACGGTTGCGCGCGGGTGGTTGTTGTCGTACACCTTCGTGATGAGTCTTACCTCCAAGTCACCGCGGGCGGTGGCGGCCGTGGCGTTGGCCATCGGCGAGCGGGGGCTGCCGCGTTACGCCCACCGGTTCGCGCCACAGACGTTCACCCAGCCCCATCTGCTCGCGTGCCTCGTGCTCATGCGGTTCTACAAAACCGATTACCGCGGGATTGTTGGTATTCTCGCCGACAACCCCACGCTGTGCGCCGGCCTAGGGCTCACGCGCGACCCGCACTTCACCACGCCGGCCAAAGCGCAGCGCCGGCTGATCCGTTTCGCCGCCGTGCGCGGGTTGCTCGCCGCGTCGGTGAAACTACTACAACCGCGACGCCGCCGTATCCGACGCGCCGCCGCCGACGCCACCGGCTTCGAGTCGTCACGCATCAGCCCGTACTTCGTGCGCCGACGCGATCGATCCAGCGGCAAACCCACGACTTCGCGTTACACCCGCTTCCCCAAGCTGCACGCGATCGCCGATACCGCGACGCACCTGATCCTCGCGGCCTACCCGAAGCGCGGCCCGACGCCGGACGTCGGCGAGTTGGGTTTGATACTTTCACAACTGCCGTCGGCGTTGCAGCCCCGACAGTTGCTCGCCGACGCCGGCTACGACTCGGAACCGAACCACCAACGGCTGCGCGACACACTTGGTATTGTCAGTCTCATCCCGCCGCGCATCGGCCGCCCGTCGAACAAGCCCGCGACCGGCAAGTACCGCCGGCTGATGCAACGCCTGTTCGAGCACCGGTCGCGCATCGGTTATGGGCAGCGTTGGCAGGTGGAGACGGTATTCTCGATGCTCAAACGCAACCTCGGCCACGCCGTCGCCGCCAGGAGTTACCACGCCCAAAACCGAGACATGCTCCTACGCTGTATCACCCACAACATCATGATCCTCAGACGAAACTCCCGAGCTTTTCGACAGAGCAGGTCGGGAGTCATTGATTTGTCTTTCTAGCCCTATCCTTATAACTTCTGCCCATGCCTAGACGGCCACGCGTAGCGATGGGTGGGTTGGCGTACCACGTGATTAACCGTGGCGCCGGGCGGGGGCGCGGCTGTTGGGGTACTGCCTGATGCCCAACCACTGGCACCTGGTGCTTTGGCCGCGTGGGGACCGGGACCTTAGCGAGTTCATGCGCTGGCTGACCGTCACCCACTCGCAGCGCTGGCACGCGCACCGCCACACCTCGGGCACCGGGCCGGCATATGATATACTTGGCGGTGGTTGCATAACTAGCCGGGGCTTATCCGTCGCTGTTATCAGAGCCGGTTTCAGGGGTTGTGAGCCGGTTCTAGTTGGTATGGGTTAATGTCTGTATCGGGATTGTACGGGGCGGTTCGAGTCGTGTGGCTCCACGTTTGGTATTTGCGGGTGTGGCTCTGATCAGGGGTAGCTGAGGTGATCATGCGCAAGGTCCTGCATGCTCTGCAAAAATGTGCCCTGGTCATTGGGGCATTTGTCGTTACGGTTGTTGTGCTCGAGTTGGCGATGCGCGTGCTTGGGATTCATGCCGGGTATCACCGTGCCCGCGTCGACGTGGTCATGCCCCGAGAGAACGGGCCCACTGAGCGTCTGCCGCACGCGTTTGTTCCGTATGCCACTGTCCGCAGCAGGTATGACTCCAACCCCCGTGGGTATTTTGACGCGGCCAATACGATTGATCACGTGCATAATTCCGCGGGTTGGCGTGATAGCGAGCACAGTATCGATAAGCCGGCGGGCACGTACCGGATTCTCGGGCTGGGTGATAGTTACCTGTGGGGCCAGGGTGTCCGTGCGGACGAAATCTGTCTGAGCCGTGTGGGGGATACCCTGAATACGGAGCTTGAGGGTATCCGGGTCGAAACGATTAATACGGCGATCAGCGCTACCAATACGGAGTATCAATTGTCGCTGCTGAGGGATCGCGGGCTCGCGTATAGCCCGGACGCGGTGATCGTCCACTTCGTTCTCAATGACGTCGAGGCCGATCTCTATACAGACAAGCCGAAGATTGAATTCTTTCGCAACTACACAACGATCTACGCCCATCCCGACTGGCTTTCCGGGAGGTCTCGGCTGTGGGGGTGGGCGAGACGCCGGTGGCTCGAAATCTTTTCCGCACGAGCCTATGTTAAGCAGGCAATCGCCTCATTCAACACCGAGAGTGAGGGTTGGGTCCGTTGTAGCGAGGCACTCGATCAAATCCAGGCAACGTGCGGTGAGCGCGATATCCCGCTGCTCGTAGCCATATTTCCTTTTTTCCATCAGTTGGACGGTGACTACCCCTTTAGCGTCGTGCATGACGCTGTTCGGGGGCACTGCGAATCGAGCGGCATCCGGGTGGTGGACCTGCGGGAGTATTACGGCGGGTACAGCGGTCCGGAACTGTGGGTGCATCCGACTGATCAACACCCGAACGAGATCGCCCACGGCATCGCGGGCGATGCGATTGCAAACTATCTTCTTCGCAACGCCGAGGCCTTCGGGCTCCCCGTCAAGAATGATTAGCCGGTGGCCTCGCCGCGGGAGCCTGGTGGTTGGGGCGGGTCTGAACACGCTAATACCGGCCGCGTCCACGCTCTTGGTAGAGGGGATTTACTCGCCACAGATCCCGCCGTGCAGAAACGGGGGCAGAGAGGGGGTCGGGGGGTGCTGTTCGCGGTAGGGGTGGTTCTGTTTTAAGCTGCGCCGATGCGGTGTAACCGTGCATTTCGGCGAAGAGGTTTAATCTTCAGTTTTATTGTCATTTGCGTCATCGGGCTGGTGTGGCTGACTGAGGTATTGGTCAAGCCGTGGATCGAAGACGCGCTGATTCGGCCGCTGCTCGCGGGCGTATTGAACGGGGCGTTGTCGTTCGGGTATTTAAGCGAGTCGTTGGTGCAGCACCACGAGCAACAGCCCGAGGTGCGGACGCTGGAGTTCTATGTCAAAGGGATAACCGGGGCGGGTTTCCGGTCGGTTTATCTCGGGGGTGTGTTGGCGCTGGTGGGGGTGTGTGCGGTGATCTGGCGTGAACAGGTGTTGCCTTCGGCGCGGGGGTTCTGGGTGGGGCCTGAGCGGCCTGTGAATCTGGCGGTGTTCCGGATCGCGTTGTTTGGGACTTTGTTTGTGCACCTACTCGTCACCCGTGAGAGGTTGCTGTTCTTTAGCACGTTTCCCGACGAATTGCTGGTCCCGCCGGGGTGCCTGGGCGGGGTGATAGCGGGTATGCCGCGGGGTGAGGCGTTGTCGGGGGTGCTGTGTTTTATTGGGAAGGTTTGTTGTGTGACCGGGGTGCTCGGGTTATTCACGAGGGCGTCGGCGGGGGTATTAGCGGTGGTGGTATTGTATCTTCTGGGTATCCCGCAGTTGTTTGGGAAGGTCAATCACTACCACCATTTTTACTGGTTTCTGACGATCGTCGCGTTGGGGCCGGTGTCGAGCATGCTATCGATTGACGGGCTCCGTGCGGCGTGCAGGCGTGCGGATCGCGGGGAGGTTGGTCCGCCCGGACCCTCGGTTGCCTGTGCGCTGGTGTTGCGCTTCGTGGTGGTGTTGATCGGGCTGCTCTACTTCTTTCCCGGGTTCTGGAAATGGGTGGTTGGCGGGCCGCAGTGGGTTGTGAGTGACCATCTACGGTATGTGCTGTATAGCGCGTGGAGTGAGGATATTTTGTGGGATCCTATTGTTCGTTTGGATCGGTACTACCCGCTGCTGGTGGTGGGGGCGTTGGGTACGATTCTCTTCGAGCTGGGCGTGATATTTGCGGTGTTCTTCCGTCGCGGGCGGGTCTGGGCGGGTGTGGCGGGGCTGGTGTTTCATAATATGACGGCGGTGACGATGCGGGTTAATTTTTGGTCGTTGCAGACGCTCTATGTTGTGTTTTTCGATTGGCTTGGGGTGTTTGCCCGGATAGGGAAGCGGCTGTTCCGTGAGCGGGTGCGGGTGATTTATGACGGGCATGGGCGGGGGTGTCGGCGGGTGGTCGCGATGCTGAACGTCATCGATCTGTTTGGGCGTATGGAGTATGAGGAAGCGGCCGGGTCTGATAGGGCGGATCGCGCGGGGTTGGCGGGGGGTGGTGGGTGCTCGCCTGTCGCGGGTGTGTGTGTGGTCGGAGGCGGGCGGCGGTGGGAGGGGTATGCGGCGTGGGGTGCGATCGCGAGGCGGGTGCCGGTATTGTGGCCGGTGTTGCCGTTGTTGTGGCTTGGGCCTGGTTTGGAGGTTGGGCGGCGGGTTTGCGCCGGGGTGGCGGGTTCGCGGTTGTGTGGTGTGCTTGATGGGATATGGGTGGCGGGGCCGGGCGGTGAGCGGGACAGGGCGAGTCGGGGGTTGATCGGGTTTGGTATTGCCGCGATATTTCTGATGGTTTGGTACGGGGTCAACCATCAGACGGCGGCGTGGCCGTTCGCGTGCTACCCGACGTTTGATGGTGTGATGCGTACGCCTGTCAGGAGCGTGATTGTTGTCGAGGCGGCGGGGGCCGGTGGTCGTCCGATCCCGTGGGATGACGCGTTGATCAACGGGGCGTTCAGGCCTGATCGGTACCGCGGGTTGATGGACTCGATATTGCGTGTGAAGGAGCCGGTGGCGCGGGATGTGCGGCTACGGGAGTTCTGGTCTGTTCTGTCAAGGGTTGATCCGGCGCTGGCGGGTGCGAGGACGGTGCGGTTTTATCGAACGACGATCTCCACAGATCCGGCGGATCGTGGGGATTGGGTGATTGATCGTGCTTTGTTGTTGGAGTTTCAGCTTGCTGGTGGTGGTGTGGTGAGTGAGTAGGCCGGGCGGGTGATGGGGGGGGGGTTAGGGGTTGCGGTTGGTGATGACGGGGGATTGGGATTGGTATTGGTGCCAGAGGGTTGGGTTTTCGATGAGTTGGCGGATGAAGTGGGCGACGTTGGTGCGGGTGGTGGGGCGGCCTTGGATGATGGTGGTGGTGGGGGAGGCGGTGAGGGTGTAGGGGGAGGGGGCGGCGTTGATGAGGGAGTCGGGGCGGACGATGCAATATTGAATGTGGGGGTGGTTGGGGCCGATCTCGTTGCGGAGGTAGGCGGCGGCGGTCTCGTTGTCGCGGTGTGGGGGGAGGGTGTGGCGGAGTGTGAACAGGAGGGCGCGGTCGAAGGGTGTGCGGGTCTCGCTGAGGGCGGGGTCGGGGACGCCGACGGTGTTCATGAGGATGAACTTGGTGGGGGAGGCTGGATGATGGGATTGGATGGCGTTGGAGATGATGGCGTTGCAGAGGCGGCGGGTGGCGTCGGTGCAGAGTTGGCGGGGTTGGGCGAAGAGGCCTTTGAAGGTGAGGGTGTGGCCTAGCGTGGAGACGACGGCGTGGCAGTTATTGGTGAGGGTGGCGAGGTGTGGGTCGGTGAGGTCGAGGAGGTTGGCGTGGGTGAGTGAGAGGTTGGGGTGTTGGTGGGTTTCGGGTGGGAGTTTTTGTGGTGAGCGGGCGATGGCACGGACGTGGTGGTTGGCGGTGAGGAGTTGTTGGAGCAGGGGCAGGCCGGTTTGGCCTGTGGGGCCGAGCAGGAGGATGGTTTGGGGGGGCGTGGTCATGGGGGTGTGCGCGAGTTTATCGTGCCGGGCCCAGGCAAGTCGGGCAGTGTTGTGGGCGGTAGATGTTCAGGACGGAGGCGGGGTAGGACCAGACAAGCGAACGGTTGGCTGAGGGTGCGTGGGGATTGGGCGGGGTTTGTATCGTTGCGGGATGCGGTGGCGGGTGGGATGCGGTCAGGAAGTCTCTGGTAGAGTGCTTGGGCGGCGAGGCACGGGATGAGTGGCTGTGCCGGCATGCAGGAGCGCCCAGGTGAACAGATCGAAGCGCGGGTTCGGTCGGCGGACGCAGTTTGTTCTTGAGCGGTGGGTGCAGCGGGGGGTGTTTGAGCAACTGCTTTTCATGGCGGGGCTGGTCGCGGCGGTCGCGGTGGTCGGGGGGGCGGCTGCGTGGTCGCTGACGCCGGGCTTTGACAGCTTGGCGTCGGCGGTGTGGTGGTCATTTCTGCGGCTGACGGACCCGGGGTATCTGGGCGACGACCAGGGCGCGGTTCTGCGGGTGATCTCTACGGTCGTGACGGTGCTGGGGTACGTGCTGTTCATGGGGTCGCTGATCGCGATCATGACGCAGTGGCTGGCGCGGACGATCCGCAAGCTCGAGAGCGGGCTGACACCGATCGCGATGGAGAATCACTTTGTGATTCTGGGTTGGACCAACCGGACATCTGAAATCATCAAGAAGCTGCTGACGGCAGGTGGGCGGCTGGAGCGGTTCTTCGCGCAGCGCAGCGGGTCGGACAAGCTGCGGATCGTGGTACTGGCGAAAGAGGTGGACGCTGAGCGGCGGCTGGAGTTGCGCACCAGTCTGGGCAGCGACTGGAACGAGAGCCGGATATTTCTGCGGTCGGGGTCGTCGCTTCAGCGTGAACACCTCGATCGGCTGGATCTGCACAGGGCGGCGGTGGTGATCATTCCCGGGGCGGACTTCGAGCTGGGGGGGGCGGAGCTGACGGATACGCGGGTCGTCAAGACGCTGCTGACGCTCGATGCGCTGTTTCGCCAGGGTTTGGGGGCGGGCAACCCGTGCGTGGTGGCGGAGCTGTTCGATCCGCGCAAAGGGGCTGTGGTGCGTCAGTCGGTCGGGTTGCGGACCGAGGTGATCGCGGGAGATCGGCTGGTGAGCCGGTTGCTGTCTCAGAGTCTGCGTCATCGCGGTGTGGCGAAGGTGATGCTCAAGCTGTTGACGCATCGCGAGGGCAATGCGCTGTACCTTCGCGCGTTTCCGGAGTTGGTTGGGTCGTCGCCTCGTGGGTTGATCCACGCGTTTCCGCAGGCGGTGGTGCTGGGGGTCGTGTCGATGGAGGGGGCCAGGCCGACGGTGCACCTGGACCCGGGGGATGATGTGGTTCTGGGGGAGAACGACCGGCTGATTCTCATCGCGGAGAGCTATGACCGGTGCGAGCTTGGGGGCGTTGAACGTGTCGAGGGGGCGCCGTCTCGGACGGGTTCGCTTGCGCGGGGCCGGGCGCCCGAGCGACGACGGCTGCTGATCCTGGGGTGGAGCTACAAGATTCCGACACTTCTGGGGGAGCTATTGGAATCTGATGCGGGGTGTCTGGAGGTTACGATTCTGTCGAAGATCGACGAGAACGAACGCAAGCGGGCGCTGAACCATCTTGACGATACGGATCGGCTGACGGTCCGTAATGTCGTTGGTGATTATTCGCTCGAGCACGACCTGGGCAGGCTCGAGCCTCACCGCTTCGAGCACATCCTGTTTCTGGCAAGTGGGTGGATGCGGTCATCTGAGGAAGCGGATGCGCGTACGGTGTTGGGGATCCTGCTGTTGCGTTCGCTGTTGCGGGGGCATGAGCCGGTCCCTGATATCGTCGTCGAACTGCTGGACCCGGAGAACGAGAGTATTCTCGAGTCCATCGCGGATGTGGTGTTCGTGAGCCCGCGGATGCTCAGTTATATGCTGGCGCATGTCGGGATGCTGCCGGAGCTCAATGCGGTGTTCGATGAGCTGATCTGCACGGGTGGGTCTGAGATCGAGCTGCGGCCGATCGGGGACCTGGGGATTGATGGGGAGGGTGTGAGTTTCGCGGAGGTGCAGGTCGCGGCGGCCGGTCTGGGGTGTGTGGGGCTGGGGTTTTATGCGGCGTTGGACGGGGGGGCGTCGCCGCAGGCGTATCTGAATCCTGCGCGCGATCGTCGTTGGAGTTTGCGGGCGGGCGATCGGGTGATTTTGTTGAACCGGACGTAGGGTGGGAGTGGCTGGGTCAGTGAGTCTTGTTTGGATTCTCGTGACGGTGGGGTTGATCGGTGGTTTGGGTTGCGGCGTGATTCACGGTTGTGTGGGGCGGGGTGTGGCGCGGCGGGGGGTTCGTGATTGTCAGGGCGCGAAGCACTGCTGGGCAAGCCAGCAGTGGCACCCGAGGGAGGGGAGCGGGGAGTCGTTTTGCAGGCAGGGCGAGCCCAGCCCTGCGGGGGGAGTGGTTATTCGTTACAGGCGTTAGAGGTGTTGGGGGTGGGGGTGGGTGGGTTGGGGAGAGTGGGCAATGGGTTAGGGGGTGGTGGGGGCGGTCCGATAGGGAGTCCCGGTCGGGGTGGCGGGTGCCGCCGGGTCTATCTATCTGGAAAGTATTAAATGTCTATTGATGTTCAGACGCAGGGTGGGCCGGCGGGGCGCGCGGTGGGTGTTGGTGCGGTGGGCGCAGGCGGGGAGGGGGCGGGTGAAAGTGTGAATGGGGCGCCGGGTGTGGCGGGGGCGGTGGAGTTGGGTGGGGTTGAAAGGGATGTGTGTACCTATGGGTCGACGATTCGGCTGTCGGAGGTGATCTCGGCGTTGTCGTATGCGTTGGATATCACGGAGGGTCAGCCTGAGGGGCACGCGGTGCGGAGTTGTTTGATCGGGATGCGGTTGGCGGCGGAACTGGGATTGGGGGCGGAGGATCGGTCGGCATTGTATTACGCGAGCCAGTTGAAGGATCTGGGGTGTTCGAGCAATGCGGCGAAGATGAGTCATCTGTTGGGGGCGGATGATCAGGTTGTCAAGCGGAATGTGAAGACGGTGGAGTGGACGCGGCTGATACCGCGGGCGGTGTATGCGCTGAAGAATGTGGCGCCCGAGGGGACGGTGGTGCAGAAGATCGGGCGGTTCATGGCGGTGGGTGTGGCGGGTGATAGTGGTGCGCGTGATTTGATCAAAGTGCGGTGCGAGCGCGGGGCGAGCATCGCCAAGGGGATCGGGCTTCCGGATAAGGCGGCGGAGGCGATCCGTAGTCTGGATGAGCATTGGAACGGGAAGGGGCACCCGGCGGGTCTGGCGGGGGATCAGATCCCGCTGCTGTCGCGGATCATGGGGCTGGCGCAGACGGTCGAGGTGTTTGTGACGCGGCATGGTTTGGATGCGGCGATGGAGATGGCGAGGGATCGGCGGGGGCGGTGGTTCGATCCGGAGCTGGTGGATTTGTTGGTGGCGACGCGGGGGGATGAGGGGTTCTGGGGGTGTCTGGGTCAAGCGGAGATTCATAAGGCGGCATCGGGGTTTGAGCCTGAGGACCAGGTGATGGTGGCGGATGACGGGATGCTGGACCGGGTGGCGGCGGGGTTCGCGGATGTGGTGGATGCGAAGTCGCCGTGGACATACCGCCATACGCTGGGGGTGACGGAGCTGGCGGTGGGGATCGGGACGGCGATGGGGCTTGGCGGGGGGAAGCTGCGTGACCTTAGGCGGGCGGCGCTGCTGCATGATATTGGGAAGCTGGGGGTATCAAACCGGATATTGGATAAGGCGGGTCGGCTGACGGATGATGAGCGGGCGGCGATGCAGAAGCACGCGGAATATACCAAGTGTATTTTGGATCGTGTGGCGGGGTTTTCTTCGCTGTCGCATATGGCGGCGGCGCACCATGAGCGGGTTGATGGGAATGGGTATTACCGGGGGATTGGTGGGAAGCATTTGACCAAGTCGATGCGGGCGCTGGTGGTGGCGGATATGTTTGAGGCGATGACGGCGCAGCGGCCTTACCGGGATACGATGCCGATTGAGAAGGTGCTTGGTATTTTGGAGTCGGACGTGGGTACGGCGGTGTGTCCGGAGGCGGTGCATTCGCTGAAGTTTCACCTGGACACGGTGGGGTTCACGCCGTCGCGGCTGCCGGAGTCGGAGGGGTAGGGGGGGGTGGTGAGCGGTAGTTGAGGTTGGGATGGTTGGGTTGCCCCGGTTGGCGCCGGGGTTTTTTGTGCGCGCGGCGGGGGTGGTGAAGGGCGGGGGGTTGAGCGGTAAGATGGGGGGCCGGGGGTTGAGGGGGCGGTGTGCGTAGGGCGTTGGCCGGACACTGCTTGGCGAGCAAGCAGTGGCACCCGGAGGGGGGGCGTGCCGGCGGGGAGGGGATGGTGGGCGGTGCCCACCCTACGGGGAAGTGGTGTTTTGGTGGTGGTTTTACTTTTATAAGAAGTATTGCGATGCATATAGAGACTGCGAATCGGATTGGGCGGTTGCCGCCTTATATGTTGGGTAAGTTGAAGCAGCTTATCTATGACCGCCGGCGGGCGGGGGCGGATGTGATTGACTTTAACATGGGCAATCCGTCGGACCCGCCGCCTGCGCCGGTGGTTGATAAGTTGCGTGAGGCTGTGTTGGACCCGCGGAACAGCCGGTATTCGGTGTCGGCGGGGGTTTATAATTTGCGGCGTGATATGGCGTTGAAGTATCAACGCAAGTGGGGGGTGGAGTTGGACCCGGAGACGGAGGTGATCGCGACGATCGGGTCGAAGGAGGGGTTTAGCCACCTGTGTCTGGCATTGCTGGGGCCGGGGGACAGTGCGGTGGTGGGGAACCCGGCGTTTCAGATTCATACGTATGCGGTGGTGCTGGCGGGTGCGAGCACGATCTCGGTGCCGCTGGGTGATGACGAGGCGTTCTTGACGCGGATCGAGGACAAGTTGGATCACATGACGCCACGGCCGAAGATGGTGATTTTGAACTATCCGCATAACCCGACGGCGATGACGGTGGATTTGAAGTTTTTTGATCGGGTGGTGCGGCTGGCGGATAAGCACCAGGTGATGATCGTGCATGACTTCGCGTATGGGGAGACTTGTTTTGACGGGTACAAGGCGCCGAGCTTTTTGCAGGCGGACGGGGCGAAGGAGTTCGGGGTGGAGTTTTCGACGCTGAGCAAGCCCTACAACATGGCGGGGTGGCGGATCGGGTTTTGCGCGGGGCATCCGCAGATGGTCAAGGCGCTGGCGACGCTCAAGGGGTATTACGATTATGGTATTTTCCAGGCGGTGCAGATCGCGGCGATTATCGCGATGCGGAATGGGGATGCGCATATTGATAAGCAGGCGATGGTGTATCAGCAGCGTCGGGATTTGATGGTGGCGGGGTTGGAGAGGTTGGGGTGGGAGGTGGAGCGGCCTAGCGCGTCGATGTTTGTGTGGGCGAAGGTGCGGGCGGAGCACCTGGCGGCGTATGGTGGGCGGACGGAGGATTTTTGTCTGGCGATGGTGGACCAGGCGGAGGTGGCGATGACGCCGGGCGCGGTGTTCGGGGATCTGGGAGAGGGGTATGTGCGTATCGCGCTGGTGGAGAACGAGCAGCGGATGCGGCAGGCGTTGAAGCAGTTAGGGCGGGTGTTAAGGGAGGCGGAGGGTTGAGGGCTGTGGCACGCTGCGCTGAGTCACATGTGCCCGGCGGGTAATGAGATTGCTTATGCGGATCAAGAGGCTAATCGCCGAAGCTGTCGGAGGGTGGTTCCTGCTGTTTGGGTTTGCCATGCTTGGGGCCTATCTAGATTCCGGCCATATCTTTCTGCTCTTTGTTGTATTGATTCCGGTTTGGGTGGGCAGGGTTGTTTGGTTGATTAGAGTTCATCCGTTAATTGGGACACCGATGGGCTCATTGCTCGGTATCGTCTTGGGTTTTCCGTCGGCATTTCTGGGAGGTGCTTTTATCGGAATAATTGCAGGTGCAATAGCAGGCTGTATAGCTTCATCGATCAGGGTAGGGTGGGCGGTGCCGGCTGAGTGTGCCGACTCGGAATCGAGTGAGTCGGAACCGGGTTGGTAACACGTGTTGGTATTGGCCTGGGCGCTTGCGCTGGAGGGCGAATGGTGGGATGCGCTGGCGCTTATCCCACCCTACGGGGAGTTTTTATGCGGCGGGGGGTGGGGGGGTCTTCGGAGCGTAGGCGTTTGACGAGGTTCTGGTAGATGGGGGTGATGGTGGGGGGTGAGGGGGGGGGAGTTTTTGTTGGGGGAGTGGGTTGGTGGGGCAGGGTTGGTTGTGTTGTTGGGGGTCGCAGGCCCCCTCCCTTACGGTCGGGGCTCGTTGTGGGGGTGGGGGGAGTCGGTTGGGTCGGGGGCGTCTTCGGGGGTGGGGGAGAGGGCTTTTCTTAGTTCTTCCAGGAGTTGTTCTACTTTGAAGGGTTTGAACAGGACGCTGGAGAGGCCTTCCTGGGAGGCGCGGACGATCGAGTGGTTGGGGTCGTAGCCGAAGCCGGTCATGAGGATGACGGGGAGGGCGTCGCTGTCGCGGCGGGCGGCGGCGAAGATTTCGTAGCCGTTGCGGTGGGGCATTTTGATGTCTGAGATGATCAGGTCGAAGGGTTGTTGCTCGATGAGGCTGATGGCTTCGTAGCCGTCTTTGACGACGGAGCAGGAACAGCCGTGCTTGTTGAGGATGTCCTGGATGGTTTTGCGGATGTTGGGTTCGTCGTCGGCGATGAGGACACGTTTGCCGGCGAGCAGTGGGTCGTCGACGGCGCCGCCGATGCGGCTGGATCCGATGACGGTGTTGGGTCCGGCGGCGACGTCCTGGACGGTGCCGCGGATGGATTGGACGTACTGGGTGATGCGGTTGAGGCGCTCGCGCATCATGTCGTCGCCGATGTACTCCTCCATGAGGGTCTGGGCTTCGGTGACGATGTCGTTGAGGGGTTGTGCCATTTCCTGGACGACGTTGTCGGCGAGACGGCCTGTGGTGGTGTAGCGTTCTACGACGAGCAGGTCGAGTGTGTTGAGTGCGAGCGCGATGTAGCGGCCGAAGATCTCGGCGAACTGGCGGTCGTCCTCGTTGAAGGTGCCGACGGTGTCGGACTCGATGTTTGAGATACCGACGATGCGGTCGTTGAGTCGGAGGGGGACGGTGAGTGAGCTCTTGCAGTGGTCGATACCGAGGACGTATCGGGGGTCTTTTTCGGTGTCGTGGCAGATGTAGGATCGGCCTGTGGCGGCGACGTATCCGGAGATGCCGTTGCCTTCGGGTTGTGCGTAGAGGTCGATCTCGGTGGCTTCGGAGGGTAGGCCTTCTGCGATGACCAGTTCGAGCTTTCCGGTGCGTTTGTCGAGCACGCGGATGTTGAAGTGGTCGAAGTGCATGAGGTCTTTGGAGTATCGAATGATCTTGTCTTTGATGAGTTGGAGGCGTTGGGATGGGCCGAGCTTTGCGATGGACTCGCTTTCGAGTTGAGTGAGCTCGCGGCCTGCGGAGTCGATGGCGTCGATTTTTTGTTGGAGGCGTCGGCCGCTGGTTGCGTCCCAGACGACGGCGACGATCTGGCTGACGCGTCCGGCCTGGTCGATGACGGGCGAGGCCATGATTTCGTAGTAGCGTTTGCCCGCTTCGAGCGTGAATTTTCGTGAGCGTTGTTTGGTGGGGTCTTTTTTGTCGGGTCGGTTGACGGAGCGGTTGTCGGCGCCGCTGTCGGCGAGTTTGGCGAAGAGTGTGCGTGCCTGGTTGCAGATCTGTTTGACTTTTTGGAAGACCTGTGGGGAGAAGGTTCGCATCTGCTTGTTGGACCAACTGCAGACGCCGTCGGAGTCGACGATGCAGACGCCCTCGCCGATGGTGTTGAGGACCATGCTGGCTTTTTGTCCGACGAGGCCGCGCTCGAGGGGTAGGAAGTCGCCGACGTCGGCGAAGATGGCGTGGTAGCTGTCTTTGCGGAGAGCGGCCATGGCCTGGTCCATGCGGTCGAAGGTGTCGACGCGGAACATGGCTTGGAGGGCCTGTGCGACGGGGTGGTCGTTGGTGACCTTTCCGGCGAGAACGAGGATGCGTGGTCGGTTGTCGTGGTGCATGGTGTTGTTCGTGCGGCGGGGTCGGGTTGCGTGGGTCGGGCGGGGGGTTGGCCCTGTGTATTGTATATCGGTTGATGTGGGGTGGGCGGGCTAGTGTGTGGGATGGTGGGTTATGGGGCGTTAGAACACTGGCAAGGGGACTTGTCGGTGGCACTCGAAGGGGGGAGCAGTGGCGGGCAAGCCGCCAGTGGCACGGGGAGGGTGGGTGGGGGAAGGTGGGTTTCGCTGCGCTCAACCCACCCTACGGGGGCGGGGTTTTTTGGTTATTTGTGGTGGGCGGTGCCCGCCCTACGGGGGAGGGGTTGGGGTTAGAACTTTCGGGAGAGGACGGCGTTGGCCATGTCTTGGAGGAGGGTGCGGGAGGGGGAGTCTTCGAGGGATAGGAGGGTTTGTTGGGCTTGTTGGATGAGTTGTTGTGCGCGGGCGTTGGCGTAGTCGAGGGCGTCGGCGTTGAGGATGATGTCGCGGACGCGGTCGGCGCGGTCGGGGGGTGGGTCGGTGTTGTTGGTGGGGTTGAGCAGGTCGAGGAGGGTTTGGCGGGTCTGGGCGTTGGTGGTGGCGAGAGTGTGGATGAGTGGGAGTGTAAGTTTGCCTTTGTCCAGGTCACGGCCAAGGGTTTTGCCGACGGTGTCTTCGGTGCCGGTGATGTCGAGTATGTCGTCGACGATCTGGTAGGCGAGTCCGAGTTTTTCGCCGTAGGCGTAGAGGGCGTTGACGGTTTGTGCGGGTGCGTTGTTGATCATTGCGCCGAGTTTGCAGCAGGTGCCGCAAAAGCTGGCGGTTTTGAGGCCGATAATCTGGAAGTAGGTGTCTTCGTCGAGGTCGAGGTTTGCGCGGTTGTCGAGCTGGAGGAGCTCGCCCTCGCAGACGGTGTTGGTGGCGTCGGCGAGTGTTCGGCAGCATCGGGTTTGGTCGAGGCTGGAGCAGAGGTGGTATGCGTGGCTGATGAGGTAGTCGCCGAGCATGACGGCGGCTTCGTTGCCGCGGAGGTAGTTGATGGTTGTGCTGCGTCGTCGGACGTGTGCGTCGTCGAGGACGTCGTCGTGGACGAGGGTGGCCATGTGGACCATTTCGGCGACGGTTGCGACGACGCGGTGTGGGTCGGTGAGGCCGCGGGCGGTGGGTGAGCTGGCCATGCCGGAGACAAGTACGAGCATGGGTCGGAGCATTTTTCCGCGGTAGCGTTCGATGTGGTTGATGAGGGCGTTGACGCAGTCGAGGTCGCTGGCGAGTTCTTGGGTGAAGCGTGATTCGACGTCGGCTAGTTCGCCGGCGAGTGATTGGCCGATCTTGGCGTGGTTTTGTTTGAGCAGGAGCATGTGGGGTTGGCCCAGTGGCCGGGCGACGGTGCTCGGCGGAGGCATCTTAGACGCAATGGGGGTGTGAAGGCGAACGGGGGTGCGGGTGGGAGATGGTGTGGTGGCTGCGTTGACATGGGTGGTTTGGAGATCTAAATTTAAGAAGGAGTTCTGAGGGATAGCGCGGGGTCCTGTCACGTCGATTCACGCGGCCTCAGTAGAGTTATGACCGAGCCTTCAAACGCCAATATGGATTCGATGGTCGGGCGTCTGGTTGTTGACCAGGGTCTGGCGACCGCGGACGACGTGCATGAGTGCGTGGAGGCGCAGCGTAGGGCGGCGCCGGATGAGGCGGACGGTCCTGTGAGTCTGGCGCAGGTATTGGTGTCGCGTGGGATCGTGACGCGGAGGCAGTTGAATCGGTTGCGGCCTCAGATCGATGCGCAGCGTGGTGGTCAGCAGATCCCGGGGTATCGGATCATTAAGCGGTTGGGTGCGGGTGCGATGGCGGTGGTTTATCTGGCGAAGCAGTTGAGTCTGGACCGGCTGGTGGCGATTAAGATTTTGCCGCGTAAGCACACGGACAACACGGAGTTCGTGGAGCGGTTTTATGCGGAGGGGCGTGCGGCGGCGAAGCTGAATCACCCGAATATTGTGGGTGCGCTGGACGTGGGCAAGGCGGGTGATACGCATTACTTCGTGATGGAGTATGTGGAGGGGCGTACGGTTTTTGACGACATCACGGAGCACCAGCGCTACAAGGAGAAGGAAGCGCTGGCGGTTGTGATTCAGGTGGCGCGTGCGCTGGAGCATGCGCATCAGGCGGGGCTGATTCACCGTGATGTGAAGCCGAAGAATATAATGATCACGCCGGAGGGTGTGGCGAAGCTGGCGGACATGGGGTTGGCGCGTGCGGTGACGGATCGTGAGGTGGCCGAGTCGGAGCAGGGCAAGGCGTTCGGGACGCCGTATTACATCTCTCCGGAGCAGACGCGTGGCGAGCGGGATGTGGATTTTCGTGCGGATATTTACAGCTTGGGTGTGACGTTTTATCACATGGTGACGGGGCAGGTTCCGTTTGACGGGCCGAACCCGTCGGCGGTGATGCAGAAGCATTTGAAGGAGGAGGTGGTGCCGCCTGATCACCTGAACCCGAATCTGAGCGCGGGTGTGGGTGAGATCATCGAGGTGTGTATGGCGAAGAATCGGAATCAGCGGTACGACAGCACGACGGCGTTGCTGGCGGATCTGGAGTCGGTGGCGCGCGGGGGTGCGCCGCTGCTGGCGCGTAAGAAGTTTGATGTGTTGTCGCTGTCGGCGCTGGGGTCGCCGGCGGAGACGGTGGATATCGCGGCGGGTGGTGGTGGTGGTGGGCGGCGGCGTGGCGGGAAGCGTGCGACGCCGGTGGTGATGCGGCCGTTGTTCTGGGCGGCGATTGTGGGGTGGGCGACGGTGGGTGTGTTGGTGCAGCA
>JAJDCY010000026.1 GCA_029260595.1 Phycisphaeraceae bacterium | reverse complement strand
CGTCGCGCCGGTGGCGGCTTCCCATGCCGGGTCCTGCACCACGAAGGTGCATTTGCGGATAGAGACTTCGCCCGCGGCCACGTATATGCCGTGCTTGAGCCCCGCCGTGCTCGGGCTGATGTGCTGGGTGAAGATGCAGCTCTCGACACTGCAGCCGAACGCCCCCTGTCCTGCTACCGCGCCGCCGGTGCCGTCGTCATCCACGTAGATGGCGGGGTTGTCGATGGGTAGCGTCGAGAAGCGGCAGTTCGAGACGACGTTCGCCTCACTGCGCGTGAGCACGATGGGACGGCTGGTCTTGTCGTTGGCCGTCGGTACGTGGATGGGTGTCGTCGCGAGTACGCCGTGCCACAAGCAGTTGTCGAACCTCTGCCCGCGAATCCGGTTGGGTGCGCCCGACGGCGTCGAGGCCACCACCGCGTCGCCGTAGTAGTAGATGAACGCGCAACGGGTGAACAGGTTGTTGTTCGTAGCGTCCTGCGCGCCGGTGCCGCCGTCGCTGATATCCACCACCCATTTTGAGTTGTACGTGCCGCAGTAGCGGAATTGGATGTCCGTGAACCGGGACTCTCGCACCGTGTCGGCGAACGTCAGACCCGCGCCGTTGAGCCCCGCCTCGTTCGTGCCGAGGAATTCCTCGATCCACAGGTCGCTAAACAGCGCGTGGTCGAGCCGGGACATGGTGATAGCGCAGGCGTTGTCCGTACGGGAATTCCCGTCCAGATACAGACCGCGCATCGTAACACCGGGGTTTTGCCCCTCGACGTTCTGGTTCGTGCCCTCGTCGAAGGTGAACAGAGACCCGTCGCCGTTGGTCTTGATCTGCGACATGCGGCCGTCGCCCTCGATGGTGATGGGCTCGTTGACGGTTAGCCCGATAGCGCGGTAGGCGTTCGTGCAGGCCGGGAAGTATACAATACCGCCTGTGGCCTCACAGGCATCGATCGCTTCTTGAATGGCGACGCTATTATCCGCGGACCCGTCCGGCTCGCCGCCGATGTAGGTCTGGACGTTGTAGGCGTTGTCCGTGTCGCCGGAGAGGATCTCGGTGAACTCGGTGCCCGTGTTGGTGTAGAGGCCAGAGAACTCGGTCGCCGTGTGCTTGAGGAACAACTGCCACGGGTCGTAGCAGCTTGCCCCAGGCACCGTGGTCCCGTTGTCGCCCTCCCAAGCCGCGAAACGGTCGTCGGTGATGCGAATCGGGTCTAAGGTCTTCAGGTGTGCGCCGGAGCTGTCCTTGATCTTAAGGCGGTAGTCGCCGTCGGCGTAGAAGACGATCCACCCGTTGGCGTCTGCCGTGACGGGGTTCGAGTAGGGGTTGCTCCTACCGGGGTCGGCCCATACGTCCTTGGGGGTGCTGGTGCCGGGCTCGTAGGCGTACACCTTGAATCCGGCGAACTCAGTGCCGAGGTGCAGGTGCCATAGTTTCGCGTGATTTTCAGCCATCGGTCAAACCTCGGTAAAAGTGTCGTCCGGTCCTGTGACTTCTGTCCACTCAGGGTCGCGCCACCGTGGTGTCGGCACGAGTGCCGGCGCAAAGAAGAAGTGCTGGTACAGGTGTCCGCGGTTCACACGTCGCAATCCTGCACTGGTCGGTGCCGTAACTTGCAGAAATGCACGAATGCCGGTCAGGCCGCGAGCCATGCCGGGCACCCACATCTGGTAGGAATCGGCTAGGGCACGGCGTGTGCCGCGGCGTAGCGGGCTGGCAGGGCCTTCTAGCGGGCTCATAGCGCCTCACGGGACCGGCCGCGCTCTAGCTGCCGCTCTACCTGCTTGATGAACGGGTCGCACCCGCCCTTGTCCGCGCACGGGCCGCAAATGTGCTTGCCACACATTCGGCACCCGCCGCCAATGTCCGTGACCATTGTCGGGTCGGTGCTGCGCACCACCACAACGCTGCTGCAATGTGAGCAGGTGATGGTGTCGCCCTCGACCTGAGTGCCAGGACCGACTGCGGTGAGGTACCCCGCCATTTTCGGCGTGCGGTACATTACTCGTCGAACAGGATGGTCGTCTCGACGTTCGGCGTACCGGATGTTCGGCCTGTACAGTCCACGCCAACACCATCGCTCGCATCCACCGCGATGATGATGCCTTCAGACGGCGGGACTACCCACCGGAACGTCACCTGTGCGTTGAATGAGAACTTCAGCAGCGGTGTGCTGTCGTAGGTCGGCGAACCCGTGAAAGTGTTGTAGGCGACCGTGTTAGCAGCGATACCGCCGGGGTCCATAGGAACTGGCGTGGTTATAACCCCACCCGTGGCGATGGTGCCACCCGCCGTCGTAGACCGCGCGACCTGCATGTTGATGTTCGTGTCGCTCGGCGTGTCGGACGTGCTGAGCAAGATCTCGAAGATGTGGGGAATGGCGTCTGCGACAGAGCCTATCGTGGCGATGGTGCCCGACGAACTGATCGCCCGCGTGCCGTAAACTGAATACTGTCTCATTGTGCTACCTCGAATGACGTGAGTTCACGTCCGGCGTCCTGCTCTCTTTCCAAGAGGGAACGCATGCTTGTTTCGTAATCGACCTGAACATTCACAGCCGTATCGTCGTCGCTCTCGCGCAACGCCCGGAACTGCACGCCCAGCGTCAACACGTTCATCCACTCGTCCAACAGCCGCACCCACGTGTCGTCGCTAAACGGCAGGCTCGACGGATTCGAGTAGTACCACAGCATTATGCCGTAGGTCTTATCCACCGCGCGGTCGAACACGAGTTCCTTCTCGTAGATCGTCCGCCGACACGGGCGTCCCGAATTGGACCGCACCGAGTGCAGTGTCAGCTCTTCCGGTGCCTCGGCGTCGATCGGGTACGATGCGTCGATCACCTCGTAGGAATCACCGGACGCGGGCGTCAAATGGGCGTCCCAGTTCTTGTCTACCGACGCGATCTTGGTCGTGGTGTCGTAGTCCGTGATCTGGCGGTACTGGCCCTTGCTCTCACCCGCCGTCATCAAGATGTACCGACCTTCCGCGTCCGCAGCAGTGATGTCTTCTGAGGAGGCCAGGGTTACAGATGACGTTGCGCCTGACTGCGAAAGGCCGGTATGCGTTGCGTCTAGTAGGTCCACCGTGAGGCCGTGGCTGTAGTCGGCGGGCAGCTTGTAGCGCCCCCGGTTGATCTCAGCGATGCCGATGGACCGCACATGCAGTGACCGCAGTTCGCTACGCCCCGTGAGATGCGCACGGTCCTGTACGTCCTGCACCACACGCTTGAGCCATTCGTCGCGGGCGCGGTTGAGCAGCCTGCCGCTCGGACTGGCGTGGCCGGATTGCTTGAGTGCCTCACCGACCAGCTTATTCGCGGCCTTTCGGCTCACGTCGTACCCCGGAAGATCATCGCGAGCGTGAATCCCTCGTCCGCCACCGTCATGCCGGAAGTCGTAACCTGTACGTCGCCGGTGGGGCCGGAAATGGTCGGGCTCACGACCAGGTCAAGGCCCTTGGATTCCCAGAAGAACGTCCCGCCGCCACCACCGCCAGTGGTACCACCTGCGAAGATGATTGAATCGGTGGCGTCGTCGAACTCGACGACAAGCGACATGTTGCCCGAACACGCCACAGAGATGCTCTCTAGCGCGATCTTGGTCGGGCTGCCGGTGAGCGCCGAAGCGTCCAGGATCAACTCGTCGGTTAGGTCCGTCGGGGTGCTTGCACCGCTGTTGCAGTAGTAGACGCCGTGAAGAATCCCCGACGACGCGGTATGTGTTGTCGATACGTTCGCCATTAGTAGTACGGGTCTCCGTTGCTATCGAGCGGGATGCCGGAACTGTTGTACGTCTGCTTCGGCTTCGACTCCGTGTCGGTGATGACCTCGGGGACGATCTCTTGCAGTTGCAACGCCGGGATATCCGAAAAACCAGGCTCATCCAGCTCGTCGATGCGAACACGAGCCCCCTTGCGGGGGCCGTATTGCTCGATTGCCGTGTCCTTGGCGTACTCGGTCCAGCCGTCGGCCGTCCTGACGAGGTTATCGCCAGGGCGGTACCGAGTGTCAGGTGACGGGCGTGAAGGCATGCTAGGCGTCCGTCGATGCGGTGATATTCGTCTGCATTGCGACTTCACCGTCGAGGTTGCAGATGTTGATCGGCTGGAAGAACTGAATGTCCGCGCCGACGAATGCTTCCGTGACGTTGGCCGCGTTGTCTTGCAGTCTCGCATTGATGTTAGGGCCGATATTGCCCGTACTGGTCGCCACGCATGTGATGATCACGTCCGCGGCGTTGCGCGTTCTCGCGAAGCACTGCCGGTCGCCATAGATAGAGATGTTCGTGGCTGCGGTCGTCACGTTCTCAATCGCAGCAACCGAGAAGTTGCCGTCGATCCAGAAGTTCTTGATGACGATGCCGTCGCCGCCGACGATCTCGAATGCGTTCGCACCGCCGGCCGCCGCAGCACCACGATGGATATGACCGTCGCAGTAGAACCTGTCGGCTGCCGCTGTGGTCGTGACGCCGGACACCATTTGACCTGTCACGTCCCGAAGTTCGCAGTCCACAAGCGCGCAGTCGGCGGCGCTCACGACAATGGCCGTGACCACTGCGTCGATGCCGCCGGTGAACAGGATGTTCTGCACAGAGCAACTCGCCGCAGCGATAGTCACCGTTGATGTCGTGGCTGTCAGGTTCACCGCCGGGCGGTCAGCGCCGCGGCCCAAGCCCACGATAGATACACCGACGACATCCAGGTCGATGCCGGAAGCCGCCGATACCGTCTCGGTATGCCCAGGCTTGACCATGATGATGTCACCATTGGACGCCGTGCATTTGCCGATGGCGTAGTCGATTGTCGCGAAGGGCTGGATGAACGAGCCCTTGTTCCCGTCCGAGCCAGCGCCGGAATCGACCCAGAAAACGTTTCCCCCGTGTACGTTGAGAACGGGGATGTCCTGGACAGTGAGGCCGCCAGGGAAGCCGTTGGGGTAGTTTGAAGTTCCCATGATAATCGCTCCTTTTGTCGAACAGGGGACCCTCCGCGATTAGAGGGTCCCCATCCACGCTTACGCGCGATTGTCGTTAGCCGCCGGACGAGCCGTACACGCCAACAGGTGTGGTCCAACCGTTCGACCAACGCGCGGTCTGCTTGTGTCGCAGGCCACTGGTCGAGAAGTCACGGTCCCGCATGGTCTTGGGACGACGACGCCAGTAGAACGTCACGCCGTGCTTGTTGCACTGCAAGAACCACGCATCCGGGTCGGTCAAGTACGGGTACTCGACAAACTCGCCTACGCGGGTCCGCGCCGGGTTGATCGCGTTGTTCGCGCTGTCGGGGTCCTTCTCGGAACCAAACAGACGGGCAACGGTCCAGTTCGACTCGGTCGGGTGGATGAGCCGTGCGATGCGAAGACGAATCTTCTTACCGCGGTGATCCGTGGTCGCGGCCAGGTCGATCTCCGCCTGCTCCAGCGAGGTTGCCGAGAGGTCGGCGTCGTTGGTAGGACGGTTCGCGAACGTGCCGCCGCCGACTAGCACATGAGACGTCGAGCAAAGCTCGATGCCGTCGCCGCCGGTGTAGGACGAGTTGAACGCACGGTTCCAGATGTTCGCGGCGTCAGTCTCGACCGTTTCCTTCATGGAAATGGACAGATTCCGCGGTGCCATCGCGATCTTGCCGTACTGATCGTCCTCGATCATGACTTCCGACGTTTCGTTCGCCAGACCGTATTGCAGGTGTGAGAACGTGGTATCGAACACCTGGATCGGGTCGTCGTACGTGACCGGCGCGTGCTCACCGAGTACCGGGACTAGCCCGAGGCCGGTGATTTCCGAGTGCATTTCTTCTGAACGAGTCGATGAGGCGACGTTGCAAACCCTCGTGTAGATGGGTTCCCAACGCTCGAACATCTCTTCGTCCGCGATCTCTCTGAACCGAACGTCAAGCAGGTCCAGGAGGGTATTTGTGACAGTTGCCATTCTTCAGTCCTCCTTAGGTCGTCGCGATGACGGTTGCTTGAGCGTCAACTCGGATTTTGACGCGCACCTTGTTGTTGGCAAGGGAGTCGTCGTTGTCGGGACGGTTCACCATTTCGACGATGACAAGCGTGTCTTGTGCAGATGCGTCGCCGTCAAGTTCCATGGTGGATGTAAGACGCGTGGTGTCGCCGGTCGTCACTGTGGTGTCGAAGAAATCACCGATCACCGTATCGTCGGTGATGGTGTTGTCGTCGATCTGCACCTCAAAGCTGGTGTTGACGAGGTCGTCGTAGACCGGCACCACCGTATCCGCGACAGCAGCAGCGTAGCCGGCGGCGACCCCAATAGGGTTATCCGCGGCAGACGTAATGCTGGCGATACGGCCAGAGGCGATGTCCACGAGGTCGCCGGGGTAGATAATCGCTACGCCGTCGCTCTTGTAGTCACGCACCCGTGCGGCCGACCCAGTGTCAGTCTGTGGGTTGTAGTAGCCCCGAGGGGCATCGGTATTAGCCATCTTCGCACTCCTTGCCTCCCGCATTCGTGCGAGAGGAAAACTTAATCAGTCTGGTTTGAGCGCGGGATTTACCGACTATCCGCGAGATGTCTCGTCGGCCCACCGACGGGGTTGCGGTGCATGCCTGTGGCGTCGCATGCGTAACGACTCGCTGCTTGTCCCTTAGCAGCGGCGGGAAGCACCCCCCTTTGAGCCGGGGGGCGGAGGCTTTCTTACTTAGACCCTACACCCTGATCGTGCAGGTTTGCAACTAATCGCCCTTGTACTGCCCGCGGTAGCGTTGGTTGAAGATGCGTAGCTTGTTCTTCCCGAACTGGCCCGGCACCACAGGCTTGAGCCCTTCCTCAGCCGCCGCGGCCTCCAGATCAGCCTCTTGGGCGTCGGTCTGCATGCTGATCATGGCGTCACGGTCCTCTTTGTACTTCTTCGGGATGTACATGAGGATCATCTCATTGCGCTGAGCCGCAGACGTGAGCCCGCGACTCTCGCCGAACACCTCGTCCATGTCGTCGATCATCTGCTTGCTCGCGACACGGTAACCGAGGTACTTGCGTTCGGTGACACGGTTGCGCGCGACCGGCCGGAAGTACAGGTGCGGGTACTTCGGGTGGCTGTTGTTCTTCACGCCCCCGAAGTTCATGATGTCACGCCGAAACGCCTGGATACCGCTCTTCCACAGGCTGCGACCGCGCTTCTTGCGGGCGTTGTCCTCGGCCACCTCGCCCGCGATGCGGTCAGCGTCCTCTTGGCGGGCCTCGTCGGCAGATTCCAACTGAGCCTCGAACGGGGACACATATTTCTGGTCCGGGTCGTACTCGTCCGCGGGGATCTCGGGCAAGTCGTCCTCTACCGCGCTGCCGGCGGCGTCCAATGTGCCCTCGGGCGGCAGTTCTGCTTCGATTTCGATGGTTTCGGCTTTCTTCTTCAGTTTCGGCACTTACTTCTCTCCTGGAAGCAGGCGCTCGCCGCCGCCTCCGAATGTCTTCTCGATGAACGCGCGATCTTCCGGCGACCCCTGGGGTGCGGATTTCCCCTTACGCCGCGGGTTCTTGCCCGAAAACACCCTGGCTGAGTCCTTCTCGGCATTGGCCTCGTCCTCGACTTCGCCGCGGGCCTTGCGTTCCTCGGCCTCCTCCTGGTCATCGAGCAGTGATGCCTGGTAGTAGAACTCCTCGTAGGGGTCCGCAGCGGTGAGGATCTTGTTCTTGACCAACTCGTAGCCCGGTTCCTGGTCGATGATGTCCTTCCAGCGGTCGATCTGATCGGCCATCGTCGCCTTGCCATTACGCCCGTCGTGGGCACGGTGTGCGCGCTCGTGGTAGTCGCGAAGCTCGCGATCTCGGGCATCCGAGGCTTGGCGCTCCGCACGGATGGCGTCCTGGCGTTCGATGTACGCTAGGCGCTCCTCCGGGGTGGCGTCCTCGGCGAGTTCCTCCTTCGGTTCGAGCTTGGCCGCAGTCTCGGCCTGGCTTGCCTCTAGCCGCTGCAACCGGGCTTCGAGTGCCTTGTTGCGGGCCGTGAGTTGACCGATGCGCCTCTGGGCGCGCTTACCAAGTTCCAACTTCTTGGAATCCGGCTCGGGCTCAGTGTCGTCGGCACCCTCCTTGGGCTCGTCCGCCGGCGGCGTGTCGTCAGCGGCCTCCTTCGCCTCAGGGTTTTCGGCCGGATCGCTGTCCGGGGCCTCTTTGGCCGGTTTCTTGTCCGTCGATTCGGGCTCGCCCACGGCATCGACAAATGCCTGGGCCGCAGCCTTCTCGTCCGGGGTGATTGCGTCGAATAGCTCAGGCATCAGTCTGCTCCAGGCAGAAGACATCGTCTTCTTGTAAGAGCACGCAGCCCTCGTAGCCTACGACTCGATTGCCGAGCGGCCACGGTGCGTGATCACCAAACAGGATACGGTCCCCAACGGTGAGTTCCTTCCACTCGCATGCCGGGCCAACCGCGATGATCTCGCCAGTAAGGGCCTGGCGTTCGGCCTGGTCCTTCACCGTGTCGGGCATCACGATGCCGTGGCGCGTGATGACGTCTCCATCTGCGTTACGCCGGACATCGACGTGCTCGGAGTATGCCTCCGGGTCGATCTGCATGTCGTCGGGGCGAACGAGCAGCCTAGCCCCAAGTGGAATCAGTGTTGTCGTCGCCTGTTTCTTCGCCGTCTTCGTCATCGTCCTGGCCTCCTTTAGCCATGTCTTTCAAGATCATTATCGCGTCCTCGATCCCCTGTGATCGTCCGCGAAAGATGGATGCTTTGTGCATCTCGTTCTCGTCTATCGCCACCACCATCGTATCTTCATGGTCGTCACGATATTTCACCAAGGACGCTAGATAGTCCTTGGCCTCCTCCGCCCTGGCCCACGCCATTAGCAGCGCCTTGTCCATTTGTTTGCACCTCCTGGGCCTGTTGTTGCTGCTCTAGTTGCAGCATGATCGTGTGTGCCTCGACGTGGTCGCGCAGCGCCCGGCGCTTGTCCTCGTCCATCCCTGTGAACTCTGGGTCCTGGGTGAACTGTAGGTGGACCGTGACGTGTTGCGCGTGGTCCTCGCCGGTCTTGGGCTCTTCGGTCTCGCCGTTGGCAAAAATCATGTTCTCGGTGTGCGGGTCCACCGGGGGCGGCGTAGCGTTTTGCGTGTAGCGTGTCAGGTCGCCGCGGCCCATCGTCACCAGCCAGTCGTCGGTGATCTTGGCGATGGCGTTGGCGTTCTGGGCGAGCTGCGGGTGCTGCAGCGCCACCTGCATGATGGTCGTGGCTTCGTTGCGCCGTTGCCCCTGGGATGCGAAGTCCGGGTCGGCGGTGGTCATCAGGTGCATGTTCACCTTGAAGTCGTCCTTTCCTACTTCTGCGAACGCCCGGCCCTCACTGGAACCGAGCACGAAGAACTGCTTGGACTTGCTCACCACCAGGCGGTTGATCTCGTGGATGATGCGTAGCTCGTCGTTCTGCCCGCGGTACACCCGCTTAGCGAACACTTTGAACCGCGTCATCGCCTGACCGATACGCCCGCTTTGCCCGCGCACCGTCGGCTCGCGTACGCCTTTCTGGGCGCGGCCTTGGACCTCGTCGGTGTTGGCCGTGATGTCCTGGCCGAAGCGCAGCACGAACTCGATGAGCAGCGGCATGTTCTGGTCGAGGCCGGGGAACTTGCTCATCAGCAGTTGTTTTACGTCCGAGACTTCCTCGGAAGCGCCGGGGCTGATCTTGATCTTGCGCCCACGCAGGCCGGCCGAGCGTCCGTAGAACAGCATCGGCACGTTCGAGATGGTCACGCCGTCGATGTACTGGTTGAACAGCGTGTTGAGAATCTCATTGAGGGGGCGCAGGAAGTGGCCGAATCCGTAACTGTGGTAGCCACCCTCGGGGCTCGGGATGAAGTGGAAGTCCACGAAGAACCGGCGAATCGACTTCGGGTGCGGCACGAGACGCAGCGGCGTCGAACTCACGGCATCCACCCACACGATGAAGCGGTCGCCCTCGACACCGTCGATGCTGCCACGGATGTGCTGCTCGTAGATGATGTGGTTGCCCTGTTCTAGTGTGGATTTGTCCAGGCCCATGCGGCGCTTGGTGTTTTCCCTCGTCTGGTTGGGCTGCTGTTCTTGGCCGTCGGGGGCCGGGTCGCTGAGCTTCTCGACCTGGGACCCTAGATAGAAGTCGTCGGCTGCGAGGTCGTTGATCTCGTCGATGTGCTGCTCTTGGCGGTGTGTGATGCGCCGGGCAGTCGCGATATCGGACGTATCGTCGGGCAGGATGACGTCGAGGCTGGAGACGAACTCGGAGGTCCAGGACTCGTCCTCGTAGTTGATTGACGCCTTCTTGAACGCCATGCCGGTGATGGCGAGGTGAGCCAATAGTCGGTCGTAGGACGCCTCGTAGCGCCCCTCCTGCTCGAACATCAGTTGCCAGTTCGTGTATTTCTCGACCCGTTCGGCTTTCTTGATGTCGATGGGACTGTTCGGGATCGTCGCGACCCACTCTTTCTGCGGGTTATCGAACATGGACGCGCCGGTGATTCCGGACCAGTTGTTGATGGCCGACGCCACCATGGGCACGGTCACGTTGGCCGAGCCGGACCACGGGCCACGGCGGGTTGGGGCGTCGCATGCCCATAGGGCGAAGTGCGCGTCCTGGCGGGATTCCCAGCCTGAGCGCGACTGTAGGTCTCCGTCGACGAATCGGGTGACGCGGCGGCCAAGGGCTTCGATATGCTCCTCGGCCATGCTCTCGAGTAAGTTTTTGGGTCTGGTAGCCATCTAGTATCCCGTCCCTGTAGCGCCGACGCTGCGGCTGTATTCCTGGTCCTGCTCCGCGCCGATCACCGGCGGCGGTTCGGGGTCGTACTTCACGATTCGGTGCAGGCACTCAATGAGGTGGTCGTTCTTATCCCTGGGAACATTCTTCTCGTTCTTCTGCTGTCCGAGCTTCGTTAGCCATTCTTCCCAGACGTAGCCGCGAAGCTCTCGGTCTAACTCTACCAGGTCCTCGCACATGAAGATGGTTGGGAACAGACCCTTGTCGGCGTCGTAGGCCATGCGCTTCTTCGTTTGAGCGATACAGCCCTGCAAATCCTTGCTGCCCATCTCGCAAATGATGCCCTTGTCAGCGAAGGCGTCCCAGATGCTGTTGCCGTCAACGGGGTTGTTGATCTGGGATGACGGGTCGATCAGTCGGGTGATTTCATCCTGGTAGTCGCAGTGTAGGAAGTCGGTCTCGTAGGCGAGGATGTCGTCGGCGAAGGCGTCCACGCGGTTCTCGGGGTCCTGGTTAATCAGCTCACCGCACACGATCAGGTTGCCGTCGGGTCGTGGTGTGGCCCACACGGCGCGGTGGGGGGTTTTAGGGTGCGGGTCGATCGACATGCACAGCCCCCACGAGCGCGGCACGTAAATTTGCCCACGGTGGTTGCGGGTGAGCAGTTTCTCGCGTGGGCGGCGGAACACCTTCTGAGCGTTGCGGACGTAGGTGCGGTAGACGAGGCCCTGTAGGTGCAGGAACTCGCCGAAGCGCCGGGCCTTGATCTCGTCGTCGTCTAGTTCGCGGATGAACTCGTCCACGCCCTGCTGCGTGAGGCCGAAGCCAACGTTGTCGTCCATGAAGAAGATGTGGGTAGAGACGTGCTCAGCGTCCACCAGCTGTTCCTTCACCCACGGCTCCTTGAGCGGCGTCATGGCGAGCCACGCGCGACCGAGCCGGTCCGTGAGTCCGCGCCAGACGGCCTTGAAGATGCCCTGGGGCGGCGGCTCGTCGAATGCCACGTAGTCGTAGTCGGACGACTCAAACAGGCCGACGTCCTGGTCGTAGGACTGAAACGACATGGTGGAGCCGTTCTTCAGTTGGATGAAGTTCACGACGCCCTGTTGATTTTTCTTAGTTTTGGCAATCTCGGCTTTCGGGATCATGCCGGGCCAGCCGGATTCGGGATCACCGAGCAGTTTCGAAACCAGGACTGTCTTCACCTTGTCGAAGGACTCGGCGACTAGTAGCCCCTTATTGGGCACATGGATGTCTGCGCGGTAGTGCGGGTCATCCTCCGCCAGCCACGGCCTGTAGCCGAGCGCGTGGGCTGAAGCCTCGGCCATACTGGAGTGCGTTTTGCCGCTGTTATGGTGAATCGCACCGCCACACCAGTAGTTGTTGTAACCGGGGACGTGGAAGTCCCATTTGGCAGCAACGACCGTCTCACGTATATCTATTACCACCAATGGCGATTCACAATCGGATAGACTGGCCTGTCGAACAGATGCGGTACTGGATCGAGGAAATGGGAATGAAGCACCGCGAAGTAGCTGAACAGTTAGGTCAGACCACCAAGAACGTGTCGAAGGCGTGCTTGCGTCACGGCATACAGTCTCAGTCCCGTGGGCCTCGCCCTGGTGGCGGGCACCCGAATTGGAATGGTGGGGTCGTGATAGACAAGGACGGCTACGTCCGTGTGTACTCCCCGAATCACCCGACGGTTCTGGCCCGAAAAGCCCCGAAGGGGCGTCGAAAGGGGAACCCGTATGTGCTGCAGCACCGGCTGGTAATGGAGGAGGCGCTAGGACGTTTCCTGCGGCCTGACGAAGTCGTTCACCACAAGAACGGAGATAAGAAAGACAACCGCCTGGTGAACCTGAAGTGGTTCCCGTCGAACGGCGATCATCTTCGGCATGAGCTGACAGGCCGGTGCCCGAACTGGACGGATGACGGAAAAGCTCGAATCCGGGCTGGAGTTGCGAAATCTCACGATACTCGCCGTCGGCGCAAAGCACTCGGTGAGACGCAGAGGCGTGGAAATCCCGTCCGTCCGAAAGGCTGACCCGGTACATCATCCCGAGTTCCTTCGGGAACGGCTTCTCGGCCTTCGCCACCACCAGTTTCTCGCCGTCGTATGCGATGACGTGGAATGGGCCCGTGATCTCCGAAACTGGCATCCTCTGGTTGGTCACGGGGTCGTGTATCTTCTGCCAGGGGGCTAGACACCTGTTCCCTCCAAGTACGCAGCGAATTCGGGCTGGATCGGCGTGGAATTCGGCTTGTTTGTCGTGGGGGATGTAGAAGCGGATGGCTTCTTCGTTCTTGCGGCGTTTGTACTCCCTTTCGAGCGAGCGGGCGCGCGAGAGCGACGCCGCGGCTGCCCTGGCGTGCTCCTGTGCCGCTTCGCCGAGTAGTTGCTCGCGGCCAGCGTTGATGTCGCCCGGAGTGCTCAATTCAGGCTAGAAGACCGCCGTTTTTCGGTTTTTTCGTGGCTTTGGCTTTCTTGGCCTTCTTTTTTGGCCGCGATTCGAGGTTTTCGGTGATTTCGGTGGCTAATTCGGCCTTTTTGGCTGCGATGATGCGGCGTTTGCCGAAATGCACGTCTCGGCGCTGCGGACTTCTACTTTTGCCCATTGGCATGATTCTTTCCTCCGGTTTGCGGGTGATTACCCGAGCTTGTTGCTGATGGAGCCGAGAACGGCGGTGACGTAGTCGATATCGTCGGCGTATTCGGCGTTTCCGTTGCTGCAGCAGTTGTCCTTGACGAGGCTGAGCCGATTCCTAGCCTCGATGCACATGGCTTTGAGTTCGCGGGCAGCTTGGGTGGCGGATTGTTCACCGCTGGCGACGGTGGTGAGTATGACGGTGCCGGAAATGGCTTCGTCGAGTGCTTTTCGCGAGAATGGGCCGAGGCGGGAGCCGTGAAGCTCAGCCGCGGCGGTCCAGCGGTTCTTCTCTTGTTCGGTGCAGCGTGTATGCACCACCTGATCGCGTATCACGGGGGTGAGTGTACCCCGGAACGTGTATCACGCGCTAGTGGCCGTGCATCCGTGCGTACCAGTGCGCGATTGCACGATAGATGGCGCGGTATGTGACGGCCCAGACGACGCCGAAGCCGAACGTGAGGCCGAGCAGGGCTTCGTTGCTAATCATCGGACGGTTCTTCCTCTAGTAGTTTCCCGGCTCTGGCGATCATGATGTCGTCCGACTCCTCCGCGTAGTAGCTGCCTCCGTCGCAGTCGATGTTGATGACCCCCTTAAGGAGGCCGTGCATGGCTTTGAGCAGCACCAGCATCTCGTCGTAACGGTTGTAGCGCCTAACGACCTCCACACATGTCCCAGGTGCATCGGGGAGAGTGTTGGGGTGCTGCTTTTTGCACATCCTGCCGAGCAGGACCATGTCGCGGACCCATTGGGCTTCGGCTTCGGTCATCTGCCGTGCGGTGCCGTCCATCAGTTGCCAGGGCTCGTCGTGCCAGTATTGCAGGATCTTCATCGGGGTCTTCTCGTCACTCATCGGGTGCGCTCCTTCTCAAGTAGGACTGTGAGGCTGCGTAGGGCGTCGAGGAGGGCTTCACCGAGCTTGGGGTCCTCGTACCAGGGGACGTGGCCGGCGGGGCAGTTGATTTCCCAGCCCACCGGCTCCGGGATTGAGTGCGTGGTTGGTGCGTCTGGCGCGCAGAAGTGGGTGAAGAACTTGCCTGCCGGGCTGCACCGCTGCGATGCCTCCGTAAAGCGCTCGTAGCCGACGGTCATGCCGGTGCGGGCGCATAGTGCGGGGTTGGGCTCATTCTGGACGAAGTGTAGGCAGTCGCTGCAATTGAGGGTGGTTGTGTCGTCGCTCATTGGTTCCTCCGTGTCTGTGTCGGGTGTGCCTAGCGCGGCGTCGAGGGCGTTGTTGAGCGCGTCCCGCGTGTCGCATAGCGTGGGGCCGTCTTCCTGGCCGCCTTCGCCACGCCACCAGAGCCACCAGCCGCGGCGTGCAGTGACGCCGCCCTCCTTGCGTGCGACCCGCACTCGGGCGGTGGTGAATTCGCTGGAGTCGTACCCCTGCGTGATGCGCACGTACGTCGGCAGGTCGTCCGGTGGCGGAGATATGGGCCCGCACGGCGACCTGCTGCATGAGGGGCATTGTGCGTCCTCCTTATCGCCGTCAGGTGGTTGGACGAAGATGCGTCGGTTTCCGTCGCAGGCGCGGCACTTGTCGCTCATAGCCACACCAGTGCCGCGAAGGTGCTGAATGCCAGCACCGCAATTACTACGGCGAACACCGCCGGACCCTTCATGTACTCACCGTGCTCGCGATTGAGGGACATCCACTGTTGGAATAGCCGCCTGTCCGGACCACACACGGCACCGACAGACCGCTCCTCGACCGCCAGGCGCGTGAGGCCCCCTTGCACGCACAGGCCCCAGCCCGGCTTGGTGCTCAAGCAGTAATGAACGCACGCCGAACACCCTCCACCCCCTCGCACATCTGTCAAAACGTCATCGCTCATTTGTTGTCTCTCAGCCCTTTCGGCATCCGGAGGTGCCCCATTGGCGGCGTGTCCAGAGTTGGTTCCAGTGGCCCGGACGAGAGTTTCGGCTTGTCCGCGCGGGGGCGGGGGCGTGGTCGTGCGGAGTGGTAGTAGCCCTCGGGGCCGCAGTGTTTAGGCACCACGTTTTGCGCGGACGCGCGGGACTCCTGCCGCCGTTGATCCCCGCAATCGAGGGGTTGGACTAGCTGGTCGGTTTCCCAGCCGGTGACTAGGTCCACCTTCGGCGGCCTCGTCCGGCCTAGCCGCCAGCAGTAGTGGTGCGGCTCCACCAGTATCCCGCGCTCATCCCCGTCCACGGCCTCGTAGTGGGCACAGTCCTTACACAGGTACACCGTCGGGTCCGTGCTCATAGCAGCCCCAGGATGCGCTGTAGCGCCCAGTATTCGGGGTTCACAAGGCTGGTGGCGAGAGTGTGGACCGCGAAGGCCGCGGGGATGGCGGCGAAGATCACGCCCAGCACCCAAGCGCCGACGAGCAGCACCTCGGTCTCCCCCTGGCCGGTCTTACACCAATACTTCTTCGTCAGGCGGTACAGACCGTAACCCACGGCACCGATCGCGGTCAGCGTCAGTACAGCCAGCACGCCCTCTACCTGCGCCTGCCGGACCAACACGCCCCACAGGTGCTCCACCGTCGTCCCCAATTGCGCGGCCAACTCCATCAACGCATTCTCTAGCTTCTCACTCATACAACCCACACTCCTTGTCGTGATGATCTCCGCGCACGACACGCTGCACCCCAGGTACCCGGCACTGACACCCTGCCCGCAATGACGTCGGGTCAGGGGTCGGGAAGGTGGGGAGCTTCTCCGGGGGGTAGGGCTGGGAGGGTGGAACTAGGGTGCTCGTGCTCTTCACCACAACACCGTCGGCCAACACCACAGGTGCTGGCGTCACGCCCTCCAACAACTCCGCCTTCCTGCTCACCCCGGCGTCCACGCGGCCCAACACCCATCCCTGTAACGTCTCCCCAGAAGCCAACGCCGCGGCCTTCCACCGCATCCAATCCTCCTCCGACACACGCAACGTCACCTTCTTCATATCGCCCTCACCCACCGTCCGCGTCCGTTGTATTCGCACTCTTACGCCAAACGGGAACCGAATGCCGCATCTCTTCGTTTGCCGCCGACCTGGTGTCGCCGCACAAGGGGCACTTCACCCTACACCCGTGCGGCACCCCGTCCTCGTCGTCACACAAGAGCGCGACCTGGCGACTGTCGCCGCAGATCAGGCATAACACGCCCCCCTCCCTCTCTATGCGAAGGCGTTTCTCCACATCCGTCTCGGTCGTCACCTTCTTCACGGCATCAACGCCAACGCAGTAACCAATGCCCCAACCAGGCACCCGAAACACAAAGCAGCCAAAATCTCCATCCTAAACCTCCGTGCTGGCTTGCCAGCTCGCAGGCACTCTACACCTCTTCATTCACTGCTGTCAAGACGGCTTGCCAGCACCTGTGACACCCCGCTTTAGGTGCCGTATTCCCTGTATCACGCGTCTTCTTCAACCCGGCTCCAAAGGCTGCTCTGTACATATATTCAAGGCGGGTGAGGGGGTGTTTCGCTTCTCTCATATCGTTGATTCTATTGGCTTTTCTAGCTTGTCGAGATGGATGGCTTGCTTGAGCTTCTCTCTCTTTTTGTCTGCGCTCGATGCAGTGGCGGGACTATGTGGGGCGGTGCCTGGGGCATGCGTGGAGCGGTGGTGGCGTGTGTTCTGTGGGAATGTGGGTAACGGGGGACCGTGCGGGTCAGGCGTGGCGGTGCCGTGGGTCTAGGGCATGGGGCTGGGTGCGTATAAGGAAGGGCCGTCGGTTCTGGCGTACTGCCGACGTGGTGCCGTGCTCGGTAGGCCGTGTGCGTATCTGACAATTATTTTACGTGCAATGCCGCATGTAGGGTCGATTGCGCTTGCGTATCCACGCACAGTCTTTCAGTGTGGGTATCAGTCGGACGGGGATACCGCCGGCGCTAGGAGACAACGGACTATGAAAACACTACAACCGATAGACCGCACGAAGTACGAGGGGCATACCGCCGCGCCGTGGTACGTAGGCATGCGACCGGGGCCCATGATCTACGGCGGCAAGGGTGCGCAGGTGGCCGACTGCCGCGCAGACCTCGTGCCTGGCGATGAGGGGCGAGCCAACCACAACCTAATTATCGACGCCCCCGCACTACTGGCCCGCAACATCGAGGCTGATGCCGTGATAGCCGAGCAGGCCGCGCGGATCGCTGAACTCGAGGACAAGCTACAGGGGCAGAACTACTGCCACCGCTGCGAGATGCCCACCGGTGAGTAGCGCCCACGTCGCAGCGCATCCGCCACTACGGGGGTGCGTTGCCGCGTTGGCACGGCTAGACCGAGCCGCGAATGGAGAAAAAGACATTGCAAGCAATCCAGACAAAGTTCCTAGCCCCGACTAACTGTAGGCCCGCGCGGATCAAGGCAACCGCCGCCGCAGGGTCCATCACCCTTGGCTGTGACGGCCTGAGTGACGGCAAAGGCGAGGGCCGTCCGTGGGCATCCGCCGAGAATCACCGTGCCGCCGCTGAAGCGCTCGCACACAAGTTTGAGTGGGACACCTACGGGCACGAGATGTGGACGGGGTGCCTGCCCAGCGGCGACTATGCCCACGTGTTCACCGACGGCGAGGGGCGCGGCCATGATTCGTGACATCATAGCCGTGACCATCCTCACCATCGCTGCCGGTATCGTGATTAACGCCGCCGCTCCCTACGGGCTTGCCCGTGTTGAGCAATACGAGTGCGAGCGGTTTTGTGACCCCGGTGAACTGACTGACTACTGCGTGCATTTATGCGCAACTGGAGGCTACGACCATGAGATCTAACAATAACGTCATCCGCGAGGGATCACTATGAAACCGTGGGTGTATTTCGGCAACGAGGAAGAGATTGATCTTCAGGCCATCAGCGTTATGGGCGTGTCGGTGAAGACGGCTGACAACCCCATCGGCTACTTCGGCACCGGGCTCAAGTTCGCAATCGCGACGCTACTACGGACGGGGCACGAGGTGC
Organism: Phycisphaeraceae bacterium; assembly: GCA_029260595.1. Lineage (GTDB taxonomy): Bacteria > Planctomycetota > Phycisphaerae > Phycisphaerales > Phycisphaeraceae > OFTM57. Next base: position 17,107 of record JAJDCY010000026.1, on the reverse strand, counting down.
GGATTTACTCGGGTTGTGTGTGGCAGGAGTTCACACGGAAGCCGATGGAGTTCCGTGGCGAGAAGTTCGAGCGGGTCATCATGGGCGACGGGGTCAACGAGGTTGAGCTGCCGTTCACCACGGACTTAGGCAAGGACTGGAAGCCTTGGCAGGCATACCGGGAGCTGTACTCAAATGCTCTGGACGAGAGCGGTACGGTGGGCCTTGAGCAGGACGACGCGCACGGCACCGTCCTAGCCGTTCGAGGTGACGGGATACTAGAGGCGTACGAGGCGCGTAATCAGATATTCATCGAGCGCGAGCCCAAGGCGGTTACACCCGTGGTGGCGTTCAATGAGGGCGAGTCCACCTCGATTTTCTACCGGCGGGTGAGGGCGTGCGACCTGAGCGTCAGGACCACGTTCACGTACAACATCATCGGAAAAACCCTGGAGCTGACTGAAGACCGTACGCTCAAGTACGATTTCTATTGGAAGGGGGCGATCGTGGAGGCGGTGGTCGAGGATCTCGGTGATCGCGACATGATAGAGCGTATCCTGCTGGCTCCGCAGGGGTACCTAGAGCCGCTCCTCGATTTCGACAACGGCGACACGCCTAGCGAGCTGTTTTCGTCGGTGGTGTCGTCGAAGCTGCACGATGCCCGGCTGAACAAATCGGCGATTGCGCTGTGGAAGAAGAACCGGCCGGAACAGGATCAGTTCGAGGTGGTCAGGGGGTCGGATGCGGATGAGGCGGTGATAGCAGAAGCCTTGGAGCTGCTGGCGCTGGTCGGTGCGGAGCTGAAACGCGACGGGTTCAAGCTCATCAAGGCCATGGGCCAACGGTGGGGGCTGGTGAGGAATGGCGAGATCCTGCTGTCGCAACTCTGTATCGACAAGGGGCCGGCGTTCGTCGCTTCGACGCTGTTCGAGGAGCACCTGCACGCGCATGAGTGCATCGGGGACCATACACGAGAGTTCCAGGATCGAGTCCTGGATCGTCTCTTCTATCTGGCTCAGCAGATACACGGGGTGAAGTAAATGGAGGCTACGACCATGGACGAAAACACGAAAGACAAGCCGAAAACGGACAAGGACCATACCCCCATCTGCCCATGGTGGGACGACAAGCAATGCAGCTGCGGAGTGCGACCGGCCTCGGGATTGTCCAACGAGCAAAAAGCCCGGAAGTTCATTAAGGACCACTTCCAAGTAGTGGTGGTACGGTGAAGGCCCGCGAATGCCCCGAATGCAAGGGCCGGGGGCAAATCCCCGAGAGGGGGTCGTGTGTAGGTTGTCACGGGAGCGGTGCTGTTAGTAGGCCCAGCGATGCCGCGATCATCGCGCAAGCATCGCACGTCATTGTCGCGCTGCTAACTACGCGCGTAGGGCCGCGCGCCCACGCTGACGCCACCGACTGGCTGGCCGGTGAATACTACGCGCCGTGCTCAATCTGCCGCAACCGACACCGCAACGACGATCGTCATCCAACGGAATAGAGCCATGACCGAATATCCATACCAAGAAACCGACCAGCAGTTGGCTAACCGCATGTTCGGGGCTGGGACCGCGCTGGCCACCCATTACGGCACCGCGAGGGCCCGCCGCATTGCCGCCGAAAGACCCGAGTGTGAAGCGATCAACACCGCCGATCGGGGCGACCTGATCCACGAGGTGGTGCGCTATGCCGCGCATATCTGGCAGTGCGAACCGGGACTTGTGTACTCGCAGGAACGCACCGCCGCTGTCGTGCGCGTGCGCAATACCGTCTACCTCGTCGCGCACCATGAACTGGGCATGGGGTGGTCCGACATAGGCCGCGCGCTCAAACGCAACCACACATCCACGCTACGCGGCGAGCGCAACGCCCGTGACGCCGTAACTCGCGATCCCCTGTTTGCGGCACGGGTGAACGCGGTCAAAGGCTTCGTACGCAAATTGACAGACACAGAGTAGTGTGCGCATAGTCGCACAAGCCTGGAGGCAACAATGAAACACCAAGGTAAGAAAAGAGGGGCACCCACCGACCAGGAGCGACGGCACGCCTACAACCTGATCGTGTCGGGCATCACCGACGAAACGCGGCCAAAGGAAGACCTGCTCCCCGAAATCGCGTCGCTCCTGGCGCGGCACAACGCAGATATTGCCGCGCTATGTCAGGAGTTAGCCGACCAAATCACCCGCGTCTGGGCCTGGCAGGGGGTGGCACGCAAGTACCGCGACGCCCGTCGTGCCGGGGAGACACCCGCAGCCCATGCCGCATACGATGAGCTGGCGGAGTTGGAAGCCGGGGACTGCCTAAACCCCGTCGATTGCGGCGCTAACGGCCTGCCGAACTCGCTTTGCCGGGCCTGCGGCGACGCATACCGCGCCGATATGGAGGAAAAACAACAATGAATGTAACCGTAGCAGAAGTGGTGGGCTCACAGCCCTACAACCAGAAAGCCAAACCCGAACGCGGCATACCCGCGAAAGCCATGATGTCCTGGTTCCTGCTGTGCACCGACGGCCAGCGGCTCAAGGTGAACACCGAACCGAAGAACGACATCGCCCCCGGAGACGCCTTCGACGCCATCGTCAAGACCGAGTGGGACCCGTGGCACCACGCCGACGGCAACGAATACTGGAGCGCCAGCCGCGCCAACGGTTCCGTGGTCCTAGCCCCACGAGGCCCTAAGACGCCGTCAGCGCCCGCAGCGTCCCAGACGGACGAACCCCCGCATCCGGCGCTCACAGGCCAGCAGGGGCCGCCACAGGGCTCACAGGAGCCGATTCCGGGGTACCGCGAGGCTGCGGGGGCCAAGCAGGGCAACCGGGCGCGGCTGTCCGCCGAGATCGACCTCTGGATTGCCGACATCACTGCCAAGGCCAACGAGCACGAGATGCCGATGACCGCAGCCGAAGTGATGGACAACGCCCGCGCGCTCGCCATCCACGTCGCCATTGGGCAGGGCTGGAAGTACGAATGAGCCGCGCGCTAATCCTCCCCGACTGGGCGGCACTGGCCGTGCGCGAGGGCCGCAAGACCGAGCACCGGGTACTGATGAATCCGCAGCCGAGAATGTACGAGGCTGGCGGCGGGTTCGGGCTCGTCTGGGGCAAGAAGTGTGGCTCCCCTGACAGAATCGCGCGGCACTGCCCCTTTGGCAAGGTGGGGGACGTGATCCCGGTGAAGGAAGCGTGGCGCATCGCAGAGAAGTCTGGCCTGCCAACACTGGACGAGTATCTGACGCAGCCACGACGGTGCCTCTATTATGCTGACGACAACCCCCGCTACCGAGACAAGGACACCTGGGAGTCGGCAGAGAGCCTACCACCTGAGTTCGTCCGCACCCACGTCCGCATCACTGCGATCGGTGTCGAGCTGTTGCAGGACATCCGCTGGCAAGATGCCATTGCAGAGGGAGTCCATGACCCCCGGCGAGCTAAGGTCAGGATTGACGAAGCCGACCCACGCAGTCCAGTCGCACAGTTCCGCGCCTACTGGAACGAGAAATATACCAAGCGCGGACTCGGCTTCGATGTGCGGCAATTCGTCTGGAAACTGGGAATAACCCTCGACACCACAGCAAGCCTGGGAGAATCACAGTGATGTCCGACTACGACACAGCGCAAGCCGCCATTGCCGTCGCCGCAGAGGTCGCGGACCTGAACCCGCGCATCGTCGCCGGCGAATCCACGGCCCGCAGAGCCACCGACGCCCGCGCCATGGCTATGTGGCTGCTGCGCCAGCGCGGCTGGACGCTGGCACGGGTCGGCGCGGTGCTGGGCCGCGTGCATACCACCGTGTCGCGCGGGGCACGCCGCTTTGATGACCAAATGGAGGCGTCTTGGTTCGCCGCACGAGCCGACGCCGCACTCGAGACATTCAACAAACGCCTGGAGGGCAACGACAATGAGCCAACCGAGAGTATGTAAAGACTGCCGTCACTACTGCCGGGTTCCATGGATCCCGAAGCACACGCCATACATGGGCGCGGTGGACCTACCCCGATGCATGCGGAAGCAGCGCCTGGTCATCGACCCTGTCAGCGGACTTGAGCGATGGCCAAGCGAGGGCCTAAGTCCCTACACCGAGCGATGCCTGGGGTGGTGGTGGTCCGATAGGTGCGGCCCCGAGGGGAAGTATTTCGCCGAGAAGGAACCCCAAAAAGAAATCCGAGTAGTACGCGTGGAGGTAGAGGTGTGACTGAATACGCACAAGGACACGAAGACATCACGAAACAGGCCCAGGAGCCGCGAGCCGAGGGTGAGCTGGACATCCCGTTCGAGATTTTTGAAGTAACCGCGGGCGGGGGCGAGAGCTACATCTACCACGCCACGGTGGACGGACACTCGAAGATGTTCCGCATTCACGACAGGCGGTATGAGCCGGGATTCTACATCCGCTGCCGTCAGTGTGGGGACACACCCCCTTCAAGCTCGTACGCTAGCGTCGGTCTGGCGCAGGATGGGCTTGGGCGCATCCTCCGCTACCCCCTAATGCTCGGACACCGCGACTGCTGGGATAAGTGGATGGCCGACCGGGGGTACACCGATGAAGCAGTGTGAGAAGCCCGCGCCGACCACCGAGTATGACGGCCTGACCCGCGAAGACCCGTACGAAGACCCGCGACCACGGCTCGGGACCACCGTCCACGAGCGGCCGCGCGCCACCGTGCGGCTGGCGTTCTCGGACGTGCGCCACTGCCAATGCGATGCGCCGGCAGGCTGTCCGGGCCTGCGGTGCCGCGAATGTGAGGGCTGGCTATGAGTGACCCCACCGACAAGAGAGAGCCCACCGAGGCCGAAGTACCCACGCGCGAGCAAGAGCGAGAGGCGCGCGTAATACGCACCATCGTCGCGGCATCGCAGAACGGCATGCAAGCAACGGATGCGGTGCTCGGCCCCATATTCGACCGTGATAGGTACAGGCAGGAGCGCGACACTCTCGCGGCAGAGAACGCGCGGCTGCGAGATCTACTCACGCGAATGGAACTCCGTCTCGCGGACATCGACAACATTGCATCGTTTTGCCAGGACGAGGGCTGCGAAAAGCCATTGTGCTTGATGATGCGTGAGTGCGATGCCATCTCGCGGCCCGGCCCGGAGGGAGAGTCGTGATGCCGCACTGGATAGAGACAGAAACCCGCAAGCCACCGACCGGGGTAGCGGTTGAAACGAAGATCGACGACCGCGCCGGATGCCGCAACGAACAACGCTTGGTGTTCGACCGCAACCTGTGGTGGCTCAAGGACCGGAGCATGTACGTCTACTACACACCGACGCACTGGAAGCCGACGGAGGACAACCATGACAACGACTGAACCGAAAAGAGTTGGGATTGCGATCGATGCCTGGAAGCTCGAACTGTTCACGAGGCACCTGACCGACGCCGGTTGCGATTTCGAGCAGGGGCCGGGTGTGACCCCGGGAACGCTGATGCTGATCGTGGTGACAACCGACCCGGGTCGGCTTGGCCAGGTAGTTCGGTTCGCCAACGAAGCGGCCGCGAAGGAGAAGCGATGGGCGATACTCGGGAGATCATAATCCAATCCGTAGCGACCGATATTGCAGCCAAGTGGGGTACGCCAGCAATTGCTCCGAAGCTTGCGGCAGACATCGCGGACGGCATACGCGAGGCGCACAGGATGCTGCTCGCGGCGGAATCCATCCTGGCGGATGGTGAGGGCGAGAACCATGGCAAAGGCTAGGGCGACGAAAGACCGCGCGCAGATACTGCGGGCGCTGGCGGAAAACTACATTGCAGAGACGACGTGCCACCCCGAGTGCGAGTGCGAATCACGTGAGCATGGCGACTGCGAATTCTGCACATTCGTGGCAGAGGTCGAGCCGGTGCTAAAGGCCTCCTACGACCTCGGCGCTGCATCGGCGGACGAGAAGGTGCGGCACTGGAAAGACGAGTACGACGAGATGTACCAGGAGTACCTACTCGAAGCGGCGAAGAACGAAGACAAGGTCGCCGTGCTCGTTCTGTACTCGCGGCATAGGGGACGAAGCATGAACGACAAGATAATCGAAGCCCGCGCCCGTGAGATCGCGGGACACGTGATGGACGACTGTAAGCTGATTGGGCCGTGGAATAGTTTCGTTGTCCCCTCTGAAGTGCGCAAGGCACTGGTCGAAGTCATCGCGGACGCCATGCGGCTGCGGGCTGCGATGGGGACATGGTCGCATGTCGTCGCGTGCCCTGGTGGCTGCGGACCGCCAACGTGCGACACCTGCGTGCCGGTTCAACAGCACGACCAACTGATCGCCCGTCTCAGTGGCGAGCCTGGAGGCAAGAACGATGACTAGCCGCGCGGTACTGACAACTCTAGCTCTGTGCCTCGTGACCGCGACCGCAGCGCCGGCAGTAGAGGCGAGGTGTGAGATGGTGCGATCAGGCGCGTGGGGAGCCGACTATGTGTGTAACGAGACGGACACATGGACCGTGCTCGATGACCCCATGTCCAAGGCGACGTACTGCATCAACGAGTGTACGCGCCGTCGCACCCGCCTCGACAACCGTGCGGACTGCTGGATCAAGTGCGCCGAGGACGCGAAGCGCATCTACCAGTGCGAGAAGTCCTGCCAGGAGGCCGAGTGATGCAACAGCCCGCAAAAACGAAGGACGCTAACGCACTGCAGGACGAGCGTGGGCAGATGATGTGGCGTTGGCAGAGACTCCGCGCACAAACCGAGGGGTTGCGTGCGGATATGCGCGCCAACTGGCTGAAGGAAATGGAACTGCGTGGCATGCCGGACGCACGCAAACCGGCGTGGTGGAGCCGTTGATGCAACAGCCATGGCTACACCACATCCTGTCCTGGGCGCTGATTATCGGCGTCTGTGTCTGGTTTTGGAGGGAGAACCGATGAGCCGCGAAGGTATCGCAAGCCGCAGCGATGGGCCGCTGTTCGACGCCGCGAAGGCGCGGGCGCGGGCCGTGGATCCCGACACTTCCAAGGCCGCAGCCGTGCATGTGACCAGGACCGGCAAGGCCGCGGCGCAAGTACGCCAGGCCGAATGGCTGGTGCAACGGTGGCCGGGGTACACGTGCCGTGAGTTGGCCGAGTTCGACCTCGACCGCGCGGCCTACGAGTGGCTCCACAAGCGGCTGCCTGAGTGCCGTGGGGTGAGGAAGGGGGAGCCGCGCAAGTGCCGAGTGACAGGACGCCAGGCCGCGACATGGTGGCCGGCGCAGGAGGAGATATGAGCGACGACGCAAACAAGAGAGCCCCGACCGAGGCCCAAGAGACACAGGCCGCCGTGATGACGGACTGGCCGGACCGGGACGAGCGCTACCATGCCGTCCTGAGCCTGGTCCAGGGGCGTGACGACACCCAGACCGAAAACGCGCGGCTGCGCGAGTTGCTGCGCGACATCGACGCCATACGCCAAGATAGCGAAGGGGTCGCTGGCTTCCACCTCAACGGCGACGTCGCGGACTGGGACGAGTTTGATGCCTTCGTGTTACTACAGGCAGTGCTCCATGAAGCCGCGGCGCTTGACACACCCGAGGAGACGACATGAGCGGTATCACCCCGCTATCCCATGACCGTAAAACCATCAAAGAAACCCTTGATTTCGTCAACGAGATCGCTCGGCGCGGCGAACTCAAAGGGCTCACCGTGGTGGTTGACCACTTCGACACGGATGGGCAACCCTTGACGCAGACCATCCACAGCATGAACGCTGTGATTGACCTGGCGTGGCACGTTGCATGCCTGCAGCGCAGACTCGCGCTACAAATGGAGAATAACGATGAGTGAAGCTGCGGCGCTTGACAAGGACGGGTCGAATGCGCGATGATCTCACCAGTTCCCGCTCTCTGAGGAACCACTGGCCCTCAAGGTTCGGCGACCCTCCCCGGAGTCAATGTACACATACCCTTGAGGGCCTTCCTTTGTCCGCCGCTCTTGACACGTACCGTCCCGCTGCTGTAGGGTCCGCGTATGTGTACGTTGAGTCTAATCAAAAACACATCTCGGATGATCTCGGTGGTCGCAGAAATCGCGGCAGCGCCGAAGTACGTGCGCCAGGTACCTGTGGGCGGCCGACACCTGGCAAGCCGAACCTTGTAGACAGGCGGCAGGCAAAACGATCTACACCGCGAGCATGGGAGCCTAGATCCTCCCCCTCGGGTTACGGCACCGGCAACGAAAACCGGGTGGCGCAGCTAGGCATGGAACAGTAGTGGTAAACCGTAAATCAGAGGTGGTTTGTAGTTGATTGCTATACCCCCAACCCTTCAACCGAGGGTGGGTAGGCCACCCGTATGACCGCAGCACTGGAGGCTGACGATGGAATTTGAAGACCTGAGAGGCAAGACACTGACCGCGGTGATGAGGGAGGGGGACGACCGCCTCACCTTCACCGACAGCGACGGCACCGACCATGTTATGCAGCACCACCAGGACTGCTGCGAACGGGTCGAGATTCAAGACATCTGCGGTGACCTGGACGACCTCCTGGACACCCCCATCCTTATCGCCGTCGAGGATAGCCATGAAGACGACAAGGCGAGCGAGTCCGGGACGTGGACGTTCTACAACCTCGCGACGATCAAGGGCTCCGTCACTGTCCGGTGGTACGGGGCGTCCAACGGGTACTACAGCGAGCGAGTCTCGTTCGGGACGGCAGACTAGACCCCCGCCCGCGCGGGACAGCACTGGAGGTGCAGACGATGACAGACGATACAACCGACCGTAGGCCGAGCGAGGCCGAGACGGACGACGCAGTGATGGAAGAAGCCTACGGTTTCCTGGGGCGTGTACTATCCGAGGTGCAGAGGGCCGGTGGCACCGGGATGACACGAGCCATCCATAGAGAGGCCGTGGCGCTGATCCGGGACCGTGCCGCCGCGCGGGCGCTGCTCAACCGCGCCGCTCACTGGATCGACTGCAACTGTGAGGTGGTGGACCACCGCAACCACGCCAAAGCCGGGGCTTGCGACGGGTGTCAGCTCGAAGCGGACATCGTCGATCACATCGCCGTCCGTGCGGCCCTGGGTGACGGCTCATGACCGACCGTAGGCCGAGGAAGGTGGGGGAGGTAGGGACCAAGGACCGCCGGTTTGGGTGGGGGCACGCGACGCCGTTCCGCCTGGCAGTCGCGACCACATGCAGCTGGACTCTGGGGGTCTTAACAGTGTCCTTCGTTGCCTGGGCTTTCGTGGTCAAGGGCCACACCGAACCGATAGTCTGGCTGATCGGGGTGTTGGGGCTCGGCACCGCGTACTCGGGCTACCTACTAAATGTGATCGGGCCGACGAGCCTCGACGACGCCGTGACACGCGCCGACGCCATACACATGGCCGCCATAGCCCCGGCCGCAATGGACTTGCGCATGAGGGCCTGCTCGCTCGTCGAGCACCTAGACGCAGCGGAGCGCGACGACTTCGAGATGGAACTCAACGCAAGTATCAAGGCTTTTGATAACCTCGTGAGAGGACTGGAGGTGACCGCATGCAGTTATCTGTAGCTATGAAGGCATGTCGGCATCGAATGCTGTGCTCTATCGGACTTCACCAGTGGCACAACCACGGGTCTGTTCTGTCCACGGAGCACGGAGGTGTGGTCGTGTTGGGCGTCCCTTGGTGGCGAGTAAAAGTGACTGACTGTCGTCACTGCCGAGTCTTAAAGATGGAGCGCCAGTGAGTATCTCCAAGGTGGGTAGGTCGTTCAATCCTGCGGGCTGGACACACGCAGAGAGACTCGCGTGTGCGTGGTTCGATAAAAACCAGGGGTGGCGCGAGACCATCGGCATGGATGAGATATGGACGCTCGCCCATGTGTTCGAGCGCGCGTTAGACCTGCGCGACCGCTACGAACAGATGCTGAACCACCAAGGCGATGAAGACGACCTGCGTGCGACGCTCGCGGCCTTCGATAAGCAGGTAAAGGGACTGGAGGATACGAAAAAATGAACAAGGATAATAATTTGGGCCGGTACCCAGGGTCGCGACGCTGGACCGACGGTACTACAGGCGGTGTCGCCATGACTGATCGTGACAAGGACCGCCGGACCACGCAGCTTGAGCCGGACGACCTGATCTTCCGCGGTGCCGGCAGGGGGCTGGCCGTGATCGCCGTCGTGCTGTCCGCGGCATGCGTGCTGCTGATGGTGGTGGTGTTCAAGGCGGTGACGGGATGATGGACCGCGAGACTTTGTGGGCAATGGCGTGGGTTGCGCTCATTAGCGTGGACCTGGGCATCCTATGGTCGCAGTGGGGGCAGCCTGTGGTTCCGCGGACCTACGGCCCACCCCAGCTCATTGCGAAGGTGTTAGTAGTCTTCATGCTCTGGGGTAGTGGGGTGTTCGGATGAAGGCCCGCGAAGCCTACGAGAAGTACGAGACGATGTCGCCGCGCGAGCAGTGCATCGCGATGCTCGCTGTCGGCCTTAATGCTCGTGTGCTCGACGTATTCCCCGACACCATCAGCGCGCTCGCCACAAAAGTGGACGCTTACCGCTGCGAGGATGTCTTGACGTTCGCGGTCGGCCACTTCCACACAGGCAACGGCATGATGCAGCTCATCGACCAGATGGCGTCGGAAGGCGTGCATCTCGGAATAGACTACAGCCGCACAAAGGAGTTCCCCGCTACGGTCGTAACAGGGACCACCGGGGGGAGCGGGACGGTAGTGATCGAGAATGTGACGTTTGCCGACGAGATATACGACGCCGTCAACAGGGGGGTTCTCCTGGTCCGCGCCGAGCAGGAGGAGGCTAAGAATGCAGAGTGAGCAATGGCGAGATGTCGTCGGTTATGAGGGGTCGTACCAGGTGAGCGACCACGGGCACGTCAGGAGGCATCCCAGCAGCCCCCGCCCGAGTGGCTCCGTATCTCCGGGGCGTGCGATGAAGCAGCGAGTCACTAGGGGCTACAGCAGGGTGGGGCTTCGGCGCGATGGGGTGCAGCGGGAGTTCCAGGTGCACCGGCTGGTGCTCGTCTCGTTCGTGGGCGAACCGCCGTCCCCCAGCGCGCAGTGCAATCATGAGGACGGGGTGAAGACCAATAACCGCGTAGGCAACCTGGAGTGGTGTTCTGCGGGGGAGAATATCAGGCACGCCGTCAGCACAGGCCTCAAGCTGCCGCTGGTCGGGGACAAGCACCCCAACACCCGAGTGTCCGATGACCAGGTGCGAGAGATGCGCGAACTCTACCGCACTACACCCCTAACCAAGACGGAGCTTGGTCGCCGTTTCGGTGTGGGCCAGCAGCACGCGAGCGACATAATTAGCGGACGGAGACGCAAAGCCGTCCTCTTGGTGAGGGCTGAGCAGGAGGAGACGCCATGAGCCGCGAAGATGACGCTAAGGTGTGGGCCGAAGCCCTACTGACAAAGCAGAGGGGGAGTTGGCGTGTGGGCCGTCCTCATGCCGAACTTGACGAGCGATTGCGGCCCGTGCTCGCCGCCGCGCTGGAACTGTGCGATGCAATCACGTCGGCGTCGCGGTCTGGGCATGGGGACGAATACTGCCCACATTTATGCTCCGATTGCGCCACTAGGCGAGGAATCGCCTTCGCGGTAGCCCCGTACGTGCGGGCCTTCGACAAACTCAAAGAGGGGTTGGGGGTATGACGGACCGCGAGACAAACAGTAAACCGCTCGGTAGGTCTACTTCGGGGTGCAACTGTGAGTTGTGTCGTGTTGACCGAGCCCTAGGCGGCGACAGCGACTCGGCCCGGCTGCGCCTCAGCGCGTGCCTACAAGCCCAATACGATGGTGCGGCAATAGCCGATGCGCTCAAGCGCTCAGGCCTTAGGCACGCCGAGGATCTGATTTCCGCGAAGCTCGAACCCGTATACGCAGTACTCTGCGCACTCCAAGAAAAGTGGCCCTCGGCGCAAAGGGCTTACACAGAATTAGCGAAGCGCTGGGAGCCCGACGATGATTAAGTCAGGTTTCGACGAAGCGTTTAATCGACTCTTAAAGCACTACAATCTAAACGAAGACCACTCGACTAACGTCCAACGCCGTGAGGATTGGTACCAGGGGCTCCGGCGAGAATGGACACTGCCCGAGGTCATCGCTGCCATGAAAGCGCACCTAGATCAGGACTTCGCGCCCGGCACGCCCAAGGAATCCCGCAGATTCCCCCAGTTTGGCACGATACACCAACGCCTGAAGGAAGCTCGTAGCGCCAGCGGTGCGCCGTGCGGCGAGAGGCTGCCCGACTGCCCCCTGTGTGAGAACCGCGGCATCGTGTCCCTGCATCGCACGGACGGCCATAGGTGGGCTACCAACGACGCCTACCTGGAGTTCCCCAAGGCCGACATCCGCGCGGCCTCGCACGCCTTCGCCTGCTACTGCGGTTACGGCAGGACGTGGCAGAACGGCATCACGTACGAGGGGACCGTGATTCCCGCGCTCACCATGTACACCGACAACCTGCTGGACCCGCGTTATACGGACTACGATGGGCACCATGACGCCTAACGGCGGGGAGGACCACATGGCAAGGGACTTAACAGAACAAGAGTTGGCGTGGTTAGAGGCGGCGGTGGACGCGGCCCTGCGAGTGCATCGCTGGCGCATGGCTATGTGGTCCTTCGTGGCGGCTGCGTGCGGGGCGGTGCTCGGGCTGTCGGTGGCGTGGTCCAGCGCGTGAGTGGCACCGGCATACTAGGCTGCGCGGTCATGGACCCGCGCTACACGGAGGCTAATTAAGTGGAATCCAACGATAAAAGCTCGGTAGATATGAAAAAACTGTCCGAATTGAGGCAAGGAGCCGTGGTGCTGGACCCCATCCAGAAAGCAGCGGCGAATCCCCGGTCGCGGTCCCTGGCGATCAGAGGGAAGTGCTACGAGTGCCAAGGGTGCGACGCCGACCCGTGCTGGCAGTGGCGGGTGGGGAATTGCGACATCACCGGCTGCTCGCTGCACCCACTGCGCCCATACCAGGGCAAACTCGGCACCCCGACCCCCGCCGCGCTGCGCCAAGATGCCTAAGCCGCGCTACACGGAGGCGACATGGGTGAACCCGTGATGAAGAAGGCCGCAAAGGACGACATGTTGTCTCATTGGCGTCGCCGGAACTGGCACCGCCATCCGCCAAACAACAAGTGGTACCGGCGGTTCTACAGCAAGATGCGCCGCCTCATGCTCAAGGACGACATCCGGCGTGGTATGTACGATGAGTAGGAAATCCGGCTGGACCACGTTCCATGCCGACTGGAAGTTGCCGTGGGAGCTAGAGCAACAACTCCGCGAGACGCTATGGATCGCGAGAATCACCAACGGGGACACCGACGCGGGCATGATCGAGGCTGTGGTCTTCGAGTGCCTACCACAATGGAAGGCAGAGCATGTACACAATCTATCTCACCGACAGCAATGGGAACTCGATGCACTGGACCGTGCCGGATGGCGGTGTGAACGCTGCGGTAGACCAGGTACGCTTCAGTTGCATCACAGACAACATCGAGCGCGTGGTGGGGAGGACAGCACAGCGAACGCCGAAATTCTGTGTGCAGCCTGCCATCGACGGCATCACGCCCCAGGGAGCGCATGAGTAATGGCTCAGCTGCGAATCGACCTAAACCCGCAGGTCTACCGGGCCGTGCAGCGTGCCGCAGCTAAGCGCGGTATCTCAATGGGGGAGTTCGCCATCTCCGTCCTGCATAACCAGGTGTCGGACGACCTGCGACGAGAGGATACGAGCACAACCCAGTGCTCGCTGTGCAACCAGGACGGGCACACCTGGAAGAAGTGCCCCATGCAGAGGAGGCTTTTCGGTGAGTGACAAACGAACAGAGAAAGAGCAGGCTGCGTTCGACGAAGGCTACACGAAGGGTCGTGAGGATGGCGAGGAGGAGGGCTACCAGCAGTGCGAGCGCGACCTAAATCAAGAGATCGACGGCCTTGAAGCGGAGGTCCAGAGCCTCGAGGAGGGCCTGCTGGAGTACGTCGGGGATTGCCGTCGGTGCGCCGAGGAGCGGGAGGCCCTGCGGTGCCCCGCTCACCGCTGCGACAAGTGCGTCCATGTGCCAGGGGCGCTCTATGCCTAAGCCGTCCGGGGGTAAGGCCGACGCCGCCCAGGGTTTCGCTAACTACCTCAAGGCCCGCGGCCTAGACGGCTTTGAGCGTGAGGTGGTGCTCAACAAACCCCACACCAAGCACCGTTGGGACATTGTGCATCCGAGGCTACGCATAGCTATCGAGATCCACGGCGGTACCTATAGTGGTGGGGCTCACGCCCGCGGTGCCGGCATCGCCCGAGATGCGCTGAAGGTGAATCTGTGCGCGCTCAACGGCTACACGCCGCTCGTCTTCACTACGGACCAAATCAAGAAAGACCCGGAGGGCTGTCTCGACATCATCCGACGGGTAGGTGAACTAGGACTTAAAGACTGACCGATAAACCCGGCCCCACCGCGGGCCATAACCGGAGGAGGCAACACAATGGCAAACAATATTAACTATACGATACGGGACCACCACATCGACTACGGCGTAAAGGTCGTGCTGGCCGACCTGATCGTCCACGAGGACGCGCAGCGCGAGGTCAACATCAGAAGGGTGAACAGCATGGCGGCGAACTTCATGCCCAACGCCGCGGGGTCTCTCGTTCTCGCCGACTACAACGGGGCGCTATCCATCGTGGACGGCATGCACCGAGCACTGGCCGCGGCGAAGGCGGGGCTCACAGAGATGGAAGCCGAGGTCCACCGGGGGATTAACCGGGAGGAACAGGCCCAGCTTTTCCTGATAAAAAACCGCGAAAGCCGCAAGCCTAAGCCACTGGAGCAGTACAAGGTCGGCGTGACCGCGGGACTGAGTCCGTACGTCGATGTCGAGAGGGTTCTAGGCGACCGTGGCTTGGCCGTAGGGCGTCACAAGACCAGGGAGATCAGAGCCGTAGCCACGCTCCTGCGCATCGCCGAGATACGGGGTCCGGCGGTACTCGGTCGGGCGCTCGACACCATCAAGGAAGCCTGGGACTCAGCGCCTGAGTCGTGGGAGGGGCCGCTCATTGAGGGGGTTGCACGGTTCCTGCACTTGCACGGCGAGGAGGCCACTCCATCCGTCCTCGCGGCTAAGCTGCGCAAATCCGGCACGGCGGCGACTTGGATCTCTAAGATCATCGGCGCGGCATCCTCGGGGCTGTATGGCGCGGGGGATAACTCACGGGCGACCATCTCCTACCGCCTCGTGGTGGAGTGTTGGAACAAGGGGCGTTCCTCTCGCCGTATTGCCGCGTAGGTAAAGTGAGGGCCGGGAGGGGTCTAGGTGCGCTCTGCACCCCTCCCGGCAGAGGGTTGAAGTCGCCGTTCCGCCACACCGCACAACACCGCTGATGGCAACTTCGGTTGCTGGAGGCAACGTCACAACCTTGCCCACGGCGCGGGGGCACTGTCAAGCAGGCCGTGAACGTCAGGAACCGTCATCCTCCTGCGCCGGCGACTCTATCTGAGCCTCCTCCATGTCGGAATACCCCGCCAAGGTCTCGGCATATTGCGCCAGGTTCTCGTTCTCTCTGTTGATCTCGCGCAGCAGCTCTTCGTCCGTGTACTTGCGCTCCGGCGTGTCGGATGGGTCGAGTTCGATGGCGTCACGCTTGTCGTTGAAGATGCCGTACACCACGCCCTTCTGCGCCAGCGTCGCGGCTTGGATGTCCTGATCGTCGATCGAGTCCAGGATGCCGTCCATGATGAAGGTCAGCTTGTCGCGCTCCTGGCGGCGCATGCGTGTCGCCACCTCGGACGTGTAGGCGTCGCGCCCCTTGCTCACGTTCGCCACAGTGCCGCGACTTAGCCCCGTCGCCTCCATGATGTGCGCGTACTTGTGCCCGCCCTCAAGCATCACCAGCGCCAGCATCTTCGCCTTGCGAAGCTCCAGCCCGGTGCGCTCCATCACCTCGACCTCGCGGCCAGTGGTCTCGAGTTCGTCAGCCATCCGTCACCCCCAATCGCCGTGATACAACCGTTAGGCGGGGGCGGTGCCCCGTCTTTTTGAGTCCCGCCTTTATCGCTCGCTTGATGTGCATCCGCACCCACCCCGACGACAGCTTGAGTCCCGACTCAGCCAGCCCGTCGCATACCGAGTCCAGAGAGAAGAGTACCTCACGTAAGGGGTCCCGCGCGCTAAACCACGCCACCAGCTCGTCCCACTCCTCGGGGTTGTTGTCGCGCCACTTGCGGTCGCCCACCTTGTACGCCACCGTCGAGCACGCATCCACCAGGATGGCCCGCGCTAGTGATGTCCACTCCACGCAGGGTGCCTCGACCCGCTCCGGTTCCGGCGTGTTCTCGTCGCCGAACCAATCAATCTGTCTCTCAGCCAACGCTCGCATCGCCTTCCTCCTCCATATCCAACTCGTAACCCGCGTCGGTCAACACCGCCATGGCGTGCTCAAGCGCGATCCGCTTCATGTCGTTGGTGTTGCGCGGTGCCCACTTATGCCACGCAGGCCGCGTCTCGACGGCATGCAGCAACGCCACCACGTCGTCGTAACGGATTCGTATCACGCGCTTTGTCCCTCGGTCCTCGCCGACGGTCACAGCCGGTAGCGTTCCGGCCCAGATGTAGCGTCGCACCGTATGGGGGTGGATTTGTAGGAAGTCGGCGGTCTGCCGGACGGTTAGGAAGGGGTTGGCCGCAAGGGCCTCGGCTACGGCGCACTCAGGGTCGTGCATGCCTGCAAGGTATTGCGTCCGTGAGACATTGGCAAGAGGCAGCCCACCCGAGGGTAGTAGGCAGACTGCCTCCGCAGGGGCTATTCTAGAGCGCCCACTTCAAGGGTTTCCTCGACCGTGACGCCCGAATCCGCGTCCACCTTGGTCGTCGCTACCACGTCAGGAATCACCGTGCCGTCGTCGTAGCCGGGGATGGCCGTGCGCTGGCTGCGGACGTACCCGATACGCAGGTTCGGCCCCGTCGGCCCCCATCGGGGACACCTCGGCACCGACAACCGTCGTGGTGCCGGTCTGGATGACATCGCTGGGCACGAATTGGAACAGGGAGTGCTCCCAGTCCTTGTACTTCAGCCCACAGCCCGTGACCAGTGCCGTCAAACAGGCCACCACGGCCACTGTAGCGGCTGCTGACGCGATTAACCGCATCCGGGTGGCCATCAGCCCGCCCCGCTGCCGAGCACCGCTAGAAGCTCCTCTGCGAAGCTGAGCAGCGCGCCCAGTAC
>JAJDCY010000025.1 GCA_029260595.1 Phycisphaeraceae bacterium | reverse complement strand
GCGCGAATGCCGGCGATCAGCACGCGAGCCAGCCGTTCCTCGAAGCGGGCCCGCTCCTCTTGCCTTCCTCTGGCGTTACTGGGCAGCTTCTGCGGAACCAGCTGCTTGTGGGCCTCCAGTTCCAAGCCGTCCAAGCAATGAGCAACGCCTCTCAATAGAGCTCGCATCACGTGGCTGTTGCTCAGCCGGGTGCGCGTCGTACGGCGGTAGATGTCGGCCAACTGACTGAACACGTCGTCTGTGTGGGAGCAGAGAGTGAACTCCCGCTTGGTACAAGCGGGCGTCTCGTCGACCCGGGCCAAAGGCTGGGGCACGTCATCTGGGCGAGTTGAAGGAGCGGCAGGGTGAAATGCCAGAGGCACTGACGATGGCGGGGCGGTTGCGCGGGCCGCCGCTGTGCGGTCCAAGAGTCTCGCGATCGAGCTGCTAGGCAGGGGTTCATGAAGCGGTTTGGCCATGACTCCTCCCTAACTGTTTGCAGCAGTCTTCTTTAATTCGTCCGCACAACCACCCGGAGCCTTCGTTGCATCGAACAGGTGTCCATAGTCCACCGGACCGAGCCGTCCGGCCAGGAACGGTTCGCGGTGGGTCACTCGGTGTTCGACCTCTGCGGATAGGCGTAGGTATTGCATCGCGACGCCTATATCGGCGTAGTTGTCCCGCTGAAACAGCGTCGTCCCCTGCCCCGAGGTCTGCGGGACGATGACCGCCTGAGAGATCGAGGTCTCGAACTGGCGCCCCGGCAGCACCTCTTGGACCACCGTCTCCAGCTGAGACCGAAGCCGGGTGGCTCGCCCGTCGACGTTGGCAAAGACCACGCCAAGGATTTCCAGGTTAGGGTTGCGGTGCTTGCGCACGTCCGCGATGTCGCGAAGGGCCTCGTTCAGGCCCGCTAAAGACAGCGGGTGCGGGAAGGCCGACAGCACAAACCATTCAGCCGTGGAGTACGCCGCGACGGTGGTGATGGCGGCCGCGGAAGGCGCCGTGTCCAGGAAGATGAAGTCGTACACCTGCCTGGTGCGGGCAATCGGCCGGTCCAGGGTCTTGGTCCGGTCGGCAAACTTCGACAGCAGGCCGTCCAGCTCTGAGAGCTGGGGCCTGGACGGGATCAGGTGGACCCCGGTCGGCATGTTGTCGCTCACGACCAGGTTCTCGACCGATTCCTCGGTGCTCATCAGTTCCAGGGACCCTGCGAAGCTGTTGACGGGGATGCCCAGGTGCTTGGTAGCCCCGGCGGCCGGATCGAGGTCGATGACCAGGCATCGGTAGCCGCGCAGCCCAAGCGCGGCGGCGAGATGGATCGAGTTGGTGGTCTTGCCGACGCCGCCCTTTTGGTTGCCCACCGCGATCGTGATGCCCAGTGGTTTTTCTTGGTTCATAGTCCTTCCTGCTCCGATGGGTCTTTGTGTTTCTTTCTTGGGTCCCCCCGACGCGGGTTGCCCCGCAAGCCGGCTCGCCCGCTTACCCGCTTAAGGGCAGCCGGGCCCGAGGGCCTGCCCGCCATCCCGTTCTATGACGAAGAAAACGAGACGCGCAAGGGAAATGTTTCGGGTGCACGTCGGGCCGATGGCCCGTTCGCGGGCGTGCGGGAGGTTGGGTGGACGCGTTGGCGGTTCAGCCCGATCGCCGGTTCTCCCGCGGGCGGGCCGGCCGGGGGTCCGGGGCAGGAGATTTTGCTTGTCAGGTTTCCTGCTGATTCGCTAGGGTTTGAGCAAAGAGGCCGCGGCCGGGCGTGTCGAGTCTGGCTCGGGACTTCTGCGGCCTTTGAAAGAAGTGAGACATCCAAAGAGGAGAACGGATTTGGGCAGCAACTGAATGAGTAAACGCAAAAAGCGACCAAGTTGATCGCTTATTGTCAGTGGCCGTCGTAGTACCACGGGGGAGAAGAGCCGACCGAGGCGGGTTTGATCATCGCAGAATCAACCTAGCGCATCGACGAATCTCCTGTCAACGGATTCATTCCGAACACCACCCGTGCCTGTTGTCGAGCCACCGCCACAGTGCTGCCCCTAGAACAACACGGTCGCCAGTCGTGTGCCCGCAGGAGGGACAGGTATATGTATCGGACAATCCAAAGAACCGCTCAGTCGGCGCGCAAACCCACAGGCGGATATTGCTTCATTAACGCGACGGCTTTGGTCGTGGTTTATGTGGCATACAGGCAGAGCATCATTCGGCTCCTGGACCTGAGGGTCTGGCTGGCCTGCCACGAACTCGGGGCAAGGCGGTGCGGGCTTCAGAAAGGCCAGCGGCCTCGGTACACGGTCGAGGAGCTTCACCGGCTAGTAGGTGGGGTGGGGGGCGAGCATCTGAGAAACTCGGTCCGGCGCCTGGAAACCGTCGGCTTGTTGGTGTGGCGTGAGACCGGTCTCGACCCCACCCTTGATGTGTCGAAGCTGCCGGACGGGTTTTGGGAACAGTTCGAGATCAAACTCACTCTCGTACAGAACGTTCGACGCAAGGTGCCCGTGCCGCGGCGCGTTATCCGGATGCTTGCGCAGGGAACAACCCGGTCTCAGGCCGCGACGGTCCTCGGCCACCTTTTACGCGGCCTGTATTACCGCAACGGCCGGTGCACTGCCGGTGGGACTTGCAAAGCGTCCTGGGTCGCCGAGGTGTTCGACGTCGACGTGCGGAACGTCAAGGCGGCCCGGAAACGGTTGGTCGAGATGGGGTGGCTTGTTCTTCAACTCACACCTCAGCGCAGGCTTAACCGCTGGGGGATCTCGTTCACGGTCAACCTGGATTGGTCACCATCGCCGCAACAGAATCGGGACACCGAAGCGCCACCCCCAGGGCAGCTTTCCACAACCGGTTTACCACCCCCTAGAAAGAACCAAGAACTCTCTACGAGATCTAAACACCAGAAACCCGCCACACGCCGACCGAAGACTGGTGTTTGCAAAGAAACAGGAAAGCAGGAGAAACCATCGCTCCGCAGTCTTCAGCCGGCGGATCTCTCTGATTCGCGGCGGCTGTCTGAGCTGTTTAAGCAGGCCCAGCGAGACGGTCTAGTCACGGACTGCGAGTGCGACCGGCTCAGATTCTTCGCTGCCGCGGAGCGGGCACGGTCCGTGGCGACCAGAAACACGTGCGGCCTGTTTGCCACACTTGTGCGTCGCCAACTGTGGCACTTCATCACTCAGCGTGACGAAGACACGGCTCGATGGCGTCTCAGGGCCATAATGTATGCCCCAGACCTCACGTCATCGCGCCCAGCGACAAGCGGAGTACCGGGCGTCACAGGAAATTTCTTGGTTGGGGCGCAAGTATTAGAAGGCATTATCTCGAAGACAGCAAAACCTCTCAGTCCTGAGGCGCCGGCGGAAAGAAGGACACGAAGTCAGCCGGTGTTAATCTCCGCCATCATTGATGCCGCTGGAGTGATGATTCAAGCTCCGCCGAGATGTTGATTGGGCGAGAGTTATTCTTTTGCCAAGAAGCCAAGCGGTTATGGCCTCCAGTCGAGGTCGCGGCTACCGATTGCACGCGCGCCTTTTCGCGTCATGGGGCCTTGAAGCTACATTGCGTACGTTCCGCAAGCGGGCGTGCAAGGCCAAAGGGACTGGGTCATTGCCCCAACCACTTGTAGAGCGTCCGACGGCTGATGCGCAGTTCCGAGGCGGCGGCAGTGCGGTTGCCTTGGTGGCGTCTTAGTGCGTCATCGATCAAGAGACGCTTGGCGTTGGTCATGGTTGTTGGAACCGGGATCGAGACTGTTCCGCCGTTTTCCGCATGATCGTGCTGAACTGGTCCCTTATCTGGCTTCGTTGCTATCTCATCGCCATCGCCGATCCGATTGAGATGCTCGCGAGCCCGACCCAAGGCCTCCTCGATCTCGCCAAGATGACAGGGCTTGGTTAGAAAATCGACCACACGATGTCGGATAGCGTTCTGAGCCGACGCCAGATCGCCGAACCCGGTCATGATGATTACCGGGGTTTGCTTCCAGCGTTGACGGAATCGGTCCAAGAACACCATCCCATCCATGACGGGCAGATTGAGGTCAAGCATCACGATGTCAGTCGGCTGCCGCTGCAGAACGGTCATGCCCTCTTCCGCGGTCTTGACCCCGGACGGCTGATAGCCCATGTCCGGGAGCACCTCAAGCAGCAGGTCCCGCATACGGGGCTCGTCTTCGACGATAAGCACGGTGGGCGTCGGGTTGGAATGCATTCGTTGAAGTTCATGCATGGACCAGAACCTCCGAGGGTGATACCGCGGGCAGTTCTACCGTGAAAGTGCTGCCTTTGCCGGGGCCTTCGCTGCGCGCATCGATCGACCCGCCGTGCTGCTCCACGATCGCATGCGTCACCGACAGCCCTAAGCCGATACCGCGTTCGCTATGCCGTGATGTGTCTGTGTAGAAGGGTTCAAAACTCTTCTGCAGCACCTGTTCGGTCATACCCCTGCCGTTGTCTTCAACATGGATGGACAAGGACGTCCCAGCTCGCTTTATTCTCACACCGACTCGTCCGGCCACAGGGTCCACCGCCTCCAAGGCGTTGGTGATCAGATTGACCATCACCTGGGTGATCTGTCCCTCGTTGGCATAGATCACCGCATCGTCTAGACCGCTGGTCTCGACCGTCACACGGACCGTACGGAAACGCGGCAACCCGGCGAGCATCTGGGCCACCCGATGGGCAACCTGCGATAGGCACACGCTTGTCCGTTCATCGGTGGGCGGTGACGACAGGCTCAGGAGCTTCGCCGTGATTTCTTTACACCGAAACGCTTCTTCACAAATGATGCGTAGAGTGGACTCAATCTTCAGTGGTGTGTTGTTTGTTCTGCTTTGGTTATTCAGCCGCTGCAGGGCGGCCTCGGAATACCCGGCGATAATCCCAAGCGGATTATTGATCTCGTGGGCCAAACCCGCCGCGAGGAAACCGACGCTGGCCAGCTTCTGCGAACGCACCAGCTGCCGGCTCTTGGTCTTGACCTGTCTGTCCATCCGCTGATAGAGCGTGTCGAGCTGGTCGGCCATGTCATTGAATTGCCGGGCCAACCGAGCAAACTCACGGTCGCCTTGAGCCGGTATGTGCCGGGCAAAGTCACCGTCCGTTACCCGCCGCACCCCTTGTTCTAGTCGCCGGAGGGGGCGCATCACGCTGCGGTACTGGCTGAACCCAACCAGGGCGGCCGCGAGCACCACGATCAAGGTGAGTGTCGTGATGGTGGCCACAGTTCGGCGATATTGGCTTTTCGCCTCCTGACGATTAGAGACGATCTGAGACCGGATCCTACCCCCCAAATCTGCAACATTGGCTAAGGAATGGTTGATATCGGCCAGCGTCTCCGGGCCGTACTCGGCGTGAGACACGTGCCGGCTGGCTTTGTCAAGCCAGTCTCGAATCGAAACCACGCTCGGCTGATAGTTGCTACTTAATGCGAGTGCGTCTGGCTGGCCTTCGGCCAGCAACGCTTCCGCTTTGACAATGGCATTGCGCAGGTGCTTGCGGACCTCGCCGCCGTTGTCTGTGTTGAGAAAGATCAGCGTTCGGGCGACTGCGGCATGGTGGCCGATCTCGTAGATCGCCCGCAGCTGCTGGTACTCATCCTCTGCCGAATCGAAATGCCGGCTGAGCCCCATCAGACCCCAGACAGACACCGACCCGATCAACGCCAACGCGGCAACGAGCGCAACGATCTTGAATGTCAGTTTTTGGGCAAGGCTCATCGGTGACGTCCACGCGTATCGCCCACATTTCAAAGCCGCCATTGTAGCCGTTGCAGAGAACGGGCACGACAAGTGGGCAAAAACTGCACACTTTTTGAGGGTAACGGTGCGGCGTGCTATGTTTCGCGCTTTTCCTCGTCCATACAGTAACACCCAAGCACTCGAGCCATGAACCAAGTTCAACCGCTGTATCTCGACACACAAGTAGATCTGCCTGTCCTGAGGCCACTAGTCTGTATCTTTATCGCACTCGGTATCCTCCTGATCGAGCCGCGGGCCTACGGGCGCGACGAGCTTGTGGATGCCCGGCATTCCGCACCCGACGCCGCGCAAACCGACGCACCGCTGAGCCCGTTGCCGCACAGGACGACATTGAACACGGTCGTCGTCACCGCAACCAGGTCGGAAGCTAACCCTTTTGACACCCCGTATTCTGTCGATGTGGTATCGGCTGACCGACTCAGGGACGCCGGTTTCCGCACCACGCCGGAAGCGCTGCGCGAGGTCCCGGGCGTGATGGTGCAAAAGACAGCGCACGGCCAGGGGTCTCCGTTCATCAGAGGGTTCACCGGCTTCCGCAACGTGCTTCTGATCGACGGTATCCGCCTCAACAACTCGGTCTTCCGGGATGGACCGAACCAATACTGGAACACGGTTGACCCGCTGTCGGTCCAACGGCTGGAGGTGGTCAAAGGGCCAAGCTCGGTGCTCTACGGCTCGGATGCCATCGGCGGCACCGTCAACGCCATTACCAGGTCACCTTATACCTACGGCGAAGGCCGACAGGTCGGTGGCCGCGCCTATTATCGCGTCTCGTCGGCGGAGAACTCGCACACCGGGCGGGGGGAGCTGAGTTTCACTGCGGATGATGCTTTCGGGTTCCTCGGCGGTGGGACGGGCAAACACTTCGGCGACCTAATCGGCGGAGACGACATCGGCAGGCAGCCGGACACCGGCTACGACGAATACGACGCTGATTTCAAGACCGAGTACTTACTCGACCCGGACACGAAACTCGTGGCGCTGCACCAACGCGTCCGGCAGAACAACGTGCCCCGCACGCATCGGACCATCTTCGCCAAGAGTTTTGAGGGTACGACCGTGGGAAGTGAATTGCAGCGTGACCTCGATCAAGAGCGGGAGCTCACCTTTATCCAACTGCATGCAGAGAACGTAGACAGCTTCTTTGACACCTTCCGCGTCAGCTTTTCTCACCAACGGCAAAGTGAAACCCGTCACCGAATCCGACCACCTTCTGGAGGTGGGCCTGGACCCAACCGGGTCGATATTCAAGGCTTTGACGTCGACACGTTTGGATTCTGGGCGCAGCTTGAGTCGCAATCACCCATCGGACGTCTGACCTACGGTGTTGAGTATTACCACGACAACGTCAACTCATCCTCCAGCAGCAATCCCATCCAGGGTCCCGTCGCGGACGATGCGACCTACGATCTGCTGGGTTTGTTTGTGCAAGACACGGTCCCGGTCGGCGATGCTATCGAGTTGACCCTCGGCGGCCGTTACACGTATGCCCGGGCTGACGCCAACCGGGTTCAGGACCCCAACACCGGCAACCCTATATCGATCACAGACGATTGGAATTCGGTCGTGGGGAGTATCCGGGCGGTTTACCACGTCGATGAACAGGATCACTGGAACATCTTTGGGGGGGTATCGCAGGGGTTCCGTGCCCCCAACCTGTCCGACCTGACACGGCTGGACACCGCTCGCAGCAACGAGATCGAGACCCCATCCCCCGGGTTGGATCCGGAATACTTCATCTCGTTCGAAGCCGGGGTGAAGGCGAATTATGACACCTTCACTCTGCAAGCCGCATATTTCTACACCGATATTGAGGACATGATCGTACGGGTGCCCACCGGTAATCTCATTGGTGGTGACTCGGAAGTCACCAAGCGCAACGCGGGCGACGGGTTCGTCCAAGGAGTCGAGGTAGGCGCCAGCATGCAGGTGTATCCACAGTGGACCCTGTTCGGCGCACTGACTTGGATGGAGGGAGAGGTTGATACCTTTCCTACTTCGGCGCCAGTTGTGACACGGGAACCGATGGACCGGGTGATGCCATTGACCGGCTTGGTGGGCCTGCGCTGGGATCATCCCGACAATCGATTCTGGGCCGAAGCTGTGGTCACGCTGGCAGACAAGCAAGACAAACTTTCGACACGTGATCAGTCCGACACCCAACGCATCCCACCGGGCGGCACGCCTGGCTACGAGCTATTGACCATCCGAGGCGGATGGCACGTTAACGACAACGTAACGCTAACGCTTGCCATTGAGAACATCCTCGATGAGGATTACCGCATCCATGGCTCAGGCCAGAACGAACCGGGCAGGAACCTGGTCTTCGCTGTGGATATGACGTTTTGAACTGGTCAGTCTTCACAACCGATGAGCCGCGACCCAACAGATCTTATCGAGGCCTCGCTCACAGCCGAATTGGCACGCTCACCGACCACATGGGTTGCCTTCGGATTATCGCTGGTGATCCACTCGGTTGGCATTACCGTGCTGGGCAACCTGTCATGGCCGCCTCGCTCTTCTTTGCCGCCCCAACTCCAATTCGCTCAAGGTGACCCGCCTCTGGAGGTGACCGTGAGCTTCATCACCACAGAAGAGCTAGAAGCCCTGATGAACCCTAGGGCGAAGCTGCAGGCCAAGCCTCATGATGTTAGCAAGGAATCGCCAAGCAGCTTTTCCTATGTATCTCAGCCTCCTGTCACGGATCAACCGGCATCCGCAAGGAAATCTCAATCTGTTGCAGCGACAGGAACTGCTACTCAAACGGGCGTTAGCTCGCCATCATTAGAGCACGCGGTGGAACCGTCTCCGGTATCTATGATCGACCAAAAGATTGAGGTGGGTCCTCCACCAGCGTTGCCACGAATCCTGCATGACACCGTCGTCGCTAAACAAGTACCCGCTTCAAAACCAACAGAGATCCGCCCCTCATCAGTATTTCAGCAGCGCCAACGAGAGGCCGCCAGGATGGATCATCCGACGAGCACAGCCCCGCCTACACCCACCGCCGACAAATTACCGGCCACTGCCGGCATCGAGACAGGCGTCGAGGCAGTTGATCTACCCAAGCCGGAATATCCCCGTCGGTCTCGCAGATTGGGCGAAGAGGGGCTTGTGCTCTTAGAGGTCGAAGTGTTGCCCGATGGACGCGCAGGCCGAATCCGTGTGCTTAACGACGCCGGCTACCCCCGACTTGTCCAAGCCGCCATTGCGGCGGTGCGCGAGGCTCACTTTACGCCCGCGACACGCAACGGACGTTCGGTATCAACCTGGGTGCAGATCCCCTTTGAGTTCACTCTAAACAAAGAATGATCGGTCGATGGCCATCCTATAACCCGGCTTCCATCACATAGAATGACGTGCTGTGTCCACGCATTACACGATTGGCGAGCTCGCCCAGGCCGCAGAGGTCCCCACGTCCACCCTGCGGTATTACGAGCGCATTGGGTTGGTCCAACCGGCTGGCCGATCAGCGGGCAACTATCGTTATTACAACGAAGACGCTCTTGAACAACTCCGGTTTATCCGTTCGGCCCAAGCAATCGGGTTTCGCCTTGGGGACGTGCAGACACTCATCGACCTGCGTGACGGGAGCACCGCTCCTTGCCAGGAGGTGCAGGAGCTTATCCAAGAGCGACTGGCCGATGCGTCTAAGCGTATGAAAGACCTCCGACGCGTTCAGCGGGTCCTTAAGTCATCGCTTGAGCTCTGCCGCAAGGCAGAACGGACCGGTCGTTGCGAGGTCCTCAATTCCCTCACAACCAAGGCATCTCGACGCCGGAAAAAGAAATCCTGACCTATCGCTTGACCTTGAACCTGGGTTCAAGGTGTATGCTTCCTTATAGATAGACCAAGGTTTTTAGGCTGAGGGCGTTTTCAGCCGCCGGTGTTCAATGACGCACGCATGAAAGGGTCGCCCCATGAAAATTCAGGTGCTTTATTTCGAGGGCTGCCCCAATCATCGGCCAGCGGTTGATATGGCTCGAAGTGTGGTTACCGAGCTTGGCGTAGATGCCGTAGTCGAAGAGGTGGAGGTTAAAACACAGGCCGATGCCGAGCGGCTTCATTTCTTTGGCTCTCCTACCATCCAGGTCGGTGGCGTGGATATCGACCCTGAAGCCCGTAGCCGGACAGATTACGCGTTTTCATGCCGGATGTACGGCAGTGAAGGTGTCCCTCCTCGGGAGATGTTGATTGGTGCGGTAGCAGGGGAAGGGTCTGAATCAACACCAGGTGTCGGATTTTGTGGCAGCGGATCTAATTGCTGCCCTGAGCCTCAAACATCAAAGGGTGACGACACGTCACGTAACGTTAGTGACCGTGCGGGGCTTATTGCTGCGGGTGGGTCTGTGGTGTCGGCGGTGGTTGCGTCTGCCTGCTGCTGGCTACCTCTAATCCATATCGCGTTTGGGCTTTCAGCCGGTGGTGTATCCTCTTGGTTTGGCCAGTGGCGTCCACTGTTTCTTGTGGTTGCAGCGGTGCTTCTCTGCGTGGGGTTTTATCTCATCTACCTACGAAAGCCCGCCTGTGAACCAGGTTCGGTGTGTGCGGTTCCGAACCCGAAACTTCGGCGGTTTAACCGCGTGATGTTCTGGCTGGCAACGGTTGCGGTGGTCGGCTTCTCTTTCTTCCCGAACTACGTGGGGTACTTTGTCGTTGGCACAGCGACGGCTGAAAGCAGTGCCGCTGGGGCCAATACGGTCGCCGTTACTCTTCACATTGAAGGGATGACATGCGAAGCCTGTGCAACGCACATTCAGAGCGAGTTGATGAAGGTGCCGGGTGTTAAAACCGCAGCGGTATCCTATTCGGAGGGCCAGGCGGCTGTGACTACTGACGCCACTTCTCCGGCGTCACGAAATTCACTTGTTGAGGCGGTTCAACGAGCGGGATACCAGGTTACCGGCGAGATCAACGAACCATAGGGTAGGTGGTTTCATATTCGCCGGCTTTTCAGGATTGTGCCCCCAGACAAACCTTCTCGCGTAACCACGAGGCCAGATTTAGGGATTAGCTGGCTTTTGTTGTGAAACATGTGGACACGTCAATCATGTAAATTTCGGGCTCATGAAACACCGAGTCTTGGCCTTACAATGACCATGGGGCAACGCGACAGACCACCACGACACAATCTCAAGCACCTTCTTCTAAGCGAACTCGTCGCTGTCGTCGTTGATCAACGTGCCAAGGTTTTCTCCGCTGCAGATTTGGCCCATCACCCCCGGTTCGTCGAAACCCAATACATGGACCGGCAGGCTGTGCTGCTTGGCCAGCATCACCGCTGTGGGGTCGAGCGCCTGCAGGTTCTTTCCCAGGACAGTGTCGTAGCGGACCTTGCGGTATTGCTTTGCGCTCGTGTCGTCTCGCGGGTCGGCGGTGTAGACGCCATCAACCCCCTGTTTAGCCGAAAGCACGGCCTGGGCCTCCAGTTCCAGGGCACGTTGAACCGCGGCGTAGTCGGTGGTGACGTAGGGGTTCCCGGTGCCGGCGGCGAAGACCACGATGCGGTTTTTCTTGAGGTGGTTGATGGCCCTGAGTCGAATAAACGGTTCGGCGACGTTGTTGATGGGGATGGCGGTCATCACTCGAACCTCCGCTTCGCCGCGGGCCCTGAGCACCCCGCGGAGCATGAGGCTGTTCGCAACGGTGGCCATCATCCCGATGTTGTCCGCTTCGGCTTGCTCGATGCCCCACTGGTGCCCGAGCTTACCGCGGAAGATGTTGCCGCCACCCACGACGACCCCGAGCTGGATCCCCATGCCGTGGAGTTTCAGGAGCTCGGTCGCGATATGGTCTAGGCAACGCGGGTCAAACCCGGACGACTCACTACCCGCCAGGGCCCCGCCGCTTAGTTTGACCAACACCCGCTTGTACCGCACTAGGGCTCCTTCCCGGTCCCCAGATCATACGCTCGTTTACACGCAACGTGCGGTGGTGGTGAGAAAAATTCGACGGTGAACTCGCAGCAAACCCTATGCGGTGCATCTCCTTGCTCGCTCTGTGGCAAATGAGCAACCCATGAAAACGTGATGTAGCACAGGACCGGGCTGTCGGCTACAGCTCTCCCAATTCGGGGCGCGATTGCACACAACGTTACCGCTATGCCTGCCGTCCTCGGCCGTCGTCGTCGGGGTTCGACCGATGGCCGAAGGCCTCAGGCCCCGGCGACGAGGGACGGGCAAGGCAGGCTTCCGGACCCCCTGCCGGGTCGGTCTGGAGTCTGAGGGGTTCAAGCGCCTTAGGCAGCGCCATCCACACGGCCCGGCGATGCCCCGCCGGGCCCATGCCTGGAGCAGTCTGAGGGGTGTTGACCGCAGGTTCCACGCTGAACGCAGCGACGGCCCGGTATTGAGGCGATCAATCAATCTAACCGGTGATCTGCATAACAATGTTGCATCATCAATCGCAGTAGGTGGCGGAATTCCGGCCTTTGAAGTTGGATCTGGGCGGTAGAACCTGCCTGAGAATGAACTTCATGCCTCCTCTCTCTCGTTGGAGCTTATGTAGAGAGAGATGGCGTCTTTCTTGTATCAGAGCCGATTGTTTTCTCGGCCCTAAATCTGATGAGCGAGGAACGGTCATCTACCGCGAGTCCTCAACTATACGTTGCAAAGCCGGCAACCCAACGCTGCACAACAATCAGCGATCCATAAATAACACCACCAGGAGACAGAAGCATGGGCGTTCAAAAGAACAAGACTAAGAAACCTGCGGCCCGGTCAGCCGAGCCGGCTAGCGCAACCCCATCGACTGAAGCCCCGGTCGAGGCAGGGGCCGCGGTTCCACACACGCAGATCGCCGAGCGGGCGTTTCTGATCTGGTTAGCCAAAGGCCGGCCTCACGGCCAAGATTTAGAGAATTGGTATGAAGCCGAAGATCAATTGGAGGATGAGGATGAGAAGTCGCAAGCGGCAAAGGCTTAGGCCTGGCTGTGAATGAACGCCTGGGTGATGCCAACCGATGCGAATCATAACCATTACTCAGGAACAACCGCAGTAGCTAACCCCGGTCTGAAGTGAGTGCACGGCCAAAGAGATGAATTGCCCACCGTAGGCCACCCCACAGCCCCTCGGGAAAGCACTCGAGGGGCTGTTGATTTGGACGAGCATTGCGATTTGGCCCGCGCTATCTCAACCATTCTAATCCCTGTAAACTGCAGTTCTTTAGAAGATAAGGCTGGCTTTGTCTCCTTGGTGGAACTACAGACCGTGGCTAATCCGTTTGAAACTAATAGACAACCCGCACCAGGGCAGGAGATTGGCGACGGTCAGGCCCAGCGTTTTAAACGGGTCGCGTGGCCACATTTAGCCAGTCTTTTGCGGACGGCGAGGTACCTGACCAGACACCAGCAAGAAGCGGAGGACGTGGTTCAGGAAACCATGCTTAAAGCGATGAAGGCGATCGATTCATTTCAGGAGGGCACCAATGTCAAGGCGTGGTTGATGACCATCCTCCGCAGGACGTTCATTGACCGGCTACGAGCAAACCGTTCTCGCCAGCATGAGGTTCGGCTTGACTCATACGATCAAGTCGAGGGCCGGGAGGAAGCGGCCACCTCGGGCCAGTTGGACGACCGGTGGGACAACCCGGAGAAGATCCTCGATCAGTTCGAGGACAAGGATATGGTCGAGGCTCTAAAAACACTGCCCGATGAGATCCGTTGGACACTCCTGCTGGTCGACATTGAGCAGTTGGATTACGCCGGTGCGGCCAGGGTGCTGGAGATTCCGGTGGGTACGGTTAAGTCTCGTGCCCATCGCGGACGGGGAATGTTGCGGGACCGGTTGTTTACGAAGGCTCGGCAACGTGGGTGGGTAGAAAGCAAGGCATAAAAGATGCGGACAGATGATTTCAATGACAGATTGGAACAGGCGACACGGGCGCGATTGGCGAGATTAGCCACGACACCCCAGGACACCTCACGCCTGGAGCGTCAGCTCGAAGGGGCCATGACGGGGGTCCGACCCGCGCCGGCCTCGCGTGTGTTGCGATGGTGGGCACCCCTTGCGGGGGTAGCCGCGGTTCTGCTTGTATCTGCAACGATCGGCGGCCTCTTTCTTGTCTCGAACGACGCGCCTGTTGTTGCGACGTCTTCTCTGCTGGCTGGCCTCCACCACGAAGTGACCGGGGGAGGGCCCTTCTCTATCCCGGTGGCAGATGTTGATAGTGCGAATCATGAAATCGCCACTCGGTGGTCGAACGCTCCCGCGCTACCAAACCCTGCCGACTGTGAATTCATGTCGTGCTGTGTTCACGAGGTTGAGGGTCGCAAGATCGCCTGTGTGCTGCTTCGCCTTCGAGGTAAATCCGTCACGATGGTCGTGGCTAATAGCAAGGACTTAACGCCGGCCGACGGCATCGAGACAACAACAAACCAACACCCGTACACCAGGTATGCCAAAGGGGACGTCAACATGGTCTGCATGCAGAAAAATGGCACAAATGTATGGCTGGTAGGCGAATTGCCTCACGAAGAACTCGCGCAGTTGTTGTCAAAGGAATGGACAACGTCATGAACCGCATACGGCTTACATGGTTTTGGATAATTGTCGGGTCGATCGTCCTTGGTGGCTGCTCCTCCGTAGGCCACCAAACCCATTCCGAGGAAGATCACGCGAAGCTCATGCGCGACATGAACGATCCCGATGCACCGTCGCAACGCCCATAAAACGACTTCGTTTTCTGTCCCACACAGCGTCTTCCGCCGCACGGATACACACATATGATCAAAGTTGGCCGTTTCTGTTAACCCGTAGCAGCCTGGCGTTAATAGCCACGATAACCGTGGAAAGCGACATCAGCACTGCGCCCGCAGCGGGCGAGAGAACGATTCCCGCACGGTAGAAGGCACCCGCGGCCAACGGGATGGCGAAGGCGTTGTACCCGGTTGCCCACCAGAGGTTTTGCACCATCTTGCGGTAGGTGGCGCGGGCCAGCTCCACGATCGCGGTCACGTCGCGTGGGTCGGAACGGACGAGCACAATATCCGCGGATTCCACGGCGACATCGGTTCCGGTGCCGATCGCGATACCCACATCGGCTTGGGTGAGAGCCGGTGCGTCGTTCACACCATCTCCGGTCATTGCGACAGTCAGCCCGCGGCTTTGGATCTCCTTGATCTTCACCGCCTTCTGGTCGGGGAGCACCTCGGCAAAGTATTCGTCGAGGTCTAGTTCACGTGCCACCCATTTCGCCACGGCTTTGGCGTCTCCGGTGAGCATCATGACGCGGATGTTCATCTCCTTAAGTCGCTGGATCGCCTGGCGTGATTCGGGCCGAATGATGTCCGCTAGGGCAATTGCCCCGGCCAAACGCTCGTTAGCGATGACATACACAACGGTCTTGCCCTCTTGGGCCACGCGGGTTACGCGATCGTCAGTTACGGAGAGTCCCTGGTCCTTGAGATAGCCGGGGCTTACGACTTTAACGCTTAGGCCGTCCACCGTTGCCTGAGCCCCTTTCCCGGGAATCGCACGGAATTCCTTGGGCGGTGGGTAGGCCAGGCCCTGGTCTTGAGCACGACGGACGATCCCGGCCGCGATCGGGTGCTCCGACTGGCTTTCGAGGCTTGCGGCGATCGTCAAGAGTTCGCATTCGTCCAAGTCACCCAGCAAAACAACATCGGTTACACCAAACCGCCCCTCGGTGAGCGTTCCGGTCTTGTCGAAGACGACGGCGTTGAGATTTCTAGCCCGCTCAAAGGCCGAGCGGTCACGGATGAGTAGCCCACGCCGGGCCGAAAGAGAAGTTGAGACGGCAACCACAAGCGGGACGGCAAGGCCAAGGGCGTGAGGGCATGTGACCACCATGACAGTGACCGTGCGTTCAAGGGCAAACGCGAACTCTTGTCCGATAGCCAGCCACGCAATGAGTGTAAGGCTCCCCGCTGTGATCGCGATGATCGTGAGCCATAAAGCAGCGCGGTTGGCCAAATCCTGAGTCCGCGACCGTGAATGCTGCGCCTGGCGCACCATTTGGATCACCTGGGCGAGGTATGTGTCGTCGCCTGTCTTCGTTACTTCTACGGTGATCGCCGATTCGCCATTGATCGAGCCTGCGATCACCTCGTCCCCCTCGCCCTTCTCCACGGGCTTGCTCTCGCCGGTCAGCATCGACTCATTCATACTCGTGCGGCCGTCGGTGACAACGCCGTCCGTGGGGATCTTCTCACCCGGCTTGACCAGGACGCGGTTGCCGTGTTTGAGATCGGCAACCTGTATGTCACGGGTCGAGCCGTCCGCGGCCAACAGATGAGCATCGGCCGGCATGAGCCTGGCCAGGTTCTCCAGCGCCGCCGAGGCCCCCATCACCGACTTCATCTCGATCCAGTGGCCCAGCAGCATGATGTCGATCAGTGTGGCCAGCTCCCAGAAGAAAACCTTCCCCGGCAGACCGAATGCAACGACGCTGCTGTAGCCATAGGCAACGGTAATCGCCAGCGCGATGAGCGTCATCATGCCCGGCTGCTTCTTTCGAAGCTCGCCGACGATCCCCGCCAGGAACGGCCAGCCGCCGTAGAAAAACAAGACGCTGGCGAACACAAACTGCACGTAGCTGTCGCCTGGGAAATCCAAGGTCTCCCGCAGGCCAAGCCAGGTTTGCATCATGGGCGCCAGAGCGAGGACCGGTGCGGTCAAGACAAGGCACACCCAGAACCGGCGTTTGAAGTCGGCCACCATGTGAGCGTGGTGGGCATGGTGGTCGTGACGGTTAGGATTGTGACCGTGACGACCATCATGTTCGTGGCGGTTATCGTGAGTCATCAGCCTCTCCAGGCCTGGGCTTCAAAGATGCATCTGATATGGACCATCCTCTGAATATGAACTTGTATACTCCTGTCGCACGTCGCAAGAAAGAGATTGCCAAGAGGGACGTGAGCGCAACGTGGACCGGCAAGACATCAGGCCAGATGGTTCTAGCTTAGCGCCGGATTCTTAACCGGCGCTAAGCCTGTAGCCGTTTACAATGCATCAAGCCGAAGATTCGGGCTTCAGCTTGAATCTGAGCGTTTCGCTAGGTACCAGAAACACTACTGGTGCTTGTGGCCCTTGTGGCTGATTGGCTGCCGCTTGGTGAGCACTTTCGGCGCGACCTTGCAGGTGGGGCAATCATGCAGCACGCGTTGGTCGCCTTCAAAGTACGACTTGGCCATCTTGTCACAGGTCTCACAGACCATCTTTGAGGTTGCGTGGTAACGCCTGCCACGAGGTCCAGAACGGCCTAGTTCTTGTCCCCAAACAGTTTCACAACTTGGACACATGATCATGTGGTCCGTGTCGTCGACCATCTGCTTCGACGTAGAACAACCCGCCAGAATGACGCCCATCGTCACCACGGATGCGGCAACCAAGATACGTGAGACTTTCAACATCGTTGGCCTTCCTTTCTTAGTCAATTCATAACCTATGGTTATGCCACTGCCCCGAGCACAATTGATTGAATCTGCCGACAACTACTAGAGTCAACGAGATCTGACCCGTCTCAGGTTCAACATCTTCTCGACACTTCGATTACGGCCGTTGCACTAATTTACTTCTGCAATGAGTAAATCTGGCGACCCATTAGTTCTTGGGCGCCTGTAGTTCGTGCGCCTCCAGGGCGGCTGCGCCGCTCAGTTTCAGCTTGAACTCTTCGATCGTGCAGTAGAGGACCGGCACGACGTAGATCGTTACAAGCACAATCGCCATGCCGCCGAAGCTCGGTATCGCCATGGGCACCATGATGTCGGCACCACGGCCGGTAGAGGTCAGCACGGGGATCAGTGCTAACAGCGTGGTGGCGGTGGTCATGAGCGCGGGTCGGATCCGCCGAGTACCGGCATAGACTGTTGCCTCTCGAATTTCGTCAATGGTTTGCGGCCGACGCTGGGCAAAGCTCTGATTCAGATACGTCGCGAGGATGACCCCGTTGTCCGAGGCGATCCCAAACAACGCCAGGAAGCCGACCCAGATCGCTACGCTCAGGTTGATCGGGTGGACCTGGAAGAGCTCACGCATGCCCACGCCGAACACGCTGAAGTCCATGAACCACGTCTGGCCGTAGAGCCAGATCATGAGGAACCCACCCGCCCAGGCGACGATGATGCCGCTGAAGACCAGGCCGGTGGTCAGTGTTGAACGGAACTGCAGATAGAGGATCATGAAGATGACAAAAAGTGCCACCGGCAGCACGACGGCGAGTGTTTTCTGTGACCGGATCTGGTTTTCGTAGTTGCCGGCGAAGGTGTAGCTGACCCCCGCGGGCAGCGCAAACTCACCGCTCTGTTGCTTCTCAATGAGGTAGCGCTGTGCTTCCTCGACGACGTCGACTTCCGCGTGGCCGGGCTTCATGTCAAAGAGCACGTAGCCCACGAGGAACGTGTCCTCGCTCTTGATGACCTGTGGCCCACGCACATAGATGGTCTCCGAGACCTGAGACAGCGGCACCTGTGTCCCGTTGGGGGCCGCGACCAGCACGCGCCCCAACGTTTCGATGCTGTCGCGAAGCTCACGTTTGTAACGGACGCGGACGGGGTATCGCTCACGCCCCTCAACCGTCCTGGTCAATGTCTTGCCGCCGATCGCCACCTCGATGACTTCCTGGACCTGACCAATCTTTAGGCCGTAACGGGCGATTGCTTCGCGGTCGATGTCGATCTCGAGGTAGGGCTTGCCCACGATGCGGTCGGCGATCACCGCCGAGGGTTCAACGCTGGGGATCTGTTTTAGCAGACGCTCGATATCGAGCCCCACGCGCTCGATGGTTTCCAGGTCGGGCCCCTTGATCTTCACGCCCATGGGGGCGCGCATGCCGCTCTGGAGCATGACGATCCGGGCGGCGATTGGCTGGAGCTTGGGCGCCCCGGTGGTGCCGGGTAGTTGGCAAGCCCGCTCGATCTCCCGCCAGATATCGTTCGGTGTTCTGATATGGTCGCGCCACTGGCGGAACGGGCGTCCCCTGGCGTCTGGGATGAGTTGTCCGTATTCGTCGCGGACGAAGTCGCTCGCCATCTGGTCAAAACGATAGTTGATGCGGTGGCCGTCTTTATCGGTGATGTACTCGGGTTTATAGTTAATGACCGTTTCGATCATGGAGATCGGTGCCGGGTCCAGGGGTGTTTCGGCGCGGCCCAGCTTCCCCACG
The DNA here is from genome assembly GCA_029260595.1 of Phycisphaeraceae bacterium. Lineage (GTDB taxonomy): Bacteria > Planctomycetota > Phycisphaerae > Phycisphaerales > Phycisphaeraceae > OFTM57. The sequence goes on along the minus strand of JAJDCY010000025.1, from coordinate 24,645 downwards.
ACCGAGTCGATCTCGGGGATCGCAGCGGTGGCCATGTCCAGCTTCTGGATCACGTCCAGAGCCTCGCCGATCGAGGCGTGCGGCATGGTGGTGGGCATGTAGAGGAAGGAACCCTCGTCGAGTGTTGGCATGAACTCCTTGCCCAGGCCCGGGAACATTTTCGACGCGCCGGTCCAGACGGAGCTCTGCCGCACCCGCTGCGGCTCGATACCTGCGCTCGACGTGGTTGCGGGCACAAAAGAAAAGACGCGGTCAAATCCCAGCCAGACGCATGCCCCGAGGATGACGGCAACGGTGGGCATGGCCAAGAACAGCACCTTGTGGGCCAGGCACCAGCGTAGAACTCGGCCGTAGACCTGTTCGAAGAGCCGGAAGAAGACGAGCAAGCCACCGATGAGGATCGCGACAAAAACAAAGTTACGTACCATGCTTCGTTCGGGGCCCAGCGGCAGCCAGCTTCGGGTCAGAAAGATCGCGACCACGATGCAGGCGATGGCGCTGGCGACCCAAGGGCCGGCCTTTCGAGCCTTGGGGGGGAACCACTCGCTCGCAAGGTGGTAGACCCCGAAGCAGACGACGATGAGCCCCGCCCACCATTTAACGAAAAACATGACCGCAAGGCCGAGGAGCAACAATCCGATCAGGCTTGCTTGCTTGAGACGCTTGGAGGGTATCCGCCCGGCGATGAGCACGTGGGCGGCTGGGGGGATGATGGTCAGGGCGACGATGACCGACGCGATCAGCGCGAACGTCTTGGTGAACGCCAGTGGTTTGAAGAGCTTGCCCTCGGCGCCGATCATCGTGAACACCGGCAGGAAGCTTACGACCGTTGTTGCCACGGCGGTCAAGACCGCTGAGCCGACCTCAGTGGCGGCCCTGTAGATCACTTCCAGCCGGTTCTCGTCCGGCGCGGCGTCGTCGAGGTGTTTAAGGATGTTCTCGGTCAGCACCACCCCCATGTCGACCATCGTGCCGATCGCGATGGCGATACCCGACAGCGCCACGATGTTGGCGTCTACACCGAATGTCTTCATCGCGATAAAAGTCATCAGGACGGCAAGTGGCAAGAGCGAGCTGATGAGCAGTGAGCTCCGCAGGTGAACCACCATGACGATCACCACAATGATCGTTACGAGGATTTCCTGCACCAAAGCCTCATTGAGCGTGCCAAGCGTCTCGTAGATCAACCCCGAGCGGTCGTAGAAAGGAACGATGGTGACATGGCTGGTCGTGACCCACGCCGGCCAATCGGCGTTGGGATGACTACGCAGCCAACCGAGCCAGGCGTCTTGTTTGAGCTTTGGACCGTCGTCGATGAACGCTTCAAATCCGTGGTCTGTAGCGAATCGATTGATCTGCTCTCGGCTGACCAACGACCACTCGACGACGGCCTTGGTAGGCAGGCCGGGCGCGAGTTCCTCGATCTTCTTTTTCACATTCTTGATAGACGCCAGCGGGTTCTCGCCGTAACGGACCACCACCACGCCGCCGACCGCCTCGGCGCCCGACTTGTCCAGTGCCCCACGCCGGATGGCGGGGCCGAGAGTGACCGTGGCAACATCCTTGATTGTCAAGGGCACGTTGTCTTCGACCTGCACCACCGCTTGCTCGATATCCGAGAGCGATTCGATGAAACCCAGACCACGGACCACGTATTCGACGCGGTTGACCTCAATGGTGCGAGCACCCACGTCAATGTTGGACATGCGTACCGCGCTGAAGACCTGTTCGAGTGTCACGCCGTGGGCGCGGATCGCATCGGGGTCGACATCGATCTGGTATTCACGCACAAACCCGCCCACCGAGGCGACCTCACTCACCCCGTCGGCGGCGAGTAGGCCGTACCTGACATACCAGTCCTGAACGCTCCGCAGCTCGTCAAGGTTCCACCCACCCTCGGGTTCGCCGTCGGGGCCGCGACCTTCGAGGGTGTACCAGAACACCTGGCCCAGGGCGGTGGCGTCGGGGCCCAGGGCCGGCTGCACACCCGGCGGCAACGACCCGGCAGGCAGGCTGTTGAGCTTCTCAAGCAGGCGGCTTCTGGACCAGTAAAAATCGACGTGGTCCTTGAACACGACATAGATCGATGAAAACCCAAAGAGCGAGTAGCTGCGGACAGTCTTGACCTCGGGGACACCCAGAAGCGCCACCGTTAAGGGATAGGTCACCTGGTCTTCGACATCCTGAGGTGATCGGCCCATCCACTGGGTAAATACGATCTGCTGGTTCTCGCCGATGTCCGGGATCGCATCGACCGCAACGGGGTTTCGCGGCAGCCAATCAATCTCCCAATCAAAGGGCGCGACGATCACCCCCCATCCGACAAAGAACAGCACCATCAACACCACGACCAGCTTCTGCTCCAGGCAGAACCGGATGATTGCACCGATCCAGCCGTCACCGTTAGTGGCCGCAGGGGGATTATTCATGGTCGTGCCCTCCATACGTGGGGGCCGCTTGCCCGAGAAGTGTCTCGACCACCAATCCGCAACGCGGCATCGTGGGGCCGAAGTAAGGATTGGTGATGGCCTGGTTGCTCTGCAGCCACGTGGCCCCGCGACCCCCAAACGCCATAGGGCACTTCACCCGATACACGGAGCCGGATTGAGGCTCAAAGGCCCTCACCACAGCCGACAACTCCTCGGATAGCGTCGCGAATCCCTCGCGGAATGGTTCGATGCCCTGCGCGTTGCCCATCGTGCTCAGGGATTTTTCCAGACTCGCTCTGGATTTCGTCCACAGACCTAGCGCGTGTTCATCAAGCAATTCGGGATCCACTTGGCTCAACGCGGTCTGCAAGGTTGTGAGCCCGGCTTGTGCTTTCGTGAGATCGTCATCTGACAGAGCAGAGGCGACTTCGACGTATGTCTTGAACAGCTGCCCGACCTCGCTAGAGAACTCATCCGGCACCTGGATAATCACCGCCGGGGCATGTGCCTCGTGGAGCCCAAAATACAGGCGGACCTGTTGGACATTCTTGGCCAAGTCACGGAAGGCCAGTTGGGCTATCTGGAGGTTTTCGGCTTGTTCGCCCTCGACCGTGTCGTTGGTCATTCGCATCGATAGTTCCATCCACCTGCGGTGATCATCGCCGGTGAGTTGATGCATATCAATGTCATTCAAAGCCCCGGCGACTGCACGGTGGTGAGACTGGATCAGGTCAAGGTTCTGCGAGTCGATAATCGCTGAGAGTGCTTGGTAGGCCGTATCGACCTTCCGCCACTGGGCGCGAAACGCCTTGGGGACCGACATCATCGAAGGCCCCGCTCTCTGGTCTTTGTTCTTGGGGGCTTTGGCAGAGGTGCCGTGCTGATGACCCCCTCCACTTGCCCCGCCTTGGGGGTTCATCATGCTGGGCTTGGCGCTGAGTTGCAGGGCGCTGTCAATCTTGAAGTTGCCCTGGGTGACCACTTCTTCGCCTTCATGGAGGTTGCTGCGCACGATGTAGTAATCCCCCGCTCGTAGTCCCAAGACAATCTCTCGGCCTTCAAAAGTGGGTTTGTCGGCTCCCGGCACCTTGACGTAAACAATGGCGCGTGTGCCTGTGGCGAGCACGGCCGAGGCGGGCACCAAAAGCGGCTTGGCGGATTCCTCTTCTTGCGGGGAGACATAGCCCAGTTCCTCAACCCGCATGAGTGGCATGCCGCAGATGTCGCAAGGGCCCGGTTCGTCCTTGACGATCTCCGGGTGCATGGGGCCGATCCACTTGCCGGCCAGGTCCGTGTCCATGACCCGGCCACTGCTGGCGACCTTGGCCCGAACCGTCCCCCGCACGAACATCCCCGGCTTGAGTCTGCCGTCGTCATTCGTCACATTGACACGTACCTTGACGGTGCGCCGCTTGTCATCCAGCACCGGGTCGATGAATGCGATCGTGCCGGTGAACGCTTGCCCCGGATAGGCCTCGGTGATGAACCGTACCGGTTGGCCGTAGCGTAGCCACGCCAGATCGGACTCATAGGCGTCGAACATCACCCACAGGTGGGTCAGGTCAGCGATGGTGTAGATACGCGTCCCGGTTTGGACATACATACCCTCCTGGGCGTTCTTGTGGATTACAATGCCGCCCATCGGTGATTGGATGGTCACGTGGTCACTGGGTGCGCCACGTTCTTCAATTTCTTTGATCTGCGCAGGTGTGAGGCCCCAGAGGCGCAACTTCTCGCGCGAAGCGACCACCGTGCCCGCGGCGGTTTCGCGAACGATCCCCACACCGCTTTTCTTAAGCTCCTTGACCGCGCGGATCGCTTGGATCAACTCCTCTTGAGCCGAGAGCAGTTCCGGGCTGTACAACTGCACCATGTGGTCGCCTTGTTTCACGGAAACGCCCGTGTAGTCGACGAACAGCCGGTCCAACCGCCCTGCTACCCACGCGGTGATATACCCGAGACGCGCCTCGTCGTATTCGACCTTGCCGACAATACGGATTGTGGCCTCGACGTAGCGTCGCTCGACGGGGCTCGTTTCGATCTCCATGAGCTTGGCTGCTTCCGGTGTCACGGTCATCTGTCGCATCCCGGTCATGCCTTGTGACCCGCTATCGCTAGCCGGGATCAGGTTCATCCCGCAAATCGGGCACTTGCCGGGCTTGGGCTGGCGGATCTGGGGGTGCATCGAGCAGGTCCACACCTGCGTTTGTTCTTTCGCATCGTGGTCGTGGGCTGCCGATTGGGTGGTCGCAGAGTCTGAATGTGAAGCGGCCGGACCGCTGCGTAGCGTGAGGCCAGCAATGAACGCAGCAATCACCAAAACCACAACAATCACGGTGCCGTATTTGCGCCACAGCCACCCTCCAATCTGTTTGCCGATTTCTGTAGCTTTGCGTTTCATGGTTTGTGTACTCCTGGATTCGCAGCGTCAGGGGTAGGCTGTTCGTTATTTAGTCTTGTGGTATCCGTGAGATCGACGAGCTCTCGGCCCACGAGCGTCTCGATCTCAGCCAAGCGATTGCCTCGATCCGTCAGCGCCCTTTCAAAAGCTAACTGGAACTCCAACAACACCCGCTCGGCATCGACTAGGTCAATGAAGTTAGCCGTACCGGTACGGAACGCCGCCTCCGTGGCTTTGATCGATTGTTTAGCTTTGGGCACCAGGGTGTCGCGATAGAGATTGATCTTGCGGTCGGCGTCGTAGAAGTAATAGAGCGCGGTCTTAAGGTCCGCTTCGAGTGTGTTCTGACGGTCTACCCGCGCCTTGGTAGCGGCGCCAAACCTAGCCAGAGACTCACCCACTGCGGCGTCATATTTGTCTCGCCAAAGCGGTATGTTGATCGATACACCAACCGAGATCGGGTCGTTACCGCTGTCGGATACCCCCGACATCACCGCCCCGCCCGTGTCGATGTAGTCCACCCCCACGGTGAGGTCCGGGTAGTAGTCCTTGCGTGCTAAGCGGATGCTTTCTCGCTGCTGGGCGATCTGGTGCTGCAGCGCGGCGAGTTCCGGGTTGCCCGTCTTCAGCCAATCCAGGAGCTGCTCGTCATTCACCGCAACCGGTTCTTCGGAGATCTGCTGCGGCCAGGGCAAGGGTGCTTGCGACGGTCGGTTCATCAATGCGTTAAGACGAGCCACCATCGGTCCACGCAGGTCCTCCAGGGAGCGCAGCCGGTCCTCAAGCTTGCCGAGTTCGACCTGGGCTCGTATGACGTCGGGATGACCCGTAGTCGCGGCCTTGAACCGTGTTCTTGCAACCTCTTCAAGGTATTTGACGAGGTCTCGGTTCTCGCGGACGACGGCGATCGCCCGGGCCAGGTAGTAGTATTCGTAGTAAGCTTTTTTGACCTTGAAGAAAAGGATGAGCTTTTCAGCTTCGTACCGTGCTTGGGCCACCCTTGCCGCTTCAACGGCCACGCCACCACGCAAATCAAGTTTGCCGAACCACGGGAACATCTGCGAGAGGCCGAAAGCTTGGCGCTGCGGCCCGACGCGCGTCTCCACGTTTTCTATGAAGTAGCGGTAGTTGAACCGCGGATCGGGTAGGGTCCGTACCTGGGGGATGCGCTCCAGCGCGGCCTTCCAGCGGTTGAATGCCGCTTCCAATCCGGGGTTGTGTATCGCCGAATAGGCCAGGTAGTCATCGAGCGCCGCCTGGTCAGTAAAACTCGCTTCCGGTTCTACAGAGGCATCCTGCAGGTTGGCAGCAGTGCCGCGCGAAGGGGTGTGGTAGATCGTTCGGTCAAGCTGGACCCAATCCTCAAACGCCTGCCGCTCCTCTGTAGAAGCACATCCCGCAAGAGATGCAACAAGCAGGCCGATCATCGTCCACCGTACATCGGGACGGCGGTGAGTTTGGGAAGGTGCGTTTACGGTCACCATGAGTAATAACCTCTTCCGTAGATAAGCGTGCCCCCGAAATGTCCGGTTACTCCAACCAGAGCGGTACCCACGACAAGCGCGGCTTGGTACCAACGCAGGTACTCATAACTGGTTGTCCGCGCGGACATCTCACAAAGAACGGTGGTCATGACCGAGCAAACGGACACCAGGAACAGTGCGATGGAGGGGTTTAATTTATTCATGGCGTTGAGTCCGCTGTTCAATGGCGATGGCCTTCGTGGTCGTGGTGGCCTGCCTCATGGTGGTCGACATCACTCGGTACGGTCGTTTGGCCTGACTTCTCGGCCTGATCGAGCAGGGCGAGGTACTTGGCCGGATTTTCATTGAACTGGGTTACGCATTCTCGGCAGCAGAACCGTACTTCACGCCCCTCGTGCTGGATGACAATTGCCTCATCCATCGCATCAAGTGGTTCGCCCGAGACAACACAGGTGGCCAACGGGTAGTCATCCATTTGTTTCGTTGAACTCTCGGATGACGGTCTAGTCGCCGCCAAATCCGAATCGGCTTGAACATGAGCATCGTGGTCTTGCGGCGGCTCCTCTTTGCCGCAACCTGGAACCGCTAGGGTTAGCGGCACAACAAGCAGGACGGGAATCAACGGCATGCAGAAAAGGTGATGCCTCGGTTGAAACATTTGGTTCACTCCTTCTTCAGTTAAAAGATCGGTGTAGGTCAACATCAATACACACATGTTGGCGCGGCAGCTACAGGGGCCGTGACGCACCACATATGCGCAAACGCTCAGATTGAAGGGTGTGAGCTAAACCACCAGGAGGCAGTGGAGGGACATGAGGCTTTGTGGTCCGACGCTGGGTGGTGCGCCGCGAATATTGCAGGTAAACGCAATAGGTTGCGTGGCGAACGGTTGTATGGATTCAAACCGCAGAACCCAAACAGGCCAAGTCTGGGGTGGTGCCAGGAGAGACGTTCCAACCTCTGCCGCGACCATTGAGCCAACGGTTTGATGGCGGTCGCAATCACACGGCTCAGTAGGTTGTGAAGGGATATGCGTGGCAGGCTTGCTTTCCTCTTCGGCTGGACACGTCGAACACGTCTTATCACTGGATGTCAGAGAAACGCGCTCTGGTGAGATTCCGCCTACATCATCTCCCCACGCAGGGCAGCAACACCACAACGGCGAGAGCAACGCAACCCAACCAGCAAGAAGAAAACGGAATGCCTTATTGAAACAAGCCATAGGCGGATAGCCACTTCTATTTATAATCCAATCGGTCCTATTGTCTTCAATCCTACATACAACAGAACCGTTAACGGGCCTCAATACAGTCAACGCGTGAAACCGCCGCCAGGGTTCAGTGTCTCGATTTCGCACAGGCACACGAGGGGTCAACGTCCGGTTGACCTACAACGCGCCGGCATGACCATGGCCGTATAGGTTTTGTATTGGGCACACCTTACAGAAGTTCTATGCCTGCCGTTCTCGGCCGTCGTCGTCGGGGTTCGCCCAAGGGCCGAAGGCCTCTGGCCCCGGCGACGGGGGACGGGGCAAGGCGGGCTTCCCGACCCACTGCCGGGTCGGTCTGAAGTCTGAGGGGTTCAATTGATGCGATACTCGCATGCCCCATCAATTACCCGTATCGGCGTGGCGTCGACACCGCGTGGCATCAAAGCGAATCGAGTCTCGTTGCTTTTAGAGAATCCAATCTCTACCAATCGCAGCAGCCCCACCTTGGTGATTGAGCGGGGTCGGTGTTCTGCGCTGGTTGTGTGGCATTCCCGTCAGCAGGCATGTCCATCATCATGGGACCCATCATCATGTGCATCGGGCACATCATCCTCCGATGGGTCCAACCTTTGCCCTTCATCATCTTCTGCATCCGGTCCATCATGTGTTGGTGCATCTGCATCATGCTGTTGGGCGTGTCATTGATAACTCGGAGCTTCTGCTTTTGGCTGTCCGTAAGGGCCGCCTTTGCCCCGTCTCGCGAGGCTTGCAGGAGCGTCTGAAGTTTCTGAACCTGCTGTTCACTTAACTGCAATTCTTCCTTAAGGGCGAGAATACCGGCGGGGTCATAAGCACTGACCTCCAGTGTCCTCATCATACGGCAACGGGACATCATCGCATCGGACATGCCCATGTCCTTCATCCGGTCCATCCAGGTCTGGCGGTCCATCATCATTGGTGGACCAGACTCTGCTGGGTCCGCGTTTTGTGCTAGGGCACGAAAGGTCCAGGCTGATGATATTAGGGCAACGAACAGTGTGGTACGAGTGACTGTGGTTTTCATGACGAGCTCCTTGTAGGAGTACTGCAACATATGGTTTTATGACGTCACTACGAGTGACTGAATGCCTGTAACGCAAGTTGAGGGTTGTTTGTCATGCGCATGCCTTCACCTTGGACGGCTTTGCTATGAAGAGGTAACTAACCGCCGGGAGAACTAAGAGTGTCAACACCGTTGAGGTGATGATGCCGCCAATGACGACCGTCGCGAGCGGTCGTTGCACCTCGCTCCCGACACCTGTCGAGATAGCCATCGGAATAAACCCTGCCGCGTCTGTGATGGCCGTGGCAAGCACGGGCCGAAGTCTTGTCTTGGCGGCTTCTATGATGGCCTCGTGCCGTTGGAGCCCTTCTCTTAGGTAATCGCGCACAGCCTCAATGAGGATCTGACCGTTGAGCACGGCGATCCCGGATAACGCGATGAACCCCACCGCGGCACTTACACTAAATGGGATTCCACGCCACCACAGCGCAAGAATCGCACCTACCGCCGCAAACGGAATGCCGGTATAGATGATCAGCACATCGCGCAGGTTCTTCATGCTGAAATACAGAAGGAAGAAGATCATCAGCAGAACCGCGGGCACGACGATCGATAGGCGGAGTTTTGCGCGCTCCAAATTCTCAAACTGGCCGCCCCACTCCAGGACATAGCCCTCCGGAAGAGCTACGCGAGACTCGATCGCACTTCTCGCCTCATCGACAAACGATGCCGGGTCACGACCTAGAACGTTGCACTGGACTCGGATGAGCCGACGCCCCCACTCTCGATTGATGGTGGAGGAACCTTCCGACTTCTCAACCGATGCCATCTCCGAGAGTTGAACCGCAACCCCGCCTTCGGTTGGAACACGGACCGTTTTGATGGCCGAGGCATCCTCACGATAAGTCCGTGGTAGACGAACGACCAGCGGGAACACACGCTGCCCCTCGAAGATTTCCCCGACCCGTATCCCGCCAATCGCCTCGACGAAATCGAGCACTTCGCGAGAGGCGACCCCGTATCGGGCCACGCGGGCCTGGTCGACGGAGATGTTCAACGCTGGCTGGCCCGTGATCTGGTCGACCGAGATGTCTGAGGCACCGGGTATCTCTAAGAGAACACGCTGCACCTCGTCGGCAAGACGCAATAGTTCATCAAAATCATCCCCGTAGACCTTGATTCCGATGTCCGACCGGATACCGGAGACCATCTCGTTCATTCGCATCTCAATCGGTTGCGTGAAAATCATGTTCACGCCAGGAAACTGCGAGATGGTCTTTTCCATCTCTGAGACCAACTCCGTCTGCGTCTCCGCCCGGGTCCACTCGGGTCGAGGCGCCAGGGTGAGGAAGATGTCGGTCAGTTCAATCCCCATGGGGTCAGTGGCGACTTCCGCGGTCCCAATCCGGCTCCAGACATGCTCGATTTCGTCCGGGAACTCCTCCAGAAGGACAGCCTCAATGCGGGTGTTGTAGCGAACCGATTCCTCGATTGAGACGCCCGCCAGCCTGATGGTATTGATGACGATTGATCCTTCGCTCAAACGTGGAACGAACTCTCCTCCCAATCGGGTGCTCAAGTAACCGGCAACGCTTAGAAGGCTAAGGGCTATGATCAGAACCACCCACCGGAAGCGAAGAGCGCTGCCTACAAGCCAGCCGTAGGCGCCCGTCAATGCGCGACTAATGATCCCCTCTGACGGCTTTGTACGGCGAGGCAGGAAGTAATAAGACAGCACGGGCGAGAGAAAGACCGCGACCAGTAACGCTCCGACAAGGGCAAAGATAAAGGTCCACGCCATCGGACGGAACATCTTTCCTTCAATACCCTCGAGGGTCAGCACCGGCACGAATACGAGTGTGATGATGCCCATCCCAAAGACGATTGGGCGCACGACGTGCGCGCTGGATTCGGCGATCGACTGGAGACGCTCGGCGGCGGATAGCTTGCGACCCAAGTCTCGGTGCCGCTGTTTGAGAGCCCTTAGATTTGCCTCGGTCATGACCACCGAGCCATCAACGAGGATGCCGAAGTCAATAGCTCCTAGGCTCAGTAGGCTCGCCGCGATACTGAATTCATACATGCCTTGAACGGCAAAGAGCGCCGATATCGGGATGGCGACGGCGACCAGCAGACCGGCACGTATATTCCCGAGCAGGAGAAGTAGGACGATAATAACCAGGACCGCGCCGACGATTAGGTTGTGGTTGACCGTCTCGATCACTTTATCCACGAGCGTGGTGCGGTCGTAGACGACTTCAACGACAACATCACTCGGCAACGATGGTCTTAAGGAATCCAGCCGCTGTTGAAGCTGTTGGGTGACCTGCTGGCTGTTCTCACCCATCAGCATGAAAGCCAGGCCGAGCACCGCTTCACCCTCGCCGGAGGTGGAGATGGCACCTCGACGGATTTCGCTGCCGATCTCGACCGTCGCGACATTACGGATGTGGACGGGTGTTCCGTCGCTTGACGCGATGACGATGTTTTCGATCTCTTCGATTGTCGAGACTCGGGCGAGGCCGCGGACGACCCGTGCTTCTCCTGATGTCACGATCTGACCACCGCCGACGTTCGCGTTGTTGCGACGCAGCGCCCCGAGCACCCGGTCCATCGTAAAGCCATACTTGATAAGCGATTCTGGGTCGATAACGACGTGATACTGCCGCTCTTGGCCACCCCATGAGTTCACTTCAGCAACGCCGGGAACCTTTCTGAGTTCCGGTTTGATGACCCAGTCGTGGATCGTCCGCAATTCCTCAATTGACCGTTCTGGGTTGTTGGAACGGACGGTGTAGTGGAAGACTTCGCCAAGACCGGTCGCGATTGGCCCGAGTTCAGGCCGTGAGACCTCCTCCGGAAGCTCCACGGTCGAGAGCCGTTCGGTGACGTATTGTCGTGCATCGATGATCTCGGTCTCGTCATCAAAGGTGGCGACGACCTGAGAGAATCCAAATTTTGAGACCGAGCGAACGTTCTGTAAGCCGGGGAGACCACCGATTGACAGTTCTACCGGCAGCGTGATCTGCTGCTCGATTTCCTCCGGGCTCAGTGCCGGGGCGACGGTATTGATCTGTACTTGGACCGGGGTCGTGTCGGGGAAGGCATCGACCGGGAGTTGTACGAGCCGGTAGACACCGGCTGCGCACGCGATCGTGAACAGCAGGAGCATGAGTATCCGGTTCTTGAGTGCAAATGTAATGAGGCGAGTCAGCATGATGATTCCTATCAATCGTCAACGCACCCGGCACCGAGCCGTGACTTGAGGAACTCTGTTTTCATCGTGAAACTGCCGCGCGTCACGACTGGGTCGGCTTCGGTAAGGCCAGCGAGGACCGCAACAGTCCCCGGAGCAGCCGGAGGCCCGACCTTGACACGTCGAGCCGCAAATAAATCCGCTTGCTCACGGACAAACACGAACGTCGCGCCGTCAATCTCATGGACCGACTCACGGGACAGAATCAGTGATTCGTTCGGGTCGCCTAAGATGGCGTCGACTTTGGTGAATATGCCGTGGCGCAACACACCCTGAACATTGGGCACCGTCGCCCGGGCGCGCACCATGCGGGTCGTCTCGTCAATCTGTGGGCTGATCCAAATGATCTGGCCTTCGATTCGAAGCTGAGGCAGAGCTTGGATGTAGGCGACAATCATGCCACCCTGGCTGAGGCGAAAGACTTGCGATTCTGGAACGGACAATTCAATCCACATCGTCGAGAGGTCTGCGATCTCAAATAGCGCGTCGGAGTCGACCGCTTCGCCAAGCACGGCATTGCGTTCGACAACGGTCCCGGCAAACGGTGCTCGGACAAATAGGTCCGACGAAGCAGACTGCGTTTCTTCGAGGGCTGTAATATCGCTTTCAGAGAACCCCAGGTTGAGTAGCTGCTGACGCGTTTGCCGTGCAGACAGCACGGCAAGCCGATGGGCGGCTTCTGCTTCCTGCAAGTCACGCCGTGCAGCGATGTTTTCTTCGGCCAGGCGTTGCTCTCGTTCGTACGTAGCGGACTTAACATCGAGCTGTGCTAGCGCTGAAAGGTGCTCGGACTTTGCTTTGGCGACACCGACCGAGTTCACAACCGCTAAGACCTGACCCGCTTCAACCGATTCGCCAACATCGACGCGAATATCAACGAGCACACCGGATGCCAGCGGCGTCACCTTCGCCCGCTTGTTCTCGTTGTACTGAACCTCACCAAGGAGTTCCAAGGACGCTGTCGCATCCCCCCGATTGGGGTGCTCAAGCGTTAGACCGGCAAGCTCTGCCGATCGCGCTGAGGGCATGCGGATTTTAAGAGACTCACCAACAGCGAGCCCGCCCGCAAGCTGCGGCTGGCAAATACCGCATTTAGCTTCTGGGACATTGTGTTCATTGCAGAAGAGGGTGTCCGCGGCGGCGCCCCGCGCGGCTGCGTCGGGCGGGGTTGCAGCGCCACTTTGGAGGGATGGATTGCACAGATGGCATTCATCTTCATACAAGCCGTGCTCTTCGCAGTAGGCACGTGAGGCGTCCTGCAATTGCGGCTGACATATCCAGCATCGGTCCTCATAGCGAGAATGCTCGGCACACCAAAGCCGCCCGGATTCTCGTTTTGTGGGGTCACAAATGAAGCAGGTCTCGCCCGCCTCGTGGCGGTGTGCTACGAGTGTCGCGGTCGTGTCCTGATCTGCTTTGCCCGACGTCGATGACCCAGGTTCTTCGCCGCCGCACGCAGACAGAATTGCCGTTGTGAATAGCAGACCTGTAACAGCGAGGATTCTAAACCATCTTAGTATTGTGGTGCTCATGGGTTGTCTCCTGTGTGTGGAAGGGAGTTGGTGGTGTCTACAACAATGGCGCTCAGCGAAGCCGAGATGAGCCCTTCGACCTGAACCAGCGCCGTGTGATACTCAGCCAGCGCTTCTAATCGCTGTGATTCTGTCTCAAACATGGTTCTCTGGGCGTCGAGAACGCTGAGATATGGGAGCTTGCCTTCTTCGTAGGCGCGATGTGTCGCCTTGTATGCGTCACGAGCCGCTGGGAGAAGAGTAGACTCGATTGACTGTGCTTCGTGATAGGCCGAGGTCAGTCGTGAATGCTCGCGAACCAGTCGCGTCGCCAATGCACGCCGTGATGCACGGCCTTCATCGACAGCTTGCGCCGCTTGCAAGCGAGCGGTAAGAATGCCCCCCTGGTTCCGATCGAACGCGGGGATGGGCAAAGAGACCTCTCCGACAAGCACCGCGTCATCGATATCATTCATGTAGCGGACGCCAAGGCCCGCGTTAATATTTGTAACGGCCTGCGCACGCTCCAGTTTGACGGCCGCTGCTCGTCGCTCCGTCTCGGCAACCCATCTCAGAACCTCGGGGTGCGCCTCCAGACGATCGGCCAGAACGAGAAGGGATGGGACGGGCACAAGCTCATCCAACGAGCCAAGGACCACGCCAAACGCTGGCTCGGATTCATCCCACATTGCGCTCAGTTCGCGACGAGCCGCGTCGAGCTCGCGTTTCAGGCGATCGGCGGCAATCCGAGCTGATTCACTTTCAAGCCTTGCCTTGATTTCATCGATCGGGGAGACTTCGCCGATTTGCACGCGACGATCGATCACGCGACGGCTTTCTTCGGCCAATGCCCCGGCCCGTTCGGCGAAATCCACGCGGTGCTGGATTTCGAGCACCCGGACAAATCGTGCAGCAGTTTCGGTCGCAACATCAAGTCGTCGGGCCTCGTAGTCGAGAGCGGACACATGCCACGCATTCCCCGCGACTTGAACACGGAGATCCCTCTTGCCGCCTAGCTCGATAAGTTGACTGAGAAGGATCGTGGTCTCAAGCGCGTCGGTCCCGCTAAGGTCGCCAGAACCCGCGAAGTTTTCGAACTCAACACCGACTTCGGGATTCGGTGCGAGGCCTGCCTGGAGACGGCGTGCCTCCTCAATGCGGGGGCTCCATGCCGTCGCATGAAGCCGTGGATTGTGGAGAAGTGCAGCCGCAAGCGCGCCCCTCAAGGCCAAATCACCCGCGGGCGTGACCGTTATTTCTGCCGTTTGTTTATTCAGGTCCGAAGGCTTCGCTGGAGCCGAATAACGGGGCAGGTCGCGAATCAGTGAGGGCGATTCTGGTAGTGCTTGATCAAACGGCGACGGCGCACATGCGGGAAGCACGACGAACGCGCTGAGCACGGAGCGCATGAACTTTCTGGATTTCAAACACGATTGCATAATCTCTACTCGATTGGAAAGAGGCATTCAGTAGTTGCTGGGATTTGACAAGCAACGGAGACGCCAAGAACAGCGCCTGAACGCGGGTCTTTCCTAAACGAGCAGGATTACGGACCGAATTTGGGATATGCCGGTTGTACGACAGCTTAGTGCGTACACAGTGGACCACACGCCTGGAGATGGGGTCCTATGCGTAGCGGCGACCATGGCTTGATGGGGTTGGTTTGTTGAGAGCGAAGTCTCCTGCTCGCTTTCAGCGCCGCGATCTAAGGCAACAACAACCCCGTCGGTGATGAGCGTAGATTCACAACCGCCATGCGAACACAACAGCGACTTCTCAGCAGACATCGGGCGAGCGTCCTCCGAATCGCAGCAGAACCTCCGTCCGACCTCAATGGTCGTGGTCCCGTCAGCGCAAGAACACTCGAATCGCAGCCCAACTGTGCTGCCGATTCCGAGCCAGGCTGCAAGCAGGATCGAGATGATGGGGTGTACGTGCATGGTCAAATATCGGGCATTTTATCGTGATTTATGTTGCTGCCTTGCCATATTACACGTCGTCGTGTAATATGGCAAGGCCACGTCAACACCTTTCTTTTGGCCCATGAATGGAGAACCCTTGAACAGCTGTACACCAAAACCACCTCTGCATCGCCGTCCGCTGATCGGGGGCCAGAATGCGGATCGTCTCGGAATCCTCTTCAAGAGTCTTTCACACCCAACCCGGCTTCGGCTCATCCACGCCCTGATCTGCAGCGGCGAACTGTGCGTTAGCGACTTGGCGGCGGAGGTCGGCATGTCAGTACAGGCTGTGTCTAATCAACTCAAGAGATTGTCCGAAGCTAGCGTGGTGGATTGCCATCGAGATGGCCTTCAAATCTTTTATCGTGTCATTGACCCCTGCGTGCAGGTCCTGCTCGAACGGGGCTGGTGCCATATCGAAGAGTTCAAAAGCAGTGGTGTACTTCACAAATTGACTGAAACCGAAGATTTAGCCGACAAACTGGAGCCAGTTTGATGTCCGGCGGTGGCTATGGCGCAAGAGACTTCGCTTCACTCGAACGCCGGACGCTCTTGATGCTGCTATGCATCAATGGCTTCATATTCTTCGGCCAGACGATCATCGGCTGGTCTATGAACCAAATCATACGTGTTTGCCCCGCAGTAACCGAAGCCCGTTGAAGATCACAACCAATGAGGTCCCCATGTCAGCCGCGATAGCGGCCCAGAGGGACGCGTAGCCGATAACGGTCAGAAGTACGAATAGTGCCTTGACGGCAAGTGAGAGAGCGATGTTTTGTCGGATGATTGCCAGTGTGCGGCGGGAGTGGCGGATGAGCCACGGCAGCTTAGAGAGGTCGTCCGACATCAGGGCGATGTCGGCGGTTTCAATAGCGGCATCACTCCCGGCAGCCCCCATCGCAATGCCAAGAGAAGCCCGAGCCATGGCCGGCGCGTCATTCACACCGTCGCCCACCATGGCCACATCCCCGTACCTGGACACCAGCGCCTCGACCGCTGTGACTTTGTCTTCGGGTAGAAGCTCGGCACGGAACTCGTCCACACCGGTTTCGCTTGCGATCGCCTGGGCCGTTCCCGAATTGTCGCCGGTAAGCATCACGATGTGGGAGATACCCGTGTCGCGAAGTGTTTGAATAATCTGTTTGGTGTCAGAGCGCACCGCGTCGGCTATGCCGATAAGGCCGCACACATGCGAGTCATTGCCCACAACGACGGCAGTACGGCCCGCGCCCGACATCTCCTCCAGCTTTTGATGAACATTTGGCGTTTCTTGTCCTCGTTCCTCCAGGTATCGGTGTGAACCAAGCCAATAGCTCTTGGCATTAAATCTCGCGGTGACGCCTCTGCCCTGGAGTGCCTGAACGTCATCGGCGGCAAGGACTTCAATTCCCCTGTCATCTGCGTATTCGATGATGGACCTGGCCACAGGGTGGCTGCTTCGTGCCTCCATCGCGGCGGCCCGTTCAAGAAGTTCTCGTTCGTTGTGCGTGGCAAGTGGAATCACCTCCACTACCTTGGGGCGGCCCTCCGTGAGTGTCCCGGTCTTATCGAAGGCAAAGGCTTTAAGTCGGCCGGCGGCTTCCATGTACACACCGCCTTTGACGAGCACGCCGCGGCTAGCAGAAGCGGCAAGCGCCGCCACAATACTCACCGGCGTAGAGATCACCAGTGCACACGGGCAGGCGATAACCAGAAGAACAAGCGAGCGGTAAAACCACACTCCCCACGCCCCGCTGAGGACTAATGGGGGCAGAACAAATAAGAGAACAGCAAGCCCCATCACAGCGGGTGTGTAGACGCGGGCGAACCGGTCGACCCACTGCTCAGAGGGTGCACGTCGAGACTGGGCCTCGCCGACGAGCCGGATGATGTGCGCCAGGGTGGTGTCGGCCGCGACCTTGGTCGTTTGGATCTCAAGGGCTCCGTCGCCATTAACGGTGCCGGCAAATACCTCGTCACCGGTGGTTTTGACAACGGGGACGCTTTCACCGGTGATGGGCGCCTGATTCACCCGGCTGTCGCCCTGTGCGACGCGCCCATCAAGTGGGATGCGCTCCCCCGGTTTGACGATGATAGTAGACCCTATGGGCACAGCTTCGGCCGGGACCTGTTCTTCTGTGCCGTCTGGGTGCTTGATGTGAGCGGTGGTCGGTGCGTTTTCAAGTAATGCTTCAACGGCCCGCCGGGCACGACCCACACTCCAGGATTCGAGCAGCAGGGAGACCGCAAAGAGAAAGGCGACGGTGGCCGCCTCGAACCACTCGTTGATCGCCACGGCACCGCACACGGCGACGGTCATGAGCAGGTTCATGTCCGGCCTGAACCGCCGAAGCGCAAACCAGGCTTTTGGAAGAACGAGCCAAACCCCGGATATTACGGCGAGTGTGTAAAGCGCCCTAGCCGTCAAGGGCACCTGGTGAGTCACACCCATTCCCTCCGCCCCGAGTGCCGAGGCTATGCCCCCGGCGATTGAGGCGTGGGTAATAAAGGCTGTGAATGTGAATACCCCGCTTGCCGCCGTAAGGACAGGTCGTAGCCACGAGGTTCTATGAGGCTGCTCTGGGGCAACCTGCTTCCCGTTTTCTAAGACCTTGATTCGCACCCCTGTGTGCGATACAGCCTGGATGATGTCGTCAGCGGACGGATGTTCTGACTCAAGTCGCACTGTCATGGTGCCACGGAGCAAGTCGAAGGTGAGTCGGTCCTCTCCTCCGGCCAGGGGGCCGAGTTCACGCTTTAGGATCGCCACCTCCTCGGCACAGTCCATACCTTCGACTTTGAATGACAGGTGCTTCATGTCCTTATGTGTAATTCATGATTGATGGCTCAATTTGCTCTCTTGAAGAATGGTTGTCTTCCGACGTATGGCGGGGGCGATTGTGATACTGGACTCGGACCATTGCACCGTCGGGAGGCATAATGCTTAATGGCACTGCGAAGTGAGCGTCTTTCGGTCCTCTTCTTGAATGACGACGAGGTCGGATGGAAGTCTGCGCTTGTTCAATCACCTGTCCATCGGGAGCTAGGATCAGCACATCAATGTGACCAGACATGGGGTGCTTATGCATTTGTCGTTGCCGAAGCGTGCCCTTTACAATCGCTGCGCCGTCTTCTTTGAAGACGTCAACCCAGGGGAAATATACGTGGTGTGTTGACATCCCTTCCACGGACACTTTGTCGGCGTCCACAAGGCTTACTCGGTTCTGGGCACAGCCTAAAACGAAGAGAACACTACCAACGGCCAGAATGAATCGCGATTGTGTTGTTAGTGACATGTCCATGATCTCCTTATCTTGCTCTTTCACCCTGTTGTCTCACTTCACCGGGGCGAAACGCAAAAGCCATGTGTTAGCCACAGGGGTTATGAGCATTTGTCTCGATAAGCCCGATACCACTGAATGGTCAATACAACCGATATCACGACCAACACCAGCAGCAGCACGATCCATAACAGTGATACATGGGCATAACCTCTTCGCTCAATCTGCAAGCGCTGACCGAGTTCCGTCCCCGCGATGAGAATGGTTGTTAGAACCCACAAACCAACCAGGTTCCAGCCGCTTGGTGCGCCGAAATCCTGTTTTTGCGGCTTCCTGGTTTGTACCACCTGCTTTCGCTTCTTTTTCCGGCTTCTCGTCACTTGTATGTTCTTTGGTCAATGATGATCGTGTCCTGTGTGGTCTTCTCCATCGTGATCCGCGTGGCCCTCTTCTTCGTGATCATGCAGTTCGTCCGTGTGATGTTCCTTTTCATCGTGATCGTCCCCGACGTGGATAGCAGGATGGGTCGAGTTGCTGTCGGTCGCGTCCTCACCGCAGCCGCCTAGCGTGAAAACCAAGATGGCGAGTGTCATTGTTAGCCATATCTTCATATCGTTCCTTTCAGTTAGAGGTTCGTTGAACCCGGTATCGCTACTACACTGCTGCTTCACCGCGTTCATTTGTGCTGATTCGGACCGCTTCTTCAACCGGAATCATGTATACCTTGCCGTCGCCACGGAGGCCGGTATGGGCGGCGCCTTCAATGGCCTCAATGACGCTGGGCGCAAGACCATCATTGCAGAACACTTCGATCCGTACCGTCGGAACAAAGTCGCCAGACACTTCTCCTCCGGATGGTCCATCGGTCGTGCCACGCCCAAAGCCACGCGCATCTGTGACAGTCATACCACTCAGTCCCTCAACCTTATGTAGAGCGAGGGTTACTTCATCTAAGCGATGGGTTTTTATAAACGCTTCGATTTTTTTCATTTCTTAAGCTCCATCAGGAGACTCGGTCCGAGTCGGTGAATAGACGTTATTGCGAGCGACACTGATCGCGAACCACTTATACAGGGCTGGTAAAACCAACAGGGTTAGAATCGTGGAAGTCACTAACCCCCCGATGACGACGATCGCCAGCGGGCGTTGCACCTCGCTGCCCGTGCCGGTAGCCAGCAACAGCGGGATCAGCCCCAACGCGGTCGTCACGGCGGTCATCAGCACAGGCCGAACGCGCAACAGGGCCCCTTGAATAGAGGCGTCATCTATCGACTCACCTTCTTCCACGAGTTGGTTCAGGTAGGTGAGTAGCACCATGCCGTTCTCCAGAGCGATTCCAAACAACGCGATGAACCCGACGGATGCTGGGACCGAGAGATTCTCACCTAGAAGCCAGAGTCCGAGGATCCCGCCGACCAGAGCCAACGGGATGTTGAGCATGATTAGTGCGGTGTTCTTCAGCGAATTGAAGCTGCTGTAGAGCAGCAGACAGATCAGCCCGAGTGTGATGGGCACGACGATCATCAATCGCTTGTTCGCCTGTTGGGCCAGCTCGAATTGGCCACCCCATGTGACGAGGTATCCCGGCGGCAGTTCGACATCGCGATCGATGGCCCGCTGCGCCTCCTCGACAAACCCGCCGATGTCACGGCCGACGACGTTCGCCTGAATGCTGATAAACCGCTGGGTGTTCTCGCGAGTGATTTGGCGTGGCCCTACTACGGTTGTGACCTGGGCCAGGTCAGAGAGCGGCAAGCGCTGACCATCGGGCGTCCTCACGAGTAGGCTCGCTACATCTTCGGGCATCGCTCGGTAGGGTTTCTGGTAGCGGACGTAGATATCAAAGCGGCGGATGCCATCGAAAACCTGACCCGCATCGACCCCTCCAATCGCTGCGCGGATGGTTTCCTGCACCTCTGCTAAGTTGACGCCGTATCGAGCCAGTGCTTCACGGTCAGGGCGGATAACCAGTTGCGGGGTGCCTGTGACTTGGTCGGCCTGAACATCTTCAGCGCCTTGGAGTGTCCGCAAGGTAGACGCGATCTCGTCGGCCTTGTCTTTGAGCTTGTCCAAGTCCTCGCCAAAGAGCTTGACCGCCAACTCGGCCCGGACCCCACCGATGAGCTCGTCTACCGATAACTGGATGGGCTGGGTAATATTGACCAGCACGCCGGGCATGCCTTGAAGCTTCTTGCGGATCGCATGTTCCACGTCGGACTGATTTTTGGCGTTGACCCATTGATCCTTCGGTTTGAGTACCACCAGTCCATGCACGGTGTTGATGGGGTCGGCGTGGGCGCCCACCTCGCCGCGGCCTATGCGGCTGACGATGGACGCTACCTCGGGGATCTGCATCATCCGGCGCTCAACGAGCATATTCAGCCGCTTGGTTTCTTCGAGTGAGATCGACGGGGCCATCGTTAGGTTCAGGATGAGGTCGCCCTCGTTAAGACGGGGGGTGAATTCACTGCCCAGACGTGGAAAGATCATAATTCCGACGATTAACATGGCCAGCGACAACGCAACCGCTGCCCAGCGTTGCTTGACAAAATACCGTACAACCGGCCGATACGGCACGAGCAACGCCCGCACGACCAAGCTTTCTTTCGAGCTATTGGCTTGTTCAGCCTTCCGCACGTCTTGTGGTTTTGCCTTGCGTTGCCCAGGCAGACTGCTCAAGATCGATCGACGAATCCGAGCCGACACACTGTCACCGGTTTTGGGCCGCCTCATTAAGAGGTCGGCGAAGATCGGTGCAGCAAGGATCGCGAAGATAAGCGACCCCAGCATCGCCAAGGCAACCGTGTAGGCGAGAGGTCGAAACGTCTTTCCCTCGACGCCCTGGAGTGTGAACAGCGGTAGGAAAACAATAATGATGATCGCAATAGCAAAGACAATGGGCCGCCCGACTTCATGACAGGCGCGGGCCACCACATGGCCACGCGACTCGTCCGGGTCCGACTCACGCAGCAGGCGGTCTACGTTCTCGACCATGACGATCGTACCGTCGACCATCATTCCGATGGCGATCGCCAAGCCACCCAGCGACATCAGGTTGGCCGAGATATCGAAGTAACCCATCGCCAGTGTGGCGAAGAGCACCGAAAAGGGAATCGCCAGTGCCACCACGATGGACGGCCGGAACCCACCCATAAACACGAGCAGGACCAACGCCACCAGCCCGATGCCTTGGATCAGCGCGCCCTGGACGGTGCTGACAGAGGATTGGACCAATTCGCTCTGCTCGTAATACGGGACGATGTTCACGCCCTCGGGCAGTGCCTTCTGAACCTCTTTAAGCTTCGCCTCAACCCGCTCGATGACGGTTGAGGCATTCGTGCCGTAGAGCTGCACAACCATCCCCGAGACCACCTCCTTCTCACCGTTTAGGGTTTGCAGCCCGCGTCGGATAGCGCCGCCGACCACGATGTTGGATACATCCCGCAGGTAGATGGCACGGCCATCCTCGGTCTTGACCACGATGTTGGATAAATCCTCCACACCGTGAGCCAAGCCTTCGGACCGCACTACAAATTCTTCGGCATCTATCTCTAGAAACTGTGCGCCGACGCTGACGTTGTTCTCTTCGATCCGCTCGATGACGTCGTGCAGCGACAGGTCGTAGCGCAGCAGCGCCTGGGGGTCGATGTTGACGTGGAACTGTTTTTCAAACCCGCCGATCCCGAGGACTTCAGTCACGCCTGGCACGGTTTGGAGTTGGAACTTGACGACCCAGTCCTGAATGGTCCTTAGCTCTTCGAGCGTGTATTGCCCTGTTGTGTCTTCAAGATAGTAGTAGAGGATCAAGCCCATGCCGGAAGCGATCGGCCCCATCTCGGGCTCGCCGAAGCCTTCGGGGATCTGCTCTCGGGCCTCCTGGAGTCGCTCGCCGACCAGGCGGCGGGTGAAATAGATGTCCATGCCGTCTTCGAAGTAGACGTTGACGACCGACAGCCCGAAATTGGAAATACTTCGGATTTCGACAATGCCCGGAAGCCCCGTCATCGATGCCTCGACGGGATAGGTCACATACTTCTCGATCTCCTCGGGTGCGAGACCGTCTGTAACCGTAAAAACCTGCACAAGGTTGGGCGAAACGTCGGGGAAAGCATCCACCGGCAGTTGCGTGTACGACCAGTAGCCCGAGCCCATCACCAGCAGTACGAGCACGGCCACCATCATCCGGCTGCGCAAGGAAAAATCAATGATTCGTTCTATCATGGCTCAATATCTTTCGTGAACTTAATTAGTGGGCATGCCCCGCGTGTTCCAGCGATGCACGGTTCATCTCAGCCTTGAGTGCGAACGCATTCGCGGCGACGTAACGGCTGCCGGCTTCGAGGCCTCGCAGGATCTCTGCGTGCGTACCGTTGGTCCGGCCGACCTCAACGGGGCGTGGCTCGAACCCTTTATCCGTCTGGACGAAGATCACGGTTTTATCATCGACGGTTTGCAATGAGGTCCGTGGTACGACGATCGCGGCCGTCGTTGATTCGTCCAGCGCAACGTAGCCGGTCACGAACAAGCCCGGCCGCCACTGGCCTTTCGTGTTAGGCAACACGACCCTCGCCATGGCCGTACGCGTCTGCTCATCCACTGCGGGACTCACGAAGGCGATCATCCCGCTAGCGTCGGGGATGCCGTGGCCAAACTGGATCTGCACCGGCATACCATCCTGTACGCGCGCGAGGTCTCGCTGATACACCGTCAGGTTGACCCACACGCTTGACAGGTCGGCGATGACAAATGGCGATTGTTGCGGCTGTTCGCCGACACGTTCCCCTCGCGTTAAGTGGCGTGCAATCACAAGACCGCCAATCGGGGCACGCAGCTCGTATCGACTCAGTGACGTATCTTTCGCATTGAGGATGGCCTGCACCTCTTCATCGGTATGCCCCAGGGCGTGCAGGTTCTGTTCGGCTAAGTTCAAAGCGATTTGAGCTTCACGAACCGCTTGGCGGGATTCGAGCACCTTGCGTTCAGTACCGATTTTGTCCTTGAGTAACCGCTCGTCACGAGTCAGATTCTCTTGAGCCAACTCAAGGCGTGCCTTGGCGGCCAGATAATCACTTCGGGCGCTGGCGAGCTCTCGGCTGTTGAGCACCGCCATGATGTCGCCCGCCTCGACGCGATCACCAACGCTCTGGGTCACTTCCACTACGATTCCCCCAACACTGGGAGTGACGTGGGCAATCAGATCGGCATTGAAGACGACTTCACCCGGCAGCCGAAGTGTCTGGCCAAGCTTGCCTTGGTTGGCACGCTCGATCTTAATGCCGTACTCCTCAACCACTGATGGCGAAATCTTTATGACACCAGCTTCCTCTTCGCCATGCCCCTCATGGCCTTCGTGACCGTCTCCTTCTGAGCCGTGGTCGTCATGGTCGTCGCCATGGTCGTGCCCGGCATGCTTGTCGCCACTAGTCTGACTGCTCTCTGCACCGTGGTCGTGCCCGGCATGGTCGTCATGTCCTGCGTGCTGTGCCCACGTCGGGTTTGGCACCAGAACCAAGCCCACCAGGAGCGTAAGGGTCCGGATCGATCCAGTCGTTGCTTGTAATATCTTCATGGGTTGGGTTCCTCAATAGGTTCGGGCGATACCGGAATGCTTGTGTCGAGGCGGGCTTTGCTTTCATGGGCAGGGTCAACCGATACCGTTGCCAGCGGTTGACCGATCAGGCCCTCGATCTGGGCCACCGCCCCGTGGTAGGCAGCCAATGCGTCCAGGTATTGCTGTCGAAAATCAATTAGCGTGCGTTCTGCGTCCAGTACATCAAGAAAGCCCAGGTCGCCTTGATCGAACGCCCGCCGTATAGCCTCGTATGCCTCGGTGGCCGGGGGCAGAGCTTCGTCGCGGAGTATGACGGCTTTGCTGTGAGCCGTCGTAAGCTGGGCGTAAGCCGCGGCTAGCGCGGCCTGCACCCGCAACTCGGCTGCCCGGCGTTCCTGATGAGCGGACGCCACGTCCAGTCTTGCAGCAAGAATGTCGCCCTGTCGACGGTCAAAGATAGGAAGTGGGATTGAGATGCCCGCCACCAAAGCGTTGTCGTCCGAGTCGTTGAGGCGTCGATAACCAAGGGCGCCGGTCAGG
>JAJDCY010000024.1 GCA_029260595.1 Phycisphaeraceae bacterium | reverse complement strand
TCACCCCAACCAACGACAACATCACACGCCCTTCAAGAGGCTCAAACAGGGCCGTCGCTCGCTGATCTTGATCGGCCTGGTGACGAACCGTTTGAAGCAACTTCTTTAAAAACATGGCTGGAGCCTTTCCCGTGAACGAATTACAGACTTGATTGGCTAATCTCTCGTACTATCTCCGAAGCAATCCTGAGTCTCGCAGTAATGCGACTAACGCGATCCCGGCAAACACCCCACCAGCGTCGTCCCTATTCATCCGGTCTCTCTACGATCTTGAAGTCGTATCCGCAGCCGTAAATATCACGAGCACAGCCCAGCGAATCGCCGCGGTATAGCCCGAACGTAGCAGATGACACCTATGCCAGCTGCTAGAAAGTTGAGGTAGCGACTTCCGTGAAGCTACCAGTGGCCTGCGAGGCTCCTTCGCCCCCCACAAGCCCTCCAGATGCCAGCCCCCCCCGAGATGGGCCTCCGGGCGCGCCGTGATGCAAACATCACGGGTTTTTCCGGAGACGACGAAGCAACTTCCGCTCACACCGACCGCGACAGGTCCCCGCTGGGATCCAAAACAACGAACCCCGAAGGGGGGCCCCCGGGCCTCCAACGGGTCTCAACGCAGCAAGCGCCGACGACTGGCGACGGCGGAAACTGCAATCAATGTCAGCAACGCCGTCGTTGGCTCAGGGACTTGTGCGATGTTGAAGTTATTAGCGTTACCGGATGCAGTATTGTTGCTAAAGTCGTCACGGAAGTCACCTGTGAACTGCGTTCCGGTACCACCGGGGGTGAGGATCACACCTGCCTTGCCACCTGTGTACAGGTGCGATACTTCGCCTGACAACGCATCGAACACGAACTCGAACACACCACCTGCTGGGGGAGGCGCCGAAAAACCGAAATCCATCAGTGTGCCTGCTAGCAGGGTCGGGCCGTCGACGGGCGGGAGTAGGCCGGGGATCTCGCCTTCAATCAGTAGAGTCCCGGCGGCCGAGGTGGGTAAACCGGTAGCCGTGTCGACCATCAGCGTGATATCCAGCGTATAGTCACCGGACGTGAAGTCAGCACCAGGCCCCATGCTCCCAACCGCATTGATCGTAGTGACCACGGGCGGGGGATCGGCCAATGCAATCTGAACTGCGCTACCGCTTACGCTGAGAACGCCGGTGCCGTCACCCGGCCCAACAGGCGGGGTGTACACATAAGTGACGGACAACGCCTGGGTCAGAATATCCGGCAAGCCCATCGTTAGATTCAGCGGATTAGCCTGAGCTGAGAGTGCGGACCACCCGACCACCGCGCACAACACCGCTCCCATTAGTCTTTTCCGAATCATATTGCCTACCTCCTACTGGTGAAAATTGCCTCACTACTCCGTTGTCGCAGCCGGAACCGGCGTATTGCGAACTGTTGACGCCTATTAGACCACAATCGAGGTGTGGATGCAATAGGTTTGTGACAAATACTCAGGAAAATTTTCACGATTTTTCATCGGTAATCTGGAAGCAACTGGGTCCGCGGCGAACAACTATTGATAGCGCAGTGGATTGCATCAAGCGGGGGCCGGGCAAGGGGTGAGCGACATCGCAGTGGTGCGTTATGATCCCATGTGAAAATGGGTAATCTACGCGGCGTTACGTTAGAGATTTGGTGGGCTTTGCGGGCGCGACGGGCGTGGTGCTAACATAACGTGTCAGTCGTCCGCGTAGCTCAATTGGATAGAGTGTCGGCCTCCGAAGCCGAAGGTTGCAGGTTCGAGCCCTGCCGCGGATATTTTGACGGTCTTACTTGATTCAGGCTGGGGCATTTCAGGGAGTTGCCGAGGCGGGGGGCGTACGAACCACCGTGGTGCTTGCGGCCGGCAGGTGTAATAGCATGCCCGCGTCTGTGCGCACAATCAGGCCGTCGGTCGGGTGCAGATCGATCACCGTCCCTTCAATCAACTGCCCGTTTTGTCGCAGCCGAACTGGTTCCGACAGCATCGGGCAGCGCTCGCGCCACTCGGCGAGCAATGCTCGGGGAGTCGGGCTGGCCAGGGCGACATCGAGCTGACGGATCACCTCGGTTAACACCCATAGTCGATCGACGCGGCTGCCTATGGCTGCGAGGCTTGTCGTGGGATACCCGCGGCCCGGCGGGGCGGGGGTGAGTTCGTCAGGCGATGAGGCGGCGTTGATCCCGACACCGATCACGGCGGCGGCGGCGCGGGCGTTGGCGCTCAGGGGGTAGGTCTCGACGAGGATCCCAGCCAGCTTGCCGCCGCGTGCGATCAGATCGTTTGGCCATTTGATCGAGATGGTCTGGTGGGCCAAACCACACGCGGATTCGATCGCTCGTGCGACGGCGACCGCACTGATCAGGGTGAGTTGGTCGACGCTGATCGGGTTTCCCGATGAGACGTAGACGCGGCTGAAGGTGACGGCGGTCCCGGGCGGGGCAACCCATCGTCGCCCGAGCCGGCCACGGCCTGCGGTCTGTTCGTCGGCGATCGCGATGGCGCCGTCGGCTGCGCAGTGGTCGGTGTCGATCAGTCGGCGGGCAGCGTCCTGAGTGCTGGTGGTGTTGCGGTAGACCTCGATGGTGCGAACCGTCGGTCGGGGGCAGGCCCATGCGAGGTAGTCTCGCCAGGCGCCCAGGCCCGAGTGGACGAGCGTCAATCCGCGCTGGGGGTGCCGGTGGATCTCGCAACCCGCGGCGCAGAGACGGTCGATCTCGCGGAGCGTTTTTTTTTCGGTCAAGTTCAGGTGTTGTGCGAGCGCGCTGACCGAGGCCGGCTCGGCGGTACGCAGTAAACGGTCGAGCAACGGAGCGTGGATGATGGGCGGGTCGGGTTCGTTCATAGGAATTAACCGGGTCGCGCTAACCGGCAAACTGATCGATATCCATGCCCAGGTCCAACGCGGGTGCGGAGTGCGTCAGCGCACCGATCGACAAGCGATCAACACCAGTCGCGGCAACCGCAGCGACGGTTTTCAGGGTCAGCCCGCCGCTGGCTTCGAGTTCGATACGCGGGGCGAGACGGTCACGTAGGGCGACGGCCTGGGTGAGCTGGTCGACCGCCATGTTGTCGAGCAGGACGATGTCGAACAGGGCATTGGTACGGGCATCTGCAGGGCCGAAGCATTCAAGCAGTGCCTGGAGTTGGGAAACGTCATCGACCTCGATCTGGACGAAGCTCGGCGGCGGGTCGTGTGCGCGGGCGGACTCGACGGCTTGGCGGATGCGGGCGGCCCACTGGTCATGAGGGAGGTGAGCCAAATGATTGTCTTTGATAAGCACCGCGTCGTGAAGGCCGAACCGGTGGTTGTGGCCACCACCGCAGGCAACGGCGTACTTTTGAAGGGCTCGCAGGCCGGGCAGGGTTTTCCGTGTGTCGTAGATGCGCGCGGGTGTACCGGCGACAGCGGCGACGTACTGCGCGGTCAGTGTCGCGATGCCGGACAGGTGCGTGATGAAGTTGAGCGCGGTCCGTTCGATGGTCAGGAGGCTACGCACGGGTCCGGACAGTGTCGCGACGATGTCGCCCGCGGCAATCGGGCTGGCGTCGGTGTGTTTGAGTTTGACCGCGGCGGCGGGGTCGAACGTTTCGGCGATTGCCGGCAGCAGGGCGACGCCGGCGAGGCGGCCGGGCTCGCGGGTACGGATCACGGCTTGGCCGGTGAGCGTTGCGGGGATAAGCGTGTCGCTGGTGAGGTCGGCCCCGGCTTGGCCAAGGTCTTCGATCTTCGCTCGGCAGATCAGATCGGCTAGCTGCTCACGCGGGATGTATTGGTCCAGCGAGGGAGCGGCGGCAGGTAGTGGGGGGGTGGTTTGATCCATAGCGGCGGTTTGAACGAACGTCTGAACAGGGCGGTCGGTGTCGGCCAATCAGTTTCTGGCCAAATTACCGACGGCGAGTGGGCGTGAAGCCGACACGGTAGCGGTCGCCACCGAGGTGGACAAAACTGGCGGAATCTCCGGGGCGGAGGCTGTGATCGTCAAAGTACCGGCCCCAGCCGCGCCAACGGATCATGCGTCTACCGGTGATCTCGGTGCGCACCAGACGGCCGTCGGGCAGGACCAGCTCGATCGACGATCCCGGTGCAACCGGCGGGGCGGGTGAATGGTCGGGTATGCGAGCGCGGGGGATCGTGAGGTAGCGGTTGCGGATCGCCCCGGCGGTGACGCGGATGTCGAAGCGATCCGGGCCGGGCGGGTTGTCAATCACGAACCAGGCCGGACCGCGTGATGGCGGCATGGTTGGCCCCTGGTCGGTGGGCGTGACAGCATCGAGGGTGATGAGCGTTGCGTAACGGGCCTGGCGTTTGGCGAGCCAGTAGGCGTCGTCGCCGCCGATGGCTTGATTGTGTCGGGATCGCAGCGCGGCGATTTTTCCCGCGGTGAGCCCGTCATGAAACGCAACCGCTTTGGCTGATGCAACGGCGCGGTAGGGGCCGGAGGCCTGTTTGAAATGGATCACATCGCCGGCGGTGATCCGGCGGTAGGGGGCGCGGGCGGTGCGCGTCAGGCGACACTCGATTGTCTTTTCGCCGCTAAGGATCTTGTCCATATAAGGCTTGTGCAGGATGGCGACGTGTGCGGGCATGGTGGTGGGGCGGGGGTGGATCGATCAGGTGCCGGTAGGGCGGGAGAGGAGCTACTCCAGGTACGTATACCCCTTGAGGCCGGACTCGTAGAACCGCAGCAGCACGCGGGATTCTTCGAGCGTGAGCTTGCCATCGCGCAACGCCTGGTCGACGCGTTTGCGCATCGCCCGCGTCAACTCGTCGGCCGAGTACTGGACGTAGCTCAACACCTCGCGAACCGTATCGCCCTCGACAATTTCGTCGATACAGACCCTGCCGGCATCGTCGAGGCTGACGTGTACGGCGTTGGTGTCGCCGAAGAGGTTGTGCAGGTCGCCGAGGATCTCCTGGTAGGCGCCGACCAGGAACGCGCCCATGTAGTAGGGCTCGTCATCGTTGTAGGGGTGCAGCTCAAGCACGGGCTTGGGCCTGTGGCCGCCGATGAAACGGTCGATCTTCCCGTCGGAGTCGCAACTGATGTCGGCCAACGTCCCACGGCAGGTTGGCTGTTCGTCGAGGCGGTGGATGGGCATGATCGGGAAGTTCTGGTCGATCGCCCAGCTATCGGGCATCGATTGAAAGATCGAGTAGTTGCAGGTGTAGGTGTCCGAAAGGATCGCTTCGAGGTCGAGGAACTCGATCGGGGGGTCGTCGAGCTCGCGGACGATGCTCAGAACTTTCGTGCACACGCCGAAGAACAACCGCTCAGCCAACCCGCGGTGCGCGAGCGAGCAGTGCCCGGTGTTGAACAGGGTCAGCGCCTGGTCGCGTGCGAGCTGGGCGTCGTGGAAATACTCGGTGTAGTTCTCGGTGGTCAGATCGGCGTAGGCGTCGAACAGCGTCACGACCGGCAGCGGCATGTCCGCCCGGTCGGCGTCGGACAACGATTGCGGCACGCTGACACGCCCGAAGCCGCTCCACCCGATCACCTCGACCACCAACACGCTGTGGTGGGCGACGAGCGCCCGCCCGGACTCGCTGATGATCGTCGGGTGCGGGACGCCGGCGTCGTCGCAGGTCTCCTTGATGTGGAACACGATGTTGTTGGCGTATTCCTGCAGGGTGTAGTTGATACTGGAAACGGTGTTGGTGTTGGACCCGTCGTAATCAACACCGAGTCCGCCGCCGACATCGACATACTCCAGGCCCGCGCCGGCGTTGCGCAGCTCGGCGTAGATTCTGCTCAACTCGATCACCGCGCTCTTGATGCTGCGGATGTCGCTGATCTGGCTGCCCAGGTGGAAGTGCAGCAGCTTGAGGCAGTCGGTCATCTCGTGTTGCTTGAGGAATTCGAGCGCATCGATCACCTCACTGACGAAAAGCCCGAACTTGCTATGGATCCCGCCGGACTGCTCCCATCGCCCCGCGCCGCGCGCGGCGAGCTTGGCCCGGACGCCGATCGACGGGCGGACGTTGTGCAGCTTGGCGAAGCGGGTGATCAGTTCGAGTTCGCTGAACTTCTCCACGACGGGGATGATGTTCTTGCCGATCTTCGCGGCGAGGATGACGGCTTCGATGAACGACGCGTCCTTAAAGCCGTTGCAGATGATCGGCGTGGTGTCGTCCTTGACCATCGCCATGACGGCTAGCAGCTCCGGCTTGGACCCGACCTCGACGCCGAACCCGTACGGGCGGCCGAACTCGATGACCTCCTCGACGACGTGCCGCTGCTGATTGACCTTGATCGGGTAGACGCAGTGATAGTCGCTCTCATAATCGTGCTCACGGATCGCGTTTTGGAACGCCGCGTTCAGGTCGCCGACACGGTGGCGAAGGATGTCTGAGAATCGGATCAGCAGTGGCGGCTGAAGGTCGCGTTCCTTCAATTCGTCGACGAGCTTCTTCAGATCGATGGCCGGGCTGGCGGTTTTGTGCGGCTGCACCGACAGGCACCCATTGTCATTGACAGAGAAGTAGCCCTCGCCCCATTGATCGACGCGGTAGAGCTTGCTCGCGTCCGAGGTGGTCCAATCGGCCGATTCAGGTTCGCCCGGGTTAGGTGTAGCGACCGAAACGACCGCGGGCTTCGCGGGTCGGGGCACGCGGGCGGTGGGTCGCGCGGCGGGGCGGGCAGAAGGTCGGGCAGATGATTTGGCGTCGTGGGATGGCCCCATATATTGATGACTCCAGATCCCGGCGGTCTGACACGTGTGTCCGATGCGGATGCTGCCGGCGATCCGGTCTATTCTAGGGCAGTTACGTCACGGGGGTTACGGGATTCAAAACAAAAGATCTCCGTTGAATACCGCCTTGCCGTCGGCGTTGGTGCATTGCGATAGAATGCTCGGCGCCTGGCCGGGCCGACCGGTTGCGCCACCGAAGCCCATGACGTCAAACGCCCCACAGACCAACCCCTCAACAGGCCGCCGCCCGAACGCCTCGCCCGGACCACCCATGCCCGGCGACCCCACCGGGCCAGCCGATGAAGCGCCCGACGCGCCGCCGACGTCCGCGGCGATGCAGGTCGGCCAACTCGTCATCATCCCGGCCGTGATCGTGATTGTCTGCGTCGGCTTGGCGCTGCTATTTGGCGTGTTGGCCGGGGCGACCGACAAAATTGAGAATCACCTGGTCAAGCTCGAGCAATCCAGCGGCGTGGGGAAGCTGCGGTTGGGCCTGCAGGATCCGCGATACAAGGACCGCTGGCTGGCGGCGTACAACGTCGCGACGATGATCCCGACGATTAAGGACGACGCCAAAAAACAACAGGTCAGCCAAAAACTGATCGCGATCCTCGATAACCATGTTTCAGACGCCGAGCCCGTGCTGCAGGCGTACCTGCTGTTGGCCGTCGGGCGACTCGGGTGTGAGGGCGGGTTAACAACCATCGCCGCGCACCTCGATGCCGAACACCCCCAGGCCAGGATGGGCGCGATCAACGGGGTGCTGAGTTGGCCGGATATCACGCTCGCCCGCCAGTTGACCGATCAGATCGCAGACGCGTTATCCGACCAGAGCCCGCAGGTGCGAGCAACGGCTGCGGCTGCGCTCGGACAACTGGCAGACTCGGGTGACATGCGTGTCACCGATGCCCTGCGTGAAGCGATGACGGCGATGGGTGACGAGTATCGTGATTCTCGATGGAATGCGGCGGTGGCGCTGGCCCGATTGGGCGACGCGGAGGCCAGCCGGTTTGTGGCGAAGGTCCTGCTCGACCGAGACGCATTGCACGAGCGCCTGACGGCCGGGCTCGCGGCAAACCAACCCGCCCGGACCACCCAAGTCGCCGTCGATCGTGTGATGCTGTCCGTCCTGGCGGCCGCCAACACGATGAACGACCCCGGTATCTGGGCTAAGATTGAGCATCTAGCCGAAAAAGACCCTAGCCGGACGATCAGGAAGGCCGCCCGGCAGTTGACCCACACGCGTTGAACTATACCCGCGGCGAGGACTGAGGCTCACGAATCATGGCTGAAACCCATCAAGAAGTAGTCAAGGTCTGGATCGCCCCCGGGTGCATCGTCTGCGACGCCTGCGAGACCGACAGCCCCGAGGTGTTCGACGTGCAGGAAGAGACCTGCATCATCCGGCCGGACGCGCTCAAGCCTGAGTTCACTAAGCCACTCACGCCATCGATCATCGTCGCGGCGGAGGGCTGCCCGGTTGATGTCATCAAGTTTGAGACCGTCGAGGTCGAAGGCCCCGAGCCGTGGGCCGGGCAGGAAGAAGAAGCCGCGGCGGCCGGGGCTGCGAGCGGCGGGGGGGGTGGGGCGGCCGCGGCGACAAAGGGGCCGGTGATCCCCGATGGCCCACCCGACCCGAAGTGGGCCGGTCTTCTGGCTAATGCACGGACACATGGGAGCCGATCGGTCGAGACGGAGCACGCGCAAACGCTCGCTGCCCGGGCACCGGCTGAGGCGATCACCGCTGCACTCGGTACCGACGCTCCACCTGACGCTCAAAGTGCCGCAATGCTCGGCAGCGGGTACACGCGGCCGAGCGAGTCGGTCGCGGATCGGATCCGCCAGCGGGCAGGGGTGCTCGCTAGCGCGGCGAACATGACGCGCCGCCAGTTCAGCGCCGCGATCGCTATCGCGTGGGGTGCGATGCTCGCGACGTTCGCGACGGCGGGCGCCGCGTTCCAGTCGTTCCTGGTGCCCAAGGTCACCAAGGAACCGCCGAGCACCTTCCGCGCCGGCAAGATCAGTGATTACCCCGAACCCGGCGTCTACGAGCAGTTCAAGGGCTCACAGCAGGTGTGGATCATCCGCGAGCCGGACGGCAAGATCGTCGCGCTGAGCACGATCTGCACGCACCTGGGCTGCATCCCCAATTGGCTGTCTGCTGATGGGAAGTTCAAGTGCCCGTGTCACGGTTCTGGCTTTTATATGACCGGCGTCAACTTCGAGGGCCCGGCGCCGCGGCCGCTGGAGCGGTTCAAGATCAGCCTCGACGGCGAATTCCTGGTCGTGGACAAATCCAAAAAATTCCGCCAGGAACTCGGCCAATGGGAGCTGCCCGGCGCGGCGCTGGCGGTGTGAGTCGGGGCCTGCCGGACCACGTCGGCCTCATCGGTGTGTAGCGGTCGTACCGGATCGGTGGCGGGTCGTCCGCTCGCAACCCGGACCGACCGTCGATTCCCGCGATCGCCCCCCAACTCGGATCGATACTCCACTACAGCATCTGACCTGTTCTGTGTCGACGACTGCGCGACCCCGCGGCCGCGCCGGACCGCTCCATGCGCAGACTCGCCTATCTCGACAACGCCAAAGCCCTGGGCATGATCCTCGTGTACTACGGTCATTTCACGGGGCGGCTGTACGCGGAGGGATCATTCGCGGCGTACCCGCACTACAAGAGCATCTACGCGTTTCACATGCCGCTGTTTTTCGTCCTGGCCGGGGTGTTCTGGCGGCCGGGGCGGTCGTCGGTAGGCCAGGTCTGCTGCACCAAAGCGATGACGCGGATCGTGCCGGTCTTTTTTTTCGCCGCACTGTCGCTGCCCGTCTGGTTGTTGTTCAGCCACGCGTCCCTGTTCGAGATCGCGGGACGAACCCTGGACTATCTATCGGGTGCGCCGGAGCTGAGTTGGCCGACGTGGTTTCTCGTCTGTCTGTTCAGTTTGGAGGTCGGTGTGCAAGCCCTGCACCGGTGGGTGCGGCTCGACCGCGCCGCACGGTGTATCGGTTGTATCCTCGGGCTGTACGCGGGCGGGTATCTGCTGACCTTCTACGGCGACGCCCTGGCGGCCCATACTGGGATCAAGGCGAACTTCTGGTTCATCAATGAGTCCGTGATCGCCGCAGCGTTTTTCCTGGCCGGGTACGCGGGGCGGCGGTGGTTCCTCGATGAACAGCCCGCGTGGCTCAACGCGGCGGCGACGCTGGTCGGCGGGCTGATCCTGTTCCTGACATTCGATCTGAACACCGGGCCGTTTCTATCGCAACACGCCGTGGTGCTGATGACCGAGTCCAGCCACGGGCACCCGCTGCTGTTCCCATTGACCGCGATCGGCGGGGTGGTGTTCCTGACCGGGCTGGCCCGGGCAATCGAGCTGCCGTCGCTGACGCTGCGATTCGTCGGGCGGAACACGCTGATCTACCTCGGTCTGAGCGGGCTGTGCATGCACCACCTGGACTACGCCCTGGTCGGGGCCTTGCCGCGCCAGCCGGGGTCGCAGTTGGCGGTGCTCGCCCTGGCGGGGATGTACACAGCCGTGGTCATCCTGCTGTTCGCGCCGCTGGTCATCGCGCTGCGGCGGGTGGCTCCGGAGTTGGTCAATCTGCCCTGGCATGAGGCTTCGTGGCTACCCCCGCTGGGTGCACACGGCAGCTCCCGGCGGCTACGTGCAACGGTTCAACACCCCGGTCTCTAGCCTACACCGCACCGAATCCCACCCGCCTGATCCGTACAACCGCTGCCGGCCACTTGCATACCCCGCGCCGAAAGCCACAATGCACCGATTCACCCGCGGGGCTACCCCGGTTATTGGGCTGGCAAGGACGCGCAACTGAACCCCACACCGATCACACCATGAGCCAACTGATCCGCTCCGTGCTCGACTCGATCTTCGCCTCGCAGGCCTGGAACTCGATCTTCCGGCACGGTATCCCGCGCGACCGCCGCACGCGGGTCATGGCTGTGATGAGCAACCTGTTCCTGCACCTGCACCCGGTCGCGGTGCGCAAGAGCGGGATCCGCCTGTCGTTCACCTGGTGCATGGGCGGGCTGACGTTCTTCCTGTTCCTGGCCGAGGCGATCACCGGCGTCCTGCTGATGTTCTACTACCGCCCGGTCCCCGAATACGCCTTCTCCGACATCATCGCGCTGCGGTCGCACGTTACCCTTGGCGTGCTGCGCGAGATCCACCGGTGGGGGGCCCACGCGATGATCATCGCGATATGGCTGCACATGATGCGCGTGTTCCTGACCGGCTCGTACAAACCGCCGCGCGAGTTCAACTGGGGTGTCGGCGTGATCCTGCTGGTCGTCACGATGCTGCTGTCGTTCACCGGGTATCTGCTGCCGTGGGATCAGCTAGCCATCTGGGCGATCACCGTCGGCTCGAACATGGGCAAAGCCACGCCGTTTTTCGGGATGCAGGGCCCGTTTACCGACATGGTCATGCTGCCCGGAGGCGTGCCGCTTGTCACGACGAAATCCGACGCGGCGTACATCCTGCTTGCGGGGACGAGTGTCGGCGAGAACGCGTTGATGCGCTTTTATGTGCTGCACTGCATCGCGCTGCCGCTCGCGGCAGCCACGCTGATCGCGGTGCACTTCTGGCGCATCCGTAAAGACGGCGGGATCAGCGGCCCGCTGTGATGTTCAGCCGGGTTGATCGACGATAGACCGAGAGGATCAGCAACAACGGCGACGAGGCAAGCAGGGCGGTTGCCACCAACAGCGGCGACCCAGGCAAAGGACGATACAGCATGGCAGCGGGTATCTCGACACTGGCCTCCGGCGGGGGCGGCGAACTACTCACCGGCCCGGCGATTGATGCGTTCAAAGACGCTGTCAACGCGATGAGCGTGCCCGAGGTCAGCCTACCGTTCTTCTTCATGCCCGTGTTCATCCTGATGCTCGTCGGCTACCGCCAGTGGACCAAGCCGCTGGTGGCGGGCGCTCTATTGGTTGTGTTTTGCGTTGGCTACTTCGGCAGCATGCTCATCGACCGCGACTACCTGGCCATCCTGGTTAAGCCCGACAACGTCCCGATCACCATCATGCTCCTGTCCGTGTCCGGCTGCCTCTGGCTGGCGTTCCGGCAGGCCGCCCTCAACGATGCCAAGACCAAAGCCGGCCTACCCATCACCGACGAGGCGGCCGACACCAAGGTCCTGGTCTGGCCGGACCTGGTCTACACCGAGTTGATCTGCATCGTCATCGCGTCGGCCGCGTTGCTGATCTGGTCGATCGGCCTGCCCGCACCGCTCGAAAGCCCGGCCAACCCCGCCGGCCCGCCGAACCCGTCCAAAGCCCCGTGGTACTTCCTGGGCCTGCAGGAGATGCTCGTCTACTTCGACCCGTGGATGGCCGGGGTGATCCTGCCCGGGATGATCGTCAGCGGGCTGATCTGCATGCCTTACTTCGACACCAACCCCAAGGGCAACGGCTACTACACCCTAGCCGAGCGGAAGTTCGGCATCACCGTGTGGCTGTTCGGGTTCCTGATCCTGTGGGTCGTCCTGATCGTGTTCGGAACATTCCTTCGTGGGCCGAACTGGAACTTCTTCGGGCCCTACGAGTATTGGGACTCGCACCTTCAGGTGCCGCTGACCAACATCAACCTCAGCGACTACTTCTGGAACGGCAAGGAGCTGATCGGATTCGGGATGAACAAAGCCCTCCCGGCCAACGCGATGGTCCGCGAGCTGCCGGGGATCCTGTTCGTCGCCTTCTGGGTGCTCCTGCTCCCGCCGATGCTCGCCCGCACCGTGATGCGCAAGCGCTTCGCCACGATGGGCGCCGCCCGCTTCTACATCATGGCCATTCACCTGGTCGTGATGGGCCTGCTGCCGGTCAAGATGGTCCTACGCTGGCTGCTCACCCTCAAGTACTTCGTCTACCTCCCGGAATACAACCTGAATCTATAGTTCCAACCGGTCGCCGCCCGTCACTTCAGCGCTGACGCTTACGGATTCCCTCGCCGATCCGTGGGTTGTTATTAATATTAAAATTATCGAACCGGTCGATTCACCGCCCGTACCGTTCGGATGGGAATCACACTCGGCCGGTGCATCGTGCTCATTGCGCTTTGGGATTGGTTGTTTTACCTGCAACCGGTCGGGTGGACAGCCGGGCTGTTTTTCTTTGCGATGCTCGTGGTTGTCTGCCTGAGCCACCGGCGTCCGCGTCGATCACTCCAGTACCGACTGACTATCGCAGCGATACTCGGCCTGGTCGCGGCGTTGGTCGAGCACCCCAGCCCGATCGCGCTCGCATCGATGTCCGCAGCCGTGATCAGCCTCGCGGTGGGCAGGACGCAGGCGTTCCGAGTCGGGTCGGCGAGGTGGCTGAGCGCCGTCGGCCGATTCATGCTCTGGGGTTGGATGCGTTTCGCCGGCGACCTGCGGCTATCTCGTCGCTGGCACCGGTCCCATGCCGGTCGCGGGCCGGGGCAGAAACGCTCGGTAACGAATTGGTCCATCGCGGTAATACTGAGCTTGGTATTTGTCGGCTTATTTTCTGTGGCAAACCCGGTGATCACCGATTGGATCGAGCGGCTCGGTGACGCGATCGAAAGAACATTCGAGGTAGTCACCGCCAAGCGGATTCTGCTATGGGCCGCCGTGTTTTTGTGGGCCTGGGCACTGTTGCGCGGGCGCGTAGGGCGGCGACGACCTCAATCAACCTCCCGCACCGAGGACGTTTATTTTGCGGCCGACTCAGAAACCGCCGCCGACCTGGCCAAACCAGACGCGTTACCACCGCCGCCGTCCTTACCGTCGATCCTCAACCGGCTGGACCCACACCTGGTCATTCGCTGCCTGATCGCCTTCAACACCGTGTTCCTCGTGCAGACGCTGCTGGATGTCGTCTACCTGTTTCTAGGTGCTGACTTGCCCGCGCACCTGACCTATGCCCAATACGCCCACCGCGGCGCGTACCCGTTGCTGGCAACCGCATTGCTTGCCGGGTTGTTCGTGTTGGTGACGTTCCGCCCGCACAGCCACACGCAGGCCGACACGTGGTGCCGCCGGTTGGTTTACCTGTGGCTGGCACAAAACGTGTTTCTCATGTTCAACTCGGTGTGGCGGCTGGGGCTGTACATCGAGGTCTACAGCCTGACCCGCTGGCGGGTCGCGGCGCTGGTCTGGATGGCATTGGTCGGCGTGGGCCTCGCGTGGGTCGCGTGGCGGATCGTCTCGGACCGCGGCAATGCCTGGCTGATCCGTGCCAATACGCTCACCACCGTGGCTGTGATTTACCTGTGCGCCTTCGTCAACTTCGACCGGCTGATCGCGGACTTCAACGTCCGCCACTGCCATGAGATTACCGGCCAAGGCGCGCCACTGGACCTGATGTATCTCAGATCTCTTGGTAGCGACTCTCTGCCTGCACTGGTATGGCTCGAGGAGCAGACCCGTGACCAAAGATCGATCACACAGCAGCAAGTCAACGCCGCAAGCACATGCTCCCGGCCGATCGATCAGCGAGCCGCAAAGGTGATCGAGTGCCTCAAGCGCGAACTGCACGATGATCTGTCCGACTGGCGTGGGTGGAGCTACCGGCGAGCGCGGTTGGCAGATAGTTATCCCGCCACGAGTGATGCAGCGCCAGTCGCCGGACTCCTGCACCCGGAGCAACCCCCGGCCGGCCTAGCACGGCACGTAGACGGCCCAGAGGGGGATATTTAACCACACCTGCCTACCGCATGCCTCAGCCGCTCAGCACCACCTTATTTATACATAAGGTACATTATCGGACATCAGGTAGGGCGGTCGCTCCGCGAATCGGCCAGGGCCTTACCGTAATCATAACAACGTTTTATCCTTCCAGAGCCGCGAACTCCGGGGCATATCGGGCGATTTGGCCCTCGACAGCCGCGAGGCTGCCTGAACGCAGCTCACAAGCCATGAACGCTTCTGCGGCACCGTACTCGTTGCCTAGGCCGAACCGGGTTGCCGGCACGAATCCGAAACGGGCGTAGTACCCCGGCTCACCAAGGACGACCGCGAACGTGTGCCCGTCGGCCTTGCTTCGGTCGAGCCCCGCCCGGATGAGTCCGGACCCGATCCCCGCGCCCTGGTGCTCGGGCAACACCGCGACTGGTGCCAAGCCCACACCGCCTGGAACGTCGCCGCCAATCACGGTCACCGGGCTGAAGGCGATATGCCCGACGACGCGCTCGCCAACCTGCGCGACCAAGCTGACCAGCAGGCGATCCGCGGCGCTTAGCGCCTCGACCAGGCGAGACTCAGCACCCGTTGGGAACGCCGACTCGTGGACACGGCGGATCGCGGCGGCATCGCCCTCAGCCGCAGGCCGAACCTCGCTTGGCATAGGATTCAACTCGTCCTTTACGGCCACCATCAGATCATACTTCCGTCCCGATACGTCCACCGGTTCCCACCCTAACGCCCTTTATCGCGGCACCGGATCGCCGGTCTATAACGATTATGCCGATCCTCTCGTATTTGCCGGTTATTCGGTCAACTCCCCTGCCCAACTCGCCGATCAAATTTATGTCGCCACCCCTGACGCGAGGCCGACCATGCGCATTGGACTTGATGCACGCACCGTCTACCGACCGATCCGCCGTGGCACGGGCAAGAATCTGATCGATCTGTACACGCACCTCGCCCTGGCTCGGCCACACTGGCAGGTATTGGCCTACCACCGCTCGCAGGACGCCGTCCCCCCCCTGCTCCCGTCCGATAACACGACCCCCAAAATGATCGAGATGCCCGGTGACCGCGTCGACGCGTGGATGCGTTGGCGGCTGCCGTTCGCCGCCCGCGCCGACCACGCGGCCGTGCTGCACTGCCCGGCCAACCAGTGTCCGTCGTGGATGCCGATGCCCACCGTCGTCACGATCCACGACCTGATCCCACTGGACATGCCCGAAGGCCGCCCGGCCGCCGACATCCGGCGCTTCGAACAGTCCGTACGAAACGCCTGCCGCGACGCGGCGTGGGTGATCTGCCCGTCGAACTACACGCGTGACCGTTTGATCAGCGAGTTCGACGCGGACCCCGACTTCGTGACGGCCAACCCTTGGGCACCCGACAAAAGCGTCCGCCCGGTGTCCGACGAAGACGCCGAGCCTGTGCTCAAGCGCTACGGCATCCAGCGCAGTGGTGACGGAAACGGCCGGGCTCATTTCGTCCTGCACTTCGGCGCGGCGGCCCCACGAAAAAACACCGGCCGCATGCTCGAAGCCTGGACGCGCATGAGCCACAACGAACCGCACGACTGGCGGCTGCTGATCGTCGGGCTCGACGAAGAGACCCGCACTAACCTGCGCGATCTGGCGAAGATCCTCGACGTCGAGCAGTCGGTCCGCCTCCACGGGTTCGCCGACGAAGCCGACCTGCCCGCCCTGCTCAGCAGCGCCGATCTGTTGGCTTACCCAAGCCTGTCCGAAGGGTTCGGGCTGCCGATGCTCGACGCGTGGGCGGCCGGTACGGCGGTGATGACAGGCAACCGCACCAGCCTGCCTGAGGTCGCGGGCAACGCGGCGTTCTTGGTCGACCCAACTGACACCGACGACATCGCCCGAGCACTAAGCCGATTGATTGGCGATGCCCCACTCCGCGCCGAGCTTGTCGAGCGCGGCCGCAACCGGCTGACTCATTACAACTGGCAACGCACCACCGAAACATTCGCGCGCGTGCTGGAGCACGCCGCCGCGTCAAGCCCGCTACGCGCTGCGGCCTGATCAAACTCAACAACAAGCACCGAAACCCTATGCCGCGACACACCGCCACTACCCCCCTACCGCCCCGATTTGCTGATCGCAGCGATGCCCCCATCGACTACCTGT
Source organism: Phycisphaeraceae bacterium (assembly GCA_029260595.1). GTDB lineage: Bacteria > Planctomycetota > Phycisphaerae > Phycisphaerales > Phycisphaeraceae > OFTM57. The sequence continues at coordinate 447,778 of JAJDCY010000024.1, read as the reverse complement.
TCGTCTCGCAACACCCGGTTTGGCCGCCTGATCAGGGGTTCCGCCTGCGCGGCTACAACATGGCGACGGCCCTGACCGACCTGGGCGTGCGCGTCGGCGTGGCGAGTATCGAGCCCTGGCCGGACGACACGCCGCGCGACCTACAACAACTCAAACTCGATTGGCCGGCTGCAACTTGGTCGGACATTGAGTCATTCCTCACCGGGTGGGACGGCCGCGGATCGCATCTGCGTCGCCGCGTCGCGCGACACCAGGGGCTCGGCCTGCGACAGCTCGCCGGGATCATCCCGCTGGTCAACCGCTACCAACCCAAAGCCGTGATCGGCCTGGGCCAGCACAGCCCGATGCTGCTGCGCGGGATCAGCCACCTGAGCGGGACGCGACGCGTCTGGTACGGCGCTGATGACATGGTCCGGTTTCAGTTGTCGTGTGTGCGGCGTGACCCGATCAGGCAGGTGCCCGACCGGCTGCGCAAAGTCGCGCTCTACACCGCGATGGAACAGCTATTTGTCCGGGGACTCGACGGGGCGGTTGGGGTGAATCCGCTCGACACCAAGCTCTTCCGGTGGTTCGCGGGGGCGCGTAAGAGCGTCACTGTTCGCAACGGTGTGGACACCGATTACTTCCGCCCGGCAAAGAACACCGCCGGGCCGACCCACCCGACCAGCCTGGTTTTCTGGGGACGGTTGGACTTCGAGCCGAACATCGACGCGATCACCTGGTTCGCCAAGAACGTCTGGCCGCGGCTGTGGATGAAGCTCCCCGACGCCACCTGGTGGATCGTCGGAAAGAACCCAAGCCCGCGCGTCAAGGCACTCGCAAGCATCGACGGGATCAAAGTCGTCGGCCCGGTCCCGGACATCCGACCGTTCGCCCGAACCGCTGCCGTGACCGTCCTTCCGATGCGCTGTGGCGGTGGGATCAAGAACAAGCTTCTCGAAGCGGCCGCGATGGGTCGGCCGATCGTCGCGTCGCACCTGGCGATGCGCGGGCTCGAAGTTGGCGGGGGTGCCTCGCCGGCGATGCTCTGCAAGCGACCGGCTGATTGGATCGCGGCGATTGAGCGCCTCTGGTTCGACGCCCGCGCCCGCACCCAGCTCGGCCAAGCCGCGCTGTCGTGGGTTCACACCCACCACCACTGGGCGACGGCGGCGCGGCAACTCTCGACGTGGGTCGATGGCCTGACCGACACGCCCGCACCGGTCGTCGGCCGGATCGAAAGCGCCGACGATACTGATGAGACGAGACACGAACGGGCCGCGTGACCCACCGCACGAAAGGCGGCAGAGATTGGCTTGGTCAACGATGCATTTCGCGGCGGGCATGGGCTGTGCCGGGGTCGGCACGGTGGTCGTGTGCACCATCATGCGGCGCGGCTGGCGGTGGATCCCTGCGACGATGACCCTGGGCGGGCTCTGGGCGATCCTGCCGGACATGCCGCGGGTGTTCCGCGAGGACTTCCCCAACGCGCCGTTGGCCGGGGTGCTCGGTGCGAAAACATTGGAAAAATCCCTGCATCGATGGGGGGATCTGTTTTGCTTTCACAACTCGCTCGATGCGCAGCCGGCGGAACTCGCCCTGGCCGGGTTCGCGCTGACGCTGTTGCTCTACAACGCGGGGTTGCTCTTGCTGATGGTGATGGAGTCGCGTCAACGCAACTCGCCGGCGAATCAGTTGCTGCATGCGCACGGTGTCGCACGGCTGCGAGACTTCCTGCGCAAATCACAGGCTGACATCCCGCCGCCCGATAACGACCCGGACGGGCCTGACGACACGGATGCAGGTGATGATCCGGATGTGATCTACAAGATCCGCCCGTCGAAGTACTCGCGGGCGCGTTGACGGATGATGGCTAGGCCGCCTGCTCCGGCGGTTCCTTCCCGGACATCGCGGCCCAACTGGTCAGGCTTTTCTGCCACAGGTGACGCGTCAGCAACCTCGGGGGCATCCGCAACCAGTGCGACCGGATGTAGAGCGCAGTGCGCGCGCCGGCGCTGCCGTCATAGCGCTTCTCGCCGTCGCCCGGGAGGACGGATCGACTCACCAAAGCATCCATCAGCGTGCGCACCGGCCAGGCCGGGCCGAACCGCGCGGCCTGTCGAGTCACCGCGTCGGGAACGTCCGCACCGAGGAATCGCTGAGCGAACCGCAGCGCATAAAAAAGAGGCCGAGCCAGATCCAATCGCTCGGCACGGTCCACCAGCCCGTCCCAGAATCCCGGTTGCTCGCCGCCGACTTTCATCAAGTCCGCCATATCGGCCAGGTCGCGGATCGAACCACTTAGCTCACCGTCCTGGAACATGTGGGCCGCACTGTGCAGCAGCATGTCGGTCGGTGAGAGCACCTTGAGCCGGCCGACGCCCACTGGGATCGCGTCTTCTCGCAGCAGCGCCGGGTCCGGGTGCAGCCGGCCGGTTGGCGGCAGGATCGTGTGGTGCAGGTCCAGCACCGATTGACGCTGCTCGTGGCGCAGCGGTGGCAACTCGTGCATCCATGTCCGGTAGTAGCGCTGGTCGTAGTTATCCAGCTTCATCGTGCCCCAGCCGCGATCGATCAGGGCGCGCTCGACCTGATCGATCCGGTCCTTCGGGACCATGATGTCGACATCGGAAATCAAACGCCCGCGCGCCGGCGGCAGGCCGGTGATCACATACGCCGCACCCTTGAGCAGGATCACATCGGTGTCGATGCCGGTTAGCGCGTGCTCGATGCGGTTGACTTCCCAGCGGACGATGCGCGCGTGCTGGGCGGCTTCAGCGTGGGCGGCGACGAAGTGGTCGCGCACGCGCTCGGGGATCTTTTCGATGATGCCCTGCTCTTCAATCAAGTGGGCGAGCCTCGCGACGATCCGTGCAATGCGCGCACGGCGGAGCACGGCGTTCCAATCGCGCAGCGAGAACCTGACCGTGCAGGCCGGGTCGCGCAGAGCCGACAGCAACAGATCGTTTGAGATCGTCATGCCCCAACTCCCTCCATCGGGGTGGACATCGTCGGGACGAGTTCGTCGAACGCCTTTACCGCGGCATCGAGGTCGTCGTAGGTGAACTCGAAGCAGCCGCAGGACTCGACCACATCCGCGAGCGTTTCGAAACCAACGCGTGCCAACAAGCTGTAATTGAACGCGTCGTCCGCCGCGTAGAGCATGGCCTGTGAGCGGTGGATGGGTTCGAACCGGCTGGTCGCACCGGAGGTGTACTTCGGGCAGACAATCCACGCCGGCGAGGCCATCTCACCCGCCCGGGCAACGCTCTCCGGCGGCATGCGCATGTGTGCGATGGTGCCCTTTTTCGTGCCGGGCCAGGGGCGGCTGACGAACGCGGACGGCTCGAAGCGTCTGATCACTTCAATCGATTCTTCTTTGAGGCCGACCGGTCGAGGTAGTGGCAGGATCATCCGGTCTGACGGCCGGATCATCGCCACCTCGTCGGATAGCAGCCGCCACCCGCGTAGCGACAGCGCAGCGCACAGGGTGCTCTTGCCGGACCCCGGCGGGCCGGGCATGATCACCGCGTGACCACCGCGCTCGAGCACAGCCGCGTGCAGGATTAAATATTGATGAGGGCGGTTGAACACGCACCAGTTGATGCCCCACTCGAACATCGGCACGGCGATGGCGGGGTCGAAGGGCATGAACTGCATGACGTCATCGACATAGACGGTCGCCCCCAGCCCGAGCCAGCGACGGATGCCCGGTGGTGGGCCGAGCTTGATATCAAAGTCGATCAGCCCGTCGGAGTCGTCCAGCGGTGTGTCGGTGTAGAGGAACCGGATGTGCTCGGCCAAGCCGGGCAGTGTGACCCGGATGCGTGTGACAAATGGCCCGATGTACAGCCGCAACCCGTCTCGCCTTAAGCGATCGGCGATTTCCAGGTCCGACATGTCGCCTAATTTCACGGTGCCCGCTCGACCAGTCCCAGTTCGTCAAACCGAAGCATTAGCTGCTCCAAGTATCGGAGCAAGTCCTGGTCAGACTCCACTTCAAACACTTGGGATAGCCGGTCGCGGAGTTCCGCGGCCGTCAATGGCGCAGCTTGTAGGGAGCGGATCGCTTCGGCTCCGAGCGGTGTGAGCTGGTGGGTGTCGGCTGAACCGTGGTGATAGACGACAACAACATCGCCCCAGTCACGCCAACTCAATTCTGAGGGCGGACAGGCGATCCATTTTGTCGTTTGGCTCGTTTCGGCCGTCATGTGGAAGGATTCCAACTGACGCGCCACCCACAGATATTACGGGCTCGTGTATCCGGGGCCAGTAATTTTGTCCAGATCCGGACCAACAGGGCCAGCGCCCGGGTTGTTGCGGTCACCGCCCTCGAGCTCCTTAAATCCAGACCCATCGGGGACGACGGGCACCCAGACCTCGTTGCCATTGCCGTCATCACTCTTCTGCCCGTAGAGACCGTAGAAAACACCCCCCGTCCCCAAGGCCGCGTAGGCGGGGCGGCTGCGTAGCGTCACGATCATCGGCACACCGATGAGGCCGGCTTTGAGAAAGCGGCGGCGGGCCTGCGTCGGGTCCGTGTGGCTGGCCGGGGCGTGGGTGGACGCCTGGTCAGCCGCCGCGGTTTCCGGCGTTTGCTCTGAATTATTCGGGGCTTTCTCTTTCACAGCCACTTTCTCCTACCTCATCGTCTAGAATGAGGTTTCGTCTATTCAATGGTTCAAGATGAGTCCGCTATTAGTGTTGACACGATCTGTCGTCTCCGCAGACCCTCACCTCCCTATGCGAACGTTCCATGCCCTAGAGAGTCTAGGATGCTCCTTGAGATTATATAAATACCTCCCAGAGACAGTTCTGTCAAGCGCATTTCCCGGTCTATTCGGAGAATCGAGCCGGTCCCGACCCGATATCAATTGATATAAACTATTGTAAATATAATGCCTTGCGTCCTTGCCGCTGAGGCGGCGACATTTTTTTTCGAAAAAAGCTCCTTCGCCACCCGTCTTCGCCAGCGATCGAGCCCGATTGGCGATGTTATCGGGCGTCACGGCCAATCGGGCTTCGACGGCGCTGGGCCTGATCAGTGGACCGGAATCGAGTCCGACTAGGCAATTTTACCCAGATGCCGCCTTGGGCTCGACCTCCGCCGTCTCGGCCTGAGGCTCTACTGGGGGATGATCGGGGGTATCGGTCGTGGGCCACTGGCCTTGGGACGACTTGATCCGGTTGATCGCGGCGAGGTAGGCGCGGACGGCGGCCTCGACGACGTCTGTGGACAGACCTCGGCCGCGTACCTTGCGGTCGTTGTGGCGTACAGCGACGCTGGCTTCGCCCTGGGCGTCTTTGCCGGCCGTGATGGCCCGGGACTCGTAGTCTTCGAGCGTGACCTGTACCCCTGTGATCCGCTGGATGGCCGAGTACACCGCGTCGATCGGCCCATCGCCGGTCGCTGCGTCCATTTGCTGCTCGCCGGAGGCGTCGCTCAGAACGACCGTGGCCGTCGCGATCATGTTGGTCCCGCTGGTGACCTGGAAGCGGACCAACTCCCATAGCTGGCGGCCGGTCTGGAGCTGCTGGTCGAGGATGGCTTCGATGTCCTCGTCATAGATGTCCTTTTTCTTGTCCGCGAGGGCCTTAAAAGACTCAAACGCCTTTTTTAACTGCCCGTCGTCCAGCCGAAATCCCAACGCCTGGGCCCGATCCCGCAGGGCGTGCCTGCCCGAGTGCTTGCCCAGAACCAGCTTGTTGGCCGGCAACCCGATATCACAGGGGTTCATGATCTCGTAGGTGGATCGCTCCTTGAGCACCCCGTCCTGGTGGATGCCTGCTTCGTGGGCGAAGGCGTTCTCGCCGACGATGGCTTTGTTCCGCTGGACGCGCAGGCCGGTCATCGTCGAGACCATCCGCGAGATCGGGTAGATCCGCTCAGTCTTGATCCCCGTCCGGTACCGGTCGAAAAAGTCCCCGCGGGTCCGCAACGCCATAACGATCTCCTCCAGAGCCGCGTTCCCGGCCCGCTCGCCGATGCCATTGATGGTGCACTCGATCTGGCGAGCCCCGTTGCGGATCGCAGCCAGGCTGTTGGCGACGGCCAGGCCCAGGTCGTTGTGGCAGTGGGCGGAGAGGTAGATTGATTTCTCGTCCAGGACGGGCAGTTTTTCGCGCAGGTAGGCGAAGATATGCCCGTACTCCTCGGGCACGGCGTACCCAACCGTGTCGGGGATATTGACGGTCGTGGCCCCGGCGTCGACGACCGCGCCGGTGATATCGACCAGGTACGACAGCTCGGTGCGCGAGGCGTCCTCCGGGCTGAACTCGACGTCCTGGACCATGCCGCATGCCCGCTTCACGGACTCGACGGACAGCTCGATGATCTGCTCGATGGCTTTGTTGAGCTTGTGCTCGCGGTGGACCTTGCTGGTGGCGCAGAACACGTGGATGCGCGGGTTGGCCGCACCGTGGAGGGCCTCGCCGGCGCGGTCGATGTCGCGCGGGACGCAGCGGGCCAGCCCGGCGACGGTCGCGGTGGCCAACTCCTGGCCGATCGCGCGGACGGACTCGAAATCCCCGACGCTGGTGATGGGGAAGCCTGCTTCGATCACGTCAACGCCGAGGGTCTCGAGCTGGTGGGCGATATCGATTTTTTCGCGGATATTCAGCGTCGCGCCCGGTGACTGTTCGCCGTCACGCAGGGTGGTGTCGAAAATCCGAATTGTCGTCGGCTGCGGCATCTCGGGGCTCCAGACTAGGGCTCGGGCCTATCACACTTTCGCATCACAACTACCAAAAAAACAACCCCACCTCGAACTGGTCTCGGGGCGGGGCGGCGTTCACCAAAGCGACACTGTCGACCGTCCTACCCCGTGCGCAACGTAAGTCGCGCCGGCTCGATAAGAGCTAGCGCGGTGAGTGTGAGCAGGTTGGTGGAAGGTCGGATCATCACAACAGCCTATGCTAGGAGCCCCTACCGCCCCGGTCAATCCGGGTGATCCCCTGAGGATCGTGCAAATATTGACCCGCCAGCGGGTTCTCGATAGCTTCATCGGCCTATCGCAGCGAGTAACCCCAGTCAATTCTTCCGCCACAGCCGGAGAAAGCCAAGATGAATCAGGCCGCGACCGACACAAACGCCCCGACCCAGCAAGGCCAGCCGATCACCCACCGCGACGGGCGGCTGACCGTGCCGAACCACCCGATTATCCCTTTTATCGAGGGCGACGGGATCGGCCCGGATATCTGGGCGGCCAGCCAACGGATCTTCGACGCGGCTGTGACCAAGGCGTATGGGCAGGATCGCTCGATCGCCTGGATGGAGGTTCTCGCGGGCGAGAAGGCGTTTAACGCGACCGGCGAGTGGCTGCCGGAGGCGACGATCGAGTCGTTCAAGAAGTACCTGGTCGGGATCAAGGGCCCGCTGACAACCCCGGTTGGCGGCGGGATCCGGTCGCTGAATGTGGCGTTGCGGCAGATGCTCGATCTGTATGTGTGTCTGCGACCGGTGCGGTATTTCGAGGGTGTACCCAGCCCGGTGAAGCGGCCGGAGCTGGTCGACATGGTGATCTTCCGCGAGAACACCGAGGATATCTACGCGGGGATCGAGTTCGAGCACGGGACCGACGACGCCGAGCGATTCAAGAGCCTGCTGGCGGAGAACTTCCCCGATCGCTTTAAGAAGGTCCGGTTCCCCAAGACGGCGGGGTTGGGGATCAAGCCCGTTTCGCAGGAAGGCACCGGCCGGCTGGTGCGAGCCGCGATCGAGTACGCCATCGCCCAGGGCCGCCGCAGCGTAACGCTGGTCCACAAGGGCAACATTATGAAGTTCACGGAGGGTGCGTTCCGTGACTGGGGGTATCAGGTCGCCAAAGATGACTACCAAGGCAAGGAAATCGACGGCGGACCCTGGCTTTCCATCAAAACCCCGGCCGGCGGCGAGCTGGTGATCAAGGACGTGATCGCGGATGCGTTCCTGCAGCAGATCCTGACGCGGCCGGCGGATTACGACGTGATCGCGACGCTGAATCTCAACGGCGACTATGTATCCGACGCGTTGGCGGCGTGCGTCGGCGGGATTGGTATCGCCCCGGGTGGGAATATCAATTATCAGAGCGGGCATGCGATTTTCGAGGCCACGCACGGGACGGCGCCGAAGTATGCCGGTCAGGACAAGGTCAACCCCGGGTCGGTGGTGCTTTCGGGCGAGATGATGCTGCGACACCTTGGCTGGGCCGAGGCCGCGGATCTGATTATTCAGGGGATGCAGGGGGCGATCTCGGCGAAGACGGTGACCTATGATTTCGAGCGGCTGATGGACTCGGCGAAGCTGCTCAAGTGCAGCGAGTTCGGCGATGCGGTGATCGGGCACATGGGGTAGTGGTGGCTGGGGGGTCGGGTTGTAGTGGCGAGGATCGGGTGAGAATGGGCGGCCAGAGGCGAAATCTTGAGATAGAATACCGCCCGGACCGATCAAGGTTCTATCAGGGTGGTTGTCGACGCAGGAGGGCAGGACGCAATATCCTCTCCCCGGGTCGCTGGATTTGGGACACCCGATCGCCTGAGCGGTCGGCCGCAGCATCGGAACTACAAAAACTATGGGCCTGACGCGACGCGAGTTTGTGGTGGGATCGATGGGCCTGCTGGCCGCGGGCTGCGCGGACACGCCCGCGCTAATCAGCCACCGGCCGGGCCCAATCTGGCCACAGTCACACCGTCCGATCCCCGAGGGGGGCTGGAAGACATTCCCCCCGCAACGCACCACCCCCCTGCCGCGGCAGGTCAGCGCTACGCCCGTACCCATCGGGCCGATCCGGGCAATCCCACGCCAGCGCTGGGCGACCCAGCCGCCGATCCAAGGCCGTCTCAACGGGATGTCCAGGGTCCAGCGAATCACCGTCCACCACGAGGGCTGGACACCGATCTGGTTTGATGACGCGACCACGACGGCTCAACGGCTCGAACTGATCCGCCAGTCGCACCTGGAGCGGCTGCATGCCGGGGATATCGGGTATCACCTGGTCGTGGACCGTGCCGGTCGGCTGTGGCAGGGGCGGGATCTGCGGTATCAGGGAGCCCACGTCCGCAACCACAACCTGGGCAATATCGGGATCATGTGCCTGGGCAACTTCGACCTGCAGCGGCCTTCCGACCCGCAGATCGAGACGCTGCGGCAGACCATCGCGAGGCTGATGAAGCAGAATCGGATCCCGCTGGCCAACGTGCATACCCACCAGGAACTCAACCCGACGATGTGTCCGGGTAAGTCTCTCCAGTCGCCCATGGTTGCCCTCCGCCACAATGGCGGATTAAGCTAGGTGCGTGCCTGACAGCCCGATAACCGCCGTGACCGATCCGCAGTCTGACGTCGAGCCTTCCGACGCGGCTGATTTTGATGCGCTCGAGCAGCCTCTGGAGTCGGATCAGGACTTGACCGTCAGCGATGGCGGCGATGCGGGTCTGGACTTGCGGGTGGAGGCAGCGTTGATGGTGTGCGATCGGCCTCAGAGTACGGCCAAGCTCGCGGGGCTGTTGGGGACTGATCAGGTCCAGGCTGTACGGGGAGCGGTCGACCGGCTGAACGAGGTCTACGCCGAGACCAGCCGCAGCTTTCGGATTGAGAAGCTCGCCGGCGGCTGGCAGATCGTGACACTGCCGGGCTTTGCCGACACGCTCGCCCAAGTGCTCCGCAGCAACAGCCAGGCGAGGCTGAGCCCGGCCGCGATGGAGACGCTGGCGATCATCGCCTACAAACAGCCGATCCTGCGGGCCGATATCGAGGCGATCCGCGGGGTGGCCAGCGGCGAGGTGATCCGTGGGCTGATGGAGAGGCGGCTGGTCAAGATTGTCGGGCGGGCGGAAATCCTGGGGCGACCGATGCTGTACGGGACGACGCGGACGTTTCTCGAATCGTTCGGCCTGGCCACGATTAAACAATTACCGAAACCGGATGAGTTAACGCCAGAGATGGCGTGAGACGTACGTTGCCTGTTCGACCGAACGGGTGTGATCACCGGGAACCCAACAGCGAAAACGAAGCATCCGATCTGCATTGCCCTGCGGCGCGTGTCCCGGGCTGGAAACAGTTGGACCGATCCGCGAGCCTCATGACACGACTACCCGATCAAACCACCCGCCCCGTGGACGGCCGCCCCGAGGGGTCCGGTCGAACTCGGCGATTGCCAAACCGGATGCTGGACTCAACGATTCAGATCTCGGTCGCGGCGAATCAGCGGACGGGCGCACACGCCCCCCTACCGGGCACGCAGCCGGGCCAGGGCAAGGGCCAGGGGCGGCATCCACGGCGTAGCGACCCGATCGTAACGCTGGCGCTGCTGGCGTTGTGCTTGGTGCTGGCCGCACCGGGGATGCTGGTTGAACTACATCGGCCCGATGCGGTTGATCCGGCAGAGGCACAGGCGATCGTCACGGCGCGCCAAACGCGTGCGGCCCGGTCGGTCATGGCTGCTGCGCGTCCGACGGACTCGGCGGCCGACACCTACCCGGCGGGACAGGCCACGCCGCCTTTGTCGGGGACCGGCCTGCTCAGCCGACTGATCCCATGGCTGAACGGCAAGCCGCAACTGGACCAACCGCCGGGGATAACGTGGACCCATCTAATCGCACTCGAGTCGGCTGAGCGCTGGCCGGGCTCGCAGGACCCCAAGTATCAGGTGCTCGCCACGCGGCTTTGCTCGGCTGCGATGGGTTTGCTCACCGTGGTCGGCGTGTTCTGGGCCGGGTACTGCATCGGGGGGACGCGGTGCGCCGTGTACGCGGGGCTGGTGTGTGCGGCGTGCGGGTTGTGCACGTGGTATGCGCGCGTGGCCACGGAACCGATCCACCACGCGGCACTGGCGACACTGTCGACGGCGGCGGCGCTGTGGGCGATCCGCCCGTTGCGGCCAACGCCGTCTGTGGCGCGACAATTTCTTGGCTGGTTTCTGTGTGGGTTGTCGTTCGGCGCGGCGCTGCTGACAGTTGGGCCGGTCGCGCTGCTGACGATCGCCACGCCGATCACGCTGGTCCTGGTGCTATGCCCTCATCGCGCGACCCACATGCTCGGGCTGCTCGCCGCGATTTTTATCGGGGCGCTGCTGGTTCTGCCGTGGGCGCTGTTCCTCTTTGAACAACGCCCTGAGATCTGGGCCGTCTGGTGGAGCCGACTCGCCGGTGAGATCGATGCACCCCCCGGCGGGTTCGCCGCAAAACAGAGCGCATTCCTAGCAATCGGGATCGCAGCACTGTTGCCCTGGGCGGTGTGGCTGTGCGCGGCGGCGGTGCAGAGTGTCAGCACGTCATCGAAAGGCTCGCGCACACGCATGAGCCTCGCGTGGGTTTGGCTGTTGCCGGTAGCGCTGACCGGTGTGCTGATCCCGAGCTCTGACCCGCTGGGCAGCCTTCTTCCGGCCGTCGCACCGGCAGCGGTGTTGATCGCATTCATGTTCGCGCAGTACGCCGAGCTCGCCGACGAGGGGCGCTACACCCGCACGTGGCGGTGGTTGCGTTGGCCGTTTTTCGCTCTGCTTGTCGTGGCATCACTGGCGATCCCGGCGGCGCTGCAGTGGCAAAGCGAGATGATCGAGCGCGGGTGGATTGATCACGCCTGGGCCGAGACGCCGGGCTGGGTGTATGCGGGCGGGTTGTGTGCCGCACTGATGATCGCGGTTGCGTGGAGTCTCAAGTGGGTGCTTCGCGGGCGGCCGGGTAAGGCGATGGTGTGCTGGGCGATCTGGTCGCTGATCGTTGTCGCTGTGCTGATGATCCCGGTCACACGCGGCCCGGCGATGCGCAATCCACTGCATGACGAGGCCCGCCGGCTAGCCGGGCTGGTTGGTGATCATCCGCTTTTCTGGGTCTCGCCGACGCCGGCGACCACGGCCGGTCCACCGCCGGCGCTGCTGCTCTACTCGAACCGCGACATGCTCAGCCTGACCGTCGGCGACCTGCCCGGTGTGGGCGCAGACGGTCGGCCGGTGTACCTGCTCGCCGTACCGGGGTCGCTGCGGGAGCACCCGTCGCCACGACTGATCACACAGCTCCCGGCGACCGGCAGGCACCTGTATCGGCTGGACCAACCGTGGGCGAGTCCCTGATGCCACAGCACGGCTGGGATTGCTCGTCTCATGACACCGCACCGACAGTATCAAGCCCCATCACATACTTTGAGCTGCGCGTCATCCGAAACGGGAAATGATCCGAGACCCGGTTCGCGTCGTGGTCATCGGCGGCGCTGTACTTCAACTCGATGATCCGGTGCGCGCGGTCGGCGTGTTTGTGTCGGAGGCTGTTTCCGAGTTGGCCCCGCGAGTAGTAGGTAAGGTCCGAGTCGAGCGTAGCTCGGAATCGGCTGTCCGCGGACAGCGCGTACGAACGGGAGTAGGAGTTAACGAGCTGGGGCTCGTGGACAGCTAACTCCGCCCGCAACGCATCAGGTAGCGAAGAATCCGTGAACACCCGGCGTAGGAGCGGGCCCGGAGCCCGTTCGGTCATTTCGAACCCCGCCAGAGCGTACGAGACCTTCCGGCCCAGATAGCCCTCCCTGAGTTTGATCTCCAAAACGGGCTTATGAATCGATCCGAACAGATCGCCGTACCAGCGGACTCTGATCTTGCGGCGTTGGGCGGCTCCGTCGACGTTCTCCGTGTAATTCGAGCAGGCGGCGTCGTCGAGATAGATGTTGTTAACCTGTCGCGGCTGAAAGATCGCCCGGAACATCGACGGGTGGTGACGCAGCACGCACTGAGCGTCAGGACGCGTGAGCGTTGTCATGAACTTACGTTCGTAGCGGTACGCCTGTGTCACTCCTGATGCGCTCCGGTCAACAGCTTAAGCCCGCAGGCCTGTTGGGTGTTAGTCCGATTTTTTGCCGTACAACGCGCCGTAGAGAATCTCCTCGACTTTGTCTTTGCCCGGTGGGATCGCGCGGCCGTCGATGGTGATGGCCGAGCCTTGCTCGAGCAGGGATGTGCGCTCGATGCCGCGCATCTCCAATCCGCGGGCCGCGATCGTGCCGGGGCCGAACTCAGGCTTCTTCTGATAGGCCACCAGGCCCACGGTGGTGTCGATGATCTGAGATTCCCAGAGGTTGACCGTCGAAAGGTCCTTACTGGCGATGGCGATCTCCGAATCGGTGATTCGCAGGCGGCGGAGGTTGAGGGTGCTGTTCTCGCCGGCGCTGATGGCTTTGTCGCCGGCCCGGCGGATCACGACGTCGGCGACATCGAATACCGACCCGGACACATCGATCGCGTCGTTGCCGGCCTCGATGAACCGGCAGTGATCGATCGTGCCCCGGGCGAAGTCCGCATCCAGCGCGTCGGCCTGCGTGCGTACAAAATCGCAATTCGAAAGCTGAACTTCGCCTCGGATGATGTTCAGCGCGTCCTCCGAGCGATTGGCCACGAAACGGCAACGGTGCAGGGCGGCAGGAGATTCGTAGAAGGTTACTGCACCCGGTAGCGACCACCCCTGGCGCTGCGGGCTTGCGAGGTTCTCAAAGTTTACGTGTTCGAGGATGCTGGTCGTCTGCGCACCGAGGACAACCAGCCCCTGGCCTTGCCCCTGCGACGACCGGATCGTCACGGGGCTGATCTCGTCACCGCGCCACCGCAACGGCGACCGCGAGATGATGCTGACGCCGGCACCCAGGTCAAGCGTTACACCCGGTCCGGCCCGCACCTCGAAACCGGCGGGAAAAATCAGGTCGCGATTGACCGCCCAAGTCCCGGGGAGCAAGTCGATCGTGTGATCGGTGTGGTTTACGTCGACGAAGTCAAAGCTCTCGGCATTGGCGTCGGCACGGAGCGTGTCCGACCTCAGGGCCGCCGCGCTGACGGGTGCCCAGACAAACACTTGGACTTCGTGCTGCTTCTCCAAACCCAATACTCGCGCGAGCACGCGCGGCGGCGCGCTCGCGGTGTCGGGTGGCCGGGGGATGTGGATCTCGTGGTACTCGAGAGGGTCTTTGGCCGTTTTTCGCCCGAGTAACACACGCGGTCCGATCGGGGTCTCATAGCCATCATCCCGGACCAGGGCGGACACCTCAACGGTCAGTGCGCAAAGGTTGGCCAGCCGCAGTGTCGCCTGCGAGCCGTCGCCGGCCGGGGCGTCACCCAACCAGGCGTGGATGAGCTTCGGCGGATCGAGCGTCCGGCGGATGTTCTGTTGATTTATCCGAAGGTAGTCGGTGGTGAACAACGCTCCGGGGAACTCGGTGTAAAGGATCTCGAGTGATTCGTCCAGGTCGTCCTGAAGTTCCTCCAGGAGCGCGTCGAGGTAGCTTGGCTGCGAGACCCGGCGCAGCTCACGGTGATAGGCGGCGACGAAAATCGGATTGGCGAAGAGCCGGCGGTTAAAGGTGAAAAACGGCCGGGTGGGGTCTTTGGTCTGGGTGTGCTCGAGGATCTCGTCGGTAACGCCCCAGCCCTGTGCGTCGAACCCGATCGGCTCGAGGCGCGAGGTGACGGGGTTGTAGTAGAAGCGCAGGTTGTGGTAGTGGATGTTGTGCTCGGCGCTGAGAAGATCGGACAGCGCGTAGTACCGGGCGAGTTGCGGCACATCGAATACCTCGGCGACATCCAACTCGCCGCGCTGAAACGCGGTTAGCAAAGACACGGCTTTGACCATCGCCGGGCGGGATGATTCGTCGCGGAGGCTGCGCTCGATGCTGAACCCGTCCACGTGGCTGGCGTGGTAGACATCCTGGCCGGTACCGGCCCAGAAAAGGTCTTCGTTGAACCGGACGATCGGGCCCTCCCGCCGGTGCTGCTCCTCGATGAGTCGTTTCTCGAAATGCTCCTCCATGGCGTAGACGCCCAGGTCCTTACCGTTGACGGTGAGTACCACGAACTTGTATCGCAGACCGATCAATCCCTCACGCCGCAGGACGCGGTGGAACAGCCACTCGTGGGCGTAGTTGCGTGTGGCCGGGTGCTGCAACGAGAAGCGCTTCATCCGCATAAAAGTGTTGTCGCCGCGCACCTTGACCCGGAATGACCACTTGCTGCCGGCGAGGTGATCGACCCAATCACCCTTGAGCCGCACCTTGACCTTGACCGATTCGTCGCCGTACGAGAGCGTCGCGGAGACGTAGTCATCCGGCGCCGCGTGGAGGATGCCCAGCTCCATTGCATCGGCCCGCTTCTCGACGAGCTTCTCGTAGTGTTGGTGCTTGATGTCCAGGATCAGACGCTGCGGCTGCGCCCGCCACGACGCGGCAACCCATCGCGCGGGGTTGCCGACCCGGCGTTTGAACCGGTTGGCCCACATCCGGGCCGGATGGAAGTAGTCGGTCATGATCTCATGGTTGAGCATGCCCGCACCGAACGCGCCCGCGAGCATGATCAGCAGGAGCAGGAACACCACGAGGCTTGCGGCGATCCGCCGCAGCGTCTTGCCCCGACCGCGCCCACCACGGGACGTCGGGATCTGCATTATGAGAGCCCCCGGCTGTCGAGGTAGCTGATCGATAGGTTTTCATGCAAGGCGAGCAGCCCGGATCGGTTTTTCTTGAAATCGTCAAACTTGTCGAACTCGACCAGGAACGACGCCTCGAGATCACCGCCGGATTGATCCAGCCGGCGCAGACGCAGTGACCGGCAGTGGCCCTTGAGCACCTGCTCGATCTGCTCGAACGAGACACCGAGTTCCTTCGGCGCCGACACCAACAGGTTGAGAGTTTTGTGGTCGTCGCCGCGAAACCACAGGCCACGCGCGATGATCACCAGCGCGATCACCACGACGGCGGCGAGCGTGATTAAGCCCTGATGGGCCCCGTAGCCCAGGCCGATCGCGATGGCGACGAAGAGGTATGCCAGCTCCTCCGGCTCCTTGATTGCGGTACGGAATCGGACGATCGACAGCGCGCCGACCAACCCTAATGACAGCGCGAGCGACGCCTTGACGAGTGTGATCACCAGCATGGTGGTCATCGCGATCAGCACGAAGTGTGACGCGAACTGGCGGCGGTTGGACAACGACCGGCCGAACTTGACGTACAGCAGCCCCAGCAGTGCCGACAGCAGGCCGGCCCAGAACAGATCGCCCAGGAAGGTCGCCAGCTCGATCCGCTCGCTGCGTTGGAGGCTGGTCTTGACCGCGCGCAGGGCCTCGATGGCTTCCTGCGTGATGGGCAGTTGCGCGGTGATGATCCGTGAGAGATCAGTCCAACCGGTGATCAACGTGTCTATCATGTCAGCGTGTATCCTGCGCGTGTGTCTGCGGCGGTTCGCTCGGGATGCAAGCCCAAAGCCGAACCAGAATGTGAGTTTATCACGCGTGCGGGCGAATCACTAGGCCTCGAAGCTCCCTACCGGCGAGGTGTCCGTTCCGGGCGGCGGGTGGCGGCAACGATCCGGTAGGCTGGTGTGCATAGACAGGATCCCAGGATGTCGTCGAGGATCGGCGTGTATCGCGTGGTCGATGTGAATACCAACCGGGCGTGCGAAGCGCTGCGGGTGATGGAGGATACCGCGCGGCTGGTGCTTGATGACCGCGAGCTCGCGCTGGCGATCAAATCAGCGCGTCACGATCTATCACACGCGCTGGCGGCACTTGACGCGCGTGTGGCTAATCGCGATACACCGGCGGACGTTGGAACCACGATCAGCACGCCGCAGGAGACACAGCCGCGGTCGCTCAGCGAGTTGGCCACCGCGGCGGGCAAGCGGCTGGGTGAGGCGTTGCGGGTGCTCGAAGAGTACAGCAAGGTGGTCGGCGGCCAATCACCCGACGGCGAGCCACTTTCACCGGTGATCGAGGCGATCCGGTACCGTGGGTATGAGTGGACCCGGCGGCTTGATGGGGCGCTCGCGACCGGGCGTGCGCGGCAGTGGCGGGTGTGTGTGATCATCAGTGAAGCGCTGTGCCCCGGCGGCGACTGGTGGCGGGTCGTCGAGGCGGTCGTGCAACGTGACCGCGACGGTGAGCCGTTGGCCGATTGCATCCAGCTACGCGAGAAGTCGCTTGGCGACCGCGAACTGCTCAGCCGTGCGCACAAACTTGTCGCGTACTGCAAGCCCCGCGGCGTTAGCACGATCATCAATGACCGGCCTGATATTGCCCTGCTTGCGTCGGCTGATGGCGTGCACGATGGGCAAGAGGATCTGACATGCGGCGACATTCGGCGGGTCGCCGGGCGGGCGCTGCTTGTCGGGGTGAGCACGTCCAACCTCAGTGAGGCCGAAGCGGCGATCCGCGACGGTGCCGATTACTGCGGTGTCGGCCCGGTCTTCGCGACCGCCACGAAGCACAAGCCCTTGATCGCCGGGCCTGGGTACGTGCGGGAGTTCACCTCGACGCACCCCCACACCGCCCACCTGGCCATCGGCGGGATCACGCCGGGCAACATCGCCCAAGCGGTCGAAGCCGGTGCCCAAGGGGTCGCGGTCAGCAGCATCGTGTGTCAGGCGGACGATCCAGCCGGGATGGTTGGCGCCCTGCGGCGGGCATGGGCACCGCGAGATGCAGCCGTGGGGGCGTCCTGAGCGGGTCACAGCGGTTTTGCCACCCGGCAAGGCCGATCCAGCAGGCACATTACTGGCCCTGACCGGCTGTAAATCACGCTGCGGGTTAAGCCTCCCCGCGGCCAGACCGATAAAGTACTCATGGAGCCAACTCGTAACGCCAAGTCTCTGACTCGTGTCTTGCTGGCCGAAGATGAGGCCGACGCGGATAAGCGCAAGCGCGGCCGGTTCACCACCCAGGGCGTCGGCTGTGAATTCGGTCGGGCTCTCAATATCTCATCGACGGGTATGAAGGTTCTCGGCGCTGGGAAAGTGACGGTCAAGGCCAAGGATCAGGTCTCACTGATCCTGTCCAACGCCCACTACCACCTGCCGATCGAGGCCGAGGTCGTCTGGGTCAAGACCATCGACTCGAAGCAGTTTGAGATTGGTCTGCACTTCACTAACGTGACCGCCGATATGGCTAACGGCATCCGCCAGATCGCCATGGCGACGTCGCCGTCGTTACTGATGGCGGACTCCTAAGGCTCGGTCGCGGAGCTGACCCCTCACCAAAACAACAGGCTTTTTCACGTTTGCGTTCATCGTGCGCATTGCCGTCGTGTTGTCCCGGTCTAGAATGACCCGGAATGATGGCTACGGATCATTTTGACATCATCGTGATCGGCGGCGGGCACGCGGGCGCGGAAGCGGCGTGGGCGGCGGCGAATCTGGGTGCGCGCACCGCATTGGTCACGATGGACCCGACCCGCATCGGGGCGATGAGTTGCAACCCGGCGATTGGTGGGTTGGCCAAGGGTCAGATCGTGCGCGAGATCGATGCGCTCGGCGGGCTGATGGGTTTGGCGATCGACGCGACGGGGATCCAGTTCCGTGTGTTGAACGCGTCGAAGGGGCCGGCAGTGCGCGGGCCGCGGGCGCAGGCCGACAAGCACCGGTATGCGGCTGAGGTACGTCGGCTGCTGACGACGCGGGGCGAGATCACGATCGTCGCGGGCACGGTGCTGCAAATCCTGGTTGAATCCGATCGGGCGACCGGTGTACTCGTACAACCCAACACCGATCAGTCTGCGCGTGCCGAGGCGGTGCGATTGTGCGCGGATTCGGTCGTGCTAACCACGGGCACGTTTATGCGGGGGCTGATGCACACGGGTGACCGCCGCACGCCGGGCGGCCGTGTCGGTGAGGACCCGGCAACCGGGATCAGCTCTGCGTTGGAATCGCTCGGGTTCGAGCTTGGGCGGCTAAAGACCGGGACGCCGCCGCGGTTGGCCGGGTCGACAATCGACTTTGCCGGGCTCGAGAATCAGCCGGGCGACGCCGAGCCGATCCCGTTCAGCGATATGACGCCGCGATCCGGGTTCCCCGCGATCGAGCAGCGCGACTGCCACATCACCCACACCGACGAGGCGATCCACCGGTTGATCCGCGACAACCTCGACCGTGCGCCGATGTACAACGGGCAGATCGAGACGGCGGGGCCGCGGTACTGCCCGAGCATCGAAGACAAGGTGGTGCGCTTCGCCGACAAAGCATCGCACCACGTGTTCCTCGAACCCGAGGGGCTGGACACGGACGAGGTCTATTGCAATGGGATCAGCACGTCTCTGCCGGCGGATGTTCAGGACGAGATCGTGCGGCGGTTGCCCGGGTGCGAGCGTGCGCGGATTCTTCGACACGGTTATGCGGTCGAATACGACATGGTTTGGCCTCATCAGATCGATGCGACGTGTATGACCAAGCGGGTCGCCGGGCTGTTCCTGGCCGGGCAGATCAACGGGACCAGCGGGTATGAGGAGGCGGCCGGGCAGGGGCTGCTCGCCGGGCTCAATGCGGTCCGTCATGCGCAGGGGCGGTCGCTCATCCGCCTGGGGCGCGAACAGGCATATATCGGGGTGATGATGGACGACCTGGTGACCAAGACACCGCGCGAGCCTTATCGGATGTTCACCAGCCGGGCCGAGTATCGGTTGTTGCTGCGCGCGGATAACAGTGATGACCGACTGACGCCGGTCGGCCACGAGTTGGGGTTGGTCGACTCGGACCGGTGGAGGGGATTTGAAAGTCGCCGCGACCAGGTGAATCGATTACGCGCCTGGCTAGCGGAGCGCCGCGACGACGGCATCACACTACTGGACCGCCTGCGCCGGCCGGGCGTCGACGCCGATTGGATACGGGCGAGAATTGACGCCGATGCGCTGCCCGATCAGGCACGCGATCGCCGCATCATTGACAAGCTGATCGCCGAGGCGCGGTACACGGGGTATGTCGATCGCCAGCGTCGTGATGTCGAGCGGTTGGCGAAGCAGGAATCCGCGCCGTTGCCGGGAGGGTTTGACTATGCAGCCATCACCGGGCTGCGTCGCGAGGCCGGCATCGCCCTGAACCGGTATCGACCGAGCACCTTTGGGCAGGCGGGTCGGCTGGCGGGTATCACCCCGGCGGACCTGATGCTGTTGTCGGTAGCGCTGAAAAAATGATTATTGATTGCGGATGGCGCGACCGAGGACTGGCCCTACGCATCGCCGCGCGTATCTGACAATGCGAGCATCGCGCGGGCGCGCGTCAGGTCGCGCTGATTCTTGGTGAAGTCTTCTTCGGTGCGCGGCTTGAATGCCTGGGCCTCAGCCAGCGCGGCTTTGGCGTCTGTGTGTTGCACCTGATCCTCGGGCACGGCCTCCTCGGCAACGAGCGACAGTGTGCCTCGCTTCATCTGAGCGAACCCGCCGCCAACATAAAATCGCTGCGTCCCGCCCTGGGGCGAAGCCAACCGCAGCACACCCTGGCCGAGTTTCGTCACCAGCGGCGCACGTTTGCTCATCAAGCCGACCTGCCCGTCCCATGAGGGAATCGAGACATAACTCACTTGTTCATCAAACACCTGCTGTTTAGGCGTCACCAGGGTGCAGCGGAATGAGTCGGGCACAGGGAGCCTCCATCGTGCTTAGCGTTTGAGCCCGGTCTTGGGACGGGCCTGGGCGATCGGCCTACTTTACCTAGTTTAACACCGCCGGTTCGGCCTATCCCGACGGGGTAGCAATGTGATACGTTATAAGCACTGTCCGCAATCGGAGCGAATCAGGGTGCCTCGAACATCGTACCGGGTTGACGGCGCAAGCAGGCGCCGTCGGGCAACAGGCGACGCCGTGCTCAGGCAGACCCGTCCCGGGTGTTGCTGATCCGATCACCACAACGGTCGCCCCGCTCGAACTCACACGGACAGTAGGAGGCTGCGGATGCGGCGAGAACACAACCGGCTCATGACGACGGTGGTTGGTGCCTTGGTCGTCGGTGTTGTTGGGCACGCTGCCCGCGCGGCTGACATCACCTCGACCTGGACGGCGGCGAACGGCGATTGGGATAACCCGGCCAACTGGGATAGCAACCCGCAGTTCCCCAACAACGGCGGGCAGACCTTCGACGCGGTGATCGACGCCGGCGGACCGGACTACACCGTCACACTTGATACGACCGTCGCGATCGAGGATCTCACGCTCAACTCTGCGTCAGCCACGGTCGCTCATACCGCGGGCACGTTTACCGCAACAGGCGCGGCGGATCTGCTCGGCGGGACGTACCGCGTCGATGGCGGGACGATCGCGAACACGGTTGTCAACCAGAACGGCGGCGGTCTGGTGTTCACAAGCAACCCGGCAAATCTTCTCGACGGGGCGACGGTGCAGAACGGGCTCGACCTGATGACCGGCACCGAACCGCTGGCCCGGCTGATCAACGGTGCCGGGTACACGGGCGATGCGACACTCGGCACGGGTGCGAAACTGATCATCGACGACACGCGCACGCTCGACAACACAAGTATCCACCTTGAGGGCAATGATTCGGACTTCGGTGTCAGCGGCGACAACACGCTGACGCTGGGGCCGAACGCGTTGGTCAACCTGCGCGGCGCCAACGCACAGATCACGGCTGACCTTTTTCTCGGGGGGAACGGGCAGGTGGTCAACCGGGGCACGATCGCGGCAGACGCCGATGGGAATATCCGCAACATGACGATCGACCCGGACGTGTTCACCAACGCGTCAGGCGGCGTGGTCTCGGCCGTCGAGAATGCGCGTGTACAGATCGGGCGCACCGGGCGTTCGTGGGTCAACGAGGCCGGCGGCACGATCCAGGCGACCGGTGGGCTGCTGCGGTTCAACGGTGATTGGGACAACGACGGGACGGTGCTGCTGACCGACTCGACGATGGAGTTGAACAACGACTTTTTGACGGCTGACATCGGCGTGATCACGCGATCGGGATCGACGGGGATCTTCATCCAGGGCAACCTTGACAACACCGGCGATACGCTCGCGCTGACGGCCGCGACGGGCACGTACACGGTGCGGACGGGCAAGATCACCGGCGGGGAGGTCTCGCAGGAAGGCGGCGCGGTGCTCGCGTTTGCGTTCGCCAACACGAATCGGCTTGACGGGGTAATAGTGCTTGGCGACCTGCACCTGGATACGGGCAATGGGGCGCGCGTCCGGCTGCTCAATGGGTCGGGCTTTACAGGGGACGCGAACCTCGGCAACAGCGCACGGTTGATCATCGAGGACACTCAGATATTGGACACGACGACGATCAATCTTGACGGCACGACGGCTGAGTTGGATGTCAGTGGGAACAATACGCTGACGCTCGGACCCGGCGCGACGGTGAACCTGCGCGGCCCGGATGCGGGGATCCACTCCGACCCGGGGGTCGGACAGGTCATCAATCAGGGCACGATTTCAGCGGACGCAGAGGGCGACGCGTTGACCATGACGATCGATCCGCACGGCTTTAGCCAGGATGGCGGGACGATCGAATCCAAGAACAACGCGACGCTGAGCATCCCAGGCGGGTACACCCAGACCGGCGGTGTGACGCGCCTCTCAGGTGGGACTATTGAAACGGCGATGGCATTGATCGATATCCTGGGCGGGAGTCTGGAGGGCAGCGGCGTGGTGACCGCGCCGGTCAGCATCGCGGACACGCTCTCGGTCGGTGAGTCAGCCGGGCTATTGACGGTCAACGGCGACGTGACGCTGCTGGGCACAGCACAGAGCGAGTTTGAGATCGGCGGAACCGCGGCGGGGACCGAGCACGATCATCTTGATGTGAATGCGGACCTGGCGATCGGCGGCGAGTTGATCATCGCGTTGATCGACGGGTTTGAGGCGCTGGTAGATGCTAGTGACACCTTCGTCATCGCTACGGCGGACACCGAGATCGCGGGGGCGTTCACCAATGTGCTCAGCGGAAATCGGCTGGACACGGCGGGTCACCACGGGACGTTCCGCGTCAGCTACGGAGCCGGCAGCCCGTTCAATTCCAACAGTATCGTGCTCAGCGATTTTCTGATCCCCGAGCCGGCGACGGGGTGTGTTTTGATTGCGCTCGCGCCCGCGTTTGTGCGACGCCGACGTGCGACCGATTAATCTCTCGACGCACCTGCCAACGTCAACCCACGGCCTCCGCCAACGCCATCGACAGGTGGCGTTGCAGCGCCGCACCGGTATAAGACGCCTCAACTTCGGCGATGGCTTCGGGCGTGCCCTCTGCGACGATCGTCCCTCCACCGTCACCACCTTCCGGACCGAGATCAATCACCCAATCAGCGCACTTGATCACGTCCAAGTGGTGTTCAATCACGATTAGCGTGTTGCCCTGGTCGGCCAGGCGGGCGAGCACACCCAGGAGCATCTCGATGTCAGCCATATGCAGGCCGGTGGTCGGCTCGTCGAGTACATACAGCGTGTGCCCGGTGGAGCGCTTGCCGAGTTCAGTTGCGAGCTTGACTCGCTGAGCCTCGCCGCCGGAGAGTGTGATCGAGCTCTGCCCGAGTTGCATGTAGCTTAGCCCGACATCGCGCAACGCTTCTAGCATGCGCTTGATGACGGGGAAGTTCTCGAAGAAGTCAAGCGCGTCCTCAACCGTCATGTCGATCACGTCCGCAATCGACTTGCCACGGTAGCGGACCTCCAACGTCTCGCGGTTGTAGCGTTTGCCGCCACACTGCTCACAGGTGACGTACACATCCGGGAGGAAGTGCATCTCGATCTTCTTGGTCCCCTGACCCTGGCAGGCCTCGCAGCGCCCGCCCTTGACGTTGAAGCTGAACCGCCCGGGCTTGTACCCGCGCATCTTCGACTCCTTGGTCTGGGTGAAGACCTGACGCACCGCGTCGAACGCGCCGGTGTAGGTCGCGGGATTCGACCGGGGCGTGCGCCCAATCGGGGATTGATCGACCTCGATCACCCGGTCGATTGATTTCCACCCGTTCATGCGGTCGTGCGTGCCCGGCTTCTCGCGCGAGCCGTACAGGTGTCGGCGTAACGCGCGCAGCAGGATCTGATTCACCAGTGTGCTCTTGCCGGAGCCCGACACGCCGGTCACGCAGATAATCCCGCCAAGCGGGAAGCTCGCGTCGATCGACTTGAGGTTGTTCTGTCGGGCGCCACGCACGATCAACGGCTTGCGGTGGTCCAAGGTGCGGCGTACTTCGGGTGTGGCGATCTGCCGGCGCCCCGTTAGGAACTGCGCAGTGATGGAATCGGCAACCTGCTCGACCTCCGCGACAGTTCCCGCCGCGACGACGCGCCCGCCGTGTCGCCCCGGGCCCGGCCCGATGTCCACGAGCCAGTCGGCAGCGCGGATGGTGTCTTCGTCGTGCTCGACGACCAGCACGGTGTTGCCGATGTCGGTCAGTTGGCGCAGCGTCCCAATCAGCCGGTCGTTGTCGCGCTGGTGCAGCCCAATCGTGGGCTCATCGAGTACGTAGCAGCAACCGACCAGGCCCGACCCGACCTGCGTGGCCAATCGGATGCGCTGCGCCTCACCGCCGGACAGCGTGCCCGTCGCCCGGTCGAGCGTCAGGTAGCCCAGGCCAACGCTCTGCATGAAACCCAGCCGCGCCGCGACCTCTTTGAGAATCGGTTCGGCGATCTGGCGTTGCTCGTCGTTGAGCTGGATCTGTGCGATGTACTCGATCGCCCGGCTAATCGTCATTCCGGTCAGCGTCGCGATGTTGACCGGGTCGTTCTTGCGCGAAGGCAAACGAACATTGAGCGACTCGGAGCGCAGCCGTGCACCGCCGCAGGCCTCGCACGGTGACTCGGAAAGATACTGGTGCAGCCGGGCCTTGACGTACTCGCTGTCGGTGCTGTCCCACCGGCGGTGCAGGTTTGGGAGCACGCCCTCGAAGTGGGTGCCGTACTTTGTCTCATCACCTGGACGTGTTCCGCGCATCAGGATGCGTTTGATCGTCTTCGAGAGTGTCTTGTAAGGAGCCTTGGCGTCGACGCCGAAGTCACGGCAGAACCGACGGATGATGCGGCTGTAATAGATGTTCATCCGCTTGCCGTGCCGCCGCCACGCCTCGATCGCGCCCTCGGAAAGCCCCAGGGTGTCGTCGCCGACAATCAGGTCCGCATCGAACTCCATGATCGTGCCGAGCCCGCCGCATGACGGGCAGGCGCCATAGGGGCTATTGAAACTGAACAGCCTCGGCTCAAGACCCTCAAGACCGCACTCGGGGTGTTCGGCGCACGCGTAGTGCTCGCTGAATGTTGTGTCGCCGACCGGCGCAACCGAGTCGCCATTACCCGGTTGCTCCAGAACGTTGATGATCACCAGGCCGCCTGCGAGCTTTAGCGCTAACTCGATGGAGTCGGCCAGGCGGGCGCGGACCGAGTCATCGCCGTCGCGTTTGATGACGATGCGATCGATGACGGCTTCGATGTTGTGTGCCTGGTAGCGTGCGAGCTTGACCTGGTCGGCGCCGCTGTGGCGAAGATCGATCACCTCGCCGTTGATCCTTGCGCGGACAAAGCCTTGCTTGGCCATCCCGGCCAGGACCTCGCGGTGTTGTCCCTTCTTGCCGCGGACCAGGGGCGACAGCACCATCAGCCGTGTGCCCTCGGGCATCGCCCAGACCTGATCGACAATCTGCGTCGCGGACTGCCCGCTGATCGGCAGCCCACAGACATGCCCCTTCTCGTCGGTATGCCAGCAGTGTGGCTGACCGACGCGGGCGAAGAGCAGCCGCAGGTAGTCGTAGACCTCGGTGGTCGTCGCAACGGTGGAGCGCGGGTTGCGCGAAACCGCGCGCTGCTCGATCGCGATCGTCGGCGGTAGGCCCTCGATCGAATCGATGTCCGGTTTTTGCAGTTGATCGAGGAACTGACGGGCGTAGGCCGAGAGACTCTCGACGTACTTTCGCTGGCCCTCGGCATAGATCGTGTCGAAGGCCAGGCTGCTCTTTCCGCTGCCCGACAGGCCGGTCACGACAACCAGTTGGTCGCGCGGGATATCGACATCCACGCTCTGGAGGTTGTGCTCCCGGGCGCCGCGGATCGAGATCGTTCTAGATGCCATCGGAAAAGAGCGAGGTTCTCCCCGCCTCAATACTCCACCGCCAACTGCCACCGACCCACTGTCGCAATCCGGGCGCCGCTAGAGCGTTGCCGAGGTGAACGGCAGCAAGGCCATATACCGTGCGCGCTTGATCGCTTGAGCGGCCAGGCGCTGCTCACGGGCGGTCATCCCGGTTCGCTTGCGGCTTTGGATCTTGCCATTGGGTGTCAGTAGCCGCCGCAGGTCCTCGGTGTCGAGGTAATCGACATAAAGCGTGCCCGTAGTGGAGGTCTTGACGACCTTGACGCGGGGTGCTGCTCCGAATCGGTTGAAATCAGCCATGCTTGAATGCTCCGCCTTGGGTTAGTAGCCCCGACACACCGGCCGGGGCGGCGAGTCTCAATTCGCGGTGCTCCCGCGACAATCTTGTATAGTACTGCCCGCGCGGAACGCTGCCAATCCGGGTTCTCGACGCATCGGTCTATCGTGGCTTCCACCACCACGCGGAGTCCGATCCAGATCACGTTAGGGATTGGGCTCGATCCTCACCGACAGGCGGACCGTGCTGGGCGCCAGGCAGGCCGTATCACTGCATGCCTGATAGGTGACGAGCAGCACCGCCGCGTCAGGCACTGTGCTCGCTGCATCCGCGTCGCGCTGGGGGTCGGGATCATTCGACCAGCGCAGGACCACGGGAATCTCAACCCGCTCTTCGTACACGCGAAGGGGTTGATCCGCGTAAGGGAAGACCTTTTCTATGGCGTCGGGGTAACGGGCCTCAACGCGTATCGTGCGCACACCGTCGGCCGCGGCCTCTGCCTTGATCGCGGTTGGGATCAGGCCTTGTTGTGCGCCGGACGGGCCGTTCAGGTGGTAACCATCGGGGATCACGATTGCCACCGTGCCGGCCGCGAACGCGCCGGATGGGTCCACGCGAAACGTCGTTGCGCTGACTGTGACATCGCCGGCCGCGGGTGGGCCGGGATGTTTCATATCGAATATCGTCGTGTCGGTCTCGGCGGATTGATCAGTCGCTGCGCCACCGGCGGGTTGAAAATCTTGTTTGGGTGCTGATTCGAGCGCCCTTAAGAGCGCGTGGTGCATGTGGGCCATGCCGGCGCCGTTGCGGGTCATCGCGCCGGCGAAGGCCCTCAGATCGTTGACGGCGCGGTCGAGGTAGGCGCGGTCACCGGTCAGCTCGCTCAGCGTGATCAGGTTGTGCGCCATCTGGCTGTTGGCCGAGGGGATCGCGCCGTCGTAGGTCGCGATCGTGCGCACAAGCAGGTCGGGTTGATCCGCACGTGTGTCGTAGTACCCGCCACCTCGGTCGGCCTGTGCGCTGAATAGCTGGTCGGCTTCGCTCATCAGTTGCTTGGCGGTGTCGATCCACCCGGTCGACTCATCGGGTTCGCTCGCGCGGGCCAGCTCGAGCAGACCGTGGGTGAGGTAGGCGTAGTCCTCGAGAAATGCAGGGATCTTCGCTTCGCCTCGCCGCATGGTTCGCAGCAACTGGCGTGGTGCATTCGCGTCCGGCTGCACCCACATGTGGTCGAGGATGACCGTCGCCGCGCGCTCGGCCGCGGCGGTGTAGCGAGGCTCATCGAGCACCCGCCCGGCGCGGGCGAAGCCGGCGATCATCATCCCGTTCCACGCGACAATTGTTTTGTCGTCGGTGCCGGGCTGTTTGCGCTGGTCGCGGATGGCGAGCAGGAGGCGGTTGATTTCGCGGCGCTGGTCGGCCAACCTGGTCAGTGTGGTTTCCTGGCTGTTGGCGAGTTCGTCCAAGCGGCGTGGCAGGTACAGGACGTTGCGTGGCGGCTCATCGCCGTGGTGCGGGTCCTGGAAGTTCGTCCCGCGATCGAGCCCGTAGAGGCTCTGGGCCAGGCTGGCCAACGCCCGATCCACGATCGCGTCGCGGACCTGTGCCGGTGTCCAGAGATAGTTCAGCCCCTCGCGTGCATCGACTTCGGCATCCTGGGCCGACCAGAACACGCCGGCCGTCGGCTGATCGTCTGGCTCGGTCATCTCGCGGAGTACGTACTCGCAGGTCTCGCGGGCGACACGCGCATACAGATCGGGGTCGGCCGGGTCCGGGCGGGTCTCATGCGCGATCAGGTAGACCTCGAGAAGCTGCGCATTGTCGTAGAGCATCTTCTCGAAGTGGGGGACGAGCCATTTTTCGTCGGTCGAATAGCGGTGGAACCCGCCGCCGACCTGGTCGTACATCCCGCCGCGAGCCATGTGCTCGAGCGTGCGCGCGATCTCTCGCCATAGCGCTTCGTTGGGGTTATTTCGGTAAATCTTGATCAGGAACAGGAGGTTGTTCGGCTGAGGGAACTTGGGGGCCTGGCCGAAACCGCCGTGTTTGGTGTCGAACATCTGCGCGAGCTGGTTCGCCGCGGCCTGGATCAGCTCCGGCCGCAACGCGACGTCGCGGTCGCGGCGAGACAGGTGCTCGGACACGCCGTCAGTGACGCGCTGGGCTTGCTCGATCACCTGTTCCTGCTGCATCCTCCACGCGGTGGACAGGCCCTGGACGATCTGGGCGAAGCCGGGCATCCCCTGCTTGGGTTCGGGCGGGATGTAGGTGCCCGCCCAGAACGGCTGCAGGCCGGGATCGTCAGGGCCGGCGGCACCCGGCGGGGTGAGGAAGACACTCATCGGCCAACCGCCGTGACCGGTCATCATCTGCGTCGCGGCCATGTAGAGGTCGTCGACATCGGGGCGCTCCTCGCGATCGACCTTGATGCAGACGAAGTGTTCGTTGGCGAGCGCGGCGAGCTTGGGGTTCTCGAAGACCTGCCGCTCCATGACGTGGCACCAGTAGCAGGTCGAGTACCCGATGCTCAGGAAGATCGGCTTGCCGGTTCGCCGGGCGGTGTCGAAGGCTTTTTGGCCCCAGGGCATCCAGTCGACCGGGTTGTGCGCATGCTGGAGCAGATACGGGCTGGTCTCGTTGATGAGCGAGTTGGTGTATTTCCATGAACCGTCGGGGTTTTTTAGTTCGGCTTCGTGCGGGTGGACGGGCGGCTTGGACTCGGCGGTGGGCTGTGGCATAACAAAGACTCCGACAAGCAAGGCCGAGACGAGCAGCCGTGCGATCCTGCTGTTTATTAGAGCGGGTCGAACCATCGTGGCATCCTAGGCCGACGTAGACCTATCGGCCAACGACTGATTGAAGACTGGGCCGGTTGCGAGAAGATACTGGGCCATAACAATAACACCGGGCGGTTTGACCGCCCGGCGTCGTGGAGCTTCGTTGTCATTAGTTCGAGTTGCGTTGGGTGTTGTGGCGGGAACTGATCGGCGAGCTCGCGCCGTCAAAGCCGTCCACACCCAAAGCCGATCTCGTCAGGCCGATCGTCGCCGTCGCGTGGCGATCGCCATCCCGCCCAGACCGATCAACCCCAGGGTCGCGGTGATCGGTTCGGGGACAACATCGTTGACGATGAGCATGGCCTCGTCTACTGCGAGCAGCGAGAACTCGTTGTTGAGCACCCACCCGTATCGGTTCGCGCTGACGATGCCGGGGATCGTGTCCGTAAGATCGCTAAGTGTCCAGGTGTTGAGAACGGTGCTGGACGAGTCGAGCAGGACCAGGTCAACCGCGAGTACGCCCGCGGCGTTGCGGAAGTGATGCTCGAAGGTATACCAGCCTGTGGTGTCGATCGCAATGGGGTCACGGCCGGGGTTTTTGGGGAAGCTGTTCGCCCGGCCTGGGGTATTGCTGGCGCTGATCACAAACCGATCGGTCCCGGCACCCGGACCGGTTGCGTCGTCATAAAAACCGAGATGAAACGCGAAGTCTCGCAGGTGGGCCCCAGTCGAGGTCCTGTTGATCGCGGAGCTGAAATCGACGCGGGTGTCATTGGCGAATCCGCCGTCTACGTCCAGGTAGATATCGAGCGAGGTTGAATAACCGGCCGAGGGAAACGGCACGCCCGGGACGCTTGCCGTGTTGCCGGGGATCAGGTTGTATCCGCCCCACCGTGTCACGCCACCGGTCACGCCGCTGTTCAGGCCGGCGCCGGGGCTGAGTTCAGCATGAAACACGCCTGCGGACGAGGGGATGCCGTTGGTGCCTGTGGGCACCCGGACCGGCGCAGCAATGCCGGGCAGGAAGCTATCCCAATCGGAGACGTCGACTTCAAATCCCTGGTTGTAGAGCTTGACCGCGTGAGCGTTGGGGGCGAGGACGGATACGGCCGCGGCGACCAGCAAGGCTGTGACAATGGGTCTGACGTTCATGGATTCTCCTTAAAATGATTTCGAGACGGTGTTCGAACTATTGCGACAGATAGACTGATAGCTGCACAGACACAACCAGCGCGTCGGCGCTTGTACGCTTGTCACGTGTAGAAACGATTCACGCGCTTAGAGACGATCGACGGATCGGACCCCTCACACGGGCTGAACGTTTCTGCCGTTGTCTTGCCTGGTGGGACGAGCTGGTTTCTCTTCCGCCCAACAGACTGATTTCACCGAACGGTCGGCCGAATGGCCTACTAGAACATCGATAGATGTTGCTACTAATCTACCAAATTACCTCGGCGTTTCAACCCCTCACCGGGCACTTTTTGAAGTTTTTTTTATACGGTTCGCCGACCTTGCGGTCTGGCATAACGGGCCTCTGCCCCGCCCGTGTGGCGCCATCTTCGTCGGCGACGCCTACATCTCAACCGGGTTGAGCCAGGGCATCAGGGCGCGGAGTCTTTTGCCGGTTTTCTCGACCGGGTGGCTGTGGTCTTTCTCGCGCTGGGCCTTGAACCACTTGAAGCCGTTGGCGTAGTCGTCGCGGAAGGTCTTGGCGAACTGGCCGGACTGGATGTCGGCCAGAACCTGCTTCATGGCGGCGCGGGTCTGGTCGTTGACGATCTTCGGGCCGGTGTGGTAGTCGCCGAACTCGGCGGTGTTGCTGATCGAGTATCGCATGTAGTTGAGCCCGCCGCGCTCGATCAGATTGATGATCAGCTTGAGCTCGTGGCAGACCTCGAAGTAGGCCATCTCCTCGGGGTAGCCGGCTTCGGTCAGAACCTCGAAACCGGTCTTGATCATCTCGCTCAAACCGCCACACAGCACGGCTTGCTCGCCGAACAGATCCGTTTCGCATTCGTCCTTGAACGTGCAGACCAGCACGCCGCTGCGCCCGCCGCCAACGCCGATCGCCCAAGCGAGCGCGGTGCCGCGGGCATTGCCCGATGCGTCCTGGTGGACCGACAGCAGGCAGGGCACCCCCCCACCGCCTTCGAACTCGCCGCGCACCGTGTGGCCGGGGCCTTTGGGGGCGACCATGATCACGTCCACATCTACCGGCGGGACGATTGTCTTGAAGTGGACGTTAAAACCGTGCGTCCAGCCGAGCGTCATGCCGGGTCGCAGGTTGGGCTTGATCGAGGCCTCGTAGACATCGGGCTGAACCTCGTCGGGCAGCGCGATGATGACCACGTCGGCTTTCTTCACCGCATCGGCGACGGAGAGCGGGTCGAACCCGTTGGTTTTCGCGAGCTTGCCATTGGCCGAGTCGGGCCGGTTGGCGACGATCACGTTGACCCCGGAGTCGCGCAGGTTCTGAGCGTGGGCGTGGCCTTGCGAGCCGTATCCGAGGACGGCCACGGTCTTGCCGCTGAGCGCGTCGATGGAACCGTCTTTGTCGTAAAGGGTTTCGATGGCCATGTGTCTCTCCTGGCTGGGTCGGCCGCGATTGGGGTGCGGTGTTTTGTTTGGATCCGGCGAGGCTGCGACAGCCGCGAAACGGAGGGCTGGACTCTAGTGGGCTCGCGAAGTCGAGTCAATCGTCGATGCGTCGAATGTGCCTATGTGTACCGGGTCAAATCGTGTCGGCTGCGGATCCGAGGTGGATCGAACCGCCGGGGTGAGGATTGGCCTGATTGAGTCGGTCAATCCCGTCCTGCACGGCTTCTTCGACCGCATCGGTGAGGTCGCGGACGGCGTGGCGAGCTTTCTGTTTGAAGGAATCGAGGTAGGTGGTCAGGTCGATCGGGTCGTTAAAACGCACCATCGCAACACGCCGGCCGAGCGGCGTCGGCTCCTGGCTGTAGACGTCCTCGGCGACTTTGCTGACGGTCTCGGCGAACCGATCGAGCGTCGGATTGGAGGCGGTGTAGTTGCCGGTGTAGCTGAGCACGCGGTAGGCGAGCATGGCTTCGTCGGCCCAGACGCGGGCGGGGGCGTGGTCGGCGGTGCGCTCGGGGTCGAGCCTGACCTGGTGGATCACCCGGCGGGCGCGGCGGACGCGGTCGATCAGCGAATCGCGCGGGCGCGGGGCTTGACCCATCTTCGATTCGAGTCGGGTGAGAACCGACTCGGCGGTGGCGTTGATTAGTTCGGTTGGGTCGTCGTGCGCCGGGATGTCGAAGCCGCGCTGGCGCAGGTTGCGGTGCAGGGCCGCCGTCGCGACGCGGCGGAGGCGGGCCAGCGGGAACGACTCGACGGGCGCGGCGGGCAAGTCGTCTTTGAGATCGCGTTCGAGGTCGGCGAGCAGGGCCAGGACGCGCGGCTGTGCATCGGCCAGGTAGGTGAGCTTGATGGAGACGGGGACGGCCCAGATTCGCGTACCTCGTTCGGCGAGTTCTTTCGCGGCGCGCAGGCCGATCATCGCGGCCCCCTCGTGTAACGGGGTGACCGCGTCGTTCTGGAGGTAGACGTTGCCCTCGGGAAAAATCGTAAGCCCACGTCGCCCGTTCATAATTGTGTCGCGCGCGTGTGCCATGCCGCGTGGGTCCGAGCCTTCGCGATCGACGGAGAACGCGCCAAGATACTGCATGACCCAGGCGTTGAATCGGCTGCGCAGGAAGACGTCGTATGCGGCCATGATGCGGGTCTTGAGGCCGGCGATGCGCAGGGCCTCGATCCAGATGGCGGGGTCGCTGTGTGACGGGTGGTTCGGCAGGAAGATCAACCGGTCGCCGGCCGCTGCGAGCGGTTGGATGCGATCGGCGCGGGTGATCTGGACCGATGCGATCTTGTGGACGCGCGGCAGGTAATACCAGCGGTTGCCGAGGGTCAGCACGGTTGCGAACAGACCCAGGCCGCGCGGCGGGAAGTACTGGTACGGCTTATCGGAAAAGTCGAGCATGCCGGGCGCTGGTTGGGGTGAGCTTCAGCGCTTGGAAGGTACTCGATGGGACACGCGACCGACAGTGGGGGTTCTGCACTGTTACGGCGGAGCGGCCTGGACGGTGCCGCCCGGTTCGTTCTTGCGATTCTTGTAGGGGTATTTGGCTTTTAGATTGTTGATCGGGCTCTCGAACAGGTGCCAACTGACAGCCGAAATCGCGACCGAGACCCCGGTCCAAACGGCGAACTTAGCGGTGAGCGGCCAGTTTGAGAACGCATCGTATCCGGGCATGAACTTCTTCATGACCTCGGGGACAAAGTGGTGGATGACATAGATGCCATAAGTGATCTTGCCGAGATACGGCAACGGGCCGCGGCCGAGGATCAGCCCCGGGACACCGTTGAAGCCGATTGCGGCGCGGTGGATCAGCCAGACCGAAAACAGCCCGTGAGCGAATCGGCCGAGCAGGATGTGCGCAGCGCTGCCGGCCACATGGAGTGGCGCGACGATCGTTAACAGGACGGTTAACGGGGCGCCCACTCGGAGGCCGAGGCTGGTCAGCCGCGTCAACGCCCGCGTGTGCGACGCGTCGGCGCGGTAGAGCGCGAGCAACGAACCCAGGCCAAGGGCATCGACGCACGCAATGGGGAGGATGCGCCGCGCCAACCAGGGCAGCGGCAACACACTCGCACCCAAGCGGAACATGATCGCCAGAACGACCATGAGCGCGGTCAACTGGATCAGCCTGTGCTTGGGTGCCAGGAGAATGAAGAGCGGCCAGACGAGGTAGAACTGCTCCTCGACGGCGAGCGACCAGAAGTGTGTCGCGTGGCCGAAGCCACGGTCGTGGATGGTCATCACAATGTTGGAGAGGTAGAGGAAGTGCCAGTAGAAGGTGTTGCGGACTTCGTCCAGGTTGAGGACAGCCGCGATTGCGAGGAGCGCATAGAACAAGGGAAATATCCGCAGGAACCGGCGGATGTAGAACCGGCCAAGTGTGAAGCCCAGGCCCTGCTTGCCGGTTTCGGTCAGGTCGCGGCAACGCAGCAGGATGGCGGTGATCAGGAACCCGCTGAGCACGAAAAACAGATCGACGCCGATGTCGCCCCAGGGAACCGATGTGCGGAGGGCGTGATCCGCCGGCAGAAAATGCGTCAGAAGCGGGCCGACAATCGCGATGCCGCGAAGCCCGTCGAGTTGGCTCATGTAGGCCATGGCCCCGGCGGGTTGTTTTGGCGACGTCAAGTCCTGGCCCATCAGCAGCAACTCCGGGGGTCTTATCGGCCGGTGACGCAAGATGGCCACAGACCCGCCGGTCCGACCGGATACCTTAGGGGTTTATCGATTAGCCGCTGGCGGGTATTCAGCAGTTTGGTGAAGGGGCCACGAATCTCTGACGGCACGCAGCCTGATCCGTTGGCCACAAACGGGGGCGCTAGCGGCCGAGCGCGGGTTCGTCGACGTACCAGATCAGTTTGCCATCCACCGGGTTGATCCCTGTGATCGGCAGAGTTGCGGGGTCGGGGCCGGCCGCGGCGAGTTGTTGGCTGACGCGGGTGAGTGCGGCGGCTTTGGCGGCACCGGTGACCAGCACCGCGATGGAGCGGGCGGCGTTGAGCAGGCGATAGGTCATCGTGACGCGAGGCACATCGGGGATGGTACCGGGTGGAACCTGGTTGCTCGCAATCAGAAGGTCGCCGGCGTCAAGCGCGGGGGAGCCGGGGAAGAGGCTGGCGGTGTGACAGTCGCCGCCCATGCCGAGCAGGACGAAGTCGAGGCGAGGGATCGCGGAGGCGTTGATCGGGCCGGCATCGCCTGACTTGGGATGGGGCGCGGCTGAATCGATGTCGACGGGGATGACGCTGAGCAACTCCTTCTCGTATGTGTTGGCAGGATCGTCGTCGAGAACGGGGATCGGGTGGGTGTCGGCGCGGCGAAGCGGGAGGTGGTCGAGCAGTGACTCGCGGATCATTCGGAAGTTGGATCGCGGGTCTTCCTCGGGGACGCAGCGTTCGTCGACGATCCAGGCGTGGGTCTGCCGCCAGGGGATCTCGCGGTAGCGCGGGTCGATGACCAGCCGCACGAAGAACGGTTCAGGCGTCGACCCGCCGGAGAGTGCGAGGTGGAATACGCCGCGGTCCTTGACCGCTTGCCAAGCCGCTGTGAGCAGCGCGGCCGCGAGGTCGTCGTAGAGTTTGTCCGCAGTCGGCCGTGCGCGCAACTTGCCGGGCAGACTAAGTTCGCCATCGATCACGGTCTTCGGCTCGCGCGGGTTGTCGGTCACGGTGATCGCTCCGTTACGGATTGACCCGTCGCTACGGGTTGTGCCACTGTCGCCCGTCGCGTGCCATCATCTTATCGCTGGCCTGCGGACCCCAGGTTCCGGCCGCGTAGTTAGGTAGGTCGCTCTGCGGATTCGCATCCCAGTAGTCGAGCACCGGCTGCACGATGCGCCAGGCTTGTTCGATCTCGTCTCGGTGTTTGTAAAGGGTCTGGTCGCCGCGCATCGCGTCGAGCAGCAGCGTCGCGTAGGCCTCGGGCGGTTCGGACTGAAACTGCTCGACATAATCGAAGTCCATCACAACGTCTTTGATCTTCATCCCCGATCCGGGGACTTTGCCTTCGAACCGTATGCGGATGCCCTCGTCCGGCTGGACGTTGATGACGATCTGGTTGGGCGGGAGGCAGCCCGCCCCTTGGGTCTGATCGCGGAAGATGCAGTGAGGCGTGGGCTTGAAGCTGATCACGATCTCGGTGAGCTTGCGGGCCATGCCCTTGCCGGAGCGAAGATAGAACGGGACACCGCCCCACCGCCAGGTGTCGATCATCACCTGGATCGCGGCGAAGGTATCGGTTTGACTCTCAGGGTTGACGCCGGGCTCGTTTCGGTAGCCGGGATTGGACCTACCGCCGATAGTGCCGGGGCCGTATTGGCCGCGGACGGCGATGTCGGGCAGGTCCTGCTCGCGGTGCTGTCGTGCGGCGCCGAGGACTTTGGATTTCTCGAGTCGGATGTCGTCGGCCTTGAGGCTGACCGGGGGTTCCATGGCGACGACAGCCATGACCTGGAGCAGGTGGCTCTGGATCATGTCGCGGAGTGCGCCGCCGCCGGGAGAGTCGTAGTACGAGCCGCGTCCTTCGACACCGACGGTTTCGGTTGCCGTAACCTGGACGTGGTCGATGTAGTGCTGGTTCCAGATCGGCTCGAAGATGGTATTGGCGAAGCGGAAGACCATCAGGTTCTGGACAGTCTCTTTGCCGAGGTAGTGGTCGATGCGGTAGATGCTTTCTTCCTCGAACACGCGGCCGAGCACACGGTTGAGGTGGCCCGCTGATTCGGGGTCGTTGCCGAAGGGTTTTTCGACGACGATGCGCTGCCACGGCGGGTTGTCGCGGTTGATGCTGCACCAGCGCTTGCCCTCGACGATCATGTTGTTCTCGCCGAACTGGATGATCGTCGGTTCGTACAAATGCGGTGCCATCGCAAGGTAGAGCAGCGAGTTTTGGCCGGTCTTGTGACGGTCGGACAACTCGGCCATGCGCTTTTTGATGCCGGCGTACGCGGTCTGCTTGGTCGAATCGGCGGCGTGGTAATAGAGAGAGCCGGCGAACTTTTGCCAGGCGGCGGCGGTGTATCCCTGTGCGTGTTTCTCGGCGGCTTCGCGTAGCTTCTCGCGGAAGGCGTCGTCGGACATCTCGGTGCGGCTGATCCCGAGAATCGCGCAGTTGGCCGGGAGTGAGCCGGTTACGTGCAGGTGGTAGAGCGAAGGGATCAGCTTGCGTTTGGTCAGGTCTCCGGACGCACCGAAGATCACAATCAGGCAGGGGCTAGGCTCATCGAGGTTGGGCATGCGGGCATCATACCAACGAGTGGCCATTTGGGGTGACAGTCCGGCGGATCGGGTCTCGCTGTCATCATCGCTGGTCTTGAGGGAGAATCCCAGGCGTGAGCGAGATGATCGATCGATGTATCACGGGCGACCAGGACGCATGGCGGCGGTTCGTGGACCGCTACGCGCCGGTGATCTACACAGCCGTGCGGCGGGTGCTTGAGAAGCGAGGCCGAGCGGGCGATACCGAGACGGCAAACGATATCGCCCAGGAGGTGTTCGTGCGGTTGGTGCGGGAGGACTCGCGGCTGTTGCGGGCGTTTGACCCGGCACGTGCATCAATCGTGACCTATCTAACCGTGATCGCCCACAGCACCGCGATCGACCAGACGCGGCGGCTGCGTATCCCGACGCAACCGTTGGATGCGGTCCCCGAGCCCTTGGCCGACGCGGATGGTCCCGCGGAGCCGATCGCACTGCCGGCTGACTTGCTCAGCCCTCGACAGCACCTGGTGATGACGCTGCTGTTCGAAAAAGAGATGACAGTGGCCGAGGCGGCCGGTGTGTTGGGCGTGGACGCTCAAACAATTCGGAGCACCAAACACAAGGCGATATTGAAGTTACGAGAATACTTCGAAAAAAAGTGATCCCAGCCAAGCGGCTGCGGGGATGAATCTCCGCCACGCCGCGTAGAACAAGGTGGAGCACAATGAACGAGCAATTTGAACATCTCGATGACGACTCGCAGCGGCGGCTTTGGCAGCAATACGCCGCGGCGAATGAGAACGGGGCCGGCCATGACAAGGATCCTGAGCAGTCAGGCGTGCCAGACAGCGGCTTCGATGAGATTGATCTGGCTGCGTACCTGGACGGGCGTGCGGCGGATGAGTTGACCGCACAGATCGAGCAGCGAATGGCGGACGATGCAGACTTTTTAGATGCAGTGATCGAGTTGCGTACGGCACGAGCCGACGCCGAGTCTGCCCAAAGCCGCGAGGTTCCGCACCGCGTCTTGCGAGTTGCAATCGGCCTGCGTGAGCCGTCGTTGAAATTCACTGACTACGCACCGCGCCGGTGGGCACAGCGCCTCGGGCAGGTTGCGGCGGCGGCTGTGCTGATGCTGGCCGGGACCGTCGGCTATCAAACGGGAATGGGCACGAACGGTGGCGACGAATCGGCCGCGGCTGCCGCAGCCGTTGCGGATTGGGGATTAGATGAGATGTTCGATGACTCGGGATTCTCTCTGTTGGCAGTATCGCCGGGAGGTGGGATGTGAAACGTAAATGGCTGTGGCTGACGCTGAGTGTGTCGTTGGTGTTCAACGCGATGTTCGTTGCCGGGTACTGGCAAGCCAGTCACGACCGGGGTGGACGCCGATCGTTCGAGCGGCGGACGCAGTGGATGGCGCACCACCTTGGGCTGGAGGGTGAGCAGCGCGAGGCGTTCGATCAAGTGGCCGAGGAGATCGCTAAGCAGCGCGAACAAATGCGCAGCCAGCGTCGTGAGTGGAAGCAGCAACTCATGGAGGAGTTGGGCAAGGATGAGCCCGATGACGCGGCCATCGAGCAGTTGATCACGGAGGCATTCACGCCCCAGCGGGCCCGCGAGATGGTCTCACAGATGCGACGACTGATGGACGTATTGACGCCCGAGCAGCGACAGAAATGTCTGGAGCTGATGCGGGAGCGCTGGACCAAGCGTTCGTAGCGATTGGGTTGTTCGAAGCAGGTTTTTTGAAAGGAGATTGATCATGCTGAACCGAAAACGAAAAGCTCGATGGGTCGCCGGGGCAATCGCGTGCCTGTTGGCTGCGGGGCCGATGGTTTCTCAGGCGGCAGCTGAACGGGGCGGCAGGCGAGAGGGCAGTGTGAATGAAAACCACCGTGTTGAGAAACCGGTGGTTCATCGGCCAAAGCAGTTGGGGTTGCAACGGCCCCCCAGCGTGCAGAACGGGCACACGGCCTATCAAGCCGCGAAGAGCAACTACCACCGTGACCGGACGCGCGGAGCGTGGCATGGGCCAAACCCGCGCCGCGATCACGCCCGGCACAACGCTCACCCGAAACCCACCCACCGGGTGCACCGAGACCACCGCGATCATGATCGGCATGCACGACGCAACCGATCAACCGGGTTCTCGTTCAGTTTCGGACACCATGACGGTGGCAGTGGCGTGCATGTCGGCGTTCATTGCAACACCAGGCCGCGTTATGAGGTCCGCAAGCGGTGGGTTGCCGGGCACCATGAATGGCGAAAGACGCGCGTGCACACTCAGTACGGCTACACGACGCGACGCAAGGTCAGCGTCTGGGTGCCCGGGTACTGGGAGACCCACAAGGTGATACGCCCGCACAATCACGGGCCGTCGTGTTCGGTTCGCACCGGCGTGCATTATTGATGTGACGGCGAGAACCTGTCCCGCTAGTGAGATCGACCAATACCCCCCGGGGAGTTCCCGGGGGGTTTTCGTGCGCGGCGGTGAGGGGTGCGGCCCTCTGATCGGCGAGGCGGGTTGGGGCGGGTATGATGCGGTCCGAAAGGGGCACCGTGCATGGCCGATTCGAGCTACCAGGACGGGGCGATCAAACGCTACTACGCCAACCGCGACACCAAGTCACTGCAGACGCTGGCAGAGCTGGCGTCGGACCTGTTTCTGTGTGAGGACACCAGCCAGGCGAAACGGCTGTGGGATCGTGTAGGCAAAGCGCTGCAACATGTTGATGCGGATGCCGCGCGGGCCGGTGAGATTGTTTCGCAGCAGGATGTCAAAGGTTTGACACGGTTGGTCAATGAACTGACTGCGCCGGGGCGCCCAGCGTCCGGGGCAGCCTCGACCGCATCGCCATCGTCGGCATCGACCACCCGCGGAATACCCGCACGACCCGCAGAGCAATCCAGCGGTTCGGATGAACCGGTGGATATTGGCGACAAACAGGTGCTCAAGCGCGCGATGAAGGCTTTTCGCAAGCGACTGAAGCTGACGCGGCTGGACGAGGAATCCAAGATCGGCGTCGGCCCGTTAAGCGGCGGGAAACAATCAAAGGTCGTCGCGATCAACCCACCGACGCAGTTTCCGCAGGCGGTCTGGGACGAGCTGGTCAAGCAAGGCCGGCTGACGACCGACGGTCACGGGTTCTATTCCGTGGTCGAACAATAGCGGGCTCGAAGACAGTCCGCCCAGGTCAATGCGTCAGGGCGTAACCGAGGATATTCGCGTTGACACGATGAGCGTCGCGGACTTCGTTGCCACCGCAACAACAGCAACCGGGCCCGGCACTGCGGGCGTCGTGCAAGCCGTCGGGGCTGAACACCACAACCAATCGATCGCCCTGCGTCAGACCCCAAAGCTGCGCTTGCCGTGATGTCTTGCGGGTGCGCAGCCGCCCGATGTCATACAGCGTGTGAAACACGGGATGGGTTGTGTCGAGCGGCATCATGGGCGTGTCGGGAAAGATCTTGTTCATGGTATGCCTGAACGACTCGGCCCAGCCGGCGTCTGAGCAGCGCGCCGATGCGAGAACCATCCCACCGCGCGTAAGGTAGTTTCCAAGGCGCTCCTGCTCCCGCGGCGTTAGCGTGAACGGGCCGGCACCGGCGAACACAACCAAAGGGAACTCAAAGACTGTTTCACTATCCAACGCAATCGGGTGCAACTCTCGGCTAACGTTCAGGCTGGCGCGGCGCGCCGCATCGGCCAGGAACCCGTCGGAGAAACACTGGCCCGATTGATCGCCGCCGTAGACCAACAGCCCGACACGGATCGCATCCGTCGCGTCGGCGGCAAGGTCCGCGTCAGGCTGACCCGACGCCTGAGCTGTCACAAGATGGATGCTGACTGCCAACCCAACGATCCATGCGAACGTGGCGAGGTTGTAGCGAGCTGAGCGTGTCATGGGTCGGTCGATCGTAGGGTTGTATCTGAATCGGCGGTGCTATCCACTGGCAGATTGTAAAGCGGTTTGTCCGACGCGAGGGTTTGGAAGTACCGCCCTACCGCTTCGCGATACCGCAGCGGGACGCCGGCCATGGCTGCTTGCGACGGCCGCGCCGCGGCAGACGAGTCGCTCACAACAGCCAATCGCGTCGATGGTTGGTCGCCAGGGGCTTCGTCCGACTCCTGTGCGTCTATCCGACGCGCGCCGATCCGATTCGCACCGGCCGCACGAAGACGCTGTAGCTGTTCTCGGAGCAGGTCGAGGTCGTGGTCGACGGCTGGGCGGACTGTGCCGAACCAGTCGGCGGCGAATTCGTTAGCTGTGGCGGACTTTGCTTGACCCCTGTGTCGACTCAGTCGCGGCAGCTCGAGGCGCGCCAAGGTCTCATGAGTTTGCGCTAGCAACAGATCATTTTCGGGCTCCGCCGCCGCAGATGATCCTTGCCGGCCCGTGCGATCCGCGCCGAGGCTGGCAGTGAGTGCGTCGCGGCGACGTGTGAACTCGGCCAGGAGCTCCGCCGCCTGCCCGAGAACGCCGGCGAGCTGGTCGTCGTTCAGTGCAGACCCATTGTCCGCCAATGTGTCAGCGAGTTTCCGGATCGCTGAAGCGGTGTCCGCGAGTGCTTGCAGGTGAGCCTCGGCGAGATTGGCCAGGTGTGCGGCGTCAGTCGATTGACCAGATCGCGAGATGAGCCGAGCACTGGTGTTGATGGCTGCAGGGTCCGACGTTTGGTCGCGCCGAGCTTCTTGCCGCAGTGGTGCGGGAGCGATCCGGTGGCGGCGAGAGCGCGTGGCGCCTGATTCCACATGGACCGTGATCGGTTGATCGAGCCCGAGGAGGCGGCGATGGAATCGGCCCGTTGAGTCGCGGCGCATCGGCCAGCGGCGCGTGGGCTGGTGATCGTCGTCGAGCTCGACCAGCTCGAGCGGGTGAGGGGTGTTAGATGAGAGATCTGCGTAGACCGTCACATCGGCACCGAGCATGGGTTCCGTCGGATCGATCGCAAGCGTGATCCGGGTCGTGCTAAACGGCGGGTGATCGCCCAGGGGAGTCGTGAAGCGTGCCCACTCGGCGGCAAGTAATCGCGGTTGGACGAGCGCAATGCACAGCCCCACCGCGGCAATCGCCGCAAGAGCGATGAGTTGCCGAACAAGACCGATCATCTGTGGCCTCGGTGTGATATCGAGATCCGTGAGCAGCGCTGCGCCTCGATCAGCGCTGCGCGCGCGCAGTACGCTCGACAGCGATCGAGCGTTGTGCGCGCCAACGTGATAGAGTGATGCCGCATTGATAAGAGGGTTACCAACCATTGCGTTGCGGTGTTCGATTGCCTGAGCGTCATGGAGTCGATGGTGTGTCGTCGGTCGCATAGAGCGCCAAACGGCAATGAACAGCCCGGCGACAATCGATCCGGCCAGCGCGACACGCACGATAGGCGGGAGCGGCCAAACAGCGTCCGCCAGCAGCGTTGCGAGGGTAAACCCGCCCCATGCCCACCCAATGCGAGCGATCTCGGCTGCACGCGACAGTCGGCGGCGGCGCCGACGGATATCCGCTAATGCTCGAGCCAGGTTAGGACGTTCTTGCATCACGTGGTGTCGGGTTCATGGGGCACGCAGTGGCCGGACCGATCGCCGTGCTGCCGATACTGGATTGTCCACGCACACCTAAGCCATGCCGCTCCGCCGCCGCGCGAACCACTCGACGCCAAGCAGCCCGGCGATCAGTATCAAAACAATAGGCTGATCAAACACAGGTCGCCAGGTGTCGGCCTCGCCTCGTTTCCCGCCCGTGCTCTCGATCAAGTCGAATAGCTTCTCTCGCTCATCGATGCCGAGCACGGCGCCACCGGTCGCCTCGCTGATCGCCGCGAGGTTGCCCGGTCGCGCAGCCGTGTCCAGGTGCTCGATCGAGCGATCGTACACCGTGAATGCCGCGGCCGCGGTCGCGTCGGACTGACGCGCGCTGACCGACAATCGATAAAGGCCGGGGTGGCGCGGAGACAGTGTCGCGATCATCCGAGAGTCGGCCTCCGCGGTGCTCGTCAGACCAACGATTTCAGCTCGCCCGTCCGGGTGGGTCAGCGTCAGGTCTAACGATCGCGCCAGTGCCTCGGGATCGCGAGCCGCTACAGTTGCGACGACTGTCTCGCCAGGATGGGCGGACAGAGTGCTAAGGTGAATCGATAGATCACTCCCGGGCAGGAAGCGACCGCCCAAGGCAAGCCAATGGACCGCGCGTGTCCAGAAGCGGCGGTAGACCGCGTCATAGATCGACAGGCGATCGGGCAACAACGACCACCGCCACAGACCACTGCCGAGCATGGCAAGGACGCGGCCTTGCCCAACCGAGTGGTACGCGAGCGCGGGCGTTGGTGCCTCTGACGGGGTGCGAGCATCCGATGATTCCTGGCGGAGCAGAACAATCGCGGCGGGCTTCACGCCACTAACCGTCGTCACGACCTGGATATCCGGCAGGTCACGGAGCATGTCGGCGAGTGACTCGATCCCGTCGAAGCGCATCAGAGGATCGGTGACCGCCGCCGGCGTGGGCTGGATCTCAGTGTGGACCGCAACGCCATGGCTCCACTCGACCGGCTCGATCATCCCAAGACGGGCGCGTGCGTCACGGGCGGGTTCGGTCGTGTCGCTGATGGGTTGGCCCCGCGCTAGCACGAGTGCGCCGCCGTGCGCCCGCACGTAGTTGACAAGCAAATCGGCGTGCGGTCCGGGAAAAAACCGCTCAATACCGTTGCCAAGGATCACGGCGTCAAAACGGTTCAGCGACCTCTCCGTGGGTTGATCCGGAGCAACATACCCCTGAAGGTCCGGGCCTGGTCTGGGCGTGTCGGATGCTTGAATCACGGTGCGCTGCGGCCCAAGCGCGTAGACCGTCGTCAGGTCGATCCTGTCATCGCTACGCAAGGCACGGGCGAGGAATCGCGTGTCCCAATTGGGGCTCCCTTCGTAGAGGATTACTCGAACGCGCTCGTTGGAAGTCTGGATGATGACCCAGCGGGAGTTGTTAACCGTGGACGCCTCCTGGGCGAGTTGCACAGGCGGCTTAAGGCGGCCGGAGTCGGCGGGTTGATCAGATGTGACCGGCGTAACCACGACGCGGTAAGTGTGAACAGCCGACGGACGGCCCGGCGGAGTTGACGGCGAGACCGAGAACCTCGTCTTGACCAAACTGCGCCCGTCAAACGCCACGGTGCGGCTATCGATCGGAAGATCATCCTTAAACAGGTCAATCCGTGCTACGGGATAACTATCGTCCGTCCGGCTGACGACCGCGTGGATAGCGGTGGACTGATTTTTCAGCAACACCTCCGCATCCGGCCACGCGGTGAGGGCGACGTCAGGTCGGGGATTGGCCGAGCCGGTCGGGACCGAGATGACCGCGCATCCCGACTGCTTAAGACCATCGATCGCGGCGGCGAGCGGCGTGCCTGATGTATCGTGTCCATCGCTTAGCAGGAGGATCCAAGCAGGCGGTGCGGGGGCAGCCGCGTTTCCAAGATCGCCAGGCACAGCACTTTCGGCTGCCGTTTGAAGAACTTCAAAGAGATTCGTTGCCTGACCCTCCGGTTCGCGCGACGCCAGCACATCGGGATCGATCGCGTTCAACTCGGCGTCGAATGCATAGATCTTCAGGTCTGCGAACCCGCGTCGCAGCCGTGACAGGAAGTCGTGGGTTAGCCATGTGTCGCGCAGCAGCTCGATCCGCGACGCCGCGGAGACTCGGCTTTGTTCGACTGTTGGCGCGGTGAAGGTGTCCCGCCGTGCCATGCTGGCGGACGTGTCGACGAGCACAATCAGTCGCTGTCTAACCCGCTGTGTACGGGAGGGGACGAGCGCGGTCGGACCGGCGAGCGCCCAGGCAATTGCGACGAGCGCGACGCCTCGGATGATGCACAGGACGATGCGCCGCGCCCGCTGGACATCCCCCGGTCGCGATGCGTACTGCCAGACCGCCGCGGCGAGCATGGCGATCACCATGCTGATCGTTGCGGGCCAGCCCAACGGCGGGTCGAAGCGAATATGGCTAAGCCAGTCCGGCATGGGTGGGTCGAGGTCTCGCAGGTAGGCGC
Organism: Phycisphaeraceae bacterium; assembly: GCA_029260595.1. Classification (GTDB taxonomy): domain Bacteria; phylum Planctomycetota; class Phycisphaerae; order Phycisphaerales; family Phycisphaeraceae; genus OFTM57. Next base: position 403,109 of record JAJDCY010000024.1, on the reverse strand, counting down.
GTGGTGCGAAGCGGTCGCGAAAGGATTGGCTCAGCGACCACCAGCGCCGCGAGCAGGCCGATGAACCAAGGCCATAGCTCGGTGGATCGTCGCGCGGTCTTCTGCGGCGGCTTGGGACCGATCGGTGTGGCGGCGGGCTGCCTCTGACTGCTCGGATGCACGGTCGGATGATCGACACGCCAATCGCTTTCGGTTGGATCGATGTGTGCGTAGAAAGCCGCGTGTGGCTGCGCGGCCCCCGTCTCGCGCACCTCATAACGGCCGGGCTGGATGATTGGCGGAAAACGGATCGAGGTCACACCGGTGGGGTCGGTGTGAGCATCAAGCGCGATCCGGCCACCCGGCCCATTGCCGGTCAACCGATCGCGCCGACCGTCGGGGGGAAGTCGCAGTGTCGGCTGCTCGCCCGGCCGGTGTCTCGGCACCACCGACTGTGTCGACGCACCGCGCAATAACTCATGGATCAGAGGGAGCAGGTACGACGTCTTGACCAGTGTCGAGGCGTCGGGCGCCAGGTTGGCGGCGATGATCGTCAGACTCCCTTTTCCGACGCGACTAACAACGACGGCTGGGGACCCGTCGGAAAAAACCATCGGAACAGAAGCGGTCGGCGCTGGTGCAATGCGCGCGGTATCGCGGAAGCTGACAGCGATGAGTCCAGCCATGGCTGACCCATTGAAGATTTCGGTGATCCGGCCATCCACGGTGGCGGGCGACCAGGTGAGCCGAGTGTTCGCCGTCCACCGCGGCGGGCCTGTGAGCACCTGCGGTGTGGTGGCCGACGGCGGTATAGCGTGAAAGAGTTGTTGCACAGCGGCAACCACATCGGGGTGGTCGAGGACCCAGATCACCGACCCGCCATCGATCAGGTAGCGGCGGACCCGCTCCTTCACGGCTGCACCGGGTGCGCCGGCTTCGACAAGAAGCATGGCGGCTGGCGCGGCGGTCGAATCGGCCTGCAGCAGTTGATCAGAATCGAGCGGCGACCCGACACGCAGGGCAACGCCTGTGGTGTCGCTGACACGGAGGCCGACACCCGCTGATGCGGCCGGGTCGGGGACCAGCGCCCGGGCAACGTAGTACGCCGCCGAGTTCGAATCGTTTGGATCAGACTCGGTTAATAACAGAACCTCTCGGAAGGGCGCGATCGTCAACGCAATGCCAACCGCGTTGTCCGCATCGAATCCGTCGTCCGGGTTCGTATGCATCTGGAAACGGATATCGTGCACACCGGGCTCGACGGGCGTGAACGAGAACCTGACTGACCGAGGCGCATCAGGGCCGAGGCTCACCGATTGGGTCTGCACGATCGCGTTGACCGACATGTTGACGTGTGCGGTGAGCTGCGTATCCGGGTCGATAGAAAAGCAGTGTGCCTCTACAACCACTTCGACGGACTGACCCACGGCCGGCTGCGCGGGCGAGACGGCCGGATCGCGTAGCACCGCGTTCAGGATCGGCCCGTGGATCTGATCGACCTGAAGCGTGTCGACGCCTCGCCTCACCTCGTCGAGCAGGCCCGATGTCCATTGAGATGCCTGCATATCTGAGTAGACCTCGACACGGGTGGTGCCGATCGCCGACCCATCAACGTCGCCGCCCCGCACCGAGTGTTGCTGCTTCGCGATTGCGAGCGCAGCCGCTGCATCACCGTGTTCATAGCTCGGCTCCACCGATTCGAGTAGTTCGATCAGTCGCTGGGCGTCGGCCGTCGGGCGTGGCAGCAGTGGCTTGGGATTCGCGTCGAGCAGGATGACCGTTGCCAAATCGAGGTTCGGATCCAACGCGCGCAGAGATTCGATCGCTCGGCGGCGTGCTTCGTCGAACAGCGTCGCGCCGCGGTGGATGCGACGCATCGATGCGGACCGGTCAACGACCAGCACCGTGACGATGCCTTCCTCTGTGCCAATGCCCGGCCGGTAATATGACCAGACCGGGCGGCAGAACGCGGCGATCAGCGCGACAAGCATCACGGTCCGCAACGCCATCAACCATCGGTGGTGCGTCCGCGCCCAGCGCGACCGCCCGGCATGTGCCTCGCGGACGAATCGCGCGGCGGGGAACACCGCTGTGCGCTGAACACCACGCGCAAACAGGTGGGCCGCAGCCGGGATCAGCACCAGGGGCGCCGCCCACAGCCACGCCGGGTTCAATAGCTCAACGCCTCCAAGCAAGCGGCCAACTCCTCGCGTTAATCCGACTCGGTCACACCGGCGAAAACACGCGGCGGGCTGAAGAACCGTGTTTCGCTGCGATTGATTTTATCCGGCCGATGCTTGGACGGCGGACGCGGCGGACGCAAGTTGTTTGCTCAATGCGCCGCGGTAGGCGGTGTAGTTGATGATGGCCATGAGGGGGACGACGGCTGCACCGGCGACCGGCACCCACTGGAACGCGATCAAGATGAACAGCAGTATCGCCACGACCCCCTTGAGGAACATGCGGCGGGCAAACGGCATGTACCGTCGAAACGGCGAGACCAGTTGCACGCGATAAATAATCACGCCGGGGATCAGGCCGATCACCGGGATCGAACTCAAAACCGCACAAATCGACAATACACCCGGAACCCGGCTGGCCACGTTGGCGACATAACCATCGACGAACGCCTGATCGGCCAACACCCGATGCCCGCACGCCGGGCAGTCTTGCGGCGCGGTGCGATCGGTGAGCCGCTCGGCGCAGACCGGGCATCGCTTCTTCTCAACCAATCGATACGCCTGGGCGTCCGGCCCCGGCGCGGGCGTATCGAGCGATTGACCAAGGAACCCGATCGCGCGCGGGCTCGGGTTCTTCGCCGCGCACGACGGGCACGCCAAAGCGCTCGGATACATCGGCTGACCACATGCCCCACATGGCTGCTTGGACTTCTGCTCGCGCGTCTCGGCACGGCGGCGAACCAGCACGAGTGTCCCGGACACAATCCCGATCAATACCAGCATCGCGAGCGGGAACAGCACCAGCAAAACCAGCCCGCCAATAACGCCGATGTCCTCCGCCCAACTGATCAATTTCTGAATCCCAATGTCGTCGTCCTCATCCGCCTCGCTGAGTAAGCCAAAAAGCGCGGTGCGTGCCTGCGTCAGGAACCAGACACCGGGCACGATCACGAACGTCGCGAGATAGTCGACGTACCCGGCTTGCGAAGCCTCCTCGATAAACTTCGCGTCGGTCGCGCTCACCACGCCGAGATGGGTTAGGAAAGCGATGGTCGGTTTGACGTAAGGATCGAACTGCTCGATGGCCGCACGGATGTCCGCGTTCTTGGTTGCGAGCACCTCGAGCGCCGCGAGGATCCCGAGCACCGTCAACGTCATATCGCTGGTGAACCAGCTCGGCGCCCCCTGCACGTTAACGATCATCTCCGAACCGGACACCCACGGCAGCTCAGCGCCGAAACGCATCAGCATCGCCGTGACAAACGCCGTGACGAACGCCCGCGACGAAAACAACCCGATCGAGCCAACACCGTGTAGCAGAGCAAAAACGTTCAGGGCTGTGTCCTTTTCATTAGCCGGATCAGATAGTCGCCTGACTCGCCTGCCAAGGCAAGGGTGTGGCGTCGAGCCTGCCATTGGCTACAACGCCATTCATAAAGTCTAGTTAAGCCAGTCTTGGCGAACCAGCAATTAGCCCGGTTACCCAGAGCAAATGCAGCGTTTCTCCTGAAGCCAATTGTTTGAAGCGCCGGGTTAATTTACGTGCGATGCGGGTTTAATAATAGATTGGATGACCTGTAGCTGCTCAATTCAGTACGAGTACACGCCCACCGTCAGCCGGCAAACGCCGACCCAAAGCTCACCGTTTGGTTAAATACCCGAATATAACGACCGGTCCAACACAACAACCGCGCGTGAAAAGCCGGTACATACGCACAAACCGGCCATCGACATCTATTATGAATGTGGCGACACCCCCGGCCACCTTTGAACAGGCCAGTGAGCAGTTGGTTCACGCCTGGGAGCTGCTCCTCAGCGCCTCCCAGTGGTGTGAATGTCATCTCCCAACCAGGTATCGGGGTGCGGCGAATTGGGAGATCATTCATGGCTCGTATCATCAGTCAGTGGTTGTTCATTTCGGCCGCGCGACACAGACTGAAATGGCCCAGCAGATCCAAGACCTCAAAATTGAGTACCTGCGATTCGGGTGTGAGCGTGTGATTGAGCCTCCGCGTCTTACGCTGATTTCTGATGAGGCGGGTCGTCCGCTGAAGGTGGTGAGCCTGTGCAGGCCGTTCGTGTTGGTCGAGGACCCGAATGGGCAGCACGTTCCGCTGGACCTGCGGAGCCGGCGTTTGGCCCGTCTGTCGGGGTCATACGGCAGCGCGCGTTTAAGCTCATTGGGCGTAACCGCTAGCGGGGTTGATCGCTGCGCGGTTGGTGTGAGTGGATTTGAGCAAGGCTGTACCCTGATACACCCGCATTGCGTACGGGGTGTCCTGTAACCTTATATAGTGTTGATAACCACGTCGGCGTTTTATCGGGCACCAGTTCCAGCCACGTATCGGCGGAACACCGGCTGTGGAAAGGGTAAACTTGTAGAAATCAACACACTTGGGTACTAAGATGAATTAGCATACCCGCCGGGCTACGAGACGTGACCCAGAGTGACCATGATCCGCTACTACCTCCTTGCCGCCGTTCTCGCTCTACACGCTAGTGACGCGTCTCGCTTCGTCTATGTCTGGTTCGACCTTGCCCCCGACTGCCCGGTGGTGGGTCGTAACGACGTCCCCACTGCTTGCCATAGCAACCTCCAAGACCCACCGGCCATCTGCCACAGCAAGGCCAACACTCATCCTGACGCCCCGGCGGCGCCGGATCACGCCCCGTCCGACCAAGAGAGAAACGACCCAGAGAACTGCCCCACGTGCCGCATGCTCGCGGTGGTGCAAACCTTCACCGCGTCCAGCGCCGCGGAAACGCTGACCTTGGATGTGGCGATCGACCGGCCTCACATACTGACGGATCAGCCACGCATTGCCGACACCGCCCTATCTTCCAGACCCCGCGCCCCACCGATCTACGGCTAACCCAAAGTTTTTGGGATCACGACATCCTCACAACCAGCCCGTGCACCAACCGGCTGGTCAGGCTGTGCGTGTCCGAAACCATACCCAACTGCTATACCACCCCGTTCAGGGGTTGTGCGGGGTTAGGAATAATTTTGTGTTGCGTCGCAGCGGCGGGTTCACATTAGTCGAGTTGTTGGTGACGATCGCGGTCATCGGGATGCTGATCAGCATCCTGATGCCGGCGCTCGGGGCGGCCCGTCATTCCGCGCGCACGATGCAGTGCCTGAGCAACATGCGGAGCATGCAGATCGCGCATTGGATGTACATGACGGACAACGACGACCGGTTGATTGATGTGGGTCTTGGCGGTGGCGGGCACGACGCGGCGAACTCCTGGATCAACACGCTGGCCAGGTATTACGGGAGTGAGCTGCTTCACCGGTCACCTGTGGACGACAGCAGGTATTGGACGACTCAGGCACCGAGCGGCGACTTTCGTGTTTCCAGCTACGGTATCAACAACTACCTGTCGCCGAGCGGTGGTGTCCCGACCCAGGTCACCCAGCTAGCACACGTGCGTCGCCCGTCGTCAACGGTGCACTTTCTGTACATGTCGGAATCCAACCCGAGCTACGCAGTGGTGGACCACCCACACGCGGAACAGTGGGCTGCGACCGCGCCGCTGTACCCGGAGGCGGGCATCGCGGGCGCGGCCGCTCAGCAACTGGAAACACACGCCCACGGCGGACCGGCCGAGTCGTGGTCGTCGGTCAGCAACTACGGGTTTCTCGATGGGCACGCGGGGACGCTTAGATTCAGCGAGGTGTACGCCACGGACGGGTCGTGGAATAAGTTCGACCCAGCCGCCGCCTACTAATAAGTGGGCATGCGTTAAAGAAGATCGATACCTAATCGAGCAGAGAGAGGCCCGACTTCCGGGCAATTGAATGATGAAAACAGCCAACATTACGATACTTACGGTGGTCATGTGTGGTCTGCTGCCATTGCAAGCGCACGCCGGGCACAACGGCCCGGCCGTGCAGATGTCGTTGCAGGACGGGCACGCGGCCGTGGCCTGGGACAACTCGATCTCTTTCCTTGGCGAGGACCCCCCTTACGGGCGGACGCTGGATATCAGCGACGCGGGCACGTTCTCCCCCGCGTTCCGTTTCATGGCCGATAGCACGCCGCAGCATCTTGCGTACTCGTTCGAAATCACCACGCCGCTCCATTACTGGGACCACCTCGAGACGGACCCCGGATGGGGCCCGACATTGAATGGGGAGTTCATGCAGGTCCGCGATGGGGTGGAACTGGTGGCGGTGATCACGGACGGTGTGTCCACGGCGTCGCCGGATTCCATGGCCGTTGATGATGCCTATGTGGGCGGGCAGAAGAGCACGACCGTGGATGAATCCGAGGACCACCTCAATGCGTTTTTCCTGTTCACGCCCAACGGAGTAGGCGGCCAGACCGCCAGCGGCCGCGTCGGTGCTTACGGGTTCGGGATGCGGATCCACCTGTGGCAAGCGGACGAGACGGGCAACCTGATCGAGGACTATGGCCTGTCATCTCCGTTCTTTCTGTCGTTCAGGAACAGGCCGGTCGTGGACCCTCTCCCGTCGAACGGGATGACTTCCGGGCAGTTCGCGGAAGCAACCCAGAGGGGCCAATCGCTGGTTCCCGAGCCGGCCACGGGCCTGGTTCTGTTCGCTTCGGGTTTGCTTTTGGCTGTACATGGCCGCAGGCGGCGTTGTGAAGTAGTTTTGAATGGTGAGAAGATCAAGCGGTAAAAGTTGAAATGGATGCTTGACTTCCATTTGGAGACGGAGCCTATAGTCAATTAGATCCGCGACCATGAAATGGATATGAAAGTAGCCGGTGGTCATGGGGTCTGAACAGGAGTTAGGAGAACAATGGTGTACTGGAACAAGCAGCTAGCGAAGTATTTCACATCGGCTTGCCTGACGATCCCGCTATGGGCGGGTCAGCCGGCCAAGGCCGTGATGGACACCCGCACGGTCGACGGGGCCGGGAACAACGTGAGCAACCCAGACTGGGGCGCGGCGGGCACGCAGATCATCCGGATCAACTACCCCGCCTTTTACCCTGATTCCACGGGTGGATCGGACGGCTTGGGCGGGATGATCCTTGAGCCGCCGGGTGTGCCCAACGCCCGGCTGATCAGCAACACACTCAACTCATTGCCCGTCCGGGATGGGTCCAACCCGTTCCCGGTTGACCCGCGGGGCTTGAGCGATTTTATCTGGCAGTGGGGTCAGTTCCTGACACACGACATGGACCTGACCTTTACCGGCAGCGCGTTCAACCTGGACGAGAACAACCAGCCAAGGTCGTTCGACATCACGGTCCCCAGCGACGACCCGTTTTTCGCGCCGGGCACGATCATCCCGTTCAACCGCTCAAAGTTCGGGATCAACCCCAATGACAACAAGCGTGAACAGATCAACGACGTGACGAGTTTCATCGATGCCTCGAACGTCTACGGGTCGGACACGACACGCGCCGATACGCTCCGCGAGATGTCGGGCGGCAGGCTCCTCGTCGACGCCAACGGCATGATGGGGCTGAACACGACCCTGCTGCCCAACGACAACAACGGCCCGACCCCGGCCAACCAGCTCTTCCTCGCCGGTGACGTGCGCGCGAATGAACACGTCGGGCTGACCTCGATGCATGTGCTGTTTACCCGCGAACACAACCGCCTGGCGGCTTTGATCGACACCCAGGACCACAACCTTCCGTCGGCCCAGACAGACCCCGGCGCCCGCGATGAGGAGATCTATCAGCGGGCAAGAAAGATCGTCGGTGCCCAGATGCAGGTAATCACCTACAACGAGTTTCTCCCCGCGCTGATGGGCGATTTCGCCCCTGAGGCAGACGATTTTAACTACGACCCCCAGGCCAACGCCGCGATCACGCAGACATTCGCCCACGCCCTGTTCCGCTTCGGGCATAGCATGAACAACGCCAACCTCCGGCTTGTCGACAACAACGGCAACGCGAGCGCCCTGTCACTAGGCCAGGCATTTTTCAACCCCGACCTGCTCAAAAATGATCCGACCCTGGTGGACCAGATCTTCCGCGGGCTGGCCACGCAGAAGGCTCAACAAAACGACGCCCAGATTGTCGATGAACTGCGCAACGTCCTGTTTGGCCCTCCGATCGGCGGCGTAGGCCTGGACCTGTTGACGCTCGACATCATGCGCGGCCGCGACCACGGGCTACCCAGCTACACCGAATCCCTCAGCGCATACCTGCCGCAAGTCGTTATCACCAGCGTCACCCAGATCACCTCGGACCCTGACCTGCAGCAGGCCTTGCGCGATCTTTATGACATCGACGAGAACGACCCCATCAAGCGGTTCAACATCAACGACATCGACCTGTTCGTCGGGGCGCTTGCCGAGGACCCCGTCGAGGGCATGAGCATCGGCCTGCTGACGTTTTCCGTCTTACAGGATCAATTCCGCCGCCTGCGCGACGGCGATCGCTTCTTCTACCTCAACGACCCCGACCTCTATGACCTTAATTCTGAGACACTGCTGAGCACGGTCGGCGAGCTGATCGACCTGGAGAACATCACGCTCGCCGACATCATCCTGGCCAACACCGGGATCGGCGAGATCCAGGAAAACGTGTTCTTCGCCGTCCCCGAGCCATCGACCGCATTGGTGCTGGCGATCGCGACAGGCGGCGTGCTCACCAGGCGGCGATCCCGCATCATTTGCGGGCCGGCCCCGGGGTCACACCCAGCCGCGGGCCGTGCTATCACAAGGGACAAGACAAGAGATCGCCCTGCGGCCTACAATTTAGAATCATTCTAAAAAACCACTTTTTTCCTTGACAGCTTCACGTCTCCTCGTTATACGCATTGCGTCTCAAAAGTTCACGCGGCTTACCGTGACATCTGGAAATGAGAAATACGCGTTACATCCCGATCGTCCTCGCCGCGGCACTGGCATTCCAAACCAGCGATGTCGTGCGGGTTGTTTACACCCAGTTAGAGCTATTCCCCGATTGCCCGATCGTTGGAACGCAGGCCTACAGTGCATCCGGTGAAGGCGCGGTCCCCACGCACGGTTGCTGCCCTCAAACGCCACCCACGCCGGTCGCCAATCAAAGTGACGAGGGTGCTCCGCAGCAATCTCCTACGGGTCCGCAAGACGAGTGTGAGACCTGCTCCATGCTCGCGATGATGCGGGCGTATGTGTCCGCGCAAGTCGCCGAGCTACCCGGCATTGAGTTCGCCGTTCACGGGCCAAGACTCCACCGACCGGTACTCCGCTACTGCGTGAATGCCTTCGGCCCGTTCCACGGCCGTGCCCCGCCAGCCGTCTAATACACCTCTTTTCAAAGCGTTCTTCAATCGAAATCTAAGTTTTGCCGCGCGCCCGCAGAAGCAGAGCAGCGCCGATCCAACATCGGCGGGTGTCCGTTCCGTGGTGAGGCAGAAAAAGGGGATAAGCAAGTGACACGCCGGATTCTCACAATTTCAATGACCGCGGCTCTCGTATGGGCGAATGCCGCCCACACCGCGCGCGGCGACGACCCGCTGTGGGGGCCGCCGCACGGGATGTTCTTCGTCGACGTGGTCGACGACAAGATCGTGTCCCAGTTCGGGGCCGTCGACTTCAAACCCCCCCAGGAGCCCGACGACCCTCAGGTGTTCTTTTTCAACGACGCCGGCAACACGATCCTGGCCCACAACCTCGGCGGGCAGATCATCAACCCCGACCCGGACCCGCCGACCCCCATCCTCGGCGGCATTGCCGAGCGTACACTCATCGATCCGAGCCTGTCCCTGTCCAATCAGCCGCTGCCCAAGGGGCAGATGCCCGCAGCCACCGCGGAATCCACCGTGCTCATGGCCGACGACCCGGGATTTATGTCCGACGCGACCCCGTTCCCCGGCAACGTGCTTTTCCCGTCAGGCTACCGGCTGACCGCCAGTTTCCACGGATCGCTGATGTTCTTCGATCCCGACATCATGGCGTGGACCCAGCCCACCGGCGAGAAACTGTCCGTTATCGATCACACGGGAAAGGACGAAACCGTTACGGACGGAAACGGTGAGAATCCTACGGTCGACCCCCTCGTTCTCGACGCGACAACCTCGGGGCTAGTAGGGACTGTGAACCTGGGGATCTCACCCCCGGGCAGCTCGATCCACAGCCACCTTGTCTATGAACTCCGCAGAGAGGACGGCGCCGCCCCAGCGCGCGGCGCGTACATGATTGAGCTGACACTCTCCGCAGAACAGGTGTTTGTTTTTGAGGAAGGCGTCGGCCCGATCCTCGAAGATTCCGACCCGCTGTTCATCCTTTTTAACAACCGCCTCGACCAGGACCCGGTCATCGGCGACATCGGAGAATTCGCCGACGCGATCGAACAGGCCAAGTCCGCCACCGTCCCCGAGCCGACGACCGCGATGATCGTTGCCGCGGTCGGCACGGGCCTGCTCGGGCTACGCCGCCGGGCATCGAAGACGGGTTCTCCCAGAACTCACGCACTGATCCAAACCAACACACATGGCAGCAGGGCCTAAATCAGCAGGCCAAAAAGGAGATCTTGAGATGCATCGTTACCTAACATCAATCTTGGCCGCGACCACCGTGCTGGCCTTAACCGCCGGCCCCGCCGCGGCCACCAGCGACGGGCCGTTCTTTGCCCCACCGCACGGCCTGCTCCAACCCATCCTCAACTCGGATAACAAGATCGTCGTCCTCCAGGGCGCCGGCATCTTCGCGGGCCTGGGCGCGCTGCCCATGAACCAGGCCGGCCAGACCATCCTCCCACACGACTTTGCCGGGACCGTCCCCGGCATCATTGACGGCCATGCATTTCCGAAAACCGCGGGGGGCATCGCCGAACGACTGGCCGGCTTCGACTCCGCCTCCGCGCCCTTCGCGTTTGGACCGGACTCCCTTGACACGGCCGGCGACGCCGAATTCCTCCAAGCCGACGACCCCGGCTTTCTGATGGGTGCATTACCCGACGGATTCCTCCTCAAGGCCACGTTCATCGGCCCGCTGCGCATCTTTGACGACGCCACCATGGCCTTCACCGCCCCCACCGGTGGTGAGCGCCTACGCATCAGCGACTTTGACGGCATCGACATCGCCACCAACTTCAGCGGCGCCTCACCCGCAAGCAACGTGGCAATCCTCGACGCCACCAGCGTCGGCGACCAGGGCACCATCAACGTCGGCGTCTCCGGCTTCTTAAACGACGGCACCGCCGACCCCGGCGGCGTCATCCACGCCCACATCCGCTACGAGCTGGACCGCGCTGGCGGCGGTATCCCGGAGCACAACCCCTACCTCATCGAGCTGCGGCTGTCCGCCGAAGCGGTCATGAGCGCCGGCGACGGCAGCGACGGTTCGGCGACCAGTATTCTGGACTCGGACTCGATCTTTATCCTGTTCGACAACCAGTCCGCCGCCGGCGTCTTCGACGACGCCCTCGCCGTCGCAGTGGCCATGCCCGAGCCCGCGACCGCATTGATCGTGGCCGGGTCAGGCCTCTGGCTGCTGGGCTTTAGAAGGAACAAGAAGTAGAGCACCCAGGCGTAGCACCCGGCGGATCGGACCGCGCTAGAAAGTGAGCAGTTGGCACGGATGAATAGCCCCGCCACACCCCTGCACGATTACGGGGACACCCGGCACGTCCGGCGTGTGAGGCTGATCTACGCCATCTGCTTCATGTCCGGTGCCGCCGGGCTGGGGTACCAAATTGCCTGGGCACGCATGTTCGCCATCGGCTTGGGCCACGAGATGCCCAGCGTTCTGGCGGTGGTCGCCGCTTTCTTTGGCGGGCTGGCATTGGGCGCATGGGCGCTCGACGGCAAGGTCAGCCGCTCGCCGCACCCCGGGCGCTGGTACGCCGGACTCGAGACAATGATCGGCGTCTGGGGTCTGGTCTCGATCGCGCTGATCGGTCGCTTCAACACACTGGCGCTGGACCTGACCGGCGTCGAACCGACCCCGCTGCGCCAATGGGCCGTCGCTTTCGCACTGCCTTTTATATGTTTGTTGCCCGCCACCACCGCGATGGGCGCGACGCTCCCCGCGGTCGAGCGACTCGTCGCCCCGCTGGTCAGAGGCGGCCGCTGCGTCGGCGGCCTCTACGCCGCCAACACCGCCGGCGCCGTCATCGGCACACTCGCCAGCGCCTTCGTCATCATGCCTCGATTCGGTTTCACGGCTACGGTTGTTCTGCTCGCTGTCGTCAACCTTCTCTGCGCCGCGGCCGCCGCAGCGATCGCACAACAACCAACCCCAAAACTCACGCACTCCAACCCCCAGCCCCAACCCACCGTCAGCGCCGCCAACGCCCTCCCGATGCGGCGTGTGGTCGCGACGGTGTTTCTCACCGGGCTGCTGGGGATTGGCTATGAGGCCCTGGGCGTGCGCGTGATCTCACAGGTGCTCGAGAATACGGTCTACACGTTTGCGGCTGTTCTCTCGATCTACTTGATCGGCACCGCGATCGGCGCCGCGTTGTACCAACGTTTCGGCCGTACCGCGGCCCCATCGACGCTGCTCAGCTACCTACTCTTGAGCATCGCCACGGCCTGCATGCTCGGCATCCTGGCGATGCCGCACACGAAAACGGTCTACGCCAACGCACGCCGCGAATTATTCGGCGACAGCCTCTTAGGCGTCGGCGCCGCCGAGATGGCCGTCGCGCTGATGGTGTTCGCGATCCCCACCATGCTGATGGGCGCCACGTTCAGTCACCTGGTGCAAGCCGCCAAACACGACAGAGGCGGCGTCGGCAGGGCGATGGCCATTAACACGCTGGGTGCGGCGTTGGCCCCGCTGGTGTTCGGCGTCATCCTGCTTCCCTGGATCGGCGCCAAGTGGTCGCTGGTCGCCGCGTCGCTCGGCTACCTGTTGCTGATCCCGAACAACTCCAACATCCGCTGGGCGCTCCAAGCCATCCCGGTCCTGCTGGTTCTCGCGTTGCCCGCGAACCTGCAACTGCTCACCCTCTACCCCGAATCCAAGGTCCTCGATTACCGCGAGGGCGTCATGGCCTCGGTCGCGGTCGTTCAGGAATCCGACGGCCACAAGTCGCTGCGTGTGAACAACCGGTTCCAGATGGGCACCACCCGCGGCGCCGTCGATGAGTGCCTCCAGGCCTACGTCCCGCTGCTGCTGCACGAGCAACCCCAGCGCGCTTTGTTCCTCGGCCTGGGCTCATCGATTACGTTCCGCGCTGCATCGTTCATGCCCGGCCTCACCGCCGATGGCGTCGAACTCATCCCCGAGGTCGTCGCCGTTTCTCACCATTTCGAGCCGGCCAATCTGCCGCCCGGGTACGAACAATCGCTGAACACGTATGTCGCCGACGCCCGCCGTTTCGTTCGAGTCACCGACCACCGGTACGACGTGATCGTCGCCGACCTCTTCCACCCCGGCCGCGACGGCGCCGGTTGGCTGTACACCATCGAACACTTTGAGGCCGTCAAGCAGCGCCTGAACCCAGGCGGGGTCTTCTGCCAGTGGCTGCCGCTTTACCAACTGGACGAACCCACGGCCGCCGTGATCATCCGCACCCTCATGCAGGTCTTCCCCAACGCCCGCGCCTGCGTTGTGGACTTCAAGCTCGATCACCCCATGCTCGGACTCATCGCCACCACCGAGCCGGTCAGCTACGGGCCTGACTGGTACCGCAACCGCGTCAAGGACAAAACACTCGCCGGTATGCTCCGCGGCGCGCTGCTCCAAAACGGCGTGCGGCTGTTCGGCTCATTCATCGCGGACACCGAATCCCTCCAACGCTTCGCAGCCGACGCCCCGATCAACACCGACGACCACCCGGTGGTCCTGTTCAGTGCCCCGCGCTTCACCAGCCAACTCGACATCACGATGTACGGCCGGTTGATTGCGATGCTCGAAAAGTGTGACGTCGATCTCGACAATCTGATCGACCCCGCCGCCGGGCCCGACGGCGACCGCTTCAAGGCCCGGCTTGCCCAGTTCATCGTAGCCCGTGACGCCTACCTGAATGGTCTGGTCGCCGCCGCGGAGGGCGAAGAGCAACTCGCCATCGACCTGTTCATCGAAAGCATCGAGGCGAGCGTTCAGTTCACCACCAGCTACGCCCATTGTCTTGCGATCGCCCAGCACTACATGAAGTCCGACCCCACGGCCGCCCGAGCACTCATCCAGCGGGTGATCGACGCCCGTCCGGAACGAACCGACGCCAAAACGCTACTGCAAAGCCTGACGCGAAACACCGCCACCGACGAGACCGCGGGCTGAGGGCCAACACGACAGGAGTTCATCCCATGGGACACAAGTACGCACACAAAATGACCGGCTGGATCGCCCTGGCCGCCATCTCGCTGGCGCCGGCGGCGGCATTGGGCGCACCCATCCTCAAGCACAAGGGTGCTAACGATCCCCTCACCGAGGGTTGGTCACAGGACAACCCAACAACGAAAGTAACGCTTGACATCAACGATGTGGGTGAACCGATTTTCGATGATGGAGGCGTGGACGCCTGGAGGATCGACACGACCGTCCAGACGAACGGCGAGATAGGGACACAGATCAGGTACGCGGCCGCGCCCGAAGTCGCCGGTGAGGACGGGTGGAAAGCAAGCGTTATCGTCAATGTCACCCAAATCCCAGATTCCAGCTCCGACCTGGACACCGTGGTCGAGGTCTACGATTACTTTAACACCGTAAACGGCATCGATCCCTTGGATCACGCCTACATGATGCGGTTCGGTTCTACAGCTGACGGGCGCACAAGAGTAAGCCTTGAAGGCTCTTTCAAATCCCACACTGCTCCTACCACGGGCTACCACCTGTTTGAGATGATCTTCCTGCGTGATGCCGACCGAGATCTGGATGCCGCGGGGGTTAACCCCGTTAACAACGCCGAGGGTGACGGCGCGGTGGCCCTGTACATCGACGGGGTAAAGGTAGAAGACAACTACAAAGGTGTGCACGAGGATAACGGTCACCCCCGACCAAACTTTGATTTCGTTCAGTTCGGCAGCTACTTCGCGGACACCGGGAGTGCCAATTACGCGTATGTCGGATTTGAGAACGGCGCGGCTCTTCAGCCGGGCATCCCCGAACCCGCATCGGTGGCTCTGCTGGCCGTGGGCGGTGCGATGCTGCTGTCACGACGACGGAGTTGAAATTGGCACTCGACGCGACACGGGGCGGAGTGATCGAGAAAGACGTATCGGAAACAGCCCAAGGGTAGACAGAAGACGCAGAGAAGGAATTGAGAAAAGCCCGCCTAATCTGCATCCCGCTGCTAGCGGTGTTCGCCATTCAGGCGACCGACCTGAACCGGTGGACGTACCTCTACTTCCAGCTTGCACCCCGCTGCCCCGTTCTCGGGGCATCCACAGCCACCGGCTCACATTGCCAGTCGACCAGTGCACAGGCGATCCACACGGACGCCCCGTGTGCCGCCACCGCGCCCAACCCCGAGCCGGCCGAACCACCGCCCACGCCCTTCGCACCCGAAGACTGCCCGACCTGTCATATGTTCGCCACGGCGCGCCAGGTCATCGACGTCCAACCCGACGCTCCGCTGTGTCTGGACTTAAGCGAACGCATACAACGGCCCGCCAACACGGGCCTGCCGTGGGGCGATTCGACCCAACCCCGCCGGGCCCGCGCGCCGCCCATCATCTAACCCCGAGTGATCGTTGAAACCGCTGATAGCAACCGGGTGCCATACCGGGAGCCCTTCCGATGGGAGCGGTGTGAATGCGCTTGTGGTATCTGGCGGCCATCACGAAGGAGCTGCCTACGTGGTAAAAGCGCGACGATCAGAGATGTGCTCCAATCAATTGTTAATAAATGTTTGTGACTCACTCAGTGTTATTGATCGGGAAACAGATAGAGAAAAGGAATTAATCGTGAAGCTTTCAAGACTTTGTTTTTCAACCCTGGCGGTGCTCGCCATTAGCGGGGCCGTACACGCCCAACACAGCTACCTCCCGGTCACTAAGACCGGCGGCGACACCACCATCGAGGCATTCCACGACGGTGACCCGGTCAGGGTCATGATCCACCTCTTTGGCGGCGACGATAACATCCCCGTCACCGGCACCAACATCTTCCGGTCGTTCGGACCCAACGCCTTTACCGTCGCGTCAGGCGACGCCAGCATCCCAGCCGGCTACGAAACCCTGGCCGGCGAAGAGGACCTGATTCTCACGATGCCCACGCTCGCGCATCCCGATTTCGACGCTTCGGGCAGCCTTCTCAAGTGGGACGACACGGCCGGGACATTCGGGGCGGTGGGGACGAACACCAAGATCACCATGTCGAGATACAACCATGACGTGATCGAGTACGCGTACGAGACGGTCGACATGCCACCGGTCCCCGTCGTTCTCGACAACGCCTCCGGCGACTTCACCTTCGTCGTGGACACCACGCTGGCCAGCGGCGCACGCAACGGCCACTACCACATGATCTACGACATTGTCGGAAGCCCCGGCGGTGTCGATGAAGAGGCACCGGACGGGACCTACCTGCTCGGGCACACCGTCGGCATGGATGGTTTCCTCGAATCCGGTCTCGTGCACGTTCTTCTGCATAAAAACTTTTCCGGCAGCGGCGCGATCACAACCGGCTTCATCAACGCCGTTTCATACGTAAACAGCAACCTGGTGCCGGAGCCTACCGCGGGGCTGATCCTCGCGGCGGGTGCCGGCCTTGCGTTGGTCCGACGCAGCCGAAAGGCGGTTTCCTAACCGCGGACACGCACCCGAAGCGGCGCCCTGAGAAGGGCGCCGTTTTTTTTATATCGATCCGGCTTACACTCCCCCCACGACGGGCTCCCATCAACCATGAGCTACTTCATAGCACTTCTCATAGCGGGATTGAGCGGTTGTGCCGCGCTCTCACACGAGCTGCTCTGGACGCGCCGCCTGATCGACCTGCTGGGCGCCTCGACGACATCCACCACCCTCGTCTTCGAGTGCTTCTTCCTGGGCCTGGCACTTGGAGCCGCCTGTTCAACAGGTCTGGCCCGACGGGTCCAAAAGCCCTGGCACGCGGTCGCGAAAATCGAGCTCGGCATCGCCCTCTTGAGCATTCCTGCGTTAACACTGCCAAGCTGGACCGGCTGGATCTGGCCTTGGCTCGGCCCGCAGACACTCGTCTCCGGCACGGGCACAGCGGTCAAACTCGCCATCTCGGTACTGGTCATGATCCCGCCGACGTTCCTGATGGGGATGACGCTGCCGTTCATGGCCCGCGCGATTCTCACGGGTGATAACAAGCTCGGCCGCCAAGGTGTCTGGCTTTACTCGGCGAACACGTTCGGCGGTGTCGCCGGCCTGCTATGGACCACCACGGTTGCTTTGCCCTGGTTTGGTGTCTCCGGATCGATCGGCCTTGCCGTCGTGATGAACCTCCTGATCGCGGGGCTATGTCTTTGCATGGAGAAGCGGACGTCCAAGCCAACCACTCGGACGGCCCCCGATCACGAAGGGCGAAGCACCTCAAGCTCAAAATCCGATCGCGTGTCGACCGCGATGTTCCTGATAGCCTTCGCCTCCGGCGCCGGCGTGCTCGGTGTTGAGGTCCTAAGCATGCACTTGTTCATGCAGGTCGCCCCGTCCGCCATCCACGCGACGGCCGCTGTACTGGCGGCGATCATTCTGATGTTGGCCGTATCAGCGTTTCTCACGCCCTACCTGGCCAAGAAAGGGAACCAGGCGCGCGAGCTACTCACACCGGTGATGATGGTCACCGGCCTGGCCACCGCATCGACCCCGCTGATATTTATGTGGATGACCAGCGGGATGACAACGATCAAGCCAAGCACGACGCTGCTCGGGTTCAACCTGAAAATGACCGGTTACGTGCTTGTCTCGCTCGGACCGGGCATCCTGATGGCCGGGCTCGTGCTCCCGCTGGTTTTTTCCTGGTACGGCAGTGAAGGCGGCGACCCGCACGGCCGCAGGTGGGGGTGGCTGCTCGCGGTCAACGGGCTGGGCGGCGTCTTAGGCGCCGAAGCCGCCCAGCGGCTGATCTTGCCCGCGGTCGGGATGCACGCCGGGCTGGGTGTATTCGGCTTGGGCTACGCCGCGTTGGCGGGCCTGATGGTCTTGATCATCGAAGGCCCACGGGGGCTGCGCGGCCCGGTGTGGCGACCGGTCGGCATCATGCTCATGATTTTCGTCATCGGCGTGGTGTGGTTGATACGGCTCCCGCTGATCCACCCGGCTCCGACAGAGAAGATCCAGTTTAAGACTCTGGCCATCTCCGCGGGTAGTGAAGGCGTTGTCGCCGTCACCGAAAGCGATGAGCTTGGCCGTGGCATCGTCATGTTCAACCAGTACGTTCTAGGGTCCACGGCCGGCATGGCTGACGAACAGCGCCAGGCCCATCTGCCGATCCTGCTGCACGCCCGTCCGCGTGACGTCGCGTTTATAGGCCTGGCCACCGGCATTACCGCGGGCGCCGCCCTGCTCCACGACGATATCGAAACCGTCACGGCTATCGAGCTGTCGCGTCTGGTGGCCGAAGCGTGCAAGAGGCACTTCAAGGAATTCACCAACGACATCGCGGCCGACCCGCGTGCCAACATCGTCGTTGAAGACGGGCGGACCTACATCGCTTCCTGTGTGGATCGGTTCGACGTCGTTATGGGCGACCTGTTCCTTCCCTGGCGACCGGGGGTCGGGCGCCTGTTCAGCATCGAGCATTTCCAATCGGTAAGAATGTCCCTCCGAGCCGGCGGGCTCTACTGCCAGATGCTCCCGATGTATCAGTTCAGCCGCGACCAGATGCAGGTCGTGGTCGACACGTTCACGACCGTCTTCCCAAAAGCCCACCTCTTCCGGCTCGGCTTCGACTCCGGCATGCCTGTCCTGGCGATTGTCGGCCTGAAGGACGACACCCAACAAATCGATTGGCCCGGCCTCCCCGAGCGCTGCCGCGCCGTACGTGAAGCCGCAAAGATCACCGACCCGGTTATCCGCCAGCACGAGGGCATCGCCATGCTCTACC
Organism: Phycisphaeraceae bacterium; assembly: GCA_029260595.1. Taxonomy (GTDB): domain Bacteria; phylum Planctomycetota; class Phycisphaerae; order Phycisphaerales; family Phycisphaeraceae; genus OFTM57. Next base: position 384,068 of record JAJDCY010000024.1, on the reverse strand, counting down.
TCGGCCCGGCAACCGCAGACGGCCAAACCCCCGAGCAACTGAACACGCTGGGCAACGCGTGGGTCGAACTGACCGCGGGCAAAGAGTTCGTCACCGGCCGCTGGCACGCCAGTGACTACTTCATGAATCATTCCCGCTGGCGCGAGTTCGAGGGCCAATGTCTGCGACAGCACCTACGATCCCCAAACGACCCGGAGCGGACCCGCTGGTCGCGCCTGGGCAACCAGATTAGCCGTTGGAACGACATACGCAGCACCCCCGGCCCCAGCGCCGAAACGCTGCGCAGAAAGATCCAAACCGCGCTACCGGAATTTTTCTGGACCGACCGCCAGATAGACAAGAACAAATGGCCCCTCTGGGCTGATCTCTTAAAGTATCGTGGGCCTCGGGTAACATCGCCGGGCTGAAACCGGCCGATACATGTCAACGCGGCCGCTGCTGCTGACCGCGTTCGCGTCACTTTAAGAATCGGCGCCTATCGTTCTCGATGGTGAATACCCCCTAGGGGAGTCGAACCCCTGTTCTCGGACTGAGAATCCGATGTCCTAGGCCACTAGACGAAGGGGGCGAAGCGACCTTCTGATTGCAGTGGTTTAGGTTAGCTGATGCGGCTGGGACGCGTCAACATGGCGGCCACGTCTTTACGCGATGCCAGGTGGGACGCGGTTTTGCGGCGTCGGCGGAGCCACTAACATGGTGCGGTGAACGCCGGAGAATCCAACCCATCCGAACCGCCCAAAGCCGAGACACCGGCGATGCGGCAGTACCGGAACTTCAAAGAGCGTCACCCGCAATGCGTCTTGTTTTTTCGGATGGGTGACTTCTATGAGATGTTCCACGACGATGCGCTGCTGGCGCACAAGACGCTTGGGATCACCCTGACCCAGCGCAGCGAGGGCGTGCCGATGGCGGGGGTGCCGTACCACAGCGTCGAGGGGTACATCCGGCGGATGATCCAGGCCGGGCACCGCGTGGCGATCTGCGATCAGATGGAAGAAGCCTCCGCGGCCAAGGGGGTGGTGCGTCGCGACGTGACGCGCGTGATCACGCCGGGGACGCTGACAGACGAGTCGCTGCTTGATGAGGGGCAGGAAAACCCGTTGGCCGCGATCCATTTCGGTCGCGACGGAGCCGCGTCGCTCGCGTGGGCCGAGTTGAGCACGGGGCGGTTTCAGTTCGCAACGGTCAGCCGAGATGAGGCCGCGGATGAGTTGGCGCGCATCGGGCCGCGTGAGCTTCTGTACACGGATGCCGAAGGGGGCGCGGGGCGCGAGACAGGCACGGTTGTTGATGGATTGGTGCAACAATTGGGTTGCGTCGCGGCGCTGCGGCCGAGTTGGCAATTTCAAACCGGCGACGCGTACCGGACGCTATGCGAACAATTCGATGTCCGGACGTTGGAGGGGTTCGGGCTGACGCGCGACGACGCGGCGCTAGGGGCGTGTGGTGCGGTGGTTTTTTATCTTCTCGAAACACAGTCACCCGGCGATCGACCGAACGACCCCGGTGAGCTGACCGATCCGTCAGCCCCGGCCAGCGCCGCCCCATCGGGTAAACGCCTCGGCCACCTACAGCCACCACGGCGTCTTTCGCGTGAAGATCACCTTGTTATTGATCAGATCTCGCTGCGCAGCCTGGAGATTGAGACGACGCTGCGCTCGGGGTCCACAGACGGGAGCCTGCTGGGCACGCTGCAGTTCTGCGTCACACCGATGGGCAAGCGGATGCTGCGCCAGTGGCTGTGCTACCCGCTGCGACGGCTGGAACCGATCGAGCGCCGCCAACGCGTCGTCGGCGCGATGCGCGAGGACGATCGATTTCTTGAAGGGATGCGCCAGGTGCTCGGTGTGATACAGGACGTGCAGCGGATCGTCGGACGGATCGCAATCGGCAGGGCGACGCCGCGCGATCTGGTCGCGCTCGGCGGCAGCGCCGCAGGGGCGCAAGCGCTCGTTGAGTTCACAGCCGACCGGCCGGCGGTGCGGGATCACCATCGGCGGCTCAAATCAGTCGCAAAACGGTTGAACGTGTTATCGAAGTCGATCCGCAAAGCCTGCGTCGAGTCCCCCCCGCCGCACCTGCGTGAAGGCGGGCTGATCCGCGATGGGTACGACAGCGAGTTGGACGAGCAGCGGTCGCTGCAATCGGACAGCCACGCGTGGTTAGCGGGGTATCAGACCGACCTGGCGCGCGAGACCAAGATCAACAACCTCAAGATCGGGTTCAACAAGGTGTTCGGGTATTACATCGAGCTGAGCGCCGCGAACCGCGACCGCGCGCCCGACTCATGGACCCGCAAGCAGACGCTAAAGAACGCCGAGCGATTCATCACGCCCGACCTCAAGCAATACGAGGGCAAGGTGCTCTCGGCCAAGCAGCACGCGACCGAGCGGGAGCAGGTGTTGTTCGCCGAGCTATGCACGGCTGCTCGCGATCACCTGGCGGAGTTGCACGAGTTTGCCGAGGTGATTGCGGAACTGGATGTGTTGGCGTGCTTCGCGCAGCGTGCGCGGTATCACCGTTACGTACAGCCGACGATCGTGGCGGAGCCGGTTTTGGATATCCGCGCGGGGCGTCACCCGGTGTTGGACGGGCTATTGAAGGATCGGTTTGTCGCCAACGACGTGGTGTTGGGTCGGCGGTCCGGCGAGGGGGAGTCGGGTGGAGCGGCGAACGGAAATGGTTCGGCCGACAGGCCGACGCTGGGCTTGATCACCGGGCCGAATATGGCGGGCAAATCGACCTATATCCGACAGGCCGCGCTGATCACACTGATGGCGCACACCGGCAGCTTCGTGCCGGCCGACGCGGCAACGGTCGGTCTGTGCGACCGCGTTTTTACACGCGTCGGCGCCAGCGATGAGTTGCACGCGGGGCGGTCGACGTTCATGGTTGAGATGATCGAGACGGCGAACATCTGTCACCACGCGACGGCGGCGAGCTTGGTGATCCTCGATGAGATTGGACGCGGAACGAGCACACTCGACGGGTTGTCGCTGGCGTGGGCAATCACCGAGCATTTAGCGGCGTGCGGGTGTCGGACATTGTTCGCGACGCACTACCACGAGTTGACCGCCTTGGCCGAGCGGTTTGACCAGGTGACAAATCTAAATGTGACCGTGCGGGAGTGGGGCGACAAGATTGTGTTCCTGCACCGGATCGTGCCCGGCGCGACCGACCGCAGCTACGGGATCCATGTCGCGAAGATCGCGGGGCTGCCCGATCAGGTCGTGCGTCGGGCCGGTGATCTCTTGAGTGAGCTGGCGGTGAACCATCAACCGGTGGTGGTGTCGGCCGATGTGGCCGGTTCCGCGCGACGCGCGACTGAGTCGCAGATGTCGCTGTTCACCGAGTATCTGAGCCACCCAGCTGTCAGCGAGTTGCGCGAGATGAAAATGGACACGCTCACCCCGCTCGAAGCATTCGACGCGCTGCGGCGGCTTAGCCGGTTGGCGGCGGAGGCGGGCGCGGAGCAACCGAGCTAGTTGACTTTGAATTCGTTCCAGTTGCGGGCGGCTTTCCAGGCGTTCTCGACCCGGTCTTCCTGGTTCCACAGCTTCAGTGCGTCGACCTCGTTGTCTTTGTGAAACAGATAGAGCTTGCCATCGACGATCTTAAAGCTGGTCGGGTCGACGGAGAACTTTTTGTTCTTGGCCATGCCGTAGGCGCACCAGCCACCGAAGGTGGGCTCGTACTTCTGCGGGTCTGCTTTAAACTTCGTGACCTGCTCGGCGGAGTTCATCCAGTAGATGATCCCCTCGTGTGTCACGGCGAATTCGCTGCTGCCGCGCTCGGCTCGGCCGGCCTCGAAATACGATACCGGGCTGTACCCGCCGATCACGGGGCCGTCGTCGGAGAGGTTGTAGTGTTCGATGGCGAACCGAGGGGCGTCCGTCACGACCTCCTGCGTTTCGCACCCAGCCGAGAGGGCCAATAACACAGCCGCGACGACGAGAACCGGTGAAGTAAATTGTCTTGGCATAGCCGACTCCTCTATTGAATACGCCAACCCGGCGATCGGGCGATCCCCACCCTATTATCTTATCAATCGCCGGGGATCTGAAGTCCGTTATGGACCGTCGGTGCACGACCACGGCCGGCGGTTGGATTGGACCACGAAATGGGCGGAGCAACCGGCCGGGACAGATCGAAATGGGCGGCGGGTCAGGCCGCGCCCGCCTACACCGTGGCGGACGGGCGTGAGGACCGCCACGGCGAGATGACCGGGGCGATCTCGGTCAACATGGCGTTATCGATGTTGCCGGTCGGGCTGTGGTGTTTTTATGTCGGCCACTGGTTCGGTGGGTTCCGGACGGTGGTCAAGGTCGGGTTGTTGCTCGCCGTCGTGTTGCCGATCGTCTGTCAGCCGCTCAGCCGACGCGTCTGGGCGTGGCTAAGCCACCGCGCGGAGAGTTGGTAGCGTTGCGATCCACACCATTCGATTACTGGTCCGCGATGCGCTCACCCAGGACGATCGGCGAGAAATTGTGCTCGACGTACCGATTGCTTTGGAAACGCACATTCATCGCGGCCGCGGGGATCAGCAGCGCCGGCCTCTCCGGGACATACACCCACAGGTCGTTGTCACGCCGGGCGGGTGAACCGAGCAGAATCAACACCTGCCCCTTGGACATCCCCGGTTGCAGGTAGGCCGCCCGTTCGGTGACCTGTTCAAAGTCGTACCGCTGATCGTTGGCGGGCAACACCTGGCCGGTTTGCACGTCGCGGCGCGTGGTGCACCCGGCGAAGACCGCCGACAGACTCAGCACCAGGATCAGTAGCGTGACGGAGGAACGCTTCACGAGAAGTTCTTCACTCCGCGGCGCCTGCTGCTCACGGCCGGCGGGACATTGATCTGGACCAGCCGTTGGTCTTGCAAACCCTTGGCTTGATCGGCTTCGACGTAGTCGCTGTGGCAGCCGGGCTTGTCGGGATCGTTGTCACTGGTCGTATCGGCGGTCATGACGGATTTCGTTTTGCTCGCCAGGCGGTGGATCTCGTCGGGAGAGAGGACGCCGCGCTTCTCGAGGATCGCGCGCTGCTCGTCGGTCAGGGCCTCGGTGAGCTTGGGCTTGTCCCAGTCGTACGCCTCGTCCTTGCCACTCATAAATTGCTGGATCTCCTTGCTGATCCGCACCGAGCACCAGTCGTGCCCGCACATCGCGCAGAAATCGGTGTCGACGTCGAGGTCTTCATCGTGATACGCGCGGGCCGTGTCGGGATCGAAGGACAACTCGAAGTGCTTCTCCCAGTTCAGCGCTGCGCGGGCTTTGGTTAGCTCGTCGTCGCGGTCGCGTGCGCCGGGAATCCCCAGCGCTACGTCCGCGGCGTGCGCGGCGATCTTGTAGGCGATGCAGCCCTGCTTGACGTCATCCTTCTTAGGCAGTCCCAGGTGCTCTTTGGGTGTAACGTAGCAGAGCATACTCGCCCCGTGATACCCGGCCGACGTCGCGCCGATGCACGAGGTGATGTGGTCGTAGCCGGGAAAGATGTCCGTGACCAGTGGCCCAAGCACGTAAAACGGTGCGCCGTGGCAGAGGCGGCGTTGCAGTTTCATGTTGAATTCGATCTGATCGAACGGCACGTGCCCCGGGCCCTCGACCATGACCTGCACGCCGTTTCGCCAGGCACGCTCGGTCAGTTCGCCGAGCGTTTCAAGCTCGCTTAGCTGCGCGGCATCGGTCGCGTCAGCCAACCCGCCGGGGCGAAGCCCGTCGCCGATCGAGAACGTCACGTCATAGCGGCGCATGATGGCGCAGATGTCGTCCCAGAGGTCGTACATCGGGTTCTGGCGGTTGTGTGTGAGCATCCACTTGGCCAGCAGCGACCCGCCGCGGCTGACGATCCCGATCAGGCGGCGTTTGACCAGCGGCAGGTGCTCGCGGAGCACGCCGGCGTGGATGGTGAAGTAGTCGACGCCCTGGGCGGCCTGGTGTTCGAGTGTGTCGAGGATGAGTTTTTCGGTCAGGTCCTCGATCCGACGCCCGAGGATCATCGAGTAGATCGGGACCGTGCCGATCGGGACGGTCGAGTGACGGATGATCGCTTCGCGGCAGGCGTCCAGATCGCCGCCGGTCGAGAGGTCCATGACCGTGTCGGCCCCCCACCGCTCGGCCCAGCGGAGTTTCTCGACCTCTTCATCGGTGCTGCTGGAGACCGGCGATGCGCCCATGTTGGCATTGACCTTGGTCTTGCCCGCACGCCCAATGCACATCGGGTCGAGTTGATACCCAAGGTGCGCACGGTTCGCCGGGATCACCATCCGCCCGGCCGCAACCTCGTCGCGAACCTGCGCAGCCGTCATGTGCGGCTCGCGCTCGGCAACACGATTCATCTGCGGCGTGATCGTGCCAAGCCGCGCGTGCTCGAGTTGGGTGACAGGCACGAACCCGTCGGGCGCCACCCACCGATCCCCGACGCGCCGCCAATCGGTGGGCATGAAGTCCCACGCGGTCTGCGTCGACGGGCCGGGCATCCCGGGTGTGTCCGGCGAACTAAACGTCAGCGCCCCGTCCGCGCCGGGTGCGAGCTTCGGCGGGTTGGCGAAGCTGCCGGGTGTCGTCACCCGTTGCCCGCTCATCTGCACGTCAACGCCGAACCGGCCGAGGACTTGCTGTTCGTGGTCCTGCGGTGATCGGGCATCGGTCTTGCGCCCGGTGGGCGTACCTGTTGGGGTGATCATGGAGTGCTCCTCGCCGTGCCAATCGCCCGCGGGCCCATTGCAGGGTTCGCCGCGCATCGATCGCCTCGGGTAAGTGTTGGTGGTTGGAAGGTGTCTTCGACGCCCATCATGCCGCCCGCTTTCCTACGCCGGTGCGAACCGGTTCAGGTTCCAGGGTCTGATCTCAGCACACAGCCGACGGCTGGGCGCACCCCTAGCGAACCGGTTAAGTCTACCACCACACGGTGCGGGCACCAACCACGCGGGCGGTACAATCAGATGATGTCGTCACCCGCTTCGGACGAACTTTTCGAGTCATCAGCTCCAGACAGCGGTCCGGCATCGATCGGCGAGGCGAGGGGCGAGGCGAAGGGCGAAGCGATCACCGCGATCAAATCGGTCGGGCCTGACGACAGCCGATTCGCGGTCAAGGTTGGCAGGCGGCGGGTGGCGGTCGTGTCCGCACAAACCCTAAGTGAATTGAGCCTGGCGATCGGGCAGCGGTGGGATGAGCGGCTGGCCGATCGAGTGGAGCAGCGTGCGGCGTACGACAAGGCCCGGCGTGACGCGACGCGGCGGTTGGATCGACGGGCACTTTCCAAGCGGGAACTTGCCGAGAAGTTAACGGCTGCGGGTCACGCGGAATCTGTTGTCGACCAGGTGCTGACAGACGTTTCCAAGATCGGCCTACTCGATGACGAGGCACTGGGTCGTGCAATCATTGAGATCACCGTCGACCGGCGGGCGGCGGGCCCCAATCTGTTGCGGCAGAAGTTGGCCACACGGGGGATCGATTCGAGCCTGATCGATCGGTTGTTGGATCGCGGAGAGGGTGCCGCGGCCGAATCGCTTGAGGCCGCGGTGTCACTGGCAAGGGCGAAGCTCGCGTCGATGACCCGCCTCGACCCGCAGTCGCGCACACGCAGGCTTTGGGGGTTGCTCCAGCGGCGCGGGTATGACGAACACACAACCGAAGCCGCGCTGCGGTCGCTTGGTGACGAGGCCGAGTTAGTGCTGGACCACGACTAGGCCGGGCGGACTCTGCGTGCGACCAGCAGTGGCAGCACACCGAGCATCGCCAGCGTCGCCGGCTCGGGCACGGGCACCAGCCGCCGCACGATCCCGTCGTGTTTATTAAGGATGTAGACCTCGCCCGGGGTGTTGATCCCGAATCGCAGATCGGCCCGGCTGCTGTTCGACAGCCCGCGGTCTGATCGGGCGGCATTGATCAGGTCTAACAGTTGAACCGGCTGCATGCCCGTGTTGAGAGGCTTTAGTTCCTCAAAGCCGTCCTGCCCACCATCGAGCGGGTCGCTGTCAACGTCGAGCATGAAGATCAACCCGGTCGGGAAATCGCCGAGCAACAGTTGCCCGTCCAGGCCCGCGATCCCCGTCCCGCGTGCGACCTCGCCGGTCGTGATCGCGCGGTTGCCGATCCCCGTCGGGATGTCGGCCACGACGCCGGTGTGGTCGTACTCGGCGACGGGGTCGGTCAGCCCGACGGTGTTGGTGCTGTCAAATTGGAAACTCCCTTCGCGGTCGTCCCAGCCGAAGTTCGCACCGTTGAAACCAAGATCGATCTCTTCAACCGCGTTCTGTCCGATATCCGCGATGTACATGTCGCCCGTCACCGCGTCCCAGGCGAACCGCTGCGGGTTGCGCAACCCGAAAGCGTAGATCTCCGCGAGTGTGTTCGCGTCACCGTCCGACGCCAGCGCGTTCGCGGTCACGATCCCATACTTTCCGTTGGCGCTGTCACTGCCGGTCGGATTGATCCGCAGCAGCGCGCCGTAAGGGTTATCTGACTCCTGCCCGTTATTCTGCGGATCGCCCGACGACCCGCCGTCGCCCAAAGCGACATAGAGGTTGCCGTAATCCGGATCGCTCGGCCCGGCGTTGGGATCGAACGCGATCAGCCCGGCGTTGTGGTTGGAGAACGGCTGCTTGAAGCGGATCACCTCGCGGAACTGAGCGGACACGTCGGCCGGGGAGAACGTCGCCGCAGTCGGAGTATTCGTGCGCCATTCCAGCAGCAGGGTGTGGAACGCCGTGGAGCCGCCGGGGTCGAAGTCCGGGGTCGGGGTCGTGTCGTTGGAACTGTGGATCGTGTAGAAGCGGCCGAACCCGTCGGTGCTCGCGTTGTTGAAGTCCGGGTGGAACGCGAAGCTCTGGAAGCCCGGTTCGCTTCCGCTGTTGATCTGCAGCGCCGGGAAGTCGCGCAGATCCAGATACTCTTGAACCGACGTGCCGGTTGCGTCAATGGTGTAGAGCGGGCCGCGTTGATCGTTGACGAACAGCCGACCACTCGGGTCGGGCGTGAGCAGGCTCATCCGCGGCGGCGACCCCGGCGTCGAGTCGGGGATCACGGCGAAGTCCTCGATCCCCACCGACAGGCCGCTGGTCGGGATCGGCGTGGGGAAGCGGTCCTGCCCGTGGGCCTCAGTCATGGCCCAACCGAGGCAACAGACCACCGCGATCATCTCCCCCGGCCAATCCCGGCGGCTGGGGTGTATGGCTGTCAACCGATGCGATACGGATAGCTCTCCCATCTGAAATCTCCCATTCGTGTGGTGGGTCAAGGCTCGATGCTTTCTCGATACGCGATGGCCTGATCAGGGCGCAGGGGGTACGCCTAGCCAACGATAGACCCCTGCCGGGCCCGAGTCAACGGGTTTTACTCAGCGCCGGGCCGTGCTGATCGCGGTTTTCGCCTTCAAATCGTCGTTATCACCAGTACAGCCGGGGGTTTCCGAACGACGCCGCAGTTGGTATACTGGCTTGATTCTCGCTGACCGCATCGGAGGTTGCCTATATGTCCCTGCATGACAAGTTGCACGAGCTGTTCCTCCTGGATCAGCAGGTTCGGGGGATGCAGGGGCGTCTGGCCAACGCACAGAACCGCCTCAAGGCCCAACAGGCCAAGATGGATCAGCTCAAGCAGCAGCGACAGGAAGTCGCCGATCAGGTCAAAGCCGCCCAGGTGCAAAGCTCGAGTCTGGAACACCAGGCCAAGGGCGTGGAAGACCGCATCACGCAACTACGCACCCAGCTCAACAGCGTCACGAACAACAAGGAATATTCCACTTTGCTGGTCGAGGTCAACACCCAGAAGCTCGAGCAGGGAAACCTCGAAGAGCAGGCGCTCGAGCAGATGGGCGAGGTGGACCGGCTCAAGGAGCAACTCGCCGCGATCGATGAAGACATCGCCGCACGCCAGCGGTTGTTCGAAAACGCCAAGGCCGACTCGGCGGAATGCCACACCGAGGTCGATCAGAAACTCGAAGAGCTCAGCGCCCAACGGGCGGTCGCCGAGGAAAACATCCCCCCTGCCGCCCGGACCGAGTTCAACCGCGTCGCCAATATCCACGACGGCGAGACGATGGCCGTCGTTGTCGAGGGCAACCGGCGGGCCAAGGAATACACCTGCGGCGGGTGCTACCTCAACATCCCGATCGAGCGTGTCAACGCGTTGATGACCAGCGATACCGAGATCGTCGGCTGCCCGTGTTGCGGGCGGATCCTTTTTTTGGATCAAGAAGTCAAGTCATCGATCGCGCCGAAATGACACAACGCCCTGCGGCCAGCGCATGACCGGCACGCCCGGCACACTCCGCCAACACCCCGCCCCCACCGCCTGACAAGATGAGCAAAGTTACGATCCACGTCGACGGCGGCGCTCGAGGCAACCCCGGCCCGGCTGCGGGCGGCGTCGAGATCCGCGATCAATCCACCGGCGAGCCGGTCCACGAAGCCGGGTACTACCTCGGTCGGATGACTAATAATGTTGCCGAGTACAAAGCCCTGGTGCTCGCGCTGCAGCATGCCGTGCGGCTGGGCGTCCAGGATGCGCAGGTGTTCACCGACTCGCAGTTGATGGCCCGCCAGCTCACGGGCGAGTACCGGGTCAAGTCGCCGCTGCTCAAGCCGTTTCATGAGCAAGCCCAGGCGCTGCTCGGCCAGGTCCCCGCGTGGCGGATACACCACATCCCGCGCGAACAAAACCGCCGGGCGGACCAACTGGCGAACATGGCGATGGATGCCAAGGACGACGTGGTCATCACCGGCGAAGGCGGCGATAATGACGAACAGCCTGCGCCGCCCGGGCGGCTGCCTGAGCCAGCCGCGGTCCGTTGCTGGGAGGTGTGCTTCACCTCGCCGGCCGGCCCACAGTGCCCGGTTGGTCACCACGTCGGGCAGAAGTTCCGGTTCGGCCCGATCACCCCGTCGGGGATGTGCGTCGAGGCCGCCGTCGCGGCGATGCCCGATCGGCGGCCCGAGCCGGAGGCGGGTGCGGGGCCAAGCAAAGCGGCCTGCCCACGCTGCGATGCCGGGCTGCGGATCGACCCGGCATAAATTTGGCCGGCGACTGCCTTGTTACCGTGAAAATGACGCAAGCCGTTGCCTAGAATACACCTGGCAGGGTAGGATTGGACCGCCGCGGGCGGGATGCCTCGGCCGTGAGTGGATTGATTGATAGGATACGGTTGCCGATAGTAGAATCAGGCGAGGGTGAGCGAGTCTGCCGGACCAACGGCCGACGAACGAATCTCGGTGCCGCTTGATTGACGGACGACTGCAAGCCTATGTATTTTATACTTTTGCCTTGATCCGGGCTTGATCGGGCTGATCATCAGGAACACCCCAAGGGAATGGCCGAACGCGGAAAACACAACGGCTGGCTGATCGGCTACTACGTCCTGCTCTTTGGCGTGGGCGCTGTTGTTGTTTGGGATGGCTCGCTACAAGTCGCTGAAACCGGTGCCGCGACCGAGTTGAGCATCGGCGTGCTCGGGCTGATCCTGGTCGCCGCGCTGCTGCCGATTGCAATCGCACAGAGCAGCCACGCGGCGAACTTCAGTAAATCCCTGGCACGGCTGGACCGGATGGTTGTCGTGCTCGAATCGATCAACGACCGCCTGATGATCAGCGACAAGGCCAAGAGCATCCGCAGCCGGGCACGCGAGCGCGACGCACTGCGACGCGCGATCCGCGACGACATGGACAAGGGTGACTTCGACGCCGCGCTGGCGATGGTCACGCAGATGAGCCAGGCCTACGGGTATCACAAGGAAGCCGAGGACTACCGCGACGAGATCCAGACCGCACGCGCCGCGGAGATGGAGACGAAGGTCACCGAGGGCATCACCCGGCTCGACCAGGTGCTCGCCAGTCACGAGTGGGACAAGGCACTGCCTTTGGCGGCGAAAATCCAGCGGCTTTACCCCGACTCGCCCAGGGTCAAGACGCTCAACCGCCGGATCATCGAAGCTCGCGAGCAACACAAACACGACCTGGAACGCAAGTTCCTCGAAGCCGCCCAGCGCGACGATGTCGATGTGGCGATGGAGCTCATGCTCGAGCTCGATAAGTACCTGACCGAGTCCGAAGCCGAGCCGTTCCGCGAGACGGCACGCGGCGTGATCGGCAAGAAGCGCGACAACCTCGGCGTGCAGTTCAAGCTGGCCGTCAGCGACAAGGAGTGGACCCGCGCCGTGCGCGTCGGCGAACAGATTATCCGCGAGTTCCCCAACTCGAAGATGGCCAACGAGGTCCGCAGCATGCTCGACCTGCTGCGCGAAAGAGCGGCCGGCGAACAGGCCGCAAGAACCTCCAGTTCGGTCCTGTAATACCCCCCTACCCGCAACCCGTAAATCAAACGAAAAGATCAGGCCAATCCCGCGTCTGTTACTGTCGCTTGCTGCGGCTATACTCAACGCATGTCCACGCACCCAGTCGTTTTGATCGCCGGAGACGGCATCGGCCCGGAAGTCACCGCCGCGGTCCTGCGCATCCTCGCGGCCGCCCAGGCGCCGATCGACTGGGTCGAGCACCAGGCGGGCATCTCGGCGATCGCGACCGGCAGCGAGGTCTTACCCGAAGCTACCGTCGACGCGATCCGCGAGCACAGGATCGCCCTAAAGGGCCCCTGCACCACCCCGGTCGGCAAGGGGTTTTCCTCGGTCAACGTCCAACTGCGACAGAAGCTGAACCTCTACGCGGCGGTACGCCCGGTCCGCAGCCTGCGCGGCATCAAGACCCCCTACGACAACGTCGACCTGGTCATCATCCGCGAGAACACCGAAGGGCTGTACAGCGGGATCGAAAACGAAGTGACGCCCGGTGTCGTGATGAGCATGAAGGTCGCGACCGAGGTCGGCTGCATGCGGATATCGCGGTGGGCGTTCGCGTTCGCAGAGCGCCGCAACCGCTCGAAGATCACGGTGTTCCACAAAGCGAACATCATGAAACTGACCGATGGGCTGTTCATCCGGTGCGCCGCTAAGGTGCAGAAAGAAGAGTACCCGGGCATCCCCTATCAGGAAGTGATCATCGACGCCGGCTGCATGCGACTGGTGCAAGACCCGACCCAGTTCGACATGCTCCTGCTGGAAAACCTCTACGGGGATGTGGTCAGCGACTTGTGTGCCGGGTTGGTCGGCGGGCTCGGCGTCGTGCCCGGTGCGAACATCGGTCACGACCAGGCCGTCTTCGAAGCCGTCCATGGCTCGGCACCGGACATCGCCGGCAAGGGCATCGCCAACCCCCTCGCCTTGCTGATGTCGGCGGTCATGATGCTCAACCACCTGGCCGAGGACCGCAACGACTCCGCCTGCCGGACCGCCGCCGAGAAGATCAAAAACGCGTACGACCAGACGATCGCGGACGGCTGCAAGACCGGCGACCTAGGCGGCGACCTGGGCACCGAGGCATTCGCCGACGCCGTCATCGAGCGATTCTCCTAACCGCTAAATGGGGCCCACCCATGCCGGGGCGAAACCTCTCCAACCAACTCTCCCACAGGAATCCGATGGCGATCCACAACTGGACAATCCCGGGATATTCGGACCAATTAATCTACGGTTCCACCCACCTCCCACCCGAGGGGATACCCCCACGCGGCGTCCTGCTAATGTGCCACGGATTTAAGGGGTATAAGGACTACGGGTTCCTGCCCTGCCTGGCGGAGGCCGCGTCGCAAGACGGTTGGATCGCTCACCGATTCAACTTCAGCCACAGCGGGATGACGCACGAGACGACCCGGTTTGAGCGGGCGGAGCTGTTCGAGCAGGACACCTGGGGCAAGCAGATCCAGGACCTGCGATCGGTGGCGAGCGCGGCGCGCAACGGGCAGTTGCCCGGCGAGGCCGCGACGCTGCCGATGGCCTGGTTCGGGCACAGCCGCGGCGGCGTGACGGTGTTGCTGGCTGCGTGGCGGTCTTCCGGATGGGGCGACGGCGAGAAACCGGCGGGGATCGTCCTCGCTGCGGCACCGCATTCGGCGTACTGCCTCGGCGAAGATCAGGCACGCCGGTTGCGATCGCGCGGGAGTATCGAATCGCCCTCGACACGCACGGGGCAGGTGCTGCGTATCGGCAAGGGCTGGCTGGAGGAACTCGAAACCCAGCCGGCCGATTTCGATACCGCGGCCGCCATCAGAGCGTTGGATTGCCCGGTCATGATCATCCACGGCGAACGCGATCAGACGGTGCCTGCGTCCGCGGCCAAGACCCTCAGCGCCGGGCTGAAAGAAGGCGACGACGCGGTGCGGATGATCCCCGACGCATCCCACACGTTCAACGCGCCGAATCCCCTGCCCCTTGATGTTGAGCCGCCGGCGCAGACTCAGGCCCTCGTGCTTCATGTCCGCGACTTCCTGGCCGACTTGGCTTGATCGTGCCTGACACCGTGCCCAAGTCGATCACCACACCGCCCGGCTGGTAGTAGTCAACGTTCAACCGATCTCGGTCAATCAGTGTGAAAACAACACAGACACACCCCAGGCGGTCGGCCAACTCGCGGTCGGCTTTGCCGGGCCCGGCGTAATCGTCGTTGTCGTATCGCTGAGCGTGATAGTGGTAGTGGGCGACGGCGGAGTAGAGGTGTTCGATCATCTTTGTGGACGGGTGGAAGATCCTGTCGTGCTGCTTGATGGCTGGTGTGTAGGGATGTGCGTGTAGCCGACCGTTCTGCCAATCGAGCACCCCGCCGTGCTCTGACCGCCTGTCGCGGTGATCGGCGTCGGCCTGACGGAACAACTCATCGATCAGCGCGCGGTCGCGCAGCGCGGTTGACACTACGCTGAGGGCTTGCAGGTCGGTCCAGGAAAGTTGCTCGGCCCAGTCCTCGAGGCGCTGGGGGTGCGGGGCGCCGTGGAGGTCACCTTCCGGCGATCTGAGTACGTGATACGCGGACTCAAGGTCGGCGCGAATACGGGTCAGTATCTCGCTGCGGTCTCGATCCAACTGCGACTGATCCAGCCCCCGCAACACACCGAAGTGGCCAAGCGTCAAGCCGTCACGTTTGGCCGGCGCCAGGGACGCGACGATCGATTCGAAGTGCGCCCAATCTCGACCATTGCTCGCCGCCCGCAGCGACATCAGCCGTAAGACTTGCTCGCGGTGCGTGGGCAGCGTCGCCAACACACTGGCGGCCGCCTGAAGATCCGAAACGAGCGCGGTGTCCGGCGGCGCGCTCGCCAGCCGGTCGCGGAGATCGTCCGGCGGACACAGACGACCCAGTAGCTGCCACGCGGCAACCCGGTCATCGATGCGCGGCGCGCCGATCTCGCTGCGGAAAACCATCTCGACCGTCCGCACCACTTGCTGATTCGGATACAGGGCCGTCAGTGCACCGTACTCCGGCCGATCCGTGTCGTCGACACCGCGAGCCGGTCGCGCGAGACTGCGTACGATCGCCGCCGTCGCATCAACCCACCCCTGCAGGGCAATACCGTCCGAGGCAACCTCGATCACCGCCCATGTGTCGACATGGGCTAGCCGAAAGCCGATATCGGCGCGCAGCGCTGCGGGGTCCGCTTCGACGAGTTGAGCCAATGCCCATCGGCGCTGCCAGGTCGGGTAACCCGGCTCCCATAACACCGTGCGTAGCGCGGCCACATATCGGACCGAGTCCTGGTCGCCGCGCGCGGTCTGTGCGATCGCGGCGTGCTTCCATTCGCTGGGAGATTCGTGGTCCACCCACACGGCGATGGGATCGTCGAACACGCGTGTCGCACACGACGACAACAATCCCACTGCCGCTGCGAGGATGAACAGGCGAAACGAGAGTTTCATCACATGACCATCGATCGGTTGCGGTGGTCAACCAACCCACAGGCTCTACCGCCCAGCACTGCCCGGATACACCAATCGGTACTCCAACTCGGGTGTGGTCAGCTCGCCCAGCCAGCGTCGGACTTGATCTGCGGTGACGGTGTCCATCCCCGGGCGCGGCGCGCCGAACCGCGAGAGCAGCCCGAACCCACTTCCCGCGCTGAGCGTGGTCACGAGCGGCTTCTCGTCCGGTTCGATCCCCGCCAGCTCTTTGGCTTTATCAATCGCTGCGTTAAGGTACCCCTCGCCATCGGCCAGTTGGTTTTCCAGCGCCTCGGCCGATGTGAACACCTCGCCCGTCGCAACCTGCTTGACCTGTTCACGACTCATGTTCTTGCGGCCGTCGGCGACGATGTCCACGAAGCGGTCGTACGCGCTATCCAGGATGCGGCGGAGCACTTCGCGGTCGGCTTCGGTCCAATCGCGCATTGGGTTGAGCGTGTCCTTCTTGGTTGCTTCGGTCGCGGCGATGATCTCTGGTGTGACGCCGAGCTTATCGAGAAGTTCACTGACCGTGAACGCCTGCGCAATCACGCCGATGCTGCCGGTGATGGTCGTCGGCTCAACCATGATGTAGTCGCACGGTGCTGAGATGTAATAACCGCCACTCGCGGCGATCCCGCCGAAGCTGGCGATCACGGGTATTTGAGTTTCCTTTTTGAACTCAATCAGGTCGTTCCAGATGCGATCCGAAGCGGAGACACTGCCCCCACCGGAATCCACCCGCAGGATCAGCGCTTTAGGCGGATCGTCTTTGAGGGCCTTGAGCGCCCGGGCGATGAACTCGGATGTCTCGCTATCGATCGTGCCGGAGACCGGCAGGATCACGATGCGGTTCTCCTGATCGCCCTCCTGATACGTCGCCTCGCGCGGACCGCTAACGGCCGAGACAAAGAACGCGCCGAGGTAGACGTTCATCAGCACCGAGACGATAAGCAACGTCCCGACCAACCCCGTCACCACGCGGCTGACGACACCCCCGCGCCCGGCCGACGGTGTGGGCGGCGGGTAATACGCCGGGCTATAACCGGGCGGGGGCGGAGGCTGTGACAACCCCTTAGTCGGGTCCACCGGTGGCTGGCCGCCCGAGTCGGATGGATCACTTGGCGGGCCCTGGCTGTGGGGAGCGTCGCTCATGGCGTTGAGTCCTTATTAGTCGCGGCGGGGGCTGTCGATGACCGGCAAGTTAGCAGTTGCCCGGCGGTGCGGCCAATGCCGACTCGCGGCGGGGGATCGAGGCGGTATGATTTCTGGTCTTTGATGGTGGACGATTGGCGGGTCTGCGTCACGTAGTGCCGGGACGGCCCCGCCGGGCTTGGATGGCGAGAACGTGTCGCGCTGCCATCAGCACAACTGAACGGAATGACATGAGACTAGGCATCCTTATCTCTTTGCTGATCGTGGTGGTGTTCGGGGCGGTGGCGTTCGTCGGGATTCGCGGCGTCGCCGAGTCACCCACACCGGCGACGTCACCGGACAAACTCCAACGCCAGACGCTTGGGAAGGGACTGCCGGCGTTGTTCGAGGTCACCGATCCGGCTGAGGATGCGTCGGCGGCGTACGAGGGGATACTCGGGTTCTACAAGGAGCACCAGGCAAGGCTCTCCACCGAGCCGCCGGACATCGAACTGACCGACCAACTGGTCACGCTGATGATCCGCGCGATGAAGAAGGGCCGGGTCACACAGGGGTTCCTCGACAAGCATTTGCCGGTGTTCCCCGGCGCGACACCGACATTTGATGACGCGTTGGAAACGATCCCGCGCGCGGTGATGTGGATGGCGGACGATCTCTACCAGTCCGGCCGGCCCGAGCGCGCCAAGCAGGCGCTGCGCTCGGTGCTGGCTCTGGGCTTGCGGGCATTCGACGACAACACGCGCCTCTACATCCGTTGGCAGGGGCTGGACATCCTGATCACCGCACTGCACCTGCAGACCGATTGGCTTGACGACGACCCGATCCTCTCGGATCAGACGGTCGGCGCGTGGGATAAGGCAACGACCAAGATCGATCGGGTGTGGATGCACAAGTACGAGTTGATGGCCAGGACACAGCCGCACATCGGAGACCTGTTGAACATCGCCAACAACGACCAGGACATCACGTTCCGCGTCGCGGGGATGCTGAAGCTGGGCATGGCGAAATTCAACGCCGGCACACGCGGCAACGCCAGGGCGATCCACGAGACAATCGAACGAGCGACGAACGATCCTTTCGAAATCATCGCGAAGGCAGCCATCGCGGCACGGGCGTTGACGCGCGATCAGTACCACAAGATTTATTGATCCGGCGGGTGCCCGATTGTCACTAACGCACGTCCGACGCGACGTCACTGACGCCGCCCGTATCATGTGCGGGCGATGCAGTTTTTCGTAATCAGTTTGGTGATCGCGCTGTTCGTGCACGACGCCCACCCGCCGACTGACGCCGTCCGTCTGATCTGGGGTGTGCACCCGCTGGCGTGGCTGATGCTCAGCCAGATCGTTGTCGTGATCGCGTATGCGGCGTTTTGCCGCTTCACACTCGGCCGACTCAAGGGATCGAGCGCGTTCAAGCGGCTGCGCCGACTGGATCGACTCGGTTTGCTCTACCGGATGGCTGTGCTGACCGCGTACGGGGCGAGCCTCTCGGCCGGGGCGCTGGTCTTGACCCGACGGACGATCGGCGACTGGGTCCTGGTCGATGAAGCCGTGGTCCTGTGCGCGCCGTTGTTGATGATCGTCCTGGGGTGGTGGGCGTACTACCCGATCGATCGGCGATTGCGCGAAGCAACCCTGATCGGACAATTGGATCGCGGCCGCCCGATACCGCCGCTGTGGACGCGCGGGCAATACATGGTGTCTCACCTGCGTCACCAGGTCGGGCTGCTGCTGGTCCCGATGCTGATCCTGATCGCGTGGGCGGAGTCGGTCCATCGCTGGGCGCCATCCCATTGGACGACGATGGGCATCGACCCGCGGCCGATGATCCTGTTGGCCGGGTCGGCGCTGGTGTTCCTGTTGTGCCCGGTGATCATCCGCCACCTGTGGGACACGGTCCCGCTGCCCGGCGGCGAACTGCGCGAGTCCTTACTGGACATGTGTCGTGAACACCGTGTCGGGCTGCGAGAGCTGCTGTTGTGGCGCACGTTCGGTGGTGTGATCAATGCGGCTGTGATGGGCATCGTAGCCCCGCTGCGGTACATCCTGATCAGCGACGCGTTGCTTGAAGGGTTGCGGCGCGAGCATATCGAAGCGGTGATGGCCCACGAGATCGCACACATCCGCCGCCACCACATCTTTTGGCTGTTGGCGACAGCCGGTGTCGCGATGGGTGCGCTGACCGTTGGTTGGTCGGCTGTGCTGTCGCTGCTGAACCGATCACCGGTGGGTGGCGGCGCTGTAAATGGCTTGTCGGACGAGCTCCTTGACGGCATACCCTTGGGCGCGGGCCTGGTGATCGTGCTGACAATGGCGAGCTGGTTCGTGGTGATCGGCTGGGTATCTCGCCGGTTCGAGCGTCAAGCGGATACCTACGCGGTGCAACACATGACGCGATCGGCCGCGGCGGCTGGCAACGCCACAGAATCAAAACACCGATCGGGCACTTTGGCCATCGACCCTGCCGCCGTCCACACCATGGTCAGCGCCCTGCAGCGCGTCACCGACCTCAACCACCAGCCATCGGATCGTCGCAGTTGGCGGCACGGCTCGATCGCGTGGCGGCAGGCGTACTTGCGCACACTCGTTGGCAAACCGATCGACCGACTCGCGATTGATGGCCTGGTCGGTCAGATAAAATTCGTAACCGCAGCGCTGTTGATCGGCTTCGTCGTCTTGGCAATGATGGCCCCGCCGTGGTTGTTTGATTTTCTGATCTGATCGGGTTCAGCGTGGCCGATGTTTTTATTCGATTCAGGGGATGCCGCCGCAGCCGTGCCTATAATCCCGACCCGGGCGACAACCCCGCACGAAGGGCCTTCCATGCGATCACTGCGTTTCATCAAGATGCACGGCACGGGCAACGACTACGTGTACGTGAACGGCTTCGAGCAGGGCGTTGACGACCCGGCCTCGCTCGCACCGGTCGTCGCGGACCGGCACCGCGGCGTGGGCGGCGATGGGCTGATCCTGCTGTTGCCTGGCGATCCCGGTACCGACGCGCACGTGCGGATGCAGATGTTTAATGCGGACGGCTCCGAAGCCGAGATGTGCGGCAACGGGGTCCGGTGTGTCTGCAAGCTGGCCCACGACCACGGCGTCGCGGATGCGAACCCGATGCGTGTCCAGACTGGCAATGGCGTCCTTACGCTGACCTATACACTCGATGCGGCCGGCAAAGTCGACCGCGTAACGGTTGAGATGGGTGTGCCGGTCCTTGAGGCGTCACGGATCCCGGTCGGCATCACCGGCGCGGGGCGCGTCGTGGATCATCCGACGGCAGACGAGGTGCGTTGGCCGGACGGACTGCCGCCCGGCTGGATATCGCGATCGGGGCTGGATCAACGGATGACCTGTGTGTCGATGGGCAACCCGCATGCGATGTTCTACTGCACCGACGTCGAGGCCATCCCGCTCGAACAGATCGGCCCGGTGCTCGAGCACCACCCGCTATTCCCCAATCGCATCAACGCCCACTTCGTCCAAATCCACCGTTCGGTCGAGGTCACCATGCGGACGTGGGAGCGCGGCAGCGGCATCACCCAGGCGTGCGGGACCGGCGCAGCCGCGGTCTGCGTCGCCGGCGTGCTCACCGGACGGTCCGGCCGCAAGATCCTCGCCCACCTTCCCGGCGGTGATCTCGAGTTGGAGTGGCGCGAAGACGACAACCAGGTCTTAATGACCGGTCCAGCCGTCGAGGTGTTCAGCGGTGACTGGCCGCTACCTGAATAACCACCCGCGCTGTCGATCACATCGCGTGGTGCGTTGAGCCCGAAGCCGGTCGCCGGTACGCTGTTGGTGCGTTAACAGCAATCGGGGGCCTCGCAAACGCAGTGGATGATCAGCGTACATCACCGAGACACTCGACACTGGCCAAGGCGATCGTGGCGCGCGTCAAGCGGTCGGACGGCAAACACATTGCGGCTGGCATCTGCGATTTGTCCGCAGGCGGAGCGTCGATCACCGGTCCAACGACGGGGCTGGCCGTCGGTGATGAAGTTGAATTGACGCTGTTGTTCCCCATGAACAACGATGTCCGGTACCGCTGTGAGGTCAGGCACATCACGCCCGAGCAGGGGTTCGGCGTCAAGTTTCTTCTTTGAGATGGCCGGGCTCGGTACCGGTTCGGTCAATGTGGCCGACCGACGCCTATAATGCGCGACCGCCGTGCCGAACTACAGACAGGCTCGCCGATTTTTCGATATGCGCATGAGACACCGCCTGACACATCTCGCGTTGCTGCTCGGCTTGATAGCGGTCGTTGGGATGGCCGCGTCGCCGAGTTTTGCGGTCAGCGCTGTGAGCCCACAGGCGCGTGTTCAGGCACCGCACGTAACCGTTTCACTGCTGAGTGAGGCGGCCGCAATCCGTCCCGGTGAGCCGTTCACACTCGGGCTGCATTTCGATCTCGACGAGCACTGGCACGTTTACTGGAAGAACCCGGGAGATTCCGGGCTCGAGCCGCGTGTCAGATGGACGTTGCCGGAAGGGTTTACCGCGTCGCCGCTGCGATGGCCGGCACCCAGTCGGATCCGACTTAAGCACCTGGTGAATTTCGGATACGAGGGCGAGGTGGTTTTACTCGCCGAGATCACACCGCCGCCGGGTTTGTCGCCCGGGCAAACTGTGCGCATCGCGGCCAAGATCGATTGGCTGGTCTGCGAAGAAGAATGCATCCCCGGCTCCGCCAGCCTGGCGGTGGACGTGCCCGTGGCGGATCTCGCGGTGCGGGCCGGCGACATTCAGCCGTTGTTTGATGCGGCTCGGTTGCGCCTCCCCGTCTTCGCATCGCGGGCGGGCTGGGAAGCGTCGGCCATCGTCGGCGACGGCGTGATGGAGCTCACGGTCGAGGGACCGGGTGGGGCGCCGGCCTCCCCACCGGAGGCGGTGTTCTTCCCGGACCTACCGGGGTGGGTCCGCAATGCGGGCGAACAACAGGTTTCGGTCACCGGCAACACCCTCACGCTGCGCGTCCCGCTCGATACCACACCCGGCATCACTGTCCCCAATCGGGTTCTCGGCGTACTCGTCGCAGGTTCCGGTTGGCCGGGCGCGAACGGCAGTTCGGCGCTGCGTATCGACATCCCGTTGAGCGATCGTGCCGCCGATACCACATCACCGCCACTGAGGCAGGGCGCAGCCGACGTGCCTGATTCGCTCCCATTGATCCTGCTCGGTGCCGCGGTCGGCGGGTTAATCCTCAATCTCATGCCGTGTGTGCTGCCGGTGCTCTCGTTGAAGGTGCTCGGCTTTGTGCGCGCATCGGAACTCGGCCGACACCATGCGCTGACGCACGCAATTGTGTTCGCGGCGGGAATCGTGGTGTCGTTCTGGGTGGTCGCCACCTTGTTGTTGGCTCTTCGCGCCGCGGGCGGGCAACTTGGGTGGGGTTTTCAACTTCAGTCGCCGACGTTTGTGGTGGTGATGGCGGCGTTGTTTCTGCTAATGGGTTTGAATCTTTTCGGTGTCTTTGAGATCGGCGTTGGGCTGACCTCGATCGGCGGAACACAGTCGTCGAGACAGGGTTTGCTCGGGGCATTTTTTAGCGGTGTCCTCGCGACCGTTGTCGCGACGCCGTGCACCGCGCCGTTTATGGGCACCGCGTTGGGCGTCGCGTTGACCGGAAGCAGGGCAACGGCCTTCGGGGTCTTCACAGCGCTAGCGCTGGGGATGGCGCTGCCATACGTCGTGCTCGCCGCGAGTCCGGGTCTGCTTGGGTACATCCCCAAGCCGGGGCCTTGGATGGACACCCTGAAAAAAGCGATGGGGTTCATGCTGCTCCTGGCCGTCGTGTGGCTGGCGTGGGTGTTCGGCCACCAAGCGCCCAGCGGAGCGAAAACCACAGGGGTTGATGAGGTGGCGTGGCTGATGCTCGGGCTGTTGGTGGTCGGGATGGGCGCGTGTGCCTTGGGGCACTTCGGTGATCGTCTCCGACCCAAGCCCCGGCCGTGGCTCGCTCGAGCATTGGTGGTTCTTGGCGTGGGCGTCGGGCTCTGGTTGCCACTGCGAGCGATTTCGGCTCCGGTGACCGGGCCGGCGTGGGAGCCGTACTCGTCTGATCGGATCGCGGCGCTCGAGCAGGCCGGTCACCCGTACTTCATCGATTTCACGGCCGGTTGGTGTCTTAGTTGCCAGGTGAATCAGGTTGTCGCGTTAGACCGCCGCGGCGTCGCTGAGGTTTTCGATCGGCACGGGATCACGGCTATCAAGGCCGACTGGACCAATCAGGACACGGTGATCGCTGATGCGTTGGCGGCCTACGGACGGGTTAGCGTCCCCCTCTATGTCTTGGAAACCGGTCGCGACAACAAGCCAGCCGTGATCCTGCCGAATCTGCTGACCGAAGCGATCGTGATCGAAGCATTGCGTGGGGCGGGGTTCGACTAGCGGCTTGCTGTCCACTCCACAAGGCATCGGTTATTATCCGATGCAACCAAACACTCTGATCTGGGAGGATCAACCGATGAGAACACTCGCCCTTGCCTTGTTGACCGCCATGATGATGTCCGGCGTCGCGTACGCCCACTGTGGGAGTTGCGGGATCGAGGACGAAGCGCACGATCACCTTGACCAGCCCGTCGAAGCCGCGGCACCGGCGGCGGAGTGGGATTTCACGCTCGTCGACAGCAACGGTCAATCCCACACCCTCTCGTCGTATCAGGGCAAGTACGTCGTCCTGGAATGGATCAACTTCGACTGCCCGTTTGTGAAAAAGCACTACGGGTCGGGGAACATGCCCGGGCTTCAGGCGATGTATGTCGGCAAGGGAGTGGTTTGGTTGGGCATCTCCTCATCGGCGCCGGGCAAGCAGGGGAACTTTCAGGGCCAGGCGCTGCGAGACCGCATCGCCAATGAGAATTTCCAAGGCACCGCTTACCTGCTCGATGAAGACGGCGCGGTCGGCAAGCAATACGACGCGAAAACCACACCGCACATGCTCGTGTTTAACCCCGAACTCGATCTGATCTACGACGGGGCGATCGACAGCACGCGGTCGACCGATCCCGATGACATCCCCAACTCGACCAACTACGTCGTCGAGGTGCTCGAAGCTGCGATGGCGGGGCTGCCGGTCCCGAACGCGAAGACCACGCCTTACGGCTGCTCGGTTAAGTACTAGGTTGGCGAAGTGGCGAACGGCGAGTTTGCCTCACTCGGCGATCCGCAGTTGCAGCGGGCCGCTGGTGCGGTGATCCTCGTCGGTCTCCCGATCGAACACCGCAATCGCGAAGGGGTATATTCCGCCAACGACCATCGTCAGGTCGTCCGGGTGCTTTGTGTCTAATCGGCGAGCGAGCTCCAACGTCCAACGCGAACCATCGTGTCGGCCTTGGGCATGCACGTCTGCTTGGCTACCGGTTGGCGGCTGTGTCCGATACCGCGCCAGCCGTGGGCCCTCGAACTGCTTCGGAGTCGCCTGCTTACTGAACGGCCCGTCGCCACCGTCGTCGAGCTTATCAATATAGACCGTCCCGCGCTTGGTCTTCCATTGATTGGTCATATCGGATTGCCGTTTGGTGCTCATGATGAGTCTGCCGTCGGCTGCGACACGGGCCGGGTTGGTGCGGCAAGCCATCCAGTGCCATAGGTCCGCTTGGTAGGCGATCCCGGCCAGCATGCAGGCACTAAAGTCGTCGCCCATCGCCCAGGAGATCGCCAGCCCGTCCTCACGATCGCCCGCATCGACGTACCGCGACCGCTTTTCGTCCCAAACGCGTGTGTGGTGTCCCGTGTCACCGGTTGAGTCATCCCATTGAGCGAGCAGATGCAGACGCTCGCCGTCGTGCACGGCGCGGAGGTGGACTTGGTGCTTGACCAACCGCCCGTCAACCGTCTTCTGCACCGTGACAGAGACCGGCGAGATCGCCAGCCACGTCGGATCGGTTGACACGCCATCCACAATGGGCGGGGCCTCAATCCGGACGGCGACAATCTCAATTGGTTCCGCTATTAGCAGTCTGACTGGCGAACTCAATAACAACACCGCGACCAACACCTGGATGTGAACAGTTTTAGTCATTTCACGTCTCGGACTGTCTAACGATGATCAGAGTGCACTCCGGTAGACCGTGATCGAAAGAATCCCACGTGGTACTCAGTCAGCCTGGTATGATACTCAGCCCTCGACCCACCGCCCCGCCGTCTTCGTATACCCTTCGCATGCACCAGACACGGCGTGAGGAATCACCGATTGACTGACACACCCGCCCAAGCCCCGCCGGCCCGCCGCTGGGCGATTACGGACTTCATCCGCGGCTTTGGGTACCCGCTCAAAGCGGTGCGATTCATCCACCGGCACGGGCTGTGGACCTACACACTTGCGAGCATCGGGATCAACATCCTGGCGTGGGTTGGGCTGATGTGGGCCGGGATCGCACTGATCCAACCCTACCTCGCCCGGATGGAAAACTGGATCGAGGGGTCGTACCTGTATGCGGCAATGCTGTGGGTGCTGTGGGTGTTCGTCTGCCTGGTCGTGATCGTGCTGACCGGTGTGCTTGTCGTGTTTGTCGGGCAAACGATCGCCAGCCCGCTGCTTGACATGCTCTCGGAAAAAGCTGAATCAATCGCGCTGGACATCGAACCGGAAGCGTTCAGCCTACGTCGTGCGTGGGCGAGTTTTCGTATCGCCCTGGCCGATCTGCTCTGGGCGATTGTGCTGCTGGTTGTTGTGAATCTGGCCCTGCTCATCACGGGGCCGGCGGCACCGGTGCTCGGGACCGGGTTCAACGCCCTGCTGTTGGCCCACGAGTTCACCGGACTCCCGATGACACGTCGGTTGGTCCCCTACTGGGGCCGGTGGCGCATCGTGAACCGCAACGCCTCGGCCTGCCTCGGCCTGGGGTTGGCGACGCTGTTGATGATGCTGATCCCCGGGTTGAACCTGATCCTGCTGCCGGTCGCGACCGTTGCGGGCACGCTGCTTTATGCGGACCTGCACGCCGCCGGCCGAGCGACGTAGCCGCAATCAGTCGCGCTTCAACTCGGCGAGGTAGCCCTTGAACTGACGCAGGTGCTCCTGTTCGTCGCCCATCAACTGGATGCACAGGTCCTGCGTGACCGGGTCGACACCATCACAGGCATCGATCACTTTCTGGTATTGAGCGATCGCGCCCTTCTCAGCAGTGACCACACCTTCGACGACGGCAATCAGGTCCAGCGGGTCCTTCGGCGGTTGAAGCTCCGTCTGGCCCATCTTCAAGGCCATCGACCCCGGGACGTTGCCGCCCAGAACCTTGATCCGTTTTGCCAGTGATGTCGCGTGGCCGAGCTCCTCGGTCGCGTCGACCGCCAGGTTGCTCTTGATCGGATCGGCGCGCACCCCGTCAAGATGGACCGAGTTGGCCACGTAGTTAATGACCGTCTCCAGCTCCATGTTGTAGCTGGTCTTTAGCAGGCCCACGATCGCCGCTTGCTTCTTGTCGCTCATCACAAACCTCTCTGATTAAGAAATACAGCACGGACGCCCAATTCTACGGGCGATTGTGTAGCAGGGTTCGAATGAGTTGAAGAGCCGCGTGGCGCAGACCGGGTGTGCTACTTTTTGACCAGTTCGTCGGCAAAGCGGTCCTCGCGGAGCATCTGGTCGGTCGGCACCATCGTGATGCAATCCCAGGGGCAGACCTGGGGGCACAGCGTGCAGCCGATGCACCGCGTCAGGTCAATCGAGCAAAGCTGCATCACCCGCGAGTGGTTGTCGCCGGGGACGACATCGATGCAATCCACCGGGCAGACCGCGACGCACGCCTCGCACCCGGTGCAGAGGTCCTCGTCGAGCAGTGCGAGTTGCTTGGGAAGCTTCTTAGCCATCGGTGAAACATTCTACGCGCGCAAGCCGATGATTTCATCAGCCGCAGTTTGGCCCGAGCCCGGCGGGGCCGTAAAGTGGCTGTAATCAGTTATCGGCCGCGACACGGCGTTACCTGAACAACGGCGGCGCGGCAGTGAAAATATGGGGCGCGGACCCACCGCCCGAACGCGCCGAACCATAGTTTTTTATCGGAGATTTTTGCCTTATGCGATACGCCCTGATCATCGCCGGCGGGTCCGGCACACGCTTGTGGCCGATGAGCCGCGCCCGCCTGCCCAAACAACTCATCCCGTTGATTGATGGCAAGAGCCTGCTCCGCGTCGCGGTCGATCATCTCGACGGGCTGATCCCGCCCGAGAAACGCTACATCTGCGCGGGGCTATCGCACCGCGATGTTATCCTTGGCGAGATCCCCGAGATGCCGCCGGGACATTTTCTTGGCGAGCCGACCGGCCGCGATACGCTCAATGCGGTAGGGCTCGGGGCGGCGGTGCTGGCCAAGACCGATCCGGACGCGGTGGTCGCGGTGCTCACAGCCGACCACATCATCAAGCCGTCCGAGGGGTTCCGCCGAGTGCTGGAACATGGGTTCAATCTCGTCGAGTCCAGCCCGGAGACGCTGGTGACATTCGGGATCAAACCGACCCACCCGGCCACGGGGTACGGCTACCTCCAACTTGGTGACGCAGTCGATCAGGACGGTGCGCGGTCCGTTGTGGAGTACAAAGAAAAGCCCAAGCTACAGGTCGCCCAGCGATACCTCGCAGCCGGGCCGGACGAATACCGGTGGAATAGTGGGTTGTTCATCTGGCGGGCCGCGACGCTGCTCGGGTGCATCGAGCGATTCGCGCCGGCGAATCACGCGGGGCTGATGGAGATCGCCGAGGCCTGGGACACCGACCGCCGCGATGCGGTGCTAGCCGCGATCTACCCGACGCTCGAGAAAATCAGCATCGACTACGCCGTCATGGAAAAGGCTCCGAAGGACGACCGGGTGAATGTCGCCGCGGTCCCGATGGACCTGACATGGCTGGATATCGGGTCGTGGCCGGCGTTCGCTGAGACGCGCACCGCGGACGAACAGGGCAACGCGATCAGCGCCGACTGTCATGCCCTGGTCGATACCCGTGGGTGCACGGTCGTCTCAACGGATTCGTCACACCTGGTTGCGACGATCGGGTGCGAGGACCTGATCATTGTCCATACTGATGATGCCACGCTGATCTGCCGCGCGGATCGGGCCGAGTCGATTAAACAGCTATACAGCCTGATCGAGCAGGAGCACGGTGAGGCGTACCTTTAGACCGCGCCTGATGCGGTTGAACGAACACAGATGCGCTACCTTGCGATCGACCCCGGTGAAAAGAGAGTCGGCTTGGCCGTCGGCGACGACGAGACCGGTATAGCCAGCCCGTTCGCGGTCATCGAGTCATCGGATGCGGCCGAGCGTGTGCGCCGGATGGAACTGGCGATCGCGGACAGTCAACCGAGCGCGCTGGTTGTCGGGCTGCCGTTGAATATGGATGGGACCGAGGGTCCATCGGCCGAGCGAGCCAGGGTTTTTGCTCGAGACTTGGCGGATCGGTTCAACCTGCCGGTTCACCTGGTGGACGAACGGCTGACCAGCTACTCGGCCGATACCCGGATGACGCCGATGAACCTGACCCACAAGAAGAAAAAGGCGCGACGCGACGCAATCGCGGCGGCGGAGATCCTCAAAGGTTTTCTGGAAACGTTGCCGCGACCGGACGGTGATCAGGCCTGATAGGCCAGCTCTTTGGCGCGGCGGATCAGCTCGTCGGAGACTTCGGGCATCGGGTAGTGCTTGGCCAGGAACTCGCGCAGTTG
Source organism: Phycisphaeraceae bacterium (assembly GCA_029260595.1). GTDB lineage: Bacteria > Planctomycetota > Phycisphaerae > Phycisphaerales > Phycisphaeraceae > OFTM57. Next base: position 355,496 of record JAJDCY010000024.1, on the reverse strand, counting down.
GCGAGACTCGGCGATTCGGAAGAACACGACCGGCTCAAGTCGATCGGCGACGAATGTCACCGCGCGGGCGAGCCGGCGGCGCGACGCGGCCATCAGCAGTTGGCCTTCGGATTCGTAGCGGAGCGGCATCATCTCGAACTGCCACGCCTGTCGCCGGTTGATCACCGAAAGCGCTTCCTCGTCAACTTCCATCTGCGACAGATCGATGGTCCCGGTGAAGCGGTGGTATTGCTCGATCCACGCGTCTTCGATCGATTGGATCGACACCTCGAACATGCGCTCGGCGAGGACGCCGAACGGGATGCGGTTCTTGCGTTGGGCTTCGAGGATCTCGAAAACTTGTTGTTCGTTGAGGATGCCGGCTTCGACGAGGATCTGTCCGATGGGAATGGGCTTGTCCAAAATTGATCCCCTATGACACAGACCGGGGTAGCGCCGGCGCATCGGATGTTGTCGTGGTGCGGCTCCGCGAAGACACGTCTCAGACACGGTGCTCAGCAACCCCGTCCGGCAGAACCGGATGGCCGCTTCTGATGGATTGAATCGGTGACTTATGGCCGCGGATTAACCAGTTTCAGGCGATTCAACCCGGTCTGATACCGGGTCGTTCCGGTTGCGCCGCGTGGGGAAAACACGGGTGTGCGATTGAGGTATTTCACGGGTGAGCAGGCCGCCCGTCAGAGGACCGGCGCGGTGGCGGGGGTCGGGTTCGGCTCAAGGACGTCGACCCGGTCGACTCCGATAACGGGCAGCTTGAGCCCGGGATCGATCCGCACCTGCCCTACGACTCCGACGTAGCGTCCCAGGCAGATTTTCGCGCGCACATTCGGGCCAGGCACGACGTAGGCGATCGTTCGGGAGGTCCCCGGCTCGACGATCCGGAACAGCCTCGGGCGGCGATGGCCGTCGTAAACACTGCTCGCGAGGAGCCGCCCGGTCACAGCATAGGCGAGGTGGTCGACGGCGGCCTGCTCTGGTTGCGTTGCCGCTGACAGCGCGCCCGAGTCGACGGCCTCACGGGCTTCGACAAGGGTGCGGAGCGCCTGGAGCACGGCGATACGGCGACGCAACTGCCGCAATCCGGACGCAACCACTTGCCGGTCGGTCGGGCTCAAGTCGGTCCGCTTCCAGAGGGCTTGATAAACACTGAGCAGGTCCTGAACCGGCTGGCGCTCCATCGGAAGCGCCTGGACCCTGGCCAGCTCGCGCTGAGCGGCAATGACCGCCATCGCACCGGCGGGGCCTAATGGGGTTGGGACCGCCGAATCGTCTGCGTGAGGGAGTGAATCGCCGTCGGCATCGAGGGCGACGTTCGGCGACTGGCTGGCGGACAGCAGCGGTTCCCCTTCGTCAGCGGTTTCTGGATGCTTGCGCGCGGATCGTGGCTGAACCGTGGGGATGCCGACTGATGACACCGGGTTCAAACTGGGCGACTGTTGCCGCACACCCGGCCCGCGAAAAACACCTTCCTGTGGGTCCGGACCCGAGTGAGGACGATGCCCGTCAGCGACCGGACTAACCGCGCCGGGCGGCAAGAAGACGTAGGCTCCCGGCGGCGGGACGATCTTGTAGTACTCGCCCTCTTCGCCAACGATCTGCACGGTCTCGCCTGATAGCGCATCGATCTGCCTGCGGTAGCTCGTCGCCGGGCCGTTGGGGCTGGCTGCTCTGACCGCGGCGCGCGACGGCAACACCACCGCGACGCCGCCGGATTGCGGCTTTACGTCGTCGCGTTCGATATAGCTGAACACACCGGGTGGCGGGGTGATCTTGTACCAGCCGAAGATCACCTCCTCGACGGCGACCTGGTGACCGATCGCCAACTCACCAACAAGATAGAACGACCGGCCGGCACCCGCGTACACCGGGGCGCTCTCGTTGAGCACGACGCCGGTGAAGGGAACCTCTCGCGCAAATGTGACCGAGCCGTGGCAAGCCAAACCCAACAACAAAACGCCTGGCCAAACGAGATGTCGTGCCGATAGGAACATCGCGAACCTCCCGAGGCCCCCGGGATCCGTCCGGAAAATCGGGCACTGCCAGGCCGACCTGACCCGGTCAAGGCTCTTTATCCCCGTTGCGTACCCGGCGTGGACATGGCCGATACCGAGCGACCACCAGCCATTATACCAGTATTTTTTGATCGGATAATTGCTGGTTGCGAGAAAAAAGGCGGTACTAGTCGCGTCAGGTGAGTTGGATGTGGCGGGGACCCGAAGGGCTAGCTGACCGGCCGCTGTCCCGGGCGGGCTTCACCGCAGAGGTCGACCAGTTCCTCAACCAGCTTGCGTGTGGCCGAGAGGCCGGGTTCGGCCGCGTCGGTGGCCGCCAGTCGCTCGGCAATGCCGGCGATCGCCTCCAACCCCTGGGCCGACGCACCGTTCTTTAGATGTGATGCGGCTAAGCGCAGGGTTTCCAGGTCGTCGTTCTCGATCGCGCTCTCGACCTGCCGGACCTGATCCGCCATCTTCATCGGCAGTGTCTCTGCGGCGGTGGCCGGGGCGGCCGCGGGAGTGGGCTGAGTGCGGGCCGTCTCCGAGCTCGCCTGAACCGGTGGGGTCCGGTCGATCTCGGACGCGGCGCCGGGCTTGCCGGACCTTCGTGCCCCATCTTGCAAGTGCAAGTGCTGCAACGCGATCGCGATCAGCTTCTTGATCTGAATCGGCTTGGTCGCGTAATCGTCGCAGCCGGCGTCAAGACACTTTTGGCGGTCACTGGACATCGCGTGGGCCGTCAGCGCGATGATCGGGCCCGCGTAACCGTCTTTCCTTAATCGCGCGACCGCGCTATACCCATCGAGGACGGGCATCTGCATATCCATGAAGATGACGTGATACGGGTCGTCTTTCGCGACAGCGTCCGTCGCTTTTTCGTACGCGACCAACCCGTTTTCAGCGATATCGACCTCGGCACCGGCGCGCTTCAGCAGCGTCGAGATCAGGCGTTGGTTATCCACCCCGTCCTCGGCGAGCAGCGCTTTGACGTCGGCGAGCGGGCTCTCACGTTTCGGCTTGATCGCCTCGGCCTGTTGCTCGACTTCATCCGACGTTTGACTGATCGTCTGTCCGGCAAGCATCGTCTCGGGCGTGAGCGGGCCTGTCTCGACACTCACCACAAACGTGCTGCCCTTCCCGGCATCGCTCGTTACAACCAGGTTCCCTCCGAGCATCAGCGCCAGGTGCCGGGAGATCGACAATCCCAAGCCGCTGCCGCCGTAACGGCGCGTGGTCGAAGTGTCCGCCTGACTGAATGGTTGGAACAGCTTGCCGAGCTGGTCGGGTGTCAGCCCGATCCCGGTATCCGCGATGGCGAACTGCAGGCGGGGGCTCGGCGTGTCCTCTGCGACCAGGCGGCAGGTGACGCAGACGCTGCCCTCTGAGGTGAACTTGATCGCGTTGCCAATCAGGTTCATCAGGATCTGGCGTAACCGGGTCGGATCGCTCTTGATCGTCTTCGGGATCGACCCGCTGTAGCCCACACTGAACTCCAGGCCCTGCTCGATGGCCCGCGGGCGCATCAGCGTCGTGATCTCGTTGATCATTTCGACCGAGGAGCACACGATGCTCTCGGTCTGCATCTTCCCCGACTCGATCTTGGAGATGTCCAGGATGTCATTGATGACGGCGAGCAGATGTTTGCCGTTTCGACGGATGATGTCCAGCCAGTCGAGTGACTGGGGGCGACCCCACGACTCCTGGATCAGCAGATCGGTGTAGCCCAGGATCGCCGTCATGGGCGTGCGGATCTCGTGGCTCATGTTGGCCAGGAAATCGCTCTTGGACTGGTTGGCCGACTCGGCCTTGGCCAGTGCTTCACGCAGAGCCATCGATCGTTTGGCGACTTCGCGCTCGAGGTGTTCGGTGTACTTGGACTGTTCCTTTAGACGCCGCTCGCGCTCCTCCATCGCGGACGCCATCGTGCCGGTGTACGAGGACTTGAGCGTGTCACGCTCCGCCTGAAGCTGGCTCACTCGGATCGACTGCGACACCGCGCGCTGATCGCTTTCGAGCGTGCGGTTGACCAGCGCGGCGCAACACGCCAGCAACGAGAACAAGAGCCCGCCCACGTCGCCCCGGTCATCCGGCCAACGCCCGAGCAGGCCACCGAGCAAGAACGGAACGCCAAACTCGTCGCTGGTCCGCAACAGGAACCCGGTGCCACCGGTGTCGGCGTGCGGGAAGTGGCATGCGTCACGCGCACCGAGCCGGCTCGCGAAGTCGCCAACCAGTTCATTCAGAACGATCGGATCGTCGTGGCCGGGCGGCGCGTAGGCAGCGGAAGTATGCCCTTGCTCGTCGGCGATCCACAGCATTGCCGGCTCGAAGGCCGCCAACGCGGTCGCGATCAGCGCGAGGCACCCGTGCTTGTCCTGCGGGAACGCCCCGTCGGAGAACATGGCGTCAATGTCGATGGAGATATCCATGCTCAACGGCGACTCACAGCTTAAAGAGTAACTCGTTCAACTCTAGTTCGTGGTCCAGGTCCGCGGCGATCACTTTGATGTCTTCTTTGTCCATCTCGAGTGTCTGCAACGACCAAAGCGACGGCCGCAGGCTGTTGATGCCGATCGAAGACACCCCCTTGAGGGTGCAGATCAGGTTGGCCAGATCCACACAGGCGAGGATCTTGGGGTGGTCCCCGCGATAGTTGTGTGGTGCGTGGTGGAACCGGATCGCATCAATCGTCTCGGTCGGGAATTTCCATGCATCAGCGACACGCGCGCCCAGGCGGCAGTGATCGAAGCCGATACTTTCCTGCTCGATCTGGGGGAGGCTTTTCTCGCTGGTCAGGCCCATCATCGCGACGGCGAAGTTGGGCTGACAGTACTGGTCCTCGAGCACGATCCCAAAGTCGTGCAGGAGCCCGGCCAGAAATGCCTCTTCAAAGCTCGCCATCTTTCGTCGGGTCGCGATCAGGCGTGCGCACACCGCGACCGACACCATGTGAACCCACAGATCAGGCCGGCTGTAGGAGCTGAACCGCGCGTCATCTTTGAACGCCTCGCTCACCGATGCGGTCACCGCGAGGTTCCGAACTTGCTTGAAGCCGAGGTAGCCGATCGCTCGCTGCAAACTGGTCACTCGGTTGCGGAGCCCGTACGCGGCCGAGTTGACACACTTGAGCAACCGAGAGCTAAGGGCCGGGTCGCCCTGGACGATGACGCACAGGTCGGCAGCACCCGAATCGGGGTCGTTGGCGACCTGCATCACCTTCAATGCGATGTGCGGTAGGGTCGAGACCTCGTGGATCTTCTTCACAATATCGTTGATGTCGAGCAGCTTGGGGGGCTCTGTGTCCGGCGCGGAATCCCCGGCATTCTTTGCTGACATACCGATTTGTGACATAACTTGGGTACTCGCTCAGGGGTCGATCAAGCAGGACATCCCCCGACACCTAAAGATCATCGTCGCTTTAAGTAGCACACTTTATGAAGGGCTTGAGACAGCAAGATCACTAATCACAGTCAGTTACGATCCGCTGGTGAGTTAGTGGACGTTGCAATACTCGCCATGGAGCACAAAAGACTTCTGAGATTGATGTTTGCTCGCCGATTTCTTTGACGAACGGACAATCAGCCCTGATGCCGTATTGGTCTGACTGAGCTGGATTTTCGTGACCAGGGGGCTCGTGGGCGCGGTTCGCGGCTAGCCACGGAGCTTTTCAGCGAGGAACGCCGCCACCCGATCGATCCCGATGCGCTCCTGGCTGAGTGTGTCGCGGTGGCGGACGGTGACCGTCTGGTCCTCCAAAGTCTGCCCGTCGATGGTGAAACAATACGGCGTGCCGGCCTCGTCCATGCGGGCGTAGCGCTTGCCGATGTTCTGCTTGGCGTCGAATTGGACGGGGTATTGGCCGCGTAGCTCGTTGTAGAGCTTCGAGGCGACCTCGGGCATCCCGTCCTTGTTGACCAGGGGGAAGATCCCGGCCTTGATCGGGGCCATGCGGGGGTGGAACTTCATGTAGACCTTGCTCGGGCGCGACTCGTCGGGCGTGTAGGCCTCGCACAGCAGCGCGAGCGCCCCGCGGTCGGCACCGGCGGACGGCTCGATCACGTGCGGGAAGTATTTCTCGTTTTTCTGCTGGTCGAAATATTTGAGCTTGTCACGCAACCCGCTGTGCTCGGCGTGCTGACGCAGGTCGTAGTCGGTCCGGTGCGCGACGCCCTCGAGCTCGCCGAAGCCGGGCGCGGTGAATGGGAAGCGGTACTCGATGTCGCTGGTCCCGGCGCCCTCCTTGGCGTAGTGGGCCAGCTCGTCGCGGTCGTGCTCGCGGAGGGTGAGGTTCTCGCCTGCGAGACCGATCGACTGCCACCACGCGAATCGGCTATCCCGCCAGTACCGATACCAGGTGTCGGCTTCGTCCGAGTGGATGAAAAACTCGATCTCCATCTGCTCAAACTCACGCGACCGGAAGGTGAAGTTGCGCGGGGTGACTTCGTTGCGGAATGCTTTGCCTACCTGCGCGATGCCGAAGGGGATTTTTACGCGTGAGGTGTCGACGACGTTGCGGAAGTTCGCGAAGATCCCCTGCGCGGTCTCCGGGCGCAGGTAAACCTTGTTGTCATCCGACTGGGACAGCCCGGCATGCGATTCAAACATCAATGTGAACGGCCGGGCTTCGTCCAACTCCCCACCACAGAGCGGGCAGGGGTCCTGAAGCCCATCCCTTTGCAGTTGTTCGGTTGCGACGTACCGAACAATTTCCTGTAATTCGGACGGCGCGTCGTCTTGACCAGTTACCCGGGTCGCCAGCCAACTCAGCGTTACTTCCGGATTGCGCACCAGCGCAAGATTGGGGGCGATCTTCTTGCCCTTGCCGCGCGCCCATTTCATGAGGCGTGGCGTATCGATCTCACCCGAACCCGGCGTGAATTCCTGGAGCAGAGAGTCGAACCAACGGCAGTCCTGGGCCAGGATGTCCCAGAGGTGATCAGCGCGGACAAAGTGACCGCACCTCTTACACTTGCGCATCGGATCGGCGAACGTCCCCACATGCCCGCTCGCCACCCACACCTTCGGGTTCATGATGATCGTGCAGTCCAGGCCGACCATCTCGAGCGGGTCGCCAGTTGGGCCGGGGGCGGGGCAGCGGACGACGTCTTGCCACCAAGCCTCTTTAAGGTTGCGTTTGAGCTCGACGCCGAGTGGGCCGTAGTCCCAGAACCCGTTGATGCCGCCGTAGATCTCGGATGACTGGAAGATGAAGCCGCGCCGCCTGCACAGCGCGACGATCGCTTCCATGGACTTCGCATTCGCAGGCGCAGCGGATTCAGGGGAATCCGGCGTATTCGCAGCTTCCGGGGGCGATTGACTCATCGGTCGGACCTCACTTCGAGACTCGGGTACAGCTATGTCGTTTATCCGGGCGGCCGGCTGAAGCGACGATCTTAGCAGGCGGCCGAGCGGTCGGGCGTGAGCGGCCCGTTCACTGGGAATAACCCCGCCCGACGGTAGGTTGATTGTTTTACAATCGCACCATGCCCGAATCGATCCAACTACCCGTGATGCAGGCCGCCGCCGGGGCCGATCCGTTTGCTCGCAGGCTCACAGCCGACGGGCAGCGGCTTGAGCGAGCCGAGTTGCACACGCTGCAACTGAACCTCGGCAAGATGTGCAACCTCGCCTGCCACCACTGCCACGTCGAAGCCGGGCCGAATCGCACCGAGATCATGCCCTGGTCGGTGATGATGCGTGTCCTGGATTGGATCGATCAGCAAGCCGGCGGGCTGTCGCTGAAGACCGTTGATCTGACCGGCGGTGCGCCGGAGATGAATCCGGACTTTCGCCGGTTCGTCGCAGCGTTGCGTGAGCGCGGCTTGCACGTGCTGGACCGCTGCAATCTCACGATCCTGCTTGAGCCGGGTTACGAGGACATGGCCGACTTTCTGGCCGAGCACGAGGTCGAGATTGTCGCGAGCCTCCCGTGTTACCTCGAAGAGAACGTCGACGCCCAGCGAGGGTCGGGCGTGTTCCAGGGGTCGATCGATGCCCTTCGGCTCCTCAACGCGGCCGGTTACGGGCAACCCGATACCGGCTTGCGGCTGGACCTGGTCTACAACCCGGTTGGGTACGGATTGCCGCCGGAACAATCGTCGCTCGAATCCGACTATAAACGCGAGTTGGCGGCGCGGTTCGGTGTGCGGTTCAACCACCTGTGGACGATCACCAACATGCCGATTAAGCGGTTCGAGCACCAGCTCCGCCGTGACGGGCAGTACGACGCGTACATGGACCGGCTCGCGGCCGCTCACAACCCGGCGACGGTCGACTCGGTGATGTGTCGCGGCCTCGTGAGCGTAGGCTGGCAGGGCGCCGTGTATGACTGCGACTTCAACCAGATGCTCATGATGCCGATCGGGCCGGCGGCCAACGCCGACCCGGCCTCAGGGGACGAGTCGGGCATCGAGTCCGCCAGCCGCAAGCTATGGGACTTCGCCCCAAGCGATCTGGTCGGGCGAGCGATTCAAACCGGCGCGCACTGCTACGGCTGTACAGCCGGTGCGGGGTCGAGTTGCACCGGGGCATTGGCGTAGGCCCCTCGACGATACCTACTGCCCAAGTGTGTTTTTTCGCCGCAGCGTGTGGTGGTAGTGCTGGGCGAAGCGGTGGGCCTCGTCGCGGATCGCCTGGCAGAGGCGCAGCCCGGCATTGCTACGGCTGAGCTTGACCGGCTCGGACCGGGCCTGGATGTAGAGCACCTCTTCTTTTTTCGCTAGTGAGATCACCATCGGGGGCTTGACCTCCAGCGGTTCGAACGCCTCGAGTGCGGCGTGTAGTTGGCCTAGCCCGCCGTCGATCAGAATCACGTCGGGATACAGCTCGTTGCCCTGCCCGGCTTCGCGGTACCGCCTGGAGACGACCTCGCGGATCGCGGCGTAGTCGTCGTTGGCGACGGTCTGGATTTTGTATCGGCGATACTCGTTTTTGAACGGCTTACCGTCGACGAAACAGACCTTCGAACCGACCGTCTGGTTGCCCTGGAGGTGGGCGATGTCGATCCCTTCCAGGCAGCGAATCGGCGGTTCGATCCCGAGGGTCTTGCGCAGTGACTCGAGCCCTTTTTTCGGATCGATGATCAGCGCCTCGGCTTCCGGCTGCCACCCTTGTGATCGCTTGCCGCGCTCATCGAGCTTCTCGATCGCGTGGATCTGGTCGCGCAGCACGGCCGCTTTCTCGAACTCTTGCCGCTCGGACGCCTCGGCCATCTGCTGAGTCATCTCGCGGAGCATGACCGAGCGCTTGGATTCGAGGAACCGGATCAGGCGATCAATATCCGCCCGGTAATCCTCCATCGACACCTTGTCGGCGCACGGCGCGGTGCACTGCTTGATCGGGTACAGCAGGCACGGGCGGAAGAACCGGCGGGTTTCGTCGTCGCCGCGGATGTCGAGGGTGCAGGTGCGGAAGCGGAACACACGCTGGAGCAACTGAATCGATTCGCGTAGCGCATACACGCTCGTGAATGGGCCAAGCACCTTGGCCCCGCGATACTCCGGTGCGGCCGGCTCGCGCGTGATGAACACGCCCGGGAAATCATCGCGCGTCGTGATCACCAGATATGGAAACGTTTTGTCGTCGGTGAGGCGGGCGTTGAACCGCGGGTGCAGGTCCTTGATCAGCCGGTTCTCGGTAAGCAGGGCCTCCCACTCACCCTCGCATTCGATCGTGTCGAAGCTCTCGACCAGGTCGAGCATCGGCTGCTTCTTCGGGCCAAGGTTGGCCGAGGGCACAAAGTATCCGCCGACGCGGTCCGGTAGCGTGGCTGCTTTGCCGACGTAGATCACCCGCCCCTTGGCGTCTTTCATCAGATACACGCCGGGCACCTTCGGCAAGGCGCGGGCCTGATCGCGGAGCCGCTGTAGGCGTTCGGTATTGCTAGACATGGCACGGCTCTTGAGACCAGCAAAGCTCGCCGCTGCGCGGGGCTCCAGGCTGGCGTGAAAGGCTCATCGCGAAGAATTTGCCCTTGGGGGGTTTCCTCTCGCTTGCAATTCGCGTATAATGTACAAGCCTTCTAAGGCATCGGGTGGTGAGCGTGGAGCGTTCAGCCGCCCGCATGACACGATTTTCATCCTGACTCGGTGTGTGGCTCGGCCAGCGGCCATCGGTTACACCAACGCGCAGCTTTGGCTTGCGGTACAACCGTGCTAAGCTCACGCCCAGGTCTCACAGCCTGAAACTTGGATTTCTTCTGATACGACTCAACAACGTTCGGATCCGCAGATCATGGGGGCTGGCGTAACGCTCAAGCGTGGCGATGTTGTGACACACGGCAAGCGGCCGGAATGGGGCGACGGCGTGGTCGATCAGGCCGACGCGGTCGAGCACGACGGGCAACGAGTTCAGCGCGTCGTCGTCACGTTCGCCAATCACCGACGGGTCACCATCAACACCGGGATCGCAACACTCATACCCAAAGGGGTCACCACACACATGTCTAAAGCAAACACACCCTCGATGACACCACCGGCCAACGACCAGGGCTGGCTGGCGTCACTGTCATCCAAAGACAGCGGCAACGAGTTGTGGTCGCTCCCGGCCGCGTTTTCCGATCCGTTCGTAACGCTCGACGTGCGGCTCAATGCGACCACGGACAGCTACCGGTTCCAGGAGGCCAACGGCAACCAGGCCAACGCCACGCCCAGTGCCCGCGGCCTGCTCGACTGGGCTGTCGCTCAGACCGGTCACAACGACCCGCTGACACACCACACCCGCCACGAGTTGGAGCAGGCGTTCCGCCGGTTCGCCCGGGACCGTGACCGCCACCTGCTTGAGCTAGTGCGCACTGCCAAGCGGCAGAATCAGGCCGGTATGATCAAGCGCATGATTCAAAAGGCCGATCACCCCGCAGCCAAGCAAGCACTCGAGCGGGCGTTGCGGTCTTAGTCTCGCGGTGACCCATTTCGCAGACCGGCCCGGCCGGCAACTCGTTAACATCCGGCCATGACTCGTGACGCCAAGCGGATCGCTGACCTGCGGGCGCAAATCGATCAACACAATCGATCGTATTACGTTGATGCTGCGCCCGAGATTACTGATCGCCAGTTCGATGCCCTGCTGGCCGAACTCACCGAGCTCGAAGCCCGCCACCCCAATCTGATCACGCCCGATTCCCCGACCCAGCGTGTCGGCGGCGAGCCCATCGAGGGGTTCAAGACCGTCGCGCACGCACAGCCGATGTACAGCATCGACAACACCTACGATCGTGGCGAGCTGACGGCTTGGCACGAACGGGTGGTAAAGGGCCTTGCCCGCGATCAGGACGATGAGGGTGCGGCCGAAGCCCCCCAGCCGACGCCCGAGTATGCGGTTGAGCCCAAGGTCGACGGCGTCGCGGTGAGCCTGCGATACGAGAACGGGTTGTTGGTGCAAGCGCTAAGCCGCGGTGATGGGCGGCGCGGCGATGACATCACGGCGAACGTGCGAACGATCCGCAGTGTTCCGCTCAGACTCGACGCGGGGCGGGGCTCGGCACCGCCGCAGATCCTCGAAGTGCGCGGCGAGGTGTTCATCCCGAATGCCGAGTTCGATCGCATCAATCGGCAGCGCACGGATGAGGGCGAAGAACCGTTCGCTAACGCGCGCAACGCGACCGCCGGCACCCTGAAGCAACTCAATCCGCGCGCCGTGGCCGCACGCGGCCTACGGATGATTGCTCATGGGCGAGGCCAAGCCGAACCTGATCGATTCGAATCCCACAGCGGGTTCCTCAATGCAATCCGCACCTGGGGTCTGCCCACGAGCCCGCTGGCAAAAACCTGTGCCGGCCCGGATGAAGTGTGGGCGTATATCGAGTCGTTCGAGCGCGCCCGCACCACCCTCGGCTACCAAACTGACGGTGTTGTGGTGAAGGTCGACCACCACGACCTGCAGACCCGTCTGGGCTACACGGCCAAGAGCCCGCGCTGGTGCATCGCGTACAAGTACCCGGCCGAACAGGCGACGACGCTACTTAACGAGATCACCTGGCAGGTCGGCAAGGGCGGCACGCTGACGCCTGTCGCTGAGCTCGAGCCCGTCTTCCTGGCCGGCACCACCGTCCGCCGGGCCGGCTTGCACAACATCGACGAGATTCATCGCAAGGACATCCGAGCCGGCGACACCGTAACGATCGAGAAAGCCGGCGAGATCATCCCGCAAGTGGTCGAGGTTGACCTCAGCCAACGCCCCGCTCGGTCAACGCAGACCAAGACCCCGACTAGCTGCCCAAGTTGTGCGCACACACCGGTGCGCGAAGAGGGCGAAGCCGCGACCCGCTGCGTAAACCCGCGCTGCCCCGCTCAGGTCCGCGAACACCTGATCTGGTTCGCCGGTCGCGGGCAGATGGACATCGAAGGCCTCGGCGAGAAAGCCGTGCACCAGTTCGTCGACGCCGGCCTGCTCAACTCGTTCGCTGATATCTACCGGCTCGATCAGCACCGTGAGCAAATCACCGGACTCGAGCGCATGGCCGAGAAGAAAGTCACCAACCTCTTGGCAGGGATCGAAACCTCGAAAAAACAAGGGCTCACGCGCGTGCTCGCCGGGCTGGGTATTCGCCACGTCGGGGCCGCCGCGTCACAAACACTCGCCGAGCATTTTGGGAGCGCCGACGCGCTCCTCACCGCATCGCCCGAGCAACTCGCGGACATCCCCGAGATCGGTCCGATCACAGCCGAATCGGTCCACCGTTTCCTGCATGAGGATGCCGGCGATCGCATCCTCGACGAGCTGCGCAAGCTGGGCGTTGACATGACGGCCCCCAAGAAAGCCGCACCACCGGCCGACTCGCCGTTTCACGGCAAGACGATCGTGTTAACGGGTACGCTGGAGCACTTCGATCGCCAGGCCCTCAAGCGCCGCCTCCAATCACTCGGCGCGAAGGTCACAGCCAGTGTCTCGGCTAAGACCGATCTGGTCATCGCCGGCGACCGCGCCGGCAGCAAGCTCGACAACGCCCACCGGCTGAAGATCGAGGTCTGGGACGAGGCGAAACTCACCGCCGCTCTTGGGCGTCAGTCCTGACCACGCTCCGCGCCGTGGCGCCGCCTATAATGCCCGTTCACCGGCGGCTGACTCGCCGGATGCCCGACACACCACGCCCCCAAAGACACCGCATGCACACCATCCGACACGCTGTGAGCAAGGACATCCCCGCCATCGGCGAGATCGTCAACGGCTGCGCTGAGTACGGGCTCATGCTGCATCGGTCGTTGTCGTTTCTATACGAACACCTCCGCGATTTTCACGTTGCGGTCAGCCAGGAAGATCGCGTCGTCGGCGTCTGCGGGCTCTCGGTCGTATGGGCGAATCTAGCCGAGGTCTACGCCCTTGCCGTCAGCGCCGACTGCCGACGGTCGGGAGCCGGCTCTGCGTTGGTTAAGGCTTGCATGCACGAGGCCCGGCAACTCGGGATCCGCCGGCTGATGGCCCTCACCTATGAAGCGGATTTCTTTACGAAACTCGGTTTCGCGGTTGTCGACCGCCAGAGCCTGCCGCTCAAGGTCTGGAGCGAGTGTTTGCGCTGCTCGAAAAACCAGGCGTGCGATGAGATCGCGATGGTCCACGTCATGGACGATGTGCCCGAGATCGCCGCCCCGCAGCCCGGCCAGCCTGTCGAAGGTACATATGAGGTTCCGGTCACGCTGGGGCTGTCCGGGTCGAAGCGACCGAAGATGGACGAAGCACACTAGGCGCCGGTCTGCGCGGGTCACACCGCGAAATCTCGCGGTGAGGTACAAAGGCCGACCGGATGCCGACTTCATCACCGACCTGGCTCACGACCATCTGTCAATCGCCCCACACCGATGCGCTGTGCGAGCGAATCGCCGCGCGCTCGCGGACGGTTGTGCAAGGCAGCCGAGGGTCGAGCACGTCAATCCTCTGCGGCGCGTTGGCGGTCCGGCTGGCCCGCCCGCTGTTGCTGGTCGTCGCGCACGCGGATGATGCAGACAATGCGCTCGAAGACCTGGTGCTGTTCGGGCAGAACGGGTTTGACTTCACCGCCAAACGGTTCGGAGCGATGGAGGGCCTGCCCGGCGAATCCGCTCTGGGCCTGGATGTGCTCACCGAGCGGCTGGCGCTGGTAACCCGGCTAAGTGGCGACCTGCCGACGCAGCCTGATGTCCTTGTCGCCCCGATCCAGGCGCTGATGCAAGCCGTCCCCGTCCCGGACGCTGTCACCGGGCAACTGCTGACGCTTCAATGCGGCGCCGATCTGCCGCCCGGGCAACTGGTGACCTGGCTGGCCGACTCGGGCTACACGCGCGTCGAAGCCGTCGAACAACCCGGCGACTTCGCCCCGCGCGGCGGCATCGTGGACATCTACCCCACCGCCAGCATCACCGGCGACAGCCATGACGGGGGCGTCGCCGAGACCGGACCGGTTCGCGTCGACTACTTCGGCGATGAGATCGAATCCATCCGACGGATCGACACCGACACCATGGGGTCGGGCCTGAAGATCGATCACCTTCAGATCGTCGGCGCATCGCCCGCGCAGCTTCAGACCGATGATCAGACGACCAACATCCTCTCGCTATTGGCCCCAAACACCGTGCCGATCCTGCACGAGGTTATGGAACTGTCCGAACAGGCGCGCGGCTACTTCCAACGGCTGACCAACCCACGTGGCATCTACCCGCCGCAGTCGGTGTTCAAAACATTGCAGCAGTTCAGGCACGTCGAGGTCAACCAATACAGCGCCGCCTCCGGCCCGGACCGCAACCTGACCTGGCCGGTTGAACCGTGCATTGACTTCGATCACGACGCGGTCGCCGCGATCAACGAAGTAACCGCTCTGACAGGCTTAGACGGATCAGCCAATACAGATCGAGACGTCCACATCCTCTGCTCGCAGCCGGCCGAGCGCGACAGGCTGATGGAGTTGATTGCGGAGCACCAACCCGACGCCCTCCCGCGCACCGGTGTCGAGGTCGCTTACCTGCACCGCGGCTTTACGTGGTGCCCGCCCGACAACCGACACATCCACCTGATCCCGCACCACGAGCTGTTCCACCGCTACCACGTCCGCCGCCGGTTTCACAGCACACCCGGCGACGGCTCGGGCATGCTTAGCGACCAGGCCAAGGACGCTTTCCTCGATGTCGTCCCCGGCGATCATGTCGTCCACATCGACCACGGGATCGCGCGCTTCGCCGGCTTGCGGACCATGCGTCGCAAGGGAAAAACCGAGGAGTACCTCACCCTCGAGTTCGCCGGCAAAGCCCAACTGCACGTCCCCGCAACGCAGATCGACCTGGTGCAGAAATACATCGGTGGTTTCCACGGCAAGCCACCGCTCAGTTCGCTCGGCGGCAAGCGCTGGGCCAAACAGAAACGTGACGTAGCCGACGCCGTCAAAGACCTCGCCGCCGAGATGCTGCGGATCCAGGCCGCACGCGCCAGCCAACCGGGCATCCGCTACCCACCCGACACCGCATGGCAAAACGAGTTTGAAGCCGAGTTCCCCTACCAGGAAACCCAGGACCAACTCACCGCGATCGCCCAGCTCAAAACCGACATGACTCGCCCGCAACCGATGGATCGGCTGGTCTGCGGCGATGTCGGCTTTGGCAAAACCGAGGTCGCGATCCGCGCCGCGTTCAAAGCCGTCGAGTACGGCAAGCAGGTCGCCGTGCTCGTGCCCACCACCGTCCTCGCCGAGCAGCACGAACGCACGTTCAAAGAACGCTTCGCGGACTACCCTTTCAAGATTGAATCGTTAAGCCGGTTCAAAACTAACAAGCAGGTTGCCCAGACGCTGCGTGGGCTGGCCGAGGGCGGCGTCGACGTGGTCATCGGAACGCACCGCCTGCTTTCTGACGACATCCATTTCGCGGATCTCGGCCTGGTGATCGTCGATGAGGAACAACGATTCGGCGTCGAGCACAAACAAAAGCTGATGAGGTTTCGCCTGACCGTCGATGTCCTGACACTCACGGCGACGCCGATCCCCCGCACGCTGCATCTATCGATGCTCGGGTTGCGCGACATCAGTTCGCTGACCACCGCGCCGCTCGACCGCCGCGCGATCGTCACAGAGGTGATCCCCTACAACGCCGCCCGCATCCGCCAGGCAGTGATCCGCGAGCTCAACCGCGACGGGCAGGTGTTCTTCGTCCACAACCGCGTCCACAGCCTCAACACAGTCGCCGCCGAGCTGCGCTCACTCGTCCCCGAAGCACGCATCGCGGTCGGGCACGGGCAGATGCCGGGTCGCGACCTCGAACAAGTCATGCTCCGTTTCCTCCGCCACGAAGCCGATGTCCTGGCGTGCACCACGATCATCGAGTCGGGCATCGACATCCCGACGGCGAACACGATCTTCATCAACCAGGCCGACCGGTTCGGGCTCGCCGAATTGCACCAGTTGCGCGGCCGCGTCGGACGCTACAAACACCGTGCATACTGCTACCTGCTACTGCCGGAGGATCGCCCGGTGACGGACACCGCCGCCCGCCGCCTGCGCGCGATCGAGCAGTACGCGATGCTCGGCGCCGGGTTCAAAATCGCCATGCGCGACCTGGAGATCCGTGGCGCCGGCAACATCCTCGGCCCGGAGCAGTCCGGCCACATCGCCACCGTCGGGTATCAGATGTATTGCCACCTGCTCGAGCGAGCCACCCAGCAGTTGCGCAACGAGCAGATCGTGCAGCCGGCACGCACCCACCTGGAACTGCCGCTGACCGGGCAGATCCCCAAACGCTACATCCCATCGGAAAAATTCCGGATCGAGGCCTACCGCCGGCTCAGCCGCGCGGCGACGCTCGATGAGCTAGCCAACGTGGCCCGCGATCTAACCGACGCCTACGGCCCACCGCCCGAACCCGCGCGCGCCCTGATCGACCTGACCGAGGTACGCATCGCGGCATGCACATTGGGGATCGACCGCATCAAACTCGAAGGATCAGACCTGATCTTTACGACCGCATCGCCGAAACGAACCGGCCAAACCCTCGCCGATGCCCCCGGCCGCGTCACCATCATCGACGACCACACCGTCTACTTCCGTCCACCACCGAAATACCTCGAACCACCAACCCTCCTGGCTATCCTGCGAAAGCTGCTCACGCCGCGGACTTCACCCGCCCCAACCGCGCCGTAGCGACCGCATCGACGAAGCACCTACAGCCCGGCCATCGCCTCGCGATACACACCGGCATCGCCCTCACTGAAACAACAAAAGATCACCCGCCGAGGCTCGGCATTGTCTCGTAAATGCCCGAGAGTGGTGGCCAACGCGACCTTCGCCGCCTGCGATTTCGGAAAGCGGTACACACCCGTGCTGATCGCGGGAAACGCGACCGTATCGCATTGGTAATCCCGCGCCAATGCCAAACTCTCGGCGTAACACGACGCCAGCAATGCCGCCTCGCCCTCATCGCCCCCGTGCCAGACCGGGCCGACGGTATGGATGATGTGTTTCGCATCGAGGTCGAATCCGGGTGTAATCTTCGCCTGACCTGTCGGGCAACCGCCAAGCGCCGCGCACGCCTCGAGCAATCGTGGGCCGGCCGCACCGTGGATCGCCCCGTCGACACCCCCGCCGCCGAGCAGTGTTTCATTCGCGGCGTTGACGATCGCGTCGACGGCTAGCCGGGTGATATCGCCGACCTGTATCTCAATCCGGTCCATCAGGGGCACGTTCAGGTTCCGGGTACCGTTGGGCTAAGCAGTTTGGTCCTGCCGCAAGGCAAGCGGCGGATCGATGATCTCTTTGAAAACAACCGCTTCGCGGAGCGACCGCATCCGCTTCCCTGGGGCTCTCGCCGTTTTTTCCGCATACGCATTCGCAGTCGAATCCGGGACGTGCCGGTGGACCACACCCTGACGGTGCTCCGCTTCGATGCGTTTGGCGTCCTTGTGCGATCGCTGCTTGGACGGCAACGCGGCCCGGCGCTGCGCCGCGGCAGCGGCCTTGGCGCGCTGCTGCTGAATCTGACGGCTTCTTTGCGATTGTGCCCTGGCCTGTTGTTGGCGTTGGGCTTGGGCTTGCTGGGCCTTGGCCTTGCGCTGAGCGAGTGCGGCTTCCTGGGCCTGCTTTTGCTTGAGCGCCTCGGCTCGGGCGCGATACTGAGCCTGCGCCTTGGCCCGCTCGGCCCGCTGGCCCATCGTCAGGTTCGAGGGCTCCTTCTTCGCGGTTGGCTGTGGCCCGACACCGCTCTTGGCGGCACGGCGGCGCTGGGCGAGTTCCTGCAGTTGACGACGCCGTTTCGCGGCGAGCTCTTCCGAACTTACCGCCCGCGTCTGCATCTGCGGCATCTCAGCCGAGCGCCGGATCGACATCTGCTGCGAGTTCCGCTTCTCGTTCTGGTGCTTGATCCCCTTGAGCACCCAACTGCCCACCATGACCACCGCGAACACGCCCCACGTGATGATCTCGATTATGTCCATAGGCGGCCCTCGTTTCTTTCGCCCGGATTGTACCGTCTAGCTGTGCAACGCTCCGCTACGCCGCGCCGCTGTCCGCAGCATCGGTCACCAACACCGGCCGGTCCATGCCCGGCAGCCGGTGCGCCTCGATCCGCACTCGGAATACCGGCTCCAGCACGCCCGGCGTCATCACCTCGTCACAGGGCCCGGCGGCGACCAACTCGCCGCCATCCATCACCCACGCCTCATCGGCGTACCGCACCGCCAGGCTCAAATCATGCAACACCACCAACACGGCAAGCCCCGACGCGGCCAATTGCCGCAGCCCACGCATGCATTGATGCACGTGCCACAGGTCCATCGCGCTGCCCGGCTCATCCAACAGCATCAGTTGCCCGCCACCACGACTCTGAGCCATCGCCCGCGCCAACAACACTCGCTGCTGCTGCCCCACGGACAGGTGCGCGTAGGTCGCCGATCGGATACCACTCAGATCGCACACCTGAATAGCCGCCTCAACCGCGTCGTCATCACGCCCAAGCGCGAACCGCCCCATCGCCACAACACGCTCCACGGTAAACGCAAACCCCGTGTGCGACCGCTGCGGCACGTAGCTAACCCGCTCGGCACGCCGCGTCGGGTCTAGCGAAGCCAACGGATGACCGCCGACCCGGACGCCGCCCGACCAGGCATCCAACTGCCCCAGGATGATCTTGAGCAACGTCGTTTTGCCCGCCGCATTGGGGCCCACCAGCGCGCACACTTTGCCGCCGGCGAGCGTTGCCGACACGTCACGGACAATCGGTTGCGCCCGTGCATAGCCATACGTCAGGTCTCGTAGCTCGAGCACCGGCGTCTGCGCCCCCCCCTGCTGATCGCTAGTTAGCTCTGTTTCCACTTGATTGTGCAGCCAATGGCGTGCGTCGTGGCAGTGCGCACATCGCGCCCGGCGGTCAGATCAACCAATGCATCACGCAGCGGCTGAATCTTGACTTTCGACGGCTCTTTATGATTGTCATCGATCCCGCCTTCGTACCGGCAGACGCCCTTCGAATCGAGCACGAACACCTCCGGCGTCCGCTCGGCCCCGTAGGCCTTCGCAACCGATTGATCCTCATCGCGCAGGTAGGGGAAGTTCAAACCCCACTCGTCCGCGAACGGCTTCATGTTCTCGAAGCTGTCCTGCGGATAGGTCTCGGCATCGTTCGAGCAGATCCCGATCAACCGAACGCCGTTGCCGCCCGACCCGCCGGGCGCGAACTCATCCTGCAGCGCCACCAGCCGCGGCAAATACGCGTGAACGTACGGACAGTGATTGCAAAGAAACAAAACCACGGTCGCCGACACCCGCCCGACCTGATCGGCCAAGCACAGACGCTGCCCATCGATACCCGGCAGATCAAACGGCGGAGCCTTCTGGCCCGGCTGTAGCTTGGAACCCATGAGACTTGATCCTTATAAAGTTGCGATTTCGCGATCGGGATCTTACCCGCTAACCAGGGACGTGGCTGTGGCCAGGTGGGACGCGCGCGGGGGGTTGATTGGCCGAGCCAGACACCATGCGGCGAACCACGGCCACACCGCTCCGATCGACGATCGCTGCCGCTACCCTGCTTTGGTGAGAGAACTTACAGCCACGCCGACCCTGGCCGGATCGCCTCGCGGCCAGCCCGCATAACCCACACGACAGCACAAGCACCAGCGAGCCAAAACCGCGCCTGCACTTAGGTTCGCCGGCCGGCAGTCCGATATCAAATGAGTACCTGTACGCGTATGATGTCACCCGTTCCATGGCTGAAGACACCGCCCCCACGATCCCCGACGCCAAACAGGTCGCCGGCCTGCTCGACGACCTCGAGGAACGTCTAGGCCAGCTCAAGTCCTGGAAGGAGCAAAGCGACAACCAGGCCGAGGAGTTGCGCACCCAGGCCGACCAACTCAAGTCTCAGCAGGCCGAGTTGGAGCAAGCCCGCCAAAACGTCCAGCAGAAGGAAGCCGAGCTCAGCTCTCGAGCCCGACAGTTCGAGCAGGAGCGCGAGCAACTCGCGCAGCAACTCACCGAGTTGGACACAGCCCGTTCCAAGGCTCAAGAACGCGCCGAATCGCAGCAGGCCGAGGCCGACCGGCTCCGCGATGAGATCGATCAGGCACAGGCCAAGCTCGACGCCGAGCGCGAGGCATTCGACCAGGAACAAGCCCAGGTCAACGAGGCTCGACAGGCGCAGGTGGAGCAGGTCCAAGCCAAGCTCGAGACCGAGCAATCGCAACTAGCGTCCGAGCGTGAGCGCGTCCATGCCCTGCAGGCCGAGCTCGACTCGACCCGCCAACAGTTGCGGTCCCAGCAGGAGGCGTTGGCCGAGAAAGAGGCGACTCTCAACGAGCGACAGGAACAGATCGCCGCGAAGAACGCCGAGTTCGCGGCACAGTGCGCGGAGCACGACGCCCGCAGCGCCCACCTGGACACCCAACGCAAACAGCTCGAAGACCTGCGTAAGCAGCAGGTCGAACAACAGCAGCAGCTTGCCCAGCAGCAATCACAGTTAGAGGAAGAGCGCGCGGCTATGACGGCGCGCCGCCAGCAGATCGAGACGCAGCGGACGGAGTTGGATAGTGTCCGCGCCAATACCGAGGCTCAAGCCGTGTCCGATGCGGACCGCTCGGCGCTTGAAGAAGAGCGCGCCGGCCTGGAGCAGCTTCGAAGCGAGCTTGAAACGAACCGAGAGGCGGCCGACACCCGTCAGCAAGACCTTGAACAACAGCAAGCCGCGGCCGAGCAGCAAAAATCCCTGCTTGAGCAGCAACAGGCTCAATTCGAAGAACAACAAGCCCAGCTTGAGCAGCAAAAAAACCGACTTGAACAACAGCAGACCCAGCTTGAGCAGCAGCTCGCCCAGGCCGCAGCCGACGCCAAGGCCACCGCTGATTCCACCGCCTCACAGACTGACCAGTCGCAGCAACTGCAGGCCGCGCTCGACGAGCAGGCAGCGACGCTTGACGCACAGCGCGAGCGCACCGAGGAGCTTCAACAACAGCTCGAAGCGCGATCGCAGGAACTGGACGAAAAGTCGCAGACACTGGACGAGACGTCTGAGCAACTCGACCGCGTCCGCGCCGAACTCGCCCAGGCCAAGACCGACCTCGAAAACCGAGTCGCCGACGCCGAGAACGCCGAACACCTCTCGCCCGAACTGGTCGAGCGATCCGAGGCCCTGGACTTTCGCGAGGCTAAGCTCAACCGCGACATCGAAAACTACCAGCAGAAGTATGCCGGCTACAAACAGCAAAAAGCCATGCTCGTCGAGGTCAAGAGCTACCTGACCAAGACCGAGGAGGAGATGATCCACAAGTGGGCGTCCCACCACGCCGCGTGGGTCGCCATCGGCGCCGCGACGTGCGCGCTGGCCTTGGCCATCGGCAGCTACTTCCTCGCCCAGTACGCGGTCCAACCGGTCTGGCGAGCTACGACCGAGTTCCAGTTGCTCGCAGACGCGAGTGACGCCGACTTGCCGCCCGGGATCTGGGTCGAAAAAGAACGGTTGAGGATGCTCTCCGATCCGATCCTCACGGACACGATCGAACAACTCGCCTCGATGGGCATCCGAGCGTTCGACACGCCATCGGCCATGCGCGAACGGCTGATGGATTCGTTCACCGCCAACCACACCGACAAGCGCCGATTCGTCGTCGAACTACAGGACCGCGACCGAGATTTCGCACAGCTTGTGCTCGAGCGCCTCGGCCGCGTATACGTCAGCCACCACCAGGTTGACGCGGTCAAGGCACAGCGGCCGAACCCGGCGAGCATCACGCAGGTCGCCGCGTACCACCGCGAAGCGGTCGTGGACCACCGCCTGGCCGCGTCAGGGATCATCTTCGCCGCGTCCCTGGCATTGGGGCTGCTCATCTACGGCCCCATGCGGTGGAAGCTGTCGCGATCCAAGCCTCTCTTGGACGACTAACCCCGCGCCGGTCGGACCACCCACAACCACAATCCCGCTTCACAATCTTGGACGCCCAATGCGATCCAGACCGATAACACACGCATGGACCGACCGACGATCCTCATCCTGACCGGTGGAGGCCTGCGCAGCCTCGTCGCGGCCAGCACCGCCCTGGCCGTCCCCGAACGCACCACCGCGCTGATGATGCACGTGCACGACGATCACCCAGCAGCCAATCCCCGTTTGGCGATGGCAAAACGACAGGCCGGGTATTGCGGGATCAAACAGTTCGTCACCCTCGAACTGCCCCGCCTCAAGGGCCGCCGCCCCGGCAACCCGCCCGGACAAACCGTCGGCGAACCACTCGTGCGCGTCCACGTACTCATGCTCGCCATGGTCCAGGCCATCGAGCTGGAGATCCCCCGCATCGTCTGGCCGGTGCAGTCAAACGGCGATGAAGAAACCATCGCCCTGCTGACCGAACAGGTCGTGCTCGCCCAGCACCTGGCCCAAACGGAATACGACCAGGTCCCCGCTGTCGACACGCCGCTACTGGAACTGACCGATCAGCAGCTAATCGAACTCGGCGGCCAACTTGACCTGCCGTGGAAGCTGGCATGGACCTGCCTGATGCCCGGCGACGAGCACTGCCGCGCCTGCGCCGCCTGCCGCCGACGCCACCGCGCCTTCGAGGCAGCCGGCATGGTCGACCCACTCGATAAGCACACTCACGTCCACTAAGCCCGTCACGCGAACCCAACTCGCCCCATCGCGACCGAGCATTGGCGGCCTATCTACCGCGGTTCCCTAGCCGCCGCCGCTATACTCAACACTTGTCTCTTTCAGACGCACAAACCACACACGCCCGACAACGCCGGCGTTCCAAGCTAACCGGGCAACAGGCCCGGCTGTACGCAGCGTCGGCCGCACTCCTGCTCATCGCCGCCCCCTGCCTCCTGTCGCTGCCGTGGTCGCTCCAACGGTATGACCATCAGCGCCTCGACGACGCCACCGCGCTCATCGCCCCGAGCCTGGCCGAGCCAATGGGCACCGACCTCCTCGGCCGATCACTTTTGTGGCGCGTCCTCTTAGGCGGCGCGATCAGCCTGGGCATCGGCATGGCGTCGGCATCAATCGCAGTCATCATCGGCGTCGGCTGGGGCGCGGTCGCCGGCTACGCGGGTGGCCGCATCGACGCGGTGATGATGCGCTGGGTCGACGTCTTGTACGGACTGCCTTACATCCTATTAGTAGTACTGATCGACCTGGCGTTACAACCGCTGCTCGAACCGGCATTCGCAAGCGTGTTCCCAGCCGACTTGGCACCGGGCATCGCACAAGTGACAACCCTCCTCATCGCGATCGGCGGCGTCAGTTGGCTAACGATGGCCCGAGTCATCCGTGGCCAGGTGCTGAGCATCCGCGAGCAACCTTATATCGAGGCCGCACGGGCCAGTGGCGTCGGCCCCCGCGGGATCCTCACCCGCCATGTTCTGCCGAATTTGATCGGCCCAATCGTGGTCTATACAACGCTGACCGTGCCGGTTGCGATCCTTCAAGAATCGTTCCTCAGCTTCCTCGGCATCGGCGTACAGGCACCACTGCCGAGTTGGGGCAACCTCGCCGCCGAGGGCGTTGTTGAATTACACGCGCTTAGCCAGACCGGGAGCGAAGTGCGGTGGTGGCTGATCGTTTGGCCGTGTACGCTGTTGGGCCTAACGCTGTTGTCACTGAACCTTATCGGTGACGCACTGCGGGATTGGTATGACCCGCGAGCCGTGGGGTAACCGCCCCACCGCGTCCGGATCGCCGCACCCGCAATCAACAAAGAGCACCCCCATGGAGAACAAATTCAGCTTCAAAGAGTTGGCCATCCTCGTCCTGCTCGTCGCGCTGATCGCGAGCGTCTGGATCGGGATGGTCCAATACGATCGCCAGTGGCAGGACCTCAAAGAGATCAAGACGCAGGTCGGGCAGTTGATCGGCGAACAATCACAAACGCGCAACCAGGTCCTGGCCCTGCGCGACCTGATCGAACAAGGCATCCGCCTCAACCCGACGACCGGCACAACCGGCGGCGGCGCCGACACAAACTACCCCGACCCCTTCGCACGCCAGCGTGCGGCGAAAGCACACGACGGCTACGCCCAGGGCGATTGGCTGATCGACGCGTTCGCCTCGAACATCCCCAAGATCACGCCCCTGACCTCAAAAGACCTCTACGGCCGGCGGATCCAAAACTACGTCCTCGAACCACTGATCACCCGCGACCCCGACACGCTCGAATGGGTCCCGCTGATCGCCAAATCGTGGCACGTCAGCGATGACGGGCTGACGATCACGTTTCAACTGCGACGCGGCGTGGTCTTCTCCGACGGCCACCCACTCACCGCCCAGGACGTCGTCTTCACCTGGGAGTTGCTCAACCACCCCAAGATCGATGCCGCCGACGAGCGCAACTTCTACGACAACATCGCCACATGCAGCGCGACCGGCGAGCACGAAGTCGTCTTCGCCATGCGCGAGCCCCACTACCTCGCACTCTCAATGGCCGGCGGCCGCGTGGTCCTGCCCAAACACTTCTACAGCCAGTACACACCCGACGAGATCAACAAAGCCCCCGGCCTGCTGCTCGGGTCCGGCCCATACCGCATGCCCAGCCCGACGGATTGGGCACCCGGCAAGCTGATCGAACTGGTCCGCAACGAGCGATACTGGGCCGAGCGCCCCGCATTCCAACGGCTGATCTGGCGGGAGATCAGCAACGACGTCTCGCGCCTCACGATGTTCCGTAACGGCGAGATCGACCTGTTCGCCGCACAGCCCGAACAATACGAGCGCCTGCTCAAGGACGAAGCCGTCGTCGCGCGCACACACCAGTTTTCCTACAACACCGTGCCCAGCGGCTACCGCTTCATCAGTTGGAACCAGCTCCGCAACTTCGAGCGGACCAAGTTCGCCGACAAGCGCGTCCGCCAGGCCATGACGTTCCTGACCGAACGCCACCGGATCTGCGAAGAGGTAATGCTCGGCTACGCGACCCCCGCGACCGGCCCGTTCGCCCCCGGCTCGATCCAAGCCGACCCGACACTCAACGCCCGCCGCTACGACGTCACCAAAGCCAAGGCCCTGCTGCAAGCCGCCGGCTGGGAGGACCGCGACGGCGACGGCGTGCTCGAGGACGCCGCCGGCACCGCCTTCACCTTCAAACTCACCTACCCCTCCGGCAGCGCGACCACCGACCGCATCGTGCTCTTCCTCAAAGACTCCTACGCCCGCGCCGGCCTGGTCATGGAACTCGACCCGCTCGAATGGTCCGTCTTCGTCGACCGCCTCCAACAACAAAGCTTCGACGCCATCATGCTCGGCTGGGGCGGCGGCGCCATCGAAGCCGACATCCGCCAGACATTCCACTCGTCCCAGGTCAGCAAGGGCTCGGACAACTTCATGAATTACGTCAACCACGAGCTCGATGAACTGATCGACCAGGCCCGACAGACCGTCGTCGACAGCGAGCGCTTACCGCTCTGGCAAGCCTGCCACCGGATCCTCTGGGAGGATCAGCCGTACACGTTTATGTTCACCAGCAAGGCACTGCGTTTCGTCGACAAACGCGTCCACAACATCCAGATGGTCACCCAGGGGGTAAACGACCGGATCGAGTGGTTCGTGCCCGCCCCGATGCAACGGTGGACGCAGTAGGCCGCGCGTGATCCCGATTGCCCGGTTCGCACGCGCGGCTTGCCGTGGCAGAACCGGCCGACCCACGTTGGCGAAGGAGCTGGGGTACCCCGGGCATGTTCAGCTATATCGTCCGACGCCTGTTCCTGATGGTCCCCACGCTAATCGGCATCACAGCCGTCGTGTTCTTTGTCATGGCCATGTCACCCGGCGGCGTCGGCGGCTCCCTGCTCAACGAACTCGGCGAGATGGAAGCCGAAAAAGCCAAAGCCCTACGCGACTACTACAACAAACGCTACGGCCTCGACCAGCCACTACCCATCCAGTACGCCCGCTGGCTCAACCGCGTCTCCCCCGTCGGCTTCCTCACCTCCTCACAAATCGAGTTCCCCGCCGACGAGCGCGACCAGGCCGCCAACACCCTCCGCGCAGGCCTGCCCCACGCAACCCCCCTGACCATCGAACAGGCAATTAGCGTCACCACCGCCATCGCATCCTTCCAGGACAAACCACTACTCCCAAGCGCGCACAAAGTCATCGCCGCCGTCAACGGCCCCGGCGACGCCCTGACACTCTTCCAACAGCTCGACGCGCAACCATCCGCCGACCTCACCGACCAATACCGCAGCGCCGCCCCACTCGACCGCACCAAAGCCGGACAACTCATGCTGCGCTCCCTGGCCGACGTCGCCACCGGCAAAGACCGCGTCCTCCTTAGCCGCCTCACACTCAAAGCCCCCGATCTCGGCGAAAGCCTCGCCAAAGGCCGACCCGTCATCGACCTCTACCGCGAGGCCCTGCCCGTCACACTCCTGCTCAACCTCATCACCACCCCCGTCATCTACGCCATCTCAATCCTCACCGGCATCTACGCCGCACGCCACCGCGGCAAACTCTTCGACGTCGGCTCGGGCTTCACACTGCTCGGCCTATGGTCCCTGCCACTGCCCTGGGTCGCCGTCATGATGATCGGTTTCGTCGCCAACGAAGAAAACCTCCGCCTCTTCCCCGCCGGCGGCCTCAGCTCAACCATGGCCAACCACATGTCGTTCCTCCCATCGCACACACCCGACGGCTGGATACCCGGCTGGCTGCTCGACCGTGCTTGGCACCTGTTCCTGCCGATCTGCTGCCTCACCTACGGCGGCTTCGCCGTCCTCTCCAAGCTCATGCGATCCGCCATGCTCGAAAACCTCTCCGCCGACTTTGTGCGCACAGCACGCGCCAAAGGCCTCGACGACAACACCGTCCTCTGGCGTCACGGCTTCCGCAACAGCCTGCTCCCACTCATCACCGTCGCTGCGAGCATCCTGCCCAGCCTCCTGGTCGGCTCGGTCATCCTCGAGATGATTTTCTCGATCCCCGGCATGGGCAAGCTCACGATCGAAGCCATCAACGCCCGCGACCGCGAGCTGATCCTCGCCGGCACACTCATCGGCGGCGTCATCGGGCTAGTGTGCATCCTGATCGCCGACCTCTGCTACGCAATCGCCGACCCGAGGGTCAGCTATGACTGACCACGCCACCGCCCCCACCGCGCCCATCGCCAACGACGCCGCTGTCGCCGCGCCCAGGCGCAGCTACCTGGCAACGGTGATCAAAGACACCCTGGCCAAGTCCAGCGCCAAGCTCGGCGTCTTCTGGATCGGCTGCATCGCGTTCGCCGCCGTCTTCGCGCCCTTCCTGGCCAACTCCCACCCCTACCTGATGCGCACAGCCGACGGGCGATGGTCCAGCCCCCTGCTCGCCCACCTCACCGCCCCCGACCTCATCCTCGTCGGATTGACCGCCGTCACCGCCGTCGTTTTCGCCCTGAAAAACCTCTCCGCCGCGCAGCGTTTGATAACCCTGCTCGCCGCAGCCGCCCTCCTGATCCCGCTATCCGTGACACTGATCGAGCCGCCCCTGACCGTCGTGTACGACCGCTACCGCTCGATGACCGCCGACGGCGAGATCCAATGGGCCCTCTACGCCCCGATCCCTTTCTCCCCGACCGACCGCATGCGCGACCAGCCCGAGAACCGCCTCAACGAACCCGGCGCAACCCACTGGCTCGGCACCGAAGAAAACGGCGCCGACCTCATGTCGCGCATGATCCACGCCTGCAGGATCGCCCTCGCCGTCGGCTTCATCGCCACCGGGATCGCCCTGTTCATCGGCGTCACCGTCGGCGGCGTGATGGGCTACTTCTCCGGCATCGTCGACCTCTTGGGCATGCGCGTCGTCGAGATCTTCTCCGCCATCCCCGTCTTCTTCCTGCTGCTAACCTTCGTCGCGTTCTTCGACCGCAACCTCTACCTCATGATGGTCATCATCGGCGTGACCAGTTGGGTTGGCTACGCCCGCTTCATCCGCGCCGAGTTCCTCAAGCTCCGCCAACAGGACTTCGTCCAAGCCGCCATCGCCTGCGGCCTGCCCCTGCGATCCATCCTCTTTAGACACATGCTCCCCAACGGCGTCTCGCCCGTGCTCGTCGAAGCCAGCTTCGGCGTCGCCGCCGCGATCCTCTACGAATCAACCCTCAGCTTCCTCGGCCTCGGCCTCGTCGACGAACCAAGCTGGGGCCAGATGCTTAGCCAGGCCATCAGCCCCGCCGGCGGCTTCACCTGGTGGATCGCGATCTTCCCCGGCCTGGCCATCTTCCTCACCGTCTTCGCCTACAACCTCGTCGGCGAATCCCTACGCGACGCGATCGACCCCCACCTCAAAAAAGCCCCAACCTAGGGGCCCAACCTCGGGGCCCAACCTCGCGGCCCAACCTCGCGGCCGAACCACCAATCAACCGTGGTATAATGCTCCCAACAAGCGGCCCGCCCACACAGGCCCCGCGGTCGAACCATCGTTACGATCCAACACCCAATCGGAAGGAGTTACCCATGACAACCATGTCACCGAAAGCACCCCGCAAGTCCGCAGTCCTGTTCCCCGCACTTCTGATGATCTGCCTCGCCAGCCCGCTCGCCGCCGAGCCCGCCGCCCCCGCCGGCCCACCCGCCCCCGAGCAACACCCCGCACTCGAACCGTTCCGCCTCCTCGATGGAACCTGGACCGGCTCCGTCACCCACACCCACAACGACCCCGAAGGCGTGACCGAAGACGCCGTCGCCGTCTACCGCACCACCGCCGCCGGCACCGCCGTCTCCGAAACCATCTTCTGCGACACCGAACACGAAATGATCTCGATCATCCACATGGACGGCGACGATCTGGTCCTCACCCACTACTGCGCGCTCGGCAATCAACCCAAGCTGATCGCCGCCAAATCCGACGACCCCACCCGCATCCAGTTCGAGTTCGTCGGCGGCACCAACATGAAGTCGCACGACGAACCGCACATCCACCGCGCCGCCTTCCACTTCGTCTCGCCCGACCAGGTCCAGTCCACTTGGGAGATGTACACCAACGGCGAGCCCATGGGCAAAGCCACCCTCACACTGACCCGCCAGGATGATGATGCGATACATGACCTAGATGACATAGTTGAACTTGATGACGAAGAAGAGTTCGAAGACGAGTTAGAAGAGGACTAGCCCCACGGCACCACGCAGGCGAGGCCCCCTATTCGGGAACCCAACCCCGGCACGACCCCATCAACGCATGAACGACCGCCCCCTGCTGAAAATCGACAACCTCGCCGTCAGCTTCCCCGTCACCCGCGACGCCACCCGACGCGTCCGCGCCGTCAACGGCGTCAGCCTCAGCATCTTCCCCCAACAAACACTCGCCGTCGTCGGCGAGTCAGGCTGCGGCAAGTCCGTCTCCGCCATGGCCAGCCTCCAGCTCGTCCCCACCCCCCCAGGCCGATACGAATCCGGCGCCATCTGGTGGACGCCCGACCCCGCCAAACCACCCACCGACCTGCTCAAATGCTCCGACCGCCAGATGCAGCGCATCCGCGGCGGACAGATCGCCATGATCTTCCAGGAGCCGATGACCAGCCTCAACCCCGTCTACACCATCGGCGACCAGATCCGCGAAGCCATCCTCCTCCACCAACACATCGACCGCGGCCAGGCAACCCGCGTCGCCGCCGAAGCGCTCGCCGAGGTCGGCATCGCCGCGCCCGAGTCCCGCCTCAAGGAATACCCCCACCAGCTCTCAGGCGGCATGCGACAGCGCGTCATGATCGCCATGGCCCTGGCCTGCAAACCCAAACTCCTGCTCGCCGACGAACCCACCACCGCCCTCGACGTCACCATCCAGGCCCAGATCCTCGAACTGCTCCGCCGCATCCAGAACGAACACGGCATGTCCGTCCTCCTGATCACCCACGACCTCGGCGTCGTCGCCGAAAACGCCGACGCCGTCGCCGTCATGTACGCAGGCCGCGTGGTCGAATACGGCTCCGTCGACGATGTCTTCGACAACCCCCTGCACCCATACACCCGCGGCCTCTTCGCATCGATGCCCATCCTCGGCAAACGCCACGACCGCCTCATGACCATCCCCGGCAATGTCCCCAACCCCGCCCACTTCCCCACCGGCTGCCCCTTCCACCCCCGGTGCATCGACGTCAACGACGACACGCGCTGCTCAACCGACGAACCGCCCCTCCTGGAAGTCTCACCACGACACTGGGCCGCCTGCTGGCACTGCACCGGCTACGACCACGCCACACAATCCCCGCCAAGCGTCACCCACCGCCGGTCACACCAGACCGCCGCGCCCGCCTGACGACGCCGGCCCCCTCCGACAACATTCGCGTAGCATACGCCCCCGGCCAAGCCCGGCTGACCCCGCACCCAAAACGCCCGACCCCACGAATCGCACCAAAATGACACAGACCCCCGGCACAACCGATCTACCCAGCACCGGCGCCAGCCACATCCGCAACGTCGCGATCATCGCGCACGTCGACCACGGCAAAACCACCCTCGTCGACCAGATGCTGCACCAATCCGGCATGTTCCGCCAGGGCGAGCTCGAAAAACTCGCCGGCGGCCAGCACGGCCTGATCATGGATTCCAACCCCATTGAGCGTGAACGCGGCATCACCATCTTCTCCAAGAACTGCACCGTCACCTACCAGGACCCCGACGGCACCGCCTACCGCATCAACATCATCGACACCCCCGGCCACGCCGACTTCGGCGGCGAGGTCGAACGCGTCCTGAAAATGGCCGACGGCGTACTCCTGCTCGTCGACGCCTTCGACGGCCCCATGCCACAGACACGCTTCGTCCTCCAAAAAGCACTCGAGCACGGCCTCCGCCCCATCGTCGTCGTCAACAAAATCGACCGCCCCGACGGCCGACCCGACCACGTCGTCAACGAAGTCTTCGACCTGCTCGTCTCTCTCGACGCCGACGACGACCACGCCATGGATTTCCCCGTCATCTTCGCCTCCGCCCGCGACGGCTGGGCAACCCTCGACCGGCAACACCCCACCGATAACCTGCGCGTGGTCTTCGATGCCATCGTCGAACACGTCCCCCCGCCAGCCGTCAAGCCCGACAGCCCGCTCCAAATGCTCGTCACAACACTCGACTACTCCGAGTACGTCGGCAGAATCGCGATCGGCCGAGTCATGGCCGGCCGCATCCGACCCGGCCAACCCGTCGCTGTCATCAGCGCTAAAGGAACCCAAACCAACCAGCGCGTGCTAAAGGTCCTCGCATTCGACGGCCTCGGCCGCACCGATGCATCCCAGGTCTCCGCCGGCGACCTCTGCGCCGTCATCGGCCTCGACCCCGTCGATATCGGCGACACCATCGCCGACGCCGAATCCCCGCAAGCACTCCCACCGATCACCGTCGACGACCCGACCCTCACCATGACCTTCCGCGTCAACGACGGCCCCTTCGTCGGCCGCGAGGGCAAGTTCGTCACCACCCGCCAGATCCGCGACCGCCTCACCCGCGAGCTCGAATCCAACGTCGCCCTCACCGTCGAGTTCGGCCAAACCGACGAGTTCGAAGTCTCAGGCCGAGGCCTCCTCCACCTCGGCATCCTCCTCGAAAACATGCGACGCGAAGGCTTCGAGCTCGCCGCCGGCCGCCCCAAAGCCATCATGAAACAGATCGACGGCCACCAGTGCGAACCCATTGAGCTGCTAAGCGTCGACTGCCCCGAAGACTGCCAAAGCGCCGTAATGGCCCTCGTCGGCGAGCGCCGCGCCGAGCTCACCCGCATGGACACCAAAGCCGGCGCAGACGGCTTCGTCCATAGCGAATTCACCATCCCCGCCCGCGCACTCCTCGGCCTGCGCAGCCGACTCCTCACCGCAACCCAGGGCCGAGCCGTCGTACACCACGTCTTCGAACGCTACGAACCCATGCGCGGCCCCATACCACAACGCCCTCAAGGCGTCATGATCGCAACCCACTCCGGCCGCGTAACCGCATACGCCCTCGACGCACTCTACGACCGCGGCTTCTTCTTTGTCAGCCCCACAGACGAAATCTACGAAGGCCAGATCGTCGGCGAGCACTGCCGCGACAAAGACCTCCCCGTCAACCTCACCAAAGCCAAACAACTCACCAACATGCGCACCACGTCCAAGGACGGCGCAGCACGCGTCCGCCCCGTCAGAACCATGGCCCTCGAAGCCTGCCTCGAATACATCCAGGACGACGAACTGGTCGAGATCACACCCCAATCAATCCGCATGCGAAAACGCCTCCTGAAGGAGGCGCAGCGCAAACAAAATGCCCGCAGGGGCTAGGTCTCATCCTAGGCCTCATCCATCGCTTCGCAACTCACGCCCAACCCACACCTGATCCCCACCGGCCGCTACGGCTGATCATGGCTCTGCCCCCCCGCTCACATGCTGCGGAGGGACCGTATCCTCAACCTCCAACCGATCGCCCCGGGCAGACGTGAAAGTGACCCGCAGCACCGGCGGCTGTGCCCCTCGATACGCACGATCCATTTTGAGTTTGAATAGATAGGTCCGCGTCACCGAGTCATAGTGTTCATATTGGTCAGCACGCGACAGAATCGGAACACGCCACGAATACAAGGGTGTCCCGATCGACGAATCACCGTCGTGCTCATGCCCCAGCAAGACCAACCGAAACTTACCAGACCCCTTGACCGAATCCCCCATCGCATCTGCCAGCTCGATCCGCGCAACCAGCATCGCGCCATCCGCCCCTTCAGAAAAATCCGTCGACGGATAAACCCGCAACGACACCGGCCTCGCGAACCAAACGCCGCTCACAGGCTGATCGGCCGCATCCGCCCCGACGCTCCCGCCCTTCCATACACAACCCGCGCCAGCGACCACTCCAATAAGCAGCGCAACAACCGCCCCGCAACGACACCTCGGCGCACAACCCATCCGCGCAATGTAGACAGTCCGCAGCGCAGCGCCAAGACCACCGACGGCAATCCTCTGTCGTGACCCCCGGCTCAAGCCGCATCCTTCCGCATGTCGTACCGAACCTGCGACAAGATCTGAGCAAGCTGGCTCTGCGTCCGCTCGAACCGCTCAATCGCCTGCGTATTGCGATGCACCAGCTTCACCAACACCTGCAACTGCTCACGCCGCTGGATCAACTGCCGATGAGCCTCGTTCAACTGCCGCTCCCGACGCCGCGACAACAGCCGTTCCCAAACCCACAAAACCCCCATCAACCCCGCCACGCCCAACTGCGCCATCGCATCGATCATCTCCACCTGCATAACTCCCCCTCACACTGCATCCCCCTCACACCGCAAGTTCAACCGTCGTCGACGGCGCTTGATCCAACGTCGCCCGCCCAGCCCGCACGATCCCGTGATCAGGCTGCTCACCCACCGACCAACGACACCGTATCGATCGAACCGTCACCAACCGTGCATCACCCGCTCGCCCCGCCCCGTGCGCACCAATCCCACGACCATCACGCCCGACGACCCGGTCCCCCACGCGCAGCATCGGATTCGCTCCCGCCAGGCGAAGCCGAGCCCTCCCCGACTCCCGCGACCCCGGCGCACCGTTTACCCGCATCTGATCACCAAGCCACCTCGCCAACCCGATCCGCTCATCCGCTTCACCCGCCGCCAGCACACCCCCCACCACGCCCGCATAGTTGATACTCGTTTCGGCAACCCGCTGAAATCGAAACCGCCCTCCAAGCTCATGAACGTTCGGCACCGCCGTCCCCTGAAACGGATTGCCCGACCACCGCCGTTCCTCAACCGGATCCGGACTACGCAGACTCGCCGTCACCCTGATCCGCGCCGTCCCAGCCTTCGCCGCCGCCAGAAACGCCCCGTCCAACACATCATCATCAAGATAGACCGCCGCCCGGTCCGCACGAATCTCCGCCGCCCCCGCATAGGTCCCCCAGTTCGCCCCGCTATCCGTACTAAACTCCACCAACGGCGCCCGCCTGGCCCCCGCCCCCTCAAGCGTCAGCCCACTCTCAAACCGCAACGCCTGCGCCCGCATCCCCGCCGACTCAAAAAACCCACCAAGATCAAATGCCTCACCAAGCGCATAAGGCTGACCACTAAACGCACCATCCTCATTCAACACCCACAACCGAAACACATCGGCGTACACCGCGAAGTCCGAACTCCCCGACTTGCTGTACGTCACATCCGATTCACCATCCAACGCCGGGTCCCAACCCCCCTGTAACGCGAACGTAGACTCAACCAACCACCCGTCCGCCCTCGCGACCCACAGCTCCGCCCGCCGATGCCGCCACCGATCCTCCACCTCCAGCGCCGCCCCACCCGGAGCCCCACCAGCAGGCCAGGTCACCTCAACAACCCGCCCCGTCCCAAGCCCTCGAACCGCACGGCGCTCAACCACCCGCCCGCCGTCACGCCGTAGCTCCCGTCGAACGACCAACCCATACGGCTCCAATATCTCCTCAAGGATCCTCGACAACGGCTGATCAAGCCCGACCGTCACCACCAACGGCGCCCCCGCAATCTCCCTGGGAATCAGCGCCAACGACAGCCCCAACCCCGCAACCGCATCGATCATCGACAACGCCGCCCCCACCGTCCACCGCTCGCCGCCCTCCTGCAACACGTAAACACTACGCCCATCGACCAACACCATCTCCGCCGATCGATTCCAGCCTGATTCACCACCAATCCGCACACCCGTCTGCGACTCAAACGTCAACCCCTGCGATGTCCACCACCACAACCCCTGCATTTCCCGCTCGAGCGCCACCGCCCACGAATCAACCAGCGTCACCTCATCGCCAACCCCGTCACCCGACAGCTCCGTGAACGACCGATCGAATCGCCCGTCCACCAGAACCTCCCACCGAACCCGCCCACCGCTCAACTCCAGCGGCACCGCAACACCCACCGCCGCATCCGCCCACCGATCATCCGACCGCCCACCCGCGACCGACCCATCGACCACCACATGCGCCTCACGACGATCCAACCGCCCAAGCCACGACACCTCCCGCACAATCAGCCGTGGCTCAGGGACACCATCCACAAAAACCATCGCCCGCACATCGCCGCCCCCCGCGACACCCGACGACGCCCCAATCACCGTACGCGCACTCATATCTTGCTCACGACCTGCAGCCCCACCCCTGCGTTAGACGACTCCACCAACTCTGACCACGCTGTCTCAACCATCTGCCCCCCCACACCATGGACCCGCCAACGCACCCGAATCGAAACCACCCCCAACGCAACCGCCGTGTCGATCACGCCAACCGAACCGCTGATCGAAACGACCGCAAGCACGCTAGCCAGCCCGCCATCGACCTCACCAACCAACTCCACCGACGCCACCCTCGCCGCATCAATCGGTACCGCCCACGCAATACGCGCCCGCACCACCCCATCCTCAACCAGAACAGGCCACCCATCAAAATCCGGCCACGCCGGACGCGCGAGCCTCTCCACCGCCTGCCCATTCACCACACGAACCCCGATCACCCCCGCACCCGGCGCGCTCCGACCGTCCGCATCAACCTGATGCACGACATACAGCCCCGCCTCCCCCTCGCCAGGCCGCAACCCCGCTTCGAGTTGAGCCTCCGCCACCAACCCACCAACCGCCACCGCCGGCGCCGACGGATCCAAATCCTCAAGCCGATCCAACGGCCCATACACATCCCATCCCTCACGAAGCATCGGCACCCTCATCAACGGATCACCGATCAAGTACAGCCCATCCCCCAATATCGCGTTCGCCAAAAACCACGCCTCCCCGATCGTCCACCCACGCCGCAACGCCTCAAAAAACGCCTCGATACTCGGCACCACACTGCTGCTATACGCCCGACTCGACCCGCCCACCGCCGCATACCCTTCCTGCAGCGCCGCCTCCGCCCAATTCGAAGCCACCGCACTCCGCAACGTCCCCGCCGTCGCCCCACCAAGGTAAAGCTGCAACAAAAACACCCGACGCCCACCCGGCGTACCAAAGAACCCCACCCCCGGCACCGACGACGACCACCCCCAGAAAAACCCATCGTGATCAATCGAATCAAACTGCACTTCTTGTTGCGGATCAGACTCCGCACTCAACTCGATCGCCAGCCGTGTCAACATCCGCGAAACCCCCGACCCCCACTCAGCCATCGCGCTCGCCAGCGGGTCCAACTCCTCCCCCGGCTCCGTATAAGGATCCAACCAGATCACCGCATCCTCACCACCCCCAAGCCCATCCGTCGAAATCTCCACCGACCGCGCCACCACGCCCAGCGCATCCGCCAGGCTAGGCCCATCAATCCGCGCCCCAAGCAACAACCCATTCACATTCTCAACCGTTGGCCGAACCAACTCCCCACCCCCCACCAGCGGATTCAACTGCGGCGCCGACTTCAGGTCATACAGCAACGCCGCGATCGGCTCCTTCGGCCCGCTCCCACTAAAATCCACATACCCGGGGACACCAAACCCCACCACAACCCCGATCACCTGATCAACCAACCCCGACGTCGATAGGTACCCCGCAAGATCAACGCGCAACTGGCTATACCCCGCGCTATCAATCACCTCACCCGAACCAACATCCGCCCCAAATAGATTCGCATACGGAATCGACCGCGCCGCCCGGTACGCTTCCGCCCACTGCACCGACTCCGCATCGTTCACGTTGTAAACAACCAACCACCGCGCCGGATCGCCCCCGTGCACCTCCCCCGCAGCCGCCACCACCGGCCCGACATAACCATCCGCCATCACCCACTCATCCAGATACAAATCACCCGTAACACCCGCATCCTTAAATATCACACCCAACAACACCCGCCGCGCCCCAAGCCCCACGAACGACCCACTCGCCGTATCCACCGACACCCCGTTCAACCACAGCTCCGCCTCACCCGCACCCGTATCAATCATCAACTCCACCGTGTGCCAACCCAACTCACCCGACGCACCCGCGACCAGCATCTCCCCCGTCCCCAACGCAACAACAACCCCGCCCCCGACCGTGTCATACCGAACCTGAAATACCTCGACCCCACCCCAGTCCAACCCGGCACACAACACCACCACCCCACCCGCCGCCGTCGCCGGACTAAACGCGAACCGCACATGCAGCACCCCCTGATCCCCACCCAGATCGTGCTCGATATACGCACCATCCGAACCGCCACCCATCGCCGCAGCCAGCCCCACACCACCACCCGTAGGCCGATCCGGATACCCCGCCGCCACAGATTGACTCAACAACACCCCCATCAGCCCCCAACCTCCCCGACCCCCGCCAAATAATGCGCCCGCACCCGCGCCGCCGACAACACCCCCTCAAATACCGCGAACTCATCAAGCGTCCCGGGAAAATGGCTTACCGGGCTGCCCCGATCCAGGTAACACCCGACCCCAATCGGCTGATTAAAATTCGCCGCATTTACAACCCCGTCGTCATGCGTGACCACCGTGCCCTGCGCGACACTATCAAAGTAAACCTCACCACCCCCGGGGCTCACCACCAGCGCACACACCAGGTGATGCCACTCCCCATCGTAAAGCCCCGACCCGATATGCGCGTGCATAAATACACGCTTATTGCTCTCGTCACGATACAGAACCCCCACCCAACCATTCATCTGCGCCGTCGTCACCTGATTGACACCCACAAACAAAAACTGCTTGGCCGACGTGTTGCGCACACCAAGCGGACGAACAATACTCCCCGTACTGCTCGTCCTCAGCCACATCTCAACCGTCACCCCCGTCGCCGCCATATTCGATCCCAGCGCCCCCAGCGTCCCGACATCCGCATACGACCCAACCCCGTCAAACACCACCGCCGTGTTGTCCTCATACGCCCCGGCACCCCCCGCACCCAGTGTCGGGCTCCCGACATACACCCCATCATGATCCCCCGTCTCATCACCCATCACCGTCCCGGACCCCTCACCCATCCGCCAATACGCCAACGGACCATCCGCCAACACGCTCGCACGCAACCCCGGCAACAACACCGGCCCCCCCGCAAGCTCCCCGAACCCCCCAACCTCAAAATCCACATGCTTATGAATCACTTCACACCCTCACCCGCGCACCACCACACCCTTAACACCCCTCACGCATGAGTCACCAACAACGTCGCCCGATACTCCCCACGCCGCGACGACACACTCGCCGCACCGATCCGCAACTCAACCGTCTCCGCCACCGCGTCCGTCAAACTCACCAGGTACCGCCCATCCGTATGGCTCGCCAGAACCAGATCCACACCGCTCGCCACCGTCTCGACCGTGCTCGTGTTCACCCCCGGCGCGATCGTCGCGTTCGTCGCGCCCAGATACCCCCCTTGATCGCAAACCCGCACCCGCAAATAATCCACCCCCGCGATCGCCCGCCCATACAAATCCGTCAAATCAATCGACACAACGCTCGGCGTCCCAACCCCACCCTGCGTATCAATCCCCATGCTGTACCGCGCAAACGCCCCCGCATCCGCATCCCCCACGCCCTCGCGCATCATCACCTCAAACCGCCGATCGACAACCCCCTCGATCCGCCCCCCCGACAGCGTCACCTCCGCCAGCTTGATATGACCCGTCACAGGCCAACCCGAACCCGCCGCCCCAACACCAACCCCCGCCGCACCCGCACCCGCGTCGTAAAGCCAAACATTCACCACCAAATTGTTATACGCCGAGAGACCCTCAACCCCACCGTTATAATCCAGCACCACCCCGTGCAGCATCACCCGCCCCGGACTCACCCGCACGTAAGTCTCACCCGCCTCATCCACACTCACCCGCACACCGCCCGCCGATGACTCACTCAGCAGATGCAGCGACGCGACAAGCCATTGATAGTAAGGCTGCAACCCATTCGCCGGATACAACACCCCGCTCACCCCATGTCGCTGACCTACCAGCGCCTCAATCTCCTCCATCAATAACTCTTGACTCGCCACCGATCCCCCCTTCCCCACCAACTCACCACCCCAAAACACCCACTACTCAGGCCGCTTCGCCCGCACCACCACCAACACCACCACATCGCTCGCTTCCTGCGTCACCGAACCCGACACACTCCGATTCAGATCCACCGTCACCACATCCCCACGCGCGACATCCTCCGTCCCATCCGTCTTGATAATCCCCGCCACCCCATCACCCTGCGACGTGCTGCGAAACCCCGTCCCATCACCACTCTTAAGCCCCGGGCTCGTCGTCGTCACCGCCACACCATTGATCTTCACCACCGCATCGATCCCATCCGTCGAAGTACTACTCTCGATATTCGTACCCACCGACAAAATCACATCACTCACAACCCCTTCGATCGCCACCACCCCAGCCACCCGCCCCGACACGGCCCCCGTCAGCGCCCCCTCGTGACGCACCTGAACATGCACCGACCCGACCAGGTGGTACGCGGCCCCATCAAACCGCTGCGTCAGATACCCACTACCCGGATCAACAATCAATACCGTGTCGTCCGCCAGCCGCCCCGGCAGGCTCAACACCAACCCCATGTTCGCGCTTGCCCCAACATCATTATTAATCAGCGAGAAGTACGCCTCCCCGTCGACCCCCTGCATCACCTGCACATGACGGTGCTCCGAATCCGCCGTGCTCAGCGGCCCCCCCGTCAACGTATTCAACGCCGCGCTATCCACCGTCCCCGCCACCCCGTTG
Source organism: Phycisphaeraceae bacterium (assembly GCA_029260595.1). Lineage (GTDB taxonomy): Bacteria > Planctomycetota > Phycisphaerae > Phycisphaerales > Phycisphaeraceae > OFTM57. The sequence continues at coordinate 315,497 of JAJDCY010000024.1, read as the reverse complement.
ATCACCTGATCAATCTCCACCGCCGTCGACGAAATACCAAGCATCCCCAGATCCGTAACCTGCAAAAACGCCTCGCCGCGTCGGTCATCAACACCCGTGATCGCCGTCGCGTCCGCCACCACCTCCGCCAGCGGAACATACACAGTCCGATCACCCGGAAACCCACCCGTCCCCGACTGAATCGCCCCCGCCGAGTCCATCCATACCTGCGTCGTCGCGCTCGGTGCGATCGCCAACCCGCTCACCCCAGCGTAGTCCCGCGCCCCGCCACCGACATAGCACCGCCCGGCGCGCACACCCACCGCCAGCTCACCATCCTGATAAACCCGCAGGTCGTTCGCCCGCCCCGCCACCGCCAGCACACGCTGCACCAGCCGGCGAAACTCCAAAAAATACGGCGACTTGCCCGTCGGGATATACTCCACCCCCGTAACACTATCCTCTCCCAGCGCCAACAAGCTCGCGTCATTGGGATACCATTCCTTCACCGAAACCCCCTCTCACTCCATACCAAACCCAACCCCGCGACTACCCCCAGCGCAGCGTAAAGTCCGCGTCCATTGATAGCCCCGCACCCGCCCGCGGCAGCGCCTCAACGCTCACCGCGATAGGCCCCGCGTCCACCCCCGCACGCTGCCCTTCCCGATCAACCGCGCCAACAACAACCTCATAGTCCCCCGCCTCCAGATCACCACGACGCCAACGCCACGCCTCTCCATCAACCCCCAGCGGCCCCATCCCAAGCTCCCCCACACCTAGCCCCGGCCCCGTTGCCGCATCGATCCCGAATCCGCCCTCACCAAACAGCGCCCCAAACCCCCCGCGATGATCCAACGGCCCCCACATCGCCCCCGCATCCTCACCCTCACCATCAACGCTCACCCGCAACCGCGTATCCACCGCCAACCGCTCATCACGGATCAAACCCACACAAACATCCCTCACCAACCCCGGCTCCCAATCCCCTAACACCCCCGCGTGCTCCGCATGAATCGCCTCAACGCCCCCCACCGGCACCGCCAACAGATCAACCCGGTGCGCCCGCCCGCGATCACCCACCAGCCACACCTCACGCTGATCCACATCACCCGTCACCTCAACCAACCGCCCATCAACGTAAACCTGCACCAACCGCTCCCCCTGGTCCGGCGCACGCCACCAAACATGAATCAAACTCTCATGCTCACCACCACCAACGCGCACACCCGCCGCCAGCACCAGCTCAAAAACATCTTGTGTGATCCCGCTACTCATAGCCCCACACCCGCCGCCCTACGGCGCAACCTGCAAATACTGAACCCGATACCCCATCCGCCAGCGCGCCCCAACCCGCCCAACCGCTTCCGGCTCAAAGCTCAACATCACAACCCCCGCCCAACTCACACCACCACCATCAACCAGCTCATAAGCAACCCCATCCAGCATCGCCTCGATCCCCGCACCCAACGCCCGAACCCCCTCCCGATCGTCCGCAACCAACACCCCCTCCTGCACAATCGACCGCCCATGATGCCCCAGATGCGTAAGCCGAACCCCACGCCCCCCCGGCGTCTGCTGCAGCACATGCCTGATCGACAGCCCACCCACCCGAACCTCACTAGGCCCGCTATCAAACAGCGCTTTCCCGCCAAACCGCGCCATGAACACTCCCCCGCCCTCACGCCCAATCATTCACCCGCAACCAACCACCCACCATCACGCCCGATGCAGCCGCCCCACACCGACCCGCCGCACGATCTCACCGACACCATCCCCATCCGCATCGATCAGCACCGTCGCCTCACGGATCATCCGATTGCACCGCACCCGATACTCCCTCGCCTTCGCCTGCACCACCTCGTTCTCACCCACCAGCGCCACCGCCGCCGAGTACACCCGCTCCAACGTCCCAACCACCTCCACCCGCCGCATCAACTCGCGCGACAGCACCTGCTCCTCACCAACCCCCCCCGCCTCCGGATCGATCCCGAACACGCGCATCAACACCTCACACACCATCGCCGCCTGCGGCGCGAACGTCCGCACCACCACCGACAACCCGCTCCCAGCCCCAGGCCCGATCCCCGCCCCCGCCACATCCGCGCGCACCAGCGACACCTCCAACGTGCTCGCATCCGTCCGGCTCAACACCTCGCACGCGATCCCATCAACCAGCACCACACCCCCCGCATCCACCTGCGCCGCATCGAACCCACCCGTCGCACTAGTCAGCGTCGTCCCCGACACCGCACCGTCCGCCACGTTCACCCGTTCCTGCCCCATCAGCGGCACATCACGAAAAAGATGCGGCTCGATCGCCAGCAAGTCTCGATCAGTTGAAAAACCCATCACGCACCCCCACTCCTACCGTCAGCGCCCCCCACAACAGGCCCGCCAACCGCTCCACTCCCAACCGCAAAACCCACTCCCGACCGAGCCCACCACCCCGCACCACTACACCGATGCCAACCCATGAATCATCCCATGCGCGCCCTCGTTGCGTAGCTCCAGCGTGTACTCACCGATCACCTGACCGACCTCGCTGTCACCCGTCGACGCCAGCTTCTTAAAGTGAAAACTCCGCCCCGCCAGCGGCAGCACATCGATCCGCGACGAGTCCACCAGCAGCACCGTGTCGTCCGGCACCCAACGGCTCAGCACCACACGGCAAACCCCAAAGTCACTCTCATACACACTCACCAGGTCCCGGTACCGCACATCCTTCGCGTCATACTGCCGCGACCCCGTGATAAACCCGTTGATCCGACGCTTCTGGAAACCATTCACCACGATCGTGTCCACACGCCCCGACGACTGCTGCCAGATCATCCGCAACGCCGTGTTCAACTGCGTCTCATTGAGCTCATCACCCCCGCCCCCATCACCCGACGGAAACCCACCAACCCCGTTCTCAAAAATATTCGTCGTGATAAACGGGATGATCCCCTTCATCGACCGACGCACCGTCGCCGAACCCTCCGGCGCGCTCGAAGGCGACACACCGTTTACCACACAACTCTCCAGATCCCGGATCATCTCACGCAGCCGTTCCTGCTTCTGATAATCCAACTCATCGCTCAACCCCACCTGCCGCGCCGCCAACTGCGACCCCGACACCTCCACGCTCGACGTGAAAATCTGCGTATAGTTCATCCGCCGCACCCGATTCGTAAACCGCGTCGCAGGCCGTTCCTCACCCTCCAACGCCGCGTTCCCAAGAATATTCACCACCATCGCATCGGCGATCGCCTCCGGCGTCGTCCCCCCGTACCCCCGCGTCACCGTCAGCGTATTCCCCGCCACACCCGTCACAAACATGATCTCAGATGAACCCTTCGCCTTGATCTGATCCCCCACACGGAACCGATCACCGTTCGCCACATCAAAACCCGTCTCGTTCACCGGGTCCACAATGCTCCCATCCGAAACCGTGTCCGTGTTCGGCAGCAGCTCATCCTCCAACCACTCATGCACCGTGCTATGAGCGCTCCGAGGCGGATCCCCCAACATGTCCAACAACGGCGTCTCAAACGGGCTCACAATCCCGATGATGTCCGACACATCCTCCGCAATCTCCGGCAGACCCGCGCCCGCCCCATACGTCGCCTTCCCAGTAAATGGCATCCCACTCCTCCTTCGTGTTCAAAAACCCCGCCAACAAAAAAATCAACCCTCAGCGCCCGCGCGTGCTCTTGCGACGCAAACGCAAATACCGCAACAAATCCCGCCGATCGCCCGATTCCGACGCCCGCTCCGCCGCCGCCTCCGCAGAGCCCTCACCCGCCCCCCCCTCATACGCAGGCATCGCCCCCGCCCGCGCATCACGACGCCGAAACAAAAACGGCTTATGCCTCTTCAAATCCTCAACCGCCTCCCGCACGTCAGGCCGATCCATCCCCTCAACCGCCGCCTCCGTCAACAAACGCGCAACCTCCAGATCAACCGCATCCGAACCAACCAACAGCTCATTAATCCGCTCACGCCTCTCCAACCGCTCAATCATCCGCCGCGCCTGCTCCAGCTCCACCCCCTGATCCTGCAGCCGCCCACGCAACTCCAAAACCCCCTCGCCGCCCCCCAACTCCCCCACATCACCAGGCGTCACCGCCCCCGAATCCTCAACCTCACGCCCTTCATCCTCACCCGCGCCCAACGCTCTCTCATCCGGCGTACTCATATCAACCCCCTCACGCACTCAATCTCATCCAAACTCAACCCATCACTCCACCGCGCAATCCCCATAACCCAACTCCTCCAACACCTGCGCACGCGGCACACCCAAACCAACCTTCAACTTCGCATCCTTCAACCGCTGCGTCTCATCCGCCGGCAAAGGGCTAGGCCAATCCAGCCGCACCCGCCTCTCCTCCACCGACGTCGCGAACAACCCATAAACATCCGCCGCCCGCAAGATCAACTCACACATCCGACCGATCCCCGCCCCATACGTCACCCGCTTCCGCTCCGTCTTCGCCAGCAGCCCCATCATCGTCACCCGCAGCGCGTTCTCACTGGTCAGATTCCCGATCCGGTTCCGCAACACGCCCGCCGCAAGCGGCGTCACACCGCTCGTCTTATCCATCGCCTCGCGCACCTCATTGATATGCGCCTCCTCCGATGGGCTCCGCTCATCCCCACCGAACTCCTCGATCGTCGCAGCCGGGTTATCCGTCCCCCACATCTGCCCCGGCCCCACAACACGATCCGTGAACCGCTCAATCCCCTTACCCAGGTACATCTTGAACGCCTGAAACGTCACACGATTCGCCCGATCAGACAGCCGCGTATTCAACTCGTTCTGCAACGCGATCAACGGCTCAACATCGCTCAACCCCTCATAGAAAAACGGCTGCGGCAAATTCTGAATATGCACCACCGGAATCACCCCCAACCGGTTCACCGACGACTCAACAACCTCCCGCTGCCCCACCGCCCCCGTCTGAACCGACTGCCCCTCCGCCGTCCACAGCTCCGTAAACTCCACCCGACGCCGCCCCAACCCCGACGCCCCACCGCCCAACACACGCTGCCGCACCCGATCCAAAAACCCCCCATGATCCAGCTCGTTCAGCGTCTTGCGATAGTTCACGATGTACCCGTCCAACCGGCGGTAATCATCCGGGTCCAACACCGGGATCGCCCGCGGCGCATCAATCGTCTCCAACACAAACCGATCCGCCGCACCAACCACCCCCGCCTCATTCACCCCCCCGGCACCGCGACCACCACCGCACCCCGACGCCAACCCCGCCCCATCCACGCGCAACAAAACATCCACATACCCATACACCGCACCCAGCAGCGCCAGGTCCTGGAAAAACCGAACCCCTCCATTAACCTCAAACACCCGCCGCAATAACCGCTCGATCAACCCCGCCCGCCCCGGATCGCTCGCACAGCTCTGCAGCACCACCGGCTTGCCGAACATAAAGTCCACCAGCGTGTGCACACGCCACGCGATGTCGTTCTCAATCACAATCTCCCGACGTGTCCCCCCCGCACCCGCCAGCCCCGCCTCCACCGGCACACGCCGCAAACGATCCGGCAGCCCATCCTCCTGCGCTACCTCCAACGCGCCCCCGCGCCCACCACCCGACCCCTCACCCACCACCTCATTCCGGTAATACCGCCACATCCGCGACAGCCCCGGCACCGCACCGTTCCGGTGACGGTCGATCAACACATCCACCAAACCCGCATCCAACCCCGCCGCCGCTTCTAATGGTGAGCCTGTCCGCATCCTTCGTTTCACCCCCGCCGTTTCACCCCCGCCCAACTCCCACACCTCAACCCCACTACTAAAGGCCCAACCGACCCACGCGCGCGCACAACAACACCAGACACCCGCCTGGCCTCGCCTAAACACCCGCAATAAAAGCCCTAATCCCCCGCAGAACCCAAAAGATTACCCGCCCCCACCCACCGCTCCGTGCGCACCAACCAACCCCCCCACTACCCCCACTACCCCCACTACCCCCGCTTACTCCACTTCGCCACCGCATCCACCAACAACCGCACACCAAACCCCGTCGGCCCCTTCGCATACAGCGCATGCCCATCCTTCACATCCGCAACACCCGCAATGTCGATATGCGCCCACGGAACCCGCGGCAATCCCGCCGCATCCTTCGCATCCAAAAAGTAACTCAAAAACGCCGCACCCTGAATCGGGTGCGCCTCGCGCCCGCCCGAGTTCACGATATCGCTGTGCGTCCCCTTAAGCAGCTCCTTATGCTCACGCCACAGAGGCAACCGCCACAACAACTCACCCGTCCGATCCGCCGCCCGATACAACCGCTCGCGCAGCGCCCCATCCTCACAGAACACCCCCGCGCACTGACTGCCCAACGCCACCACCACCCCGCCCGTCAGCGTCGCCAGATCAATCACCGCCCGAGGCTGATACCGCTTACACCCGTACGCCAGCGCATCCGCCAGGATCAACCGCCCCTCCGCATCCGTGTTCGTCACCTCCACCGTCACACCGTTGTACATCTTCAAAATATCGCCAGGCCGATACGCCGTCTGGTCCACCATGTTCTCCGCCGTCGGCACCAACCCGATCACGTGCATCGCCAACCCCAGCCGCGCGATCGCGTGCATCGCACCGATCACCGCCATCCCACCGCACTTGTCGTACTTCATCCCGTCCATACCCGCCGGCGACTTCATGCTGTACCCGCCCGTATCAAAAGTCACCGCCTTGCCCACCAGCATGATCGGCCGACCCTTCGCCCCCGCCGGCTTGTGCTCCAACTCAATCAACGCAGGCGGCCGCGACCCCGCCGCACCCACCGCCAGCAACCCCCGCATCCCCAACTGCTCCGCCTTCTTCTTGTCGATCACCCGGCACTTCAGCCCCGTCTGCCGCGCCATCTTCCGGCACTCACTCACCAGATACCCCGGGTTCGCCACATTCGGCGGCGTCGCCGCCAACTCCCGCGCAAGCGCCACCGACTCACCCACCTTCAACCCCAACGACAAACCCTTGCGCACCGCCACCTCACCCCGCACCACCAGCGCCCGCGGCTTGCTGTCACCATCACCACCCGGCTTCGTCCCCGCACCACGGAACCGATCAAACTCAAAGTTCCCGATCGCCAACCCGTCCCCAATCGCCTGCCCCGCCTCCGCCGCCCCCGTCGCCCCATCCAACCCCCCCGTCACCTCGATCCGAATCCGACCCGCCCGCGCCGCCCACGCCGCCTTGCTCACCTTCGCCGCGCCCACCCGCAGCACCTGATCCGTGAACCGCTCGCGATCACCCAGCCCCAACACAAACACCCGCGCCCCCACCGACGCCCCCTTCGCGCCTTCCTTAATAGGCACCGCGTTCAGCGCACCCGCCTCCAGCGAAACCTCCGCCCGCTTCAACGCATCCGACACCGCCCCGCCAAGACTCCGGTCCAGCGCGCCATAACCCCGCGGCAACTTCCGATCCCCATCGAACACCGCCACCACCACCGCGTCTGCCGACCCCTTCGCGCCCGCCGAACCCAACCGGATACGTTGATACATCAATAGTCTCCTTGTCGATCAACCCACTCTCACTCACGCAAAGCATACGCCCAACACCACGCCCCGCAACGCCACACCGACTCAGCACAACCCAAAAAAACAAGGGCGCCCCGTTGGGGGCGCCCCTGACTCAATACGGCTCCGAGGCTTTGCTGTTAGGTGCAACCGGCTGTCTCGGCCGAGCGGGTTTCCCGCTATCTCAGCCGCCAAGGCCTAGGCGATCAAGGATGGACCACCTATCCCAGAGCCCGGTCACGGGCTCGCCGTCGCCCCTACCTGCGCGTGGCGCGCCGCTTCGTAGCCTTCTTGCGGGTCGCCTTCTTCTTCGTGGCTTTCTTGCGAGTGGCCTTCTTCTTCGTGGCCTTCTTGCGAGTAGCCTTCTTCGTCGCCTTCTTACGCGTGGCCTTCTTCTTCGTGGCCTTCTTACGCGTCGCCTTCTTGGCTACCTTCTTACGGGTCGCCTTTTTCTTCGTGGCCTTCTTCCGCGTGGCCTTCTTGGCGACCTTCCGGGTCGCCTTCTTTCTCGTCGCCTTCTTCGCTACCTTCCGGGTAGCTTTCCTCTTCGTTGCCTTCTTCTTCGCCATGGCTTGATCCTTTCAAGACGCCTTCGGAGCTTGCTTGGAATTTACCGCTCTCGGGAAAGCACCGTCAATCCTTCAATCCCGTTACGGCTCAATTTCTATCGGCCGTGAACCTTAACCACCTTGAGCAAACTTCAACGCGCAACCCCTCTCATGCGCCGACAAACGCAAGGATTGCGCCATTCACACACGCGCAGACCACGCGCCAACCCAACGCGCGCACCCGCTCAGCGCAACCGACCGCGCAACCACCACCGCAACGACTCCCAATCGAAACCAAGGCCTTTTCCAGATGTTTTATCCGCGTTTTTTCGGCGATTAACCGCAACACACACACCACTACGCGCGCAGACCGCCAACACGCACACAGCGCGAAGCGCCCGCACCCGCGCACACCAACCCCACCGCGCACGCGCCCCCGCGCCGCCGCGCACACACCCCGATCCGACCCAATCCGCCCTTAAAAAAAAATTTTCGTTTTTTCTAAATTTTTGCCTCTTCAGCCCCCCGTTCAACCAATTTCGCGCCCGCGCGCAGCGCCCACGCCCCACACACAATCCCCATCAACCGCGCGCCGCGCAACGCAAACACGCAGCGCACCGCGCGCTCACAGCGCAACTGACGAGCGCAACCAACCAACACCACCAACACCAACCGCGCACCCCTCAAACAGCGCAGCCCCGCGCGCCGTCACCCCGCGCACACCAACCGCGAGCACCAACAACGACCAACATCAGCACGCCTCGCACGGCACCCCCCACCCCCCGACGCGCACCACCACCGATGCCCGCCCCACACGCCGCGTACCTCTCACTGGTCCACCCGTCAGCTCCCCAACTCCGCCCCCCGACCTGACGAAATCCACCCCTCACCACCCACCAAGCCACACCCCGGGCACCGGTTGCTGCCGACACACCCAACCTCTATAATGATGGGCTTTACTGTCCGGTCCCTGTTAGGAGCACCCCGCCCATGATCGAAGCGCTAAAAGGTGACGACATCGTCGAACGCGTCGGTGGCCGATTCAAGCTCACCTCACTCGTACAACACCGCGTCCGCGAACTCATGGAAGGCGCACGCCCGCTCGTCGTCCGCCAGGGCCGCACCGACTTCGAAATCGCCATCCAGGAAATCGTCGAAGGCAAGATCGACATCCGACCCGATGCCGAAGAAGAACCCGACGAGTAGCACGCACACGCACGGGCCAACTCTCTCTCCCGACCTCAACCCGGGATCCGCCCCGTGAACACTCCCGACACCAACACCACCCCACGCGACCCCTCGCCCGCGCAAGGCCGCAACGTCTTGCTCGCCGTCACCGGCGGCATCGCCGCCTACAAATCCGCCGCGCTCGTCAGCCAACTCGCCCAAGCCGGCGCCCAGGTCCGCGTCGCCATGACACGCGCCGCCACACGCTTCGTCGCGCCACTCACGTTCGAATCACTCAGCGGCGCACCGGTCATCACCAGCGCCTGGTCCAAGCACCGCAACACCGCAACCCAACACATCGCCCTCGCCCGCTGGTGCGACATCATGGCCATCGCCCCCGCATCCGCAGACACCCTCGCCAAACTCGCCGCCGGCACCACCGACGACATCGTCTCCCTCCTCGCCTGCGCGCTGCCCGCCGAAACCCCCCTGCTCCTCGCTCCCGCCATGAACGCCGACATGTGGACCAGCCCCATCAACCAGCGCAACGTCAACACCCTCACCGACCTGCTCAACGCACGGTTCGTCGGCCCCGACCACGGCTGGCAGTCCTGCCGCACCACCGGCCCCGGCCGCATGAGCGAGCCCGACGCAATCCTCACCGCGATCGCATCCGTTCTAAGCAACTAACACCTGCCGCCAAATCGGATCAATCAACCGATCAACCCCCCATCGCGGCCGCAAAATCGCTAATTGCCCAGCCCCACCGCCACCCCTATGATCGACCGTAGCCGCGGCACCCGAACCCGCCCGAGTCCTATATAGGAAGGCCGACCATGATCACCAAACCCCGCGCCGGCGTCGTTCAAGTCATGCCCGACGTCCAGTCCTCCCGCGACGAACGCCGCGTTGCCATCGACAAGGTCGGCGTCCGCCACATCACCTACCCCATCACCCTCAACTGCCCCGCCACCGGCGGCGTCCAGCACACCGTCGCCAAGGTCAACATGTACGTCGGCCTGCCCCACTACCAAAAAGGCACCCACATGAGCCGCTTCCTCGAAGTGCTCAACCGACACCACGGCGAGATCCGCTCAGACCAGATCATGACCGTCTGCCACGACATGAAAAAGCGGCTCGAAGCCGAAGAGGCCCACCTCGAGCTGACCTTCCCCTACTTCATCCACAAAAAAGCACCCGTCACCGGCGCCGCCGGCATGCTCGATATCCAGGTGACCTTCGAGGCCTCGATCAACGGAGCCGAGGACTTCATCATGGGCATCAAGGTCCCCGCGACCAGCCTGTGCCCGTGCTCGAAAAAAATCGCCGACTACGGCGCCCACAACCAGCGCTGCGAGGTGCAGGCCCGCGTGCGGTTCGCCCCCGGAAAGTCGATGTGGATCGAGGAACTTTTCGACGTGACCGAGCGGTCGGCCAGCACACAGGTCTTCGCCGTGCTCAAGCGCCCCGACGAGAAGTGGGTCACCGAAAAAGCCTACGACAACCCTAAATTCGTCGAGGACATCGTCCGCGACCTCGCCATCTCGCTCGAAGCCGAAGACCGCGTCTCCTGGTACCAGGTCATCAGCGAGAACTTCGAATCCATCCACAACCACAACGCCTACGCCATGATCGAGAAGGACAAGCGCACCGACTGACCGCGCTGCCACCATGCCCCCCGAGCCCGCCGAGCCGCTGGTTTTCCTAACCCGACCGGGCTGCTGCCTCTGCGATCGACTGTGGGCGATGGTCACCGAACACCTCGATCGCCCCGGTTTGTCCGGACGATTTACCCTCTCTAAGCGCAACATCGACGGCGACCCCGAGTTGGCTCGCGCCTACGGCGACCGCGTCCCGGTGATCATGCTCAACGGCCAGCCCGTTCTCGAGGGCAACCCCACCCCCGCCGACGTCGCGGCCGCTCTGGTATGATCCAACCGCTCACCCCGACCGCTCACCCCGACTCACCCCGGACCCCCGCGATGCCTGAAAACGACCACAAAAACGATCGCGCCAACGACGCCCCGCCCGAGGTGATCGAGTACGTCCCCAAGCGCCGGCCGATCTACAACTTCAATATTATCGCCGGTCTGATTCTGGCTTGGATCGTGGTGTTGGTGGCGGCGTTTTTTCTTAAGTCACGCCTGATCCAGATGGTTTGGCCTGTGATATTTTTGGTGTTGCTGATCTACCTGATCGCCTGCACGGTGATCGCCATGCGAAGGAAATAACCTATGAATCGCTCTACGATCAGCCTGGTCGTCGTCGGCATCATCATGATCGTCCTGGTCGCCGTGTCCCTGCTGATGGTCGACATCGAAACCGTCGACGGCAACGAGATCGGCGTCATGGAAACCTGGTCCGAGGGCGTCGTCGCCGAGCCCCTCCTGCCCAAGACCTACATCCTCGTCCCCGGCTTCACCAAACGCGTCTTCAAGTACGACGTATCCAGCCAGGTCTTTGTGATGAACGACGTCGCCAGCGGAGCCGGCTACGCCTCAGGCCGCGAACGCGACAGCTACCTCGTCCAGTCGCGCGAGGGCCAGGACATGCGCATCTCCATGAACCTCCGCTGGCGGCTGATGGAAAGCAAAGTGATCGAGATCCACCAGACCGTCCGCGGGCAGATCGAGGAAAAACTGCTACGCCCGGAGCTGATGCGCATCGTCAAAGACAAAGCCACCACCCGCACCGCCATCGACGCCTACTCCGGCACCGGCCTGGTCGAGCTCCAAACCGACATCTTCAACCGCCTGGCCAGCCCCGAGGGCGAGCTATTCCGCCGCGGGATCATGATCGAGAACTTCGTGATCGAAAACATCGGCCTGGACAAGGATTACGTCGGCCAAATCAAGGCCAGGCAGGTCGCGATCCAGAAAGAGCTCCGCGCACGCGAAGAAACCAAAGCCGCCATGGCCGAGGCCGAGCGGGCCAAGGCCGAGGCACGCGCCGCGTTCGAAAAAGCAGTCGTCGACGCCAAACGCGACAAAGAAGTCGGCATCCTCGCCGCACAAAAACAGGCAGAACAACAGGTTCTAGCGGCAGAGGCACAGAAGAAGCGCACCATCCTCGACGCCGAGGCCTCCGCCGCCCAGGTCGAGCTCGCCTCCATCGCCGAGAAGAAACGCAATATCCTGATTGCGGAAGGCGACCAGCAGGCCGCGTTGCTCAACGCCCAGGCGATCAAGGCACTCGGCGAAGCCGAGGCCGAGGCCACCCGCCTCAAGCTCACCGCCTACTCCGCCGAGGGTGCGCAAGGGTTTATCCGAATTGAGGTTGCCAAACACATGTCCGAAGCGTTCAAGAACATCTCCGGCTACCTGCCCCAGGACATGACCGTCAACCTCCTCAGCGAATCCTTCCTCAACGCGGTGGGTCTGGTGACGCAGTCGAGCCACGCCGGGCAGAAGCAGGCTAACTGACCCGGGCAACATCCCGGTATCACTTTCTCTGCCAATTAGTTGTGATCCGGTGCCCGGACAAACAAAAGCGGATCGATCGGCGTTTCAAAGTGCATCCCGATCTGGTAGATCGCGCTGTTGACGGGGTTGCAGTAGCGGACATGGCCTCGGGCGGTGGCGTGGCGATCGCCGTTGACCAGTTCCACCACGCACCGCGACCCCGGCTCAAGCTCGCTGTCGTGGAGGAAGCCGATCCCGCCGGAGCTGATGTCGCGGGTGATGACCGCGAGGGATCGCAGTGGCTGCGTGTCGTCACCGACATTTGCAAATAGTTGAATAACATGACGATAGCGATATCGAAGGCGGTTGTTGCTGCGCCGGCCGCCGCCGCGGGGCTCGCGCTGGTTGCGGTCTAGCTGGTCGAACAGCCTCGCGAAGAGCTGGTCTTCGATCGCGGACGTTGCGGCTGGCATGGTAGATCTGGCCATCGGATTGCCCCCAAAGTGACGGGTAAGATTTGTCAGTCCTAGAACTTTTCGGTTGGCAGCGGTCAGTTCTTCACGAGCCTGGTGACGGCGGTGCCGGATCCCGGCACCGGGGGTTCGATCTGATAAACTCCTCGCCCATGGGTGTTAAGCCGATCGTTGCGTTGGAGGCTCGGGCGGCGGGGCCGCTCTGGCGCAATGTCAGCTTTCTGCTGATGTGGTCGAGCGTCGCGGCGTCGGGGTTCGGGGATCGGATGATCCAACTCGCCGCGTGGACGATGCTTGGGTATCGGGCGCCGGAAGCTCAGGTCTCGAGCATCACCGCATCGGTGTCGTTCTTCTTCTTCCTGCCTTACGTGCTGTTTGGGCCGGTCGCGGGGTGGATCGCGGACACGCTGCCTCGCAAGTGGCTGATGCTGTTCTGCGATGAGGCACGGGCGGGGATCCTTTTACTGGCTTTCTTGATCGCCCCGGCGGGGGCGGCGGCGATGATTCCAAGTGACCACCACTGGAAAGTTTACGCGATTATTTTCGCGGTGGGTCTGCTCGCGGCCGTCTTCAGTCCGGCGAAGGCGGCAACCGTTCCGCAGATCGTGCCGACGCGGCAGCTACAGCCTGCCAACGCAATCATCCTGGGCATCGCGGTGATCGCATCGATGATCGGGCTGATGGTCGGCGGGCCGATCATCGATAAGGGGTCTCTACACCAAGGGTTAGGTCTAGCGGTGGCGTGCTTTGCGGTGAGCGGGACGTTCTTCGCTTTCTTGAAGTTACGCGCGAGCGGGCGGAGCATGGCGGGGCCGAAAACCGGGCAGATCCGGCGATTGATCGAGGCGGTGGGGTATATCCGGCGGCATCGGCCTGTACTGATTTTGACCGTCTTGAGCATGCTGTTCTGGGCAGCCGGCCACACGCTGCTGGCCGCGATCGCGGCGCTCTGCAAGGATCGGTACGGGATCGAGCCATCGCAATTGCTTAGCAAGACGTCGGTTATGATGGCGACCCTGGGGATTGGGATGCTGGCGAGCAGCTTGTGGGTGGCGTGGATCGGGACGCGGCGGGAGTCCTCGTGGTTCGCGCTGGCCTGCCTGCTGGTCACGGGGGGCAGCCTGGTCGCGATCGCGATGAGCCGGTCATATCAGGTGGGCCTGGTCCTGACGTTCGGGTGCGGGTTTTTCGGCAACGCGGCGATGATCTGCATCGCGACCCTGACCCAGCTAATCACGCCTAACTACATACGGGGGCGGGTTTTCGGTGTTCGCGATCTGGCGATCACGCTGACGAGCGTGGTGATCAATTTCGCGATCTGGCGGATGCCGGGGGCGGACGGTTTTATGATCCCGGCGCTGTGCGTGGCGGCGGTGCTGCTACTGGGGGTGTCCGCGATCGGGCTGTTTGTGGCGATGACGGCTGGGCCTCATCCGGGGCGGGCGCTAAACGCCACGTGGCGGGTGTGTCGTGCGTATACGCTGGTGTGGCATCGGCTTACGTGGATCGGCAGACACCACGTCCCATCGAGCGGGCCGGTGATCCTGGCCGCGAACCACACGACGGGGCTGGACCCGGCGATCATCCAGTCGGCGGTGCCGCGGGCTGTAAGATGGGTGATGTACAGCGGTTATCGGTTTCGATTGCTCGATCCGCTGTGGCGGATGATCCAACCGATCACGGTCGATCAGGATGGCAGCGACCTGGCCCAGCTACGACAGACGCTAAGGCATTTGCACAGCAACGATGTAATCGGGATTTTCCCCGAGGGCGGGGCGCAGCGTGCGGATCGGGTGCTCAAACCGTTCGAGCCGGGGGTGTCGATGCTGGCCAAGCGTAGCGGCGCAACGATTGTCCCTGTTTGGATTTATGGGACACCGCAGACCCAGTCCATGCTGTGGCATTTCTTGAAACCCAGCCGGACGACGGTGGTGTTTGGGCCGGGGTTTGTGCCCGATCCGGGCATGGGGCATCAGGAAGTGGCCGATGCGCTGCGAGAGCGGATGGTGGCGATGGCCGTGGCGGCAGGGTTTGAGGTTGGGTAAATGATTATTGGATATGAAATTAGATTGCTGCAAGAGCACTGGTGAAACAATGACTCCCGACCTCTTTATCAGGGCTGTGGTTCGTGAGGGGTCATCGCCGGATACGAGCAGTCGGCCGCGTAGTCGGGATTTGAGTTTTGGGGGTGGGGGTGCTGGTGCGGTGGACCCGGTGACGGGGGTGGTGGTGTTGGGTGTTGGGGTGGTGGGGTTTGTTGTTCGGCGGCGGAAGGGGCGGCCGCGGGGGTGAGTGTGTGAGTTGGTGTAAGTGATTGTTGACTGCGAAGGGCGGGGCTTGGTTGCGGGGTGTACCTTCGGCTGAGCCCTGCCTTGTTTCTGATGTGTTGTCGAAGTGGGCGGAGCCTAGCTACTGATCGGAGTGCGGCAGTGGTAGATCACCAAGAGGCTAGTGAGGGTTTGGGTGGGTCGCAGCGTGTGGATTGGGTGCGGGGTTTTTGGGGGAACCCGTGGGTTCGGGTGGTGCAATGGGGTGTGGCGTTGGGGTGGTTGGCGGCGTGGTTGTTGTTTGGGGTGACTGATCGCCTCGAGCGGGAGTTGAGCGCGGAGTCGTGTTTGTTTATGGGGGTGTTGGGTTTTGTTGGGCTGTTGGGGTTGCGCTGGGTGACGTTGAAGCGGTTGCCGGTGGCGGTTGGTGTCGGGTGGTTGGCGAGTTGGTTGTTTATGGCGTCGCGGGATTCAGGTGGGGATGAGATTGATTTAACGGTTCCGATGATTGTGATTGGTGGGGTGGGGTTTGTTGCGGCGAGTAGTTTGAGGTGGTTGAGGTTGAAGCGGGTAGCGGTGTGGGCTGCTTATGGGTGGCTGGTTTATTGGGTGTGCTACGCGGCGCTTGGTCATTCAGTCGGCGCGGTGGTGTATGGGTTGGTTGGTGCGGTGGGGTTTGTGGTGTTGAATAGTGTTCGGCTGGCGGTTGATGCGTGGCGGGGTGAGCTGGTCATGGGGTCGGTGTGTTCGATTGGTTCGTTGATCGTCGGGTGCTCGGCGGGGGTGTGGGCGACGGTGAATGTGTATGAGTATGTGCACTACCCGTCGATGGAAGTGGTTGGTCGGGTTGGGGGGCTGTGGTTGGGTAGTGTGGTTTTGTTGAGTGTGGGGGTTGTGCTTGCGTTGGTTGCGCGGTTTGATGATCGCGAGTCGGGTGTGCTTCGGCTTTGGGCGCTGTGGGTGAATGGGGTTTGGTTAGCAGGGGTATTGGCGTTGCCGGTGTTGGTGGTGTTGTCGTAGGGGTTGGTGGGTTCGGATGGTGGGCGGTGCCCGCCCTACGCGGAGAGCGGTGGTGGGTGTTGCGTCAGGAGGTGCCCGGCAGGATGCCGGGCCTACGGGTCTGGGGGTTCGTGGTTTGGAGTTTTTTTGGCGAGTGGTGCGCGGGTGTTGGTCGCCGGTGGGTTTGGCGTTGGTGGCGGTGGTTGTGTGGGTAGTTCCGGGGTTGAGTGAGTTGTTGGGGTTTGAGCGGGGGGCGGTGGGGCGCGGGGAGGTTTGGCGGGTGGTGAGTTGTCATTGGGCGCATTGGTCCTGGGATCATTTGTTTTGGGATGCGGGGGTTTTGGTTGTTGTCGGCGGGTGGGCGCGGCGGGTGGCGCGGCGCGGGTGGTGGGTTTGTGTTTTGGTTTCGGCGGTGGTGGTGTCGGGGGCGGTTTGGGTTTTCTTGCCGGAGATGTCGGGGTATCGGGGGTTGTCGGGGATTGATAGTGCGTTGTTTGGGTTGGTGGTGGTTGTGTTGTTTTGGCGTGCGTGGGTTGCGCGGCGGTGGTGGGTGGTGGTGGGAGTGGGTGCGGCGGGGTTGGGGTTTTTGTTGAAGACGGGGGTTGAGGTGGTGACGGGGCAGGCGGTGTTCGTGGATAGTGCGCAGGCGGGGGTGGTGGCGGTGCCGTTGGCGCATGCGGTGGGGGTGGGGGTTGGGGGGGTGGTTGGGGTGGTTGGGGTTCTAGGGAATCAAGAGCGCTGACAAGCGGACTTGTCAGTGGCACCCTGTAGATAGGTAGGTTGGAGGCACTGCTGGGCAAGCCAGCAGTGGCACCCGGCGGGGCGAGCCATGGAACACCGGGCTTAGCCTCTGGCACTCGGCGACCGGATCGCGACACTGACAAGCGGACTTGTCAGTGCCACCCGGCGGGGGGAGTGGGGATGGTGGGATGCGCTGCGCTTATCCCACCCTACTTTTTACTTGCCGGCTTGGTGGAGTGCCCGGCAGGATGCCGGGCCTACGGGGGTGGCTTCGCTTATTTCTGCCGCAGGATGAGGATGAGCAGCAGGCCGGCGATCAGCAGTGCGCCGTCGTCGTTGTTGTTGGCCGCGCCGGGTAGGCCACCGACGATCAGCATAATTGCGATGGGCCAGCCCAGGACCTGCAACAGCGCCCAGGCACACCCTCTGGCGATGTCAACGGTGTTATCCGAGCCGCCGAAAGTCGCCAGCGAGCCGAGTTTGTTCTTTTCGCCGGTATCTGCGCGCTGGTCTGGTGGTGCGCCCGTCACGAATTGGTAGCACTCGGTGCACTGGACCTTGCCGCCGCCGATGATGTGGGCGACCTGGTGGACTGGGATCACCTTGTCGCAGCGTGAGCAGACGGTTGGGTTTGGCGTCTCGGTCATGGCGAAGGCATGTTAACCGTTGTGGGTGGTGGTGCGATCGGGTGTGCGGGTGCGCGAGGGTTTTTGGCCGGACACTGGTTGGGTAGTGAACAGTGGCACTCGGGGCGAGGTTGTATCGGTTGGCAAGGTGGGATGGTGGGATGCGCTGCGCTTATCCCACCCTACAGCGGAGGGTGCGATCATTCGTTGGGGAGGAATTTTTGGACGGGGGCGTTGGGGTTTAGGTCTCGGGCTTTTTTTGCGGCGGTGGTGGATTGGGTGGGGTTGCCCAGGCGGTGGTGGAGGGCGGCGAGGCGGGTTTGGTGGATGGCGCGGGTGGGTTCGAGGGTGGCGGCGGCGGTGATGTGGTGGAGGGCGCGGGTGGGGTTGTTGTTTTGCAGGGCGAGGGTGGCGGCGAGTTCTCGGTAGTTGGCGTTGTAGGGTTCGCGTTGGACGGCGCGGGCGATGGCGTTGGCGGCGAGGTCGAGGCGGTTAGCGGCGCGGTGGATCAGGGCGAGCTGGTGGGACCAGTCGCCGGTTTGTTGTTCGAGAAGATCAAGCTGTTGGAGGGGGGCGACGGCGGCATCGGGGTTGTGGGTGCGCAGGGCGATGGCGGCGAGTTGCTCGTGCGGCCAGGGGTCGGTTGGGCGAGCGTGGGCGTAGCGGAGGGTGGCGCGTTGGGCGCGGGTGGTGTCGGGGTGGGGGTTGGAAGTGTTGGGGTGGCGTTGGTCGGTAGCACTGCTGGGCAAGCCAGCAGTGGCACCCGGAGGCGGAGCGGTGGCGGGCAAGCCGCCAGTGGCACCAGAGCGGGGAGCGGTGGTGGGCGAGTCGGCGATGGCACGCGGGTTATCAGTGATAACGGGAGGGAACAATGACTCCCGACCCCTTTTTTCCGCTGGTGTATCTGAGTTGTTTGGGTTGGGATGGTGGGTTTCGCTTCGCTCAACCCACCCTACGGGGGGAGTGGTGAGTAGGAGTTTGATTTCTAGTTCGGCGGCGCGTTTTAGGAGGTCGGGGTGGGTGGGGTTTTGGGAGAGCAGGTCGGTGGCGCGGGCTCGTTGTTCGAGCAGTGGGGTTGTTGTTGATTCGGGGTCGGCGGTGGTGGTTAGGAAGTTTTCTATTTCGGCATTGGGGGGTTGGGGGTGCAGGCCCCAGGCGCGGACTTGTTGGTGGGCCCATTGTTTGAATGTGCGCATGAAGGCGTCGTGGGATTGGTTTGTAGCGTGGGTGATGGCGTCGAGGGAGTCGTCGCCGAGGCGGAAGCGTTCGAGCATTTGGAGGACAGCGTTGTGGGAGTGGGTTTCGGTGATGTATTGGAGGATCCAGGCGGACTGGGCGTAGGCGAGTGGGCGGTCGCGTGGGGTTTTGGGTCGGACAAATGCCCAGTTGATGGCGGTGAGGTCGAAGAGTTTGTCGTGGTGGAGTGCCCAGGCGAGGAGTTGGCAGTCGGCGAAGGAGCGCGGGGATTGTTCCTGGGAGACGGCGCAGGCTTCGGTGAACCAGTGTGGGATGCGGTAGTCGGTCTGGTCGAGGGTGATGGTGTGGACGAGTTCGTGCTCGATGACGCGCAGCCAATCGAAGGCGCCGCGTTGGGTGGGGCCGGTGCGTGGCGGGGTCATGGCGATGACATCGCCGGTGCACGCGGCGATGGTCCAGATCTCGGGCAGGCCTGTGATGCGCACGGCGAAGGCGCGTTCGTCGGGGAGGATCTCGATGAGGGTTTTGTTTTTGGGTGTGTGGTTGAAGGTGGTGGTGAGGCGGCGGTGGATTTTTTCGATGTGTTCGGGCATGTCGGCGGCGAGGGCGCGGTCGATGCCGGGTTGGAACTTGATGATGAAGTGTTCGGTGCGGATTTGTTCGTAGTTGAGCAGGTCTTTGGCGAGGGCGAGTTGGTTTTTGGCTTGGCGGTTGAAGGGGTCGAGTCGTGCGGCGTGTGCGAGTGTGGCGGCGGCGGCGTGTTCGTCGCCGGCTTGCATGTGCAGGAGGCCGAGCTCGATGCGTGGGGCCGGCCAGTTGGGTTCGCGTTCGGTGGCGGTGGCGAGGTAGCGGGCGGCGGCGGGGTATCGGCGGGCGAGGGCGAGGTATTTGCCCGCGGTGTAGTGGGCGAGTGCGCGGCCTGGCGATAGGCGGTCGAAGCGGGCGAAGGTGGCGGCGGGGTTGGTGGGGTTGAGGGGTGAGTCGGCGAGGGCTTCGGCGGCGGCGAGTCGTGCGATGAGTTGGCGGTGGTCGGGGTAGCGTGAGAGGCCGGCTTCGATGGCGGCGAGGGCGGAGGCGGTGTCTTTTTGTCGGAGGAAGGAGTCGGCGTCGAGTGTGTCGGCGAGTGGGTGGTCGGGGTTGATGTTGCGGAGTTGGGCGGCGCATCGGGCGGCGAGGTCGAAGTTGTAGGAGTCGGCGGCGAGTTGGCCGAGGAGGAACCAGGCGCGCGAGGCGTTGGGGTTGAGGGCGAGTGTTTCGAGGAGAGCGGTTTTGGCTTCGGGTGCGTTGTCTTTTTCGTAGAGGAGTTGTGCTTCGGCGAGTTTGGCGGGCCAGTGGAGTTGGTCGAGTTGGGAGTGGGCACGGCCCAGGAGGGACATGGCGAGTTGGTAGTCGCGTGCGGGGCGGGCTTCGAGTGTGGCGAGGAGGGAGAGTGCTTGTGCGGCGGCGGTGAGGTCGGGTGCGGTGGTGAGTGTGTTGTTGGTGAGGTGGGTGCGGATGGGGGTGAGGGTGTCGAGTGCGTCGCGGGTTTGGCCCAGGGTTAGGTGGGCGCGGGCGCGGAGGAGGGTTGTTTGTGGGGTGGGGGTGGTGGCAGGGTTGGGGGGTTGGAGGAGGTCGAGTGTTTGTTGTGGGTGGCCTCGGCGGAGTGCGGCGGTGGCGCGTAGGTGGGCGGGGGTTTTTTCATTGAGGAGGGTTGGGTGGTTGAGGTCGTAGCGATGGAGGGCGATGGTTGCTTGTTCGGTTGGGGTTGGGTCTTGGATGCGGTCGTATTGGCCGTGGAAGATGGCGAGTTGGCGGCGCTGCGGTTCGGTGGTGATGGGGTCGTCGAGGAGTTTTTGGATGACGGGTGCGAGGGGGATCTGGTCGGGGTCGGGTGTGGGGGATTGGGCGTGGAGGGTGGGGGTTAGGGTGAAGAGGATTGCCAGAGCTAACGGAGCGATTCGGTGGAGCGGGGTTGATGGAAGACGGACCAGCGCGCTTGTCGGTGGCACCCGAAAGGGTGTGGTGGTTGTTAGATTTTTGGCCGGGCACTGCTTGGCAAGCAAGCAGTGGCACCCGGCGACCGTTTTTTCTCGTCGGTGGCGCAAGGCACTGCTGGGCAAGCCAGCAATGGCACCCGAGGGGGCCGGGGATGCTGGGGCGGTTGTTCGAGGACGTGATGCGCCTGGAGCACTGACAAGCGGACTTGTCAGTGGCACCCGGAGCGTGGGGTGAGATCTCTTTGCCGTGTTGAACATTTTCTCTGCTCGCTGGTCGGCGCGTTGTTTGGCCGGTGGGGATTGGCGGGTGTGTGTTGGGGCGGTAGGTTGAGGGCATTATGACAGAAGACTCACGGGATGACTCGGGGCGTGGCTCGGTAAGAGGTGGTGCGATGGATTATTCGGCGGAGTTTCCGATTGTTGGGCGGCTGGCGTTTTTTAATCATGCGGGGGTGGCGCCGATCAGTGGGCGAGCGGCGGCGGCGCTGCGTGGGTATGCGGAGCAGGCGGAGACGGCGGCGTACTTTCGGGCGGGGTGGCAGAAGCGGATCGTGCAGGTGAAGAAGGCGGCGGCGCGGTTGATCGGGGCGGAGTCGGGGGCGGAGATCGCGTTTGTGGCCAATACGTCGACGGGGATCGCGATGGTGGCGAACGGGTTGGACTGGCGTGAGGGGGATGAGGTGGTGATTACGGATGTGGAGTACCCGGCGAATCGGTACCCGTGGGAGAATCTGAAGCGGCTGGGGGTGCGCTTAATCGAGGTGGCGCAGCGGGCGGATGGGCGGGTGTTGGCGGAGGATGTTTGTGACGCGGTGACGGATCGGACGCGGGTGGTGTCGGTGTCACACGTGCAGTATGCGTCGGGGTATCGGACTGATCTGCGGGCTATCAGTGAGATGGTGCATCGGGCGGGAGGGTATCTGTGTGTGGATGGTATTCAGAGTGTGGGGGTGATGCCGGTGGATGTGGGTGAGCTGGGGGTGGATTTTCTGGCGGCGGACGGGCATAAGTGGATGCTTGGGCCGGAGGGGTGTGGGATCTTTTATGCGCGGGGGGATTTGGCGGAGGTGCTGCGGCCTGCGGTTGTGGGGTGGATGAATATGGTTGATAGTTCGGATTATGGGAATTACCGTTTTGAGTTTCATAAGGATGCGCGGCGGTTTGAGCCGGGGAGTTATAATATTCCGGGGATATTGGCGCTGGGGGCTAGTTTGGATTTGTTGTTGGAGGTGGGGATGGAGCAGGTGTGGGCGCGGGTGGAGGCGCTGACGGGGCGGCTTTGTGCGGGGTTGGCGGGGAAGGGGTATCGGGTTTTTAGCCCGCGTGGTGATGGGGAGCGGAGCGGGATTGTGGTATTTGAGGCGGGTGGGGATGGTGCGGGTGTGGCGTTGCCGCGGGTGATTGCGGGGTTGGAGGCGAAGGGGGTTGTGATCGTGCAGCGTGAGGGGCGGTTGCGGGCGAGTCCGCATTTTTATAATACGTTTGAGCAGGTGGATGGGTTGGTGGATGGGTTGGGGTGAGGGGAAACGTGCCCGGCGGGATGCCGGGCCTACTCGGACACAAAGGGGGTTGCAAATATCACCAAAGATAAGATTGTTCGTCGAGTTCATCGGGGGATGGATTCTGATGGTCGGGTTGGTTGCTTTTAGCGGCCATTTCGAGGTTGTTGGCTGTTGGTTTCTGGCTATCGCGTTGCTTCCCTTCTGGGTGGGAAGAATAATTTGGTTAATGGGCATTCACCCGATCTTTGGCATTCCATTGGGTTCGTTTATTGGCCTGGTTGCGGGCGGCACAATTGCGTTCCTAGGCGGTGCGTGGATCGGCTTATTCACTGGAGCGTTGTCGGGAGCAATCGCCGCGTCGATCAAAGTGGGTTGGAAGGTTCCCTCGGAAACGGACTAGAGTGCGTTATGCATTTCGCGTTCGGCATAAGTATCTAATGGGTAACCGGCCGGGGGTAGCGATGGCTTGGCATGACGTTTACCCGAGTTTTTGGAGGCAGAAGGAGATGATGCCCCAGAGGATTGCGGACGCGAGTGCGGTGGAGCAGGTGGCGATCAGTTTGCCTGGGGTGCAGGATCGACGGAAGCCGGATATGCCGAGGATGAAGGCGGCGGCGGAGATGACGATCAGAATCAGCATGAACACGACTGAGCGGTCGGCAAGCGTGTAGCGCTGTTCGATTGGGACACCGGTAGCGCCGATCATTGGGAGGATCACGGGGATCGGGACAGTCACGATCGCGAGTGATAGCGCGGATTCCCAACTGATCTTCGGTGGGGCTGGGGGTTGGTGTGGTGTCATAATGTGCGCGGTGGGATGGTGGGGTTGCGGCTGGCAGACGGCTTTGAAGGCAGGATGAATCCTGCCCTAAGGGGGAGGCGTGTTGGCGTTTTATTGGGGTGGTTCGTAGGGGGTGATTTCTATGCGCCAGCCTCGGTCGGTGGGTTCGGTGGTGTTGATGTCGTTGGGGGTGATGGGGGTGTTTAGTTGGTGGTTGGTGAGCGTCACTAGCGAGATGTTTTGGGAGTCGTCGGTGGTGCGGGCCTGGAGGGGGAGCAGAGTTTCTTGGTGGTACCAGAGGTCGATGGTGGTGTGGTTGGTTTTGAAAGTAGGTTTGGGGGTCAGGTGGAGGTGGATGGTATTTTCGGGGTCGGATTCGGTTGGGGGGATGAGGGTGATGTTGAATCGTTTTTGGAGGTCGTGTTTGCGTAGGTTGAGGGGGAGGACGAAGGGGCCTTGGCCCAGGGCGAGGGGGTCGGGGGGGTTGGGGTGGGAGTGAGGTTGGTTGGTAGCACTGCTGGGCAAGCCAGGTGTGGCATCCGAGGGGGGAGCACTGGGCGGGGTGTCGGAATGTGTTGCGGGCGTGGGCGGGGTGTCGTTGATGGGTTGGGTTAGCGGGGGTCGCAGGACCCCTCCCTTACGGTCGGGGCTCGTTGCGGGCGTGGGTTGGTTTTTGTGGGTGTTGGGGGGGACGATTTGGCGTTTGATGAAGAGGCGGTCGGCGTCGTAGCGTTCGACCAGCCATGTGCCGTCGAAGATGTAGTGGCGGTGTTCGCGGTCGAGGCGTGTGTCTACGAGCAGGCGGTCGAAGTGGATGGCGAAGCGTTTGGGTGGGCCGGCGTCGTAGGTGAGACGGCCGAAGCGTCGTTGGTGGTCGCCGACGAGGGGTTGGGTGCGGTCGTAGCGTATGTCGGCGCGTAGGGTATTGGTTTGGGTGGCTCGGGCTTCGATTTGGTTTAGGTAGTGGTCGAGTGTGGTGGGTGTGGGTTGGGTGGTGGGTGCAGGCGCGGTTTGGGTGGTGGGTTGGGTGGTTGGGTTTGCGCTCGCCTGGGCTTGCGTTTGGCAGGCGGCGGGTGTGGTTAGGAGGGTGAGGGCGAGGGGGAGCAGCAGTGCGTAGCGGAGGAAGCGGTCGGGTCGGGGGTGGGTTGGTGTGGTTTGAACACTGACAAGGGGACTTGTCAATGGCACCCGAGGGTCAGTGGTCGTCGGTGACGCGAGGCACTGCTTGGCAAGCAAGCAGTGGCACCCGACGGTGGGATGGTGGGCGGTGCCCACCCTACGTTGGGGGGTTTTTGTTTTTTGCATGTCAGGGGGTTGTGGGTGTGGGGTTTATTGTGGGTGCGGGTTGGGGTGGGGGTGGGAGTTGGTTGACGGCGTGTAGGGCGCGGCGGATGAGGTTGGATTGTGCCTGGATGAGTTTGAATTGGACGAGTGCGGCGAGGAGGTTGGTGGTGATGGCGATGGCGGCTATGAGTAGATGGACGGTTGAAGACCACCAGGGGTTCACCGAGGGGTCGGCGGCGGCGCCGGCGAACATCGTGAGCAGGACGGTGGTGATGGCGAGCATGGACCATCGTAGTGCGCGTGATTTTCGGTTGAGGGCGGGTTGGATGTAGGTGTTTGGTGGGAGGTTGGCTTTGTCGGTGGCGGCGTGTAGCCAGCGGGCGGTGGCCATGAAGTAGGTGTAGACGGCGAGGTGGGCGAAGGCGGTCATGAGGCCGGCGGCGATGCCGAGTGTGATGTGGAGGGTTGGGGATGCGGCGATCAGGCTGTGTGCGAACCCGAGGGCGAAGACGGTGAGGAGGAGGATGAGGTTGGAGGCGGTCAGGCCCAGGAAGATTGAGAGCATGGGGGGATTGTAGGGGAGGGTTCGGGGTGAGGGGGTGGGTTCGGATTTGTTTTGATGGGGCTGGTGGTGCGGGGTGGGGACGGTTTGGTTTGTGGCAGGCGGCGGGAGCCCGGCCAGTGCTTGGCGAGCAAGCAGTGGCACCCGAGGAGACGGAACACTGACTCGGGGGTGGGGATGGTTGTCAGTGACGTCAGGCACTGCTTGGCAAGCAAGCAGTGGCACCCGAGGGGGGAAGGTGGGATGCGCTGGCGCTTATCCCACCCTACGGGGCGGGGGAGGCGGCGGTGGGTTAGTCGGTGAGGTTGGTTTGGAAGATGCTGCGGGTGGGGTCTAGTTGGTGGAGTTGGGTAGCGAGGTGGTTGGCTTTGGGGGATTGGGGTTGGATGAGCCAGCCTGCGAGGCAGGGGTGGCCGGCGAGGCGGTCGACTTGTTGTTGGAGTGTGGGGGCGGGGGATTTTTTTCGGTTGGCGTTGATGGGGGGGACGGATTGGATGAGGAGGATGCCGGCGCGGTCGGCGGCTTGGTAGAGCTGGTCGGAGCCGAAGTGGCCTCGGACGAGCAGGAGGCTGTCGCCGCCTACGGGCAGGAGGTGTTGTTCGTCGACGGGGTCGACGGGGACGACGGATTGGATCTCGCGTTCACGGCCGTTGACTAGGAGGACGGTGTGGCCGTCGGGCCATGGCTGTGCGAGGTGGGGTTGGTCGGGGTGGGGTTGTTCGGATGAGGCGGGTCGTACGGAGGTGAGTCCGACGGTGGCGTGGTAGTGGTCGACGGCGCGGTCTTCGATGGAGACGGTGACTTCGAGGTCGTACAGGGTTTGGTCGCCCATGCCGGCGGGCCACCAGCGTGCGGGGTCGGTGACTTCGAAACGTACGACGCCGGTGTGGTCGTCGAGGTCGAGTGCGACGGTGTGTTCGAAGGTGTTTTCGGAGGAGGGGCCGGTGTGAGCGGCCATGCGTATTTTGACTTGGACGGGGCCGTCGAGGGGTTGGTGGTCGTCGTGTGGATCGGGGTGTGTGTTGTCCCGTGCGTTGTCCCACCAGGGGCCGAGTGAGATGTGTGCGTCGAGGACGGCTTGGGACTCGTCGACGTAGCGGACGAGTGGGCGTACGGCGAGGTGGGAGTCGGTGTTTTCTTGAGGTTTGCCCGCGTGATTGTCGCCGTGTGGTTTCATGTGCCGGTGCACCTTTATTAAAGGAGTGCGGGCGGGTGCGGGTGACGCTGTATTGTATTCGGCTCGGGGCGGGTGGAGGCGGGAGAAATCGTCGGTGGGTTCCCGCGGCAAATCGGATTGGGTGAGTGGCAGGCGTCATAACAGTTACAGGCGTTACAGGCGGGTTGTGGTTTTGGTGCGCGCGGCGGGTGGCGGGGGTGCATCAGGGTTGGGCGGTGGGTGTTGAGCGTGGACCCAATCTCGGCGCGGTTGATACAGGCGTTACAACCGGAAATCGGGCGGTTAGTGCTATGGGTATAGGTGTTTAGGGGCGAGTGGGTGCGGGGATGGGGGTGGTGGCATGGGCGTCGCTATATGGAGAGCGGCGTCGAGAAATAAGGCTCAGGGGTTGAGCCGGCGACGCGGGTTGGTAAGCGAACAACGAGTCCTATCGAGATTCCTTTCTTGGAGTGTATAGTTATGAAACGCTGGTTTATCTTCACAATCGTTATGGCGGTGTTCGGGGTTGCGGCTAACTACGCGACGGCGTTGTCGGTCAGCCCGAGTGGCGAGGTTGTTGGCTGGGGTGTGACGCCGTTCGTTAACAACGACAACGGTGTTGTGGTGACGGACATTGCACCGGGCGTGACTTCGTACCTGCAGAACGACTGGGCCCCGATCAACTACCCCGGCGTTGGCAACGTGCCGAGCCCCGGTGGGCGGACCGGCGAGCAGTTCGACCTGGAAGAGATGCACGTGCGGGTGGTCGGGGATGAGATGCAGTTCCTGCTGGTGGCGAGCTCGGAGTATGAGGCGACGGCGGGTGCGACGTACAGCCTGGGTGACCTGATGCTGAACGTGGACGGGGTTGACGGGTTTGACTACGGGCTGGTGACTCTGATGGGCAACGCGGGGCTGACGGCTGGTGGTCTGTATGACATCGACACGACCCGCGGGCTGCAGGGTGCCTATGCGAACAACCCGACGATCGCGGCTGAGATTGGTCCTTGGGCGGTGCAGACGGGGATGATGGTTTCGCAGGAAGACATCGACACGGCTGACCATGATTATGGGAATCCGAACAACCGCAGCCGTTCGTGGTGGGAAGACAACACGACGCTGTACGAGTTCAGCGTTGACCTGGCGGCGATTGATGGGCCGCGTCCTGAGAGCATCGACTTCCAGATCGCCTGGGGCTGTGGGAACGATGTGATCGGCGGGACGTTCGATGTGCCGAGCGGCGGTGGTCCTGGAGACGGGCAGCAGACGAATGGTGTGCCCGAGCCTGCGACGGCGATGCTGGGTCTGATCGGGATGGGCGGGTTGGCGGCACGGGTTGGTCGCAAGACTCGGCCGCGTCGGTAGTCGGAGGAATTAGAACTTTTCATGCGACAGCCGAGCCTTTGGGCTCGGCTGTTGTTGTTGTGGGGGGTGGGTGTTGAGGGGACACGGCGGGGCAGGGGTTGTTGGTGGCGCAAGGCACTGCTTGGCAAGCAAGCAGTGGCACCCGAGGGGTTCGGAGGTGGGCGGTGCCCACCCTACGGGGGAGTTGTTGTTGTGGGGGGAGCGCGGGGGCGGTTGGGGGATTTTTAGTTGTTACAATTCGCGCTATGAGTGAATCCAATGCGCAATCGAACGGCGGGGTTGAGCGGGTGACGATCATTGGGTCGGGGCCGGCGGGTTGGACGGCGGCGGTGTATGCGGCGCGGGCGGACCTGCATCCGTTGGTGTTCGCGGGGCGGGCGACGGGCAAGGATCTGATGCCCGGCGGGCAGTTGATGCTGACGACGGATGTCGAGAATTACCCTGGTTTTCCCGAGGGGGTGACCGGGCCGGCGATGATGGAGCAGTTTTTTAAGCAGGCGATGCGGTTCGGGACGCGGGTGGTGACGGACAACGGAGTGAAGACGGGCGAGGAGATCGAGCACGGGTTGTTTACGCCGTTCGCGAATGTGGCGTCGGTGGATTTGTCGGTGCGGCCGTTTGTGGTGAAGGGGGATAATGGGGTTGAAGTGAAGTCGCATTCGGTGATCATCGCGACGGGGGCGAAGGCGAACTGGTTGGGGCAGGACAACGAGCAGCGGCTGGCGCAGTCGGGCGGCGGGGTCAGTGCGTGTGCGGTTTGTGATGGGGCGCTGCCGATGTTTCGGGATCAGCCTTTGGGGGTGGTTGGTGGTGGGGATACGGCGGTGGAGGAGGCGACGTATCTGGCGAAGTTTGCGAGCACGGTGCATTTGATTCATCGGCGTGATGAGCTGCGGGCGAGCAAGATCATGCAGGACCGGGTCAAGGCGAACGCGAAGATCAAGGTCGAGTGGAATAAGGTTGTCGAGGAGGTTGTGGGGCAGAAGAAGGTGACGGGGGTGAAGTTGAAGGACACGGTGAGCGGGGAGGCGACGGAGCTGGCGTTGGGCGGGTTGTTCATCGCGATCGGGCATACGCCGATCACGGAGTTTTTGAATGGGCAGTTGGATACGGATGAGACGGGGTATATCAAGTTGAAGGATCCGTATCGGTCGACGACGAATATCGCGGGGGTGTTCGCGGCGGGCGATGTAGCGGATTCGGTTTATCGGCAGGCGGTGACGGCGGCGGGGATGGGTTGCAAGGCCGCGATCGATGCGGAGCGGTGGCTGGCGGAGGAGGGGTTGTAGAGGCGGGTTGGGTTGTTTGTACCGGACGACTATCAACCACTATATGCCGTTAGGCTTTGTGTTGGATGGGCTACCGAGGTGTTGCGATACCACTATATTCACTCATCAAGAACATAGCTCGCCATGCCCTCCCCCAGTCGCTGTGGGCAAGACTGCGGGTTCTTCGTGTTCGGTCGCTGATCCGAAACTACCGTGGGCACACGGTGGAACACCACTATGGTGGACGGCCTTTGAAGGTTCACCTTGCCGACCCGATGGCCGAACGGTGGTATGACCACGACTGGGACAGCCTCGCAGAGATCGAGTGTCTTAAGCTTGGGAAACTCAAGCCTGGAGCGGTTGTTTTCGATCTAGGTGCCCATCAGGCGATCGTCGCTCTGATGATCCTAGCCGAGGTGCGGCCGGGCGGTCACGTAGTCGCGGTCGAAGCAAGTGCGCATAACCATAGGGTTGCCAAGATTAACAGTAAGCTCAACGACGCTGATGGCCTAACGGTGCTGCATGCAGCCGTTGCCGATAAGCCCGGCACAGTCCTGATAAGCGAGCAACTCAACGGCCAGATTGTCAATGGTTCCAATGAATGGGGGCAGGTTAAGGTAGACGCAATCACGATCGACGGGCTGTCAAAGCGGTATGGTTACCCTGACGTGATATTCATCGACATCGAGGGTTTTGAACACAAAGCGCTTGAAGGCGCCAAGGAGACGTTGAGTCACGGCCCTGACGTCTTCGTAGAGGTACATATCGGAGTGGGCCTTGAGAAGTTCGGTGGTTCGGCTGATGGGATCATCTCGTACTTCCCCGAAGCCAAGTACGAACTCTATGTGATCGATAATCAGACGCGCGACAGAGCTGTTGCAATCCACGACGCATCCCCCGCCACCTTCCAATCCAGGTTTTACCTCCTGGCCAGGCACCGCTGAACTGAGGTGTCGTGCGGGTATCAGCGGCGATCGACGCGGAGCGGAGGTTGGCGGAGGAGGGGTTGGGGTAACGAATCAACGCGGGCACGAAGAACACTGCTTGCGGGCAAGCGGTGGCACCCGGCGGTGGTGGGATGCGATGGCGCTTATCCCACCCTACGGGGGGGGGGGGTCGGTGGCACTGGACGTTAGTGGGGTTGGAGCATTTCGTGGAGCAAGTAGGGTGGGTTGAGTGAAGCGAAACCCACCATTTGGGATTGTCCTGACGTATCGTCCCACGGTTGTCTTGTGTGACGCCGGTGGTGGGATGCGCTGGCGCTTATCCCACCCTACGGGGGGCGTGTGGTGGCACCCGAGGTTAGTGGGGTTGGAGCATTTCGTGGAGTCGGGGCTCTAATAAGTCTGCGATGAGGGTGTGGCCTTGGGGGGTGAGGTGGCCGTCGTGGGGGTAGTACCAAGGGGTTTTGGTGGTGGGGGTTTTTTGCGCGCGGTGTTGGGTGCGGAGTGCGGCGGCGAGGTCGATGACGGGTGGGTTGGTGGTGGCGTATTGGGTGGTGATTTTTTGGCGTTGGTGTTCCTGGAATTGTGCGGAGATGGAGTCGGGGGCGTCGAGGTAGGAGCGGCCTGGGAGGAGGATGAGTGTGAGGGTGATGTTGCGCTGTTCGCACCAGGATTGGGCGGTGTGGATGATGGCGTGGAAGAGGTTGAGCGGGCGGTGCATGCGGCGTTCGAGGGTTTGGGCGAGGTCGGGGGGTGCGGGGGTGGGCGGGGTGAGGCGGCGGACAATTTCGAGGCCGGCGAATGAACGGCTGGGGGTTGAGGGGCGCGGGATGATGTCGGTGGGGTCGGTGCCGTTTGGGCCGGACCCGTTTGGGCCGGTGCCGTTTTGTCCAGACCCGTTTTGTCCGGACCCGAGGACTATCGAAGTGAGGGTTTGGGAGCGTAGTGCGGGGGGTTTTTTGATTGGGGGGACGGGGATGTTTCGCAGGACGAGGCCGGCGTCGGTGAGTTCGTAGTAGGGCTTGGCGCGGTCGGCTTGTAGGGGGAATGGGAGTGGGTTGTCGACGATGTCGTTGCCGAGGTAGACGACGATGGCGACGTGGGTGGGTTGTGAGTAGACGGCGTGCGATTTTAGTTGGAGTAGTTGCTGGTCGGTGCTGTAGCCGGGGACGGCGAAGTTGAGGATGTCGGCGGGTGGGTTGGCGTTGTAGTTGTCGGGGCCGAAACGTGTGGCGAGGTGGTGTGCGAAGGTTTGGTCGTCGTTGGCGCCGAGTGCGAAGGTGAAGCTGTCGCCGAGGAGGATGAGGCGCGGGCGGGAGTTGGGCGGGGTGTCGGGGTTGGGTGGTTGGCCGCGGTAGGCGTGGGGGTTGGTGGAGTAGTGGGCGGTGTAGTCGTAGTGGGTGTGTCGGCCTTGCCAGTTGGGGGTGAGTCGCCAGCCGAGCTGGGGGTCGTACTCGACGAGGCCGGGGTCGAGGTGTTCGGCGGAGTCGATGGCACGGCGTTGTGCGCGTAGGGCGAGCTCGGCGAGGGTGAGGGCGATGAGCAACCCCCCTACCGTTGCGGTGAGGATGAAGGCGATGCGTTTGGGGCGCTTGGGGGATTTGGTTTTTGGGGGTTTTGGGGGCATGGGGTTTGGTTGGGATGATACGGGACGGGGTGGGTGGTCGGACAGTGAGAGGCGGGGTTGTCGGTGGTCCGCGGGGGGATGGTGGTGGTTGGTGACGCAAGGCACTGCTTGGCAAGCAAGCAGTGGCACCCGAGGGGAGGTGGGCCGTGCCCACCCTACGGGGTGCGTTTGTAGACTGGTGTGTGATGAGTGTGACGCGGCAACTTGATGCGGGTGTTGAGGGGTTTTTGAGTTATTGCCGGGTGGAGTGTGGGTTCGCGCAGGCGACGATGGCGGCGTATGCGGGGGATCTGCGGGACCTGGTGGGTTACCTTGTGCAGCGGGGGATCGGGGATTGGGGTGGGGTGGTCCTGGGGGTGATTGTCGGGCATGTGCGGGCGCTGGATGAGAAGGGGCTGGCGAGTAGTTCGATCGCGCGACACGTGGCGACGATCCGGGTGTTCGGGCGGTTCTTGCATTCGACGGGTGTGACGGGGGAGAACTTCGCGGAGTTGTTGTCGCTGCCGACGCAGTGGAAGACGCTGCCGGGGGTGCTGGGTCAGAAAGATATTGAGGCGCTGCTGGCGGCTCCGCGGGTGGAGGATCGGTTGTACCTGCGCGACGTGGCGATATTGGAGTTGTTGTATGCGGGCGGGTTTCGGGCCAGCGAGTTGGCGGAGCTGGAGATGGGCAAGTTGTTTGAGGATCTGGGTGTGGCGCGGGTGATGGGTAAGGGGGGCAAGGAGCGGATTGTTTCGATTGGTCGGCCTGCGTTGGCGGCGGTGCGGGGGTATGTGGAGGGGTTGCGGCCGAAGCTGGTCCGGGAGGGGAAGGTGACGGATCGTTTGTTGTTGTCGCGGAGTGGTCGTGCGATCACGCGGGT
This sequence comes from Phycisphaeraceae bacterium, assembly GCA_029260595.1. Classification (GTDB taxonomy): domain Bacteria; phylum Planctomycetota; class Phycisphaerae; order Phycisphaerales; family Phycisphaeraceae; genus OFTM57. Next base: position 283,239 of record JAJDCY010000024.1, on the reverse strand, counting down.
GGTGATCTGGCAGTTGGTGAAGAAGTATGCGCACCGTGCGGGGCTGGCGGGTGTGCATCCGCACACGCTGCGCCACTCGTTCGCGACGCATCTGTTGGCCGGTGGCGCGGACTTAAGGGTGGTGCAGGAGTTATTGGGGCATTCGAATATCTCGACGACGCAGATTTATACGCACGTGGATGCGACACGGCTGCGCGAGGTGGTGCGGCGGTGTCACCCGCGGGGGTGAGGGGGTTGGCAGTGCACCGCTTGGCTGTGGCACGCTGCGCTTAGCCACAGGCACCCGGCGGGGGTGAGGGAGTTGGGAAAGCACCGCTTGGCGGTGGCGCGCTTCGCTTAGCCACAGGCACCCGGCGGGTGAGGCGGCGGTGGCACGGGGAGGGGGATTGGGGACTGTGTTGAAGGCAGGATGAATCCTGCCCTACGGGGGAGTTGTTGGGGGCACGCGGGGGTTCGGGGTTGTCGGTGAGGCCATAGCACTGCTGGGCAAGCCAGCAGTGGCACACGGCGGGGGTGAGGGGTTTTTTTGGCGGGGAGGGGTTGGCGCGGGGGGTGATTTGAGTATAATGGGTCTATCGATTTGACCGCGTTCGCGGTGGGCATCTTTCTGGTGTCTTTGTTGGGTTAACCCGGGTTCATCGGCTGCGGTGGTCGTGGCGGGTGGGCGCAAATCTTTTTATGGATCGGAGTCATTTCTTATGGGTGCGAAGCTTGTTGGATGGTTGTGCGCGGTGGTGGTGTCGGCCGGGGCGGGGGCGGCGTGGGCGACACCGGTGACGATTGAGTTTGAGGGGGCCGCATTAGGTAATTTCGTCGGGCCGGCGGTGGAGGACGGGTTCAGTTATTCGTTGCTGGCCGGCTCGGGCGGGCTGTTCGTGAGCTCGGCGCCGCAGGGCAATCCGGGGCAGGTGATGGATGGGAACGCGGACGTTGACGGGGGGGGCGTGCTGCGGGTCGTGAGCACCACGGGGGGAGAGCTTTTCAACTTCCTCGGGATGGACCTGGCCGAGTTTGACGATCTGGTAATAGCGGGCAACAACGACATCACGATCGAAGGGTTCTTGCTGGGCGCTTCGGTCGGGACGGAGGTGTTCTCGCCGGTGCAATCGCCGGGCGGGGTGGGCCCGTACAGCACGGTCGTCGCGGGGGGCGCGCTGCTGGGTGCGAACATCGATGAGCTTCGGTTCACACTGCCCGCTGTAGATACGCCCTCGGGATCCGCGTTGGCTCGTTTGGACAACGTCGTGCTGGACAAGATGGTCGTGGTCAGCGACGCGGGCGTGCCGGAACCGGTGACGGGCGGGCTGGGGGTGATGGGGCTCGGAGCGCTGGGGGCGGCGACGCGGCGGCGGCGCGGGCGGTAGTGTTTATTGAGATTGGAGTCCGGGACACCCCTGCGTTGGCGGGGGTGTTTTTTTGGGGGTGGGGAGCGGGGAACGGGACAGTGACAAGTGGACTTGTCAGTGGCACCCGGGTGGTGGGTGGTAACGCAAGCACTGCTTGGCAAGCAAGCAGTGGCACGCGGAGGGGGTGAGGGAGGGCAAAGCAGCACTTGGCTGTGGCACGCTTCGCTTAGCCACAGGCACCCGCCGGTGGGGTACGGGAGCGGGACACTGACAAGCGGACTTGTCAGTGCCACCCGGGGCGGGGCGCGGTGGTGGGTGTCAGGTCCAGAAGTCGGGCCAGAAGTAGAACAGGAGGATGCAGGCGTTGCCGATGCAGGCGGCTCGGGGGAACTTGGTGGGTTGTTCGCGTTTGATGATTGCGGTCACGGCGAGGAGGAGGCCAAGTGGGTTGAGGGCGAGGACGAATACGGAGAGGAATGCGCGGGGGCGGATGTTCCAGGTGGTTAGCAAGCCTGTTTCGTGGAGGATCAGGGCGGCGAAGACGGCGGCCATGGTGATGGCGAAGAAGATGAGGGAGATGCGGGCGAGTGTTGGCGGGTTGGGGTGTTGGTGTGGCATGGGGGTGGGGTTAGTTTTCGGCGATGCGTAGGGATTGGGATTCGATGGATTCTTCGATGGTGCGGGTGAGGGAGTGGTTGTCGAGTTTCATGGTGGCTTGGATGGTGTGTTGTTCGATGGTGTGGCGGGCGAGGGGCTCGTGGCGCTGGAGGTCGAAGAGGAACTGTGAGGTGATCGAAGCGTTGGACATTTTGACGCGCAGGGGTGGCATGTCGGGGGGCATGTCGGATTTGTCGACTTCGAGGTCGAGTTTGGTTTCGGCGGTGACGGTGGCGATGGGGATGCCCTCGATGTTGTCGACGGATTCGAGTGTGTAGCGGGTGTCGTGGTGCATGGTGCCCATGTCGTGGTTCCAGGCGAAGTCGGCGGACCAGCGGTGGCGGGGTTTGGCGGCGGCGGGTGCGGCGGTGAGGGTGGCCAGGTCGGTGGCGGATTCGAGGAAGTCGGTGTCGTCGGGTGGGTCCAGGTCGTCGGGTGCTTTGCGGCGGATGGGCTCGGTGGAGTCGACGGCGAGGATGGTGCCGTCGGGTGCGGCGTGGACTTCGATGGGGTGGTTGACGATGGCGTTGAAGAGTTGGTGGGCGGAGGGTGCGTCGGATTTTGATTGGCGGGTGTCGGCGGTCTGGGTGTTGCCGTCGGGGTCGGTGAGGGTTGCTTTTAGCCAGTGGTAGGTGAGGTGGCAGTCGGCGGAGCCGTCGGAGCGGACGCGGCGGACGTGCCAGGAGAGTTGGCCTTCGAGTTGCATGGCGGTGTCGACGGAGCGGGTTTGGCCTTGGAAATCCATGGTGATGGTGCGGTGGCGGGCGGACCAGATTTCGTAGCGTGTGGTTTGGCCTGGGGTGTAGTGGGGGCGGAGGTCGTGGGATTTGTTTTGGGTTTGGGCGTGGGTGGTGGTGGTGAGGAGGAGAGTGAAGAGCAGGAGCGGGAGGTGTTTGGTTGGGGTGGTGTGCATGGGGGGATTTTAGGGGTTTTGGTTGGGGGTGGGGGTGGTGGGGCGCGGTGGGTTGGGGGTTGTCGGTGACGCAAGGCACTGCTGGGCAAGCCAGCAGTGGCACCCGGAGGGGAGTGGGTGGTGGTTGTGGGGTCAGGCTGTTGTTGGGCAGTGCGCGGCGGCGCGGGTGGATCGGCGACGGAGTTGGCGTGTCATCGATAGCAATAGGAAGGTCGTGGCGGTGGCGGGCTCGGGGAGTTGGGTGAGTTGGACGCCGAGGGAATCTGCGATGGCGACAAGGGTGTCTGGGTTGCCGGCGAAGTTGGCGGCCATGAGGTTCAGGTCGTCGGCGTCGACGTCGGTGTCGTGGTCGAAGTTGGCCAGTCTCCAGTCGCGTTCGGTGACCACGGTGTCGAAGTTGGCGGCGAGTGTGACCAAATCATCGAGGTCGACGACGCCGTCAAGGTTGGCGTCGCCGTCGAGGGCGGTGGCGGTGAGGGTGAGGTTATTCGAGTTGTAGGTGGGGGTGAGGGTGAGGCCGGGGATGGTCGGGGCGTTGAAGTCGTGGGTATCGAAGGTGGTGGTGCCGTTGTTGGTGGCGTAGGTCATGATGACGAACGTGTCGGAGGGGATGATGGTGTCTTCGTAGTTGTTGATGAGTTCGAGGTCGAGCGTGCCGGCGAGGGCGGCGGCGCCGGTGACGGCGACGACGTCGTGTTCGGTGTCGGGGGTGGTGCCGGCGAGTTCGATCTCGAGGGTGGCGGTGTCGAGCTGGGTGTAGTCGCCGGTGATGTTGATGGTGCCGGGTGACGTGCCGGGGGTGAGGGTGCCGGCGTTGTAGGTGTCGGCGATGAGGTGGCCGGTGCCGGTGAGTTGGCCTGTGGCGCGGATGATGGCGGCGGTGGTGGCGGTGATGTCGCCGTTGCCGAGGGTGAGGGTGGTGGCGTGGGCGGAGGCGGCGTCGCCGATGACCAGGGTGTCGACGGTGGTGGCGGCGGCGGGGCCCTGGACGGTGGCGGCGGTGGTGTCGATCCGGATGAGCAGGCGGTCGTCGGCGTCGGGGAGTTCGCCGGTGGACCAGTTGAGCCCGTCGTCCCAGAGGCCGGGGATGCCGGTGTATTCGGCACCCTGGGCGGCGGTGAGGCGCAGGGCCTGGCGGTTGTCGGGGATGCTGACGACGGCGGCGTCGTACATCGGGCCGGTCAGCGGGATCAGGGCGAGGTTGGTGGTGATGGTGTCGGCGGTGGCGATGTCGAAGGTGTTGCCGACGGCGGGGGTGAAGTCGTCGATGGGTTTGATCAGGACGGCGCCGTGGATGGTGGCGGCGCCGGTGACGTCGAGCTGGTCGTGTTCGGTCTCGGGGATGAGGCCGCCTAGCTCGATGTCGTGGCGGGCGTCGGCGGAGGCGGTGTAGTCGCCGTCGATGGTGAGCTTGCCGGCGGAGCTGCCGGGGGCGACCTGGCCGCCGGTGTTGTCGACCAACGCGGCGACGATCGTGCCGGTGCCGCCGACGAGGCCGCCGGCGAGGTTGATCGACCCGGCGGCGAGTGTGCCGTGGATGATGGTAGTCGAGTCGCCGTCGGCGGTGAAGGCGCCGGTGATGGTGGCGTCGCTGGTGTCATCAACGATGAGCGTGCCGTTCTGGTTAAAGGCCTGGTCGGCGGTGAAGTTGGTGCCCAGGCGGAGGGCGAGCGTGCCGTTGTTGGTGAAGTCGATGCCCTGGACGGTGGGCAGGTTGGCGACCAGGCCGTTGCCGAATATCTCGACGAATGCGCTGTTGTGGGTGATCGGTGCGTCGTTGAGGTTGATCGCGCCGGCGGCGCCGACGAGCCATCGGCCGCCGCTTAGGACGGTGCCGCTGAGCTGTGCGATGGGGCCGTTGAGGTTGAGGGTGCTCGAGCCAACGACCTCGACGGTGCCCGGGTTGTCGAAACTCGCGTCGATTGAGCGGGTGGCCGCGGCCTGGGCGAGCTTGAACAGGCCCTCGTTGAGGATGTTGTCGGCTGAGGTCGAGGTGATTTGTCCACCGAGGCGGTAGGTGCCTTTGTTGTGGATCGTGCCGCCAACGAGGTCAAGCGTGTCGCCGGTGTGATCAACGACCGAGTCCTGTTCGATGATGAACCGGCCGTTCAGTGTCCTGGGGGTGCTGAAGACCTCGCGGATCAAAAACAGGTTCGACTCGCCCTGTCCGGCGTGATGGAACCCGCCGCCTGTGTCTGAGATGGTGCCGCTGAGCCAATCCACGGGGCCGGTGTTGACAAACCGCCCCTGCCCGTTGATTACGACGGCGGCATCTCCCCCGCCAAGCTGGTTTGCAGGCCCGAATATGAACTGGCCCGGCCCTGTCATCGAGGTGGTGAACGTACCGCCGGTGACTTGGAGAAAGGCCTGACTGCCACCATTCGGGCTGCCTAGCGTAAAGACGCCGTTGCCTGACGCCGAGAAATCTCCATCAAACGTGAAGGTCCCCGCGTCGAGCGATAAGAACGCGTTTTCGCCGGCGACGAATTGCCCGGCTCCCGTGCCCGACCCGCCGCTGGTCAGCTCCAGGATATTTTGAGCATTGGGGTCGCTGCTCGGATCGACCTTGACCGTCCCGCCATCGCTGAGGTCTACCTGGACATCGATTGAGGAGGTGCCGTCGTCACTGTTTTTCTTGAGCTCGCCTCCCGCGACGCGGATGCGGGGGTTGGCAAATGGCTGTCCGTTGTTCAAGACATTGACATTGCCGCGGATCTCGTATCGGCCTGCGGGGTGTATCTCGATGGTGCCGTCATCCAGCATCAGGGTGCTGCCTTGTGTGATCAACCCCTGGTTGATGACGGTTCCTGTAATGACTGTCGGGTCCGCGGGACGGAATGAGTGTTCGAGAATAAAGATCTCCCCTAGATCGGTATTGGTCAGGTTACCGATCCGGCCGGCTCTCGAATCGATTATTCCATCGTTGTGGACCGCCCCCTGGTCTGAGCCGGCGATCGACCCATAGAGTGTCACCCCACCCGGCAGTGGGCCAAGACCCTCGATCATGTCCAGGACGACGGTGCCGCTGGATACTTCAATACTTCCGTCGTTATTGCCGGATTCTGAGCCTATTACGAGGGTTCCCAATCCGGAGAAGTCGAAGCTGGTGCCATCGAACCAGTTGCGGGTAACTAATTCAAGGCGGGCAAATTCTTCGATGTTGAAGAAGCCGCTGGCGAGATGTGCATTGGGGTTTCGCTCGGCAGACTGATCGCCTATGAACACTTGTCCGGATAATACATTGACCACACCGCCATTCGAGATATGCAGAGGCACGTTGATAGCGGAAACCGTGTTGTTCTTGAAGTTGATGGTGCCGCCCTGGTTGTCGACCGTGGTGAACTCGGTCTCTTCGCCGGCTGGGGCGCTGATGCTTGCGTTCTCGATGTTGATTGTCCCTGTAACCTCATTGACTACGTAGGCCTCGTTCTTAAGCAGCAGGGCAGTTGCGGCAAGATCGGGAAAGAGGTCTGAGACGAGGTTGGTCGTGCCATGGTTGCGCAGCCTTACCCTGTCGAAGGTGTTGATGGGCGCGACATCGTCTCGAAGCATCGTGAGTGTGGCAAATTCGACGACAACGACCTCGCCGATCGATTCCTCGCTGGCTTCCTGTGCGTTGGTAATCGCGGTGGCTCCGCCGGTCCAGATGAGTTGGGCGGGGAAGAAATCGGAAATACCCACGACAAGCTTGCTGTAGTGGGCCAGCTGTACGGTGCCGCCGTTGAATTCGCTGCGGCGCTCGGGTCTATCCGGGTCCGCGGCGTTGCCGGTGCCGACGAGCAGGACGCTGTTGGTGTGGAGGATGATATTGCCCTGGTCGTTGACCATGCTGATGACGGCGGCCTCGGCCCCGTTGGCGGTGGTGACGTCGAGGGTGGCGTCCTGCTCGTTGATGAAGCGGGGGGCGATGAGCGGGTTCAAGAAGAGGTTGCCCCCACCGGTCAGTTCCTGGACGTTGACGGTCCACAGCTTGTTGGCTTTGTTGATGAAGGTGCTGGAGAAACCGACGTTGATCCCGGCGCCGGTCATGCTGACGGTGCCCTGGTTTTCGAACTCGTCGATGCTGATCCGGCTACGAGGGCCGCCCGCCGGCTCGGTAAATGTCTCAAACAGGCCCAGGTTGATGATCTTGCCGCCGGGGGGGTTGAAGTCGATGGGATCGATCTGACCGCCGTTGGTCAGGAGGCCGCCGTTGGGGAGTGTCAGGGCGTTGTCGTTGATGTCGCCGGCGCTGGTGGCGAGGCGGAGGACGCCGCCGTCGACCTCGAGGTGATGGATCATGCTCGGCTCGGTGGTCGAGTTGAGGATCAGGTCGCCGTCGACGTCAAAGCCGCCCAGGTCTCCGGCTTCGACGCGCAGCGGGGCGAGTGAGTTGACGGTGTTGATATCGACGTCGCCCAGTGAGTAAAACTGCAGATTGCCGTCGTTGTCGGGGATGATCGCGGTGGACCCGGCGGTGTTTCGCACGGTTGTCGAGCCCGCGGACGCGGGGATGAACACGTTGTCGTGGGTTTGTGGGATTCCGTTGGTATCCCAGTTTGTCTCCGTCCCGGAGCCGCAGGTGTGGTACCAGTGGTTGTCGGGATCGGCGCTGCAGCCGCCGTTCCATGTGATGGTGGTGACCTGGGCGTGGGTGGGGTTGGGGGGGGATACAAGCCAAGCGGTGGCTGTGAGGGCGATGGTGGTTAGAGCGCGGTTGGGTTGGATCGGCATGGTAGCTCCCAGAAGGTGGTGTTGGGGCTTGCTTGTGCCACGTTGGCCAGAGGGGCCGGCGATCAGGTTTGGAGGTGTATTGTACCGGATTTTCATCGAGAATTCCAGGGATTATTGGGGGAGCGCTGGATCAGCCTACGGGGGGTGAGGCGGGCGCAGGGTATTCGACATTGACAAGCGGACTTGTCAGTGGCTCCCGGCGCGGTGGGTTGGTGGTTGTCGGTGACGCGAGGCACTGCTGGGCAAGCCAGCAGTGGCACCCGAAGGGAGCGGGCAAGGCATGGGTAAACGAGTTTTCCTATGTCACCCGGAGCGGAGCACTGGCGGGCGAGCCGCCAGTGGCACGGGGAGGGAATGATTCGCGAACGGTTGAAAGGGGTTGACGGGAGTTGGTAGGACCCCTCCCTTACGGTCGGGGCTCGTTGTGGGGGGTTATTGGAGTTTTAGGCGGTCGGGTAGATAGCCCAGGGGGTCGGGGTGGGCGAGCCATTGGGCGGATTGGAGTTGCCAGGGGGTGTTGGGGGTGTTGGGGGTGTTGGGGGTGGGGGTGCGGGTCCAGGTGAGCAGCCAGAGGGTTTTTAGGGTGGGTTGGGCGCCGGCGAGGTTGGCGGTGGTTTTCAGGTCGAGCAGGACGCGGGCGTGGTTGGGGGTGGTGTGTTCGGCTTGGATGAAGGCGATGGATTGTTGCTGGATGAGATTTTGGCGGTCGAAGCGGGCGAGTCGGTTGAGGATGGCGTCGAGTTGCAGCCAGGCGGCGCCGTCGGGGCCGAGGAGGGTGGCGTCGGGGGTGAGGGTTGTTTTTAGTTGTGGCAGGTCGAGGGGGCTGGTGGCGGTGAGGAGTGTGGTGGTGCGGGCGATGAGGTGTTCGCGGGTGGTGGTGGTGAAGTGGGCGAGGGCGTAGAGGGCGGCGGCGGTGAGGAAGGTGGTGAGTGCGGCGAGCAGGAGGCGGTCGTTGCGTTTGGCTTTGGCGATGGCGAGTGTGATGATGGCGGCGGCGATGAGGATGGCGATGGGTTCGGTGGGGTCCTCGAACAGCCAACGTTGGTGGAGCGGGGGTGGGGTGAGTTGCATGGGAGTCTAAAGAGGATACGGAGTTTCAAGGGGTCTGGTAGGGTGTTCCGATAATTGTTTGCGTTGGGGGTGGTGGTTGGGGGGTGAGGGTGCGCGCGGGGGGAAGTTGGTGGTTGGTGACGCAGGGCACTGCTTGGCAAGCAAGCAGTGGCACCCGAGGGGATGCCCGGCAGGATGCCGGGCCTACGCGGAGCGGAGCACAGGAGCGGGGAGCACCGGCGGGCAAGCCGCCAGTGGCACAGGGCTTGGTGATCGGACTTGTGATGGGGCTTATATATGTCTGAGACGAATGCGGTGTTGGATGGGAACCTGGCGGCGCTTAGGCGGGTGGAGCCGGAGCTGGCGCAGCGGGTGGGGGCGGCGGTGGCGGTGGCGATTGATTGGCAGGAGGCGCGGAGCGGGGTGATGTCGGGGTCGATCGATGCGCATGGGAAGCGGGTGGCGCTGGCGAGCAAGTATGACCCGGCGGCGGAGGCGCAGAAGCTGGCGGAGACGGTGGACCCCGGGAAGCACGCGGGGGTGATTGTGTTGGGGATGGGGCTAGGCCACCACGTGGCCAGCCTGGCGAAGCGGATGGGTGAGCAGAGCCTGATGGTGGTGCACGAGCCGGACATCGGGGTGATGCGGGCGGTGCTGGAGCGGATCGATCACACGGGGTGGTTAGCGAAGTCGAATGTTTTGTTGACGGACGACCGGATGGATCGGGCGGAGTTGTTGTCGCGTATTGAGCGGTTCGCGGGGATGCTGGCGCAGGGGACGGTGCTGGTGACGCACCCGCCTAGCCGGCGGCTTCATGGTGAGGCGCTGAATCAGTTCGGGCAGATGGTGACGGAGGTGATGGCGTATTGCCGGACGAACGTGGCGACGGCGATGGTGAACGCGGCGCGGACGTACCGGAACCTGTCGATGAACCTGCCTCACTATGCGGCGGGTGCGAGCACGGATGCGTTGTTGAATGCGGCGCGGGGTTTGCCGGCGGTGTGTGTGGGGGCGGGGCCTAGCCTGGCGAAGAATGTGGGGTTGTTGAAGGACGCGGGGGTTCGCAAGAAGGTGGTGGTGATCACGGCGCAGACGACGCTCAAGCCGTTGCTGGACCATGGGATTCGCCCTGACTTTGTGACGGCATTGGATTATCACGCGATATCGAAGCGGTTTTATGAGGGGTTGCCACGGCTGGATGATGTAACGCTGGTGGCGGAGCCGATGGCGCACCCGGAGGTGTTGGATAGTTATCCGGGTCCGATCCGTGTGACGCATCACGGGTTTTTGGATTTGTTGTTGGGGGATGCGGCACGGGCAATGGTTCCGATTCCGTATGGGGCGACGGTGGCGCACTTGTCGTTTTATCTGGCGCAGCATCTGGGTTGTGATCCGATCGTGTTGATCGGGCAGGACCTGGGGTTCAGTAACGGGGTTTATTATTGTCCGGGTACGGCGATCCATGAAGAGTGGGCACCGGAGCTGGGGCGGTTCAACACGCTGGAGATGATGGAGTGGCAGCGGGTGGTGAGGCACCGGGGGCACCTGCAGAAGAAGCAGGATGTGTTCGGGCGGGATATCTATACGGACGAGCAGATGCTGACGTATCAGAAGCAGTTCGAGCGGGACTTCGCCAAGGCGCCGCAGGTGGTGCTGGATGCGACCGAGGGCGGGCTGGCGAAGGATCACACGGCGCGGGTGACGCTGGCGGAGGCGCTGGAGCGGTACGCGGTGCGTGAGGTGCCGGAGCTGGCGCGGCCTGGGTTGGTGTTGGATGAGGGGCGGCTTGCGGAGGTGGATGGGGTGTTGGAGCGGCGGACGGCGGAGGTGAAGGAGTTGCGGGAGTTGTCGCAACGGACGCTGCCGATCTTGCGGGAGATGAAGCGACATCAGAAGGATCAGCGGCGGCTACGGAAGTTGTTCAGGCGGATGGACCCGTTGCAGCGGCGGGTGGCGGACCTGCATGAGGCGTTTCGGCTGGTGAATGATCTGAATACGGTTGGTGCATTTAAGCGGGCGCGGGCGGATCGGGCGATCCATAACGCGGAGATCGATGAGATGGAGCGGCAGCGTCAGCAGTTGGTGCGGGATATTGAGAATGTGGATTGGCTGGTGCAGGCGTGCGACGAGGCGATGAGCATCTTGCGCGATGCGCATGCGCGCGTGCGGAAGTATCGTGGGGGTGGTGGTGTGGTGGTGGTGGCGGGTCGCGCGGAAGTGGCGGCGTGAGGGGAGGGTGTGGAGGGGGAGGAGGAGGGGGAGTGTTTTGGACCCCCTCCCTTACGGTCGGGGCTCGTTGCGGGCTCGTCAGTGGCACCGGAGGGTTGTGGTTGTCGGTGGCGTAAGGCACTGCTTGGCAAGCAAGCAGTGGCACCCGGAGGGGACGTCAGTGGTACCGAAGGTGTGGGGGGTTGACGGAGACGCAAGGCACTGCTGGGCAAGCCAGCAGTGGCACACGGAGGGGGGAGAAGACATGGGTAAACGAGTTTACCCATGCCACCGGGAGGTTTTCTGGTTGAGTTGGTGGGCGGTGCCCACCCTACGAAGAGGATTGGGTAATGGCTAAGGTGATCGCGCTGATTCGGACGGACCTGGAGGTTGGGGCGCTGGGGTTGGCGTCGCGGTTGCGCGAGAAGTTGGTTGGGCGGAGTGTGCTGGCGCACGCGGTGGGGCGCGTGGCGCGTGTGGAGGCGGTGAAGAAGATTGTGTTGCTGCACCCGGCGGGGCAGGACCCGGTTGGGGAGTTGTGCGGGGAGGATTTTGGGAAGGCGGTTGAGGGGTTTGCGTTTGATGCGGGTGAAGCGGATCTGATGAGGGCGAGCCGTGTGGCGGCGCGGAAGTGGGCGCTGTCGGCGTGGCGGGGTGGGATCGGGGGGATGACGTGTTATGACGAGTTGTTGCCTGCGGGTCCGATGGCGGGGGCGATGAAGCGGGAGAAGGCGGAGGCTGCGCTGCTGGTGGGTGCGGACTGGGTGCTGGTGGATCCGGGGTATTGCGACGCGGTGTTGGGGCATCATCTGGCGCAGCCTGAGGCGATGCAGATGGTGTTTACGCAGGCGCCGCCGGGGCTGGCGGGGATCGCGGTCGGGCGGGAGATGATCGAACAGATGGGCGAGTCGGGGGCGACGTTCGGGCAGGTGCTGGGATACAACCCGACTAAGGCGCAGGCGGACCCGATCGGGCGGGATGTTTGTGTGCAGGTGCCGGCGTCGGTGCGCGGGTGTGACCAGCGTCTGGTTTTTGATACGGGGCCGGCGGCGGCGATGATCCGTTGGGTTGCGGAGCGTGCGGGCGAGGATTTCGCCGGTCTTGGTGGGGAGCGGGTGGTGGAGATGTTGGGCAGGATCGGGCGTGAGGATTGGATGGGGTTCGCGTCGCTGCCGCAGCAGGTGACGGTGGAGCTGACGCCGCGTCGTGGTGTGAACGGGCCGATTGTTCCGCAGCGACACTTCGAGATTGAGCGTTCGGATATGCCGTTGGAGCTGGCGTTGCGTTTGGTCGAGCAGATGGGTGTGGATGGGGACACGGTGCTGACGCTCGGGGGTCTCGGTGATGCGCTTTTGTATGAAGGTTGGGAGGATGTGGTGGTGGCGGCGCATGAAGCCGGGGTGCTCGGGATCGAAATCGAGACGGATTTGCTGGTCGAGCGCGCGGTGGTTGAGCGGGCGCGGGAGTTGCCGGTTGATGTGCTCAGTGTGCGGCTAAATGCGGACACGGATCAGACGTATCGGGCGGTGATGGAGTCGGTAGATGAGGGGGCGTTTGAGGGGGTGATCGAGCATTTGCAGTATTTGTTGACGGCGCAGCGGGCGGGGCGCGCGGGTGGAGGTAATAGCGCGCGTGCGGGTTTGCCTTGGGTGGTACCGCGGTTGGTGAAGACGGAGCAGACGTTGGGGGATATGGAGACGTTTTTTGATCGTTGGATGCACTTTGCGGGTCATGCGGTGATCGATCCGGCGACGACGGGGTGCGGGTTGATGTTGGATCAGGGTGTGATGCCGATGGCGCCGCCGCGGCGGGTGGGGTGTCGGCAGTTGGAGAGGCGGATGACGGTGTTGTCGGACGGGGTGGTGGCGCGGTGTGACCAGGATTGGTTGGGGCGTGCGGCCGGTGGTGATGCGCGGGTGACGGGGTTGGCACAGATCTGGGCGGGGATGCAGGGTGTGCGTGATGCGCATGCGGCGGGTGAGTGGGCGGGATTGAGTTTGTGTGGTGGGTGTAGCGAGTGGCACCGGCCATGAGTTGTGGGGGTGGTGGTGATGTTGGGGGTGGTGTTGGGTGTGGGGGTGTTGGGGTGCGGGTGCTTTGCGTGATTCTCGCGCGGGCTGGGAGCAAGGGGTTACCTAAGAAGAATTCGTTGCCGTTGGCGGGGAAACCGTTGACGGCGTGGACGATCGAGGCGGCGCTGGGTGCGGCGTCGGTGGGTCGTGTTGTGCTGAGCACGGACGATGCGGTGGTGGCTGAGGTTGGGCGTGGGTATGGGGTGGAGGTGGTGGATCGGCCTGGGGAGTTGGCGACGGATACGGCGACGGTGGATGGTGCGGTGCGTCATGCGGTGGAGGTGGTTGAGGGTGGGTTGGGTGCCACTGCTTGGCAAGCAAGCAGTGGCACCCGGAGTGGGAATACGTGTGAGCGGTTTGATGTGGTGGTGGTGCTTTATGGGAATGTGCCGGTTCGGCCTGGGGGGTTGATTGATCGGGCGGTGGAGAAATTGGTGGCGACGGGGGCGGACAGTGTGCAGAGCGTTTGTGCGGTGGGGAAGTTTCATCCTTATTGGATGAAGCGGTTGGTTGGGGAGGGTGGGGATCGGTTAGAGGATTATGAGGCGAACGAGGTTTATCGGCGGCAGGATCTGCCGGGGGTGTATCAGTTGGATGGTGGGTTGATTGTGGTGCGGCGGGCGAGTTTGTTTGGGGGCGGTAGTGGGCCACATGGTTTTTTGGGGGTGGATCGGCGGGCGGTGGTGACGCGGGCTGGGGAGGTGGTGGATGTTGATAGTGCGATTGATTTGGCGGTGGCGGAGGCGGTGGTGGCGGGTGGGGGTGGGGGTGGGGGTGGGGGCGGTGGCGGGGAACCGGCGGGCAAGTCGCCGGTGGCACGGGAGGGCCAGCGGTTGTCGGTGACGCAAGGCACTGCTGGGCAAGCCAGCAGTGGCACACGAGGGGGGAGCACTGGCGGGCAAGCCGCCAGTGGCACGGGTGAGGGAAAGGTTCGGATTGGTGGGCGGGAGGTTGGGGGTGGTGAGGCGGTGTATGTGATTGCGGAGTTGGGGGTGAATCATGATGGGGATGTGGAGCGGGCGATTGGGTTGACGGATGCTGCGGCGGCGGCGGGTGCGGATGCGGTGAAGGTGCAGGTGTTTGATGCGGAGATGCTGCTGAGCAATCAGGCGGAGCTGGCGGGGTATCAGAAAAAGAGTGCGGCGGATGTGCATGCGATGCTGGCGGGGTTGCAGTTGGATGAGTCTGCGCTGGGGCGCGTGCGCGATCGAGCGCGTGAGTTGGGGATGGGATTTGTGGCGACGTGTTTTAGTTTGGGGTTGGTTGAGGTGGTGGAGCGGTTGGGGGTGGATGCGGTGAAGGTGGCGTCGCCGGATGCGGTGAACCTGCCGTTGGTCGAGGCGCTGGCGGGGTTGGGTAAGCCGATGGTGGTGTCGACGGGGGCGTGTGAGTTGGGGGAGTTGGCGGAGCCGGTGCGGGCGGTTGGGCGTGCGGGGTGTGGGTTGGTGATGTTGCAGTGTGTGAGTTCGTACCCGGTGGCGGCGGCGGATGCGCGGGTGGGGGCGATGGCTGCGCTGCGCGGGTTGTGTCCGTTGGTGGGGTATTCGGATCACACGGATGAGGTGGCGACGGGGATGATGGCCGCGGGGTTGGGCGCGTGTGTGATCGAGAAGCATCTGACGTATGACCGGGGTGCGGCGGGGCCGGACCATGCGGCGAGTCTGGATGCGCAGGGTTTTGGTGAGTATGTGCGGCTGGTGCGGTTGGGTGAGGCGATGCGGGGTGATGGCGAGAAGTGTGTTGGGGCGGGTGAAGAAGATGTGCGGCGGGTGGCACGGCAGAGTGTTTGTGCGGTGCGGGATCTGGAGGTTGGGCGGGTGTTGGAGCGTGGGGATTTGACGGTGAAGCGGCCTGGGACGGGGATCGCAGCGAGGGAGTTGGAGCGGGTGATCGGAAGGCGGTTGGGGCGCGCGGTGGGGAAGGATGATTTGTTGCGTGAGGGGGATTTGGTGCGAGCGGTGGATTGGTCAAGCACTGCTTGACAAGCAAGCGGTGGCACACGAGCGGGGACATGTTTGAAGTCAAGGCGAGGCCTGGCCTGCGGGGCTTGTTAGTGGCAGCGGAGGGTTGGTGGTTGTTGGTGACGCAAGGCACTGCTTGGCAAGCAAGCAGTGGCACACGAAGGGAGGTGGGCCGTGCCCACCCTACGGAGAGGTGGGTTGGTGGTACGCGGGGGTCGGGGGATGTTGGGGTGTTTTGGATTGCTAAATGGGGGTGGGTCGGGGATATTGGGCGGGTGGGGCGAACGCGGGGGGAGTTGGGTCGTATGAGAGGTTGGGGGATTGGTGGTTGTGTTGGTGTTGGTTCGCGCGTTAGTCCCCGCGTTGGTGTGTGACCCCCCTACCGCTTGAGGTGTCTGGTTGATGAGTACGGCAGTTGGGAATGCGAGCGACCGGATTGAGACGCAGACCGGGCGTGTGGGTTTGCAGATCGTGGCGACGCTGGTGGGCGGGGTAACGCTGGCGTGCTCGCTGGCGGCGGAGTTTTTGTTTGATCATCGGTTTTACCCGGACACGCTGGCGATGGCGGCGGCGGTGTTGTTGGGTGCGCCGCTGGTGGTGGTGGCGGTGAGGGACCTGGCGCGCGGGCGGATGCATATGAACGAGCTGGTGGCGCTGGCGGTGCTGGCGGCGTTCGCGATCGGGTCGTACCAGGAGGCGGGTGCGATCGCGTTTTTTATGATTATCTCGGTGTTGATTGAGAACCGGACGGCGCTGGGGGCGCAGGCGAGTATCGAGTCGCTGATCCGGCTGACGCCGACCAAGGCGCTGCTGGTTGACGGGGGCGAGGAGACGGAGGTTGATGCGAGTCACCTTCATGCGGGTCAGGTGGTGCGGGTTCGGCCCGGCGACAACATCCCGGCGGACGGGGTGGTGGTGCGCGGGGGGAGCACGGTGAACCAGGCGAACATCACCGGTGAGTCGCTGCCGGTGGATATGGAGGTTGGTGATGATGTGTTCGGGGGGACGATCAACCTGACGGGTGTGATCGAGATCGAGGTGACCAAGGCGGGTCAGGATGCGACGCTGGGGCGGGTGAAGGATTTGATTTTGCAGGCTGAGCGTACGCGGATTCCAATCATGCGGATGATCGATCGGTACGCGGGTTGGTACACGCCGACGGTGCTGATGTTGGTGGCGATCGTGCTGTTTTTTACGTTGAAGAGCGGCGCGGAGAACCCGTGGGAGCGGGCGATCGCGATGCTGGTGGTGGCGTGTCCGTGTGCGCTGGTGCTGGCGACGCCGACGGCGATGGTGGCGGGGCTTTCGGCGGCGGCACGGCTGGGGGTATTGGTGAAGTCGGTGGTGGATCTGGAGTCGGCGCGTGGGCTGACGGCGATGGTGTTTGATAAGACCGGGACGCTGACGACGGGGCAGTTGGAGGTGACGCGGCTGATGCCGGTGAAGGGTGTGGATGGGGTCGCGTTGCTGACGGCGGCGGCGGGAGTGACCCAGCACAGCAAGCACCCGGTATCGCGGGCGGTCAATGCGCTGGCGCGCAAGGCGCGGGTGACGGCGGCGGAGCCGGAGGGTTTTGAGGAGGTGCCGGGCAAGGGTGTGCGGGGGATGGTGGAGGGTGTGGCGGTGTGTGTGGGGCGTGCGGGGTGGGTGATTGATCAGGCGGGGCAGGGGTTGTCGAGTGATGCGGTGGAGCGGGTGCGGGTGGCGCAGGAGAGCCCGGAGTCGGCGGGTTTGAGTTTGTTGTTTGTGGTGCGGGATGGGGAGTTGTTGGGGTGGATCGGGTTGGCGGATAACACGCGGCCTGAGGCGGCGGCGGCGGTGGATCGGTTGCGGGGGTTGGGGATCAAGCGGGTGATTATTTTGACGGGTGATCGCGAGTCGGTGGCCAAGCGTGTGGCGGGGCAGATGCACGCGGAGTATCGGGCCCAGGTGCTGCCGGGGCAGAAGTTGGAGATGGTGGATCAATTGAAGGCCGAGGGGCACCGGGTGGCGGTGATCGGGGACGGCGTCAACGATGCGCCGGCGTTGGCGGCGGGTGATATCTCGATCGCGATGGGTGCGGCGGGGTCGGATGTGGCGATCCACTCGGCGACGGTGGCGCTGATGAACAACAATTTGAATCGTGTGCCGTTTTTGATCGAGCTGTCGCGCAAGACCAGCGCGGTGGTGAAGCAGAACATTGTGATCGGGATCGGGTTTATCTCGCTGTTCATGGGGCTGTCGGCGGCGAACTATGTGACGCCGATCGTGGCGGCGGCGTTCCATGTGGTGGTGGGGTTGATCGTGGTGTTTAACTCGGCGCGGCTGGTGCGGGCGGGTGAGGAGATCGAGCACGGAGAATCGGTGGCGGCGGGTGTGGGCGGTGCGCTGGATGGGGGTGTGGGTGGTGCGCCGGTCACTAGGGTGGGGTTGGTTGGGGCGGTGTAGGGGTGTGGGTGAGGTGTACCCCCCTACCGGGTTGGTGGACGGGCACTGACAAGCGGGGTTGTCGGTGGCACCCGGTGCACAGATGAGAGCGGGGAGCACTGGTGGGCAAGCCGCCGGTGGCACGGGAAAGTTGGTGGTTGTTGGTGACGCAGGGCACTGCGTGGCAAGCAAGCAGTGGCACCCGGCGGTGTGGGTGGGGTGTACCCCCCTACCGAGATGAACGGCGTTCGACACTGACAAGCGGACTTGTCAGTGCCACCCGAGGGAGACGGAGGCAGAATGTTTTGGACCCCCTCCCTTACGGTCGGGGCTCGTTGCGGGGGTGGGTTGGTGCTGGGGATGGTGGGATGCGCTGCGCTTATCCCACCCTACGGGGAGGCGTTACCCCCCTACCGGTTAGCCGATGTCGCGGCGTTGAAAGAGGGCTATGGCGAGGGCGAGGGTGGCGGTGGTGTAGAGGGCGGCGTAGGCGGCGACCTGGGCGATGTAGGCGGCGGAGATTCGGCTGCCTTGGATGAGGGCGTCGGTCGGCCAGAGGAGTTGGAGGTTGGGGGCGAGCAGGTGCATGAGGCGGGCGAGGAAGTATTCGTTGGCGTGGACGCCGAAGACGTAGTCGCTGACCAAGCCGACCAGGAGTGCGAGCGTGCAGGTGAGCAGTGTCATGACCTGGCCCAGTCGGGTGGAGGCGGCGACAGCGATGGCGGTGAGCATGAGCAGCGCGAGGAAGATGAGGATCAGTGCGAGCAGGAGCTGGCCTGACTGGAGGGAGCCGGCGGCTTGGAACTCGGTGGTGATGGATTGAAAATGCCATTGTTTATCGATCAGCAGGACGAGTCCCCAGGCGGCGGTCATGGTGGCGGCGAGGCCGAGGACGAGGGTCGAGGTGAAGACCCGTTGGTAGAAGTAGTTGGCCAGGGTCGCGGCGATGACGGTGGCGAACGCGGCGGCGAGGCCGAAGAGCAGGACGGGGCCGTCGAACGGGTCGCGGACGGTCTGCATCACGCGGTGGCGGATGGTCAGGAGGAAGACGATCGAGAGGATCCAGTAGGCGACGGCGAGGGCGGCGGCGACGCCTGCGTACTTGCCGAGGATGAAGACGGGGCGCGGGACGGGTTTGGAGACGACGGTGAGGACGGTTTTGTTTTCGATCTCGGCGCTGATGGAGCCGGTGGCGGTGAAGGCGGCGACGAGCAGGCCTGCGAGGAACAGTGTGCTCAGGCCGAGGTCGACGAGCAGTTGGTTGTCGTCTTCGAGTGTGTAGGCGGCGAGGGAGGGGTTGAGGACGAGCGCGACGGCGGCGACGAGCAGGAGGACGGAGAAGATCGGCTGACGGATGCTTTCCTGGAAGGTGTTGGCGGCGATGGTGAAGGTTTGCTGGAGCATGTCGGTGCGGGGTGTGGATCGGTTCACCGGGTGGGTGAAAACACGTACCATGATACGCTTTACGGTCGATCGGGGTGAGGGGTTTGAGCGCCTCGTTGTGCGCGAGGTGGCGGGGTAGTGGCGGGCAAGCCGCCGGTGGCACGCGGGGGTTGGTGTTTGTCGGTGACGCAACGCACTGCTGGTCAAGCCAGCAGTGGCACACGAGCGGGGAGAGGTATTGCAGGTAGGGCGAGCCCTGCCCTACTGGGGAGGTGTTGGTGGCACCGGGAGTCAGAGGGCGAGACGGGGACGGGTTTTTTTTAGGGGTTTGTGTTGATGCGTGATCGTGTGACTTACAACCGGGCGGCGAACGCGGCGTTGGGCGGGCTTGTGGTGCAGGCGTGCCTGGTGGTGGTGGTGGGTGTGGTTGCGTTGTATTCGCGGAGCGCGGCGTTGTCGGCGGCGGCGTGGTATCTGGCTGGGGGGTTGGGGGTGTGGGCGGTGCTGGCGGTGCTGTATTACCAGCACAAGATCGAGCTGGCGGAGTCGTTGGAGGCGGACCGGCTGACGGGCGGGGACCCGTCGGTCGCGGAGCTGTTTGATCGGCACGCGGAGGATTTGAGCCTGGCGCGGCGGCGGCTGGGGTTTTTGTACAAGTGGGGGCTGGGCGGGGCGAGTCTTTTTACGGGTGTGTACCTGGCGGGGGTTGGGGCGGTGTTATTGCATGGGCGGTATCGGGCGTTGGAGATCGGCGGGCTGGGTGAGGAGACGATGGCGTCGCGGGTGAGTGCGACGGCGTTGATTGTGGTGACGACGGGGGCTGCGTTCGTTTCTTTTATTGTGGCGCGGTACCTGTCGGGGATGACGCGGGTGGCGCGGTGGCAGTTGTTGCGCGGCGGTGCCGGGTATTTGATGGGTGGGTTCGCGGTGTTGTTGTTGGCGGCGGGGGCGAGTTTGTGTTTGCACTTCGGGCAGGCGGTGCCGATGGCGGTGCTGGGGTTGGTGGTGCCGGGGGTGATGGTGCTGGCGGGGTTGGAGATGTTGGTGAGTTTGGTGTTGAGTGGGTATCGGCCTCGACGGGTTGGGGAGGTGGTGCGGCCTGCGTTTGACAGCCGGGTGTTTGGGTGGTTGGCGAGCCCGGAGTCGATCGCGAAGGCGGTGGCGGATGCGCTGAATTATCAGTTTGGTGTGGAGGTTTCGCGGAGCTGGTTTTATCAGTTGTTGAATCGTGCGGTGGTGCCGCTGACGGTTTATGGGGCGGTGATTTTGTTGGGGCTGAGTTGTGTGGTGATTGTGGAGCCTCACGAGCAGGCGGTGGTGACGCGGTTCGGGAAGGTGACGTCGGGTCAGGCGTTGGGGCCGGGTCTGCATGTGAAGTGGTTTTGGCCTGTGGGTCGGGCGCGGACGGCGGGGGTGAACCGGGTGCATCAGGTGACGATCGGGACGACGCATGAGGGGGATGGGCACGAGGACGAGGGTGGAGAGGCGCTGCTTTGGACGGGTCAGCACAGCCACGGTGATGATTATTACGTGACGGCGCCGACGCCGTTGGGGGTGCGCGGGGGTGAGGGTGGAGCTGGGGGTGCTGGGGGTTCCGGGGGTGCTGGGGGCGCGGTGGGGTCGGGGGTTGCGCTGGTGGGCGCGCAGGTGGTGGTGCAGTACCGGGTGACGGATTTGCAGGAGTATTTCGCGGCGGCGGACGATCCGGATGCGCTGCTGACGGCGATGGCGGAGCGACACGTCAATGCGCGGTTCGTGACGACGGATATTGATCGGCTGCTCAGCTCGCAGCGGGCGGCGATCGGGACGGAGTTGCAGGGGCGTATTCAAAACGATGTCAAGGCCGATGGGTTGGGGATTGAGGTTTTGTTTGTGGGGTTGGTTGGGGTGCACCCGCCTGAGGATGGGGGCGTGGCGGCGGCGTTTTTGGCAGAGATCGGGGCGCTGCAGGAGCAGCAGAGCTTGATCGAGGATGCCCGGCTGGTGGCGCTGGAGACGATGGCGTCGGTGGCGGGGTCGTATGAGAGGGCGCTGGCTATCGACGGGGCGATCCTACGATTGGAGGAGGTTAAGGGCGGGAAGGGGGACGGGGATGCGCGTGGTGAGGAGAGCGATGAGGCGGGGCGCGCGGTTCGGGAGCAGGCGGTGACGGTTGAGCGGTTACTGACCGAGTCGCGCGGTGAGGCGGCAAGGATGATTTTTGAGGCGCGGGCGGGGCGCTGGGAGCGGGTGATCAGTGAACGGGCGAAGGCGGAGCGGTTCGAGGCGGAGCTGGCGGCGGCGCGGGAGGCGCCGCGGTACTACCGGGCGAGGCGGTATTTGGAGGTGTTGGCCAGCGGGTTGGCGGGGGCGCGCAAGTATGTGGTGACGTCGGACGGGGCGGAGCCGCCTGTGTTTCGGTTGGACTTGAAGGATGCGGGGTCGGTGATCGAGACAATTTTTGAGGATGGGGGTTGAGGGGGGTGCCGTGTGGGCTTGTCGGTGGCACGCGAGGATCGGTGGTTGCCGGGGGCGCACGGCACTGCTGGGCAAGCCAGCAGTGGCACCCGAGGGGGGAAGACATGGGTAAACAAGTTTACCCATGCCACCCGGAGCGGGGAGCGCGGGCGGGCGAGTCGCCGGTGGCATGCGGGGGTGGAGAACTGAAGTCGGGTGTGACGCGTAGGTTTATTGGAGCGTAGCGCAAGATGAAGAATCGATTTCCCGTGTTGATCGGCGTGCTGATCGGGCTCGGTCTGCTTGCGTACATGTTTATGTTCCAGGTGCGGTACGACCAGGTGGCGGTGCTGACGACGTTCGATAAGGCGGCGACACCGGTGTATGACGAGGCTGGGGGTGTGGTGGAGCGCGGGAGTCTGCGTTATGAGCCGGGGCTGTATTGGAAGCTGCCGTGGCCGATTCAGAAGGTGCAACATTATGAGACGCGGCTGCGGCTGCACGAGCACCGGCTGGAGCAGGTGTCGACGGCGGATGGGAAGAGTGTGGCGGTGCGGGTGTTTCTGGTGTGGCGGATCGAGGATCCGCTGGCGTTTTTTGTGAAGCTGGAGAACGCCGAGTCGGCGACGAAGAAGTTGACGCCGCTGCTGAGCGAGGAGTTGAGCGGGACGATCGGGCGGTATCGGATGGAGCATATTGTGAATGCGTCGCCGGCGGAGGTACGGCTGGAGGATATTGAGGCGGAGGCGCTGATGAATCTGCAGGCGCGTCTGGCGAAGCTGGGGTATGGGATCCGGGCGAAGCAGGTGGGGATCCGGCGGGTGGTGCTGCCGGAGGAGTCGACGGCGAAGGTGTTCGAGACGATGCGCAAGACGCGTGAGCGGTTGGCGTCGAGCGCGAAGTCGTCGGGGACGGCGCAGGCGGCGACGGTGATCAGCGAGGCGGAGGCGGCGCAGAAGCGGATATTGGCGTTCGCCGAGCGGCGGGCGCAGGCGATCCGGGCGCAGGGTGATAAGGAGGCGGCGCGGTACTACGCGGCGTTTCGTGAGGATGAGGCGTTGGCGATTTTTCTAAGGCGGTTGGAGACGTTGAAGTTGATCCTGCCCCACAACGCGACGTTTGTGCTGGACTCGGGGCAGTTGTCGATCGATCAGTTGTTTGATGATCTGGAGTTGCCGGGTGCGCCGACGGGTGGTGGCGGCACGGATAAGAGTGGGCAGTAATGGCAGACCCCCCTACCGCTACCGAGCATGAGTCACCGCGCGGGGTTGGTGCGCGCGGGGTTGGTGTGGTTAGCGCGGAGTCGGATGCGGCGGAGCGGTCGTTGGCCGATGCGCTGCGGGTTTGTTTCTGGGCGCTCAAGGCGGTGATGGTGTTGACGGTGGTGGGGTATTTGTTCACGGGGTTGTTCAATATCAGTGAGCAGGAGAAGGCGGTGCGGCTGCGGTTTGGGCGGATCGTGGGTGAGCCGGGGCAGCAGGTGTTGGGGGCGGGCGGGCCTTACGCGGCGCTGCCGTTTCCGGTGGAGCAGGTGATCCGGATCGCGACGTCGGCGCAGCAGATCGAGTTGCACGATGCGTTCTGGTACGAGATCACGGAGGCGAATCGGGGGAAGACGGCGGCGGAGATGCAGGGTCGGGCCAAGTCGTTGAACCCCGAGCGGGATGGGTCTTTGCTGACGGGGGATTCGAATATTGTGCATGCGCGGTGGTCGGTGACGTACACGGTGACGCGGGCGGTGGATTACACGGTGAATGTTGGGGATGCGGAGCTGGCGCAGCGGTTGGTGCGGGCGGCGGCGGAGCGCGGGGCTGTGTATGCGGTGGCGCAGATGGCGGCGGATGAGTTGGTCAAGTCGCAGAACACGGCGGCGGCGATGCGTCAGGCGCAGGCGATGCTGGATGGGATTGAGAGCGGGATCAGCATCACGGCGATGTCGCTGAAGGATGCGCAGTATCCGTTGTCGGTGCGGGCGTCGGTGCAGGCGGTGCTGGATGCGGAGAATGTGCGGGCGCGGCTGACGGAGGAGGCGCAGGAGCAGTGGACGCGGACGCTGGTGGAGACGGCGGGCGAGGGGTATCGGCCGTTGCTGGGGTTGATCGAGGCGTATGAGTTGGCCAGCGCGGGGGGGGATGCGCGGGAGATGGTGCGGCTGGAGGGGCAGATGGATGGGGTGTTTGATCGGTTGGAGGTTGGCGATGGTGAGAAGGTGTATCGGATCGGGGGGCGGGTCGCGGAGGTGATCCATGATGCGAAGACGTATCGGACGGAGGTGGTGGCGCAGATCGCGGGTGAGGCGGATTATTTTGCGAGCTTGTTGACGCAGTACCGGCGGAACCCGCGGATCGTGTTGAATCGGTTGTGGGAGGATACGCGGGCGGCGGTGTTGACCGGTGATGTGGAGACGGTGTATCTGCCGCGTGGTCGGGCGTTTTTGGATTTGAATCGGGACCCGGCGATTCAGCGCGAGCGCGAGCGGCGGCGGTTGAGCGCGGAGCAGGCGGAGCGTGAGGCCGGGCGGTAGTGTGCCGTGCGCCGTGAGCGTTGGGTGGTGTGTCGCGGATTGATATTGAGGTTTTTATGGGTGTGGATGCGGTTGAACAGTTGACGGAGGCTTCGGCGAGTGGTGCGGGTGGTGGTGCGCTGGGGGCGAGAGCGGGGGTCGGACGGGCGGTGATTCAGTGTGTGGGGTTGACGAAGGTCTTTAAGGATTTTTGGCTGCGCAGCCGTGTGCGGGCGGTGGACTCGATTGATCTGTCGGTGCGCGCCGGTGAGGTGTTCGGTTTGCTGGGGCCGAACGGGTCGGGGAAGACGACGACGTTGAAGATGATTCTGGGGCTGCTGAACCCGACGGCTGGGCGGGTGGTTGTGTTGGGTAAGCGGCCTGACAACGTGGCGAGTAAGAGGTTGATCGGGTATTTGCCGGAGGAGTCGTATGCGTACCCGTTTTTGAATGCGGTTGAGACGCTGGATTATTACGGGAGTTTGTTCGGGCAGAGCCGTGCACAGCGGCGAGCGCGGACGGAGAAGCTGTTGGGGATGGTGGGGCTGGACGCGGTGCGGAGCCGGCCTCTGGGTGAATATTCGAAGGGGATGCAGCGGCGGATCGGGTTGGCGCAGGCGCTGATTAATGATCCGCAGTTGTTAATCCTGGATGAGCCGACATCGGGGTTGGACCCGATCGGGACGCGGCAGATTAAGGACCTGATCGCGGAGCTGTCGCGTCGGGGCAAGACGGTGGTGTTGTGCTCGCACCTGCTGGCGGATGTCGAGGATGTGTGCGACCGGGTGGCGATCATGTACGGGGGCAAGGTGCGGGCGATGGGGCCGGTGGATGATCTGCTGACGCACCGCGAGTCGACGACGATCCACACGGAGGCACTTGACGCGGCGACGGTCGAGAAGATCGAGTCGGTGCTGGAGTCGCGCGGGATGCATATCCACCGGGTGGAGCACCCGCGGCAAACGCTTGAGTCGTTGTTCCTGGAGATCGTCAAACAGGCGCAGTCGGAGGGTGCGGCGGTGAGCGGCGCGGCGGCGGGCGGGCAGATCGCGGACTTTTTGACGGGGGCCACCAGCGGGGCCGGGTTGCCGGTGGATGCGGGTGATCGCAGTGGTGAGGGTGCGGCGGCGGCGAGGGTTGATGAGACGGCGGAACCGGATACGGGGTTGATCGATAATTTGATGGATCAGTGGCAGACGCGGACGGAGGGTGAGGGGATTGAGGCGGGTGAGGGGAGTGTGGCGACTGAGCCGGAACCGACACCGGCGAACGACGTGATTGACGCGGTGAGTGAATCGGCGGCGGAGGCGTCCGAACCGGATCGGCGCAAGCACGAAACATTGGAAGCGCAGGGTGATTCGCCGAGCGGTGTCGCGGAAGCGGAAGCGTCTGCTGCGGAGGCGTCTTCGGCGGGATCGTCTTCCGCGGAGCAGGCGGCGGCGGACGGGGTTGATGTGTCGGTGATTGAGGGGCTGGTGGCGGGATCGGAGAGTGCGGGTGGGTCGGGTGAACAATCGGTTAGTGAGTCGGGTGGTGGTGAGCGGAAAGAGGAGTCGGCGGCGGGGTCGTTTTTGGATGCGATGGGGTCGGTGCCGGCGTATGAGGGTGATGATGAGAACGGTGACGAGTCGGGTGATGGGTGTGTGTCTAAGAAGGAGACGCCTTAGCCGTGTGGTTCAAGCGTCTGCCACCTGTTCAACTGGTTTGCATCGTTGCGCTACTGGCGATCGGTTCGGCGGTGGTGTTGTTGGGTTGGTTCGGGGTGATCGGGCCGACGCCGCGTTGGGCGGGCCGGCTGGTCGTGTTGGACCTGGTGTTGATGGCGTGGGTGGTGCATACGTGGTGGTTGACGCGGCAGCGGGCGTGGGTGTGGATGGCGGGGTTCACGGCGGGAGCGGCGGTGGCGGGGACGGGGTGGGCGCTGGGGTATCGTGGGCTGACGCTGGCGATGTCGGGGACGGGGGCGATGGTGCTGGCGTTTGTGATCGGGGTGGGTTGGGTGCGGGTGCTGATGTCGCCGGGGTTCGCGGTGTTCGGTGTGGCGCGGACGGTGCTGGATGAGGCGCTGCGACGGAAGACGGGAGTGATTTTTTCGGTGGCGGTGTTTTTGTTGGTTCCGGCATTGCCGTTTTTGCTGGATGGGGAGGAGCAGCTTCGGTATCGGGTGCAGTTTTTCCTTTCGTGGTCGCTGTCGGGGACGGCGGTGTTGCTGAGTGTGATGACGGTGTTTCTGGCGTGCGGGAGCATCTGTCACGAGGTGAAGAACCGGCGGGTGTATCTGACGCTGACCAAGCCGGTGAGCCGGGCGGAGTATCTGCTGGGCAAGTGGTTGGGGATCGTGTCGCTGAACTTGTTGATCCTGGTGATCGCGACGGGCGGGGTGTATGCGTATGCGCGGTATCTGCAGAGTTTGCCGGGGAAGGATTTGTTGGATCGGATCGCGGTGGACAAGCAGGTGTTGGCGGCGCGTGCGCGGGTTCGGCCTGTGACGGGTACGAAGGCGGAGGCGCAGGAGATGTTTGAGCGGCGGCTGGCGCAGCTGCGTAGCGAGGACCCGGAGCATTACGGGGGCGAGTTGTCGGCGGCGACGCGTCGGCAGATCGAGAACGCGGTGGTGGCGAAGTGGCACACGGTGGCGCCGATGAATTATCAGCGGTATGTGTTCCACGGCGTTGGGCGGGCGAAGGAGCACGGGCCGTGGTTGCAGATGCGTTTTAAGCCGAAGCTGTCGCGGCCTTCGCCGGATGGGATGGTGCGGCTGGGGGTTTGGCTGAACGGACGGCCGAACGGTGCGGTGGTGGTGGCGGACAACAAGTTTCATGTGATTGACTTGCCGGCGAGCACAATCGATGAGGAGGGGACGCTGGAGGTTCGGATCGCGAATGTGGATCTGGCGCGGCCTCGCGAGACGTTCGCGTCGAGTGTTTCGTTTTCGCCGGGTGAGGGGTTGGAGGTGCTGTATCAGGTGGATTTATTCGAGTGGAACCTGGTGCGGGCGGGGTTGATGTTGTGGATTCGGTTGGCGTTTTTGACGGCACTGGGTTTGGCGGCGGGGACTTTTCTGGGGTTCCCGGTGGCGGTGCTGGTGACGATGATGGTGTACATGACGTCGACGGCGAGTGGGTTTATCGCCGAGTCGCTGACTTACTACTCGACGCTGCCGAATCGGGGGGCGCCGTTGTGGGAGGTGTTGCTGGGTGTACCGGGCGAGTTTTTGCGGAGGGTGCTGGACGGGGAGGTTTGGGATGCGTTTAAGTTGATCATCCGGTTGGTGGGTGGTGCGTTTGTGGGGTTGGTGCCGGCGTTTAGTGAGTACAACCCGGTGCCGCGGATCGCGGGCGGGCTGGTGGTTGAGCGCGGTGTTCTGTGGGCGGCGATCGCGAAGGTAGGGGTGGTCTGGACGGGGGTGGTGTCGGTGGTGGCGTGGCTGGTGTTTCGTCGGCGGGAGCTGGCGCGAGTGACGGTGTAGGCGGTGATATTGAGGAGCGCGCGGCGAGTTTGTGATGAATGATCGTTGGACACAATCGGTGGCGGTGGGGTTGGCGGTGGTGAGTTTGTCGCTGTCGGGGTTGTTGGTGGGTCCGATCAAGCAGACGCGTCAGCAGTTGCGGCTGACGATCGCGTCGCGGCCTAGCGGTGAGGTGCCGCCTCGGGTGGCGATCGCGATGGCGGCGTTGGGGCCGTTTCGTGCGCTGGCGATTGATTATTTGTGGTATCGGGCGAACACGTTTCAGCAGGATGGGAAGTATTTCGAGGCGAATCAGTTGGCGCAGTGGATCACGGCGTTGCAGCCTCGGGCGCCTCACGTGTGGGGGTTTCACGCGTGGAACATGGCGTACAACATCTCGGTGGCGACGTACACGCGGGATGAGCGTTGGGACTGGGTGAACAAGGGGATCAATCTGTTGCGCGACCGGGGGATCCCGTACAACCCGGGGGCGACGCGGTTGTATCGTGAGCTGGGGTGGATTTTCTTTCACAAGATCGGGCAGTTCGCGGACAACATGCACTGGCATTACCGGTCGCGGATGGCGCTGGAGTGGCATGAGGTGATGGGTGCGCCGACGGCGGGTGCGACGGGTGAGCAGGCGGTGGAGGCGATGCGGCGGATCGTGGAGGCACCGGACAGTCTGGATGAGTTGACGAGCGGGCGGGCGGGCGTTGGCGGGTTGTTGGAGGCGCTGTCGGTCGGGCGGTACGCGGTGGGTGAGGAGCTGCTGCGTCAGATCAATCGGGTGGAGATGTTCGCGGGGGTTGAGGCGGAGACATATGCAGGGCAGGGGCAGGGCGAGGTGGCGCCGCGGTTTGATTCGCGGATCGCGGAGGTTGTGCGGGACCCGGCGTGGGCGGAGGCGTTGGGGGAATTGCGGGCGTTTTTGCAGAAGAAGACGCTGCGTGAGGCGTACCACATGGACCCGGGGTTCATGCTGGAGTTGATGGAGTTGTATGGGCCGATGGACTGGCGACACCCGGTGGCGCATGGGTGTTACTGGTCGGAGCGCGGTGTGGCGATGTCGGCGGCGGACGGGGATAAGCGGTTGGATCTGTTGAATACGCAGCGGCAGAGCAGCCACTCGATTCAGCAGTTGGCGTGGACGGGGAAGATCAGTTTTGATCCGCTGACGGGGCGGATCGACATGATGCCGGACCCGCGTTTTATCCCGGCGTATGACCGTGCGATGGACCGGGCGAAGGCGCGGGTTGATGCGGGAGACTACTGGCCGCCTGCGTGGGGGACGTTTGAGAAGGCGCATGAGAATTTTTTGTTGCGGGCGATTTCGGATCTGTATTTGTACGGTGATCTGGAGCAGGCGCAGGCGTTTTATCAGCGGGTGCGGAAGTTGTACGGGCTGACGGAGTACAACCGGCGGACGGGGCGGTATCTGGTGCCGCTGGCGGAGCTGGTGGCATCGGAGCTGCGCAACAGTCTGGATCAGTTGTCGAATGTGCGGCAGTTTATCGCGGCGATGCTGGGGTTCGCGTTTGATCACGGGCTGGGGCAGAACGACCTGCGGGTGTTCGAGCGGTACATCGAGATCGCTCAGCTAGCGCATCGCAGTTATCAGAAGGAGCGGTCGGCGGGGTCGAGCGAGGCGGCGAACCGGGTGGGGTTGTTGCCGTTTGAACAGGTGTTGATCGAGAGTTTCGTGACGTTTATGCAGTCGTCGGATGTGTCGATCTCGAAGCGGTCGGGGGTGTGGCTGCACGCGCCGTTGGAGATGCGGCAGCGGGTTTATGACCGGGTGCGGGCGGTGTTGGAGCGGCAGGCGGCGGGGGCGGGTGTGCGGGTGGAGGCGGCGTTCCCGGAGCCGGGGGGGATGGAGTCGGTGCGTGACGCGGCGACGGGTGTGGGGGTTGCGCCGCCGCCGAGTCGGCCTGGCGAGGCGCAGATTGAGCGGCGGTAGCGGGTGGGGGTGCGGGGCGGGTTGTTGGGGTATGATTCGGCGGCGGGCGGGGATTTATTGTGACTTGCACCCGGGTAACCATCGCACGAGATACGAATCAAAGGATTGAGCATGTCGAACCCATTGGCGTTTAGCACGGTGGCTTGCCCGGAGTGGACGATTGATGAGGTCGCGGAGCGCGCGGCGGGGATGGGGTATGCGGGGGTGGAGCTGCGCACGCTGGGGCCGGGGGGCGGGGGGCTGGCGAGCGACCCGGCGCAGACGGACGCGGACAAGACGCGGGCGGCGCTTCAGAAGCACCAGGTGGCGGCGGTATGCTTGAGCACGTCGGTGTCGCTGCACCACCGGGATACGTCGGCGGCGGGCCAGGCGCGGTGGCAGGCGATGCATAGTCTGGAACTGGCGGCGAAGATCGGGTGCGGGTTTGTGCGGGTGTTCGGGAATGAGATCGCGCCGGGTGAAGACCATCAGGTGGTGACGCGTCGGATCGTGGAGCAGTTGCGGCCGATGGCGGAGCGGGCGGCGGAGTTGGGCGTGGGGCTGTTGATTGAGAACGCGGGCAGCTTCGCGACGGCGAAGCAGTGGTGGTGGTTGCTGAATCTGGTGGATCAACCGGGGGTGGGGATTTCGTGGAACGCGGCTAACGCGGCGGCGGCGGGTGAGCCGGCGAGCGTGTCGGTGCCGATGCTCAACAGCAGGATCCGCCTGGCGAAGGTCAAGGATACGCGGGTGGGTGAGGGGGCGGGGTTTGTGCCGCTGGGTGAGGGGACGGTGGGGATCGAGGCGTTTGTGAAACGGTTGTTGGGGATCGGGTATGGGGGGTATATCTGTGTGGAGTGGGATCGGTTGTGGTTCCCATCGCTGGCGCCGGCGGAGGAGTATCTGCCGGATGCGCATGAGCGGGTGACGGGTTGGCTGAAGGGGATCGCGGCGTTGGAGGAGAAGGGTCGGGCGGCGAACGAGAAGGCGGCGGCGAAGAACGCGCCCAAGCCGCGGGCGAAGCCGGCGGCGTAGGGCGGGCGGATCGTTGTTACGAAGCGAGTTTATTGCGGGGCACCGCCCTACCGTCTGGTCGGGGGTTGTTGTGTGCGCTCGCTGAATAATCAGACGTCGCTGATGTGTTCGACTCGGACGGCGCCGGCGATGACCAGGCCGTCGGCATCGTCGGTGAGTTCGACCCGTAGAGTGGTGCCGGTGATCTGGAACATGCTGCCCAGGTGCTCGAAGTTCAGTCCGTCCTCGAACAGGTCGTTGGCGGAGACGAGCTGGTTGATCTCGACAGTCTGGAGCGGGGTGACGCCGTTGGAGACGGTGTAGGGTGCGTCGCTGGCTCGGCCTGGCGAGTGGATGTAGCTGACGGAGACGCGGTAGGTGCCGGGTGTGAGGTTGGTGAACTCCCAGCGGGCGATGTCGTTGCCGCTGCCGGCGGCGTTGGAGTAGATGTCGTTGCCGGCGGAGAAATTCCAGACGCCCGACTCGATGCTGAAGCCGCCCGAGGTCGGGTCGGTCGGGATGATGACGTCGACCAGGTCGTCGATGCGCTCGACGCGAACGGACTGGGCGATGACGAACTCGTTGGCGTTGTCGGTGAGGATGACGCGTATGGTGTCGGTGGTGATGCGGAAGTTGCCCAGGTCCTCCCAGTTGGTGCCCTTCTCGGCGAAGTCGTTGGGTGCGAGTTCCTGGTTGATGTCAAACGTGCCCAGGTCGGTCGTGTCGTTGAAGACGGTGAACGGTGCGTCGGTGGCACGGTTGGCGAAGTGCTCGTAGGTGACCGAGACGCGGTAGATGCCCTTCTCGAGGCCGGTGAATTCCCACTGGACGGCTTCGGTGCCGGAGCCGGGGCCGTTGAAGTAGATCGTGCCGAGTGCGGAGAGGGACCACTCGCCGGTCGGGGCCATGATGGTGAAGCCGGGGTCGAAGATGCCGACGATGTCGCCCAGGTCGTCGACTCGCTGGATGCGTACGGCGCCGGCGATGACGAAGTTGTTGGCCAGATCGGACAGCTCGACGCGGAGGGAGGTCTCGGTGATGCGGAACTCGCCGAGATCCTCGAACGCTATGCCGTTCTCGGTGAACGTGTCCGCGGGTAGCTGCTGGTTGATGTCGACGATCTCGACAGCGGTCGTGCCGTCAAAGATGGTGTACGGCGCGTCGGTGGCGCGGTTGGCGAACTCGGTGTAGGTCACGGAGATGCGGTAGCGGCCGGGGTCGAGGTCCATGAACTGCCAGCGGACAATCTCGTCGCCGGTGCCTGCGCCGTTGGAGTAGACATTGGCGGCGGTGAGGGCCCAGTCGCCGGACTCGATGGAGAAGTCGGAGTCGGTGGCTTCGACGATCTGGAAGAGTTCGTCGAGGCGTTCGATGCGGACCTTGCCGGCGATGACGAAGCCGTTGCCCTTGTCGGACAGCTGCACGTTCATGGTGGTGCTGTCGATCTGGAAGGTGCCCAGGTCCTCGTAGTTGACGCCGTCTTCGGAGAAGTCGTTGGCGGACACGGTCTGGTCGATGCGGACGGTGGCGAGGGCTTTGGTGTTGTCGATGACGGTGTAGGGTGCGTTGGTAGCGCGGCCCGGCGAGGCGACGTAGGAGACGGAGACTTTGTAGACGCCGGGCTCGAGGTCGGTGAATTGCCACTGTGCGATCTCTGAGCCGTCGCCGATGCCGTTTAGCCAGATCTGGTTGCCGGCGGAGAAGGTCCAGACGCCGGACTCGATGGTGAAGCCGTCGGCGACGGGGTTGACGGCGCTGATGACTTCGAACAGCTCGTCGACTTTCTCGATACGGATCGAGTCGGCGACGACGATGCCGCCGCTGGCTTTGTCGCTGAGTTCGATGATGAGCGAGTCGGCGGTGATGTAGAAGTCGCCGAGTGTTTCCCACGACTCGCCGTTGTCGGTGAAGTCGTCGGCGGCGTTTTGCTGGTTGAGTTCGACCAGGCCGGCGCGCTGGGTGCCGTTAAAGACGGTGAACGGTGAGTTGGTCGCGCGGTTGGCGAAGTGGTCGAAGCTGGTCGAGACGCGGTAGACACCGGGGTTGTTGGTGACGTCGAAGGTCCAGCGGGCGAGCTCGGAGCCGTCGCCGGGTGAGTTAAAGAAGAACTGCGGGCTGCCCGTGCCGGTCCAGTCGCCGGGATCGACCAGAGCGAAACCGGCATCGGCGGGGGTGACGATCGAGGCGATGACAACCTGGAACTGTTCGACGGTCTGGACGGCGTCGTCGGGGTCGGTCACCGTGACCGTGACGGTGTACGTGCCGTCGAGGTCGTAGGTGTGGTTGCCGGAGACGGTGCCGGTGAAGCCGTTGGTCTCGGCGACGAACTCCCAGCCGATGTCTTTGAGGGCGGCGTAGTCGAGGAGTGTGAGCTCTTTGCGCGTGCCGCTGGTGAGCGAGGGGTCGAGGCCGACCTCGTCGCCACCGTCGGTGGTGCCGTTGGCCCAGTGGCCGTCGTCACCGGGCTCGAGCGGGGGGCTGGCGCCGGCGACGTCGTACTCGGCGATCGATGCGGTGCCGAGGAAGACATCGTTGACGCCGTCGACGAGGTTGTTCCACGCGGCGGACGTGCCGAAGCCGAGCAGGTGCAGGACCTCGTGGTAGGCGACGGAGTAGAAGTCGGTCTCGCCGGGGTCGAGGTCGTCGGTGGATTCGTCAAAGTGCCAGGTGGTGCCCGCGTTGGTGGAGAAGGAGATCGCACCGCCCCAGAGGCCGATGTCGGTTTCGTTGCCGTCGTCGAGCGCGCCGGCTTCGCCGCGGCCTTCGACGGTGGCGATGAACGCGCCGGTGCCTGAGGAGGTGAATCCGCCGGGGCCGCCGACACCCTTGGTGGTCGCACCCAGGTCGCGTCCGCCCGCGTAGATGATGATCTCGTTGGCGGCGACGTTGAGGTCGACGACGTTTTCGGGGGCGCCGGTGTTGGGGTTGGTGAAGGTGGCGGTCCAGGTGTCCGAGCCGCTGGGGGCGATCGGGTCGAGGTCGTCGGCGAGTGCGCTGATGACGTCGTCAACGATGGACTCGAAGAGGTCTTTTTTGGCCTGGGTGTCGAAGAACGGTGTGCCGGTGTCGAAGCTGTAGTCAACCGTGGCGGTCAG
This sequence comes from Phycisphaeraceae bacterium, assembly GCA_029260595.1. Taxonomy (GTDB): domain Bacteria; phylum Planctomycetota; class Phycisphaerae; order Phycisphaerales; family Phycisphaeraceae; genus OFTM57. Next base: position 250,098 of record JAJDCY010000024.1, on the reverse strand, counting down.
CGGGCCGGGGGTGACCACTTCGGTGACGGTGCCTGCTTCGACCAGGTCGTCTCCGCCGCCGTCGCCCCAGTCGATGGTGACGGTGTGGGACTCGTCGCTGAGGTCGGGGTCGGAGAAGTTGGCCAGGAGGTTGACGGTGGTGTCGCCGGATTCGGCGCGGTGGTCGGGGATGGCGGTGATGACCGGGGCGGTGGTGGTGACGTTGACGGTGACGGTGGCGGTGTCGGAGCCACCCTGGCCGTCGTCGATGGTGTAGTCGAACGAGTCGTTGCCGTTGAAGCCGAATGGCGGCTGATAGGAGATCTGGTCGCCGACGATGGTGACAGCGCCGTTGGTGCCGGTGCGGTCGACGCTGGCGATGGTGATGACGTTGTCCTCGGCGTCGGTGTCGTTGGAGAGGACGTCGATGGTGACCGGGGTGTTTTCGGGGGTCGTGGGGTTGTCGTTGACGGCGGTGGGATCGGTGTTGGCGGCGTGTGCGGTGACCTCGAAGGTGTCGTCGACGAAGGTGCCGTCGAGATCGGTGGCGCGGACGGTGATCTGGGCGCTGCCGGTGGTGGCGGCGGTGTAGGTGAGGGTTAGCTCGCCTCCGTTGATCGAGGGTGTGACCAGGCCGGGGTTGGTGTTGGCGACGACGGTGTAGGTGAGTTTGTCGATCCTGGAGATGTCGTTAACGACGATCAGGTGCTCGGCTAAGATCGTGCCGCCGGGGTAGTTTTCGAGGGGGAGGTTGTCGAAAGGTGCGCCGGCGTTGAATCGGGGGACGGCTTCGATATCGTCGATGACGTCCATGCCGCTGCCGATGACCTCGCCGAAGACGGTGAAGCCGCCGTTTTGGAAGTCCAGGCCGTCGGGGTCGTTGCCGCCGCCGGGGCCGGTACCGACGCCGGAGTTATCCGCGAGGTTGAAGAACCACTGGTTGGTGGCGCTGTTGGGGTCGCCGCCGAGTTTGGCCATGGCGATCGTGCCGCGGAGGTTGGAGATACCGAACTCGTTGGGGACCGGTGCGTCGGCGGGGACGGACGAGACGGTTGGCGGGTCGGCGTAGAATCCGCCGGCCTGGATGACGAAGCCGGGGAGGGACCGGTGGAAGAAGGTGTTGTCCCAGTCGTCATCGTCGACGTAGTTGAGGTAGTTCTCGACGGTGAGGGGTGTTTGGTCGTCGGTTAGGGCGACGTTGAAGAACTGGTTGACGGCACCGATCTGGACGTCGTACCGGACGACGGTGCCGGGGATGTCGTCGTCGAAGAACGAGTCGTTAAGCTGTACGACGGAAGCGGGTGAGTTCTGTGTGACGCCGAAGTCTGCGATCGGCGCGGAGACGGCGGCGGAGAGCAGGACGCGGTCTTCGAGTGGCTCGAAGGCGTGGGCCGGCCAGGCGTCGAGGACGTTTCGGGCGGGTCGCTTGGCGAAGAGGTTGGAGAGGTTGCGCAGGCGGCGGGCGGCGCGGCCTGTGATCGCATGGATCAGTGCGGTGGAACGTGTCTTACTCATAACGAATACCCCTCCGTTTCAATCATAGGCGGCGGGCCGCTATCGGGTGATGCCGCCGCGCGTCGCGGCGACACGGTCGCCACGCCAAGAATTTCGCAAATGCCAGTCGCCAGAATAGGCCGCGGTGGTGGCACCGCCACGGGGCGGACTCCACAGTGATACCTGTAGCCGAACAGATCGGTTCGTAACATTTAGAAATATACCCCGCTAAGGCGGTCCGGACAAGCATTTAATTGCGAAAGCCTGTCGCCAGCCCTCCTATTTTAACTCTAATCCTCACGGGTTACCCAGCCATCAAACCCAGTCGGGGCGGTTGCTTAGCATCGGCTGTCGGGCCGGGTGCGGGTGCGGCGGGGCCGTGGACTAAACTAGCAGACATATAAGGATGTTCCCGGGGCGGGTCGGCGATTTCGAGGGATTGGATGGGGTGCGCGGGTTTCGGGGGGGCCAAGTGGGTGTGGGGCGGGTTGATGGCGGGTCATGGCCAAGGGGGCGGTTCGAGCGACGAAATTTTCAACCGTCGCGAATGAAACTCGTTATAATAGTAGGGATTGCATATAGGGGCTGGTGCGCGCCGCTTGGGAGGGATGGCGCGGATGGCTGGGCGAAGGGAATGGGGCTTGAGCCCGTCCGATCCACCGGGCGCTTCACAGAGGATATGGATATGACGCTGATCTCATCGAAGACCGAGACCGCGAATGCCGGTGCCTGGCGGGTGTTGGTGGTCGAGGCGGATGAGCAGCGGCGTGAGCGGTTGTGTGAGCGGCTGCGGGACGAGGGGCTGGACCCGATTGGGTGCGACAACACGGCTGACGCGATCGGATTGGCGGGGCATGAGGATATCGCGGTGGTGGTGATCGACCCTCCGGCGGGCGACCCGATGGGGGGTCGGTTCTTGGAGTGGTTCCACCGCGAGGCGAGCGGGTGCCGTGTGATCGTCACTGCGCCGCCTGACAGTTGGGAGTCGATCCGGACGGCGGTGAACCTGGGGGTGTTCGCGCTGGTGGAGAAGAACGGGTCGTTCGATCGGTTGGTCGAGTCGGTCCGCCGGGCGGTGCGTCAGCGACAGACCGAGATCGCGGGGATCGCGGCGCCGGTCGCGTCGGATGTGCGTAAGACGGTGACGTTCGGTGGTTGGCACTGGGAGTGTGCGACGGACCGGATGAGCTGGTCGAGCGAGCTGTGCAAGATTTTTGGGTTGGGCAGTGGTCAGCACCCGGAGACACGAGCGGGGTTTTTGGAGTTGGTGATTGAGGACGACCGTGAGCGTGTCGCGGCGACACTGGCCGGGGCGTTGATGGATGCGCCGCGATGGCCTGATCTGGAGTTCCGTATCCGGCACCCGGGCGTCGGTGTGAGGTGGTTGAGATCGAGCGTTGAGGTGGAGCGCGGTGACGATGGAGCGGTGTCGGCGCTGTGCGGCGCGGTGTCGGATGAGACTGAGCGCAAGCGGCCTGAGGAGTTGTTGAAGCTACAGCAGTTGATCCTGGAGAAGATCGCGCTCAAGGCGGAGTTGGCGGACACGTTGACGGAGTTGTGCCGTCTGGTCGAGCGGATGGTTCCGGGTGTGTACTGCTCGGTGATGGCGTTGGATGCTGAGGGCAAGGAGCTGAACGTACTCGCGGCACCGCAGTTCACGGATGAGATGGTTGGGGTGCTCGACGGGTTGGTGCCGTGCGCGGCGGCGGCGTCCTGCGGTACGGCGGCGTACCTGGGTGAGCCGGTGATCGTGACGGACGTGATGACCGACCCGCGGTGGGAGGGGATGCTTGATGTCGCCAAGCGTTTTGGGATCGGTGCGTGCTGGTCGATCCCGATCCGGGCGGATGTGAAGCGTGTGTACGGGTGTTTCGCGATTTCGCACGGCGAGCCACGGAGCCCGGACCTTTTTGATATCGAGTTGCTGGATACCGGGTCGCACCTGGCGCGGATCGCGTTTCAGCGGCACGAAGACGAACTGGCGGCGCGGCTGCACCGCGACCGGTTGGAGCTGTTGCGGGCGGTGTCGACGGCGGCGAACCAGGCGGCGGACGTTGAGCAGGCGATGCGGATCGTGCTGGAGGCGGTTTGCAGCCACATGGGTTGGCCTGTGGGTCACGTGTATTTGTCGGACGGGAAGACGCCGGCGACGCTGATGTCGTCGGACCTGTGGTATCAGGGGTCGCCGGAGCAGTTTCGCAAGTTCCGCCAGGTGACGTCGACGCAGAACTTTGAGGTTGGTGTGGGGCTGCCTGGGCGCGTGCTGGCGACGGGTAAGCCGGCGTGGATCACGGATGTGACTGCGGATGATAATTTCCCGCGGGCACGGCTGGCGGACGACCTGGGTATCCGAGCGGGGTTTGCGTTCCCGGTGATGGTGCGGTCGGAGGTGGCGGCGGTGCTGGAGTTTTTCTCCCCCGATGCGGTGGAGCCGGATACGCGAGCGCTGGACGTGATGGCGCAGGTGGGGACGCAACTGGGGCGAGCGATGGAGCGGTCGGAGGCGGCGGAGCGGATCGGACGCAGCGAGCACCGGTACCGGCAGTTGGTGGATACGACCGGGGACTGGGTGTGGGAGATCGATGCGGACCTGCGGTATACCTATGCGAGCCCGCGGGTGCGCGAGATCCTGGGGTATTCGCCGGCGGAGGTGCTGGGCAAGACGCCGTTCGACCTGATGCCGCCTGAGGAGGCCGAACGTATCCGTGAGCTGTTCGAGCCGATCGCGGCGTCCAAACAGCCGTTCGCGCTGATTGAGAATGTGAACCTGCACAAGGACGACGGGCGGCGGGTGGTGCTCGAGACCAGCGGTGGGCCGATCTTCGACGAGGACGGTCGTCTCAAGGGTTATCGCGGGATCGATCGGGACGTCACGGCGCGCAAGGAGGCGGAGGAGTCGCGTTCCAAGCTCGAGTCGCAGCTACGCCAGTCGCAGAAACTCGAAGCGATCGGGACGCTGGCGACGGGGGTGGCGCACGACTTTAGCAATCTGGTCACGGCGATCAACGGTTACATCGATCTTGCGAAACGGGACCTGCCCGTCGGGCACCCGGCGCTCGAGTCGCTGCGGATGGTGCACCGGGCGGTGGACCAGGCGACGGGGGTGACGCGGTCGTTGCTGACGTTCGCTCATAAGACTAAATCGGAGACGGTGCCGGTGGATCTGGCGCGGCTGGTTGCGGATACGGTCGGGTTGTTGCGGCCACTGATGCGGGCGTCGATCACGCTGACGGCTGATCTTGCGGAGGGGCGATCGAGTTGGGTGTTGGGCGATCGCACGGGGCTGCAGCAGGTGCTGATGAACCTGGTGCTCAACGCGCGCGACGCGATGCCCGACGGGGGCGACCTGCGTTTGGGTCTGACACGCGGGAAGGGGGCGGACGCCGGGCAGCGGCCACTTGTGCTTAGTGTTCGAGATACGGGCGTGGGGATGGACGCAAGGACGGTGGCGAGGATCTTTGAGCCGTTTTATTCGACCAAGCAGCGCGACGCGGGGACGGGGCTGGGGCTGGCGGTGGTGCACGGGATCGTTGAGAGCCACGGGGGGCGGATCGAAGTCGATTCGACTCCGGGCGGTGGGACAACGTTTCGCATCCTGCTGCCGCCGTGCCCGGCACCGGGGGGTGCGGTGGAGGGAGGCGCAGCAGCGACGCCGTTGGGCTTGCGCGACGGGCGGGACCGGGCACTACTGATCGCGGATCAGCGGCAGGTGCGATCGATCATGGCGTCGACGCTAATGCAACACGGGTACGAGGTGGTGCAGGCCGACAATGAGGCGGACGCGGCGGCGGCGCTGGCCGAGCACCGAGATCGGCTTGGTTTAGTGGTTCTCGACTACGACCTGCCGGATCAGAGCGGTCCGCGTTGCCTGGAGAAAATCGAATCGGACCAGGCACGAACGCCGATCATCGTCGTCGCGGGCCCGGACAGCGCGGTGAATCGCAGCGGTGGCCGGTATCAAGTATTACGCAAGCCTTTCCAAATGGCTGAGCTGGCCGGGATGGTCGGCGAGTTGGCCGTATCGTTAACCCAAGGGAGCGCTCACCGTGACTAATGCCCCAATACGTGTGCTGATTGTTGACGACCACACCTTGGTTCGCCAGACGCTGCGCGACCGGCTTCAGCGTGAACCGTCGCTGGAGGTGGTCGATACGGCCAGCGATGCGCAGGAGGCGATCGCGCGGGTGGAGTCGCTGAGTCCCGATATCGTTCTGATGGATATCGATATGCCGGGGTTGGCCAGCTTTGACGCGGTGCGGACGATCGTGAAGCGGTTCCCGAAGTCGAAGGTGATCTTTTTAAGCGCGTTCTTTCACGACCGGTACATCGAGGAGGCGCTCAAGGTCGAGGCACTGGGGTATCTGACTAAGCAGGAATCTCCGGAGATGATCGTGGATGCGATCCGGCAGGTGGCGGCGGGCGGGGCGTACTTCTCGGAACAGGTACAGTCGCGGATCGTAGCGGATGAGAAAGGGACGCGGCTGGCGATGCCTTCGAAGACGCGGGCGGCGACGCTGACGAACCGGGAGATGGAGGTGCTGCGGTACATCGCGCGCGGGATGTCGAAAAAGCAGATCGCGAACATGATCCACCTGAGCGTGCGGACGGCGGAGAACCACGCGTCGCGGCTGATGGCGAAGCTGGACATCCACGATCGGGTTGAGCTGACGCGGTACGCGATCCGCGAGGGGTTGGTGGAGGCGTAGCGGTTGGGGCGGGGTGTCTTTCGCCGTGCGGGGCGCGGCTGATACTAAGTATTTTAAAGCGGGGCGCGGCGAGCCATCGTAGCGCTGATCGTAGATCGGTGATACGGCGGTGTTCCCGGCTGGAACCGAAATACAACTCGGATATAATCCGTGCGAACACGGCCGTCGGTATGGGTGGATCGTGTTTGTGGTGGTGGCGGGCCGGTTGGCTTGGCCACGCCTTGCGGGCCATTAGCGCAGTTGGCTAGCGCGCCTCGTTGACATCGAGGAGGTCACTGGTTCAAGTCCAGTATGGCCCACTTTGTTGGGGTTGGGGGAATGTTGGGCGGGGCTTTCTGATCGCGATACGGGAGCGGGGGCCGGGTTATGCTTCGGCCAGGGCGATCAGTGTGTCCAGGCCGCGGTCGAGGGTTTGGTCGTCGCAGGCGTAGCTGATTCGTAGGTGGGTGTCGCGGTTGCTGAAGACGCGGCCTGGGATGGTGAGCAGGCCGCGGGCGATGCCGCGTTCGACGAACTCGGTCGCGGTTTGTTTGAGGTGCTCGGGGACTTGGGGGAACGCGTAGAACGCGCCGCCGGGGGTCGTGAGATTGTAGTGGGGCGAGAGACGCTCGACGACGCGGTCGCGTTTGCGGGCGTAGGCATCGACGTTGGCTGACATGTCGACGCCGAGCGCGGCGAGGCCGGCGGACTGGACCATCGAGGGGGCGCAAACAAAAGTGTATTGCTGGAGTTTGGTCATCTGCTCGATGATCGCGGCGGGGCCGACGGCGTAGCCGAGCCGCCAACCGGTCATGCCGTAGGTTTTGGAGAAGCCGCGCAGGACCAGTGTGTCGTGGGAGTGTGCCGCGGGGGAGGGGCAGGTTGTGCGCACATCGGTGTCGGTGGATTGGCCTGGGGGTGGGTAGCAGAACTGGTCGTAGATCTCGTCGGAGATCACGAGCAGGTTGTGTTGGTCTGCAAGCTGCGCGATGTCGCGGCAGACCTGATCCGTTGCGACGACGCCGGTGGGGTTGGACGGTGAGTTGAATAGGAGCAACTTGGAGCGCTTGGTGATGTGCGGGGCGACGCGGTCGGCGGTGAGTTGGAAGTCGGGGTAGGTGTCGACGTAGATGGGGGTGGCGCCGGCCAGGGTGACCAGGTGCTTGTACATGACGAAGTAGGGGTCGGGGATCAGGACCTCGTCGCCGGGGCCGGCGCAGGTCATGATCGCGAGCATGAGGCCGCCGGAGACGCCGGAGGTGATCAGCGTGGCGAAATCGTGTTCGGAAGAATCGGAATCGGGGGCCCAGTTGGGGAAGGCCTCGGCGGTGCGGCGGGTGATCTCGGCGCGGAGTGGTTCTATGCCCTGGGTAACGGTGTAGCGGTTTTGGCCGGCGTGGATGGCGTCGACGGCGCCGGCTTTGATGGGGTCGGGGACGTCAAAGTCGGGCTGGCCGATCGAGAGGTTGATCGGGTCTTTGAGCTTCGCGGCAAGGTCGAAGACGCGGCGGATGCCCGAGGCGTCGATGGCCCGGACCCGCTCGGTGATGAATCGTTGAGGGTCAAGCACGGGTAGGCCGATGGGATGGTGGGTGGATCGCGGGCGCGTCGCGGTTGTGCGGGCGGCGCGTGGGACGGGCAGCTAGGGGGTCTTGGTTTCCGCTTCGTCGGTCTTGTCGGCCTTCTTGGTGGCCTTGCCGCCGGGCGTGACTTTGCGGTTACCGACCTTGACAAGGCCAAGCGGGTCGCCGGCGGCGGGGTCGTAGTTGCCCTTCTCGGTGAGCTTGGCGATTCGCTCGGCGCGCGAGAGGACGTTGCGGTGGCGGGTCAATCCGGAGGCGACTTTGAGGCTGCGGTCGAGGCTCATGGTTGTTCTCTTTGGAATAAGGTCTCTGCGACGGGTTCACCTTCGTAAAGGTCGGGGTACATGCCGCTCTTGGCGAAGTCGGGGCCGAGTTCGGCGGCTCGCCAATCGCGTCCGATTTTGTGTAGCTGGCGTTCGAATGCCTGCCGCTGCGGGCCGTTGAGCTGGTCTTTGGTAAAGCCGCGTAGGGCGATGACCTGGAAGAGACGGCTGTCGGGTTGGCGTTTGTAGGCGGCTGCTTCGATGCCCTCCTGCCAGAGGTAGTTGACTAATTGTTGGGCGTCTTCCTCGGGGTAGTGCGCCAGGACGAAGTAGTTGAAACCGGCTTGGCGGGTCGGGGCTACCCCCCCACCGCTGCCTGGTTGTGAGTCGTTACGCCAACGGCGGACCGGGTCGTTGTCGGGGCCGTATGTTGCGAGCCCGGCACCGGGTTGAGCCGCGTTGACCGTGGGCGGTTGGTCGGGTGACGGGTGGCTGGTGCCGCGTCGGTGCCCGGCCCAGTACGCGAGGATAATGACCCCGACGTAGGCCAGCCCAAGTAGTACAGCGTACCCGCGCGGGACCCGCAAGACAATCGGGGCCTGGGCACGCAGCCACCACTGGCCTGCGGCTGGGCGGGGTGTGGGGTTTGGTGGTGTGGGCGGGGTGTGGGGCGGGATCGGCTTGGCGTGGGTGGTGTGGGTGGGGGCTGTGGTGGGGTCGGGAATGGGCGTGGTTTCGTCGTCGGGGTTCGCGGGCTGGCGGCTTTCCATCAGGCCGGCCCGCATCACCTCGTAGGGCGACATTTTGTTGTTGCGACGCCTGGCTGCCATTGCTACCCCGTTTGGCTGGCTCTGTTATATCAAAGTATGGGCCGGTGCTCTTTATCGGTGGCGAGCCGGGGTCATTTTAGCCGTGTGGGGACAGCGGGCCGGCGGCAATGGCACTGGCGACCGCGTGGGTCTTGATGTGGCTGATGCTGATCCACCATTGGTCGATGCCGATGCGGCGGGCGAGGTCGGCGGTTTGGCCGGTGAGCCTGATGTGGGGTTGGCCTTGGTCACCGCGGAGGATGCTGATATCGGTCCAGGCGACGCCGTCGGCCCAGCCTGTGCCGAGTGCTTTCATGACGGCTTCTTTGGCGGCGAATCGGCCTGCGAGGTGTTCAACGCGGCGGCGTTTGTCCGTGGCGTAGGCGCGTTCGGCGTCGGAGTAGCAACGGGCGAGGAAGCGATCGGGGTGGTGATCGAGCAGCCTGGCGATGCGGCTGGTTTCAACGATATCAATGCCGTGTCCGATGATTCGCATGGGTTAGGTGGGTAGGGTCGGTGGTGGGCTATCCATTACGCTGGGCAGGGTCTATCATCCGTTGGTTGGCTGGGTCGTGCGACCGAGCTGTTCATAGAGACGGGCCGGGCTGATGCCGGACGAGGGTGCGCTGTGGATCCGAAACTCCAACCGATTGCCGAGAAGGTCCACGCGGGTGAACGGTTATCTGAGCGGGACGGTGTCGCGCTGTTGGGCAGCCGTGATATCTGGTCGATCGGCGAGTTGGCCGGGTTGGTGCGTGAACGGCTGCACGGGCGCACGGCGTACTATAACATCAACCGGCACCTTAATTATTCGAATGTTTGTGCGTTGAGTTGCAAGTTCTGCTCGTTCTATCGCAAGCGCGGGCAGGATGGGGCGTATCAGTTTTCGACTGAGCAGGTGGCGGAGGAGGCGGTCCGGGCGGCGGCGGCTGGGGCGACCGAGATGCATATCGTCGGCGGGCTGCACCCGTACCTGCCGTTTGCGTATTACACGGAGATGCTGGAGGGGATCCGGCAGGCGGCACCGCGGCTGCACATCAAGGCGTTTACGGCGGTGGAGATCGTGCACCTGGCCCGGATCAGCCAGCGGGCGAAGGACCTGGGCGGGGTGTTGAGTGATTTGAAGGCGGCGGGGCTGGGGTCGCTGCCGGGTGGCGGGGCCGAGGTGTTTGATGATCGGGTGCACGACGAGGCGTTCAAGGGGAAGATCCGATCGGACATGTGGCTGACGGTGCATCGCGAGGCGCACCGGTTGGGGCTGATGTCTAATGCGACGATTTTGTATGGGCATATCGAGTCGGTCGAGGATCGGGTGGCGCACCTTTGCATGCTGCGTGAGGCGCAGGACGAGGCGATCAGCGAGGGGCATGCCGGGCGGTTCCAGACGATCATCCCGCTGCCGTTCGTGCCGGATGGATCGGAGTTGGAGCACCTGCCGGGGCCGAGCGGGCTGGACGATTTGAAGATGCTTGCGGTGAGCCGGTTGATGCTGGACAACTTCGCGCATGTGAAGGCGTTTTGGATCATGCAGACATTGGCGCTCAGTCAGTTGTCGCTGCAGTTCGGGGTGGATGACATCGACGGAACCGTGGTGTGGTACGACATCACGAAAGTAGACAGCGTGGACCAGCATCAGGAAGTCGGCGTGGCTGAGCTGCGGCGGGCGGTGGTCGAGGCGGGGTATGATCCGGTTGAGCGCGACACGCTGTATCGGCGGGTGTATCGCGACGGGGCCAAGTGGACGACAAGCGGGGATGTGCGAGTGGTGGCGAGCGGGCAGCGGGCGGTGACGGCGGCGGTGTGAGGGTGCGCGGCTGATGGCGCGATCACAGACGGACGCCGGTGTGGGCTTCGTAGGCGGCCATCATGCGGGCGACTTTGTAGCCGTTCCAGGCGCGTGAGACGACGAAGAAGGCCAGGACAATCATCCATATATCGTTCTTGAACAGCGCGGCGACGCCGGCGGTGGCGCCGACGACCATGCCGACAATGGCGCAGACGCGGAGGCTGCGTGATCGGCCGATGAAAAACCATAGGATGGACTGGACGATCTGGCCGCCATCGAGCGGGTAGATCGGGAGCATGTTGAAGACCAGCAGGACGAGGTTGATCGCGGCGACAGAGCGGATGAACATGACGGCGTCGTCGGAGAGTTGCTGGCCGGCGGTGGACGATGCCCAGGCGTAGGCTCCGAAGGTGACGGGGATGAGCAGGACGTTTACTAAGGGGCCGGCGGCGATGCTCCAGAGGGTGGCGCCGGGGCGCGGGGGCGGTTGTACGAAGGCGACGCCGCCGAGCGGCCAGAGGACGATGCGGTCGGCACGGCCACCGACTGAGCGGCAGGCGAGGGCGTGGCCGAACTCGTGGAGTAGTACGATGGCGAAGAGACTGAGGTATTCGAACAGCGCCCAGGTGCGGACGGTGTAGCGCTGGGAGAAGTGCACGGCGATGTAGACGAGCACGAACCACAGCCAGTGGATGGAGACGCTGATGCCGAATAGACGGAAGAATGGGATCGAGCCGGATCGGTTGGGGAGCATCGGGGCAAGTATAGGTGAAGCGTGAATGGGCGATGGGGCGCGGTTTGGGTGGGATGTGAACCGTTGATCACGGGTGTGAGTGGGTAAGTTGATCGGAGATGGTTATGGCTGAACAGAAAACGGCGATTGTTACGGGGGCGGGTAGTGGGATCGGACGGGCGACGGCGATCGGGCTGGCGGCGCGCGGGTATCGGTTGGTCGTGGTGGGTCGTCGCCGGGACAAGCTTGAGGAGACGGCGCGGCTGGCGGGCGAGGCGGGTGGTGGAAGCGAGTGCGTCGTTGTTGCGGCGGACCTGCGGGAGTCGACGGCGTGTGCGGCGGTGGTGGCGGGCGCGGTGGAGGCGTTCGGGCGGGTCGATGTGCTGGCGAATGTGGCGGGGTCGGCGCCGATGATGCAGATCCGCGAAGTGACCGGCGAGGACTGGCGGGCGTGTGTAGACACGAATCTGTCGAGCGTGGTTCACCTGACGGCGGCGGTGTGGCCTGTGTTTGAGCGGCAAGGGGGCGGGGTGGTTGTGAATGTTTCGTCGATGTCGACGATCGATCCATTCCCGGGGTTGGCGATCTACGCGGCGGCGAAGGCGGGGTTGAATATGTTCACGCGGTGCACAGCACAGGAGGGCGCGTCGATCGGGGTGCGCGCGGTGGCGGTTGCGCCCGGTGCGGTTGAGACGCCGATGTTACGGGGGCTGTTCAGCACGGACGCGATACCCGAGGATAGAACGCTTTCGCCTGAGGATGTGGCGGGGGAGATCTGCGGGTGCGTCACGGGTCAGCGCGCGTTCAAGCCGGGCGAGACGATCGCGATGGCGAGCCCGTGAGTTGGTGTGCGTGAGGGAGATGCGTTCGCGCGACAACGCGGCGGTCTGGGGCGATGGGTTTTTTTAGTCGGAAGCGGCGACGGTGACGGCTTCGGCTTGTTCGCGCAGGCGGGCGCGGATGGGTGAGGCCTGGTCGGCGGCGATGTTGCGGGTGTGCAGCTCGTTGGTTGCCAGGTCGATGTAGAGCACGCCGAGCGAGTCGCTGTCGAAGCCGGCGCCGGCGACGGAGCGGACGATATCGACGACCATCGACTCGACGCGCAGATCGAGGTTGGCCGACGGTTCGGCCGTGTCGATGGGGATCTGGCCACCGATGGTGTCGCCCGGGGTGACTTCGAATTCCTGGACGCGCGGTCGGCCGTCGAAGACGCGCCAGACCTCGATAGTCGCGGTTGAGGATCGCTCGGAACCTTTAACCGCGAAGAACCAGTGCTCGGGGTCGACGTCGATGGGGTCGGTCCAGTCGCTGGGTTGCGATTCGAGGCTGAGCTTGTGGAAGTAGGTCTCGCGCTGGTCGTCCATGAGGCGACGCTTCTGGAACAGCGGGTTGTAGACCAAGGCGCGCAGGCGGTAGCGGTAGGTCCGGCCCGGCTGGACGGTCAGGTCGTGCGCCCAGATCTCCTGGAAGCGAGGTGCGGTGACAAGCGCATCGTCGCTGGTGCCGGGGCGGGCGGTGTTGCCAACGGCGGGGACGGGGGTGTCCTGTGGATCGATGCCGGTGTCGGGGGCCTGCCAAGTCGATTCGGTGGTCATGGGCACGAACGGCGGTCGTGCGATTGATTTCTGGCGGTCGCGGACGATCTGAACGACCTCCTGGGCTTCGTTGCTGAGCCAGGTGTCGTGTGCTTGGCGCAAGTTCATGGCTTCGGGCAGCGCGGCGATGGTTTCGGTTGGGCCCCACTCGTTAGTCAGCGAATCGAGGCGCTGGCGCTCGAGGATCACATCGGTGAGCATGAGGGTGTTGCGCCACCAGATTTCGGGGACGGGGACGGTGCCGTCGCCCGATTCGCGCAGACGCTCGCGCCACGCGTCCCAGTCGAACGCGGCGGCGACGCTGACATAGCGGAAGTCGCGCGGGGAACTGACGGGGACCAGCTCGCTGTAGCGGCTGGCGGTCGCGGTCGCGGCGGCGAGGGAGGAGGCCAGGCGGTCGCGCTGCGCGAGCTGCTCGGCGAGCGCATCCTGATCGGGCAGGACGCCGTAGGAGTGTGTCGCAACGAGGGAATCGGGCGCAGGGGGCGTGGGCAGGTGGAAGCGTTTCTGTACGGGCTCTTCAAACTGGAACGGTCCGGCCAGGCCGGGGTGGCTAAGCGGGTCGAGCGAGGCGACGGACAGGGGCTTGCGCTCGACGCGCTCGCGGAACATGGAGGTGTACGGGGGGACGGGGATGCTAGGTAGCGGGCTCTTGGGGTTGGTGATGTCTGCGAAGATGTCGTCGGCCTGCTTGCGGACAAGCTGCGGGACCCGGTCGGGGCCGATGCCTTCCTCGTTGAGGATCTTGGTGGTGTAGGGGCTATCGAGCACGAAAAACCAGAGGATGACCAGGCCGAACAGCGCGCAGGCACCGAGGATGATCTTCTCGATGTGCCGCTCAATGAAGTGGATGTTTTTGATCTTCATCGTCTGGTCTGGGTGCGGCCGGGTCGCTGGCCGTGGGGCGCTCCGCGGGCCGGTGCGATGCCGTGGTTAGCTTTCTGTTTCGGGGGCCGGCTGCTCGGGGTCGTTGGTGTCATCGGGGTCATCGGCACTGATACCGAGCAATTCGTAGACCTTACGGGGCATCAAACCCTTGGTCCAGTCGCGCAGCCAGATCGATTCGATGAGCAGATCGACTTGTACGGAGTCGCCTGAACCGTAGACATAGCCCTCGCGGAGGGCGGCGTATTCGTCGACGGCCTGGATCTGCATTTCGAGGACGGTCATGAAGTTCACGCTCTGGATGTTCTCGAAGAAGATTGGCAGTCTCTGGGCGTCGGCGATGAGGGTGACGCGCATGTGTCGCACGTCGTACATCGAGTTGCTCTGACGGCCGGTGGCGGAGGCGGTGAAGTCGTAGAGCAGGCGGTCTTGTTTTTTGTCGTCGGTGCCGGCATTGCGCGGGGCGACGCCTCCGGGCTTGATGCCGATGTAACCTGGGAGGACTTCGACGCGGATAAGGCGCTTGACGGGGGCGGTCATGACGTTGGACGAGGGGTCGTCGACGCGGTTGGCGCGGGCGACGGCTTCGACGATGTCCTGCTGCATCCACAGGCCGACCTGGCCATCCCACAGTTCATCCATTCCGGGCTGCTCGCTGCGTTGGCTCCAGGCGTCGACGTGGAAGGGGAATCCGGGTTCGTTAATCTGCAGTGAGTTGACGTAGACGTGTACGGACTCGGCGCTTTTTTGGAGCAGTTCGGTGAGCTTGCGGGACATGGCCTCGTGCAGCTCGTCCTGTTCCTGTGGGCTTAGTTCAAGTTTGGTTTCGGCGGGGAAGAAGTTGTTGGAGATGTACTCGCTCTCGGCGCGGGCCAGTGCGTCGCGTAGGGACTCGAGCTGGGGGGCGACGCCGGCGTTGAGGCGTGGGTGGATTGCGTTGGGCGAGTAGTCGCCGAGCATCTCCTCGAAGATGCGGCGGTAGCGGCCTCGTGCGTCGAAGGGTTTATAGGCATCGGTCGGCTCGGGGAACAGGCCGTCGTCCATCGGCAGGTGGCCGTGCTGGTTGATCTGGACGGCGAGGTTGAAGATGCCCGCGAACTCGTCTTCCATGCGGCCGAACACTTCGTTGAGCTGGTCGATGGCGGCCTGGTTGACGCAGATGGACAGGCCGCGTTCGGGGTCGTCGGGCAGTTCGGGCGGGATGCGGACGGGTGATTTTCGAAAAGCGCCGAGTGTGCGCACGGCGCGGTCCTGCTCGTTCATGCGATCAGTCAGGCCGTGGCCCTGGGCGCTGATGATGAACAGCGCGATGACCGCGAACAGGGCGACGGCGATCGATCCGATAGTGACGGGGTTGGCTTTGGCCCAGGCGAGGACGGTTTTCATGACGACGCCCCCCTACCGCTGGTTGTGTGTGTGTCGGGTTGGGCGGAGTCGGCGCGTTTGGCGGGGTCCGCGTCGTGAGCGGGCGCGGTTTTTTCTTCGGCTTGGCGTGCGCTGTCCGGGGCGGAGAGTTGGACGGTCCATTCGATCTCGAAGTAGTGATCGCCCTCGGCCCGTTCGGTGGCTTCGGGGCGTTGTGGGAGCATGGAGTCCATCCATGAGGTGGTGAACATCCGCGGGTCCTGAGTCGAGCCGCGGCCGGCCGCGATTGGTGCGCCGCGGCCAGCCGCCCGCGGTGCGCCACCGGCACCGGGGTCCGCTCGCCGGTCCGTGCCGAGGTCGGCGGCGGAGAGTTTCTCGACGCGGACGAGGGACTGCTGGGTCGCGATGATTTTGTAGGGGCGGTCGGCGCGGTTGGCGTTCTGCTTGAGCCAGTTGATGAAGTACTGGCTGATGAGCTTGGGGCCTTCGCGGAATGGGGTCGTGCCGGTGACGGTGATCAGGAAGGACGGCGGGTCGACAGCGGGCTTGGGTTTGCGGGTTGGTGATGGGGCTCGGCTGTTGTCCTCTTCGAGGGGCGGCCAGATCTCGTCGATGGTTTGGCCTGCGGCTGCGACATTCGGGGCGTCGAACTGGTAGACAACTTTCACTTGATCAATATAGATGCGTCGGCGTTGGTCGCGCGGGATCTTAGCGATCTTGTCGTAGTTGGGCAGCAATAGTGTGCGCTGCGGATTCATGGCCTGGGTCGCGAGGGTCAGGTCCTGCATGAGCTTCGGCCACAGGTCGCGGTAGTCGAGGATGCGGCGGAGGTTTTCGATGCGCTGGCGAGGGTCGGCGCGGGTCTCGATGTCGCCCCACTTGTCGACGAAGTCTTGGGCCTGGGTGCGGACCTGTGCGACGCGTGGCTGGGCGATCTTCATGTTCGAATCGAAGCGGTGCTCGTCGATCTTGAGCTTTGCCCAGGAGGCGGCGGTGACGGCGACGAGGATGGCTGCGGCCCCGGCGAGCCAGGGTTGTTTGGCCTGCCAGAGGCGTCGGCGGATGATCGGCTGGGGGAGGATATTGGCGGTGACTTCTTCGACACCGAGGCCCTGGAGCGCCAATCCGTAGGCGGTGGCGAGGTTCAGTGACTTGTCGGCGAAGTCGGCGGCCTGCTTGCCCTCGACGGTGATGCGTTTGAAGCCGTTGGGGCGTACGACATCAAGCTGGAGTTGTTGCTTGAGAAACTTCTGCAAGCCGGGCAGTCGGAAGGTTGAGCCGAAGCCGATGAGTTTGTTGAGCTTGGCGTCGCGGTTGAGGCTCTGGTAGTAGCCAAGTGTGCGCTGCATCTCCTGGACGAGGTCGGAGAAGACCGGGCGCATGGCTTGGAAGATCTGGCGTGAGTACTTGCTGGTGCCGGCTTCGCGTTTGAGCTTCTCGGCCTTCTTGAAGCTGAGTTTGAAGGCGCGGATGAGTGCCTGTGTGAAATTGTTGCCGCCGATCGGGAGTGTGCGCAGCCAGATGGTTCCTTCGGCGACGATGATGACGTCGGTGCTGGCACTGCCGATATCGACAAGGATCACACCGGGCGAGTCCATGTCGAGTTCCATGTCGTAGGCCATCGCGTTGTAGACGGCGAGGGCGGAGAGGGTCAGGCCGTCGACGGTCATGCCGACGGCGTTGTAGTTGCTGAGGAATCGTGCGACGCGTTCTTTGGTGATGGCGAAGATGCCGACCTCGACGTCGGGCGAGTCCGGCTGAGCGAAGACCTGGTAGTCCCACTCGACCTGCTCGATGGGGAAGGGGATCTGCTGGACGGCTTCGAAGTTAACGATGTCGGGGATTTTTTTGGGGTCGACGGGGGGGAGCTTGGCGAACTTGGCGAAGGCGGTGTTGCCGGGGACGGAGACAACGACGGTGCTTTTTTGGACGTCGTTTCGGGAGAGGAATTTATCGAGGCGGAGCTGGATGGCTTCGTCGACGTTGAGGTCGGGGGTGGTCAGGACTTCTTTGAAGGGGAGGATGTCGTATTCGGCGATGGCCACCTCGCCGCCCTGACGGACCAGGCGGATGGCCTTGACGGCCTTGGCACCGACCTCGATCCCCCAGCTATCGTTGCTCCTGGCCATCAAGTACTCCTGGGTGCGGCCGGCTATGCAGTCGAACCATTCTTAATGAAGTCGGCCAATCTCGGGGCCGCCTTGCGTCAATAGCGGCCCGGACCCCACTCTAGAGCGGTATCTTATGCGATCGCTGGTCGGCACGGCGACTGTGTCGCGGCGGGGCACATCGGCGGTGCGGGCACCGGTGTCGGTCGCGGTAGGGATACATTTAACCGGAGGCGCTAAGTTTGGTCAAGGACTGATTTTGGCTGGACGGGGTCGGGGCGGCGGGTCGGGCGAGGTCGCGGCGGTGTGCGGTATTGCCGCGATGGTGCGCGACCGATATAGTACGAACCGAAATCATCAAATGGGGCCGTAGCTCAATTGGGAGAGCGCTACGTTCGCAATGTAGAGGTTGTCGGTTCGATCCCGATCGGCTCCATTACCCTCACCCGGCCGGGCGGCAGTCGCACCGTCGGGATAGACCGTTTGCCCGGTATCGAGGCGGCCCCTTGGTGAGGCCGCCTGTTTTTTCCGCCATGGACACGATCCGCGAACTTCTCGCACCTCCGATCGCTCGGAACCTGGTACTGAGTATCGGGCTGGCGATCGCGCTGTTGCTCGTGCGGCAGTTCCTGACCCACTGGGTGAGGCGGGCGAGCATCCAGTCGGGGGAGTTGCGGCGGCGGTGGATCGTTCAGGTCCGCAACGGGTGTTTTCTGCTCTTTGCGGCCGGGCTAGCGATCACGTGGGCATCGGAGCTGCACACAATCGCGCTGTCGCTGGTGGCGTTTATTGTGGCGGTGGTGCTGGCGACGAAAGAACTGATCCTGTGTGTGACGGGCAGCTTTTTAAAGATCAGCTCGCGGTCGTTTTCGATCGGGGACCGGATCGAGGTTGGCAGTATCCGCGGGGACGTGGTGAATCAGACCCTGCTGACGACCACGGTGCTCGAGATCGGGCCGGGGCAGGCGACGCATCAGGCGACGGGTCGCGCAGTGACGCTGCCAAACAGTGTGTTTCTCAACACACCGGTGATCAACGAGAGTTTCACGCACGACTTTGTGCTGCACGTGTTCTCCGTGCCGGTGAGTATTGAGGATGATCTGGCGATGGCGGAAGCGGCGCTGTTGCGCGCGGCGGACAAGGTGTGTGAACCGTTTCTGGATGAGGCAAGAGAACACATCGCGCGGATGACGCTGCGCGAGGGGTACGACACGCCGTCGGTTGACCCGCGCGTGACGCTGAGCCTGCCGGAACCGAAGCGAGTGAATCTGATTGTGCGGGTCGCGGCGCCTGCGCGACAGAAGGGGCGCGTCGAGCAGGAGATCATCCGGGGGTATCTGGCGGAGCGGCGCGCGACGACGAACGGAGGATCGGCCGAAGCACCGGATTGATGGGTTTGGTCCGCCACTGACAGGCGGACTTGTCAGTGCCACCCGGCGAAGGCGGAAGCGAGTTAGCGGTTTTCCATCGGGATGTAGTCGCGCTGGTTCGAGCCGGTGTAGACCTGTCGCGGGCGGCTGATGCGGCTGTCGCTCTCACGGACTTCTTTCCAGTGGGCGATCCAGCCGGGCATGCGGCCGATGGCGAAGATAACGGTGAACATATTCACCGGGATGCCCATGGCGCGCATGATCATGCCGCTGTAAAAATCGACGTTGGGGTAGAGGTTGCGGTCTTTGAAGTAGGGATCGCTTAGCGCAACCTCTTCGAGGCGGCGGGCCAGGTCGAGGGTCGGGTCCTTGCGTTTGGTGATAGCGAGAACCTTCTCCGCGGCGGCGCGGAGGATCTGGGCGCGCGGGTCGTAACTCTTATAGACGCGGTGGCCGAAGCCCATCAGCCGCATGCCGGAGGATTTGTCCTTGACCATGGCGACGTAGTCTTTGAGGTCGATCTTCTCGTGCTGGATGCGCTCGAGCATCTGGATGGCGGCGACGTTCGCGCCGCCGTGCAGCGGGCCCCAGAGGGCGCACACGCCGGCGGCACAACTCGCAAATAGGTTCGCACCGCTGGACGCGACCATGCGGACGGTGCTCGTCGAGCAGTTCTGCTCGTGGTCGGCGTGGAGGATCAGGATGAGGTTCAACGCCAGGCGGATGTCGGGATCGCAGGCGAACGGACGGTTCGGAATCGAGAACATCAGGTGCAGGAAGTTCTCGGTATAGGACAGTGCCGGGTTGGGGTAGTTGATCGGTTGGCCGATCGAGGCTTTGTAGCAGGCGGCGGCGATCGTGCGGACCTTGCTCATCAGCCGTGCGGCGGCGAGGTCAAAGGTGGACTCGTCCTCCATCTCCATGATGTCGGGGTGGTAGCAGCTCGATGCGTTGATCATGGCGGAGAGCGTCGCCATTGGGTGGGCCTTGGGCGGGAAGCCGTCGAGCAAATTGCGCATGCCCTCGTGGAGCATCTCGGTTTCAATCAGCAGGTTTCTGAACCGGCGGATCTGTACCGGGGTCGGCAGCTCGCCATAGATCAATAGCCAGGCGGTTTCGACGAAGTTGCTCTGCGCGGCGAGTTGCTCGATTGGGATGCCGCGGTATCGCAGGATGCCCTGGTCGCCGTCGATGTAGGTGACGGCCGAACGGCAGGCGCCGGTGTTGGCGAAGCCGTCGTCGAGTGTGATGTACCCGGTTTGAGCGCGTAACTGCGAGATATCGACCGCGTGCTCGTTCTCGCTGCCGACGACAACCGGAAGCCGGAGGGTCTCGCCGGCGACGGTCAGCTCGGCGTCGGGCAGGTCCTGTGACGGGGGCTCGGCTTGATTGCGGGTGGGTTGGGTCTGGAGCATGAGTCGTCCCTTGGGGTAATCCGAAGCCGATCCGGCGGATGGTCCGAACCGGACCACTAACATTGTTATCGTCGGGCAGTGCGGCAGACAATAGCCGCGACGACCCGGGCGGGGGCAATCACCCTATCCTAATGATAGCCCTTGGATCGGGCGGCGGCGTGGTGCGGCTGTGGGCTGGGTCGTCGTCTGATCAGGCGGCGTCGGTAGCCGGGGCCGCGTTGCCTTGGCGTTGTGACCAGGCGGCTTTGCAGTCGCGGATGGCCTGGACGAAGCGGTCCTGGAGGTCGTCTTTGAACGCCTGGGCGGCGACCAACTCCTCGCGTAGCTTGAGGGCGGGGCCGGCAAAGTGTTCGAGCAGGCCGGCACCGAAATCGGCGACCTGGTTGTCGGGGATGTCGTCCATCACACCCTTGGTGCCGGCGAGGATCTGGATGATCTGATCGATCACGTCCATGGGGACGTACTGCGGCTGTTTGAGCAGCTCGACCATGCGGGCACCGCGGTCGAGTTGGCGCTGGGTGGCTTTGTCGAGCTCGGTGCCGAGTTGGGCGAACGCTTCGAGTTCGCGGTATGCGGCCAGGTCGAGGCGCAGGCTACCGGCGATCTGCTTCATCGCTTTGATCTGGGCGTTGCCGCCGACGCGCGAGACGCTGATGCCGACGTTGATGGCTGGGCGGACACCGGCGAAGAACAGATCGGGCTCGAGGTAGATCTGCCCGTCGGTGATCGAGATCACGTTGGTCGGGATGTACGCGGAGACGTCGCCCTCTTGCGTTTCGATGATCGGCAGCGCGGTCAGCGAGCCGCCGCCGTTTTCGTCGGAGAGCTTGGTGGCGCGCTCGAGCAAGCGGCTGTGCAGGTAGAAGACGTCGCCGGGGTACGCCTCGCGTCCGGGCGGGCGGCGGAGCAGCAATGACAACTGGCGATAGGCGGCGGCCTGCTTGGATAGGTCGTCGTAGACGCACAGCACGTGCTTACCCTGCCACATGAAGTACTCGCCCATGGCGCAGCCGGCGTAGGGGGCGACGTACTGCAGCGGCGCCGGGTCGGCGGCACTGGCGATGACGACGGTGGTGTACTCCATCGCGCCGTGTTCGCGCAGGGTCTCGACGACGGCGGCGACGGTGGACTCTTTGCCGCCGACGGCGACATAGATGCAGAACACCGGGGCGTCGGTCTGGTGCGTGTAGCGCTGGTTGATGATGGTGTCGATCGCGACGGCGGACTTGCCGGTCTTGCGGTCGCCGATGATCAGCTCGCGTTGCCCGCGGCCAATCGGGATCATCGAGTCGATCGCTTTGATGCCGGTTTGCAGCGGCTGAGTGACCGGCTGACGGTCGGCGATGCCGGGGGCGATGATGTCGACGTCACGCATCTCGTCTGAGTGGATCGGGCCCTTGCCGTCGAGCGGCTCGCCGAGCGGGCTGATCACACGGCCGACAACGCCCTTACCGACCGGGACGCTGAGCAGTTGGCCGGTCGAGCGGACGGTCATGCCCTCTTTGATCTTCAGGTAGTCACCGAAGATGACGGCGCCGACGACGTCTTGTTCGAGGTTGAAGACCTGGCCGCGAATGGACTCGGCGTCCGATTCGCCGTCCCCGGTCTCAAACTCGAGCATCTCGCCGGCCATCGCCTGCGACAGGCCGTAGATGCGGGCGATGCCGTCGCCGACCTCGATCACCTGGCCGACCTGGGAGACCTCCAGCTCGGTTTCGTATCGCTGGATCTCCTGCTTGATAACGCTGGCGATTTCATCGGTCTTGATCTTCATGGTCGGTTCCTTGTTGTCCCCGCGGGTTGCGCCCGTGTGCTGCCCCAGCGCCTTAGCCGGCTCGCGGCCGGACACCCGCTCCTGTTACTCGGCCAATCCGACCGGGGCGCCACCGCCTTGCGGGCGACCGGCCGCGACCAGCTTGTTCTTGATGATCTTCAGTTGGGCCGCGATCGACCCGTCGATCAGTTGGTCCTCGATGCGGATCTTGATCCCGCCGATCAGCGACGGGTCGGTTTTTTGTTTGAGCACAACCTCGTGGCCGACGGCTTTGCCGATGCGCTCGGCGACCTGCTTGATTAACTCGTCGGATGTCTCGTTAGCAACGTACGCGGTGCCTTCGATGATGTTGCGTCGCTCGTCCTCGATCTTCGCGTAGGCGCGAACGATACCGGGGAGCACGTCGAGACGGCCTTTGTCGGCGACGACGCGGAGGAAACGGTAGAGCAGGTCGTGCGTGCGGCCTTTGAAGATGCGTTCGAGGCTTTCAGCGCGTTGTGTTGCGGTGAGTGCTCGGCTGGCGAGCAAGCCGGCGAGGCCGGGCTCCTGTTCGAGTAACTCACCGAGACCCGCGACGGCGGCGGACACGTCGACCGCTTCGCCGGCTTCGTCAGCCGCCTCGATCAGCGCGCGGGCGTAGATGCGCTCCACCGCACCGAATTGGCTGACAGAATCTGCGGACACTTGATGGTCTCCGACGCCGTGGGGGTGCCCGGGCTAGTTCAACCCCTTGCCGAGTTCGGCGAGGGCTTCGTTAACAAACTGTTGCTGGTCCTGGGCGTTGATCTGGCGGCGGAGGATCTTGCCCGCGACGTTAGTCGCCAGCTCCGCGGCCTGTGCGTGGACCTCGTTGACCGCGTTTTCTTTGGCCCACTGGATCTCTTCGGTCGCACGCTGTCGGGCCTGATCGATCTCGGTCTGGGCCTGGTCTTTGAGTTCGGCGGAGACTTTCTTCGCGTCGGCCCGGCAGGATTCCATCATCGACCGGGCTTCTTCCTGGGCGTTTGCGAGGAGTTTTTGGTATTCGGCGAGGGTTTTCTCGGCCTGCTTGGCGGACGCCTCGGCCTGGTCGAGGTCGTGCTTGATCCGGTTCTCGCGGTCCTGGAGGCCCTGGAGGATCTTGCCCCACGCGGCTTTTTTAAGGACGACCATCACCGTGACAAACACGACGGCGGCGGCGATCGCTTGATAGATCGTGCCTACGAAGGGGTTCGCCCCCTCCGCGGCCGCCGCCGGCCCGGCCAGCAACGCGGTATAAACCAGTGCTAAATGGAATCTCATGGCTTGCATACCTTTGGGCCTACCCGAGGAATTACCCGAGGGATTACCTGACGGTTTACCTACCGCCGGCTGTAGCCGGGCCGGGATGATACACCACACACGATCAGGCCGATCCGACAGACCCGATCGGCCGGGCTACTTCAATGCGATCAGCAGCGTCACGACCACGCCGAACAGCGACACGCCTTCGATCAGCGCGGCGGAGAGCAGCATAGCGGTGAAGATCTGGCCGCCGGCTTCGGGCTGGCGGGCGATCGACTCGGTCGCGGCACCACCGATGCGGCCGATGCCCTTGGCGGCACCGATCACGATCAGGCCGGCGCCGATGGCGGCACCGAAATACGCACCGGGGTTGCCGCCGGGGAACAGCCAGGTTGAGCCTTCTCCACCAGCGGCCAACGACACGTCCTCGGGCGCGGCTGACACCGTCGACGCGGTTCCCAACACCATCATCAATCCCATCAATGCAAGTAGCTTCTTCACGATCGGTCTCCTAGCTAACACGATGCGGTGAGGCCGCATCCTTGGGTACCCCCGCCCTCTCGGGTCGTCCGGCTCGCCTCACTCGACCGGCACCGGGGGATGTCACTTTAGTCTGTTTGTCGCGGCGTGCGGCCGCGTTGGTCCGGCGGCTGTCAGTGGGCGGCCGCGTGCTCGCCTCCGTGTGATTCATCGTGCTCGTGGTCATCGTGTGCGTGGACGACGAGTTGGCCCAGGAACAGGCAGGTCAGGAACGTAAAGATGTACGCCTGGATGAACGCGACCATGATCTCAAGGAAGTAGATCACGATCGTGCCGATCAGCGGGACGATGGCCAGGCCGTGCCCGCTGACGCCGCCGAGCGCGGTGCTCAGCGAGACGACAAAACCGAGCAGTGTCGCAACGATGATGTGCCCGCCGGTCATGTTGGCGAACAGCCGTAGGGCCAGGGCGACCGGCTTGACGATCATGCCGATCAGCTCGACCGGGACCATGATCGGCCACATGAAAACCGGGGCGCCGGCGGTCAGGTGTTTGAGGAAGCCGATCGGGTCCTTGATGATCGCGGTGCCGTTGATAAAGACGAACGCGATCACGGCGAGTGTGCCGGTGACCCAGATCGATTGCGTTGCGGTCCCGCCGATGCCGACGGGTGTGCCGTGAAAATCGTTAAGGCCGAGCGCGGCGGTGATGTCCAGGATCGGGACCAGGCCGAGCAGGTTGCTGATCAGGATGAACCAGAAGAAGGACCAGAGCACGGGAACGTAGCGATCGGTCTCGTCGCCGAGCACCGGACGGAAGACTTCGTCGCGGAGGTAAAGGCAGACGGACTCGACCATGTTGGCCAGGACGCCGCGGGTACGCAGGTCGTCGATGCTGCCGGACTTGCCCGTGGTGATGCGCTTGGCGGCGGGGATGAGCAGCCAGAGCGTGGCAATGCCGCTGAGCACGAGCATCACGGTGACGTTGCTGACGTACCACTGACCGTTGATCGGTTTGTCGGTGACGTGGCCGACGGGGTTGGCCGCGGCGAGCATGCAGAGGGCTGTGTTCACGCCGCCACCTCCGTGTGGATTGCTGAGTGCAGGCCAGCGTGCAGACCCGTGCGCCGCTTGGTATCGAACCGCCACAGGTGTTTGCCGACCATCGCGGTCTCGACGAACAGCAGCGGCGGGTAGGTCACCGCGAGTGTGATGAGTACGACGTTCACGGGCATGTCCCAGACCTTCACGGCCAGGACGGCCGCGACGAGGCTGATGGCGAACCGCAAGGCGGCGCCGACGAAGTATCCGCTGACAATCGGGATCACACCGCGACGGCTAACCGTGACCATCGGGATCAAGCTAAGGATCGTTGCGCCCCAGACGACGGCGACGGTTAGTGCGACGGATTCGTGCGCACGGTCGAGGTGCGGCCAGGCGGTTGTGACAACGGTTGCGATCACGGCCCACAGTGCGAGCGATACGGCCGTCAGCCACAGGGCCGCCTTGCGCGCCGGAAACGGCGCGGTGGTTGCGGGGGTCGCGTCGGCGTTGGGTGTGGTTGGTGTTGCCGTTGGAGTCACCGCTGGGTTCCGCGTGTTTGATAGGCTTGGGTTGGCCGGCTGTCCCGCCGAGTTTGTCGTTACTTGCTGCTCTTTTCGCGAGGCCGATCAAACGCCCGGCTCGCCCTCAACCAAAACTTGTACAACCCGCCGACAATGGCAATCCCCGCACCGACGATCATGCACCACGGGTTTCGGTTGGCCAGCCACTGGTCGAGCCACCAGCCGCCCAGCGTCATCACCGCGACGACCAATCCCAATTCGACCCCGGCGCCGGCCAGGCTGAGCCGTTGCGGGCTGATCGTTGACCCCGACTCCGCCTGCGGCGGCTCGTCCCGGTGCTCGGCGTCCGGGGCGTCTTGAGGCCGCACGCGTGTCCTCCGCGAAGCCGAACCTGCTAACCGGTCCCGGCGAGTGTGTTGGGCGAGTTCGCCCCGGAAACAGCGGCTCAACACGGGAGACAGTAACGGGTATGCATCGAGTGTCAAACCCTCGGCCGTGCGTTGTACTGCTTGCGCTGCGCGTGTTATTCGAGCGCAGCCGCACCGCTGATAATCTCGGATAGTTCTGTGGTAATCGCGGCCTGTCGGGCGCGGTTGTAAGTGCGTGTTAGTTGCTTGCCCATCTTGCCGGCGGCGTCGGTCGCGGACTTCATCGCGACCATCCGTGCGATGTGCTCGCTGACAACGCCCTCGCGGAAACACTGCAGTAGCCGTACGCGGACAGTCAGCGGCAACAGGTCGCCGAGCAGCTCGGCCGGCTCGGGTGAAAAGTCGTAGTCGGCGGTGGTCGTCGCGGTGGTGGTGTCGTCGGCTTCGTCTGCTTGTGGTAGTTCCATCGGCAGCAGCCGCACGACGGTTGGCTTTTGGCGTGACGCGGATTCGTAGGCCATATATACCACCGACACCGCGTCATACTTGCCGGCGAGGAACTGCTCCATGTACCCGTCGGCCAGGCGGTGCACGTCGTCGGCGTCGGGAGTGTCGGTGATGTGGCTGTGATGGGCCTGGATCTCGGTCCCGACGAAGCGGAAGTAGGAGACGGCTTTCTTGCCGACGACCTCGATATCGACGTCCTGCTCGGCGTGGTCTTTGAGGAACGCGTTGGCGGTGCGGAGGATGTTGGCGTTGTAGGCACCGCACATGCCGCGGTTGGAGGACAACACGAGCAGGAGTTGGCGGCCGTTGTTCTTGGCGGTGGTTCGTAGCAGAGGGTGGTCGAAGCCGCCGGCTGCATCACCATCCCCGGCCCCCCCACCGGCGCCGGCCGCGGCTGTCAGTTCGCCGACCAGCTCGGCAATTTTCTCGGTGTATGGGCGTGCGGCCATCGCGGGCCGCTGCGAGGCCTGGAACTTGGCGGTGGCGATCATCTGCATCGTCTTGGTGATGCGTTTGATGCTGGCGACGGCCTTCATCCGGCCCTTGATTTCCTGAGTCTTGCCCATATAGAGGTAGAATCATAGCGGCTGATCCACAACGGGCAATCACGCTACCTGATTGGGGGACGACCATGATGGATAGAGCGATGGACACCGCGCGTTCTACCCCGCCGACCGCATCGCCGCCGAACACGCCCGGGCCAAGTGGGCCGGTGTGGCCGCTGGTCGTGTTCACACTGGGGTACCTCGGCGCCGCGATCGTCGCCGCGGCGAAGACGGGCAACCGCGAGTTCGTCTTCTACATCGGGGTCATGGTTTTCCTGATCGCGGTGGTGTGGACGCTGCGGCGGCGACTTGGCATGACACTGGCTGCGCTGTGGGCCCTGACGATCTGGGGGCTGGCCCACATGGCCGGCGGGCTGGTCGCGGTGCCCGAGAGTTGGCCGATCAACGGCGACACTCACGTCCTCTACAGTCTGTGGCTGATCCCGGACTACCTGAAGTATGACCACGTCGTCCACGCCTATGGGTTCGGCGTAACCACGTGGGTGTGCTGGCTGGTGCTGCGACAGATACTCGCTACCCACGACAAGCCGATCCGCCCAACGTTCGGCCTGATGGTTTTGTGCGCCGCGGCCGGGCTCGGATTCGGAGCCTTGAACGAGGTTGTCGAGTTCTTTGCGGTGCTGCTTGTGCCGGAGACGAATGTGGGTGGGTACGTCAACACGGGTTGGGACTTGGTGGCGAATCTGGTGGGTGCGGCGATGGCAGGGATGGTAATCCGTGCCAAGGGCTAACGCCTAAGGCAACCACAACCTCATTCAATACTTAACAGCGCATCGGCCAGCCCGACAGACCCTGTCGACGACCCCTGGGCGGGGTCAATGGGCGGCACGCGTTGCCATCAGGCGTTGACGGAGAGCGAGCTGGCTATACAATTCGGGCTCAAATGATTAGTGCTCGAATCTTTTGACTGCCTATATTGAGCACGCGACCTATCGGACATACGGCGTAAGTGGCAAAGATGGTTGATCAACAACCCGGGGTTGCGGTGTTGGGTGAACAGGATCCGGCGGCGGCCGACACGCGGATCTTGCGAGCCATCCGCCGCATCATCCGAGCGGTGGACCTGCACTCACGCAAGCTGATGACCGGCCACCAGATCACCACGCCGCAGCTGGTTTGCCTCCTGGCGGTGAGTGAGTGCGAACCGGCCCGGTCCAGTGAAGTTGCCAAGAGCGTGTCGCTCAGTACGGCCACGGTGATCGGTATCCTCGACCGGCTGGAAAGCAAAGGACTGGTGCGACGTGAACGCAACACGACCGACCGGCGGGTTGTGAATTTGTGGCTAACACCAGATGGCCGGCGTCTGGTCGAGACCGCGCCATCGCCGTTGCAAGATACGTTGGCCGGATCGATCGAGCGGCTACCGACAGACGAACAATTTTCGATCGCGGCCGCGCTCGAGCGAGTGGTGGGGCTGATGGAAGCCGACCAGCTCGACGCGGCTCCGCTACTCGAATCCGGGCCGATCGCGCCTTCCCGCGAGGCCGGCACAAGCGCTGAGCCAACGAAGGAGCTATCGATAGCATGAGTACACTCGAAGCCGCGCAGACGTTCACCTCCGAAAATGAGGCGAAAGCCGACTTTGACAGCGTGTATACGGCCCCGACGCCGCACGCATACATCGCCACGATGGCTGAGACGGGTTACGAGATCGGCGAGCGGGCGCGGCCTTACTGCTGCGCGGCTGTCGATCTGATTCAAGAGCAGAATGGCCTCGCTTGGCCAACTCAGTTGCTGGATGTGGGGTGTTCCTACGGGATCGGCTCGGCGTTTGTGAAGTACAACTGTGGCTTTGACGAGTTGGTCGCGTTTTTCGGTTCGAGGGCGCCGATGGCTTACGGCGCGGCGTGCGAAGCGACCCGTCAGTGGCTCAACGTGACCCCCCCCGGGTACGACGTCCGCTGCGTTGGCCTGGATAGTTCCCGACAGGCGATTCGATTTGCCGTCGATGCCGGGCTGCTCGACGGCGGCTTGGCCAAGAACTTTGAAGCCGGAGAATCCCCCAGTCCCAGCAACCGGCAATGGTTCCGCGGGTGCAATCTGCTGATGAGCACCGGGGCCATCGGCTACGTCACCGAGCGCACCTTGGACTGGGTGCTCGCCGACCTAGGCAAATCCCACTCCGGCTCGTTTGGCCCCATCGCCGTCATGACGATCCTGCGGATGTTCGACAGCGAATCGATCGGCGACTGCTTCGAGTCGAACGGCTACGCGTTCCGCCAGGTGCCGGGTGTGTGCCTGCCGCAGCGCAACTTCGCCAGTGACGACGAGCGACGCGGCGTACTCGAGGTACTTCACGACCGCGCCATCGATACCGCGCTCTGGGAAGACAAGGGCAAACTCGCTGCCGACTTGTTCGTCGCGGCCCCCACCGACTCGATCGACGCCGTGGTCGAGCGGATGGTCGAGACCCATCAACAACTGTCATGCGACGACCGGGCGCCCGGCTATATCCAGCGCTAACGCGATCAAGATCTGATAGCGAGATCCTGTTAACGCGGGGCGCTTGCTGAACTGGGTTACCTGCACAAGCCAGCTAGCGTTGGGCGCTCTACCCGCGTCTTGACCGGAACTTCGTGCCCAGCGTCCGCCGCGGTAGCGACTTGGGGATGACGCCGTTGGGGAACATGGCGGCGAGGTCGTCCTGGCTGATGCCTTCGGCGACGGCCGGCTTGGAGCGGGCGGCGAGGGTTTCCATCGGGGCTTTGCGCTCGACCTTTTTGCGCTCGTTGGCAACGTCGGCGGGGACGGGGCCGGGGGTGAAGTCGGGGTAGTCCATTTTTTCGATCTCGACGCCGGCGAGTTTCTCGATCTCGGTGAGCAACTGGCCCTGGTCGGAGCTGACGAACGCCCAGGCGATGCCGCGCCGGCCGGCGCGGGCCGTGCGGCCGATGCGGTGGATGTAGACCTCGGGGTCTTCGGGCAGGTCGTAGTTGATCACGTGCGAGATGTGGTCGATGTCCAGCCCGCGTGCGGCCAGGTCGGACGCGACGAGCACATCAAGCGTGCCCTTTCGCATCGACGACATGACGTTGTTGCGTTTGGTCTGGGCGAGGTCGCCGTGGATCTCTTTGGCGTTGATGCCCTTGTCGCGCAGGTAGCGGGTGACGTTGTGGACGGTGGCTTTGGTACGACAAAAGACCAGCGTCGTGTCCGGGTCTTCGTGTTTGAGCAGGTGCAGCAACAGGGATCGCTTGTCCCACGGCTCGACGGACAGGTGCTTCTGATCAACGAGCGAAACCGTCAGCGAGCCGGAGGTGGTCGTGATCTTCTCGGCGTCGGGGCGCATGAAGCTGCGGGCGAGTCGCTCGATATCGTCGCTGATCGTAGCGGAGACGAAGATGGTTTGGTGATCGGACTTGAAGAGTTTGAGGATCTTGCGGATGTCATCGCGGAATCCGATGTCGAGCATGCGGTCGACCTCGTCGAGGATGGCGAACCGCATGTCGCGAAAGTGAATCTCACGGCGGCTTTGCATATCCATGACGCGGCCGGGCGTGCCGACGATGATGTGGCCGCCCTGCTTGACCGAGTCGGACTGCTCGCGCATCGACTCGCCGCCGATGATGCAGGTGGTGCGGATGGGTGTGTGCTTGCCCAGGTCGTCGAGCTCGCGAGCGACCTGCACGGCGAGTTCGCGCGTGGGGACGAGCACGAGGGCCTGCATCGCGGTGTTCGGATCGGCCAGGGACAACAAAGGCAGGCCGAACGAGGCGGTCTTGCCCGTGCCGGTTTTGGCCTGGCCGAGCGCGTCCTTGCCGGCGAGGACGACGGGGATGAGCCTGGCCTGGATGTCGGTCGGGTACTCGAAGCCGGCTTCGGTGATGCCCTTGAGCACGCTGTCGCGCAGGCCCAAGTCGGCAAACCGGGTGGTCTGATTAAAGATGTCGCTCATCGGGTGTTGGCTCACATGGAGGGTAGGCCGCGGCCGTCCTGGCCGGACCCGGATCGGTGGGCGTACCCACCGGGAGGTTGCGTTGTCATCGCCATGAGAACTCGGCTAACGGGCCCTCACCTCCTACAGGCCCGATATGCTACCCGGTCGGCTATGATGCGACAAAACACCGCGAACGGATGACCACCCCCCCCTACCGCTATGCACACCCACCCGCGCCGCAGCGACAGCAGTTGGCTGGAAATTGATCTCTCACGAGTCCGAGCGAATGTGCGGGCGCTGCGGGCGGTGTTGCAACCGAGCGATGTGCGGCGGACGGTACCGCGACTGTGTGCGGTGGTGAAAGCCGATGCGTACGGGCTGGGCGTTGAAGCGGTCGCGCAGTGTTTGGCGAGCGCGGACGGTGATGAGACGGCGAGCGTCGACATGTTTGCGGTCGACTCGCCGGCTGAGGCACAGACGCTGGTCGAGATCGGGATTGAACAACCGATCCTGCTGCTGATGCCGTTGCGTGATCTTGACTCGGCTGATCCGCTGGTGCCCACGGTCGCGGCCGGGCGGTTACACCTGACGATTCATGATCCGACGCAGCTTGAGCAGGCCGACGGGATCGGGCGAGCGCTTGGCTGCCGCGTGCCGGTGCATGTGTATCTCGACACGGGGATGAGCCGGTCGGGGATGGATGAGCACGACGCGGGTGAGCAGATAACGTGTGTTGCCGGGATGAAGGGGGTGCGGCTGGCTGGGGTGATGTCACACCTGGCGACAGCGGACGAGGATGCGGCATTTGCGAACGAGCAATCGGCGCGGCTCAACGACTTTCTAGAGAAGCACCGCGACGGTATCGCGCCTGACGTGACCGTTCACCTGGCGAACACATTTGGGACGCTGCGCGGCGCGGCGTTGCACTACGGGATGGTCCGCGTTGGGCTCGGGTTGCTTGGGTATGGGCCGGGGTTGATCGTGGACGATCCTAAGAACGCGGCCGCGCCGGGCCTGCTGCCGGTGGTGCGATGGCTTAGCCGGGTCAACCATGTCGGGCGGTTCGCACGTGGTGCCGCGGTGGGTTACGGATGCTCGCACCAGCTCGTACGCGACAGTGTGCTCGGCGTGGTGCCGGTGGGGTACGCGGATGGGTATCCGCTGGCATTGAGTAATCGGTCGTCGGTGGGCGTGCTCGACGCGCAGGGTGAGGTATGCGGCGTTGCGCCGGTCCTGGGGCGGGTCAGCATGAACCAGATCGTGATTGATCTAACGGATTGCGCGGGCGGCGGCGAGCGCACCGGCGGGGTCGATACCGAGGTCGAGCTGATCAGCCACTCGCCGCAGTCGGCGTGTTCGCTGCCGCGGCTGGCAGAACTTGCACAAACAAACTGTTATGAATTGCTATGCCGGTTGTCTGCGCGGCTAGTACGGCGATACATCGCTGCTGACGCGATTGGCGGCGACCGCCAAGAATCGTCGGCATTGCGATCCGATCGACGGCCGACCGTTTCTGATATCTCGTAGCTGACGGATCACGTAGTAACCGGTGCGGGTGAAGCGCTAAGCCCGCGTGATCGGGGCGTCTTCTTCCTCATCTTCGTCGTCTTCCTCCTCGACGTCCTCATACTCATACTCTTCACCCTCGGCGAGTTCTTCGGCGTCCTCATACTCCTCCTCTTCATCCGCATCCTCGTCGTCTAGCTCCTCTTCGACGTCCTGCTCGACATCTTCGACAAGGTCTTCTTCGACGGGGGCGGCGGCTTTCGCGTCGGCTTCGGCCTGGGCTTTGAGCGCTTCCCATTCCTCGACGGAGATATTGACCTCGCGGGCCTGTGAGCCCTTGTACGTGCCGATGATCCCGGCCTCGGCCATCTGCTCGATCAGGCGCGAGGCGCGCGAGTAGCCGATCGTCAGGCGGCGCTGCAACAGCGAGACACTGCCACGATTCGTCTCGAGCACCACAGCGACGGCGTCGTCGAACAGCGGATCGCGGTCCTCGTCCAGGCCGCCCGCACCGGGCCCGCGGATCTGCACGAGTTGCGGCTCAAAGTGTTGCTGGGCGACGGTCTTCAAGAACTTGACGGCTTTGCGGATCTCGAAGTCGTCGACGAGCGTTCCCTGTGCGCGGGCGAGCTTGCTGGTGCGCGGGCTCAGGAAAAGCATGTCGCCCTGGCCCAGCAGCAACTCGGCGCCCTTTTGATCAAGCACGATGCGGCTGTCCATCGACGATGCGACCTTGAACGACACGCGACACGGCATGTTGGACTTGATCAGCCCGGTCACGACATTGGCTTGTGGCCGCTGCGTGGCGAGGATCAGGTGCATCCCGACCGCGCGCGATTTCTGTGCCAATCGGACGATGTAGCCCTCGACCTCCTTGTTGGTCATCATCAGGTCGGCCAACTCGTCGATCACGAACACGAGGTACGGGAGGCGCTTGGGGATACGGGCCTCTTCGGCTTCGTTGGCGGGGCTGAAGCGTTCCTTGAGGTCCTCCCACTCGAGGCTGTTGTACCCGGCGATGTCGCGGACACCGGCTTCGGCTAGCAGCTCGTAGCGCTCGTCCATCTTCGTCGTCGCCCACTCAAGGATCGCGGTGGCTTTGGGCATCTCGGTGACGACCGGGCACATCAGGTGCGGGATGTCGCGGAACATGCTCATCTCGACCATCTTGGGGTCGACGAGCACCAGCTTGAGCTCGTTCGGCCGCTTGGTGTACATGAACGACATGATGATGCTGTTCATGCAAACCGACTTGCCCGAGCCGGTCGTCCCGGCGATGAGCATGTGGGGCATGGTGGCCAGGTCGGCGACGAGCGGGTTGCCCGACGCGTCCTTGCCGAGAAACATCGGCAGCGCCATCTTTTGGACCGCGTTGGGATTGGCGGTCATGAGCTCTTTGAGGCGGACGCGTTCTTTTTTGAGGTTCGGAACCTCGATGCCGACGGTGTCCTTGCCGGCCATATTCGGGACGACGCGGATGTTTTGTGCGCGCAGTGCACGGGCAAGGTCGCTCGACACGCTGTTGATCCGCGAGACCTTCGTGCCCGGGGCCAGGCGGATCTCGAACAGGGTGATCACGGGGCCGGAATCGATGCCGACCACCTCGCCTTCGATCCGGTACTGGCGCATTGCGCTTTCGAGTTGCACGGCCTGGTCGCGGACGATGCCTTCGATCTCTTCGTTGAAGTCGGCTTCGCTTTCTTCGAGCAGGTCCAGGCCGGGGTACTGGTAGCCGGTCAGATCGGGCTCTGCCGCGGCACCGAGTGTCGCGCCGGCGTCGGTGTCGGCCTGGCGGGAGAAATTGATCGGTAACTGCTTGATCTTCGCGCGCAGCGCCTCGGGGTCGAACTGTTTTTTGGAGGCGAGATACGCACCGGGGGCATCTCCAGTGGACAACTCGTCGTCCTCAAGCTCGTCCACCTCCTCGGCGTCATCTTCCTCGTACTCGTACTCCTCGGCGTCGTATTCGTCGTCCTTTTCGAGAACGCGCGTGCGCTTGTGGTTCGCGTCCGGGTCGAATGACTCGACCGCACCCAGGCCGCCGGCGTCTTCGTCGATCGGCTCTTCAGGGTCACCGCGGTTGCGGCGGCTGCGGGCAGGCTTTTTGTCGCGTTGGGCGGGGCTCGTGCGGTCACGCAACAAACCCGCTGCACGCGAGAACCCGCCGACCAGCACGGGCTTGGGCCAACGTATGTTCGCCACAGCGACGGCCAACCGTGCTAGCGCGCGCGGGATCGCGGCAACGACCTGATCCATCGCCAACACCATGCCGAGCCAGAAGCCGACCACGAGGATGATCGCGGTGCCGAGTGAACCGAATCGCGTGCCGAGTTCCTGATTGATGTAAACGGACAGCAGGCCGCCCGCGCCCTCGGGCCGATCAAGCAGCGAGAACAACCCGCCGGGCGGATCGAACGGTGCTTGTGCGGGGATCGTCCAGCTGAGCAGCGCACTGGTCGCTATAGCCATCACGACGATGCCGATCGCGCGCAAGGCGAGTTGGCTGACTTTGCGGCCCATCGCGGTGGCGGCTAACCACGCGAGCGCGCCGGTCATCGCGATCCACACGCCGGGGCCGAACATGGTGTAGACCTTGTGGGCGAACAATGCTCCGATCTTGCCGACCCAGTTGTGCGGCTGTGTCGCGAGCGGGGCGACTTGGTGGCCGGGCCAGTCGGCGGGGTCGTAGCTGATCAGCGCGGCGGCCATGAGCAGCCATAGGCCGCCGAGCAGCGCCCACGCGAGGTAGGCGTGTGTGCGGGCGGGTGGCGGTGTGACGCGTTTGCGGGGCATTCGACCTCCGGTACATGTTTGGGGCGTGCGCGGCTCATGCAGCGACCGCCTTGCTTGTGAATCATCGACCGACCCGCGTCGGCTGCGCCAAGATTTCACGGGGGATTGGTGGGACGGCGGCGTGGTGGTGAGCTAGTGGCCGGTGTGGCCGAAACCGCCCTCACCGCGGTCCGTCGCGGGAAGTTCGTCGACCTCGACCCAGCGAGTCACCGGGACGGGCTTGACGAGCATCTGGGCGATCCGCATCGAGCGTGTGACGACGAATGGCTGACGCCCGTGGTTGATCATGGGCACCTGGACCTGCCCACGGTAATCGGCATCGATCGTGCCGGGGGTGTTGGGCATCGAGACACCGTGCTTGACGGCCAGGCCGGAGCGCGGGCGGATCTGGGCCTCGTACCCCGGCGGGACAGCCATCGCAAAGCCACAGGGGACCAGCGCGATCCCACCCGGCTCGATAGTGACCGGCTGATCGGCAGGGACGGCTGCGTGCAGGTCCATCCCGGCGGCGTAATCGGATTGGTACTCGGGCAGCGGTAGGTCCTCGCCGCCGGGCAGGCGTTGGATCGGCACGTTGATGGTTTGGCGCGGTGCGGCAGTCGTTGTCATGGGCCGGATGATACCGGCGATCGTGTGAATCACCCAGCGTCGCGGGCGCGGCAAAAAAAAGCACGCGATGCAAGCCCCTAGGCCGGATAAAACCGGCCCGGATGGGAAAACAATCGGGTTGTAACGGTCAGGCTCCGATCTACCCCGATCTTTCGGGTCATGGTGGTTAACCCGCGGATAGCGACTGCCGATCAAGAAAGAACCAAGTGTGACACCTTGGCCATGAGGGGGCTCTGGAGTTTCTAGGAGAAAGGTCCATCCGAATGCCGCGTCAAAAAGATATCCTGACCACGGGTGAGGTCGCCAAAATCTGCAATGTTGCCCCGCGAACCGTCAGTAAGTGGTTCGATTCGGGGCAGTTGCGTGGCTACCGCATACCGGGGTCCAAAGACCGGCGGATCCCGCTTAACGCGCTGATCCGATTTATGAAGGCTCACAATATCCCGCTCGACGGGCTGCAGAGCGGCCGAACGCGGGTCTTGATCGTCGACGATGAGTCCGATATCGTCGAGGTTCTGGAAAAAGTTTTGAGCGAGCAGGCCAACTACGAGGTCCGCACCGCTCACGGCGGGTTCGCAGCCGGCGTCGAGTGCGAAAAGTTCCGCCCGCATGTGATGCTGCTGGACATGCACCTGGGCGACATCCGCGGTGAGGATGTGCTCAAGCTCGTCCGCGACAACGGCGACCTGCAACTGACCAAGGTCATCGCGATGAGCGGCAAGCTGACCGACGGGCAGGCCCAGCACCTGATGCAGAACGGCTTCGACGGGTACCTTAAAAAGCCATTCCACGTACGGCAGGTGATCGAGTCGATCGAAGACGCGACGGCCATCGTTTACTGACGCAAACTATCCCGGGGCTTCGGCCCTAACGGCAAAATGGGCAGGCCGCGCTGGTGGAGACCGGCGCGGCCTGTTCGCTTATGGCGTGGGCCCTTGATCGACACTGACAAGCGGACTGGTCAGTACCACCCGAGCAGTGTCACTCGAAACAGGTCCGTGACAACGGCTGCGCTCGATCTAAATAAAAAGCCGCGCCGGGAGTTCCGGCGCGGCCCACGATCCATTCACAGGGTCACCCTCAATTCGAGAGCGATGCCCGTTACGTCGAGATCAATACTCCATGCTGATACCGAGCGAGGCGACAACATCGAAGTTGTCACCGGTGTTGACGACGTCAACGTTCTCGCCGAGCCACATGAAGTCCAGCCCGGCGTGAACTTCCCACGTGCCGTGATCGGCGGGAACGTCCTGCAGGGGCATGGTCACGATCAGCCCGATGTCCAAGAACCCGAAGGTGTCCTGGTCGGTGCCGCTGTCGTAGTAGTCGCTGATGCTCAGGCCCACTGTCACAGGGATATGCAGTGTCAGCGGGAAGTCCTGGCTGTCGCACAGGGTGAACGTGGGCTCAATGCCCAGCTCAAGGTAGATGCCCTCGTCGGCACCGAACGCCGAGCCGTCAGACTCGAACGCGACCAGGATGTAAGGCTGCAGCCCGCCGAAGCCGGGCGCCGAGATGCCGGCGTCTTCCCAGCATTGGGCGTCGTCGAAGCTCAGGCCCAACGCGATCTCGTGGATCGTGCCGAACGCATCGTTCGGTGACGTGTACGCGGTGTAGATCACCGAACCGCCCCACTTCTCGCCAATGTCAACGTTCAATGCGATGTACAGATCAGACTCGTACCACCAGTCGGGGCCTGTACCGTTCGGTGTCGCGGCAGTCTGCTCGCTGTGCATGCTGTTCCAGATGCCCAGTGTCAGCACGCCGTTATCAATCGTGGTGTCGCCTTCATAAACGCCGACGCTGACCTCGGCCCAGGGCTGGGCAATCAGCTCGGAGTCTTCCTGGTTGATACCACGGAAGAAGTAGTGGGTCGTGATGTCCAAGCCGGCGGCGAAGGAAAACGCCCCGGTGTTGAAGGCGGAGTGGTCATCGACTTCGTGGGCGTCCACCGCGGCGGGCGTGGCCCAGACCATCCCGATCACCGCCAAGGCGGGCAACCAATGCCGGCTCACGTCATGTCGATTGATTTTCGAAAACATAGAAACGGTCTCCTTGCCCTGCGTAGGGCTACATGGGGGGTGCTGCGTCTGCCGTCCACGCGACGGCTGGTCTCTCAGCGGCAGCAGAATAGCGAAGGTTCTGTAACAAGGTCAAGCCCGTCCTCGGCTCTGGGGGAAAAATACCCATGGTCCCGATCGATTGCCCCGGCCGACGCTAGGCCGGCGCCAGCCCGCGGTGCAACTCCTGAACCCGCTGTGCCTGCTGGCGGCGGATCGTTTCGAGCGTCAGTTTCGGTACGCGGTAGATCGGGTGGTCGTCCGGGATCATCCGGCAGTGCTCCTGCAGGATCGAATAAAGGAACTTGAACGCATCACGCGGCTGGTGCATCTGGTCGAGCGCATCGACCAGCGACTCGCGTGTGACATCCTGATCAAAAAGGTCACTGAGCGTCAACTTGCTGCCCGGCTCAGCCGAGCATACCCGCAGCCGCCAGGTACACATGTCGTAGAGCGTCGCCCCCGACCAGGTCAGCCGGTCGATCATATTTTGCTTGTCCAGGCGAGCCTCCTGGAAAAAGTGTGCCGGCTCGCGGTGTAGCAGGTGGCGCAGCTCCAACGGCAGGAGCAGCTTCAACCCGCACTGGTCTTGCTGGAGAAATTTGTTGTCCAGCATCGGCCAGACGA
Organism: Phycisphaeraceae bacterium; assembly: GCA_029260595.1. Classification (GTDB taxonomy): domain Bacteria; phylum Planctomycetota; class Phycisphaerae; order Phycisphaerales; family Phycisphaeraceae; genus OFTM57. The sequence continues at coordinate 212,034 of JAJDCY010000024.1, read as the reverse complement.
TCGACCGCATGCGCTGGGCCTGCCCGGCAACAAGGGTCGGTTCGTCCACCCGGTCAACCAGCACCATCATCCCGGTGTAGCCAAACGCGTCGAGGATATTCATCAGCCGTGCGGTCAATTGATACCGGCTGTCCTGGTGGCCCACACCGTCGGGCCCGGCGCCGTGGATCGGCCAAGGCTGGTTGTCGGTGTCAGCCGACCGCAGTTGCAGCAACATGTGGCGCAGATCGCTGGCCGTGCGATCAACGGCGAGCAGGTCGTTGTGGATCTTGCGACACAACGACCACAGGCGCAGGTGCCGCCAACCCCAAACGCCAAAAACCACCGCGGCGGCGGCGGCGGCCAACCCGGCCATCGGCAACAGCAGTCCGGACGGTTGCAGCCACTCGGGCCCATCGGGCGTGGCAAAGTAGTGCAGGATGATCAAGACCAGCGACACCAGCGCGGCCATGCCGCCGAGCACCGGTGCGATGGCCATCGGTTGGGTCCAACCGAGGCGGAGTTTCGATCGGATCTGCGACCAGCGATGAGCGACGGTGCCGCCGCGTGGCTGATCGTAAAGAGCCGCGAGGATCGCGATGTTCACGCGTGTCTGGCGGGGTAGTTTTTTCAGTCGCTTCGGCAGCTTATCTGGCAGGAGCATCGCCTCAGCACGCTGCTCGTCGGTGCCGAGGATCGCGTCGATGAGTTTGGTCGCGGCAAGTGAGAGGATTGCGTCCTGGTGATCCTCCAATCGGATTGTGGCCAGCATGTCGTCTGTCGTCGCTTTGCTGGACCGGTGGAAACCCATGCGGTGTCGGCGGCGCTCCATCACGCGGTCGAGCACGGGATTCAGGTCGTCGTAGGCGACCAGCAGCGTGCGCTGCTCGGGGTGTTGGGCGTTGTGCTCGGCGACGCGCTGCCCAATCAGCAGGCGGATCGCCGTCTTCCCACTGCCCTTCTCACCAAAAACGACGGCTGTGCTCGGGCGGTCAACCTGCCCGAGGATCTTGGCGAAGTCCGGATGCGTCGTGGTCGAATCCGCAAGCCGGCCAAACAACGGATCGTGGCGGGCTTCCTCGGCCCCAAACGGGTTTTCATTCAGGCCGTGGTGCAGAAGGAAGCTATCGATATTCATGGGTCCGCCTTTACCGCCCCTGATCGTCCTCCTTGGGCGCGGGCATCTTATCCGAAATTACGCGCGCCAGCCGGTGTGCGACGTCCCACACCCGCCCATAGACTACCGGGCATGACCGACGCGACTGAGCCAGCCAATACGGACCCCGATGCGATCACCCGCGGCACCGAAGTGAAACCGGCGACCACGGCCGAGCGCGAATCGGCCGCCGAGCGCGCATTCGATTACCGCGGCGACGTCACGCTGCACCTGACCGACGGGCGGGTGGTCGAGGGATACCTCTTCGATCGCAAGCTCGACGGCGACGCGTCCTGCGTGCGGATCATGCCCAGCGAGGGATCCGGCCGCGAGACGATCCTTCTCAATAAGATCAGCCGCGTGGTCTTCTCCGGCCGGGACACTGCCGCGGGCAAGAGCTGGGAGACCTGGGTCACCAAATACCAGGAAAAGAAAGCACGCGGCGAGGCGGCGAACATCGAGCCGGATGCGCTCGACTGATAGAGATCATCGCGCCGCTGAGCGATCGAGCGTTTCTCGCTTCGATTGGATTGGATTACCATCGCCCTCCATGCCCCCTTCTTTAATGGGATTTAATCGCTTCTGTGAGTTGGCCGACAGCCTCGGCGGTGACGGTGCCGGGCGATTGGTGCCGCTGTCGCGCTGCCTGATGAGCGACCACCTCACACCCGTGCTCGCGTATCGCCGACTCGTGCGGCCGGACCAGCGGATGGCGCCCAGCTTCCTGCTCGAATCCGTTGTCGGCGGTGATCGCGCCGGGCGGTACAGCTACCTCGGCACGCAGCCGGCGATCCAGGTGATCGCGCGCGGCCACGAGGTGCAGGTGATCGACAACGATCAACCCGACCGCTCGCGCACCACACAAAGTGACGACCCACTCGGCGAGATGCACCGGATCACCGAATCGTGGAGGCCGGCCAAGGCCGACGGGCTCGCTGACTTCACCGGTGGGTGGGTCGGCTTCGTCGGGTACGACGCGGCCCGGTATCAGGAACCCGAAAAACTTAGCGAGCCCCCACCGGACGACCGCGGGTTGCCCGAGCTGCACATGGGGTTGTATCGCCGGATCGTCGCGTTCGACCAGGCCCAAAAAACAGTATTGGCCGTGACGAACGTCCCGGTGGACAACTACGCGTCTCTGCGCGAGGCCTATGACGCCGGTGAAAACGAGCTAGCCGCGCTGATCCGCCAGATTAGCACGCCGCCTGATGGATTGGACGGACAAGCCGAGCTGACCGTCGGCGAGATGGACCTGGATTCGCCGCCACCGCCGATGCCGCCGAGCAACATGGGCGAAGGCGGATACCAACAAGCAGTGCGGCGGTGCAAAGAATACATCCGCGCCGGCGACGCGTTCCAGATCGTGCCCAGCCAGCGGTTCGAGTTGCGCACGTCGGCCGACCCATTCGATATCTACCGTGCGCTGCGCGTGGTCAACCCGTCGCCGTACATGTTCTATGTCCAGATCGACGGGGCGATGCTGATCGGCGCGAGCCCGGAGATCTTGTGTCAGGTCCACGACGGGCGCGTCGTCAACCGCCCCCTCGCCGGGACGCGCCGGCGCGGCGACGATGAAGCCGAAGACAACGCACTCGAAGAAGACCTGCTCGCCGACCCCAAAGAACGCGCCGAGCACATCATGCTCGTCGACCTCGGGCGAAACGACGTCGGCCGCATCTGCGAGCCCGGCAGCATCGACATCCCCCAACTCATGGCCGTCGAGCGATACAGCCACGTGATGCACATCAGCTCAACCGTAACGGGCAGGTTGACGGCGAACCGATCATGTTGGGATGCGCTGCGATCAACGCTACCCGTCGGCACAGTCAGCGGGGCGCCAAAAATCCGCGCCATGCAGATCATCGACCAACTAGAGCCCACCAAGCGCGGGCCCTACGCCGGCGCCGTCGGCTTCGCGGACCTCAACGGCAACATGGACATGGCCATCGCGCTGCGGACGATGGTCGCGCTACCCAGCAACGACGCCGGACCGTCCTGGGTCGTTCACCTGCAGGCCGGCGCGGGCATCGTCGAGGACAGCGACCCCGATGCCGAACACCAGGAAACTGTCAGCAAAGCCGCGGCGCTCGCCAAAGCCGTTCACCTGGCGGAAACGTCCGTGTCCAGCCCGGCGAAGGGGTGAAATCGGGCCCGCGAAAACTTCGTTGTGGATAAATCAGCAAACGGCCGATAATGAGATGGCCGCGCTGCGAGCGGACACTTGTGGGCGGGGACCATTGTTCGAGACCACACAGGATTGCCAGAGCCGATGAGCACGGACGTCCAGACCATCTTGAAACTCTCCGTGCCCGTGATCGTCCAGGTCGGCGAGCGTCACCTGCCCGTCGAGAACGTGCTGGCCCTGGCACCCGGAGCGATCCTGGAGCTGAACAAGTCAGCCGAGGCGCCGCTTGACTTGCTGGTGAACAACAAACCGATCGGCGAGGGCAACGCCGTCAAAGTCGGCGAGAACTTCGGAATCCAGGTCTCCGCGATCAACTCGCGCTCGGAGCTGGTCCAGGCCCTGGGCGGTGGTTGATCTTGTATGGCCCGGCTGGCGGATGCTAGGCTACGCACGATCGCCGTCAGCGCGAACCTTGATCCCCATCCCATCACTCGATGTCACCCGGATCGTCGCCCCCCTCTCAATCACCCCACCCTCAGCCAAACAGTCACGGCGGATACCGTCGATCACGCACGTCCCGACCGGACGAAGATCGGTAATCGCCTCGCCGGTCTTACCGATCAACTCGCTGCTTGTTGCCGATGGCTTACTCGTGGCCGCGTCCGCTTCATCCGCGCCCTCCGTACCGCCGCCAAGGGTGAGCATCTTCCCGATTGGCGTATGCGGCCAGATCTTCAACCCGAGCATAAACAGGAACGGAACGGCGCCGAGTGAAACCGTCGCGCCGACCAGCCCGGTCGTCGTGTCGAACTTAAAGAGCATCACGATCCCCGCCACCATCGCCAACGCCGCCCCCAACCCAATCACGCCGCCGGACGGGACGAATAGCTCCAGAAAAAACAGCACCAGCGCCAGCCCCAACAGGACCACACCCCAGAGGGCGTACTCGCTGGACGAGTCCTGTGCGGCCGCCTGGGCAAGCAACAACACCGAGTTGGGCAACATTGCGAAACCAGCCATAGCGGGCATTGTATCCAAGCGAGGGCCTCGGTAGAACCTGTCGTACCACGCCGCCGCGTCGCGACTCGGCCGACCCTAGCTCTATCGGCTTGGCCGTCGCGATCGATACACTTAGACTGATCCATCAACCGATCGACCCGGCCGCAGATGCGTGCACCGCCGGGCGATCCCCACCCCAACGGGAGTAACGCCATGGGCCGAGTTCTAATCGCCGCACTCGTCGGTTCAATCGTTTATTTCGCGTGGGGTGCGATATCGTGGATGGCCCTGCCGTGGCACAACAACACGATGCACACGATCGATAACGAGGCCGCCATCACCGCACAGCTCAAGGAGGCCTTGACCGAGTCCGGCGTGTACTTCTTCCCCGGCATGCCGGACGACAACTCGCCCGAAGCCTGGGCACAATACACCGAACGCCACAGGCAGGGCCCCTACGGGATGATGTTCTACCACGCGCAGGGCTCCGAGCCGATGCCGCCAAGCACCTTCGCCGTCGGCTTCGCGCTCGACTTTGTCAATGCACTCGTCGCAGCGTGGCTGGTGTTTCTAACCGGGCGCAGCGCGAAGGGCTTCATCGGCCGACTCGGCGTCGTCGCGGCGCTCGGCATCGTCGCGGCCGTCACCTCGGACCTGATGGCGTGGAACTGGATGCACCAGAACACCGAATTTAGCCTCGTCAACGCCGCTGACCACGTGGTCAGCTTCATCCTCATGGGCATCCCCATCGCGTGTATCGTGAAGCCGCGCGTCAACACCTAGTTGCCGCCAGCCCAGCGGCCACAACGACATACCCGGCGCAGCCGATCGGTAAGCCGCCGTTCGTGGTGTTATCTTCGCTGCGTGGATACGTGTACCCATCCACTTGACGACCTGCGTGGCTGGGCACCGATCGTCGTACTGCCGATCGCGGTACTGGTGCTATGGCCTGACAGTTGCCCACGGTGGGGACTCATGTGGGCGCTGTCGGTCACAGTCTATGCCGGCTGTAAGTGGCTCACATGGCGGCGGACTCAAGCGCACGGCGTGAGTTGGTGTCGCCACGTCGGATACCTGCTCGCCTGGCCGGGCCTGGACGCGCCGGCGTTTCTCTCAACGGCACCCCGCGGTCCACACACCGGGCCACCCTTGTCTCAATGGGTCTTCGCCGCCACGAAAACTGCAATCGGGCTGGCGCTGGTTCTCGCCGCCGCCGGCGCGGTTACGCCGCGACACCCCTACTTGACCGGCTGGGTCGCCATGGTGGGGATCGTCTTTAGCCTGCACTTCGGCGTGTTCGACCTCCTGTCGTGCGCCTGGCGAGCCGGCGGCGTCGACGCCGAACCCTTAATGAACTGGCCGATCGCCGCGCGCAGCATCGCCGACTTCTGGAGCGCTCGGTGGAACACCGCGTTCCGCGACTTGACGCACCGGTTTCTGTTCCGACCGCTCACCCGCAAGATCGGCCCACGAACCGCGGTTTTCGTCGGGTTCCTGCTTAGCGGGCTCGTCCACGACCTGGTGATCTCTGTCCCGGCCGAGGGCGGGTACGGCGGGCCGACGATATTTTTCACGTATCAGGGCATCGCCATCATCGCCTCACGCAGCTCCCTCGGAAAACGACTCACCCTGCGCCGCGGCGCGACCGGTTGGCTGTTCATGATCGTCAGCCTGATCGCGCCGGCATACCTTTTGTTCCACCCGCCATTCGTTGAACGTGTCGTGCTGCCTTTCATGCAATCCATCGGAGCCCTCCCATGAACATCACCGCTGACCAGTTGATCTTCGCCGCGGGGATCGGGCAACTATCCGTCCTCGTCGCGTCGGCCTTGGTTCCGATCAGGCTCAACTGGCGTCACGAGTTCGCGTCGCTCTCCCCGCTGCACCGCCAGATGTACTGGGTCTACGGCGGCTACGTCGTACTCTCGATCGTCGCGTTCGGGTTGATCAGCCTCCTGCACCACGAAGAGATCGCCGCGGCAGCGGGCTCGCACGCGCGTTCTGCGCCTACGTCGCGGTGTTCTGGGGGATAAGGCTGATGCTCCAAGGCGTGTTCGACGTCAAGTAGCACCTCACCAAGTGGTGGCTCAGAGCGGGCTATTCCCTGCTAACCGTGTTGTTCTTGTCGTTCACCGCCATCTACGGATGGGTGGCGGTGCGATAACACCACGCGGGCACGGCACCACCTACACGTTGAAGTACTTTGCCTGCGGGTGGTGCACCACGATCGCGCTCGTCGACTGCTCAGGGTCGATCTGCCAGTTCTCGGTAAGGACGCACCCGATCCGCCCGGGGTCGAGCAATCGGAAGAGCTTCTCCTGATCGCTCATCTCAGGACACGCGGGGTAGCCGAAGCTATACCGGCTGCCGCGGTACTTCTGCGTGAACAATTCGGTGATCTTCGGGCTGTCATCGCCGGCGATCCCGAGCTCCTGCCGCACGCGCTTGTGCCACAACTCGGCCAGGGCCTCGGCGCACTCGACGCCGAACCCGTGCAGGTACAGGTACTCGGTGTACTCGTTCGACTCGAACAACTTTTTTGCCCGCACACTGACCTCACTGCCCATCGTGACACAGACCAGCCCAAGCACGTCGCGCTCATCGCCGTCCGCCGACACCGGCCTAAAGAAGTCGCTGATGCACAGGCGTTTGCGGGTTGGTTGGCGCGGGAACGTGAACCGCTCAATCTCTTTCTGGTGATCCTCCGCATCGAACACAATCAGGTCATCACCCTGACTCGCGCACGGGTAGTAACCGTACACGACCTGTGGCCGAAGCAGCTTTTCCTCCCGACACTGTGCGGCCAGACGCTTGAAGATCGGCTCGACCTCGTCGTCAATCTGGGCTTGGAACTCGGCGTCACTCTTGGGACCGCGCTTAAACTGCCATTGCCCGCGGTACAGCGCCTTCTTGTTGATGAACGGGTAGATCTGATCGAGATCGAGCTGATCGACGACGCGGTTACCCCAGAACGGCGCCTCGGGCACATCGGCATCAGGCAGGCTGGGCGGGCTTACCGCGACGGCGACACCGCCCGCGTCCTCGCTGCTGTCTGCGGCCTTCGCCGCCGCGATCTTCTCTTCGGCGCTCGCACGCTTCGTCAATCGGGTATCGATTTCCTGCTCCAACTCATCCGTGCGATTGCCCGCGAGGCGATCCATGATCCGTAGCCCGTCGAATGCATCCTTGCCGTAGTACAAATGCCCCTGATAGATCGGCCGCAGGTGCCCCTCGCAGTAATGGCGCGCCAGCGCCGCGCCGCCGAGCAGAATCGGCACGTCGATCTTCTGATCGTTGAACTCCTTGAGGTTCTCCTCCATTACCGTGACCGACTTCACCAGCAGCCCCGATAATCCAATCGCCTGTGTCCCGTGCTCGCGCCATGCGGCGATAATGTTCGACACCGGCTGCTTGATCCCGATGTTGTGCACCGTGTACCCGTTGTTCGACAGGATGATGTCGACCAAGTTCTTGCCGATGTCGTGCACGTCACCCTTGACCGTCGCCAGCACGATCGAGCCCTTGCTCTGGCTGTCGACTTTCTCCATGAATTGTTCCAGGTGCGCAACCGCCATCTTCATGACTTCCGCCGACTGGAGCACGAACGGCAATTGCATCTGCCCGGACCCGAACAGCTCGCCGACGACTTTCATCCCTTCGAGCAGGTGATCGTTGACGATCTCCAGCGGCGTGTACTTCTCGCGCGCCTCGTCGAGCGTCTCGATCAGGCTCTGCTTCTCGCCGTCGATGATGTGCTTCTGCAAGCGCTCCTCAAGCGGCAGCGTGGTGATGTCCTCGCGGACTGATTGAGCAACCGCGTCGTCGGGGAACAGATCAATAAAAATCTGTAGCGGGTCGGTGGTCTGACTCTGATCGCGCAGCGTGACCGGCTCAGCCGCACGCCGGTCGTAAATCAGCTCAAGCGCGGCCTGCCACTGCTCATCGGGCACTTTGTTACGCGGCAGGATTTTGGACACATGCAGGATCGCGCTGGTCATCCCCGCTTCGACCAGTTCATGCAAGAACACACTGTTGAGCACCTGCCGCGCCACCGGCTTAAGCCCAAAGCTCACATTCGACAGCCCGCAGGTGATCTGGCACTCCGGCAGCTTGGCCGCGATCCGCCGAGTCCCTTCGATCGTCTCGAGTGCACTGCGGCGGTCCTTGTCCATCCCCGTCGAGATCGGCAGCACCAACGGGTCGAACACCAGATCAGCCGACGCCAGCCCGTGCCGATTCACCGCCAGGTCGTGCATCCGCAGCGCGATCGACTCTTTCCGATCGGCCGTCCGGGCCATCGCTTCTTCTTCATCCTCATCGATACACCCGAGCACAAGACAAGCCCCATACCGCTTGGCCAACCCGCACATCAACGCAAATTTTTCTTCGCCGTCCTCCAGGTTCCCTGAATTGATCAGACACTTGCCGGGGGCGCGCTTAAGACCAGCCTCGATCGTCGCCGGCTGGGTCGAGTCGAGCATCAGTGGGACGTTGACCTGCTGCACCACACGGCTGACGATCTCAGCCATGTCGCTCGCGTTGTCACGACCGGCGTAGTCCACATTGATATCGATCACATGCGACCCCTCGCGTGCCATCCCGCGAGCGAGGCTCATGATCTCATCCCAGTTTTCCTCTTCCAATAACCGCTTGAACATCCGTGACCCGGACGCATTGGTCCGCTCACCGATGTTCAGGATCGACGTGTCCTGGCGCAACTCGGTGGTGCTGTGCAGCGAAGAGCACGCGGCTGACGGCGACGCTTTTTCGATCCGCGCCGGTGCCCGATCCCCGATGCGCTCTGCGACGGCGCGGATGTGCTCCGGGGTTGTCCCGCAGCAACCGCCGACGATGTTGACACCGGCCTGTTCAACGAACCGGGCAACCGCGTCGGCGAAAGGCTCAGGTTTAAGCGGGTATTCCGTGCGGCCTTCGACCAACAACGGCAACCCGGCGTTGGGCAGGACACTGATCCGACGCGGCCAATACTTGCCCAGGTATTTGACGTGCTCAGACATTTCGGTGGGCCCGGTCGCACAATTCAACCCGAGCGACGCGATCGGGAACGGGCTGAGCGCACAGACAGCCGCCGCGATGTCGGTCCCAAGCAGCATCGTTCCAAAATTCTCAATGGTGACCTGCACCATGATGGGCAGGTCTGCGGTCGTTCGGCCCTCATCACCGAGTGCCGCGACGCAGGCATTGATCGCACACTTGACCTGTAGAAGATCCTGAGCCGTCTCGATCAAGAAGGTGTCCGCGCCGCCGGCGATCAGCCCACGCGCCTGCTCGCGGTAGCTGGCGAACATCGAATCCCAGTCGATATTGCCCAGCGTGACCAGCTTCGTACCCGGACCAATGGAGCCGATGACGAATCGGGGTTTATCGGTGGATGAAAATCTATCGCATGCGGCTCGAGCAATTTCGGCAGCACGCTTGTTCAGCTCGAAGGCTTCGTCGGCCATCTCGAACTCGGCAAGCACAATTTTATTCGCACCAAAGGTGTCTGTTTCTACCGCGTCAGCCCCAACCTCAAGAAATGATTCATGAATCGACTGAATCACTTCCGGACGGGTCTTGATCAGGACCTCCGGGCAGTTCTCCTTGCCCAAATAATCTCGCTCAAGGTCCAGGTCGGCCGCGTAGAGCGACGTCCCCATCGCGCCGTCAAAGATCAGCACACGCTTATCGAGTTGGTCGAGAAACAATGACATAAATGCCTGTCAGTCTATGATTATCTAGGGGGAACGCTGCCGGGGCCCGGCAAAAAACGCACTAACACCCAGCGTGGCATGATAGATCTGCCAACTACCACCGGCAACCGCCGGCACTACGATTCGCTGGAAATCCCAAGCCCCTGGACGACTGCTTCGCGGTATCGATCCCAGCGATACCGACGAACCGGTCGCACCTGCAAACGCATCACTATCGCGGATCGGAACGACAAACCCATCGATTCCGTCTTCAACGATTGCGCCCGTATTCGGCGTGACGACGGCGGGCAGACCGAGGGCAAGAACCTCATAAACCAACAACGCCGAACCCTCCCAGAGGCTTGGCAGCACCGCTCTAGCCGCCACTGCCTGACCGATCTAATCGAGACTGATAAATCCCATAGAATGCCACGCTCGACACGATCATTAAAGAGGTTCTCATGACTTGGTGGCAAGCGCTAATTCTCGGAGTAGTCGAAGGCCTGACCGAATACCTCCCGGTCAGCTCCACCGGGCACCTGATTTTGACCACATGGCTGCTCGGGCTCAACGGCACCGAAGAGCAAACCAGCGCGACCTACACCTTCAACATCACTATCCAGGCCGGTGCGATCGCAGCCGTACTCGGGCTCTATCGCGCGCGCGTTGGCCAGATGACGCGCGGACTCATGGGGCGCGACGACGCCGGCCGACGTCTGGCGATCAACCTGGTCATCGCATTCCTCCCGGCCGCCGCACTCGGACCACTGCTCGATGATCGAATCGAGGGCTACCTGAACGGCCCCTGGCCGGTCGTCGCAGCTCTATTCGTCGGTGCCTGGCTGATGATCGCAGTCGCCTACAGCCGACGCCTACAGCGCAACCAGCATTCCGGACGCGATATCGATCAGGTCAACTGGAAGATGGCCCTGCTGATCGGCTTCGGCCAGTGCGTCGCGATGTGGCCCGGGACCAGCCGATCGATGATGACGATCGTCGCCGCGCTGATGCTCGGCTTGCGCCCGAAAGCCGCCGCGGAGTTCAGCTTCTTGCTCGGGCTGATCACCCTATCAGCCGCAACCGGATACAAAGCGCTTGGCAGTGGTCAGGAAATGCTCGACGTCATCGGCGTCGGACCAATTGTTGTGGGGTTCATCGCGGCGACCGTCTCGGCCGCACTGGCTGTCAAGTGGTTCGTCGCGTTCCTAACCAAGCACAGCCTGGCGCCATTCGGCTGGTATCGCCTCGCGCTCGCGGCCGCAATCGCAGGATTGTTGCTGGGCAACGTGATGGGATGATCGCCTGACACGACGATCGCCTAGGGCGACTCCGACCCCCGCTGCGTCTTTCCGTCGCCACCAGCCAATTCCCAATCCGTCGTGTCCGGCGCCGAACCGTGAACATTGACCTCACGCACCGCACCGACAATATTGACGACGAGTTGGACCACACCGATCACGATCAATACTGCCAGCCACCATCGCGCGACCTGAACACTATGCGCGCTGTGATCGACCGCAACAAATACCGCCATCACCAGCGCGTAGACGCAAAGCAGCGCCTTGAACTCCGTCGGTCCGAACCGCGCCAGCGTGAACTCCCCAACCATCTTCGCTTTGATGCTCGTCAGTAAAGCCGTCGCGTAGATGATGACGACCGCCGCGATCCCCATGTCCAGCCGCCCGCACGACACCGCGATCCCGATCATCCAGTAGCAAAACGAAAGCGGGTCGGTGAAGTGGTCCAGCAGCTCGCCACCGTTGCGACACTGCCCGGTCGAACGCGCGTGCGTCCCGTCGACCATATCCGCAAGGTGGTTACCGCCCACACCGGCTGCACCGACCACCGCGGCCCACGCGTACGTCGTCGACCACGCCAACCCGAACGCTCCCGCGATCGCAATGAGATGCCCGACCGCGACAATCCCCTCAGGCGGGAACCGCTTGGGGATCGCCAACAACCGATACAACTTGGGCACAAGCGGGATGACCCACGGATCGAGCAGGCTGTGTGAAACCCGTTTGCCCGACACGCCGGCCTCCTAAGGCTCGAGCAACACCTTCACCGAATCCGGCCCAGCCGCCAGCCGCATCGCCTCGACCCCGTCGGCCAGCTTCATCCGCCGCGAGATCAGGCTCACCACATCCACCTTACCCGTCGCCATCCGGTCGAGCGCCTCGGCAAACGGACCACACCGACTGCCGATCACTTCGATCTCGTTAATCACCAGCGGCGAGAGATCGATCGGCTTACTGTCTTGATGAACCGCGACCGTTGTCTTCATCAGGATCTTGCCGCGCGGCCGCACCATCCCCATCGCCGTCGTCAACCCGTCCGCCGAACCGGTGCAGTCAACCACAATATCCTGATCACCGCGTAACCCGACATCCGCCAACGGCCGGTGCTTGACGCCCCACTTCTCACACAGCGCCAGCTTCTCCGGATGCTTGCCAATACAGCGCACCGTCGCGTTTAGCTGACTCATCACCTGCGCACACAGCAACCCGAGTCGCCCATCGCCCAACACGGTGATATACGGCCGCCCCTCGATCGTCAGTTGCCGCAAAATCTGACACGCCGCCGCGAGCGGTTCGGTGAAAACCGCATGGTCGTCATCCACCCCATCCGGAACCTCGAACAGATTCCGCGACGGCAGCGTGAACGAATCCGCAAAACACCCGTCTCGCTTCGAGATCCCCAGCACAGTCCGATCACGACAATGCTCAGCCAGCCCCCCGCGACACATATCGCACTTGCCGCAAACACAGTTAATGCTCCCAACGACGCGCTTGCCGGTCAGGTCATTCTTAACCTTCTTCCCGCTACGCTCGACCACCCCGACAAACTCGTGCCCAATCACGCCGCTAAAGCCCATGTACCCCTTGCAGATCTCAAGGTCCGTCGAACAGATCCCCATCCGCGTCGGCCGGATCAGCGCCTCGTCGGAGCCCAACGCAGGCGCATTGTGATTGCTTCGGTACTCAAGCTCGCCATTCTCATACACCAGAGCCTGCAATGTGGAGCCTTCCTTTAATGAACCGGATAGAAACGCCCACCGGAAGCGGGGTCTGTGAGTGTATCGGTCACCTTACCCCCAAGCCATCACCGCCAACCCCGCAACTCGCCCGCCCCCCCTGCCACCGGCGATCACAACGACTAAACTATCCGCCATGCACGATGCGCCCCGCCTGATCATCCTCGCAAACACCTCCAAGCCACAGGTCACCGCGGCCCTGCGCGACCTGCGCCCATGGCTAGCCGAGCGCGGCACGATCGTCGCCGAGCCGGACCTGGACACTCTGTCCGCGACCGAAAAACCCGCGCTGCCCGAAGCCGATCTCGCCCTCGTCCTAGGTGGCGACGGAACGATGCTTAGCCAGGCGCGATACATCGTGGACTACGGCATCCCGATCCTCGGCGTGAACTTCGGCAAGATCGGATTCCTCGCAGAGTTCGATCTCAATGCACTACACCAACACTGGGACACCATCGTCGCCGGCCGATGCCGAACAACCCGTCGGCTGATGCTCGAGATCATGGTCTTCAACACCCAGGCCGCCGACTGCTGCGTCGACGAACTCGACGCGGACAACTGCCGCTTCCGCGCGCTCGGACTCAACGACGCCGTCATCAACGCCGGCGAGCCCTTCCGCATGATCGAATTGGAGTTCGCCGTTCAACCCACAGACCGAAACGCGGGCACAACGCACTTCTCCGGCGACGGCGTGATCATCGCCACGCCGAGCGGCTCGACCGCACACAACGTCAGCGCCGGCGGGCCAATCATCAGCCCGGGGATCGAAGCCATGTGCTTCACACCCATCTGCCCCCACAGCCTGGCGTTCCGCCCGATCATCGTCCACGCCGACGAGGGCGTGCGGCTGCGCGTCAACCGCGCCAACCCCGGCACACACCTGGTCATCGACGGGCAGGTCTCACGCAAACTCAAGTCCGGCGAACAGGTCTACATCCGCCGCCACGCCAAACCGCTGATTTTGATTCAGCACCCCGAAGTCGATTACTGGCACATGCTCGCGCAGAAAATGCACTGGGCCGCCAGCCCCGGGGGCAACAACCACAGCTAACGCCGCACCTCGCGACACGCCTGAATATCCGTTCATCGATCGAGATACCGCTCGCGCTGCCGCTACACGCCCAGTGCTTGCGCCATGGTCGAACCCAGGTCCGCCGGGCTCTGAGCGATGTGACAACCGGCCTCCTGCAGCGCTGCGATCTTCGACTCCGCACCACCCTCGCCGCCTGAGATAATCGCCCCCGCGTGGCCCATCCGGCGCCCCGGCGGCGCCGTGCGACCCGCGATGAATGCGGTCACCGGCTTCTTAACTTGCTTACGTATATACGCAGCCGCCGCCTCCTCATCCGTCCCGCCGATCTCACCGATCATCACGATCCCATCGGTCTGCGGGTCATCGCTGAACAACTCGAGACAATCAATAAAGTCCATCCCACGCACCGGGTCGCCGCCGATCCCGACGCACGTCGTCTGCCCGATGTCGCGCTGCGAACACTGCCACACGGCCTCATACGTAAGCGTCCCCGATCGGCTGATAATCCCAACCGACTTGCCCGTCTTGGCCTGCGGCGCGGGCAGGTGGATATACCCCGGCATGATCCCGATCTTGCACCCGGCCGCATCGCCGTTCGAACTACCACCCGGTGTGATCACACCGGGACAGTTCGGCCCGATCAGTCGTATTCTCGACTCACCAACCACATTTCGCCGCTCAAGCTCACGCCCAACGCGGGTCATGTCAGTAACGGGCACGCCCTCGGTGATGCACACGATCAGCGCGATACCCGCATCGGCCGCTTCGAGCACCGCATCCGCGGCGAACGCAGCCGGCACAAAAATCATCGTCGCATTCGCACCGGTCTCGCGGACGGCCTCTTCACACGTATTGAACACAGGCAACCCGTTGGCGTCCTTGCTCCCGCCCTTGTTCGGCGTCACACCCCCGACCATTTGTGTGCCGTATTCCAGACAGCCTTTCGTATGAAATGCCCCGGCCGCCCCCGTGATCCCCTGGCAAATCACCTTCGTGTCGCTATCGATAAGTATGCTCATAGTCGCGGTAGGATAGCGGCCCGCCTCCGCGGCAACAAACATCGCAGATCCACCAGCAAATCACCCGGCGATCACCCGCGCAATACAGATGCGATTGGCCGGGTACGCGATCGATCAAGATCACCCCAAGCCCGAGAGTGTGATCGCCTGATAGGTCACCAGCGACGCGGTGTAGGCCAGCACCGTCATATACGCGAGCTGGAACGCCGGCCACTTCCACGAATTCGTCTCGCGCCGCGTCACCGCCTGCGTCGGTAGACACTGCATCGCCAGCACATAAAACACCAGCAGGCTCATACACGTCGCGGTCGTGAACACCGGACCCCCGTCGCTGCGTTGGGCCTTGCGCATCGTGTCATAGAGCGAATCGGGATTATCATCAGCCGTGTCCGCACCGACGCCGTACACGATCGCCAGCGTCGACACGATCACCTCCCGCGCCGCGAACGAACTTACAATCCCAACACCGATCTGCCAGTCAAACCCCAGCGGCCGGATGACCGGCTCGATCGCACGCCCCAGCCGCCCGGCAAACGAATTCGCCAACGCGTGGTGCGCCCGATCGGTATCCGCCTGGGCGAGCATCGCCTCAGACTGCGCAACGTCCCCATCAGCCGCAACGACCAACGCCTGTTGCTCAAGAGCAACGACACTCGCCGGCGCTTCGGACTTGGGAAACGTCGCCAGAAACCACAGCCCGATCGAGATCATCAAGATCACCGTCCCGGCCTTCTTGACAAACACCAGCGCCCGGTCAGCCGCCATGATCGCCGCGTTACGAAGACTCGGCAGCTTGTAGCTGGGCAACTCAAGCACCAACGGCTGACTCTCACCACGCAAAATCGTATGCTTGAACACAAACGCCATCACCAACGCCGCCACAATCCCCAGGCTGTACGCACCTGTAAACACCAGCCCCGCCATCATCGGCCGATGGCTAAACAGCAACGCCGTCACCATCGCATACACCGGGATCCTCGCCGCACACGTCATCAGCGGCGCCACCAGGATCGTCACCAACCGATCACGCCGGTCCTCGATCACACGCGTCGACATGATGGCCGGGATCGCACACGCATGAGCCGACAACAACGGCACAAACGCCTTGCCCGGCAACCCAACCCGCCGCATCAACCGATCCATCACAAACGCCGCGCGGGCCAGATACCCGGTGTCTTCCAACAACGCCAAGAAGAAAAACAAAATGCAGATCTGCGGCAAGAACACCAGCATCCCGCCGACACCCCCGACGACGCCTTCGACAAGCAAACTCCGCAGATCACCGTCCGGCAACGCCGAGCTAAGCAACGACCCCGCCCCCGCGAACAGCATGTCGATCCAGTCCATCGGGTACTGCGCGATCCAGAAGATCAGGCAAAACACCTGGAACATCACCGCCAAAAACGCGCCCACACCGATCACCGGGTGGGTAAGAAACTGGTCGATTTTTTCCGTACGACGCCCGTGCGTTTCGGGACGCCCGGACGAACATCGGGCCCCAACGCCCTCCGCCCACTCATACCGCGCCTGGAACGGGCAACCGGAACAACCACACGCATCGTCAGCCGCGATCTCCGCAGGCGGCAGAATCTGCGGCAAAGCGGTTGGTGTCGCCGGCGTCGGAAGCATGGCCGGGGTCGCCGTGACCACCGGGATGCCAATCGGCGCATGAAGATCGGAAGGCGCCGCCGCAGCCGACCCCACCGCTGTCTCGAGCGTCTGCTCGATCAACCGCCGCAACCGTTCGATCCCCGTCCCCTTGCGCGCAACGATCGGGATCACCGGGCAACCCAACTCTCCCGACAACTCACGCGTGTGGATCCGGATCCCGTCGCGCTTGGCCAGGTCCGTCATGTTCAGCGCGACGATCGTCGGGATCTCCAACTCCAACACCTGACTGGCCAGATAAAGGTTCCGCTCAAGATTCGTCGCGTCGAGGATCAGCACGGCGAGCGTCGGCTTCGCCATCCCGGGGATGTGACCCAGCAACGCATCGCGCGCCACCCGCTCATCCGGCGTCGCCGCCGCCAGGCTGTACAACCCCGGCAGATCGAGCAATTGCACCACCTGCCCACCCATCATCACCCGACCGGCACGGTGCTCGACCGTCGTCCCGGGGAAGTTCGCCGTCTTCGCCCGCAACCCCGTCAGCGCATTGAATAAGGTTGTCTTGCCCGCATTGGGATTGCCCAACAGCGCGATACACGCAGGCCCGCTCGGCGCGACTCGCCCCGCCGGTTCCTGCGCCTGCGGTGTCTGCGGCGACAACGTTGTCACGACTCACCCCCGCACGACGACTCCGGCCCACCTGGCGCAGCCGCCGTCTCACACCCGTCCGAACCACACGTCGTCACCCACACGCCCGCCGCAAGCCGGCTGGACAACCCGATCCGCGAACCAAGCACCCGCAGAATCAACGGGTCACCCGCCTTGATCAACTCAACCCGCCGCCCAACACACACACCCATAGCCATGAGCTGATTGTGCGCTTGCTCCTCCGCATCAACCTGCACCACCGTCGCGCACTGCATCGGCATCAGCCGGTCCAGCCGAACGCGCTGCGGCACATCCACACCATCCCCACTCGCTGGCGGACCAGCCATCGTCTCGGACAGAGGTTGGACTACTCGCGAATCAGCCATCGCTGTAAACTGTGCGTAAGTACGGGCCTACCCTAGGCTCACCAACCAACCCCACCCCGATTGTAATTGAAACACAGTATCAAAAACTAGCGTTCGCGGGCCCATTTGTCAATCGCAACACCCCGATCGCCTTCGCCCATCAGGACACCAATTAGCCTCTTTCCGCAGCCTCGACACGAAAAAGACTTCTACTTCGGACAACAATCGCTTAAAATACATCAAACTCACTACAAACCGCCTGGAGGCCCCAGGTTTGGAGGAGAGTAGTATGACTCGCACCCGCCGAGCACTGGCTATCTTGATAACTTGGCTGCTGTGCGCCGCATCAATCACACTCACCCCAGCCCAAACCACCGCTGGCATCTACTCCGCCGAACTCACCACCAACGCCGAAAGCGAGCTGCTCCACCACCTCGCCGGCAACGTCACCCTCCTCTCCACCGGCGCAAAGCACACCTACACCCTCTCGCCGGCCTCATCCGCCGCCCTACTCATCAACCCACTCTCAACCACCAAACTCACCCTCGACAACATCGACCTCCAAGCCATGGGCGACGTCACCCTTTTGAGCGACAGCATCTCAGGCGCGGAAATCCTAATCCACAACGGTGCCAACCTCACACAAACCAATACCACCGACGACTTCCGCGTCGGCGACGACACACGCCGCGGCAGACTTATAGTCAAAGACACCGGCACATCACTCACCGCCAGCCGTGTCACACTCGCAGAATCCGGCGCATCCGCCCAGTCGGGCTCGTCCAGTATCTTCATCTACGACTCCGCCCAGGCAACTATGCAATCCCTCAAAGTCTACGACGGCAGCATGCAGGTATATGGCGGCGCCTCGCTTGATGTCTTATCGAATCTCAGCTTCACGATCGGCGGCAACGACCCCGACGACAGAGCCTTCTTCTCGCTCAATAATGCCGGAACAACCCTAACTGCAAACGGCGCCATCACCGTGGGCGGATCCACAACCACCAGCGGCGATGCATGGTTCAGCATCAGAGACAACGCCACCGCCAACATCAAGTACATCACCGTCAATCAAACCGGCACCGCATCCGTAACCACAGGCGCAACCCTCACCACCAACCCCAGTCTCTTAATAAGAGTCCAAGGCGGCCAATTCATCATCGATGGCGGCACCGTCAACGATAACTCCACACTCGGCCCCAGGCTCAGTGACAGCGGCCAGGCCACCATCGACAACGCCGGAACCTTCAACACCATCGAACCCATCGAAATCCAAGACGCCACACTCCACCTGGCCGACGGCACCATCAGTACCCCCGACATCGTCTTCGACGACGTCAATGCTGACTTCCAATTCGACACCGGCACACTCCACTTCACCACCGACAAAACCATCACCCCGGGCAACGCCCACAAGCTCAACATCGCCACACTCACCGCCGGTAAAAACCTCCAGGTCACCGGCACGCTGACGCACGAAACCAACCTCAACGTCAACGGCGGCAACATCAACGCCACCACCCTGCTTATCGGTGAGGACGACGCCGTAACCACCACCGTCGACTCCGGTGCCGCACTCTAAGTCAACGGCCCCACACGCCTCGGCGTCAACGCCCCCGGCAACGGCTCACTCACCATCTCCGGCCTCGGCACCACCTACACCACCAGCGCCGCCGAGATCAACGCCACCGTAGGCGGATTCGGCAGCTCAACCAACAACCACATCACCATCACGGGCAACGGCTCATCATGGTCCACACCCGGACCCTCAGCCACACTCACACTCGGCGACGGCACCGCCACCGCCACACTCAACCTCCTCGACAACGGCCTAGCCGACATCGGCGGCACCACCACCATCAACACCGGCAGCACCGTCCACATCGACGGCGGCACCCTCACCACAAAAGAACTCGCAGGCACCGGCGACCTCCACCTGCTCGCCGGCACACTCAACCTCACCGACACCACCACCATCGACACCAACCTCTTCGACCCCAACCTCACACTCGGCCCCGACACATCCATCAACATCACCAACGACGCAATCATCGACCCCGCCATCAACCTCACTCTCAACGGCGGAACCTTCAACGCAGACATGCTCACCGCCGACGGATTGCTCACAATCACCACCGGCATCGTCTCCGCCCCCACCCGCTTCGATAACACAGGCGAAGTCCAACTCGCTGGCCCCACCGCGCGCATCAACACCAACAACTTCGACAACCTCGGCGACCTCTCAGGCCAAGGTCGAATCACCGGCTCACTCTCCAACACAGGCAACATCGACGCCCCCGGCGGAACACTCAGTATCGACGGCACCCTGGCCAACCGCGCAGGCGGCCTCATCACACTCACCGGCGGTCAGCTCCGCGTTTCAAACCAACTATTCAACCTCACCAACGGCCTCATCCTAGGCAACGGCACACTTTGATCCGATACCCACATCACCAACGAAGTCGGTGCCACCATGGCATTCTCAGGCCAAACCAACATCCTCGGCGACTACTCCGGTGCCGGCACACTCACCCAAGGCCCGCTCAAAACTGGCGTCGTCATCATGGAAGGCGACGTCAACCCCGGCAGTTCACCCGCCGCCATCACCATCGAAACCAACCTCGCCTTCGGTCCATCCGCATCACTGAACATCGAACTCGGCGGCCTCACCCCAGGCCAAGGCCCGATCGGCGACGAAAACAACGGCTACGACCAACTCAACGTGCTGGCCAACAGCACACTCGACGGGACGCTGGATATCCAGTTCATCGACGGCTTCGAGTCACAGATCATCCCAGCCGATCAGTTCGTCATCATGACCTGGGGTACGAACACCGAATTGACGACATTCAACTCGGTCACGTTCACCCCTCGTGCCGACATCGACGGCCTGTCGTTCGACTCGCCTACAACGCCAACGACCTGACGCTCACCGCCACCGCCCTATGCGGCGATGCGAACCTCGACGGCGTCGTTGATCTACTCGACCTGGTCATCCTCGCCGCCAACTTCGATACCACCGTTGGCACGCGAGATTGGCGCCTGGCCAACTTCGACCAGGACAACGATGTCGACGCCGACGACCTGACCCTCATGGCCAACAACTTCGCCCTGCGCAACTCCGACACCCAAACCCACACCGCCCAATCCCTTGCCAACCTCATCGGCATCACCCTCGCCACAACCCCCGAACCGTCCACCCTCACCCTCCTCTGCGGAATCCTGATCGCGGTCAGACCAGCCCGGCGCCGCTAGCTCACCGCTATCTCTCGTGGCGACACAGGCTCCCGCCCGCCGGCGGCACCGTTGCCACCCATTTCTCCATAGCATGTGCATGACTAGATTTTCCGCATTGGTTCGAGCGTGTTCCAACGCACCACGCCGCGAACCCGTGCGGCTGTAGAGGTGACCACCGATGCTCCGGCCTCTCCTAAGATCGTTGCACGACAGAATCCCGGGCGCCCGCCGCGTAATCCGGATCCCCAGACAACTACTAAGAATCAGCCCCTTCGCCGGAGACATTCAGCCGGCTCGCGTCCCCCTGTTCGCCCCAACATCGGATCGGCCGACGCTGCCGTTTCCACACCCGTGGAATTACCGCAACCCGCTGCGGATCCTCGAAACCTATTTCTGGGGCGCGGACACGCGCGACGGCTCAGCCAAGCACAGCAGCTACCTCGATGTCCCGGGGCTTACCCCCGTCCTGGTCACGCGCGACCCCGGCGTCATCCGCGCCATCTCCAAAGACACCGGCGATCAGCCCGGCCAGTTCGACCGTGACACCCTGCCATCCAAAGGCATCGCCCGCGCTACCGGCAAGGACACCCTCCTGTTCACCAACGGCCCGGCCTGGAAGCGACAAAAAAAACTCTCGACCCCGCCCTTCGGCCGCTCGTCCCTGTTCCAGCCCGAGATGTTTCACGAGTTCGCCGAAACATTCCGCCACACCGTCCACCACCGGCTCGACGCGCTGCACGAACACCTAAAACACCACGGCCCCTCGGCAACCGTGTGCCTCGAGCCCGAGATCAAAGCCGTCATGCTCGAGATGCTGGTCAATAACTTCTTCGGCGCCCAGGTGCCGTACGACGCAATCCGAAACCGATTCGTCCCCGCCCTGGAACGCGTCATCGATTACATCGTCAGCGACACCGTCATCAACCGCGTCGGCATCCCCCTGCAGTGGCTGCCCGGTTTCAACAAAGACATCACCAAAGCCAAAGCCGCCCGCGCCGCGTTCGAAGAGCTGACCGATACAGTCATCGCCACGCGCAAAGACGGCAAGGGCCTCTGGAAACAGTTCAAATCCGATGCGCCCGACGAGATGCTTCGTAGCAATATCCGGGTCTTCCTCGCCGGCGCGCTCGAGGCGACCACCTCCTACGCGGGCTGGGCGATCTCCCACCTGGCGAGAAACCCCGCCGCTCAAGAAAAAGTCTTCGCCGAGGTCAAAGACCTTCAAGACTACGCGCCCGAAAATCTCGATCAGGCGAAGTACCTCGGCCACGCGCTCGACGAGACACTGCGCCTCACCCCCTCGCTTTATTTCTTCCCGCGCCGGGCCACAGCCGACACCTGGGTTGAACTGACTGACGGGAAAAAACTGTTCATCCCACAAGGCACGCACATACTCCTGGACGTCTGGCACGCGAACCGCCACGAAGACCACTGGGGCGTCGCGGTCACCGGCTACCCCGCGACCGACTTCGCTCCCGAGCGTTGGGAGTCGATCACGCCGCACACCCTCAGATCGAAAGACCTGCTGCACTTCGGATTCGGTCACGGCCCAAGGTTCTGCCCCGGCAAGAGCCTCGGACAGATGGAGGTCGCCCTCGCCGTCGGCGCGTTCGTCAAGCTCTTCCGATTCAAAGCCGTCAACGCCGACAACCCCCCGAAAGCGGGCGTGTCTACAAAACCACTCGATGGAACGCTGGTCGAACTGGAGTTGCGAACAAACTGAACGGTCGGATCAAACCGGGCCGGCACGGCGTCGCACCCACTCGGAATCAGT
This sequence comes from Phycisphaeraceae bacterium, assembly GCA_029260595.1. Classification (GTDB taxonomy): domain Bacteria; phylum Planctomycetota; class Phycisphaerae; order Phycisphaerales; family Phycisphaeraceae; genus OFTM57. The sequence goes on along the minus strand of JAJDCY010000024.1, from coordinate 189,364 downwards.
GATCGCCGTGATCGTCTTGGGCAGCCTCCGGCTCCGGCCCGCGCAGCCGCAACGCCGGGTAGCCCAGAACCACCGCACCTGCAAACAGGCCGCCACTCGCCCAGAGCACGCCCGAATACCAACAGACCTCGTCTGATGTCTTAGGCACGAGCAGTTGGGCGCCGCGCTCAGCAGCGTCGTGGGCGGTGTGAGCTTGCCCGGCCTCGCCGTGCAACGCATCGCCTTCACGATGACCGTCGTGATCCGGCGCGTCTACGGCAAACAGCGGGCTCGGCCCAGCCGACTGCGACAGTGACCCGGGAAGGAACCCCGCGGCATACCAGCCCAAGACAATCCCACCAAGGATCGCGACCGTCCGCCGTGTCATCCGTCTCATGGCTGAACCCTTTCTATCGCCGATCGCAACACCCACAGGTGCGCAACGCGAATGACCAAGATCAGCCCAATAGGTTAGCACGGATCCACAGACCCGCCAGCGGCCTACCGGCTCTTGCGCTTACGAGACTTCCCGCCCCCGGACGGTGCCTTCTTCGCCTCCGCAGCCGCCGCACGCCGCTGCTTGCGAGACATCGCCGGCTCCGCGTCGCGCCCCCCCGCACGGTCAGCCGCGGCCAAATCCTCGCGCTGCTCATCCGTGCCCTGCGCCGCTGCGTCCGCAGCCGTTGCGTTCGACGGCTCGGCGTGACCGGTCTGCTGTGATTCATACACGCTGCGCGGCTGCGCGTTCGCGGTCAGCCGCGCCCGGAAGATCAGGTCCGTCACCCGGTCGCGCACAATCCGCTGCATCACCTTGAACTGACTCGCTCCCTCGCGCTTGTACTCGATGCGCGGGTCTTTCTCCGCATACCCACGCAGGCTGACCGAATCCTTAAGCTGATCCATCGCATAAAGATGATCCTTCCACGCCGTGTCCAGAATCTGCAACAACACGAACCGTTCGAGCTGCGTCAACTCCAACCGCAACATCGCCCGACCCTTGTCCAACACCGCCTGCCTGATCTCATCGCGCTCCAGCTCGGCCAACTCCTCCGCTGTACACCGTTGACCGAATCGCCCCTCGACCCACCCCGCCAACGCCGCCGCCTCGGCATGCTCCGCGATCGCCTTATCCACCGCCGCCTCCAACCGCCCCCCGCGCATCCACTGCTTATTGGCCTCGACCAACTGCTCATGAAGCTCATCGCGCGTGGTCTTGGTTGCCTGCTCAGCCGTCCAACCCATCTCATACCGCTGGTTTGCCCACACCGCCAACTGCTCCGCCGCCCACGCCCCGTCCTGCTGCGCGGCCTGAAAAACCATGTCCAACACGAACTGCACCGGGTACTCGATCTCGCGTTTGCTGTACGCCTCGCGAGCAGCGTCCAGCATGTACTCGGCGATCTGCTCGGGCTCCATCTCAGCCAGCGTGGCCGGGTCCAGTTCGATCTCAAACTTGTTCCGCGCCCACTCCGTCAGATCGCGGTGTGCATAGTGAGGCACCAGAAACTTCGCCAACCCCGAGAGATCCTTGCGATCAACCTGCTCGCGCGCCGCTTCGGTCAGCAGCGTCTGGACGTCGGCCTCGCTCATCTTGCGCAGTTGATTCTGCTTCAGGTCCACGCTGAATCGGCTCATCGCCCACTGGCTGAGCCCGCGCAGGTCCCAGTCCTCCGGCGACACCTCTTGCGACATGTACTCGCCAAGCGTCAACTCCACGATCTGCCCGACCTCGGCCCACGCCTCGCTGCGCACCTGGTCCTGTAACTCCTTCAAGTCCTCAACGCGGATCTTGCCCGGCTCAACGCTCACATCCAGCGTCTGGCGACACCACTCGGCCACCTGTGTCGGCACATAATCATCATCCAGATACCCCGCGATCGCGTCATCCACCGAGTCACCGATATACGAAAAGATCAACTGCTCGATCCCACGGCCTTCGAGCGCCGTCTGACGCGTCCCGTAAAACGCATTGCGCTGGTGCTCCATCACTTCGTCGTATTCAAGCAGGTTCTTTCGGATCTCATAGTTGCGTTCCTCAACCTTCCGCTGTGCCCGCTCAACGCTGCGGGTAATCCAGCGGTGCTCGATCGCGTCGCCCTCCTTCATCCCCAGCTTCGACAGCGCCGCCATCGTCGTCTTGCCCGCAAACATCTTCATCAACCCGTCTTCAAGCGAGATGAAAAACCGCGACGACCCGTTATCGCCCTGCCGCCCGGCGCGCCCGCGTAGCTGATTATCGATCCGCCGCGCTTCGTGGCGCTCCGTCCCGACGATGTGCAGCCCGCCCAACTGCTCGATGTGCGTCGCGATCGATAGCTTGTGGAACATGAACGACGGCACCTGATCCAGCAGGTCACAGCACGCCTGATCGGTCATCTTCTCGGCCTTGGCCGGCTCGACATACGCGACCTGCTGCACCCACACGCGCAGCAACGCGGCGCGGATCTGCCCGTCGCTCATCGCGTCGAGTTCCTTGCCCTTGACCCCGAGCACGCCCTTGGCCTGGTGGCGGTACGACATCGTGATCAGCTCATCGTCCGCCATCGCCGCGTCCGCCTGCTTGGGCAGCAGGTTGCGCACCTGCCAGTGGCGCACAAGCGTTTCGCGATCGATCGAAGCCAGCTTGATGTCCGTACCGCGCCCCGCCATGTTCGTCGCGATCATCACCGCCCCCAGCTCGCCCGCGTGCGCGACGATCTGCGCCTCGCGCTCGTGCTGCTTGGCGTTGAGCACCTCGTGCTTGATGCCCATCTCGCGCGTGAGCATCTTCGACAGCATCTCGCTGTGCTCCACACTCGTCGTCCCGACCAGCACAGGCCGACCCACATCGTGCACCTGCTTGATCTCATCGAGGATCGCCTGCCACTTATCCTTCTCCGAAAGAAAAATCAGGTCGTCGCGGTCATCGCGCACCACCGGCACGTTCGTCGGCACGCACACCACGTCCATCCGGTAGATCTCGTTGAACTCGGTCGCCTCGGTGATGGCCGTGCCCGTCATCCCGGCCAATCGCTTGTACAGCTTGAAATAGTTCTGGATCGTGACCGTCGCGAGGGTCTGGGTCTCCTGCTTGATCTTGACCTTTTCCTTGGCCTCGACGGCCTGGTGCAACCCGTCCGACCACTGCCTGCCGACCATCAGCCGCCCCGTGAACTCATCAACAATGACCACGTCGCCGTTCTGCACGACGTATTCCTTATCGCGTTGATAGATCACGTGCGCCCGCAGCGCGTTCTCGAGCAGATGCGGGAAGTCCATGTTGTTGCCGACATAGAACGAGCCGATGTTCGCGACCTTCTGAGCCTCCGCCACGCCGTCGTGAGTCAGGTGCGACGCCTTTTTCTCGCGCTCGACCTCGTAGTACTGCGTGTGCTGATCGCGTGCGGCCTCCAACTCCGGAAGCTGCTCCTGCAACTGCTTCATCCGCTCGCGCATCGCCGGGATCGTCGACTTCTCGCGCGCATTGCGGATGTCGCCCTCCAACGCCTTGGACTGCATCTGCGCCTGCTCAACCTTCGCGTCAGCCGCGTCCCACTGCCGCTGCTTCTGGATCAGGTGCGCCGCCACGCCGTCTGCCAACCCGTATCGCGGGGCGTCGTTGTGCGCCGGCCCGGAGATGATCAGCGGCGTCCGCGCCTCATCGATGAGAATCGAGTCGACCTCGTCGATGATGCAAAAGTCACGCCGCTTCTGCACCTGCTCCTGCGTCGTCAGCTTCATGTTGTCGCGCAGGTAGTCGAACCCGAACTCCGCGTTCGTCCCATACACCGCGTCGCACAGGTATGCCTGCTGCTTGGCCTCGGGCGGCTGCACGTGGTACGGGTGGATCGCCCCGACCGTCAGCCCCAGGTGCCGGTAAAACGGGAAAACCCAGTCGCGGTCGCGCTGCACCAGATAATCGTTCACCGTCACCACATGGCACTGCAAACTCTCGATCGCGGCGACGTAACACGCCAGCGGCGCGACGATCGTCTTGCCCTCACCGGTCTTCATCTCCGCGATCCGCCCCTCCCCAAGCACCATCCCGCCGATCAACTGCACATCGAACGGCCGTGCCCGAAACGGCGGGCGACTGGTCGGATACAACTCGCGGACAGCCTCATACAGTTCAACCGGGATATCGACCTGTTGCCAACCCGGCGTCGCCACAGCGCAGCCGAGCTCCATCTTGTCCGGCGTCTGCCCGGCCTGCTCCGCAACCTGCTCATAAAGCGCCCTAGCGGATTCCGCCAGCCGCCCCGCGTCGAACCCGGCCTCCGGATTAAAGATGTTGCGGATACCCACCGCACGGTCCATCACCTCGCGCGCCACCGCGAGCACTTCGGGGATCAGCGCCGCGGCCCGCTCCCCACCCGTGTTCCGCTCACGAAACTCCGCCGTCTTCGCGCGAAGCTGCGCATCGGTCAGCGCCCGCGTCTGCGGCTCGAGCGCATTGATCTGCTCAACGCGCCTCGAGTACGCCTTGATCAACCGGTCGTTCCGCGACCCGAACACTTTTGAAAACGCTTTGCCGACTGTTGCAACAACCATGACGATCTCGCTAAAGGAAAACCTAAAAAACGGCGAAACACCAACCGCCAAACCACGGCTCAGGCATAACCGCTCAGGGTCACGGCTGACGTGTTTCTAACATCCAGGCAACGATACAAACGTGCGTGGCCGACAAGACGTGAATAATCAAACAACCGGCGGCGGCAGATCACTAAGACGTGGCGAGATCCGACGGGTTCCCGTCCCCCGCAGCCGCGAACACCATGAGACCCGCCCGGACAACTCCAAGCCCTCACCCCCAACCGCCCAGGGCTCGGTAAGGATCAGCGACAGCGAATCGACCGAATCCGACCGGTGAACCTGCTGCCCCATCTGCCGGGCCGCTCCGCTAAGGCAAGTCAGCCAACGGGCAACCACATCCCCCCTGGCCTGCCCCGACCCCGACGCCTGCCCGGCCACACACGCCGCCGCAGACGGCCCCGGCACCTCCGCCACCCCCCCCAGCGACGCAAAAACCGCCACCGCGGGCACCAGCACCGCGACCGGCCAAACGGGATGACTCGCTGAACTACGCATCACAGACCCATTATCGGCACGGTCGATGGCCCCGGTCAAGACTCCCCACCAAACTTCCGCTTGGCCCCCCACCGCCCACCCGATACCATCCCCCCCTTGAATAGACGCAACGCCACCGCCCCGATCCCCATTAAAGGCTCCATATGAAGATCCACGAATATCAGGCCCGCGACCTGCTCGCCCAGTTCGGCATCCCCGTCCCCGCCGGGATCACCGTCGATTCCGCCGATGCCGCCAAGGCCGCGTTTGATCAGCTTCAAAAAGACCACCAGGCCACGCTCGCCGTCGTCAAAGCCCAGGTCCACGCGGGCGGCCGCGGTAAGGGCGGCGGGGTCAAACTCGTCAAATCCGCCCAGGAAGCCCACGACGCGGCCAAGACGATCCTTAGCAAGCCGCTGGTCACACCCCAGACCGGGCCCGAGGGCGTACCCGTCAAGAAGCTGCTCATCGCCGACGGTGCCGACATCGCCAAGGAGTACTACCTCGGCATGGCCATCGACCGGGCACGCGGGCTGCCGGTACTGATCGCATCCAGCGAAGGCGGCGTCGAGATCGAACAGGTCGCACACGACAACCCCGACGCGATTGTGCGCGAACCGATCGACCCCGCATCCGGGCTGCAGGCGTACCAGGCCAGGAAGGTCGCGTTCCGCCTCGGCTTCAAGGGCAAGCAGGTCGGCCAGGCCGTCGCGATCATGATCAAGCTGACCAACCTGTTCCTCAAAACCGACGCCAGCCTCGCCGAGATCAACCCGCTGATCGTCACCCCCGCCAGCAACGAACACCCCGACGGGCAGGTGCTCGCGATCGACGCCAAAATCAACTTCGACGACAACGCGCTGTTCCGCCAAAAAGCCATCGCGGCACTGGCCGACCCCGACGAGGAAGACCCATCCGAACTCCGCGCCAACAAGCACGGGCTGTCGTACATCAAGCTCGACGGCAGCATCGGCTGCCTGGTCAACGGTGCCGGGCTCGCCATGGCGACGATGGACCTGGTCAAGCTCCACGGCGCCGAGCCGGCCAACTTCCTCGACGTCGGCGGGTCGGCATCCGAAGAAGCCGTCACCGAAGCGTTCCGCATCATCCTCGAAGACCCCAGCGTCAAGGGTGTTCTCGTCAACATCTTCGGCGGGATCATGCAGTGCGACATCATCGCCCGCGCGATCGTCAACGCCGCGTCGAAAATTGGTTTTGAGGTCCCCCTGGTCGTCCGACTCGAAGGCACCAACGTCGAGCCCGCCCGTAAGATCCTAGAAGAGGCCCGCAAGAACATCCCCACGATGCAGGTCGGCACCGACCTAACCGACGCAGCCGAAAAGATCACCGCCGCCGTTGCCGCCGTTGCGGCATAATGAGGCTGGATAGAATCGACGCGCCACCGATAGAATCGATGTGCCACTGGCGGCTTGCCCGCCAGTGCTTTGATGACGCGAGCCAACACACCGACTTCAAACCATCGCCATGAAAATCGAACCCTTCCTCGCCGAGCTGAACCGCGCCCGCCAGGATATCGGCAAGGACCCCGCCGACATCGAGTGGCTGGCCCTACACCATGCCTTCTGCTTCATCAGCTACAAAATGAACGACTTCCAAAAGTACCTCGACGAAGCCGAATCCAACGGCGATTTCGATGAGTACAAAGCCGAACTAGATTCCTGAACGCACATTAATCGCGGGACGGCGGTGGTTCTCGTCAATCCGAACCACCCGGCGAACTGTCAGCCTCCAGCCGCAACGATGCCGAGTTGATGCAGTGGCGCTGACCCGTGGGACGCGGGCCGTCGTTGAAAATGTGGCCCAGGTGCGCATCGCACCGACTGCAGTGCACCTCGGTGCGCACCATCCCATACGCAGTGTCCGAATGCGTCCCGATCATCTTCGGATCAATCGGCTCCCAGAAACTAGGCCAACCCGTACCGGACTTAAACTTGGCTTTCGAGCTGTACAGCGGCTGATCGCACGCGACACACCGGTACACCCCGTCGGTTTTCGTGTCCCAGTACTTGCCGGTGAACGCGCGCTCCGTCCCCTGCTCTCGCGTGATGCGGTACTGCTCCGACGTCAGGATCTTGCGCCACTGTTCGTCCGTGAGGACGATCTTCCCGTCCGCGTTCTCGACCAGCAGCTCCGCGGCCTCGGTCGCGGCCTCAGTCTTGGTTACGGTTCGCATCGGCTCCTCGCTTCCACAGCCAGCCATCGCAAAGACTCCTACGGTTAACAACACAACACTGATCAATGGAGGGTTCGGCCGCACCCGGCCCGTTCTTGATCCAATCATGACAACGCCTTCATTGCTCGTGCATTTGTTACGACCGCGACGGCACGCATGTTCGCCGTCACCCGGGACAATCACCAGCGGACGCCAATTATTCGCAATGGCTCACGCAGGGACTTCACACCGTGACCCGGTCACTCACCACCCGCCCGTCGTTGAGCTGCACCACCCGCCGACACCGCGACGCCACATCGCGATCGTGCGTCACCATCACAACCGTAAGCCCCTGCCCGTGCAGCTCGTCGAACAGATCAAGAACAGCCCCGCCCGACACCGAATCCAGATTGCCCGTCGGCTCATCGGCCAACAGCAGGCTAGGCTGATTGACCAGCGCACGAGCGATGGCCGCACGCTGCTGCTGCCCGCCACTGAGTTGACTAGGCCGATGATGGGATCGATCCTCAAGACCAACGCGCTCGACGGACTCGGCCGCAATCCGGCGACACTCGGCCCGCGAGACGCCCGCATAAAACAGCGGGACCTCGGTGTTCTCAAGTACGCTTAGCTGCGGGATCAGGTTGAACCCCTGAAAAACGAATCCGAGGTGCCGTCCGCGAGCCCGGCTAAGCTCGTGATCGTCCATCGTCGCGACGTCCTGCCCGGCGAGCAAGTACCGCCCCGACGTAGGCCGGTCCAGGCACCCCAACACGTTCATCAGCGTGCTCTTGCCGCTGCCCGACGGGCCCATCACCGCGACGTAGTCGTTGTGTGGAATCACCAAGTCGAGCCCGCGCAACGCCTGTACAGCGCGCGATACACCGCCGCGCTTGTAGACCTTGTGCACCGCGTCGAGCACAGCCGCGTCGCCCGCCCGCGCTTCCGCCGACCCCCCACCCGCGCTCGCCGTCGCACCATCCCGCTCAGTCATAACTGGATGTTAGCTTTTTCAAGCGTGATGTTGTTCTGCTTGGCGTTGCGGCCCTGGCGCAGCACGCGCTCGTAGACCAGGTCGCGCGTCTGCCCTGCCGGAACCTTGGCCGAGTATTGCACCGTCTGGTAGTCGTGCAGCACCGGGTCGAGCCCGCTACGAAACACAACATGCCCGGGCAGCGCCCTCCGGATCTCCAAGTCGATCGGCTTACCGGTGTAGTTACGCACGCGTTGATTGAACACCACGTGCTCGTCCCACCCGGCGACCGTGCTCCGCGGATCGATCTCGATACCGCCGCCGATTTCCCTGTAAACATTGGCCCCGTGGATTTTCATCCAGATCGCATCCCGCCACGCACGCCGCTTAACCAGCTCAAAGATCACACTCGGGTCCTGCCCGAGGTTCAGCTCGATCTTGTCGCCGATCGGGATGTACTTGATCGACTGTGAGGCGACGAAGCTGAGCCCGTCCCGCCCGTTGTGGCGGAACACACGCACCACACCGTCCGGCAGCGGGGTCTCACCCAGCCCGGAGGGTTTGTCGTTCGTCAGCAGATACATGCGCACCAGCGCGTCGCCGTACTCGGCCGGGCGATACCGGTACTGCGTGCGCACCGGCACGCTCGTCCCCTCGAAACTTCGCATCCTTTTAGACCAACCGTTCGGGATCGTCTCGGTCCCGTCGATCGTGTAGATGAAGTATTCGCTGAGCCCCTGCTTAATGATCTGTTTCTCTTTGACCATCTCCGCCATGTCGGACGGGCTCGCCGCCGCGTCCCCGGCGAACATCATCTTCTTCGCCGCGTGCTGGCGCAGCTCGCGCCGCCGCCCGGCTTCGAGCTGCGCGACCTGCGACATCGGTACGCGGGCAAGCTGGGCGATCTGCTCGACCAGATTCACCGTCCCGACGACCAGCCGCACCTGCGCTTTCTCATAATCCTCGCCCGAATGGTTGGTCACGCGAACGAACCCTTCGATCCGCGCCTGTGCCTCGTCCTGCGTGGTGATGCAGGTGTAGTCCGCCGACCAGGTAATCCCGCTAGTGAAATAGCTGATCTCGACCTTGGCCTCGCCGTCGCCCTCGCTGGCGACATTCCAGTACAGCATCTGCGGTTTGTCGTGGGGGAAGGTCGTGTCGAGCACCTCCAGGCGATCCTGTTTGCCGGGGAAACGAAGCTCGACGGACGTCGGGTCGATCAGCGTGTTCGCCCACGAGAATTGCAGGGGATTCACCCCGCGTTTGAAGCTGACCAGCCTTGTCTCACGGACCAGTGTCAGATCCTCGGAGTTGTAGATCGTCAACTGAACCGTCTGCCTGCCGGGCACGGTCGAAAGGTCAACGTTCTTGCCCATCGCCGGCACCACCGTCGCCCACACCGCCGCAAAACACATGATGAACACCGTTGCTCGTTTCATATTGCAATCCTTTTCGTAAGGGTCTTCAGTCAACCCGCCCCGCGTTATCACGACTCGATATCTACCACTCGTTCTGGATCATCACGTGCAGCCGGTGCACGGTCTTCACCGCTTTGCCGGCGGCCTGCCGGGGCGGGAGCTGTGCGTGCAGGACGATCTGATCGTGCGTCGTGCGCTCGCGGTCGCCGCCGCCGATGAACGTTGTATGATCGCCCAGTTCCCACTGCACGTCCCGCCCGGTATTGCCTCGGACCTCATTGCGCAGGTGATGAAGGCTTTCTTCAACGTCGAGTGTGACCGCGGTGTCTTTGAAGTTCTCAATTTCGTACTTAACGATCACCTCGTGGTGGTACAGGTTCCCGGCCACGCGGTGACGTTCGTTGCGCTCGATGGTGCGTCGCACGACGATGTCCTGCGCGACGCCCAGGTACAGCCGCAACTCGTCGTCCACCGGTGTGAACCCGCCCCAGTCCTCCCCGATAAACGCAACGGTCCCGGCGCCGTCATCCTGAAAAATCCGCGCCTTCCCAGCCGGCAGCGGCGACTGGCCGAGCCCGTGCGATGGCTTGTTTTGCAGGACGTAGTGCATCGGCACGCGAAGCTTATTCGCCGCGCGATCCAGATACCCGAGTACCGCCGAGTTGCAGGTGTAGGTCTTGGTGATCGGAACCTCCCGGTGCTTCTCGACGAGCACTTGTTTGGTCTCGTTGATCCCGATCGGCTTAAGGAACCGCTCGCCGTACCCGGCCCACAAGCCGGTCGTGCCGAACGACTCATTCGCGAGGTTCTGGATTCGCATGTACTGCGACAGATCCAGCGTTTTCTCGTCGTTCGACGCGACCGCGCGGTAGTGAAACTGCTTGGTCAACCCGCCGAGCACATAGCTGATCCGCACCCGCGCCGCGCCCGCTGCGCTCGACCAGACTTGCCACACCAGGGCGTTCTCGTTCGGCGGGTAGCTCACGGACAGCACATTCACCTCGATCGGCCGCCCACCGCCGTCCCCATCCGGCCCCAGCACGCGAAACACGATCGTCCCCGGATCGATCCGCGTGTTCGCCCATGAAAAATCGACTTGGTTCTCACCCGCGACGAGAGGCACGATGCGCTCCTCCTCGACCAACGTTGCCGACGGGTGGTCCAGTTGCACCTCGACGCGCTCGCGCACGGGCAGCGTGATCAGCTTGATCCTGGCCTGCACAACTTCGGGGAGCGCTACAACCAGCAACGCCCACACAACCACCACCGCACGATGCCTGTCAACCATGGTCCGGCTCCTTATGTCGATCATCAAAACGCCAAGCCGATCGTACGCGCGGCCGCAAGGGGACGCACATGGAGATAAGACGCACACCGAAGCGGAAGGTTCCCAGCGAACAACCAAGCAGGGCCGTGGCCGGCGGCATCGAGGTCTAGGGTGACGGCGGGATCGCTCGGCCTTGCGGGTCGTGTTCGGGCCGATCGGTGCGGTCGGCCAGCGCCTCGTGCATCGCCGCGTCGGTGACGTGCTCCAGCCGCTCTGCCGGCCCGTGAACGTGATCCGGCGGCAGGTTCAGGAACTTGACGAGGTAGCTCTCCCACAGGCGGTGTGCGCGCACCAGCCGGGCCGCGGCTTCCCGCCCACCGCGCGTCAGCCCATACCCATGACCGGTGCGAGTCACCTCCCCACGTTTAACAAGCCCGCGGATAGCGACTGACGCGAACGCCGGGCGCAGCGCGAGCACCTCGCCAAGTTTTGCGATCGACAACCCGGCGCCCTCACCGCCGCGATACTCCTCCAACCGGTAGAGCACACCGAGGATGTCCTCCTGCAACACACGCAGGCGCACCATCACCCGATGAAGCAGCTTGCCGACCAATCCTTGTCGCGGTGCGGCGACCCAGGTCACCGCAAACATCACGCCTGCCGCGACGGCGATCATCCCAGCCGTACTGGTGTCCTCGAAACCGAACCACCCCGGCACGGTCATCGCCCCGGCGTGTCCCAACACGGCACTGGCCACGGCAATCGCTGCGCTAACCAATACCATCGACCCCAAACGATCGGTGAGCAGTTGCGCCGACGCGGCCGGGACGATCAGCATCGCGATAACAAGGATGCTGCCGACACTCTCGAACGACGCGACGGCGGTGATCGCGACCAACACCATCAGCGCATGGTGCATCACCGTCGCGTTGATCCCAACCGTGGTCGAGAGCTGCGGATCGAACGAGCTGATGCGCAACTCCTTGAAAAAGACCGCAACGAACAGCGCGTTGATGACGAACACCACCGCCAGAATCACGACGGCACGCGGGACATCCCAACCGCCCAGGAAAACCGTATCGAGCGGCGTCAGTTCGATCGCGCCATAGAGCACGCAACCCGGATCCAGGTCCACGTGGTCCGCGCCGCGAACGATCAGGATCAACCCCAGGGCGAACAGCCCCGTGAACACCACCCCCATCGACGCGCTGGGATCAACCCTGCCGACTCGGTGCACCCACTGCGTCATCACCGCGGTCAACACGCCGACGACCCCGGCCCCGACGAACATCGCGATGCTGTCGCGGCTGTCGGTGATCAGGAACGCCAAGGCCAAACCCGGCAACACCGCGTGGCTGATCGCGTCACCCATCATGCTCGCCCGGCGTAGCACCAGGAAGTTGCCCAACAGTGCGCACGACACGGCGCTGAGCGCTCCCGCCACGACGATCCAGGTATCGAGTGTCTGCCAATGCATCTCGTTCACCGTTTACACGATTACACCTTCACCGCGGCAGCGCCGGCGGTACACCGACCACGTGGGGGCTGGGCGGCACACTCGCACCGCGCCCCTGCACTTCCAAAAGCTCGATCAGGCTCCGCACCATCTCGGGCCCGAGCACATGCTCGACCTGGTCCGCATCGCGGTCGACGTGGCTCGGCGCGACATCGGCGTGGGTGATCAAGTACATCTCCCACAGCCGGTGGTTGCGGATCACGCGCGACGCCTCGGCCAACCCGGTCTCGGTCAGGCGGAACCAGCGATCGCTCGTGCCAGGATCGTTGGCGCTCTGTGCGGCGACATCCGTTGACGTGCGTTGGCTCGGAGCCGGCGCCTCGACGATCCAACCGTGTCGCCGGGCGCGACCGATCAAGCGCCTTAGTTCACGCTGCGACCACGATCGGGCGTCGATCAGGCTCGACCATCCGACCGCTCGATCGTTGCTCACCGCCGAGCCCCGCTGCGACGCCTCCGCCGATTCGTACATCGCGCGCAACAGGTGTTGCTCAGCAATCCGTTGCGTCAATCCCAGGTGCTGGATCACCCGCACCAACACGCCTCTTGTAGTCCCAAACACGAGGCTCGCGATGAACACTGCCGTCGCGACCGACACAATGATCGCCCCGGCAGGCAGCCGCGGGACCATCGCGCTTAGCCCGGCGCCGACCAACCCGCTCGCCGCCCCGATCACGGCTGCGACGATCACCGTCACATCCAACCGATCCGTCCAAAACCGCGCGGCCGCCGGCGGCGTCACTAGCAACGCGATCACCAGGATCAGCCCAACAGCCTGCAACCCGATCACCGTAACGATCACGACCAACCCCATGAGGACGACGTCCAACCACAACACCGGCCACCCTTGCGACCCGGCGTAGGGCACGTCGAAACAGATCAGCGCGAACTCCTTGAACAGCAGCGCGCACACCAACACCACCCCCACCGCCGCGACCGCGATCAGCACGGCATCGCTGGTCAGCATCGATGCGGTCTTGCCGTAGATGAATGACTCGAGCCCGGCCGCGTTGCCGCCGCGCATCGACTGTATCACACCCAGCAACGCGACCCCAAGCCCAAAAAACACACCGAGCACGATCCCCAACGCCGCGTCGTCCTTGACACGCGTGGTCCGACGGATCAACAGCACACACGCGAGGCCGGCGACGCTCGTGATTACCCCGCCGGCCAACAGTCCGACCAGCGACTTGCCGTCCATCCCCAGGTGCGTCATCACCATGAACGCCAGCGCGATGCCGGGCAAGGTTGCGTGGCTGAGCGCATCGCCGACCAGCGCCCGTTTGCGCAGCAGCATGAATGTGCCGACCACACCCGCGGACATCCCCAGCAACGATGTCCCAATCAGTACCACCCGCGTGTTGTGATCGCGCAGCGAAATCATGCGGACCGCCCGCGCCCAGAACCCGGCCGAAGCGTCGGCATGGGTCAACACCGGTGCAGCCGTCCCCAACCCAACCACGACCAGCAGCACCGCGGCCAGTCCCAAGACTGTTGGATTTCGCCGTGCGGCTATCACCGCCTGACCCCCTTGCGCGCCATCGCCTCGGCGGCCTGGTCGAGCAGTGTCAACCGACCGCCATAGGTCTTGTGCAGGTTCTCTTGCGTGAAAACCTCACCGGTCTCGCCGGCCGCGACGATCCGCATGTTCAGCAATAGAAGTTCGTCGAAGTAAGTCTCGACGGTCTGCAGGTCGTGGTGTACTACCAGCACGGTCTTCCCGCCTCGGCGCAGCTCCTGCAACAGTGCGATAATCGCCTGCTCCGTCGCCGCGTCGACCCCCGCGAACGGCTCGTCCATGAAGTACACCAACGCGTCCTGCACCAACGCGCGCGCCAGGAAGACGCGCTGCTGCTGCCCGCCCGACAGCCGGCTGATCTGCCGATCGGCGTAGTCCGCCATGCCCACGCGGTCCAACGCCTCACGCGCCGCGTTGCGGTGACGGCGGGTCACCGGCAAGCACCATCCGATCCGCCGGTACAACCCCATCGCGACAACATCCAACGCGCTAACCGGAAAGTCCCAATCGACGCTCTCGCGCTGCGGGACATACCCGACCAAGCGGCGCTGCTTGCTGTACGGCTTACCGAAGATCGACACCTTCCCCGATGCCATTGGGACAAGCCCGAGCACGGCTTTGATCAGCGTGCTCTTGCCCGCGCCGTTGGGACCGATGATCCCAATCAGCTTGCCCTGGGGCGCGTTGTAATCGATGTCCCAAAGCACCGGCTTGCGGTCATACGCGACGGTCATGTCGTGGATCGATAGCGGCGCATCCTCGGGGTGCTCAGCGCCGGTCGCAACCTTGGGCGCACCCGGCCAGGGCGCGGGCTCGGCCAGCGAGGCGCGCGGGTGGACCGGCGCGGCACTCGCATTAGTTGTGGTGGCGGCAGAAGGCTTATTCATGGCCGACCCCGCCTAGCTGCGCGGCCAATCGCCCCTGCATCCCACCTGCCGGCGCGCTGCCGCCGAGCGCGCGCGCAATCACCGTCACGTTGTGATCAATCATGCCGACGTAGCTGCCTTCATAGGTCTCCGCGGCCCCCATCGCGTCCGAGAAAAGCTTGCCTCCGATACGCACATCGCACCCGCGCGACGCGGCGCCTTCAATCAGTGCTCGCACGTTTTTGTCCGACACGCTTGTCTCGACAAACACCGCACCGACGCCGCGATCGACGATCAGGTCCACCAGACGATTGAGGTCTTCGAGCCCGGCTTCGGACTCGGTCGACAGCCCCTGCACGCCAAGCACTTCGAGCCCGTACGCCCGGCCGAAGTAGTTAAACGCATCATGCGCGGTGACGAGCACGCGCTGCCGCTCGGGGATCGACGCGACCACCTCGCGCGCATAGGCGTCCAGCGCGGCGAGTTGTTGCAGGTAGGTCTGCGCGTTCTTCTCGTAGTACGCTTCGTTATCCGGGTCGAACTCGGCGAGTGACGACGCGACGGCCTCGACCGCTTTCATCCACGCGGCGACGTCCATCCACAGGTGAGGATCGTAATGCCCGGCCATCCCCTCGGGTTCGAGCAGGTACTCGGGATCGACCAACTCGGTCACCGCGTAGATCGGCCGCTTACGCGCGAGCTTGACGAACAGATCGCCCATCTTCCCCTCGAGCATCAGCCCGCTATAAAAAACAACGTCGGCCGACTGCAACGACTTTACAGCCCGCGCGGTTGGGCGGTACAGGTGCGGGTCCACCCCATCGCCGATGATGCCGGTCACTTCGGCTTTGTCGCCGGCGACTTGCCGGACGATATCGGCGACCATGCCGACGGTTGCGGTGACGCGGTACGGATACGCGATGGTCTGACCGGCGTTGGCATCAGCGTTGTTGGCCTGGCCGGCATCGCCCGCCTCGCCACATCCCGCGATCGTCAGCGCGAGACTAAGCAAGGCCAGTTTCGAAGCCCGGCGTACCGCCTGAAAGGTAGCTAACCGTGAAGTAGTTTTCGCAATCGTGATCACAATACACCTCGATCGTTTTTCGTTGAGTATCCCAGTCGGTCCGCCCGCATGCCGCCGTCCCACAGGACTTGGGCTGGCGGGATAGAGCCCTCGGCCTCTTGATATATTAGCCAAACTTTTTATTTTGGCCAATCAAAATCAGAATGCCCGCAAAATCGCCTTACGAACCACGTCCGGCACGCCCGCCGCGCGGCACGCACCCGGCCATGCCCCGGCCAAGCGGCGACGAGCGACCTAAACTTAGAATGATCCGTCCACACGGCGACTGGAACACGCCGCGAACCAGCACAAGGATTCAGGAGCCCGCATGGCCAGCAGCACCGTTGAGAACTACCTAAAGCACGTCTATCTGATCGGCCAGACCAGCGACCAGGACCTCGTCGCGATGGGCCAGCTCGCCACCGCGATGGAGGTGACGCCGGGCACAGCCACGTCGATGATCAAGGCCCTCAGCGATGCCGAACTCGTGCGATACGAGCCGCGGGCGGGCGTGGCGCTGACGCCGCAGGGCGAGAAGCTGGCTCTGCACGTGCTGCGGAGGCACCGCCTGGTTGAGCTATTCCTGGTCAACGTTCTCGGGCTGAGTTGGACCGAGGTCCACGCCGAAGCCGAGGAGCTCGAACACGCGATCTCCGACAAGGTGCTTGAGCGCATCGATACCTACCTCGACCACCCCAGCGTCGACCCCCACGGCGACCCGATCCCCCCCGCCACCGGTGTGATGGACACCCCAACCCTGGCCAGCCTGGCCGACTGCCCGTTGACCCAGCCAACCCGGATCGCCCGCGTGCTAGACCAGGACCCGGGTTTCTTAAAATTCGTCGATCGATCCGGCCTAACCCCAGGCCGCGGCGTAGTCGTCCAACACCGCGACCCCGCCGCCGATGCCGTGACAATCACCCCCGATTCCCAGCCCCCGGTGACCCTCGGCACACACGCGGCATCAAAAATTCTGGTCGAATCCGAATAACGCCCCATTTTCTGCTATAATGACGCTGGCTTACCGCTTTGGAGGCGCGATTAACCAAGCCAGACTGACGCACCACCCGCGCCCGCGAGGCGCCCGCCGTCGTTGTGCGGATCGGGGTCTGCGGTCGTGGGGAGATCAACCAGCCGCCCGATGCGTGGAACGGGAATCGGGCGGTCTGGCTGGAGGTCCATGTAGCACTACCAGGTAGCACTACCAAAATGGGCAACGACCATGCCGGTCGAGGGAGCGCAGCCTGACGCACCCCAGCCGATCGGCGTATGGCCATTGCCCCCGAGGCACAAAGGAGAGGCCGGTATGGGGCCAATGCGCAATCACAATAAGGTCATGCCGATTGGCATCGCGATCGCCTCGGCATGCTGCGCTGCGATGGCCGCCTTCTCAGGCTCCGCCGTGTCGGCTGACGCCGGATTCTCGCTGCAGGGCCGCCTGATGGATCCGACGGATACGCAAGAGATCCCCTTCGATCTGTCGCAACCCGTCACCGACCCGGACCCACTGACGCTGCGAACCTGGTCACACTCCGGCGGCAACAATCTCGCGGGACAGGCGATCCCGGCTGGCGGGTTCGATCCGACTCTGGCGCTGTTCGACGGTGTGCCCGCACAGATCGCCTTCACCGACAACGCAACCGCCGTGCCTGGAAACCTCGACGCGCTGCTGAGCTTTGCCGCCGGCGACACGACCCCTGTCCCGTCGCCCCTGGCCATCGGCAACTACGCGCTGCGGGTCGCGGTGAAGGACAATGACTTCGCCGGCTTGGGCGCCGACTGGGCCGTCGACCTCATCGGCCCGGACAATGTGTTGACGCTGACACTGCCGGGGATGATCGGCCCCGCCGGCGGGGCCGCGGGCGTCACGCAGGTCGCCGTCGTCGGTGGGGGTTCGACTTGGGATGTACCGGGCGGGCTGGACGTCGGACACGGTGGCGCCGGAGCCCTCACGATCTCAGCCGGGGCCACCGTGACCAATACAATAGCGACGATCGGCACCACGCCCGGGTCGGACGGGCACGCCACGATCGACGGCAACGACTCGCAGTGGACCAACTCAGGCGGCCTGTTCATCGGTGGTAGCGATGTCGGGGCCGGTGATACCGGCGTGCTCACGATCAACGGCGGCGACGTGTCGGTGGCGGGTGAGACCAAGGCCTGGGCCCCCGGGACACTCAACCTCAACGACGGGTCGCTGACGACCGCCAGCATCGACACCACCGCCGGGACGCTCAACCACACCGGCGGCACCCTCACCGTTGACGGCGGTGCGGTGTCCGTGGCCGGCGGCGGCTTCGCGGTCAACGGAGCCGCGGGGCCGTCTGTCGCACTGGATAACGGCGCGACATTCGATCTCGGCGCCGATGAACTGGTCGTTGGCGATACCGACGCGGGTACGTTGACAATCAACAATGGGGCAAGTGCCGCAAGCGGGACGGGGCGGATTGGCAAGGAGATCGGTGGCGTTGGATCGGTCACAGTCGCGGACAACGGCGGCGGCATGTGGTCGCTAAGCGGCGACCTGCATATCGCGGGGTCGGGTACCGGGACGCTCACGCTCAACGCCGGCGGGACGGCGTCCGTTTCAGGCACCGCAAACATCGGTGCGGGCGGGACCGTTCACCTGAACGGCGGCTCGCTGACCACCGGGTTCCTGGTCGGCTCGGCGGGTAGTCAGATCAACATCAACAGCGGATCCGTGCAGGCAGGTTCGGCTGGGATGTCGGTGGCGACCGACGGATCGATCGGTATCGGTGACGGTGGGCCGGACTCGGCGACGCTGAGCCTCACCGCGATGGACTCGGCCCTGGCCTTCGGGGGGCTGACCGTCGCGAGCAATGGCATCTTGTCGGGTACGAGCACGTCGTTAGAAGCCAACGGCTTTCCCGGGGCGATGGGCCAGACGGGGGGCACAGGGCTGCCCGGGACCAACGGGGGCGCCGGCACCGGGGGCGGCGTCCTGGAGACCGATCCCGGATCGCAGTTGATGGGGATTGTGAACCTGTCGGCGACCGGTGGTCTCGGGGGCATCGGCGGGAGCGGTGGCGGGCAAGGCGGTGGCGGCGGGCTCGGCGGGCCCGGGGGGATGGCTGGGCTGATCGATCTGGCCGGGTCGGCGACGCTGTCAGGATCGATCGAGCTCACCGGCGGCGATGGAAATACCGGCGGCCTGGGCGGGCTGGGGATCGGCGGCGTCCTCGGCGGGCCCGGGGGCACCGGGGGGATCGGCGGCCAGGGCGGCACCCTTGAAATCTCCGGCCCAACCTCGGTTTCACAATCCGTGCTCCTGACCGGCGGCACCGGCGGTAACGGCGGTAACGGCGGGGGTGTGAATTTCGGATTGGCAAGCGGTGGTGCCGGCGGGGTCGGCGGGGTCGGCGGTCAGGGCGGCAGCGTCACGATCAGCCAGAGCACGTTGGACATCACAGGGTCGCTGGACCTCTCAGGTGGCCCGGCCAGTCCTGGGGGCATCGGGGGTAGCAATCTCTATAGCATTGCGGGATTCAGCGCGATCGGCGGGGCGGGTGGGGCCGGGGGTGCCGGCGGTGACGGGGGGACACTCACGCTGACCGGCGGGACGCTGAGCGTTACCGAGTCAGTCAGGCTCGCCGGCGGAGATGGCGCGGTCGGAGAGAGCGGCGGAGATGCCGCCATGGGCAGCGCCGGCGACGGTTCCGGTGGTGCCGGCGGCGGCGGAGGGATAGGCGGCAATGGTGGGACCGTGATGCTCGGTGCTGGCGTGCTTGAGATCACCGCGGCGATGGACCTCAGCGGGGGCGTCGGGGGGGTCGGCGGTATCGGTGGGACCGGCAATGCGAACGGCATTCGAGGTGTCGGCGGGCCCGGCGGCGATGGTGGACAGGTGATACTCACCGGCGGCACCCTGGTGGCCAACGGGCCAGTCGACCTGTCGGGCAGCGCGGCGGGTAATGACGGGGTCGCTATGGGCGGCACGGGGGGTCGCGGTGGACAGATCTCAATTGAGGCCGGCCACGCCGAATTGTCACAGTTACTCGACATCGGCGGTGGCGACGCGGGCTTGGGCGGCGACGGCGGGGATGGGGGTGCGCTCGAACTGTCAGGGGGAAAACTAGTGTTACACCCCACAACTCAGTTGCGATTCACGGGTGGCGCCGGAGGCGGCAACGTCACCGGAATCCCGGGCAAGACCGGGGAGTTCACGATGACCGGCGGGACGCTGCGGGTCGACTCGGCTGCATTCGATGCGATGTTCGATCCGCTGGCACCCGGCGAGGAGGTTCTCACCTACGTCGGCGGGACGTTCCATCTCACCGATGCAGGCGGTTACGTCGTTGGTGCGAACGATCATCTGATCGACCGGTTGATGGGCGGCAGTCACATCGCCCGATTCGGCGGCAGCGGATTGATCGTGGACCAGGGCGTCACGATCCCGGAGCAAAAGTCGATCACGGTTAACGGCAGCACGCTCGCGACGGACGCCGCGATCACCAACCACGGGTTCATCATGGCTGCGAACGCGCTGATCTCCACGGCGGGCGGGCTGACGAATCACACCGACCTGATCCTCCTGGATACGACGATCGACGGGGCCGTGGTCAGCCCGGGCGGGTCGACGATCACGGTGATCGCAGCGGCGACCTTCAACGGGCTGGTCAGCGGTGCCGGCGGCTTCTTCGGTCCCGGTTCGGCCCAGCTACTGGGCGGACACGACCCCGGCGACGGCGTCGGGACGGTCACAATCGAAAGCGACCTGGTGTACGGGCCGCAGGGGACGCTGAGCATCGAGCTGGCCGGCTTCACACCGGCGACGGAGCACGATCAGGTCGTGGTGACAACGAGCGTAACGCTGGGCGGGACGCTCGAGGTCGTGTTGATCGATGGGTTCGACGGAGAGGTCGTGCCGTCCGACTCGTTTACGGTCTTGATATGGGGTGACCGACCCGGCGCCACCGAGTTCGACAACGTCATCACAACGGGGCTAGACGGGTTATTGTTTGACACCGCGTACAACGCTACCAGCCTCACGCTTACGGCAACCGCACTGGAGGGGGACGCAAACCTTGACGGAGTGGTGGACCTGCTGGACCTGGTGATCCTGGCGGGGAACTACGGTCAGAGCGTCGGCGAGCGAGCATGGCGCCAAGCCGATTTCAATCAGAGCCTCACCGTCGATGCCGACGACCTTAGCCTGATGGCCGCCAACTTCAGCTCACCGGGCCAGGACGGCGCGCTGGCCTGGACGCCCCAGTCCGTAGGCGCGTTGGTCGGCCTGAATCTGGCTCAAACGCCTGAGCCCGCATCGGTGGTGGTCCTGGGCGTGCTGACCCTGGGGCTGGCGACTCGGCGTCAGCGACTCAATACTTAATCACCGCGTGGACCTCGCCGTGTTGTCCGATCCGGGCCCGCCCATTGAGGCCGGCCAGCTCGATCAATACGGTGATCCCGACGATGGTGCCGCCCAGCCGACTGATCAGGTCGCAGGAGGCCTTCATCGTGCCCCCCGTCGCGAGCAGGTCGTCGACCATCAACACGCGCTCACCCGTGCGGACGGCATCGCGGTGGATCTGTAGTGTGTCCGTGCCATACTCGAGCTCGTAGTCGATGCTGTCCGTCTCATGCGGGAGCTTATTGGGTTTGCGAATCGGCACGAACCCGGCCGAGAGCGCCTGGGCGATCGCGGTGCCGAAGATAAACCCCCGGCTCTCCGCGCCGACAACAGCTTGGACGCCCTGACCGCGGAACGGGTTGGCCATCTGCTCGACCGCCATCGCCAGCCCGGCGGGGTCTTTGAGCAGCGGGGTGATGTCTTTGAACAGGATCCCCGGCTTGGGCCAGTCGGGGATGTCGCGGATCAGGGATTCGAGGGTCATGTCCGGTGTCCTTTGGAGACGATGATGCTCCAGGCGTTGTACCACGATCGGTGCCCGCCTGACACCGCACGCCGCCGGTGTTTGCCGCTGGCGGCGCGATCTGGGACAAACTACCGATGGAAGCATTTGTCGTACGAGGCGGGCGCCGGTTGCGGGGCAGTGTCCGGATCAACGGGGCGAAGAACTCGAGCCTGATCCTGATGGCGGCCGCATTGCTCACGGACGAACCGGTGACACTGCGCGGCGTGCCTCGCCTGCGCGACACCAACAACATGACGGCGCTGCTCGAGACGCTCGGCCGGGGGTTCGCGGTTCAGGACAATGCGGAGCAGGCGATGACCGCGCGGACCGACGACCCGTCGCGCTGCACCGCTCACTACGACATTGTGCGCACGATGCGCGCGAGTATCTGCGTGCTCGGCCCGCTGCTGGCCAAGCGCGGCGAGGCGCGCGTCTCGATGCCCGGCGGGTGCAACATCGGCGATCGACCGGTCGACCTGCACCTGCACGGGCTGCGGGCGCTCGGCGCGCGGATCGATCTGGAAGAGGGCTACATCGTCGCCCGCACCGATCGGTTGCGCGGCACTCGTGTATTCCTCGGCGGGCCGTTCGGGTCCACCGTGCTCGGCACCGCCAACGTGATGAGCGCGGCGACGCTCGCGGCCGGAACCACCGTGATCGAGTCCGCCGCGTGCGAACCGGAGATCGAAGACCTGGCGGCGCTGCTCACATCGATGGGTGCACGGATCACCGGCGCCGGCTCGCCGCGCATCACCGTCGAGGGTGTCGATGAACTAACCGGCGCCGATCACCAGGTCATGCCCGACCGCATCGAAGCGGGCACGTTCATGCTGGCCGCGGCCATCACCAACGGCGAGGTCACCATCGAAAACTGCCCGGTCGATGCGCTCACCGCGACGCTGGATCGGCTGTCCGCCGTCGGCGTCGAGGTCGAGTCAGACCCGGCCGCCTCGCCGCAAGACCGGATGCGCCAGACGGTGCGTGTCGCCAGCCACCGCCGGCTCGAACCGGTGCAGGTGGTCACCCAGCCGCACCCGGGGTTCCCGACGGACCTGCAGGCGCAGCTGATGGCATTGCTGTGCCTGGCGGACGGCAACTCGATCATCACCGAGAAGATCTTCCCCGACCGGTTCCTGCACGTGGCCGAGCTGTCCCGCATGGGCGCGGACCTGACCCGCAACGGCCCATCCGTATTGGTCAGCGGGGTGAAAAAACTGATCGGCGCACCGGTCATGGCCAGCGACCTGCGCGCCTCCGCCGGACTGGTTCTCGCCGGCTTAGCCGCCCAGGGCACGACGCTGATCAACCGCGTCTACCACCTGGACCGCGGCTACGAGTCGATGGAAGTCACGCTGCGGGGCCTGGGTGCCGATATCGAACGGGTAAGCGTGCCCACGTAACCGCGCGAATCACCGGGGCGGCCCACGGGCCCACAACCACGACCACAATCACGATGGCAAAACCCGTCCAACTGATCACGGTGACCTCCGACAACTACGTCGGGCACACCCACCTGATGCTCGAGTCGCTGCGCGTCTGGCACGGCGACCCCGAGCGATACCCGATGACGGTGTATGCGTTGGAGACGGGCTGGACCAACGAGCACACCCGGTCGCTCGATCCTTTCGACGTCACCGTCAAGCTGCTGCATGAGGCCGACACCAAGCACCGCAACGCGGACGGCTCCACCGCCCAGAACACCTTCAAGCTCGACGCGTTCCTCGACCAGGACTCGCCGTTCCTGCTGATCGACTCGGACATCCTGGTGCTGCGCCCACTCGACGAGGCGCTCGAGAAGTTGCTGGCCGACGGGTGGTTCAGCGTGTTCGATAACGCCCGGCTGGAGACCTATTACGAAGGCGACATCACCGGCTTGATCGACCTGCCGGATGAGTTGGCGTCGGCGAGGTCGTTCAACAGCGGTGTGTTCGGGTTCGACCCCGTTGCCCACCCGGAATACCGCCAGACCGTGCAGCGTGCCAAAGAGTGGGCCGGGCAGGTCCGCAAGATCTACACGGGCGATCAGGCGCTGCTGAACTTCGCCTACCTCGAACAGTTCGGCCGCGTGCCCGACAACTCGGGGTATGACTTTAACTCCGGGCTCGACACGCAGGGCCGGTTCGAGCTTGGCCGCGCAATCCTCCACCAGATGGGCCCGAACTACCGTGTGCTCGGCGAAGACCGTCAAGCCGTACACCGCGCGCTCTGGCAGGCTTACCCGCGACTCGCACCCGGCCAACCCCCGCTGATGACGAGGCTGGACCAGACCGCGTTCTGGCGGGCGTCGCTCCCGCACCCGTGGGACTGGATCAACCAGTGCAACCAGCGCCGCTACCGCAAAAAAGTTGAACAGATGCGCGAGCGGAGCAAAGCCTTGCTCGACCCGGTTCAGATCGACGGCCTCGCACACACACAGACCGACTGGCTGGTCCTTAACAGCGAACACGAGGCGTACCTCCTCGACGACGCGGTCCTCAAAGCAGTCGAAGATTTTTGGCAAGCCAACGCCCACCGCCTTGCCGACTTGAAGTACTTCCCAACGCTCCACCTGGACCCGGGCGGCGTGGCCAAACACGCCGGGCTCGTCCGCCGGCTCGCCCGCAAAGCCGGCGTAGTGATCCAGCCATCACCCAGCGGCTAGCCGGCAACGATCACGGGTGCATCTACTCCCTACAAGCGATATACTGGTGTCGTTCGCGTTCACCGTACGATTCGGTTTTCTGCGCCGGATACAACAATGACAGACGCACCGACAACCGGCGCTAAGCAAGACCAAGCCGACATCGACCCGAAGTTGCTTGAGGTGTTGGTCTGCCCGCTCACCCGCAGTGCTCTGCGGCAGGAGGGCCGAGAGCTGGTCGCGGCTGTCGGAGGGTTGCGGTATCCCATCCGCGACGGGCTGCCGATCCTACTGATCGACGAAGCGGCCCTGCCCGCAGGCGTTGAGAGCCTCGACCAGTTCAAACGCGATTTCGCGGACCATATCAGCGATCCCTGAGCGGTCGGATCGGCCGGACATTGACACAATCCGCTTTTAAGCCCGCGTAGGGCCGCCTTACCGAGCCACCACCCGCCTTAGTCGGTCGCTGCGGTTATCACAAAATTTGTCTGGAATACTCAGCGATCTTTTGTTAGGATACTGGCCGATTCCGGTCGGATGCGTCCCGAGCCGCGCAGGCTCGCCGACCGTGTGACGAACCCCGCGACGCGCATTGGCCGGCTCGCAACGAAGAGAACGAACAGGTGGATCACACCGAAGCGGCTACGCCGAGCGTTATCCGCTATCGCTTGGGAAGAGGAGATCAAAACATGGCTAAGTTCGATCGACCCGCGCACCGTCGGCCGCGCGCTCGGATGCTTGTGTGCGTGCTCGCCGCCGTAGGCGCGGCCGCCAGCCCGGCACACGCGATCGATATCGTGATCACTCTCGAGAACCACCAGCAGAACCCGTTCTTCGACACGACCGGGGCGCGGCTGGAGGCGCTCTTTTTCGCTGCCGAGGCAATCTGGGAAGACCTGCTACCGGACCCGGGCACCTATGAGTTGGACGTGTGGTGGGGGAACCTGGACGACGGGACGCTGGCCGTACACGAGAATACGGGGACGGCGGCGGACAACAACATTATTGTCGACCCGACACCGCGGGGTGAGGACGGGACCGATGTTGGCTTTTTCATCGACTCCACCCCACTGCACCACGGCGAGTTTGATTTCATCACCAAGATGGCGGACCCGGCCTGCACCTGTCTTGGGAACTCACGGGGGATGACCCTCTTCGCAGACCTTGGCGACCCGTTTCCTGCCAAGACCTGGTTCCCAGGGCCCACGGACCCGCCGGATACACTGGAGGTTGGGCACATCGGCTGGGGCGACGGCACGCTGCTTGGTGAGAGCAACAACCTGCCCGCCGGCACGATGAATACCAATTTGGTGATCGATCTGCTGTCCGTCTTGTTGCATGAGATCGGCCACGACCTGGGAATCAATGGTTCGGACCTGGAAGATGGCTGGGAGATCGACCCGCAGCACATCAACGGGATCGGGACCGTGAATATCGACGAGACTACGGACGACGGCGGCGGGCACCTTCAGGTCGACAAGGCCCTGATGTGGAAGAGCACGCCTAATAATGAGAGGCGGCTGCCCACCGCCACGGACGTGCTGGCGATCGCGTGGGACGAGGAGTTCGACAACGTCAACCTCGCTCGCCGGCACCTGATCGGCAACGGCATCTGGGGCACCAACTCGAACTGGGTCGGCAACAAGCGCCCCGACTCCAGCTCCAGCGCCTACATCCTCAACGGTCTGACCTCCTCCATGACCGCCAACGCCGACGCGCGCAACCTCACCCTCGACAACGGCGGCCAGCTATTCGTCAACAACAACGATCTTGACGTCGTCACCGATACCCGCATCGGCAACAACAGCACACTCCTGATCAGCGCCGGCGGCACAGCCCACCTCAACCGCGTCTTCATCACCGGCACCGGCACCATCCAGCTCCAGGGCGGCATGCTCTTCGTCGACGACCTGGACAACAGCGCACCCAGCGGCCCCGGCGGTATCTCCGGCAACGGCTTCATCGGCATCGCCGGCGGCGGCATCCTGTCCAACAATGGCAAGATTGCACCAACCGGCGGGCTGCTTCAGATCGCCGGCCCGGGCCCGATGGACCTGGACGGAGACGACATCGATGGCCAGGCCTCCGCGAACACCGTAAATCTGTTGGCCGGTGATCTGGAGACAGGCCCGAACCTGACCGACAACTTCGACGGCTACATGGTCATCGGCCCCAACCGCTTCGCCGCGATGAGCTTCTTCAGCCTCGGCACAGGCGGCCTGCTCGAACTTATCGGCACCCCCGGCAACCCCGCCACCCTCACCACCCGAAACCCCGGCGACATCCACGGATTCCGCGGCGAGACCGAAGCCGGCCAGGAAGGCGTCATCTCCTCCGATACCGCCAGGTTTCACCCCACCTCAGTCACCACCATGCCTGACGTGGGCGACAACCTCTACCTGAGCAGCCCCAACACCCGCATGTTTGGCGGGGCAATGTTCACCGGCGACGGCCGACTCATCCAGGACGGCGACATCACCGTCCAGGACGGCAACATGCTCAACATCACCATCAACACCGAAACCTTCGCCTGGGGCGGCAACGACCCGTTCGACCCCAACGAGCTGCGCGTCGAGATGGAGACCAAGCTCTTCGTCAACTCCTCCGGCTCCGGCGAAACCGACAACCCCTTCCGAGGCGAGATGATCCTCGCCGGCGGCATCATCGAAGTCGCCATGACCGGCGGGTGGTCCCTGCCCGGCGCCGAAGCCCCCAACGAGGACATCACCCTCGGCATCCTGCGGATGTTCGAGTCCGAGGGTTCGAGCGCCCGTGTCAAAGGCACACCGCTCACCGTCGGCGGCTTCATCGAGGTTCAGGGCGGCACGAACTTCATGGACGCCGACATGACACTGCTCGCGCTCAGCGCCGTCCAGCTCACCCAGCTCGACTCCGAACTGCGCCTCAACAACACCACCACGCTCGACGGCGGCCAGGTCTTCGGCCAGGGCACGCTCTTTCAGATCGGCACGATCGACGTCACCTCCTACAGCATCATCGACGCCGCAACATTCGACTGGGGCAACGGCAAGACCCGCCCGCTCTTCTCTCAACACCCGGTCCTCACGATCGACCCCGGCGCCACGCTCGATATCAACTCGGCATCGCTTGGTGAGACCGACAACCAGTTCCGCGGCATCATGAACATCAACGGCGGTGTCCTCGATGTCAGCACCGCCAATGGGGTCGTCTTCTGGGCGTTGCCCGCCCTGCTACAAAACGGCGTCAACGACTTCGAGCACGAAGGCGTGCTCAACCTCAACCAACCCGGCACGGATATCCCCAAGCTGACAGGTGCCGCGACGGCTGTGTTCGGCCGCATCAACATCGACGCCGACCGAGCGGAGTTCCACAACCTCGTGCGATTGCACGCCGGGTCGCGAACGGAGTTCAACCGCAACGGCAAGCTGGTTTCCGCGTCTAATCTGTGGTTCCTCGGCGGTGTGGTAGACCACAACACCCACGAAGCTGTTATCGCCAACTTCGGCCCGTCACTGCCTACGCCCAACGGCATCCTCTGGGCAGGGCCCGACGCAATGACGGTGCAGGGGACCGCAGGCGGGTCACTGACCTTCGAGATGACGATGAACGCAAGCGTCCTGGTCAATAACAGCATGCCCGTCCTGACCATCGACCCGGGCGCCAGCGTCATCGCGGCAGGCGATCGAGACCCGTTCACCGATTCCACGAACCCGGCCCGCCGCGTCGATATCGTCAATAACAGCACCAACACGTTCACGATCCAGAACGGGCTGGCGGTCGAGATCGTCGCGCTCAACGGCGTGGGCAACACCGTGGTCCGCGGCGCATCGAGCCTCACCGCCGACGCGGTCGTCCAGAACCAGGTCGAGATCGGCGTCGGCTCGTCGCTGTTCATCCGTCAAGCCGACAGCGTGATCACCACCACCAGCGGGCTGCTCAACGGAGGGCACGTCGAGTCATTAGCTGGCGACCTCACCGTCACCGGCCCCGTCCAGCACCACGGCGTCGTCCACACCGGCGGCGGCGACGAGACGCACTTCAACGACCTGGTCACCGGGCCCGGCACGTTCACGGGCACGGGGACGGTGGTGTTCGATGGCGGGTACGAGCCCGGCTCGAGCCCGGGCAACATCGTGTTCGGGGGCCGCGTCGAGTTCGGCGAGTCGAACGTTCTGTCGATCGAACTGGCCGGCCTGACCCCCGGGACTGAGTACGACCGGATCCATGCCAGCAAGCCCGTGCAGCTAGGCGGCACGCTGGAAATAAGCGTCCTCGCACCATTCGACACCGAGATCATCCCACAGGATTCATTCACACCGATCACCTGGAGCGGGGGCGGCGGCGGTGGAGGCGGGGGCGGCGGGGGGACTGAATTCGACACGGTGTCCTTCGATCAGCCGGGCCTGGAAGGGTTGTTTTTTACGGTCGCCTACGTCAGCCACGCGGTGTCCATCCAAGCCCACGCCATGCCCGGCGATGCCAACCTCGACGGCGACATTGACATCGAAGACCTTGTCCGCCTCGCCGCCAACTTCGACACCACCGTCACCGCGCGCGACTGGCGGCTGGGCAACTTCGACTTCGATACCGACGTCGACGCCGACGACCTGAACATCCTCGCCGCAAACTTCACCGGCTCACCCGACACGCTCACCGCCTTCGCCGCATCACTCGGCATCACCCTCACCCAAACCCCCGAGCCAACGACCGCCGCCATCCTCACACTCCTCGGTCTACCTCTCCTAACCCGCGCCAGGCGTCCCTTGAGGCCCTCGCCCAACCGAACAACACCCGACAACGGACAATAAATACGTATTGACCTATTCGGCTGATTTTGTTAGTATAAAGGTGATTATAGACCAAGGTGAGTGCTGTCTTTACAGACCCCGCCCGCACCACCGCCGAGTCGAGAAAGGACATGATGCTTAAGGGATACCCCACGTACACGGCGATCGTTGTTTGCGCCTGCCTAGCCGCAACCGCCCCGACGCACGCGATCAACCTTGTCATGAATTTCGACTCGACCAACTCGCTACAGCCAAACTTCGATCCCAACGGCACCGGGCTCACCTCTCTCTTCAACCACGTCGAGACGTACTACCAATCCATCTTCGAACACTCAGGCCACACACTCACCATCACCTATCGCTACGCCAACCTCACCGGTTTCATCGGCCTGCACACCTACGGCTCCGCCGACGCCAACGGCCGCGAAAACACAGCCACCATCCAGATCGACCCCACCATCGCCAGCACCTGGTGGATCGACCCAACTCCCGCAGACGACTCCGAGTTCACAATGAACCAGACCCTGTGGCGAAACCTCACCACCGGCCCCGGCGGCCAGGTAGCCGACTGGTACACATCCGGCGGCGCCAACGTCCCCGACACCTTCGAAACCGGCTTCACCGGCGCCGCCACCGCCATGGGCGGCGCCCTGGGCAACACCGACATGCTCTCGGTCGTGTTCCACGAAGTCGGCCACGCCCTCGGACTATCCGGCAACAATCCCCTAACCCAGAATGAGACCAACGACGGCGACTACGACTTCGACCCCGACTATGTCGCCGGCCAATCCTTCGCGGTCGAGACCGCCAACAACTCCGGCGACGACAACGCCAACATCGCCCACCTCGAAAACGGCAACGCACTGATGAACCCCGGCATCGGCACCAGCCTGCGCCGACGCCCCTCCCACACCGACCTGTTCACCATGGCCACGGTCAACTTCTACGACGACGACTCCGTCGACGTCCCCCGCAAGGAGTTCTACCAAAACTCCAACTGGCAAAACCCGGACAACTGGTCAGGCCACCGCCCACCCGATGCCGGTGACGACGTCTTCATCCGCGACGCCCAGCCCGGCACCACACTCACCGCCCGGCTCTGGAGCGCCAACGGCGTCGCCGACGACCTATTCGTCTCCGAAGGCGCCCGCTTCGACACCGATGCCTTCACATTCACCGCCGACGACGTAGACGTCACCGACACCGGCTCCATCGTCCGCATCGATCCCGGCGGGAAACTCGATGTCGACCGGATCACTGTCCGCAACGACGCTGCGATCCACATGAACGGCGGCACGATTGACGCGACACGGATCACCCTCGACCCGGGCACACTGCTCGAAGCCCGTAACAACACCGAACTCATCACCATCGACGTCTCCGACCGGCTCGTCGTTAACGGCACGCTACGCGCCACCAACAACGCCACCATTGAATTCAAATCCGCCGATCCCGACGCATGGAACCTCGACGGCGCCAACGCCAACGACGGCAACGGCGTCCTCGACGCCACCGACGGGAACATGGACTTCACCGAAAGCGGATTCTTCAACAACGACCCCTTTTCCGGGACCATGACCATCGGCCAGGGGCACTTCATCTCCTTCGCTGAACCCTGGACCCTCAACGGTGATCTCGACCTCTTGGGCGCACCCGACCTCTCCGCCAGCGCACGCATCGACGGCGCCCAACTCACCAACACCAACGGCACCGTCGCCGCTTCCGGCTACGCCAGGATCAACACACCGTTCGTCATGACCGGCGGCAACCTCGACGTCCTGGCCAACAGCGAACTCGACATGCGTGCCGCCACCACCATCTCCGGCGGCGACTTCGACATCTTCGCCAACGGCTTTCTCGACTTCGACGCAGCCACCACCATCTCAGGCGGCAACTTCGACGTTTTTGCCACCGGCCGTATCGACTTCGACGACACCATCAATATCACTGGCGGCACATTCGACCTCAACGGCGGCGCCGACTTCGCCAACCGCGCTCGCATCAGCGGCGACGCAACCATCAACTTCGCCAACGCCACCGTCGAGGCCTCCGGCTTCACCCAGATCAACCCCGCCATCATCATCAACTCCGGCAACTTCGTCCTTTTCACCGATGACGAGCTGGAGTTAAACGGCTCGTCCATCACCATCAATGACGGCAATTTCACCGTCGGCAACGGATCGACTCTCGACATCAACGGCCCACTGACCATCTCCGGCACACCCGCATTCAGCACCGTCTCCGGCAGCGACCCCGCCCTGGGCCAGGTCCGATTCGACGGCCCAACCACCTACAACGGCGGCACGCTCACCTTCCTCGGCATGGTCCGGCAAGCCGGCGACGCCACCGTCTCCATCCTCACAACCATCAACGCAGACACCTTCGACTTTGACAGCAACGTCGTCACCCTCCCCCTGTGGACACTCAATGCCCCCTTCACCGTCAACGCCGACAACGTCGAAACCTTCGGCTCCAACACCGTCCACCCCGACTTCGACATCAACAACGCCGGTGTCTTCGGCGGCAACCTCACCGTCAACCTCCCCGGCGCCGACACCTGGACACTCGCCGGCACCATCACCCTCAACGGTGCCGACCCCAACGGCCAGCTCATCTTTACCCCCAACATGATCTCCGGCTCACCGGTCAACATCACCGGCACCGTAGACACCACCGGCCGCGCCACGATCGCCGCCAAAGCCAACATCTCAGGCACCGTACACACCACTGCCGCCAACGCCCTTATCCGCCTAAACGGCGGCAACCTCGCCGACCCCAACACACTCGCCGGCGGCTCAATCACGGGTGACGGCACGCTCGGCACACTCGCCAACAACGCCCTGCACGGCCACGGCACCATCAGCATCAACCTCATCACCTTCCCCGACAGCGACATCCTCGCCGACAACGGCACACTCACCATCACCGGCGACATCACCGATGTCGGCACCATCGGCACCGCCGACACCGACGGCACGCTCAACATCCCCGCCAATTGGAACGCCACCGTCGCGGACCTGGTCAACCTCCAGGGCGGCTCGGTCATCGGCGGCACCATCACCAACCCCGCCGGGAAAACCATCTCCGGCTTCGGCACCATCGCCACCAACCAGGTCTCCAACTCCGGCACGATCACAGCCGACGGCGGCGAACTCATCCTCGACTACACACTCAACCCCGACCTCGACGGCGCCGGCGCCGGTATCATCGAAGCCGTCAACGGCGACCTCACCATCGTCGACCCCGCCACCGACGCCCACAACGGCACCGCCAACGTCGGCCCCAACCGCACCATGACCTTCCAACAAGGCTGGAACCTCGCCACCAACGGAAAACTAGACCTCAACGGCGGCGCCACACTCTCCACCGCCGCCCGAGTCGCCGGCTCATCCCAAACCCTCCAAGGCCTCATCGAAGTCGACCAAAACGCCGCCTTCCAGATCGCCACCACCTTCACCAGCAACGCCACCGTCGACCTGCCCCAAGCCGACGACCTGCTCTACCTCCAGGACGACAGCTCCATCGCCGCGAACACAACCTTCACCGGCCTGGGCAAACTCATCAACCACACCAACGCCACCCTCACCCCCGCCAACAACGCCGACATCGCCGTCGAGTTCTCCAACGCAGGCACACTCCTGATGACAGGCGGCACGCTCACCGGCGACGACTTCACCAACCAAGCCGCCGGCCAGATCCTCGGCGACGGAACGCTCACACCCAACAAGCTCATCAACAACGGCACCATCGCCGCCAAAGGCACCACACTCACCATCGACACCACACAAAACCCCGACCTCGATGGCATCACCGGTAACGGCCACATCAAAGCCGTCGACGGCAACCTCACCATCGCCGGCCCACTGAACGACACACACGACGGCACCGCCACCATCGGCGGCAAATACACCATGCAGTTCAACAGCGGCTGGACGCTCACCAACAACGGAAACCTCGTCATCCAGGGCGGACCCGACCCACAAACCGCAGCCATCCTCCGTGTGCCCAACCCCGCGACACAAAGCCTCAACGGCATCGTCGCCGTCTCCGGCATCGGTGTCTTCCTCGCAGACACCGCCCTCGGCCCAGCCGCAAGGGTCGCCATACGAAACGCACCCGACACACTCTTTCTCGACGGCGACACCACCATCAACGCAGGCACAACCTTCACCGGCGACGGCACACTCTTCAACACCCAGGGCAACACGCTCACACTCGCCAACGGCGCCACCATCGGCGTCAACACCACCAACGCCGGCAACATCGAAGTCGGCGCATCACCCGGCGCCGCCACCATCGCGCAGCTGTCGCTTACCAACAGCAGCTACATCAACATCGAGCTCGCCGACCCGCTATTCGGCCCAACCAATAACCCCGACCCCGGCGACGACCACGACCAAATCGCCGTCACCGCGGATGTCGTACTCAACGGCACACTCAACATCGACCTGCTCAAAGACTTCGACCAAACCATCATCCCTTCCGACCAATTCGTCATCATGACCTGGGCCGACAACCCCACCGACAGCAAGTTCGACACCGTTACCTTCAACCAACCGTCGATCCCCGGCCTCCTACTCGACCTGGCCTACCAACCCACCAAGCTCACCCTTACTGCCTCCGCCATGAACGGCGACGCCGACCTCGACGGCGATGTCGACCTGGAAGACCTGGTCATCCTCGCCGCGAACTTCGACACGCCCGTCACCAATCGCGACTGGCGACTGGCCAACTTCGACTTCGACATGGACGTCGACGCCGACGACCTGAACCTCATGGCCGAAAACTTCACCGGCTCACCCGACACGCTCACCGCCTTCGCCGCCTCTCTCGGGGTGACCCTGACACAAACGCCCGAACCCGCGACACTGGTGGGGGTGGTCCTGGGATTCGGCTGCCTCGCTTCGAGGCGACGTCGCTGAAATGCCAACCGGTAACTAGCGCGGCACGTCTCCGACCTCGACACGGACCTGGGTACGGATGCCGCCGCGCCCCTTCCAATCCGTCACCACAACCATCCATCGCGGCGCCATCGCGCTAGCGAGGTCCTCGGCGATCCGGTTGGTCACGGCTTCATAGAAAATGCCCTCCTGGCGAAACCCCTGAAGGTAGACCTTGAGGCTCTTGAGCTCGACGCACCGCTTGTCGGGCACGAACCGCACCGTCACACACCCGAAGTCCGGGTGCCCCGTCTTGGGGCAGACGCTGGTGAACTCCTCCGCCACGTGCTCGATCGTGTAGTCCCGGTCGGGCGCGGGGTTCTCGAAACACTCAAGCAGTGAGGGATCGGCCATAGCTGCCTATCTTAACGGAGACCCCAGCCCGGATCAGCCCCCACGCCGCCACCGGCCCACCCCCCTGATATACTGCGGGATTACCCGTAAAGCGCACGTTCAGGACGCACAGAAATGCCCGAAAAACTCACCGATGACCAGGTCCGACACGTCGCCCGACTAAGCCGACTCGAACTCGGCGACGACCAGATCCACCGCTTCGCCGAGCAACTCTCGCACGTACTCGACTACGTCTCCCAACTCAGCGAATTGGACCTGGGCGGCGTCGAGCCCATGGCCCACACGATGGGCCAGACCAATGTGCTCCGTGACGATGAGCCCGGCCCGGGGCTGACGGTTGAATCAGTCCTGGCCAACGCCCCGGCCGCGTCCCCACCGTTTTTCATGGTCCCGAAAGTGCTCGGCGACGGTGGGAGCGCGTGAGCAAACATCACAAGACCGATATGACGACCGCCAACACTGCCGACCCAACCCAACTGACCCTCGTTGCCCTGCGTGACGCAATCACTGCGAAGCAACTGTCTGCAGCCGAGGCGACACGCTGTTACCTCGACCGGATCGAGCGCCACAACCCGTCGATCAACGCCTTCCACGAGGTCTACGCGGATCGAGCGCGCGCACGCGCCGACCACGCCGATGCGGGCAAGCTGGCCGGGCCTTTGGCCGGCGTCCCGATCGCCATCAAGGACAACCTATGCACCGACTGGGGCAGGACCACCTGCTCGTCGAGGATCCTCGAGAACTTTCGGGCCCCCTACACCGCAACCGCTGTCCGCAGGCTCGAAGACGCCGGCGCGATCGTCCTCGGCAAGACCGTTATGGATGAGTTCGCGATGGGCTCGTCAACCGAGAACTCCGCCGTCGGCCCGACTCGGAACCCCTGGAATCCTGCTTACGTCCCCGGAGGATCGTCCGGTGGGTCGGCCGCAGCCGTCGCGGCGAATATGTGCCCCGGGTCGATCGGCTCCGACACCGGCGGATCGATCCGCCAGCCGGCAGCGCTGTGCGGCGTCGTCGGGCTCAAGCCGACCTACGGACGCATCAGCCGGTACGGGCTCGTCGCGTTTGCCAGCAGCCTCGACCAGATCGGCCCTTTCGCGCACAACGTGACCGACGCCGCCCTGCTGCTGCAAGCCATGGCCGGGCACGACCCGCTGGATTCGACCTCGGCCAACCTGCCCGTGCCGGACTACACCGAACAGATCGACCAACCGATCGACGGGCTTCGGGTTGGCATCGCCAAGCAGTTCGTTTCGGATGCCAACCACCCCGCGATGACCCAGGCGGTTGAGCGCGCCTCAGCGTTGTTCCGCGACGCGGGCGCCGAGATTGTTTCGATTGATCTACCGCACACCAAGTACGGGATCCCGACCTACTACCTCGTCGCGACGGCTGAGGCATCCAGCAACCTCGCGCGGTACGACGGTGTGCGGTACGGCAGACGGGCCGAGGGCGTCCGGGAGTTGGTCGAGCTCTACAGCCGGTCACGCGCCGAGGGATTCGGCGATGAGGTCAAACGACGGATCATGCTCGGCACGTACGCACTGTCGTCCGGGTACTACGACGCGTACTACCTGAGGGCGCTCAAGGTCCGCCGCCTGATCAAGAACGATTTCGACGCGGCCTTCAAACAGTGTGACGTGATCCTCGGGCCAACCACCACCGGGCCGGCATTCCGGTTCGGCGAGAAAACCGACGACCCGCTGACGATGTATCTCAACGACATCTACACAGTGAACGCGAATCTGGCCGGGATCCCGGGAATCAGCGTCCCGGCCGGCCTGACCGACGCCGCATCGAGCAGCGAGGCACAGGCAGGCGGGCTACCGATCGGCATCCAACTGCTCGCCGCACCCTTCGACGAGGGCACCCTTCTGCGGGCAGCCCGCCAATTCGAGCAGCTTGCCGCGTTCTCAACCAGGAAGGCCCTGGGCTAGCTCCTACGCTTGCCCTACGCCCCGGTGGGCAGCCCCGCCGGCTGGCGGCAGTATCCGACAGCAAATCTGCGGGTTTTCCACAGCCGTCGCAAGCTTCCAATTTGATCGCTCAAAAAAAGTTTAGAAGGCTTTCCCCCTCAAGCGGTCAACAAGCAACGATTTTGTTTTCAATGCCTTGCATCGATTTTTCAAAATCAGCGATTTGTAGCCGTTCTAACGACGGACCCGATTTATCGCGGCATTGACGACGCATGTATTGACCCTGGAATCGTTAGCGTGTAAAGTGTATCCGGAGTGAGGGAATCTTAACGGTCGCCTTTGATCCGATCGCAGGACGTGATCGAGAAGCGGATCAACGGTTCCGGCCTAAAGGATTCCACGACGCAATGAAAATTCAACCCGGCCACGCCACACTGAAGCATCAGCGGCCGGGATCTAGCCGGTAAAGGAATATTTGGCTTGCCTTGGCAAAATGGGACGGTTAGGAGGCCTGGGAAGTTTGACTATCCCAGAAACCCGAGTAAAATAAGGTGTTGAGAGGCCCACTGGGGTGTCACAGAATATGCCTCGCAGGATCAGGTTTGCAATCGAAGCACAATAAGGCCAAATAAAATTGGCGCGATTCGGTCAAGATTGACGACTTGTTTAATGAGCTTTCTCCCCTCCGCCCCGTTGTCGCTTCGGCGGCAGCGGGGTTTTTTCATGCTTCGACGTGGTAGCCAGGCTTTGATCATGACGATATCTTGATATCAGAAAGCGACTTATATCAGATTAACTCCGGCGCCCAATGCCGGGGCTCTCTGACGCCCGCTTCACGTATCCACACCACCCGAGGGGCATGGTGCATCCTTCAATATCCCAGCAAACAGTCCGCCCTACCTCCAGAATAAGCAATTCTACCCAGATTGAAGCGCGTGTCAAGTCAGTGTAGATCGCTCATGCTTGCCGCAATGGGCGATTGAGAAAGTGAATCCCGACCAAGGTCTAAGCCGGCACGCTGACCATGCGGTCGCGCGCGAGCTGTGCCAAGGGATCGTCGCCCTCGGCTTGCCGCCGCCGGATCGAGTTCTCGATCCGCTCGATCCCCATGAGCACCTGCTTGGCTGACAGGAAGCGCGGGCGACATGGGTCCTTCGGGCGGAGGATCGCGTCCGTGAGGCGTGACAGCCGCCGCGCCTCCTCGCTCTCGGGGTTGTACTCAACCAACCCGAGGAAGTCCGGGTTGCTGTGCGGCTTGTTCATCTGGATCGCCAGGTGGAACAGATCGACGGCCTGGTCGACCCGCTGGTGGGCATCACCGATGATCTTGGAGGTGATCAACCCGCTGGCCTTCATCTGTCCGAGCGTCTTCTGGATCTGCGACGTCGACATCAACTCGTCGAACAGCGACTTGAGCATCGGGCTCTCGCTGATGTCCTCGCCGACGCGCACAGCCGATCCGAAGTCGAGGAACCCCACCCCGCTCTTTGTAATCACGATGTTGTCCAGCCGCAGGTCGAGATGGATGATCTTGACCGTCTCGTGCAGAGCCCGCAAGAGGTCGGCACTTTGCTTGGCGAACTCGAGCTGCGAGATCGGCCCACCCCCGAGCCGCAGCCAGTTCAGGTAGAGCTGCTGGACGAGGCCGTTTTCGTCTTTCTTGACAGCCAACACCTGCGGCACGCGGTGTCGGTACTGCTCGGGCAGGTCGCGTTGCAGGAGGTTCAAGAACGCGGCTTCGCGGGTCAGGAACACGGGGAATACCCGGTCCACCAGCTTGCGGGCGCGGTTGGCGATCGTGTCGAGGTTGGTGTCAGGAAAGACGTCGGTGAGGCGTTGGACGATGTTGCTGTAGCTGGGCACCTGTTTGAGCACCAGGTAGCCGGGGGCGATCGATGCGTTGCGGGTCAGCCGCACGTCAAAAGTGAACCGGCGGTTGGTCTGCCCCGGCGGGACGAGCATGACCTTGCGGGCGGCGAAGTAGTAGTACGTCTCGCCGATCAACGGCAGGTTCATCCCCCAGCGTGCGAGCCGCGCGGAGCCGAGCCCCTGGTCGATGTCAAACCCCCCACGGCCGTGGAAGCGCTGCGAGTGGCGCAGAACCTGCTCTTTACTCTTGGAGATAAAAATAAACTGCCCGCCCCAACGCAATCGGTCGAACACCGACTCGGGCTGGTTCGGTTCGCCCGGCATACTGAAATGGAAATCCACCAAACCGGTCTCGAGCGCAAGCGAGTTGTTCTTGGCGAATGGGCGGGCGCTCGGGTCTCGGCGCAGCACCTGGTTCATCACCGCGCGAACGACTCGATCGTTGTCACGCAGATTGAGGGCAGCGGTCCTGGGCAACGCGCAGCCGCGTTGCGTCACAACCTCAGCACTGACTGGTACACTTGAACCCATCGTGATCGTTTGAAGCATGACCCACCGCAGGCAGGCACCGGCAACTCCCTCAAAGGGATTTTTGCAGCGCCGACGGCTGTTGTCCAGTGCTCGGACGAATTTTTCATTTTGATGCGTAGGCCGATCGGTAGGCTGCCCGAGGCGCAGCGGACGGCAACGCGTCGCCTGAGATATATATGAAATGCGGCGATTCCGTCGAAGGTCCCATAACGTTCGTCCGTCCGCCCCGTCAACGGGCGGAGAGGGGTGAATTCGGCCGCATCGATCGGCGCGGTGTCCGGGGCGCTACCCCGCCCGCTGAAAGCCGTACAGCGACCCGAGCCCCAACAGTGACGTCAACTCATCCAGCGCCTGACGGGATTCATTAAGCAGTTGCGGGTCAGTCAGATCCGTTGGGTGGAGCCGATCGCGATAGTTCCGCTCGACCCACGCCTGCAAGCGAGTGTGCAGTGAGGGCGTCCAGATCACACCCTGATGCATCGCGGCGATCTGTGCTTCGGTCATAACGACGCGCAAGCGCAGACAGGCCGGGCCACCGCCATTTTGCATGCTCTGTTGCAGGTCGACGTAGCGCACCGAAGCGATCGCACTGTCGCCTTGAACCATTTCATCCAGCAACGCGGCAACGCCCCGGTGTTGCTGACATTGAATCGGGCAAATCAACGCCATCTCGCGGTGAGCAGTTTGCGCGGCATCCGCCGCCGGACCAACCCGGTCGGCGAGGGTCACCAGTTGGCTGTTGAACAGGTAGGTGGCGACCGCGTCAGCCAGTGTCAGTCGGTTGGGTTCAATCGCAATCAGCTTCAGCTCGCCGCCGCAGTGCTTGGTAAAGCGTTGCCTGAGGATGGCCGGCGCCTGGTAGTCTGCGAATGCGCCGGTGTGAAAGAACAACACATTCTGATTGCCGACGGCGGCGACATCGTGGTGGAAGACACCGGCGTCGATCGCAGCGGCGCTTTGCTGGAGGAAGATCGCACGGCCTGGCTGGATGCGGTGCAGCCTGGCGACGGCTCTTGATGCGGCCAGAGTCTGGCGCACGGGGTAGCGGCGCGGGCCGTTCTGGTGCGCAACTTCGTCCGCGCCATAGGTGAACACCTCCAACCCGGGGTCGCCGTAGTGTGCACACAGACGTGTGTGGTTCGCTGCACCCTCATCGCCCAAGGCAGGGCTGGGTGGGAGAGGGTCGTGGACGACGAAGTGTGACTGATCCGCGAAGATCGCTCGCAAGAGATCGCACGTTGTCGGCGGCTCAATACTGCGGTGGAAACAGCTTGTGAGGTTGGCGGGCGTGAAGTGCACCCGGGCGTCTTCCGTGTCGGCGCTGGACGAAACAGTCGCGGCATTCGCGGCCCACATACTCGATGCGCTGGACGCCGCGGCGAGCATGCCGGGAGCATCTCTGGCGGCTTGTTGCAGGACGTCCGGATCCGACCCGCTGAAGCCGAGGCACCGCAATGTTTCGATGTGTGGGCGGTCGTGCGGTGGGAGGATCGCCTGGCGCAGGCCGAGACCGGCGAGCAGCTTCATCTTCTCCAGGCCTTGCAGCGCAGCCTGCTGTGGGTTCGATTCGGCTTGGCTGTGCGAAGCCGAGGCGAGGTTGCCGAACGCGAGCCCGCCGTAGTTGTGGGTGGGACCGACCAGCCCGTCGAAGTTAACCTCGTACGCTGCACTCACACCGTGATCCCCGGGGCGAGAGAATCCGGGATCACCAGAGTGTCACGACGCATCGACGCAACCGGGTAGGCGCAGTAGTCGCAGGCAAAGTACCCGCTCGGGCGGTGGTTCCCGCTCGCACCGACACCGCCAAAGGGCAGTCGCCCGCTCGCCCCGGTGGTGGCCTGATTCCAATTGATGACACCGGCGCGGACACGCTGGAAGAACCGATCAAACCGATCGCGATCGTCATCGAGCAGTGATGCCGACAATCCGTACGCGGTGCGGTTCGCTTCGGCAATCGCCTGATCGAAGTCGTCTACGCGAATCACCTGGAGCATCGGCCCGAACCACTCGTCATCCCCACGCTCGGTCGCCTCGGTCACATCGATCAAGCCGGGCGACAGCATCGCCGGGCAGCCGCCGATCGGGACCATCTCCATAATCAGGCGTGCGCCATTCTTTCGGAATCGCTCCTGCGCGTTGAGCAATCGCACCGCTGCGGCCGCATTGATGACCGGGCCCATGAACGGCTCGGGCTCGCTGGTGTGGGGGCCGACGCGGAGTTCGGCGATCATCCCGGCGAGCCGCTCGATCAACGCCTCGCCTGTGCGGCCGGCAGGGACGATCAATCGGCGAGCACAAGTGCAGCGCTGCCCTGCCGTGATATACGCAGACATCACGGTGGTGTAGGCCGCGGCTTGCAGGTCCTGCACACCCCAAACCACAAGTGGGTTATTGCCACCCAGCTCAAGTGCAAGCATGCTGCCGGGGCGTTCGGCGAAGGTCCGAGACAGCGCTTTGCCAGTCGCGGAGCTGCCTGTGAAGAAAAGCCCATCCAATCCCTCGTGTTCGGCTAACGCGACACCGGTGGATCGACCGCCCTGCAGCGTGTTGAGCACCCCGGCCGGCAGCTCGGCCTGTTCCCACAGCCGCGTGATGCGATCGCCGACCGATGCGGCGAGTTCGCTGGGCTTGAATACCACGGTGTTCCCCGCGATCAACGCAGGGACGATGTGTCCGTTCGGAAGATGGCCGGGAAGGTTGAACGGGCCAAGGACACCACACACGCCAACCGGCCGGTAAGCAGTGACCCCGCGGAGCCCGTTCACATCGATATCGGTGTATTGCTTTCGCTCGCGATAGGCGTCGATCGACAGTGCGACCTTGCCGATCATCACCGCGACCTCGGAACGCGACTCCCACAGCGGCTTACCGGTGTCCAGGCTGATCGCCTCGGCCATGGCGTCGCGGTCGGCCTCAAGCAGGTCGCGGTAGGCGCAGACTTGTTTGATCCGATCGTCCAGCGATCGTGTCGACCAATCAGGCAGCGCCGAGCGCGCAGCGCTGACCGCGAGATCGGCTTGAGCGGCGTCGGCTTCACGCCCTTGCCAGTTCTCCTGCCCAGTCGCCGGGTTCGTGCACGACACCTGTTCGCCAGCGCCGTCAACCCAGTCCCCGTTGATCCAATGCGATGGGTCACTCAAGGAGTCGATCCTTTCGCGGTGTCTTGTGTTGCGTCGGCGTCGTGGCCGGCGGTGGCGGGGCGGAGCGTTGCGTAGCAGATGCGATCGCCCTGCGATACATCCAACGCTTTGGCGGTCGCGTGATCCAGTGTGGCCTGACCGTCCGCGTTGATCGACAGGCACCCCAGACAGGCGCGAAACCGGCGGAGTGTGTTGCCAATCAGGTGCGGCGTCGCATCGGGATCACCGCCGGCCGGTGTGGCAGCGGGAAGCATATCGCGAAGCGGACCGACAACCGCGGATCCGGCCCGTTGACAGGTGCGGATGTCGTCGAGTTCACAGCTAAGGATCGGGCCGGCCTCGAAGATGTCGACCATGTTGTTGAAGCGGAAACCCTCGCGCTCGAGGATACCGCGGGCCGGGCGCGTGTTGTGGTGGACCTGGCCGATCACGTCCTGCGCGGCCTGGGGAAGCAGCGGGATGTAGATCGGGTGGGTGGGCATGAGGTCGGCGATGAACTGCTTGTCCACCATGCTCAGGTAGTCGGCTTTGGGGTAGTCGATCTCGAAAAAGTGCCTGCCGATCGCGTCCCAGAACGGCGAGCGGCCGTGCTCGTCCAGTACGCCGCGCAGCTCCGCGATGACGAGGGGCGCGAAGCACCTTGCGTGCTCGGCCATGAACAGCAGGCGCGACTGCGAGAGCAGCCGACCATTTCCACTTCGGCGGTATCCAGGCAAGAGGAAGAGGCTGCCGATCTCGCACGGGCCGTTGTGCTCGCGGGCCAGGTGCAGGGCGCGGACTTCTTTTCGCACACCGAGCATTTTTGATTCGTGCACAGTCGATTCGATCCGGTACGCGTAGAACGGCTCGAACCCGCCGACCTTGGAGACGACCCCGCTCGTGCCGACAATGCGACCGGTGTCGAGGTCTTCCATCACGAACAGGTACAACTCGCCGCCGGGGCGGTCGGCGTTCTTATCGAAACCGCGCTGCGATTCCTCGATCCGCTTGCTTAGAAGTTCGCGATCTTTCGGCAGCGTCGTCAAGCCAAAACTCGCACCGCCGGCCAACTCGACGAGTTGGTCGAGGTCGTCAAGCGTAATCGGCCTCATGACGACGTTGTCACCACCCGGGATCATGGGGATTGCCCCGCTTGGATCAGACAGGTCTCGATGATGTCGCCGACGGGTCCGATATCGGATTCGGTCAGTACGGCGACGGGCAGGAGGAACCTGATGCGCGCCGGGTCGGTGCCAGCCATGAAACCGATTACTCCGGCGTCGAACATCGCGCGTGCCAAGGCTTTGGTCCGCTCGATGGACCCGTCCCACGGTGTGAAGGCGACCATCGATCCGATCCCGTACGGGCCGCTGACGCTGCCGGGGTGTTTGGCGGCGATCGCTTCGAGGCGCTGGACCATCGCGTTGTGCAGTTTGAGGTTCTTGCCGTCGTCACCGAGGCAGGCGCCTTCGGCGAGCTCCTCGATCACGCGCTTGGCCGCGAGGATCGACGCGGTGCTGCCGGTGAACGTCTGGCTGATCAGCCCCGGCTTGGGCTTGAGGTCGCCGGTGAACAACGTGGCGCAGACCTGGCTGAGTTTGCCGATCGTGACCACGTCGACGAACCGCTCCAACCCGAAGTGCTGATGAGCGAACAGACGCGACGTGCGGCCAAACGTTTGGACCTCGTCGACCATGATGGCGACGCCCTGTGATCGCAACTCCTCCATCAACACGGTGAAGAATCGGCTGTCGCCCGGGTAGTACCCGCCTTCGCCTAGGACCAGTTCGAACGACATGGCCGCGTACTGACCGGGGTAGCGGTCGAGGTGCCACCTGAGGATGGCGAGGGCTCGCTCGGTGCTTTCTTCAGGTTCGTCGGGATCGAAGAACGGGACGTAATCGACGACAAGCGTTGGTGGCAGGCCGGCGCGGTAGGCGGGCTTGTCCGTCACTTGCGCGAGCGCCAACGTCCGGCCCATGAAGCAGCCCTCGAATGCCAGCAGCCGGTGGGCGGGGCTGCGTTTTTGAAACAGCATCTTGAGTGCGTTCTCATTGGCCATCGCACCGCTGGTTGTGAGGAAGCAGTGCTCAAGGCGCGAGTCGCCGGCGCCGGCGAGATCGACGAGTTTGCCGGCCAGTTCGAGCGATTCGCGGCCCTGCTGCAGATTCCCCTGCATGACGGTGTCGACGAGCGCTGCGTCCAAGCCGGCTTCAACCAGTGCGCGGTGGCCGTGGCCGAGCCCGTGCACACCGATCCCCGTGATCAGGTCGTACTTCACACTCCCGTCGGCGAGCTCGACCAGCGCCCCCTTGCCGAACCCGCTGCCGAGGTAGGGGTAGTACAGGCCGCCGCCGCGGATCTTGCCGAATCGATCGATCGCCTCGTCGTAGGTCAGTTGCAGCGCCGGGTCGGCGGCGCGCGGCCCGGTCAAGCGAGACTGGTGCTCGGCGAGCGCCTCAAGGATCAACCGTTTCCCGTCGGCAACGCGTCGGTCGGACGCAAGTGCATCGGCAAGAAGTTTTCTCATGCAGCCACCTTCAGTGTCCGTTCTATCCCGCAACCGCGCTACTTTGCCGGCGTTCTGGCCAAGGCAGTTCGCCGGCCGCGAGGCGCATCAAGAGCAACGCCGCAAGCTTTGCCCGTTCCGTTAGGCTATCGAGTCGCAGGTACTCCTGCTCACTGTGCATCCCGCCACCACGTGGGCCGAGCGTGTCGATCGTTGGAAGCCCGGCCGCGGCGAGTTTGTTCCCGTCGCACACGCCGCCGGTGTCCTGCCACCGGACGTCGATCCCCAATGCCTCGCCGCAATCCCGGACATGGTTGAACAGTTCGAGTGTCGGAGGGTCCATCAGCTTGGGCCAACTGGTTACGCCGCCGTGCAGCTCGACGGATATCCCGTCTCGCTGGCGCACGATCTCGGCCGCGGCTTCGGCTTGCTCCGCGAGGTGTTGCAACTTGGCGCGGTCGCGGGCCCGGATATTGAATCTGCAGATCGCCAAGCCGGGTACGACGTTGACCGGCCCGCCACCGGTGATTGCCCCAATGTTGACGATGCCGCTCGGACTCGCAGGCGCATCTCTCACCGAGTTGAGCGCGGCGAGTCGCGCGACAAGGTCGGCGGCGGCTTCGATGGCGTTGC
The DNA here is from genome assembly GCA_029260595.1 of Phycisphaeraceae bacterium. Classification (GTDB taxonomy): domain Bacteria; phylum Planctomycetota; class Phycisphaerae; order Phycisphaerales; family Phycisphaeraceae; genus OFTM57. Next base: position 144,408 of record JAJDCY010000024.1, on the reverse strand, counting down.
GTCCCTTGTTGAACTCGCGCCCGGCGTGGGCGGATCGGCCACGCACGACGGCGGTGTAGTTGCCGGACCCACCACGATGCCCGGCGAGTGTGCCGTCGGGGAGCGTGGGCTCGAACACGAGGCCGATGTGATTGCGTGCGGCGCATTCGGCGAACAGGTGAGCTGACCCGGGCGAACCGATCTCCTCGTCAGGATTAATGAGCACCTCCCAACCAATCTCGCCGGCAGCGGGGCATTGCTCGAACGCCTCCAGCGCGACGAACATCACGGCCAAACCGCCTTTGGCGTCCAGCACACCCGGGCCGTTAAGCGTCTGAGCATCGACGTGACTAACGTCCTGAAACGGATTGTCCCGGCCGAACACCGTGTCCATATGGATGCCGAGGAAGACACGTCGCGGCGCATCAGGGCGTTTGGTGATGCGCAGCGCCTGGCCCAAGGGTGTCTCATGGAATTCGCCGGCGGGGTCGACCGACAGCCTGGGCGCGAGGTCCACCAACTCGGCGCGGCCTCCTAACACGGCGAAGGCCGCCATGAGCTCGCGGGCCATCTCCGCGAGCCCGTCCAGATTGATGCTGCCCGAGTTGATCCGTGCCCATCGCTCGACCAACCCGGCCATCCGTGACTGCTGACCCTCGATCCAGTCCAGGATGGGCGTGTGGCTAGACATGGCTTAGGGAGTTTCGGTTGTTTTTTACCTGCGGGTTACCCGAAGGCACTCTAGTCGGGGCGTTAGACCGTTGGGGCTCGGCTCCGCCAGGGCAGAGATCATTTTTCGTCGTCGCGCCGGTCCGTGCTCTGGAAGATTTTGTCGGCTGACTTAGCGATGAAACCGGTGAACAACTTGCCGTCGGTGTCGGTGTAGCGGCGCGCGAACTCGTAGTAACAACCGGGGATCGCGCGGGGGCCGTCCGCGAAATCGACTGACACCTCGGGAGCGAGGGTCGAGGATTGTTCGAGGCAGTCCTTGGGCGATCCTTTGATCCGACCACCGGCGGTATTCAGTGCGAAACCGTTCTGCTCGAGGAATGTGTTGAAGTCTTCGAGGCTATCAAATGTCTTGAGCGCACCGACATCGATGGTGAAGTGGTTCGCACGAAAGCCAAATGCCGACAACCAGGCCGCGTACTCGCTGTGGGTGCGGAGCGACTCATACTGGGCGTAGGTGATCTGCCACGGGCGACCCGCGATGGGGAAGTCCCAGGCGTCGGGCATCTCGGCGGGGACCTGATCCAGCAACGACCCGACGGTGCTCGCGACCTCGCCGGAGAACGCTTCAAGGAGCAACTCACTGATGAACACTTTCGGCAGCGCTGGGTCGGCGTGCTCGTAGTGGCGTGCGAGGAGCTTTTTCTCCGTGAAAGCATAGTTGCCGTTTTGCCGGTAGCCGGAGTCGAGGAAGACGCGGGCCATGGCGTCGAGTCCGACGCGGGGGTCGTTGAAGGTGCGGAAGGCGATGTGGTCGTTGGGGACCTGTTCACCACGGCTGCGTAGCAGGTCGCCGATGGCCTGGGCTTGCGGATTGAGGGTGGTGTAGTCGTCCCAGAGCTTTTCGAGAAGTTCAGTAATGACTGACATGACGGTACTCGCTGAAAATGGTCAGGTCCGGCGTCGCGTGGCCCTCCGGCCAAACGTTCCTATTGAATCGCTGAACTACGAGGCCGTCGATGCGGGCAATGCCGGACGGTTGTCACTGTCATCGGCCGCCTGAGCGGGTTGGGCGCCGCCACTGGGGTACTTGACGCGGCCGTGGTAGATCGCACACAGGGTCTTGGTAATCGATAGTTCGATTTTGTGCAGCTCTTGCAGGGTCAGGTCGGACTCGTCGAACTGCCCGTCCATCAGGCGCTTGTTGGCCATGGTGTGGACGAGTTGCTCGATGCGGCCGGCGGTCGGCTCATCGAGTGTGCGGGCGGCGCCTTCGATGCAGTCGCAGAGCATCAGGATGGCGGCTTCTTTGGTGTGCGGTTTGGGACCGGGGTAGCGGAACTCGAACTCGTCGGGTGCGGGCTGGCGTTCGGCGTCGTGCTGCTTCTTGGCCGCGTGGAAGAAATACTCGACCAGCGTCGTGCCGTGGTGCGATTCGATGAAGTGGCGCAGGACACGCGGCAGGTTGAACTCGCGGGCCATCTCAATCCCGTCTTTGACGTGGCCGACGATGATCAGCAGGCTCATCGCGGGCGACAGTTTGTTGTGGCGATTCGGGCCGCCGCCCTGGTTCTCAACGAAGTAGAGGGGTTTGTTGATCTTCCCGATGTCGTGGTACATCGCGCCGACGCGGCAGAGCAGCCCGTCGGCGTCGATCGTGTCAGCAGCCGATTCGGCCATGTCGGCGATGCGCAGGCTGTGCTGGTAGGTGCCAGGCGCCAGCTCAACGAGTCGCCGCAGCAAGGGGTGGGACGCATCGTTGAGTTCGCGCAGCGTCATCGAAGTCGTGACGCTGAACAGACGCTCGATCGCCGGGAGAACGCCTTGGACGATCAAGCCGGTGAAAACGGCGGTGGTCGCGACCAAACCGGTATTGAACAGGACGCGCCCGATCTGGCCTTCCAGGTGCAGCGGGCTGTGGAGCATCTCTATCAAGAGTGTGCAGCCGCCCATCGCCAGTGCGGTCCACAGGCCGGCTTTGACGATCGTTGAACGGTTGCGGACATCGTGCAGGCGGCTGACCGCGACGGCGACGCCTGTGGCGAGCACGATGCCGAACGTCACGGGTAAACCGAGGGTGACAAGCAGAATCAGCGTGTGGATCGCGCCGATCGCGAGTGCGTAGCGCTGGTCGTAGGCAATGGCCAACACGATCGCGGTGAGGAGTGCCGGGAACACAACGCCCGCGCCGATGTACATGGGCGCCAGGCTGGCAGCGAGCACCGCGAATGCCTGGGTGACCAGCAGCAGCGCCGTGATCATCAGGCCGTGCCGTAGGTTGCCACGGACCGTTGGGTTGTAGGCCTGCGTGTAACCCCAGAGCGCCACGCCTAGGAGTGTGAACAGGCCCAGCCACGCCCCGCGCCCGATCCAGATCAGCCAGGGGCCCAGTTGGGCGCTGTACTGGACGCGCTCCTGAGCGAGGACTTCGAGGTCGAGTTGTTTGATCGGTTGGCCGGCCGGGATCAGCAGGTCACCGGGTTCGTAGATCATCCTGACGGTGTTGTTGTCGTTGTCGAACCTGGCCTGGCGGCGCTGTCGGGTCTGCGGCTCGTCGAAGTTGTAGATCGGCCGGGGGTTTTGCATGACGACCGCGGTGACCGTCTGGCGCAGGTCGCGTGGGAACTTGTGGAACACCAAGGCGGTGATGCTCTCGCGCAAGGCGGTGAGGTCGTCGTCGATGCTGATGATCACGTTGTCGAACCGGACCAATTCGCGGCGAGCGAGCGTCGGGTGTTGAATGACGATGCGCGCCGCGCGCTCGCCGGGGTCGCGCTCGATACGTGCACGGTGAGCCTCGAGTACGGCGATGCCGGCGAATCCCTCCATGAACTGATCGATGAGTTGGCGCCACTCGCCGGGCGCGGCGTGGAAGCGCGTGAGCTCGGCCAGGCCCTGTGGGGTTAGCTCGAGCAGCTCGCGCTCCTTGGCTGGGATCTGTTCGACGGTGGCCTTGGTCCCAAGTTCGACGAGGCCGGCCAATCGCTCGCGCACTTCGCGGAGGTATTGGACGTTGGGGACGTACACAGCCGGCTCGCGGTCGCGGGCATCGGCTTTGCGCTCCTGGGTTTTTTGCTGGTCAATGGCCAGGAAGCGGACCCGGGCGGTGAGGTTCTCGGGTGCGACCTGGCTTAGTTGATATCGGGGGCGGCGCTGGGCGCTCATCGCGATGAGGCTGCCAACCGCGGCGAACAACACGATCAGCGCGACGGCCCGGACCAGGTCGCGGCGGCCGGCCCACCGCGGCCAGTCCTTGGGTGCCTTGGGCAGGTTGCGCAGTATCTCGCGCCGTCGATTGGGTTTGCCCTTGTTACTGGCCATAGGCGATCGGTCCGAAACGTCCGGCTGGTGCCGCGTGCCGGGTGCGGCTAACTCGTTATCGGCTGGTTACGGTGGCCGGCTGCGGGTTCATGGCGCGAGCGATTGCACCCATCGGGGTTATGAGCGGTTCTCGTTGGGCGGATCGTGCTCTGGGGCATCGTCGGCGGGGGGCGGCGTGTCTCGACCGCTACGATCCTTGCGATCGTCATAGGCCTCAACGATGCGCTGAACCAACCTGTGGCGGGCGATATCGGCCTTTTCCAAGGTCACCATAGCCACGCCGGAAACCCGACGCAACCGCTTTACGGCATCGACCAGACCGGACTCGCGCGGGTCCTCCAGGTCGATCTGGGAAGTGTCACCGGTGACGACCATCTTGCCGCCCTGGCCTAGCCGTGTGAGAAACATCAACATTTGCGATCGCGTCGTGTTCTGGGCTTCGTCAAGGATGATCAGCGCGTCGTTGAGCGTGCGGCCGCGCATGAATGCGAGGGGCACGATCTCGATCAAATCGTTGTCCATGAATCGCTGGATCTGTTCGAAGGGCATCATGTCGTTCAACGCATCCAGCAGCGGGCGCAGGTAAGGATTGACTTTTTCCTGCATGCTGCCGGGGAGGTAACCGAGCTTCTCGCCGGCTTCCACCGCGGGGCGGACGAGAACGAGCTTACGGACCTGCTCCGATTTAAGCAGCGCGACGGCGGCGGCGACGGCGAGGTAGGTCTTGCCGCTGCCCGCTGGGCCGCAGCAGAGGGTCAGGTCGTGGGTGTGGATGGCGCGGACGTAGTTCTGTTGTCCCGGCGTCTTGGCTTTGACCGTGCGGCCGCGGAGGTAAACCTCGAGTTCGCCGCCGTCGTTCGATGCGGTCGAAGTCGTGGCTGTCGGACTCGGGCGGTGCGGCAAGTCGGACGGGTTCGCCTGGCGGGGTGCCGGGCCGAGCGTGTCGATCGCGGCGGCGAGTTGATCCGGGGTCATGGGCTCGCCGTTGCCCGCGGCGTGTGATAGTTGTTCGAGGACGCGCGCGGCACGGCCGACCGCGAGGCTGTCGCCCTTGATCCGTAGCGAGCCGTTGCGCGCGGAGATCGTCACGCCAAGCCGCTCACGCAGCATCTTGAGGTTGCGCTCGCCGACGCCGGTCATCGCGACGCGTTCATCGCCGCTCGGTAGGTTGATCGTTAGTTCCAAACCATTGCCCTCGCCAGGCCAGGTGCATCGGGCACTCCGGCCACAGTCAGCGATCGAGTCGCTCACACCTGCTCATCATCGGGTCCAATACACCGGCCCATTATATGATGTTGCTTGAGATGAAAGCTCAGATAGGTATTTACGTGGGACGGCGGCGGCTTGAGTGGATGGTCATCGCTCTTGGTGCCGCCGCGATCATTGGCACAGGGTGCCGGTCGATCGAGATTCAACCGGTCCGGACGATCACCGTCGCCGGGTCGGTTGAGCCGTTTATTGATGGTCGGATCGCCTCGTTCGCAGGTGAGCCGGGGCGGCTGGCGGACGATGTGCCGCGTGCGATCAAGCGAAGCCACTGGGGGATGATCCGGATTGATCAGGTGTCGAACGAACAGGCGAACTCCGCCGGCGAAACCACCACGATGACAATCGTTCGGGCTGACGCTCTGTTACCCGACGGGCGAACGGCGCAGATCGTGGCGTGGGGGTCGGGGCAGGACCGGGTGACGGCTGCGATCCGGATGGTGCGGTTTGGCGATGCGGCTGAACACGACCGCTACCTGAACACCCTCGCGCAGGTACTCGACGGAAAGCCAAAGCGGGTCCGCGCCGGCACGTTTGACTTGCCGCCGACTGCCCACGCAACGAGCGACCCCCTACCGACCGAGGTTCCAGGTCAGCGCTAATCTCTCGCGGGTAGTCGGGACAAAGACACGGCCACCCGGGATGACTCGGTCGATCTGTGCACCGGCCGGGGTGTATCGTGAAACGTGAGCCTTTCGTTGTGGGTCGGGACGCAGATTCACCGCGTAGCCAACCGGCTGGGGCGTCACCCAGGCCGTCTGATAGGTCACCTTCTTCGCATCGGGATGGTAGGCGTAAAAGCCAAGCGGCAATGGGGAGTCGCGCGGCAGCAGGCGGTCGATCAACATTGACTGCACCAGATTCAGGTATGCGGTCGGCGGCGTTCGCCAATGCACGTCACGGACACCGCTAGGCGTCTCGCGGTTGACGGTGATGCGATCGTTCGAGCGAACACCGGTTTCCGCCCAGGAGACCGCGCCTTGACCGCGACCGCTTTGGTTCGGCGGCGCAGCGGGTTGGCCGACGGCGGTGGGGTGTGGGCGTGCCGTCGTACGGATCGACCAAACTTCCTGAGTCCCGTCCTCGGACGCGAAAAAAGTGCTCGTCGCGTCGTAGACCGTTCCGGCCGCGAAAACGCGGACCTGCGTCTCGATCTCGATCCCTTCAAGCCCGATTTGCTCGGTCTTGCGCTCAGCGATCCGCATGTAGCCGACATCGTCACGGTCGTCGATGATCCGATACCACCGCTGCGGCGTGAGCACGGCGATCATCTGCTCGAAGGTGATCCGCTCGCGCCAACCTTCGCCGCGCGCGAGCGCCTCGGTCCGGCGGCGGTTGACGACGCCGGGGTCCTCGACCTCGACGCTGCGGATGAGAGCTTCGAAGATCTCGCGTGCGGTGGCGTACTGTTGTGGGTTGGCTTCGAGTCGGAACATCACAAACGACCGCGCATCGAGCGGCAGGAATGCCTGGCCCATCACCCACGGGCCGTTCTTGGCGTCGGGTATCCTGAAAAACACCGCCGCGACCGATCGCTTACCGGCGCTGAGCCTCGGCTGATCGAGGATCGTTGCAGACGGGCGGACGGCGCCGAGTTGGTGGATGGCCTCGGAGACGATCGCGTTAAGCTGCATGTCCACGGCGCTGCGCTTGATGAAGACGTCGATCGCTCCGGTACCGGGGACGACCAGGCGCACCATCGCGTCGTCGGCGGGTCGGTCGATGGTCTGAGCGCCACCGGGGATCAGGAACGACACCCCGTGCGAGTGCTCCCGCCAACGCGGGCCAGGCGGCGACTCTGACTCGGCCGGCGCACCACCCGCGCCGAGCAACCCGACGATGAACCCGATCGCGACGCAGCACGACACCGCAGCTTGCAACTGTTTCGCCACCTCACTCACCCCCCTGCTGCCAACGGTCAAGCTGCGGTTCGAGTGAGGGGTACTCGGCGAACAGCGACGGCCGGTCGACCCGCCGGTATCGCAACACCTCGCCGCCGAACGCACTACGCGGCTGAAACGATTCGTACGAAATGACATCGCCGTTTTCATCGAGGGCATACCGGTCAACATCCGTACTCATCATGGGGCGGAGCGTTAGGTGTGCCGCAGCCGTTGATCTCTCGGCCGGCGAACGGTTTGAATCTTCATCACCCGTTGCCGCAGCCAGGTGGGCCCAGAAGGGTTGGGGGGGGCGGTCGCCCTGGCACATCCAGATGAGCGCGGGCCCCGCGTCCCAGGAAGGGTCCGTCGGCACCGGCCAATTTTGTTCAGCCATCGGGGCGACCAGGCCGGGTGGTGCGGTGCCCGCCCAAACCTCCTCCTCAGGCTTGGGTGCCAACCGCGTGAGTGCCAGGCGTCCTGCTTGCTGCTCCAGATGGGTGATGGTGGGCTCGCCGCGCGTTCCCTTGGCGAAGTTCTGGCGTGTGCGCTGGTACGTCACCGTAAAACCTGATCCGTCCGTCGAGGCGCGCCAGATCTGATCCACTCCGATCTGCTCCGTACCGTGTGAGAACAGCAACGCGCCGCGGCCGCGCAACGGGAACGAATCACCCGGATCGGGCGGTCGGCGCTGGTGGACTTCAAATCCGATCGAGCGTTCGCCGGCGCGGATCAGGTAGTAGGACCAGTCGGTCATTGGGTATTGGCCGAGCCGCTCCCACTGCCGCCGCGTGATCTGGTCTCCCCGGTCGATCGCCTGCTTCAGTGCCACGGATTCTGTTGATGCCTCGACCCCGTCAGCCGGCAGCGCAGCCGACACCGCCTCTGCGAGCGGGACCACCCAGCGCGACAAGCCGCGCGCCGCCATCGGTTCACACACCAGTTCGATCAACAGTCCGTAACCCGGGCGCGGTCGCAGGTACCACAACTGGCGGAGCAACGACCCGTCCGAGGTGAGCATCGAGACCCGCCAGGTCGAGATGCCCTTGATCTGGCCGAACCACAGTCCGCGGCTGTCCAGCGGTCGACCCACCGCGTCAGCGTAACGCCGCGAGAGCAGTGACACCGGCGACAACGGGTGCGCCGCGTCCGTCACACCGGAATCAGCCGTCCCCAAAACGCGCAGACACTGAAACCGTGCCTCGCCGAGTTCGGGAATCAGCCGAATCGCTACGGGTTGACCCGTCTGCGGAATACGCGCGGTTAGCCCATCGGGGACCTGGATCGCTTGGCCGTCATACGACAGCCCGGCCGCCGCGAAATCGCTGTCGCCGGGTGAGCGAGAGCCGCCCAGGACCGCGCCGGCAATCATCTGCTTGAACAGGCGTATGTCTTCGCCGATCACGTCGGCGAGGTTGCGCTCGGTGATCCCCTGGTGGCTCAGGTACATCACTCGGTACCAACGCGCATCCTCGGTCAACACGGCAACCAGGTGGGCGTTGGCACGCAGGCCGGATTCGCCGACACCGACGAACATCACACCGACAGCCGTCCCCGCGCGCATGGGTGTAACCGGCTGCACGGCTTCGAGCCCTTGGCGCGCACCAGCGGGCAACACGCTGTTGAGCATCTGATTCAGCGCGATCAGCGGGACGCGCAGCTTCCGGCGTGCAACCGACGCGACCCGCAGCACGCGGCCCGTGTCGCTCGGGTCGGTGAACACAACTGATTCGTCCAGCCCCGGCAGCGCCGACGCTTCATCGCGACGCGACCAGGTATCCGGAACGTTGAGCGTCAGATCGGCGACGCTCTCCACGCGCATGCCGGGCTGAACCACTGTCAGCGCATACGCGAGGACCAACGACATCGCGAGGGTCGTGATCATCACGGTCGTGATGGCTGCGGAACGGGCCGCTTCGGACTCGAAAAGGGGCTTGGGCGGCATACCGTCATGATAGCCGTATCGCGGTCAACGGCGACTGCTCAATCGTGCAAAAGATGAAGGCCGATCAGCGAACGGCGGCTGGCCAATCATGTCACACCGCGACGGGCGGCTGATAGGTGCTGCGGACCTTGCCGTCCGGGCTGACGCTCGATTTCCAGTCGCAGGGATGGGCGTCATCACCGAGATTGAAATCGGCGGTGTAGAGCGCTTCGAGCTCGGCGAGCGTCTCGGCGGATAGGTAGTTGCCGTCCATCGCCGCGGCGAACTCGGTGACGTCCTCGGTCTTGAGCAGATTCGGTTCGATCGAACACAGCGTCGGCCAACTCGCCAGCCACTTCGCCGCGAGCTGGCGAATCGAGCATCCCTGTCGCTCGGCGATCGGGCGGATCAGATCGTTCTTTTTCAAACCGTACACCAGCCAGTTGCGGTCGCGGAACTTGCGGTGGTCCCACTCGGGGAAGGTGTGGTCCGGCGAGGGGAACTCTTCATCAAGGATCCCCGAGTTGGTCGGGACACGCGCGATCACCGCGCCGCGCCCGCGCTGCTCGGCGATCCGGCAGAACTCCCTGCCGGGGTCCTGCTCATAAAGATTGAACACCGTCTGCACGACCGCGGCGTCGCAGTCGTTAAAGGCTTTGTAACCTTCTTCGCGCCACCCGATCGCCGGGCCAAGGGCGACGCCCCAGTACCGGATCTTGCCCTCGTCGCAAAACGCCTGCATGTTGTCCGTCAACTCATCGCAGAATTGACCGAGCTTGAGGTTGTGCGCCTGATACAGGTCGATGCAATCGATCCCAAGGCGAAGCAGCGACTGTTCGAGGTCGTACCGTAGGAACTTGGGGCTGAAGTCCTGTCGCCGCTCACGGTGCCCGCCCTCTTCGCCGGGGTCGCCGTAAAAGTCGTACCCATACTTTGTCGAGATCACCAGATTCTCGCGCCCCGCGTACCGGATCGTCTCGGCGAGCAACCGCTCGGCCCGCCCGTTGCCGTAGGCGGCACCGGTATCGAAAAAATTCACCCCCGCATCAAATGCGGTGTTCTGCAGGCGGATTCCGTCCTCATCGGAGAAGTCCCCCCACCAACTCGTGCCGAACACAAAGTTGCCAAACCCAAGCAGGCTTACGCGCAGGTCCGTGCCGGGTATCGTTCGGTAGTCCATCGTAATTCGCCTCTCACTATCGACGGTGTTTGACCGCGAGCCGGTTCAACTCGGAACGGAACGGCTCACCGCCGAGGTCCGGGTACATCATTGCAAGCTGACGGACGCGCAGCGGGATCTCGTCCGCGCCGTCGCCGAGCGCGTCGCTGATCTGCAGCCGGCGCATCCACGCGTTCCACCAGATGCGGCGCAGATCGGGGTGGTCCTCGGTCTCAAGCGCGGCGATAAGCACGTCGTAATACTGGTTCGCGGCTTTGATCAGCGACTCGTCATCGCCGGCCGCGTACAGGCACTCGCCCATCGCGTGCATCACGCTGGCGTTGTCGCCATAGCTGGCCACGAGCGGCTGAAGCCACTTCATCGCCTGATCGGTGTTGCCGGAAAGGCGCATCGCGTCAGCCAGGCTGAGCCGGTACGGGAGCATCTCATCCTCGTTGTAGCCCTGGGTGATCGCCCAATCCAGCAACAACTGTGACAGGTCCACCGCCGTTCGCGAGATGCCCTGCGCCTGGGTGAGCAACTGATCCTTCTCAGACTGGACGAGAGTCTCGCTAGCCATCTGCCGCAACTGGCGGGCGCGCTTTTGCAGATCGGAAAGAACCTGGTCGATCACCCACGACGCGTTGTCGGGGAAGGCCTGCATCATGCGCTGCGCGGCGGTGACGGCTTCGCGGTATTGCCCGACCTGGGCCTTGGCCGCGATCCCGCGCGACAGCGACTCGCGTTGCAACTCCTCATCGTCGCCGAACTGCGAATCGAACTCCTTGAGTCGCCCGACCGCGGCCTCGGTATCGCCTTGGGCGATCGCGACATCGACGAGCATCAGGTTGGCCCAGCCATCGGTGTTGTGGATTCGTTCCGATTGTTCGGCGATCAGGTCAGGCGGCGCATCGGCGACGGCTTCGCGCACGCGGTTGGCAGCCTGCTCGAGGCGGCTCTGCGCGGTGGCGATGTCCGAGACTTTGGTCGACGCGTCCATGACCTTCTTGAGGTTAAATAGCACCTCCCGCTGCGCGATGAAATAGTCTTCGTGCGTCGGCGGAACGCCCTCGAGCACATCGACCGCTTCGCCGAACCGGTCGGACTTGGCGAGCACCTGGTAGGCGTAGTAGACGCGCTCGTTGTCGGCGGCTTCGATAGTGGGGAACTTCTCAAACAGCACACGGCCGGCACGCTCGTACGCGGCGGGGACACTCTCGGGCGGTGGCACGACGGCGGCGAGTTGGCCAAGTAGCGAGACGGCGAAGGTGATTGCTTGCTCGGCGACGGGTTGGTCGGGCAGGTTTTCCGCAAGATCCAACCATATCGCGGTGGCCTCGAGCTGCGCCGCGACATCGGTCGCCGCGCGGAAGTAGGTCGACATCGCCAGGTTGTGCATCGCTTCGGCGCGCGTCTGTGGGCTGAGCGAGTCGCGCTCGAGCAACAAACGGTTGATACGGATCGATCGATCAAGGGTGGGCAACGCCTCCTCGCGGCGCTGAAGGGCGAGCGCGTCCTGGCCGTCGGCTTCGAGTTGGCCGGCCTCGATCGCGAGGTTTTGGCCCTGCATCCGGGTGATCTCACCGACGGCGCGCATGACAACGGAGGGTGTATCGGGCGCGGCGGCCTCTTCTTCGCCGACGCGCGCAGCCCAGCGGCGGTAGATGTAGCTCTTGAGCGAGAGTGCCTGATCACCGAGTGCGGGGTCGGTTAGGAACTGCTCGTAGAGGGTGTATGCCTCGCCGATCGCCTGGGATCGGCCGGTTTCGGGGCCACTCTGGGCCTGGGCGAGGCGCATCCGGTGTGCCATGTCCAGCGTGAGCAGGCGGAACAGCGCGTGGTCGCCGAGCACCGGATCGAGCGCGAAACTCTCGACCAGGTCGAGTGCGGCGCGGTGTTGGTCGCTGCGCAACAGGGCATTGCCTTTACCCAGTCTGGCGAGGACTGTCTCGCGATCGATGCGGCCGGACGCCATCACGCCTTCGAGTGTTTTGATCGCCTCCTGGATGTCGGTTGAGCCGTCGAGCACCATCACGCGCCCGGCAAGGCAGCGCGCCGCGGCCTGGATCCCGTACGGATCGCCGGACTCACTGACGAACGGTGCGAGCCGCTGCCCGGCCAACTCGATCAGGCGCTTACGCTCCAACTCGGGCGTGTCGCGCTGACGGGGCATCTCGGGATTGCCCAGATTGTTGAAGTATGGGTGATCGTTATCAAGCAACGCGGTGTAGTACGCGGCCCGGGCGAGGTAGAACGGCGTCTTGCCCTTGAAATACTGCTTCATCATCCGGTCCCACAGACCGGTGTAGACGCGCTTCTCGTCGTGATCGGGGTCGCGTGGGAGTTCCGTCTGGAGCGTGGTGAGCCGGCGCTCGGCGGCACTCAGGTGCACGAGCGCTTCGGTCACGGCGGCTTCGAACGCCTCTTCCTGCTCGGGCGTCGTCACGCCAAACTCGTAAAACGCAGCCGCGTACTCGTGGACTACCTGCAGGTTCTCGAACAACAACCACTCAGCCAGGTCGGTCTGCCACAGTGGGCGGTGCTCGTGGTCGTTGTGCTCGGTGATCAGGGCGCGCATCGCGTCGAGCATCTGATCGAACGCGGCGGCCTGTTCCTCTCGCGGGAGGTTCGGATCGGTGTAGCGGACACGCAGGCGGGCGATCTCGAGGTGCTTGCGGATCACCGGATCGCTGGAGGGTTCGGTCGCGGCCAGGTGCTCGATCAACTCGCCCATGCCCTCACGCGCCAGGCCCTCGATCAGGACCTCATTATTGAGATGCTCGCGCGTGGGCGCGGCGAACGATGGGGCCTGCACCGCGAGCGCCGGGATCAGGGCGGTCAATACCAGCCGCCATCGCATGGGATTCATCATGATGCCACCTGCGTTTCGATCGGTTGGCGGGGGCGGTGTTGGGTCGCCGTCCGGGGCGCCGCGCCGCGCTGTTTCGGTTCTCAACCCTCGGACTGTGACTGGGCGAAGCTGATGTTCATGTACCGGGCCCTCACGGCTGCGTTGAATGCGTTGACCACGTGCTGCCAGCGCACATCGCCGGCCGGCTTGATGATCACGGGGTTGTCGGGCTTGTACGCACCCTCGGTCAGCCCGCGCTCGGGATTGTATTGCAGACGCATCAGCAGCTCGCCCAGTTCCGAGAAGCTGGTCGGCTGGGACGGCGCCCCGCGGACACTGATCCTATAACCGGAGCTGGAGGCCGAGCTGAGGATGATGTTCAGCGGGCGATCGGGCGGCTTGGCCTGCGACGGGGTGCCCGGGCCGGTCGGGAGCTTGGCGGTGATTGCCCCCTCCCCGACCGAGAAAGTCGCGGTGACGATGAAGTAGATCAGCAACTGAAAGATCACGTCGATCATGGAGGTCAGGTTGACCTGCATCTTGACCGGCGGCAGCCCGCGCTTCTTACGAAGCGAGTGGTGGTGGACGGTCTCGTAAACCTGATGCCCGCCGGGGGCGGGGGCGTTGGGCATCGGCCAGGAATCGGGGGATTGGGCGTCCGGGCTCACCGCTGGTCCTCCGGTAGGTACGCGACGAGGTGGACGGTCTGGATCTGGGCGCTGGCGATGGCCTGCATGACCGGTTGCACGGCTTCGAAGTACAGCGCGGCGTCGGCCCGCAACAGGATCCGCAACGGTTGCCCGGCTGCGTCGGCGGATTCCTTCGCTTCCTTCAACGCCGCCTTCACGGCATCGATGTCGTCGATGCTGAAGTCGTTGAGCCCGACTTTCACGAGCGTCGCTTCACCGGGGATGGTCAGCTCGCCGATGCCGCGGTCAGAGTTGTACGGGCTGGGGGCGATGTTGACGATCAGCCGCCCGTCCTCCTCGATCTCGACCGTCTTGGGCTCGTCGAGTTCGGGCACGATCATCTGCACGAGTTGCTCGGCGATGATCTGGTTCACCAACATGAAAAAGATGATCAACTGAAAAATCACGTCGATCATCGGCGTCATGTTCATGTCGGGGCTGACGCCCCCTTTTTTCTTGTGGCTCTTGGGCATTCGCTCGCTTCATACCCGGCCGCACGGGCCGGTGGTGGGTTGGGGCTGGTGGGGACGCCGCACGGTCGCCTGCGATCGCGTTAGTCGCCGATCGGTTGCGGGGTCGCGCGGGGGCGCTGCTGCCCGCCGCCGGATTGGCCCGACCGGTTTGCCGCGGGCTTGAACGGCTCGATCAGTTGCTCAGCCATGAGCAGGCCCTCGGTGGTCACCGCGTCAACTTTGTTGCGGACAATCGCGTACGCGGTCAGCGCCGGGATCGCCACGACCAGGCCCCAGAACGTTGTCACCAGCGCGGTCGAGATACCGGCGGCGAGCTTGCCGGGGTCGGGCTTGCCGCCACTCTCGACGAGCTTCTGGAACGCCACGATCATGCCGTAGACCGTGCCGAACAGCCCGAGCATCGGCGCGATGTTGCCCAGGACGTTGAGGTATTCGATCGGGCGGAGCAGGCGGGTGGCTTCGGCGTCGCTGGTCTCTTCCATGGCCCGCTCCATCGCGCCGTAACCGTTGCCGGCTTCGGTCAGCCCGGAGGTAACGACCTTGCCGAGATAGCTCGGGTCGTTCCCGGCGTACTCGATCGCTTCGCGGTAGCGCTTCTCGACGAGCATGGTCTCGACCTGCTGCTGGGTCTCTTCGGGGACCAGCGACGAGCGGCGGTTGTCCAGCAAGAGCTTGATCGTAAAGCCCACGCTGATGGCGGACATCATCAGCAGCACCCAGATGATGATCAGGCCGATCAGGTCGTCGTTCCAGAGGAACATCTTGAACCAGCTCTGCGTGGTGGTCACGGTCTCCGCGGCCAACACCGGCGTCGCTGCGATCGATGCGGCGAACCCGGCGACCAGGCGGACTAGATTCGAACGACGCATGAAGAACTCCTCTTAATCTCTTTGGCGGTCTTGCCCGCTTTGTTATTCCGTTAACGCGCTGCTCATCTGAGACAACCGCTGAGCGTAGCGGGGGTCCTCGTCTACGTCGATCATCGTCCCGGCCCGCGCGAGCAGGCGCCGGGCGATGTCGGCCCGCCCCAATTTACCATTCACGACGGCGGCTTCCAGCAGGCTCGGGCCGGCGAAGCGAGTGCGCGGGTGCTGGGTGACGACGCGCATGAAGCTCAGCCCGGCGTCTAGGTAGGCGTCGTGGTCGCCGGATGTCTCGGCGAACCCGAGTTGAGCCAGGCCGCGCTGGTACAGCCGCATCGCCCGGTTGGATGGGTCGGATGCGGTCAGGGCTTCGACGCGCGACAAGGCGTCCTGGAACTTGCCCGAGATCAACAGCCGCGTGACCTCGTCACGCGTGTCGAGCAGCCGGGGCACGGTGATAACCGATTGGGCCGAGGCATAGTCATCGTCCGCCATCGGCAACTCGGGTTCGGCAGCAGAATCAAAATCGCGGTCAAAGCCAGAGTCACCGCCGGCGTCCGGGGCGGCGTCAAACCCCTCATCGGCGTCAAATCCAGCGTCTGTATCGAACCCCGCATCGGGGTCGCTGTCCAGATCACCGTCCGGGTCGGTGCGCGATGCGCCGCGTGTGTCGGGCACAGTTTGCACTGCGGGCGGCGGAACCGGGTCCACAAACGGATCGGGCGTCGGCGGGTCGGATGGTACGACATCGACAAGTTCCAGCAAGGCGCTGAGTGCCGCTTCGCCGTTGGCACCACTCACAAAATCTTTCCCGCCAATCAGCAAGTCGTTGACGGTCTTCTGTGTGAGCCCGTCGGCGGCTTGGATCGACGCCGTCGGCGGCTGTTGGAAGTACACACCGTCGTCCGTGCGCCCAGCCAGATCAACCATCGCCTCAACGGCTTGTATCGGTTGGCCGGCGCGGTCGTAGACGCCGATCAGCAGGTACGAGACCCAGTTGCGTAGCCAGTCCTCGCGGACGGTGGCCCGCAGGTTCACCAACGCCTCAGCCGCGGCCTGTTCGTTGCCGGCGTCGATCGCGTCCTGGGCCTGGGCGAGCTCGGGGTACGCGGTGATCTTCAGGCCTTGCACGCTGGCCAGCGGCTTGACGTCTTCGAGCCCCATCCGGTTGACATAGATAAGTTGCTCGTCCGAGATGTCGTCGACGGTGACATCGTTGATCCAGAAGCCGCCCAGCTTGACCGCGTCAGCGAGCGTGGCCGAGGTCAAACAGGCCGCCTGCAAAACCAAGGCCGCTGCGAACGCAATAACCCTCGACCTGGCGCGACGCGCCGTCAACGCGGTGCGGCCTGGCTGGAGTTGCCTAAGGCTTCGTTGCCGGGAAGGATCGCTCATCGTATGCCTAACTCACTGCCGTCAACAAATTTATAGATCCCGCCGGTGTTTTCGCTGATCTGCTCGAGGGTGGGTTTTAGCCCGATCGATGCCAGGGGGTCGGGGTAGACGAACTGGATGGTATTGATCTTCGTCCGCCCGTGGTTGGATTTCTCAATCGCGGTGAGCAGGCTTTCCTGATGGATCTCGTACTGATGCTGCCCGGTGATATTGTCGGACAGAAGGAACATGAGCTGTGGGTTGTATCCCAGTGCCGCCTGGACGGCCTTGACGGGGTTGGATCGGCCGAAGGGGGTGATGTTGCCGCTGTCCATGTCGATCCAGCGGATGACGCGGATCTTGGTGTCTTCGTTGGCCTGCTTGAGCCCGCGGGGCGGGACCTCGATCGTTTGCTCGCCCTGGAAGAAGATCACCGTGAACACCTGGCGGTCGGTCAACTCGCTAATCGAGCGTTTGAGCTCCTGTAGCACGAACGGGAGCGAGTCGACCAGCGACCCCGAGGCGTCGATCAGGTAGACGATCTTGCGGGCATTGCCGCCGGGGGTTCCGTAGAAGCTGGATCGGGCGCCGGACGGCCCGGCGATGCTGAAGGGGTTGGCCTTGGCCATGGCCCCGCCGGTGACGCCGATCAACGCGGTTTTTACCTTGGTTTTGCTTGCCAACTTGGTGGGGCGGGTCTTGGGCTTAGGCTGGGTCTGGCGGGTCTTGGATGTCCGGGTCATCTTCTTGGACATCTTGACCATCTTGGGCGTACCGGGTGTCGGGCTTAGCCGGGCGACGGGGATCACGCTGGGGTCTTCGATACGCAACTCTTGCGTGGACCACACCACGAAGATCGCCAGGAAGACCAACCCGACGTGGAAGAGGATCGATATGCCCCAGGGGAGCAGGGTGAGGAAGACGGCGTTGATCTCGTCCTTGACGCTTTCGGGTTCGGGCTCATGCATCGCGGCTGCGTCGCCCGCCGCGTCATGCGGGTTCGGCTGTGGGCTGGGCTGCGGTTGCGTGTCGGCGAAACCTAACCAGAGCATGTGTATGGATCCTCAACGCCGTGCGGCTGCACGGGCTATCGGCGGCTACCCAAATTCCCCGAGCGACCTATTTTCGATCCTGCAAGCCAGCGGACTGAAAATCATCCCGGCACATCACTTCATACGAGGAATCGGTCGAAGCGGTGGATGGTACCGCCTCAGGCCGCGTAACGAAAACCGACTCGCCGCCGTGACGGCCCGCCGCCGAACACTCGCTGAATCTCCAAGTCACGGGCGACGGCCGGCTTGGCTCAACCCGTGCGCTTGCGAGGATCGGGACGCGCCGCCCCGACTATTCAATCGGCATTTCACACCCGCACCGAGCAGCGTCGCAGGTCGAGTCGAACCAATGGCGTCCTGGAGCATTAAATCGCCGTCTGTCGCCGGTTTCCACAGGCGTTATCGGAATGCTTGTCCGCGACTCGGGTTGCGGCCGCTGCCGGGTGTGTGGGCCCCTGGGCGGTGGCGATCGTGTCAATATAGGTAAGCCGGACGGCGAAATCGGGTTGGTTGCTTAGGCCCGCGGGGCCGCGGGGGAGTCGGGCTGACCGACGAGCTCGGCGTTGGTCTTGAAGCGCTCGACGGCTTTGAGCAGTTGCTCGACCTGCATCACCGGTTGCATATTGAGCAGGCGGCGGCGGAGGGCCGAGATCGTCTGCAGCTCGTGCGGGCTAAGCAGCAGGTGCTCCTTGCGCGTGCCGCTGGCTGCGAGGTCGATCGCGGGGAAGACCCGCCGCTCGGCGATCTTGCGGTCCAGGATCAACTCCATGTTCCCGGTGCCTTTGAACTCTTCGAAGATCACCTGATCGCCGCGGCTACCCGTATCGACCAGGGCTGTCGCGATGATGGACAGTGAGCCGCCCTCTTCAAACTTCCTCGCAGCGCCGAATAACTGCTTGGGGATCGACAGCGCGCCCGCGTCCAAACCACCCGACAGCGTCCGCCCGGTCGAGCTCATCCCCGGCGCTGTGTTGAACGCCCTGCCGACGCGGGTCAGCGAGTCCAACAGGATCACCACATCCTTGCCCGCTTCAGCCATGCGCTTGGCGCGCTCGACGGCGAGGATCGCCAGCTTGGCGTGGCGCTCGGGTGTGTGATCGTTCGAGCTGGCGAGCACCAGACAGGGGACATTTCGGCGAAAGTCGGTGACTTCCTCCGGCCGCTCATCGATCAACAGCGCGATGACTTCGACGTCCTCGTGGTTTTTTTTGATCGCGAAGGCGATGTCGTGGAGGAGCGTGGTCTTTCCGGCTTTAGGCGGTGAGACGATCATCCCGCGCTGCCCGTACCCGATCGGGCAGAACATATCGATCAACCGACACGACGGCGGGCAGCCGGGGTATTCAAGCGTCATCCGCGGAGCCGGATCGATCGAGGTAAGGTCCTCAAACTTATTCCGCCCGGCATAAGCGTCGGGGTCGTCGCCGTCGATCTTGACCAGCCCACGCACACGCGGCGCGTCCGGGGCGATGGCGGCGACTTTGTTGCGGCCCTTCTTATTTTTGCCCTTCTTCATCCGCTGGTTGCGGTTCGGGCCGTGTGAGCCGTTGCGGGACGGCGCCCCGAGCTCGACCTGCAGCTCGACACCGCAACGAAGCTGATACCGCTTGATGATCTCGGCGGGGACAACCGGGTCGCTCGGGAGCGAGACCAGCGTCTGATCCAGCACGCGGAGCCGACCGTCGGCGAGATTTGAAAGTTCCAGGATGCCGGTGTGTGACTGCATAACCGTGTTGCTTATGCCGGGCGGCTGCGAGCGCTGCCCGGACGGGTTGGATCGGCGGCCGATCGAGGACAAGTTTTTGCTGATGCCTTTGGCCGGCGCGATGCCCCGACAGGGGCGATCAACAACCGGCACCGTGATTCGATCCACAACGCCTGCCCGCTGCGGCTAACCCGGCCGCGTCCAGACCCGACCGGCGAGCGCAACCCGCCGGTCCTAACGATCCGGCGCGATATCAATCGAAACGATGCGCTCCATGGCGCTCAATCCACGGGCTACGGGTCGCCTCAAAAAAGCGTACCGTGAGAGTGTCATTCCCGTGGGTGTACACCGGTTCGGTGCCGCCTTGCGAGCGGCGCCATGCGTTTTTCCAATACGCGTCAAACAGTGAATTCCGAATCGGTTGGCCGGTGCCCCGGTGCTATCAGGCGACTTGCGATTTGGCCTGTCTCTCGGCCGTATGTCTTTGCGTGTCAGCCGGCCTGAAGTACCCGGCTTGGCGGTGTGACCATCTCCAGAGGGTCAACGTGTGGATCTGTTGGAGCTTCCCGTGTGGAGCTTTCGTGCCCCCTCGTCCCGCCACTTGTACCTACTTCGGCTAAATCCGGCAAGGTCTGGAAAAATGATCCGTCAGCATGCCGCGACGGCCCCGGTCCACTGCTGATATCTTACAGCCGTTGCTCACAGAGTCCAGCGCGTCGCCCAACGAATCCACCCGTGCCACCCGCCACCCTCCTAACGATCTACTGCTGCGTGATCCTGCTGGCCTCGCTCGCCGGCGGGTGGGTGCCGCTGCTGATGCGCATGACGCACAAGCGAATGGAGCTGGCCGTCAGCCTCGTTGCCGGGTTCATGCTCGGCGTCGGGTTGCTGCACTTGTTGCCGCACGCGTTGGCTGAGGCGGGTTCCGATCAGGCAGTCATCCACTGGCTGCTCGCCGGGTTCCTGACGATGTTTTTCACTGAACGATTCCTGTGCTTCCACCACCACGACGCACCGACCAAGTCAATTGACGCCGAGACCGACAAGGGCTGTTGCGATCACACAGCCGCACACGGGCACCGGCTGACATGGACCGGCGTCGCGTTCGGCATGGTGCTGCACAGTGTGATCGCCGGCGTCGCGCTGGCTGCGAGCATCGATGCACAATCACACACACCGTCGAGCAAGCAGGCCGCGGGCCTGGCCGTGTTCCTGGTCATCGTGTTGCACAAGCCGTTCGACTCGATGACACTCGGCACGCTCATGGCGGCCGGGCGGTGGTCGGGCCGCTGGCGACACGCGGTAAACGCGCTGTTCGCACTGGCGGTGCCCGTGGGCGCGCTGATGCACTACGCCGGGTTGAGCGCACTCGCCGGCGAGTCGCACACGGGCACGGCGTTCGCGCTCGCGTTCAGCGCCGGTGCGTTTCTGTGTATCTCGCTGAGCGACCTGTTGCCCGAATTGCAATTCCACCAGCACGACCGCATTAAGCTCTCCGCCGCGCTGCTGATCGGATTGGCGATCGCGTGGGGTGTCGGGAAGTTGGAACACCAGACACACACCGACGTGCATCGACACGATCTGAGCACGCAACCCGAAGCCACCCATCGCGGCCATGCCCACCCATGAGTCGGGGGCGACCTGCCGGCGGGTCTTGCCCTCCACCCCCCTGCGGTAGCGTCGATCGAGACACGGGCCTTTGAGCGCCGGGGCGGGCGGGCCTAAGATGCCCGGGCTATTTAGACCATCAGCCCCTCCCAGGGAAACGCCTTCCAATGGATTCCGAACACCGCCACGAACTGCAAGAGAACGACTTAGCCGAATTCATCGCGAACTTCGGCGAGTGGTGGTCCAAACACGGCAACACGGTTCTCACGGTAATCCTGGTCGTTTCAGTCGTCTTCCTGGGCAAGCGATGGATCGATGCGCGGGCCGAATCCGCACACGAGCAGGCCTGGAGCGACCTGGCCACCGCGACCAGCCCCGAGAGCTTCCGCCACACAGCCGAGTCGCACGACAACCCGGCTGTGCGGGCACTGGCGTACCTGCAAGGCGGCGACCTGCTGCTCGCTCAATCCAAGAAAAACCAGGACGCATCCCCCGATGCTGCCCCGTCAACCGCCCCACCGCTCACACCCGATCAGGCGTTGCACGAAGCGGAGCTGATGTACAAACAAGTGCTCGCCGACCCGAACACCCACACCGTGTTCAAGCTCAACGCCCACCTCGGTCTGGCCACGGTTGCCGAGTCTCGACAGCTTTGGAACGAGGCGCAGCAGCAGTACCAGGCGATCATCGACACGGCCGGGCCGGGCTACGACGCGATCGCAGGGCAGGCCCGCGCCCGGTTGGCCAACCTCGACGAACTCGCCAAGCCAATCTACCTGGTGGAGCCCACGCCTCAACTGTCGATCGACCCGATCGATTCGCTCGACGCGCTGGTGCCGCAGGACGGAACGCAGGACGAAACGCCGGACGCCGCGAGTCCCGACGAATTGCCGTCGATCGACGAACTGCGCCTGCCGTGACCACCCCCCCGACCGATCGCGGTGAACCGCCTGAGGAATCGGTCGAGCCCGCAGCCGATGCACTCGATGAATCCCTCGGCGTTGAGCGCCGCACGATCAAAGTTCGCCGCGACGTAAAACAGCGGCTGGACGTGTACCTCCAGCAGCGACTCAAGGGCATCAGCCGCAGCCGAATCCAGAAGCTGATCGAGCTGCGCGGCGTCACCGTCAACCACCTCCCGGCCAAACCAAGCACGACGATCCACGCGGGCGACGTGATCGACATCATCCTCCCGCCCGCCTCCGTGCGCACCATCGAGCCGGAACCGATCCCGGTCAACGTGGTCTACGAAGACGACAGCTTCATCATCATCAACAAGCAGGCCGACCTGGTCGTGCACCCGGCTCGCAGCAACCTCAACGGGACGCTGCTAAACGGGCTGGCGTACCGGTTCGCCCGCCAGCGCGAGGAAGCGGGCCAGGCATGGAAACCGCACAAAACCCGCGGGTTCAGCAAGCAGGAGTCCTCGGCGATTGAAGGGCTAAGCGAGGTCGGCGCCGAGGAGTTCCGCCCGGGCATCGTCCACCGGTTGGACCGCAACACCACCGGCGTTCTCGTCGTCGCCAAAAACGACCAGGCGCACTGGGCGATCGCACGCCAGTTCGAAAACCGCACAACCCTCAAGGCCTACCTCGCGGTCGTGCACGGTAACTTCGACTCGGCCGGGGGTGTGATCGACCAACCGCTCGGCAAACACCCGACCATCCGCGAGGCATGCGCCGTCCGCCACGACAGCTCCGCGCGCAACGCCGTCACCCTCTACCGCGTGCGCGAACAGTACGACGGGTACAGCCTGGTCGAACTCGAACTAAAGACAGGGCGAACCCATCAGATCCGCGTGCACCTGTCGTACACGGGTCACCCGATCGTCGGCGACCTGCTGTACGGCGGCGAGCCGGTCGGCCAAACCGAGTTGGACACCCCCCCTATCGCGGCTGGGTCGCGGGCGTTTCTCACCTACGCGCGCGAGAAAGAAGAAGGCCGGCGCATCGCCGCCCGCGCCAACGCGCGGCCCGACCTGATCACCACCCTGCCCGCACTGCACGCAACGCTGCTGCGATTCGCCCACCCGATCAGCGCCGAGCAGGTCACTTTCACGGCTGCGGTTCACGAACCGCTTCGATCGCTGATCCACGCGATGCGCTCGCACCCCGGCCCCGGCCCGGTGGCAACCGAGGGCTACTGGGTTGATCTATCTGCGGCTGTCCCACCGGCGTAGTGTGTGGCGATCGCGCGGTGGGACTCAGGCCAACCCATTCCAGGGGATGTCTTCGACGCCGTCAAGTTGGTTGGCCCGCCTGGCCATGATGAACAACAAGTCGCTCAATCGGTTCAGATAAACCACGATGTTGTTATCGATCGGCTCGGTCTCGTTGAGCAAAACACACCGCTGCTCGGCCCGGCGGCAAACCGCGCGTGCCGTGTGCAGCCGCGCGGCGACCTCGGTGCCCCCGGGGAGGATGAATCGCTCCAGCGGCGGCACCTGCGCAATGAACCGATCGATCGCCTGCTCGAGCGCCGCGATATGCGAATCGAATGACGGCGTCGTGTTCGATCCGCCTGACGGGCGCTCGGTTGCGAGTGCGGCGCCCAGGTCAAAGAGGTTGTGTTGCAGACGCTCAAGCTGATCCGATAGCTCGCTGTGCTTAGCCAGCGCGATCACCTCGCCGAGCACGCAGTTGAGCTCGTCAACGGCCCCCATCGCAGCGATCCGATCGCACCCCTTGCTCACGCGCGACCCGCCGACCAGCCCGGTCGTCCCGTCGTCGCCCGTCTTGGTATACAACTTCGCCATCACTCATTTCACCTTTAGTCAGCCACTGAAAATGGCACTACCAATCATACCCGGCCGAGCCGTCGCCCCATCTGATCGGCTGCAATCGCCACTTGCGAGCGCCGAGCGGCCCGCTACACTTTTGCCCATCTGACACCGCGTCGATTCCGGCGCGGGTACGAGGAAGACAGGGCCGATCCAAAATCGATCGAGATTCCCGCCAATAACGACTGGCCGGCGGCGTCTGAAGGCCCCTAGAATAAAGGAGTGTTGAGGGTGTCCAGAACCACATCGGATTGTTGCAAAGCCACGTCAGCCATCGCCGGGGTGTTCGCTGTCGCCGCGTTCGTATCGGGTGCCGAAGCGTTAACCAATTACCAGGCCGCGGGCACCGGCATGGTGACCATCCTCTCGTGGACCGACGCGACGATGATCCCGACCTTCGACCCCAAGCCGCCAAGCATCACCGTCGCATCCGTCGACCCGAACACCACGCTCGAGTTCGACAACACCAGCGGCAACGGTGGCCCGAACACCCCGACCTACCACTTCGACCCCAACGTGGGCGACGTGTCGTCAATGTTCTCACTGAGCAGCAACACGATCGGGTCGATCAACCCGCCGACGACCACCGACGCGCTTTCTGAGTGGCGCGGTAGCGCGGAGATCGAATTGACGAACTCCGACTCGATTGATTACCTGGTCGACATCCGCCTTGACTGGGACCTGATGGCGAACACGTTCACCAACTCGCCGACCGATCAGTTCGGGACGGCGGCGGCGGCGATCGAACTCAGCGCCTACACTGGAACGATCTTCGCGGAGTTCGTTCTATCCGAAACGGGCAACAACGACGGCCTGGTGCAGTTGTCCGGGTCGAACACGTTTACCGTGCGCATCCCAGCCAACGGGATGGACGATATCACGGTCACCGTGGAGTTGTTCGGCGAAGCCGGCCAAATGCCCGCGATCCCCGAGCCGATGACGCTCGGGTGGGTTGGCCTGGCGGTGCTTGGCTATAGCGTGGGACTGCGAAGGCCCGGGCGCACGGGGTAACCATCCCGCAGATCCGTCAATCGATCAACACGATTAAACCAACGAAGCCCGCCAGTGGTCGGCGGCGACGCGGTCGATGCGAACGTCGTGGTCAAACAGCCCCATCGACACACGGATGACCAACCGATCCCCAGCCCATTGCCATGGCCGCACCCACCCTTGATCGACCCGCCGCACGACGCCGCGATCGCCGCCGATCGGCCCTTGGTGGGTGAGGTATGCGGCGCGGTGTGGTGCGATGGCGAGAAGCGGCCAGACGCCGGCCGAAGCCCAGTGGGTGCTCGGCCAAGGGCAGCGCGCCGCCCACAGCCGTCCGGGATGGGCGACCGATCGGTACTGCGATGGGCAGCCGATCAGCCAGTCGTAGTGGCTCCCGCGGCGGGTCTCATGGCGTAGCAGCACACAGGGCAATCGCTTCATGACTTATCACCCGCTCGTATGCCCCGTGTGCGATGCGGAAATCTCATCCGCTTGTCAGCATATAGCGCGGTTCTTATCCTCAACCACAAGTTCGCTGCCGAGCAAACCGCTCGGCCGACGCATCCTACTTGCCCTCGGAAGGACCCCGCCATGTTCTCCAAGCAACTTCCCGGCCTACGAACCGCTCTTGGCATTGCCTTGTCCGTGTGGTTGGTCACCGCCGCGGTCGGCTGCGAGCCCAACCCGACGCTGCGCAAACAGGGGATGAGCGCGCTTCGCCGCGGCAGCGTCCGTTGGGCGGAGAATCGATTTGAAAAAGCCCTGCGGCAAGACCCGACCGATTGGAAGAGCCTCTACTACCTCGGGCTGGTCCGCCTGGAACAACAACTGCCACTGCAAGCTGAATTGCTGCTCGGGCAATCGTTAATCCTGCGAGAGGACCACTCGGAGTCGGCCGACATCCTCGACGCGCTGGCCGAATCGCTCTACCGCCAAGGCCCCGGCGGGACGACCAAACTGCACGCCCTGCTTGCGCGCACCACGAAGAACAAGGGTGGCAGCCGCGACTTCCTGCGGCAGGGCGCGTACCTGACCAAGATCGGCGACATGGACGGGGCGAAGATGGCGTATCACAAAGCCGCGTACTTCGCGCCGCCCGGCGACACGGCCCCGCTGGTCGCGCTGGCTGATTTCAGCAACCTGATCGGCGACCACGACGCAGCCGTCGATGCGCTGCGACAGGCATACAGCGTCGATCCGGACAATCAACACGTTGCGGAGCGGTTGCGCGAACACGGCCTGGTGCCGGGCCCGACTGTCGCACTCCCGGCGAACACCGAGCCGCGGCCGTAGCGCCGCGCGACCCATCGCGCCCGACTACTAGCTAAGACTTGCCATACCCATCGGGGTGGCCCTTGAACCACCGCCACGCCGTCTGGACAACCTTTTCGATGTCCGTCTGCTTGGCCTTCCAATTCAGCTCGCTCTGAATCTTGTCGGCGTTCGCGTAAAGCTGCGGCGGGTCGCCCGGGCGGCGGTCGCCGGTCTCGACAGGGAAATCGTTGCCGGTCACCTTCTTCGCCGCATCGATCACCTCGCGCACCGAGCAGCCGCGCCCGATCCCGAGGTTATAGAAGCGCTGATCGCCCGGCTGCAATTTCTCCATCACCACGGCGTGAGCATCAACAAGATCCTCGACGTGGATGTAGTCGCGGATGCACGTCCCGTCGGGTGTGTCGTAGTCCTCGCCGAAGATCGTCACGCTCTTGCGCTTGCCGAGCACGGTGTTCAGCAGCACGGGGATCAGGTGCGTCTCGGGCTCGTGGTCTTCACCAATTGATCCGTCGCTTGCGCACCCGGCCACGTTGAAGTATCGCAGCGCCGCGTAGGCGAAGTCGCTGTTCGCAGCTGCGTAGTCTTTGAGGATTCGCTCGACGAACAGCTTCGACCACCCGTAGGGGTTGATCGGGCTCTGGGGCATGTCCTCGACGATCGGCATGCGATCGGGCTCGCCGTACGTCGCGCACGTCGAGCTGAACACCAACCGCTTGACGCCGGCGTTGTCCATCGCGGTGAGCAGGCTGACCGTCCCACCGGTGTTGTTGTCGTAATACATCAGCGGCTTGGGCACGGACTCGCCGACGTAGGCCAGCGCGGCAAAGTGCATCACGCACTCGATCTTGTGGCGCTTGAGCGCATCCGTCACAGCATCGGTCTGACGGATATCCAGCTCTTCAAACGCCACGCCGTCGGGGACGGCTTCGCGGTGGCCGCGGAACAGGTTGTCCAGCACGACCACGTTGTGCCCGCCCTCGCGCAGCCGCTTGACCGCGTGCGACCCGATATACCCCGCCCCGCCGGTAACCAGAACGTTCATCCCAAGACTCCGCGAATTAAAGGACAAATTTGAGCACCGCGATCCCGCCGACCAGCAGCACCATGAACACAATACAAAGCAGATTGAAATACTTGTCGATCAGCGGCGCGGCTTTAGGGCCGATCCACCAGAACGCCCCGGCCACCGCGAAGAAACGCGCCCCCCTGCCGATCAGACACGCCCCGGCAAACGCCAACAGATTCATCTTGGCGAACCCGGCCGTAATCGTCAGCAGCTTGAACGGGATCGGCGTCAGCGCCGCGATGAACACATACAGATCGCCGCGTTCTTCAAACTCCGCGGCCAGGTTGTGGATCGCTTCCTCCGTGATCCCCGGGATCATCAGCGCCAAATCGATCAGCGCGAACCCGATGTAGTAGCCAAGGAACGCGCCAAGCACACTTGCGATTGTCGTCACCCCCGCGAACCACAGCGCCTTGGCCCGCTTGCCCAGGCACAGCGGCCCGAGCAGCACGTCCGGCGGGATTGGGAAGAAGCTCGACTCGGCGAAGCTCAGCGCGAACAGCGCCGTCGTCGAGTGCTTGTGGTGGGCGAACGACAGCACCCAGTCGTACAGGTGGCGGTGGATCGCCCAGCGGCTTATCGGACCGACGCTCGACTCGGCGGCCTCGACCTCGGCCGCGGTGATGTCCGCGTGCTCCGCAGGCCGCTCGCCCGCCGCGCCACCCTCAGTCTCGGGCGGGGCCTCACTATCCGGCGTCAGGGTGGGATTCATGGTGGTGTTTATCGGTCAATTCCTCGCCCAATGCCAGTACGCCCAACCGGTTGCCTTTTGTAGTCACACAGGTATCGTGGCCGACGAAAGACTGGGTCGCGGCCTCCGCCCAACCGCCGCTTAGCCGCCACCCAACCGCCTGGGACGCCGTCGAACGCCGCATAGCCCCCTGAGGATCAACATGCCCGATACCGCCAGACCCAGAGAGTCGTGGGGCACACGCGTCGGCGTCATCCTCGCCGTGACCGGCAGCGCCGTCGGCCTGGGCAACTTCCTGCGATTCCCCGGCAAAGCCGCCCAGTACGAGGGTGGGGCCTTCATGGTCCCCTACTTCATCGCGCTGTTCCTGCTCGGCCTGCCGATCGCGTTGGCCGAGTGGTCGCTGGGGCGGTACGGCGGGAGCAAGGGGTACAACTCGGTCCCCGGCATCTTCCGCGCGGTCTGGAACAGCCGAGCCGCGTCCTACCTCGGCGGCATCGGCCTGCTGATCCCCGTGATCATCTATATGTACTACGTCTACATCGAGGCGTGGTGCCTGGGGTATGCGTACAAGTTCGCCGTGGGGGAGATGGCGCTCGGCAGCGATCCGGCAGCGTACAGCAATTTCTTTAGCACCTTCATCGGAGACTCCGAAGACGGGGCTGCGCTTACCTCCGCCACACAGAGCCTCTCCGGGTTCCTGACGTCTTCGCTAGGACTATTGTTGATCTGTTTCGCCTTGAATTTTTTCCTGATCTACCGAGGCCTAAAAAAGGGCATCGAGTGGTTCTGTAAGTGGGCGATGCCCGCGTTGATTGTCTGTGCCGTGGTTGTGCTGATCCGCGTCCTGACCCTCGGCACGCCGAACCCGGACCTGCCCGACCGCAACCTGCTCAACGGACTGGGGCACATGTGGAACCCCGGCGGTGCGGGCGGCAAGACGTTCTGGCAGGCGCTGCTCAATGCAGAGATGTGGCTCGAGGCGGCCGGGCAGATCTTCTTCTCGCTCTCGGTCGGCTTCGGGATCGTGCTGTGCTACTCGAGCTACCTCAAGCCCGATGACGACATCGCGCTCAGCTCGGTCACCGCGTCCGCCGGGAACGAATTTTGTGAGGTCGCGCTCGGCGGGTTGATCGCCATCCCCGCCGCGTTCATATTCCTCGGCCCCAAAGGCGCCGGTGGCAGCACGTTTGGCCTGGGCTTCATAACACTGCCCAACGTCTTCGCCGCCATGCCGGCCGGGCGGTGGATCGGGGCGCTGTTCTTCTTCCTGCTGTTCCTCGCAGCCGTGACCAGCTCACTGTCCATGCTCCAACCCGCCATCGCCCTGCTTGAAGAGGGCTTGGGGCTAGGCCGAAAAGCCTCCGTCGCGTTCCTCGGCTTCATCACCGCGATCGGCGCCGGGTTCGTCTTTTACTTCTCCAAGGACGTTATGGCGCTGGACACCATGGATTTCTGGGTCGGCACCGTCTGCATCTACGTCCTGGCCATGATCGAAGTGATCCTCTTCGCATGGGTGATGGGCATCGAAAAAGGCTTCGCCGAGCTCACCCGAGGCGCCGAGATCAAAATCCCCCGCTTCGTGATGTACATCATCAAGTACGTCTCACCCACCTACCTGCTGATCATCTTCGGCGTCTGGATCTACCAAATGGCGACCGCGCAGGAAGGCAACAAGTTCAGCACGTTGGCCGAGAACCCCATCGCCCAACTGTCCGTCGGGCTGATGCTCACCACGCTCGTGCTGTTTCTCTTCCTTATCGCTCAATCCAACAAGCGTTGGGATGCGCAAGAGGCCCGGGCGGCGGCGCTCGAAGGGGAAACGCCATGACCACCGGCGGATGGGTCATCATGCTGTTGTCGGTAGGGTTCGTCACGGGGCTGCTGGCCTGGTGCATCACCAAGGTCGTGACGACCCCCGGATCGACTGACCACCTGCGGACCACGCCTAGCGAGATCGACACGGGTGACGCATCGAGTTCGGACAACCGCTGAACAGCTTTTCGTACCGGCTATTGCCTAGACTACCTGGCCGGGCCTAGCATGATTGACTCAATCTTCAGAACCTATCGGTAGGGCAGACATGCGATCAATCCCCAACTCGTTTCTCTTAGTCAAACCACTGGTCCTCGCGGCGTTGGTTGTTCTGTTAGCCGCACCTGCGGTGTTCGCCCACAAGCTTGGTGAGGGCTACGCGATCATCAGCATCCACGAGGGGGCGATCGACGGGCGATTCGAGCTTCGCCTCCAGGACATCGACCAGGCGATCGGCATCGACGCCAACACGGACGGCAAGATCAGCGACGAAGAGTTGGACGCCGCGATCGACCGCGTCTGGGATTATGCGCTGTCGCGATTCAGGATCTCGACGGGCGGGGCCGCGCTGCCCCTCAGCCGGGAGACGCACAGCGTGCTGGACCAGCCCGTCGCCCGATACGCGCAGCTGTACTTCAAGACCCCTCTGATCACGCCGACACCGAAGCTGATCGACTTCCATTACAGCCTGCTGTTCGACAACGACGAGCGGCACCGCGGGTTCCTGATCCTCGAATACAACCACCAGACCGGCATCGATCAGAAGGCGAACGAGACCGAAGCCATCTCACTGATCTTCTCGCCCGGCAACGAAGATCAGACGCTGGACACAACGCTCAAGCCCTCGCGGCTGCGTGAATTCATCGCGTACGTCGGTCACGGCATCTGGCACATCTGGATCGGGATCGACCACATCCTGTTCCTGGTGGCACTGGTGCTCCCGTCTACCCTGCTTCTCGGTGACGACAAGCGATGGCAGGCCGTTGCGAGTTTCAAGCCCGCGTTCTTTCGTGTCGTCAAGATCGTGACGCTGTTCACCGTCGCCCACTCGATCACACTCTGCCTCGCCGCAGCCGGGATCATTGGGTTGGAATCTCGGTGGGTCGAGTCGATCATCGCGGCGTCGGTATTGGCGGCGGCGGTGAACAATATTTACCCGTTCTTCAAGGACTGGACGTGGCTAGTTATTTTCGCGTTTGGGCTGTTTCACGGGATGGGGTTCGCGAGTGTGCTCGGCGGACTGATCGCGGCCAGGGGGTCGATGTTGACCGCGCTCGTCGGGTTTAACATCGGCGTTGAGATCGGGCAGGTGGTGATCATCCTTGGGGTATTCCCGCTGCTCTACGCGCTGCGGAACTGGCGTGGGTATACGCCGGTCGTGCTCCGCACGGGGTCGGGCGTGATCGCGGTGATCTCGCTGCTGTGGTGCATCGAGCGGGTGTTCGAACTTGATTCGATCCTCGGGTTTATTTGACGGTCTGTTCGGCTTTCCTCCTAAAGTTGCATTGCGCTGATCCGTGCGCCGCGATGGGCCGGTCGTATCCCGCATGAATCAATCGACCAACCAACCCAACCGCAAGGCGATTTACGTGGGCGTCGCCATGATCCTGCTCGGCGGTGCGGGCGTGGTGGTCAATGTGCTGCACAACTCGCGGCAAATTGTCCGCCCATTGGAGGTCGTGATCGATTCGCCAAACCCGCCCGGGGGGTCCGGCGACTTCGTAGCCGACCGGTCCGACTCGTATGACATTGAGGTCGAGATCGACTGGCTCGACCCGCCGAACGAGGTCCGCCAACTGGTGTCGGTGATGGGTCAACCGTCCGCCCTCGACCTTCGATGGACCGTGACGAGCGCCGGACAACCTATCGGAGGCGGCACGGCTGAAGACTACAGCTACATCCGCTTCGAGAGTGCGTTGTTCGCTCGCGTGAAGGACCGCCTGCTCGGGCTGACTCCCGACGCGAAGGTCGCGATGCCAACACTGGCGCGGGGGATCGGGCGGTTCAGGACGACGGCCGGGCAGCGTTACGAACTGACCGCGCGGATCGGAGACCAGCTCGGACAACTGGCCGCATACAACCCGCAATTGGTCGTGCGATTGAACCGAATCAGTTGGAGCGAGCACACCGCTAAGACACGACCGCTCGGGTACGGCGGATTGGCGGCGATCGCCGTCGGGCTCGCGCTGCTGGTGTCGCGTGTGGTCGCCGAGCGTATTACCGGTGGCGCCGCGGAGTGACTCAACGCTACCACCGCCCGGCTGTACGGATACCGACGGCCGCGCGCGTCCAAGGGGCACACTCAGTGCGCACGCAATTGCAACCTGGCAAGGTTCATGTCTGGCGGTTGTGCGAGGCTGACCTTGACCCGAAAACGCTGGCCGACGCTTACGACCATCTGCTGACGGCCGAGGAACGTCAGCGGTATGACCGGTACAAAGTCGCGTCGGCCGCACGTTCCTATCTGGCGACACGCCGGCTGGAACGGACGACACTGTCGCGCTACACCTCGACCGCGCCACAGGATTGGCGTTTCCGCCACACCGCGGCCGGCCGTCCCGAGATTGAACACCCCAACCCTCACGGCCTGCGTTATAGCCTGTCTCGATCGGGCGGCATGGTCCTGATGGGGCTGACGCGCGAGGCTCATATCGGTGTAGACGTGCAATCAAAGGAACCGTCGGCGGACATTGATCAGGTAGCCGGTGTATTTTGTTCGCCGACGGAGCGGGCGTGGCTGGAGGCCGCGCAGACCGATACCGAGCGACTCGGGCGGTTCTATGTGATCTGGACCCTTAAGGAGGCGTACCTTAAAGCACTGGGGACGGGCCTTAGCACCGCACCGGCGTCGGTGACCGTCACCCGAACGGGCGACGGAGCGATCGAAGTAGCGCATGAGACACCGGGCGATACCGATCGTTCAACGTGGTTTTTGTATGACTGGGCGATCAGCCCGGATTACCACGCGGCTCTGGCGATCGGCTCACTGACCAAGCCGCTTTCTGCAGACGACGTCGTCCTTTTCAACGCCGCATGAGATACCATATCGCCGTGAGATACACGTGAAGTCCGCCGCTGATACCGAGCGGGCTCTGGCGAGGTGGTAGCAACGGGCGAGGGAAACCCCAACCGATGGATTTTGCTTGGACCGACGAACAACTCGCGATCAAAGACGCGGTCGTCCGGTTCGCGAAGAGCGAGTTGTCGGACGGCGTGCTCGGGCGTGACCGCGGCGGCGAGTTCCCCGCCGAGTTGTGGCGGAAATGTGCGAAGTTCGGCATCCTCGGGTTGTCGGTCCCGGCGGCATACCGCGACGAATCGTCGCTCGGCGAGACGGATATCCTCACCGCGATGCTCGCGATGGAAGGGCTGGGGTATGCCTGTCCGGACAACGGGCTCAATTTCGGTCTCAACGTTCAGGCTTGGACAGTGCAACTTCCGATCGTCAACCACGGGTCCGAAGCGCAGAAGCGAAAATACCTGCCCGCGATGTCCCGCGGCGACTTGATCGGTGCGCACGCACTGACTGAAGCCGACTCGGGCTCGGACGTCTACGCACTCAAGACCCAGGCCCGCAAGTGCGACGGCGGATACGTGCTTAACGGCACCAAGCGGTTGATCACCCTCGCCCCGGTCGCGGACGTCGCGCTGGTCTTCGTGACGATCGATCCGGCGCTGGGCAAGTGGGGTGTGACGGCGTTTCTGGTTGATCGATCCTCACCGGGATACACAGCCGGCGAGACGGTCGAGAAGATGGGCCTGCGAACAATCCCGATGGGCGAGATCACGTTCACGGATTGCTTTGTCCCCGAGGAAAACCGGCTGGGCCCGGAGGGCGCGGGGGTGAGCATCTCGAACCACTCCCTGGAGTTTGAACGCTGCAGCATCCTCGCCGGGCAGGTCGGTGCGATGCAGCGGCAACTCGAAACAGCTGTCGCCTACGCCAAGGCGCGCAAGCAGTTCGGCCAACCGATCGGGAAATTCCAATCCGTGTCCAACCGTATCGCCGAGATGAAGCTGCGTCTGGAGGCGTCGCGTTTGCTGCTCTATCACACCGCGTGGCTCAAGCAACAAGGCAAGCCGGCGATGATGGAAGCGGCGTTGTGCAAACTATATCTGGCTGAAGCGTTTGTTGAGTCGAGCATGGACGCGATCCGCACCCACGGCGGCAACGGGTATCTGACAGGGTCCGAGGTCGAGCGCGACCTGCGCGACGCCGTCGGCGGCACGCTGTATGCCGGAACGTCTGATATCCAACGGAATATCGTCGCGAAATTGTTGGGGTTATAGGCCGCCCTGTTCCGGGGCCCGAGCCAAACCATGTGTTGTCACCTTCCGGGTCTGGTTGATCGAGTAGCCGAGCACGACAGCGATCGGCCGGCTGTGCGTTGTTTCGACGAGCGCCTGACCTACGGCGAGCTTGTGCGCCAGGCCAATGGGCTGGCAACGGTATTGATCGACCAGGGGGTGCGCCGCGGCGACCGTGTCGGCGTGCTCATGAACAAGTCGGCCCGGTGCGCGATCGCGATCCATGGGATTATGAAGGCGGCGGGGGCGTATGTTCCGCTTGACCCGTCAGCCCCGCCAAGTCGCCTGGGGCTGATCGCGCGCGACTGCGGCATCCGCCACATCGTGGCCCAGACGCACAGGCCCGCCATCCTCAGAGAAACACTGCGTGAGTCGCCGCAAGTCGAGTGTGTTGTGTGCGATCAACCCGTTGGGCGCCCCGTGCGGGGCATTACCTGGGAACAGGCCCTGCAAGCCCAATCTGATATCGCGCCCGACGTGGGTGTTGGCGAGCATGATCTGGCGTACATCCTCTACACCTCCGGATCGACCGGCGTGCCGAAGGGCATCGCCCATACACATCACAGCGGGCTCGGCTTTGCTGCGGCGGCTGCAACGGCCTACGGATTCACCCATGAGGACCGCGTTACCAATCATGCGCCGCTGCACTTCGATCTGTCCACGCTCGACTATTTCGCCGCCGCGCATGCCGGTGCCGCGACGATAGTGATCCCCGAGATGCACATGCGGATCGCCGCCAGCCTGTCCGAGCTGATCGAAGCTCAAGCGGTAACGGTGCTTTACTGTGTGCCGTTCGCGTTAACCCAACTGTTGTTGCACGGGGCGTTGGATCAGCGCGACCTGTCAGCACTGCGATGGGTACTGTTCGCCGGCGAACCCATGCCCGTGAAACACCTGCGAGGGCTGATGGCGGAGCTGCCGCACACCCGCTTCGCCAACATCTACGGCCCGACGGAGACCAACGGCTGCACCCACTACATCGTTCCCCCAACACTTTCCGAATCCGATGAACCGTTGCCGATCGGTCAGCCTTATCCCGGCACCGAGGCCCTGGTCGTCGACGCGGCCGATAACCTTGTGCCCCCCGGCGAGCCCGGCGAACTGCTGATCCACGGCCCGACCACAATGCTGGAGTACTGGCAGCGACCGGACCTGACAGCGGAGCGAACCAGCCGGGTGGACACGGGCGACGGCGAGAAGGCCTACCACCGGACCGGGGACCTCGTCAGGATCGGCCCCGACGGAAATTTCGCGTTTCTCGGCAGGAAGGACCGGCAGGTTAAGGTCCGTGGCCACCGAGTCGAATTGGATGAAATCGAGGCTGTGTTGTCGGCCCACCCGCTCGTCAGCGAGGCGGCCGCTTATACCGTGCCAAGCGGCGACGGGACTATGCAAGTTATTGCGGCAGTGACGTCGCCCGACGGCCAACCTGATCCCGCGGAGTTGGCGCGGTTCGTTGGCCAACGGTTGCCGCCCTATGCAGTGCCCAGCCGCATCGAAATCCGGGAAACCTTCCCGCGAACATCGACCGGAAAACTAGACCGCCTGCGTCTCGAACAATTGGGATCGTCCGCAGCCGACACGCCGCCGACGACACAAGCCGACAGATGAACGCACCAGCCTGCGAGCCCATGCCTTGAACGAAGCGATTAAACAATTTCTTAAACAGGAACTGCTCGATGATGACCCGTCGATCCAGATCGGCGACGACGACAACCTCCTGATGACCGAGATCGTTGACTCGCTAGGTGCGATGCGTTTGGTCGGATTTATTGAGGACCAGTGGGATGTCCAGATACCGCCCGAGGATGTCACCATCGAGAACTTCGTCAGCGTCAACGCGATCGTCCGCTATCTTGAAGGGCGTCTGCAGTGAAGCCCGATCCAATTGAGACCCGGCGAAACTTAGCCACTGCTGAACAGGGAGCGGCAGCGGCCTCACACGGCAAGCCGAACTCATCGGACCGCGCCGATGTGCTCGCTGAACAGTCCAACCTCACATCCGCTCAACTTCTCATCTGGATGGGACAAAAGCTAGCGCCCGGTCGCCCGATCTACAACATGGCGATGACGTTCCGGTTTGCCGGGGCCGTCGATGCCGATGCGTTCAGCCAAGCGTTCGACAGGTTAGTCGCGCAAAGCGACGCGATGCGGACTGTCATCACGGAAACGGACGGCGTCCCCCAAGCCGCCGTTCGGCCTAGCGTCGAATCCCCGCTGCACATTGTTGATCTAGCGCACGAACCAGACGCGGAGGATGCATCGGACGCCTGGGTCCAGCAGCGGTGCAAGCAGCCGTTCAATCTAGGTCGCTGCCTGTACGACTCGGCGTTGATCCGGTTGTCAGCCGACGCCTACATCTGGTATCTCAACCAACACCACCTGATCACCGACGGCTGGTCCAAGGCGGCGACCTATCAGTACATGGCCGACCTCTATGCGGCGACCCTCGCAAACAGCGCGGAGCACGCCGAGCCGATCCCGACGTTTGCCGACTATGCGACGTTTGAGCGCAAACAGAGGAGCGCTCCCTCAGCTGAGCGATCGCGCGCGTATTGGCAAGCGAGAACCGATCCGCTCGATCGCCCGACCCAGTTTTATGGGTGTGGCCCGGCGGAAACCGCCTCTCAAACCGTGCGCGTCCACCGCGAATTGGGCCGGGATCGCACCGCCAGGCTAAATGCCCTCGCTGAAGCCGACCCGGTTCGCGCGTTCTCCCATGACTTGGCACTCTCCCAGGTCCTGCAGACCGTCCTGTTCGCATACCTCTACCGGATCGACGGTCGAGCGTCACAGTGCATCGGCACGCCGTTTCACCACCGCGTCAAGGCCGCGCACCGCAGGATCCCGGGCCTGTTCATGGAGGTCTTCCCTTCCCAAGTCACGATCGGTAACGACGAGACCTTTCTGTCGCTACTTGGAAAGGTCAAGGTTGAATCTCAGAACTCACTACGCCACGCCCGCCCGGGGGTCGGCAATACCCGGATGCATCACGGTTATGACGTGATGCTCAACTTCGTCAACGCATCGTTCCCTCCCTTCAATGGGCTGCCTGTGCGCTGCCGTTGGCTGCACGCCCATCACGGTGAGAGCCGACACCGATTGCAGATTCAGATTCACGACTTTGATCAATCCGGCAGTCTGCAACTGCACTTTGACGTGAATGAGCAGGCGCTCTCAACTGAGGCACGGCGATGGGTCGGCGATCATTTTATCGCGATGCTCGACGCATTCATCGCGGATCCGAACCAGCGGATTGACCAGGCCAACCTCCTTTCAGACAGTGAGCGACACGCGGCGATCACACGCTTCAACGACACCGCAGCGGAATACGCGCGCGATCGATCGGTGGTCGAGCTGTTCGAGCAGTCCGTCGCCCAATATCCCCACGACCACGCGGTTGTGTGTGAAGGCTCGGCTGTCACCTACTTCGAGTTGAACGCCCGCGCGGAGGCGATCGCCCGGGTGTTGCAAAGCCGTGACATCGGCCCCGGCAATGTCGTGGCCATCTGTGCGAAGCGATCAATCGGACTCGTCGCCTCGGCACTGGGTGTCCTCAAAGCCGGGGCGGCCTACACACCTATCGATCCGAAGTTACCGACAGAGCGGATCGGATACATGCTCGATGACAGCGACGCCGCGGCGACTCTGATTCAGACCGGGCTGGAGTCGGCGCTGCCGCAGCGCCTGCGAGACAGCGCCATCTTCATCAATCACGACGCCACCGACTTGCCCGACGCCGTCGATACCGTCTACTCAAGCCCGCTCCCGATTGCACCTCCGCAGGACCTCGCTTACGTCATCTACACATCCGGCTCGAGTGGGTTCCCCAAAGGTGTGATGGTCGAGCACCGTAACCTCGTCAACTACCTTTCGTGGGCCAAGCGAGCGTATGTTGGCGACTCGCGCCCGGCCATGGCACTTTACACGTCGGTATCGTTCGACCTGACGGTGACATCGCTGCTGTTGCCGCTGATCAGCGGTGGCCAGGTCGTGGTTTACCCCGAAGACGATTCCGGTGTCGACACAGCGTTCTTGCGTGTCCTCGATGAGGACGCCGTCGACCTGCTCAAAGCCACCCCCGCGCACCTTTCGCTGCTGGTCGGCCGAGACCAGAACGCATCGCGCGTGCGCAAGCTCATCGTCGGGGGCGATGCGCTGACCCGGCATGTCGCGCTCAGGGCGCAGAGCGTTTTCGGCAGCCAGGCGGAGATCTGCAACGAGTACGGCCCAACCGAGGCGACCGTCGGCTGCATGATCCACCGGTTCAACGCCGCAACTGACGCGGACGCGTCGGTCCCCATCGGGGTGCCGGCGGATAACTGCCAGATCTACCTGCTCGACAGGAATCTCAACCCCGTGCCGACCGGTGTTGCGGGCGAGATGTTCATCTGCGGAGATTCGGTAACGCGCGGCTACCTCAATCAGCCGATCCTGACCGGCAAGCGTTTTCTCGAATGCCCATTCCAACACGGCCATAAGATGTACCGCACGGGCGACCTGGCCCGACGCGACTCGAACGGATTGGTCACCTTTATAGGCAGGACCGACCACCAGGTGAAGGTGCGCGGCGTTCGTGTTGAACCCGGCGAGATTGAGGCGGCACTCGCCACGCATCCGGGCATCCGAGAGTGCGTCGTCATCACCATCGACGCTCCGCGGACAGAACACCATACCGACACACGGGGTGCCGACACGGGTGAGAAGCGGCTCGCCGCCTACTTCACGGCGACCGAGCCGATCCCCACTTCGCAGTTGCGCACCTACCTGCTCGACAAACTGCCCGACTACATGGTCCCGTCCTACTTCACCGAGGTGAACCAGATCCCGCTATCCAACTCAGGCAAAGTCGATCGCGAGGCCCTCCCAGTGCCGAGCCAGCAGTCGGCGACGCCCGACAAGGACTACAAAGCACCGGACACTGACGTCGAACGGCTGCTGGCTGAGATCTGGGCCAGAGCCCTCGGCGTGGATCGGGTCGGCCGACACGATAATTTCTTCGACCTCGGCGGCGACTCGATCGTCAACCTCCAGATCGTCGCCGGCGCACACCAGGTCGGCTTGTCGATCACGCCAAGTCAGGTCT
This sequence comes from Phycisphaeraceae bacterium, assembly GCA_029260595.1. Classification (GTDB taxonomy): domain Bacteria; phylum Planctomycetota; class Phycisphaerae; order Phycisphaerales; family Phycisphaeraceae; genus OFTM57. The sequence continues at coordinate 105,585 of JAJDCY010000024.1, read as the reverse complement.
TCGAACACGCGACGATCGCCGGACTCGCCGGCGTGGCCGGCGAACCAACGTTCGCCCAGGCGCCCCAAGGCCAAGTGACCGGCGATGTCTTGTTCGCGCCGATCCAGCGGTGGTGGCTCGATCAGGCGCCACCGGCGGCGGAACACTGGAATATGGTGTGCACCGTCGAGCTGCACGAACCCGTCGACGCCGACGCCTTGGAGCGCGCGCTCGTAGCGCTCATGTCCCACCACGATGCGTTGCGCCTGGAGGTCAACTTAGCTGCGGCTCGCGCTCGCCAAACAATCACCCGCAATAGTGGCGACGTCGTCTTGTCGCGCTTGGATTTCTCGGGGATGTCCGCAAAGGATCAGGACGCCGCGATGGAGTCAGCACTGTCTGACGCCCATCAGCGGATGAGCCTCACCGACGGCCGATTGGTCCAGGCCGCCCTGGTCAGGCTGGGTCCGGCACGGCGCGACCGCCTCCTGCTGGCCATCCACCACATCGCGGTGGACGGCGTGTCCTGGCAGATCCTCCTCGAAGACATCGAGTCCACGTACCGGCTGATCTCTAAGGGTAGCGACCCCTTGCTCCCGCGCAAGACCACCTCCTACCAGCAGTGGTCGAACCAGCTCACGCAACAGGTCAGCCGCAACACCAATGCAGTCAAGTACTGGGCGCACGCCGTTTCACAACCCGATAGTGGGCGCATACCGGTCGATACTGCCACCGCGGTCCCGCCAACTGAAAACTCAACGCAAGTCGAATCCGTTTCACTCACCAAGGACGCAACCGCGGGATTACTTTGCAACACCGGAACGCGCGCCCGCGCCACCGCTCAAGACATGATCCTCGCAGCCGTCACGCAAGCGCTGATGCGATGGGTCGGCCGAGACAGGTTAACCCTCGACGTCGAGGGGCACGGCCGCGACGACCTCGCGGGCGCCGTTAACGTCTCGCGGACCGTTGGGTGGTTCACAGCCATTTACCCCGTGCTGATTGAGAGGCCCGCATCGTCGGATAGATCGGCAGCCGACTCGTTGCTCGATGCAACACGATCTGCGATCGCAAACGTCCCCGATGGTGGTGTCGGATACGGCGTGCTGCGGTATCTCAACGGTGAGCCGGCTCTGCCTGAGCATGCCAAGCCCGATGCGCTCTTCAATTACCTTGGCGAGTTGGAGCGTCTAGCCAACGGGCGGACACTCTTTCAACTGGCCGCCCCGCTGGCGCTGTCGCGCGGCCCCGAGAACGTTCGGCCGTATCGGATCGAGATCAACGCCTGGGTATTTAAAGGTTCGCTTCGGATCAACTGGTCTTACAGCCACGAAGAGTACCGGCGTGAGACGATACTCGACGTGGCTAAAAGCAGCATCGACGCGCTGCGAGCACTGATCCAGGCCGCGTGCGATGATCAGCAGCGCCCAGCCGCGTCGGACTTCCCACTCGCGGGCCTTGATGCGAAGCAGTTCTCAAAACTCGCCCAAACACTTGACGACAACGACGTAGTCAGGGATAGCCAAGAGTGAAGAATGTCCAGGACATCTACCCCCTGACGCCGGCGCAACAGGGGATGTTGTTCCATTGCCTCGAAGTGCCCGATTCGGGGGCTTACTTCGAGCAATACACCTGCGTCCTACGCGGCCCACTCAGCGCCGACAAGTTCCAAGATGCCTGGCGACAGGTGTCCGAGCGTCACGCGGCACTGCGGACAGCGTTTGTGTGGGAGGGTGTTGACGAACCGCTGCAGATCGTCAGGCAGACAGCGCCGGCACCTTGGGTCTTGCTGGACTGGTCCGACGCGCCAGCGGATGCACCCGTCGACGATCTATCACAGCGACTCGAAGCTTTCATGACCGAAGACCGCGCAAAGGGTTTTGATCTGGCCAAGGCCCCGCTGCTGCGTTTTGCACTGATCCGAACCGGTCGCAGCGAGCATCGGTTTGTCTGGAGTTCCCACCACCTGCTATGGGACGGGTGGTCCACGGCCAGGCTGGTGAAAGAAGCGTTTAGCCGTTACGACGCGTTGACCTGCGGCCAGCCGTACCTGGAAGACGCTCCTCCCCCGTTCCGCGACTACATCGCGTGGCTAAAAGGCCAGGCCCCTGCCAGCGCCGATGCATATTGGGCGTCGACGCTCGGCGGCTTCTCTACGCCGACGCGCCTCTCCCTCCCCGCACCGCGATCCGCCGTCGAGCAGACATCCGCACGTCGCGAGCGGTGTGAAGCGATCGTCCCGCACGAGACCACGCAGTCGCTGCTGTCGCTCGCAAAGAAGCAGCGCCTGACGCTCAACACGATCGTGCAAGGCGCTTGGGCGCTGTTGCTGAGCCATTACAGCGGGCAGGAGGATATCGTGTACGGCACGACAGTCGCCGGCCGACCGGCGGGGCTGCGCGGCGCCGAGTCGATGATCGGGATGTTTATCAACACGCTCCCGGTGCGCGTGTCGGTCCGCCCGAACGAATCACTGATCGCATGGCTACATTCAATGCAAAACCGCCTCGCTGAGATGCGTCAATTTGAACACAGCTCCCTGGCGGACCTGCCACGGTTCAGTGACCTGACCCCCGGGCAACCACTGTTTGAGAACATCCTGGTATTCGAGAATTACCCGCTCAGTGGGCAGACCGTCGACCTCACCGACGGTGTAACGATTCACGATATTGATTACCAGGAGCAAAGCCACTACCCGTTGGCGTTGCTCGTCGTACCCGGTCCTATGAACACATCACAATCAGACACTGAGGGCCACAACGGTATTCAGTTGATCTTGATCTACGACCCGGACCGCTACCACGCTGACGCGATGCAGCGGATGCTTGAACATCTCGGCGTGCTGTTCGAATCGATCGTCAGCAACCCCGATCGGTCGCTCGCCCAACTACCGGTGCTGACGCCGGGCGAGCGCGAGCAGTTGCTGGATCGGTGGAACGCAACAGATACAGTTTCGCCCGGCGGCACGACATGGCTGGGTCTTTTCGATGAGCAGGTGCGCCGGACGCCCGGCTCCGTTGCCGTGCGCTGTGGCGACCAGACGCTCACGTATGAACAGCTCGATGCCCAGTCTCGCGGATTGGCCGCGCGGCTGCGCGAAACTGGTACGCCGCCTGGCTCGCTCGTCGGGATCAGCGTCGAGCGGTCTGTCGAGATGATCGTCGCGATTATTGGTGTACTCAGGTCGGGCGCTGCATACGTCCCGATCGATCCGAGCTACCCCGCACAACGGATCGCGTACATGATCGATGACGCGGCTGTTCCCGTACTCGTTACGCAGCGCCATCTCATGGATCGGATGCCCGCAAATCGCGCGAAGCACCTGATCCTCGACGACGCCACGGCTGGTGATGCGGGCGGGCCCGATGATCCTTCCAGGAACCCATCGCCATCCGATCCGGCCTACGTGATCTACACCTCGGGATCGACCGGTACGCCGCGCGGTGTAAGAGTGACCCATCGCAACCTGTTGTACTCGACGGCCGCGCGGTTTCGGTACTACGACGACCCCGTCGAGCGATTTCTACTGCTGTCATCGCTGTCGTTCGATAGTTCGGTCGCGGGTGTCTTCTGGACATTGGCGTGTGGCGGTGAACTCTGCATCCCACAGCATGATTCGCACAACGATCCTGACTACCTAGTCGATCTGATCGAGCGAGAGCGGATCACCCACCTGCTCGGCGTCCCTTCGTTCTACGAACTGATCCTGGCCGAAGGCGGACGCCGCCTGCATTCGCTGACAACAGCGATCGTCGCCGGCGAAGCCTGCCCGACCGCACTGGTGCGTGGCCATGCCCAGACGCTGCCCGGCACGGCGCTCTACAACGAGTACGGGCCAACCGAGGCGACTGTCTGGGCGACCGCGCTGCGGTGCGACGATCTACCCGACGCGCAATCAGTGCCCATCGGCCGCCCGATCCCCAACGCGAAGGTCTACGTGCTGGATCGATTCATGCAGCCGACACCGGTTGGGATCGCCGGAGAGATATACATCGGCGGCAAGGGCATCACCGACGGCTACCTCAATCGCCCCGAGTTGACCGCTGAGCGGTTCATCGCGAATCCCCTTACCGGCGACCCCTACGATCGCCTATACCGCACCGGCGATCGCGCGCGGCACCAGGCCGACGGCCACTTCGAGTTCCTCGGCCGAATGGATGACCAGGTCAAGATCAGCGGGTACCGCATCGAACTCGGTGAAATCGAAAACTCCCTGTCCGAACACCCCGCGATCCGCGAAGCCGTCGTGCTCGCCCAACACGACCGCCCGACGAACGACACCAGTGCGGGCTCGGCCCCTTACGACACCGACGCACTGCTTACGAGGCTCGGCTCGCTCACGCCGGAGTACGCGCACTCATTAGTCCGCGAAGTTGCGGCACAGCCAACACCGATCGGCGGTGACGTGATTGACATTGAAGAGACACGACGCGGCCCACTCGCCGCGCAAACGACCCAGGACCCGTACATGAACAACACCACATCGGCTGTACAGAGGCACTTCAAGAAAACCTCCGACGTTGAGATCACGGTTGATTTTCTTCGCGACAACTACATCGCCCCGCCGCGCCCGGCACAGCGCCAGTGGTTGCTGGATCAGGCCGTGAACGAATTGAGCGATAACCTCGCCCACCTCGACGCCCAAGCCAAGCACTTCGTCTGCGGTGCGCCGCACGAGTTACGCGGCTACGACATCCACGACTCCAATCTTGACGACGACCACATCATGGAGGACTGGCAGACCCCGCTGATGAAAGCCATGGCCGATCACGTCACCGAATCGCACGGCGACATCCTCGAGATCGGCTTCGGCCGCGGTGTATCCGCCAGCTTCATCCAGGATGCCGGTGTCCGCTCCCACACCATCGTCGAAGCCAACCCCCAGTGTGTGCGGACACACTTCGATCCGTGGCGGCAACGTTACGCAGACCGCGATATCCGACTGATCGAGGGCAAGTGGCAAGACACGACCGATCAGTTCAAACAGTACGACGGGATTTTCTTCCACGCCTTCCCGCTGGATGAGAATGAGTTCGTCGACTACGTGGTCAACAGCGTGACATTCGCCCAGCACGCCTTCCCGATGGCCCGCCGCTACCTCAAGCCCGGCGGTGTTTTTGTCTACCTCACCACGGAGATCGACTCCGTAAGCCGCCGCCATCAGCGACTGCTCTTCGAGCACTTCTCGTCGCTGACACTCAGCGTACAACCAGTCGAGGTGCCCGAAGACACCTGCGATACCTGGTGGGCTCAGTCGATGGTGGTCATCAAGGCAACGAAATAGAACACGCAATCGCGCTTAATACAGAACCGTCTATGGACCTCCGAGCCCTCATCTCGTCCCTATCCCAGGCCCAGCGCGCCGCGCTCGCGGAACGTCTGGATCAGGCGACCGCCGCGCACGACGCCGACCGGGGTGACGGGTCGCCCAATCGGTTGGTCGCCTACGTCGTGCCGGCGGCGGACGACCCACCGACGGCCGAAGCTCTGCGCGAGTACCTGCGTGCGCGGCTGCCCGAGTACATGGTGCCCACCGGGTTCGTCACGCTCGACGACATCCCGCGAACACCCAACGGGAAAGTCGACCGCACTGCGCTGAGGGCATCAGCCGTGCGCCCCACCGACACCGACCCGGCCGAGAAACCGCCACGCACCGCGACCGAGGAGGTCGTGACGTCTGTCTGGTGCCTCGTGCTGGGGATCTCCGAGATCAACCGCACGGATCACTTTTTCGACCTCGGCGGGCAGTCCCTGCTCGCCACCCGCGCCGTCTCACGATTGCGCGACACGTTTGGTGTCGAGTTGTCGCTGAAGGATTTCCTGTCCAACCCGACGGTCGCGCAACTCGCCCGGCACCTCGACCGCTGCGTCAGCCCCCGACGAACCGAAGCTCCCACGATCGAACCAGTCAGCCGAGATCAGCCGCTGCCGCTGTCGTACGCTCAGCGCCGCCTGTGGTTCCTCGATCGCTTCGAAGCCGACCGGACCATCTACAACTACTCGCTCAGGGTTGACCTGACCGGCCAACTCGACGTACCCATACTGGATCGCTGTATCGACGAGATCTACCAGCGGCACGATGTCCTCCGCACGATCTTCCAAGGGGATGGCGATCAGCCACAACAGATCGTCGCCGCACACACCGGATCGCCGCTGCGGACGGTGGACTATCGCGACCTGCCCGAAGCCGATGCGGATAAGCAGGCCGCTCGGGAGATCCGCCGGGTCGTCCGCGAGCCGTACGACCTGTCGACCGGCCCGCTCTTTAGGCCGACTCTCGTACGCATCACGGAAACCCGCCAATCCCTGATCCTGAGCATGCACCACATCGTCGGCGATGAGTGGTCGATGGGCGTGTTGTTCCAGGAACTCACGGCGCTGTACCGCGCGCACACAGATGCGACCGCGCCGTCCCTGCAACCACTTCCCATCCAGTACGCGGACTTCGCGAGTTGGCAGAACCGTTGGCTGACCGATGACGCGTTGGAGCCGCTTTGGGAGTATTGGAAAAAGCAGTTGAACGGTGCCCCGCAGGTGCTGGAATTGCCGGCCGACTTCCCACGGCCGAAGCTGCAGGCCTTCCAGGGCGAGCGGCGATCGCTGCGCCTGCCCGCAGCGCTGTCCGATCAGATCAAGTGCCTCGCCCGTCGTGAGCAGGCGACATTGTTCATGGCTTTGTTGGCCGCGTTCGACATACTGATCCACCGATACACCGGCCGCGACGACATTCTCATCGGATCACCGGTCGCGGGGCGCGAGCGGACCGAGGTTGAATCGCTGATCGGATTCTTCGTCAACACTCTCGTCCTGCGTGCTGATCTTTCCGGCAACCCGACGTTCCGCGATTTCCTCGCGCGCGTCCGCGAGACGACGCTGCACGCCTATGCGAATCAGGCCATCCCGTTTGAGCGTCTTGTCGAACACCTGCAACCCAAGCGGGACCTGAGCCACAGCCCACTGTTCCAGGTCATGTTTTCGCTCAAAGAGGCGCAGCGCGACACGCTCGACCTGCCCGGGATCACAGTCGAGATGCAGGAGCTTGATCACGGCGTCGCCAAGTTTGATCTGGCGGTGTCCGTTGACGATCAGCAGCCCCACCTCGATGTGTGTATCGAGTACAACACCGCGCTGTTCCGTGAAGAGACGATTGATCGCTTGCTCGGCCACTACCACCAGTTGCTGGCATCGATCGTCTCCGATCCCGACCGGCCGATCGACAACCTCAATCTGCTGACCGACGATGAAAACAGGCAACTCTTACAAGACGCCGGCCAATCCGACACTGGCGGTATCGATCCGGGCGAGCCATTCTTCCGGCTGTTCGAAGAACACGCCCGCCGGTCTCCCGACCGCGTCGCCGTCACCTTCCATGACGAGCGGGTGACATACGGACAACTCAACGACGCCGCGAACCAACTCGCGCACAAGCTAACCGATCGCGGCATCGCGGCCGGGTCACTGGTCGGGGTTTGCGTCAACCGCTCACCGCGGATGCTGGTCGCACTACTCGCCGTCATGAAAGCGAGGTGCGCGTACGTCCCGATGGATCCCGCATACCCCATCCTGCGCCTGGAAATGATGGTGGAGGATAGCGGCCTGGTAGCCATCCTCACCGAAGAACCATTGCGCGAGCGCCTGCCCGATTCGGACGTTACGCTGCTCTTCCTAGACTCAATCGTCGACCGCCTCGCCAATCGCCCGACCACCGCCCCCCCCACCGCTGCAAGCGCATCTGAGTTGGCTTACGTGATCTTTACCTCCGGCTCGACCGGCCGACCCAAGGGCGTGGCCGTCCCCCACCGGGCGCTGACCAACTTCCTGATGTCGATGGCGAAGTCACCGGGGTTCAATCGCGACGACGTCATGCTCGCGGTGACCACACTCTCGTTCGACATCGCCGGGCTCGAGTTGTTTCTGCCGCTGACCGTTGGCGGATGCGTCGCATTGGTCGACCGCGATACCGCCTCCGACGGGCGGCGATTGACCGAAGTGATCGAAAGCCACCACGCGACCGTCATGCAGGCAACGCCCGCGACCTGGCGGATGATGATCGATGCGGGCTGGCGGGGCGGTGGCCGCCTGCGGATCCTCTGCGGCGGCGAGGCGATGCCGCGAGACCTCGTCCACCCGCTGATCGAACGATCGGCCGAGTTGTGGAACATGTACGGCCCAACCGAAACCACGATCTGGTCCTCCGTCGATCGTGTGCAGTCCTCCAGGCCTCCGATCACGATCGGCAGGCCGATCTGCAACACTCAGTTGTACGTCCTTGACGGCGAGCGCAACCTCCAGCCGATCGGCGTCCCGGGCGAACTCTACATCGGCGGCGAGGGCCTGGCCGAGGGATATTTGGATCAACCGGACCTTACGGCACAACGGTTCGTTACCGACCCGTTCGCAGCCGGCCCGGGCAGCCGCCTGTACCGCACCGGCGATCTGTGTCGTCGCTTGCAAGACGGGCGGATCGAGTATCTCGGCCGCATGGACCGGCAGATCAAGCTCCGTGGCTTTAGGATCGAGCCCGGCGAGATCATTGAGGCGTTGAGCCGCCACCCGTCGATCCGACAAAACACCGTCACCCTCCGCGCCGAGCTCCACGATGAGCCCGCGCTTGTCGCATACGTCGTGACCGCCGACGGTCAACAGCCTGACACCGCCGAGTTGCGCACCTTTCTCAAGAACCAGTTACCCGAGTACATGATCCCGTCGGTGTTTGTCCCGATGGATTCATTACCGACTACCGCGAACGGGAAGGTCGACCACGACGCCCTGCCCGCCCCCGGTGTCGCACAGCCGTCGGACGAGAAGCCCTACGTCGCGCCACGCAGCAACACCGAGCACAAGCTCACCGAGATCTGGTCCGAGGTGCTCAAACGTAAGCGGATCGGTATCCACGACGATTACTTTGAGCTCGGCGGCCACTCCCTCCAAGCCGTCCGGGTGTTCACTAGAATCCAAGAGGCACTCGGCCAAGACCTGCCGATCGCGACGCTGTTCCAATACCCGACAATCGCACAGCTCGCCATCGCGATTGACGACAGCGGTGGCGTTGATATCGATAGCTCGCGTTCACTCATCCCGCTACAGCCCCGGGGCGACAAGCCGCCGTTTTTCTTCGTCCACGGCCTGGGTGGCGATGTGTTCTTTCTGGTCGACCTGGCGAAGCGCCTCGCCCCCGATCAGCCGATATACGGGCTTCAAGCGGCCGGCCGCGACGGCAACGCCGAGCCGGACACCGACGTCACCTCGATGGCTAAGCGCTACCTGCGGGCAATCCGCGCGGTCTCACCCAACGGGCCCTACCACCTCGGCGGGTATTCGCTCGGCGGCCTGGTCGCGTATGAGATGGCGCGGCTGTTGACCGAGTCCGACGAGCAAGTCGCGATACTCGCAATCTTAGACACCGGCCCCCGCCCGATCGAACGCCTGACCGGGCTAAGCAGGCTCAAGGTAATCCCGCACTTCCTGCGTGCCGTGCCGTGGTGGGTCCTCGACGACCTGTTGCGGACACCGCCGAAGCGCATGGCCAACCGCTTGATAGGGAAGATGCGCGGATGGTGGCGACGGGTCCGCACCCGAATCGCCAGACAACCATCACCGTCCACGCCTCAGATCGATCTCCAAGCCGTGTTCGGCGTCCGCGACCTACCGGACTGGCGGCGGCGCTTCATGCAGGTGCAGTATCAAGCCGGCCTCCAGTACGACCCCCCGCCATACACGGGGCGGCTCACGCTCTTCCGTGCGCGCACACCACCGCTGCTCATGGCCAGCCCCGACCACCTGGGTTGGCAGCCGATCGCCCAAGACGGCGTGCGCATCGAACGCATTCCCGGCAACCACGACACAATTTTGAAGGAACCCTATGTCGGCGTCCTGGCCGCACGCCTGCGCGCAATCACCGACAAACGCTAAAATCAGAAATATAATGGAGCCGGGGGGAATCGAACCCCCGTCCCGAGACAGTCACTTCGCCGCTTCTACACGCATAGTCGTTGATTTAGTCTTGGTTTGGCGCCCGCCAGCGACAGCGTGCGCCCGACCCAGCCCTGGTGTTTTTTAGCCTGTGCGCGCCACGGCGTCACGCTTGGGCGAGCCCGATGAGTCTATGATCGCGGGTTCTTACGGGCGGTCGCCCACGATCACGGCCACTAGTTAGGCGGCCAGGCGGATCGGGCTATCAAAGCCGATCCGACCAACAACAGAGTTGTCAGCAATTAAAATTTTGTACGTGGTTTAGCCAGGCCTACGTACACCTGGGCGCGCCACGACGAACCTTCCCTGTCCGGTCGATACCGGTCGGCCCCAGTTTTCAAAGAACACGTTCCAAGAACCGGGGGATTCTAGGCGCGTCTAGGACGCGGTGCCAGCCGGGACCGGGGTCGGCGCTGGCGTCGACTCGGATTCGATAGCGTTGACGGTGGCGCGGCCTACGGAGTAGTAGACGAAGCCCGCTTCCTGCATGGTCTCGAGGCGGTAGACATTGCGGCCGTCGAAGATCACCGGTTGGTTCATGCGTTGCTTGATCTGATCGAAGTCAGGGTGCTTGAACTCGTCCCAGTCGGTGCAGATGACCAGGGCGTCGGCGCCGTCGAGCGCGTCCATCGGGTCGCCGGCGTACTTGACGCTGTCGGCCAGGACTTCGCGGCAGGTCTCCTCGGCGACGGAGTCGAACGCGGTGACGGTCGCGCCGCGCTCGAGCATGTGCTGCATGAGTGTGATCGACGGGGCCTCGCGCACGTCGTCGGTGCCGGGCTTGAAGGCGATGCCCCAAACGGCGATTTTCTTGCCGGTCAGGTCGCCCTGGAAGTGCTGATCGATCTTATTCATGAACGCGCCGCGCTGCGCCTGGTTGACCTTGTGAACCGAGTCGAGCAGGTGCGCCGGCGTGTCGGCTGTCTCACCCATCGAGATCACGGCGAGCACGTCCTTGGGGAAGCACGAGCCGCCATAACCCAGACCGGGGTAGAGGAACTGGTTGCCGATGCGCTTGTCGGAGCACATCCCGCGGCGGACCTCGTCGACGTCGGCGCCGTAGGACTCGCAGAGATTGGCGATCTCGTTGATGAAGCTGATCTTGGTCGCGAGCATCGCGTTGGCCGCATACTTGACCATCTCGGCGGACGGGATGTCCATGATGAAAATCGGATTGCCCTGGCGGACGAACGGCTCGTAGAGGTCGCGCATCCGGTCGCCGGTGCCCTTGTCCTCGCAGCCAATGACGACGCGGTCGGGCTTGTTGAAGTCGTTAATGGCGGCGCCTTCTTTGAGGAACTCGGGGTTCGAGCCCATGCGGAAGGGCTTGTCGGTCTTCGCGGCAATGGCGGCTTTGACTTTCGCGTTGGTTCCGACGGGGACGGTGGATTTGATGACGATGATCTTGGCGCGGCGCTCGCCCTCGGCACCGCCGGACGGGCCGGACGCGCTCTCGATGGCTTCGCCGATATCGGAGGCGGCCGCGAGGACATACTTGAGATCGGCGTGGCCGCGCTCGTCGCTGGGCGTGCCGACGCAGATGAAGATCACCTCGGCGTCGCGGTAGGCGGCCTGCTTATCGGTCGTGAATTGCAGGCGGCCGGCTTTGGTGTTGCGCTGGATCAGCTCATCCAGGCCGGGCTCGTAGATCGGCGAGATGCCCTTGTTGAGCTTCTCGATCTTGGTGCGGTCAACGTCCAGACAGGTCACGTGGTTGCCAGTATTCGCGAAGCACGTGCCCGTAACCAGGCCCACATAACCCGTACCCACCATGGTGATGCGCATTTGATGATTCCTTAAATCGGTTGCTGATTACAGCTAACATCGGTCGTCGATCCGTTGGCCATTACTTGTACGCGGGGCAATTGGACCGAGCGCCGGGAACGCAACGCAACACCCTGTCGACGCATGAGTTTGAAGGTCTCGGCCTCCACTCGTCTCCTGCTGCTTGCTCCCCCGTCGTCAGCCGGCTGCGATCGGCACGGCGGGCGGGTAGAAAAGCGATCTATTATCGCCCAAACCCCCTACCCGTGTCTACGATGGATGTCTGCGGGGCGTTCGGGGATTGCTTGTGAACCCAATCGGACACGTATTATCGGGCGAAGAAACTACATTTGCGTTCATAGTGGTCCGGGGTAACCGAGTCCGATATGATCCGATCAGGTGACTGTTATGCCCGCCAGACCCAATCCGGTTGAAGTTCTAAAGCAAGAAAAAGACGGTTTTGACGTGCTTGCGGACCTGATGCGCTACTCCGAGGGCGGGGATTATGCGGCCATCGAGGCCGGCGACCTCGAACAGCGGTTCAAGTGGTTCGGCGTGTACCGGCAAAAGCCCAATACCGGGCACTTCATGCTCCGGCTGAAGATCCCCGGCGGGCAGACCGACCCAGCACAGCTGCGCGGGATCAGTGAGCTGACCGAGCGGTACGCCCGGGGGTTCGGCGATATTACGACGCGCCAGACGATCCAGTTGCACTGGCTGCGGATCGAGGACATCAAGCCGATTTTTGAACGGCTTGAGGCGATGGGGATGAGCAGCCAGTTCGCCTGTGGGGATGTGCCACGAAACGTGATCGGGTGCCCGCTAGCCGGGGTGCTCAAGGACGAGATCATCGACGCGTCCCAGGCCGTCCGGGCCGTGGCTGACCTGTACGCGCAAGGCGAGCACGAATACTCGAACCTGCCACGGAAATACAAATCGGCAGTGGGTGGCTGCTCGATCCACTGCCACCAGCCGCAGATCAATGACTTTGGGCTGTACGGGGTAAGGCGGGCCAACGGCGAGACCGGGTATGGGTTGATGGTCGGCGGTGGGTTGTCGTCGACACCACACTTTGGGCAACCGCTGCGTGCGTTTGTTCGGCCGGATCAGGTGTTGGACGTAGCCCGAGCGGTGGCGGTGCTTTTTCGCGATCACGGGTATCGCGAGAAGCGGACACGGGCGCGGCTGAAGTTCCTCGTCGCGGATAAGGGTTGGCAGTGGACGCGTGACACGATCGAGGGGATCCTCGGTTATGAGTTGGAGCACGATGACACCCTGCTGCACCCCCCAGCGGTGCACAGCGATCACGTCGGCGTGGGCGAGCAGAAAGACGGACGCCACTACGTCGGGATTCCGATCGAGCGTGGGAGGTGGACGGCGCGCGACATGGCTGCGATCGCCGACCTGGCCGACCGGTTCTCAGAGGGCGAGAAACGGATACGGCTGACGGGCAAGCAGAACGCGCTGATCCTTGACGTCCCGGCTGAGAATGTCCAGCCGCTGTGCGCGGCGCTGGACGATGCGGGGCTGGCCACTCAAGCCCATTCGTTGCGCACGACATTGATCAGTTGCACCGGCGCGGAGTTCTGCAACCTAGCGGTGGTCGAGACCAAAGCCCGTGCGGGCAGGGTGCTGCGATGGCTGGAGGGCAACACCGAGTTGGATCAGCCGCTGATGATCAGCTTCACCGGCTGCCCGAACGCTTGTGCGCAGTATCAGATCTGTGATATCGGGCTGACGGGGATCCCGGCACGCGACGCGAGCCGGCCAGATGAGAACGGCAAACCGAGCAAGGTGGACGGGTACAACGTGACGCTCGGCGCGGGTCTGGGCAGCGACCCGAAGTTCGGGGAGGTGATCGCGAAGAAAGTACTCGCCGACCGGGTTCACCTGTCAATCAAAAGCCTGATCGACCACTACCTGGCCGGCCGCGTGGACGAAGAGGAGGCATTTCGCTCCTGGGTCGCGCGCAACGAGCCGGAATACCTACAAAAGCTGATCGTGGAACCCACAGAATCCGCGACAGCAGAGCCATTGCCTGCGTGAACCCACCCAGGCAGTAAAGGTCCACAAGCCCTCATTTTGAGCTGCCGTCTTGACCGATTGATCCAGAACAGGTTGGCCAGTCTACCCATGCCCAATCCCTCGCGACGTCTACTGGAGTTCGAGGGCCTGCGGGGCATCGCAGCCGTAGTAGTCGTCTTCCATCATCTGGTCCAGATCTTCAGCATTCATCCTTATGAGGCACTGGAGAATTACTTCCAATGGATTCCCACGTTCTTGCGACCGATTGTCTGCGCTCTGGCAGCAGTAACCTTCGACGGTTACATCGCTATTGCCGTGTTCTGGGTGATGTCTGCGTTCGTGTTATCGCTTCGGACCTTCCGGAAAGAAGCTCAGAGTAATAGCAGCCGCCCCGGAGAACACCTGTCCGAAGCGGCGTTGCGACGATACCCCCGCTTGATGATCCCAGCGACCGCGTCGGTGATCTTCGCCTACGTGCTCCATCAATTGGGATGGATGCATAATGACGATCTGGCTCAATACTTTGGGCCACCGTATTCGAACGGGGCACTCGCGTCGTTCTATCAGTTCGATGCGGACTTCACCGACGCCGTCGGCGGTGCCGTGTGGGCAACTTTTTTCTCGTTTGATATTACGTCCAGTTACAATACCGTCCTCTGGACAATGGAGAAGGAGCTGTACGGGTCGTTCTTCCTCTTCGGGTTCTTGGCGGTGTACGCGGGGATCAGGTGGCGCCCGCTCGGCTACATAGCCGCCGTCTATGTGCTGCGCCGGCTGGGGATACACTGGCTCAACGCATTTGTCCTGGGCATCGCGCTCTGTGACGCCTACTGCAATCGATCCTGGGTGCTCGGCTGCTTCCCGTATTCATGGCGGAGCATGGTCGGCCGTCTGCAGACTAGTCGAGCAGTATCACTGGGCGTGACGGTCGTGATCCTGATCGCGATCGGTAGGTTAAAACCGGGCGTCAGCGCTAACATTTCGCTTGCGGTGTTGCTCTCGTTCTGGGTATTGTTCTCCGCACCGCTAAGAGCGGCGCTCTCCCGCCCGATTCCAGTGTTCCTGGGAAAAATCTCTTTTGGGCTCTACCTGTGCCACTGGCCGATCCTGTGCAGCTTCGGATGTTGGTCGTACCTCGCCTGTGTACGACAATCCATCCCGCATTCCTCAGCGATCCTTATTTCGTCGTTCTTCTCAGTCATACTCTCCTTGCTCGGCGGTTTCATCCTATATCGCGTGGCCGACAAGCCAAGCCTAGGGATATCCAAAGCCTTGTCGTCGGCGATCATCGCCGCGACGACAAAGGCTGCGAGCGTCATCGGGCAACGCGATACACCGCCGAACTTGTCGCCGGACTCGTCCATGCACCCCGGCTCGAAGCTAAAGGAGACCGAATGAATCACCGGCGGCGCCTGCTAGTAGTTGGGCGATGCCCGGTCGGCCGTAGGTGCCCTGCACGACGACGCGGGACTACCATGGGGTCAGGACTCGTGGGATTTTGGCAGGGCCACCTGCCACCAGGGCTTGAGGGGCTTGGGATCGTACTCAAAGGGGTACTTCACCTTGAGGTCGGGCAGGATCACCGCGTCGCGCTGGTGGGGGATTGTGACGTCGGCGAGGTCGGCATAGCCGGCGAAGTCGTAGAGGGCGACGCCAGCGTAGGCGGTGTTGTCGCCGAAGCCGAGCGCGACGGCGTCGAGTTGATGGTCCATGTTGGCCTCGCTCTCTTCGAAGAGCACGAGCTTATTCAGCCCGGCATTGCCCCTCTCGACGCCGGTGGCGAGCTGAGTACCGGTCTGGTTGGCAAAACGATCGCCGGCGGTGAGATCGTCGACCGACCTTCAGCCATATTGGTCGTTCGCAGGCGAAAGGCTCGATCCACCAACACCCGATAGAAGGCCATCGAGACCCTGGAACCCCCGGATACCGGCAATATTGCACCACCGCTCATGTCCAGGCCATCAAAAAAACTTCTCGAGTTCGAAGACCTGCGTGGAATCGCGGCGTTCGTCGTGCTGATCTATCACTTGCGGATGCTGTTTCCCGCCGATCCTGATTCGCTGTTGGCAGCCGCGTTCGCGTCGTGGCCGGTCTCACTCGCTGTGCCCATTCGGGCGTTTCTCGCGTCGCTCTATGACGGCGACTTCGCGGTGTGGGTGTTCTGGGTGATGTCCGCATTCGTCCTTTCCATAAGGACATTCACGGCGTACCGCAAGGACGCCGGCGCGGCCCCGCAGGATTACCTGGCCGAGGCGGCGCTGCGGCGGTATCCCCGGCTGATGATCCCCGCCGCCGCGTCGGTCGTGCTCGCGTATACGATCCACGCGTGCGGCCTGATGTACAACCACCAATTGGCTAAGTTTTACGGGCCGCCGATCGAGGGCGGGCTGCTGGATTCCTACTACGGGTTCGAGCCTAGCGCCGGCGTCGCGGCGTTTAGCGCACTGTGGGAATCATTTTTTCGTTCAATCTGACGACGACCTACAATACCGTGCTCTGGACGATGGAGAAGGAGCTGTACGGGTCTCTGTTCCTGTTCGGCTTCCTCGCGCTGTTCGCGAACAAGCGATGGCGGTGGTTCGCTTATACCGTCTGCGCGATTGTCATCTGGGGGCTGGGCAAACACTGGCTGAACGCCTTCGTCGCCGGGATCTTTCTGTGCGACGGGTATGTTCTGAGGGATCATCTACCGCGGTGGGTGAGCGATCGCGGGCTGGCATGGATCGGCGTGCTTCGCGCCAGTCGCGTCGTTAGCATCACGGGCACCGCGGCACTGATGATGTTGATCGGGCTGCCCAACCACGGCGGCGTGCTGCACCTGCTGCTGGCGTTGCTGGTTTCGTTCTGGGTTCTTTTCTCTGAGCCGATCAACGCCGCGTTCTCTCGCCGGCTTCCGGTGTTCCTGGGCAAGATTTCCTTCGGGCTGTACCTGTGCCACTTCCCTCTTATCTGCAGCTTCGGCTGCTGGGTCACGCTCTACACCCGCGGCACGCTGCCTCATGCGGCATCAGCCGCCACCTCCGTGTTACTCACCATGGCTGTCTCGCTCGCGGGGGGTTACTTACTCTACGCGGTGGCGGACAGGCCCAGCCTCGGCATCTCCAAGACCTTCTCGTCAGCAGTGATCGCGCTGGCGAATCGAGGATCGGCGAGGAGGCCCTAGCCGGCGCCCGGGATCGAGAGAGTCCGCCGGCTGCAGAACGTCGACAAGCTATTTCGTGATGAGCACCTTCTGGTTTCTGAGCAGGACGGCCTCCCACCAGGGTTTGGGCGGATCGGGATCGACGTCGAAGGGGTACTTGACCTTCAGATCGGGCAGGACGACCACTGTGTTGGTATGCGGGATCGTGACGCCGGCCAGTTCGGTGTAGCCGGCGAAGTCGTGTATGGCGAAACCGGCGAACGCGGTGTTGTTCTGCAGACCCATCGCCACTGTTTGAAGCTGCTGGTCCATGTAGGCCTCACCCTCTTCGAAGAATGTCAGCTTGTCGAGCTCGTCGGCTTTGGTCTCGACGCCGATCACGAGTGGTTTGCCGATCTGACTGGCGAAGCCGATCTCGTTCTGTGCGTGGAATAGGATCCCGTCGTCGCCAAGGACCGTGTCGCGGTAATCCATGATGGTGGCGTAATCGAAGAGGGACTGGACGTGCTCGTTCATCGGCCTTGTTGAGCCGTTCCACGTGATGCTGTAGTCGTCGAACCAGAACGCGATCGCGGGGCCGGCGACAAGCGACGGCTCATAGGCTTGCTTCATCTGCATCATCACGGCGGCCATGTCCAGGTAGTCCTGCGAGAGCGCAGCGCGGTTCGCGTCCCACCCTTGGTTGTCCTTCCATGGCTCGATGTCGAAGTTGAACCCGTCGAACCGGCCGCTCACCGTGGCCTGGGAGTTGTAGTCGAGCACGGCTTGGAAATCGCTGACCAGCTTGACGGTCGTGCCCACGTCAACTGAGTCGAGCAGGGCGTAGACTTCCAGGCCGTTGTCGTGGAGGCTGGATACCAGCGCCGCGTAGGCGGCCGGCTGATCGGCCAGGGGATTGCCCTGCGAGGCGCCGGACTCGAAGACCTCAGCCGCGTAGAGGTACACGGTGGTGATGGCTTTGTCTTCCAGGAAGTCGATCGCGCCGTCGCGGTACACCGGGTTATTCACGGCGTCGAGCATCTCGGCGCCCCACATCCAGACGGCCCGCTGCGTCGCTCCCGGTTGGCCGATGCTACTGACGGGGACGCGCCCCGGGTTCACCGGCTGGACGATCACGGACGGTGGCTGCGGGTGGGCCGGGGCGGGCCCAAGGTTCATTGGAGAAAACGCCGCGACGCTTGAGAGCAGCATGCGGGGCTCGAGCGATTCGCACATCGCGTCGGGCACCCGCTCGCCGGCGGCGGTGCGGCGATCGTCTGCACCTGACCGCGTTAGAAAGCCAATAATGTGACGCGCGATGGTTGATCGATGCATAAATTTGTCCTTCCCTGAATAAGGCTCAGGCCTGTTCGGTAAGCGTGGTCTCTGCTCGGTGCATAGGAGACTGTAGAATCGGGCGGGCTTTCAAAACTGGGATTTCCAATGGCGAATCAATCAAAACTGAACAAGTACAGCAGCCGGATCACACAGCCGAAGTCGCAGGGAGCGTCGCAGGCGATGCTCTACGGGACGGGGCTTACGCCCGAGGACATGGGCAAGGCTCAGGTCGGGATATCGAGCGTGTGGTACGAGGGCAACACGTGCAACATGCACCTGAACGACCTGGCGGCGAAGGTCAAGGAGGGTGTCACGCAGGCCGGGCTGGTCGGGATGCGGTTCAACACGATCGGTGTGAGCGACGGGATCTCGATGGGCACTGAGGGGATGAGCTTCTCGCTGCAATCGCGTGACCTGATCGCGGACTCGATCGAGACGGTGATGTCGGCGCAGTGGTACGACGCGAACGTGTCGCTGCCCGGCTGCGACAAGAACATGCCCGGCTGCCTGATCGCGATGGGCCGGCTGAACCGCCCAGCGATGATGATCTACGGGGGGACGATCCGCGCGGGACACTGCGGGAAGGACCCGGTGGATATCGTCTCGGCGTTTCAGTCGTATGGGCAGTTCATCACCGGGGCGATCGATGAGTCGACGCGCAGCGAGATCGTGCGCAACGCATGCCCAGGCGCGGGGGCGTGCGGGGGGATGTATACGGCCAACACGATCGCGTCGGCAATTGAGGCGTTGGGGATGTCGCTGCCTTATAGCGCATCGATCCCGGCGGAAGACCCGAAGAAGATCGAAGAATGCTTGGCTGCGGGCCAGGTGGTTTTGAATCTGCTCGAACGCGACCTCAAGCCACGTGACATCATGACGCAGGCAGCCTTCGAGAATGCAATGGTGGTCGTGACCGCACTCGGTGGTTCGACCAACGCGGTGCTGCACCTGATCGCCATTGCGAAGTCCGTCGGCGTGCCGCTGACACTCGACGACTTCCAGGTCGTCAGCGACCGCGTGCCGATGCTGGCTGATCTCAAGCCGTCGGGCAGGTATGTGCAGGAAGATCTGCACAACGTCGGCGGGACACCCGGGGTAATGAAGATGCTCCTGGAAGGAGGGCTGATGGATGGTGATTGCATGACGATCACAGGCAAGACGCTTGGGGAAAATCTTGCGTCACTGCCGGGGTTGTCCGCGGGGCAGGAGGTTGTTCGCCCGTTCGAGAATCCGATCAAGGCGAGCGGGCACATCCAGATCCTTAAGGGCAACCTCGCGCCGGAGGGCGCCGTCGCGAAGATCACGGGCAAGGAGGGGTTGCGCTTTGACGGCCCGGCCAAGTGCTACGACTGCGAAGAGGACATGCTGCGGGCGCTCGAGGACAAGAAGATCGTCAAAGGTGACATCGTGGTGATCCGGTACGAAGGGCCCAAGGGCGGACCTGGGATGCCGGAGATGCTCACGCCGACATCGGCGATCATGGGCGCGGGGCTCGGTGCGGACGTCGCGCTGCTGACGGATGGTCGGTTCTCCGGCGGATCGCACGGGTTTATCGTAGGACACATCACGCCCGAGGCGCAGGAAGGCGGGGCGATCGCGCTGATCCGCGATGGGGATCGGCTGACGATCGATGCGGAGCGCAACCTGATCGCGGTGGACCTATCTGATGACGAGTTGGCGGCGCGGCGGGCGGTGTGGAAGGCGCCGCCTTACAAAGCCACATCGGGCACGCTGTACAAGTACATCAAGGTTGTGACCAGCGCGTCGGAAGGGTGTGTGACCGATGAGTGATCGGTCCGGAAATGCGCCCGGCGTGAGCGAGGCGACGCGTTGAGCGAATCAAAGCGTGACAACCTCAGCGTGCAGCGCGAGCGTGCGGTGCTCGTGGCGTGTCTGCTGCCCGGGGCAGAGACCGATCCGCACGACCCGCTGGGCGAGCTGCGCAGCCTGGCGGATACGGCTGGGGCGGTGACCGTCGACGAGTTGATGCAGAACCGGATCAAGCCGAACCCGGCGACGTTTATCGGATCGGGCAAGACCCGGGATCTGGCGGAAATGGTTCGGACCGCGAAGGCCGATGTGGTGATCTTCGACAACGACCTTTCACCGTCGCAGATCGGGAATATCGAGAAGATCACCGAGTGCAAGGTGCTTGACCGCAGCGAACTGATCCTCGACATCTTCGCTGCGCGCGCGCAAACGCATGAGGCAAAGCTGCAGGTGGAACTCGCGCAACTCGAATACACCTACCCGCGGCTGCGCGCGATGTGGAGCCACCTGGAGCGCATCGTCGGCGGGGCGCCCGCGGGGATCGGGACGCGCGGGCCGGGCGAGCAGCAGCTCGAGATCGACCGGCGGATCGTTCAGCGCAAGAAGAGTGAGCTGAAGAAACAGATTCGGATGGTGCAGCAGCGCAAGACCCGGCAGGTGGCCAAGCGCAACCGCGACTTTTTCACGGTCGGGTTGGTCGGTTACACCAACGCCGGAAAGAGCACACTCTTTAACACACTCACCGACGGCGACGCGTACGCGGACGACAAACTGTTCGCCACGCTGTCAACGCGGACGCGGCGGTGGGATTTGGGTAGCGGGGATACGGTGATGCTTTCCGACACGGTCGGGTTCGTACGCAACCTCCCCCACCACCTGGTCGCGAGTTTCCGGGCAACGCTTGAAGAGGCGATCCACAGCGACCTTTTACTTGTTGTGTTGGACGCGGCGCACCCGCGAGCGCTGCAGCAGTGGCAGACGGTGTCGGATGTGCTGTCAGATATCGGAGTGACAGACCAGCCGCGGGTGCTGGTGCTGAATAAGGTCGACCTGCTCGAACACAACGCGGACCTGCTGGTGTTCCAGCGGCAGGACCCAGGGTGCCTGGCGATCAGCGCCAAGACCGGGCGGGACACGGATCGGTTGGTCGAGCGCGTCCGCAGCGCGATGCGCGGGCCGGTGCGTCAGGTCACACTGCGGATCACACCCAGCGACGGTAAGGCGATGCACTTCCTGGACCGGGCAGGCGACATCCTGCACAGCGAGTACCGCGACGACGAAACCGTGTTCACCGTGCGGATCGGGCAGCGGCAGCTAGATCAGTTGTTGGCGATGCACACCGGGGCGATGGTTGTGGATGGCGAGCCGCAAGCACCAGATCCCGTGGAATGACTGTAAGGAGCACGGATCAAGCGGTGGTCCCGGTGCGTTATCCCCACCCCGCGATCCCCACATCGCGGTTTTCGGTATCCCCGCCCGGAACAGCCGATAGAATACCCGGTCAACCCCCGCTGTCCGATATGCCGCTCAAGGCGTGCGGCACGCGGCGGGCGACATGGATGCAACGATTTCGTGGACAGCAACACACTGCTTGATCGATTGGGCGACCTCTCAAGGCGGGTGCAGACCTACCCGGCGTGGGTGGTGCTGCTTGAGATGGCTGCGATCTGGGCGCTGGTCTATGTCGTGCTGCGGTTCTTGCGCGGGACGCGCGGCGCCAGGGTAATCAAGGGTGTCGCGTTGGTCCTGGTGATCGCGACGCTGTCGATCAAGGTGCTCGGCAGCGAGGAGACGTTCGAGCGGCTGAACTTTTTGTACCGCAACTTCGTCGGGGCCGCGTCGATCGCATTGGTGATCGTGTTCCAACCCGAGCTTCGCCGGGCGTTGGTCCGTCTCGGAGAGGCCAGGCTGTTCCGCACCGGTGGGCTGCGCAAGGCGCGTGTAATCGAGGAGCTGCTCAGCGCGGTGACGTACCTGAGCAAGAACAAGGTCGGTGCGCTGGTCGCGATCGAGCGGAATGTAGGGCTTGGCGGCGTGGTCGAAGCGGGGACTAAGCTCAACGCGGACGTGAGCAGTAACCTGCTGAGCACCATCTTTTGGCCGGGTAGCGCGTTGCACGACATGGGCGTGGTGATTCATGCGGACCGGATCGTCGCCGCGGGTGTGCAGTTCCCGCTGGCAGAGGGCGAACAGTTCAGCTCGGAATTGGGGTCAAGGCACCGCTCCGCGATCGGGCTGTCTCAGGAAACCGATGCACTGATTATTGTTGTCAGCGAGGAGACCGGGACGGTCAGCCTGGCCGAGCGCGGGCAGTTGCAGCGCAACCTGTCGATCGACCGGCTGCGCACGTTGCTGGTGCAGGGCCTGGGGCAGTTGGAGATGCCGCCCGAGCCCGATGGGGATCGCGCGTCCGAGGTGGCCAAGCCCGTTTGAGCCGTGACCATGAGCGAGCCGAAACTACGACCTAAACTCGAGACCTATCTGATCGTGACCATCATCACGGTCCTGATCTGGTTCTACGCCGAGTCGGAGAACGTCAAGCCGTATTCTCCGTTCCCGCTGAACGTCCAGTTTGTTGCGACGGCTGGGCAAGACTTATTAATCGCGCCGGCCCGGCCGCAACAGGTTTGGCTGACGGTGCGCTGCGCGACAAGCCAGTACGCAGCCCTTGAGCAGTTGGCCGAGGGCGGGCCGATTGAGTTGGTCGTCAGCGAGATCCCGGACAACCCCGAGCAGATCGTCGTACTAAGTAAGAAGCGGCTCGATGAGACACGGCTGGGCGAACTCGGCTTGACTATCGTCGACGTGCAGCCGCCGACCATTAACGTGCGTGTTGAGCGGCTCGAGCCGGTGGTGATCCCGATCGCGCCCGATTCGATCGTGCCCGACGACATCCAATTGGCAACCCCCCCCACCATCGATCCGCCGACGGCGACAATGGTGTTGCCGGCCAGCGTTGCTGGCGACCTCGGAGACGTGGCGCTCGAGGCACGGATCGATGCGAACCGGTTGGCACGGTTGGATGAGAATGTCCCGCATGAACTGACCGTGCCGATCGGAGTCCCTCAACGGTTGCGCGAGCGGCTACGCGGAATCAACGCGCCGATTACTCCCTCAACCGCGCGCGTCACGATCACCATCCGCAAGCAGACCGACCAGTACCAACACAACAGTGTGCCGATCCTGCTACTCGCACCTTGGGCCGAGTTGCAGCGGTTTGATGTGACGCTCAAAGACAATGCACGTGTGCTCCGCGAAGCTGTCGAGTTATCCGGGCCGAGCGATGTGATCGAGCAGATCAAACGCGGCGAGCTGAAGGTAATCGCCGAGTTGCGCCTGACCGCGGACGACCTCGAATCGAGCATTACCTCCAAGCCGTTGCGCTTCAATGTGCCGACCGGCGTCCGGGTCGAATCGGCGATCCCGAGGCTGAGCTTTACGATCTCGCCAAGGTCGACCGCCCCCGCGGCGACACCCTAGAAGCGCGACAGCAGGAACTTATTTCGACTCGCAATCAGCGTCCGAGCCGGCCGACAGGCGCGGATTGATCGGCTACAATGGGTGCATGGACGTGCCGCAATACTGTCTGGATTTGGCCCGGAAGGCTCAGAAGGCGTCCCGGCAACTCGCCACGGCGTCGGGGGCCCTCCGTGCGGGGATTATCGAGCGGGTGGCGGACGAGATCCTTGCCGGGGCTGACAGGATCAAACAACAAAACAGCAAGGACCTGGACGCGGCCCAGACGGCGGGGCTGTCGCCGGCGATGGTCGATCGGCTGCGGCTGGACGACAAGCGCATCCAGGCGATGGCTGAGTCGCTGCGTTGCATCGCGGAACAGACTGACCCTGTCGGGCAGGTGATTGAGGGGTATGTTCGGCCGAACGGACTGAAGCTGAGCAAGGTCCGAGTACCGTTGGGCGTCGTACTGATCATTTTTGAGAGCCGGCCCAATGTAACCTCGGATGCCGCGGGGCTGTGCATCAAGAGCGGCAACGCGGTGATACTCCGCGGCGGCAAGGAGGCGGTGCACTCGAACCAGGCGATCGCAGGGTTGATCCGAGATGGATTGGCCAAATCCGACGTCAACCCGGATACGGTGCAGCTTGTCGAGACAACCGATCGGGCGGCCGTCGGCGAGTTGCTGCGGCTGGAAGGGTTGATCGATCTGGCGATCCCACGCGGCGGTGAGTCGCTGATCCGTGCGGTGGTTGAGCAGGCCCACATCCCGGTGATCAAACACTACACCGGCAACTGCCATGTCTATGTTGATGCGGCTGCCGATGACCGCATGGCGATTGACCTTTGTGTGAACGCCAAGACGCAGCGGCCCGGCGTCTGCAACGCCGCGGAGACGATCGTTGTGCACCGCGATGCGGCGAAGCGCGGGCTGCTCGGGCGGGTCTGCGAGGCGCTGGCTGCGAAAGGTGTGCAGGTGCGCGGCGACGATGCGACGCGGCAGGCGTTCCCCGACGCGGCAATGGCTGATGACAGCGATTGGAGCGCGGAATACCTGGACCTCGTTGTCGCGGTCAGAGTTGTTGACTCAATCAACGACGCGATTGGCCACATCAACCAGTACGGATCGAAGCACACCGATGCGATCATCACCGAGTCGCTCGCGGCTTCGGAACGATTCATCGCGGGTGTGGACTCGGCCAACGTGATGGTCAACTGCTCGACCCGGTTCAGCGACGGCGGCGAGTACGGGCTGGGTGCGGAGATCGGCATCAGCACCGATAAGCTGCACTCGCGCGGCCCAATGGGCGCAGCCGACTTGACCACGTACAAGTGGGTGGTCCGCGGCAATGGCCAGGCCCGAGGCGTCGCGGACACGCCGAACCCCGAACCAATTGTCGTCACCTAACCCGAGTTGGACCACGACCCTTCCCCATGGCGACGGCCAAGATCCAACTGATCTGCTTCGATCTCGGCGGTGTCCTTGTGCGGACGGCGACGGATTGGGTGGATGCGTGTGATCGCGCGGGTGTGCGTGGCGTGCCTGCGTTTTTCGAGTCGTGGACGCCGCAGCGGATCGAGACCGCTCAGGAGTTCGAGGCCGGCCGATTGGAACCGTCGGCGTTGTTCGATCAGATCGCGGCCGAGAGTCCCGACCACACACCCCAACAGATCGAATCGATTATTGACGCTTGGATCGTGGGGCTGTACCCGGGTGTTGGACCGTTGCTCAACCGGATCGGTGAAGCGGGCATGATGTCGGCCTGCCTCTCCAATACCAATGTGCAACACTGGCGGGCGATCCAGACAAGTGCGACATATGAAGCGCTTCGCGGGCTCGACCACTGGTTCGCCAGCCACCTGATCGGGGCGCGCAAGCCCGACGTAACGATGTACCAGCACATCGAGCACACACTCGGCGTCCTACCGGCGGAGATCGTTTTCTTCGACGATCTGATAGAAAATATTGATGCGGCGAAGCAGCGCGGATGGCTGGCGCACCAAGTGAACGACTCGAACGACCCGGTGGCACAGATCGAAGCCGTGTTGGATCAGCATGGCTTTGGCCCACGGTCAACCACGATCGACACGGAATCCGATCAACCCACCTAATCAAACCACACGGAGATTCGATGCCCGCTCAAGCCAGACTCGAAACCACGACCGACGCGCCGACGCACATCCGCGTCCACCGGGTCGAGGTCTGGGGCCGTGACGGGCAAGCCGACCCGGTCGCTGAATCGGCACACCGGCACCTTCGCGCAATCAGCGACCAAGCCGGCGCGGCGATCGGCCGAGTCCGGTCGGGCCGGGTCTACCTGATCGAGGGCGCGATCGAGCCAGCGCACATCAAGCGGATCGCCGGTGAACTGCTGACCGATCCGATCACACAGCAAGCGGTGATCGGCGTAGCGCCGCGTCCGGATCGCGGGGCAGTCGTGGAGGTGCACTACAAACTCGGTGTGATGGACCCAGTTGCACAATCCACACGCAACGCAGCTCGGCGTATGCTCAATCTTGGTGACTGCGAGTCATCAGGGATCAGCGTTCGCACCGGCCTGCGGTATGACTTCTACCCGGCAAACAATCAGTCGCTGGATGAGTGCGAGGTTCGTGCCTGGGTGACGACCGCATTGGCCAATCCGGTCATCCAGGAGGTACACGGCCAGCCCTACCGCCCGGACCGGTTCGCTGCCGGATCTGCGTATGAGTTGAAGCTCACCCATGTGCCTATCCGAGACCTTGATGATGATGCGCTTGCGCAGCTTTCGCGCGGTGCGCACTTGTTCCTAAGCCTCGAAGAAATGACAGCGATTCGCGACTACTACCGCCAGGCCGGCCGCGAGCCAACGGACATCGAGCTTGAGACACTGGCGCAGACCTGGTCGGAACACTGCGTCCACAAAACACTCAAGGCGACGATCCGCTACCGGCAGGGCGACGGGCGCACACCGGGACCAACAGACTGGCTGGATCGCCCGGGACACCACATCGAGCCGGACGGTTCGCTGACGATCAGGAACTTGCTCAAGTCCACCATCGCGGCTGCGACCGGCAAACTGATGGCGGAAGAGCCCGACCACGCCGGGTGCGTGAGCGTTTTCGACGACAACTCCGGGATCGTCCGGTTCGACGACGACGACGCGGTCTGCATCAAGGTCGAAACACACAACCACCCCAGCGCGATCGAGCCGTACGGCGGCGCGGCGACGGGGATCGGCGGGTGCATCCGCGACATCATGGGCACGGGGCAGGTGGCCAAGCCGATCGCCAACACGAATGTGTTCTGCGTCGGACACCCTGAACGTGGCGGCGACGGAACGGCTGACGCAGATCCATTGCCCAACGGCGTTATCCCGCCTCGCCGCACGCTCGAACAGGTCGTCGCGGGCGTGCGCGACTACGGCAACCGGATGGGGATCCCGACGGTCAACGGGGCCGTGTGGTTCCACGACAACTACATTGCAAACCCACTGGTATTTGCAGGCTGCGCGGGGTTGATACCGTTGGATCGGTGCTTCGGTGAGCCGCAGAACGGCGACCGGATCATCGCACTCGGCGGCAGGACCGGGCGCGACGGGATCCACGGGGCAACGTTTTCGAGCGCCGAGCTGACCGACACGCACGCGGACGAGTTTTCGCATGCTGTTCAGATCGGCAACGCTATCACGCAGAAGAAGACGCTGGACGTCCTGCTCCAGGCCCGTGACCACGCCGATGGGTGCCTGTTCACCGCGGTGACCGACTGCGGCGCAGGCGGGTTCTCCAGCGCGGTCGGTGAGATGGGTGAGAAACGAGGCGCATCGGTCACACTTGAAACAGCACCGCTCAAATACCAGGGGTTGACCTACACCGAGACCTGGATCAGCGAGGCCCAGGAGCGCATGGTATTGGCTGTACCGGTGGGGAACGTCGACCGACTGCGTGCGCTGTGTGCAGCGGAAGACGTCGAGTTTTGTGACCTTGGGCAATTCGGGTCGGCCGACGCATCCGGTGAACCACAACTGGTATTGACGTATCGCGGGACCGAGGTCGGCCGGTTGTCGATGGGCTTCCTTCACGACGGGGTACCGATGCCCGTCCGCGATGCGGAGTGGGCGACTACCGCAAGCCCAACCACCGGCGCACCAAAGGCGAGCCCGAAGGCGCCGCCGATTGCGAAGAGCCTCTACAAGCTGCTTGCCCACCCGAACATCGCCAGCAAGCACTGGATCATCCGCCAGTACGACCACGAGGTCCAGGGTGGCAGCGTCGTTAAGCCGTTGGTCGGACCCGAGCAGGCCGGACCGAGCGACGCCGCGGTGGTACGGCCAAAGCTGGGTAGCGCGAAAGGCATCGCGTTGGCGTGCGGATTACAAACGGGTCTGGGCGAGCCACCGGCCGGCACGGATCGCGCCGGACCCGATGGTGACTCATATTGGATGACGCTCGCCGCAATTGACGAAGCCGTGCGCAACTGCGTCTGTGTGGGGGCGGATCCGGAACGGGTGTATCTGCTGGACAATTTCTGTTGGCCGAACTGCGATGACCCGCAGCAACTCGGCTCCCTCGTGCGCGCGGCCGAGGCTTGCTACGACGGGGCGATGGCGTACCGTGCGCCGTTTGTGTCCGGCAAGGACAGCCTGAGCAATCAGTTCACGACCGAGGACGGCAGGTTGATCACGATCCCGCCGACGATGCTGATCTCGGCGCTGGCGATCGTGCAGGATGTCACTCGCTGCGTCACGATGGATGCGAAGGCGCCGGGCAATCGTCTGCTGGTCGTAGGCCCCCGCGCGACCGACCTCGGTGGGTCGCATTACGCGATGGTCCACCCGGCGGTCGGATCCGATCATGGGCTGCCCCGGGTCGATCTCGCCATCAGCCCACGGGTCGCGCGAGTGGTCGCATCGATGATTGCCGATCGATTGATCGCATCCGCCCACGACTGTTCCGACGGCGGGTTGTTGGTTGCCGCGGCCGAGATGGCGTTCGCGGGTGGTATCGGGCTGGACCTGGATCTAAGACGATTCAATGCTGACGCTGCAGTCGCAACGCCAGTCGCGTGCTTCGCGGAGGGGCCGAGTCGATACCTGCTCGAAGTGTTACCCTCAACGTTCGATCGCGTCACGCGAGTGCTCGAACAGGCGGGCTTGCCATTCGCTGAGATCGGCACGTTCACTGACCACGACCGGCTGATATTGCGCGACGCAGACTCGCCCGATGAGATCGTTTCAGAACCGATCGAGGCGCTCGAAGATACCTGGCGCCGGCCACTGGATTGGTAAAGAACCCGATCCCCGGAATCAGATTGACACCCGCAGCGCGTTCGGACAGACTTTCTGCCTACCTAGATCGATTGGATCGTCACTATGAGCTTGGTCGTATTTCAACATGCGGATAATGAGGGGCCGGCTGTGCTGGGCGGTGTCCTGCAAGCACAGGGACACAAGCTACAGCCGATCAGGCTGTACGACGGCGAGCCGGTGCCGGCCGACCTGGACAATGTTGACGGTGTGGTCAGCATGGGTGGTCCGATGAATGTCGACGAAATCGTGGAGCACCCCTGGATCGAGGACGAGATGGCGTACCTGCGTGCGGCGCATGACGCGAACGTCCCGATTGTCGGCGTGTGTCTTGGGGCGCAGCTCATTGCGGGTGCACTCGGCGGAACGGTTGCGGCGATGGAGCAGCCGGAGGTTGGCTGGCAGAATCTCAAGCTCGCCTTCCCCGGAACGATCGACCCGGTGTACACCGGGATCGGGTGGGAGACGACCCAGTTTCACCTGCATGGTCAGGAGGTCACCAAACTGCCGCCGGGCGCCGCGCCGCTGGCCGGCTCAGCGATGTGTCGCAACCAGGCATTTAAGGTCGGGCTGACAACCTATGCGTTCCAGTATCATTTCGAGTGGGACCGTGCCGGGCTGGATACGTTTGCCCACGACGCGATTGTCATGCGGGCTGGGGACACGCCCGCCCAAATCCAAAGCCAGACGCGCGAGTTCTACGACGACTACCGGCGCCTCGGCGATCGCCTCTGCCACACGCTCGCGACGATCCTGTTACCCATTGACAAGCGTTAGCGTGCCAGGATCAAGTTAAGACCCAGTGTTGGTTCCGCACCATGGCGATCCCCAATTACGCGGCCGGCTCGACGCTGACGATCGCACTGCCCAAGAGATTCGATCTGCCGCGCGCGGTCTGCAGCTACGGGTACTTCCTGCTCGCACCGAACAACTGGGTCTCGTCCGAACGGACGTTGTACCGGCCACTGCACGGGAGCGGCGATCGGCTGATCCATACCGCGATCACTGTGAAAGACGGGGCTCCGCCGCGACTGATCCTCCGATGTGATCGCCGTGTTGATCGTGGCGAAGGGCGATCGCTTAAAGCGCAGGTTTCGCGGATGCTGCGCCTGGACGAGTCGTTCGGGGTGTGGCACAAGCTGCACCCACAGGCGCGTCGAGCCCGGTTCGATCGGATGTTCCGATCGCCGAGTTTGTTTGAAGACCTGATCAAGACCATCACCGGTTGCAACGTGACCTGGCCGAACACGATGCGGATGAATGTATTGTTGTGCGAGCATGTCGGTGGCGGCGGGTTCCCGACGCCTAGTCAGCTAGCGCGGGTCCGGGTTGATACGCTCAAGCGGCGGTGCAAGGTCGGGTACCGGGCCGAACGGATCGTACGCGCAGCCCGGCAGGTCGTCCGCGGTGAGTTGGATCTGTCGACGTTTGAAGACCAGTGCAAGACCACGGATCAGGTTTTCCGCAAGCTGACAGGGATCT
Organism: Phycisphaeraceae bacterium; assembly: GCA_029260595.1. Classification (GTDB taxonomy): domain Bacteria; phylum Planctomycetota; class Phycisphaerae; order Phycisphaerales; family Phycisphaeraceae; genus OFTM57. The sequence continues at coordinate 75,393 of JAJDCY010000024.1, read as the reverse complement.
ATGGCATCGGCGAGTACGCAGCCGCGAATCTGTGCCAACTCATCGGGCGGTATGACCGGCTGCCGATCGACTCAGAGACGTACCGGCACTTTCGCCAGGATCTCGACACGCCGACGCCGGACAACCCCAAGACACTGCACAGCCGTATCGAATCCCACTACGCTCGCTACGCGCCGTATCAATTTATGGCCTACTGGTTCGACCTGTGGTGGGCGTACCAGAAGCGTTTCGGCGATGCGCGCCGGTGGGAAGCGCATACTCACGGCACGAACTTCACCGCCAACCGGCTAACTCAGGAGGAGTCATGAATCGAGCAACCAGGTTTGCGCTCGGGGTGATCGCGCTGATGCTGTTCGCCAGTGGCTGCGGCCCGACATCGTTCGTTGTCGGGGCCTCGCCGGCTGATCGCCAATTGCGCGCAACGGTCGTTCACGACGACGGACGCTGGTTCAGTGACCGCGTAGCGATCATCGATATCTCCGGCGTCATTCTGAACACGCGAAAACCGGGACTGCTGGGTACGGGCGACAACCCGGTCAGCCAACTCCACGAGAAATTGAAACACGCCGCCGAGGATCCCCGCGTCAAGGCCATTATCCTTCGGCTGAACACTCCCGGCGGCGCCGTCACCGCCAGCGACGCGATGTATCGGATGGTCCGGCGATTCAGGGAAGAGACGGGTAAGCCCATCGTCGCCCTAATGATGGATGTCGCAGCCAGCGGGGGGTATTACGTGGCGTGCGCAGCCGATCGGATCGTGGCGTACCCGACGGCGGTAACGGGCAGCGTTGGTGTGATCGTCCAGACGGTCAGCCTTAAGCCGGCGTTGGATCGGATCGGCGTGCGGGCCGAGGCGTTCACCAGCGGGTCGAACAAGGAGGCCGGGTCGATGCTCGGCGCGATGAGCGACGGGCACCGCGAGGTTCTGCAGGCGCTTGTTGATGAGTTTTTCGAACGCTTCGCGGATGTGGTGCGGCGGAGCCGGCCGGGATTGACGGATGCGGACTTCGCACTGGTAACGGATGGACGCGTTGTCAGCGGTGTCACCGCGACGCGGATCGGGTTGGTCGATCAAGTTGGCGATCTCGAATCGACGCACGAGGCGGCACTGCGGCTTGCGCGGATCGATCACGCGGACATGGTGCTTTATCACACCCGGCTGGAGTACGCCGGCTCACCGTTCGCGTCGAGCCCGCAGCCGCCGGGCGCACCGATTACCCAGATCAACTTGGCACAATTCAATCTGTCCGGCTGGTCGGGTGCCCCGACCAACGGCTTTTTCTACCTCTGGCAGCCGAGCCTTCCGTAGCACGATTGGGCTTCGATGCGGCACGATCCGATAGAATCCCCCAGGATCACCGCCCATGAGCCAGATCAAGCTCAAATGCCCGCACTGCGATGAAGTCTTGTTGTTGGACGCCGGATTTGCTGGTGGCGTTTGCCGCTGTTCCGGTTGCGGCACGATCATCTCCGTGCCCCAATTGGCTGAGACAGTGAAACGGGCAAAGCAGTCGCGCCCGGACGCGCCGCCAACGAGGCCTCACAAGCTCAGGCCGGGTGATCCGGCGAGCACGCATGCCCCGTCGCCGGGCCAGATGCCACGGATCCCCAAGGTACCGCCGGGGTCTTCAAATTTTAAAATGCCAAGGGCGACGGAACCGCAGACGCGCGCCGGGGCAACGCTGCTAGTCGAGCCCAACGAGATCCGCCAACACAAGGCCGCAAAACGACCGGCCATCGAGCCCGGGGCTCCGCCAAGACGAAAGGGCAGGTTGGGCGTGCGCTTGGTTGTTGTCATTGTGTTCGTTACCGGATTCGGCGCACTGATGGCCGGGCTGCTGGTCGCGATCCGCGTCGGGATGAGTGGGCGAACCCAGTCCATCGAGCAGGCACAAGCAGTCGCGAAGTCGCGGTACGACCCCCAAGTGAATCTTTACCTCGTTGACGCTCCGAACTTCATGGGGATCCTGACAGAGGGTCGCGCGACGCTGCTGGTCGATGCCTCGTCGGCGAGCAGCCCGTGGCTGGGGTTGATCAAAGACGCTGTGGCATCGGGCACCGGATTTCCGTATGCACACGTTATCGCTCAAGTAGTGGTTGCGACCGATCACGACCCGGCCGCATTCCCGCAAAACCCCGAACCGCTGGTCGACTGGAACCCCAACGCGCTCGATCAATTTCTTGGATCGATCCGGGCGTATCGCCAAGCGAACCTACCCGAAGCACTGCGGCGAGTTCTCGAAGGTGCACCCGAGCACATCGTGCTGGTCGTCGGCCGATCGCCGGCACCGGAGCAGGCGGCGGAAATCCGCTCGATCATGGATGCGAGGCGGGGTACGCGGGTGGATGTGCTGGCCGTAGATACCGAAGCGGGCGCGCTGCGAGACCTGGCGGAGCGCCACGCCGGCCATTACGCATCAATCAGTGCGGCTCTGCTGCGCCAATGGCATGAAGAAAGCCGCCCGGAGATTGACGAGGCCCCGCGACCAACCCTAAACAAAACCCCCGCTGTATCAGCGCGGACCGCCACAGAAGAAGCGGGATCGCCGCAAGACCCCTAGCCACTGAACGCCGTGGTCGAGCCGTATCCGAATAGGATCGGGTACAGATCCTTGAACACCTTGGCCAGGAAAAAGTTCGACACGATGATCGCGATAAAACTCGTCACGAAAGCGTCCGTGGCGGCACGCCCCACACCCGCGGCCCCGCTGCGACAATAAAAGCCCTTGTAGCAACTGATCAGCCCGATTGCCAAACCAAAGAAAATACTCTTGACCAGCCCGGTCATCACGTCGTAGGCACCGACGAACCGGCGCGCGAACTCCCAGTACCCGTCGGCGTTCACACCGAAACCTTTCACGGTGACAAGGTACCCGCCGTAGATCCCCAGCAGGTCGCTGACACCTGTCAGGATCGGAATCATCAACACACACGCGACGACGCGGGGCACCACGAGATAGGCGATCGGGTCGGCACCCATGACGCGCAGCGCGTCGAGCTGTTCGGTTACCCGCATGGTTCCCAACTCGGCGCTGACCGATCCGCCGATCCGCCCGGCGAGCATCACAGCCGCGAGCACCGGCCCAATCTGTTTCACGACCGACACCATGATCACACCGCCGAGCCGCATCTCCTGACCGATGGCGGCGAACTGGTCGTAGGTCTCGACGGCCAACACCATCCCGACGAACGCACCAACCACCATCATGACCACAATGCTGCGTGTACCGATTTGGTAGAATTGTGGGAACAGGAGATTGACGCGCGCCCACTTGTTGCTACCCGTGAAAAACCAGCGCGCCGCAGTGAGACAGAACAACGTGAACTGGCCAAAACCGGCCACTGCGTCACCAACCTTTGCGCCCAGGTATGCGAGCATCTCAACCGGTACTGATGCACGGGCTTGTCCATCCATGACGCCTACCCTTGGGGTGATCGCGGGCCCCGTTCGCCCTGACGGCCCGGAGAACGGTCGATCCATCGAGAGAAATAAAAGGGTGAGTGAGGGGACTCGAACCCCCAACCCCCAGGATCACAACCTGGTGCTCTAACCACTTGAGCTACACTCACCAACAAGGGTTTAGGCCGATTTACGCCGGAGCGAAAAGGTTAGGCGGCGCCACCAGGAGTGTCAACCAGTTGTCGCGCGCTACCAAGGCTCCAGGTCGCCAAGACAGGCGCGGCTCAACCCCTTACCCCACCCTCAAGCACGCGGTAGTACAGGCCGATAATCAGGCTATCGAGGCACCATCATTTCGGGAGAAACCAAGCCATGTCCAGCACCGCCGCGTCGCCACAAGAATCGAGCCGCTCCAAGATCCTGCTTGAGTCTGGCACGAACGAGCTGGAGGTTCTGGTGTTTCATGCCGGGGCGGAAGCCTACGGGATCAACGTCGCCAAGGTGCGAGAGGTGATCCTGCCGCAACGCATCACCACGGCTCCGGGTCTTCCGGGATCGGTCCTTGGGATGATCAATATCCGCGGAGCCATCCTGCCATTGGTTGACCTGATCGGTTATCTGGACATCACCGCCCTATCCGATGACCCGACAGACCGGCGCATCATCATTACTGAGTTCAACCGGACGCGCGTCGGGTTCATCGTTGAGCGCGTCGAGCACATCCACCGAATCAGTTGGGAGAATATCAAGCCGGTCCCCGACTCCGGGACCGAACACTCGCAAGCCGTCACCGGGATCGCGCAGATCGAAGACCGGCTGATCTTCATGCTGGACTTCGAGTCAATCGTCGACCAGATCAACCAACAGAACAGCCTGCATGTGAAGCAGGTGGACAACGGGCTCGGCGTCGACCGATCGGCGTGCCGTGTTTTCGTCGCGGAAGACAGCAGGATGATCCGTGAGATCATGGTGACAACGCTCAAAAACAGCGGGTATACCGACATCTGGGCGTTCACCGACGGCGCCGAGGCATGGGACGAGATCCAGGCCGCGATCAGCCAACAGGGAGCCCGCCAGTGCGTCGTGGTAACCGACATCGAGATGCCCCGGATGGACGGCCTGACCCTTACACGCCACATCAAGTCTCACCCCGACTTGAAGAACACGCCCGTGATCCTGTTCAGCTCGATCATCAACGACGACACGCGACACAAGGGTGAACAGGTCGGCGCCGACGACCAACTCGCCAAGCCGCAACTCGCCCAGTTGATCGAGAAGATCGATCGCCTGTTGCAGAACCGCTCGGCCAGTCCCGCGACTTCGGCCTGAGGACGGGGCTCCCTATCCATTTCATTCTTCAGCAGCACGGTCCAATAACGGTGTCCGATCCGATACTGCGCGGGTTCTGAGTTTAAGTCCTGTAACGCCTATGCCGACCATAACGGATGTAGGGACTCGGATTTCCCGTCCCTCGATCCCGGCGAGCAGGCTGTATCATGGCGTTGTCGATCTATCCAAATCCCGAGCCTCAACGTGTGATAGTTGGCCACACACACGGCTCCACACCTACCGAATCGATTGCGCCGGACTGCAAACACTACCGCGGCGATCGGCCTTGCATCCACAACCGCCTCTGCACCGGCTGCACCCACTACCAGCCATACACCAGCCGAATCTGCGTGATCAAGATCGGTGCGCTGGGCGACGTGATTCGCACACTTTGCATCCTCCCCGAGTTGCGGCGGCGATACCCCGACGGCCAGATCACCTGGGTCACTAAACCCAACGCCTGCCGCATGCTGTCCGGGCACCCGATGGTCGATCGGTTGATGCCGATCGATCCGGTCACCGCCTCGGTCCTGCCGCGCGAGTCGTTCGATGTGGTCATTAACCTCGACAAGGAAGCCGAGCCGTGTGCTCTGGCCGGCTCGCTGCGAGCGTCGACTCGCTTAGGCATCAGCCTGAGCGCCCACGGCACGCCCGTCCCGGCCGACCAGGACGCTGTCCGCTACTTCGAGCTCGGCCTGAGCGACGACCTGAAGTTCAGCCGAAACACGAAGAGCTACCCGCGACTGATCTACGATGCACTGGGATACACCTACCGTGGCGAGCGCTACCGTTTGCACCTGCCGACCACGGCGCGCGACGCGGCGCGCCGCTACCTGCACGACCGCGGGTGGTCCGATTCCGAACCGACGCTGGGGATCAACGTCGGCTCCGGCGACACCTTCGCCAACAAGATGTGGCCGGCGGACTGGATCATCGACCTCATCCGCAAGCGAGCCGATGGTGACGGCCCCGGCCAGATGCTGCTCCTGGGCGGGCAGCGCGAGCGGCCCATCATCGACCAGATCACACGGGCGCTGCCCGCGCTGGTCGGTAGCGGGTACTTGATCGACGCGGGCACGCACCACGATGAACAGACTTTCGCGTCACTCGTCGGCTCTTGCGACGTGCTTCTGACCGGTGACACAATGGCCATGCACGTCGCCATCGCACTGGACCTCGGCGTCGTGGCCTATATCGGACCAACGTGCGAACAAGAGATCGATCTGTTCGGCTGCGGAGAGAAGCTCGTCGCCAACGTTAGTTGTGCACCGTGTTACAAGCGCGTCTGCGACCAGGCGGACCGATGCGTACAGGCCGTATCAACTGAAGAGGCAATCGACGCAATCGAACGTGTTAGCGCGATGATCAGGCCGGCCGGCCGGGATCCGATTCCGACAGGCCTGGCCAAAGCGGCGTGACCCCGGCGGACACGGGGTAAGACTCAAGGGGGCAACAGTGTGGAAAGACACGCTGGGTGACTGGATCACAGGCATACTTGGGCTATTCCCGATGAAGCAATTGCTAGCTCTAATACTCCTGATGGGCGCTGGCAGTATCGGTGCGTTCTTCGAGCCGTTCTGGGGTGTGATGCTCTACTACACGCTTGCCGTGCTGCGTCCCCACTACCTGTGGGAGTGGGCTCTCCCGTTCGAGGTGCGCTGGTCGATGATCGCCGCCCTTGTCGCCCTGTTTTCCGTCGTGCTTCACTCGTCACGAGTGTTCCGCTTCTCTCGCATCAATCTCATTGCAATCCTGATCGGCGTCTACGTGGTACTGCTAACACTCAGCACGATCACCGCACACGACACGGCGACCGCACAGCGATGGGGCATCGAGTACGGCAAGGTACTTCTGATGGCTCTGGTCACGTCGTTGGTCGTAACTCGCATGTGGCACGTCCGCACGATCGCAGCCATGGTGCTCGTCACCCTCGGGTACATCTCGTGGGAGTTCAACTACCTCTACCTGTTCGATGGCCGGCTTACGATTTTCCACAAGGGATACAACGGCCTGGACAACAACGGCGCGGGACTCGTCCTGTCGATGGGACTCCCCTTCGCGTTCGTGTTCGGGATCACCGCCAAGCACAAGTGGCAGCGAGTGATGAGTTGGCTCTTCGGTTTGTTCATCCTCCACGCCGTTCTGATGAGCTATTCGCGTGGCGCGATGATTTCCGCTTCCGTCGGGGTGTTCTGGTTGTTGTTGCACTACCGACCACGCCTGCGAGCAGTAACAATTGCGGTGGCACTATGCATCGCGGTCTCGGTGTTGGCCGGGCAGGAGATCCGTGATCGGTTTATGTCCACCGCTGAATTTAACACCGACGGCAGCGCACAGTCGCGCCTGGATAGCTGGGCGGCCGCGTGGCAGGTGACCTGGGATAAGCCGTTCACGGGGCAGGGGATTCGTAACTCCAACCAGTACCTGCACAACTACGGTGCGGACCGGCAAGGCCGAACCATCCACAGCCAGTACCTGCAGGTCGCGGCGGACTCAGGCATCCTCACGGCCGGGGTGTACATCACGATGCTCATCCTGGCTCTCAACTACCTGGGGCACACCCGACGCCGGTGCCTCTACCAACTGAACTCCGCGACGGACCCGCGAGTCATCGAGGACGCTAGCGACATCGAACGCCTCGCGCTCGGATTCCAGGCCAGCCTGATCACGTTCGCGTTTGGCGGCGTGTTCTTGTCGCTTGAGGTCGTCGAGCTTCCGTGGCTGTTGCTCGTCGTGGCAGGCGTGTTCCCCGGGATCGCGAGAGACCACTTTACCAAGCACGCACCGCACCTGGCCGCACAAACGGTCGACGACACCCCGACACCCACCTTCACAATACCCAGACGATCCGGCCGTGGGCCAGTCACCACCGTCTAACGCCTAGAGAAGGCTTGACCCCAGCCATGAGCACGCTCAGCCTAACCGTCGACAGAAACCTCGCCCGCACCGTGCGCCTGACCGGCAACCTCAAGCGGCGTGACGCCACACCACGCGCTGTCTCCGCGGCACTCGGCGCGGTCGACTACGTAGCGCGCGGAGTGTTTTATGTCTGGCGCAACCGGCGCTATCTCACTGTCACCAAGCTGGCCAACATGGCATTGGTCAATATCCAGTTCAGGCTGAAGACTGAGCGCGTATTCGGTCGCCCGTACAACATGAAGATCGAGTCAACGAACATCTGCAACACCCACTGCCAGCTCTGCCCAACCGGAATCGGGCTCGAGGGCCGCCCGAAGGGGAAGATGTCGTTCGACAGCTACAAGAATCTGATCGGGCAGGTGCGCCGAACCCTGTTTGGCCTGGACCTGTCGATGTGGGGTGACCCGCTGATCGTGCCTGAGATCTACGACATGATCCGCTACGCGCACGACCGTGGGATCTGGACATACGTCAGTTCCAACCTGCACGCGTTCAAGCCCGACAAGGGGCAAGCCGAAGCGCTGGTCCGCAGCGGGCTGGACATGATGACCTGCTCACTGCATGGGGCATCGCAGGAGACGTTCGAGATCTATCAGCCCGGCAAGAGCTTCGCCGATGCGCTAGCAAAGGTCCGCCACCTCGTCGCGACTCGGGACCGCCTCGGCAGCGCAACCCCGGTCATCCAACTGAACTTCGTCGTGACCCGGCACAACGAGCACGAACGTGCGGCCTTTGAATCTCTAGCTGAGGAGTTGGGCTGCCGCGCCGTATTCTCCACCGCCGCGATGAATACCCGCTTCCTGGATCATGACAGCAAACTCCAGCCGCTGGGCCTGGCCCCCGACCTGCTCGCCAAGAAGACACGCAAGCACTTAACTGAGTGGCTGCCGACCGACGAGCAGTACGTGCTCGAGCCCTACCGGCGGATGCTTGAAGGCGATTACGATCCCGAGCAATTCAACGGGAACAAGCTGTTCGACTGCTCATGGCCGTGGCGATCGAGCGTGATCAACTGGGACGGGACCGTCGTGACCTGCTGCGGCTCGTTTGACCCGAGCGAAGACATGGGCAATGCCTTGACGCAGCCGTTCGGAAAGATCTGGAACGGCCCGACCTACCGCATGGCGCGGCGCAGCTTCAAGAAGAAACTCACTGACGATCAGGCCAAAGACAACCCCTGCGCCACCTGCCCCGGATTCATGGTGTAGCGAAACGGTCCCATGACACGGACATCGACCATCACCGCTGACTTCGATTCCGCAGGCATCGTTGCCGAGATATCGCCTGTTCCTCCCCAGCCACGTCTGGCGACCGCCGATGCCACCACGCCGGTCATCCTTCACACCCGGGTCGTGACCGGCAGTGGTGGAGGCCCGGACAAAACGATTCTCAATTCCGCAGCGTACGCTGACCCCCACAATGCGCGCATGGCGGCCGCCTACATCCATCCGCGCGGCGATACCGGGATCGAAACCCTCCGCGCCAGGGCCCAACGAGTCGGCTTTCGGCTGCATGAAATACCTGAGTCCGGCCCTGCTGACCCGCGAACCATCCGCGCACTCTACCGGCTCTGCAAACGGTTGGGCGTGACCATCTGGCACGCGCACGACTACAAGTCCAACGCGATCGGCTTGGTGCTTCGTAGATACTGGCCGATGCACCTGATTACAACGGTACACGGCTGGACCGGTGACACCTGGCGTACCCGTCTTTATGAACGGATCGATCGCTCATGCCTACGTCGATACGATCAGGTGATCGCAGTCAGCCCAGCGCTCGCTGGCGCGTGTCGAGATGCAAAGGTCGACGAAACTCGGTTGTCTTACATCCCCAACGGTATTGATTGCGAGGACTATCGGCGGCTAAACGACACACAGACCGCATGCACGCGGCTGGGTATCGCACCCGATCAAAACGTGATTGGTGTGATAGGCCGCCTAAGTGTCGAGAAAGGAGTAGACCGCGCGATCCGCTGTTTCGCTCGCCTTTCGACGAAGTATCCTGACACAGAGTTGCATCTGGTCGGCGATGGGCCTGAGCGCGATCGCCTCCATGCGCTTGCAGCCGAACTCGGTGTCGCAACGCGTACGCGATTCTGGGGGTGGCAGACCGACACAAAGCCCTACCTCGAAGCCATGCGACTCCTGTTGCTACCCAGCCACACCGAAGGCCTGCCGAACGCTGTGCTTGAAGCTATGTCAATGGGCGTCGCGGTCGCCGCCGCACCGGTTGGCGGTATGCACGACCTGCTAGACAACGGTCGCTGCGGCACGATCCTGAGCAACAGCGAGCATGCATGGCCAACGGAGATCGCGCCACTGCTCACCAGCGCGGCGCGATGCGATGCGCACGCGCGCTTGGCTCGAGCGCGCATCGAGAGCCGCTTCAGTTTCGATCACCGCATGGCAAAGGTATTCAATATTTACGGGCGGTTGCTGCCTGGACTGGCCGACGGTGAGCGGCCCGCAACACTTCGTGCGGCCTAGATCGTGCTCTCGGTGACGCGCAGGACTTCATCAACGGTGGTCAGCCCGGCCGCCACCTTCCTAAACCCATCCTCGCGTAGCGTGATCATCCCGCGCTCGACGCAAATGCGGCGGAACTCAGTCACGCTTGGGTTGCCGGTGATCTTGTCGCGCAAGACGTCATCGAGGATCAGCATCTCGTACAGACCGACACGCCCGGCGTACCCGGTGTTACGACACTTCTCGCACCCCTCTCCGCCATAGACCTGATCCATCGCGATACCGTGCATCGCCAGATGGTCAGCCAGCTCTTCGTGAGGCGGCTTGATGACTTTGCAATGGTCACAGATTTTTCGGACCAGGCGCTGCGCAAGCGTCGCGTTCACTGATGCACCGATCAGGAACGGCTCAACGCCGATGTTAATCAGACGCGTAATCGAACTGGGTGCATCGTTCGTGTGAAGCGTAGACAAGACCAAGTGACCCGTCAGCGACGCCTGGATCGCGATCACAGCCGTCTCGGAGTCGCGGATTTCACCGACCATCACGACGTCCGGATCCTGACGCAGCAGGCTGCGCAGCGCGGCTGCGAACGTCATCCCGATTCGCTCATGCGTCTGACACTGGGTGATCCCGTTGAGGTGATATTCAATCGGGTCTTCCACCGTCGAGATGTTCAGCTTGACCTTGTCCATCTGGCCGAGCGAAGCGTAGAGCGTCGTCGTCTTACCGCTACCGGTCGGGCCGGTCACCAGGATGATCCCGTGTGGCTGACTGATCTGGTGCGTCCAGAGTAGCAACGAATCCTCGCCCATCCCGAGTTTTTCCAGCGGCACCTTGATCGACCGCGAGTCGAGGATACGCAGCACGGCCTTCTCACCCTGGCCGGTCGGGAGGGTCGAGAGACGCAGATCAAGCTTGCGGCCGTGCACCATCGCGCGGATGCGACCGTCCTGCGGCAACCGCCGCTCGGAGATATCAAGGTTGGACATGATCTTGAGGCGCGAGATGATGGCCGCGTGCATCTGGTGTGGCGGGTTCATCATCTCGAACAGCACACCGTCGATCCGATACCGGACCTGGAGTTTTTTCTCCTGCGGCTCGATGTGGATATCGCTGGCACCCTCTTTGACCGCGTTGAAGATCAGGTAGTTGACGAAGCGGATAACCGGCGACTCGCCGGCCATCTTTTCGAGGTCGACATCTTCCTCTTTGCTCTCGACAACCTCGACGTCGTCCTCTTCGATGTCGCCTATGATGTCGTCGACCTCGACATCGACCTGCTCTTCCTCCTTGAGCGACTCAATGATCGCGACGATCTCGTTACGACAAACCACCACCGGCTTGATCGCGACACCGAGCTTGTGACGGACCTCGTCGATGATCAACAGATTGTCGGGGTAGGTCATCCCCAGGATCAGCCGGCTGCCCGCGGTGCGGATCGGCATCACGTTGTGCGATTTGCAAAACTCGAGTGACAGGCGGTTGAGGTATTTAGTCTCGATCTCGGCTGCGGTAATCCGCTCGAAGTCCAACCCGCGGATTGAGGCGACCGCCGTCTGGATCTTGACCTCGTCCACACCCATCTCGTAGAAGATGTCGACCAGGGACTTGCCGGATGTTTTGCTTGAGATCGACCGGGCGTTATTGAGTTTCTCGCCATCGATCGACCCGGCGGCGAGCATGACATCGCCCAGGTCGCCGCCGACCGCGGTTTCCTCGGCGGCCTCCTCAGGCTTCCAAAGGTCGCTCAACGACTCGTCCGACTGATCGAGGGATTGGAGGCCCTCGTCGGACTCATTGAACCACTGGATCAGATCGTCTTTTTGCATTGGGTATCAAGCAGGACGCCTCGCGCTTGATCGGGCGTTATCTCTTGTCCTGCTTGCTTTTCATTTCTAGTGTGAACGAGTGTTCGCCGCTCACCAGGACGGTCTGGAGATGGCTGATAGATTGGATCGTGAAGCTGCCGACGGTCTGCCCGGGCTGATAGAACTCACCGCTGATAATCGCAACCGGGCGAGCACCCTGAACGATACTCTGCAGGTCTAACGCGGCGAGTTCCTTGTTCAGGTTGTCCAGGTGCTTCTTGGCCGCGAGTTCGGCTTCGAGCTCGCTGGGCGGTCTCGCACCCTCATCAATCTTGCGGTAGATCGGCAGTACGAACGGGTTCTTCTTGACGAACCGCAGCGGGACCTGCTGATTGGTCGGGTCGTTCTCGAACATGATGAGGATATCGTTGGTGTCGTTGAGCAGCAGGTCCATGTTCGCGGCAAGCAACGGGTCGCCCTTCGGCAGCGTCTCGGGCTTGGTCAGCTTGGCCAATGCCTGTTCGATCTTAGCTTCGACATCTTTCGCGACGATGCCGGAGTTCAGATCGCTCTGGCCCATTCTCATGGCGTAGAGTGATCCGGCCGCGACCAGGAACAGGATGACAATCAACATCGTCCCCTGGCTGAAGAACTTGCTCGACGACTTCATCGACGTCAGGTCGAGGTCCGCCGGCTCGGGCAAACCCTCGGGACCAACCACCCCGGACATCAACGACAGCGTCTTCTCGCTTTCGTCGCCGGGCGGGGTCATCATGCCTTCGATCGGGTTGTCCAGGTCTTTCGATGCCATAGTGAACGCCTTTGGTTTCAGGGGCGTGCCGGAGCACTCATTTGAATTCTTCAAAGAAGATGTTCAACACAAAATCCGCGACCATCTGACCCTGGTTTGATTTTTTGTTTTTCTTGAGTTTAAGCCTCGGGATCCGCGTGATTCGCGGGAGCTTCTCAAGCTCGAGCAGGAATTGATAGAACCCATCGAAGTCACCGACAATCGTCATCGGGATCGGTAGCGCGGCGTACTGACCGGAGTCGACCGGCTTATCGGTGCGGATCGACTTGGAGATCAAGCTCTGCTTCGCGGCCATCTCCCAGACCTGCATGAGGATCACATCGACCTCGCGCTCGGCCGGTAGCTTCTCCTCGAACATCGAGATTGCTTCGGTGAGCTGGTCGATCTCTTTGCCCAGGTCCGCGATGTTGCGGGTGGCCGCTTCGAGTTGGACGAGCTTCTCTTCCTTTTGATGGATCTCCTGCATCGCCTCTTCGATCTGCTGGTTACGCGGCTCGAAGACGAACAGGTATGCAGCCACGGGCATCGCCAGGAGCAGCAGGAAGAAGATGAGTTCGCGTATACCGATTCTCATGGCGTCAGTCCTGGAGTGTGGGGTTGTCGATTGTGTCGGCGACCGGGATCGCGCCCTGCAGAGCCTGAGGCATATCCGGGTCGTCGGGGATCACCAACTTGCCGTCGGCGTCGATCTGAATGGTGTTGCCCATCGGGTTCTGCTTGAGGGCGCGGCGGACCTTTTTCAGGTCGAGTTCCTGGATCTGGATACCCGGGTTGAGTCGCGACTCGATGCGGAACTCGCGCATGAGCAGGTTGTCCATCCTGATCTCACGGCTGAACAGCAGGTTCACATCCAGGAACATCTCGGTCCGGCCCAGTGAGGTCATAAACTGCGCGACCTGGACGTCCGTCGGGGCGACGCCGATCAGCCGCAGGAAGACCTCGGTGGGCTTGATATCCGGGAGGTCCGATTCGGCCGCCTGCTGTTGTTGCTTACGATTGCGCTTGGCTTTTTTCAGCGCGGTTTTGGGTAGATTTCTCGGCTTGATGACGATGGTTTCGAGTTCAAGCTCGGTCAGGCTAAGGGTCGAGGGCATATTGTTGATCAGTTCGGCAAGGATCAGGCTGCGCGGCACGCGTTCGAGCAGCATGCCGGTCACCTTGGCTTTACGGATCATCTCCTGCTTCTGGGCCTGCAACTGGTCGAGCTGTTCGAGGCGCTTGGCCGCCTCCTGGTAGCGGGTGTTGACCTGCTCCTGGCGCAAGCGGACATCGTCGCGTTGGCGGTTAGTGACAAAGTACGCGCCGACCACGCCAGAGATCACAATCAGGAACAGCGACACACTGATGGCGTTGGTCCGGCGCTGAATCCTCTTCTCGAGGTAGTCTTCAGGCAGGAAGCTCATATTGGGCATCGCATGCTCCCATTCTCTCGGCCGAGGCGGCGGGCCCCCGGTTGGTTCTGTCACTATCGCTCGGCCTGTTCGATCCGGTTCACCGGTACACCGCACGCGGTGCCGGCCATGCAGGCGGCGTGTCTATAAATTCGCATCACTCAAGCACAGGCCCATCGGGACGGCCCAGCCTGGCTGCGATTGCTCCAGGTCAACGCCACCGTCGGCGTTGGCCTGTCGTGTCTTGACCAGCCGCGCCAACGGGTCTCCCAGTTGGGCGCCGAGTCTTAAGTCTCGGGCGATCTTTTGGCAGACCGCCAGGTGGGACGACTCGCCGCCGAGGAAGATCACTTTCTCGATCGCGCGATCGGGGAATATGGTTTGGTAGTAACGGACGCACAACCGCAACTCATCGATCAGGCAGTCCAACGGCTCGGAGATACTTGTGGGGCTGCGCAGGTTGACGGGTTTACGATCGGACTCATCGCCGGCCGGATCGGCGGTCGTCGGAACGGCGTCCGTGACACGGACGGACTTGGCCGGTGCCTTGGCAAGCGCTACGCCTCCGGCCGTCGCGGCCTCGGGGCTCGAGAGTGTTGCGGGCTCTTCCGCAACCGGTTGAGCGATATCGGCGCCCTCAGCGGCGTCGGCCTTGGGCCCCTCGCCGGCCTGGGACGCGGCGTTGATCCTGGCGACCCGGGCCTCCGCCAGAGACACGTCCATCGACTTGGCGACCTGCCGGGAGAAGTGATCGCCGGCCGCGTGGATCACCTTGGCGAATACCATCTCCGATCCGTGGGCGATCACAACCTTCGTCGTAGCCGCACCAATATCAACGAAACACGTAACCCGCTGCTTGTCGGCTTCACGGCGATAGTGGTACTCGAACGCCTTGACGACGCACTGGGGCTCGCAGTGCATCCCAACCACATCGAGCTTGGACCGGTGGGCGATCTCGATGTGCCGCATTACCGCCTCGCGGCTGGCCGCCATGCACAGGATCTCTTGTTTGGACGACCCCTCGCGCACAACCGTCCCGACGTCGTAGTGGCGGATCACCATGCGTGACGGGTCGATGTTCAGGCGTTGTCGCAGGTACAAACCGATCTGCGCCTCGAAGTCTTCGCGGTCGACGCGGGCGATCTGCAGGTGCTGGACCAAAGTCTGATAAGCCGGGATCGCCAGGATCGCCCGCTTGCCCTTGAACGGTTGAGCGGTGAGCAGTTCCTTCACGGCCTCGGCGAAGAATGCGTAGCGGTCGGTTGGCTTGGAGCGCGCGTCCTCGGGAACCTGGACGCTCGCGGCCGCAATCAGTTGCGGCGGATCGCCCAGCGTGTGTTTGCGGGCCGGGCCGGGCAATACCTGGAGCATCTTCAGGCTGTCGGCGCCGAAGTCCACGGCGATTGGTGAGGGGCGTGACTTGGACCAACCCAATGCCATACGCAATCATCTCCTCCGTCACGCCTAGCGCGACCGGCTCCAAAGTGGGCGTCCCGGTGTGTGTTCAGACGGTCTGCGTACCGGGACCGATGCCCATATGTTGGAACATCGGCGCAATGGACAGCCCGGTTTATCCGCCACTGGTGATTTGTCAGGGGTGTGGACCGAGATCGACGGGCATCAACAGCCCTTGGGAGGCCTTAGCGGGCGTAAAAATAAACGGACGCCCCAGAAAAGGGCGCCCGCTTATCAAAAGGGGTTGGTAAGCATGTGTCGTTATTAATTTTATGCAGAATCCGGGTTGTCCGGGTTTTGAGGGTCGAAATCGCTGCCCGAGCGGTTCTGCTGGAGCATCTTGCGCAGGTAGGTGTTCTCGCGGCGCGTGGCCTCGAGGTCGAAGACCAGGTACTTGATCGACAGCCGCAGGTAGTCCAGGCTCTCCTGGAGATCACTGACGGTCTTGCGAAGCTTCGCGTGGCGGTCCTGGGTCTCGCGGGCAATCTCGGTCAGCTTATCTCGCTCACCCTTGGGCAGGGTGGAAATCTCGTTCATCAGCTCGGCGAGCTTGGCTTGAAACTTCTTCTCATCCATCGGTGATTCTCCCGCTTCGTTAGTGAAGTGCTTATCACTAACACAATGACCCTGCCAGACCGGGTGAGCGAGCGCACTTTTTTTTCTGCTATCCATAATATTCTATTTTTTAATGACTTAAAGGCGATTCTGGCAGGTGGCCACCCATGCCGACCGTGCCGGTCGCGCCGGGGTGTCGCACCAGATCGACAGCCGGGTGTGCTTGACGCCTCAATCACCCGACCGTTGCTGCGGGTGAGGCACATTTTAGGCCCGCAGTTGTTGAGAACCAACACGGCAGGCCAAGCGATCAAGGGAAAATCCGGGCATTACCGGACCGCAGCCGGCACAATCGGCACGACCCGATCAACCGGCCGATCGCGGGGAGTTGCGCCGCACGACGCCCCCCCCACCGTCTAAACGAATACCACCTTACCCGTGCCGCGCACAATCTTGCCGAGTGTGTAAACCTGCTCCCCGGCTCGAGTGAGTTGGTGGGCGACGGACTCGGCGAAGTGCGGCCGCACCGCCATCACGTATCCGATCCCCATATTAAAGACTCGGTCCATCTCCTCCTGCTCGACCGCGCCGTGGCGTCCGAGGAAGCCGAACACGTTGGGCACCGGCCATGCGGCCCGGCGGATGCGCGCATTGAGGTGGCTGCCGAGCACGCGGGGCACATTGCCCGGCAGACCGCCGCCGGTGATATGCGCCATCGCAGTGACTACCTGCTTAACCCGGTACCGACGCAACACCGCGACAACTGACTTGGCGTAGATACGCGTTGGGGTAAGCAGCACCTCGCCCAGCGTCCGCTCGTCGTCCAACTCCGGGTAACAAAGACTTAGCGACAGCCCACAATCCGCGACGATCCGCCGGACCAGGCTGTACCCGTTGGAATGCACACCGCTTGAAGCCAACCCAAGGATCACGTCCCCCGGTTCGGCTCGCTCGCCGGTCACCAGCTTGCCGAGCTCGCAAACCCCCACGGCGAAGCCAGCCATATCGAACTCGCCCGGGGTGTACACATCGGGCATCTCGGCCGTTTCCCCGCCGAGCAGGGCACACCCAGCCAGACAGCAGCCGTCCGAGACGCCCTTGACCATCGCCGTGGCCTGCTCCTCGTACAGCTTGTGCACCGCCAGGTAGTCAAGGAAGAACAGCGGCTCGGCACCCTGGACGACCAGGTCGTTGACGCTCATGGCCACCAGGTCCTGCCCCACGGTGTCGTAAGTCTTCAGATCGGCAGCGATCTTGACCTTGGTCCCCACGCCATCGGTGCAGCTAACCAACACCGGATCGCGGTAGTTGCGTTTAAATAGCTGCTCGTTGAAATCCAGACGGAAACACCCCGCGAACCCACCATGCGCACCGATCACCCGTGGGCCGTGCGTGCGGCGCATATGTGACTGGATCATCCCCACCATCCGATCACCGGCATCGATGCTGACACCGGCGGCGGCGTAGGTCATCGGCTTTTTCGGGGGTGTTGGCACGGGGCGGTAGTGTATCCCCCCTGACATCAAGCAGAAACCGCCCGGATGCGGGCGTATCGGGCGACATCGACCCCGCAAACAGCTAGAATACGTTCGACGAGAATTGGCCGGGGGCTGCAGGGCCGGCCGGAGAGCGGAATGAACAAACCTTATAAAGACCGGATCGACGAGCTCTTCACCGAACGCGGGTTGCGGAGCACGTCACAGAGGCGGGCGCTTTACGAGGCGTTGTCCGCGACAGCGGCCCACCCGACGGCCGATCAGCTTTTCTATGAGGTTGGCGGGCGGACCTCCGGGATGAGCCTAGCGACGGTGTACAACACGCTCGAAGCCTTCTGCCAGGTGGGGCTGGCGTCGCGCGTGTATGGGCAGGGCGGGTCGGTCCGCTACGACGCCGTCATCCACAACCACCTTCATACTCGTTGCAAGGTGAGCGGTGCGATCCACGATGTCCCCGACGACTTAGGCGATCTGCTCCTCAAGCACCTGCCCCGCAAGGCGCTCAAAGAGATCGAAAGCTCGCTCGGCTTCAAGATCAACCGAGTTCATGTCGAGCTGGTCGGCGAATACACGTGACCGTTAAGACGGGGCACCCCGCCACATTTAGGCCTATCGCGGCTTGATTATCAAGACCTTGCGATCCGGGTAAAGCCACCAGATATCACGGCCGACTGTAGCGGTATCGGGCGCATGCTCGGCATTGAATTTGTCGCCCTCGGCCAAAGGTTACGTCGTGAGTACTACGGTTAGCCGACCATCACCACCTGCGAAAGCCCCGCTGAGCGGGTCCGGCGTCAACCGGCTACCCGCGCCTTCGGACCCTGGCTTGACGGGCTGGCCGTGGACCACAGCCCCGCGTTCATCGAACCCCCACCCGACCGCCCTGCCGAGGATCAGTGTCGTCACGCCCTCCTACAACCAAGCGGAATACCTCGAAGCCACCATCCGATCGGTGCTCCTGCAGGACTACCCGGACTTCGAGTACATCGTCATCGATGGTGGCAGCACCGACTCCAGCGTCGCGATACTTGAGAAGTACAGCGAGCACCTGACATACTGGGTCAGCGAGAAGGACGCAGGCCAGGCCGACGCGATCAACAAGGGCCTTGCACTCACTTCGGGCAACCTGCTGGCGTACATCAACAGCGATGACTACTACCTGCCCGGCGCGTTCTCGCGTGCCGGCAGCATCTATGCAGAGCACAGTGACACAGACCTGATCCATGGGCGTTGCATGTACGTCGATCAGTATGCCAACCCGATCGGCTCACGGTTCAGCACAATCGATTCGCTCACGGACCTGCTCGATCTCTGGGGCGTTTGGTGGGGTGACGGCCTCCTCGTTCAACCGGAGGTGTTCTGGTCGCGACGCATCGCTGAGCGGGCCGGGCAATTCAACGACCAACTCCAGTTCTCCATGGACTACGAGTACTGGATCCGCCTGTTCAAGCTGGGGTGCGTCGTGCGGCGCTTCGACGAACCGGCCGCGTGTTTGCGGCGGACGCCCGGACAAAAGTCACGCGACAGCCGGTGTGTCGACGAGCTTCTGGCCGTGGTGAAATCGCAGCTATGGGATTATTCGCTCGACGTCCCTTGGCTAAAACGCCTAACCCTGCAGGGCAACTGGCTGCACCAGAGCATCCTTTGTCAGCAGCTACGGTCATATCAAACGCAACCGGGCCGGCTACGATCCATCCGTGACGTCTTACTTACGCTCCTGGCCCACCCCAAGATCCTCCTGTCCAACGAGTTCTACGACTCGATCATCACGCGACTTCGCAAATAGTCGCGCAAGGCAGGCTCGGCGCCGCGGACTCCCGTGGCGCGGCTGTCGGGTGCTGGCAACTGTCCATCACCAGGCGATGCGCCTATCCTTGGGTACCAGTGCGTCTGCTGGGGGAACCGCATCCGACCGACCGGAGATCACCCGTGAAAACCTGCTACCGTTTAATACGCCTGATTACTATTGCGGGCATCATTGGATGCGGTTTGATCGCCGCTCCCGCCCTGGCAGCACCGCCGTCGCGCGACGCCAAAAAGATCGAGCCACCCCCGCCCGTCGAACCGACCGACCACGACGCCGGCCGCCCGGACACCGATAAGCCGCAGCGCGACCCGGCAACGCCCATCAAAGATCAACCGGACACACCGACGCCGGCCGAGGACGACGGACAAGCGACCGAGTCGGGCGACGAACACCGTTCGCAGTACGTTGGCTGGATCGAGTTGTCCGGCTCACTGCGCGAGGGACCGCCGGCGTACGCATGGGCGGCGCCCGATCGAAACGGCCAGTCGATGCGGGCGCTGCTGGAACAAATCAAATCCGTTGCGGACGACGATGATTACGTCGGTCTGGTGATCTACCTGAACGACCCGCGGCTGACGCTGGCGCAGATCGATGAGGTCGCGCGGGCGATCCACTCGGTGCGGGATGCGGGACGTACCGTGCTGGCATTCTCCGAGGCGTACACGCTCCCGACGTACCTGCTGGCCTGCGCCGCCGACCGCATCGCGCTGCAGAACAAAGGGCAAGTTGAGTTGGCCGGGCTCGGGATCGAGGAGATGTACCTCGCCGGGTTGCTCGAAAAACTCGGGATGGAAGCCGACCTCCTCCAGGTCGGCAGGTTCAAAGGCGCCGACGAATCACTGACCCGCACCGAACCGACCGAACAGTGGGATCAGAACATCGATGCCCTGCTGGACAACCTCTACGACCAGGTGATCTCACGGATCGTCGCCGGCCGCGGGCTGACGCGGACACAAGCCGAAGACACCGTCGCCGAGTCGTGGACACTGTCCGATCAGCAATGCGCCAAACGGGGTCTGATCGACGACCTGACCGACCGCGACATGACCTCCGTGACATCGCTGCACTTCGGAGAAGACTTCCTCTGGCACGACCTGCTCGCAGACAACAATGGCACGGCTGCGATGGACAGCCCTTTCGCCATTTTCCAGATGCTCTTCAAAGAGCCCGGCGTGCATATCACCAGACCGACGCTGGCGGTGATACACGCCAACGGGCCGATTGTCCGCGGCGAGACCACCAGCGACCCGTTCGGCGGTGAGGTTGTCGCAAGCGGGTCACTGGTTCGCACACTGGCCGACGCACAGGACAACGAGTTGATCAAGGGAGTCGTACTCCGCGTCGATTCCCCGGGTGGGTCGGCGCTCGCCAGCGAGTTGATCTGGCAAGCCGCTAAACGGCTGAGCGAATCCAAGCCGCTGTACGTGAGCATTGGCTCGACCGCGGCCAGCGGCGGTTACTACCTCGCGTGCGCCGGGCACCGGGTCTACACGCCGCCGACCGCGGTCCTCGGATCGATCGGAGTCGTTGGCGGGAAAATCATCCTTGGCGGGTTGTACGAAAAGATCGGGGTGAACGTCCACCGCCGCAGCCGCGGGCGGTTGGCCGACATGTTCAACAGTGTCGAGCCGTTCACGCCCGAGCAGCGGGCCGCGTTGCTAACCGCGTTCAACCGCACGTATGAGCAATTCACCGAGCGCATCACGTCCAGCCGTGGCGACCGGATCCCCGACATCGACACCGTCGCGCACGGCCGACTATTTACCGGTGAGCAAGCGGTGCAAAACGGACTGGCCGACCGAATCGGCGGCCTCCAGTCGGCGTTGAATGACCTGGCCGACGAGGTCGGGCTCTCTGCCGGCGAGTACGATATCGTCGACCTCCCGCCGCCGATGGGACTGGCTGAAGCGCTCCAGGACATGTTCGGTGTGTCTGCTAGCAACCCTTTGGTTAGCGCGGCGCGTCAGGCTCTCGGCCCCGCGCGATGGCAGGCCGCGCGCCCGATCCTCAGTGGGCTGTTGCTGCTGCGTCAGGAGCCGCTTCTGACCCTGATGCCGGCGGCGATCCTGATTCACTAGTCGTCTAACGTTGCAGTTATACCCCGGAGCCTCGCATGCGCATCACCGTGATCATCCCCGCCGCCGGGGTCGGCCGGCGCTTCGCCGAGTCAGGCAATCGGTCGCAGGAAAACACCAGCGCGAATAAGCTCGAAGCCGAGTTGGCAGGCCGGCCTGTTTTTATCCGCGCGATCGAGGCGTTCACTAACCACCCGCTGGTGCACCGCATCATCGTCGCCGCGAACCCGGAAACATTTGACGATTTTGTGTTCCGCTGGGGCGACAAGCTCGGGTTCCTCGGCGTGCAGACCGTCCCCGGCGGCAAAGCCGACCGCTGGGAGACCGTACTCAAAGCGCTCGACGCCGTCCCACCCAACACAACCCACATCGCCGTCCACGACGCCGCCCGCCCGCTAGTGACCCGCCGGCTGATCGACCGCGTGTTCGACGCGGCCTCGCGTTTCGACGCGGTGATCCCGGGATTGCGCCTGACCGGCACCATCAAACGAACCGTGATCGACGAAACCGCCAGCCAACGCCCACCCGACCCGGCCGACGCGATCCTCGGCGAGAACACGGCGCCGCAATCGCCAATCTCCCGTGTCGTGGAAACCGTCGATCGCGCCGGCTTGGTCGAGGCCCAAACACCTCAGGTCTTCAACGCCGACCTGCTGCGCCGAGCATACGCTGCCATCACAGATAAGAATCTGGCCACGACTGGGATCACCGACGACGCATCGCTGGTCGAATCATTCGGAGAAACCGTCCGCGTCGTGGAAGGGGAACCAACCAACATCAAGATCACCCAAGCCGCCGACCTGCCGCTCGCCGAAGCCTGGGTTCAACGAACCCATCAGACGGAAGCGGCCGGGCAGGCGCGACGCCGGTTGTTTGCAGACGACAACGAATGATCGATGCCGATCGGACCGATCACCACTCGTGTTGCGACCACGGGTACTCCTGGAAACCTCCTCGTTTAAGTTCTTTGTTTTTTGCCTTTTTAGCTTTGCCCGTCAACTCCTCGGGGAGCCCGCCGCCTGGTACCAAGCCGCCGCGCGGTGGCTTGGGTGTGTCCGGATCGTTGTCGTGCCCGGCGGCACCGTCAACCACAGCCTTAACGCCGTCCAGGATCTCTTTGCGGAACCGCCGAAGGTTGTCGAAGCATTGCCGCTTGGTTAAGCGCTTGCCCTGTATCGTTGCGAGCAGCTTGGCGAGCGACCCGCCGCCTTGGAGCGACGCAGCGACGGCCTGCTCGATCGCTTTTACGTGTTGCATCTCGTGCCCGTGTACACCCTCGGCTTTGCCACGCTTCTTCGCACCTTTAAGATTCGAGTTGATCGCGATGCGGGTACGGACCCGGAGATTACTAACCTTCACATGCCAGGCGCCATCCTTACATACACACCGAAGGCTAACCGTGTAGTACACGAATGTCTGACCGCCTCGGCCGCCACCGGTGGATGTCTTCGGAAGGCTCCTGAACGTCCACCCTTGGTGCTCGAACAACGGTGGCGGCGCCGGTGCCTTTTTGCCCTTGCCGCCCTTGAGCCCGAGCGGGTCGACCGAGTTAGTTGGGCTTCCTGCGACGTACTCGTACAGGTTCGGGCCGTCGTGGTAGCCGAGTGGGTCGCGGGAGATGAATCGGCCTAGCTCGGGGGATTGGTATCGGTTTCGGTAGTAGTAGAGGCCGGTCTCGGCGTCGAGGCGGCGGCCGGTGTAGAGGTAGGGGTTGGCGACGGCGCTGATACCGCCGAGCGTGATCACGTCGTCGCTCCCCGGGTTGGAGAAGTCGATCACGCCGTTGGTGCCGGGTGTGAAGACGGTTTGGCGGCCGTACGCGTCGTACTGATAACCCTCGACGATAACGGCTGCGTCGTCGGTCACGGCGTGTACGGAGAACTGGGCGTTGGTGTGGTAGTACAGGCGCTGATCGCCGGCGCCGATCGCGGTAGCGTCGGGGGTGAGATTGCGGTCCAGGACCAGCACCTCGTCAACATAGACCCCGTAGACGTACTGTTGGTTGAGGGTCTCGCCGGCGTCGCGTTCCTCGATCACCTGGTTGCCGTCGTAGTAATAGCGCGTCGTGCCGTCGAGTGCGCCCGAGTTGGTCACCATCCGCTCGACCCGACGATTGAGCGCGTCGTAGGCATATTCCCCAACGATCATGCTGTCGACATCGCGTGTAACGCGCTTGAGGCGGTTGAGAGAGTCCCACTCGTAGGTACGCGTCCCGTCGCCGGTGAGATTGCCGTTGTCGTCGTAGCTGTAGTTAGTCACGCCGCCGTCGTCGCGGACGGTGACCTCGTTGAAGGTCGAGTGCTCACGCGTCTCGCCGTCGACCTCCTGCCAGTTTCCCGTGCCGTCGAGGGTGAACTGGCTCTGGCCGGGCGCGATCGCGCCGGCGTCCGGCCGGGTGAAGCTTGTCAGCCGGTATGCTGAGTCGTAGGCGTAGAGCTCGCTGTTGGCCGTGTCGTGCAGCTTGCCTTCGGACAGACGGTTGTCCGCCCGGTCGTAGCCATAAGTAAACCCGACGACCAGCGAGTCGTCGTTGCGTAGGTGGCGTAGCTGCGTCGCCCGCCGCAGCCCGTCGTAGCCGACATTGATTGTCCCGTCGTCGTCTAACGCGGTCTCGCGTGTCCCGTTACCCGCGTAAACGCGCTCGAGCACGCGGTAGGTGCCGATGTAGTCGTAATCAGCGATCGGCAACGCGGCCCCTTGGTCGCCAATCGTGTCCACCCGGTCCAGCCCGTCGTAGGTGAACTCGACCACGCGGCCGTTGGGGTACGTCACGCTCGAACGCAGGCCGTCCGCCCGCCAGCCCGTGGACGTGGCCTGGGTCGCGCCGGCAAAGCCAATCCGCAATGTCTCCTCAATCACTCGGCTGAGGCTGTCGTAGGCGAATGTGACCGTTGACTCGTCACCGCCGTTGTCATCCGACGCCCCGACTAATCGCGAGAGACCGTCATAGTCCCACGACTGGCTCTCCGTCCCGATCACCCCAGTGCCCGGCGAGATCGTCGCATCCGTCCGCCGGCCAATCCCGTCATAGTCGTAGTCGATCGTGGTGCCGTTCTCATCGATGACCATGCGCAGATTGCTGTCGCGGTCGTAGGCATAAATGGTGGTCGAAAGAGGGCCGGCCTGATCGGCGAGGGTTGGGAACAGCCCTGCGACTTGATCGATGCGGGCCTCGGCGGCGGCGAGTTGGGCATCGACCTGGGCACCGGGGATCGCGCCGTTGGTGTCATCGAAGAAAAACGGAATCTCGTTCGGGAACCGCAGCACGTTGCCGGTGTTTAGCACCGAGTTGACCGTCGCGCCCTTGGTCTCGGTGACGTTGCGATTGAGGTTGTCGTAGAGGTAAACCGTGACGTTGCCCTGGTCGTCGAGTAGGGCTGAGGTCAGCGAGTTGTCGTCGTAGGTGTAGCCTGTGCGGATCAGCCCGTCACCGCCGCCCTGGTTCGCGTCGGGCGTCGGCGTTGCGGTCTTGACCCCGAACACGTCGGCGCCGATGTTTACTCCATCACCGGACCCGGACGCGGTTAGAACCACCTCGTCGAACTTCCGCCGGCCGATACCGTCATAGAAGTACCGGGTCACGTTGCCGAAGTCGTTGATCGCATCGACGGTCAGCGCTCCGCCGGTGAATGCCCGGCGGGTGATCGCCGCGCCGGTCACCGGACCCTGCGCGTCGGCAACGGCGACCAGATTGTCGCGTGAGTCGTACCGGTACGCTGTCGATTCGCCAATGTTGTCGACGTCCTGGGTGAGCCGGTCGAGGCTGTCGTAGAAGTAGGTTGTCACGAACACCTCGTCGGCGACACCGGGGACCTGCGAAACGTCCGTCTCACGTCGCTCGATCTGGTTGTGGTTGTCGTCGTAAGCGTATTCGGTGGTGTTTCCCTCGGGGTCGACCGATTCGACCACGCGGTTCACACCGTCGTACCGGGTGATCCAGGTGTCGCCGTCGTCTTCGGTGCGAGCAACGAGCCTCGTGTTGCGATCGAACTCGGTAAGCGTCGTCACCCGCCCCAACACTGTGACGTCGAACGTCCCGCTGGTCGGGATGCCCGCGATAGCCTGGTCGTCGCCTGGTGTAAGGTTGGCCTTGCCAAGATCGATTGCACCATCGGTGACATCGGGTGCGCGTGACGTGCCGATCGTGTTGACGAACAGGACCCGGTCCGTCTGGAACAGGCGGGTCAATTCGTCGTAGTGGAACTCGGTTGATTCGAGCAGGTGGCGGTTGATGCTCGCCGGAAGGACCACCAAGTTGGCGAACTGGATCTCGCCGCCAATCGATACCGGCCCGGGCAAGACATCCTGCCCGTCCTCCTGCGGGCTGATCCCCGTTTTCGCGCCGAACTGGCTGATACGAACCGTGTTGCTCGCCGGGTCGTACTGGTGGACCGACTGGTTAGCGACCGCGTCGATCGTGCTCGTTAGCCGGTCAAAGCCGTCGTACACGAACCGCGTGCGGTCACCCGGCCCGGCCAGGTCGGAGTTGTTGTCCGGCGAGAAGTCGTTGTCGTCCGAGTCGACCGTCTCGATGATGTTGCGGTTGCCGTCGTAGTGGAAGGTCGAGCACAGGCACGGCGACCCGCCGCGCACGTCGTAGTGGATCGGGTCGCCTGGGGCGAGCAGCGCCAGCGGTGGCGGGTCGGTCGCGCCCGTGCTGGACTGGAATAGCAGGTCGCGCTCGTCGTAAATCGCGGTGTTGGCGTTGCCCTCCGGCAGGATGGTCAGCACGCGATTGCCGTTGGGGTCGTACCGGTAACGCGTGACCAGGTCCACATTGTCGCTGACCTCCTCGCTGACCCGCACCGGCTGATCGAGGATGTGGTAGTCGTACACGTAGTCGACGAACGCCGTGCCGCCGAACGTCTCGGGCGCCGGCCCGGCTGGCAGCAGGTTGTCCCGCAGCAGTTGTACATCCAGGCCGTCAACGATCCCATTGAGGTCGAAGTCGCCGCGAGCCCAGTTGCCGGGCTGGAGGAAGTTGCCCGCGACGATCACCGCGTCGTCCAGGTCCACCGCGCCGTCGAGATTCGCGTCGCCGGGTCGGGCCTGGTCGCCGCCAACCCCGCTGGTATCGCCGCGATCCTCGACCTGCTCGCGGACAATGTTGTTGTTGGAGTCGTAGAAAAAGCGGCGGCGGTAGGCGAAGTCGGTCAGCGCCTGCGGCTCGGCTGGGTCGGGGCCGAACACGTTGTGGTCGGCGGCGCGGACGATCTCTACGACTTGATTGAGTTCGTTGACCACGAAGTCGGTCGCGATCCCGCGCCCGTCGATGAAGCGGGTCACGTTGCCAACCGCATCGTATTCGTACTCGTTGCGGATCAGCGTCGGCGTCGGGTCCGTGCCGGAGTTGCGCAGCGGATCGGCGACCGTGTCGGCCGTGCGTCGGCTGAGATACCCGCCGGTGACCGCGTCAACCGGGATCACATTATCGAACACCCCGTCGCCGTTGGGGTCCTGCTGTGGGAAGTACTCGAACTCGCTGACGTTGAACTCGGCGTCACGGACCGACACCAGTTGGCCGAAGTCGTTGTAGGCGAACAGGTCGGTGATCTCCTGGGTCGTGTCGCCCTCGACCGCCGCGATGTGTGATCCGGGCAACACATTCACAATCGGGCTCTCAACGCGGATCAGGTCGCCGGCGATCTGGTCGGTGCGCCCATCGTTGTTGACATCGCCAAGGATGAAACTTGTCCCGGTCGCCGAGAACAGCGTGGTCAGTTCAGTAAAGTTGACGCCAAGCTCCGCAGCCAGCCCGGTGAGATCGCCGCCCTCCTGGTAGTCATAGGTGTAGACCGTCGTGTAGCGGCCCGGATTGGGGAACACCTCGCTCGGCAGCTCGATCGCGGGGCGGAAGTCAGCGTCGAACCCGCGCGGGTCCGTCATACTACGCACCCGCTGGTACACCGGCTCGTAGGTATACACCGTGGTCAGTTGCGACTGGTCTCCGCTGCGGTCCGGGTCTGCTGTCTGCGTCACCGCCAGCACGTTGCCATGTGCGAACCTGCTCGTGCTCAGGCTGTCGTAGGTGTAATCGACCGTGTTGCCCTCGGGCAGGATCTCGCGCACGACCTCGCCGTCGGTGTTGTACTGGAGACGCGTGTCGTACAAGTCGGCCTCGATCGGCCTGACGTCACGGTTGGTGTACTCGCGCAGCAGCACGAGGTTGCCGAGTTGGTTGGTCTGGTAGTTGTTGATGTTCCCGTTGGGGTCGGTGACCATCACCTGGAACACCGCCGTATCGAAATCGTCCGGCGCCGGCTTCGTCGCCAGGTGCTGGTAGTCGTACGTCACCACACCCCCAGCCATGACGCCCGACGCGTTGATCCCACCAACCGTCTGGGCGATCACGCGATCGGCATGCGGCGACGCCGGGTTCGTGTCATAGGTGTATTGGACGCGCGGCGGCCCGGCGACCGCCGTCTCGTTGGGCGCCGTAACCGCTAAGAGGTTGTGGTTCAGGCGCGGGTCGACGAAACCGCTCGAGTAGGTGTACTCGGTGCGCTTGCCGTTGGAAAAGTCGTTGCCGTTGGGCGTGCCGGTGACGGTCGGCGTGGTGACGGCCACCAGATCGCCGGCAAGGTCGTACTCGTACAGCGTGGACCGACCGACGAAGTCAGTCATCGCGGCAAGCAGCCCATCGCCGTTGTACGCAAAATCGATCGGCCGACCCATCGTGTCGATCACACGTTCGAGCCGGCCTTGGGCGTCGTACTCGAACGACATCGTGTTCCCGTGCGAGTCGGTCATCGCCGTCATCGCCGAGACACCGTTGGCGTCCGGCGAGGCGTAGGCGACGCGATTGCCGGTAAAGTCGCGCTCGACAAAGCTGCCGTCGGGCTGCTCATTGAGTTCGGTGTAAAACCCCGTCGGCCCTAGACCGGCAAAGTCCCCGGCCCCCGTCGCCGCGTATACGTCCGCGCGCAACCCGGTATGGCGGAGCACGTCGCCAATCTGCGCGCCCGGTGAGACCCACTGGACCTTCTCAACATTGTTCGCGTCGACGGCCAGGAGGTTGCGATCGAGGTATGGCGACGTCCAGCTCTGCCCCAATAGGCCGTCGGAAATCACACCGCTGCGGTACCGGCGTGCGAAGTTGAAGTCGAACCCGACGCCCGGGATCGACAGGTCCACCGCATCGACCACGGCCTCGCCGCTGTGCAGGAACACCGGATCGAACCCCATCGAGTACGCCGTCTCACACGCCGGGCACGGGTCCTGTTCGTCCGTTGCCAGGAACACCCCGCCCCCGTCGGTCAGCGTCCCGCCGGTGGTCGATTCCGGGTTCTGCGCCGGCTCGATCGGCAGGTTGTGATCGGGAATGAGGTCGGTCATCACCGGTGTCATCGTCCGGTTGAGGAACTCGGCGAACTCGGAACCGCCGGAGCCAACGATGATCGGTACGGAGACCGCGCTGACGGGCTCGGCCCCGGGAGGCACAACCTCTTCGAGTGTGTACTGGCCCGGCGCCAGGTGTTCGATCAACACGAGACCGGCCTCGAACCGCGGATCGATCACGTGGTCGCGCGGCTCAAGCTCAACGACGAAATCCCGGCTGTGCGTGGTGACCGTGCGCACGACCTGAGCCTCGATGTCCAGCAGATTGAACTGCACCCCGTTCACGCCGGCGTCGGAAAGGTCAAAGTCGCCGCTGTCGTTGGTGTCCAGGACTTTCTGCGAGAAAATGA
Source organism: Phycisphaeraceae bacterium (assembly GCA_029260595.1). Lineage (GTDB taxonomy): Bacteria > Planctomycetota > Phycisphaerae > Phycisphaerales > Phycisphaeraceae > OFTM57. The sequence continues at coordinate 46,191 of JAJDCY010000024.1, read as the reverse complement.
ACGCGGGCAGCGCCCCCGCCTCGGTTGTGAAACCCGCGCCCTCACGTGTGAACCGGTCGGCGCGGTACGCCACGCCGTCGCCGTTGACACCCGAGAACGAATTGACCAGCGACACCTGCACGGAGTGACCCGCGGATGGGTTTAGCAGGAACGCCGAGCTAGTCAGGTCCAGGCCCGTCTCACCCGCGCTGACGCGGTCGGTCAGCACCTCGCCGATCCCATTCTCGATCAGGGTGACCTCGACAGCATTGACGTTCCCATCCACGACCGGATCGAAGGTCACCGACGTATCACCCGGCACGTTCACCGCCCCGTTTAACGGCCCGGTAATCACCGGCGTCTGCGTTACCACCGGTTGCGGCAACCCGTCGCCACCGAGCAGCGGCACCTCGGTATGGACGGTGCCCGCCGCACCGAAGTCCACCTCGATCCCATACACACCCGGTGGATAAAGCGCGATGTTGTGTGGGCCCTGCGCACGCGCGGCGATAAACACCTCACCCAATTCATCCGACTGAACGAATCCACCGCTGAGCAACGCGGCCCCCTCCACCACCCCGTCCGGCCGTACAAAGTCAACGCTCACCACCGGCGGCGCATCCGGGTGGAAACGAACCTGCAGCCCGAACGCATCGGGCATCGCCCCCGGCGCCACATTGCCCAGTTCGATCTGTACATCCCGGATATGGCTAAAGAGTGCGGCGTTCGAAACAACCAACCCGTCACCTACGCCGTCGCCGCCGCCACCACCTGCTGGATCGCCGGCAATACGCGGTGAGTCCGCGACGGCACCCGGTTGAGCCGCCCGAAAGCGGAACGGCTCGGGCAACAACACCAACGCCGGCTCGGGCAGCGTCGACTCAACGTGATCATTAACGCCGACATCGCTCACACCACCGCTCAGATAGACGCGCGCTTCAAGACGCTCGACTCCGTCCCACGACAAGCCCCCCCGCCGTCGCGCCCAAACCCTTCTAATGGCTCGCGAGATGCTCACCGTTCGGTGAAACCTGAACCGCCCGAATACGCTGCGCACACTGGATTGGACTCGACTCACACCCGTCTCTCCGATAGGCTGGCCGCTGAAAGGTTTGATACCGACACCATTATACTATGCTTTGCGGGCACTCCATCAAATTATCGAGAATCAGGCCAGAAATCCCATCAATCGCCCCTACCACGCCCCGTCTAATGCGCTTGATCATCGATCCGCTGCTTTGAAGAGGCGCCCGCTCGCGGCAGTTGCCGCCCGGTTGTGGAAGCAACAGCCGCTTGGCCAGGCCGCCCTACAGACCGGGTCTGAACGGATGTGCCATGTGGCTTACACCCGGCGAAGCCACTAAACTACGTTGACGCTACAAGAACAACTGAAAATGTATCCACTGGAATCAACATGGCTGAGAAACGCGCGCTAATCTCCGGAATCACAGGCCAGGACGGATCCTACCTCGCTGAGTTCCTGCTCGCCAAGGGCTACGAGGTCCACGGCCTGATCCGCCGCTCCTCCTCGTTCAACACAGAACGGATCGACCCGATCTACCAGGATCCGCACGACTCGGCCGCTCGGCTGCACCTGTACTACGCCGACCTTACCGACGCGAACAGCCTGTCTAAGATCGTCCGCACCGTCCGCCCGACCGAGGTCTACAACCTTGGCGCCCAGAGCCACGTCCGCGTCAGCTTCGACGAGCCGGTCTACACAGCAGAAGCAACCGGCGTCGGCGCACTTAAGCTCCTCGATGCGGTACACGACCTACAGCAACACTGCGATCACCAGGTCCGCTACTACCAGGCGTCAAGCTCCGAGATGTACGGCAAGGTCGCCCACACACCCCAGACCGAGGACACCCCCTTCCACCCGCGATCGCCCTACGGCGCGGCCAAAGTCTACGCCCACTGGATCACCGTCAACTACCGCGAGAGCTACAACCTCCACGCATCAAGCGGGATCCTGTTCAACCACGAGAGCCCCCGACGCGGCGAGACCTTCGTCACCCGCAAGATCACACGCGCCGCCGGCCGCATCAAGCTAGGGCTGCAAGACAAGCTCTACCTGGGCAACCTCGACGCCAAACGCGACTGGGGCTTCGCCGGCGATTACGTCAAGATGATGTGGATGATGCTCCAGCAGGACACGCCCGACGACTACGTCGTGGCAACCGGCGAGACGCACGAGGTCCGCGAGTTCTGCGAAAAGGCCTTCGCCCGACTCGACCTGAACTACAAGGACTATGTCGAGATCGACCCGCGCTACTACCGCCCCGCCGAGGTCGACCTGCTGCTCGGCGACCCCGCCAAAGCCAAACGCCAACTCGGCTGGGAGCCGCAGGTCACATTCGATGAACTGGTCAACATGATGGTCGACGCGGACCTCGAACTCGCCCGCCGCGAACAAAGCCTCATCAAAGCCGGGCACGACGTGTGCACCACCAGCGGGTCCGCCGGATGATTGATCTCTCCGCGGAACGAATCATCGTCACCGGCGGCGCGGGGTTTCTCGGGCGCGTGGTCTGCAGCAAACTGCGCGACCGCGGGCTCAGCGACGAGCAACTGATCGTCCCGCGTCGCGCCGACTACGACCTGACCTCCGAAGAAGGCGTCCGCCGACTCTACTGCGACGCCAAACCCACCGTCGTGATCCACCTCGCGGCCGAGGTCGGCGGGATCGGTGCCAACCGCGAGCACCCCGGTCGTTTCTTCTTCGCGAACATGGCCATGGGCCTGCACCTGATCGAGCAAGGCCGTGAGATCCCGCTCAAAAAATTCGTCCACACCGGCACGGTCTGCGCCTACCCCAAATTCGCCCCCGTACCCTTTAAAGAATCAGGCCTCTGGGACGGCTACCCCGAAGAGACCAACGCCCCCTACGGCGTCGCCAAAAAAGCATTGTTCGTGATGCTCGACGGGTACAAACGCGAGTATGGGTTGGACAGCGCCGTCGTCGTCCCGGTCAACCTCTACGGCCCGCACGACAACTTCGATCTGAATACCTCCCACGTCATCCCCGCGCTGATCCGCAAGTGCGAACACGCCAGGCTCAACCCCGGCGAGCACGTCACCTGCTGGGGAACCGGCTCGGCGTCGCGCGAGTTCCTCTATGTCGACGACGCCGCCGAGGGGATTCTCCGTGCTGCCGAACGCATCGACACGCCCGACCCGATCAACCTTGGCACACACCAGGAAATCAAGATCAAGGACCTGGTCGAGCTGATCGCCGACCTCTGTGGTTACACCGGCAAGATCGAGTGGGACCACACCAAACCCGACGGCCAACCGCGCCGATGCCTGGACACCGCCCTCGCCGAAAAACTACTCGACTGGCGGGCTCAGACCTCGTTCGAGGACGGGCTGCGCAACACAATCGAGTGGTGGCGACAGGCGACCACCGCCTCGACCGCCTAGCATCCCCCTGCCACCGCCGCCCCACCCAACTTTTGAATCCCTGACCACCGAACACCCGATAACTCCCTATGCCGGCCCCCACCGGCTCACGGCGAGGTATCCGTATGGCTGAAGTCCTTGATCAATCCGAAGTCGATGCACTGCTCGCAGCCGTCGAGAGCGGCGACATCGGCAACACCGACAGCCAGGACTCAGGCCACGAGACCTTCTCACACTTCCTCACCGACGCGCCGCACGACGAGATCGAGATCCGCCCCTACGACTTCAAGCGGCCCGAGCGCGTCAGCAAAGACCAGATGCGGGCCCTCGAACAACTCCACGAAGGCTTCAGCCGCATCTTCGGCGCCGGCCTGTCCGGCTTCCTGCGAACCATCACCGAGGTCCGCGTCGCGAACATCGAGCAGATGACCTTCAGCGAGTTCACCCACAGCCTACCCAACCCGACCTCGTTCAACCTGCTCGCCGCCGAGCCGCTCGAAGGCAACATCTGTCTCGAGATCAGCCCCCTGATCATCTACCCGATCATCGACCGCCTCCTCGGCGGCTCGAACGCCGACCTGTTCATCCCTCAACGCCCGCTGACCGCGATCGAGCTGAGGCTGGTCCAAAAACTCCTCGACCGCGCCCTGGTCAGCCTCGAAGAGGCCTGGGCAAACGTCAAGCAACTTAAATTCTCCGTCGTCGACAACGAGAGCAACCCACAACTCGTCCAGATCGTCCCGCCCAACGAGGTGGTCGTGGTCGTCGGATTCGAGATCAAGATGAGCGGCCGCGCAGGCACGATGAGCCTGTGCATCCCCTACAACGTCATCGAACCGGTGATCGAAAAACTCAGCAACCAGGCGTGGGGCGGCTACAAACGCAGCAAGCACGACTCGGTACTACGCAAACGCGTTGCGAACCACCTGGACACCGCCCGCCTAACCGTCACCGGCATCCTCGCCGACACCACCATCACGATCGAGGACCTGGTCAACCTCCAAGCCGGCGACGTGATCCTCACTGAGAAGCCCGCGTCGTCCCCGCTCACACTCTCGGTCGGTGACAAGCGTAAATACATCGGTTACCTCGGCCAGTTCAAGGGCAACCGAGCGTTCAAAGTCGACCGCCCGATCACACCAAAAGACCGCGTCTAAGCCGCCGATCCGCTACCAGACAACCGCAGACGCCGGAAACACCGGCCCATCCGTGCACGCCAACCGGTACCGCCACGCCCGCCCATCCGCCGTCGTCCCGTGCGGATGATCCTGCTCGTCGGTCTTCACCACGCACGACTGACACGTCCCCATCCCACACGCCATCGCCTGCTCCACACACACCTGGCAATCCACCCCGGCCTGACTGGCGAGCTTGGCAACCGCGTGCATCATCGGCTCGGGCCCGCAGGTAAACACAACCGCACGCCCCGCGTCGGCCTCCGATAGCGACGTAAAATATCGACTAAGTCCATCAGTAATCCGCCCGCGTAACCCAAGCGACCCGTCATCAGTGGTGATCACCGCCGGATACCCATGCCGGCTGAACTCCGCCACGGCGCGCGACAGTTCGCCATCCGCACCGAACGCACAACCCTCATTAAACGTCACCGCTAATAAATCTCGACTCAATGCACCGACCCACGCGACCGCATCCCACCCGGCACGATGCAGCGCCTCGGCCAGATAAAACATCGGCGGCAATCCAACCCCCCCACCGACTAACAACGCCAACGACTTTCCCTCCGTCAACTCAAACCGATTCCCCAGCGGCCCGATTACGTCCACCGCATCACCCGGCCGCAACCCCGCTAACCACTCGGTCCCAATACCCACCACACGGTGGATCAAATCGATCCATGTACCCCCTTCATCATCCCCGCGCCCCGCAATGCTGAACGGCCGGCGCAGCACCGCTGTTCGCTGACACAACTCGGCCTGGCCAACGCTCGGCAACCGATCCGGTTCCCAAGCAACATCCCCCCCCAACCACTGCGCCTCATCAATTGCCAGATCCGGCACCCGACACCCGATCTGCACGAACTGCCCCGGCTCGGTCGGCGGCAACCCGTGAGCGAAGCGCACGCGCAACAGATAGTGCTCCCGGCAAATCAACCGGTTGACCTCACACACCCCGTCGAATCGGTCTCGGCGCGGCTCCGCTCTCGCCGACCCGCCCATCTTCAATCGCTCACCCATCAACTAAACCCCCATCGGCAGCGTCTTGCTCAGCCTGCCGACCACTTCCGCAACGATCCGAACCGCGTCGTCGATCTCCTGCTCCGTCGTGAACCGGCCAAGCGAGAATCGTATCGCCCCGTGCGCCACCTGCTCGGGCACCCCCATCGCCAGCAGCACCGGCGACGGCTCGAGCGATCCGCTCGAACAAGCCGCCCCCGCCGATGCACACACCCCGCGCTCACTCAGCCCCAGAAGTATGGCCTCAGACTCCAACCGCGGAAACCCGATGTTCGACGTGTTCCAAAGACGGCAATCCTCCCGGCCGTCTAATACGCCGATGACCACAGCCGACGGAATCGCTCGCTGAACCTCCCGTTCAAAACGATCTCGCATCGCACGGACCCGCTCGGCCTCTCGCGGTTCCGCCAGAAACCGCCCGGCCAACTCCGCCGCAACCCCCATCCCGACAACACCCGGCACGTTCTCCGTCCCCGCCCGGCGATCGCGCTCCTGCGGCCCGCCGCGCTGCTGTGCGCACAACCCGACCCCGGTCCGAACGAACAGCGCCCCGACCCCCTTCGGCCCATGAAACTTATGCGCCGAAAACGACATCAGGTCCAAACCCACCGCACCTACATCAACCGGCAGCTTGCCCACCGCCTGACTTGCATCACTGTGAAACAGCACTCGACAACCTAGGTGCTCAGCACGATGTGCAGCACACACAGCCGCCAGCTCACCAATCGGCTGGATCACTCCCGTCTCATTATTCGCCCACTGCAACGACACAAGCGTCACACCGCCTGCCTCATCGGCGTCAGTATGATCCGCCAACGAAGACGCGAGGCTCGCCGGGTCCACCCGCCCAACTCTGTCCACCTGCAAGTACACGACCCGACCACCACACTCCGCCAACGCTTCCGCAGGCTCACGAATCGCGGCATGCTCGATCTTCGTCGTAATCAATATTTTCGGTGCGCCGCCCTGCCGACCCAACACCCCCCACAACGCCAGATGATTCGCCTCCGTCCCGCCCGACGTAAACACCAACTCGCGATCACGACACCCAATCAGCGAGGAAACCGACGACCGCGCCAACTCCACGCGGTGCCGAACCTCCTGCCCGAACCGATGCACACTCGACGGGTTCGCCCAGAGTTGCTCGTGCATCTCACACACCGCCGTGACCACCGCCGGGTCCGGTTGTGTCGTCGCGTTGTTGTCAAGGTAGATCCAGCGCATCGGCTAAATGATCGTAGGCGCGCTGACCGTTCTACGAATGGTCCTTGAGCAGTTGGACCAACCCATCAATCTGCTCTGCCGTGCGCCGCTCCGTCACCGCGACAAGAAGTTGATTCTCACCACCGATCCCCAGCTTGGCGCAATCCAACCCGGGCAGAATCGCCCGCTCTCGCCCGGCGTCGATCAACTCCCGAGCCGGGACCGGACAATCCACCACGAACTCGTGGAAAAACTCGCCGCTGTACGACAACCCGTAACCCGCAAGCCCGCTGATCTGCTCCGCCGCGTAGTGAGCCTTGTGATAACACTGCTCCGCCGTCTCGCGCAGCCCCGCGCTCCCGACCGCGCTCATGTAAATAGTCGCACGCATCGCCATGAGGCCCTGATTGGTGCAAACATTGCTCGTCGCCTTCTCGCCGCGGATGTGCTGCTCTCGCGTCTGCAGCGTCAGGCAAAACGCCCGCCGCCCGTCCGCATCGGTCGTCTGCCCGACCAGCCTGCCAGGCATCTTGCGCATCAGCGCCTTCTTCGCCGCGAACAGCCCCAAGTATGGCCCACCGTATTGCATCGGGATCCCGAGCGGCTGTCCCTCACCCGCCGCGATATCCGCCCCACAAGCACCCGGTGTGTTGAGCAACCCACACGCAATCGGATTAAACACCGCGATCGTTAGCGCCTTGCTCTCCTCGTGGACCGCATCGAACTGATCCGCCCAATCCTCGATCACTCCGAATACATTTGGCGACTGAACCACAACACACGCCGTGTCACCGTCCAGATGCTCGCGAACCACCGCCGCCGAAATACGACCACCCTCCGCCGGCAACTCGACAACCTCAGCCCCCAAACTGTCTAGATACGTATCGATTACGCCGCGGTAGTGCGGGTGCAGCGTCTGAGCGATCAGCACCCGCCGCTTCCGCGTCACGTTCATCGCCATCATCACCGCTTCGGCGACGGCCGTCGGCCCCTCGTAAAGCGACGCATTGGCGACATCCATCCCCGTCAACTGACTGACCTGCGTCTGAAACTCGAAGAACGCCTGCAACGATCCCTGCGACGCCTCGGCCTGGTACGGCGTGTATGCCGTAACAAACGCACCCTGCCCGGCCATCGCATCAACCACAGCCGGAATGAAATGGTCGTACGCTCCCCCACCAAGAAAACAACTCCGCCCCGTCGCGGCCGCCCGATTCGCGCCCGCCAACCCGTCCAGCCGCCCGCGCAACTCCGGCTCACTACAACCGCGCTCCAACCCCACCAGATCCACAGGCCGATCCAACCTGCAATCCTCCGGCAGGTGGTCATACAACGCGTCAACGCTTTCAACGCCGACCGTCGCCAACATCCGCTCGCGATCCTTATCCGTGATCTGGACGTAATTCATAAACCACCTATCCGGGAATTCTCAGCCAATACAGCGGCCAGAGTGTACCGCAACCCCGCCAGCCAATCGATCCGCACAGCCGACCGCCCCCTGGCCCCACCCCGGCCGCATTGCAACCCGCCCCCGCATCGCTGACACTCACTGCCCATGGCCAACACCAACGCCCAACTCGCCGCCGTGTTCGCTCAGATGGCCGCCGTCGCTGAAATCCTCGGCCAGGATCGCTTCCGCACCATCGCGTTACAGCGTGCGTCCCGAGTGATCGCCGACCTCCCCGACGACCTCGCGACAATCGGCCCCGACACCAAAGCCCTCGCCGCGATCGACGGCATCGGAAAAGGCACCGCCGAGCGCATCGCCGAGTTTCTCAACACCGGCCGTGTGAACGATCACGACGAGTTGCTTAGCCAGATCCCCGACGGCCTGCCCGCGCTGCTGGACATCCCCGGCCTCGGCCCGAAAACGATTGCACTACTTTGGAATAACGCGGGCATCGAGAGCCTGGACGATCTGCGGGCCAAACTCGAAGGCGAGCAACTCGCCAAGTTGCCCGGCATGGGCAAAAAGAAGATCGAGAACCTGCGCAAGAGCATCGCCTTCGCCGAAGCCGCCGCCGACCGCGTCTCGATCGGCCGAGCGCTGCCCATGGCGCTCTGGTTCCTCGGCCAACTGCGCGCGCACAAGTCCGTCATCGACGCCGCCTACGCCGGCAGCCTGCGACGTGGCCGCGAGACCATCGGCGATATCGACCTGTTGGTCTCAGCCGACACCGCCAAGCCCGGTGCCGCCGAATCGATCAGCGACCTGTTCGTGTCGCTCGAACCGGTCGAAGATGTGCTCGTCAAGGGCGCGACCAAAACCTCGATCCGCACCAGCGACCACCTCCAAGCCGACCTGCGCATCGTCCCGCCCGAGAGCTACGGCGCCGCACTGATGTACTTCACCGGTTCCAAAGACCACAACGTCTCGCTGCGCCAGCGCGCGATCGCCATGGGGTGCAGCCTCAACGAGTACAGCCTGTCGCGCGACGGTAAGCCGATCGCCGGCAAGACCGAGCAAGATGTCTACAAAGCACTGGACCTGCCCTGGATCCCACCCGAGTTGCGCGAGGATCGCGGCGAGATCCGCTTAGCCGAAAGCGACAAACTCTCCAAGCTCATCGAGCACACCGACATCCGCGCCGAGCTGCACGCCCACACCACCGCCAGCGACGGCAAGTGGTCGATCCGCGATTACGCGCTGACCTGCGCCGACCTCGGCTACCACACCGTCGCCGTGACCGACCACTCGCAAAGCCAACCGATCGCCAACGGCTTGTCGCCCGAGCGACTCGAAAAACACATCGAGGCCGTCCGCGCCGTCGCCAAAGACCTCGCCGACACCATCACAGTCCTGGCCGGCAGCGAGGTCGACATCCTCGCCGACGGGTCGCTGGACTACCCCAACAGCCTGCTCAAACAACTCGATGTGGTCGTCGCCTCACCCCACCACGCGCTCGGGCAAGACCCGAAAAAAGCAACCCAACGCCTGATCAAAGCGATCCGCAACCCCTACGTCACGATCCTCGGCCACCCCACCGGCCGGCTAATCACCCGGCGCGAAGGCCTGTCACCCGATATGAAACAGATCATCGTCGCGGCCGCCGACCGCGGCATCGCCCTGGAGATCAACGCCAACCACTGGCGTCTTGACCTCCGCGACACCCACGCCCGCGCCGCGATCGAAGCCGGCGTCAAACTCGCCATCAACACCGACGCCCACGGCCCCGCCGACCTCGGCGAGATCATCTACGGCACCCTAACCGCCCGCCGCGCCGGCGCGACGGCGAACGACGTGGTCAACTGTATGACGAAGGCTGCACTTGCAAAGTGGATCGAATCCTCTCGCCAGTAGACGACCAGCCAAACCCGCCGCCAAGTCGGTCAACTGGTTTTGAACACCGCATCGTAATAGGGTCGGTGATAATCCACCAACCAATCGTTGTACTTGGTGTACAAGAACTGAATGGCCTCTCGATCAGGCCCTAACACCAAGCATCCTCGGTCATCATACATGTGATATGCAATACGATTCGCCTTGTGAACAAAGTAGACAGGGTCACCGATTGACGGATCGAACCCCATCTCATGATTTGCAATTCCGGCAAGGATATTTCGATATCTGACTTGTCTTGTTTGTTGACTGAACACCGTCTGGGTGTGCCTCGTTGTATAGTTCACCAGTTTTCTACGGCCATTGTCCTCTTCAATTTCCATCGACGTAATATCACTACAGGTCGCCGTCGATAGGCCTTCTGGGTGTGCGAACTGCTTGAGCAAATACCCTTTGGTCTGCGGAAGAAAATCATTACATGGACGGCAGTCCTTCGAGCTGATTAGAACCCAGACCTCATCCTCCGGGCTGAAAATCTCTTCAAAGATTGTTGTCGCTTTGGTTGTGGAATAAACAACCCTCTTCTTGGTGCCGTTCTTCAGCCCGTCACCGAGTTCGAATCTTAGATGGAACTCACTATCGAGCAATGTCTCAAAGAGCGACATGTCGCTCAGAGGGAAATTCGCCTTCACATATTCCCGAAAGATATCGTGGCCGGACTTTTCGAACATGACAGCACTACGCTACAAGCTCCGCAAAGATCGCTGGCTTGACGACCATGGCTTCAAACCACCAACCTGAGCTTCTCAGACCCGGTTTACGCCGGCGTGGGAATCACACCCGGGCCAGCGGAGTCGCTGTCTAGCTCGGGTGTGTCGGTGGCAGCCGCAGCCGTCTTCGCCGCGGCCGCGGCTTTTTCTTTTTCGGCTTTGAGCAGGTCGCCGACGGTGGGTTTGTGTAGTTCCTCGCCTTTCATCAGACGGTCGACCTCGTCGTACGACAGGGTCTCGTACCGCAGCAGCGCCTCGGCCAGGCGGTCGACCTGGTCGCGGTGCTCCTCGAGCATCTGGCGGGTCTCTTCGTACGCTTGCCCGATCAGCGCTCGGACCTCGTCATCAATCAGCTTCGCTGTCTCATCGCTGATTGCCTTCTCGGGCTGTTCCCAGGGATTGCGCGAATCGTCCAGCCCATAGAGCAGGAAACCGAGGTTCTCGCTCATCCCGTACTCAGTGATCATCGCGCGGGCGATGGCCGACGCCTGGCGGATATCTCCGGCGGCCCCGCTGGAAATATCCCCGCAGAACATCTCTTCCGCGATCCGCCCGCCAAATGTCACGCGAAGCTGCGCCAGCAGTTGCCGCTTCGTGCTGATGTGTCGGTCTTTTTCGGGGAGCATGAATGTCGTCCCGAGCGCCTGCCCACGCGGGATAATCGTAACTTTGTGCAACGGCTCAGAGTTGGGGTCGAAGAACATGACTACCGCGTGCCCGGCTTCGTGGTAGGCGATCGTTCGCCTTTCCTGCTCGTCGATCTTGTGGCTCTTGCGGGCGCGGCCCCACTTGACCTTGTCGCGGGCTTCTTCGAGGTCGGCCTGCTCGACGAAGTCCTTGCCCTGCAGCGTCGCCGCGATCGCGGCCTCGTTAATGATCGCGGCCAAGTCCGCGCCGGAGAACATCGGCGTCCCACGGGCGAGCCGCTCAAGATCGATGTGTGGGCCCATCTTCACGCGTCGGCTGTGCACCTTGAGGATCTCGACGCGCCCGGTGATGTCCGGCAGCGTGACGTGGATCTGCCGGTCAAACCGCCCCGGCCGCGTCAGCGCCGGGTCAAGCACGTCCGCGCGGTTGGTCGCCGCAACAACAATCACCTGGTCGTTGGTCTCAAACCCGTCCATCTCGACAAGGATCGCGTTGAGGGTCTGCTCGCGCTCGTCGTGCCCCCCGCTGCTGAAACCCGACCCGCGCCGACGCCCGACCGCATCAATCTCATCGAGGAAGATAATGCACGGGCTGGACTCCTTGGCCTGCTTAAACAGGTCGCGGACGCGCGACGCCCCGACACCGACGAACATCTCGACGAAGTCCGACCCGCTGATAGAGAAAAACGGCACATCGGCTTCGCCCGCAACGGCCCGCGCGAGCAGCGTCTTGCCACACCCGGGGCTGCCGATCAGCAACACCCCACGCGGGACGCGCCCGCCCAGCCGCTGGAACTTCTTGGGGTTCTTGAGGAACTCGATGATCTCGCCGACTTCGTCCTTCGCTTCCTCGATCCCCGCGACGTCTTCGAGCGTGACGTTGGAGTGTTCCTTGTTCGTCACCCGGTGACGCGACCGCCCGAAGTTGCCCAGGATCCCACCCGGCCCACCACCGGCGCTTCGCAGCCCACGGAACACAAAAAAGTAGATCAGCACCGCGATCAGAATCAACGGGCCCCAAGCAAACAGCATCTCCACGAGGAACGACCTACCGTAATTCTCGGTGTGGTCCTGTCCGATCTCGCCGAGGCGCACGATGTACGTCTCTTTTGTGTGCGGGCTGATCTGACACGCCACGCGGTACGGCGGCGTCAGGTTGGCCGGCAGGCCCGGCGTCTCCGGGTCCAGCGTCCCGATAATCCGCTCGTCCTCAATGACGACCGGGCCTTCAAACGCCCCCATCTTCGCGTAGTTATAAAACTCCTGCCATGTCTTGATGTCGGCCTGGTTGTGCGCACTGGTCACCATCACCAGGATCAGCACGCCGAGCCCGGCGAAAATAATCCAGACCAACGCCCCGCGCGACAGCATGTTCTGCGGCGGCTGTTGCTTGTTAGGTGGCTGACCCCCGTCGCCCGGTTGATCGGCGTCCCAATCACCGCCGGCCCCATCGCGGTTGGCGCGGTCGGCTTGCTTACGTTTGGATGGCCGATTGGATTCGGTCATGTGCATGTTCTGCATCGGTCACCCTTCCCCCGTGGGTCGCGGGTCGGTCGCTCGCTCGACAGTTATTCGCCGGACGCTCAATCGCGGGGCAGTTATCGGTACGAGGGCCAACGCCCGCCGGTTCCGCCGCCCACAGCGGGCAGGCCCCACGAGCATATATATCGGCAGGAAAACGGGCCACCAAATCCAAATCCGTCAAGATTACCAATCTTCCGCCATGATCGAAACGATCTCGCCCGCGAGTCGCTGCACGGCCTGGTGCTGGGCCACCTCGAACGGCTCGCCGATCCCACGGGTCGGGATGTACCGGCCGACCGATTGGAACCCCTTGCGCTGGCGGAGAATCTTGCCCGAATGCAGGTCTCGCCAGTCGAAATCAGCCGTCAGCGTAACCTCAATCTCCTGCGGCAGCCCGGCCCGCGGCTCGCGGCTGAGCAGGCTCTGCTGCACCGCGGTGACCGTCATCCGGATCATCGTGTCCGCCCGGGCCGAGTCCATCACCTTATAGGGCGTTCGTAGCTCGATTTCCTTGATAACAGCTTCGGTGAGGTCGAACTCGATGCCGCGGTAGAAACTCTGATTTTCCGCGACGGGGACCGCAACCGCGCGGATATCTTGCGAGTACAGCGGCTTGTGCGTGTACCCACAGCCGCCCGCGACGCTAAGCATGCAGATCACGAGCAAACCACCCGCCGCCCTTGGCCAATACATTTGAGCGGTCCAATTACCCACGGCAACGCTCCGTCAATCGGTTGTTCCTGGTCATTGGAGTCACCGGTCGATCGGCGTGGATAATGCGGGCAGTTCGGCCAACCGCTCACCGGCCGCCTGCCCGGCCCGCGTGTCCGGATAATCTCGCAAGATACGGCGGTATGCGTACGCGGCACTGACCCATTCCTGCTGACGGTCATACCACTGCGCCGTCTGCAAATGGCTCGCCGCTAGCAACTCGTACACCTGCAACAAACGGTCCGCCATCTCAAGTCGATTAGCCGCGGCCGGAAACTCCTGCTGAAAACGCTTGATCCGTTGGCCCGCTTCGATCAAACCCGTCGCGTCAAAGTCCGACCCGCGATACGTCTCCAAGCTGGCTTCGATCAACCGCCGCATCGCGTGCTCGCGGCGCGGGCTGGTCGGGTAGTTGATCAGAAACAGATCATACGCCTCAGCCGCACCGGGCATGTTCGACCGCTCAAAATAGAAATCGCCAAGCGCGATGCTGGCGTCCTCACCGATGTCGCTGCCCGGCGCGCGCTCCTGGATACGGATCAGCAACTCCTCCGCCTCGCCCCACGCCGACAGCACCCGCATCCCAAGAAACTTGCGCTTCATGCCCGAGCCGAACAACTTGGCGATCTTCAACTCGCGATCCAACGCAACCAGGTACTGCTCGGACGACGGGTACATCCGCACGACAAACTCGTAATCGAACAGCGACTGGTAATACTCGCCCGTCGCCGCCTTCGCATCGCCCCGAATCAGATACGCATCGACCAACTGCGAATGCCCGGGGTACCGCTCGATCCACGCGTCGGCCAACTCCAGCGCCGCCTCCGCACGATCCTCCGCCAGTGTCCGGCGGACCGTCTGCAACCGCCCCTCGGGCGAATCCGCCGCCGGCGCAGCCGTCTGCTGCCACCCTCCACCACCGAGCCGATAGCGATCCTGCGCCGTCGCCGGACTCACCATGACGAGCAGCGCCATCAGCAGGCACGGCATGAACCAACACCCGGCAAATGCCGCGGGCCGGGACCAATGAAACGGGCGATATCTAAGCATAAACAGACTCGAACCTATGATCGCATACCGAGTCATCGCACCAACCGGACCCGCGATCCGAACGCGCGAGCCCGCGAAAGAGTCATAGTACGCCCACCCAATTCCCGCGGCAAAGCACCGAATCCGCCAACCCGCTGCCACGCCGCGACGATCGGGCTAAGATCAAACCATGCCTGTGCTACGTAGATCAAGCCGACGCCGCTTCGAGGACTACCGCCAGGTCGTCCGCGAGCGCAACCGCCTCCGCAACGCCACAACCGACGAAAAACCCGACGATCTCGCCCTGGCCGAAACCCGCTCGACCCAACGCGGCCGCCCGTTCCCCGTCCTGTTCCGATCGTTCCTCACCTTGATCCGACCGCACTGGGGCGTGATCGCCCTGTGCCTCGCAACGGTTACGGTCTCGACACTGCTCGCGCTCGTACCGATCACCGGCACAAAGATCGTTTTCGATTGTGTGCTCTCCGACGGCCCACTGCCGGGCTTCATCCCGAGCGCACTGTCACTGCCCAAAAACCCCAAAGCCCTGCTCTTCGTCGTCGCCGCCGCGATGATGGGATTCGCCGCCGCATCACTCGCCGTCGGCATGATCGGACGCTGGCACATGACGCGCACCACTAAGCACGTCCAGGCCGAGGTCCGCCGCGTCGTCTTCGACCACGCCGTCCGCCTCCCGCTGCACCGTGGCGACCAGCTCCGCTCAGGCGGGGTAGCTAATATCCTGCGCGAAGACGCAGGCGGGGTCGGCGAGCTGCTCTTCGCGATGCTCTACAACCCCTGGCGTGCCGTCGTGCAGCTCATCGGCAGCCTTGTCATCCTCACATGGACCGACTGGCGCCTGTTGATCGGATCGCTCGCGTTGCTCCCGATCGTCTGGTTCACCCACAAAACATGGATCGGCCGCATCCGCCCGATGTACCGCGACATCCGCGCCAGCCGCCAACACATCAGCGCCCACACAACCGAAGTCTTCGCCGGGATGCGTGTCGTCCGCGGCTTCAACCGCCAGCGCACTGAAGCCGCACGCTTCACCGGCAACAACCACTTCATGTCACGCCAGGAGCTGCTCGCCTGGTGGTGGGCGCGCGGCGTCGACATCGCCTGGTCCATCCTCATCCCCGTCGCGACCGCAGCCGTCCTCGCCTACGGCAGCATCCGCGTGATCGACGACGCCCAAGCCGTCCGCATCGGCACGCTCGCTCGCGATGCGGCCTTCACCCCCGGCGACCTGGTGATGTTCCTGACCTTCCTCGGTTGGCTGCTCGAACCGATCGCCACACTCGCCGCATCGGCGACGCAATTCCAAAGCAGCCTCGCCGGGCTCGACCGCGTGCTCGACCTGCTCGCCGAACCACTCGAGTTCCCCGCCAACCCGAACGCACGCCCGATCACGACCGAACAAGCGCGCGGGCAGGTCAACCTGCGCGGCGTCCGCTTCACCTACCCCGGCCGTAACGAGCCCGTCATCCGCGGAATCGACCTGGACGTCCCGCCCGGCCAAACCATCGCGCTCGTCGGCCCCAGCGGATCAGGAAAAACAACCCTCTGCAACCTGATCGCACGCTTCTTCGATCCAACCGATGGCCATATAGAACTCGACGGCACAGACCTGCGCGAACTACAGATCAGCGGCTACCGCTCACTGCTTGGCATCGTCGAGCAGGACGTGTTTCTATTCGACGGAACCATCGCGGCCAATATCGGCTACGCCAAGCGCGGCGCCGACCGCGACCAGATCATCCGCGCAGCCGAGCTAGCCAACGCACACTCATTCATCGCGCGCCTCGATCGCGGCTATGACACACTCGTCGGCGAGCGCGGCGTCAAGCTCAGCGGTGGCGAGCGCCAGCGATTAGCCATCGCCCGCGCGATCCTCGCCGACCCGAAACTCCTGATCCTTGATGAAGCGACGAGCAACCTCGATACCGAAAGCGAGCGGCTGATCCAGTCCAGCCTCGCCGCCTTCATGGACGGCCGCACCTGCTTCGTCATCGCCCACCGCCTCAGCACCATCCAACACGCCGACATGATCGTCGTGCTCGTCAACGGACAGATCATCGAGCGGGGCAAACACAGCGAACTGATGCAACGCAGCGGCCGATACCGGCGGATGGTCGACCTTCAAACACAACCGATGGAGTAACGCGCTCGGCCGCCGTCGCGGCCCGCGAGATCAAGGGAACGCCGCTTCGAACAGCGTCGAGAAGTCGCTGCGCATCCGCACATCGTCGCGCGGCGCATTCATGTCGTAGATATAAGAGATGTCTTCCTCGCCATACGACTGCAGCCGCAGGTCCGGGCGGTCGTCAAGACACACCGGCCCGTCCAACTGATCCTTGGGCAGTGGCTGGTTGTTCTCATCGAACGCAACCACCACCGTCGGCGAGAACGGCCGTCGCCGGTTGTACTTGGTCAGCACCGCGTAACGACCATCCGACAGCCGCAGCTTCGACCCGATCGGGAAAGGCTGAATCAGGCTGGCGAAGATCTTCATCAACACCGGGTCATAGAACCGTGCGTAGGGCCCCGCCGTCATCTCCCACAGCACGCGCGCCGGCGATTTCGCGTCGGCATAAACGTGCCCCGCCGTCGCCGCGTCGTACGAGTCGGTGATGCGCACGATCCGTGTAAAGATGTGCAGCTTGTTCCCGGCGACACCGTTGGGATACCCACTGCCGTCGAAGTTCTCGTGGTGTGTGCGAACAGTCATGCGCGCCGTCGGCGAGAACGACGACGGCAGCATGTCCGCCCCGGATATCGGGTGCTCGCGCACCATCTGCCGGTCTTCCTCCGTCAGCGGGTTCTTGCTGTCAAACAGGTGCTGGAGATTCACCATCCCCAGATCGAGGAACATCGACCCCAACGCCAGCGGGAACAGATTCAGCGCCGCCCCCTGCGCCAGGTTCGCCGACGTCTGCCGCTGCCGCTCGGTCGCGACGTAATCGCGCACAGCCGAGCCGAGGATCATGCTCAGATAGAAAACATTCCCCGCGTGTTCGGTCAGGTACGTGTCCGGGTCCAAGCTGCGCGACAGCAGCGCCGCCGACACGGGGTTGCTCTTGAGATAACCGATCACCTGCGTCGTCGTGTCTTCGAGCGACTGAAAATCCATCCCCGCCAGCGACGCACGCTTCGAGAAACGCTCGTACACCTCGGACATGCACCCGGCGATCTTGCCCTGTGCCGTCGTCGCGACCTGACGTTCCTGGTCGTCGTCCTCGAAGTCCACCAAGTTGTCGAGGATCGGGTCGCCGACCTGCGCCGTCAGGAACGGGTACTTCTTCCGCAACAGACCGATATCGTCCGCGCTGAGCTGCTTGCCGCCCGGCAACATCATCCTGCCTTTAAAGAAGATCGCCTTGGCCAATCGCATGCCCGGCCGAAGCTCTTCGGTAGGGAGCAACACAGGCATAGTCGGGTCATTCTCCGCTACGGTTGGCACACACCACGGGGATACCGGCCGGACGCCCGTGCCCCGATCCCGATTGGTTATCGGCCAGTTTTAGCGGTCGCTAAAGCGGCGTGCCCACCCCTGAGCACGCCGCGACGGTTGTACGCTTTGATAAGGCGAAATCCAGCCTCAGAGTTCCGGAACCGCCTCGATCCCCGGCATGGGTTCATCCGCCTCATCCTCGCCGCGAGACGCCGTCGCAATACCCGGCAGCGTCCCACCCGGCTCGATCGGCAGTCCGCCCCTCCCAACGAGCACGAAACTGCTTGTGTCAGCCTGCACCTTCGCCGCACATGCCTGAGCCAGCGCCGTCTGGGCGTCAAGCAAGGCACCCGGCAGCCGAGCCAGGCTCCCCGCCAGGTCCGTATCCGGCGAGCTAATCGCGATGCTCCCCGACACACCGAACTGCGACGACGCCGTGATCTGACTGTTCGGCGTAACCAAAAACGCATCCGTCACGATCGTGATGTTCCCACCGTTGCCCAGGATCGCGTTGGCGATCAGTTGGCTGTTGTTCAGGATCACCGACAGCGGATCAATCGAGATATTGCCCCCGTCGATCCCCGCCTGAGCGTTGATGACGCTGTTCTGGAGCAACACCTGATTCGGCGCGGTCAACTTAATATCCCCACCACTCCCACCGGCCTCCGCCGTGATCAAGCTGTCGATCACCTCGATGTTCTGCCAAGACACCAGCGTGATATCGCCCCCGTCCGCCGTCTCGGCCGACGTCTCGATCAGCCCGTCCTGATTCAGCGAAATCAGCATGTCTGCGTTGATGGAGATATCACCGGCGATCCCCGCCATCGGATCATCAAAACTACGGGCGCTCAATGTTCCGCCCGTCTCCAGCCGCGCCGTGTAGGCGTTGATCACGATATCTCCACCGATCCCCGGCGTATTCGTCTGACTGGTGATCAGGCCCCGGTCCCGGATGGTGAAGTACATCGTCGTCACACTGACATCACCCGCATCGCCGTCCGCCCCCGCAAGAAACGCATCGGTCGAGATCGTAAAGAACCCCGCCGCGCCGCGGGATGTTTCCGGTGGCAACCCCTCGCCAATAAGCGCATCCACCACGTTCTGGTGAAACGCGTCATCAAACCCGGAGATCAGCACACTCTCGGTCGCATCCACCATTATCCGCCCGCTATTACCGGGCCCGGTTGTGTTGGTGGTAATACTGGCCCCGTCGAGCACCTCAAGCGTCCGCGTATTGACAAACACATCCCCCGCATCACCCGCCTCGCGGATCGACTGGGAGAGGATGACACTCTGCCCAAGATCCTCGAGGTCATCAAATGCCCCAACACCTGCGATGACCACACTGTCAGCATTCACAGTGACATCCCGCGCGTCACCAGGGCCCAGGGTTGATGTTGCAATCGTCGAGCCACCCAAGATCTCGAGCGATCCCGTATGGATATCCACCTGCCCCCCAAGCCCAGGCCCAAACGTCGCAGCCGAGATATTCGCCCCTTGATCCAGAACGATCTCAGTCGCATGTAGTGTTACCGTTCCCCCGTCGCCACCAGCTTCGCCCGCGCTGGCGACGATCCGGGCATCCTCCATGGGCATCATGGTCATTGGATCGATGGCCTCATTGTTGCTGATGATGCTGATCGTATGGGCGGTGACATCAACGTCACCCGAATTGGCAGGCAACGGCGGGAAAATGACGCCGTCCGCGTCCCCTCCGAAACCTCCGAGCGAAAACAGATTGGCTTGGTCGTGTAACTCGACGACCAGATTTTCGCCGCCACTGATCGATATATCGCCCGCATCACCCGTCCCGACCGACGAGGATAAGACCCCGGCACGGTCCCTCATGATCAACGACTCGCTGACCGTCAGATCCACATCACCCCCGGGACCGGAACCCACAGTGAACGACGCGATCCCGCCTATCGTATCCATCGTCATCCGGTCTGTGGTAATAACTACGTGGCCCCCGCTACCCGTTGGACTAATGTTGTTCACCGCTTCGATGGATGCCCTGCCCAATAGCGTGACTGTCTCACTGATAATGGTCACACTGCCCGCATCGCCGGCTGAAAAACCTGCTCCGTTCGGGTTACCCATGTCATCCAATACAGGCACGGGGTCCGTCCCGATCGATCCGGTAATGTTTGAGAAAAAGAACGGATCATTAGAAGATAGCAGCACGCTGTCTGCGACGATCTCAATGTTTGAACCATTTCCCAGATCCTGTTCAGCAACACCGGCGATCGTACCTCCATCTAACACTTCCAGCGAACCGGTATATATTCTAACGAATTCTGCAGAAGACCCACCTGTCCCACCACTGCCAAGAGCTGATGGGAATCCGACTTCCGGCGGCAGCGGAAACGGAAAAGGCAATTTCCCAGCTACCACCACCGAGTCTGCATGAACTTCGACATTACCAGCCTGGCCGCTGCCGGTGGGGATACCGAATGCGTTAAACGACCCGGTTACAACCTCAGACCCGTTGATCACCTCAAGCCGGTCTGCTGAGATCAGCAGATCCCCGCCACGCCCCGGCCCTACGGCCAGTATCTGGAAGATGCTCGCATCGATGATCGCCGAGCCGGTGACATCGATATCAACAAACGGCGCTGTCGCATCCACGGCGCCGATCTGGTTGGCGGCGAACGTGGACCCATCGGTCATCGACAGGCTCGCGCCCCGGATAAACACCGTTTGGTGGATCTCCGCGGTCGTGTCGATGAACACCCCCTGGCTGAGACTGACCGGCCCCAGATCGCCGAAACCATCCAGCGCGATTGCCGGTGGGTCGCCCGGAGCGCTCGGCGTCACGGTGCCCGCCGAACCGACCGCCACCAGGTCCACCCGGCCACCGAACGGGTCTGGGGCCATGTGCTGCGCGTCGATCATCACCGGCGGCGGCGGCTGCAGGAACCGGTTAAATGGCCCGAAGCCGACCAGATTCACCTCACCGCCAATCAGCCGGATCGAGTTGCCATTGATGATGCGGATCTGTGACTGAGTCAGATTGATCGGTGCCGGCGTCTCACCCATTGGCGGCATGAAGCCAAACGAGCTGGGCGGCGATGCGGTCAGCACGCTGTCGGCCGCGTTGGTAGTCAGCGCCACGTGCCCGTCCACTCCCAGGTGCAGGCTGTTTGCCGTCGTCAGCACCAGGTCGCCGCTGACGTTGAACGTCCCCGTCGGCCCGACGGAGATCCCGTTGTCATTAACCAGAAAAAAATTCGCCCCGTCGATCGTGACATTTACCGGCCCATCGATCGTCGATGCCATGTCACCGGTCACCCGCGAGATCACATTGGTAATCCCAGCCGACCCCGAGAACGTCGCCGACTCGCCCGGGTTGATCGTGAACTGATCGAAGCTGTGAAACAGGTTCCCGCCGACCGTCTTGCCCAGGTCTTCGGTGATCGCGAAGTCCGGCCCACCCAGCGGCATCGGCGTCAGCGGCCCATCACAAAACTGATCCCCGGGGCACAGCGTCGATCCGTCTAAAACCACCTGGGCTTGCACAGGCGATACCGCCAGGACGGCCGATACGATCGCCGCTGCCGCAAACCCGGTGCTGTGGCGGTGATGGGTCTGGATCATGATGTAAAGCTCCAAGCAAGAGGGGCCGGCTTGAATAAAGAAGGTCACCCGAGCCAACCGGCACGGTTCAACGACACTGTTGCCTGACCGAGCCGGTTGACCCACCTTATTTTATGCCCGAAGACCGGGTTTGGGAAACCCTTTGCCCGGCGTCAGTGGCCCACCTGTTCCTACCGTCGCCTGGAACACCCTGAAATGACCAAGTAAAAAACCGCCCCAGATGTAGACACGGGGCGGCTGTAATTTTAGAAGAACACTGAAGTAGCGCGATTCAGCCAGAGCCCGACGCCGGGCTGATCACCGGCGGCGCACCGACGCCCCAAGCACCGTGAACCCGATGAGGCTCAACACGCTGGTGACCGGTTCCGGAACGACCAAAACCGCGTTGGTCGCGTCTTTATTAATCGCGAGGTTGTCGAGTATCAGGTTGCTGGGGTAGCTGGCGACCTGGACCGCGCCGGCATCGAGCGTGAAGATCGCCTGGTCAATTGCTTCCACGCCCCAGATGACACCGTCAACGTTGGCTGACAGACCGAAGTTGGCGCCAGCATCAAAGTTAGAAATACCGCCGTTGGGAGTCGAGCCAACCGCCCCGCCCTGGGTCGGATTCAGATTCCATAGCGAACCCTGACTCCCGAATGTCCCGCCGCCAAACAACGGGTTCACCGACGCGATATCCGTGAACACCGCCGAGCGGGCCACGTGGATCGGGTCGTTGTTCCCATCCACGGCCTCGGACAGGAACGACGCCGCACCCGTCCCCAGATCGACCGAATAAAACGACACGCCGTAGACCACGGGGTTGATGCCGGGCGCTTCGGTCCAGTTCGACAGTGTCATACGCCCCGGGATGCTCTCGAAAGACATCCCGACAAGGTCGTTGATATCCAAGTTCAGATCGCCGATCTCCTGCCCGACGCCGGTGGTCGTATCGATTGAGATCAGCTTGTCGGACTCAGCATCGACGCCGTAGAGGACCGAGTTCGCAAACGCCACGGCCCGCACATCGGCGAATCCGACCCCGCCGCCGATCGGCGTCGCCGCGCCCGTCGCCAGATCAATCTCGTAGAGCACATCGGTCGCCCGATCCACCGCATGCCCGATCGGCACCGCGACAGCCGCGTGATAGGTGGTCAGCAAGGCCGCCATCGCAGCGGCCACCTGGAAAGATCGCGTCGTCATCAAGTATTCTCCTCCTTCACGGTCAATCGCCGGATCCGAACACACCCCTCGCCACAGCGATCGGCGCGCTGCACTCTGACGAAGACCTGTTGTTGACGGCCGGAATCATCCACTAAGTGTGGAAACGCGTGGTGCGGCTGCACCTGTCCTGGGGGCTCCTCAATCGCAGCGGTTCTATTATAGCCCATGAGGGCACGAGATCAAAGGTTTTGGGAGCGTTGATCCGCGTTTTTTTGTCCTTTTCACTGAAAAAATGGCAGCCTTGCCGGCGGCGGCGCCCCGTCACGGTCTGCGACAACAAGCCATCTCGATATCCCGGTTGGTCCGTTCATCGTCACCCTATAATGTTTCGCACGCTCGATGTTCGGCCCAACGGTCCTTGTGGAATCAGGGTTAAATAGGATGCTCTGGCAGCCCGCTATCCCACCGCGGTATACCACCCTCTGCGACGCGGAGTTGGCCCAGGCGATCCGCGCCCGCAAAGCCGAGCTCGGCGACCGCCTGGTCATCCTCGGCCACCACTATCAGCAGGACGACGTGATCCAGTTCGCCGACTTCACCGGCGACAGCTTCACGCTCAGCCAGCTCGCCGCCGAACGCGTCCGCCAGGTCGGTGCCCGCTACGTCGTCTTCGCTGGCGTCCATTTCATGGCCGAGAGCGCCGACATCCTCACCGACGACCACGTCGCCGTCATCCTCCCCGACCTCGGAGCCGGCTGCTCCATGGCCGACATGGCCGACTACGACGACACCGTCATCGCATGGCAACGCATCCACGAAGCACTCGGCCAACCAGCCGACGAACCCGCCACCCAACCAACCGCCGACTCAAACACCGCCCCACCCACCCGCGTCATCCCCATCTGCTACATGAACAGCACCGCCGCGATCAAGGCCTTCTGCGGCGAGCACGGCGGCGCCGTCTGCACCAGCTCCAATTGCGAAACTATCTTCCGCTGGGCACTCGCCGGCGGCGACACACCCTTGCTGCCCAACCAATCCGCCAAGATCCTTTTCCTGCCCGACCAGCACCTAGGCCGCAACACCGCCGCCTCAATGGGATTCGACCCCGCGACCGACATGGCCGTCTGGGACCCCAAACACCCCGACGCCGCAGGCGGCCTCACCCCCAACCAGATCACCGCTTCAACATTCCTGCTGTGGAAAGGCCACTGCTCCGTCCACAAACTCTTCCGCCCCGAGCACGTCGATCAGATCCGCGACCAGTGGCCCGACGTCACCGTCATGGTCCACCCCGAGTGCTGCTATGAGGTCGCACAAAAAGCCGACCGCACCGGCTCCACCGAAGGCATCATGCGCGCCATCGAGCAGGCCAAACCCGCCACCCGCTGGGCCATCGGCACCGAGGTCCACATGGTCAACCGCCTGGCCAACCAGGCCGCCAAACGCGGCGTCACCGTCCGCATGCTCAGCGACTGCCAATGCCTCTGCACCACCATGTACCGCATCGACATGCCCCACCTGCTCTGGGTCCTCGACGAGCTCGCCGCCGGCCGCATCGTCAACCAGATCAAAGTCCTGCCCGAGGTCAAACGCCTCGCCACCCTCGCCCTGAACCGCATGCTCCACCTGACCGGCAACCAAAACGCGCCAGCCGGCAACGGGCGAGGCACCAGCGCATCCGTCCCGGCTTGACGCACCGCGCGGTATTATCACCAGCATGAGCCTACTCCGCGTCGCATCGCTGCAGTACTACATCCGCCCGGTCGAGCGTTTCGAGCAGTTCGCCGACCAGGTCGAATCCCTCGTCACGACCGCACACGACTACAACTGCAAGCTGATGGTCTTCCCCGAGTATTTCGCCGCCCAGATGCTCACGCTCAATGATGTCAAGCGTCCGATCAAGGACCAGATCCGCCACCTGGCCAAGCTCGAACCCCGCATCGTCGAATTGATGACCCGCCTGGCCAAAGAAAGCGGCATGTACATCGTCGGCGGCACCCTCCCCGCCGTCGACCCGCCCGACGAGGTCACCGTCTACAACGAGTGCTACCTCTACAGCCCCACCGGCGAGTGGGACGTCCAGGGCAAGCTGCACATGACGCGCTTCGAGAAAGAAGAGTGGATCGTCTCGCCCCACAAAAAGTTCAAAGTCTTCGACACCGCCATCGGCAAGCTCGCCATCACCATCTGCTACGACGTCGAATTCCCCGAGCTCGCCCGCGCCGCCGCCAGACAAGGCGCGTACCTGCTGATCGTGCCCAGTTGCACCGACGACCGCCAGGGCTTCCTGCGCGTCCGCTACTGCGCCCAGGCCCGAGCCATCGAGAACCAGATGTACGTCATCCACTCCTGCACCGTCGGATCACTACCGATGGTCCCAGCCGTCTCGCTCAACTACGGGCAGGCGTCCATCCTCACGCCCAGCGACTTCGCCTTTTCCCGCGACGGAATCCTCGCCGAGGGCACCGCCAATCAGGAGAGCATGGTGATTGGCGAGCTGGACATGGATAGAATTGTCCAGACCCGAAGCTCGGGCACAGTGCTGCCCCTGACCGACAGCATGAGCACCGCCGAGGTGACTTCCAACCTGGAAGTCGTCGCTTTATGAAAAACAAACCCGCGGCCGGCATCGACGTCCGCCCCACCCGGCCACAAGACTTCGACGGGATCATCGAGATGGCCCGAGCGATCTACCCGGGCAGCCCACCTTGGACAGGAGACTATCTCCAGTCGCACCTGGACGTCTTCGCACAGGGCCAACTCGTCGCCGTCGAACCCGACTCCGGCCGCGTGGTCGGCTCGGCGTCGAGCCTGATCGTTGATTGGGACGATTACAACATGCAGACCTCCTGGCAAGACTTCACCGACCACGGCTGGTTCCGCAACCACAACCCCGCCGGCCGCACGCTCTACGGCGCCGACGTCATGGTCGACCCGCGCACCCAGGGCCGGGGCATCGGGTCAAAGATCTACGCCGCCCGGCGCGAGCTGGTCCGATCCCTCGGCCTGCGACGCATCCGCGCCGGCGCCCGCCTCCGCGGGTACGCCCGATACAAAGACGATCTCTCCCCCGAGCAGTACGTCCTGAACGTCATCCGCGGCGAGCTGGGCGACCCGACCCTGTCCTTCCAGCTCAAGCAGGGGTTCCGCGTCATCGGCGTTGTCCGCGACTACCTCCGCGACGACCCCGAAAGCCACGGGCACGCCGCGGTCATCGAGTGGGTCAACCACCGCGCCGCCACCCGCAAAGACACCTACGGCCGCGACCGCCGATTCGCCAAGCCCCGAAAACCCTCGCCCAAACACCCCCCCCCGCCGGGGCCGGGGGACGGCCCCACACCCAACGGGTGATCGCAACCGCAATCACCCACGCCAACGGAGGGAGACCCCAAAGATGATGCACCCGGACACCGCTCTGGCAACGGTTGATCCCGACATCGGCCTCGGTGTCGTCGCCACACGACTAATCCCCAAAGGCACGATCGTCTTCGCCAAAGACCAGCTCGACATCGAGCTGCCGCCCAACCACCCGCTGATCGATCACCCGGCCTATCAGGACCTCATCGAGAAATACGCCTACAGCGAGCCCGACGGCACCCGCGTCATCGCCTGGGACATCGCCAAGTACATCAACCACTGCTGCCAACCCAGCACGCTGTCAACCGGATACGGGTTCGAGATCGCGATCAAAGACCTGCAGCCCGGTGACGAGATCACCGACGACTACGCCATCTTCAGTTCGATCTTCCGGACGCAACTGATCTGTCAGCACCAGCCCTGCCGCCAGTACGTCCGTCCCGATGATTTCGACCGCTGCTACCCCGAATGGGACGGCAAGATCCGCGATGCGCTAGCCTTCCTCCGCGGCGTCGATCAACCGCTGCTACCCCTGCTCGATCCGCAGACCGCCGCCGACCTGCACCGCTACCTCGACACCGCTCAGGGCTACCGATCGATCAGCCAGGCCAAACCCTTCGATCCGCGATCCGCGCCCACCCCAACTCCGCGCCAATCTACCGCACCCACCGCCCGACAATAGACCCGACGCGGATTGATTCGAAACGTCCCATCCCCGGCCCATCCCCGTCCCACCCCCGTCACGGCCCGCAGGCATTGTCCCCTGCACGGCTGCACTCCAGATGATCTCAATATTATTTCTCAAATGCGGAGAAATACCTCTTGCATTCCCATCGCGCTTCGGTTAGCATCGGGACATGTGAAAGCAGTGAGACTCTCTCGCTGCCGCTGTTTCAGCATCGGGGCCCACTCACCACCAGTCCTGTTTCAGGTGAGCGCCGGCCAAGCAACGACAATTAGACGCCTTTTACCCAGGCGATCGCTGGTTATCGATACCGTTCTACAACGGCTTCATGACCGTTGATATCGATCGGCCTGATACAAGTGGCTGGGTGGATTGATAGACCCGTTTAGAGACGAAAGGAGGATGGTAAGCGGCCTCTCGAACGTATGGAGGCCCGAGAATCGAGAATCGCATCGTCTTGATTGTCAATTCGGACGGAGTTTCAAGTCGAACGGATCATTTTGTCAACCGAGTGTTAACCACGCTTTACCGCGGTTAACCAACCTAACGAGGAGCAATCACATGTTGAGGAAGCTAGCACTACCGGCGGTACTCACCGCCACCGCCCTGTTCGCAGGCAACGCCAACGCCGTGCTGGAGTTTGATGAGGATGTCACGAACGAAGTAATCATGGGCAGCGGCATTGGTAACGGTGGCTGGACCGTGGAACGAGCCGACGGAGTCGAGGTGGGCCTGCGCGCCAAGCAACGCTTCCCACCGGCCAATGTCTTCAACAGCAACGGTGATGGGACCTACAACTTTCCCGCTGGCAACGACGCCGGCCGCCCGCTGTGGTCCTTCGAGTGGTCGATCAATACCGACCACGACGATACCACCGGGCTGGACCTGGACGACCTCACCTACGCGCTGCGGCTGGATTCCAACCCGACGTCCGATGCCGGGTTCTCGGTCTTTGACCCGATCAATATTCCTGCAACCAGTGTTCCGGACTTCGCTGACCACAGCATCGGCGACAACAGCACCGCCGAAAGTGCAGGCACCGAGGCTGGTGATCGGCCAACCTATCTTGGCTTGATCAACACCAACAACCTCGCCCAGAACTCCTGGCGGATGGACTTCTTCTTCCCGGCGCCGCGGGGCCCAGCGTTCGACCCAGACGCGGATGGGACGTACGAGTTCGAGTTGGCGGCATTCAATGCCAACGGCGATGAAGTCGCTGCGACGGCGATCACCGTCATCGTCGGCGAGGGCGGCGTCGTGCTCCCCGAGCCGGCCACAGCCGCACTCGCCGGGCTGAGCGTTCTCGGCCTGGGTTCCTACACCCGGCGTCGCCGCTAATCGGACGACCGCCGGACGAAGAAACCTCGCGACCCCACCGGCACTCCCGGTGGGGTCTTTTTTTTGCCCGCGTGTCTTGTCAGGACCACCAAGCGCCAACCCGCGCCTCAGACATGCGCCAGCTTGTTCACGCCGTTGAGCGCCGCGACCTTGTACGCCTCGGCCAGCGTCGGGAAGTTAAACACGTTGTCCAGAAAGTAATCCACCGTCCCCCCCAACGCCATCACCGCCTGGCCGATGTGGATCAGCTCCGTCGCACCCGTCCCGATCGCGTGCACGCCCAATATCGTGCGCTCCTCCTGGTGGATCAGCAGCTTGAGCATCCCCGTGTCGTCGCCGAGCAACTGCCCGCGTGCCAGTTCCTTGTACTGCGCGATCCCGGCTTCATACGGGATGCTCGCCTCGGTCAGTTGCTCCTCGGTCTTGCCAACCATCGAGATTTCCGGCACCGCGTAGATCCCGAACGGGAACAGCTCCGGCATTGACCGCGCCTCCACACCGAAGGCGTGACAGATCGCAAGCCGCCCCTGCTCCATCGCCGTGCTCGCCAGCGCCGGGAACCCGATCACGTCCCCCGCCGCATACACGTGATCGACCGCCGTCTGGTAATGCTCGTTGACCTTCAACCGCTCACGGTCATCGTACTCCAGCCCGACATTCTCCAGCCCCAACTCGCCGCACACCCCCTGCCGCCCGACCGCGTACAGCAGCGTCTGCGCCCGCAGCTTCTTGCCCGACTCGAGCGTCGCCTGCACCAGTGGCGCATCCCCGTTGTTCGGCGGCAGGTGCTCAATGCCCTCAACCTTCTCACCCATGCGCAGCGTGATCCCGGCCCGCCGCACGTGATACTGAAACGCCTCAGAGATCTCGTGATCCAAAAAGCTAAGCAACTGAGGCCGGCCCTCGATCAGCGTCACCCGCACACCCAGCGTCGCCATGATGCACGCGTACTCCGTCCCGATCACTCCCCCGCCGACCACGATCATCGACTTGGGCAGGTGCGCCAGCTTCAGCAAAGCGTCCGAGCAAAACACCGTCGTGTCGTTAAACGGCACGCGCTCCGGCCGCGCCGGCCGCGTCCCCGTCGCCACCACAAACTTGTCCGCCATCACCATCTCGGTATTGTCTTCGCGCTTGACCTGCAACAGGTTCGGCCCCTCAAAGTGAGCCGTCCCCCACAACAGATCAACATCGTTGCGATCGAACGCACCGCGGATCACCTCGCGCTCATTCGTAATCACCTGTTGGCTGACCGCGATCAGGTCCGCGATCGTGATGTCGCGCTTCACCCGGTGGTTGTCGCCGAACAGCCCGCGCTTGTTCGCTCCGGTCAGGTGCAGCACCGCCTCGCGCAACGCCTTAGACGGGATCGTCCCCGTATTGATCGCCGCCCCGCCGACGGCAAAGCTCTTCTCAATAATCGCGACGGTCTTGCCCAGCTTCGCGGCCTGGATCGCGGCCCGCTGCCCAGCCGGCCCGGTTCCGATAACGGCGCAGTCGTAATGTCTCATAGCTGTGCTCACCCTTTATGCCGCACCCAAGCGGTCATGTTTCTATCGGTTGAACCGATCCCAACGGTTAGCCCGCCTGTGACACCCCGTTCAATCCGCGGCGCGAACAGTCCCCACACCGTAGACGCACCGCGCGTTCAGCGTATCATGCTTGCCCATGGGCCAGCCACAAAACGACGCCGATACCGCCCTCGACTCCCTCACACAGGGGGCCGAAGCCGTCTACAACCGCGACGACCTCAAAGCCAAGCTCGCCACCGGCCGCAAGCTGCGGATCAAGCTCGGCATGGACCCAACCGCCCCCGACATCCACCTCGGCCACTGCGTCGTCCTGCGAAAACTCCGACAGTTCCAGGACCTTGGCCACACCGCGGTCCTGATCATCGGTGACTACACCGCCCGCGTCGGCGACCCCACCGGCCGCGACGCCACCCGCCCCATCCTCGATCCCGACACCATCGCACACAACGCGAAGACCTATCTGGACCAGGCCGGCAAAGTGCTCGACCTTTCCGAAGACAAACTCGAAGTGCAACACAATTCCGAATGGCTCGGCGAGATCAACCTGGCCGGTGTACTGGAACTGACTGCATCGGCCACCGTCCAACAAATGCTCCACCGCGAGAACTTCAAGCTCCGCATCAAAGCCGGCACCGAGATCATGATCAGCGAGCTGATGTACCCGCTCATGCAGGGCTACGACTCCGTCGCCGTCAAAGCAGACGTCGAACTCGGCGGCACCGACCAAACATTCAACAACCTGATCGGCCGCGACCTCATGGCCAAACACGGCATCGAGAAACAAGTCGTCCTCGTGATGCCCGTGCTACCCGGCCTCGATGGCCACGACAAAATGAGCAAGTCCAAGGGCAACACCGTCGCGGTCACCGACCCACCCAACGAGATGTTCGGCAAGATCATGAGCATCCCCGATGCCCTGATGCCCGAGTACTTCAAGCTGCTCACAACCCTCCCCCCCGAAACCCTGCCCGCGCTGACCGACCCCAACCAAACCCACCCGCGCGACGCCAAAGACATCCTCGCCCGCAGCATCGTTGAGACCATGTACGACCGCGACGCCGCCAACACCGCCAGCGAAGAGTTCCGCCGCCGCTTCACCTACCACCAACTGCCCACCGACCTCGAGACGCGCACCGCCCCGCGATCCCCCATGGGCATCGTCGCACTGATCAAGCACGTCGGTTTCGCAACCAGCAACTCAGAGGCCCGCCGCCTCGTCCAGCAAGGCGGCGTCACCGTCGCCGGCGAAAAAATCACCGACCCCCAAACCGACATCGCCTTCGACGGCCAGACCGTCCTCAAAGTAGGCAAACGCCGCGTCTGCAAGCTCGCCGTCGAGCCGTCGTAGGGGTCCACCACACCCAGCCGCCCCCCTAAGGTCCGAGCGGAGACAATGTTAAGACATTCGCCGTGCGGCCCGCTCCGCACGCCGTGAAGATCTTCGGCACGACGGTTTTTTCTCTGAAAAACCTAGACTATTATTAGATGACGAGCTGCCGAAATAGGCGCACGCCGCAGATCGAAAGAGTCAGTCAAGAAATCGGAGGTATGAGATGTGTTTGGATAGAGCTAACCGAAGGGGTTCGGGGTCAGACATCCCCGGGCCGACCCGCTCAGCGACCCCAACAAGCTTTCGTTGTGCATTGCGACACTTGGCGCTTGGCGCGACTCTCATCAGCGGCCTCTGCTTGCCCGCTGTGTGCCGCGCGGATTTACTTGCCAACGGCGGGTTTGAAACGCCGGTTCTTACACCCGGCACGTTCGTCACCATCAACCCCGGATCCGAGCCCGCCGATTTCGACTGGGAAGTATCGTCCGGGACGGTCGATATCGGATCGATCCCGCTATCGCAGTTCATCGAATACGGCGCATTCGCGGGCGTGCAAGCGCTGGACCTGAACGGGACGGATCGCGGCGCATTGTTCCAGGACTTCGCCACCACCGCATCGCAGACGTACCGCCTGACATTCGTATTTGCCGACAACGCTTTCGAAGGCGGCACGAGCACCGCCGAGGTGATCGTCAGCGACGTGGCAAGCACCACACCGCTGCTCACCGACGACATCTCACACTCGACCTCCACTAACGGCCCGCCCGCAGACGCTGATTGGGACTCATTCTCTCAAACCTTCACCGCTACGGGGTCCCTGTCGCGCCTCTCGTTTACCTCCACTTCCCCCAGCAATTCCCCGAGTGGCGGCATCGTGCTCGACGCGGTGAGCGTCGCACTCGTGCCCGAGCCCGGCACACTAGCCGCGTTATCGATCGGGATCATCTCGCTGGCCTGCCGAACGAAACGCTCTGCCCAGTAACACAGCCGCACCCGGCAACACCAGCGACGCGATCGCCCAGAATGCCGCGGCCGACTATTACCGGTGCCGGCTGCGGGCCAGTTCCCTCGAAGACGAACCCGACGCGCCGCGGGCACACGACGACGACGGATCTTGGGCAAAGATCGCGGCCTGCGTTGCGCCGTTCATCGAGCAGTTGCCGGCCGGCTACCGCGATGCGCTCAAGCTGGCTGCGATCGAGGGGTATGACGACAAAGAAGTGGCTCGGCGGTTGGGCCTGTCTCTAGCCGCAACCAAATCGCGCATCGCGCGAGGCAAGCGGATGCTCAAAGAACAATTCGGCGTTTGCTGCATCTTCAACATCAGCGCTCGTCGCGCTGAAATCAACAGTGACACGTTCGGCCGGCCCTGCTGCGGCGATGAAGGGTGTGATGAGCCCGCGCCACCCGGTGTCTAGCTGGGCTGGAACAAGCGCCTACACCTCAGCCATGGCCTCGTTGCTGTCGCGCAGCTCGGTCAGCGACGGAAAGTTGAATTCGCTGACATCCTGCCCGTCACACTCGGCGACGTACAGGCTTTCGTCTTCCTCACCGAGATTAATCGTCGGGCCAAGCGGCTCACCCTCGTCCGGATCGAGCTGGTCCGGGCTTGGAATCACCTGAACCGTAGGCCGACACGGCGCCGCCGGCGCGTGATCAATCGCGACCACCCACTGCCCATCGCTCAGCCGCACAATCGTCCCCGGTGGATACGGCGGCACCACCGCGAGCAACGCCCGCACAACGCGCGGATCGAACTGGCAGATCAACTCCGGCTCCAGCAGATCGTGTAACACGCCGACGGTGGTATGTGGCCGTGCACCAACCGGGCGTTTCATCTCGTCAAACCGATCCGCCAGCGCGGCGATCCGCGCGAAAACGTGAATCTTGTCACCCGCCAACACCGGCTTATTGTCCCCCGCGTACCCCGTCCCGTCATAGTTCTGGTGGTGGTTCAGAACCACCGACGCCACCGTCGGCGTCACCTGCCCGTGCACCAGCTCATACCCCATCGCCGGGTGCTCACGCCACAGCGGATCACTGTCGTCACCCGTCCGCCGAAACGTCTCGCGCACCGGCTCGGGCAGCCGCGTGATCCCAACATCGTGAAGCATCGCCCCGATCCCCAGATAGACCACTTCTTTCGCGAGCGCCGGGTTCATCAATGGCCGCTGTGTGACGAGATACCCCTCCAGCCGCAACCCGATCAGTAAGCTCAGAAAAGTCACCGTCGCGCTGTGGCGGATCATGTCGTCCTTCTCAAGCTCGTCCATCTCACCAAGAAACACCGCCGCCTTCGGGTGGTGCACCAGCTCGCTGACCAACACCTCCAGCGTCTTGCGGTACTCGCGGTACGGCAGGTCGGCGCTCGTCTGCGCCTGCACCATCTCGAACACACCGGCCACCTGCCGCAACACCGACCCCTGCGCATCGATCACACCGCGGTTGATGATCCTGCTTAAGAACTCCAGCCCCGGGTACTGCACCCAGATCGTGCGCACACCGAGATCCTTGATCCGCCGGATGTCCTGGCGCGTCAACGCGTACCCGAGCTTGAGAAGGGTATGGTCGTACTGGCGAGGATGGCGGATAGAAAGCGCGAGTCTCATCCCCGGGCGGGCTGTCAGAATGTCGATGCGCAGCATGGGAACCCCCGCAGCGAAGCGCGCACAAAACCTCAGGCCTCTATTAGATTCGCTATCGTCCCGGCCGGGCCCGGCCTTGAGGCGAGTCCCAATAACTTCTACGTGGATACCGGCTTATCGCACACCGCTACGGGTGACGACGGATAATCAACGCCGTCAGGTCGTCCAACTGAGGCGCATCACCACCAAACTCATCCAACGCCACCAGCAGGCTGTCCAACAACACCTGCGCCGCCTGACCTGAGTTCTCACGAAACACCCGCCCCACCCGATCGCAATCGAACGCCTCACCGCTGCCATCGCGGTACTCATAGATCCCGTCCGTCAACAGCGCCAGACAGTCACCGGGCGCCAACACAATCGGCGGCGGCGCCGACACCGCCGGCCCATCCGCAATCCCCAGCGGCACCGTCGACGCATTGAACCACTGACACCGTTGATCGGCCGCGTGGTAGTGCAGCAGCGGCCCCTGCCCAGCCGCGTGGTACTCGACCCGGTGGCGCACCGGATCGAACACACCAATGAACGCCGTCACAATCCTGCACGACGTCAAGTCATCGCTTAGCTGCAGATTCAGGTGCGTCAGCAACGCGTCAAGCCCCGCGCCCAACCGCACCCCCATCCGCAACAACGCGCGCACCTGCGTGACGCTCAGCGCCGGCCCCACGCCGTGCCCCGTCGCATCGGCAAGCAAAATCACCACGGAACCGGGCCCGTCATCATCCGGCCCCGGCGGCAACGCGATCAGGTCATACAGATCACCACCCGTCTGATCCGCCGGGTGGATAAACGACGCGATGTCGTACCCCGGACAATCGGGCAGCTTCCGCGGCAACACATCCATCTGAATCTGCCGCGCGACCTCCAGATCGCTCTCGAGTTTGAGTTTGATGATCCGCTCCTCGAGCAGCCGCGTGCGCTGAATCGCCGTCGCCACCTGGCTGGCCAACACCAACGCGATCCGCTCATCCGCTCGATCGAAAGACGGCTTGGTCGGATTGAGCATCTGCAGCACGCCGACCAACTCCTGATCCAACCCGACCAACGGCATCGCGATCAAACTCCGCGTGCGATAACCCGTCGCACGATCGATCTCCGGGTTGAACCGCGCGTCCGAATAACAATCAGGAACGTTGATCACCTCGCGTGTGCGCGCACACTGCCCGGCGATCCCCTTCGCGATGCTGAACCGAATCTGTTGCGACCCCGTCGCGATGGTCGAGTAGAGCTCATCAACGATCGGGTCAAACAAAAAAATGCTCCCACGATCCGCGTGAAGCACCTCGCGCCCGACCTCGACAACCTGCTCGAGCAGTTCATCCAACTCAAATGGAGCGGACAACTTACGCGTCACCTCCATCACACGGATCAACGCCGCCGGGTCCACTTTTTCAAAGCTCGGATCATCCATGAGAGCCCGACAGTATACCGAGCAATGCCGCCGCATCACGACGTCACCGCTCACCTAACCACCACCTTTCCCACCCGCCACCCACTCAGCAACCCGCCACAAACCTCATCCCGATACAGCCTTGCCGTCGGATCGACCAAAGTCGCCTACTCAGTGACCCGACTTTAGATGTATAGCGACGCCGCCGCTCACTTGACCGGCCTGTCGCCGCACACACGGCTCGAGCCTCAGCATGGCTCACCGGGGAGGCAACGACGCCTTTGTCGAGTCCATCACTCATCGACGCCGCCTGGGTGCTCCTGTGCTCGGTGCTGATCATGTTCATGCAGGCCGGCTTCTGCTGCCTCGAGTCCGGACTCGTCCGCGCCAAGAACAGCATCAACGTCGCCATCAAAAACCTCTGCGACTTCTGCCTCTGCACACTCGTCTTCTGGCTGCTCGGCTACGCCATCATGTTCGGCGACACCTGGCGCGGCCTGATCGGCATCAACGGGTTCTTCTACAACGAAACCGCCCCGCCAACCTCCGTCGCATTCTTCCTCTTCCAGGTCGTCTTCTGCGGAACCGCAACCACGATCATCTCCGGCGCCGTCGCAGAGCGCATGCGCTTCTGCGGCTACCTCATGGTCGCCTTGCTAACCTCCGCCGTCATCTACCCCGTCTTCGGACACTGGGCCTGGGCAGGGATCGAGCAAGGCCAAACCCACGGCTGGCTCAACCGCATGGGATTCATCGACTTCGCCGGATCGACCGTCGTCCACTCCACCGGCGGCTGGATCGCGCTCGCCGCCGCGATCGTCATCGGACCACGCCTGGGCAGATTCGGCGACTCCCGCAACCGCATCCGCGGCCACAACCTGCCCGTCGCAACGCTCGGACTTTTCCTCCTGTGGATCGGTTGGTTCGGCTTCAACGGCGGCAGCACACTACGGATCGAAGGCCGGCTCCCGCTGATCTTCCTGAACACCTGCCTCGCCGGCGCCATCGGCGGAATCACATCACTTTCGTTTTCCTGGGCGACCCACCGTGTGATCCGCGTCGAATCCGCGATCAACGGCGTCATCGCCGGCCTCGTCGGCATCACCGCGTCCTGCCACATCATGACACCCACCATGTCACTCGCGGTCGGTGCGATCGCAGCCATCATCTGCCAGCTCGCCACCGCACTCCTGGCCCGCATGAAGATCGACGACGTCATCGCAGCCGTCCCCGCACACGCATGCGCCGGAGCGTGGGGCACGCTGGCCGTCGCCCTGCTCGGCAACCCGGCGACATGGGAATCGGGACTCACCCGGTGGGACCAACTCGGCATCCAGGCCCTGGGCGTTGCCACCTGCTTCGCCTGGTCGTTCTCCGTCGGTTACGTCGGGCTCCGACTCATCAACGCTGTGTCACCGCTACGAGTCAGCGCCGAACACGAACGCCAGGGCCTCAATCTCGCCGAGCACGCCGCGTCCACCGAATCGATCGACCTGCTCAGCGACATGGAGCGCCAACGCGTCGCCGGTGATTTCTCCACGCCCGTCTACGTCGAGCCGCACACCGAGGTCGGCCAGATCGCCCAGCAGTACAACCGCGTGCTCGACCGCGTTGTCAAAGACACTGAAAAGCTCATCGTCGCCAACCAGGAAATCAGCGACATGAACGAAAAGGTCCTCGAGAGCCGCGACCAAGCCGTCGCCGCCCAACAACAGATCGAGCAAAAGGTCCAACAGCTCCAGGAGTTCAACCGCGCCGCAACCGGCCGCGAGCTGCGCATGGTCGAACTCAAGGACGAAGTCAACCGCATCGCAACCGAGTCCGGCCTGCCCCCGCGCTACGACCTGTCGTTCCAAGACCCCGGCACGCAACCACAACCGCCAACCGACCAACCGAAACCTAAAGATCCACCACCCGACGACGTTACCTAGCAACCGCGCGACACCAAGAGCCCAATAAGATGCCCGATCCGCAACCGCCCACACACCCGCCCTCTCAGGGGCTCGCATCCAAGCTGATGCGGGGCGCGGTCGCGGCCTTCAACAGGCACATCATCCCGGTGGTCGCAGCCGTGTTCCTCCTGGCCCTGATCGGCATGTTTTGGCACCTGCACGCCCTCTCCGGCGCCTTCATCCGATCGAACGCGATCAAAGACGCCTCCCACTTCACCAAAGCCCTCTCAGAAGTCCGAACCCTGTACACCAAACGAGTAGTTGGCGCCGCCGAACAGCACGGCATGACCATCACACACGACTACGAGTCGCGCCCCGGTGCGATACCCCTACCCGCGACATTCAGCATGGAACTCGCCGAGCGCATCGGCCAGGCCTCACCCGGAACAAAAGTCAGGCTCTACAGTGACTACCCCTTCCCCTGGCGCGAAGACGGCGGCCCCCACGACCGCTTCGAGAACGACGCCCTCACCGAGCTGCGAAACAACCCCGAGCAACCCTTCTGGCGCTTCGAAGACATCGACGGCCGCCCCTCCCTACGCTACAGCGTCGCAGACCGGATGCGCGCCAGTTGCATCGACTGCCACAACACACACCCCGACAGCCCCAAGACCGACTGGCAGGTCGGTGACGTCCGCGGCGTGATCGAAGTCGCCTACCCACTTGACGACGCCATCGCACAAACACGCGCCGACCTGCGCGACACCTTCCTCTTCACACTCGCGGTCAGTGTCGCAGGCATCGTCGTGCTCGGCCTCGCCACCCGACGCAACCGCAAAGCCGGCGAAGCCGTCCAACAGGCCAACGCCCGACTCGCCGGCTCCAACAAACAGCTCGAACATCAGACCCACGACCTGCGGGCTCAGCAGGAACAGATCGAACAAGCCTACGAATCGCTCGATCAGAAAAACGAACAGCTCGCGGCCGCCAACACCTCCGCCGAAACGGCCAACCTCATGCTCCAGGAGCACTCCAACGACCTCGAACGCGCCCGCATCGCCGCCATGAACATGATGCAGGACATGAGCGCCGCGCGCGAGCAGGCCGAAGCCGCCAACATGAGCAAGAGCAACTTCCTCGCAAACATGAGCCACGAGATCCGCACACCCATGACCGCCATCCTCGGATATGCCGACCTCCTCCACGACGACACCGTCAGCCCCGACGACCACCGCAACTACATCCACACCATCAAACGCAACGGCGAACACCTGCTCGCAATCATCAACGACATCCTCGACCTGTCCAAGATCGAAGCGGGAAAGATGACCATCGAGTCCATCTCCTGCTCTCCCGCCCAGGTCGTCACCGATGTCGCCGGCCTCATGCGAGCACGCATCGAAGCCAAAGGCCTGACCTACCAGACCCAATACGACGGCAAGATCCCACGCATGATCCGCACCGACCCGACACGTCTGCGTCAGGTCCTGGTCAACCTCATGGGCAACGCCGTCAAATTCACCGAGCGCGGCTCGATACGCCTGCGCGTCGCCATGGACACCCAGAACACAGCCGAGCCCCCGCGCCTCCGGTTCGACGTGATCGACACCGGGCTGGGCATCTCAAAAGAACAACAGGAAAAACTCTTCAGGCCGTTCACCCAGGCCGACACCTCCACAACCCGCAAGTTCGGCGGCACCGGCCTCGGCCTAACCATCTCCAAATGCCTCACCGAACTGCTCGGCGGCGAACTCGCCGTCCACAGCGCCACCGGCGAAGGGTCGACCTTCTCCTTCACCATCGCCACCGGCGACCTGGCCGGCACCGACATGCACGACGGCGGCGAGTCCACTCAACCACTCGACCGCACGGTCATCATGAGCAACACACCACAGAAATCCCTCGACGAGACACGCATCCTCCTCGCCGAAGACGGCCCCGACAACCAACGCCTGATCAGCTTCCACCTCAAAAAAGCCGGCGCCGCCGTCACCGTCGCCGAAAACGGCCTGCGCGCCTACGAACTGGCCTCCCGCGCCGCAGAGCAGGGCACACCCTTCGACGTGATCTTCATGGACATGCAGATGCCCGAACTCGACGGCTACTCCGCCACGCGCAAGCTGCGCAACGAAGGCTACACCGGACCCATCATCGCGCTCACCGCCCACGCCATGGCCAGCGACCGCGCCAAGTGCATCGACGCAGGCTGCGACGAATACACCACCAAACCGATCAACAGCAAAGTACTTGTCGGCCTCGCCGTGCGATTCGCTTTCGGCGATCAACCACACCAACCCGACCCGCAAGACCTCAGCGCAAACGGTGCAACCCAAGCCCCGCCCGAGAACGATTGACCCGCTCAAACGCCTCCGGCTCGCCACGCAACAACTTAATCAACTGCGTCCCCGAACACCCCAACACCCCCGCCGCCCGCGCGACATCCTGCCCACACGCCTCCACCACATCCATCGCCTCAGCCAGTACCGACGGAAACGCATCGTGCCCCTCGTTCACCCGGATACGCCCACCAACGCAGCGCTCCCGCCACAACACAGACGGCCCATACGACTCGCCCCCGCCACCACTATCACCCATCTCCACCGCACACCGCACACCAACCGCCAGCTTCACCCGCAGCCGAAACACCGCCACCTTGTGATTCGTCGCCTGACTGCGCCGCTCCGACGCCGACGCGCTGATCCCCGTCGCCGAATGCACGATCGTGATCGCCGTCTCAACCTTATTGCGATGCTGCCCACCCGGCCCCGACCCGCGGCTGCGCCTCACCTCGCACTGCGATAACAGATCACCCACCTCCAAGTCCGCCACATGCTTCCGATCCATATGCGCCGCTCCGTTCCCATAGACCACTCACTCACAACACCACCCGTGGAGTCGAGCCCAACGTTTGATATCATACCCCCACGATCCAACAGGATTCCCAATCATTGCCCGACCATCCCAACCCCAATCCTAAACAGCACGCACCCGACCCCGGCCCACCGACCGAGCCACCCGCGCCACCACCGCGCCGCGCCCCGATCGCGCTCGACACATGGATGGCCCAACACCCCTGGCACCCGCGCGTCGTCCCGTTCATCGCCTACGTCGCACTGCTCCCCGTCATCGGATCCCTCCGCGACCTCGCCCCGTGGACCTACCCCATCGCCTACACCCTCCAGTGCGCCATCGTCCTCTGGCTGCTCTGGCGATACCGCAGACTCCTCCCCGAACTCACCGTCCACTTCCACTGGCTCGCCCTCCCCTTCGGCGCCGCCGTCGCCTTCCTCTGGATCGTCATGGGCAAGTGGATGGCACAAACCTACCCCGACACCTTCGCCGCCGACGACCCAACCGATTTCTTCAACGAAATGGGCCTCACCGTCGGCTGGCTCGCGATGTCCCTGCGATTGCTCGGCATGTCCATCGTCGTCCCGCTATTCGAAGAACTGTTCATCCGATCCCTACTCCTACGCAGCTTCCACAGCATCAAGCGAACCACCACCGGTGTCCTCCAACTCCTCACCGACATGCCCATGATCGGCGAGTGGCTCTACCAGACCAAAGCCGGCAACGCCGCCGCAGACCAGGGCCCCGTCTTCGGCGAATCGTTCACCCGCACCCCACTCGGCGCATTAAGCATCTTCGGCGTCTTCATGTCCACCCTCGTCTTCACCATCCACCACACCCCGCGCGATTGGCCGGGCTGCGTGATGTGCGCCATCGCCTACTGCTTCCTCCTCGCCGCCACACGCTCGCGCGGCCTCGGCCCGGTCTGCTGGGCGCACGGCATCACCAACGCCCTGCTCTGGGCCTACACCATCATCACCCGCGATTGGCAATTCCTCTAACCCCACCGCCGACTAAGACACCGGCGAACCCCCATCGACCAACACCCGCTTCGCCGCATCGCGGTACACCCACCGCAGCGTCCCCTCATCAAACCCCGCCCCGCACAGCCGCGCCGTCGAATCCTCCGCCTGCGTCGGATCAACCATCGCGATATCCGGATCCACAATCGGGCTCGGCCCGTCGTATCCCGTCTCGTACAGCGTCCGCAGCGCCCAATACCGACTCGCATACAAATCAAACCACCGCTCATCCGGATCATTCGGGCTCGCCACCACATCACTGCCAAACAAAACCCGCCCCGGATTCCGCTTGCAGAACGCCAAAAACTCACCCGGGTGCTTGCTTAGCTCGCGCACCATCCACTTCGTCGCGGATGTGTCCAGATACAGATTCGCATGGCGATCCAGCAACCCCTGAAGGTGATCCAAATCCTCCGGATTCCCCGCCATATGCGCCGCGATCCACGTCACATCCCCGAACTCATCCAACATGCGCTCGAACACCGCATGATGCTCGGCCTTGGTCCCATACTTCGCGCTGTCCTGATACCGCGTTGCGAACCACGTGTCCGGGTCCGCGACATGCGTCATAAACATCATCCCCGCATCCCTGGCCAGCCGCATCCCCTCACGACGAACCGGCGAGTCCAATGCCAGACCCGGCGCGAAGTCCACACCACGCGGCGCCGCCCAGAACTTGCACACCTTGCAACCCTTTTTTGCAAACCCCTCGATGCGTCGTAGCCAGTCCGTCGTAAAAGTATCCGGCTCGTCCTTCGCCTCGTAGTTCGGCACCGCGATGAACGCGATCCGATCCCCGAACGCATCCCGGATCGCGTCGACCTGCTCAAGCTGCGTCATCGTCCACACGCGCTCGACCCCGTACAAACTCGCCGCCTCAAAGTACCGCTCCGCCGCCGCAGGATCCGCGATGTGCGTGTGAACATCCCAGATCCCACCGCGCCACGGCAGCCGCTCAGCCTCAGCACGATAATCCAACCCAAGACGATTGTTGTCGTTGATCGGCGATGCAGGCTGCGTAGAAGACACGTTGCGCTCCGGAAAAAGACCCCCCAGTCTAGGCGCAGCCCCCCCCACACTCCACCGCCTTCAATCACGCTATGATCGAAAATTTACAATCGACCCGGCAGCCCCGCGATGACACCGCCAAACCACCGTGACCCCGCACCCCAACCCGCGCCCGACATCCGCCTGGTCGCGCTAGACCTCGACGGCACACTCCTGCGCACCGACAAACGCCTCACACAAAAAACCGCCAACGCCGTCGCCGACGTCATCGCAGCCGGCGTCCATGTCGTCCTCGCATCCGCCCGCCCGCCGCGATCCGTCCGCGAAACCTACGAAACACTCCGCCTGGACACCCCACAGATCAACTACAACGGCGCACTGATCCACCACCCCGCCAAACGCCGCCCCATCTTCCACCAACCCCTCGCCGCCGCACTCGCCATGCGCATCGTCCGCGCCGCCCGCCGCCTCGACCCCACGGTTTTCGTCAGCGTCGAGATCCTCGACCGCTGGTACACCGACTACTGCGACGACACCCTGCAAACCGAAACCGCCAAGCACTTCAAGCCCGATTTCGTCGGCCCGCTCGAATCCTTCCTCCACGTCCCCGTCACCAAGCTGATGTTCCTCACACCGCCCGCCCAACTCACCGACCTGCACGAAACACTCCACGACAAATTCGCCTCCGACGTCAACCTCATCATCACCGACCAGCACCTGATCCAAATCCTCCACCCCGACGCCGACAAAGCCAACGCCCTCGAACGCATCGCCAACAACTACCACATCCCCCGCCACCAAGTCATGGCCGTCGGCGACGCACCCAACGACACCGAAATGCTCCGCTGGGCCGGCCTCGGTGTCGCCATGGAAAACGCCTGGCCGCAGGTCCGCGAAGCCGCCGACATCATCGCACCCTCCAACGACGACTACGGCGTCGAGTTCGCACTCCGCCGCTACGTCCTCGGCCAAACCGACTAACCCAGCCTTAGCCGCACGCCAATAAAAAAGGGCCGCCTCCCGAAAGGGAGACGGCCCGCGGTGGGAGTCCAAAAGCTCGGCGTCTTAGCGGACCTGAATCCGCTTCGGTTTCACTTCTTCACGCTTGTTCAACACCAGGTGCAACACACCCTCACTCAGCCGCGCGTCAACCTTATTCTCATCGACAACATTCGGCAGCGTAAACGCTCGCGCCACGCGCGTGTAACGGCGCTCCGACAGGTGCTTCTCGCCCTTGCCTTCCTCCGCCTGCCGCTGGGCCGTGATGGACAACTGCCCATCCTCGAGCGACACCTGCACCTGCTCCTTCGTAAACCCGGGCAGTTCCGCATCCACATAAATGTGCTGGTCGTCCTCGTGAATATCCACGGGGTACGCCCCCGTCGCGCCCTCGCTATTCCCAGGCCAACGCTCAAGCAACTCGCTAAAGTCCTTGTCCAACAGATCGAATGCCGCAGGCCAAGGTGTCCGTCCGGTACGTTTGATCAGCAGGGGTAGCATGGTCAGTTCTCCTATAAATAGGTTGTCGTGTTCTCCATCATCGCGGGCACGTTTCATCGGCCCGTCTAACCCACTATGATGGCAAACCTCGCACCAAACTCGCCAATCCACAAGACACTGAAAACAAATCACTTACAAAATCATCCCGCCGCCTTGGCCCGCCATTATGGCAGTGCGATCGGGGAATCCTGCACACATGACAACCCGCCCCGCCACCGCCGCGTAAACCCAACCCATACATTGATATGCCCGCCCACCCCCGCAACAATACGCCCATGAGTATCCGCGTCGCCATCCTCGGACCCACCGGCTACACAGGCCTCGCCCTCATCGAGTGGCTCCTGCGCCACCCCGATGCCCGCATCACCTACCTCGCCAGCCACCGCGAGGAGCTGCCCAATATCGGCGAGGTCTTCCCGCGCCTCCAATCCGCCATCCCCGACGACGTCGCCGTCTGCAAACCCATCGACCCCGAAGCCATCGCCCACCAAGCCGATGTCGCTTTCCTCGCGCTCCCCCACCGCACCGCCATGCAGCACGTACCACCGCTGCTCGATGCCGGACTCAACGTCATCGACCTCTCCGCCGACTACCGACTTGCCGACCCCGATCTCTACGAAGCCACCTACGACCACCCCCACTGCGACCGCGAGCACCTGCCCGACGCCGCATACGGCCTGCCGGAGTTTTTCCGCAGCGACATCAAACACGCCAAGCTCATCGCCAACCCCGGCTGCTACCCCACCGCCGCCGCGCTCGCGCTCGCCCCACTGCTGCGACGCGGCATCATCGCCACACAGGGCATCGCCATCAGCGCAGCCTCCGGCGTCACCGGCGCAGGCCGAGCCCCCGCGCCACACCTGCACTTCCCCGAACAAAACGAAGCCTTCGGCCCCTACGGCCGAATCGGCATGCACCGCCACCAACCCGAGATCGAACAAACCCTCACCACCGCCTGCGGCGAGCAGGTCGGCCTGCTGTTCGTCCCCCACCTATTGCCCACGACCCGCGGCATATTCCAGACCATCTACGCCGACCCCGTCGACCAGGACGTCACCGAAGAAAACATCTTCGAAGCCTACGAAGACCACTACGACGACGAACCGTTCGTCCGCGTCCGCAACGACCTGCCCAACACCCGCGACGTCAACAACACAAACTTCTGCGACCTCACCG
Source organism: Phycisphaeraceae bacterium (assembly GCA_029260595.1). Lineage (GTDB taxonomy): Bacteria > Planctomycetota > Phycisphaerae > Phycisphaerales > Phycisphaeraceae > OFTM57. The sequence goes on along the minus strand of JAJDCY010000024.1, from coordinate 1,529 downwards.
CCCGCGTTGTGCGCACAAACGGCGCCGCCAAGGTCGTCCTCTTCAGCACCATCGACAACCTCGTCAAAGGCGCCGCCGGTCAGGCCATCCAGAACATGAACATCCGGTTCGACCGCGACGAAACCGCTGGCTTGATCTGATCCCCCTGGTCACCGCCCACTACTTGAGTACCTATATGGCTGCCGCTCCCGCCGAACCCTCGACCGACCCCTCCCCCTTGCGCCCACTGCTCGAACAAGCCGGCGCCGGCTTCATGACCTACGGCCCGATGCACCCGCCCGACGCCGCAACCCCCGCCCAACCCACCATCGAACTCGTCGACACCTTCGGCGAATACGAAGCCGAATACGCCGCCATCCGCAAAGGCGTCGCCCTCCTCACCATGCCCCAACGCGGCATGATCGAGGTCACCGGCGCCGACCGCGCCGCATTCCTCCACCGCTTACTCACCCACGACATCTCCGGCTTAACCCCCGGCCAGGGACGCCGCGCGTTCCTCCTCGGCAAAACTGGCCGAATCGTCGCCGACCTGCTCGTCCTCCACGAAACCGACCGCACCGTCCTCACCCTCGACGCCACCGACCTCGCAACCACCGCGCAAGAGCTCGACAAGTACCTCTTCACCGAAGACGCCCGGATCCGCGACACCACCGCCAACTCCATCCACCTCGCCCTCCACGGCCCCGCCGCCCCCGACCTGATCGCCGCGCTCACCGCGCAATCAACCTTTGACCTCCCACCGCTCGAACACCGCGACATCACACTCGCCGCCACGCCCTGCCAAATCTTCCGCCACGACGAAACCGCCGCGCCCGGCCTGCACCTGATCGTCCCGTTCGCCCACGCGACCACCGTCTACCAAGCCCTGCTCGCCGCCATGCAACAACCCCCGCTGCACGACCGCGCCCGCTCCATCGGCTGGCTCGCCTACAACACCGCCCGTGTCGAAGCCGGCACCCCCATCTTCCACATCGACTTCGGCCCCGACACACTCCCGCACGAAACCGCCCTCCTCGACGCCGCCGTCAGCTTCACCAAGGGCTGCTACGTCGGCCAGGAAGTCGTCGCCCGCATGCAGAACCTGGGCCACCCCAAGCGCATCCTCACCGGCCTCGCCCTCGAAGACCACCGCCTGCCCTCCGCCGGCACCCCGATCTACGACGCGACCCCCACTGACGACAAAACCGCCGACCAACCCCCCGCCATCGGCGCCGTCACCAGCTCCGCCGTCTCCCCCCTCCGCAGCGGCCGCGCCATCGCCATCGCCATGATGAAATGGACCAGGCACACACCCGGAACCGAGGCCCTCGTCCCCGCCGAGGGCGCCCGCTTCCGAGCCCGCGTCGAACCACTAAATTCCCTGATGCAAGCCAACCGCCCCTAACACCCGCCCCCGCCCATCCGCTCGCCCCCGCCAAACGCCAGTGCCCCCAGTAACGCGCAGCGAGAAACTGCGGACAGCTTCGTTGGCTCGCCCCCAATTGAACCGCTCAAACCCCGCCCATAATTTCCATGGAGGCAAACACGTT
>JAJDCY010000023.1 GCA_029260595.1 Phycisphaeraceae bacterium | reverse complement strand
CTTCTACGACGACGCGACGGGCGGGCTGCTGCAGACGGCCGAGTACCACACCTCGTGCTCACAGCCGATCCAGCTCGGCGACGTGATCGGCAACGCCACCCTGGTCGGTTATGAAGGGCAGGACGGCAGCGCTTCGATGCCCGGCGCACCGACGCCGGTCGACGTAGATCCCCCTGCCGATACCGATCCTCCCGCGGACACGGCGGATGTGGTGACCAGCAATCTGATCGCCGATGGCTCCAAGAAGGTCTATGTCGATCTGACCAACAACGGAGCCGGCGCGGTCACGATCGAGTCTCTGCTGGCGGAATGGCTAGACGACGGTGGCGACGACAAGAAGCTTAAGAAGATCAAGATCAATGGTGTCGAAGTGTTTAAGCAAGACATCGATGGCACATCGGCCTTGATCACAAACTTCAATAAGGGCGACGAATCGGACCGTGCCATAGCCGCCGGCCAAACCGTCACGATCGAGTTCGAGTTTGAGCGAAGCGCGGACATCATCGACTTCGATCTGAGCATCGACTTCGGCGATGGACTCATTGACCTGATCTGACAGCGACGATCAGCCAATGCGAAGTGAGTAATCCTAAGGCAGGCACGGCAACGTGCCTGCCTTGTTGTTGTCAGGCGGTAGAGGGTGGCCGGTTGCCGCGTCGGCGACCGCTCCGCGCGATCGGTTTTCCTAAGCACTTGATCTGTCGTGATGCCTGGATCGTTGCAGCTCAGCGGACTCCCGCGGGAGTTCGCAAGAGGTTCACGCCGCGAGGTGTTGTTCGAAGAACTGAGTCAGGCGGGTCTGGTCGTGCATGGTCGCCGCGACGAACGCCACGCCGACACGGTGTGCGGTTGTGTGTTGCGGCTCGCTAGTCAGGCGGAGCGGCTTGGTTGGCTGATGACACCAGCGCACAACGCCGCACAGTGTCAGGTGGCCGGCGCCGGCTGGTAGCTGTAGGTCGACCGACACAGGCTGGCCCGGCTCGAGCGCCGCTTCCGTCTCCACGCAGGCGCCGCATAGCGAGAGATTCTTGACCGACCCTGCCTCGACTGCTGTGCGGACCCCGGATTGGATACGCGCGAGGCGGACGGCTGATATCGCTACCGAGCGGCGTACCGAGGAACGTTTATCGGGTCGTGTCATTTTTGGGCGTGTTGCTGTGGGAGCGAAGCGATCCTCCATCCGATTTCTGTATCGGCCATCGAACGGGCGATCTTGGGTCGCGCGGGGCCCGGCTTTTACGCGACCGGCGTCCCGGCGTAGTGGGTGGTGACGTAGACGTAGCCGATAACAACGGCGATTGCCGTCAGTGTCAGCCCGGTCGCGGCTTGGAGTCGCTGCTGGTGGATCGGCTCGGTATCGGCATGGACGGTCGGGTGGCGGTAGGCCCAAAACACGGCGACGCCGGCGGCGATCGACGCGGGGTCTAACAGCAGCATGACCATTGACAGCCAGTGGTCCGGCCAGGGAACCAGCCAGAGCAGGCCGGTCGCGATCAGGGCGAGCAGCCCGGCCCACGCGCTGCCCAGCGCAAGGAAGGGGGTCAGTGCGAGGACGCCGGCGCGTGCCGGTGGGAGTTTCCAGAGAAACCAGAACACCCCAGCGATGAGTAGGAGCGACGCCAGGCTCTGTACGAGCAGTGTCATGGGTGAGATTTTACCGCGCAGCTCTGCGGCGATGGATCATGCATCGCCGCGGTACTCGGCGGTGCTGGTGCAGGTTTCGTGGATGCGGACAGCGGCGAGGATGGGCAGCGAGGGTGTGAGGCGGTCGTAGATCCATTTCGCGAGGTTCTCGGCCGTGGGGTTGGACAGGCCCTCGATGTCGTTGAGCAGGTAGTGGTCGAGTTGGGTGCGGATGGGTTCGGTCGCGGCTTTGATTTGGCCGTAGTCGATCAGGTACCCGGTGTCCTCGGGCACATCCCCGGCGACGACAACATCGACGCGGAACGAGTGACCGTGGAGGCGGCGACACTTGTGCCCATCGGGGAATGTTGGCAGCCAGTGGGCGGCTTCAAACGAGAAGGTTTTGGTGAGGCTGATTTGCATCAGGGTTGGGGCGCGGGCGCTGGGGGCGGTCGGTGATTAAACGCCGCGGGTCTTCGGGTCCCAGATCAGCTTATGCATTTGTGTTTGCAGGCGGACGGGCAGGTTATCGTCAAGCACCCACTTTGCGAGGTCGGCGGGTGGCAGTGCGGTCGCGCCGGCGAGTTCGGAATCGTCGTCCGGGTCCATCGCGGTGACCGGGCTGAGCAGGACCGCGCCGACGCGCGAGCACAGATCGTGTTTTTGGATGATCGCATGTGCCCAGCGGTAGTCGGCCTCGTCGCCGATGACGAATTTGACCTCGTCGCGTTTGGTGAGGTGGTCGAGGTTCGGCCAATGGGTTTTGCCCGCTTCGCCGCTGGACGGGGTCTTGATATCCATGATGCGGATGACCCGGGTGTCGCACGGCGAGATATCGCACGCACCGCTGGTTTCGAGCAGTACGGTCATGCCGCTGTCACACAGCTTGGCCATCAACTCGTGAACCGCGGGCTGGAGCAAAGGCTCGCCGCCCGTCACTTCCGCGAGATCACAATCGAACTGCCGGGTCTGCTCGACGATGTCGTCAACGGACCGGCGTTTGCCTTCGTAGAACGCGTACTCGGTATCGCAGTAGCCGCATCGCAGGTGGCAGCCCGTCAATCGGATAAAAACACATGGCCGCCCGGCCCAGGTACTCTCACCCTGCAACGACTGATACACCTCGTTGATCTTGAGTGTGGCGTTGGGTTGGGTGCCTGGTTCGTCTGCCATGGGGGCGTACTCCGACGCAGGGACGGCGCGTTGCGGCGTCCGGTGTCTGATTCACGGATATTTTAATGGGTTCGGGCGGCCGGCGTGTCGTGACGGAACAGGCGGATGGCGGACTAGTTCGGCGGGCACCCGGTCGGCTGCTCGACATTGCTCAAGAGGCTGGCAATCGTCATCTGCAGGATGGGGTGGATGGCGTTGGGGGCGATGTCGGCCAGCGGCTTTAGCACGAACCAGCGTTCGTGCATGAGTGGGTGCGGGATCGAAAGATGATCCGTCGAGACGACCTTCTGATCGTAGAGCAGGATGTCCAGATCGAGTGCACGCGGGCCCCACGGCTGGCGATCGGTGGCGGTGTCTCGGCCGGCGTATTGCTCGATCTGCGTCAGGGCGTCGAGCAACTCGTCAGGCGGGAGGCTTGTTTCTATTTCCGCGGCGGCGTTAAGGAACTTGCCTTGTGGGATCGGGCCGACCGGGTCGGTCTCGTAGGCTTGGCTCATCTGTCGCAGTTCGGTATCGGTTAACCCGGCCAGCTCGCGTTGGGCGAGGTCCAGGTGGGCGTTGCGGTCCCCGATGTTCGATCCGATCCCGATAAATACACGTGGCATGGAGAAATTGTCGTGGATCGCCGGCGAAGCGGCAAACCGGGGGATCGTTTTCACGTACGAGTTAGTCTAGAATAGACGGTTTCCCTGCTCGGTTAGCCTAGGGTGGCCGGCGGGCTGGACGATCGGGAGGCATGGCGTTGACAGGTGCTACGTTGACAAGACCACAAGTGGATCTGGATCAGGCAAACCAGCAATTGGCCGGGGCCGATGCGCAGTCGGTGATCCGTTGGGCAGCCGACGCGTTCGGTGATCGGTTGGTGATGAGTTCGAGCTTCGGCGCGCAGTCGGCGGTGATGCTGCACCTGGTGACACGGGTCGTGCCGGATATCGCGGTCATCTTAATCGATACGGGGTATCTGTTCCACGAGACCTACCGGTTCGCTGAAGCGTTGACCGATCGACTGGGGCTGAACCTGAAGGTGTATCAGCCGGAGTTGTCTGCTACGCATCAGGAAGCGTTGCGCGGGCGCGAGTGGGAAAGCGATGCCGAGGGTCTAACCAGATACAACCAGGCCCGCAAGGTTGAGCCGATGCAGCGCGCCCTGCGCGAGCTAAACGCCGAGGCATGGGTCGCCGGTTTGCGGCGTGGCCAAACGGATCACCGCGCGGGGATGCGGGTGGTTGATAAGCAGAACGGGGTATTCAAAATTTGCCCGATTCTCGATTGGACCGCGCGCGAGGTGCATCAATACCTGATCGACAACGAGCTTCCATATCACCCATTGGTCGAGCAGGGATACCAGTCAATCGGCGATACGCACTCGACGGCACCGGTGACCGGCGACGCGCACGAGCGGTCCGGCCGATTCGGCGGACTCAAGCAGGAGTGCGGCCTGCACCTGCCAGAGACGGTCCAGGAAGACGAAAGCCGCGAGTCCAGCGGGTTGTAGTTGGATGCAGTAATCCGACTGGGTTAAGGTAAATTCGCTTCATTTCTTCGATTCCAGTACAATCATTATTGATTGATATTCCTGTCTGTTGGCACATTGTCGGTTCCTACGACAGCATTGTGCGCCAAGGGGTGTGTCTAGCCGCGTCGACTCCAGATTTATGTTTAACGCAACCGTGTTACTTGGGCGCCTGCGCGGCGGATTTCGGTGGACCGCTCGACGGCGCGCCCTCTCTGTGATTGTGGTGGGGCTGTTGTCGTTAGCGGGTTGCGCCCTCGTGATGCTCATTGCGGGTGAGCCGCTGCCAAACGGCGACGACGAGTTCAGCTATCTGCTCACGGCGGATACGTTCGCCAGCGGCAGGCTAACGAACCCTGCCCACCAGATGCGAGACCACTTCGAGACGCACTACGTGATGCAAGAGCCGACCTACCAGGCGAAATACCCGCCTGCCCAGGGCTTGGTATTGGCGTTGGGCCAGGTGGTATTCGGTCGGCTATACTGGGGGGCGTTCCTGAGCATGGCGATCATGTGTTCGGCGATCTGCTGGATGCTTCAAGGCTGGCTGCCGCCAAAGTGGGCGTTGTTCGGCGGAGTGCTCGCGGTTGTGCAATTTGGGATGGCCAGTTACTGGGCCCAGTCGTTCTGGGGTGGTGCGGTGGCTGCGACCGGTGGGGCACTGGTATTTGGCGGTGTGAAGCGGCTGATCAGTACGCCTCGGATCGGGCTTTCGGTGGCGATGGCGGCCGGCTTGGGCGTTATGGCTAACAGCAGGCCATTCGAGGGGTTGGTGACGGCGATCCCGGTGGCCGTCGTCTTATTCGTTTGGATGTGTCGCCGATCAGGCCCCGCCTGGCGGGTATCGGTGACGAAAGTACTCCTGCCGATGGGAGTATCGCTAGCGATCATATTCGCCATGATGGGGGTCTACCACCACGCGGTGACCGGAAGCCCGCTCCGCATGCCCTATCAAGTATGTGCCGATAGGGTTCCGATCACCCCTGAGCTGTGGGTGGTGTCGATCGGTGAGGAGCCGACGGAGTTTTTGAATCCGGAGTTCGAGGCAGCCTATCATACTTACAAAACTATCTACTATGAGCACCGAACAGCCGCAGGTTTGTCGTCGAATTCTCTGGCGAAGATCACGGATCTCTGGGAGTTTTATCTGAACGCCCATTGGACCGTGCCGCTTGTCATGTTGCCTTGGGTGCTTCGCGAGCGATGGGCACGACTCGCCGCCATTGTTATTTCGCTGGGCGCCTGCGCGGTGCTCTTGACCCGGGTCCGCCACGGTCTGCCGCATTACGCTGCGCCGGTGACCGGTTTGGTGGTTTATCTGGTTGTGGAAGGGATGCGCCACCTGCGCGGCCTGCGCCTACGCGGCGCGCCGACAGGCGCATGGTTTATCGCTGTGATCGTTGGGATGACGCTTTTGTCACTCCTGCTTGACCTGCACACAGCGTACAAACTGAATGTGGATCACCCGTGGAACTTCAGGACGAAATGGGCCGAGGGGAACGAGTATCTCAATACGGTCCCCGGCGAGCATTTGGTCTGGGTCCGCAGCCCGGAGGGCTGGAAGAACAGCGGGTGGCCGCCACGCTGGGTGTATAACCGGGCCGATGTTGACAACTCAAAAATCGTGTTCGCCCGGGAGATCAGCCCGGACCGAGACCGTCAGCTCATGGACTACTATCGTGGCCGGACGGTTTGGGTGTTTATACCTACGGGCGGCCAGGGCCCGGTGCGATACGACACGGCTGAACTGGTTGGCACGGAGGTGCGGTGACTCACGCCGGTTCGCCGCGGACGTCGCTACAGGACGTCCTTGGCGCGCGGGAACGAGCCCAGGACGGTGAGATTCAGGCAGTGCTGCCGGGCGGCCTGAATCGCTTCGGCGACATGTGGGTCGCTGTGGTGGCCGAGGAAGTCCACGAAAAAGTAGTACTCCCAATTCACCCTGCGGCTGGGGCGTTTGTCGATGTGGGTCAGGTCGAGCCCCTGCTTACGTAGCGCGTCCAGGACATCGGCCAGGGCACCGGCCTTGTGTTCGGTGGTGAACATCACCGCGGTCTTGTCGTCGCCGGTTGCGGGGGCCTGTTCTTTCGAGATCACGAAGAACCGGGTGATGTTGTTCGGGTCGTCTTCGATGCACGAGAACTGTGTGTGCAGGTTGTAGATATCTGCGGCGAGGGTCGAGCCGATGGCGGCGGCGTTTGGTTCTTCGGAGGCACGCTGAGCAGCGCGGCCGCTGGAAGCTGCGGGGATGCGCTCGGCCTGGCGGAGCTGGATGCTCAGCCAGCGCCTGCATTGGCTGAACACTTCCGGCTTGGAGTAGATCTTCTGGATCTGATCGGCGGCGCAGTTGGCCAGCAGGTTGTGGTGGATGTTGATCAGGACCTCGGCGTAGATCCGCACGGGCGAGTCGAGGAACGAATCGAGCGTCTCGCCGATTCCGCCGATTGAGGAGTTTTCAATCGGGACCAGGCCCAGGTCGATGTGGCCGCGGGAGATCTCATCGAAGACGGCGGGGATGTCTTCGAGGTCGTCGTACTCGACGTTCGCGCCGAACTTCAGCCTGGCGGCGAGGTGGCTGAATGAACCCGATGGGCCGAGATACCCGACCCGCAGCGGGCGCTCGAGCGCGAAGCTGCCGCTCATCAGTTCGCGCCACATCGCTTCGAGACAGGAATTAGGCAGCGGCCCCTTGTTGTGGTTGCGGACCTGCGACAGGACGTGCTGCTCGCGGTCGGGGGCATAGATCGATGTGCCCGTCGCCCGTTTGATGTTGCCGATTTCCACCACTACCTTGGCGCGTTCGTTGAGCAACTCGACAAGTTGCTTATCGAGTTCCTCGATCCGCTTGCGGCAAGGGGTCAGGGCGGCGTCAGGGGTGTTGGCATCGGTCACGGGGCGTATTGTAGCGAGCGCGATCGGATTTTGAACTAGTGTGGGTGGCGCGGGCGTAGTACGGGCAGGGATTGGCCTGTATGGCGATCGTTTTCAACGCCGCACACGCTGAGCGATATGGGTTTGGAGTTCGCAATGGGATCGTTTCTTTCGGCTGTGATCGACCCGGCACCGGTGACGCCGAGGTTAGTTTGGCTGGTCGTCGCGGTGATCGGGTTGCTGGTCTGGGGCTTCGGGTCGCGGGCGGCTCGGGCCGTGTGCGCTGTCATTGGGTTGATCTGGGGCGGGCTGGTGGTGTTCGCGATCGCCCAAGCGGCCGGGGTTCAGGACACGCTGCTGCACTGGGTGATCGGCGGAGCGATCGGCGGATTGCTGCTGGCTGTGTTGTTTTTCCGTGTTTGGATGGGCCTGATTCTGGCGGCGGTGTTGGCGTTGAGCCTGCCGGCAGCCGGGTTGGCGTGGGGTAGGGTGCCTTTGCCGGTGGTAGATGTGCCCGAAGCGGCACCGGGTTTTGTGGACCTGGAGTTTGGTGAGCCTGCGGCTGATACGTTTACTGAGGATGAAATTCACGCCAAGGCCGACGAGGTGCGCGGGCGGTTGAGTGATGCTGCTTTGTCGTGGGTCAGCCGCGTTCGCGCTGGGTGGGATCGGTGGTGGCCGGGCCTGGATCGCGGGGTTCAGGGGGCCGTGATCGTCGCGGCGGGTGGGGGGGCCGCGGTCGGGATGGTGCTCGGATTGATGGTGCCGTCGATCGCGGCGGCGGTGTCGTCGGCGTGGTTCGGTGGGGTGTTGATGCTGTTTGGCGCGTGGCAGTTCGCGGCGCCGCAAGGGGTCGTCGCGGGGGTCGCATTGCCCCAGGAGGCGGCGACAAAGATAGGGTTGCTAGGTCTGATAACTCTCCTGGGTGTCCTGATGCAGTGGACGGTTTTGGGACGGCGAGCCGATAGTTAGCAAGGTACGCCCGCAAGACAATGCGTCGAGCGGGCCTGTCAGGTGTCGGCGGTGGGCAGGTGTTGCCCGGCGGCGGCGTATCTCGGTGGAATGACCAGGACGGTCACGCATCACACAGCCCAAGGAGGCACTGATGATCCCTCAACTCGCAGCAGTCGTAGAAACAGAACCGAATATCTTTGAGAGCATGACGGCGATTTTCTCCCGGCCGGACACGCTGGCCCATCCCGAGTCGCTGATGGAGTCACTCGCGTCGATGTCGATGTTGTGGGCGTGGGTGTTCCTGGTGGCCGGGGTGCTTTGCCTGGTGCAGGGATTTCGGTTTTACCGAGTGGTGACCGTCTCGCTCGCACTGGCGATCGGGGCATTCTCGGGGTACTCATTGGGGGCGCGGATCGAAGCGGAGTACATCGTGGCGGGCTGCTTGGCCGCGCTGCTCGCGGTGGGTTGCTTTAGGAACATGAAGTACGCCGTGCCGATCATGGGCGGGCTGGTAGGCGCATTTGTCGGAGCCAATATGTGGTCGGCGATGGAGCGTCTGCTCGCGAGCGACCCGACGGCCCCGGCTGGTGGGCATTACTGGGTTGGCGCGCTGATCGGGTTGCTGGTCGGCGGGATGCTCGCGTTTATCCTGTTCAAGCTGTCGGTCGTGCTGTTCACGTCGGTTAGCGGGGCAACGCTGGCGGTGCTCGGCGCGGTGGCGTTGCTGCTGCGGATTGAGGGGGTTTCGCCGGCGGTGTCCGACAGTATTTCGGCGCACGCGGTGATTCTGCCACTGCTCGTATTCGTCCCGTCGCTGATCGGATTTATCTTGCAGGAAAGCCAGCGTGACCTCGGGCCCGGTGACGCCAAGCCGGCGTGACGCACGCGGGAGCATGCCGGTTCAATAACGGCTCAGAAACCAACAAGGCCAAGGCGTGTATGCGCCTTGGCCTTGGTGTTATTCGTGAGCGTCCGATCGAGCTACGCCTCAATCGTTACTGCGATGAGACCATCGCAAGGTCAAACTTGGCGACGTCATCCAGCTTAACTTCTTTACACAGCGCGGCGCGCTGCATCCGCAGTGACGGGTTATCGGGGTGGCGGTCGATCAATTCGCAGAGGTTAGCGATGGCGTCGAACCAAATCCCATTTTGGGCATAGACGAACGGCGTTTCGTTGGCTGAGGCGTTGGCGAGAGCGGACTTGAGCGACTCGGATTCCTCATCGAGGACGATGCTTCCCTTAGCGACCAGGTCGCCGGAGTCTTCATGATCGCCATCCACGACGGCCATCCCCCATGCGTACTCGACACCGCGGTCCAGCTTGACCCCGTAGTCCGCTAAGTCCAATCGGTGGATCCCGGCTGCCGCCCCGTCGGTGAGGACGACATCGATCACCGTTTCATAGGTATCCATCCTGGTCAAGCCGATCTTAATCTTTCGATCAGTTGCCGCGGAGATGAACCAGAAGAGCGCGGGTTGATCTGACGTTGTCAAGCCGCGATGGTCCGGCGTGATCACGTCGATGAGTAGTGGGTCGGCATGGGGACCGCGGGTGCCGCCGCCGACGCGATTTTTCGGAAGCGGCGCGCCGCGCATCGGCGGCACGTAGCGGAATTTCTCGGTCTTGGGTGTTTCGTCTGATGCGGTCGTGGCCCGGTCTGCTGCGGGGCTGTTGGCCGCTTCGTCAGCGGTCGCCGCCGTACCGAGGGCCAGAATAAGGGTCGCGATGAGCATGCCGGCGAGGGTGTAGGTCTTGCGCATGATGGGTATCTCCTGAGTCGTGCTCGGCGTGCCGGTTGACCGGTGCCGATGTTGATGGGGCCGGCAGAAAGAGCCGTTCGAGTCGAGGCGTAGGCGGCCTAACCTGATCGGTGATTTTGATATCCCCGGTGCGTAGCCGCCACACAACCTATTTTATGGCTGTCAAGGCGCGTGGGCAAGTCAAAATACGGATCATTTTGCGACGTAGCTCAGGACCCGGGCACAGCCGTCCTCGGTCAGGGGGATGATCTCGTACCGACGCAGGGCCGGTGGGAGGTCTTTGGCTTCGACAGGGCCCGCGGTGACGGTGATGACGTTGCCGGCCTTTCGGCCAGAGCGTTTCTCGGTAACGAAGAACCCCCATTCGGACTCGACCCAGGAGGTGTTCACGTGTTCGGCGCTGCTCGTGACGACGATCATGTGCTTCGTATGGTCCAGGGCGATATCGATCTCTTTGCGGAAGTCCGCGTTGCCGGTCTGCGCGAGCGTCTCGCGGCTGAAGAATGCCTGGACGCCCGCTTGGGTGAGGTAGTCGTAGAGCTTCTGAGCGTGCTCGTAGTCGGCGCTCTTGGCGCTGATGAAGACATTGGGTGGTGGCGGGCTCTTCCCATCACCGGTCCGAGCTGCGTGTGTCTTTTGGGCGAACCGGAACCCGCCGTGGCGTTTGTCGAGCACGCGGCTGTAGGACATCACCACTACCGATGAGAGCAGCCAAGTTAACGAGGGTGGGACCACCGGCACCCAGATCTGGCTGGCCATCCCCAGGTAGCCGGACAATCCGAGCCCGGCGATGCCCATCACGGCGCCGAGGCAAAACGCCGACGGTGTTCGCGCCATGAGGCCGAGCACCCCGCCGAGGATCGCCCATAGCACGGCCCAGCCGCGCTCGGTCCAGGCCGGCCAAACCGACGTTGGTCGCTCGCCGTGCAGCGCGGCGCGCACGAGTTGGTCGACGATGCGAGCGTGCACCTCGACACCGTACATCTGACGGTTGATCGGGGTGTGGAAGTAGTCCTTGACGGTGTCCGTAATCGTGCCGATCAAGACGATGCGGTCGCGGACGTCCTGTTCTTTGACTCGGCCGGCTAACACGTCCGCGACCGAAAGGGTCAGGAAGGAGTCGGGCCCACGGTAGTCCATCAGGAATTGGTACCCATTGGCGTCGGCACCTCGGTACCCGCCGTCGTTTGATTCAAACGGCTTGAGGGTGACATCACCGAGTTTGAGGTAGGTGGCTTGCGGGTCAGGGTAGACCTCCTGGCGGTTCAGGTGCAGCAGCGCGACCTCGAGCGCGAACGAGGAGAAAAACTCACCGGCGTTGTTGCTGATGTAGATCAAGGCACGCCGCACGACGCCGTCGGTCTGATCGAGCAACAGATCGGCGAAGCCAAGCTGGTTTGAGCCGACGAGCGCTTTGGGCGGTGCGAAGCCGTTGCCGTCGCGCCCGTAGCTATAGATTGCGATGATTCGCTTGTTGCGGCGGAGTGACTCGGCGAGTTGCTTAGCGCCCGGTGACTCCTCGCCGGCCTCGAAGGGCACGGGCATCTCACGGATCAGGTCCAGCCCGATCGCGCTGGGTGAGAGCGCGGCGAGTTTGTCGAGCAGATCGGCGACGACCCGGTCGCGCAAGGGGTGCCCGTCAAGGTTGCGGTAGTCCTCATCGTTGATGGCGACGATTGTGATCGGGCAGGTGCGCGTCGTCCCACCATGACGCATGCGAACATACTGGTCGTAGACTGCCAGCTCTGTGGGCTGTAGTGCGCCGGCCATCCGAAGCCCGACCACCGCCGCGGCGACCGCGAGGCTGATCGCAAGGGTGACGAGTCCGGGCAGCCAGAAGCGATTCCAGTTCGGACCCATGCATGCCTATCCGGTTGTTCTAAAGCCAGTTCCCAATGATCAGGTAGGGCGACCAGTAGCAAGGGTGCCGGTACCGCGGGTCATCGATGAGCTTCTGCTTGGCGCGTTGGAGGGCCTTGGCTTTGGAGAGGCCGCTGTCGTCGCTCATCTGGGTGTACACCTCGGAGACCAGGTCGGCCGAGGCCGCGTCGTTGACATACCACAGCGTCGCTAGCGCGCTGCGGGCGCCGGCTTTGATCGCGATTCCCGCAAGCCCCAGCGCGGCGCGGTCGTCGCCCGCAGCGGTTTGGCATGCGCTGAGTGTCAGCAACTCCACCGGTTGGTTGCGGAACTGGATGGGTCGGATCAACTGCTCCAGGCCGTCGAGCGTGAGCTTGTCGTCGTAGGTCAGCAGGTAGGTCTTGTCGCTGTCGCTGTTGAACTCGCCGTGCGACGCGATGTGCACGATGGAGAACTGATGCTCGTTCATCTGTTGTTCGACATTGGGTACGCGAAACTGCTCGTTCATCAGTGTCTGCCCGCCGCCGAAGAGGGCTTGGAGCTGATCAATCTCATATTGGACGTGCTCGAGCGCTTGGAATCCCTGGACGGATTCGGTCAGGCCGGTCATCAGCATCTTGATGTTGTCGCGGCGGATCGGCTTGGGGTCCATGAGCGTGAGCCCGGGTGTGACCGCGATGGCGTACTTGCTGATCAGGAATTGCTCGCCGTCGTGCAAGGCACCCATGGGGATTGTTCGCAGTGCGCCGTCGGGCACAAAAATCAGCGTGTCGACGCCCTCGGATTGGAGCGTTGCGTCGATCGGCCGGACCAGCCAGTCATAGATCTGCCGCCCGTGTTTCATGTACTGGTGTGTGGTGCGCGTCTCTAGGCGTTGGCGAAACAGGCGGACCTCTTTGTAGAGCGCATCAACCGGGACGTGGGCGGTGATGCGCTTGAGCCCGGACGGGAGTGTCAGCAATAGCTCTGTGCGATCAGGCAGCGGGATCAGGTAAACGACAGCGGTGTTGTGGCCGACGTCCTGGAGGCCCTTGGTTTTGGCTTTGAGGATGTTGACGCATTCGTCTTGGAAGTAGTCCTCCATCTCGGCGGACTTGAGCAGCTCGACTGCTTGCTGTGCATCGTTGAGGTATCGCTGGACGACGGCCGGGTCGTCGGTCGCGTCGGCCTGCTGCAGCAGCAGGTCGGCCTGTTCGTAGAACAGCGGCCCGACGGAGTCGCGGAACGATGTGCCCGCGGTCTTGTTCCCGTATCCGATGGCTAAATCGTGGCGGATAGGCTCGAGCGCACTGGCCGCCTGGGCGTAGGCTTCGAGCGCGGCGGCGTTTTCCCCGCGTGCACGCAGCAGGCGGCCGGTCTGCCACAGCCAGCGGTACAGCGCGTGAGGAGATTGGACTTGCTGGGCGAAAAACACTGCCCGGCGGGTGGCGATCAATGCGTTGTCGGTTTGGCCTTGCGCGGCAAGCACCTGCCCGAGATACCCCAGCGCGTACGACCGCGCCAACCCGTCGCCCGTGCGCTCGGCAATGTCTGACGCCTGGTTAAGCTCGCGGCGACTTTGTTCTAACTCGGCGGTGCCGGCCGAAAGCGGGCCTTGCAGGCCGTGCTGCCCCAGGGTGATCAGTAGGTAAGCCTTGTCTCGCGAGTCGGCCAGGCCCTCGATCGCACGGATCGCCGCGTCATGAAGCTTGGCGGCCTCGTCACCGTTTCCGGCTTCGGTAGCCGCGACCGTCGCGTTGACCAACGCTTTGGCGGCCAGGCCGGGGTCGTCCGCTTCTTTAGCGGCTTCGAAGCTCTCGCGGTATGAGGAAATCGCCTGCTCGTGCTGACCAGTGCTCGACTGCAGGTTGCCCAGGTTGTTGAGGATGACCCCCGTCGCCGCCGTGTTGCCATCCTCGCGCGCCATCGCCAAGGCCATATCGAGATCGTTCGCGGCGGCATCGTACTGGCGCATAAATACGCGAGCTCCACCCAAAGCACTTCGGATTGCCAGTGTGTGATCGCGGTTGCCGGTGCGCTCCGCCGCATGGGCCGCTTCGAGCAGCGTTCGGATCACCCGGCGGTAATCGCCAAGCGACTGGTACGCGGCGGCGAGGTTCAGTCGGGCGTCGATCCCAGCCGCGTCGTCACCAGCGGCATCGCTCGCCGCCGCAGCCGCTGACCACAACTCAATCGCACGGTCGGTGTTGCCGGTCTCGAATGCTTCGCGACCAAGCGCGATGCGAGTGTCGCCCGTGGTGGGTGCTTCCACCGCGTTCGCGGCGCGCACGGGAGAAAAATTCATAGCGCACGACAGGATGGCAGCGACTGCAAGCATCCAACGGGTGTGGTAGCGCAGTTCAACGTCTGGTAACAGGCCACGCGTGTCATCGGTGCTCGGTTGGGTGTGCATCGAGGCCTCCTTGGCGAGAGTCGCCTAAGACGGTTTGCGGGCCGGATAATCGCGTCGCCCGACCTCGCGGCCGTGCGCATCAGCGTTGACTGAAGGGTGCATAGGCTGAAATCGCATCGCCAATGCCGAGACGGGTTCTGCGATTGCGGCCCCCGCCCCGATCGCCGCGGCGCCTGACAATACCACGCCGCGCATCACATTGTTAGTTTACCAAATAAACCGAGCGGTGGTATATGTCCCGGATGGCGCTACCGTTCAAGGCGGCTGTCATCATTCAGCCAGATCCGTCTTAATAGGAGGGGCAACCGATCGTTCGGGTGTCGGGTCGCGGCGGTGTCGAGCGACCGCCGCAGTTGGTCCTTATCACCTAGCTGGAAGGCGATATAAGCCCCCAAAAGGGATAAATCCGTGTCCGAGTCGGGGCGGTCCAACCGATCGAGCGTGGCCAGCATCTGGTCCAGTCGCTTGCCGACCGGGAGCAGTGTGCGATCGAAACGGGCGGAGATCAGCTCGGGGTGGGCTTCGAACAGCACCCGAAGGCTAAACGCGGCCGACCGGAACGCCCCCGCTCCGATCTGTGCGTGCAGCAGACCCACCCGTGCCATCGGGCGATCGGGCGCGAGCCGCAATGCCTGGCGGTAACGGCGGTCGGCGTCCAGGTACCGCCCGGCGCGCAGGTCCTGCTCGGCGGCGCGCTGGGTCTTGGCGACGTGGTCGTCGCGGTCCCCAACCAACGACGGGATCGGTGGAAGGTCATAAGTCAGTACGTCGATCAGATCGTCAAGGGTCGACGTTCGGCGACTGAGTGCGCTGTCGGGCGCATCAGGTCGGGCGCGTTGTGAGGGATCGTCGCCGTCGGCTCGATCGGTGTCGCTGTCCGCTGTGGGTGACGCGTCCAACGCCGGCAACCCCCGCGCCCGTCGCGCTGCCGCGGCGGCATCGAGCAAGGCTGCGGCTGCATCGTCATCGCTCACACCTGATTCGCGCGGAGCCTGTTCGGCGATGCGCATCAATAGATCGCGGTGAACCGAATCGCCCTGAGTGGTGTCGCGGTCGGTTAGCGGCGCGAAGATCGACGACCGCGAGTACTCGAGCATTTGTTCGCCGGCTTCGGCGGTGAGCCCCTGGCGTTGATTGGGTGCGATCTGCGTCTGGATCTGATCAGCGATGACGAGCGCCGGTGGGGCGAGTACGGCCGGCGCGGTACCCGCGCCACCTGGATAAAAACTCGATGCACCGCTGCGGAGCCCGGCCGATGGGGCTGCAGCGGGTATAGGCTCGATAGGCCGCTGACGCACACCCCACAGGGGCGATGCGGTTACCTCGATCAGCCTCCCATCGGGTTGTGCAACGCGCCCAAAGCTGTACCCGGACGGCGCTGCCGACGGAGCTGCGCGGTACACAGCGGACGGCGTGGTGAGCCCAATCCCCGAATCTGCTTGCGGCAGAGCAACCACACCGGATTGAATGAATCCGCCCGCTGGGGGGGTGATCCGCCCATAGCCGCCTTCCGGCCCGAGCGCGGCGGATGGTTGTGCGTATGGGCGGTAGACGCTGACGGGCGCGCCGGTCTCGCGGTTGATGCCGGCAGGGCCGGGTGCGAAGCTCTGCGCCTGAAAGCGGAACAGATCGCCGCTGCCGGTCTCGCCTCGGAATGCGCCGGGGGCGGTGTATCCCACATCGCCGCGGAAGTACCCCAGCCCCGCGACATCTCCGGTGATCAGGTCGTTGCGGGCACGGAAATCGATCTCGGGCTGCGCCTGATTCGTGCCTCCGCTGCCTTGCTGGAGGTTATTGTCGAGCGCCCGCCCGTCGCCGAGCTGATTTTGTGCGGTGACGGGATAGTTAATCGATAGGACCAGCAGCACGGCCGAGACAACATGGATGAATTGCGTCAAGGTGATCACATCAGTCTCCGGCGGTTCTCCGACCCACACCGCTGCGGAAGTTAGCACGTTGGTAGGGGGGCGGCGTCGAGTTCGGCGGCTTCCGATGAGAAGCATAGGGCGCGATTCTCCGTAGCGTTGGCCTTTGGGGCGGTAACGCGCCTAGAATGATAACGCCGTGTTTGTTCGGGTGGGAGGTTGGGGGCGTCATTCGTCGCTTTCGGCCGCGGGATTTCTTCCGCGTTCCAACCGCACTGACGTCTCTTCGCCATCTGTTCGGATGCCCCACTTGACCAATCGCCGTCGGGTGGGCACCTCGGGCACTTCTTGATCAGGTGAGGCCACACGATGAATTCACGTCACGAAACGGGACGTCTCGATTCGATTTTTCTCATGCGCACAAGGTTGGTGTTTCTCGCACTGTTGGTCCTTGCCTCTGCGCCGCTGCGCGCAACCGACGACTCGGATCAGGCATTGGTCCCCGGTACGACGCTGACGTACGACTTTGAGCACCTCGGGAGAGCCTGGCACGGGCACACGACCAAGATGGAGGTGTATATCCCGGTCGACTACGACCCGGATCGGCAGTACCCGCTGTTGGTGTGGCTGGGTCACACCTGGGGCTCGCACTCGGTGCAACCGGCGGTGGACGTGGTCGGGGCCAGCGGCTTTGTTTGTGCCGCGCTGCCTTACCGGGACATCGCCAGCGAGCACACCAAACACAAGAGCGGTTGGAAGACGCATTGGCCGCACTATCAGGCGATGCTCGAGAAGCTTGAGCACGAAGTCCCCAACGTCCACCCGGGCAAACGGATCTGCGGCGGGTATTCCTCCGGCGGCGCGGCTGTGCTGTGGTCGATCGCGCATTCGGGCGGCGGGTTTCAGGACTACTTTTACGCATTCATGCCCGGCGGGTCGGGCTGGTCTATGGGAGCGCTTAATTCCATCAAGGGCCGGCCGATGCTGATGTTCATGGGCGATCAGGACACCCGCTACAAGGGCTTCGAGAAGCTTTACCGCGTGGCGCAGACGACGGGGGTCGATGTCGAGTTGCTGGTATTCGAGGGGATCGGCCACGACCTGCCGGCGGGCTACTTTCCGCAGATGCGCGAGTGGGCGCTACGCAAGGTGGTCCACCGCTCACTGCCCGAAGCCGAAGCCGTGATTGATCGCGCACTGCGAACCGGCCAGTGGGAGTCCGCACTGCCTGCGATCCGTGAGGTGCTAGACAGCGCCGAGCCGTCGATGCCGGTCTATGCGAAAGCCCAGAACGCCAAGCAACACGCATGCAGGGCCAGCGAGGAAGTGCTGGGCCGCCTGCTCGCGAGCAATGCCTCCTTCGAGCGCCTCGACGAGTTCATCCACGACTGGCGAGGTTGCTCGTCTTATGAGCGCGCGGCGAAGGCTTGCGATGCGCTCGGCCGCGAACGGCTCGATGTGATCCTGCAGGGAACGGGCCGGGCCGTGGAGTCGCGTCTGCGCGCGTTCATCGAGAAGTACCGCGACTACCCGGTTCACCGGGCCGCGATCGCCGAGCTCGACCGGCTGGCATACCCGCAGCTCGAGCAGATCAATCAGGACCCCAACCTGCACCGGCGGGCCAAGCGCTACGCCGCTTTCGCCGACAAGTGGGAGCTAACCTCGTCCGCGACCAGCGCGATGCGACTGCGCAACGAGTTGGCGGACAAGTTTTTCCAGGACGCGATGGCTGTCGAAGAGCCGCCCGCCCGAGCCCGCAAACTCAAGGCTTTCGCGCGGAGTTGGGCCGGGACGTCGGCAGCGGACCGCGCGATCGAAGCACGCGAGCTGCTGGCCAAGCAGGAACTCGATGCGATCAACCGGATCGAGCGAACCTCGACTCGCCGTGGCCGCCTACGCGCGTTCGTCCGCGCGTTCGCCGATACCGAAGCCGGTCACCAGGCCAAGCGATTGCTCGAGAGTTAGTCGCGGGCGGGCGTCTCAGCTCGGGGCTGCTGCATCGTCAAGCAGTGCAACGCGCCCAGCCCGACCACCAGGTACTCAGATCGCACCGGCACCACGGTGTGTCCGGGCATCGCCGCGTCGAGCACGGCGAGTGCGCGGTCGTCCTGTGTCTGCCCGAACACCGGGACGTAGACCGCCCGGTTCACGATCAGAAAGTTCGCGTAACTCGCGGGAAGCTGGCGTCGCCCGGCCGGCTCGGTGTCGTCGCCGGGAAAATCGTGGAAGACCGGATCCGGCATCGGCAGCGGGAGGAGGGTGAGCCGCTGTCCGTCCTGATCTACCGCTGTTTCGAGTGCACGCCAGTTCTGATCGAGCGTGTCGTGGTCGGGGTGGTTGGTGTCGTTCGTGCGCACCGCGACGACCGTCTGTGGGTCGACGAATCGTGCGATGTCATCGATGTGGCCGTCTGTGTCATCGCCCCGGATCCCACCGGGCAGCCATATCACGTGTCGCGTGCCAAGGGCGTTGTGCAGGTGTTCTTCGATCTGGCTGGCGGTCAGGTCTGGGTTGCGGTTGGGATTGAGCAGGCACTGCCGGGTCGTCATGACCGTGCCGCTGCCGTTGACCTCAATCGATCCACCTTCCAGAACCATGCTGTGTTTCCATAGCGGCAAGCCCAGGTGCTCGGCGATACGCGTCGCCACACGGTTGTCGTCGTCGTATGGCTGATACTTGTCGCCCCAACAATTAAAGACGAAGTCGTGGCAGGCGATGTGCCCGTTGCGGTCAGTAACGAATAACGGCCCATAGTCGCGGATCCATGAATCGTTCGTTGCGAGTCCCAGCTTCGATGTGTCCCGTACCGGAACGGATTGTTTGAGCAGGCTGAAGAAGCGAGCGAATTGTTCGGCCGCCTGATCGAAACACGCCGGCCAGGTCTCGAGGTTGTGCGGCGGTGTGACCCAGACCGCGTCGACCGGCTCGAATTCGCCGGGCATCCGGTAGCCCAACTCCTTGGCCGATCGGTCGAAGGTGCGGTACGCAGGCATTCGAGGATGATAGGCGGCGCTCGCCGGGTCGGGCGGCGAGGCTAACCGTGGCCGCATCCAGGACCGCCCTCCACGGGGGAAAACCTGTGGAAAGCTTGTGTCGTCATGCGATTCTTGTCGCTGATTAACCCGGATAGACGATAGGTCCGAATAACCTTCGGGGGCGGCGCGCGGTCCGCGCCACAATCGAGCCACCGGCAAGGACGCCGAGATAGATATGGTCGACGAGACGGATACAACTGAAGCCGACGGGCAGCCTCAAGAGCCGGAGGTCGCTGTCGATACCACGCCCGCCTGGTCGCAGGTCTGGCACCTGCCGATGCTAATCCTGGGCATGGTGTTGCTCGGTGTCGGGCTGTATCAGGTTATCCCCGAGGCCGAGTCTGATCAGTACACCGATGTGTTGGATGAGGTCGCGCAATACCTCAAAGCCAACAACCTCGACGAGGCCCAGACGCGGCTCAAGGTTGGCCTTGAGCCATTCATCGCCGGCGCCAGCCCGCAGGAGCGTGCGCGCTACCAGATGCTCTGGGGCGACCTGATCTATCAACAGCAGGCCCACCATGGCTGGGACAAGCGTGAGAATCATGCCAGGGTGCGCGATTACTATCTCAAGGCCCGCGAGATGGGCCAGACGATGGACGGCCCACACCTGCAGCGGTTGGCTGAGACCTATGTCGCGCTTGGCAACGAGGTCAAAGCCGATGAGGTGATCGACGAGCTGCGCGAATTCGAACCGCGCCGCCGATACGGCGTCATCAAGAAGATTATCGAGCGCCGTAGGCAGGCCGGGGCCGGGGTCGCGGAACTCACGCCCTTAATGCTCCGGTACGAGCAGGAGGTCCGGGCAGAGCGCGACCGTGCGGCGCGCGTCGCCGGTTTGCGTTGGGCGGTCGTGCTACACACACGGGGCCTGCTCGAATCCGGTCAGCCGCATCAGGCGATCCAGTACCTGCAGCGCCGAATGATCTACCTCATGGATGAAGGTGGGGACGCGGCGATGGCCCCTCTCCGCGTGATGCTCGCCAAGGCTTACCAGCGGCTGGGTGAGTACCCAGAGGCGCAGCGCTGGTACCAACTCGCTCAGCAGTCGCTTGAGCCGACCGACCCGCTCAACGCCGATATCCTCGTCGGTCAGGCACAAATCGAGCTTGCCGAGACGGGCAACCTGCAGGTCGCGCTCGAGGGATTCACCGCCGCGGTCAAGGATTTTCCGACATCGCAGGTGTACTTCAACGCCCTGGTCGGGCGGGCCGACTGTGAAGCCAAACTCGATGCCCACGCCGAAGCGCTCCAGCACCTCGGTGAAGCCGTCGAGCGGTTCAACGTCGATCGCAGGCGCAACCCGGAGAAGCTCGACCTGCTCGCAACCACGATTGGGTCTCACTATGAGAAGGAAACGGCGCGCGAGGACTACGAGCGGGCATTGGCGTACCTGACCCTGCTCAAGCCCGTCTACCGCGCGGACCTGCCCGCCGAAGTGTTGCTCGAGTTCGCCCGCACGCACCAGCGCACGGCGAATCAGCGGCTCGCCGAAGCAGCCGGCGACGATGCCGACACGCTACCGGACCGCTTGCCCGCGGCGGACGACGAGGCCGGCCGAGCGCTGAACCAGGAGGCCGCCGTCCACTACGGGATCGCCGGTGACTACTTTATGCAGTACGCCCGAGCGATCGGGCCGACCGACGAGGAGGCCTACGCCAACAGCCTGTGGGATTCGGCGATGAGCTACGACATGGCCCAGGCGTGGGACGAGGCGATCGCTGGTTACGACGAGTTCGTTCGCACCCGCGCCGGCGACCCGCGCCAGCTCGAGGCGACCCGGCGTTTGGCGCTGGCCTACCAATCCGGCAACAATCACCAAGCCGCCGTCGACCTGCTGCGTGGACTGGTCGACGACAACGGCGAGAGCCCCGAAGCCCTCGCCAGCCTCGTCCCGCTCGCACGCAGCCACGAGGCGCTCGGCGATATGGATGCGGCCGAGCGCATCCTCCAGCACGTGCTGACCGACCACCGCGCGATCACGCCCGACAGCCCGCCGTACCGCGAGGGGTTGATTGCCTTGGCCAAGCTGCACCACCGTCAGGGGCGGTTCGAGGACGCGATTACACGATTCACCGAAGCCGTCGACCGCTTCGGCGGCGACCCTGACGGCGTGATGCTGCGATTCGATCTGGCTGATGCGTACCGGCAATCCGTATCGGCGTTGGATGAGTCGCTCACCAAACCGATGCCGCAGTCCAAGCAGATGGCGTTGATGGCTGAGCGGGCCCGGCGGCTTGAGGCGGCCCAGGGCCTGTTCGACCGGGTGACCGAAGAACTGGATCGCCCCGATGCGCCCGATGGTCCGGCGATCCAGCGGGTCGCGCTGCGCAACGCCTATTTTTATCGCGCCGATTGTGCTTACGACCTTGGGCGGTTTGACGAAGCGATCGGTCTGTACGACCAGGCGGCCAAACGCTGGGAAACCCACCCTGCGTCGCTGGTCGCCCTTGTCCAGATTGTCAATGCGTACTGCGAGATGGGGCAGATCCAGCAAGCCAAGGTCGCCAACGACCGGGCACGTTGGCAGCTCAAGCGCATCCCGGATGAGGCCTTCGAGGACCCCAGCCGCCTGCCCATGACGCGTGAGCACTGGGAAGACTGGCTGCGTTGGAGCAGTGAGTTGAACCTGTTTGGCTCGCAGGCCAACGCGACGGCGGGCTTCTCCGGAGCCGGCACGCCTTAGCCGTTGGTTGCCAACAGGAATGCCGGATGCGGGCACGTCGGGCAGGGCGGCGTTAGGGTTTTTCGCGCGCCCATTTGACCCGTCGGCCGCTACGCAAAGAATTCCAAAGGATTATCGGTACATCTAGCCGATACACATTTTAGACGGCTGCCCGCCGGGTGGATGGATCCGCCGAATGGTCCGGGCAGCGGCGAAACTGAGAGGGTCATGGATGACCAACACACCCCCCGAAGCGGTCGCCTGCGGCACACACGCTCTGGATACCGCCGCTTTCATCGGATTGCTAGAGCGTCAACTGGCCCTCTACACCCGGCTCAAAGAACTCAGCGACGAGCAAGGGAA
The DNA here is from genome assembly GCA_029260595.1 of Phycisphaeraceae bacterium. GTDB lineage: Bacteria > Planctomycetota > Phycisphaerae > Phycisphaerales > Phycisphaeraceae > OFTM57. Next base: position 458,277 of record JAJDCY010000023.1, on the reverse strand, counting down.
AACCATCTCCACCGGCTCGTGTGAGTCGTTGCTGACGCTGTTATCCACCCGCCGTCAACTCGTCGAGGAGCTTGGGCGGGTCAACACCGATCTGGACCAATATCGGTCGGACTGGGAGGCGTTCCGAGCGACCCTGTCCGACCCCGATCGCACGCGCGTCCAGTCGCTCCTGGCCGACGTTCGCTCGTCGCTTAGCCACATCATCGAGCAGGATCGCGCCCACAGCGAGCGGCTGGTCGGCCGACGCAACCGGGTCGGTGATGAGCTTGGGAAGGTCCGTCAGGGCGGTGCCGCAGCCCGCGCTTACCAGACGACCGGGGCACCGGTTCGCCAGGCCCGATACACGAACCGTCAGGGGTGAACGCTCATGCACCGTGAAATGAATACCCCTGCCACGCCCAGTCAAAGCGCCAAGCAGGATCGCACAGACCCGATCCTCGCCGCCGATGCCCCCGACGGACGGCGTGAGGAACTGGCCGTGGTGATGCGCGCCTACAACGAGACGGCTGAGAACCTTTGCCGCACGCACGACTCGCTGCGCGGGCAGGTCCTGCGGCTGCAGCAGGAACTTGTCAGCACCAACGCACAACTGCAACGGTCCAAGCGGCTCGCCGCACTTGGAGAGATGGCGACGGGTATCGCCCACGAGGTACGCAACCCCCTGGCCGCGATCCAACTATACGCCGACATGCTGGCCCAGGACCTGGCCGGCCGATGGCAGGGCGACACGGCACCGCTGGCGATCACCGCCCGCAAGATCGTCGCCGCTGTCCGCGGGCTGGACGGTGTTGTCACCGATGTGCTGAGCTTCGCCCAGGAAATCTTACCCGAACGCAATTGGGTCTCCGTGCCCGGTCTTTTTGATGATGCGTTGCTTGCGTGTCAGCCGGAGATCGACGCGGATGGGATCGAGGTCCGGCGCGTTGGCGACGCCGCTCATCACGATGAGTCTCCAGCTACCTTGTTCGCTGACGCGGCGTTGATGCAGCGAGCGTTGATCAACCTGATCCGGAACGCGATCGAAGCCATGGCTGTTGGCGGAGCCCATTCCGGTGACCCCACCATGAGGCGGCCACCGAGGCGACTTACCTGCTCCGCGACTCGAACCGGCGGCTGCGTCACGCTCTCGATCCGAGACACCGGTGCGGGGATTGCCGACAAGGATGTCGATCGGATCTTCAACCCGTTCTTCACCACGCGGAACACCGGGACCGGGCTCGGGCTGGCGATCGTGCACCGGATCATCGACGCCCACGGCGGGACAATCAGTGCGCACAACGACGGCGGAGCGGTGTTCGAGTTGAACCTGGCCGGCGACGAATCGACCGTGGCGTCGAGCCCGGTATCCACGATCGCCCCGATAGGCCGGTACACCCCAGCCGTCGCGTGACCCGAGGCAGAGGACGAGCATGAAGGTATTGGTGGTAGACGACAAACAGATGATGCGCGACGGCGTCGGCACGACGCTTCAACGCGCCGGCTACCAGGTGGTAACCGCGTCCAACGGCAGACTTGCGCTGGAGCAGATCGCGCGCCACGAGCCAACGGTTGTTGTGACCGATCTGAAGATGCCGGAGATGGACGGCGTTGAACTGCTCGCCCACCTGCGGGAATCGGACCCCGGCTTGCCGGTGGTCTTGATGACGGCGTTCGGGACGGTGGATGTCGCGGTGTGCGCGATGAAGCAGGGGGCTTTTGATTTCGTCCAGAAGCCGTTTGACGGCGACCAACTCGTCACCACTGTTCACCGCGCGGTCGAGCACCGACGGTTGATAAATCGCGAGAACACGCCGCAGCAGCCTGAGGCAACCTCCGGCGAACACCGATCCGTGCTGGTCGGGCAATCGCCGGTCATGAAGCAGCTATCGGCTCAGGCGAAACAGATCGCACAGAGCCACGGCACGGTCCTGGTCACCGGCGAGTCGGGCACCGGCAAAGAAGTCGTGTCGCGGATGATCCACTCACAAAGCCCGCGCGCCGACAAGATCATGCTATGCGTCAACTGCGCCGCGCTATCTAGCAGCCTCCTCGAGAGCGAGTTGTTCGGGCACGAAAAGGGCGCGTTCACGGGCGCGGAGAAGTTGCGCAAAGGCCGCTTCGAACTCGCCGATGGCGGCACACTGCTACTCGACGAGATCAGTGAGATCAGCCCACAACTGCAGGCCAAGCTGCTGCGGGTCTTGCAGGAACAGGGGTTTGAGCGGGTCGGATCGAGCGAAACTATGCGGGTTGATGTCCGCGTCGTCGCAACAACCAATCGCGACTTGTCCCAGTCCGTCGCCGACGGGAGCTTCCGCGAAGACCTTTTTTATCGGCTCAATGTGTTGCCGCTACGGCTGCCGCCGCTTCGTGACCGGCTGGACGACATCCCGCTGTTGGTCGAGCACTTCATCGAGCGCGTCGCCTATCGCGAGGGCGTCGAAACGAAAACATTTGATGACGAAGCCGTCGCGGTGCTGCAGGCGTACCACTGGCCTGGCAACGTCCGCGAGCTGCAAAATATCTGTGAGCGTGCGAGCGTGCTGACATCCGATCCCGTTATCAGTGGCGGGTTGGTGCAGCCGTGGCTTACCGGCCGCAGGGAAGACGCTGCATCGCGGGCGGACGCTAGCAGTGGCTGTCGGCGTCTAGAAGATGTCGAGCGTGACCAGATCGTGCAGACACTCGGCCAGTTCAACGGCAACCGCCAACGAACGGCGGCGGCGCTGGGGATCGGGGTACGGACCCTGGGGCTGAAGCTGAAGAAATGGAAGGAGATGAACCTTGTCGCTCAGACGATCTAGCCTCGCATGCGCAACAATTGCGCTTAGTCGCGGGGCCGGCGTTCGTGACGTGATGGGTTCTGAAAGCAAATTGTCGGGCGCGAGGTGCCTCGGTGATCGTGGCACCGGGATTGCCGTTGTGTGTAGCGGAGGGTCGGCCCGAGAGGCGGCTCGGTTGAGTGGATGTTGCTAAGGGTGCGTTGATGATCGTAGGCCTACTCGATAGCGGTGCCCTCCCGGTGCTTGAGCGCGTGGTGCAGTTCACGCAGCAGCGCCACGGGGTGATCACCGACAACGTGGCGAACCTGTCGACGCCCTACTTCAAGCCGCGCGAGCTGGATACCGGGGCGTTCCAAGCCGCGTTACGCGACGCGGTCGATCAGCGCCGTGACAGCGCCGACCCGACGTTCGGCCCGCTGGAGCTGCGCGATACCGATCAGCTTCGGTTCCACCACGGGCGGATTGAAACCACGCCCGGCCAGTCGAATCAGGGCGTGCTGTTCCACGACCAGAACAACCGAGACCTTGAAAGAGTGATGCAGGACCTTGCGGAGAACACGCTGGCTCACAACATGGGGATCGAGATGCTACGCAGTGAGTTTTCGTTGCTTTCAATCGCGATCCGAGAACGCGTATAGCGGCTAGTTGGGTGCGGGTCCACTGCGATCCGGTAGCTTGAGACTTAACTATGTTTGGTGCACTGGATACTTCGGCGTCGGGAATGGTGGCGCAGCGGACGCGGCTGGACGTCATCGCGGCGAACCTGGCCAATCGCAACGCGATCTACGACGACCAGGGCAACTACGCCCCGTACCGTCGGCGGATCCCGATCTTCGCGACGGGCGACTCGGAGACCGGCCGTGGCGACGGTGTCCATGTTTCCAAGGTATTGTTGGATCAGAGCGACCTGCGTCAGGTCTATGAGCCCGGCCACCCCGAAGCCGATGCGAACGGTTATGTTGGTTACCCCAACATCGATCCGACGACGGAACTGATCAACGCGATGGAAGCCAGCCGAGCGTATGAGGCAAACATTACTGCGGCGGAAGCGACGAAAACAATGATGCAGTCAAGCCTGCGTTTGCTAGCCTAGGCGGCTGGATGCGTGGCGACTGAGTGTTCGAGGTAAGCGATGACGGACCCTCTAGGATTGATCGGGCCGGCCGCGAGTGGCGTCGGTGGCGTCACGCCGCCTAGCCCGCCGCGTGGACCGGGCGGTGACGACGCGCCGGGTTTCAAAGACCTGTTGATGCAGAACATCGACCAGGTCAACCAACTGCAGCAGGATGCGCAGCGGGCGATCGAAGATCTGCACACGGGCAGGCGCGACGATGTTGACGGGGTGCTGATCGCGAAGCAAAAAGCCGACCTGGCATTCCAAATGCTCATGCAGGTCCGCAACAAACTGGTTGATGCGTACGAGGAGATCCGCCAGATGCGGGTCTAGACAATTGGAACGGCGGCGCGGTGGGCGTCGTATTAACGACACGAGCGGCATGGAGGCCGACGGATGGAGTTTCTTCAGCGGTATTGGCTGCAGGCGCGCGACTTTCTGGGTGAGGTCGCGCCGTCGACGCGCTGGTTGATCGGCTGCCTGCTGGTCATCCTTGTCCTGTCGGGTTGGCTCGTGATGCAGTATGTCGCCGAGCCCGAGTTGATTTCAATCACACAGTTCGCCGGCGACCGCCAGGCCGAGGCGACCGCGCGACTGCATGCGGCCGGGATCGAGGTACGGAATGACGGCGGCCAGATGTGGGTGCCAGCCGGGCGGTACGATGAAGCGCTCGTGATCCTGGTTAACGGCGAGTTGCTCGCAGCCGATACGACCGCCGCGTTCGACCAGATGGTCATGCGGCAATCCCCCTGGCAAAGCAGCGCACAGAACGCACAGGCATTCCTGCTGGCCAAGCAAAAGGTGCTCGGCCAGATCATCTCGAAAATGGCGGGTGTGCGCAGCGCCAGCGTGATGCTCTCGATGCCTCAGCGCCAGGGTTTCGGCGCAAGCCACACACAACCGAGCGCGTCGGTCAACGTCGTGATGGGCGGCCGAGGACGGGTCGATAAAGGGCTCGTCGAAGCAATCGGCGGACTGGTCAGTGGCGCGATCGCCGAGATGCGGCCGCAGGACGTGGTGGTTGTCGACGCCAATCGTGGCCGCCAGTTCACCGTCAAGAGTGGTGATGATCTGTTGGCCGGTGAGACGTTCGACCTGATGCGCCAGCTCGAGCATCGTTACAAGGAGAAGATCGCATCGACGCTCGGATACATCCCGAACCTGATCGTCGAGGTTAACGCCCGCCTCGACCCGATCCACAGCAAGCGCGTCGAGGAGTTCGATTACGAAAAGACCGAGCCGCTCAAGACGGAGTTTACCCGCGAGACCGAGCGCCGAGAGATGGCCCGCGCCGGTGAGCCGGGCGCGCGATCGAACACCGGCCTGGATATCGAGGGCGGCGGGAGCTCCGGTGGGCTTGAGACCACGTCCGAGAACCGCAACGAATACGCAAACAAGAACATGACCCGCCGTGTGCAGATGACCGAGGTCGGCCACCACGCTAAGCGCATCGATGTAACCGTCAACGTCCCTCGACCGTACTTTGTTGGGGTTTTCATGCAGGGTAAGCCGGAGGATACCGAGCCCCCGGACGACGCGACGCTTAAGCCCGTCATTGATGCGCAACTGGCGACGATCCGCGCCCAGGTCGAGCCGTTGGTGAAAACCGAGCAGGAAGACGGTGAGGTCCGTGTGCACATGATCCCCGACCGCAATGAGCTAATGGCGCTCGCCGGGATCGCCGGCATCGCCCCGGCGTCCGGTGGCGTCGGCGCTGTGTTCGATTCGCAATGGGTCAAGCCGGTGGGGCTGGCGATGCTCGCGCTGATGAGCGTCGGCATCATGCTCGGGATGGTCAAGAAGGCGACGAAGGAACAAGAGCTGCCGAGCATCGAAGAACTCGCCGGCGTGCCCACGGTACTGGCCGGCGATGACGACCTGCTCGGCGAAGCCGGAGAGTCCGACGGCTCACTGGATGCGCAGGAGCTCGACGACGACGAGGTCGCCGTCCGTCAGGTGATCGATGAAATCAGCGAGATGATCAAGAGTGATCCAGTCGAGGCCGTCCAGTTGATGAACCGGTGGATGCGAACCGAGGAGTAGCCGGCCGCGAGGCGTGTAACCGATGGCAAAACGGAGTGTAAAAAACGAGACGTACGAAGAGCTTTCCGGGCTGCGCAAGGCCGCGATCCTGATGCTCGCAGTCGATCAGGATGCCGCGTCGCTGCTGCTCAAGCAGTTGGAGTCCAAACCGATTGAAGACGTTACGCGTGAGCTGGCCAGCATCGGTGAGGTGCCGACGGAAACGCGCAACCGTGTGCTACAGGAGTTCTACGGCATGGCGATGGCGCTGGGGCGTGGCAGTGAGGGCGGGCTCGAGTATGCACGCGCTCTGCTGCTGCAGAGTCTCGATCCGAAGGAGGCCGACCGCATACTCCAGCAGATCAGCCTGCAGGTTCACAAGAGCCCGTTCTCATTCCTCCAGAAGGCTGAGAGCCAGAACCTGCTGACCTTCATCCAGGACGAGCACCCGCAGACGATCGCGTTGATCGTCAGCCACATGCCTTACCACAAAGCCAGCGAGATCTTGGCCGGGCTGCCCGGGCCGAAGCAACTCGAAGTTGTCAAACGCGTCGCGAACATGGAGCAGACCAACCCTGAGGTGATCGCCGAGGTGGAGAACGGGCTCAAGTCTCGGCTTGCGAACATGCTCAGCCAATCGTTCGAAAAGATTGGCGGCGTCGAGTCCGTCGCCGAGATGCTCAATCTCACCGACCGCACGACGGAGAAGGGGATCATGGAGGGGCTCGAAGCTGAGGACCCCGATCTGGTCGAGCAGATTCGCCGGCTGATGTTCGTCTTCGAAGACATCGGCCTGGTCGACGACAAGGGTATCCAGTCCGTGCTCAAGGAGATCGACAACGACGAGCTGGCGCTGGCGCTCAAAACCGCGAGCGACGATCTCAAGGAAAAGATCTTCCGCAACATGTCCGAGCGCGCCGCTCAACTTATCGGCGAGGAGATGGAGTTTATGGGCCCGGTCCGTGTGTCGGACGTCGAGTCGGCCCAGCAGCGCATCGTCGATGTGGTCCGGCGGCTCACCGACGCGGGCGAGATCATGATCTCCGGCCGCAGCGAAGACATGATCGTTTAGCCGGCACACGCCCGCAGACAGAGTTGATACGACATGCCGGTGATCAAAAGCGGATACGCCGAGACGGTGCTCAAAGACGCGATCGTGCTGGACCTGGGCGACATCGCGCGTCAGGGCGAGCTGATGCGCCAGGCGGCTGAGGCCAAAGCCAGGCAGATCATTGAAGCGGCCGACACCGAAGCCAAGCGACGCGGGCTGGACGCCAGCGAGAAGGGCCACGCCAAAGGTTACGCCGAGGGGCTGGAAAAAGGGCTGGCCGACGGGCGTGAACGCGGCCATGCCGAGGCGCTCAGCGATGCGTCGGAACGGCTCGCGACGATTCAGCAGGCGTGGATCGACGCCGCTGCTACCTGGGATAGCGAGCGCGAGGGGATGCATCGATCAGCACGCCGCGCGGTTCTGGAGTTGGCGCTCGAACTCGCGCGCAAGGTCGTTCACCGCGTCGTTGAAACCGATGAGCAAATCGTCGCTGATCAACTCGATCATGCGTTGGCATACGTCTTGCACCCTGTTGATGTGACGGTGCGAATCTGCCCGGACGATCGGCCCGTGCTCGAAGAGGCGATGCCCGATCTGACGGCCCGGGTATTGAACGTCAAGCACCTGCACCTGGTCGACGACGACCAGATCGGGCGCGGCGGGTGCGTCCTGTCCTACGGGCAGGGGCAGATCGACGCGACAATCGAGACGCAACTGCGGCGGTTGGTCGAGTTGATGCTGCCGACTCAGGAAGCGATTGAGCCGCGCGGTGAGGAGAAACTCGAAGCGGCCCCGGATGATGATAAATCGCTAACAGACAACAACGACGATGGTTAAACGATGATCGGTGTGCTGGACGATCAGATGACGATGCTCGAGACGGCGGCCAGCGTCGAGGTGCGCGGGCGCGTCTCACAGCTCAAGGGTCTGGCGTTGTGGGCCGTAGATCTGCCGGTGCCGATCGGGTCGGTCGTGCATGTGCATACGCGGGAGGGTGCCGGGCCGGTTCTCCAGGGAGAGGTTGTCGGCTTCGAGCGAGAGCACACGGTCATCATGCCGCTGGGATCGACCTCCGGAGTGCGGCGAGGCGACCCGGTCATTGCTGCGCAGTTCGCGCAGGACGTGCGCGTGGGTGAGCCACAGCTCGGCCGCGTGCTTGACGGGCAAGGCCGTCCGATCGACGGTCGTGGGCCGATACTCGACACAGTCGTCAGACCGCTGGCGCCACGTCCCGTCGACCCGATGGATCGCCCATTGATCGATACCCCCCTCGCGACCGGCGTCCGCGCGATCGATGCGCTGTTGCCGGTTGGGAAGGGTCAGCGTGTGGGGGTCTTCGCGGCACCGGGTGTGGGCAAGAGCACGCTGATCGGGATGATGACCAAGTCGACCGCGGCGGACATCGCCGTGATCGCACTCGTCGGTGAACGCGGCCGCGAGGTGCGTGAGTTTATTGACAACCAACTCGGCCCGGAAGGGATGAGCAAGAGTGTCGTGGTCTGTGCAACCAGCGATGAACCGGCGTTGATGCGGATCCGCTGCGCGATGCTCGCCACCTCGATCGCCGAGTACTTCCGCGATAGCGGTCGCGACGTGTTGTTGGTGATGGACTCGATTACGAGATTCTGCCAGGCACAGCGGCAGGTTGGGCTGGCAGCCGGCGAACCGCCCGCGACCAAGGGCTATCCGCCAAGTGTCTTCGCGATGTTGCCGGGCGTGTTGGAGCGCTCCGGCCGAACGAGCAAGGGATCGATCACCGGTTTCTACACGGTATTGGTGGAGGGCGACGACGTCGCATCCGACCCGGTTGCCGAGGCCTCGCGTGCCGTGCTCGATGGCCACGTCCTGCTCAGTCAGCGATTGGCCAATCGGGGGCATTGGCCGGCGATCGACGTGACTGAATCCATCAGCCGTGTCGCGGACGACGTGACCGATGCCGAGCACCAAGCCGCGCGCCGCGAGGTGTTGCGGGTGATTTCGTCGTACCAGCAGGTCGAGGATCTGGTGAACATCGGTGCCTACGCGGCCGGTAGCAACCCGCAATTCGACCTGGCCATCGCTGCCAAGCCGATCATCGATCAGTTGCTCCAGCAGGGTCGTGGCGAGACCGGGGCGCTGGACGACTTTGCCCGGACGGGAAAGCAGTTGCTCGCGGTTAGTCAACAACTGCAGCAACTAAAGAAACAGTTATCCCAGTCCCACCGGGCAAGGCCGCCGGAGACCAAGGCCTAGCCGGACCGGTGTCCGAGGGGCGGCACGGCGTTTGTTAGTAATCGATCTGGGGCGTATCCCGGGTCGGTAAAGGTCCACGATGGCGAAGTTCAAGTTCGAGCTCGAGCCCGTCCTCACGCAGCGGCGTACCCGGGAGCGTGAGTGTCGCCGGCAACTGGCCGACACGCTCCGCCAGCGATTGGATTTGCACGGGAAACTCCGCGAGATGCAGGCCACCATTACGGATTCGAAACGAAACCTCAGCAACGGATTGCAAGGGGCTGTGGATCTCGATCGCATCGCCGGATTCGCACAGTACAGCGGGCAGGTCACCCAGAGGGCCAGAGGATTTGTGCTCCAACTCGCCGGTGTCGAGAAGCAGATCGAAGCGGCCCGAGCCCGCCTGATCGAGTCGACACGCGAACGAAAGGCGCTCGAGGCACTGCGCGATCAACGCTTCGCGCAGTGGAAGAAACGGATCGAACGCAAAGAGGCCGCGGAATTGGATGAGCTGGCAACGCAGCAGTTCATCCGCCGTCAGGCACAGGGCGCCGGTTGATGAAAACACTGTGGATCATCCTGACCGGTGTGTTGCTGGCCAACGCGATTGCGCTGGGCGTGGGCATCGGTTGGCTTAACGCGACCGACCGGCTCGACCGCGAGCGATTCCAGCGTGTCGTCGAAATGTTCTCGATAACCGTTTCCCAGGAGCGTGCTGATACTGAGCAGGCCTTGGCGTTGGAAGAGAAAGCCCGCCAGCAGGCGCTCGAAGCGGCCCGACTGGAGTCCGCCGGGGACGGGCCTGTGACGCTGATCGATCGGTTGGCCGCACAGCAGGGCGGCGACGAGCTGGCAGTTCAGCGCGTCGCTCGCATGGAGCGCGAGGCGGCTGATCTCAAGCGTCATCTCGAACTCGCCAAGCAGATCATGGCCAAGCAGAGTGCGAAGATCCACGCCGACCGCGAGGCGTATGCGCGCGACGTTGAACAGCAGCAACGCGCGCGCAACGATGAAAATTTCCAACGCGCGGTCCAGATGTATGAACGCGTCAAGCCCAAGCAGGCCGTGCAGATGTTCCGCAGGCTCATCGACGAGGGCAAGACGCAGCATGTCGTGAATTATCTGGCCATGATGCAGCAGCGCAAAGCCGCGGCCGTCCTCAAGGCGTTCAAGACACCAAAGGAAATCGAACAGGCAACCGAGCTGATCCAACTTCTCGGCTCACGCGGTGTCCAGCCGCTGACAGACAACACGCCACCCGACCCCAACACCGAGAGTAATCCGTCATGACGATCGCGCAATTGCCCCCAGCGCCGTCGTTGCCGCAGACGCCTGATGCGCGCGTCAACCCGGCACCGGCCGACGAGCCATTCGACCGCACGTTCGACGACGCGGTTGCGCGCGAGGCCGATCGCACGCGGGCCGACAGGCGTAAGCGCACGAGCGAGCCTGGCGGCGATCCCGCTACGTCCGCAGCCAAGCCGGGGCCCGAAGCAACACAAGAATCAAACAATACTCACACTGATAACAGTGATTCCGCGGTCGATGTACACACGGATCAGACTGGCGAGGTCGACCCTGATTCATCAACCGCTGTCGACGATTCTGCGGCCGAGGTCGTAGAGGGCGATGAGCCGCAACCCGATCGCGAACACCCGTTCGCAGAATCCCAATCATCGGCGCACGCTCAACCTCAACTGTCGGTCACGGAATCGCCGGAGAGCGGTCTGGTTCAGCCGTCGTCCGCGGTGGAGAGTCCGCTTGCCGCGGCCTCGGTTAAGGCGGATACGGCCGCGGATGCTGGAGCTAATCAGACCGCCGCGCCAAGTGGCGAGCTGCCAGTCGCGCTCAGCAATCAGAACATCGATCGAGCAGACTCCTCGCCGTTGATATCGGCAACCACCGTCGTCGCGACGGATCAACAGCCTGGCCAAGTCGGGGTCCGCGCTTCGGCGACACCCGCTGAAGTTCGAGCCGACGCGCCGCCCATCATTGGCGTCAACGCGGAAGCGTTGGCCGGTCAGGAGTCAGCCAACCAAGGGGCCGCCAACGGCGACGGGCAAGGGCACAGTAGCAGCGGTGAGCAGCAGAATCAGCAACACACGGCGCGCACGCCGCAGTCGGTGGTCACAGATGGCGAATCGGCTGTGCGCGTCGCCGCGGCATCCGCTGTCGCGCAAATATTGCCGACCACCGACGTATCGACGGGCGAGGCTGCGCTGCTCCAAGCGGCCGACTCGGTGTCCGGCGGGCCCGCAACGCCTTCAACTCAAAGCTCGACGCCCGCTTTGGGCACCCTGGCCGCGACACCGCCGGCCGGCGATTCCCTGGAGGCCGATGCCAATGTCTCTCGTGTCGTACGCGGGGTTTACGGTGTGATCAAGCAAAACGGGGGGACGATGACGATCCGTATGGACCCGCCCGATCTGGGCACGGTACGGATCCATGTACAGATAAAGGGCGGCATTGTTAACGCCCATTTCGGGACTTCGCACGACGCGGTACGCGCCTTGCTAAACCAACAGATGGGACAGTTGCGGCATGCGTTGGAGGTGCAGGGGCTGACCGTCGATCGCCTGCAGGTGCAGACGACGTCTCAGGACTCGGCGGCGTTTGATTTTGATCGTCAGTCCGATCGGTCAGAGGGCGACGGGCGCAGCCGCGGGCGGTTTTCGCAGCAGGGGGGCTCCACTGACGAGCCGACGGCTGACGGCACGGCCAGCCCGGACGACGCGGTGGGTTTTGAACGGGAATTGAATCTCGTCGGATAGGTGGCGAGGCTAACGGCAAGACGGACAACCTGCGCACGGCCACTTGGCGACGCAGCGGCGAAACGTAATCGAGAGGACGTGATATGTCAGCAGGTGCGATTGGCGGAACGGCCCCCGTGGTGGGATCAGCAGCGCCCGACACGCTGGGCGCGCTAAACAGCGGCGAGTTTATTGAACTGATCCTGCAGGAACTGTCCAACCAGGACCCGTTCGAGCCGCAGGACACCGGGGCGCTGCTGGAGCAGCTCAACAGCTTGAAGAACATCGAGAGCCAGCAGTCGCTCCAGGATGAACTGCACAACCTGTTGTTGCAGACACGGGTCTCGGCCGCGGGCGGGCTGATCGGCCGACTGGTCAGCGGGCTGAGCGAGGCCAATCATGAGGTCGAGGGGTTGGTGACTTCGGTGCGGGTAGCGGACAACGGCAGCACGTTCCTCGAATTGGATACGGGCGCCACGCTAACGATGGATAAGGTTCGGGAAATCGCCGATGCGACGCCGTGAGTGTTGCGTGCGGGATCACATTGATTCGCAAGGGATGGATTACAGGTGGGCAACGCCGGTGAACTGCTGAGGATGCTCGAGCCGGCGGTTCGCCCGGGTGGGATCGCCGGGCCGACCGACGCGGGTAAGCCGCGCGAGCCATTCGAGTCCAAGGGTTTTGACGTGCTGCTCGAAGAGGCAAAAAGCACTCCGGCTGGCGACCTGAGCAAGCCAACGGAACAGACCGAGGCCGAGCCGAAGCGGGCCTCGTTGATCGGGCTTCTTGAGGGGGTTGACCGGATCGAGAACGGCTCGCTCCGGGGTTTGGTCGGTGGGCGCAACGCGCCGCCACAGGCAAACGCACCGGCATCGGATTAACAACGCACGCCGGGGCACAGGGAGTATCGCAATGGGCCTAACGACCGCGCTGTTCACATCGCTAAGTGGGTTGAACGCCAATTCACAGGCGATCAACGTAACGGGTAACAATATTGCGAACGTGAACACGACGGCGTTCAAGTCCAGCCGAGCGGCGTTCGAGACGCAGATCTCCGAGACGCTTTCGTCCGGTACTGCACCGACGGCGAGCCAGGGCGGGACCAACCAGTCTCAGATAGGCTTGGGCACGAAGATCGGATCGGTGGCGCGAAACCAGTTGGACGGGTCTTTGCAGGTCACGGGCTCCCAGACCGATCTCGCGATTGAGGGCGACGGATTTTTCGCGGTGAATGTCGACGGCAAGACGCTCTACACCCGCGCGGGCACCTTCACGAAGAACAGCAATTCAAATCTAGTCACGCCCGATGGTGGTTTGCTTCAAGGGTTCGGGGTCGATGGCGACTTCAATATCATTGAAGGTGTGGTCGGGAATGTGAGTATTCCCGTCGGGTCTTTATCGTTCGCCGAAGCCACTGAACTCGTGACGTTTTCCGGAGAACTCGATCCGTCTGGTGAGATTGCCACGCAGGGATCGGTGCAGGTGTCGGACCCGATCTTCTCCGATGCAGGGGCGACCACGGCGGCTGTTGCGAGTGACAGTCTTGCTTCGCTTTTCGACGTGACGGGCACGCCGATGTTCAGCCTGGGTGATGTGGTCAGCGTGACCGGTGTAACCAAAGGCAACGTTCCGATCCCTGACCACACTTTCGAGGTCGGACCGACCGATACCACGGGCAGCGACGCGTTCGGGACGACCCTTCAGGACTTCATGGATTTTGTGGAGGATATATTGGGGATTGATACGACGGTCGGTGGCGGGGTGACGGTCGCGGGGGGCGCAATCACCGTTGCGGGGAATATCGGTGTCGCTAACGGGGTGGAGCTGGCGGGGAGTAACATCGTCGTGAATCTGGGTGCTACGCCGACCCAGCCGTTTATCCTTAACAAGACGCAAGACGCCGACGGCGAATCGATCCGGACGACATTCAATGTTTTTGACAGCTTGGGATCAGAGGTGAGTTTGGATCTGCGCGTGGTGTTTGAAGCGAGTGATAACGCCGGCACGTCGTGGCGATTCTTCGTCGATTCCGAGGCGGATTCCGATGTGTCGACCGCGCTTGGCAGCGGGACGCTGCGATTCGACAATGACGGGCAACTGCTCGCGGTGACCGGGGACACCATGACGCTTGATCGCGACGGCACCGGCGCGCTCTCACCCCAGCAGTTCCAACTCTCGTTTGCGCATGGGGGCGGGGCGGTGAGAGCCGGAGTCGGCCGTGATTCCTCCAGCCAAGTGACAGGGGAGCCCTTTGACGGTGCGGCATTGGGAACACTCGAGGAGTTCACCATTGGGCGGGATGGGACGATCGTTGGGAAGTTCAACAACGGGAAAGACCGGGACCTTGGACGGGTCGTGCTTGCGTCGTTCGTGAACCCACAGGGTTTGGTCGAGGTCGGGTCGAACCTGTTCGACACGAACGCGGCCAGCGGGGCTGCCGGGATAAAGTCGCCAACCGTCGGCGGAGCCGGTGCGGTCGTCTCCGGCGCGCTCGAGCTAAGCAACGTTGACCTCTCGCAGGAGTTCATCAACCTGGTGATCTACAGCACGGGGTTCAGCGCCAACTCGCGGGTCTTGACGACCAGTGACCAACTCATTCAAGAATTGCTCGCGACGGTTCGATAGCGCCGGGTGGGCCGGGGCACTCGCGCCGGCCCGCGCGTGACGCCGCGCTAAGCGACACCAGGTAGCCCAGCATGATCACCGTGACAAGGTTGAACGGAAAAAGGATCGTGATCAACGCCGAGTTGATCCGATCGGTCGAGTCCAACCCCGACACGACCATCACCCTGATCAACGGCGACCATATCCTGGTCACCGAGGCGATGGACCGTGTCGTCGAGTTATCGGTCGAGTACGGCCAGTCGCTGCGGCGGTTGCTCCCACCGACTTGATCCGCACCATCGCTGGCTAAAGACGCGCTACCCTCACAGCCGTCGCCAAAGTCCTAATCCCTACGAACCGATAAGCACCCACAGTAGGGGAGCCAACCCCCCACGGGAAAGGTGCGCGATGGATTTGGGGACGATTTTTGGCTTGATCGGGACATGGGTCCTGATCCTCTGGGCCATGCTGCTGGGCGGCAGCCTTATCTACTTTATCGATATGCCCAGTGTGGTCATGGTCGTCGGCGGTTCGATCACAGTCGTTTTCTTCTGCTTTCCCGTCCCCTATGTCAAGGGCGTTTTCAAGACGATAAAAAAGGCGTTTTTTCACAAGCCAAGCTCAATCAATAAGTTAGTCGATGATCTGGTCAGCTATGCCGAGATCGCCCGCCGTGACGGCATCCTCAGCCTCGAAAACACCACCAAAAATATCGACGACGAGTTCATCGTCCGCGGGATACAGATGGCTGTCGATGGCTCTGACCCCGAGCTGATCGAGCAGATTATGAATAGCGAGCTGGAGAACCTGGTCGAGCGCCACGACACCGGCAAGGCCATCATGGATGCGGTCGGCAAATACGCCCCCGCGTTCGGGATGATCGGCACGCTGGTTGGGCTGGTCATCATGCTCCAAAACATGGACGACCCGTCGAAGATCGGGCCCGGCATGGCGGTCGCGTTGTTGACCACCATGTATGGAGCCATTATCGCCAACACATTCGCACTGCCGATTTCCGACCGGCTGGCTCGGCGATCGGCGGAGGAAGTTCTCCTTAAGACGATTATTATTCAAGGGGTTATGTCCATTCAGAGCGGCGATAATCCCAGGGTGGTCGAGCAGAAGCTGCGGACCTTCCTGCCCCCATCCGAGCGTGCGGCCGCCGAGCAGAGCGAAGCCGCCTAATGACGCACGGAACGCCGTCGGTGCGGGTGATTGAATTTCGTTGCATGTAACGCAATCGAAATGACTTAGACGACTGGATTCAGGGTGCGCAATGGGGAAAAAATGCAAATGCCCACCCGCCGGTGCCCCTGATTGGGTGATGACTTACGGCGACATGATGTCGCTGCTGCTCACATTCTTTATCATCCTGGTCGCGTTGAGCCAGATCAAGACGGAAGACCAGTACCACGCTTATCTTGAGGAAATTAAAAAAGCGTTCGGCATGCTTGGCGGCAGCGGGAAGGCTTCGATCACCGACATGCCCGCGACCAGCCTCATTAAGCGGCTGGACGAGGTCATGCAGATCAAGCGCGAGGAGGTCAAACACTCCAACACCGATGATCCGGGGATTGAGGGCGAGGACCCTCAGGTCACCCGGGTGCGTGAGGGGATGCTTTTCACCCAGGGCGGTCGGATCACGTTCGAGCCCGGATCAGCCGATCTAAGCGATGAGGCCAAGGTCGGCTTGGCCGGCGTGGCGGACTTGGTCCGGGGGTACAACAACAAGATCGAGGTGCGTGGCCACGCCTCGACGATGGAGTTGGGCATCGTCTCAGCCTACCCCGACCTGTGGTCGCTGAGTTTCGCGCGTGCCAAGGCGGTTATGAATTACCTGATTAGCGACGCTGTCGGTATCCGCCCGGAACGCATACGGCTGATCGCGACCTCCGAGCACGAGCCGCTGGCCAAACGCGTCTACTCGCTGGCTGAGCAGGCACCGAACCGACGCGCCGAGATCCTGGTGATGGAGGCGTTGATCGAAGATTTCACCAAGCCCGACTCGTCGGCGTCGGCCAACTGAACCGCGAGGTGACGACCGGTTATGGAAGAGCAGCAGGAGAATAAAGACGCGGCCGCACCGGATAAGAAAAAGGGTTCGTCGATGAAGACGATCCTGATCCTGGTGGGTGTGCTGGTCATCGAGGGCGCAGCCATTACGGCTGCGTTCATGGCGTTCGGCGCCCCGCCGGATGTCCAGGCCGAGGGGGCGTCCGCGGACGAGGCCGCCATGCTCGAGGAACCGGTCGAGGAACTGGTCATCGCCGACCGATACCCCAACACCAAGCGTGGCCGGACCTACCTGTACGACATGGAGGTGTTTGTTGTAGTACGACGCAAGAATCAGGACAAGATCCGAACCCAAATCGACGGGATGACGGCTCAGATCAGCTCGGATGTTCGCGAGCTAATCGGCAGAGCCGAGCCCAATCACCTGCTCGAGCCTACGCTGGCGACTGTGCGGCGGCAGATCCGCGCCAAGCTCGATGAGCGGCTGGGGATGGATGAGGACGGGCAAACGCGCCTCCTGGATGTTGTGATCACCAAGTTCACCCAGTTCCGCGCCGATATGTAGCGATGGCCGCGGCCGACCCTCTTGCCCCGCTCATCGCGGCGAAGTGACGCCCGATAAAAAAATGAAAGCCTCAGCGGCTCATCGGCCGATACGCAGATGAGGCGCGGTTGTCCGCGCCGCTTATCGATTGGCTGGCCGCTGACGCTTGCTGCGTCGTCTAGCCAACGCCCTCGACCGACCGAAGCGAGTTGACCATGGCTGAAGAAGACACCGGTTCGATGAGCTCCGACGAGGTCCAGGACCTGGTCAACGCCGCGATGTCCGGATCGCCCGACGCGGCCGGCGGCGTCGACACGGCTGAGTTTGACGGCGATGACGACGGCCGAGCATCGTCCGGTGCCAGCGATGCGGTCAACAAGCTGGGCCTGCTTGGCGACGTGGACCTGCACGTCAAGATCGAGCTAGGGCGTACCCAGATGCTGGTCGAGGACGTGCTGCGACTGAGCGCAGGATCGATCGTCGAGCTGAACAAGCTCGCAGGCGACCCGGTTGATGTGTATGTTAATGACCGCTTGATTGCGCGCGGCGAAGTGCTGGTGCTTAGCGATAACTTCTGTATCCGGATCAGCGAGATCGTCGCTGACCTCGAAGAGCAGGCCGCGGCTGCGATGCAGAGCCAGCAGCCGGGCACATAGCCACGATTCGGATGAATTGAACGGGCGCAGGATGCGCCTTTGGGTCGGCCGATGGATAAGGCTGACCGGTTGGCCAAGGAAGGCCCATGACGCAGACCCCCACGCTGATTCACTGCGCCGCGCTGTTTGTTGTGTTGTCACTATCGACACACCCGGCGGCCGCATCCGACCCACACCGCCAACCCGCCAGCCTCCCCGATCGAGCGCTGCCGCCGCAGTTGACCGGTGCGCTCGGCCCTTCGGAGCTGCGCGCGGCACTCTCTGTACCGACCGCTCCTAAGCCGGTGCTCGCACCGATCCCACAGATTCCATCGCTGGCATCCAACGCCCCCGAGCCGACGGCCGCAGAACCGGTTGGGCCCGACGCGGCGTCCGCGCCGGCGGTGATCGATCCATTGGAGCGTCTACCACTCGGCGTCCCCGCCGCTGTCCGCGATACGACCGAGTCGCCGGCCGAATCCACACCGATCGGATCCGGCTGGGTGCTCAACACAGTCACCGCATTGGGCATCGTGCTCGCGTGCATCCTGCTGTTGCGGATGCTTCTCACACGGGCGGCAGGCGCTAAGGCTGCCACCGGACAAGGCCCGATGGTCGAAGTGCTTTCGCGTGTAAGCGTCGCGCCGAGAAACCACATCCTCCTGGTCAGGCTGAACAACCGCGTCCTGGCAGTCGGCGACTCCCCGGCCGGTCTGCGCACACTCGCTGACATCAGCGACCCCGAAGAGGTCGCCGATATCTTGACGACAGTCACCACCCAGAAGCCGGCCGGCGTTCAAAAAGGCTTTGCACAGTTCATCGGATCCTTCCACGGCGATCACACCGACCGCCAGCGCTCGCGCGACGAGGGGGCCGACGGGTCCGAATACCAGTTGGACCGGGCACGCGATGAGATACACGGCCTGCTGTCGCGCGTGCGTTCGAAGATGCACGGCGGCGCGAGTCGCGCTACGGACCACGGGGGGTGCGTGTGACCCGGTCAAACGCAACGCGGATCATCGCGGCGCTTGTGTGCGTCCTCGCCACGGCTATCACGCCGGCGCTGGGCCAAGGTGGCGGCGCGGCTGGTGCCGCGGCCACGGCCAATCAACCCGGTGTCATCGACCTGGCCAACCCAGTGAGCATCCTGCAAAACGCCGGCCGCGCGCTGCCGATCCAAGGCTCGGGCCTCAACGCCGACACAGAAGAGTCAACGACCGGCTTGAGCGCCACGCTATCAATCCTCGTGTTACTGACGGTGCTCTCGGTGGCACCGGCCCTGGTTGTGCTAACAACAAGTTTCACGCGCATCGTCGTGGTCCTCGCGTTGCTGCGCCAAGCAATCGGTACGCAGTCGCTGCCACCCAGCCAGGTGATCGTCGGGCTCGCCGTCTTTCTAACCATCCTGGTGATGGCCCCCACACTCGATCGCATCAACCGCGAAGCGATCACCCCACTTCAGAACAACGAGATCGACCAGCTCACCGCATGGTCGCGCGCCCGTCAGCCGATCCGTGATTTCATGTTCGACCAGATCGACCACGCGGGGAACTGGGCGGACGTGTACATGGTGCTCAACTACCGCGGCGTTGACACCTCCGACCCCGGTCGGCTGACACGCGCGGACGTCGACATGGTCGCGTTGATCCCATCGTTCATCCTCAGCGAGCTGAAAGTAGCCTTTTTAATGGGGTTTCGCCTGTACCTACCGTTCCTGATCATCGACATGGTGATTGCCAGCGTCCTGCTGAGCATGGGAATGATGATGCTCCCGCCCGTGCTGATTAGTTTGCCGTTCAAGCTGTTGTTGTTTGTGTTGGTTAATGGGTGGCACCTGGTCGCCGGGAACCTGCTTAGCAGCTTCGCCGTGACAGCTGCGGGCGGGGCGCCGTAGTGAACCGATGGATCGGTTAGGCTCGACGTGAGTCGAGACCAAGGAGACGACATGGAAGTCGATCAAGCGGTGGACATCGTTCGTGAGTCGCTCAAGGTGATGTTGTTGCTTAGCTCACCGATCCTCGGGGCGGCGTTGGTAATCGGATTGGTCGTCAGCATCTTCCAAGCCGTGACGCAGATCCAGGAGCCGACACTCAGCTTCGTCCCCAAGATCATCGGGATGGGGATCATCACCATCCTCGTGACCCCGTGGGGCGCGACGATCCTGATCGAGTTTTCAAGGCGGCTGTTCAGCGGTGTGGGCTGAGCGGTCGTGCGTCGAACGTGAAGTGAGCCAGACGCAATGAGGGACGCGGTTGCCGATCGGAATCGAACCCATCCTATCGCACATACCCGGGTGGTTGCTGGTGCTATTCCGGCTGACCGGGGTGTTCATCTTCTCGCCGGTGTTCGGCAGCAACGCCGTGCCCGGCCGTGTCAAAGTCTTCTTCGCGGTCGGGCTGAGCGTGTGCATCTACCCGATGCTTCTGACGCCGGGCAGCACAGCCGAACTCCTCGCGGTGCGGGCACAGGCAGCCGGAGTGCCCATGTGGTCGCTGGTCGGCGTAATCACATCGGAGTTGATGGTCGGGCTGCTGATCGGGTTCGGCGCGAGCCTGCCGATGCTGGGGATGCAACTCGGCGGGCGTGTCATCGATCAGCAGATGGGCTTGGGCCTAGCCGGCATCTTCAACCCGGAGGTTGGCGAGCAGACCGGTATCGTCAGCGAGGTGTACTTCCTGTTGGCACTAGCGGTTTTTGTGATTCTTGGCGGGCACCGCGCGATCGTGGGTGTGCTCGTTGGGAGTTTCGAAGGCGTGCCACTGGGCGCATTCACGTTCGATATCCGCGTTGTGGACTTGATGATCGGCCTGATGACCACGGTGACCGAGTTAGCGCTCCGCGTCGCGGCCCCGCTGATCTGCCTGATGTTTCTCCAAACTGTCGCGATGGGTTTTATCGCCAAGACCGTCCCGCAGATGAACATCCTAAGCGTCGGGTTTGTGCTGCGGATCTGCCTCGGTGCGGTGGTGCTGATCGGCGCGTTTACCGCAGCCAGCGGCGCCTACGGCGAGTTGGTGATCGAAACGATGGGCCAACTTTCTAGATTCTTTGCCAAGTAAACAAGGCGAATCGGGACGACGAGACGGTGTAGCAAGCAATGCCGGATACCGACCAGGAAAAAACTGAATCACCCACGCCGCGCCGCCGACTGGAGGCGCGGCAAGACGGCAACGTCGCGCGCAGCGCCGACCTGAGCGCGGCGTGCATCCTCCTGGCCAGCATCCTCCTTCTGGATTGGTACGGGCTGCAGTTGCTGGGCGGCCTGAAGGTCGTCGTCGAAGCCATGCTGTCCTCCGCGCACGCCGCGAACCCGACGCGCCCCGGCGATATCGGTGCGCTCGGCGGATTCACAGGCCGCGTCGTCTTCGGTGCCGTCGCGCCGATGGTGCTCGGGACGATGGCCGTCGCGCTGCTCGCGACCGTCGCACAGGTCGGGTTCATCGTCACCGTCAAGCCATTGCAGCCGAACATCGCCAAGCTGTCACCGCTCAAGGGGCTAAAGGGCCTCTTCGACGCGCGGGCCGGGATGCGATTGCTGATGAGCTTGGGCAAAGTCGCCGTCATCGCAGGCATCGCAATCATCTCGATCTCAGGCGATATGCCCCGGATCATGATGCTCAGTGAGCTCGAGGCGATGCAGTTGTTCGGCTCGGCGTGCGAGGTGGTCTACGGGTTGGCGTTAAAGCTCGCCGCCGGGCTGCTGATCCTGGCGCTGATCGATTACAGCTTCCAGAAGTGGCAGCGTGAGCGCGACCTGAAGATGACCAAGCAAGAAGTCAAGGAAGAACTCAAACGCATGGAAGGCGATCCACTGGTGAAGCAGCGGCGCACGCGCGTCGCTCGCCAGCTAGCGCTGCAGCGCATCAATCACTCCGTGCCCCACGCCGATGTGGTTGTGACCAACCCCACGCACTTCGCGGTCGCGCTTCAATACGACTCCAAGACGATGGTCGCACCCAAGGTCGTGGCCAAGGGCGCTGATCTGATCGCGATGCGGATCCGGCAGGTCGCGATCTCGCATGAGATCCCGATTATCGAACGAAAAGAGTTGGCCCGCGCGCTGTTCAAGAATGTCGAGGTCGGCCAGCAGATCCCCCCACAGTTCTTCAGCGCGGTGGCTGAGATCCTGGCCTATGTGTACCGATTAAGTGGCCGCAAGACGGCGTAGACGGTTAACGGAGTCCGATCCGCACGATGGCACAACAGGCGATCCGATTAGAGGTACCCGCATGGGTGAACCGGCTCGAGCGATTCAAGTCGCTGCTCGTGCCGATCGCGTTCATCGGGTTGATGTCGGTCATTGTCGTCCCGCTGTCGCCGATGATGATGGACATCCTCATCACGGCCAATCTCGCTCTGGCAGCCGTGATCCTTTTGACCACGATCCACATCGAAACACCCCTTCAATTCTCAGTGTTTCCGTCGTTGTTGCTGGGTACGACCTTACTGCGTCTGGTTCTGAACATCGCCACGACCCGGATGATTTTGTCTGCTGAGGCCGACTCGCCCGGGCAGGCTACCGCCGTCGCCGGGCGCGTGATCGAGTCGTTTTCCTCATTCGTCACGGGCAACTCACTCGTCGTCGGTGCGGTCCTGTTCATCATCCTGATCATCGTGCAGTTCGTAGTGATCACCAAGGGTGCGACGCGGATCAGTGAGGTCGCCGCGCGGTTCACACTCGATGCGATGCCCGGCAAGCAGATGGCCATCGACGCCGACCTCAATGCCGGGCTGATCGATGAGAGCGCAGCCAAGGACCGTCGCGAGGAGATCAGCCAGGAGGCCGATTTTTACGGGGCCATGGATGGTGCGGCCAAGTTCGTCCGCGGTGATGCGGTTGCGGGCATCATCATCACTCTGGTCAACATCGTCGGCGGCTTTGGCGTCGGGATGTTCGAAAAGGGTTGGT
Source organism: Phycisphaeraceae bacterium (assembly GCA_029260595.1). GTDB lineage: Bacteria > Planctomycetota > Phycisphaerae > Phycisphaerales > Phycisphaeraceae > OFTM57. The sequence goes on along the minus strand of JAJDCY010000023.1, from coordinate 435,662 downwards.
CAGCCGGCGAGACACTTGAGGTGTTCAGCCGGTTGACGATCGGCGATGGTTTGGTCAGTCAGATGCCCGCGTTCGTCATCGCGATCGCCGCCGGGTTGATCGTCACGCGTTCCAATGGCAAACAGGACTTGGGGTCTGAGTTGACGAGTCAGTTGACCAGCCGATCGCCGGCGTTGTGGACGACGTCGTTGTTCCTTGTCGGGATGGCGTTCACCGGGCTACCGATGACCCCGATGCTTTTGGCCGCGGGGCTGATCGCGGGTGTCGCGGGCATCGGCCAGCTCAATCTGCGAGACAAGGCATCCAAAGAGGCCACTCGGGCCGAGGCCAAGAAGAAGGACGCCGAGCCGCCCGCGGTCGAGACAATGCTCAATGTCGACACCCTGGAATTGGAGGTCGGTTACGCCTTGGTCCGCATGGTTGACGCGGCGCAGGGCGGAACGCTTCTCGATCGTATCACTATGATTCGCAGGCAGTTAGCGGGCGATATGGGCCTGGTCATGCCGCCCGTGCGCATCCGCGACAACATGCAGCTACAGCCGAACGATTACCACCTGAAGATCCGCGGTAACACCGTCGCCCAGGGCGTCGTGCACCCCGGGCAGTTCCTTGCGATGGACAGCGGCCTCGCATCGTCGCCGTTGCCCGGTGTCAAGACGCGCGAGCCGGCGTTCGGGCTTGAAGCCGTGTGGATCGACGCCGGCCAGAAGCAGCGCGCCGAGTCACTCAACTACACCGTCGTCGACGCGACCAGCGTACTCGCCACGCACCTAACCGAGGTCGTCAAGAGCCACGCCTACGAACTGCTGACGCGCGAAGAAACAAACAATCTGATCACACAACTCAAAGAGAAAGTCCCCAAGCTTTGCGATGAGGTGCTCGGCGGCGACTCGCCTGCGGTCAAGCCGGGCGAACTGCAGAAGGTCATGCAAAACCTGCTGCGCGAGCGCGTGCCGATCCGCGATCTGGAAACGATCGTCGAGACGCTCGGCGACTGGGTGCCGCGCACGCGCGACATCGAGGTGCTTACCGAGTACGTGCGCAACGCGCTGCGTCGCACCATCTGCAACCAATACGTCGAGACCACCGCGGCCGAGGCCGAGGCCGACGGAGCCGATGCCGCGTTGAACGTCTCGAAACTGTATTGTGTTAGCCTTGACCCCGCCGTCGAGGACCTGATCGGTGGGTTTATCGATCGCGGGTCGGAGGGGTCGACGATGACCATGCCGCCCGCGGTCGCTAACCGCGTGACGACCGCGGTCATCCAGGAGTTGCAAGGCCTTATCCAGGCCGGGCATCAGCCGGTGATATTGGCCTCGCCGCAGGTGCGGGCGCAGGTCAGGCGGCTGATCGAGCCGCACCTGCCCAACGCGGCGGTGCTCGGGTATAACGAGGTGTCGAAAGGTGTGGAGGTCGAGTCGGTCGGTTTGGTCCAGGTTGAGTCCGAAACACCGCAGCCTGTCGCGGTTTGACACTAAAGGCGACGTCGTTTGAAGCTGAAAACTTTCCGAGCGGCGACCATGGCTGAAGCGTTAGCGCTCGTGCGGCGCGACTTGGGCACCTCAGCAGTCGTGCTGCACACCCGCACCTTTTCGCAGGGCGGTTTCCTGGGGATCGGCGCGAAGCAGATCGTCGAGATCACCGCCGCTCACCGTAAGGACGTTGGCCGCGAAACTCGCCCAAGCCCAGCTCGCCCGCCTCGCACCCAGCCAAAGCCCGATCGAGCCCGCAGCGTGCCAACGCCCGAGCCGATGGCCGGCGACCTGATCCGGCGGACCTACGCCGCCGCCGCCGCCGAACTAAACAGAAAAAATCCGCCGCCAGCCGATCGCCCTCTGCGAACGCCGGCTGCTTCCCCGCCGCCCGCGCCACCTGCCCCTACCGCGGAACCGTTGGCTGACGAGATGCGCGCGGTCAAGCGGATGGTCCAGTTGATGATGCGCCGCCAGAACGAGCAGGGCCCGACAAAGCCATCCCACGGCATGACGGACACGCTCTTCGATCAATACGTCTCGCTGATCGAGAGGGAAGTCGCCGAGGAACTGGCCGAGGAGGTCATCGACAAGGTCCGCCAACTCCTCGATGCCGATCAGATGCAGGACGAGGCACGCGTTCGTGCCACTGTGCTGAAAGTGCTCGCCAAGCAGATCCCCACCGACGCGGGCGCCGGCAAGCTCGAACCGACCGCCGACGGTCGGCCGCGAACGATCGCCCTGATCGGCCCGACGGGTGTCGGCAAGACGACGACGATCGCCAAGCTTGCTGCGACGTTCAAGCTCAAGCTCGGTGAAGAGGTCGGGCTGATCACGATGGACACCTACCGCATCGCAGCCGTCGATCAGTTGCAGACCTACGCGAACATCATTGGTGTGCCCCTGCACGTCGTCAGTCGCCCGGACGAGATGGCTCGGGCGATCCGCCGATGTGCGGGTTGCGGCGTGATCCTGATCGACACGGCTGGGCGGAGCCAGCGCGACGACGCCAGCCTGGATCAGCTCAAAGAAATGGTCGCGGCCGCGGACCCGCACGAGGTCCACCTGGTGCTGTCTTCGACGTGCTCACAGCCTGTTTTGCTCGATACGGTCGAGCGATTCTCAAAAATCCCGACCGACCGCATCATTTTTACCAAACTGGACGAGGCCATCAGCTTCGGCGTCCTGCTGAACGTCACACGCAAGGTCAACAAAAGGCTAAGCTATGTGACGACGGGCCAGGAGGTCCCCCATAAAATCACGCCCGGCCGATCCGCCAAGCTGGCGGCGTTGGTCATGGGCGATCAGAACACGTCATGATCACCGACCAGGCCGATGCGCTACGAGATCTCGTGACGGACACGCGCGAGCGGCGTGCACGGGTGATCACCGTCGCCAGCGGCAAGGGCGGTGTCGGCAAGAGCAACATCGCGGTGAACCTGGCGATCCGCCTGTCGATGATGGGCCGCAAGGTCGTGCTTCTCGATGCCGACCTCGGCACCGCCAACGCCGATGTGCTCTGCGATCTCAAACCGGTCATCGGCTTGGCCCATGTCGTCGCCGGCCGCGCGGAAATCAACGAGGCGGTCATCGATGCGCCCGGCGGGTTCCACTTGCTCCCCGGCGCATCGGGGTTGGCGGGCATGGCCGGGCTCAGCGAGTACGAGCACAGCCGGCTCATCCGCCAGATCCGCCGCCTCGAAGACGATTACGATTTAGTTTTGATCGATGCCGGCGCCGGCGTCAGCCCCAACGTCGTCAACTTCGTGTTGGCCGCCGATCAGCTACTCGTCGTCACTACGCCCGAGCCGACAGCCGTGACCGACGCGTACGCCTTGATCAAAGTCGTCACTCGCCAGGGCGGTGCCTGCGACATTCGGTTGCTGGTCAATCAGGCACGCGATGTCGAGGAAGCACGCCGCGTCTTCGCCCGCATCGACTCGGTTTGCAGGCGTTTTCTACGGATTTCGCCTCGCTACGCCGGTCACGTTCTGGCCGATCCGCGAGTTAGCGCAGCCGTGCGCAGGCGCAGCCCGTTCGTGTTGTCCAGCCCGTCCTGCGACGCGAGTGTCTGTGTCGGGCAGCTCGCTCACCGCATGGATCGCGGTGCGATCAAGAAGCGCGGGGCGGGTCTGCTGCGTCGCATGGCCGTTTGGTTGGCCGGTTAGCGCACGTCTAGTTTTCAACAATTTGTTCACATAACCCGTTGCAACTTGCTTTCGCTTCCGCAAACTGTGGGTTAGAGTACCAAGCGCTTCTTTACCCGCAGTCAGACTGAGATAGGTCCAGTGGATGTTACTAGAAGGTGTGATCAGCCATCCCCGCGAAGCTTATTGCAGTCTGTTTCGCGTTTGTCGGATTTGCCGGCGCGATTGTGATCGGGGTGTCGGTCGGAAACCCGGCGGGCACGGTGATGGTGCGGGCGCTGGTGGCGATGTTTGTTTGTTGGTTCATCGGCATGCTGGTCGGTAGTCTGGCGCAGCACGCCGTCGACGGCGAGATCGAGAAGTACAAGCAGCGGCGTCCGCTCCCGTCGGGCAACCCCGACGACGACGAAGATGAGGAGTCGGATGAGCCCGGCGAGAGTGAACCGGGCGGCAGCGAACAACAGGCGGCCGTGAAGCCGGCTGAAACATAAGGCCAGACACCCGTTTGGAGTAACGCGTATGACTCGGGGCTTGGACCCTGAATAATCTTTTTCAGTTAGCGCCTTCCAGGGACGGCATTAGCCAGGGCGTTTAAAAGCCGGTCAAGGAGTAGACCATGGCAAAATCTCGGCAGACCTCAGGGCCCGTATCGTCGGGCCAGCCACCCATCCTAGAAACTTGGATCGAGTACAAGCGAACCGGTGGCGAAGACCTTCGCAACCGGTTGATGGAGAATTATCTCCCGCTGGTCAAGTACAACGCTGAGCGGATCCACGCCAAACTCCCCGACGAGGTCGATGTCGAAGACCTCATGAGCGCCGGCATCTTCGGGCTCATGGACACAATCGACACGTTCGACATGGAGCGCGGGATCAAGTTCGAGACCTACTGCGCGCCGCGTATCCGCGGGGCCATCCTCGACGAGCTCCGCTCGATGGACTGGGTTCCGCGCCTTGTCCGCTCGCGCTCCAGCAAGATCGACCAGGCCCGCAAGAGCCTGGAGATGCAAAACGGCCGTAAGCCGACCGATGACGAGTTGGCCGAGAAAATGGAACTGTCGCAGGAGGAGTTCGCCAAGATCCGCAAAGACGCCGGCGCGGTCGGGGTGGTCAGCCTCAGCCGTAAGTGGTTCGAGACCGACTCGAACAAGGACGTCCGCGAGATCGACGTGATCCAGGACGGCAAGCAGGTCAACCCGCTCTCCGCCGTGCAGCGACGCGACCTTAAGGACATGATTACCAAGGGCCTGTCCCGGGCCGAGCGCCTGATTGTGATCCTCTATTACTACGAAGAGATGACGATGAAGGAGATCGGCGTGACGCTGGACCTGTCCGAGTCTCGCGTCAGCCAGATGCACAGCTCGATCCTCGCCCGTCTCAAGGCACAGATGCAGCACCGTGGCAAGGAGCTTCACGCCCAGGCGACGTGACCGCGCTGACACGTGCGCCCACGGCACACCGCCTGCCTTGACGCGGTGTAACTCAGCCAAGACGATGTCCCGCCTTGCTTCGCGAACCCCAGGTGGAGCCCGGCGTGGCCGATATCACCGATCTTTTAGCTAGCCGGCTCGAGTGCGCGCTCTACGACGTGCTCGGCGACGACACCTATTCCGATCTCACAGCCGCTGCGATTGCCGCTCAGATCCGCCCCTCGTCGAACGATCGGTTCGGCGACTACCAAGCCAACATCGCGATGAGCCTGGGCAAAAAGCTAGGCCGAAACCCGCGTGAACTCGCACAGGCGCTCTGTGATGCGCTCGATCTACAGGGCGTCTGCGAGCGCATCGAAGTCGCCGGGCCCGGCTTTATCAACCTGCACCTGGACGCCGCGTTCATCAACGAGCGCATCGCGATCGCCGGTTCAGACAAGCGCCTGGGTATCGAGCGAGTGAAGCAACCCCAGACCGTCGTCGTGGATTACAGCGGCCCGAATGTCGCCAAAGAGATGCATGTCGGACACCTGCGCTCCACGGTCATCGGCGACGCGATCTCGCGCGTGTTTGACGGCCTGGGCCACACCGTGATCCGCCAGAACCACATTGGCGACTGGGGCACGCAGTTTGGGATGCTGATCGAGTACATGTTGGAATCCGGTGCGACACCTCATATAGGGAACTACCGGGTAAGTGATCTAAATACGCTCTACCAGGATGCGAAGAAGAAGTTCGACGCTGAACCCGAGTTTGCCCGGCGGGCACGTGAGCGAGTCGTCTTGCTCCAAGGCCGAGATATCGATACCGCTAACCTCTGGGGTCAATTGATCTCAGAAAGTTATCGGCATTTTGACGAGGTTTATCGGCGGCTTGATGTGAAGTTGGGCCAGTGTGATGTCCGCGGCGAGAGCGCGTACAACGATCAACTCTCCAGCATCGTTGAAGCCTTGGAGACACTTGGTCTGCTCAAGACCAGCGAGGGGGCGCAGGTCGTATTTCCGGCCGGGTTCAAGGACCGTGAAGGCGAGCCGATGGGGATGATCGTCCGCAAGGGAGATGGCGGGTATCTCTATGCGACGACTGATCTTGCCGCCGCTCGATATCGGGTCGGCGAGCTCCACGCCGACCGGATCATCTATATAACCGATTCACGCCAGAGCCAGCACTTTGCGATGGTATTTGCGGTGCTCCGCCAGACGGGTTGGGCCCCCGAAAGCGTCAGGCTGGATCACGTCCCGTTCGGCACGGTACTTGGCAAGGACAACCGCCCGTTCAAAACCCGCAGCGGCGACACCGTCAAACTCAAAGACCTGCTCGACGAAGCCGAAGCGCGCGCCTCCGCGATTGTTGATCAAAAAAGCCCTGACTTGCCCTCCGATCAGAAGCAGGACATCGCTCACAAGATCGGCATCGGTGCGCTCAAGTACGCAGACCTTTCAAGCGATCGTGTGAAGGACTACGTTTTCGATTGGGATCGGATGCTAGCCTTCGAGGGCAACACCGCGCCGTATCTTCAGAACGCCTACGTCCGCGTGCGGTCGATTTTTCGTAAGGGTGGGATTGATCCGGCGAATCTCGACGCCGCGTCGATCCGCGTAGCCGATCCCGCCGAGCGAGGATTAGCGATCAAGCTGCTCCAATTCCCTGCAGCCGTGAAGTCCGTCACCGACAGCCTCGAACCCCATCGTCTGTGTACCTACCTGTACGAACTCGCCACAGCGCTGCATCGCTTTTATGAGAAGTGCCCGGTCCTAACCGCCAAAGATGACGCACAACGCGCGAGCCGGCTGGCTCTTTGCCGCGTCACCGCCGACACGCTCGCGCGCGGCCTTGGTCTGCTCGGCATCGGTGTTGTCGAGCAGATGTAGCCGCGGTCGCGCAGCGATGAATAACAATGCTTGACGTCGCACTAAAAGAATGGGCCGTGGTCTGTGATCTGCTTCTCGAGGGGCGATTGTCGCTCCTTCTGCGCAAGGGCGGGATCCACGAGTCCGGCGGGCCCGGTGTTTTTGAGCTTGAACACCGGCGATTCGCGCTCTTCCCATCATGGGCCCACCAGAAGCCGGCTATGATTAAGTCCGACTGGTGCAGCGTCGTCGAGCCCGGGCAGGAGCCGCGTCAAATCACCTTCCACGGGATCGGCGAGGCCGCACGCATATGGCCAGTGACCGGGCGATCCCAGATCGACGTCCTCGATGACATTCACTGCTGGACAGCCGAGCAAGTCGACATGCGCTTCAGCTACAAACCCGATCGGCCACTGTTTCTGGTCGCGGTACGAGCATCACGATTACGCGTGGCAAAGACTGTTACCAACCACGCCGAGTACTCAGGGTGTCGTAGCTGGGTTCCATTGCGGCCGGGCGATCACGTTGACGACGCCGCCGCGCAACCTGCCGTCACCGACGCGGAGTTTGATGAAATGCTTACCCGGATCGATGCAGTGATCATCTGATCGGGGCTCAGCGCGGGCTGGGCACCACCAGCACCGGCACGGTCGTCTTGCGGAGCACACCCTCGGTGACGCTTCCCACGATCAACTCGTAGAGTGACCCGTGGCCGTGTGAGCCCAGCACGATCAGATCAGTCTTGAACCGCTCCGCCTCCTCAAGAATCTTCTCCACCGTCGAGCCTTGCACCAGCAAGCTCTTGACGGACAACCCTTGGCCCTTTAGCTGCTCCTCGTAGTCCTGCAGCTTGCGGTGCTCGTCGCGCAGACGTTTGGCGAAGGCATCGCGCTGGTACTGCGGCCCGACATCATAGGTGACGAAATCCGGTTCCGGCATCGCCGCGTGCAAGAGGCAGACCCCGCCTTTATACACCCGCGCAAGCTCGCCAGCGGCGGCGATGACTGACTCGGTCACGTCAGAGAAGTCAACGCACGCCAGGATGTGCTTCGCTGGTAAGGTCACGTCTGACAATCGTACCAACGCACGCGAATGCCCGCACCCAACATGGGTGATTCGCCGAGGCCTACCGACTCGTGCAGTGGTTGGTCTGAGGTGTCAGGCCCGGTGGTGCTTGCCGATCCACTCGCGGATCGTCTCGAGCAGCTTTGTTCGGTCGATCGGCTTGGTCGCGAAGTCGTCACACCCAGATTCGATACAGCGTTCACGGTCGCCAGCCATCGCGTGGGCGGTCAGGGCCACAATCGGACCGTCGTACCCGTTCTCGCGCAGCAACCTGGTCGCACTGTAACCATCCAACTCGGGCATCTGCATATCCATCAAAATCAGATCGAACGCCGCCCCCGCTTGCGCAGCCTTGATCGCCTTGTCGTGCGCGATTCGGCCGTTCTCCGCAACGGTGACTTCCGCTCCGGCCTTCTTCAGGATGAACGTCAGCAGGCGTTGGTTGTCCGGGCCGTCTTCGGCCAACAACAGCCGGCATCCCGATGGAAGGCTGGCCACTTGTTGCGGCACGGCAGGCGCCGCCGGCCTGCTGGTGAACGCATCGGTGTCATCCAGCATCTCGACGCCAGCTAGTGATCCGGTTCGGATCGTCACGGAGAACGTGCTGCCCTTGCCTGGCTCGCTTGCCAGTTCGATATCACCGCCGAGCATCTTCGCCAGCCGGCGTGAGATCGTCAGCCCCAGCCCCGTCCCACCGAACTTGCGCGACGTCGACGTATCAGCCTGCGTGAAGGGTTGAAACAGTCGCCCAACCTGCTTCGGCGTCATACCGATCCCGGTATCTGAAACCTCGAACCGCAGCAGTCCGTTATCGCCGGTTGGGTCAGCGACCAGACGCGTTGTGATCGTGACGCCGCCCTGCTCGGTGAACTTAATCGCGTTGCCGACAAGGTTCACCAGGATCTGCCGCAGCCGCGTCGGGTCGCTCCGGATCGTCGCCGGGACACGGTCGGGGTACTCGGCTATCAGCGTTAGATTCTTGTCCTTCGCACGGTGCCTCATCAGCGACAGCACATCGGCGATAATGTTCACCGGGCTGCACGCGATCTGCTCGACGGTCATCTTGTCCGCTTCGATCTTGGACAGGTCAAGGATATCATTGATCAGCGTCAACAGATGATCGCCGTTGCGCCGGATCGTCTGCATCGCTTCGACTCGTGACCGCGGTGCCTTCTCGATCCCCTCCTCTTCCAGCAGCAGGTCCGCGTAGCCGAGGATCGCGGTCATCGGTGTGCGGATCTCATGGCTCATGTTGGCCAGGAACTCGCTCTTGCTGCGCGTCGCGGCCTGGGCCTGCGCCCACGCCTGTTCGAGTTGCTCAGATTTCGCGGCCAACTCGCGCGTCTGCGATTCGAGCGCGGTCTTGGTGGCTCGAAGGTCCTCGGCCTGGTGACGCTGGGCGATGTCCGCCTGCACACGCGCGATCTCGCTCCCGATCCACCGCGCCATCAGCATCAACAGATCGCGCTCGGAATCCGTGAATACCTCCTCTCGCGGCTGACGGCTAGAAAAGTTCAGCGTCCCGAACAACTCATCGTTTACCCGCACCGCGACGCCCAGATACGTCTCCAATCGATATTTCCGATAGGCCGCATGGTTCATCCGCTCCGTGCCGACCGATCGCTCGAAGCCGACCGGATCACCCGCGGTAAGTGTCTCGCGGCAGTAGGTGTTTCTTAGGTCGAGCCTCATACCCGATTCGATTCCGGTGTCCGGTGGGGCCAGCGCGTGGACCACCTCGTACTCGGTCCCGCAGACATGCGAAAGCACGCCGATCTCCATCCCCAGCCGCCGGCAACCGAGTTGGAGCATGCGGCGGATCTGGTCGTCAGCCGATGCGTCTTGCTGCGAAGTGATCTCGTACAGCGATCGCACCGTCCGTTCGTTCTGCCGCAGTGCCTGCTCGATTCCCTTGCGCTCTTCGATCTGAGCCATCAGTTGCTGGTTCGTATCCTCGGCCGCGGCGCGGATCTGTTCGAGCTGTTGTGAGCGGACACCGAGCTCGACAGCCTGCGCCTCCATGTCGTCGCGCGTCGCGAGGATGCGGGCCTCCTGGATCTCTCGAGCCTCCTGATCGCGGTGACGGCGGATCACCGCCCCAAGCAGAGCCGATACCGCCTGCAGGAACACCCCTTCATCAGGGGTGAAGGCTCGAGCGTTCCTGGAGTAGACGCCAAGCACCCCGTACGGCTGATTCTCGCCGGGGATCGTCACCAGCATCCCGCTGGTCACGGCGTGTTGTGCGAGCAGGCCCCGAGTCGAAAAACGCTTCTCACAACTCAGATCGTCGATCACCACGGGTTCGCCGGCCGCGAGGGTATACCCCGTATAGGTATCCGGCGACGCAGGCTCGGCGGCTTTCCCGACCTGACCGTCGGCCCACCCCACGCCCGCTCTCAGCAGCAGTGTCTCCCCAAGCGGCATCAGTTCGAAGATTTGACACAACTGCGTCCCGAGTGTCTCGGCGATCATCGTCGCGGCCTGCTTGATCAGGGCGACTATCTCGGTCTCGCCTAACGCCATCTCACCGAGTTGGGCGATCATCCGCTGTTGGTCGAGGTGGCGTGCGAGAGTCTGCTCTGCGCGTTTGCTTGTGTCGATATCCGTGTGCGTCCCCGTCATACGCACGGCGTGTCCGTCCGTGTCCCGCTCCACCACCTTTCCGCATGCCCGGATCCATTTCCAATTGCCCGTCTTCGTGCGCATACGGAACTGCACTTCATAGTCGTCCGTAATGCTCTTGAGGTGTTTGGTGAGCGCGTCGATGACGCGCGGCTTGTCATCCGGGTGGAGCATCCGCTCCCAGGTCAGGTAATTGGGCTCGAGTTCCTCCGCCGCATAGCCAAGCATGTCGCCCCATGTCTGGTTGAAGTAGACCTCGCCCGACGGGACATGCCAATCCCAGACGCCCAGGTTGCCGCCGCGAACCGCCAGCGCCAGGCGTTGCTTCTCGTCTCGAAGCGCCTGTTCGGCGTGCTTCTGGCCGCTGATATCGGTCAGCGTTCCGACAAAACCGGTCACCTCGCCGTGGTCGTCGACCTCCGCAACCGCCTGGCCGAGGACCCAGTTGATCTGCCCATCGTTCAGCAGGAACCGGTACTCGCTTCGGAACGGCTCGCGACGCTCGACGGCCGCCATCCATTCGGCGACTACCCGCTCCCTGTCGTCGCGGTGCAGCGCGCGGGCCCAGCCGTCGCCAAGAGCTTCGTCTTGGGTGAAGCCCGTTAGTTCGCACAGCGCCTGGTTGACGAAGACGCACCTGCCCTGGGCATCGTTGTGGAACATCCCGACCGGGGCGATGCTCATCAACAGTGGGAAATCGGATGTAGCCGGTGCGGGTGTCGCAGCCGTGTGTCGCGGCGTGGCAGAATCGGTGGCGTCAGGTCGGCCGGGTCGGCTGGAGGAGGAGTCGGCACCAGGCTTCGGTATCTCCGCGTCGCCTGATTCCTTGTCAATCGCAGCGCCTGGTTTCGGCAAAGCTACCTCTCCTCCCGCCGGCCAGTTTGTGATGTAGCGCGAGCACGAGGGCCAAGCCAATATGGCCGCACTCCAAGTAACCTGCGCACGCGATCTCATTAAGTACTTCGACCCAAGTCCCGCGCGGCTTTACCGACCTCGTGGTGATCCGCAATGGGACCGGACGATCGTCACAGACGCGCGATCCGGCACAATGCTCCGTGCGAACGCAATCGGTCGACCAACTAATCATTGATCAGTCGGCGGGCCGATCGTTCGGCGTGAGTTTGTAGATCAGCCCCGTCAGTGAGACTACATACAACTCACCGCTCTGGTCCTCGCCGAAGCTGGCGATCTCCGGCACGTGCGCGATGAATCGGTGCCCCGTCACGCGCTCATCCTCATACCGCAGCGCCCACATCAAGCCCGTCGCGTAGTCACCGTACACGTACCACCCACGCAGAGTCGGGATCGATTGCCCGCGATACACGTACCCGCCGGTGATCGACCGCGCCTCGCCGCGCCCGTGCTCGATTACCGGGTCGATGAACGGACCCGCGACTCGCCAGTTCCGCCTGAATCGCCGCGTGCCTTCACGATAGTTCCACCCGTAGTTTCCCCCCTTAACGATCAGATCGATCTCCTCGGACTCGACCTGCCCGACATCACCGGCCCAGAGTTCTCCCGTATCACGATCGAATGAAAACCGCCACGGGTTTCGCAGCCCGTACGCCCAGATCTCGCCACGCGCACCATCGTCTGTTACGAATGGGTTGTCCGCGGGGACTCGGTACCGCAGCGGCGCATCCGCGTGATCCACATCGATGCGCAGGATCGTTCCAAGCAGCGTGGCAAGGTTCTGGCCATTGCCGAAGGGGTCGCCGGCCGACCCGCCGTCGCCCAGCCCGATAAATAGGAACCCGTCCGGGCCGAAAGTGATCGTGCCGCCGTTGTGATTGCCCCGCGGCTGATCGACCGACAGCAACACACGCTCCGATCCCGGATCAATCACCCCGGTCGCGACATCCATACGAAACTCGCTGATGTGGTTGCGCGTCCGGCCGGGTGCGGCGCTGTAGTGCAGGAACACGCGACCGTTCTCGCTGAAGTCCGGATGCGCCGCGAATCCCAACATCCCTTCCTCATTATTGACCCGCCGCGTCTGGCGACGCAGATCCAGCGACAGGTGACGCTCGCGGGCGGATGCAGCGTTGTCGATCCAAAACACATGCCCGCTCTGTTCCAACACGAACAACCGATCCGAGTCATCGCCGACATGAGTGATATAGGTAGGCCGCTCGAAGCGAAGATGAGGGAAGGCCGGCACGACACGCACACCTAGATCATTACCCACTGCATCGGGCGATGGATCCGCCCGAGTGGCTGTTGATAAAACGCACAGGCACACAGCCACGCTAAGCAATACAACGCATCGATACCGACATTGCTTCGCGATCATGAGTGTTCTCGGCCACGTGCGAATTGTGCGCATTCTAATGGCCGGTTGCTTTGACGCAGCACGATCGCTGCTGGGCGGGTCGTTGTCGGCTTGGGGATTGGATGGCTAGTGATCGCCGAGCGTGTCGATCCAGGCCTGCGCCTGTGCAGCCATCTCGTGGGCCTGGTTCGCGTCGTAGAGGTCTCTGGCGTGGCTGAGGAATTGCCGTGCTTTGTCGGGGCGGCCAAGGTCCTGCGCGACCAACCCAAGGTTCGCGCTGTGATCGGCCATCATCGCCTCGTCGCCCAGTTGGCGGGCAATTTTATACGAGCGGACCAGCAACCGGCGTGCCTCTTCGACGTTTCCGGTCCGCCTGACGATCACCGCCAGGTTTCCGCACGACCGGGCGATCCCCTCGGACTGCCCTAGTGCTTCGTACGCGGCCAGCGCCTGGCGTGTCACGCGCTCCGCCTCCAGGTGTTGGCCCAGCCGATCGTGCAGCAGCCCCAAGTCAGCACACGCCGCGGCCAAACCGTTCAGGTCGTCCATCCGCTGATACATCTCTACGGCGCGCCCGTGCATCGCCAGCGCCTGTTCGGGATCGTCGGCCTGGTCGTAGAGCATGCCGAGCCGGCGGTACGCTTGCGCAACCGCGTCGAACCTGCCCAGACCTTCGTCAATCGCCGCCCCGCGTAGGCGTGCCCTCGCGGCCGCGAGATAGTCGCCACTCGATTCATGGACCGTGGCGAGAGTTTGGAACGTATAAGACTGACCGTCACGGTCGCCGAGGCGCTCCTGCGCCGCCAGCACCTTGCGGTACGCCCGCTCGGCCCGGTTCCAACTCCCAACCGTCTGGTACACGACTCCGAGATTCGCGTAGTTCGTCGCCAGGTTGTGATCAATGCCCAGTGTCTGCTCGATCTCCACTGCCTGGAGGAACATCCGCTCCGCATCCGCGAAGTTCCCGCGCTCGATACTGATCGAACCAAGGTTTGCGCACGCCGCGGCGATCGACTCGTCTCTACCAAGCCCGCGCTCGATCACAAGCGCCCGCTGATAGAAGCGCTCGGCGTTCTCAAAGGCGTCCCGTGTCGCATACATCGACCCCAACTGAAAGCAGATCCGCGAGATTTCTTCCAATTCACCAAGCTTCTCGTAAAGCGCCAGCGCCTTGAGAGACATCCGTTCGACCTCGTCATAGTCGCGGTTCTCCAGGCTGGATTCTGCGTATTCGGCATAGGTCGAAGCCAGCGTGAGATCGTCATCCCTCGGGATCTCGAAGACACGCGAGCCCAACTCGGGACTATCGCGATCCGGCGGCAACGCAGCCGAGGGGCCCGCTGCGGCTGCGTGACCAGAAACGGTCTGCGTTGCAGAACCCTCACTTGGCGGCCTCTCATAGCGGTTGTTGTTGACCCGCTCCACAGCGGCGAGTTCGATCCCTAGCGCAGCCTCATCGGTCGCGTTCGGTAAGCGGTTCAGCAGTTGCTCGACGCCGCGAAGGTCGCCGTCGCGCTTGGCTGCGTCCACAGCCGACCGCGCCGCCGCGTCGCCGCTGCGCGCCAGTTGCACCACTCGATCCAGCGCCGCGATCACGCTGTCGCGAACGTCCGCATCTTTAATGTGCGCACCAAGCAGCCGCTCGAGCACAACCCCGCGCCAGATCGGGTGCTCGCCGGGGCTTGAGCGCCCAGGCGCAGCCACGCCGGCGCTTGTGATTCCAAGGATGATTACAGCGACGATAACGAGCGCACGTCGAGACGTTGAAAGTTGCGACAACACCTTCACCCCTTCCACGGATGCACTGGTGTACCGATAACACGACCGGCATCGGCCAGCCGCTATCAGGTTTATCGCCTCAATCCCCGGTCGCGTTAATCAAAATCGCCCAGTTCCATCTCGTGCAGCGCCTTGCCGGCCGGCACCATGGGGTAGACATGCTCGTGCTTCTCGACCACCACCTCCATCGCGATCGGCCCGTCATGCTCGATAAACTCACTCATCTTGCTCGGCAGGTCCTGCTTGTCCGCGCAGCGCAGGCCCTTGCAGTTCATGGCCTCGGCGAGTTTGGCGAAGTCCGGGTTGTGCATCGTCGTGTGGCTGTACCGCTCTTTATAGAACAGATCCTGCCACTGCTTGACCATCCCCTGGAAGTCGTTGTTCAGGATCAAGGCCTTCACCCCGATCCCATACTGCGCAGCCGTGATCATCTCCAACCCCGTCATGCAGAACGACCCGTCCCCGTCGATGTCCACGACGGTCCGCTCCGGCATCGCCAGCTTGGCACCAATCGCCGACGGCAGCCCGTACCCCATCGTCCCGAGCCCGCCCGACGTGATGAACTGACGCGGGTGCTTCCATCGGTAGAACTGCGCGGCCCACATCTGGTGTTGCCCGACGCCCGTCGTGATGATCGCCTCGCCCTGGGTCTGTTTGTATAGCTCTTCGATCACCGTCTGCGGCTTGATCCGGTCGGTGTTGTCCTTGTAGCGGAACGGGTGAGCCACTTTCCATTTTTGAATCTGCTCAACCCAATCCTTGCGCTCGCGGTGTTCAATCAGCGGGATCAATGCCTCAAGGTTGCGCAGCGCATCGCCCTCAACCCCGAGCGTCACCGGGATCGCCTTGTTGATGTTTTCCGGCGCGATGTCGAAGTGGATGATCCCGCCGCGTCCCTCGCGCTCGGCACGCCGCGCTTCCGGCGCGAAGTCCGCGACGCGCCCGGTCACCCGGTCATCGAACCGCGCCCCGACCGCGATGATCAGATCCGCCGCCTGCATCGCGTAATTCGCATACGCCGACCCGTGCATCCCTAACATCTTCAGCGACAACGGCGATTGCTCGTCGAACGCGCCCAACCCCTGCAGTGTGGTTGTCACCGGCAGGTTGCCCTTCGCCGCGAACGTGCGCAACTGGTCATGTGCCCCAGCCAGAATCACGCCCTGCCCGCAGTAGATCACGGGGCGCTCGGCCCGGTTAATCATCTCCGCCGCGCGCACAATCTCATCGGATGTACCCAGCTCGCGGATGTGGTACCCGGGCAGGTGAGGCTCGGTCCGCACCGGCTCACGCATAATCGAAGCGGTTACATCCTTGGGCAGGTCCACCAGGACCGGCCCCGGCCGACCGGTGGTCGCGATATGGAAGGCCTCGTTGATCCGGCGCGGGATGTCGCGCACGTCCTTGATTAGCACATTCCACTTGGTGCATGCGCGCGTGATCCCGGTCACGTCGGCTTCCTGGAACGCGTCCGTGCCGATCGCGCCGGTCGCGACCTGTCCGCAGAAGACCAGGATCGGCGTCCCGTCCATCAGCGCGTCCTGCAGCGGCGTCACGGTGTTGGTCGCACCGGGGCCGGATGTCACGAGCACGACGCCCGGCCGCCCGCACGCCCGCGCGTAGCCTTCGGCCATGTGCCCGGCGCCCTGCTCATGGCGGGTCAGGATAAAGTCAAAGTGCGGGCTCTCGTGGATCGCGTCGAACACCGGGAGGATCGCCCCGCCCGGGTACCCGAAGATGTGCTTGACCCCGTGCAGGTGCATCATCTCGTGGAAGACCTGGGCCCCGGTCATCCCGTTGAACTGATCGGTGGTCTTCCCGTCCGACCGCGCGTCGATATCGCTGGTGGTGAGTTTCTGGCTGTTGCGCATGGCTGACGCCTCCCTCGATTAATAATCGGCTCTCCCCGTGAAGGGGGTATACCCACGGAATCATATTGGGTTTATAGCCGCCCCGGGAAACGGGCGGCGACTCGTCGAAGGTGCGGGTCCCCCGCTCAGGCGACGACCACGCCCAGCACCGGGAGGCACCGCGGCGGGTATGGGAGTGGGTGCCGACACGCGTTTGCGCACGGATTGGCCGGGGCGTCGATCTGGCGGGGGGCCATTGTCATCACGACCAAGTATACGATCCGGGTACCGGCAAGATCAATTTTTTTCCAGCCACTTCTTGAAGAAACCCTCGCCACTACAACCCGCCACGATCTGTGCCTATTATTGGGCATGCTCGAAACGCACACGATTGACTTCGGCAAGCCGATCCCTGTCTTCCCGCTGCCGCGGTGTGTGCTGCTTCCCCACACGACGATCCCGATCCACATTTTCGAACCGCGTTACCGGCGTATGGCCCACGATGCGCTCAACTCGCGCGGGCTGATCGCGATGGCGCTATTCGACGGTGACGGGTCCAATCGCGTCCCCGACCCCTGCCCGCCTGTGCGCGAGCACGTGTGCATCGGGTATGTGATCCGCCACGAGGCGCTGCGTGACGGGCGATACAACCTGTTGCTTCAGGGTGTTTGCCGCGCACGGATCCAGGCTGAGGTCCCCAGCAAGCCCTACCGCTCGGCGCTGCTCGCGCCGACCGAAGGCCGTCCACCGCTGGAGATCGATCTGACCGATTGCCGCCGGCGGATCGAGAACCTGCTCAGCGACCCACTGCTTAAGGGCCTCGCCTCGGTCAGCGCCATCCACAACTGGCTCAACGCCGAGATCCCCACCGCCGCGTTGGTCGACCTCGCCGCGATGGCCGTCTGTTGCGACCTCGACCAGCGATACGCGATGCTCGCCGAACCCGACGCCATCGTCCGCGCCGCCCGCCTCGAAGAACTCCTGTGCAACACCCGCCGCACACTCGCGCTGGCCGAACGCTTCCGCCCCTCACAGCCTGTCGACCACGTCTATCTGAATTAGTTGCGGCTGTCCGATTCGCCCGCAAGTCTCGCTCACCAAGCCACGTCACAGAAGCGCAGCTCTTGGCGCGCCTACTCCGCCGTGAAGAAGCGGTTGTTGGTGCCGCCGGGGCCGATCGGGACGTTGACGGGCCGGGCGCAGCGGGGGCAGCGGCCCTCGTAGGCGGTCGATTTGCTGTTGCGATACACGCGGCTGTACGCCCCGCAGCAGCGCCACTGGATCGCCAGCCAGGGTCGGTCGCGGAAGCCGGCGGCGCGGGCGCTCGCACCGCGCGGGTCCGTCGCGGTGACGCCTTCGATCTCGACGATGTAGTCGGGGCTGTCCATACCTGGGTCCGTTGCAGCGCGGTAGCAACACCATCATCGACCGCGCGGCGACGGTTACTGAATCGGGATTGGAGTGAACGCCGGGTCGGGTTGCTCTAGACCGCGGCGGCTTCGGGCTCCGTAGCCTCGGCCGTGTCTTCTGTGGTCGGCTCAGCCGGGAGCACGCCCTTGGCCTGGAGGAGCTTGATCTTGATCTCCTCGAACAGGTCGGGGTTTTCCTTGAGGAATCGCTTGACGTTCTCGCGCCCTTGCCCCAACCGAACCTCGCCGTAGTTGAACCACGCGCCCGACTTGGCGACGACATCGGCGCCGACCGCCAGGTCCAGCAGGTCGCCGGTCGCACTGATGCCCTCGTTAAACATGATGTCGAACTCGGCGTCGCGGAACGGCGGGGCGATTTTGTTCTTGACCACGCGGGCGCGGACGCGGTTACCCACGGCCTGGTCGCCTTCCTTGATGGTGCTGGTCCGGCGGATGTCCAGGCGAACGGACGAATAGAACTTCAGCGCCCGCCCACCGGGGGTCGTCTCCGGGCTGCCGAACATCACGCCGATCTTCTCGCGGATCTGGTTGATAAAGATCACGGTGCACTTGCTGCGGTTGATCGCGCCAGTGAGCTTACGAAGCGCCTGGCTCATCAGCCGTGCCTGCAAGCCGACGTGCGTGTCGCCCATCTCGCCCTCGATCTCCGCACGCGGGATCAGCGCGGCCACCGAGTCGATCACGATCACCTCGACCGCGTTGGACCGCACGAGCATCTCGCAGATCTCGAGCGCCTGTTCGCCGGTATCGGGTTGGCTGACCAGCAACTCTTCGAGGTTCACGCCCAGCCGCCGGGCCCAGGTCGGGTCCAGCGCGTGCTCGGCGTCGATGAACGCAGCCGTGCCGCCTAGCTTTTGCGTGCTGGCGATCACGTGCAGCGCGAGGGTCGTCTTACCCGATGACTCGGGACCGAACATCTCCACCACCCGCCCGCGCGGGATGCCTCGTCCACCGAGCGCCAGGTCCAAGCTGATCGACCCGGTCGGGATGCCCGGTGCGATCAGCGACGGATCATCATCCAGCCGCATGATCGCGCCTTGCCCGAACGATCGCTCGATCTGCTTGAGCGTCTGGTCGAGGTCCTGTTGCTTCTTGGGGTCTTGCTCGCCGGCACCGGCCGATCGACGGTCAAGCGCGTTCGCGGCTGCTTTGATCACAACGTTGGGGGATTTCTTAGCCATCGGGTCCGGTCCTCCGCGGTGAAGGGTGTCTGCGATAAATCTGCCGGTTTAGCGCGAGGGCGCTGCGACACTGCTTAATGAAGTCAGTTGTAGTGACCCGGCCGCTCCGCGTCAATGTTCGGGTTGTGATAGGATGTTTGCGTAGCGCCGACCGCGGTTACCCCGGCTAGGATATTTGGCCATCCCACAGGAGACCGATCATCAACGCGATGCAATCAAACGTGCCGATCGCCCCACGCACTGTGATATCGTTGTGGGTTCGGGCTCTCGGGGTTTGTGCGCTGATAGTTGCGCTCGCGGGCGTCGTGTTTGTGGGCGCCGTTTGCGCCGACCCGTCGCCGCCGGGCGACCGATCTTTTCTGACGCACTCGTTTGAAGTACCGCTCGACGGTGGGCGGCTGCACCTGGGGTTGTTGCTCGGCGGATTGCTCGAACAGGTCGGCCTCGACGGGCAATCGGTTCGCGAGCAGGTGACGCTCTCGGTCGATGCCCAGGGGGCGTTGGGCGCGGCGAAGCTTCAGGTCCTCGAGGCCGCATCCGGCGGCATCATCGCGTTCGCCGTCGAGCCCGACCGTTTGGTCGTCACGCTCGACCGTATCGAGCTTCGCCGCCAGGAAAAAGCACTCCGTACACGCTTCCGCGCCGTCGTGACACAGTGGTTCCCCGATCTCGCCGACGCGGCTGGTGCGCGGTACGGGGTCTGGCTGAACACCGAACCAGACCGTTGGGAACGTCCGAACGGCCAACCGTTGCAGGAAGACTGGGTAGTTCTGATCCACGGGCTGGATGAGCCGGGACGCATCTGGTCGTCGCTGGTCCCCGTGCTCAGCGATCACGGCCACGCAGTCGCGCGGTTCGAGTACCCCAACGATCAGCCGATCAGCGAGTCGGCCGACCTGTTCGCCAAGCACCTGGCCGAAATGCACACCCGTGGTGTCCGGCGAGTCACGATCGTCGCTCATTCGATGGGAGGGTTGGTCGGCCGGGCGGTCCTGGCCGATCCGGATCACTACGCAGGCCTCGCCAAGGGCAACGACGGCTTGCCCGCTATTGATCGTCTGATACTGGTCGGCCCGCCGAACCACGGGTCGCAAATGGCCCGCTTCCGCTTGGCCAGCGAGGTACGCGACCAGGTTGTGCGCACACTCAGCGGCGACAGCGTCCTGTTTGGGTCGATCTTCGACGGTGCGGGCGAAGCCAAACTCGACCTGCTGCCCGACAGCGACTTCCTAACCGACCTCAACGTGACCGCACTGCCCGACGGCTTGCCGATCACGATCATCGCCGGGATCGCCAGCCCGGTGAATCAGGACAAGATCGACGGGCTGCGCGGGCTGCTGCACGAGCACCTGGCGGCAGAGAACCACGACACGGCCGATCAGGTCGCGTCGGCGCTCAGCGGGCTGGTCGAGGGCGTGGGTGACGGAGTCGTCTCGCTCGAATCCACCCGGCTACCCGGAGTGGCAGACCATGTAACGGTCTCGGGCAACCACCTGACCATGATTCGCCGGATGATCGAGGGGATCGGCGATGAGCCCCCCGCGATCGCGGTGATCGTCGATCGGCTCGGGCAGGGCGATAAGGGCGACGCGGAACCGGTCGATTGAGGTAAAATCGGTTGTTAAGCCAGTCTAATCAATCATTTACGCGCTAAATCCGCGTCGCTTGACATTGTGGCGGGGTTATTTACACTGTTTAGCCTTGACGTTTGGCGTTAAGGCCCCGGCGGGTGTCGGGGTAGAGAGGTATCGCATCGCCTCACGGCGGCCCTAGGAGCCTCTGTGGCGGCGTTTGGCTTGGCGGCGGATCGGGTTTGGGTTGGCTTAGACAGGACGCACACGATGGGTATTCAGATTGGCTCAGGGGTGTCGGGCAAGTGAGGGGCGTTACGCCGCCCAGCACCCGGTTTGTCGCCCGTTTCGGTGTGATCGCGCTGCTCGCAGCAGCACTGAACCGGGCTCAGGAGGCAGAGAAGATGGGCTAACGCACGAGCCGTGCATCCTGATCGGTTCGGATCCGGCCATTTGGTCGGACCCAGCTAGCGGAACCTCGAAATGGGTCCGCCAGCCGGAAACCGAGCCGCCGGCCCAGGCCACGAGCGCTTTGTTACAGCGATTCGTGGTCTTGTGTTTTCCGGGTGTTCCGGGGGCTGGTCAGGGGGGAGTGGCGGTGAGGTAAGCGGGGGCGCGGCGACGACCCGGGCCCGCTCGACATCCAAATAGCAACGTACGAGAAGGACCCAGGGCATGAACCCTCAGGAAATGTTAAGACTGATCGACTCGATCTCGCGAGATCGCAACGTCGACAAAGAAGCGCTGCTAACCGACCTTGAGCAGGCGATGGTGTCAGCCGCGCGCAAGCACTTTAACGCGGTCGATACGGAGGAGTTCACCTCGCAGATCGACCGGGTCTCGGGCAAGATCCAGGTCTGGCGCGGCGAGGAGGAGATCGAGCTCGAAACGCTCGGCCGTATCCCGGCGCAGACCGCCAAGCAGGTGATGATCCAGCGGTTCCGCGAGGATGAGCGGTCGAGCATCTACAACGAGTTCATCGACCGTGTCGGCGAGTTGGTCAGCGGGATGGCACAGCGGTACGAGGGCGGGGCGTTGGTGATCTCGATCGGGCGGGCCGAGGGGTTCATGCCCCGCAGCGAGCAGATCCCCGGCGAGCAGCACCAGCCCGGCGAGCGCGTCCGGTGCATCATCCTGGACGTCCGCGACACGGGTAACCAAGTCAAGATCGTGCTAAGCCGTGGCAACCCCGACCTGATCCGCCGGCTGTTTGAGGTCGAGGTGCCCGAAGTGGCCGAGCGCATCATCGAAGTGAAAGCGATGGCCCGCGAGCCCGGCCACCGGACGAAGATCGCGGTCAGCTCGATCGACTCGAAGGTCGACGCGGTCGGGGCGTGCGTCGGTGTGCGCGGCAGCCGTATCAAGAACATTGTTGATGAGCTCGGTGGCGAGAAGATCGACATCGTGCGGTGGAATGAATCCAGCCAGGTGTTGATCCAGAATGCGCTCAAGCCTGCTGAGGTTGTCGAGATCAGCCTGTGCTTCGAGCTGGGGCGCGCGACGGTTGTCGTCAATGAGGATCAACTGTCGCTGGCGATCGGCAAGCGCGGGCAGAACGTCCGCCTGGCGGCACGGCTGACCAACTGGGATGTCGACATTCTCACGCCGGCCGAGTTCACCAAGGGTTTGGACACGATGGAGGAGACCCTCAAGCAGGTCGAGGGGATCTCGGAAGAGAAGATCGACCGGTTGGCGGCGCTGGGGATCATCAGCGTCTTCGACATCGAGGAGGTCGGTGCGCCGTTCCTTATTCAGTCGCTCGAATGCACCGAGGAGCAGGCCGAGCAGGCGATGGCCTTCGTTTCTGAGCGTGCCAAGGTTGTCGCCGAGGAACAAGCCAAAGAGAAAGCCGAAGCCGAGCAGCGTAAGAAGCAGGAGCAGGCCGCGATCGAAGCCATGCCGGGCGAAGCCCAGGCTGCCGCTGTTCTGGATGTCTTGGGTGATGGCGGCGACGGCGGTGCGGACGAAGAGGCATCGTCCGAGGAAGCGCCGGCGGCTGAAGAGCCGGTCGCGGCCGACAGCGGTGATCAGAGCATTGTCGACATGCTCGAGAATCGCCATACCGATGCGCCTGCAATTGAGCAGAGCGAAGACGAAACACCTGCCGAGGCGTCTGGCGAATCGGCCGAGGCCGCGGATGGCGAAGCGGCCGAAGACGAAGCCGCGCCGGAGTCGGAAGCGGATGACCCGCAGCCGGTCATCACCGCGGAACAGCCACCCTCACCGGCGGACGGTGACGGGGGCGAGCCGGCGCACACGCAGCAGGACAAGGCATAGATTGATGGCCGGGATTGGTAGCGTTGGACATGGATTGGTTGACCGTCGCTGAATGAAGGAGACGACGTTGGCAAAAGCCAAGCGTGTATTCGAGATCGCCAAGGAACTCGGCGTGGCGAGCAAGGTGGTTGTCGCCAAGTGCAACGCCGAGGGTGTGCCGGGCATCACGAACCACATGTCGACCGTCAAGATCGGCCTGGAGCAGACCATTCGAGAGTGGTTCAGCGAGGGCGAAGCCGAAGAGTCCGGCAGTGTTGTCACGCACACCGCGGTCGAGACGGCTGAGAAGGTCGACCTGACCAAGGCGCGCCGCGCACGCCGCCGCCGCACACCAGTCAAGGCCCAGGATGAGGCCGAGCCGGAAACGAAAGCCAAGGCCAAGACCGCTAAGAAACCGGTTGCGGCGGATGCATCGGGCTCCGAGAACGAAGTGGTCGCAGCGCCCGTGGCAGTGGAGACCGAGCCCGCCGCTAAAAGCCCCGCCGTTGAAGTGGAACCCACGGCTGCCGCGGCACCACCACCGGCTGAGCCGGCCGCGCCCGTCGAACCCGCAAAGCCGGCGGGGCCCGTCGGCAAGCCGAACGTCCCCGACCGACCGATGGTTGTCTCGCCGGCCGGTCAGACACTTAACCGACCCCAAGAAGCGGTGCTCAAGGGCCCGAAAGTTGTGCGGATCGAGCAGCCGGACGTGATCCGCAAGCCACCGTCGCGATCGCCCGCAGGCGGTGGTCCGGGTGGGCCGCGCGGCGGCGAGCCGACGGACGATCGGATGCGCGGGCCGGTCCGAGGCGGTCGTGGGGCGGGTGCACCCGGTGGACCTGGTGGTGCGGCCGCACCCGGTCGCGCGCCAGCGAAGCGCCGTTCGCAGAGCACCCGCCGTGGTCGCAGCGCTGATGCGTTGCCACTGGGGCCGAGCAAGTTCAGCGAGCAGGACCTGATCGAGCTTGACGCACGGCTGAACCGCGCGACCGGGTTCCTCAAGCAACGGCGTCGCAACCTTAAGAAGTCACCCGGCGGTTCTGCGGCCAGCCCTGCGGTTGCGACCGGCGGCAAGGTTGAGATCAGTGAGCCGATCACGATCAAGGCGCTCTCGGCCGCGACCGGTATTAAAAGCGTCGAAGTCCTGAAGTACTTGTTTAACAAGGGCATCATGGCGACGATCAACTCGGCGATCGATACCGAAGCCGCGATGGAGATCGCACTCGAATACGACATCGAGTTGGAGGTCAAAGAGCAGCAGACAGCCGAGCAGATCGTTGTTGGCGAGTTCGAGCAGCGCGAGCAGGTCGATGTGCGGCCGCGCCCGCCGGTGGTGACCGTGCTCGGCCACGTGGATCATGGCAAGACGAGCTTGCTGGACCGCATCCGCAGCGCGAACGTGGTCAGCCAGGAAGCCGGGGGGATCACCCAGCACGTCGGTGCGCACCGCGTCACGGTGACGGGTTCGGAAGGCAAAGAAAAGACGGTTGTGTTCCTGGACACGCCCGGCCACGAGGCGTTTACCAGCATGAGGTCGCGCGGTGCGAGCATCACGGATCTTGTCGTGCTGGTCGTCGCGGCTGATGACGGGGTGATGCCCCAGACGATCGAGTCGATCAACCACACCAAGGCCGCGGGCGTCCCGATGATCGTCGCGCTGAACAAGATCGACAAAGCCGAAGCGACCGAGGCGAACATCCGCAAGATCTACGGGCAACTCGCCGAGCACGGGCTCAACCCGGTCGAGTGGGGTGGGACGACCGAGGTCGTCAAAGTCAGTGCGATCGAGGGGACGGGCGTCACCGAGTTACTCGACATCCTGGACTACCAGGCCGAGTTGCTCGAACTCAAAGCCGACTTCGGCGGGGCGTCACGCGGGACGGTGATCGAATCTGAGATGCAGCCCGGACGCGGCCCGGTCGCGCGGGTGTTGGTGCAGGAAGGCGATCTAAAGGTCGGCGACTTTATCGTGATCGGCAGAGCGTTCGGGCGTGTGCGCGACATGACCGACGAGCACGGGCGGTCGGTGACTAAAGCCGGCCCGGCGACGCCGTTGGAGCTTTCAGGCATCGACGTGATCCCGGATGCCGGTGATAAGTTCTACGTGACGACAACGCTGCAGAAGGCCGAGGACGTCGCCAAGCACGTCCGCGAGACCGAACGCAACCAGCAACTCGCTAGCAAGACCAAGGTCACGCTCGATAACTTCGCCGACACGCTCGCAGCCGGCGGCGTGAAGGAACTCCGCGTCGTGCTCAAGGCCGACGTGCAGGGTTCGATCGACGTGCTTCGCAAGAGCCTGAGCGAGATCGGTACGGACGAGGTCGCGGTCAAGGTGTTGCACGCAGCCGTCGGCGGGGTCAACGAGGGTGATGTTCTGTTGGCCGATGCGTCGGATGCGGTCATCGTCGGGTTTCACGTCACCGTGTCGTCGCACGTGCGCGACCTGGCCGAGCAGCGCGGGGTGGACATCCGCCTGTACCGCGTGATCTACGACGTGATCGACAACATCAAGAAGGCGCTCGAGGGGATGCTCGATCCCGAGACCAAGGAAGAAGAACTCGGCATCGCCGAGGTGCGTCAGGTGTTCAAGATTTCCAAACTCGGCTTGGTCGCCGGCTGCCTCGTGACCGAGGGATCGATCCAGCGCGGCGGGATGATGCGCGTCAGCCGCGACGAGGTGGTGGTGACCGATCACCGCCCGATCGAGAGCCTGCGCCGGGTCAAGGAAGACGTCCGCGAGGTGCGTGCCGGGACCGAGTGCGGGATCAGGCTTACGGGCTTTGACGACGTCAAGCCGGGCGACAAGATCAGTTGTTACAACGTCATCACGACCGCGCGAACTCTGGGGGATTGACCGCGTAAGAGAATCGGTTCGTGCCCTTTCAGAGCGGCGTACGGGCTTGGGCGTCGGCCGGTCGGGTGCGGACTGGATCACAGATCACCTCGCCATTGAGAGTGCTTTCCCCGCGGGTGGATGCGGATCGGTGAGCGAGTTCAGCCGGGCAGAGCGGGTGGCTTATGGTGGTCGGCGTTCTCCAGGTTGAGTTGGCGATCGATGCGGGGGAGGGGGCGTCGTTAAAGGATAAGCGGCGCGTTGTGATGAGCCTGAAGGACCGGCTGCACCGTGAGCACCAGGTGTCCGTGGCGGAGGTCGCTTCGCAGGACGATCGGCGGACGGCGGTGCTGGGGATCGCGGTGGTTTCGCAGACCGCGCCGCGATGCCAGGCGGTGCTGGGCAAGGTGCTCGGCAAAGTGCGTGCGGCCAGGGGGTGCGCCCTGTCGGATCACACGATGGAGATTTTGCCCGGGCGGTAGGTAGTGTTTACGGGTAGGCGATGAACGGTGCGGCGACGGGACGACCATGGGATTTCGTAAGCAACAAGTTGAGTCCACTCTCAAGCGGTCGATCAGCACGGTGCTGACACGCGATATCTCGGACCCGCGGATCACGGGGATGGTGAGCGTGACACGGGTGGACGTTTCGCCCGACCTGCACACGGCGCTGGTGTTCGTGTCGATCTCGCCGGACAAATACGAGAAACGGACGATCCAGGGGTTGCGGCACGCGTCGGGTTATGTGTACTCGTTGGTGCGAAAGTCACTGCGGATGCGCACCGTGCCACACCTGGAGTTTCGGTTGGATGAAACACTCAAGAAACAGGCCGCGGTGTTCGAGGCGATCCAGCGCGGGCTCGAAGCGGATGGGCAGGGAGGCGCCGACGACGCGGATGATGCCGGTGATCTGTGCGATACCGAAACAGGCTAAAGGAATGGTTGCGTGAAGAATCAGACCACGTTCGCTAGGAAGTTTGGGACGTTGTACCGCAAGGTCAAGGCCCTGCACGGCGGGGATCCGCCGGTCGAGTACGAGCCGGTCACACAGTTGGTGCTGTCGTTCCTGCAGTGGAACGCGACGTCCAAGCAGGCCGACCTGGCGTACGACCGGTTGATGGGCGGGCTGGTTGATTTCAACGACCTGCGCGTCAGCCACCCGACCGAGTTGATCGCGTTGATCGGCGAGCGTTACCCGAATGTCGAAGAGCGCGTGTTGCGGTTGCTCGAAACGCTCCACGAGGTCTATGTACGTGAGTACGCGGTGAAGCTCGAGCACCTCGGTGAGGCGACGAAGAAGCAGATCCGGGCCTACCTCGATTCGCTGCCCGGTATCCCGCCTTACGTCGCGGCGCAGGTAACGCTTTTGGGATTCGCCGGGCACGCGGTGCCTGTTGACGACCGGTTGGCCGATCTCCTGCGCAAGTCGGGCGCGGTGGACCCGGATGCGACCGTTCTTGAGATCGGGTCCTTCCTTGAACGACAGGTGAAAGCCAGCGATTCGGTTGAGGCACACGGCGTGCTGCGTCGCTGGTCTGATGCGGGTAAGCCGATCCCGCCGGCGTCGCCCAAGCGTGCAGCCGGCGGCGGGTCGAAGAGCAAGAAGACCGCGAAGAAAACGGTTAAGAAGAAATCCAAGAAGACAGCCAAGAAGCGGTAGCGCCCGCGCCCGCCCGCACCCGATGACGGAATGCCAATCATGAATCGCCCGACCGAGACCGGCGCAACCCTGCGGATCGGCGTGCCCAAGGGCAGCCTGCAGGAATCCACGATCGATCTGTTTTCCCGCGCCGGGTACAAGATCAGCACGCGCGACCGGTCGTACTTCCCGCAAATCGATGAGCCGTCGTTCTCTCTGGTGATGTTCAGGGCGCAGGAGATGAGCCGCTACGTCGAGGACGGGGTGATCGACATCGGGATCACCGGGCACGATTGGGTTGTTGAGAATGAGTCGTCCGTCCAGGATGTTGTCGAGCTGAATTACTCCAAGGCCACCCGCAAACCCGTGCGGTGGGTGTTGGCTGTGCCGGAGGAGTCGCCGGTGCAGCGGCCTGAGGATCTGGCCGGCGGGATCATTGCGACCGAGTTGATCAACGCGACGAACCGCTATTTCGCCGAGCGCGAGATCCCGATCAAGAAGGTTGAGTTCAGTTGGGGTGCGACTGAGGTCAAGGCCCGCCTCGTCTCCGCGATTGTCGACGTGACGGAGACCGGGTCGAGCCTGCGTGCGAACAACCTGCGCGTCATCGACACAATCCTAACGAGCACGACACGGCTGATCGCTAATCACGACTCGTGGAACGACGCTGCCAAGCGGAATAAAATCGAAGACCTCGTGCTGCTGCTCAAGGGAGCGATCTCGGCGCGGTCGAAGGTCGGGATCAAGATGAACGTCCCACGCGAACATCTCGACGGGATCCTGGCATTGTTGCCGAGCGAGAAATCACCGACCGTCAACACGCTGGCCGATGATCAGTGGGTGGCCGTTGAGGCCATCGTTGAGGACCGGGTCGAGCGCGAGTTGGTCCCTCAGCTTGTTCGGGCCGGCGCGACGGCCATCATCAGCTACAGCGTCAACAAGATCGTGCCGTGACGGCCGACTGAGCGGGACTTACCCGATGCGCATCTTGACGGTCAGGGCGGGCGGCGGAAAACCATTGGTTGTGTTGTCGCGGCTCGGATCGATCGCACTTCGATCGGTGTGGGTCGTGTTGGTGATGAGCGTCGCAGGGTGCGCCGCCGGGCCGGGTGGGGCGTTGTCCATCGGCGGCGGGTTGGGCCAGAAGGCGGCCGATGTCCCGATCCCGCCTGGCCTGGAAGCATCGATCGTCGCGACCAAAACCGGCGAAGCCGGCGACCGCGCGAGGATGTCGCTCACGGCCTTGCTCGAAACCATCACTATTCCGGATTATCTAGCTGTTAGAGCGGAAGACACAGGTGAGCTACCGGAGCCCGAGGAGCCTCCGTTAGCCGCGCAACGCGCATACATGGCTGCCCGCCAGGCGTGGTTGAACCGCGAGAGTTTCAATGCGATCCGCCAACTGCGGTCCGCCCAGCAACTCGCACCCAACAGCTTTGAGATCCTGCGTCTGCTCGGGACGATCTACACCCGATCGGGCAACCGCGTGCATGGCGCGATGTTTCTTGAGAAAGCCGTCGCTCAGAACCCGCGCGACGTCGACAGCCTGTTCCTGCTCGGTCGATTCGCCGTATCCCAAGGCCGGTGGTCCGATGCGATCGCAACGCTCGCCCACGCGGTGAGCATCGACCGTGAGCACGACGACCCGGCGCTGATCCCGCTGATCGAGTACTACCTAGGCAACGCGCTGATCCAGCAGGGATACGAGTTGGCCGCGGTCGAGCAGCTAACGTCTTACCTGGAGCGCAGCCCCAAACTCAACCGCACAACACGGATGGTCCGCGAGCTGGCTGTGCTCAGCCAACAGCAGGGGTCGACGTGGACCGCGGTCGCGGATGCATACCACCGGCTGGGCCGGCCCCGCGATGCGCTGGGTGCATACAACCAGGCACTCGGGGGCAACTGGTCGTACCGCAGCGCGCTGGTGCCCCGTCTGGTGTACACGCACCTTCGCCTCTCGCAACCGCGTGACGCGATCCGAGTGGTGCTCGAGCACGTCGGCCAAACACGTGCGGGCGAAGACGCGCTGCGGCTGGTGACCTACCTGTCCGAGCAGGGGGTTAGCCGCAAGCGCCTGGCGCGGGCATTGCTCAAGGTGTATGACCGCGGCGACAACAAGTCGGGGATCGCGGTCGCCGTTGCGGGTCTGTTGGCCGATCGACCAGCCCGTGCGTTTCTCAACAAGCACCTTGATGCTTATCCGGCTGACAGGGCCAGCTTCGAGTTGTTGATACAGAAAGAAGTCGCGGCGGCATCTGAAAGCGAGCCCGCGCATGGCGCGGTTGCCGCGACCGCTCGAATCCTCACTGCGCTGCCGGCAGCATCCGAGCGGTACATCGCGATCCTGCTCGACGCCGTTGGCGATCCTGAGGATGTGTCGGGCGGTGTGCAGGCGCTGCCGCAAGCAACCCAAGCCAGCCCGATCGGGCGGTTGATTTCCGCCGTGGCTCTCGGTCGGCTCGGTCGGCTTGATGATGCAATCGATGCATTGACCGAGGTTGGTGCGGTCACAGATTCTCCGTCGGCGGCGCGGGTTGCCCTTGCGGGGTTTCTGCTGGATCAACGGGAGTACAGCCGTGCCGAGGATGTTTTACGCGGGCTGTTGGAGCGATCGGATCCAGCGGTGGTGCGGCTGCGGCTGCGCCTACTCAATGAGACCAAGCGAAGCGACGAAGCAATGGTGCTGTTAGAGGAGTTGATTAAGCAACAGTCTGAGAATGTCGAGTGGCCGATTGAGAAGGCATCACTGCAACTGATGACCGGCGACCTCACGGGCGCCGATGAAACGCTTTCAGGTGCGCTCGAAGCGCACCCGCGGTCCGAAGCGCTGTATGAGCAATTGCTCAGCCTGTACGACTCCGGCCGACTGCCCGATGCGCCACGCAAGTACAAGGCCTTGGTCAGCCGCATGCTCTCCGCGATCCCTCGCTCGCGTGTCGCGCGGTTGGAGCAGGGAAAACTACTGGAAGCGGCCGGGCGAACGAGCCAGGCCGAGCCAATCCTGCGGCGGTTGGTGGACGAAAATGCAGACGATGCGGCGGCGTTAGAGGCGCTGCTCGGGCTATTGGCTCGCAGCGATCGGCAGGACGAGGCCGTGGACCTCCTCGACGGGTTTCTCAATGGTCGCGACGATGATCCGCAGTCGCTGGGGATGGCGCTGCGGCTGTACCGGCGGTTGGAGGACGACGCGAAGACCGCCGTGACCGCGACGCGACTGATCGAGTTGCTCTGGCCGGAGCGCGTCCAACACCTCACGACGCTCGATCGGCTGTTCGAGATCGTCGTGCAGGGCGGCGACCCGATCGCGCTTAGCGCGTGGATCGACGGTCGGCTGGCGGACGACGCGATGGACGAAGCCGCTTTGCGGCTGGCACAGCGGCATTTTCAACGAACACACAACGCCGGCCGTGTCTACGAGTGCACCGAACGCCTCTTGATGCTTCAACCTGAGGGCGTCGAGCGCGCCCAGGCGCTGGCGATTCTGTACCTGCGGCACGGCAACCCGAATCAGGCCGTCGGTGTGCTCGAGCCCGTGCTCGCCAATGCCGATCCCGACGACCCGTCCGTGGTGGTCCTGATGGCGCGGGCGCTTAACGACGCCGACCGACCCGACGATGCCGATCAACTTTATGAGCGATCGATTGGCCAGAGTCCCGAGTCGGCCCAGGCGTTGATGTTCGAGTGGGCGATGCTGGTCAACGCCCGCGGCGATCACCCACGCAGCGAGGCGCTTCTTAGTGATTTGCTACAACTCAACCAGGACCATCCCGCGGCCAACAATGCGCTTGGCTATGCCTGGATCGACCGTGGCGATCGATTGAACCGCGCCCACGAAATGATTCAGCGGGCCGTTACCGCCGACCCGGACAACGCCGCCTACCTCGACTCGATGGGGTGGGTTCTCTACAAGCTCGGTCGGTTCGACGAGTCGGTCACTTGGTTGCGCCGGTCGCGCGCGGCGTTCGGTGGTGAGTACCCGGTGATCCTCGACCACCTCGGCGACGCGTTGTTCCGTGCAGGCGATATCGAACAGGCGGCAGCGATCTGGCATCGTGCGCAGACGGCGTTGCAGGAGACTGAGGCGACCGCGCTGACGGACCCTGAATTGGACGGGTTGGCCGAGCGTCTGTGGGCCAAGATCAGCGCGGTCGAGGCGGGCGAGGCGCCACAGGTCGCGCCCTCACCAGGCCCCGATCATGCCCCGCCCGAGCCGGCTGGCACCGTTGACGATCCGTCCTGAAGCCCGCTCTGATCCGGCGATGCCGCGTCGGCCGAACAACCGCCTCCTAACAGCCTGACACACGACACCTTGCGAGGCCCCATCGGCACGCGCCGGTACCGTCGCCCGACTGGTGGTCCGCGGTGGCCGTGACGCCCGATTGGCGCGTAAATTTGACTGGTGATTCGCTCGCGAAACGGCTACAATTCACCGTCTGGGAACGCCGCAAAATGACCCGCGAGCGCCCCGGGATGGTCGGGCGGTGGCGGGTCTCTTTTTACGCAGATTGGGGGCGGTGCCTCACCGCCTACTGTGGAAAGCATCGGCTCATATGAAAGACACCAGCGCTGCTCCGTTGTCCGCCGGCCTCGGCGCGTCGTTGCCGAAGCCCGTGACCCCTGACGGCAGTTACACCGAGTCGAATATCAAGGTGCTCGAGGGTCTCGACGCCGTGCGCAAGCGGCCGGGCATGTACATCGGTGACACCACCGCGCGCGGGTTGCATCACCTGGTCTATGAGATTGTCGACAACTCAATCGACGAGCACATGGCTGGGCGGTGCGCCAACATCGGCATCAAGCTTCATGCCGACGGGTCGGTCGCGGTGATCGACGACGGGCCGGGGATCCCCGTTGGCCCGTACCAGCATGACAACCCGAAGCTAACCGGCAGGCCGACGGTCGAGATCGTGATGACCGTGCTGCACGCCGGGGGTAAGTTCGATCACGACTCCTACAAAGTCTCCGGTGGATTGCACGGCGTTGGTGCCAGTGTGGTGAACGCGCTGTCCGAGTGGCTCGAGGTCGAGATCGCCCGTGGCGGTGAGCTGCACGCGATGTCGTTCAAACGTGGTGCCGTGGCCAAGCCACTACAAGTGGTTGGCCAGCGCACCAAGACCGGAACGAAGATCAACTTCAAGCCCGATCCGGACATCTTTCCCGAGGCCGAGTTCCGATACGAGACGCTCGCCGGCCGTCTGCGAGAGCTTGCCTACCTCAACCCCGGGCTGAATATCAGCATCGACGATGAACGCCACGGCCGGTCCGATACGTTCAATTACCCCGACGGGATTGCGCAGTTCGTTGTCGCGATCAACGAGGGCAAGTCCGTCCTGATCGACCCACCAATCTACTTCCACGCCCAGGACGAAGCGGCCGGCTTGGTTTGCGAGGTCGCGATCCAATACAACACGTCCTACAACGAAACGATTCTTTGTTTCGCGAACAACATCAACACGATCGAGGGCGGGACACACCTGTCCGGGTTCAAGACGGCGCTCACCCGCACGCTGAACAACTACGCGCGCAACAACAATATCCTCAAAAACGACCAGGCCCCGACCGGTGACGACCTGCGCGAGGGCATGGCCGCGGTGCTCTCGGTCAAAGTGTCCGAGCCGCAGTTCGAGGGTCAGACCAAGACCAAGCTCGGCAACAGCGAGGTCGAGTCGTTTGTGAATACGTCGGTCGGCGAGCGCCTCGGCGTATGGCTGGAGGAACACCCCGCCGACGCCAAGCGGATTTGTATGAAGGGCATCATGGCCGCCCAGGCCCGCGAAGCCGCGCGCAAGGCCCGCGAATTAACCCGCCGCAAGGGCGCACTGGATACCGCCGGGCTGCCAGGCAAACTCTACGACTGTACGTCAAAAGACATCGGCCAGTCCGAAATCTTCCTGGTCGAAGGCGACTCCGCCGGTGGCTCGGCAAAGGCCGGGCGCGACAACAGCATCCAGGCGATCCTGCCGTTGAAGGGCAAGATCCTGAACGTTGAGAAGGCCCGGCTGGACAAGATCCTCGGTTTCGAGGAAATCCGTACGATCATCCAGGCGCTCAACTGCGGGATCGGTGCGGACGACTTTGACATCAGCAAGCTGCGCTACGGCAAGATCATCATCATGACCGACGCCGACGTGGACGGGTCGCATATCCGCACGCTGCTACTGACATTTTTCTTCCGGCAGATGCCGGAGCTGATCCGCCAGAACAGGATCTATATCGCCCAGCCGCCGCTCTATCAGGTGACCCGCAACAAGAAGAGCGAGTACGTCCTTCACGAGAAACGCATGCGTCAGGTCCTGGCCAACCTTGGGCGGGAAGGCTCGGGGCTCGTCGTGCGCGCCGCGGATGGTGAGGACCGTCGGATCGAGGGCGCGGGGTTGGACGAGGCGTTCGACTTATTGGAGCAACTGGCTGAGCAGGCGGGCATTGTTGAGCGCCGCGGGATCGGCTTCACCGATCTGATCGCTCAGCGGGCGAAGGACCCTCAGGGGGAGAACCGCCTGCCACGCATCTTGCTATGGGTAT
Organism: Phycisphaeraceae bacterium; assembly: GCA_029260595.1. Lineage (GTDB taxonomy): Bacteria > Planctomycetota > Phycisphaerae > Phycisphaerales > Phycisphaeraceae > OFTM57. The sequence goes on along the minus strand of JAJDCY010000023.1, from coordinate 401,742 downwards.
CGGATGTCAGCGCGGCGGCTCAGCCTGATGCGAGCCGCTCCGAACGACGTTCCGCCAGAGAGCCCCACTATTTCTGGTCTCCTAAGGCCGAAGAAGCTTACGCACGCGAGCACAAACTCCGCGAGACCGATCCTGAGCTTGACAGTGTGATCGGCGAGAACGCGACCGACGAAGCTCCCAAAGACAGCGACGTAGCGCCGCGAGCAGGGGCTATCCGCAAGGAACTGCACGAGGTCGAGGAGATCGAGAAGCTGATCCAGCGTCTTGATTCGCTCGGATTGCCGGTTGACGACTGGGATACCCAACTCGTTACCGCGGCCAGTGGCGAGCGCCTGCCGGCGCGTTTCGCGTTGCACAATCAGGACAGCAAGGGCGTCGAGCGTGTCACCGAGGTGGCCGGGCTGTCGCAGGTCGTGGCGGCGATCCTCGATGAGGGCAAGCACGGACTGGAGATCAAGCGGTTCAAGGGTCTGGGCGAGATGGATGCCGAGCAACTCTGGGAGACGACGATGAACCCGGGCAACCGGGTGTTGCTGCGTGTCACCTGGGACGCGGCTAGCCAGGCTGAGCAACTGTTTAGCATCCTGATGGGCGAGGATGTCGAGCCGCGCCGCCAATACATCGAAGAGCACGCCTTGGAAGTCAAGAACCTCGACGTCTAGCCGGCCGGGCTTCGGCGACACGAATTCAATCCCACATTGGACGATTCGGCTACACCCGATCAGGGGGTGGGCCGATGAGGAAACAGATGCGTTGCCCGCATCCGGGCGGTACCTGTGCGCAGGTGTAGCTGTCGTGGGGGTGATGGAGGGCGGGGTGGCATCGATGAGGCTTGAAATGGATCAGCGCGATAATCAGACCGACACGCAGCCTTGGGTGCGGTACACCCGTGCCGCTGCCGTAGCCGTCTTGCTGTTCCTGGGCGGCGCGGCGGTGTGGCTGTCGCTGATCATGCGCTATGAGTGTGATGAGTTTGTCTTCGCGCATGCCGCGTGGCTGGTCTCGCAGGGTAGCGTCCCGTTCCGCGACTTCTACGAGCACCACTTCCCGCTGGTCTACCAACTATCCGCATTGCCGATGCTAGCCGTCGGGGATGACCCGTCCGGCGTGTGGGTGCTCCGGGTTGCGATGTGGCCGGTGGTATTATTGGCGCTGTGGAGCGCATGGCGGATCGATCGCGACACGCTGCGGTGGCGGGCGCTCATCGCGCCGATCATGTTGCTGTCCGTCATCCCGTTCATCCGCCACGCCCTGCAGATCCGCCCGGACGGGTTGGCGTTCGCGTTGTTTCTTGGTGCGATCGCGTTGTTGAATCTATTCCGAGGGAAGCGGCGGGGCGATCAGGCAGCCGCCATGTTGTCGGGACTCTCGCTGGGGCTGGCATGCTGGGCGTCTCAAAAGGCCGTGGTCTACGGGTCGATCTTCGCCGTCGCGTTGGCGGTCGATCTGTTCTGGAATCGACGTCGTGATCCCGAAAGACTGTTGCGCAAGCCGGCGTGGTTCATCGTCGGGTTTGGCACGGTATGGGCTGGTGTCGCAACCTATCTCAGCTTGACGTCGAGCTGGTGGGCGTTCTACCGCTGGTGTGTGCTGTGGCCGATCGAGTTCCAGGAAAACTTCGCCGGGTTTGGCTGGCACCGGCCGATGCTTGATGCGCTTGTGATGCCGTATCCCTGGCTGTTGCCGCTCGCCGCGGTCGGGTTGGGTGCGACGCTGCTTCGCTTATTCCTCCCCAACCGATCCATGTGGCAGCCAGACGTCTTGCTCGTGATGGCGTTCGTGAGTTGTGTAGTTTCATTCGTCGTGCAGCCGGCGCCCTACGAGTACAGCCTGGTCCCGGTAGCCGGGATGTTCTGCCTTTTCGCAGCGCGGGGATTTGTATGGTGTGCGGATCAAGCAGTGACTCTATACCGCAAGGGTCGTTGGACAGGCCGGGTCATGTCGGTCTTGTCAGGTGCTGCGATATTGCTTGTTGCGTGTCACCTCTACCGCTACCAGTTTCTGTATCAGCGGGACATGCGGACACCGAATCACACCCAGCGCGCGTTATTTCAGACCGTTGGCGCTTTGACCGATCCCGATGATTCGGTGCACGACAGCAGCGGCATGGCCGTGACACGCCCGCACGCCTACTTCTATTTTTACACTCCGCGTTACCTCCAGTCGTCATGGGGTGCGCTGCTCAAGATGGAAGTCCCGAGCGCGATCCGCGAGGCTGGCTGCACGGTCAGTGTCCGGGACACGCGTTACCGCTCATTGCCCCCGGAGCTCAAGCAGTTCCTGCGCGAACATTATCAACCCTACGCCCGCGACATCGACGTGTGGGGCCGCCGATACGACGCAAGACCGGACGCTCAGCCCGACGCCGTCATGACCGCCCCGTTCCACGCTGTCCGTGATGGCGAGTACTTCCTCCAACCGGGAAGTGTGGTGACCAACGGACGGGTTTGGATTGACGGTCAGCCCGTCCACACCCGACGCCTCCGCTTGGAACAAGGCGATCACACCGTCCGATACGAAGGGCCCGCTCAGACATTCTGGTTGCTGTGGCTCCCGCGCGACGGGCGGCTATGGCAGCCAGTGCTCGGTCATCGCGACCCGCCACCGTTATCGGCCGTACGGCGACCCGCGACGGACGAGATGTAGGCCACCCGTGCCCGCGCTGCCTAACTCGCCACGACGACTGATGTTCCCCCAAAGAAGTACGCCGATCGAGCCGATCGGATCGGTACGATGCCTTCTGTCACCACCGAGCCGACGACCTACCCGCGCGCTGACCGCATCGTTGCGCTCGCGCTGCTGCTCGCCACGCTCGCGCTGCTGATGCCCTGGTCGCTGTGGTACTCGGTCGAATACGCGCGGTTCCATATCGATGAGCACCAGTTCATCGCGTCTGGCGCGCTGTTGGCCCGTGAGGGGCTGGTCCCGATTCTGGACTACCCCTACTTCCACCTTCCGAACCTGGTGATCGCATACGCGGCGATGTTCACCTTCTCAGACGACCTGATGCTGTCGGTCAGGGTGGTCTCGGGTATCTTCTCCTGGTTGGCGATCTCGTCCGTCGCTGTCGCGGCGTTTTTTCAGTTTAACCGTCCGATCGGGTCGCTACTCGCCGCGTTGGCTACGGTCGTCATGATCGTGTGCAGTGAGACGTTCCTGATCACCAGCGGCACCGGTTGGAACCACGACACCACGATCACACTGGCGTTGCTTGCAACGCTGGCGCTGTTTGTTTCGATCACGCGTGCGACTCGGCCTGTGATCTGGGCCGCGTTGGCCGGTGTTCTGGTCGGCTTGGCGATCGGCGCGCGAATCACGTGGGCGCCGTTCCTGATCCTGTTTGTCGTGACAGCACTCCTTTCGACGCACCGGCCTGGCCGTCAACGGTTACAAATTACCGCGGCGTTGCTCGTCTCTGCAGCCGTCCCGCTGATTCCAACCATCGCGCTGCTGGCGATGGTGCCCGAATCGTTCCGATTCTGCACGTTCGGCTTCCCGTTGGTGAACCTTCAATACATGCTCGACCGCGAGCCCTGGGCCGCGAACACCTTCGGGCCGAAAGTAATGTTCATGGGCAAGTTCCTGGTCGAGCCGGGCAACCTCGCCGTCGTGGGCGCGGCGATCGGGCTGCTCTGCCCGGCTGTCATGCTCGGGCTGCGGCGTCGGCCGACTGAGGGACGTGAGGCGCGAGATTGGTTCTACTTGCGCCTGACCGCGGGCGCTGCCGCGCTCGCCGCGCTCACCTCGTTCATCCCCACGCCGACGTTCGGCCAGTACTACTATGCGGCCGTCCCATTTGTCGCTTTGGGGGTTGCTGCCGCGGTGGGGTATGTGATCCGGTACGCAGACTACCCCTACCGGCGTGGGGCGGTGATGCTGTGGGCCGGCTTGGTGTCGATCGCGCTTTGCTACGCCGGCCCGCGCTGGCATCGCAAGACGTTCTACGAGATGCGGCCCGACCTGTCGTGGCGATATCACTCGCTTGTTGCCGATCACCTAAAGCGACAGGGCATCAACGGCAAGGTCCTGACCCTCTCGCCAATCCCCGTGCTCCAAAGCGGCGGTGAGATCTACGAGCAACTCGCCACCGGGATCATCTCATCCAGAGTCGCGCCGCTTGTTCCTTTGGATCAGCAGATGCGGTTGCGACTGGTCGGCGACACGAACATTGATGCCTCAATCAGCCAGGAGATGCCGGCCGCAATCATGACCGGGATGGTGCCGGCGCACTATGACGTGCCGCTTGCCCACTTCGCGCAGCGCCACGGCTACACGTCATACCGATTGATTGATTCGATCTACCTGTGGCTGCCGCCCGGCACCAACCGGTTGCCCGCTCAGCACGCCGGCGTGTTCGTGCAGCCGTGATCGGCCTTACGACTTGGCCATCTTGCGGAGCACGGTGTGGAGGATCCCACCGTTTCGGTAGTAGTCCACCTCGACGGGCGTATCGATCCGGCAGATCGTGGTGAACTCGACCTTTGATCCATTGGGCTTGGCCGCCGTAACGAGCACGTCCTGTCGCGGTGCTAACGAGTCATCGACATCCACGTCGAATACTTCGTGCCCGGTCAACCCAAGCGAGTCGGCCGTCTGCCCGTTCTTGAAGCAAAGCGGCAGGACGCCCATCCCGACCAGGTTGCTGCGGTGGATGCGTTCGAAGCTGTCCGCGATCACCGCTTTGACGCCCAACAGGAACGTCCCTTTCGCGGCCCAGTCGCGGCTGGACCCCATCCCGTAGTCCTTCCCGGCCAACACGACCAGCGGGGTGTTGGTTTCTCGGTAATGGATCGCCGCGTCGTAGACTGGCTTGACTTCGCCGTCGATCAGGTCCGTCGTCCACCCGCCCTCGGTGCCCGGGGCGAGTTGGTTGCGCACACGGATGTTCGCGAATGTACCGCGGGTCATCACCCGATCGTTGCCGCGCCGAGACCCGTAACTGTTGAACATACTGACCGGGATCCCGTTCTCGGCCAGGTACTTGCCCGCCGGGCTGTCGGCCTTGATCGCGCCGGCCGGGCTGATGTGGTCCGTCGTGACCGAGTCCGCGAGCTTCATCAGGCAGCGGGCCGCTCGAATCGGTGCGATCGCCGAGGGTTCGGCGCTTAGGCCTGTGAAAAACGGTGGCTCCTGGATGTAGGTGCTATTAGTGTCCCATGCGTACAGTGAGCCGGTGCTCGTCGAGACGGCCTTCCACTCGTCGGAACCTTCGAAGACGTTCGCGTACTGCTCGGTGAACTGCTCTCGCTTCACGCAGTCGGCAACAGTGTTCTGCACCAACTCCTGCGTCGGCCAGATGTCTTTGAGATAAACCTCGGCCCCGTCACGATCAATGCAGATCGGGTCGTTCACCAGGTCGATGTTGACCGTACCCGCGAGCGCGTAGGCGACGACCAGCGGCGGTGAGGCGAGGTAGTTGGCTTTGATGTCCGGACCGATGCGACCCTCAAAGTTGCGGTTGCCTGAGAGCACGGAGCAGGCGACGAGATCGTGCTCATTGATTGCCTGGCTGATCGGTTCGGGCAGCGGACCGGAGTTGCCGATGCATGTTGTGCAGCCATATCCAACCGTGTGGAATCCGAGTGCTTCGAGGTCGGCGGTCAGCGCCGACTTATCAAGGTAGTTTGTCACGACCTTCGACCCCGGGGCCAGCGACGTCTTCACCCAGGGTTTGCTCTGCAGCCCACGCTTCGCCGCCGCTCGTGCGACCAGTCCGGCTGCGACCATCACGTCCGGGTTTGATGTGTTGGTGCAGCTCGTGATGGCTGCGATCACCACGGCCCCGTGCTCGAGTGCGAACGATTTTCCATTCCATTCGACCGGTATGCCTTGGGACGCGGGCTCCGCCGTTGCGACAGCGGTCGCGGTGGCCGATACCTGCCCGCCGTCGTCCTCCCAACTCTTCACGGTCGCACGCTTCGCCGGGCTCGGCTTGCCGAACGTGTTGACCAGGTCCTGCTCCCATTGCGTTTGCATCGCGCTCAGCGCGATTCGGTCTTGCGGGCGTTTGGGCCCGGCCAGTGACGGCTCGACCGTGCCCATGTCCAGCTCCAACTGCGACGAGTACTGGATCGTGCGCTGGTCGTCTCGCCACAGCCCTTGCAGCTTGCAGTATTGCTCGACGGTTTCGATTAGCGCCTCGTCCCGCCCGGTCAGCCGCATGTACTGCGTGGTGCGCTCATCGACCGGGAAGAAGCCGATCGTCGCGCCGTACTCGGGTGCCATGTTGGCGATCGTCGCGCGGTTGGCCAGCGGCATGTCGGCCAGCCCGGGCCCGAAGAACTCGACAAACCGTCCGACCACACCATGCTCGCGGAGCATCTCGGTCACGGTCAGCACCAGGTCGGTCGCGGTGCAACCCTCCGCAAGCTTCCCGGTGAGCTTGAAGCCGACCACCTCGGGGATCAGCATATAAACAGGTTGTCCGAGCATGACCGCTTCGGCTTCGATCCCGCCAACGCCCCAGCCGACGACGCCCAAGCCATTGATCATCGTCGTGTGCGAATCTGTGCCGACCAGGCTGTCGGGGAACAGCGTCTTGCCGTCATCCCAAACCACCTTGGCCAGGTACTCAAGGTTGACCTGGTGGACGATGCCCGTCGCGGGCGGGACGACGCGGAAGTTGTCGAACGCCTGCTGGCCCCATTTGAGGAACTGGTAGCGCTCCTGATTGCGCTCAAACTCCTTCTCACTGTTAATCGTCAGCGCCGTCGCCGATCCAAACGCATCGACTTGCACCGAGTGATCGATCACCAGGTCGCAGGGGACCAGCGGGTTGACCTTGGCGGCACTGGATTGATCGCCGGTCATGCGGACCACCGCGGCGCGCATCGCGGCGAGGTCGACCACGGCCGGCACGCCGGTGAAGTCTTGCAGCACAACGCGGCCGGGCATGAACGGGACTTCCGTCTCGCCGACCTTGCGCGCGTTGTAACTCGCCAACGCCTTGACATCATCCTCGGTGACCAGGTGCCCGTCGCAGTTGCGCAGGCATGCCTCGAGCAGAACCTTGATGCAGTACGGCAGCGTGGCGACATCGCCGAGCCCTTGCTTGGCCAGGGCGTCGAGGCGATAAACCGTGCGGCTGCCGATCGCGGTATTGAGTGTGTCGCGGGCGCTTAACGGCCCCTTGTCGGATGGTTCGCTCATGGATTTCCTCTTGGTTTGCCCCGGGCTCGAACACACCATCGTAGCATAAAACCCGATAAAACTCGATCCCTAACCCGCCACCCCCGCCGCGCGTTGGCCGGCTTCCACGACCCCGTGTCGCCGATCAGCCGGCCCGTATAATCACCGCATGCTCAGCCCAAACCCGCGGGCGACGGTGGTCATCACGACGCGCAACCGCAAAGACGAGCTACGCAACGCGCTCCGCTCGTGCCTCGAACAGACGGCCGACATCGAAGTGTTGGTCGTTGACGACGGTTCGACCGACGGCACATCGCAGATGGTGCTCGATGAGTTCCCTGGCGTCCGTATTGAGGCGAGCGCTGTATCGCAAGGGCTGATCGTCCAGCGGACCCGGGCAGGATCGTTGGCGGCTGCGCCGGTGATCGTGTCAATCGACGACGACGCGGTGTTCGGGACGCCCGACATCATCGATCAGACTCTGGCCGACTTCGATCACCCGCGCGTCGGCGCCGTAACGATCCCCTACAAGGATGTGCTAGGCCAAACGATCGTCCGCACACCGCCACCACCGGATCGCGACGGCGTCTGGGCCTGTGAGCACTTCGTCGGGACGTCGCACGCATTGCGCCGGGATCTGTTTCTGCAGTTAGGCGGATACCGCGCGATGCTCTACAACCGCGGCGAGGAGCGCGACTACTGCATCCGCCTGCTGAACCTCGGGTACATCACCCGCCTGGGGCGCGGCGATTTTATCCTCCACAACGAATCCTCGACGCGCAGCTCACCGGTGCAGACGCGCTACCTGGCTCGCAACTTTGTGCTCTTCCCATGGCACAACACGCCGCTTATTAACCTGCCGGTCCACCTTGCGGGCGCGACACTGAATCAGTTGCGCCGACCTCTCGAAGGCCGCGGGCTCCGACGCCACGCGGTGTTCGGCATCGCACAGGGGATGGTGGATATGCTCCGCCACTTCGGTGAGCGGCGGCCGGTGCGGCGCTCTGTTTACCGCTTGTTTCGTCGGCTTCAATACTCCGGTCCAATCGAATTCACGCAGATCGAATCGCTTCTTCCCCGACTGCCGGACATCGCACTCATGACCAATTGAGTCACTGCGGTCGGCTCGCAGCGGGGCCGCTGCGCCTAGCCCGCTTAGAATGCCGCCATGGCCAACGACGTCGCAATACGCCCCGTGGTGATCCTCGGCCCGACCGCGGGCGGTAAGAGCGAACTCGCCGTCGCGTTGGCTGAAGCGCTTGGTGGTGAAGTGATCGGTGCCGACTCGATGCAGGTCTACAAACACCTCGACGCCGGCACGGCCAAACCGCCGGCCGAGCTGCGCGGCCGCGTCCCGCATCACCTGATCGATATCGTAGAGGCGACCGAGCGTTTCACCGTGGCCGACTGGCTGGCGCGAGCCGAAGCACTGATCGTTGATCTACAGGGTTCCGGAATCTGCCCAATTCTGGTTGGTGGGACGAACCTGTATCTCAGATCACTGCTCGAAGGGTTGTTCGATGCGCCGGGGCACGACCCGGTGTTCCGCGCCGGTCTCGAGGTGGCATCAAGCGGGGAATTACACCAGCGGTTACGCGCTGTCGATCCCGATGCTGCCGAGCGCATCCACCCGAATGATCGCAAGAAGCTGGTCCGTGCGCTGGAGGTGTTTCACCTGACGGGCAAGCCGATCAGTGAGTTTCAGACGCAGTGGGCTGAGCCGACAGCATCGTCGATGACGACTGAAGCGGGGTATCGGTTTGACCCGGTGTTAATTGGGTTGGATTGGCCGACCGAGTTGATCAATCGGCGGATCAACCGGCGTGTGCGGGACATGTATTTTCCCCAGAACGCTTCGGACGAATCATCGCGCGAGGGATCGGAAGTGATCGCGCAAAGCCTGCCCGACGAGGTCCGCTACCTGGCCGAGCGCGGGTTGCTCGGGCCGCAGGCGCGCGAGGCGCTTGGCTACAAACAGGTGCTCGCCCACTTGGGCGGCGAGTACTCGATCGAGGATGCGTTTGAGAAGACCAAGATCCTGACTCGCCGCTTCGCGAAAACCCAGCGCACCTGGTTGCGCCGGTTCCGCGGTGTTCATTGGCTGCCGGCCGGTGAGTTGGATCACGACGCACTTGTCGCACAGGCGCTCGCCGCGGCGCGAACGCGCAACGATATCGCAGGATGAATCGGTAAAACGTCGATGTTACTTTGCTCGATTGCTGGCGAAAGGCTTACGGCACGAGGAACGCGTCTTGTGGCGCGTCGGGCACTTCCGTGCCCTGATACTGGTCGACGCCGCGGATCAGCCAGATGTTGTCGTTGTCACCGATGACCGGCGACTCGGACCAGAGGACCTGGCCGGATGCGGTGAGGATGTTTTGCCCGCGCTCGCCGTGCGACGAGCTGGCGGTGTTGGGGGCGAGGTCACCACGATACGCCAGGCCGATGCCGCGTGCAGCCTGCGCCGCGAACAGCGGGTTCTTGTCCGCGAGGATCGCCATGTCCGGGATCCCGTCGAGCCGCGTCGGCTGTTCGTTGTATTGGTTCTGGTAGCTGTACGAGACGGCCGGTGCGGATGCCCAGTCGTGGTTGTGCGGGTCGAGGCGGTCGGGAGCGTTGACGTTGTCGGGACAGGTCAGTGCGTGCGAGTGGGCGTAGCCTTCGCGGATCAGCAGGTAGAGGTGCGCCGAATTAGATTGGATCGGCCCCTCTTCGCTCGCGGCCTGCCCGACGTTCCACCACACCGAGCCAGGCTGGATGTTGCCGCGTGGCAGCGTGTTGCTGTGGTCGGCCGCGTACGACCCGATCGCAGCGCCGGCCGCGGCGAGGTTGTTCGCACACTCGATGCGCCGCGCATCCGCACGCGACCGTTCAAGCACCGGCCAAATCAGCGAGAACCCGATCATGATGACGGCTGCGACGCCGAGCAGGTCCGACCAGCGGAACGAAGGCCCGGCTAACCCGTAGCCAAACGATTGATAAACGGGTTGCTTGAACCCCTCAGTATTGATTTTTGTCAGTGTGCGGTGGACCAGGTCGTCGGAAGGGTTGACTGTGGGGCAATGCCCGATCAGGGCGAGGAGTTTCGATGCCCGCTCGGCCCGCGTCCCGTCGCCGGCGGGCAGCGGCATCACGGTTGTGGCGTCTTCATCGAAACCGGCAAGCTTGAGCGCTGCTGTGCCGCGAGCAGCCGCTTCGATCAACGCGTCGACGGCCTGCCGGTCGGCCGGGCTTAGCGTTGTGATCGGCTTGGCGGGCATGTCGGTTGGGTCCATACGCTGATCGCCCCTCGTGGCTTATTGCTCGTTGTAACGGGACCGCCAGACCTGCCCGAACGTCCCCACGGCTGAGTGCAGCCGGCTCTTGACGGTTCCGATGGGGATTTCAAGCATGTCTGCGATCTCGCGATACGGAAACTTGTGGAAATAGGCCAGCACCAGCACCTCACGCAGGTGGTCCGGCAGCGACTCGACAACCTCACGGACCAGCTCGCCCAGCTCGTTCTGGTGGGCCAGGTCGTCCGGCAGCGGGAGGTCGGACTCCACGATATCCAGATACCCGCGTCCTGAATCATCCCCCGGGATCGCCGGGGTCGACAGGGACACGGTCCGCTGCTTCTTGTTCTTACGTAGGAAGTCCCGTGCTTTGTTCGCCGCAATCGTAAAAAGCCAAGGCCGAAACCGCCGATCTGTATCGAATGTATCGATTGAGCGGTGTACCTGGAGGAACGTTTCCTGGAAAACGTCGTCCGCGGAGGCCCGATTCGCGCAGAATCGCACCAGAAAGTGGAATAACTCCTGCTGATAGCGGTCGACCAGCGTGGCGAACGCATGGGCGTTGCCCTGGCGGTAGCGGTCGATCAGCTGTTCATCGGAGAACGCGGCGAGTTTGTGCGACGCATCAGACGCCATAAATGATTGTACTTAGGTGGATTATGTGTCTATTGGGATTTTTCGCCCAATGTCAGCGTTTTCTCATAAACTGGCGTATCCTAGCGGCCTCGGGCGGATCGTACCGCGACCAGTCGACACGCGTGTCGCACTCTATTAATCAGCCTAGCGAAAGGATCACCATGAAAACCGCCACCATAGAGACCAGCAAGGGCACGATCGAGCTGGAATTGCACGTCGAAAAGACGCCTAAGACCTGTGCGAACTTCCAGAAACTGGTTAAGCAGGGGTTTTACGACGGGTTGACCTTCCACCGGGTGATCCCGGACTTTATGGTCCAGGCCGGCTGCCCCCAGGGGACGGGGACGGGGGGGCCGGGGTATACGTTTGAGGATGAGGTCGATCCGGGGCTCAAGCACGATGGGCCGGGGGTGCTGTCGATGGCAAACGCGGGGCCGAACACCAATGGGTCGCAGTTTTTTATCACCCACGTGGCGACGCCGTGGCTGGATGGCAAGCATTCGGTGTTCGGGCGGGTCACCCAGGGGCAGGACGTGGTCAACAAGATCGCACAGGGCGACAAGATGACCAAGGTGTCCATAAGCGGCTAGAGCCGAGAATTTCCGCGATTTTTCGGCATTGTCTCTTGACGGGCCGGGCTCCGGGCATATGCTGAGTCCCATCAGCACTGTCCTGGAGGGCTCGTCAGCGTGTTAGTAGGTATGAGGCACCAGTTGTGCGCCATAGGCGCGGCGGTCGTATTGGTTGCGACCGCGCCTCTTTTGTGCGCGCAGGGTATGGGTGTCGCGTTGATCGAGGTAGGCGGCCCCGCCTTAGCCGCGTCCATCTCCAATGAACACGCACCCAAAGTTCCTGAGTTCATGGGCGAATTACAGCGGTCGGTAGGCTTCGACTTCAAGATCCAGGGGTTTAATGGTGGTGATTACAACACTGCCGTCGGGAACAATCAGCCGTTGCTACCGACGGAGGGGGTGTTGATCGCGAACGTGCGCGAACACAGCCGCGACGGGCTGAACGGGATTATCGATGTTCCCGGGCCGATCGTCCGCCCACCGGGCAACGACGCCAACGGGGGTTTCTGGCTGGCACCGGCTGTCGCGGGCGGCGACGGAACGAACCCTGAGATGAATGTGAACCTGTCGGTAGCGTGGTTCTCGTTTGCCGCGGGTTGGCATGGCGGGTTGGGTAGCGGCGGCGGCGCCTTGCTGGCCGGGACGCCGGGGTTGGGCACGGGCACCGTCAGCAGGGTCGGGACGGGCCGATACGACGTTTCGATTCCGGGCCAAAACTCGCGTAACAGCGGGATGCTTTTTGTCGTTGGCGCGAGCAATGCCGACCACGCCGTCACTGCCGGAGTATCAGACACCAACGATGCATGGCGGGTGGGCGTTCGCGACAACCAGGGCAGCCTTGCCAGTGGTCTGGATGAACCGTTCCGATTCGTGTTCGTTTCGTACGTCGCCGAGAATCTGATCGGTGGGCGGATCGGTGGCGATGGGAGCAAGATCAGGTCGGCCGGTGACTTCACGCTCGTGCGCGATGGTGTCGGCGTCTACAGACTGACGGTGCCGGGTGAATCTCCGAATACCGGTTCATTGATTCTTACGACGGCTGGGATGATCGGTGATCATCCGGATGACAATATCCTTGTATACGAAGGTGAAGACGACAGCGACGATTTTATTATTCAAGCGCGCGATTTAGACACCCCGCTGGACCTTGAAGACACGGAGTTCGTCTTCGCGTTTGTTAGCTTTGCCAACCCGCTGGGGTTTGCGATCCCGGAGCCGGCGTCGGTTGGGGTGATCCTTGCCGGGGTGTGCGGGTTGCTTGGGGTTCGGCGCCGGGCGGTTTGAGTTTTTCTCCGGCAAGCACTGGCGGACGCGCCGCCAGTGGCACGGCTTCACTTCGAGTTCTCTGGACCGAGTCTAGAAGCCGACGGATGCGCTGACGTCGAACGGCACTTCGGTTTTGACCATGTCGGTCCAGTAGTCGATCTCCACCGCGAGCGTTTTGGCTTCTTGTCCCAGGCTGTAAGTGAATTGGGTGGTCGTTTTTCCGAGGACGCCCCAGGTCATCGTCCCGGTGCGCGACGCGGCGATGCGGTCGCCGTTGGTGTTGAAGAACCGCACCGCGGCGATTGGCGCCGTGTCCTGCTTGGTCTCGATCGTCACCTCCAGCGGATCGCTGCCCCACGCGGGTTTGCCGGACTCGGTGAGGATGAAAGCGATCGGCCCGACCGAGAACTCTTCGTCCGGGCGAACGACCAGGCCATCGTGAGCGAATGTTGTTTGGCTGGTCGCGGTGTGGAACACGGCGGTACCTTCGGCCTGGATGGTGGTGGCGCCGTCGGTTGGGAGCGAGGGGCCGCTTAGCTCGAGCAGCGCGGTGGTGCCATCGCCGCTGATGTCCGCTTCGCGCTCGAACCCGGAAGCGCTAAACGCTTGGCCGGGGTCTTGTTGCTTGGCGAGCAGGTCCGTGCCGCGGTCGTCGACGAAGCGGTCGAGCCGGCTGGCGTCGTGGTCGAACACAATCAGCCCGCCATCGGGGTGGGTGATCTGCAGGACAAGCGTCGTGCCGTCGAACCAGTTGAATGGGCGCATGGACGAGTCGGCGTTGTAGGGCTCGGCGACGATGCGCAGGCCCTTGATCGCGACCTGGGTCTGAGCGGGCGCACCCGTGGCTACATTGGCGATCAGCGCGAGACCGGTGGCGATGACGGGACAGATCCGCCGGGCGTGTGAATGCAGTTGTGTAACGATCATGGGCTTTCTCCTGGCTCCTGGGCCGGCTGGCAATCGATCGGCCAGACCAGCCCGAGGGTGATCCGTAATGGCGAGGGATTGACGGGCGGATGCCGGTCCCAGATGTCCCCGCGGGATTCCTATCGGACGGGTTCGGGCGGGACCGAAGGGCGGCGCGGGATTTCTGGGTCCGGCTGGGCGGGCGTTATCGGCTGGAGGGGTTCCGAGCGGGCGGGCGGAGCGGGCAGGGCGGGGGTGCGAAAAAAGTTGTGCGCACAAGGGCTGTGTTTCCAAGCAATTAGACGGCCGCCTTGACAATCGCGCCGGGCGCTGCTCAAGTTATCCGCCGATTCCCTGCCGATGGAGACCAGGAAGGTGCCCCGCTCGAACCGGGCGAGTAACAGGCCCGTATAGCTGCCTCGGCCGGGGGGATCGGCGGAGTCACCGGACCCGCCGCGGTGGCGCGACAGCAGACTAGTTAAAGGTACGACACAGACCGAGACCTCGACCCGCGCCGCGAAGCGCTACCCCGATCGCTAACCATGGCCAAGAAGACCGCGAAGAAGACGACGAAGAAAAAAAGTACCCGTAAGGCGAGTGGTGCCAAAGCAACCGCAGCCAAAGCGACCGGTGCCAAGCGGCCGGGCGCTCGCCGGGCGGCGCGCGGGCCGGTTGTTGATGCGACCGGCAAGCACCTGGTGATTGTCGAGAGCCCGACCAAAGCCAAGACGGTGAATAAGTATCTCGGGTCGGACTATGTGGTGTTGGCCAGCGTGGGTCATGTGCGCGATCTGCCCGGCCGCAACCCCAAGGGCGTGAAGAACCCGGTGCCCGGCGTGGATCTGGATAACAGGTTCGCGCCGACCTACGAAGTGTTGCCGGACAAGAAGACGACGGTCAACGATCTGAAACGCGCAGCCAAGCAGGCTTCGGACGTCTGGTTCGCAACGGATATGGATCGTGAGGGCGAGGCGATCGCGTGGCACCTGGCCGAGTCGGTCGGCGTGCCGATGGAAGAGGCCAAACGCGTCGTCTTCAACGCGATCACCCAGAAAGAGATCCGCAACGCCTTCGCCCACCCGCGCAAGATCGATCAGCACAAAGTCAACGCCCAGCAGGCCCGTCGTGTGCTCGACCGGATCGTGGGGTATCAGGTCTCGCCGCTGCTGTGGAAGAAGGTTGCCGGCGGGCTAAGCGCGGGGCGTGTGCAGTCGGTCGCGGTGCGGCTGGTCGTCGAGCGGGAGCGCGAGATTGATGCGTTTACCCCGGACGAATACTGGAAGATCAGCGGGTTTTTCGCATCCGATGTGAGCAAGACCGACGGCTTGGCCGGTAACTGGCGCGATTGGCTTGACGCGGCGGAGAAAGGAAAGCCGCGGACGCTCAAGGATCAGCTCGCGTGGCTGTCTGAGCGTGCCTGTATGCGGGCGGAGCTGGTCGAGGTCGGCGGCGAGGCGTTGTCTGCGAACAACTGCGCGGATGCGTTGACCATCGTCCAGAAGCTCGGGTTCGTCGCGGACCACACCAAGACGTGGCAGGACGCCAAAGCCAAGGGCCCGGCGCAAAGTCGCGTGCGCTACTTCGGCCATCTTGAACAGCCGCCGAGTTTTTCGATCCGGTCGATTAAGACCAAGCGCGTGCAATCCAAACCATCGGCGCCTTTTATCACGGGCACGCTCCAGCAGGCCGCGGGCAACCAGCTCGGCTTCCCGCTCAAGCGCACGATGCGTGTCGCACAGCAGCTCTATGAAGGCCTGGACGTGCACGGCGCCGAGGGGCAGACGGGCTTGATCACCTATATGAGGACCGACTCGACGCACCTGTCGGGCGAGGCGCTGGAGATGGCGCGGTCGTACATCGGTTCGGAGTGGGGCGACGCGTACCTGCCGGACAAGCCGAACTTCTATTCCAACTCGAACAAGTCAGCGCAGGAAGCGCACGAAGCGATTCGGCCGACGGACGCGCGGCTGACACCGGAACGGGTGCGCAGCTCGCTCAACGACGAACAGTTCCGCCTGTACCGCATGATTTGGCAGCGGTTCCTGGCTTGTCAGATGACGCCGGCGAAGTGGGATTCGACGACGGTTCTGATTGGCAGCGACCCCCACGACGCGATCTTCAAAACCACGGGCCGCACGCTGGTGTTCGATGGGTTCTACAAGGCGACCGGTGTGCCCAACGGTGGGGACGAGGCGATCCTCCCGCCGCTGACTGAGAGTCAGCCGGTCGGGCCGATGCAGATCGACCCGACGCAGCATTTCACCAGCCCACCGCCGCGGTACACCGAGGCGTCACTGCAGAAGAAGCTCGAGACCGAGGGCATCGGTCGGCCTAGTACGTACGCGCCGATCATCCAGACGATTCAGGACCGCAAGTACGTCGAGCCGGTCGCGCCGCGCGAGCGTCGGCTGCGCGCGACGGACCTCGGCATGGTCGTGACGGACAAGTTGGTCGAGGGTTTCCCGCGCGTGATGGACATCGCCTATACCCGCGAGATGGAGGGCGAGCTCGACAAGATCGAGAGCGAGGACCAGGACTGGGTCACGATGCTCAGCGACTTTTACGGGCCGTTCAAGAAGAACCTCGACACGGCCCACGAGATGATGTCGCACGCCAAAGCCGAGATGCAGCCGGCGCCGCACAAGTGCGAGAAGTGCGACGCCTCGACCGTGTATAGGTTCGGCCGCAACGGCCGGTTCTTGTCGTGCAGCCGGTATCCGGATTGCGACTACGCGGCCCCGATCGACCGCCAGGGCAACCCGCTCAAAGCCGAAGTCACCGACATCCTCTGCCCGATTTGCCAAGCGGGGACCACGCGGCGCGTCGGGCGGTTCGGCCCGTTCCTCGGTTGTGAGAGTTACCCGACGTGCAAGGGCATCGTGAAGCTGGACCCGAAAAAAGGGACGGTTGTGTTGGCTAAGCCGCCGCCGCTGCTGACCGAGCTCGAGTGCGGCAAGTGCGAGAGCCCGCTGAACCTTCGTCGGTCCAAGCGCGGGCCGTGGCTGAGTTGCTCGGCGTTTCCCAAGTGTCGCGGGCGGATGGCGTGGTCGACGATCGAGCCGGATGAGCAGGCCGCGCTGGAGGCGGCGCTGGCCAAGCACGAAGCGGATAACCCCGTGCCCCCGATCCGTAACACCAGTGGCGAGATCATCGCCGAGGGCTACGCACCGATCATCGTCGGCGGCGAGGAAGAGCCGGCCGACAGCGATGCCGAGCCGGAGTTCGATTCGGACGCGGCCTGACCGCAGACGATTCTTTCGTATGACTAGTTTCAATGGTTTTTCCCGCCGCGTTTTCTCGCGGGCGACGTGTCTTACCGCAAGGGCCCGGCTATGAATGATCGTTCCGCAACCGCTACGCAGACGGCCCAGTCGCTTCGTCGTTGCGCGGGGGAGATTGCTTCGCGCCGCGCGATGATCGGGTTTGACGGGTGTGTCGATTCGATCATCGCGGTCGTGGACAAGCGACACGGGCCGACCGAGTACGACCCGGTCGACACGAT
This sequence comes from Phycisphaeraceae bacterium, assembly GCA_029260595.1. Taxonomy (GTDB): domain Bacteria; phylum Planctomycetota; class Phycisphaerae; order Phycisphaerales; family Phycisphaeraceae; genus OFTM57. Next base: position 384,457 of record JAJDCY010000023.1, on the reverse strand, counting down.
CGAGCAGTTCGGCAAGAAGGTGCTCGCCGCGGCCGGGCACAGCTCGAACTACGAGTTAGTCGTCAAACAACAAAAGATCGGCGGCAACGCGGCGATCATGGCCAACGCGATGGCGGCGCTCGGCGTGCCCGTGACGTGCGTCGGGGCGCTGGGCGCACCGGACGTTCACCCGGTGTTCGCGGACCTGGCGGGGCGGGCCGAGTGTGTGTCGTTCGCCGAGCCCGGCTGCACCGATGCGCTCGAGTTCAACGACGGCAAGCTGATGCTCGGTAAGATCGCGTCGCTAACGGATATCTCGTGGCAGCGCATTACCGAGACGATTGGCGAAGAGCGGTTCACCGAGCTGCTTTCGCGGTCGCGGCTGATCGGGATGGTCAACTGGACGATGCTCTCCGAGATGGGTGGGATCTGGGATCACATGATCGACCACACGCTGCCCGCGATGAAGGAGACGACCGGCGACGGCGAGCGACGCAGGTTTTTTGTCGATCTGGCCGACCCCGAAAAACGCACGCCTGAGGACTTGCGGGCAGCGCTGGTGCAGTGTTCGGCGATGGGAAACTGGCTGGATGTGACGCTGGCGATGAACCTTAAGGAGTCACTGCAGGTCGGGTGTGTCCTGGGGCTTGAGTTGGCTGAGTTGTGGGACCGCCACGCGGAGGGGGCGAACGGCGAGAAGCTGATCGAGTTGGCCGGCGAGATCCGCCAGGCGTTGGATTTGGATTGCGTTGTGATCCATCCCCGGGCGGCCGCGGCGGCGGTGTGTCGGGCGGGCAACGAAGTGGAATCGGCTGTGTTCGCCGGGCCGTTTGTTGCCGAACCGAAGATCTCGACCGGTGGTGGCGATCATTTCAACGCCGGGTTCAGCCTGGGGCGGTTGGCGGGGATGCCGCTGGCGCAGTGCTTGTGCGCGGGCACGGCGACGAGCGGATACTACGTCCGCAGCGCGAAGAGCCCGACGCTGGACGAGTTGGCCGGGTTTTGCGCTGATCTGCCTGATCCCGAAAAGTAAACCGCGTTCATTCGATCGCGCCGACAGTTTCTCCACACGTCATCGAGCCCAATCGCCACAGTGGTCGCGCGGGGCGATCCGTCGTCTAATGGCGGGCCAATGAATGTTTCATCCCCCACGATGTCCCGCAGCGGGTTTGGCGACAAAAACGCCGCCAAGGCCCCGTCTGCCGATCTAGGACGCCTGTTCGACCGTCAGCCGCCGCATTCGGTTGAGAACGAGTGCGCCCTGCTCGGGGCGATGATCCTGGATTGGCGGGTCAGCGGTGACGTGCTGCAGATTATTCAGGGGCCGGAGGATTTTTATCTCGAAAAGAACGGCCACGTGTACCGCGTCCTGGTCGAGATGTACGACAAGGTGCAGGTGATCGAGCTGCCGCAGCTCAAGCAGAAGCTTCAGGACCTGGGCCTGCTCGAGGGCATCGGCGGGGTCGAATACCTGATCGAGTTGGCCGAGTCGGTCCCGTCGGCGGTGAGTGCCGAGCATTACGCGAGGATTGTCCGTGAGAAGGCGATCCTGCGTCGGCTGATCGACGCGGCGGGGCGGATTCTCGCGACCGCATACACGACGGCTGACCCTGTCACGACGCAACTGGATGTCGCCGAGCAGGAGATCTTCAAGCTGGCCGAGACCGGGGCGAGCGAGGAGGCCAGCGGGCTGGGCGAATTGCTGCACGAGTTGCACGACCAGATCGCCGCCCGCGTGGATGAGGGGCGGGTGATCACCGGGATCGAGACCGGGTATTACGAACTCGATGAGATGACCAGCGGGTTGCAGAAGGGCGAGATGATCATCATCGCCGCTCGGCCGAGTATGGGCAAGACGGCGCTGGCGTTGAACATCGCCGAGCACATCGCGTTGAACCAGCGGCAGGCCGTCGCCATCTTCAGCCTGGAGATGAGCCGCCAACAGCTCGCCCAGCGGTTGTTGTGTTCGCTAAGCGGTGTGGACTCGCACAAGCTGCGGCGGAACATGCTCAACCCGGATGATTTTAACGACCTGCAAAAGACGATCGGCGGTTTGGCTGACGCGCCGATGTTTATCGACGACACACCCGGGCTGACCCCGCTGACGATGCGCGCCAAGGCGCGGCGTTTGGCGTCGCAGCACGACATCCAGGCCGTGATCGTTGACTACCTGCAACTGATGACCAGCCACGGGTCCGAGTCTCGCCAGCAGGAAGTCTCGACGATCTCGCGCGAGATCAAGGCGCTCGCCCGCGAGTTGTCCGTCCCGGTGATCTGCCTGAGTCAGCTCAACCGATCGCCCGAGGCGCGCGAGGGTCACAAGCCGCGCATGAGCGACCTGCGCGAGTCCGGTTCGATCGAGCAGGACGCCGACGTGGTGATGATGCTGCACCGCGAGGATTACTACCACCGCGGCGAGGAGGATTACACGGAAAACCACCAGGCCGAGTTGATCATCACCAAGCAGCGAAACGGCCCGACGGGCACGGTGAAGCTGCAGTTCCACGGCCCAACGACACGCTTCAACAACCTCGCCGCCGGGCAAGCCGCGGCGAGTTATTGATGATGAACTGATACCGGCCCAGGGGTGGATCTGCCGTGGGTGGCACTGACAAGTCCGCTTGTCAGTGATGAAAACCGTCCGCCTCACACTGACAAGCGGACTTGTCAGTGCCACCCCTCGATCCTTGTCGGATAATGGTGCTATCTGCGCGAGTCGTGATGAGTCCTCAAGCCCAATCCAACCCACAGCTACACGTTGCGATCGATGCCGTTCGCTGCGCGTCGGGGGTCTGCCGCGCGGTGCAGGGGACGCTGGTTCGCGCCGATACGCTGCGGAAAAAAGATGCCAGCCCCGTCACGGTCGCCGACTTCGCGTCGCAGGCGGTGGTTTGTCGTTACCTCGAAGAAGCCTTCCCCGATGACGCGGTCGTAGGCGAGGAGAACTCCGCTGCGTTGCGTGCCGATGCGCAGGCCGGCGTGCGGCAGGTTGTGCGCGACCACGTCGCCACGGCGCTGGGCGAAGCGGTTGAGGAGGATCAGGTATTGCGCTGGATCGATCGCGGCGTGGTCGAGTCGTTCGACGGGTTGGATCGGTACTGGACGCTCGACCCGATCGACGGGACCAAGGGTTTTCTTCGCGGTGGGCAGTACGCGGTGGCGCTCGGATTGATCGAGCGTGGGCAGGTTGTGTTGGGCGTGCTGGGTTGTCCGAACCTGCGCGACGGGCAGGGCGTGTTGCTCGCGGCTGAGCGCGGGTGCGGGGCGGCGGTTTATTCGTGGGACGCCGGCGCAACGGCGGGCGAATCGGTTCGCGTCGACGAAATCACCAATCCCAAAGAATCGCGCCTGTGCGAGTCGGTCGAGTCCGGGCACTCCAGCCACGGCAAAGCCGCGCGGATCGCAGCGGAACTTGGCATAGCGCGCGAGTCCATCCGCATCGACAGCCAGGCCAAGTACGCGACGGTGGCTTGTGGCGAGGCGTCGATTTATCTGCGGCTGCCGGTTCGCCGTGATTACCGCGAGATGATCTGGGATCACGCGGCCGGGGTGATTGCCGTCGAGGAGGCGGGCGGGCGAGTAACCGATCTGGATGGTCAGCCGCTGGATTTTTCTCGCGGCCGGCGTCTGGAAGCCAACCGCGGAGTGATCGCGACGAACGGCCCGATCCACGCGGCGGTATTGGACGCCGTCGCCCGGGTGTCCGGTCCATGAATGGCGGCGGTTCGAGAATGGTCGGCTGCGTGGTCTACTTGTCTATCAATGCAAAGCCGCTAGATTACCGATCAAGGGTCGGGCATCGGGGCCGGCAAGCCCGGCGGTTGCCCGCACGCCCCGGCGGACGCGGCGTTGCCACCCTAGCTCAGTGGTAGAGCACTCCCTTGGTAAGGGAGAGGTCGTGGGTTCGAATCCCATGGGTGGCTTTGGCGGGGTTCGGCCGGGCCGGTCCGGCGGGAGGTATCCCGGGGGGCGGCGGCATTTGAAACCCACCGGTGGGTTCGGATAGGATACGCGGCCCACCCCGGAGGTCGGGGTGGATCGGTGTGGCGATGGTTGCGGGATGGTCCGCATCGCCCTAGACGTAGCCGCACCAGGAGTCGGCAAGCTAGTTTTGTTTCACGACCGGGCCGAGCGACAAGCACCAGCCCACCAGCACGCCCAGCGGGCGGAGGTTAGCACCCATGGCAAAAGAGACATTCGCACGCACCAAACCCCACGTAAACGTCGGCACGATCGGCCACGTGGACCACGGAAAGACCACGCTGACATCGGCGATCACGGCTGTCCAGGCCGCGAAGGGTCTGGCGACGTACAAGCCCTACGACGAAGTCGCCAAGGCGTCGGAATCCGACGGGCGTCGTGACGCGACCAAGATCATGACGATCGCGACCAGCCACGTTGAGTACGAGTCGGACAAACGCCACTACGCCCACGTGGACTGCCCGGGTCACGCCGACTTTGTCAAGAACATGATCACCGGCGCCGCCCAGATGGACGGAGCGATCCTCGTGGTTTCCGCCGCGGACGGGCCGATGCCCCAGACGCGTGAGCACGTGTTGCTCGCCCGCCAGGTCAATGTGCCGTCACTGGTCGTTTTCCTGAACAAGGTCGATTTGGTCGACGACGAGGAACTGCTGGAATTGGTCGAGCTCGAAATCCGCGAGCTGCTGAGCAAGTACGACTTCCCCGGCGACGACACACCGATCATCAAGGGTGCGGCCTTCCCGGCGCTGCAGAACCCTGAGGACCCCGAGAAGACCAAGTGCATCCAGGAGCTGATGGAGGCGATCGACACCTTCATCCCCGAGCCGAAGCGCGAGATCGATAAGCCATTCCTGATGAGCATCGAGGACGTGTTCTCGATCAAGGGCCGCGGCACGGTCGGCACCGGGCGTATCGATCGTGGTGTGGTCAAGGTCGGCGAAGCGGTCGAGATCGTCGGGCTGACCGAAGCACCGATGAAGACGACCGTCACCGGCGTCGAGATGTTCAACAAGCTGCTCGACCAGGGCCAGGCCGGCGACAACGTCGGCTGCCTGCTGCGTGGCGTTGAGAAGACCGACCTGCAGCGTGGGCAGGTGCTCGCCAAGCCCGGGTCGATCACCCCGCACACCAAGTTCCAGGGCGAGGTCTACGTCCTGACCAAGGAAGAGGGCGGGCGACACTCGCCGTTCTTCCCCGGCTACAAGCCTCAGTTCTTCTTTAGAACCAGTGATATCACCGGGCAGATCCAGCTCCTGGGCGGGGCCGAGATGTGCATGCCCGGCGACAATGTCCAGATGGAGATCGACCTGCTCGACAAGCCGATCGCCATGGAAGAGGGCCTGCGATTCGCCGTCCGTGAAGGCGGCCGCACGATCGGGGCCGGTGTCGTTACCAAGATCCTTGAGTAGTCCGGTGGCCAACCGGCCACGGGCTTCGCGGGGTGCTTGGCACGCTTCGGCGGGCTGAGCGACAGCAGTTAAAGGGAATACGATGGCCAAGAAGGCCGGAGCAGTTGAATACGTCTGGTTGCAGTGCACCGAAACCGGTGACCTGAACTATCGCACCCCCGTAAACGTAAAGGGGGGTATCCCGGAAAAGATCAAAGCCGGGCTGAAAAAATTCAGCCCGCGCCTGCGTAAGCACACGCTGCACAAGATCAAGCGTAAGTAACCCCGTACCTCAAGGCGGTTGGCTCAGCCACACAGCACTCAGCGACCAAGACCATGCAAGGTACGGCGTTGGGGGTACGGCTTTACGCCAGTAGCTCAATTGGTAGAGCAGCCGTCTCCAAAGCGGCAGGTTGGGGGTTCGAGTCCCTCCTGGCGTGTTCACCGGTGATTGGACGTGAAGTTGACCCCGAGTCAGGCGGGCAAGCCGGGTGGGCCCGCTAGGTCAGATCAGCCGGGCGAGCCGGGGCGCGTCTTTGCCGGGCACGCCGACCGCATGTCGCGGCCGACGGTCGCCGCAGTTGCCACCTAGCACGACGAGGAGTCGCCGACCGTTGTCTTTCTTCGCGATTTACAAGCCCAATCAAGGATTCGCCACCCGCGTAGTAACCGGTGCCGCCGCGGCATTGCTGGTGGCATGGGGGATCTATTGGTTGTGTGACGAGCTAAGCACCCTGCGGCCGACCGTGGCCTCCACCGCGGTGCTGCAGATCGATGCCGCCAAGCTCGGGTCCGAGCCTCTCACGCTCGAAGGGCTGGGGATCAAGCTCAAGACCCCCGACGCGGCCGAGCAGCCGTCGGACGATACGCCGACACTGGCCGTGACCTCCGTGAACTACGTGGCGAAGCAGGCCGGCCTACAGACCCGCGATGTGATCACCCATATCGGTGCCGTGCCCGTGTCCGCTCGCGACGAGCTGATCAAGGCATTACGCCAGGCCGAGCCATCCGCGGGACTGGAACTGACCGTCGGGCGCCGGCGGAGTATATTGCTGTATGTTCAGGCAGCATCTGCGGTTGCGACCGCATTGGTATTCGCCGCGTTACTCTGGTGGATCCTGAATAAGCCGCGCGTCGTCGACTTTATGATCGCCACCGAGTCCGAGATGCGGAAGGTCAATTGGCCGACACGGCGGGAAATTATCGGCTCAACTTGGCTGGTAATCTGCGGGACGCTTCTGATGGCCCTATTATTGTTCACGGTGGACATTGGTTTTGCCCTGTTGTTCAGGTCGATCGGCGTCCTCGAGGGCGGCTAACCGGCCCTGATCCTCGCCCGCAGCGATGTTCCTCGCCATGACCGTACGGGCAGCATGGCCACGAGACCCTAAGACCCAATACCCAATACCCGACACCCGGACGAGAACCAAGGGACTTTTGAAATGCCCGAAGAGGAAGTGATCCAGACAGAGCAGGCCGAGCAAGCCGAGCCCCCCGCAGAAGCAGCGGAGCAGGCCGAGCCGCAGGTCGTGCAGGTCGACGAAGCCGATCAAATCGATCAGACCGATGAGATCTCCGAGGAAGAGCCCCTGATCACGCCGGGCATGAATTGGTTCGTCCTGCGCGTCGCGTCGAACAAGGAAGACTCCGTCCGCCGCACGCTACTTCGCAAAATCAAGATCGAGGGCTTCACCGACCTGGTCAACCGCATACTGGTCCCGACCGAAAAGACCAAGACCATCAAAGCCGGCCGCCAGCGGATCACGCAGAAGAAGCTCTACCCCGGATACGTCTTCGTCGAGATGAAGCTCGAAGAGGATGGCCGCATCCCGCAGGACGTATTCTTCCTGATCAAGGAGACCACCGGCGTCGGCGACTTCATCGGCACCGCGGGCCGCCCCAGCCCGATGAGCATCCCCGAGATCGAGAAGATGCTCGCGGCCAGCAAGGCCCCCGAAGAAGCCCCGACCGTCAAGATGGAGTTCACCCCCGGCGACGCGATCAAGATCAACGAGGGGCCTTTCGAGAACATGGAAGGCACCGTCGACGAACTGCTGCCGGCTCAGGGGAAGGTTCGGGTGATTGTGACGATTTTTGGGCGGGCGACGCCGATCGAGCTGGAGTACTGGATGATCGGCAAGTTTGACGAGTAAGGGGGGGGCGCCTGCGGGAGGGTGGGCGGGCATTTTTCGGCGATCGGGTGTGAGATTGCGTCCGATATTGGCCGGCGAAGATTTTGCAGAACAACAGTACCTATTCTGCCGATAAAGTATCGGGGGCTATACGACTGTCCACAGGACGGAGCCTAACCATGAGCATCATCGGAACGGGTGTTGCAGCCGGAGTGGCCCAGACGGGCGTGCAGGCCAAGCAGGCGGCGACCCAGCGCAACCGCGTCAACAAAGGGGGGTCGAAAGACGACCGCGATATCCGCGACGCGGTCGAGTTGCACCTATTGGGTGAAGAAGGGCATGAAGACGCCAACGGGATGCGGATCGACGGCCAAATGCCGCAGCACCAGCATCCGCCGAGCGCCCAGCCGCTGCCCGAGCCGAAATCGGAAGACGCGGGTGGTGCAACACCGGACCAGGGTGCCGTGGCGCCGACCTCCGGGGCCACCCGCGTCGACAAGCCGCTGTACCACCACCTGGACATGAAGGCCTAGCACGCGGGCACCGGGTGTCACCCGGTCATTTCAGAGGCCGTGTGCACGGTACAATCAGGCCGTGCTGTGGGTTACCTGGACACTCTCGATCGCGTCGGTGGGTTTGCTGTGCGGCTGTGCGTGGCTGATCTACGCCCGGCGATCGTTGCGGGTCGAGCGCGACAACCTCGCCCGCGAGCTGGGTGAGAGCGATGCGCAGAACCAGTCGCTCAAGAGTGAGAATCACAACCTGAGCACCGAGATCGCGGTGGTGCGCGAGACGCACCGCAACCTCGAGAAGCGGACGGAAGAATCCCAGCAACAGCTACGGGACGTGTTCAAGTCGCTGGCCACCGATGCGCTCAAGCAGGCGACGGATCAGTTCCTGCACCTGGCGAACAAGACGCTGGAGGGCGAGCGGCAGCAGGCGACCCACCAGCTCGAACAGCGCCGCCAGGCCATCCAGAGCATGGTGCAGCCGCTGCAGCAGGCGCTCGATAAATACAACTCTTCGCTTGGGCAGGTCGAGAGTGCGCGTAAAGAAGCGTATGGGTCGCTCAAGACCCAGGTCACGACGTTGATCGAGGATCAGAAGCTGCTGCGGGGGGAGACGGCGAATCTTGTGCGCGCGCTGCGTCGGCCGGAGGTCCGCGGGCGGTGGGGCGAGGTGCAACTGCGCCGTGTCGCGGAGATGGCGGGGATGATTGAGCGTTGCGACTTTTACCCGCAGGAGTCCACGACCGATCAGGACAAGAACACCCATCGCCCGGACATGGTTGTGCGGTTGCCGACGAACCGGCAGATTGTGATCGACGCGAAGACGCCGCTCGATGCGTTTCTTAGCGCGATGGAGAGCACCGAGGACGGCGAGCGCGCCGCCCACCTGGATCGCCACGTCGGGCAGATCGAGAAGCAGATCAAGAGCCTTTCGGAGAAGCCGTACTCCGAGCAGTTCGACCGCGACCCGGGCTTCGTCGTGATGTTCATCCCCGGCGAGAGTTTCTTGCAAGCCGCGACGGATCGTCAGCCGGGCCTGATCGAATCCGCGATGGCTAGGGGTGTTGTGATCGCGACGCCGACGACGCTGATCAGCCTGTTAAAAGTGGTCGCGTTGGGTTGGCGTGAAGAGCAGCTCGCCGAGAACGCCCGGCGGATCAGTGAACTCGGCAAACAACTGCACGAGCGGATCGGGGTGGTGATGAGCCATGTGCAGCAGATGGGTGGGAACCTTGAGCGTGCGACGGATGCGTACAACAAGATGGTCGGGTCGCTGGAGTCGCGTGTGCTTGTTTCGGCGCGCAAGCTCGAGAAGTTGGGTGCGTCGTCGTCGAAGAGTTTGCCCGGCCAGATCCGCACGCTCGATGTGTCGCCGCGTCTGCCGAACAGTCTTGCGGCGTCGAGCGAGGACGGGTCCTAAACGGGATCAGCGATCAGCGATCAGATCATTCGCGGCAGTTCCGCATCGACATCGGGGAAGAACCGGCGGATCACCGAGCAATCGAATTGCGAGAGGATGTCGCCGGCGGGCTCGCGGTCGAGCAAAAATTCAAACGCCGCTCGCACGACCTTCTCCGGCGCGACGCGGCCGTGCGACCACAGGTCGTAGTCCGACCAACTCAGCGTCACCTTGTACTCGTAGGTTTCGTCCTCATCGCGGACGTCAACCTGGTAGCTCCAGTTATTGGTGCCCTCGGTCTCGGTGCCGATCTCGATGCTTGCCATACTCGGTGCTTTCGCGGTTGGCTGTTGCGGCCCGTCGGTTCGTGGTTCACTTTGAGCATTCTCAAGGCGATCGTCGCGTTTGATGGTGAGCGGAACCCGCTCCCTTACGGTCGCGGCTCGTTGTGGAGCCGCTGCGGTTGGACTCGGTCTGCACTAGCCGGCGGATGATCCGGGCGGGACGGGTTTTTCGCTGGTGAGCAGGACGACGTCGGTCGGGGGCTGGTCCTCGCCGCCGTCAACACTCGCGGCCAGAAGCATGCCGTTGGACACTTCGCCACGGATGGTCCGCGGGGCGAGGTTGACCAAAACGACAATCTGTTTGCCGACAAGGTGTTCCGGGTCGTAGTGCGCTCGGATCCCGGCGCAGATCTGCCGCGTCTCACCGCCGACGTCGACCTGTAGTTTTAGGAGGCGGTCGGCGTTCGGGTGCGCCTCGGCCGCTATAATGGTGGCGACGCGGAGATCCAGTTTCGCAAAATCGTCGTATGAGATAGTAGTTTTGTCGGTCATGGCCTCACTCGTTCGTGGCGGGTGTTCGCAGAGACGATAACGCATAACGGCGTGGCGTGGCCAGCCGGGGGCGGTTGGGCTTGAATTTGAATCGAGGCTGATTCTGTCGCAACGATGGCATATCCACCTCTCGGGCCGGTTCGGCCGGCCACGCGGTTGGCGATTGGTTGTGTTGGTCTGTCTGCTGTTGGTCGTGGTCGCGGGGCTGGCGGTGGGGTATTACGCGACGAGCCCGCCGCGGGTTGTGCAAGCCGCGCGGTCGGCAATCGCGGCGACGACCGGTGCGCGTGTCGAAATCGAGTCGGCGCAGTTCGGTTTCGACGGGTCGGTGACGCTAAGCGGGTTGAGCCTGGCGATGCCCGAGACCGACGGGCCTGCGGGCCAACTGTTTGAAGCCGAGCAGGTGCTGATCAAACACAACCTGGCGTCTTTGCTGGTCGGTCAGTTTCGCATCGAGCAGGTCACGCTGGTCAAGCCGGTGTTGCACGTGACCGAGCGCATCGAGGACGGGCTGTACAACTTCGAAATCCTGCGCCGCAGCCGACCGCCGGGGCCACCCGGGCCGCCGCTAAAGCGCATGCCCGAGTTGTTCGTCCGCGGCGGCGGGTTGCGGTTCGGGCAGACGCAGTCGTGCGCGTATGAGTTGCTGGGGACAGCGCACGTTACGGGGAAGCTGACCGAATCGACAGCCGGGCCGGGGACGTATCGGTTCAGCCTGGTGCACCGCGTGGACGCGCTGGACGCATCGGACGCGGGTGTGGCGTTGTCGGGCGAGGTGGACCTGCGACGCGGGTCATTCGCAGGCGAGATGGAACGACTGGTCGCGCACGAATCGCACCGCGCCGTGTTGCCCAGCCGGCTGCGGCAGTGGTGGGATCGCGTGAAGCCGGTGGGGGAGGTCGCCTCGGTCCGATTCGGGTTCGACCCCGACCCGGCGATCGGGCTGCACGGTCAGGTTGAACTGCACGACGCACAACTGACCGTGCCGTACGGCGAAACGGGCGCACGGATGACGGAGGTGTCGGGCGCGATCGGATTGGCGGGGCGGCGGATCACGCTATCGCATGTCGCGGGGCGGATCGAAGACCTGCGCTACGTGATCGACGGGCAGGTCGCGGGGTTGTCGCGTGAAGCGCCGTTCGAACTGACGGTGCGGACGGAACCGTTTCAGTTGGCCGAGCAGCCTGCGGGGTATCTGCTGGCGCTGCCGCAGCACGTGCAGGATCGGTTGCAGCGGTTCACGCCGCAGGGCACGTTCGCGATCAGTGCGTTGCTGCGTCGTGAGACTCGCGGTGGGCTGCTGGTGTACGCGGGGCAGGTGGATCTCGCCGATGCGCAGTTGACGTTCCCGCGATTCAACTACCCGCTGCGCGAGGTGGCGGGGACGCTGCGATTCGATGACGAACAGATACAGATTGTGAAACTGGCCGGGCGTGGGCTGACGGGGGCACGCGTCGAGCTCGAGGGGATGATCGCGCCGCCCGCACCCGGTGCCGCGGTGCAGGTCACCGTGCGCGCTCACGATGGGCCGGTGGATCAGGTCCTGGTGGATGCGCTGCCCGAGCGTGTTCGGCCGGTGATCGATTTGTTCGCGGATCGCCAGGCGCACCAACGCCTGATCGATCGGGGTGTGATCCAGACTTCGGCGATGCGCGAGGAGGCGTTGGCGCAGGTTCAGCGTCTGAACGACAAGCGTGCGACGTTCGCGCCGGGGCGTGCCGGGGTGATCCAACCGCTGGATTCACATATCGAGCAGGCGGAGCGGGTCGCCGATACGCCGGTGTTTGACCTGGCCGGTCGGGCCTCGATCCTCGCCGAGGTTCAACGCAGCCTTGGTCCGGACGAACCGACTCGCACAAGCGTGATGCTTGATGCGGCTGGGTTAGAGGTGTTGTTTACGCATTGGCCGTACCCGCTGCGCGTCACCGGTGGGAAGTTGTTGATCCGCCCGGACTCGGTCACCGTCGAGGGAATCGAAGCGGTCGGGTTGAACGGGGGGCGGTTCAGATTCACCGGGCGAGTTGATCGTTCGGGGCCGCGCGGCAGTTACCTCGAGCCACACCTTCAAGTTCATGCGGAGGCTGTGCCGGCGGACGCGATTCTGTTGGCGACTCTGTCGGATGCGCACCGGCCGCTCGTCGCGGGGTTGGGGCTCGAAGGGGTGCTCGATGCGACGGGCGTCGTGACTCGCGGCGACGACGGTGAGATCGGGTTCGAGATCCAGTTGGCGATGGCGGATGGGCGGGCGCGGCCGATGGGCGGGCGGTATGGGTTGGAGGAGGTCGAGGGGAAACTGACCGTCGAGCGAGGGCGCGTCAAGCTGCACAAGCTGACGGGGCTGCACGATCAGACACGGTTGACGCTGGCGTATTCGGGCGACTGGCGATCGGGCCAGGCGGACACGGAGTTTGAAGCGGATGTCACCGGGTTGAACCTGGCGGACCCTTTCTTCGACATGCTCCCGCCGTGGTACCCGGGCGTGCAGCGGTTAAGCGGGTTCTTCAACCGGTTTCAGCCAACCGGCGTGGTGGATGCGCGGTGGTTCGCACGAAACGCGCTAGGCTCGCGACAAGTCGAGCGGTTTCTGGATGTCCACCCGGAGACGTTCGGCTTTGACTATGCCGGGCAGCGACTCGACTTTGAATCGATGGAGGGTGCCGCACGGATCACGCCCGAGGCGATCACCCTTACGGCGCTGGCCGGGTCGTTTGCGGCGGGGTCGTTTCGGATTGATGGAGAGGTCGGGCTTGTTGGTGATCGGGAGGTCAATCTCAAATTCGATGCGCGCGGTGATCGAGTTTGTCCGGTCGCGCGATGCGCGTTGCCGCCGGTGGTAACGGCTGTGGTCGACGGGCTGCGGTTTGACGCGGGGTATGAGATCAAGGGCGCAAAACTGGTTGTGGCGCTCGCAGGCGATCAGCCGTTCACCGAGTTCACCGGTACCGCCGAACTCGAGGGTGCCAGTGCGACGATCGGCCTTCCGATACGGGATGGCGCTGGAACGCTCGCGATCCATACGTACTACAAGCACGGGTCGCGCTGGCCTGATGTCGCGCTCGAGTTCAACGCCAATCGGCTGCGCGCCGTTGACCGCCTGTTCAGCCCGCTGTCGGTCCGCATCGAGAACGAGCCGAACAAGCAGGACGTGCTGAAGATCACCGGGCTGCGCGGCGAGTCCTATGGCGGGACGCTGCTCGGCACCGGGGACATCTTCCTGCTCGGCAACGACGCGGTGTACCGGATGGACCTGACGCTCCAGGATGTTCGCCTTCGCCCGTTTGTCGCTCCGCTGAAGCATGACGCCGAGGTCGAGGCCGTCGCCGGGTCAGGCGCGAAGCCCGCCAAGCGGCAGCCCGGCCCGTCCGGGACGTTGGCGGCCAGCCTGTCTATCGAGGGGTCAACGTCACACCCGTTGGTCCGACGCGGGCGCGGCGCGGTGGATATCCGCGACGCCAATCTTTACGAAGTGCCCTTGACCTTCGCGCTGATGCATGTGTTGAATCTGTCCATCCCGGCGTCCAAGGCCTTCGACCGCGCGACGGCTAGCTATCTGATCGACGGCGATCGGGTTTGGTTCGATTCAATTCGGTTTGAGTCGCCGACGATCGAGATCGCCGGGTCGGGGACGATGCAGTACAGCACGCTCGGGCTTAACTTGAACCTGCAGACACGCAACCCGGTCGGGCCGACGTTCGGCGCGCTGTCGGGGTTGTTCTCGGTGATCAAAGATGAGTTGCTGAGCATCCATGTCGGCGGAACGCTCAGCGATCCCAAGCCGAAGGTCGACAGCTTCCAGGGGATCAAACGCAGTTGGACACACGTGTTTGGAAAGCCGACCGATCAGGACGGCCCCGGCGACGCCGCGGACGAGCAGCAGGCCGAGGCCAGCACGCCCGGCCAGTAGGTCGCCGCGACGGTGTCGAGGATGCTTGCGGGGATTCGGCCCTGCTCGGCTGCGACCAGCCCGTCCGCGACTTTCGCGACAGTTGCGAGGATTGGGGTGCGATTCATCTTTTCAAGCCACTGGCGGTTGGACGTCACCGAGGGGTCGCTGCCGGCGGCATCGGCGTCGTACATGTTGACCACCATGCCGGCGACCTTGCACGCGGCTTGCTGCAGTAACCGCACGGTCATCGCGGTGTGATTCAACGTGCCCAGCCCGGCTCGCGTAACGATCAGTACCGGGTAGCCGAGCGCGGTTGCGAGGTCTAGCACGGTGTGTTGATTGTCCAGCGGGGCCATGAGGCCGCCGACGCCCTCGATCAGGAGGCAGTCGTTGGCAGAGTCGAGGGATTGAAGCGCGCGCACGAGCGCGGGGTAGTCGGGCTGGGCGCCGGCGAGGTTCGCGGCCGCGGCTGGGGCGAGGGGGGGCGAGTATCGGATCGGGTTGATTGTTTCCAGCGGTGCTCGGCAGTCGGCGAAGTGGGCGAGGGCTTCGGCGTCGGCGCTGACGAGCCCTTCGCGTTCTTTGCGGCAGTCGGTTGCGAATGGTTTGCAGACACCGACGCGGGGCGGATAGGAAACCGCGGCGCCGCTGAGTTGTCGGCGCAACGCGGCGGCGATGGCGCAGGTGATGATTGTTTTGCCGACGCCGGTGTCGGTCGCGGTGATGAACAATCCCGGTTTGGTTAGCGGTGCGAAGTCGCCGAGCATGTGGGCATGATACCGAGAGGCGTAGCGGTGAAGGCCAGGGCGTTTGGCCGCGGCGCGTGTCCTGTCGCGTGTCCTGTCGCGGTACACTGGGTCACGTGGTGACAGGATCCGACCCGAGTGTGGCTGGCTCATCGCGGCCAACGAGTGACGGCCCGCCGATCGGCTTGATTGCCGGGCAGGGGCGGTTGCCTGTTCTTGTTGCGCAGGGGGCGAGGGCGGAAGGGAGGGCGGTGGCGTGTGTGGGGTTGGCCGATCAGTTTGCGGACGAATTGCCGGGTTGCTGTGACCGGTTCGCCACGGCGGGGATCATCCGGCTGGGGCGGTGGATCCGGTTGTTGCGTGGGTGGGGGGTGACCGAGGCGGTGATGATCGGGCGGGTCCGCAAGTCGCGGATGTACGCGCCCGGCCGGTTGTTTCGCCAGTTGCCGGATTGGCGGGCGCTGTGGCTGTGGTATCGTGTGCTGCGACACGACAAGCGCAACGCGGCGCTGCTTGGTGCGGTGGCTGATGAACTTCAACGTGGCGGGATCACACTGGTGGACTCAACCCGGTACATCCAGGAATACCTTGCCGAGACGGGCGTGATGACGGCGTGCCGCCCGAGCGCATCGCAGCAGGCGGATATTGACTTTGGTTGGCCGATCGTCCAGCGGATGTCTGATCTGGATATTGGTCAGGCCATCGCGGTGAAGGAGCGCGAGGTGATCGCGGTTGAAGCGATCGAGGGCACCGACGCGATGATCGAGCGTGCCGGCAAGCTGTGTCGCTCGGGTGGGTGGACCCTGATCAAGGCCGCCCGCGCTGATCATGACATGCGCTTCGACGTCCCGACCGTCGGCCCCGCGACGATCGAGGCGCTGCACCGCCACGGTGCGCGGTGTCTGGTCGTGCAGGCGGGGAAGGTGATCCTCGCGGAGAAGGCGGGGCTGCTGACACTGGCCGACCGCCACGACATCGCGGTGATCGGGCAGGGATAGAGCGTTCTCAACGGGATTGTCGCGTTTGGTGGTGGTGGGGAACCCGCTCCCTTACGGTCGCGGCTCGTTGTGGAGCCGCTACGACACGCGCGTCCAGGAAATATCATCCAACGCGAAGTCGTTGCCGAAAGCACTGGTCCTCAAGTCGACGATCTCGATCCTGGCGGTCGTGCTTGATCCGGAGTCCCACAACGCGGTGATCTCGCGCCATACGCCGACCGTGCCCGGCGCGCTCTGCGTATGGATCGGCACGCCGTTGATGCGGATCTGCAAGTTCGCCGCGATCCCCGGCTCGACCCAGGTCGCGGCCCACATGGAGAAGTTGTAGGTCTCAGCGGGTTGAACGGCGAGGGTTTGTGACCAGACAACGGCGTCGGGTGTTTCGGACCCGTTGACCATCAGCATCAGGCCTGTGCCGGTGGTGTGGTCGCCGAAGGAGAAGCCCTGCCCATGTGACACGGTGGGGTTGTGGGTAAACACGTACGCTCCTTCGGCCCCGAGGTCGCCGATGAAGAACTGGTAGTCGGTCGAGAAGCCCGTGTTGCCGGCTTCAAAGTCGCCGTTAACCAAGCCGTCGGGTGCGGGGGGCGGCGGTGCGATCGGTGGGGCGGGTGCGAGGTGCAGGTCGTCGAGGGCGAACTCGTCACCGCCACTGCTCGACGTTGCCCCGACGATCTCGATCAGGGCGGTGGTGTCGGACCCGGATTCCCAAAACCCTCCGGATTCCCGCCAATCGGCTTCGGTCAGCGGGGCGATGACCCGCCTGATGGCTTCGCCGTTGATCCGGATGTCGACATAGGTTCGGTGAGACCGCCTGTCCCATGTCGCGATCCACATGGTGAATGCGTAGCGGGTGTCGGGCTCGACAGTGACCGTTTGTGCCCATACCAGCTCATCGAACAGGGGGGTTCCCTTGAACATCATCATCGGACCATCGCCGGAGGTATGGTCCCCGAAAGAGGCGGCCGAGTCGCGTTCATCCGCTGGGTTGGGGGTGATGCTGAAGGTCCTGTCGGTATCCAGAGCGCCTACCGTGAACTCGTAGTCGCTGGAGAAACCCGCTCTGCCGAAATTAAAGTCGCCGTTAACGATCTCGCCCGGGCCAGTCGGTGGGAGCTCGGGAGTTGCCAGGCGTTCCCACATGATGTTGTCGAGGACAAAATCCGCGCCTCTGAGGTGGATCAGTTCGATCAATGCGGTGTTGCTCTGGCCCGATTCCCAGAGGACGCGGCCTTGATCCCACTGGGCGGCAGTCCTGGGGACTCGGATCTCGTCGAGGGCAACACCATTAATGCGGACTTCGATGACGGGCCTGTTGTTGGGCCTCTCCCAGACGGCTGACCACATAGAGAAGAGGTAATCGGAGTTGAGTTCGACGTCGACCTGTTGCGACCACACGACCCGGGTCGGCCCCGAAGCGTTGACCATCATCATCAAGCCGGTCCCGGACGGGTGGCCGCCGAAGGACTCTGCGTTGTCTACCACCAGTGACGGGTCTGTGGTGAGTACGTAGGTGCTCGATTGATGCAGGTCGCCGATAGCGCGCACGTAATCGGTTTCAAAGCCGGTGTTGCCGGCATCGAAGTCGGGGTTAACGAGTTGGCCGGGGGGGGTGGGCGGTGGCGGGATCACCTCGGTGCGTTGAAACACGATATCGTCCAATGCGAAGCGGTTGCCGGAGGAGAGTGAGCCGATATTTACGATCTCGATATGGGCGGTGTTGTTGGAATGCGAATCCCACTGGATGCCGGATCGACGCCATTGCTTGAGGGCTTGCGGTGAACGGGAACGCCTCAATGCAACATCATTGATTCTGATCTCGATCTCGGACGTGTAGGACTGCTCGGCCCAACTCGCGACCCACATGGAAAAGTCATAAGAGGTGTTCGGTTCGACTTGGACCACCGCGGACCAGGCGGTGTACTTCTGGGTCCGCCCGGGGCCGACAAGCAGCATCATCCCCGAGCCTGATGTGTGATCGCCGAATGAGGCGGCCTGGCCGATCGCGTCTGAGGGGTCGGGTGTGATCAGATAGGAAGCATCGCGGTCCAAGCCGCCGAGGTGGAACAGGTATTCGCTTGCAAAGCCGGTGTTGCCGGCTTCGAAGTCGCCGTTGACCACGGATTCGGGGATCGGTATCGGAGTGATCGGCGGTTGGAAGGGCTCGAAAGAGATATCGTCGAAGGCGTATTGGTGACGGAACAGAGCGGCGCTCAGGTCGATGATTTCGATGCGGGCCGTTGTGTTAATCCCGGAGTTCCATTGATCGGCGTAACGGATCCACTCGCCCGGGAGGTCCGGCGTATGCAGAGTCCTGAGCAGGGCGCTGTTGATCCTGACCTCGAGTTCCGAGGGGAAGTGCATCTCGACCCAGGTCGCGACCCACATCGAAAATGCGTAGGCGGTGTTGGGAGTGACCTGCACGTTCTGGGACCAGATCGTGTCGCCGGGTGAGGCCGCTGCGCTGGCCACCATCATCAGCCCGCTGCCGGTCGTGTGATCGCCGAACGACAAAGCGTCGGGGTGCAGGCCGGCTGGGTTGTTGGTGACCAGGTATGACCCGGCGGATTCCAGGTTGCCCGGGCTGGTCTGGTAGTCGGTCAGGAACGCCGTGTCGCCGTCTTCGAAATCACCATTGAGTACCTGTGCGGAAGGCGGCGGTGCGCCCGGTGGCGGCTCGCGGTGGAGTGTGATGTCATCCAGAGCGAAGTCATATGCGTCGCCGAGCGTGTTTTGGTTGACAACCTGGATCATCGCGGACGTGGCCGCGTCTGATCCCCACTGGACGGCAAACTGACGCCACTCGTAGGAGTTTGTGGGAGCCTGCTTGAGTTTGATCGGCTCACCATTGATCAGCAGCTCAAGCTGACTGGGGAAGCTTGGGGCGTCCAACGATGCGACCCACATGGAAAATGTGTAGGCGGTGCCGGGTACGACCTGCACGGATTGTGCCCAGACGACGGCGCCTGGTGTCTGCTGTCCGCTCACCAGCATCATTTGACCGGATCCTGTGGTGTGATCGGTCATCAATAACTCAGCGAAGGTGCTTGTATAGTCAGCGATCACGGTATAGGAACCGGCTGGGCTGACATCGCCGATTGTGAATTCATAATCGGTGTCGAAACCTATATCGCCAGATTCAAAATCACCGTTGACGATCTGTTCGGGGGTAGCAGGAGGCGGGGTGACAGTGATCGGGACCTCGAAGCGAAGGTCGTCGATGACGAAGCTGTTGACCGTCGCCAAGGCATGGAGATTCACGATCTCGATCAGCGCGGTTTCGCTGGAGCCGGAGTCCCACTGCGCGCCCCATTGTTGCCAGAGACCAGGTGAATGGGGGACGCTAAAGCTCCTG
Source organism: Phycisphaeraceae bacterium (assembly GCA_029260595.1). GTDB lineage: Bacteria > Planctomycetota > Phycisphaerae > Phycisphaerales > Phycisphaeraceae > OFTM57. The sequence goes on along the minus strand of JAJDCY010000023.1, from coordinate 365,245 downwards.
ATCGCCTGGCCATTGATGCGGACCTCGGGGTTTGCGCGCTTGAAGGAGTGGACTTGTTCGGCGGATTCCGTAACCCACATGGAGAACAGGAGAGTCGTATTCGTCGGGACTGCGATGGACTGAGACCAGAACACCCTGTTGGTATCAAATGCCCCGGTGATGATCATCATGTTTCCTGAGCCCGATGTGTGGTCGCCAAATGACACGGCCTGGCCGAATTCCGGTGTGATTTCGGTTGGGTCGGAAACGATCGCGAAGGAGCCGCCGGAACCCAGTACATCGCTTTCGAGTGTGTACTCACTGGTAAAGCCTGTATTGCCGTGCTCGAAATCACCGTTGGTGATGAGGTTGCCATCGGGTGGGGTGGTGTCGACAGTTACCAGCAGGGGTTGGGAGGGGTCACTGGTGTTGCCGGCGCGGTCGGAGGCGGTGGCGGTGAAGGTGTAGTCGCCGTCGGGGAGTTCGATTGATGGGATCTGCCAGCCGAAGAGGTCGCGGGCTTCGCCGATGGGGGTGGCGTTGATGAAGAGGGTGACGGTGGTGCCGAGCTCGGCTTGGCCTTCGATGGTGGGGGTGGCGAGGGCGGTGATCTCGTCCTGGTTGTTGACGCCGGTGTCGGTTTCGTCGGTCAGGCTCAGGCCGGTTGGGGGTAGGGGGGTGGTCGCGTCGAGTTCAAAGTCGAGCGCGATCAGGTCGGAGGTGTTGGCGAACGTGTCGGTCGCTTGCATGCGCAGCAGGTGGAAGCCGTCGGAGATCGGTGCGCCGAGGCGGGCTTCGAGTGTCTCGCGCGTGAGCGTGAAATTGCCGTTGGGGTCGATCAGATCGGTGACGTCGGCGAAGTCGGCTGTGTTGGTGCTGTCGAGCCCGACGAGCAACGACGCGACACCGCTGTGATCGGTCACGACGCCGGTAATGGATGGGTCGGCGGTGAGCCGGTCGAGCGATTCGGTCCCGGTGTCGTTGGCCAGAGCGAATGCGAGCGACGGGGCGGCACCGTCGGGGATGAGGTTACGCAGCGTGCCCAGGTGGTGGATCGCGAAGCCGGCGAAGATCGGGTTGCCTCGCAGCGCGCGGCTGAGGAGGGCGAGTTCGGAATCGAGGGCGGCTTCACCCTCTTCAAAAAAGGTGATCTTCTCTGGTTCAAAGAGTGCCTGGCCGGTCTCCGCGGCGATCGTTACTTTCTTGCCGATCTGCTCGGCGTAGTCGAGCTCGTCGACGACGTGGAAGAGCATGCCGTCCGGGCCGAGCGCGAAGTCGCGGTAGTCCTGGATCGTGACGTAGTCGTACAAGTCTTGCACGTGTTCGTTGAGCGGTTTGATTTGTCCGTTCCAGGGCACGCCGCGGATCGTGTCGAACCAGAACGGCATGGCGGGGCCGACGAGCAGGCTGGGGTCGAGCAGTTGCTTGGCTCGCATGTAGAAGGCGCTTAGTTCGAGGTATTCCTTGACGCGCTGTGGCTGGTTGGTGTTCCAGTCGGGCAGCAGCCAGGGTTCGATGTCGAGGTTGGCTCCGTCGAAGCGTTGTTCGAGCGGTCGGCCGTGGTTGTAGAGCAGGACGTTGAGGAAGCTGGCGCCGGGGGTGCCGTTGATGTCCATCTCGACGGCATCGAACAGGGCGTAGACCTTCAGCCCGCGTGCGTGCATCTCAGTGATCAGGCTTTCGTATAGCGCGGGTTGATCGAGCAGCGGGTACGGGCCGGTTGCGCCGATCTGTGCGGCGAAAAGGTAGACGGTGGTGATGTGTTTTTCGTCGAGGAAGTCCAGCGCCACTTGTCGGGCGGCTGGGTCGTCGAGGATTTCGAGAAGCTCGTTACCCCACAGCCAGATGTCGCGGGGTGCTTCGAGCGGCTGCGGTCCCATGTTTAGCGGGGGTGGGGCGCCGACGGTATCGAGGCGCCCCATCGCCAGGTGGTGCGAGCTGATCGCCTGGAAGTCGGCGGTGCAGTCGCAGATCGTGTTCAGATCGAAACCGATTAGTGTCTCGACATCGCCAATGCCGCCGGTGTCCTGGTGGGTGTCGTTGTTGCCGGAGCCGCCGTCGATCCGGTCGTTGCCGGCGTCGCCGTCGATTCGGTCGTCGCCGTTGTCGCCGTCTATGCCGTCGTTGCCGGCGTCGCCGCCGAGTGTGTCGTTGCCTTCGCCGCCGTCGATCCGGTCCTGGCCTTGCCCGCCGGTGACGGTGTCGTTGCCGTTGCCGCCGGAGGCGTGGTCGTTGCCGCTGTCGGCGTGGACCTGGTCGTCGCCTTCGCCGGCGTTGATGGCGTCGTTGCCGGGGCCGCCGATGAGTGTGTCGTTGCCGGGTCCGCCGCTGATCTGGTCGGCGCCGGCGCCGCCTTCGATATGATCGGAGCCGTTGCCGCCGATGAGTCGGTCGTTGCCGTTGCCGCCCTGGATGAAGTCGATCCCGTCGCCGCCATCGATCAGGTCGCTGCCGTCACCGCCGCGCAGGGTGTCGTGGCCGTCGAGCCCTTCGATGCGATCGAGGCCCGGGCCACCTTCGATCAGGTCGTTGCCGGCGCTGCCGGTTAATTGATCGTTGCCTTCGCCGCCGAGCAGGGTGACGCCGATGAGGTTTCCGGCTGTGTCTCGCAAGGTTCCGCCATGGGACGGATCGCCGCGTACGCGCACGCGGTCGTGGCCCGCGCCGGCATCGACGGTGATGGCGTCGACGTTGGTGTAGGTGCCGTCGTGGCCGTCGGGGTCGCCCTGCACGATGATCTGTCCGTTTTGTGCGCCGGCGGAGAGGGTGATTCGGTCGGCGCCGGGTGAGCCGGTGATTGATAGCACGCCCGCGTCGAGCGCGACGGAGAGCATCACGCGGTCTTCGAGCGGCTCGAACAGGCAGTGGCCGTGCGAGGCTGGGGCGTCGGATCGATTTGAGATGCGTTGGCTTGCTCGTGGCATCGACGCCCCTGAATCGGAATCGGGTTTAGCCCACTCACCTACGGTGGGAGGGTGGCCACGCCTTACCGGGTCGCGGGCCGCCCCTCTGGAGCTACCCATAGCATAGGCTGGTTCGAGGGCACAGACGCGGGCCTGGGCCGGAAGCGGCGTAAAATCAACGATTCGCTATGGGTCATTTGGGGATGTTTGGTAGGGCAAACGTGGGGGCGGCCTAGTCGTGTCGCAGCGCGGTGATCGGGTCCTGGCGTGAGGCGAGGACGGCTGGGTAGACGCCGAACGCGATGCCGATCGACACGGCGACCGTGAAGCTCACCAGCACCGACCAGGCGGTCATGTGGGGTCGCTCGATCGCGGGGAACCAGCCTCGGGCGGCTAAGACCAGTGCGGTCGCGCCGAACCCGCCTGCGATGCCCAGGAGCCCGCCCATGACTGAGAGCACAGCGGTCTCGACCAGGAACTGCGCGACGATGTGTCCGCGCGTCGCGCCCAGGGCGCGGCGGATGCCGATCTCGCGTGTGCGCTCGGTGACGGTCGCGAGCATGATGTTCATGATCCCGATCCCGCCGATCAATAAGCTGATTGATGCGATCGAGACCATCAACACGTTGAACATGCGCTGGGTGCGTTCGACCTGGCGTAGCAGTTGCACGGGGACGATCATCTCGACGTCGCCGGTGTCTTTGTGTTCATGATCGAGTAGGAGGGCGAGTTTCTCGCTTAGCGTGATCACATCGACGGACCGGTCTACCCGCAGGTACAGGTCGCTGATCTCGACGCGCGACGCCTCCCAGGTCCCGGACTTTCGGCGAAACGCGGTATCGCCGAAGTGCTTCGTCGCCGTCTCGATCGGGATGTACACGTCGTACGACAGGTCGCGGCCGATCAGGGGCGAGGCCGTGGTGTCGGTGGCATTCGGTGCGTTAAGAATCCCGATCACGCTGAATGTGAAGCTGTCGATGTAGACCTCTTCGCCGAGCGGGTCCTGTAGTGGGAACAGCTCGTCGGCGATTTTGGCGCCGATCACCGCGACGCGGCCGAGGCGTTGCCCGTCGATGTCGCTGAGGAATCGGCCGCGTTCGATGCGCAGCGAGGCTAACTCGGGCAGTCGCGGCGTCGTCCCGAATGCGGTGCCCTGTGCGCGGTGTTGGCCGCGGGTGATCTTCGTTCCGATGCGCTTGAGCGGCACGGTGAGGTTAATGCCTGTGAGCGTGTCTTCGATCCGGCGGAGGTCGATCCGCTTGATCCCGTAGCGCAGTTGGGCCTGGCGTCTGGAGCCGGGTGTTGTTTTGGGTTCGGGCGGTTTGACCGAGCGGATGATGATGTTGTCGGCGCCGAGCCCGCGGATTTCGGCTAGTGCGCGGCGTTTGCTGCCCTCACCGATCGCGACCATGGTGATGACGGCTGCGACACCAAAGATGATGCCCAGGACGGTGAGCAGCGACCGGAGTTTGTGCAGAAAGAGGTTTTTGAGGCCCAGCCGGACTGTTTCGAAGCGGATGATCATCTGGCCGGCTCCCCTTGATGCGGTGTCAGGGGGTGATCCCGCCGCGACTATTCGTCTTGTTCGCCGCGGTTGGGGCTGAATGAGGTTCGCGCGTAGAGGGCGTCATCAGCCAACGCATCGGACGCGGCGTCACCGACGACGGCTTGGAGGATCAGCGTGTCCATCGTCGTCGAGTCCGGCGTCTGCTTGTACTGCCGGCGAGTCATCGGTTCGTAACGATCGATGCGCACCAGGTACAGGCTTAGCGCCGCGTCCACGCCGACCGCGAGGGTCCGATCGGCTGGGGTCGCAGACGCGAGCGCGACGCCGCCCTCAAAACTCGTCGCGAGGTTGAAGACGGCGCTGACGAAATCTTCACTCGATCCGACCCCGTCAATGTCGGGCGCCGACATGTCGCCCTGGCGTGAGTTGGGTCGCCGCACGAACGAGTCGGGCGACAACACCGGCCCGCCACTACTTTCGGCGACCGCAGTGATGCCGTCCTGTTTCGCGGTGGCCAGCCAACGGTCGCGATCGGCGAGCAGGAGGCGGTAGGCCGCGAGGGCTTTGGCGTCTTGGGCAACACGGCCATGAACCTCGGCGAGGGTATCGGGGCTGCGGGCCGGGCGCGACTCGATCACGCGGAACAAGTATCGGCTGCCGTCGAACGATCGGATCGGCAGGCTGGGCAGCGCATCCTGGAGGCGGAGGATCGCCAGCTCGCGGCGAACGTTGTCTTCAAAAGATTCGGGTTCTTCCTGAGATTCCTGGGGGTTCTGGTCTTTCTTGCGGACGGGCGGGAGGGCGTCGATGAAGGGTTTGGAGCTGAAAACGTAATCAACCAGCCGAGCGCGCCGGGAGGTGACCACCTCGCCGGTGCCGAGTCCGGGCAGCAGCGTAATGTCGTCGTGCGTCAGCCAACGGTTGTCGTGGCGTCGCACATCCGCCTGCACACCGAATTGTTCTTGCAGCCGGTTCGCCACTTCGGACAGCGGGATCGGCTGCCAACCCTCTGCCGGGATGCTGTACCCGCCTTTCTGCGGCAGGCTGCGGGCGTCTTCGAGCAGCATCGCACGGGCCGTCTTGATCATCCGCGTGCACAGTTCGACCGCGTGCTCGTCGCGCAACCGCTCGATGATTCGCGACCGGACACGCTCGTATGGCTCGGTCTTGGTGCTGCTCGACTCGGCCGATTCCGCCAGCGGCGTTGGCCCCTCAGAGGCGGTGTCGGAATCCGATGCCGGGAATTGGTCCTGATTCTCGTCGTAGTAAGCCAGCGCTTCGGCTTCTTCGATTTGAACGGCTTTGCGCGCCCGTTCTTGCGGGACCCAGAGGTACTCGATGCGGACCTGGTCGGGGATGCGATACCCGAAGCCGTAGGGCTGACCTTCGCCGGGTTCGTCGTCTTTGAATTGTTCGAATAACTCGGTCAGCGCGGCTGCATCGGGTTCGGGCGCTTGATCCAGATACTCATCGATTCCGACGGCTGTCGCGGTGATCTTGACGCCGGCGTGCTGGTCGTTCTGGAACCAGCGGCGCATTGGTTCGCTGGTTCGCGGCCGTCCGCGCGTCGCCGCCAACTCGGCGCCGACACCGGGGAAATACCCCATTTGCAGGTACTGCCCTGCTGCGAGGAAGTGGATCAACCGCTCGTCGGCTGAGATGTGCTCCAGGCCCGTCACCAGTTCTTTGTAATGCTGCACGGCCAACCAGCGCGCGAGTGCCTGGCGGACTTGGCCTTGTGTGAGGCCGATCTCGGCCGCGACTGCGCTGATGCTGACCGGGTCGCCGCCCATCTCGCTGTAGATCCGATTGATCTGATCGATCAGCGCGTCGACCTGATAGTTGCTCGCGGACAGGCCCATCTGTTCGGCCTCGCCGAGCATCAGCACCCACTGCAGTTCGTCGCGCGCGGCGAGCCGACGCAGCACCGGGCTGATCCCCTGGATTGCGACCAGTTCGGCCCGCGCCCCGCGCATATCGGCGACGGTGACCTGATCCGATCCGATCGTCCCGAGCACCTCGTCGAGCGGGTTCGGCTGGAACATACTTAGGGTTGGCTGGATCAGGAACGCGACCATGAGAAAGGTGATGCCCACGGCGAGGATGCGTTTTTGATACTCACGAAAAAACTTAAACATTGTGTCTGGCTCCGTCGTTCATCCCGAGGCCGGTGTCAGGCAAGGCGGCGGGGGCGGCGTTCACGGCTGCTTGTCGGCTACCTGCCCGGGTCCAGCCATCCTCGTCGCCTGCCGGGATAATCCCCGGGCGTCCCCCGGTGCCGCCGGCTGATTCCGGGCAAGAATTCGCAGTTTTTGCACCTAATATGCCAAATACCCGTTCCGTAGCGTACTGCGGACAGTGTATACTGTTAGTCGTGGGGCGGCGATTGTCGCTGCCCGCGAGAGAGTTAGCGGCACGGTTTGGGCGATGGGCGCCTCGCACCGTGCCCGTTTGGAGTACTTGTGATGAGGATTTATGTAGGCAACCTTAGCTACCAAAGCAACGAAGAAACGATACGTGGGCTGTTCGAACAGCACGGAGAAGTCGACGAGGTTGCCGTGATCACCGACCGAGACACCGGCCGGCCGCGCGGCTTCGCGTTTGTCACGATGTCTGATGACGATGCCGCCCGGGCCGCGATCGAGGCGACCAATGGTGCGGAGTTCGAGGGCCGCACACTGAATGTGAACGAGGCTCGGCCGAAGACGGCCGGCGGTGGCGGCGGCGGTGGTGGGCGCGAACGGTGGTAGTACCGCCGCGTCTGGCCCGCATCAGTCGGGCGCGAAACAGATGAGAATAGTCAGCCGGTGATTTGCGAATCCGGCGGGCAAAAGTCAGCGAAGCCCCACTGGAAATCCGGTGGGGCTTTTTTTGTTGCGAGGGCAATCAGTATGGTGCGCGGCGCGCCAAGTTGGCCGGTTACGCAGGCGGAGTGGTGTCGGTGGTTGATGACGCCTCGCCCGGCCGATCGCCCCACGGGCGGACGCGGGAGTCGTCGGGCTCGTCGGCGTGCATGCGGGCGACGTTGATGTAATGTGGGCCGAGCCAGGCGAGGTACCGCTGCTCTTTCTCGGTGGTTTTTCGCAGGATTTTACCCGGCACGCCAACCACCAGCATCCCATCGGGGACGGTCGTGCCCGGCGTGACCACGGCACCGGCTGCGATCAGGCACCCACGGCCGATACGTGTATCACCGAGCACCTTCGCGCCGATTCCGATCAGCGTCCCGTCGCCAACCTCGCGTCCGTGGACCACAGCGCTGTGCCCGATCGTCACGTCGGCACCGATGTGGTTAGATGTTCCGCTGTCGATATGGACGACCGCGCACTCCTGCACGTTGCTGCCCACCCCGATCGAGATCTCCCCGACGTCGCCGCGGACGACAGCCCCATACCAGACGCTGACGTCGCGGCCGAGTGTGACCTGCCCAATCACCCGCGCGGTGTCGGCGAGGTACGCCCCTTTGATCAACCGGATACTCATGGGACTCAACTCTTCGCGGTGGACTGGAGGTATGGTGTCAGGGCGATCATAAGGCTGTTCGATCGAGCGGAGCAACGCCGGTGCCTCGCGAATCCCGTCGCCCAGCACGAACACACCCGGCCTACCGGGCACAAAACGCCTCGGGTATGATGGCACGATCGACACGAGTGAAAGGCGGCGCCGGGATGGATCGTTGGGCACTAAAGGTTTGGATTGTTGGCGGTGGGCTGTTGCTCGCGCTGCTAGGCTGCGACGAGGAGGAGATCCGGGCTTACCAGGCGCCGAAAGACCCTGTGATTCAGCAGCCTGTAGCTGCGGCGAGTGACGCTCCCACGGGGCAGGCGAAGATGCGGTGGGACGTGCCTGACGGGTGGGAGCACGTGCCCGAGAAGCGGCCGATGCGCGTCGCGACGTACCGGATCAACGCCGGGTCCCAGCCGCTCGAAGTGGTCGTGTCGTCCTTCCCCGGCGATGCCGGTGGCTTGCTCGCGAACGTGAATCGGTGGCGTGGGCAAGTCGGGCTGGAACCGGCTGATGAAGCAACGGTCGCGGACTCGCTTACAGCGATTGAGAACGAGGGTGTGCGAGGTGTCTGGATGGACCTGATCGGGCCGGAGCCTGGCGACGCCGGGCCCACCGACAATCGGATGGTCGCGGCGATCCTGCGAGACCCGACGGGGACGTCCTGGTTCGTCAAGGCCGCGGGTCCGTCGCAAGTGGTTGCGGAACACCGCGACGCGGTCGTCGAGTTTGCGCGCACGTTCCGGTTTAGTGGGGGCCGCCAGTGACCGCGATGAACCCGGCGCGGCGGATGTTGCAGCCGCTAGCCTCGCTGAAGCTCACGGTGGTGTTGCTGGCGTTGGCGATGTTCCTGGTGTTCGCCGGGACGCTGGCGCAGGTGCACCAGGGCATCTGGGTGGTGGTCAGAGACTATTTCCGCAGCTTCGTTGTATGGATCGATCTTCAACACTTCGTTCTGGGTGAGTTGGCGAGGGTACCGCTTAGCATCCCATTCCCGGGTGGCTTTACGCTCGGTTCGTTGTTGCTGGCTAACCTGCTGGCGGCCCACGCCATCCGCTTCAAACTCACGCGGCGGCGGGCCGGGATCCTGACCCTTCATGCGGGGATTTTACTGCTCTTGCTCGGGGAACTAACGACCGCGTTGTTCGCCAAGGAAGGCAACATGAGCATCGACGAGGGCAGCTACGCGAACTTCACCGAGAACCTGCGACGGGTCGAGTTGGCGGTGATCGATCCGTCGAACCCGGATCACGACGAGGTCGTGGTCGTGCCGCAACCCATGCTCGAACGGGCCGACAGTGTGATCGAGCACGAGCAGTTGCCGTTCTCTGTGCGCGTTGATCGGTGGATGCATAATTCGAGTCTTAGCCGCCGTGAGTCCGGGCCGGCCGGGGGTGGGTTCACCGTAACCGCCGGATTCGGGACGCGCTTACGGGCAGACCCGGCGCCGCCAGTCACCGGTGTCGAGGAACAGACTGTCGATGCGCCGAGCGCTTACCTGACACTATCGCGTGGCGGGCAGACGCTTGGGACATGGCTGGTGTCGCTGTACATCGATCAGCCGCAAGAGGTATCGGTCGAGGGCAAGGTCTACCACATCGGCTTGCGGTTCGAGCGCGAGTACAAGCCTTACACGATCCATTTGATCGACTTTAAGCACGACAAGTTCATCGGCACCGAGAAGCCACGGAACTTCTCGAGCCTGATTCGACTGGTCGATCCGGAACGACACGAGGACCGGGAGGTGCTGATCTATATGAACCACCCGCTGCGCTACCGGGGCGAGACGTTCTATCAGTCGGCGTTCAAGCCGGGCGATATCGGTACCGTGTTGCAGGTGGTCCGCAACCCCGGTTGGCTGATGCCGTATGGCGCGTGCAAGCTGGTTTCGCTCGGGATGCTGATCCACTTTGGCAGCAAGCTCGCCACGTTCCTCCGTAGGGCACGCGCATGAACGAGTCGCGACGACAGATCGTCTGGCTGGTCGTGTTCATGGCGGCGGTGTCCCTGGGGATATCGCCCGCCCGCGCTGCCGCCAATCAAACCGAAGACCTGCAAGCGTTCGGGCGGCTGCCCGTGTCCGCCGAGGGACGCGTCAAGCCTTTCGACACCGTTGCACGAACGAGCTTGATGATTCTTAGCGGTCGCCAGACCTTTAGCGCCGGTCAGGAGAATCGCCAGCCGGCGGTGCGTTGGTTGCTCGATGTGATCGCACGGCCGAAGGAGGCCAACGCGTACAAGGTGTTTCGCGTTGACCACTCCGGTGTGCTGGCGTTGATCGGCCGAACAAACGAGGACGGGAAGCGATTCAGTTTCGACGAGATTTGGCCGTATCAAGCGGTGATCTCCGAGCAGGCACGGTTGGCGAGCCAGGTCAAACCCAAGCAGCGAAACGCATTTCAAAGGCAACTGATCCGGCTGTTTCGCAACCTGAAGCTGTATGTGAAGCTCTCGGCGATGGAGACGCCGTACGCGGTCCCGCCGCTGGCCGAGGGGCAGCAGTGGCGGCCGTTCAGCGAGGTCTACCAGGAGGCTCGGCAGGGCGGCGATCCCCACCCGGCGGTCGAACCGATCGCGATGATCCTCAAGGCCTACCACGACGGTAAGCCGCACTTGTTCGGCGATTCGGTTCGCCGGTACAGCCGGATTGTCGCCGAACAACTGCCACAAGAAACCCGTCGTGCGGGGTTCGAGGTGCTCTTCAACCGGTTCGCTCCGTTCTACAAGGCGACGGTGTTGTACGCGGTGGGCGCGCTGATGGCATGTGTCGCGTTTCTATTGCGTTGCACGCAGCGCGACGGCGCCGCCGCGGGTTGGTCGCGGGTGCTCGGTAATGCGGCGGTGTGGCTGCTCGGCGTGACGTTCTTGCTGCACACGGCTGGCCTGGCGTCGCGGGTCTACCTGCAGGGCCGGCCGCCTGTGACGAATCTGTATTCGTCCGCGATCTTTGTCGGATGGGGTTGTGTGCTGATGGCGCTTCTCATGGAACGCGTGCACCGGCTCGGGATCGGGAGTGTGACGGCCGGCGTCGTCGGGTTCACCACGCTGATTGTTGCGCACAACCTGGTTGGCGACGGTGACACGATGGAGATGATGCAGGCCGTGCTGGACTCGAACTTCTGGCTGGCCACGCACGTCGTCGCGGTGACGGCTGGGTACTCGGCGACGTTCCTCGCCGGGTTCCTGGCGATCGCCTACATCCTGCTCGGCGTGTTTACACGCTTGCTTAAACCGGACATGTCCAAGGCCATCGGGCAGATGGTCTATGGGACGGTGTGTTTCGCGGCGCTGCTGAGTTTTGTCGGCACGGTGCTCGGGGGGATCTGGGCGGACCAGTCTTGGGGCCGATTCTGGGGGTGGGATCCAAAGGAGAACGGCGCGGTGCTCGTCGTGATGATGAACGTGCTCATCCTGCACGCGCGGTGGGGGGGCATGATCAAACTCCGCGGGCTGATGGTGTTGGCCGTTGGGGGGAATATCGTGACCAGTTGGTCGTGGTTTGGCACGAACATGCTCGGCGTCGGGTTGCACTCGTACGGGTTCATGGACTCGGCCTTGTTCTGGCTGCTGCTATTCGTCGTCAGTCAACTCGCGATCATGGGTGTCGGGGCGATGCCGATTCGTAGCTGGCGAAGCTTCAGCGAGACCGATCCCACGCGCTCGGGCCGGGTAGAATCCGGATCGCCATGAACGATTGGATCGACTACGCAGCGAACTGGGCGAGCCTGCCGCGAGACACGGTTGGGCAACTGGTCCAGACGGGCTTGATCGTGTTGCTGGTGGTCCTGACCCGCTTCGCGGTATTGCGGGTCGTTCGCCGGCGCGTCACCGACGTAAAGCGCCACTATTACTGGCGGCGTGCGATCAACTACGCGTGCGGATTTTTTCTGGCGCTACTGATCGGCAGCGTCTGGATCAGTGGGCTGCGCGAGTCGGCGACGTTCCTCGGGCTGATCACGGCCGGTGTTGCGATCGCGCTGCAGGATCCTCTGGCTAACTTCGCCGCGTGGCTGTTCATCCTCGCACGCCGCCCGTTCCGCGTCGGCGACCGGATCGAGCTCGACGGGCACATCGGCGATGTGATCGACATCCGCCTGTTCCAGACCTACCTGATGGAGTGCGGGCACTGGGTGGACGCGGACCAGTCGACCGGTCGGATGATCGCGATACCCAACGGTGTGATTTTCCGCCAGACGTGCGCGAACTACACGCGTGGCTTCGAATACATCTGGGATGAAGCCGCCGTGCTCGTGACGTTTGAGAGCGACTGGCGGAAGGCGAAATCGATTCTCCTGGAGATCGGCGACGGCGTGGCCCAGCCGTTCAGCGCCGGTGCGCAGGATCAAGTCCGCCAGGCGGCGCACAAACAAATGATCTTTTTTCAGAATCTCACACCCATCGTCTACACGACGGTGCGCGACTCCGGTGTGATGCTGACGCTGCGGTACCTGACGCCGCCACGCCGCCGTCGCGGAAATGCCGAGAAAGTTTGGGAAGCCGTCCTGGACGCGTTCGGGAACGAATCGAGCATCGACTTCGCCTACCCGACGGTGCGGTACTACCAGAACCAGATCGAAGGCAAGCCCGATGCGCGGGCCGCGATTCAGCCCCAGGCCCCGGCGAGTAGTTGATCGATCGCGTGGGCGACGCCGTGGTTCCGGCAGTCGAGCGTGATGTGGTCGGCGACGCGTTTGACCGGTTCCGCCGCGTTCGCCATCGCGATCCCGCACCCGGCGGATTCGAGCAGCGCAAGATCGTTGACCTCATCCCCGATCGCGGCGATGCGGTCCAGTTCGATTCCGCGCTGACTAGCGATCCACTGGACACCGCGCCACTTGTCAACGCCGGACGCGAACACCTCCAGGATATGGACGGATTCCCCGGACTTCGGCAACTGTATGGCCTCGAAACTCTGGACAAGCACCCGGTCGCCGAATGTCTCGCGCAGGCGGCGAGTCAGCGGCTCGATGCGCTTGCCTTTGGCCACGACGCCGACCCGCAGGGTGTGGCGGAGGTCGTCGAGTGTGAGGTCGCGCTGGAAGTGCACCGACGCGGCGGCTGCGGCGAACCAGTGCTGGGTGTTGGCCGTGAGCGTGCCGCGGCCGGTGACGAGGTAGTCGTGGCCGTAGAGATTGTGCTCGCGCAAGACGAGCACGGCTTCGGGAAGGTCCTGCATGAACCGGACCAGCTCCATGGCGAGGTTGGCTTCGAGCACGGCGATATCGAGTGATGCGCCTGTTTCGGTGTTGCTGATCGCGGCGCCGGTCGCGAACACGCCCAATGCGAGACCGGGGATCAGTTCAAGCGCGGCGCGGGACTCTCGCCACGAGCGGCCTGTACACGGCACCACGATTGCCCCGGCGGCCTGGGCACGGGCGACGGCTGCGAGATTCTCCGGGTCAACCAGGTGCCGGTCATTGAGCAGCGTCCCATCAAGATCAACGGCAATCATCTCGTATCGCATGGCGTGCAACTCGGGGCCGACTGCGTACAGCATAGACGATCTGCCGGGATGATCGCATTCCCGTTCTATAGCAACGGGGACAGCAGCGCGGCAGCACTTTCCGCGTAGCGCGCCAGCGTTGGGCGTTGCCGCCAATCATCGAGTGAGATCGGGGTTGCGTCGGCGAGATACCCGGTCTGGGCGAACCGCAGCTCGCGGGTGATCTGACTGCCGTACAGCAGCACGTTGAGTTCGAAGTTCAAGAAGAAGCTGCGGATGTCCAGGTTGCTCGATCCGAGCAGCGAGAACGCGTCATCAACCGTCATGGTTTTGGCGTGCAGCATGCCCGGGTGGAATCGGAACACACGTACCCCGGCGGCGAGCAGCGGCTCGATGTAGGCACGCCCGGCCGCGGAAACCAGCGGGTGATCGCAGCGGTAGGGGATCGTGATGGTGACTTCAACACCACGATCGACCGCCATGTACAGGGCGACGGTCGTTGCCTCGTCCGGGACAAGGTAGGGGCTGGTGATTATGATCTTGCGTTGGGCGGCGTTGATCGCGGCGAGGATCACCCGTTGCAGCGCGACGGAATCTTCAGACGGCCCGGTTGGCACGGCTTGCGCGGGCACGCCACCGACCGGGAGGAGGTTGGGGAAGATGCTTTCGTCGTCGAGCATCTCGTTGGTGTCGAACATCCAGTCCTCGACGAAAACCGCTTGGAGTTGCCCGACAAGCGGGCCTTCAAACCGGCCACTCAGATCGATCCATCGCCCGGCCCGCTTGTGGCCGTACCCGGCGTTAACGATGTTCTGGCTGCCGGTATACGCCGTCTTGCCGTCGATCACCGCGAGCTTGCGGTGGTTGCGCAGGTCGACGCGCGCCAGGCGTCGGCGGATCGGTGCCGCGGGCAGCATCGCCACCGTCGTAACGTGGTGTTCGTTCAGCCGTTTGCCCAGCCCGCGCCGCGAGAACAGGTGGCGAGACCCGACCGCATCGGCAAGCAATCGGCATCGCACGCCGCGCGCCGCCGCACGGATCAACGCGTCTGCGACACGCAGCCCGGTCTGGTCCGGCCGAAAGATGTAGAACAGAAGATGCACATGGCGCTCGGCCGCGTCGATATCGCGCACAAGGCGATCGATCATGTCGTCGGTATCGCTGACCAAATCAACTTCGTTGCCGCCGAGGATTGGCATGCCGGTGATGCGTTCGGCCTGCAGGATGACAGGGCGGAGCGCCGGGTCGACATCGGGGCGGACGGTCAGGTCGGTTTGGTAGGACGCCTGCTGCGCGACGCGCATGGTGTTGATTGTGTTCTGGTATCGCCTCACGCGCCGCAGCCCCAGCCGGTGCGCACCGAACAGCAGGTAGGCCGCCAGCCCTGCGATCGGGATGAAGAAGATCAGCGTCAGCCAGGCCAGCGATGTCGCGGGTTGGAATCGGCGTCGCAGGATCACGGGGACCATGATCAGGCGCGTCGACCACTCGACGATTCCGTAGATGAATAGCCAGGACATCGCGACCCTATCTTAGGACGATGGCGGGTCAGCGGTTGGCCGTGGCTGGTGGCGTGAACGATCGGTAGATCATGCTGACCAGGTGGTCTGTGACAACGCCGGGGTTGATATTGGCGTTCAGCTCATGTTGGGCCTTGTTCGCGCTGTCGATCATCCCGAGCCAGGGGGTCATGACGGTCTCGGCTGCGGCTGGGTCGTGGGGGTCGCAGTCGGTAGCCAACTCCGTGATCCGGCTGCGCGCGTGTTGTGTGACCACCGCCCACATCAGGCCGGCGGCCCGCTTGTTCGCGGCTTCCTTCGACGCGTTTTCGTGCTCATCGACCCAGGCTTTGGCGAACGTATCGATCCGCGCCGCCATCTCAGCGCCGAGTTGATCGGGGTATCGGCCTTGCGCCATGGCGTCGAGTTGCGGCAGGATCGATTGCGCCCACTCGCCGAGTTCGTAATCGATCGCGAGCTGGGCACGGCCGAGACTTCCCGACGCGAACGTGATGAGCCAGCGCTTGTCCGCATCACTCGGTAGATCGGGTCGCTGATCCAACCAATCGGCTACAGCCGCGTCGCTCAGCGGGACGAACACGACCGGCTGGCAGCGGCTACGGATCGTCATCAGCAGGCGGTCGACGCTGGCGGTCACAAGGATGATGTAGGTTTGGGCGGGCGGCTCTTCGAGGGTTTTTAGCAGGGCATTCTGGCCTTGAGGATCGAGCAACTCGGCCTCGTCGATGATGAACACCTGGCCGTGACTGAGGTGGGCGGATTGGAAGGCCGCGGATTCATGGAACTTCTTATCGTCGGTCTCGCCACCGATCATCAGCTCGCGCAGCAAGTCGATCGGGATGTTTGTTTGCTTGCGCCGCCGCAGGTTGGCGATGGACGAATCCGCGACGAGCTCCTTGCGGATCACGTGGCAGTCGGGGTGCGCGGCTGTATCGAGTCCGTCGCCCGTCGCAGTATCCATAAGCAGCCGACACGACGCGCATTCGCCGCACGCGGCGGTATTGCCGGCGAGATCACTCTGCCGACCATGACATAGCAGGACCCGCGCATAGGCCGCGGCGGTGGTGAACTTCCCGATCCCGGCCGGGCCGCAGAAAGTGTACGCGTGGTGCATCCTCCCGCTGCGCAGCACGGTTTGGAGTTGCTCGATGGCTCGGTTTTGGCCGACGATGTTTTCCATTGCGTTCCTATGCCGTTCGTACTGGCGGGACATTGTCTCTTGCGCCAACCGGGTATCATGTCGCCAGCTTGAATCGCGTTTGTTTTTACCACATAGGAAGCTGACTTGTGGTCCGGCAGGGCATTGACAAGAAATGGCGGTGGGGTTTGCCTGTGCTCGGTCTATTGATAGTCGCTTGCGGCATCATGATTTGGCGGTCAACGGACGGCCCACCTGATGCCGATGTTGTGGCTGAGCCCGACGCACCCGCGGTCGAGCGACAGGCTCCGCCCGACGACTATCTTGATCCGCCAGTGGAGGACTCGGGTTTCGAGTACCCCCCGCCGATCGCTCCGGCTGGGGCGGATCGTCCCGAGTTAGTACCGCCGCGCCGCCTCGCGGATCCGCAGACTGCGGACGACGATCTTGTCCCGGCCGGTAGTGTGATCTCCTGGGGGCAAGCCGATCGGTATGTGGGCCGGACGATGACGGTCGAGGGGCGCATCGTGGGGACGCACAACGCCGGAGCGGTTTGCTTTTTGAATTTCGCGCGGGACTGGCGCGGTGTCTTTTACGTCGTGCTGAGTCGCAAGACACTTGACGACTGGCCGCAGAAGCCTGAGGTCTATTTCCTTCATCGCACGATCCGTGTCAGCGGGAAGATCAGCCTATATAAAGGTCGGCCGCAGATCCGCGTAACCGACGCATCGCAGATCGAAGTTGTCGAGTAGCCGGCCGCGACGCCGCTGATGTGACTACGATATCTCCGCATCGACTCACTATGAGGATCGCGAATGGCTGACGACGTTTTCAATGCTTCGTTGATCTACCGCGAGGACGTGACGGACGATCTGAGCATCGTGCGATTCGCGCCGGACCACGGGCCGGTCCCGTCGTTCGAGCCCGGGCAGTTCGCGATGCTCGGGTTGCCCAAGCCGCCGCCTGAGAGTGCGACGCCGCAGCCATCCGCGCGCCGAGACGGGCGACCGCGGTTGTTTCGTCGGGCGTACTCGATCGCGTCGTCGCCGACCGAGCGGGACTCTCTGGAGTTCTACCTGGTCCGGGTGGAGGACGGGCGGTTGACGAGCCTGCTGTGGGAAGTCCACGAAGGCGGGCGGGTTTGGATGGATGATCACGCCAAGGGGCACTTCACGCTCGACGGGATCCCGGGCGATGCGGACGTTGTGATGGTCGCGACAGGCACGGGGTTGGCGCCGTACATCTCGATGGTGCGCCGGTATCGTGGGCGGGGGCGGTGGCGACGCTGCGTGATCGTTCAGGGCGCACGTTGTGAGGCCGACCTCGGATATCGGGCGGAGTTGGAGCATCTCGCCGCCAATGACCCGACGATTGTCTACATCCCAGCCGTGACGCGTGAGCCGGCCGAGTCGTCATGGCAAGGCCACCGCGGGCGTGTGCAGACCGTGCTCGAGCCCGATGCGTATGAGAACTATGTCGGCGAGCCGCTCGACCCGGATCGTTGCCACGTGATGCTTTGCGGGAACCCGCTGATGATCGAGGGTGTGCGCGAATCGCTCGAGGGTCGAGGCTTCGTCACCGATCGAAAGGATCAGCCGGGCAACATCCACTTCGAGCGGTATTGGTGAGTCGAGCGACGATTGATCAAGAGTCACCACCGTCATGCGACGGCTTTGCCGAGCGCGATCCCAATCATCGACGCGGCGATCCCGAGCAGGTTGTGGGCGGCTAAGTTGACCGCGACGGACCACCATTGTGACGCACGAATCAGCGACCCGGTCTCGAACGCGAACGTCGAGAATGTTGTGAATGATCCGAGGAATCCGACCAACACGACCAACCGCGTGTGGCTGGGCACGGCCATCCGAGACTCGGTGAAAGACCAGACCAAGCCGAACAGCAAGCACCCGAGAAGGTTCACGCCCAGCGTCGCCCACATGCTTGACGCCGGGCCATCACCGGGCACCCAGCGGTGGATCGCCAGCGACAAACCGTATCGGGACACGGCACCCAACCCGCCCGCGCCCGCCAGGAGAACTAGTTTGACCCACATCGTGATGCCCTATGTTAGACGGCTCGATTCTACGCCTGATCGCGTTCGCCGACCGAGTAGACTGTCGTCATGGCGAAGCGGTTGACCAGGGTATTTTATCGGCGAGACCCGGTTTCGCTGGCTCACGACCTGCTCGGCAAGCGGCTGGTGCGTGTCGTCGACGGCGCCCGAGTGTCCGGCCGCATCGTCGAGGTCGAGGCGTATTTGGGTGTGCCGGACCGAGCAGCGCACACCTATCAGGGACGCCGCACAGCCCGGAACGAATCGATGTGGGGCGACGCCGGGCACGCCTACGTCTACTTCACCTATGGGATGCACCACTGCATGAACGTCGTTGCCGGCACGAAGGATGAGCCGGTGGCGGTGCTGCTGCGGGCGCTCGAGCCGGACGAGGGATTGTCCGTCATGCAAGGACGCCGCCGCAAGAAAAAGGAATCACTGCGCGAAACCGATCTGTGTTCCGGCCCGGCCAAGCTCTGCCAGGCACTCGCGATCGATCGCGAGCTCGATGGGGTGGACCTGGTAACCAGCAAGGCCGTGCTGATCGAAGGCACAACCGATTGCGATCCGGCCCGCACAACAATCACAACCTCGCCGCGTATCGGCGTTGCGTATGCCGGCGAGTGGGCGAAAAAGCCCTTGCGTTTCTTTTTCCAGAACAACCCACACGTGAGTCGTAGCCGATGACGACCGACGCCTGGCCGCGGCGGCAGTGGGCGGGATCATCGATCCACGTCGGTCCCTGCGCATGGTCGGCGAGCGTGCTGCTCGGCCCGGATGCCGGTTCGGTGCGCACACACCCATCGCTGATCGTGATCGATCCCGATACCGATTCAGACACACTGCAAATGATCGCGCCTCAACTCGTTGAGCTGCGCGGCGACGGGCCGTCAGCTCCGTCGGCCGTCCAGTGCCCCGTAGCGTTGGGTGTTGCCGAACCCGCGTTCGCCAGGCGGTTGCCCGACTTGGTACGCGACCGTATCGCCGCGTTGCAGATCAGCAGCGCGGACCTGCTTGTGCTGTGGGTCGAGGATCCGGCCGACCTCAAAGGGGGCGCGTTGATGCAGAGCCTGCACGATCTGCGCGAACGCGGCGAGATCGGCGAGATCGGCTTGGGCCATACCAACCCGTTGGCGATCGAGTGGATGGCGATCAACACGGCTGCCAGGTTTCTGGTGTTCCCCTACAACCTCAGCGAGCAGTCCGCGGCGTACCGCGCGATCCAAGCTGCGCACGATCATTCGATGGGTTGCCTGGCGTTGCAGGGCTCCGAGCCGTCCGGTGTGGAAGCGGTTCGATTCGCGCTTGGCCGCGCCGACGATGTGTTGCCGGTGATGGCGGGTGTGCCTGACGGGCTCACACCGATGACGGCACAGCAGCTCGCTGTCTGTTGGGCCGACTATCAAGCCACGCATCCGCCGCCACCGTCGCTAAAACGGGGCCTTCCGCCTGTGCTCTGACAGGTTGTGACGCCTGCCCACCCCACGGCGGGGGTTGCGATCGTGTTTTGCCTTCGGCACGTGCTCGATGGTACGATTTACGACATCCGGCAGGGTGAGGCCAATGGGACCACTTCGAAAGGGTTAGCCATGCCGACGGTCCAAGCGATCCTGGACAACAAAGGCCCGAACGTTCATTCGATTGACGGCGATGTCACGGTACTCGACGCCGCGCTGATGATGAACGAGCACAAGATCGGTGCGCTTGTCGTCACCACCAGCGGGCGACTCGAAGGGATTTTTACTGAGCGGGACGTGCTGCGGCGGGTGATCGTGACCAAGCGAGACCCCGCGACCACTTGCGTGACCGAGGTGATGACCACGGAGGTCGCGTTCTGTAAGCCTAACACCACGATCGAACAGGCCCGCAGCCTGATGAAGACGCAGAGGATCCGCCACCTGCCGGTGGTTGACGACAAAAAACACCTGGTCGGGATCATCTCGATCGGCGACCTGAACGCGCATAACGCGAACAACCAGGAAGTCGTCATCCAATACCTGCACGAATACATCTATGGGCGGACGTAGCCCTTACGCCGATTTTGTGCGACTCTGAAAGTTTTTCTCGACCCCGGAGCTTGACTTTGCCGTCCAATACGTTACTATTTAGTAACGTATTTGGTGCGACCATACACCCGGCCGACGCCTGCATAACCCCGTTCCGACTAGGAGCCAACCCATGGACACCGACAAACTCATCCTCAACGTCGAGCAGCACATCGATATCAACGCCCCGATCGCCGAGGTGTTCGAGGGCCTGATAACCCGGCTGAGCAGCCGCAACACCGGGTATCAAGACAAGCCGATGCCGCTTAAGCTCGAGCGTTGGCCGGGCGGGCGGTGGTTCCGCGATCTCGACCGCGACGCCGGCCACCTCTGGGGGTTTGTTCAGGTGATCAAGCCGCCGATCCTGCTTGAGCTGCAGGGCCCGATGTTCATGTCCTACCCCGTCGCCGGCCACCTGAGCCTGCGTCTTAGCGAGACCGGTTCCGGCACGCGCGTGTCGCTAAGGCACAGCGCACTGGGGTTGATTCAGGACGATCACCGCGACGGGGTTGTTGAGGGCTGGGACGCCTACCTCGCCCAGGTGAGAAGCGATCTGACTTAGCGCACCCGGCTGGCCTACGCGACGCACATGAAACACACCCGATGCCAAGCTCACAAGACCTGGTCTGGAAAGCACTGGCCGACACGACCCGTCGCGAGATCCTCGATCTGCTCCGCGATGGCCCCTGTACCACGACGCGGCTCGTCGAGCAGTTCCCGGGCCTAAGCCGCTTCGGCGTGATGAAGCACATCGACGTGCTCCGACAGGCCGGGCTGATCAACACACGACACGAAGGCCGCCTGCGCATCAACTCGCTCAACGCCATCCCGATCCGGCGGATCTACGAGCGCTGGGTCAGCAACTACGAGGAACACTGGGCCAAGAGCCTGATCGGACTCAAAGATGCAATCGAAAAGGATCGATCGAACCGACAAAACACTTGACTTAGGAGCAAACCATTATGAAAGCGATCGAAGCAATCCAGTTCACGATGGAGTTAAGCGAAAACGTCGTCATGAGCCTGATCGACGACATGAAAGATGCGCCGCTGACATTCCCGACACCCAACGGTGGCAGCCACCCGCTTTGGGTGCTGGGCCACTTGACCTTCGGCGAGGGGCTGGTCCGTGCCGCGTTATTCGGCGAGCCCAATCCCGTCGAACATTGGAGGCCCTTGTTTGACGGTGGGATCGAACCGGTCGACGATCCGGGCCTGTACCCATCGTTCGACGAGGTCCGGGCAAAGTTCACCGAGCTGCGTGCCGCAAACATGAAGCTGCTCCAGTCGTTGACCGACCAGGACCTGGACAAGCCGGCCGCCGATCCGCCCAAAGGTCTGGAGCCGTACTTTGCCACCTACGGAAAAACCTTCCTGACGGTAGCGCAGCACGTGATGTCGCATCGCGGCAACGTCGCCGACGCGCGGCGGGCCGCGGGTCGCAAACCCGTGATGATGTAGCGGGGCATTGGCATGACGTACAACCCGGAGCAGGCCGACCGCGTTCGCAACGCGCTTGCCCGACAGAAGGGGCTGTCCGAGCGCAAGATGTTCGGCGGGATCGCGTTCATGATCAACGGGCACATGTGTTGTGGTGTGATCAACGACGACCTGGTGCTGCGGCTGGGCAACGAGAGGACGGCCGAGGCACTCACCGAGCCGCACACGCGCGAGATGGATTTTACGGGCAAGCCGTTGAAAACCATGGTCTGCGTGGCGCCGAAGGGCTTCCGTGACGACCACGACCTGGCCCGGTGGGTGAAGCGTGCCGTTGGTTTTGTGCGGACGTTGCCGGACAAGAAGTAGCCCGCTTGCCCTTTAGGTGTTTCCGCTGTCGTTTAGCCGTTGCTCAACGATGCGGCGCATCAGGTCGACAGGCGCGGGTTGCCCGGTCCAGAGGGTGAATTGTGCGGCCGCCTGGCGAACGAACATCTCTACACCGCTGACAGTCTTGCACCCTGCCGACCGCGCTTCGCGCAGCAAGCGCGTTTCGATCGGGTTGTAGATCGTGTCGAAGATCACAGGGGCGTGCCCGGCGAGATCGTTATCGCCGATCGGCATCGGTGTTTCGCCGGTGTTCGGGTGCATGCCGATTGGTGTGCAGTTGACGTAGATGTCCGCGCCGTCAGCGCGGAGTTGATCGAGTGGCTTGACGAGCACCGTTGCGCCACTTTGTCGGCCAAACCCATCTGCTAACTCCCGCGCCCGCTCGACTGTGCGGTTGTAGATCGTGACGTTGGCATCGTGTTGCGCGAACCCGGCGACGACTGCCCGGGCGACACCCCCCGCGCCGATCACGGCGACGGTCTTGCCCGCCAATCCTGATCGATCGGTTCCCATCGCGGCGCACACGGCGTCCAATGCCGCGGCGTAGTCCGTGTTGGATGCGCTAAGTGCGCCGCCACCGTCGATCGCGAGCGTATTCGCCGCGCCGATTGTCTCTGCTAACGCTTCAACCCGACCCCCACGATCGCGCACGAACCGCAGCAGGTTCTGCTTGTGTGGGATCGTGACCGATGCGCCGACAACATGCAGCTCATCGTGATCCAGCCACGCGGCGATATCGGATTCAAACGCCCCGTAACCCGGTCGCACACGTAGTGGCAGATACACCCCGTCGTGTCCGACTTCACCGAACGCCGCATTGTGGATCGCCGGCCCCATCGAGTGGCTGACCGGGTCGCCGATCACACCATACACGCGCGTTGCCGCGCCGATCGCGTCCCAGCGGTAGAGGTCTTTGAGGTCCCGGATCGTCGGCTGCCCCGGCGCGGTGGCGGCGTCGCGTGCAAGGGTCGCGAACGTCAACTCTGCACCGAACTTCCCGGCCAGCACACGGCTGGGCAGCCCGGCCTCGCCCATGCAAAGTGCGATCGTGGGTTTGGGTTGATCGGCAATCAGCCGGAAGGCTTCGACATTGTCGGCGAGCGATTGGGCTGTCCAGACGATCTTGATCACACGGCACGCCGGCGCATCAGCCATCGCCCGGACGCGCTCATGAAGTTCAACCGGCCGACCGTCAAAGTCGTGGCTCGACAGGATTAGCTTCGTCGTGACCGGCCGCACCTGCCCGGGGTGATCGACCACCAAGCCGATTTTCTGGCGGATGTTGGCCGAGCGTTGGTAGGCCGCCAACTCGACATCCAGATACGCCGGCTGACGCGGCCCGAGGCACGCGGCTTCGAGCACGGAGATGCGCGTCGTCTCATCCCCGTCGTACGCCCCGCCTTCCCAGGTTGGCCGACAGGTGACGATGCACGGCAGCGCCGCCCGCTCAACCAGTGGGGCGAGTTGCTCGGGATGGTCCGTGAACCGGTCAATCCGCAGTTCGACCAGGTCCGCCCCGGCCCGCACGGCTGCGGCTGCGTCACGCAACGCGTCATCCAGCGAGAGAACCGTGATGGGGACGGCGATCTTGGTCATCAGGATGGGTACCGTACCGCACCCTTGGCTATCCGACACGTCCAGCGGCTCTCCGCCACGGTTTGCCCGACCCAAGATAAAAAAACACCGCAGCGCGCTGTGCGCCGCGGTGTGTGTGATCGAATCGGGTCGGGGGCCAGGCCCCGGTTTGTCAACGCTTGCGTCGCGTGTAGCCGAGCAGGGAGGCCATCGTCAGGGCGGCCAACGAAGCGGTCGCCGGCTCGGGCACGACGGTGTTGATCTGCCCACGGATCGCACCGTTGGGGAATTCCCCGGTGTGGATCTGGAAGTACAGATCGCCGTCTTTGAGCAGGGACAGCGAGGACGACAGGCTCTGGCTGTCGCCCGGCGTCTTGGTGTTGCCGGGGCCGGTGAAGTTCTCATCTAAGTCGTCCCAGATGCCCATCACCATCCCGGTCGCGGGGTCATACGTCATATCGAGATCGTCTTGCCGCGGCATGCCGAAAATATTCAGTACGTGGGGGCCGTTCACGCCAACCGCGGCCATGTGAATATGGATGGCGGTCACGTCGTCGAGCGCATCGCCCGGCGTCTGCAGCCCATCCAGATCGAACTGGCTCAGATCAAGCTTGTATTTCAGCTCGGTCTCGGCGTCGTTGAGCTCCAGCAATGCGCCACCTGTCTTGGTCTCGGTAGTCGGGCCCAACGGCGGGGCGACTTGCGGGCCGGTGAGCTCGGCTTCGAAATTGGTCACCGCGAGCGCCTGGGACTGGATCCCCAGCGTTCCCGCGGCAGCTAGTGCGAGCAGGCCTGTCTTCAGTTTCGTCATCGTTGCGTCCTCCTAGAACAAAGGGGCTTGGACTCGCCGTCCCGACATTGTGTGCGGCGAATACCAACACAGCGGCTGTCATCCAAGTCGGTAAATCGTCGAATCAGTCAGGGTCTTTCTCGTCCACAGCCAAGCGGGTTAACGAGTCGGGGAAACAAGGCAGGTTACCGGCGGGGCGTTCACTCGCTGACGAAACCTACGGCTGAGCGCCGCAAACGCATCAATCCATCGTAAACAAAGCTTTGGAGGGGCTCTCCATTCCCCAATTTCACCCATCACAAGACAGACTAATATTAACGCATTGACGCGTCTGCGCCAAGGGATTTTCTTGGAAATATTCTAAAAAACTTTAATTGTTTGCCAGCCAGGGTGCTGCGCGAAGCACTTGCCCGGACGGAACTTACCTGGTCCGCGCTCGCGGCCGTCCACGGCGCGCGTTGGGTCGTGGCCCACCGCCACGCCGGGGTCGCTGGCGGCTGGGGCGGTTGCCACGCGATGGGGCCGGGCTCGACCGCATCGCCGCAGTCGCCGGGCAATGGAACGGGTGGTCCTCCATCACGGTAAGCGGGCTGCTGGTCAGCCGCTCGATCCCGCGGAGCATCGAGACCTCCTGCGAGTCGCAAAAAGTCAGGGCCACGCCCTCTGCGCCGGCCCGTGCGGTCCGCCCGATCCGGTGAACGTAACTCTCCGGGTCGTTGGGCAGCTCGAAGTTGATCACGTGTGAGATCCCGTCCACATCGATCCCGCGGGCGACAATGTCGGTCGCGACGAGTACCTGGATCCGGTTGCGGTCAAACGCGGCCAGCGCCCGTTGGCGGGCGGCCTGGGTTTTGTTCGAGTGGATCGCGTCGGATGAGATTCCCTCGCGTGACAGGTGCTTGGCGATTCGGTCGGCGCCGTGCTTGGTACGCGTGAAGACCAGTGCACGCTGGACGGGTTGGTTCTTGAGCACATCGGCGAGCAGCGCCCGCTTGTTGGCCATGGAGACGAACAGCACGCGCTGGGTGATGTTGTTCGCGACGGACGATACCGGGTCGACCTGTATCCGCGCCGGGTATCGCAGCATGGACGCGGCCAGGTCGGACACGGCTTTGGACATGGTGGCCGAAAACAGCATGGTCTGCCGCTCTTTCGGCGTGAAGCCGACTATCTTTTTTACGTCGTGAATAAAGCCCATGTCGAGCATACGGTCGGCTTCGTCCAGGACCAGGAACTCGATGTTGTCGAGGCGGACGTGCCCTTGGCCGATCAGGTCGAGCAGCCGGCCCGGCGTCGCGACGAGGATCTCCGGGCGTTGCCGCAAAGCGCGGACCTGGGAGAACGACGACACACCGCCGAGCACGACCGCGGATTTGAGCGGCAGGTGTCGCCCGTAGGCCCGCAGGCTCTGGTCGATCTGCAACGCCAGCTCACGCGTCGGCGTCAGGATCAGCGCCCGCAACGCACCACGCTTGGCCGGCTCGCTGCCGGAAAGCATCTGCAGGATCGGTAGGGTGAACGCAGCCGTCTTGCCCGTGCCGGTCTGGGCTGTCGCGAGCAGGTCGGTCCCCGCGAGCGCCACCGGGATGGCTTCGCGCTGGATCGGGGTCGGTTCGGTGTAGCCTTCCCGCGCCAGCGCGCGGAGCAGGCCTTGGTCTAGCGATAAATCTTCGAATGTCGGTGTGCTCATGGGTTCCTGTCTTGAGTGGCCAACACTTGCCCGGGTCCGAGGGACCGGGGTTCGGTGCGAGGCCGGGTTCAACCGCAACGAGCTCGGGGTTGCACGCTCAAAACAGGGTTGGATGCGTGGAGTGATCCAGAAATCGTTAGCAGGTGTGTGAGGCTGGCGGGACTCTAAAAGGCCGACAACCGTTAATCCAATTAGTTGCAATGTATCAGGTTCGGTCGGGTAGCACAACGTGGGCATGCGAGGCGGCGTCGGTCCGCCCGATACCGGTTGGTCGCTGTCGGGCCGACTCGCTAGGCTGTCGCTTTTCGTACGCCCAGCGATTTCCCGGAAGGAAGCCCACGATGCCGCAGATCCAACCCATCCCCGCGATCCGTTACGCCGTCCCCGATGATGGCGACATCTCGCGCTGGATCGCACCGCCTTACGACGTGTTGGATGAGTCCGCCAAAGCCACGCTGCTCGCCGGCGAAGCCGCGAATATCGCGGGGATCGACCTGCCGCACCTGCCGGCGAAAACCGTCGGCCCCGACGCGGTCTACGAGCGGGCCGGGCGGACCTACCGCGATTGGTTAGCCAAGGGGACACTGGCGCAACAGTCGGCCCCAGCCGTGTTCGTCTATCAGCAGACCTACACCGTCGCGGGCGCACCGGGCACTGCGGGGCCGGGCAAGACCTTCCAACGCCGCGGCTTGATCGCCAACGTCCAACTCCAACCGTTCGGCAAGCCGGCCGGCGGCGGTGGGGGGGTTCACCCGCACGAACAAACCTTTTCCGGTCCGAAAGAGGACCGGCTCAAACTCATGCGCGCCACACGCGCACAACTCTCGCCGATCTTCGGGTTGTACAGCGACCCGGCTGGGGGTGTGGGCCGGTCGCTCGAGGCCGTCGCCGCGCGCGGCAAGCCGACCTTCCACGGCCGAACCGCCAACGACTCGGTCCTGCACGAAGTCTGGGCCGTGGACACGCCCGACGCCGTCGCCGAACTGACCGGGTCGCTCGCCGGGTTCGATGTGTTCATCGCCGACGGGCACCACCGGTACAACACCGCACTGAACTATCAGAAGGAACTGGTCGAGCAGACGGCCGGCGGATTGCCTGCCGATCACCCGGCCAACTTCTGCTTGTTTGTGCTCGTGGCGATGCAGGACCCGGGGATGATCGTCCTGCCAACCCACCGCGTGTTGGGCGGGCTAAGCGGCTTCTCGATGCAAGCGTTTATCGACGCGGCCGGCGACCCGCTCACCGTCACGCCGTTCTCCGGCAAGGACCTGGCCGCACTCGAAGCAGCCCTGCCGTCGGCCGGCCCGCACGCGATCGGGCTGTTCGACCCGGCGGAAACCAACAACCCGTTAGCGATCGTGACAACCAAGAACGACGACCCGCTCGCCGCATCCCACGCGGACATGTCCCCCGCGTGGCGCAGCCTTGATGTCGCGGTCGCGCAACACCTGATTGTCGAGGGTGTCTGCCAGCGGCGCTTCGGCCGCGAGGGAGAGCCGGTGCTGTGGAAGTTCCCCCACGATCTCGATCAACTCGACACGGACGCCCGGACCAAGGGGTATCAGTTGGGGCTGGTGATGCAGGCCACGCCGCTCGACGCCGTCCGCCGCGTCAGCGAAGCCGGCGAGCTCATGCCGCAAAAAAGCACCTTCTTCTACCCCAAGCTCGCGACCGGGCTGGTGATCAACCCGCTGACGTAAGCGATTCACACCGCCGGTCGGCGGCGAGCAGAGATCCCCGCGAACGCCGCGACCAGGATCACAGCGCTAGCCGGTTCAGGGAAACCCGTCGCCGGCACCAACGACACAGTGAACCCGTCGCCCGAGAGCGTGTATGGCACGACCGGCGCGGGGAAGAACTGATTCCCGAGTATCGACGGGATGGTGAACCCAAAACCCACAATCGGTGGTTGCTCGGTCCAGACGGGGAACGGCGGGTTGTTGATCTGTTGAAGATCCAACTGCCCGTCGCCGCCGATGACAAGCTGCTGCGTGTTGCCGGGGTTGCCCACCTCGACGAAGGTTAACACCGGCTGGATCGGCAGGATGCTGTTGAATGTCCCGCCCGAGTTCGGTGACGGCCCAAAGTCCTTGTTGATCGTCATCAGCCCACCGGTCGGTTGTGGGTCGGGCGACAGCGTCACGAACACATCAAAAAACTGCGGGTTGCTCCCACCGAATTCCACCACGATCGGGTCGATGGATCGGAGGCTAAGCTCAACCAATTCGATTGGCACCGTGTCCGAGGCCACCGGGGGTCCCGTCAAGTCCGCCGGGTTCAGCCGTTCGATCACCGTGTCGGTGTTCTCGAACGGGTCGAGAGGCACCCCTTCCAGATTAATCGTCCCCGAGAACACGTCCGACCCGGGCCCGAAGAACCCCGCCGGGAGGTCCGGTAGGTCGATGCTGCTGCCGATGTCGATCGACGCGTCGACCGTGACCCACAGATCAAAACCCTCCGGGATGACCGGCTGAGCGGTCGCGGTCTCGACCGACCCCAACCCGGCGATGAGCGCGACTGCACACATGCACAGATACGAACGAACATTCCGCTTGAATTTGAACATCTCTTGTCTCTCCTAGGCGAAAGGAACGGGCCGATCTCTCCACCGACATTATACCTGCGATTAGCTCGGACGACCGGAAAAACCAGCTCAGTTCGAGAAATATCGAGAAAGAATCACTGGTTGCCGTGCCTAACCCACCGGGTTTACCCAGACTCACGCCTGTATGGCCTTCAGGTGGTCAGCCGCGAGGCTACATCGCGGCGGCGTACTGCCGGTAAAGGGCCACGGTCTGCTCCGCGATCTTTGGCCACGTGTACCGCGTCTGGATCAGGGCGCGGCCCGCTTCGCCCATCCGTTTGGCAAGGTCGGGATCGTCAAGGACCCGGCCAAGTGCCGCCGCGATCGCACCGGCATCGAGCGGCACGACCTCGCCTGCACTGGCCTGGGCGACCTCCGGGAAGTGACAAGCGTCGGAGATCACGACCGGCAGGCCGCACGCGAGCGCTTCGGTGATCGCGATGCTGAATCCTTCCTGCCGGCTGGGCAAGCAGAAACAACTCGCATCAACCATCGCGGCGAGTTTGTCGCGCCCGTACAGTGGGCCGACAACATGAACCCGTTCGGCCAGGCCTTTCGCGGCGATCGCTTTTTCGAAACCTGGCTGGGCGCCACCGTCCGGACCCGCGACGACCAGATGGGGTTCGGGTTGTTGCTTCGCGAAAATTTCGAACGCATCGGCGAGATAGTCCAGCCCCTTCTTATAGTGCAGCCGGCTAAGGAACAGAACGAACGGCCGATCGCCGATCGCGCGGTGCGCGGCGCGGAACGTCCCCCTTGCCGGTAACGGATCGATCTCGTCAAGAAACACACCGTTGGGGATCACGACCCGCGGCGCGGTCAGCCCCAGCGGCTCGATCAGCCGCGACTCGTCGCGATTGAGCAGGTGCAGGAACGCCGCATGGTCGAGCATTCCGCGGTAACCCATCGCCAGCGCAAGCCGCTTCTTCCAACGCCGCTGCCGCAGCGACCACGGATCCAGCATCCCGTGCGGCGCCAGGCAATACTTCCCGCCGCGATCAAGCGTCACCGACGCAGCCGCGCGCAGCATCGGGTCCCAGACCCCGTGCAGGTGGACGATGTCCGGCTGGGGCTGCCCGCGCAACCAATGCGCAACAGCGCGCCCGGTCAGATTCTGCCACGCGGTCGGAGCGGCCAGGCTGTGCAGCCTCACGCGCTCGGTGCCGGCCAGGGGCAGCTCGAACGGTTGGGGCGCTGCATCTGTGTCAACCGCATACGTCAGCAACGAAACCTCGTTGCCGAGCCCGGCCTGGGCGATGGCGAGCCGGCTCGCGACGACGGGTGGCCCGCCGGTAGCCAGGTCCATCGAGACAATGACATGGACGATGTTCATAGGACGGTGGGGGGGCGGAATGCGGGCGGCCTGAATCGTTCATACTAATTAATATCGCGGCTGATGAGTCGCTGGGTGCCTGCCCCGGCGCTCGATAGACTGGCCAGCTGGCTTGGGCCGCCCGCCCCCGTACCGACGGTCGGTCCGCCGCACACCCTGTTGATGCTTCACGATAGGAGTTGGTCTGGAACGCGTTGGTTCAAACCCCGCAGCCGTCCGGGTAGCCCTCCAACAGCCCGCGCTGCCGAAGTACCGCGTACCGGTCTTCGCCGAGTTGGCGCGGCGCGACGGGATTGATCTAACGGTCGTGTATGCCCAGGCCCCCGGGATCCCAAACGTCGCCGCGGACGGGTTCGACGCACTCGCGTCACCGATATCTCGCGGGCGTCTGCTCGGGCGACCGGTGTATTGGCACGGTGCCCAGTGGCGTTTCACGACACGGTCGCGGTCCGATGTGCTGATCCTGTCGTGGGACCTGCATTACGCGAGCCTGGTCCCGTCGCTGCTGCGAGCGCGGTGGGCCGGTGTCCCAACGATCCTCTGGGGGCACGGGTATTCCAAGAACGAGGCCGCGTGGCGACGCCGATTGCGCGAGCGAGCCGGCCGACTGGGCACGGCGTTACTTTTCTACAATCGCGCGACGGCTGGCCGGTATCGCGATGACGGATGGGATCCTGATCGCCTGTTCGTCGCGCCCAACAGTCTTGATCAGATGCCGATCCGCGCTGCGATCACCCACTGGCGCGATCGGCCCGACCGGCTACAGCAGTTCCGTGAACAGCAAGGGCTCGATCGCGGCCCGGTGATTATGTTCGTATCCCGACTCGACCCGGCGAACCGCCTGGACCTGCTCGTGCGCGCCACCGGCGAGCTTGCCGCGAAGCACCCACAGATTCAAACCGTGATTGTCGGCGAAGGTGATCAGGAGCGTAGCCGTCTCGCGTCGCTGGCGGACTCGATCGGCGTATCGCAGAGCGTCCGATTCCTCGGCCCGATCTACGACGAACAGGACTTGGCCCCCTGGTTCCTCAGCGCGGACGTGTTCTGTTACCCGGCCAATATTGGGCTTAGCCTGTTGCACGCTTTCGGCTATGGGTTGCCGGTGGTGACGAGCAGGAACACCGAGAAGCACAACCCCGAGATCGAAGCCTTGGAAGACGGGGTAAATGGTTTGCTGTACGAAGACGGCGACGCCTCGGCCCTTACACAGACACTTGGCACGCTATTGGCATCGCCCGATCGCGCCCGGGCGATGGGCCAGGCGGGCCTGCGAACGGTCACACAAAAGTACACCGTCGAGCGCATGGTCGACGGCATGGAGGCCGCGATCCGCTACTGTACGCTCCAGCGTGGATGACTCCTCGTTGCCTCGAAAGAAAAGGGTCTCGGATGAAGATCAGTGTGTTCGGTCTCGGATACGTCGGCGCGGTGAGCTGTGCCTGTCTGGCAAAGCTGGGGCATCAGGTGATCGGCGTCGATGTGGCGCAGGCCAAGGTTGACCTGATCAACCGCGGCGAGTCGCCACTGTCCGAGGAAGGACTGGCACCGCTGCTGGCAGATGCAGTGGCGAAGGGGTTGCTGCGCGCGACACGCGATGCGGCCGATGCCGTCGCTGCAACTGAAATCGCGATGCTTTGTGTCGGAACACCGTCAACCCCATCCGGCGGGGTCGATGCAGGCCATCTCGAAGCGGTGTGTGATCAGATCGGTGAGGTTCTGCGTAACGGTGGTCCTGACTTTTTCTGTGTGATGACACGGTCGACCAGCCTGCCCCCGGTCCACCGCGCGTTGATCGAGCGGCTGGCCAAGGTTTCCGGGCGCGCGATCGGCGAAGGGATCGGTTACGTCTGCCACCCCGAGTTTCTGCGTGAGGGTTCTTCGGTGCGCGACTTCTTCGAGCCGCCCAAGATCGTCTTCGGGACCACCGATCCGCGCAGCGAGTCGCTTTGCGGCGCGCTATACCCTGGGGTCGAGGGCGAGACGGTGTTCGTGAGCGTGGACACAGCCGCGATGGTTAAGTACGCGGACAACTGCTTCCACGCTGTGAAAGTGACATTCGCCAACGAGATCGGGACAATTTGCGGGCAGATGGGCATCGATGCGCAGGGCGTCATGGATGTGTTTTGTCGCGACCACAAGCTGAATCTCTCACCGCGATACCTGCGGCCGGGCGGGGCGTTTGGCGGATCGTGCCTACCCAAAGACCTCCGCGCGATGCTGGACTTTAGCCGGTCCTCCGCGGTCGCGACGCCGCTGCTGCACGGGGTGCAGGAGTCCAACCGTAAACAGGTCGAGGCATTGCTAAGCCGCGTCGCCGGCCCGGACCGCCCGCGTGTCGGCGTGGTGGGTTTGGCATTTAAGGAGGGGACGGATGACGTCCGCGAGTCACCGATGGTCGCGCTGGTCGAGCAGCTTTGCGGCAAGGGCCACCCGGTGCGGGTGTACGACGGACACCTGCGCGCCGCGGAACTAATCGGCTCCAACCGCAGGTTCGCGCTGGCATCGATCCCGCACCTGGAGGAGCTTCTCACCGATCGGTTGCAGGAGGTAATCGATCACGCCCAGGTCCTGGTCGTTAGCCACCGGCTGACACCGCAACTCTGGGAGGGCGTCCGGTTCCAGCCCGGATCCCGGGTCATCGATCTTGTTCGCGTCGATGAGTTGCGCGGCCTACCCGGCTACGAAGGCGTCTATTGGTAACCGCGCGGCCTCGTCAGACCGCTGGCGCGATCGTGATTGACGGATCGCCGGCCAGTTGCGGCTCATCGGCGGATAGCCGGATGGCGGCTGTTTCAAACTTGCCGAGCATGATTGCGAACGCGAACGCGTAGTTGTTGCCCAGCAGCGATCCCTGCTTGAATGAGAGAATGACTTCGAACAGGAAGAGCCCGCCGAGCACGGCCAGGACGCCGCGGGCATCGGCGAAGTCGGCACACAGCGGGTACGAGCGCGTGATCGCTCGGGCACCGAGGATGACGACGGCCCAGAGCATGGCGAAGCCGATCAGCCCTTCTTCGGCCAACACTTCGGTTAGAACGACGTGGGGGTAGCCGCCGAGCACGAACGGATCGGACGAGACGGAGTTGCCGAGGCCAATCAACCAATGCAGCGGGAAGCTGCCGGCCCAGTACTGCAGCAGGCGGATCGAGGTATCAACGCGGCCGCTTGTGTAGGCGTCCACCATGCTGTCCCAGGCCCACCGATCCGATTGGGCAAAGAACGCGTGGGCCCAGGCGGCTAGGGCGATGACGACGATCAGGGAGAAGGCCCCCGCGGCGAAGCCACGCACATTCTGAATGCGACGGCTCAAGGGGAAGAACACGAGCAGCGTGACGAGCAGGGCGAACAACTGCCCACGAGAGCCGCTCTTGACGGAGATCACCAGCCCGACGGCAACGATCAGCCACCGGGCGACGTGCCAGACCCGCGCGACCCCACGGAAGTTCATCAGGATCGCAATCAATGTCACGTGGCCGGCTAGCGAAGCGATGGCCAGGGGGTTGCCGCTGAAGCTTCGTAGGTTTCCGATCCCGGTGCCGGTCTGCAACTGGATGTGCCTGCCGACCATGTCTGTCGTAAACAACAGCAGCAGCAGGATGATGGTGCCCAACGCCAGCGTCGCGTAGAACCCGTGCTGCAAGTCACGAGGTTCGATGATCAGCAGGGGGCTCAGGACCAGGATGGTCGTGATGTATGGCCAGGAGGATCGCCACTTGTCCAATGTGATGCCCGGCGACACGGACCAGATCGCCGACATCAACGAAAAGACAAACAGCCCGATCGCCACCCAGCCTACCGCGGGGTAGTTCGAGAACAGCGGCTTGCCGCGCAGGAACCCGACCAACAAGGCGAACGACAGGATCCCGCCGGTGACGTAATTGGTGAGCGTGCCGTGGACCCAGAAAAACGAGTTGTTACTTTGCGCCCACTGCTCGATGCCGAACGTGCAGATGATCCCCGCGAGCGCGGCGCTTGGCCATCGCAGCGACGCGACCGCGACCGATCCAAGCAGCAGGCAGTAGAGGGCGATCGTGAGAATCGGTGCGCTCCGCGGAAACTCAAGCCGTTCATCAGCCGTGCCCGATCCGATCGTCGGACCAAGTGCTGCCAATCCTAACCAACTCCGGCAACATTCAGGCCGGCCTCGCGGCCCACGCCGGTCAGCGGGTCACTTCTCGTTATGCGTCGCGCCGTGCCCGTGCTCGCGTAACGTCTCAAGGAACCTGGCGGTTTCTCGCCACCATGGCGCGTCGATCTTCCAGTACCGCTGATACCCGCCCCATAGCACGATCCCGTCGGCGTGTTCCCGGCACAGATCAAGTTGCCTTCTCCAATAGTCGGCAGGGATCGGTTGGCCCGCCAGTGACTCGTTGCTGACGTGATAGGCCGGCCAGAGGAATGCGTACACCGGCTTGCCGTACTGTCGCGCCTGCTCGAGATTGGCGGTGGCGTAGGCCTCCCAACCGTCAGGATCGTCATAAAAGGTATAGAGCGACGGGAACACCACGTCGACCTGCTCGCCAAGCCGCTTGAGCCGGCGGTTCTCATCGATCCAGTCATCGTACTTCTTCCGGCCAAAGTGCTTCGTCGCCCGCCAGTAGTCGCGGATCGGCAGTGCGCTGTAGAACCCGTATCGCAGCGACGGTTCCTCTTCGCGCATCCAACGGATCACCGACTGCATCTTTTCGATGCTCCGATCCGTTTCAGGCCCGGACAGCCGCCAGTGTTCAATGTCGATACAGACCAGCGGCTTCTCGCGCAGTCCTCGGCCCAAACGCCGCGCTTGCCACCGAACCTGAACCTCATCGGGTTCGTCGTTGCTGCGGCCTGGTCGCCAGAGCGAACCGCCATACACCACCTTGATCCGCCTGAGCCCGAGTTGCTCAGACGCCGGCTTGCCGGTGTGCATGAGCGCATCGAAAACCGCGAAGCCATCGGTGGCGCGGTCTGCAGCGGGTTCCGCGGCGGGTTCCGCGGTGGGTTCAGCGGTGGCCAGCGTCGAAGCGAGAACCAACGCGATCCCGAATCCAAGCGTGGGGTAATGTTTCATCGTTCGGCTCAGCCGCCGGCCCATCGTTAGTCGCCAAGACGCCGGCACCGGGCCCGCTAAGAATACCCCGGCCGGGCGCGGGTAGCCCGCTGTGCCCCGCGAACCGATCCGGGACGCCGCAGCCGCGTCGCTGGTGTACGTTATGCCGGTGAGAATCCTGTTGATCAACCAGTTCTACTGGCCGGACTACGCCGCGACCGCGCAGATGCTCGCCGATCTGGCCGAGTCCCTCGCCGCGGCCGGGCACGACGTTCGCGTCCTGTGTTCGCGCGGCAAGTACGACGACGGCACCGGGACGCCGCTCGGACAGGATCGCCGCCAGACGCGACGCGGCGTGACGATACGCAGAGTCGCGGCGACGGGCCTGGGCAAGAGCAGCATGTTCCGGCGGATCGTCGATTACGCCAGCGTCCACCTGTTGATCGGGCTACGAACACTGTGGGAGGGCTGGCGGTACGACGTCATCGTCACGCTCACCGCTCCGCCGCTGATCGGTTTGTACGCGACACCGCTTCGGCTGTTGACCGGCACCCGCCATGTCTGCTGGGTCATGGATCTGCACCCCGATTGTGAGTTTGAGCTGGGGATGCTCGACCGCCGCAGGTTCCTGCCGCGCCTGCTCGACGCCCTCAACGGGCTGCACTTTCGCCGAGCCGACCACAACGTCGTGTTGGGTGACGACATGGGCGACCGACTCGCCGCTAAGGGCGTCGCCCGCTCGCGAATCACCACGATCCCGGTGTGGGGCCATGAGCTCGCCGAGTCCGAACCGCGCGACTCCGCCGCCGCTTGCCTCCGCGCGGAATTAGAAGGCCGGTTCGTCGTCATGTATGCCGGGAAC
This sequence comes from Phycisphaeraceae bacterium, assembly GCA_029260595.1. Lineage (GTDB taxonomy): Bacteria > Planctomycetota > Phycisphaerae > Phycisphaerales > Phycisphaeraceae > OFTM57. Next base: position 329,464 of record JAJDCY010000023.1, on the reverse strand, counting down.
GCCGGGTTGCTGCATACCTTTGACGAAGTGTGCGCCGCGGCACTCAGCCTGCGGGACGATGACCGTTTCGTCTTCCTCTTTGTCGGCGGCGGCCGGCGAATAGGAGAGGTCGAAGCGTTCCAAAAACAATATCAACTGAACAATATCGTTCTGCACGGGTACGTCCCGCGCGACGAGTTGGGCGCCACGCTCTCGCTTGGCGACGTCCACCTGATCACCCTCCGCGACGGCATGGCCGGCGTCGCCGCGCCCAGCAAGCTGTACGGCGTCATGTCAGTCGGGCGCCCCGTAATCTTCATCGGGCCGCGTGAGTGTGCGACCGCGGTGGCGATCGATCGCGCCGGGTGCGGTGTGAATCTGCCCACCGGCAAACCGGAAGACCTGGTTGAGCAGATCCACCGTCTCGCTGCTGATCGTGGCCTGGTCGATCGCCTTGGTAAAGCCTCGCGCGCCGCGTACGAGCGCGACTACAACGCCGCGGTGTGTTGTGAGCGCTGGCGGGAGTTGCTCGAAGCCGTCGTTGCCGGCGCGACCACGGCGCCGAGCAGCGCTCACGGCAAGATCGACTGATAAGCCTCAACAAGTTGCCGCGCCGACCGATCCCAGGTCAGTTCGCTTAGCACTCGGTCTTTTAGCCGGTCCGATGCGGGTGCGTCCCAGGCCATGAGAACCGCGTCGCGGATGCTCTGCGTGCTCCAGTGGTCGGTGTACTGAGCCCAATCGAGGAAGTAATCCGGCGGCCCACCGTGACGGGTAATCACGACCCGCGCCCCGTGGGCGGCCGCTTCGAGCGCCGACAGACCGGTCCCCTCATGGGTGCTCGGCAGGCAGAAAACCTTGCACGCGGCGTACAAGTCGTTGAGCAAATCCGGCTCCATCCACCCGAGCAACCGCACGGTCGGGTAGCGGCTGGCCGATTGTTTAAGCCGGTCGAGTTCAGTGCCGTCCGGTGCGTGCCCGGCCAACACCAGCGGGAGTCCGGTGGGCCCGACCGCGTCGATGAGTCGAAGCGCGTTCTTGCGGGCTTGGGTGTAGGCGCTCACGTGCAGGCAAAATGCTTCGGGTAGGTCGAACTTTTCGCGGACACTCGCCGGATTGCCCGGCGGCGGCGGGTCGACGCCGTTGAGCACGAGGCGGATCTTGTCAGGGTTGATCCCGACGCCGTGGATTAGCCGTTCCCGTTCGAACGACGAGCGGACAACCACCAGATCGCTGCCCATCGCCTGATCCCGTATCACGCCGGGGATCGTAAAGACCTTGCTGTGCAGCCCGCCGACCCGCGCCGCCATCCGGTAGCGCTTGTTCGGCTCATTGCTGTCGATGATCGGCGCGTAGATGAGCGTCCGTATCGGGTCCGGCCGGCGCCGCTCAATCCCATACTGGTGCAGGCCGCCAACGAAGAACTGCACCACGTCGAACGAATCCAGCCCGTGCGTTTCCCACGGGTTTAGCCGCACCACCCGGTGCCCGAGGCGCTCGAGCGCTTCAGCCTGGAACACCGCCTGCGCCCGCACCCCGTTCCCAGGGTTGCCGACGGCGAACGGGCCGGGCAATAGGAATCCGATCTTCATTACGTCGTTCCAGATTGATCGGTGCCGCTAATGACGCTGCGAGTCCAAGCCCAGGCGGCTAACACGGGGAAAAGTAACAGGAATCGGAAGCGCCTCATCGCGAAGTGCCAGTGGCGGCAGCGAAAGTACAAGGCCCACGCCTGGCGGATACGGCCACGTTTGAGGCAGGCGACGCAAGCATTTCGCACCGGGAGGGTCAGGACCTCCAACCGGCCCCGTTGGTACTTGCTGCCCCCTGGGTAGCGGCCCAGGGTCTCGGCTTCGATCAAATCGTGAACACCCTCCAACACCCGGTCAAGATCATCCGAGACGTTACACCCGTGTTTGCGCTCGGCAAAACACGGTGGATCGTGGATCCTGACGAAGCCTTCGGCGACGCCCAGCCGCAGCCACAGATCGGTGTCTTCGGCATTGCCTCGCCGGTTAGGGAACAGCCCGGACCGCGTCAACGCATCTCGCGCGATCACGACCCCGCTGACACCCAAACACCATCTCGAACGGACCGATACCGCGTACGCCAGAAAACTCGCGTAGCGCGCTCCGTCGAGCGGGAGAGCTTCGACGTTGGTTAACTGTGTCGAGTTCGAAAAGATTCTTGCCGAGCCGGCCAGCCAGCTTGGGTAGCCGTTCTCTTCGATCGCACGGCGGTACGTGTCGAGGGTCCACGGGAACCAAAGGTCATCGCTATCGAGGAAGGCGACGTAATCGCCGTGGGCGATTTCGATAGCGCGGTTGCGACACGGGCCGGGGCCGGTGTTCTGTCCTTCGACGATCACCACTCGGTCCCGGTACGGCCTCAGCGCGTTGAGCGTATCGTCGGTCGAGCCGTCATCGGAAACGATGACCTCGATTTCTTGCTCCGTGTCCCGCAACACCGATTCGAGTGTCGCCGGGAGCAGATCGGCTCGGTTGTAAGTCGGGATAATGACTGAGAACATCATGTCATTTCGTGTCAGTTAGGGATCCGATCGTCGCTCTTCAGTACGATCGCTGTCAAACCCGGAACTTGTATTCATCAAGGTGCCCCGGACACCTACCGCTTCAGACACCTGAACGCCCACCGGCGAGAAAGATTGATCCAACGAAACAAGGCCGGGAACAACCTGGCGAACCCAAAAAGCACCCACATTCTCACTGAAACGTGAGGCCACGCCAGTTCGCACGCGCGGCGGCGGTCATCGGCGTCGCCGTCGGTAAATGCCGTAGCCAGCGCCTTGCTCACCGCCACGGTGAGCACCTTGTCCATCGCCGGCGATCGGTAGGCATCCAGGCTCTTCTCGATCGCACGCAGGTAATAGTATTCCCGGCTGGCGATGTGCCCGGAGATCCCCCCGGTGCCCGACCGGAAAGCCACCGATACCGCTGGGTCGTACGACCAGGTCTGCCCGCCGATGACCCGTAACCAGAGGTCGATATCGTGTCGGCGAATCTGGGTCGTATCGAACAGCCCTACATCCATGAGCCGTTGGCGATTCATGATGACGGCTGGGTGGCAGTAGTACAGCCCGGGCCCGACGTTGAATCGGTCGACATAGTCCAGGTGACTAAGGCCCGACGCAGGCTCGGGTCGCGGCGGGGCAACGGGGAACGCGGTTCGCTCGTCCTGGTTATATATCACGTCGAAGTGACAAAGAAACGCCACATCAGTCGAAGGCCCAAGCAGCGCCGTCGCGCGCTCCAGGTGGCACGGGTCCCACACGTCGTCAGCGTCCTGGAATGCGATCCAGTCGCCGGTCGCGGCCTCGATCCCAACATTGCGGGCGCCCGCGCCGTTCGCGCGTTGAGTATGCAGCAGTCGCACATCGACGCCGCTGGCCTTGATCCGGTCGAGCGAGTCGTCCGTCGACCCGTCATCCACCACGATGATCTCGTGGGGCTGATGGGTCTGCTCAGCGACGCTACGCAGCGCCTCTTCGACCCACCGCCCGGCGTTGTAGCAGGGGATCACAACCGAGAATTTCATCGTACTAGCCAACGCTGCCGCCGATCATGCCCCGGTACAACTCGACGAGCCGATCGTTGAGCTTCTTGAGGTCGTAGTTGGTTTCCACGTGTGCCCTTCCCGCTCGGCTCATCCGGGGCCAGGTCTCGGGCGTGCCGATCAAGGACGTCATCGCGTCGCATAACCGCTGCACATCCCGTTGCGGCACCAATATAGCCGACTCGCCGCCAACAACCGTCTCGGGGATCCCACCGACGTCGGACGCGATGCATGGGAGCCCGCACGCTTGCGCTTCGAGCAGGACCACGCCTTGGCCTTCTTGGGCGCCGTCGCTGCCGATCACCCCGCTGAGCAGGAACAGGTCGGCCGCGTCGTACTTCGCGATCAAGTCTTCGGCCTTGAGCGCGCCGTGGAAGTGGACGTGGTCGGCGATCGAAAGGTCTTGCGCTAACTGTTCAAGCTGAGCCCGCAGCACGCCGTCCCCGACGATGTCGTAGCGCACCCGTGTGCCCGCAGCGATCATCTGCGCCACCGCCCGGAGCCCGTATTCAACCCCTTTGACCTCGACAAGGCGCGCCACGGTCAGCACCCGCACCGGTCGATCGACGACGGGCTGGCGTTCGCGGAAGGGATAGCTCGCCGGCCGAACGCCGCACGGGATTTTCTCGATGGCCCGCGCTGGGCAGCCGAGTGCGGCCAGCCGGTCGTGCATGAAGTCGGTAGAGACGGTGAAACCCTTGCACCGCCGGAACAGGGCGCGATACCGGCGTCTGCCTTGGGTGAGGGACACGGTGTTGGCATCGTATCCGTGAAACGTCGTGACCATCGCGCCGCTCAGCACGCCCAGGTCATACAACGCCAAACCCAATAACCCGTTTACGCCGAAGTGACAGTGTGCGATGTCATAGCGGACCGGCGCGGCCCCGGCGGACGATCGCAGACGCGTCGCGGTGTACGCGGTTGTGCGGTCGTACCCCAGGATCCTCGGCAGCCGGACGAACGATCGCGGGTACTTCGCGGCGTGCGACAAAAGCAAGCCGGCTGCATGCATCGCGCGGCCGGCTCGCGTCGGCGCCGCGGGCAGCGGGACGCGCGTCCGGGCCAACAACCCGTACCGTTGGACATCATCATGGACCACCGCTCCATCCCCGGCGCGAGCCGTATAGATATCAACCTCGTGCCCGCGGTCGATCAGCCCGGTGATCTGATTCAGGATGAACGTTTCAGACACCGTGGGGAATGCGCCGGTAACAAATGCGATCCTCAATCCGCAGTCCTTTCAAGCCGTTTCGCGCCCGACCTGGGACGGCGTCGAGCCCCTCAGGTCAGCCGAGCGTGTCCTCGAGCAGTCGGCGGTACAGTTCGACCAGCCGGTCGTTGAGCCGATTGATATCGTACTTCGCCTGGATTTGCGTTTGCCCGGCCAGACCCATCGGCCTCCAGAGTTCGCGGTGCTCGATCAGGTCGAGAATCCTTCCGGCCAATGCCTGCGTATCCTCAGCGGGCACCACGTACCCGGACACGGTGTCTTGCACGATCTCCCGGACGCTTCCGACGTCCGTCGCGATCGCGGGCAACCCGGCGGCCTGGGCCTCCATCAGAACCATGGGCAGAGCCTCGTTCACGCTGGGCAGGAGGTAAAGATCCGAAGCGTGCAGATGTTCGGCGACCTGATCCCCAGCGCACGCCCCAATGAACCGGATCACCGCCCCTAACCCCGATTCGCTTGCCAGCCGCTCTAGCCGAGGCCGCAACGGCCCGTCCCCGACGATGACATACTCGATCTTCAAGTCCGGCCGATCAATCAATACAGACTTCAACGCGGCTATTGCATAGCCGACTCCCTTGATCTCCGTCAGCCGAGCAACGGTGATCAACTTCACGTTTTCGTCACTGTCGCAAGCCGCTGGATCGCCGCTCGCCCGCACGAAACGCCGAGGATCGATCCCGACCGGGTGATCAATGATCTGCTCGGCGTTGAATCCGAACGATTCGAGGTGCTTGCGGTTGTACCCGCTGATGGACAGGACCGGGTGGCCACTGTCCCGCAACGGCTTGTACATCCGCCAGCCGTTTTCGATCCCGTCGCGGATATCGTAGCCATGAAACATGGTGACGATCCTGCCGCTAATGACACCCATTCGGCGCAACCCGTCCGCGATCACACCGTTGTGTCCGTAATGGCATTGCACGATGTCGTAGCGCCCGCGGTGCTGCCAGCGCATGGGCGCGAACGCCAGCAACCCACCGGCGCACGCTAGGCTGCGTCGTAGTGTGGCGAGGATTTGGAAAATAGCTCTTGGATGTTGTGCCAACACTTCAAGTGACAGGCGCGCCCCATAAACGATGCGCGCCAGGCGCCGCGTCGGCGCGCGGCGGGGCGACCGTGCCCGCTCCAGCAGCCCGTAGCGGGCGACGTCTGGGTGGGCCGCCTCGCCCGAGTCAATCCTGTGCGCATAGATATCGACCTCGTGGCCTCGATCGATCAACCCGGTGATCTGGTTGAGGATGAACGTCTCCGAGATCGCCGGGAACACATCGATAAGGAAGGCGATCCTCATCAGTCTGTGTCTTTCGTTCGCCCGGGCCCGTCACGGTTCGTCGTATCGCTGACCCGACCGAGTCGGCATCGCACCCGTACCCACCGACAGACGATGCCGATACACCGCGCCACCCGCAATCGCTCGGCGAACGACCGCATCCACCGTGCCGATGGCCAGCCGTTTAGCGGGAGCTTGTCCCCCGGCGTCAGGGCGCGGCACCCGCCTGTGCCGCGCTCGATGACGGCGTGGGCGTAGTCGTTCGCTTCCCAGACCGACACCTCGTTGTAGTACGTGATGTGCCCGTTGATCGCCGTCGCCATCGCGGTCAGGTCGGCGAGGGTCACGGGCTCATCGATCACCTGCAGCGATTTACCTTGCCTGAGCACGGCCTGCTGAGCCGCCGGTGTCGGCACGGTCAGCACGATTCGCCCGGTATCGGTAAGCAACGCCGCCAAGGCTTGATGAAATACCTCGCGCCCGCTACGCGGCAGGTGTTCGTAGACATCAGGCAGGGCGACGACCTGCCACTTGCCCTCGATCCGGTCCCGCACCACATCCAATTGGCGATACTCGACCCGGCGGTGAGAAAACAGGGCGTTGGCGATGCGCAGGTTCTCATCGCTGAGATCAACCCCGAGCACTCGGCTGTGTTTCGCCACGCGCGTCGCGAGGTAGTGCGCGCTCTGTCCCGAGCCGCATCCGATCACCAGGATGTCTGAGCTTGATGGCGGGACCGCGTTTTTGAAAAAACGTAGCTGCCAGTCGACACGGCGATTACCATACACATAGTCGCGGACGAACGTGCCTGAAAACCGATCGTAGAAGCCTCGAACCTGGTCGCTCATCCGAAGCATCCCTTGTTGCTATGCCGTTGGCGACGCGCGCAGTACGTCGCGAGACTTCTCATCGCCGTCCAATCCGAAACCACTGCGCACACATACTTATCAAACCCCTGGCCATAACGATAATCATCGCCAGGTAGATCGCCGCGTGCACGACGACACCGATCGTCAGGCGGGCCGCAGCGCCCCAATCATCCGGCAACCATCCCAGGGCCGACCAGGCGCCGCCCGCCGCCAGCAACGACCCGACCATGGGTGCGGCGACGGTTGTGAACAGGCCACGCAATCCAACCGGTGTTTGGTGGGTTCCGTACATCAGGCAGGGCACGGTCAGCGCCAGCACCGCCAGCGCGTAGCTGAGCGCGACGCCCGACGCCCCGAACGGCAGCCCGATCCCGAACGATGCAACGAGAACCGCCGACGAGAACCCCCCCCACTTGAGCATCCGTACGCCGCGCCCCAGCGAGACATACAGCCAACCAGCCGCGTTACAGATCGGCTGCACAACCGCCGAAATAGCCAGGTACCTGAAAATGACCACGGCTTCGGTCCACTGCGGGCCCAGCAGCAATGCGATGACATCGTCAGCCGCGACGAACAGGAACGTCGCCAGCGGCATCGTCAGGAATGCCACGACCGACACGCCCTTGAGGTAGTAGCTGCGGAATCGGTCCGGGTCGTCCTGCAGCCTGCTCAGCGCCGGGATCGCGACGGCGGCAATCGGGCCGTTGATCTGGCGGATCGGCATGAGCAAGAGGGTGTACGCCTTGTTGTACTGCCCCAGCGCATCGGAACCCCACGCCCGCCCGATCAGCACGTTGTCAAGGTTCCGCGCGAAGTAGTTCACAAAGTCGAACCCCGTCAGGTGTCCGCCGAACCGGAGCATCGCGCGCACACCCGAGTGGCGCACCGGCCGACCCGGACGCCACCCGCACACCACCCACGTCGCCGTCACACGAACAACGGCCGCGACGATCGGCATCAGCACCAGCGCCCAATACCCGGCGTCGCCGTAGGCCATGACGACGGCTGTCGTGACGCCGATCGTGACCGCGGTGGTCTCGATCCCCGCCAGCGCCCCAAACCGCATCTGCCGCTTCAGCAGCGCCTGGTGCTGGATGATCAGCCCGCTCAGCGGCATCGCGGCTGCCGATACGAGTGTGATGTTGATCAGCCGAGGCTCATCATAGAACCAGGAGATCGGCACGGCGCACGCCGCGATGACAATCCCAATCACGATGCTGATCGCGACGTTGACCCAGAGGAGCGTGCTGATCTGATGGTGGGTGACCGTGTCCTTTTGGATCGTCGCCATCGACAGGCCCATGTCCTTAAACATGGCGATGAACCCGGTGACCGCGGCCACCATCGCGACCATGCCGAAGTCTTGCGGCGTGAGCAGCCGGGCGAGGACCATCGTCGCCGCCATGCCCAGTGCGAACGTCGCGCCCTGCGACACCATCGTGACCACACCACCGCGCACGGACCGCCGGCCCAGATCAGCTTTGAGGTGATCGGTCCGGAAGTGGCGATCGGGCGTCTTATCAGGGGGGGGCGTGGTGCTCACAACCGGGGCTGGCTCGGGCGGCAGGGCGGGCGGGTTCGTTCAACGAGTCTCGATCATATCGATCGCGGTGGGTGGCAAGTTGTCCAGGCGGCGATACCGCAAGCGTGAACCGCGTCTCGCAACAAGACGCAGCCGTCAGGGGCCGGGTTCGAAGATGACCGGGATCTCATGCGTTAACACCGCGCCCGAGCCGGCATCTGTAAATGTTAACTTCGCGGTGGCACCGACGTTCACGCCGGTCTCATTGCCGAGCAATACATCCAGCGTGTAATGCGTCCCCGTGAAGCCCGACCGATAAGCCCGGTCAAACTCCAACGGGGAATACGTTTGTTCGACAAGCTGACGCGGCGCTTCACCGGGTTCGATCACAACCAACTGGACCACCGCCTGCCCAAGCACCGGCAGGAAACGGCCTTGCTGGTCGCGTGTGTGGACGTACAGCCGCAGCGTATCGCCGATTCCATCACCGTTGGTATCGGTCACGCCGCTGTACCGCCCGACCCGGACCGAATCCAACCGCGGCAGGTCCTGCCAGGTCACGCCGAGCATCGTCGGCTTGTGCTCAGACAGTTCGGCCATACGGCGGATCTGTGCCGACTTCATCGCCAGGTCCTGTTCGAGCTGCTCGATGCGCGCGTCCAACTCGATCGCCTGGCGGCGAAGCGAATCGTTGTCGTTCAAAAAATTCTTAGGCCCCAACTCGCAACCGCTAACAATCGCCAACGCCGCAACTGTGACACCGACACCAAACCACCGACCGCGCTCCGCTGCGCCAACACCACGGTTAGGCCGGCGCACCATCCGCATCAATCACTGTCCGTATTGGGTTTGCGGATCTTCGTCGCGCTGTCCGGGATGTGCGTAAGCACGCTGTCCACCACCCCGTACTCAACCGCCTCGGCGTCGTCGAGCCACTTGTCCCGCTCGCAGTCGTGCGCGACCGTGTCGTAGTCCTTGCCCGTGTGATCGACCATGATCTTGTATAGCCGCTCTCGCGTGCGGATCATCTCCTTGGCCTGGATTCCCAAATCCGTCGCCGGCCCCTGCATCACCCCGCCCATCAGCGGCTGGTGCAACAACACACGGCTGTTCGGCAACACATGCCGCTTGCCCTTCTCGCCCGCCATCAGCAGCAGCGACCCCATCGACGCCGCAACGCCGATGCAATACGTCGCGACGTTCGGCCGGATGTACTGCATCGTGTCATACACCCCCAGCCCGGCGCTCACCGACCCGCCCGGCGAGTTGATATAAAAATGGATGTCCGCTTTGGGGTCTTCGTTCGACAGAAAAAGCAACTGCGCGACGATCAGGTTCGCCGAATGGTCGTCCACCACGCCGCACAAAAACACGATGCGGTCCTTGAGCAGGCGGGAGTAGATATCGTACGCCCGCTCGCTGCGGCCACTCTTCTCGATCACGATGGGGATCGTCGGCATGGACGGAAACCTTTACTTACGGTTGGTGTCGTAAACCTTCCTGATTCAGCGGGATTGTAGCAGCGAGCCACACTGCGGCAAGACACGCCGCGTTGCCCCGGCGCCCTCGCCCATTAGGATGGGTCGCCAGCCGCCGCGTTGCCCTCTCACCCATACGAACCGATGCCCGAGCCGACCGACCAACCCCTGCCCAACGCCGCCCATCAACAGGCCGTCGACGCGCCGCCAACGCCCGCCGGGGGACCCGCCGCCTTCACGCTCGCCGTGGCCACGCTCTGGCGCCGCGAGATGGTCCGCTTCTTCAGGCAGCGCAACCGCGTGATCGGCGCGATGGCCACCCCGCTGCTCTTCTGGCTGCTGCTCGGATCCGGATTGGATCGCACCTTCACCGTCCCGCTCGCAGACACCGCCGTCGAGACCGCAACCCGCGTGCCCGTGGACCCCGCGACTTCAATCGGCTACCTCGAATACTTCTACCCCGGCACGGTCGTGCTCGTGCTCCTGTTCACCGCCATCTTCTCGACGATCACCGTGATCGAGGACAGGCGAGAGGGATTCCTCCAGGCCGTCCTCGTCGCGCCCGTCCCAAGGTCTGCGATCGCACTGGGCAAGGTGGTGGGCGGAGCGTCCATCGCAACGATTCAAGGTGTGGTGTTCCTGGCGCTCTGGCCAATCATCGGCGCATGGCCGGGCGCGGGCTTCGCGATCGGCGCTGTCGCTCTGATGTTCGTTTTGGCTGTCGGCCTGACCGCGCTGGGATTGTGTCTGGCCTGGCCGATGGATTCGACCGCCGGCTTCCACGCCGTAATGAACCTGCTGCTCATGCCTATGTGGTTCCTGTCAGGCGCGGTCTTTCCGTTGACGACCGCTCCGCTCTGGATGCGCGCGGTGATGTACATCAACCCGCTGACCTACGGGCACGCCGCCTTCGCCGGGCTGCTCACCGGCGAGAACGTCGCTGTCGCCGGGTCGATCCCCTGGCCTTGGGCCTCGCTGATCACGGTTGTCTTCGCCGTCACAGCCGTGATGCTCGCAACAAAGATCGTCGCTCGCAGACGGTGATCCCGCCAGTGGATCGGCGACCCTACAATGGGCGCGTGATGACAGACACGATTTTTAACACCCCCGCCGGGCCATCGCGCAAGCAGCGCCCGGTCCGCCGCGGCGTGGTGCCGGCGATCGCGCTGTCACTCGCGGTTGTCTCTCTGGTCACCACCGCGCTGATCGGCCTGCGGCTCGCCGGCGGGCGCGGCGGCCCAGCCGACGGTGGTGGGGAACTGCTTGCAGGCGGCCCGATCCAACCCGTCGGCGTGTCGGATAGCACGGGGCTCATCCAACTGCCCGCGTTTGACCTAACCGAGCGATCCGGCGTCGTATTCGGCACGGACCAACTGCACGGCAAGGTCTGGGTCGCCAACTTCATCTTCACCCGCTGCAGTGGCCCGTGCCCAGCCATGACATCCCACATGGCTCAACTGCACGACCGCCTCCGCCAACACCCCGATTGGCCGCGCATCCGATTGGTAACGTTCAGCGTCGACCCGCAACACGACACGCCCGATGTGCTGACCGAATACGCGCGCTGGGCGAAGGCCGACCCCGCCCGTTGGCTGTTCCTGACCGGCACGCGGGACCAGGTCTGGCAACTCATCCGCAACGGATTCAAACTCCCGATTGGCGAGGACACCGCCGGTGCAACCGGTCCCATTTTCCACAGTCAGAAATTCGTCCTGGTAGATGGCGACTCTCAGGTCCGCGGTTTCTACGACGTGCTCGAAGAGGGGCAGCTTGACGCACTGCAAGCCGACCTGCACGCGCTTGTGCGAGCCTCAATCGACGGCGTCGAAGCGGCCCCGCCAACGCAGGCGGGGTCGCCATGAGCGCGGACCTTTCATTCCTCCCTGCCGTCAACGCCGCATTGAACGCATCCGCAACCGTCCTCCTCGCCGTGGGCTGGCGGTGCATCAAACGCGGCAACGTGACGGCCCACCGCCGCCTCATGCTGACCGCGACCGCTGTGTCCGGCCTGTTCCTGATCAGTTACGTCACACATTACGTCTGGCGCGCGTCGGTCGAGGGCGGCTCGCACAAGCTCTACCACGGCATCGGCCTGTCAAAATCCCTCTACTACGCCATCTTGCTCAGCCACCTGCTGCTCGCGATGACCGTGCCGTTCTTCGCGATCCGTCTGGTGTTCTTAGGGCTGAAAAACCGCATCAGCCAACACCGCCGCCTCGCGCGCATCGGCTTTCCGATATGGATGTACGTCTCCGTGACCGGCCTGATCATTTATGTGATGCTTTACCATCTGAACCCGACGCCGTGACTCGCGAATCAATTGACCGGCAAGGACACGACTTGCTTAACGGATGACACCAGTGACCACCAAACACTCCGCACCGCCGACGCCCCAGCAGGTCGACGAACACCTCGATCGCTGGGCCGTGCGACGGCCACCCGTGGCAACCGCGTGGGCGCCGTGGATGGTTCTGGTGTTCTGCGTGGCGTTGGGCGTCGTGTCCGGCGGCGGGTGGGCGCTGGTGTTGATGTGGTTCGGCCTGGTCACCTTTTGGCTGATCGTCGCCGCGCGCACCAGGCGATTCCGACGCCTGGAATCACAGGTCAATGCGGTCCGCGAACTCGCCGTGCTCCGCCGATGGCGACAGGCCTTGCGCACCGCGTGGCGCACACTCCCATCGGTCGCCACGGCCCCACCGATGCACGACCGACTCGTCGCGATGATGGCTCTCTGCCTCGACCAACTGGGCGCATACGAAGCCGCGATTACCGCCTACGACTACCTGATCGATCGGTTGCCCCCGGACGAACCCATCGCGGTGCAGGCCTCGCTGCAGCGCGCGATCGCCCAACTCGCGGACAACCGCCTCACTGACGCCGATCACGCCATCCGAGTCCAGCGCGCGCAGGTCGACTCCGCCAACCACCCGGTCTTAAGCGCGACCTTCCGATTGGCTGAGTTGATCCAGCAGATCAAAACCAACCACTGGAACGACGCCGCCCGCGATTCGCACGGGCTGGTCGATGCGCTTCGACCGCTGGGCATCGACGCCGCCAACGGCTATGCACTCGCGGCGCTCGCCCACCTCGGCCAGTCAGATTCCGGCGCGACGTCGCCCGAACAAGCGCAGCGCTGGTGGCGGCGTGCGACGCTGCTGCTGCCCCGCGCCGCCCTCACCGGTCGCTTCCCCGAACTGCACCGCCTCGACGGATTGCAGGACGCCGCCAAACCCTGGGCGGGGGGCCGTCGTGCATAGACCCGTTGCGAAACCCGCGTTCGACCCCCACCGCATACGACGCGAGTTAACGATCGACGCCACCGTCCGCGGCACCGTCTTGATCACCGCCGCCGCAGCGATCCTGATCGCCTCCGCCGCCGAACCCGAGCAGGGCCCGTTGACCTGGTGGCTCCTGCTGCTCGTTGTCGGAGTCTGGATGCTCATCAGCGGACCCAATGCGAAAGTGGTGCGCCAGATCCCCCCCATCACCGACATGATCGCGGCCGGTCGCGCATCGGCCGGGCCCACACTCGCCGCCGCCATCCGCCGCCGTCCCCTCGTCCGCGCCGTCCGCCTGGCGCTCTACCACCGCCTGGCCATGCTCCGACACCGCCAAAGACGCTACGCCGAGTCCGCCATGATCTGCCACGCCGTCCTGGTCGAATGCCCCAAACTGTCCGACCAATCGAGCCCGACCCCCACGCGCCCGGGCACCTCCGCGCACACCGGTGAGCGGATGCGCATCCACCTGCTGCTGATGCTCGTCGAAGCCAGGCTATCCCTCGGCGATCTGATGGGCGTCTACGTCACACTGGTCGAACTCCACCGACACAAGCTCAACCTCCTCGAACTCATGCAGCTCCAGGCCCTGCAAACACGCTACGAACTCGCCTGCGGATACACCGACCGCGCGCTCGAGCGCGTCCGCGAGAAGGTCCGCCTCGCCGAAGTGATGCCCGTCGCGCTCGGCGGCGCGATGCACGCCATGCTCGCCGCCGCCGCCCGGCAACAGAACCAACCCGATCTCGCCCACTGGTTGCGACGACGCACCGCGATGCTCGTCAGCCACGAACAACGATCCCTCATCACCGGTCTCGGCTACCCCATAGCTACCCAAGCTGTCGGTGCCGGCGACGATCGCGCATCGCACGACCCCGGCGACCGAGACCCCGAAGATATGCCTTACACTGGTGGGTCTTGGAACACCTGATCCCCCAGCATTGGTTCGCCGATCTCTCGCAGCCCATCCTGCTGCTCATCCTCGCCGTCGCAATCGGCGCGCTCGCCAAGGGCGCAGACTGGCTCGTCGAGGGCTCCTCCGGCATGGCGTTCCGTTTACGCATCCCCAAGGTGATCGTGGGCGCGACCATCGTCTCGTTGGGCACCACCAGCCCGGAGTGCGCCGTCTCGGTCGTCGCCGCCTGGTCGGGACAGCCCGAACTCGCACTTGGCAACGCCATCGGCTCGATCATCGTCGACACCAGCCTCATCTTCGGCATCGGCTGCTTGATGACCGTCCTCCCCGCCGACCGCTTCGTGCTCAACCGCCAGGGCTGGGTGCAGCTAGGCTCAGCCGCACTACTGGCCGCACTCTGTTTCGCCTCGTTCATGATCTGGGGAAACGCCGCAACGCTAGGCCGACCCGTCGGCGTCCTCATGCTCGCACTGCTCGCCGCATACATGGTCATGTCCGTCCGCTGGAGCCGACAACACCCCTACGGCGAACCATTCCAAACGCCCGCGACGGCGGACAACAAGCTCCCATTCCTCCCGTCCGACCGTTGGCGACGCACCGTCTGGCCCGTCATCGCACTCGTGAGCATCGCCCTGATCGGCTTGCTGATCGTGATCCTGTCCAGCCGCGTACTAGTCCTCTCAGTCACCGAGTTGGCCGGCCGATGGGGCGTCCCACAGGTCATCATCGCCGCCACACTCGTCGCCGTCGGCACCTCACTGCCCGAACTGGTCGTCGGGTTGGCCGCGATCCTCAAAGGCCACAAAGAACTGCTCGTCGGCAACATCATCGGCGCCGATGTGCTCAACGTCTTGTTCGTCATCGGTGCGAGCGCGATGGCTGCCGAACTGCCCATCACCGGCGGCGGGGGGGTGCTATTGTTCTTCCACCTCCCAGCCATGCTGGTGGTGCTCGTGCTTTTTCGCGTGTTTATCCAGTGCTCCAGGCGCTCCGGCGAATTCAAACGCTGGTACGGCGTCCCGCTGTTGATCTTCTATGCGGCTTACGTCGCGGGGCAGTTCGCCATCACCTGGGCGTGATTGATCGCGACGAGATGCCCGTGCGGCTCAACGCCTACGAAATTGAACGAGTCGTCCGCCGTGCCCGATCGGCGCGCCTCGCGATCGAGCAGCACCCGCTTTCGCTCGATACCGCACGCATACCCGCCCAGCCCACCATCGCGCCGCACCACCCGGTGGCAGGGGATCGCCACCGAGATCGGATTAGCACCACAAGCGCTCGCAGCCGCACGCACCGCCGTCGGCCGACCGGCACGCTCGGCAACAACCGAATACGTGAGCGTCTGCCCAATCGGTATCGATCGCAGCACTCGCCACACTGACTGTTGAAACTCGGTCCCGCGCGCATCCAGGGGAAATGCGAGCGCGTCGACCGGATCGTGGATGTAGCCGGCTAGCTCAGCCAGCCAGTGATTGAGTTGTCCGTTATCCGCATCGAGCACAGCCGAGGGCATGTGGTCCCGCACCCGTCTCGTCAGCGTCGCGCGGTCATCGGCGTGCGAGATAAAACGAACGCCCCTAGCCGACCCCGCCAACACCGCCAACCCAAGGTCGTTCTCGCCGAAGGCGAAGTAAACCGGTGCATCGTCACCGGACGTGATTTCATGCGACAAACTCATCGACACATTGTATCGCCAGTCGCCTATTCAGTTGAGTTGGAATCGGTGGAGTTGGAAAAAGAATCGTTAACCGGTCGCAGCAGGCGCCTCGCCGAGCACCGCCTGGTACCACGCCAGCGTCGGCTCCAAACCGGTGCGGAAGTCAACGATCGGCTGGTACCCCAGCACCTCGCGTGCGCGGGTCAGGTCGGCCAGCGAGTGCTTCACATCACCGGTACGGTCCGGCCGGTGCGACGCGACCAGGTGCGGCTTGCCCATCATCTGGGCCATCAGCTCGGCCAACTCATTAACTGTGACGCGCTCGCCGCACGCGATGTTGATCTCCTGCCCACCGATCGGCTTCTCCGACCGTGCCGCGAGCAGGTTTGCATGGACCGCGTTGTGCACGAACGTGAAGTCGCGCGACTGCAGCCCGTCACCATAGATCAGCGGTGCTTCGTTACCGATCAGCACCTTCGCGAACGCGGCGATCACCGCTGCATACGCGCTGTTCGCATTCTGCCGTGTCCCGAAGATGTTGAAGTAACGCAGCGCCGCCGTGTCCAGCCCATAGCTCGACGCCCACGCACGCATCAGGTGCTCGCCCGCAAGCTTATTCGCCGCGTACGGGCTCTTCGGCTGCGGTGGCATCGTCTCGACTTTTGGAAGAACCTCGGAATCGCCGTAAGCGCTGGAGCTCGACGCGAACACGACGCGCTCCGCCTTCGCCGCCCGCGCCGCCTCGAGCACATTCAGCGTCCCGTCAACATTAACCTGATTGAACAGCCGCGGCTCAGCCACACTCCGCGGCACCGACGCCAGCGCCGCCTGATGGAAAACGTACCGCCGCCCCTCGGTGACGCCCGCGAGCGCATCACTGTCGAGGATCGTTCCCTTCACGAACTGCAGCCGATCGCCGGCTTGGTCCTTGAAGCTGTCAAAGTTCGCCGTATCGCCCCCTGAAAGGTCGTCAAACGCGGTGACCTGAGCACCCAGCGTGATCAACGCCTCGCACAGGTGCGATCCGATAAAACCGGCCCCGCCGGTCACCAGGACCCGCTGCCCGTTGAAATGATCTTGATGGAGTGCGTGCCAGTCAGTCATCAGTGTTGTGCTCATCGGAAATTTCACCGCTGGTGTTTAGCGGTTGCCTGGCCCACCCGGCCGACAACTCCGCGGATTCTCAAATCGGGCCCGAACCCCCGTCACGACTCGCCATAATAGCCGATCCGCCTGGTCGCCGGTCGCCACTCGCCTCAACCGGATCATCTGGACCGCGTGGACGATCTGTACGGTTTGTACGCCTGGCTCGATGCTTTCGGCTATGAAATTCTGTGCCTGTTACTTGTCGCGCTTCCCGCGCGTGGTAGTGTTCCTGTGAGGGAAAAACTAGAGGAACAGACGCAGTCATCTCGGCCGCCCCACACCGATCATCCCGGGCCTAGACCCACTCGGCATCGGGCGGATTCAGGCAACCCGGTCGATCCCGACCGCCGAGATCGCCGCATCCCGCCCAGGCCGTTTGGCCGACCGGCGGCGGCTGTTGCGCTGGGCATTCGCCCGTCCTCGACCACGCCCTGACAGACCTTAGGAGAGGAGGAGTGTCATGAGCCCATCGAGCACCACACCTATCGCCGGAGCGCCGGCCAAACCCAACGGCGACTCGCGCCGCCGCGGACGCGTCAAGACCGAGTTCCTCACATGCGATCTCGGTGATGTCCTGGACATCTCCGCGCTCGGCATGCGCGTATTGCACCGCGGCCCGCTGCACGTCCAAGGCGGCGTGTACACGCAGGCACACATGGTCTTCCACGGCGAACCACTCGAGCTGCAAACCCGCGTGTGCTGGGTCCGCAAGGTCGGCTTCCGTAAACAAATCCTCGGCTTGGAGTTCATCGACCTGACATCACGCGCGAAGACCCTGCTCCCACAGATCGCGCTAAGCGTCGCGTACAACCCGATTCAGCCGAGCACACTGTTCTCGTTCTCCCGCGGAATCGACCGCCGCGGCCCGGTCCGACGTGGCGGGTAATTCAGGCATCAGCGAACAGTAACCACCAACAACGCCCACCCGTACCGGCGATGCGATCAATACCGCGTCGCCGGTTGTTGCATTCCGATGCAATCGTGTCGGACACCAGTCGGGCCGCCTCGTCTCGTGTACCGGGTGCGGCTGGCGATCCGCTCACGCCACGAACGCCAACAGGTAAAACGCCCACCCGGTCACCGCGGTGCAGAACAAGTCAATCGCCGCGAGCCCGGCGACTTTTTTGTGGCGTTGGCTGTAGGCATTCGGCGCCGGCGGTTTAGGAAACCACCGGATCGCGCCCTGCAGCGTGTATACCCACAAAATCACCGTCGAGATCGCGAAGCACAGGTGGATGTACAGCGCCGGGAACACCAGCGTGTCGTAGTACCGCGACTCCCATGCGTACTGACGCCACCCGTTCAGCCGCATGTCCCACTCGAACGCCGCGACGACCAACAGCAACCCCGCCGTGATCGCCAACTGCACCCGCTTGTGTCGCGTGTAGTCGCGCTTCACCTTGACCAGGTAGACACTCCAAACGAGCATCGGGATCACCGCGATCATCGAGACCGCGATCAGGTCCAGCGTCAGTGACGCCCGGCTGTAGGGGAGGAAGCCCGCCATCAGAAAACGACTCTTCGATTAGGGTCAGGGGGTTGCGGTCTCTTGCTGCTCGCCCACCGGTGTCGCGGCCAGCCCCGTCGGCAGGCGCGGCGCGGGATCGTGCGGCTTCTTCCAAAACTTGGCTTTGTCCCAGAAGCCGCGCGGCTTGGTGTAAGGCCGCCACAAATACGCCTGCTGGTGCTCGAACATCGTGTCCGATCGCTTCTTCGCCCAGATCAGCCACAGGCTGCCGTCCGTCCCGAAGTCATATCCGGTAAGAGTATGCAGCGACTGCCTGCTGGTCTGTGTCACGCCGAAATCCGTGTCATCCAACGCCCCAACCAGGGCGTGAAACACCCGTGACTCCGGGTACTGCCCGAGCGCCCCAGCCGCGCCCATGCGCACATCGGTGTCGTCATCGTCCAGCATCGTCTCGATCAACGGCGCGACAGCCGACGGACTGTGCACACGCTGCAGCGCCTTGGTCGCCTCCCACCGGGCCAGCGGCGACGGATCGCCGAGGTACCGCTTGAGCAGGTCCGCATCCTCGACGGCCCCGTGCATGCCCAGCGCCTTGATGCACGCCGCACGCACCGTCGGGTCCGGGTCATCAATCAGCAACCGGTACAGACGCAGATAAGGCGCCTCACCGCCGAAGTGTGACGCCGCGAGTTGGGCCACGCTGTCGCGACGCTTGTCCGCGTCGTACACGTTAAACGCGTCACGCGCGATCGCGCTCGGCGATGGCGAAATGAACGGCTCAAGCACCACGCCAAGCCCGCCCGGTGCCTGCGTGCACCCGGACGCGGCAAGCAACAGCCAACAACCAACCAACCACGACCGATTACAACTCATCATCGCGTGATCTCGTCTTGACGGTGGTTCAATGGCTCAAGCCGTTGCGAACGATGCAGTCGCCTACTTCAGTTGCGACTCTTCGATTTGCCGTTGGTAACCCTCTAGCCGCTCGGCCTGCCGCGTCGCGATCGCCCCCAACGGGTCCTCGTTGGACAGGCTGCCGCTGAGTTCCGCCGCCAGCTCGTTCGCTTCGGCGATCACCAGCTTCGACGCGTCGATCAGCTCGACCTGCTTCGCCTTCACCTTCGCCGCGTTGTCCTGGAAAAACGCCGCCTGCTCCGGCAACACCCGCTGCGCCTGCGTCGCGACGGCCGCCAGCTTGAAACCGTAGCTGCTCGAGACGAGGATGTGGCTGGTCAGCACGTACGTCTTCTCCACCATCGCCGCCAGCAGGTCGAGCTTGATTACCGTCTGATTCTTGCCTCTGCTCGCGTCCACCGCTTCGGTCAGCAGCCCGATCGCCTCGGTCAGCCGCTCGGCCGCACCGGTCATCTCCGCATCGACCGCGTCGGTGTAGACCTCGGAGATCTGCGAGAAGTAACCCATCATCCCCTGCGTCGCCTGCGTCTTGGTGTTCAGCGCATTATCGCGGAGCTGACGCGTCTGCCGTTGACGCTGGCGGGTCTGCTCGATCTGACCCTTGAGGAACGCGGCCGACTCACGCGTCAGCTTCAACTGCTTGCTCAGGATCGACCACTCGCTCTCACGCACCTCCAACTGAACCTGCAACTGCTGCGCCTTGGCCAACGCGCTGTCCGCCGCACGCTTCTGCTCAGCCGCCTGGTCGTACAGGTCGTAACGCTCAAGCCCGACCGACGTCAGCGCCTCCAGCCGCATCTCCTGGTCGCCGACCAGCGCCGCCTGCGCCTGTGCTTTCAGATCCTGAATACGGATCGTCAGGTCCTGGATACCGCGGTTGGTGCGCGATGCGTCTTTCTCAAGCTGGCTGATCCGCCGCGTCGTCGACACACTGTCACGATTCAGCTGCGCCAACAGCTCGCCCTCATCCGCGCTGTACAGCCGCCCGCGCGCGTCGGCGCGATCGATCGCGATCATCAGACCCTGCAGCGTCGCCCCCTGATTCGATAACCCGGTCCACTCCGTCATCGCCGTGCGCGCCGCGTGCCGGGCCGCCGACCCGTGGATGCTCGCCAGCACCCGGCGAGCCGCGATCTGCTGCGACGCGGGCCCCGCGTCCAGATCCTGTTCGATCGCCGCAGACGCCTCGGACAAAACCTCCTGCCGGTACGACTGCAGATCGGCCCGAGCGACCTGGCCCGGCTCACCGTCAACCTCGATCTCAAACTGCGTCTCACTGCCCTCGGGGACATAACCGTCCCCGGCTGTGTCGATCATTTGCAGGGCGTCGTGGAACCGGCCCTGCGCATCGAGCTGCTGGGCCGACTCTTCGTCAACACACCCAACCAGCGGCAGAGCGACTAATAAGGCGAGAGACAGATAGCGCACGTCGTTTCCTTTCAAGCGATCCGGTCAAGCGATCCGCTCAGGCGAGCCGGTGCCACCAGCCTCTCAGCCCGCCTCAATCGGGGCCGATCCGTCGCCTGGCCTGGCCCACACATCGGGCGGCAGCACACTCAACCCCTGCACAAACAGCGGTCGACACTCGGGTAGTAACCCTGCAAGAATAGCAGTTTTCGGTGATAAGTGAAAGCAGCCGCCGGTCCACCAGAAGGCTCAGGTTCGGCCTTAACACGGGCGGCCCGGGCTCAGAATCGCCTGCTCAGCCCTAGGGGCCTAGGGACCACGGCTGGTGGATTGATCGCGCGGCGGGATATCGCTCGGCCCGGAGGGCGAACCGTAGGAGATCTGGTAGTCCGGATCAGGGTACAGGCTCGCGATCCAGGCCTCGATCGCTAGCAAACGCTTGTCCTGCTTGTCCGAGAACGTCGCCCGCCAACCCGGCACGTCCGGGTGAGACGCAAGGGCGTCAGCCGTAGGCAGCCCGTACTGGATCAGCAACGACCGATGCGGGTCGTGGCGGTCGATTAACCGCCCCGCAGCCGCATCCCCGGAGTGCAGGATGAAAAAGTTGGTGTAAACCGTCTGCTCGCTGGCCGGCTGCGACCGGATCAGACTCGGCCCAGCCACCTGCCCCCCCCCGTGGCATCGGCTCGTGGCGCAGTAGTTAAGTACATACCGTTGATGGATTTTCGAGCGAAACTCCCGCAACGCCGGCGGGTTGCCCTTGATCCGCACCTGTGAGTAAAACTCGCGGGCGGTGATCTCGAACATCTTCTCCAACTGCTGGTAACCCGGCATGCTGATAAAGTCGCTCTGAGCCTTTTTACCCTTTGGAACACGCTCATCGCCCCGGTACCGCTCGAACAGCTCGTGGATCACCTCACGCGGCACAATCACGTTAGGCTTCTCAGACAAACTGATCTCCCAGACCTTGATCATGTTGATTTGATCTTTGGTCAGCCAGCGGGCGTCCTGGACGCGCGGCTGCGGGTTGGCGGCTGAGCCGAGCGTGCTGGGGGGGCGGTCGGGTGATCCGCTGTCGGGCAGGGCTTCCTTGGGTTTATTGAGCAGTTTGATGCGGGCGTCGACGATGTTGCTCAGGCGCGATACCCGCGCGTCGTTGGGGTGGTGCTTGAGAAGCTGATCGAGTTCCTGGCGGGCCAACTCGTACGATTTGTTCTCGAAAAGCCAGAACGCCAAGGAATACCACCCGTTGACGTCGGTTTCATCAAGCTCGGCACGTCGGCTGGCGAACTGCTCCTCGAGCGTCAGCGGGTAGTCGATCTGGCTGATCTTCTCACGCTCAAGAAAGACGTCGATCCCGGAGATCTTGATGGTGACGCCCAGCGGCTCTTCGCGCACCAGATCTCCGGTAAAGTCGCGCCCGTCGGTGGTCGTGATCACCACCTGCCGCGCACAAACGAGGCTGGGCCAGACGCAAACCATTACGGCTAACAGGTAGCGGATGTAGGATCGATCGAACTTGGTCAAGTGTGCCACCGTGTCTATCCCAGGTGCGGGCGCTGGTGATTGCCGCAGACCGTCATTCCGTGCCGGCCATCCTCGGTATTGAAGGTATCGTCGACCAGGGACTACTTGTCCAGCAGGTCCATCGCCAGCGTGATCAGACGCTCGATCCGCACCGGCTTGAGCAGATACCCGTCGACCCCGAGAGCCTCGGCGTACTGCTGGTGGCGCTTGCCCTCGTTGGCGGTCACCATCACGACCAGCGGCGGGGACGTAAGCCGTTTGACCTTCTCCAGCACCAGGAACCCGCTGCGTTTGGGCAGCATCATGTCCAGGACCACCAGTTGCGGCGGGTCGGATTCGCAGACCCGCACGGCTGAGTTGCCGTCCGTGCATGTCCGCGTGAGGGCACCTTCGGCCTGCAACGCCAGGTCCATGCTGTCGAGCACCTCGCGGTCGTCGTCGACAATCAGAATCTTTTTGTCTTTTAACCTCAGTTCGGCGGTCTGGTCAATCATTGTGTTGAGCACTCCTTACTTCCTTTCTTTTACGCCGTACGCCCCTGGCGGCCTTGCGGACCCCAAGCGCGTCTCTCCTCTTGGATATATCGGTGCTTTTGGCACCCGGTTCAGTCTATTTCGGGGTCTGTCTTGTTACAGCCTAGCGGGGGGGCCTGCTGCCAGGCCCCAGGCACGGGTGGGACGACCTTCTAGTCTCCAGGGCATTATACCCGACTGCGGGGCCCTGCGTCCAGCGAGTATATCCCCTTAGCATGCGAATCTTGCAAGCCGCCACCCCTCGCCCCAGCCCCCTTAGGCCGGTTCCGTCAATCGGTCCATATGGGACGGGGTCATCCAAGGCAGGCCTTCGAGTTTGTTGCGGACGGATGCCGGCATCGGTTGGCCTTGCCGCTCGTACCGTGGGCGGCTCTTCCAACGGCGGTGCATCCACAGGTACTGCTCCGGCCGCAGGCGGATCATCCCCTCAATCGCCCGCATGTACCGCGCGGTGATATAGAACAACGGGTCCTCGTGGCCGGCCCAATCTTCAGGGTGGATCACATCGCCGATCCCGACTTCGTAGCGGAACCCGCCGTCGACCCGCCCGGAATACCCGCAAATGATCGGCGCGTTGTGGGTCAGTGCCAATAACCCGATCGATTTGTATGTGCTGGCCAGCCGCCCGAAGAACGGGACGAACAGTCCCTTGTCGCCTGCGTTCTGATCGGCGATGAACGCCAATGCCCCGCCGCGCTCGAGCACACGGACCATCCGGTCGGACGCGTCCCACTTGGTCAGCACGCGCTGGCCGCGCCGCTGGCGGATCCCGAGCAACCAGTCGTTGATCAGGCGGTTGTTCAGCGGGCGTGCGATCGAATCGACCTCGAATCCCAGCACAGCCATCAGGTATCCGAGGACTTCCCAATTGCCCAGGTGACCGGTCACGAGGATCACCGGCTTACCGCTGTTGAGCACATCGACGGCGTCGCGTAGCGGGCCGATGCGGATGTGCCGCGACCAACTATCGCGGTTGATCAGCCGCGGGACGTGGCAGACCTCGACGGCCAATTGCACCAGGTGCTCGAAGGATTTTTGAGAGAGTTTGTTCAGCGAGGCGGCGTCTAATCGGGGGAACGCCTGGCGGAGGTGCGTGAGCGTGCGCTCACGGTGCCTGCGATCGCAGCGATAAAGCAGCCGGCCGAGCGTCTTGGCCGCGTGGAGATTCGACTCGGCATCGAACGTGGTCAGTGCCATCGCCCCGAAACGCGCGGCGAGGTACTGGCTCCACAAAACAGGCGTCGAGATGGAACGGGCCATGGGCAAGCGAATCGGGCGGCGGGCCGATCTAAGCGGTGGTGTTCGGGCCGGTCAGCCGGTGATGTCTATCGCTGGTAGTACCCAACCAGTGCGAGGAAGCGGTTCTGATTGAGGATGGGGATCGACAGCGCCTTGGCCTCGCCGACGAGCTCCTGGTACTTCTTGAACTGGCGCATCTGCGCGGCGTGCTGCTCGATCAGTTTCGGGTCGATTACGTCGCGCGGCAGGGGGTCGGGTAGCTTCGGCTCCTGTCCGAGCACGAGGAAGTCCGTGCTGTAGGTGAGCTGCTCGGCGATCAGCCCGCCCCACTGGCGGACCATCGCTTCGACCCGTCGTCGGTCCGTCGCTGTCGGCTTGCCCGTGGTATCGAGATCAAAAACGCCGGAGACATAGAACGTGAACACCGCGTCGGGGTCGTAGACCAGGTTCGCGATCAGATCGCCCTCATCCACGCCGGGCCCGCGCGACCGCCGCACGACGCGCGCCAGCGACGAGGTGTCGTCGGTTTCGATCACCTCGATGGTGGCCTTGCCGCGCAGCTCGCCGAACTCATCGACCAGCACACCCGTGGCCGGGCTGAACACCTCGAACGCCATGCCCAACTGCACGTGGTCCACGCTGCCGCGATCGATGTAGACGAGATTTTCTTCCGACACGATGGCCGTGACCGTCCCGTCTGGCTGACGGGTGATATCGGCCCCGCCGCCCGCGCCGGCTTTGGTCAAGTGGCGCTTGAGGTCCTCGAGCCGGCTCTTTTGCACAGCCAGTTGCTGGTCCTTTTGATCGACCGAACCACGGAGTTCGGTGACGGTGGTGTGCATCCGCGTGCGGACCGTGTCGAGCTGCTCCTTGAGCGTCGATCGCTGCCCGTCAACCTGCGCCTGGAAGTCTTCAAACCCGCTCTGCAACGCGGCCAACTCCAGGCCGAGCATGTCGACCGCTTCGTCGTATGTGCTAGCCTGGACGGCCACGCGCTTTTCGATCTCGGGGATTCGCTTTTGCAGTGCTTCGAGTTCGTTCTTGTATTTGGACACCAGGTCGATGGTGCTCTCGTGCTCGGCCCGCAACATATTGAGCGCGTTGATCAGCGTCTGGCCATTTTCCGTGTCGACGCCGGCCGAGTTCATCTGTGCCAGGATTGTGTCGACCGTCGCGTCTTCCGTGGAGACAATCAGGCCCTTGAGGTCGTTGATCTCGGTGAGCAGTTGCCCCACGACCGACCCGGAACTGCCGCCGTTGCGTCGCATCTCGGTGATGTCGGCTCTGCTGAACTCGTTGGACTTGATCACAATGGCTAGACTCTGCTTGGCTTCGGTCGCCTCGATCCGTGCCTTCTCGACCTGTGCCATATAGATGATGGCCAGCATCGCGCTGAACAGGAACAGGATCCCAAAGAGGGTGACAGCCACGATGTAGGCCGCGCCCGATCCACCACTTCGCATGCGTGCCGCCATAGGTCCGTCGCTCCTTCTTCGCTCGGGCCCGGTTGGCCCGAGTCAAGTTCTGATCTGCCTCACCGCCTGCGGATGCGGCCGCGATGGGCGACCGCATCCTAGGGCTCGACCGCCGCTGGGGGCCAAGCCCGTCGCGGCCACTGGGTCCGCACGAAACTCAACCTAGCAGTTTCTCCACTAAGGCCTTATCCGTCAAGCCCGGCGGGTCCCGAGGCGATGTCACGAAGCTATTTCAGGAAGCCATCGCCGCCCGGACGCGCACCAGCAGTTCCAACTCGACAGCCGCCCCCTTGGGCAGCGATGCGACACCGACGGCTGCGCGAGCGTGCCTGCCGGCTTCACCGAGCAATTTCACCAGTAACTCGCTCGCCCCGTCCGCAACGACAGATTGGTCTGTAAAATCTTTATCACTCGCGACATAGACCGCCATTCGCACAGCCGCCTCAAACCGGGTCCAATCCCCACCGAGCTCGGCGTCGACGATGGCCAGGGCATTGAGGGCACACTGCATGGCTGCGGCCTGGGCTTGATGGAGGTTAGCGGCGCTCGGCACCGGCCCGGATGCGGTCAGTTTCCCGTCGCACAGCGGCAGTTGGCCACTGACGAAGATCAGATCCCCGCTGGTCACGGCCGGCGCGTATGCCGCGACGGGTTTGGGAGGCGGCGGCAGCGTTAGCCCGAGATTCGAGAGTTTGGCGTGGATGTCCATGGGCGATGCCTGAGAGTGTAATCAAATAATTGAAAATTAAAGACTTATCTCTTAGCTTTCGCCCGCGCTGCCACGCGACTCGTGCTTTGGCGGCTCGGTGCCCGGTGCCGGCTGATATGCCACCGGGCCGGGCCGCTGGTTCACCCAAGGCTGATTCCCGGTCAGCTCGCGCGCGGTCTGAACCCCTAAGGACAGGGCAGAGGATTCGGTGTCCCGCGCGGGCAACTCGCCGGGTCGATGCTCGGAATGCGGGTCTTCGCGGTAGAGGTGTACGGTCTGGGTCGGGAAAGCGAACTGCACCCCCAGGCGGTCGGCCAGGCGGATGATGTCCAGGAACAGCCGCTCGCGCTCGCGCAGCTCGGTCGACCAGTCCGGGGCCTCGTGGAACACATACACAAGGATGTCCAGGCTGGACGCCCCGAACTGGTGCATCCATACCTGGAAATAATCTTTGCGGGTGTACGGGTGGGTGCGGACCAGTTCGCGGATCCCCTCGGTGAAGGCGACGACTTTGTCCGGCGGCGTGTCGTACTGGATTCCGATGTGGGTTTTAACCCTCCGGTATTTGCGCCGGCCGTAGTTGTCGACCACCGCGCGGACCAGCGTCGCGTTGGGCACTGTCATCTGCGAGTTATAGAAGGTCCGCACACGGGTCGAGCGGAAGCCGACCTCTTCGACGGTCCCCTCGACGTCACCCATCACGACCCAGTCGCCGACCTCGAACGGGCGATCGAGGATCACCGCGACCGAGCCAAAGAAGTTTTCGACCGTGTCCTTGGCCGCGAAGGCGAAGGCCAGCCCGCCGATCCCCAGGCTGGTGAGCATCGGCATGACCGGGATGTTCAGCGCCCCGGCTCCGTAGATCAGCCCGAACACGGCGATGAAGATCTTGACCGTTTTACGGATCAGCGGGACAAGCACGTCGTCGAATTTGGTCTGTGTTTTCGCGGCTTTCGAGCCGAGCACCTCGCCGACCAGGTCGGTGATGCGCCATGCCGACCATGTCCCGACGAGGATCGCGAATACGCGGGCGCTGGCCAGGAGCACCGTCAGGGCACCGTCCGGCAGGCCGAGCAGCCGCAGCAATACGAGCCAGAGCAATGCCGCGAACAACAGGCCCAACGGCCGCACGGCTGCGATGATTGTTTTTTGATCGGCGCTCGCGTGGTGGCGTGCGATGACCCGGTTCGACATGGTCCTCAGTACGAACCGCACCGTCAGGTCGAGCACCATGCCGACCAGCAGGATCAGGAACAGCCCGATCCACTGCCAGTACTTGAGCGTGAGGACGTAGCCGGTTTTCAGCGACCGCGGCACGAGGCTCTCGATCCACAGCGGCAGACTGAGTTGCCGCTCATCAACCCCGTGGCGGATCCGCAGGTGCTGCAGGCTGTCGTACAGGTTGTCGATCTGGGCAACGGTTTTCGCTGAGAATCGCCACCGTCCGTCGTCGGACCGGGCCAGCGTGATCGTACCATCCGGGCTGGCCTGATTGATCACCCAGTCGTGGACTTTGTCACGGGGAAAATAGGTGTAAGAGTCTGCCGCCGTCAGCTCGACCCAGGCCCGGTCCGGCAGCGTGCGCGGGGTGACCTCGCCCAGCCGATTGAGCACGCCGAGCAGCTTCGTCGCCAGCTCACGGCTGCGCTCGGCGTTGACCTGCGACAGGTCCAGGCAGCGCGAAACGGCCTGCCACTTGTGCGCTGTGTCGTCGTCCTCGTTGATCGCGGTGAGGAAGGCCGTCATCGTCGCACGCGGGCTGGCCAACCGGTCTGACGGCACTGACTCCGCGGCCACGACGACGCGTTGCGGCGGTGTGTTCGCGGTCGGTGCCGATGGGATGGTTGTGGGCGTCTGCGCGCGCACAGCGGCGGTTGTCACCGACAACAGGCACGTCAAAACGATCGTAGTGAGGGCCACACAACAGCAGCGCAGGACGCGAGGGCTCACACCACTTCGGTTCACTGAAACACCATTTGCATTTGGAAATTCAATCATAGTGGAGGGAGGCCGTACGGCGGCGATGCCGCGCCGCGTCGCGGCAGGGCAGTTGTCGTTGTGGATGGAGCACTAATCAAGAGGGGGATTTTATCGGATCACGCGGACGTTGCGCCGACCGTCGTCACCCCAGGGCGGACGCGTGCTCCCGGGCCCGTTTGTGCGGTGACCGCTCGCGGACGCTCCGCCGGTCAACTGGGCCCATGCGCGGCGCACCACGCCGGCCAGCGCGTCGAGCATCGACAGCACGGTGAAGACGATCACGGCCACGACAATGGCCGCGAAGATCAGCAGGATCACGGGCAGGATCAGGACGACCGCGAGCGCGACCCACGCCGCCCGCATCGGCCGGTTGGTCCGCCCCCAGGCCTCGACAGGCCGCCGGTGGAGGCCCGCCGAGCCGAACCCGCGCATCTGTTGCCACTGCATTCGCCACATATGTCCAAGGGTAGCCCGCGCATCGGGCCCGGACAAGCGTTTCGCCCGCGAAAATCGGACGACGCCGCTTAAGCACCTTAAACCATCAGCCGATATCTGAAGATAGCCTTTTTCGTCCACCTCGGAGGGAGTTAGAATGACTCAAGCGACGACCGAGCCTAATGCGACGCCGGCCGTGAGCACGGACGATGTTGTTAAAGCCGCGCTCAAAGAAGTCAGCAACATCGCCACGCTTCCTGAAGTGACGATGAAGATCATCCACCTGGTCGAGGACCCGGACTCGACCGCACAGGATCTGAACAACGTCATCAGCAACGACCCGGCACTGGGTGCTCGGATCCTCAAGGTCGTCAACAGCGCGTTCTACGGGTTGCCCGGGCAGATCGGCTCGACCAATCGTGCGATTGTACTGCTGGGGCTGAATGCCGTTAAGAACATCGCCATCGCCGCGAGTTTGGCCAAGCTGTTCCGCGGCGGTCAGATCGCGCCGAACTTCAACGCACGCGACCTGTGGCAGCACTCGATCGCGGTGGCGACAACGACGAAGATGCTCGCCGCGAAGATCGGCCTGGGCCTGCCGGACGAGGCATTCCTTGCCGGGTTGATCCACGACATCGGGATCATGGTCGAGATCCAGGCCCGCCGCTCCGGCTTTATCAAGGCATTGGCCAAGAAGCAGCAGAACCCCAACATCTCGCTCCGCGACGCTGAGTTCGAAGCGATGGGCGCCAACCACGAGCACTTCGGCATGGGCCTGTGCAAGCAGTGGAAGTTCCCACAGAGTTTCGCCTACGTCACCGGCTACCATCACCGCCCGCTGGAGTTGGTCGATCAGACCCACGGCTTGACGCTGTTGGTACACATCGCCGATATCCTCACGGCCAAACTCGGACTCGGATACACCGACAGTGTCGAGGCCGGCGACTACGATCCCGAAATTCTCACCCGATTGAACCTGAACGTGGAGGTGCTCAACCAGATCGCCGAGCAGGTGCCCGATGCGATCCAGGAAGCGTCCGCACTCCTGCAGGACGGCGGCTAAAGCGGCTAGGCCGCAGCCTGGTGCGCGAGCGATCGCTCCGCCTGCACCGGTATCAACGCGTCTCTCTTTTCCCTCCGGGCGACGGTTCGCAAGAATCGTCGCCTTTTTCTTCGCTGATACGGCCTATCAGTCGCACCGGTAGGGATTAACCCACCTTCCTATCTCTATACAGAACGCGGGCCCTCGGACTGACTAGGTCTTGCCGGTCAGTTCCCCCCGGTTCCCGCTCTGGAACCGTCGATGAGATAAATCACTCAGCGTGTCTAGGGGATCGCTGGCTGTACAATTGCCCCCTTGGACTATTTGTGCATAATTATTAACGTCGGCTGTCGGCCCCTATCGCGTCCTGGTTCCGGAGGGAGCAAAGGGGACTCTAGCATGTCTTACACTGCGGACAGCAAACCTAATCCTATGTTATCGGTTGTGGGATTGACTGCTCGAGATCACTCGCGGCAGGCGTACCTATCAACACGACACGTCAATCGGCCCCAAGCGACCGTCTCCGGCCCTAAGACAGTGAGGCAACGCATGAGTCATACCCATGGGATTGGTCGGGTGGTTTTGTCTGCTTGTATTGTTCTGGCGGCGGGTGCATCTGCGGCGGTGCGTGCCGACGTGGGGGGCCAGCCGGCCGACGCGGCCCATGACTCGCTGTCGTCGGGCTTGGCTGTGTATGTCTCCGCGTTTCGCTTCGAGGGCAACACGGTGTTCACCGATGAACAGCTTGCTGAGGTTGTCGCCGGGTTTATCGACCGTGAGTTGACCACCGAGCAACTCGAAGCCGCCCGCCAGGCCGTGACACTGCACTACATCAACGGCGGGTACATCAACTCCGGTGCGACTCTGCCCGACCAGTCGGTGGTCGACGGCGTTGTCTGGTTCACGATCACGGAGGGGCAGTTATCCCAGGTAACAGTCCAGGGCAACGAGCGACTCAAGTCGGACTACATCCGCAAGCGTGTCGAGCGCGGTGCGTCCGTCCCGCTGAGCTTGCACGAGCTGCGCGACGCGCTCGAGTTGGTCCGCCAGAACCCGAACATCGGGCGTGTCAACGCTGAACTTCGACCCGGTGCCGCTCCGGGCGACAGCCTGCTGGATGTGACCGTTGAAGAAGCCAAGCAGTTCCGGGCCGGGTTCCGATTCAGCAACAGCCGTCCGCCGAGCCTGGGTGCCGAGCGGCTGGAGTTGCTGCTGGCCCACTCGAATCTAACCGGCAACGGCGACGCGCTGAACCTCCAGTGGGGCATCACCAAGGGCGGGATTGACGAGATGAACTTCGGTGACGACGACGAGATCAACGTCTCCTACACCATCCCGCTCAACGAGGACGACGTCACCCTCCAGCTAAGCTTCACTCGCAGCGATACGCTGGTGATCGAAGACCCTTTCTCGGCGCTCAATATCAACAGTGAATCGGAGAGCTTCGGGTTTACCGTCCGCGTCCCGGTCGAGCGCACGCCGAATTCCGAGTTCGCGTTGTCGTTTGGTTTTGAGAATCGTTCGAACGAGACCTTCATCGGAAGCACGCCGTTCTCGTTCTCACCCGGCGCCGAGAATGGGCAGACCGAAGTGACCGCACTGCGGTTCACTCAGGAATGGGTCAATCGCTCGCAGACGCACGCGGTCGCCGCACGGTCGACCATGTCGGTTGGCGTTGATGCGTTGGGCGCGACGGCCAACGGGAACAGCGTTCCAGACGGGCAATTTTTCTCCTGGCTGGGCCAGGTCCAGTACATCCAGTTGATCCCCGACACGAACAACCAACTTGTCGTCCGCATCAGCGGCCAGGTCGCGGCAGACCCGTTGCTCACCATGGAGCAGTTCAGCATCGGTGGGTCGGAGACGGTCCGCGGCTACCGTGAGAACCAGCTAGTCCGCGACGAGGGTGTGGTGGTGACGGTGGAGTTTCGCGTTCCGCTGGTGTTTGATGCGGCGGGCAACGCGGTGTTCACCCTCGTGCCGTTCTACGACTTCGGCTCGGGTAGCAACATCACAGCCGGTTCGGTGTCGAACGACATCTCCAGCGCCGGGCTCGGGCTGGTGTTTCAGCCGAACGATCAGTTCAGTGCCCAACTATTCTGGGGCCAGCCGTTCCGCAAGATCGACACGCCCGAGTTCGACCTCCAGGACATCGGCCTGCACTTCAATATCGTCTTCTGGGCGTTCTAGGCGCCGGACTGCGACGACGCCCAACTCAGCACGCGACGACCACATGTATGCGACTGCGACCGAACCGCTCGGCGGGATCGGTACTATAGATCTGCGAAGGACCGCCCTCGGGAGACACCATGCCCGCGCTCGCGCAGATCTCAGCCGTGTTCACCCACCAGGCGCTGGCCGCCGCGGGGGCCGGCGCGGTCGCAATCCCGCTGTTGATCCACCTGCTGTCGCGTCTGCGCCGCCCGCGTGAGCCCTGGGGCGCGATGCGATTTCTCGTCGAAGCCGTCCGCCGACAACGCCGCCGGATGCAGGTCGAGCACTGGCTGCTGTTGACCATCCGTTGCCTGATTTTGCTGATCCTCGGCCTGGCGCTCAGCGGCCCTCTGGTGAGCGGTTGGGCCGGCCGCATGGGCGATGCCGGTCGTTTGGTCTGCCTCGTGATCGACGACTCGTTAACTACCCAGGCCGTCGACAGCGGGGGCCGCGCGCGGTTTGAGTTGATTCAACACGCAGCCTTGCGCGTCATCGACCAACTGACCCCCGCCGATCGCGTCGCGGTTTGGCGCACGGCGCGACCGGCACAGCCGGTGCAGGAACTGGCCGGGGCGGCATCGCCTGAGTTGGCACGCGAGCGCATCGACGCCATGGCGCCCCGGTACTCGCGCTCGGACATCCCGGCGGCGCTCCAAGCCGTCAGCGCCGCACTCACAGACGACCCGACGCCGCCTGATCGGACGATGGTCGTGCTGATCAGCGACTTCTCACAGTCCGCGGTACCCGCCGATCAACCCCTACCCAATGGCCTCGCCGTACTCGGCACGCGCGCTCGTCTGATGACGGTTCGCCCACAACCCGGTGCCAACAATGTACAGATCGCTTCGGTGACACCGCGTCGCAGGTCGATCCTTGCGCCCGGCGGCCAACCGACGGTCTCGCCCGGCATCGAGGTGCGCCTGCGCCGCTTCGGCAATACCGCTGACACGCTCGACACAACAGTCGAGATCACGGCGCGCGGCCCGGACCCCGCTGCCAAGCCGCTTGCGGTCAGTCGCGAGCATCACTGGTCCCCAGGCCAGAGCGTCGCGGTTCTCAACATCGAGTTGCCGCTCACGCCTGCCCACCTCACGCCGAGCGTGTTCGGTCGCGACCCCGATGCTAGCGCTGTCGACAGCCCTACGCTTTCCCTCACGACCCTGGTCCGCACCGCGGCCGCGGACCGATTGGACGATGCGCTCGCAGCCGACAACCACCACACCACACTGCTCGCGGTGCGCAACGAGCTGCGCGTTGCACTAATCGATTCGCCGTTAGACCTCCATGGCAGCTCCGGCGACGAGGACCCGACGCCGGCGCAGTGGCTGCGCCTCGCGCTCGCGCCCGGATCGATGCCTCGATCAACGGGCGATGGAGACAGCGTCAACCTCACGGGCGTCGTGCTGACCACGCTTGGCCCCGAGCGCCTCGACGCCGACACCACCGCCGCGCACGACGCGATGTTTGTGCTCCGACCGGACCTGATCGATGAAACGGGTTGGCATGACCTCGCCGATGCGACTCGCCGCGGTGCGCTGGTTTGGGTAGTCGCCCCCTCCATCGCCGCGCCGCCCGCTTGGGCTGACGCGATGTTCGCGGCGTTCGATCTCGATTGGCGAGTCGCCGCTGAGACGCGCGAATACAGCGGTGACGAACAGATCGGTTGGTCACTTAGCACCGCCGGGCCGGTTCCCGAGCCGCTTGGCCTGCTCGGTGCCGACTGGCCGGCGCTACTCCGCCCTGTCCGTCTCGCCCGCATGATTGATCTGGCCACCCGCGACGCTCCGGACGTGGCTTGGATCTCGACGGACAGCGGTTCCCCGGTGCTCGCCGTCGCGGGTGTCGGCCGAGGCTTCGCCGTCATGCTCACCGCCGCGATCGACTCGGGCTGGACCAACCTCCCGACGCGACCGTTGTTCGTCCCGTTGCTGCACGAGACGCTGCGGGCGCTGCTCGGCGGGGCCGCTCCGAACGAGCACCTGACACCGGTCGTCGCCGGCGATCGGCCTACCCTTGGTTCGCGCTGGCGCGGAGCCGACGGGATCACACTCGCGGCAACTCCCAACTCACCGCCGGTTTCGATCCCGCTGCGCCCAGCCTCGTCGAGCCCGAATGACAGCCACTCGCCCGCTATTGCGTCCGTCGTCGAACCGGTCACGGCTCTCGATCATCCGGGCACCTATCACCCGACCTCCAGCTCGACGGGCTCGATCTCGCTTGTCGTCAACGCCGACCCCGGCTCGGGTAACACCGCGTACACCGATCCGGACCGGCTGCTGCAGTGGCTCGCGCCAACTGGCGAGTGGGCTTGGTTATCGCCTACCGCGTCCAGTCTGGCGGCCCATCAGACCCGAGCGAACCTTGGTTGGCCGCTGCTGTGGGTCACCGCCGGCTTGATCCTTTTAGAGACCTGTCTCGCACGCTGGTTCAGCCACGCACGCGCCGTCGCGGGCGGCTCGTTCCGCCGCGGCATCACAGCCGATCTGACACACCAGTCCCCATCCGCCGAGGCCGCTTCGGCATGACAACGCCCCACCTGCCCATCACTGCCGCGTCATTGCTCGATCGCTTGTTGGGCCTCGACCGCCTGAGTTGGTCGCAGCCGAACGCGCGCCTCGACTGGCAGACCCCGCTGCCCGCGTGGGTCTGGGTAGGCATTGCGCTCGCTGCCGCTGCGCTCGCGGTCTGGAGTTACGGCCGCATGTACGGCGCCCGGCGGTCGCGGATGTCGCTTGCCGCGGTGCGCGCGCTGCTGATGATCGTTGTCGCCGCGCTCATCGCCGGGCCGATTCTCACCCTCGTACGCGAACGCATCGATCCGGACTGTCTGGTGATGCTCGTCGACCGAAGCGCTTCGATGCGCACCCGCGACACGCCTTCCGCAACAAGCACCGGCTCATCGGCCGAGCCAATCCAATCCGCGGCGACCAACGCCGCCGCTCTGCTAACCCGAGACGACGCGCTGCGCCGAGCGCTCGCCGCGCAGGCTGACGTCTTCGGCCCGGATCGGCTCGGCCACCACCGCGAGATCCTCTGGCTCGGGTTCGACTCCGAGGCCTACCCCATCGACCCACCCATCCCCGCTCCGCCAGCCGCCGTCGCGAGCGTGACCCCGACCCCGACCGCGGGCGCGCTGCCCGCGCCCGACGGCCGCGCGACCGCGATCCGCACCGCGATCGAGCAGGCGATCCTCAAAGCGGCGGGCCGACCAATCAGCGGCATTGTCCTGATGACCGACGGCCGCACGCCTCAGAACACCTCCACCGGTTTCACTCAACAACTCGAACAGCGTGCGATCGCCGTTTACCCCGTACCCCTCGGCGCCGCGGTCGCCACACTGGACCTGCGCCTCGCCCGGGTGTCCGCACCGACTCGCGCCTTCGTCAACGATGCCATCCCTGTCCAGGCCTGGATCGATACCTACCCACCCGACGCAGCGCCAGATCCCGCCCGTGTGCACATCCGTCTAACCGATGATCAGACGGGTGAAGTCCTCGACCAGCGCACGTTGGCCGACCAACCGCCGGGTCAACCGATCCGTCTGCTCGGCGAATCGCGCAGCACGGGCGAGACCACCTGGCGTGTGCGGGTCAGCTACGAACCAGACACGCCGCTCCCGGACGCGCCGCGATCGGACATGCCCGACGCCGAACCAATCACCGAGAACAACACCCGGACAATTCCGATTGAGATGATCCGCCGCCCGCTTCGCGTGCTTTATGTCGAGGGCTACCCGCGGTGGGAGTATCGCTACCTGAAGAACGTGTTGATACGCGAGAAGAGCATCGAGAGCAGCATGATGCTTATCAGCGCCGACCGCGCGTTCGCACAGGAAGGCGACATGCCCATCTCGCGCCTGCCCGCGACCGCCGACGAGATGCAGCCGTACGACGTGATCGTGATCGGCGACGTCCCCGCCGACTACTTCAGCGCCACACAGCGTGCTCTGATACGCGACCAGGTCGCTCAACACGGGGCGGGTCTGCTATGGATCGCCGGCCCCAACGACACGCCGCGCGGCTATGACGCGACCACACTCGCCGACCTGCTCCCGATGCGTCGCCCGGCCGACGTCGTGCGCCTGGGAGCCACCGACGAACCTGTCGCCATCCAGCCCACGCCGCTCGCCCGCGCGCTCAATATCCTCCGCCTCGATTCCCGTACCGACACGCCCGACCCCGCGGCACCGGCGCTGGCATCGCGGCTACCGGGATTCTGGTGGGCGCAGGACCTCGGCCGGCTCAAACCCTCCGCGGAGGTCCTCGCGACGGCGGGTGATGCCGGCCCCACCGCCGCCCCGCTGCTGACACGCATCCGTTACGGCGCCGGCCAGAGCCTCTACCTTGCGACAGACGAAACATGGCGATGGCGATTCGGTACCGGCGATCTCTACTTCGAGCGATTCTGGTTGCAACTGATTCGCGCACTGGCCAGGAACCGCGCCGATCACGATCCGCAACGCGCTGTGCTTTCTACCTCGCACAGCCGAATCGAACTTGGCCAGACCCTTGTCGCGCAGCTACGCATCTCCGACGCCCAACTGCTCGAACGCGACCTGCCCAGCATCTCGGTCGAAGCCGCCGTAGTCATACCCGACGCAGCCCAATCGACAGCGACCATCGAACGGATCGAGTTGCTCCCCCAATCCGCGTCAGCCGGCCGGACCGCGAGCCCGTCTGCAAGTGGGTCGGGCTCGCGCCGCGTCTACCGCGCCGCCTGGCGGCCCACCACGCCCGGCCACCTGCGCCTGCATGTCGCCGAGCCGGCCCTCCAGGACATCGACATCACCCACCATATCGAAGTGATCCACCCGAACGATGAACTCCGCCAACCGCTGCCCGACCACGACCGCCTCCGCGCACTCGCCGAGCAGACCGGTGGCCAGATCGTGCCGCTTGGCCAACTCGATGAACTGATCAAGCTTGTCCCAAATCGCGCACGACGCACTCCCAACGACATCCGTGAACCTCTGTGGGACTCACCGCTTGCCTTGATTGTTGTGGTCCTATTATTAACCATCGAGTGGATCGGCCGGAAGGTGCTCCGCCTCGCCTGACTCATCTGCGACAACCTTATGCGGCAAGCCATTCATCAACTGAGTTGGGTCCGACGCGCCGGCCGGGCGCTGTTGTTGCTGCGCAGGTTCGCTCAGTGGGTCACGGCGTTGACCGTGGTCATCATCCTGTGTGGGCTGATCGACTACGCCCTGCGGTTACCTGGATGGATCCGCTTGCTTATCGCCGTTGCGATCGCGGGGCTCGCTCTGACCTGGCTGATATCGCGTGCGACGCGCGCGGCCGCGTTCGCACCGAGCCTCGCCGCGCTCGCTCTGCGCGCCGAGCGCCAACACCCTGAACTCGCCGGTGTCCTGGCCAGCGCCGTCGACTTGGCCGACCGAACCTCTAGCGAAAATCGTACTGATTCTTCACCCATCACCGCCGCGCTGGCGGCCCGCAGCCTGCTCGACGCTCAGACGCAAACTGATCCGATCCGTCTGCGAGGCCTGCTGCGTGTGGGTCCAACGCTGCGCATCACACTCGTTGCCTTCGGTGTCTGCACGATATGCGCAGCCGTCGTCCTTGCCGCGCCCCAGACCAGCCGACTCGCCGCGGTGCGTTGGATCCTCCCGCTCGGCGACGCCCAGTGGCCGCGCCGTACACAGATCGTCAGCCAGATCGGCGGCCGCGTGTGGCCGGCCGACACACCGATCCAGTTCCGCGCCCGCGTGCAGCGCGGTTACCACACCGGGATGCGCACCTGGTTGTTCTACCGCGTCACGCACCCCGATCGCACCGCCGAGCCATGGCAGTCTCTACTGATGACCGAGCAGCAACCGACGGAGCGTTCCACCGGCCCATTGCGCAACCAAGGCCTCCCAGCCGGTCACGCGCGCCCACCGACCGACGATGCACAAGGGGTGTTCGAGCGGCTCGTCGAGTTATCCGCCTCGCTCGACGATAGCCAAGCCGATCAGCTACCGACCGTTGACTTCTATTTCGAAGCCGGCGATGACCGGACGAAGCCCCAGTCGTTGAGGATCGTCGCCCGGCCAGAGATCAGCGCGGTTTCGTTGGACACCCAGCCTCCTCCATATGCGCGTGGCCTTGTCAGCGCACAGACGCTCCGTCTCGACGCCACCCCAGGCCGTGTGACCGCGACGGCCGCGCTCGCCGGCTCGACCGTCGAGCTCCGCGTCAGCTTCCGCGATCCGCTACGCCTCACACTCGCCCAGGCAGATCTCGCGTTGCCCGGCCTCGCCGGTTACCCCCCGTCACGACTGATCCAAAAAGACGCAGCTCGTGATACGTCAGACGTGGTGAGAACCCGGCACCCGGCATCCACCGCTGCGATCACCGACACACTCGATCAGGCGCACCCGGTTGCGACCGGCATCGCGCGCACCTGGGTGCTCGATCGCGCCGTCGAGACTCCGATCCGCCTCACCGACCGCCACGGCCTGACCAACCTCTCACAACGGATCTATCGGATCGACGCGACGGCTGACCAACCCCCAACGGTTTCGATCACTGATCCGCCGGCGGATATCTCAGTCCTACCGACCGCATTGGTTGAGATCGAAGCGCTCGCGCTCGACGACGTCGCGGTCGAGCAACTCGAACTAGAGGCTCGTGTCGCTGACGGAACGGATCAAGCCACCGACGGAGAATCGGAGGCCGTGCCTGACCACCCGCCGATCGCCACCGTGGTTGGTCGACAAAAACGGATCACACTCCAACACCGCTACGACCTGCAGCCGCTCGGCCTCCTGCCCGGCGACACGGTCGGCCTCACCGCCGTCGCCCGCGACGTCTACCACCTGGAAAACGAACTCGAATCGCTGCGTCACGACCCGACCCGATCAAAGCTGCGGCGCCTTCGCATCATTGATGTGACCACATTTATCACACAAATTCGTGGCGACTTGACCACGATCCGCCGCCAGAGCGTCCGAGCCGAATCACTCCAGCGCGCATTGATCGACAAACCCACAGCCGCGGCTGCGCCCGACCAGCGGCGTCTTACGCAGCGCATCGCGGCACAGAGCAAGTTCCTCGCCACGCTGCGCCGCCGAGCGGAGCTCAACCGGCTCGACGACACCACCCTCAACGACCTCATGGCGCGCGCCGCCGACCTGTTGCAGTCGGCGAAGACCGCCTCGGCCGCGGCCGACCAGTCGTTGGCCCGCGCACAGGAAACCCCCGCCGACGCCGCGCTGCACCGCCGCGACGCCGCCGAGCGGCAGGCTCAATCCGCGGACGCGCTTGAAAAGCTCGTCACCGTCCTCGATCAGGGTCGCGATGCCGTTGCGCACCAGATGCAATTACGTCGCATCCACGCCGATCAGCAGGCCCTCGCTCAGGACACCGCCAAGCTGCTGCCGCGAACACTCGGGCGGACGCACGACCAACTCTCCGATGATGACCGCAAGGCGCTCAAGTCTCTCGCCGATCGTCAGGCCGAGCTGGCCGAGCAGGCCCGCTCGCTCGCGACCCAGATGCGCGCAACCGCGTCGGCATTGGCCGAGCAAAGCGACGCCCCCAACGATCTTGCCCTCGCCCAGGCGCTCGCCGAGGCCGCGGCGATCGCTCAGCGGCAAGGGCTTGCGCCAACCATGAACGACGCCGCTGAAAAGCTCGGTGAGAATCAGGTGTCCGCTTCCGGCTCCGATCAACAACAAGCGATCGATACGCTGCAGAGCATGCTCGAACAGACCAACGACCTGGAGAAATACCGACACGAGATCCTGCGTCGCCGACTGACGGAGCTCGCCGATGCGATCGGTAAACTCATCGAGCAACAATCATCCCAAATCGCCTTGGTCACGGACCCCGCTTCCGACGCTGCGAAACTCGACCACGACCTGGCAGCGCTGCGTCGCAATACCATCGCTGTCGCCGAAAGGGCATCCGCGGACAAGGCCACCGCCAAGGCGCAGCCGCCCCTCAACGATGCCGCCGACAGCCAAGCTGCGGCAATCACCGCCCTTCGCCTCGCCGATCGGGATGGTGCGACCCAAGCCGAGTCTCAAGCACTCGATCAACTAAAGATTGCGCTGCAAACCATCCGCAAGCTCAGGCAGGAAGCGGACGCTGAGCAGGCCCAAAAACAGCGCAGCAAGCTACGCGAGGCCTACCAGCAGCTCGCCGATCGCCAGCAGCAGTTACGTGATCAGACAGCCGAGCAGCACCCGCGATCCGCGCCGACCCGCCGCCAGCGCGCCGAGTTGATCGATCTCGGTCACCGCCAAGCCGACGTGCGTATCGCCGCGAACGAGCTAGGCGACCAGGCCGGTGACGCGTTGGTATTCAACTACACCCACGAACGGATTGACCGGACCGCCGCCATGATCGTCACCCGGCTCCGCGCGGCACACACCGACGATCATCTCCTGCACGACCAGGACGCGATCACCGCGATGCTCCGGGATATGGCCGCCGCGCTGGACATGCAGACCCCGGATGGGGACGACTTCGAGAGTGCAGAGGGAGGTGCCGCAGGTGGGGGAGGTGCTGGCGGTTCGCCGCCGCCAACCGTTCCGCCGCTCGCCGAGCTACAACTATTGCGCGCCTCGCAGTACGGCCTCTACCAGCGGACACGAACCGTTGACCAGCAACCTGACACCGAAACGGCCGGCGACACGATCCGGTCGTTGTCCGTGCAGCAACAAGAGCTAGCCGACCTAGGCCGGCAACTCGGCGAGCGAGCGCGGCGCGAACAAGCCGGCCCATCGCTGCCGACACCACCCGTGGAGCCCTGACGATGCCCCGTTCAACAGCTAACTCGATAACACACGCAGCACTCGTTGTTGTCGCTGCGCTATTGGTTATCACACCGACCGTCGCGCGGGCGACGACGGACAGCGGCGCTGTCTCACGCGGCAACACCCACGACCAGCCAACACTGGACGAGTTGCTTGACCTGGCCCCGCCGACCGCCGGTTCCCACGATGACACGACCGTCAGCCCGACCACCGATCCTGCTATCGACCCGGACGCGCTGCGCCGCCTGGAAGGGCACAACCCGATCGATACATTCGACCAGGCCGTTGACGCTATGGCTGACGCCGCGGATCGTTTAGGCGACAAGCTCGACCCAGGCCTACCGACACAGCGCCAGCAGGAGAAAGTCCTGGCGAGCCTCGACCACGTCATCGCAGCGGCGAAACAGAACGGATCAAGCTTCGGTGGCTCGGCCGGTTCGGGCGGATCGTCCGCCGACGGATCTAAGCCCGCGTCCGGCGGATCGTCCAGTTCCGGTACCGCGGGACAGAG
Source organism: Phycisphaeraceae bacterium (assembly GCA_029260595.1). GTDB lineage: Bacteria > Planctomycetota > Phycisphaerae > Phycisphaerales > Phycisphaeraceae > OFTM57. The sequence continues at coordinate 288,329 of JAJDCY010000023.1, read as the reverse complement.
CCCGCCCGGCTCCGGCCAGAGCGCCGCGTCGCAATCAGCGGGCGCGGGTTCCGGCGGATCGACTGCGGCGACGGGCGGCTCGACGCCGCCGTCGCGCGCCGGCGGTGCAGACTCGGCGACCGGGCCGATGCGCGAGAGTCGAACGGAGTGGGGCAACCTCCCGCCGCGCCTGCGCGACCAGCTCCAGCAAGGCCTTGACGAGCACTTTAGCGCGATCTACCGAGCGCTCACCGAACAGTACTACCGCCGCCTTGCCGAGGACCACGAATGACGACCGCTCGCCACACCAAAATCAACCCGCGATACGCCACACTGTTTGTGATGGCTCTGACGCTCATCAGCGTGTTTACCCGATCTCTCTGCGCACAGCCCGCGCCTCAGGCGGACGTGATCGAACTCAACTCAGCCGCGCGTCAAGCGATCCAGCGTGGGCTGACATTCCTCGCCTCGAAGCAGGCCGAGGACAACAGCTACGGCGCGCAACGCTACGGCCGGCACGTTGGTGTGACCGCACTGGCGAGTCTCGCATTCATGGCCGACGGCAGCCTGCCCGGTCGCGGCCCCTACGGCGACCATGTCCAGGGCGGTCTCGACTTCGTCCTTGAGAGCGCACAAGAGACCGGCCTGGTCGCGGCGGATACCTCGCACGGCCCGATGTACGGCCACGGTTTCGCCACGCTGTTCCTCGGCGAGATCTACGGCCAAACCCCCGATCCGCGTGTGCGCGAAGCGCTCATCAAAGCTGTCCACCTCATCGCGACCACCCAGAATAACCAGGGCGGCTGGCGGTATCACCCGCGCCCCTACGACGCTGATATCTCCGTGACCATCTGCCAGATCATGGCCCTGCGCTCGGCCCGCAATGCCGGTATCAGCGTCCCCAAGGACACGATCGAGCGAGCCTTGTCGTACGTCCGCCAATGCCAGAACCCGGACGACGGTGGGTTCCGGTACATGCTCAACTCAGGCCGGTCCGCGTTCCCCCGATCCGCCGCCGGCGTCGCGAGCTTGTACTACGCCGGTGTCTATGAGGGTGACGAGCTCAACCAGGGCCTCGAATACCTGCTGCTGGCCACGGAGGCACAGCCCGAGCACCGCATCAGCCACTACTTCTACGGCCACTACTACGCGGTGCAGGCGATGTACATGGCCGGCGGCGACTACTGGCGGCGGTGGTTCCCCATGATCCGTGACGAGTTGATCGAACAACAACAAGACGCCGGCCAGTGGCAGTCCAACCACGGGGAGGTTTACGGCACCGCGATGGCATTGCTGATTCTTCAAATCCCCAACCGTTTGCTGCCGATCTTCCAACGATGAGCTACGACTCCGGTACAACCAATCAAGACTCGCGCGCAACCGTGCGCGGTAACCCGAACGCAATGGCCGTCGTGCGGAGCGCTGCGCTCGTTCTGTTGCTCGGATCCGTTGCTGTGCCGCCGATCGCCTTCGCCGCCACACCAGCGAAGTTGATCGATCACGACCTCCATCCGCACCGGGTCAACATCCAGAGTGTTGTCGATGGTGTCATCCAGTACTGGGATGCCGATCGTAGCTTGCGCACCGAGTCGATCGACAAGTTCGTCCAACTGAGGATCACCGCTCAAGCCGCCGACGCCCCCACGGATTCGGGCGATACCGCGTCCCTCGGTGTCATCACGCTCACCGACGGCCAGCGTATCGTCGGCCGCTGGGTCGGTGCTTCGCGCAACGGCCAAGCGGTGCGGTGGAAGCACCCGCTGTTGGGAACTCGTGAGATCGAACTCGAACACATCGCCGCGATCCGATTCAGAGCACGCTCGCCACACGACACCCACGCCGTCCTGCCCAATGCCGGGCCGCAATCCGACACTCTCACGCTGACCAACGGGGATACTCTGACCGGGTTCGTCACGGAGGCCACCGACACCGGCCTATCCATCCAGTCCGATACGTCACCTGGCCCGATCACCGTCCCGCTCGAGACTACGCACTCACTCACCCTCGCCAACCCGCGCCGCCCGCGCGACCCGGCAGCGCCTTTGCTGCACCTGGCCGATTCGACGCGGATCACCGCGGTGTCGATCAGCATCGCCAAAGACCGGCTCGCCGTCGTCCTGCCCAACGTGGCCGGCGACACCGATCCGGTAGCTGTCGCGCTCGCACACGTTCGGCGGATTGACTGGTCCGCCGGCGGCGCGTTCCTGGTCGACCTGGCCACGTTGCCGATGCGGGTGATCGGCGGCGGGCAGGTGTTCGGTGTTGCGGCTTTGCCTCGGATCGAACAAAGCGACATCCTGCTGCACGCTCCGGTTACCGTGGAGTTTGATCTTCCGCCCGGCGCCGTTCGATTCGCAGCGAATGCGCTGCTTGACGCTCCTCCCGGCTCGCACCCCGCCGCCGCATGGGCGGATTTTTCGGTCATCGTCCGCGATGACACCGGCGAGGTTGCCAAAGCCGACCTCTCGGCCACATTCACCGCCGCCCGCCTGAACCACCCAGTCGCCGGCCGGACTCTGACAATCCAACTGCATGAGTCTCGTAACGGCCCGATACTCGACCGCTTACGGCTCAGCGACGCCGCCATACTGATACGGCCGATGCCTTAGCTACTCTCAATCGAGACTACTTCTCTGTGAAGCGAAGTGTCTTTATTGCGTAAAACACGTCAATTATTTATCGATTTCGAAATTTATTATTGACACTGATGAGCGATCTGATACTTTGCATTAATCGTAAGCGTTTATCGGACCCTTGAGGTCGGCAAGCCTGCGAAAAACCCGGTGCCCCGCACCGGTCCTGCTCGGATCCACGCCTTGGGGCTGCTTGGAGGCGGCCTCACCCCAACCCCACGGACGACTAACTCACCCAACGGTTCGGTCGCTTTGCGCGTTTAGCAGAGCCCGCAACCAAAACGTCCCGCTATCGCATCGCGGAGGGAGAAACCCGCGTATGCCTCACAGCGTGTGAGGCCCCGCCTTGGTACCCGCCTTGGCCCCCGCCGTTGTTCCCGCCTGATAACCCCTTTTCCCCTGATAAGGAGAGGACCCATGAATCACAGGACTGGTCTCAACAGAACGATCCTAAACACTGCCACCGCGCTCGCCGTGTTACTGGCCACGCAGGCAGCACTCGGTGTGACCGCCTACACCACACGCAACGGGTTCGAGTTGTTCTCGATTGACTTCGACGACAACGCCACCACGACCGACACGAACAACCTGCCGGCACTCAATCCCCAGTTCATCGGTAACATGGATGTCAACCAGGTCCACTCACTCGCGTTTCACCCCGACGGAACGCTGTACGGTCTCGATGTTGACCTCGACAACCTAGTCATCATCGACCCCAGCAACGCGGATGTCACCGTGGTCGGCTCGCTCGGAACCAACGTGGTTGGCCGCACAGACCTGGTCATCGACGACCAGGGACTAGCGCTGATGACCGACTCGACCGGTTCGGCCAACGGCGCCGTCCGCACGGTGAACCTCGCCACCGGCGAAGCCTCGCCCGCCGCGGGCAACGAGTACTTCGGATCGACCCAAGATGACCAGGATGTGCTTGACGGCGCCGAGGAAGTGACGGGAATCGGTTTTCTCCCCGGCAACACTTTTTTCGGTTTTGGCATCGACGCTGGCAATGGCGGGCGGCTGTTCACCCTGTTGGGCAACGGTGCTATCAGCACCATCGGGGCCATCGGCCTCTTTACGGACACCCAAGCCAATACCGCATTCGCAGGTGCCGGTGGGACCATCTTCGCGCTAAGCGACGATTTCGATCTCACTCCCGGTGGCGGAGTCACCTCCGTCTACAAGTTCACTCAGCCGACCGGCCAGAATGCCGACCCGATGGCGGTCGAATTTTTCGGTGGCCTCGACGGCTTGTTCGAGGGCTTGGCCATCCGCGACGACGCGGTGCGCAACCAGTTCGTGCCCGAGCCCCTCACGGCTTCACTCGCCATGATGGGCATCGTGTCGCTGGCGTCGGCCGTCTCGCGTCGCCGCTAAGCCTCGGTTACCACGAGAACCCATGCCGACCCGAAACCAACCAACCCCCGGTGTTCGCACCGGGGGTTTTTATTTGCCGCGATTTTCTGCTGACCGACTCGACGCCCGCCGCCGCCGTCATATCAACCCAGCCCAGTTTGCCGGACACAACAGGATCGGCAGGTCGGCCTGACGGATGATGTTCGCCGGCACGTCCCCCGCGATCAGCCGCTTAAGCACGCCTTTGCCGGTCAGCCCAAGCACAATCATCGTGCAATGGCGGGCCTTGGCTGTGTTCAGCAACGCCTTGGAGACGTCATCGGTGAAAAGCATCAGCCCCTCGGCCTCGACGTCCGCCTCGCGCAGGCTCTCGATCATCAGTTGTAACGTCTGCTCTCCGCGTTGCTTAGCATCAGATTCGTGCTCGTCCTCGTCCTGAAGCTGCGCCACGTGCGCCACCAGAACCTCGGCCTCGAGCCGCTGGGCCAGGTCCGCAATCGGGGCCGTTAGCTTTTGGCTGGCCCAGGGCGAACTGACCGCCACCAACAATCGACTCGTACTCAAACCGATGCTCCTGGACAGACTGGACAGACCGCCACGCTGAACCGGCTATGATAACCCCCACCGCCCCGACCGGCTATCGCGGCCGCCAGCGTCACGCCCCGTCCGACCGCCGCCACTATTGACCGCCCGCGTGGCTTGCCGACAATGGGTTCGTATCCGAATCCCAACACTGCGGCACCGAACCCGCGAAAAGGCCGACCGCCCATGCCCATCTGTGACCAGGACATCCTTGTGGTCGACGCCGCCCCCCTCACCGCGATCGAGAAGTCCTACCTGCCCGAGGTCTTCAAGGGGCTGGGCACGACCTTCAAGCACATGATCGGTTCGGTTGCCCGCGGCAAGCGCAACAAGGTCATGTCCTACCCCGAGGAACGCCGCGAAGACCTCCCCGTCGAGGAAGGCGGCCTGTTTCACGATAATTTCCGCGGCGTCCACCGGCTCAACCGCGACGAGGACGGCCGGGTTAAGTGCGTCGCGTGCTTCATGTGTGCGACGGCGTGCCCGGCCAACTGCATCCACATCGTCGGCGCCCCATCGCCGTGGGACGACCGCGAGAAGTACCCCGCCCAGTTCGATCTCGATGAGCTGCGCTGTATCTTCTGCGGCATGTGCGAAGAGGCCTGCCCCGTCGACGCGATCGAGCTGACCCACACCTACGACATCGTCGGCCTGGGCCGCCAGGAGATGATCTTCGACAAAACCAAACTCCTCGCCGTCTACGACCAAACGATCGAGCGCAAGCCGATGTGATACCGTTGGCCACCCTCCGCCGAGTGGCACTGACAAGTCCACTTGTTCGTGTTGCTGGTCCACTGGGCTCGGACATCCCTCGCCGCTGGTCACTCGCGCGGCGTCACGTCCGTATCCACGTCCCGCCCTCCATGTGTCACTGGCGGGTTACCGACCAGTATTCAGTTGCCCGAAATCCAATCTCAACCGTCGTCCTTCACGAAAAAGCCGTTTCCACTTGCCCGCACTCCATAAACCGCGTGCCCCCCGCTCCGCGCGAGGCTATGATCCGGTGGTTCCCGTAACACCGACCCAACGCCGCCGCCCGAGCCGAACGCATGAGCGCCACCACCACCGACAAACGCTTCGCCTCGGCCATCAGTGATGCGCCCGATACCAAGGACGCCCTTGGGCAGGTGCTCGCGGATCTCGCGGGCAAAATCACAACGCCCGTCGACCTGCTGCTGGTCTTCGTGACCGCGCACCACCGCGATCACTTCGAGACGATCCACCGCCGATTTGATGATGCACTCAGCCCGCGCGTCAGCATCGCCGTGACCGCGGCCGGGGTGATCGGCGTCGGGCGCGAGCTTGAAGACTCGCCCGGGCTGAGCGTGTTCGCCGCGAATCTGCCCGGCGTCACCGCCCACCCGTTCAGCTACGAGCAGATCGATTGGCCGGCCATCATCGACCACCCCGAGGCCATGCGCGAGTCGCTCACGCCCGACCAGCCCGACGATCTTGATCTCAAAGCGATCCTCCTCTTCGCCGACCCGTTCAGCACGCCGATGGTCAGCCTGCTGCCCGCGATCGGCGAGTGTTGGCCGGACCTGCCGGTCGTCGGCGGGATGGCCAGCGCGGCCAACAAGCCCGAGGGCAACCGCCTGATGATCAACGGGCAGGTCATGCGCGAGGGTGCGGTCGGCGTCGCGCTCGCCGGTGATGTCGAGGTCCACACCACGCTCAGCCAGGGCTGCCGCCCGATCGGTAAGCCGTACGTGATCACCGGCGCGAAGCGCCACCTGGTCTACCAGCTAGGCGGCAAGGGGGCGCTCGACGAGATCCAGGAGCTCATCCACGACATCGATGATGATGACCGCGAGCTGATCCAGTCGCGCGGGCTGATGATCGGCCGTGTGATCAACGAGTACAAAGACCACTTCGGCCGCGGCGATTTTTTGATCCGCCACCTGGTCGGCGTGGATCAGGAAGCCGGCTACGTGGCGGTGAATGATCCGCAGGTCCGCGTCGGGCAAACCGTGCAGTTCCACGTCCACGACCACCAGACGGCGCAGGAAGACTTCAAGCTGTTGCTGGACGCTCAGAAGCTCCACGGCCCCGCCGGTGCCGCGTTACTTTTCTCCTGCAACGGCCGGGGCACGCAACTGTTCAACGCCCCGGACACCGACGCCGGCCTGGTCCACGACGCATTGGGCAACATCCCCCTGGCCGGCTTCTTCGCCGCCGGAGAGATCGGCCCCGTCGGCCACCAAAACTTTGTCCACGGCCACACCGCCAGCCTGCTGGTCTTCCGCAACGGCCAGGCTGATTCCGGCAGCGACGACACGCCCTAGGGCGCCTGCCACCAGTTCATCTTTGTGCGCGACAACACAAAAACCCCCGGCTCACGGGAGCCGGGGGCTGGTTGGGTCTTTCCAATCAAACGCGGCGGTCCGCGTCTGGTTGTCTTAGCGACGACGCTTGCTGGTCGCAGCCAAGGCACCGATGCCCATCAGGCCGAGCGTCGCAGTGATCGGCTCGGGGACGGCACCAGTTGTCGGCGGTTGGGTGATCTCGTCAAACTCGTACTCGACGGTCAGCACAGCGCTGGCTGTGGTCATGATCTGGTTATTGACGTTCCCGCCGCCACCTGCGACCGATTGGCCAATAATAGTGTTGACCAAGTAGTCGAAGGTTCCAATTCCAACAAACTGAGCCAACTCACCGGCGTCAGTGCTCATAAACACAGCATCATCGCTGACGCTGCCAGGCCCGAAGGCCGCTGGTGAATTCGGAGTGAGGCTAATGTAGGTCTGGTCATGGATTACGGTGCCACCGAAAACTGGGAAAACATCCAAAGCTCCGAGTGCTGCCGGCGCGCCGTCCGGGGTACCCTGGAACAACTCCCCAGTGGTGGAGACATTAAAAGTTGCTGGACCTGCTCCGACGTTCTCGACATCACCATCACTCATCAGTGAACCACCCAAGGTGACAGTCACTTTGGTGAGCGTACGCGATCCGCCCATATCGTCGAATAGATCAACCGTCAGCTGCTCGTTGACCAACTCTGTGAGTTGGTCCATGACGCTGTCCGAATCTGAGATCGTTAGCGCGCTGGCACCGCTGGCCAGCGCCAACGATCCTGCACATGCCAAACCTGTCAAAAATACCTTCTTCACGGGGGCCTCCTTTCGGGGAGAAAATGGGGGATACTGGCAAGAAACCGAATATTTCCCTCCCCAACACACAAGGGGGGGGGGCCAACCAATCGTGGGGGCCGTATCGAGACCGATAGCTGACTCTGATGCCGGTCTCAAAGCGGTTCCTAGCAGGGATTTAGTTGCCCGGAGGGAGTGCAGTCGCAGGCCCCTTCATGCCCACGACGATGAGTAATTTAACCGCGTTTGATCCGGCGTCAAGGGAAAATCAGAGAAAATGAGTAATTTTCTGAAAAAAGTGCGCGGCTAGCGATCTGCAATCCTTCTAAGTTATACATTCATAAGGAATTGGGGGTGGGAAATATAGCTGGTGCGAATGATGTTGCGGCGGCATCGCGCTGATTGGCGAATAATCAGGTCGGCGGATCGAGAAGGATTCTCGCTGCCACTGCATTTCCAAGGGGTCAAGCGGCGCTGGCTTGGCCGGTCGCGGATGGGCTCGCGGCGGCTTGCGGATCGATCGGGATTGTGAAATAGAACGTCGAGCCTTCGCCCGGCTCGGATTTCAACCAGATACGCCCGCCATGCTGGTCGACGATCCGTTTGCACGTGGCCAGCCCCAGCCCGCTGCCGTCGTATGCATCAACGCCGTGGAGGCGCTTGAACGATTGGAACACGGTCTTGCGAAACCGAGGCTCGATCCCGATGCCGTTGTCTGTGACGCTGACCTGCCAGCAGTCGTGTTCACGCGACGCGTCGATGCGCACACAGGGGGCAGACTTGCCATCGTGAAACTTCAACGCGTTGGCGACCAGGTTCTGCAACAGTTGATACAGCGCCGTGCGGTCGCCCCGAACCACGGGCAACTCACCGATGTCGACGCGCGCATCGGCATGGATGACTTGTGACTCCAGTGCCGCGACAACCTCGCCCGCAACCGTTGTCAGATCCAGCTCCTCGAATGCCCGGTCGCTGCGCCCGGACACGGTGTACTCGAGCATGCCTTCGATCAACTCGTTCATCCGTTTGAGCCCGCCCAAGGATTTGCGGCAGTGGCCCAGGACCTGCTCGGTGTCCGCGGCTTGGATGTCTTCCTGGATGAAGCGGATATACGCCCCGATGGTTCGCAGGGGTGCTCTGAGGTCGTGCGCGGCGACCGAGGCGAACACCGCGAGTTCTTCCTGCTGTTCGCGGACTTTGTCCTCCAGCGCGGTGTGCTCGATGGCTTTTTGGATCGCGGTCCGCACCAGAACAGCGGTGAGCGTGCTTTTGACCAGGTAGTCGTATGCTCCCTGTTTGATGGCCTCGACCGCGATCTGCTCGTTGCCTTCGCCCGTCATCATCACCACGGGCACGCCCGACTCGATCAGTTGGGGCAGGACCGCTAACCCGTCGAGCTGTGGCAGCCGGTAGTCCAGGAGCACACAATCGATGTCCTGTGAAGCGACGGCTTCCAAGGCCTGCGGGCCGGTGGCGGCTTCGATCAGCGCGTAGCACCCGCCGAGCAGCCGCTCGATGGTCTCTCGACAGACCTGGTCGTCATCGACGACAAGCACGGTGAGTGGTCGGTCATCGGTCATACGGCTGTTTCGACGGGCGGGAACTCGACGATCCGCCAGTACATCCGGAGCATCTCGACCAGGTTGGAGAAGTCGGCGCCCGCGTTGCTTTTGGCGATGTAGCCGGCCACGTGCTGCTCGTACGCCTTGAGTCTGTCCCGTTCTGCTTGCGATGTCGTCAGGACGAACACAACGCTTGTACGCAGGCGCTCATCTTCTCGGATCTGCTCAAGGACCTGGAACCCATTCATCCGCGGCATCTGCAGATCCAGGAGGATCAGGTACGGTGAAGTGATTTGCTCCTGGCCACCCGTGCCGCGCAGGATATCCAGAGCCTCGACACCGTCACGTGCGCGGACGACAGGGTTGGCGATGCGGGCGTGTTTCAACGCGCGCTGGACCGCCTCGACGTCGACGTCGTCATCATCAACCAGCAGCAGTGTGATCGCTGTATCTTCCATTTCCTAAAACTCCTTTCCCTAGGATTTCTCGGGCCACTTTGTCGGCCAGCTAAACCGGAACACCGTCCCGCGGTCGCGGTCGGACTCGACGGTGATCTCGCCGCCGTATCGTTCAACAAGTTTTTTGACGATCGCCAGTCCCATCCCGCTGCCCTCGAGTTCGTCGCGCGGCCTGAGCGTCTCAAACATCTTGAAGACCTGCTCGTGGAACCGCGGGTCGATGCCCGGCCCGTCGTCGCGGACTTCGAACTCGACCTGCGCCCCGCGATCCCGGCAGGACACGGTGACCGTCCCGTCTTCGCGGTCGTGGTGTTTGATCGCGTTGCTGATCAGATTCCGCATGACCTGTTCAAGCGGTGTTTTGGGCGTGACCAACGTCGGCATCGCCGGGTCCACGTCGACCGTGAACCCCGCGGGCAGGCTGGCTAACTCGGTGATGCCGCGCACCATCTCGCCGCAGTCGACCGGGTGGCTTTGATAGTCCTTGCGCCCGGCCCGTGAGTACTGCAGCAAATCATCGAGCAGGTGCTCGGACCGGGTGATCCGCCGGTGCATCTGCTCCAGGTGACGCACGGACTTCTCAGGAAGTTGGTCGGCATTGTCCGCGCTGACCCACGTCGCGAGCTTCTTGATCCCCTCCAATGGCGATCGCAGGTCGTGCGACGCGACGTATGCGAACTGGTCGAGTTCCGTGTTGGTCAGCTCGAGATACTCGGTCTTGATCCGCAGCTCGTGGGTGACCGCATCGGCGTATGCCAACGCCCGGCGGTTCGCTCTGGACAGGAGCACGAAGAGACCGAACAGCAAGGTGTCAATCGCGATCCCACCGGCGAGGATGACCAGCGGCTGATTGTCCGACGTCGCCGTAAGAAACCGCTCGTTCGGGGTGATATCGAAGTCCCATGTGCGCCCGTACACACCGATGCTCACCTTTTCTCTAAACCGAGGCTGTTGCCGGGCGCTGTCACCATGCTGCGTGTCGTCGTACAAGACACTACCCGCGTCGCTGATGGCCAGGTGTACCTGCCGGTTCTGTCTCGACAGCGTCCCTTTCATCAACTTTTGCATGATGAACGGGGCGTAGGTGACACCGACGATGCTCTCACGTCGCTCGTCGATTGTTCTAGGCTTCGCGCCGCCACGATAGAATGGCGCGTAGAACAGGAAGCCGGGTGTCTTTTTCGCGTCCTGAACCAGTGAGATCGGCCCCGTCACCTGAGCGTCGCCGGAATCGCGAGCCCGGCGGATGGCTTTATGGCGGTTTCGCTCAAACGCCATATCCAGTCCGATCGCAGCCCTGTTGGTCTCGGCCGGCTCGATGAACGTGATCGGCCAGTGCTCCGATTCGCTGTGTTCCGGGTGTACGTTGAAGTCAGGCCGCTGGCGCCTTTGCTCGGCGATGAAGGCGGTGAGATCGTCGGATGGCAGGTGCAAGATCACGCCGATCCCGTTGATCCCAGGGTACGTCGTGTCGATATGCAGGCTGTTGGCATAGGTCACCCACTCGGGGTACGTGACTGAATCCGATGCATCATGGAGCGCGACCGCGCCCCAGAGCGCGTTCTCATACAGCATCATCCGCTCACGAACCATCTCGATGGCCTGGTCTGCTTCGCGCTGGAATTTTTCTTCGATCCGTTTCGTCAACTGCTCGTTGGAGACGTGCCAGGCCCCGAGCGTGATCAGAAATGAGAATGCGACGACCAGCCAATGCACCCAGTGCAGGCCGCCGGCCCGCACCAGTTTCTGGCGCTCGATCGCGCCGTCCCCCGTGTGTTCGTTGTGACTACCCATAGTGGTGCTGTGCACCAATCGTTATCGGCCGGATGATGGGTCACATGAAGTAGGCGCGCTCGATTGCGGCTTGGGCGACCAAAAGTCCGTATTTCCACTCAGCAAACCATACTCTGTCCGCCGGAGGGCGGTCGGCCTTATCGTGGCGTGGCGGGTATCGTGGCGGGAGTAGACGTTGTCACCAACGCGGCGTCGGTGAATATCGCAGTCGATACGGCCAACTGATTGAACATAGCACCTTGATCTCCAACCACGAGGACCACTCCTCGGCCTCTCGTCCAATGCGCGAGGCCGCGTTCCAGCGCATCGGGGGGATAACGTCGCCGGATTTGGCCGGTGGCTTGGCAGCTTCAGATCAAGATCGATTCGCTTCGACGGGCGATGGCTATTGCGACTACTTGTCAGGCGCGTTGCCACTATGCAGTCGCCGTTCAGCCCTCGAAATCAATTCATCAAAAGATCGTCGTAAACATCACCGGGCGATGCCTGAGGGCTAAGGTGTCAGGCATCCTGGCCGGCAAGGAGCGGAAGCGCTACGGTGTGTTCATCGTGCGTTGGGTCACTCGATTGCGGCGATGCGGCGGGGGTGGGACGTTGAGTGGACCAGTCGGTGATGACGACGTCCGGCGCCTCGTCGCCGTTGTGCTCTTTGAGTATTTGGTAGCGGTTGTCGCGCTGGGCGGGGGTGAACCCGGCGCCGCGGATCAGGTGGCAGATCAGTGATTCGCTTAAACGGTACGTGGTCCCGGCTGCGCTGACGACGTTTTCCTCCATCATCACACTGCCCATGTCGTTTGCGCCGAAGAACAGCGCGAGCTGGCCGATCTTCGGGCCCATCGTGACCCATGAGCTGCCGATCGAGTGGATGTTGTCCAGGAACAGGCGGCTGATCGCCTGTGTGCGCAGGTAATCGGTCGCCCCGGCCATCCGTAACACTTTCCCAGCTTGTTCGTGGGTTCCACCCTTCGCCGCGACGTCGCCGGGGAACGGTTCGCCGGACTCGGCGTCCCAAAGCGGTAGGCGACCCATCGGCGTGTTCTCGCGCTGGAACGGCCAGGCGATGAAGCTGAGGTATCGGCCGGGCCAGTTGTCGTTAATCGCGCGGTCCTGGGCGTCGCGCACGCGGGACATGTGGTCGATGCGGTCAGCGATGCCCTCGACGTGGCCGAACATCATCGTCGCGCTGGTAAACATGCCCAGCAGGTGTGCGCACGACATGACGTCGAGCCACTGGTTCGCGGTCGCCTTGCCGAGCCCGATCCGTCGGCGGACCGGGTCGGCGAAGATCTCGCCCCCGCCACCGGGCACCGAGGCCAGGCCCGCATCCATCAGCCGGCGCAACACGGCTTCGAGCTTGCCTTGCCATTGCTCGGCGGGCATCTCGTGGCTGTGTCCGGGTTCGACCGTGGGGAAACCCGCAATTTCGCACACCGCGACGAACTCGACGATCTCGGGCGGTGAAAAAGCGTGCAGGTGTACGCCGGGGAACTCGGCTTGGAGGTCGCGGAGCATCTGCTCGTAGAACTCGATCGGCAGGCCAGGATGCATCCCACCTTGCAGGAGGACTTGGGTCCCGCCGATTGCGACCAGCTCGCGTGTTTTTTCGTGCAGTTGTTCGCGGGTGAGCGTGTAGGCGTCGCCGTCTTCCAAGTCCCGACGAAACGCGCAGAACGTGCACCGCGCCGAGCAGACGTTGGTGTAGTTGATGTTGCGGTCGATCACGTACGTGCGCACGCGGTCGCCGTGGACCCGGTCGCACACGGCTGACGCCCAGCGGCCCAGGTCGTGCAGCGACGCATCGCGGTACAGCTCCAGCGCCTGCGCCGCGGTCAGCCTGGCCCGCCCCTCGACCACGGCGTCGATGTCGAACCCCAGCCGTCGTGATGGTGCGGTGCTTTTCGGCATGCCGATATCGGTGAGGGTGGGGAGGCCAAGACGCGTTTAAACGTCCTGAATCTCCTTGGTTTTCGCGGTGATCAGTTCCTCGACGCTGGTCTCGTACTTCTTGATGACGTCCTGCACCTCGCTCTTGGCCTGCTCGGCTTCGTCCTCACTCATGGGCTGGGTTTTGTCCTTTAAGAGTTGATCGATGTGTTTGTTCGCGTCGCGGCGGGCGTTGCGCACCGCGACCTTGGCCTGCTCGCCCATCTGCTTAATCGAACCGATCAACTGCTGACGACGGTCGCCCGAAAGTGATGGGAGGTTCAGGCGGATCTGCTTGCCCTCGCCGATCGGGTTCAGCCCGAGGCCCGCGTTTTGGATTGCTTTGATGATCGCCTGGAGCGTCGACGGGTCGAACGGCTTGACGAGCAACTGCGTCGGTTCCGGGACGCTGATCAGCGCGAGTTGGCGCAGGTCGGTCGATGAGCCGAAGTAGTCGACCTTGACGTATTCGAGCAACGCCGTGGATGCGCGACCTGTGCGCACACCGCGCAGCTCGCTCTTGAGGTACTCGACGGCTTTCTCCATCGCCTCTTCGGCTGTGAGCAGGATTTCGTCCAGGTCCATTAGGTGCTCCATCGTGACGCGGGGTCCGCGAAGCCCCGTCGAGGTCGACCCCCTGGCCGGTGGCTTGAACGGACCAATTACCACCTGATTTATAGCTGATTCACCACCCGCGTGCCGTGGGGCTTGCCCTGGACCACCTGGGAGATGTGACCGGGGGTTTTCATGTTGAACACGACGATCGGGATCCGCCGCTCCATGCACATACTGAACGCCGTGCGGTCCATCACGCCGAGGCGCCGGTCGAGCACCTCCTGGAAGCAAAGCGTGTCGAAGCGCTTGGCATTGGGGTTGATCATCGGGTCGTCGTCGTAGATCCCGTCGACCTTGGTGGCTTTGAGCAGGGCGTCGGCATCGATCTCGGTCGCGCGCAGCGCGGCGGCGGTGTCGGTGGTGAAGAACGGGTTGCCCGTGCCGGCGACGAAGATCACGATCCGGCCTTTTTCCAGGTGGCGGATCGCACGGCCGCGGATGAATGATTCGGCGACGGCAGTCAGGTTGATCGCGCTAAGTACGCGCGCCGGGTGGCCGGATTTGACGAGCATCTCTTTGAGCGCCAGTCCGTTGATCACCGTGCCGAGCATGCCCATATAGTCTGCCGTCGCATGGGGGATTAGGCCTTCGGTAGCGAGCGTCGCGCCGCGGATGATATTGCCGCCGCCGACGACCACGGCGAGTTGTGTGCCCTGTTCGGCAGCGGCACCAATCTCAGCGGCGATGAGCTTGAGCTCCTCGCCGTCGATGCCGAACCCGTCGGCTTTGCAAAACGCCTCGCCGCTGATTTTCAGCAGCACTCGGTGGTAGCGCGGCTGGTCCGGCGTGCTGTCGGTTTTGGGGTTGCTAGCCATAGGGTGTTCGGGCCGTTTCAGGGGGCGCACCTCAGCGCGTCGCGCGCGGTGCATCGTGGATCGTCGATTCGCAAGTGATTGTAGCCGCTTGGCCAAACGGCGGCGACCACGGCGCGGTGGCACTGTGGTGCCGCGGATGCCCGGGCTAATACTCGCTGACGGGTAGGTCGGTTAGCGGGTCGGCCACGTGCTCGCCTGGTGATGCGGGGATGGCTTCGGCTGCGTTGGCAGTGCTGTCGATCGCGGCAATGATGGCTGCGAGGTCGTCGGGCACGGGGATGGGCTGGTTTGAACGTTTGCCGTGCGGAGTTGATCGTGGTGCGGTGTCCTGGATGGCTTTAACATCAATCCCGGTGTGATATGACACCGTCGCGTCCGGGTCCTTGAGCATGTGCCCGGTCAGGATGCACACGACGCGCTCATCCTTGCCGATCACGCCTTCCTCGACCAGCAGGTGCGCGCCGGCAACCGACGCGGCACTCGCCGGTTCGCAGCCGAACCCGTACACGCCGACCATCGCTTTGTGTTCGAGGATCGTGTCGTCGTCGATCTGACGCACGACGCCATCCATCACATCGAGCGCCCGCAGCGCCTTGGGCAGGTTCACGGGTCGGCCGATCTCGATCGCGCTGGCGACGGTCTTGGCGTGGTACCCGGTCTTCTCCATCTCTTCGTACAGGGTCTTGGGAACATCCTGGTTGTAGTGGCCATCGGCCCAATTGAGGCCCTGCCGTTCGTGCAACTCGTACAGCGTGTTCGCGCCTGCCGCGTTGATCACGGCGAGTCGCGGGACGCGGTCGATCAGTCCCAACTCGCGCAACTCGGCGAACGCTTTTCCGAATGCCGAGCAGTTGCCGAGGTTCCCGCCCGGCACGACGATCCAGTCGGGTAATTGCCAGTCGAGCGCCTCGAGCACCCGGTACATGATCGTCTTTTGGCCTTCGAGGCGAAACGGGTTGACGCTGTTCATCAGGTAGATGCCGAGTTGCGGTTGATCGACCGCGACTTGTCGCACGCGGCGAAGGCAGGCATCAAAATCGCCTTGGATCTGTAGCGTCCGCGCCCCGTAGTCGAGCGCCTGGCTGAGCTTCCCATAGGCAATCTTGCCCGACCCGATGAACACGATCCCGGTCACCGCGTCGTCGGGCCGGCCACCGGGGTCGCACAGCGACGCGAACATGGCCAGGCTCGCGGAGGTGTTTCCGGTTGATGCGCACGCGACACGTTTAGCCCCGACCATCCGTGCGTGGGTGAACGCGGCCGTCATCCCGTTGTCTTTGAACGAGCCCGATGGGTTGAGCCCCTCGTACTGAAGGAACAGGTTCCCCGGCTTCAGCCCGAGGTGTGGTGCAAGCAGCCGTGCGTCTTGCAGGTTCGTCCGCCCCTCGCCGATCGTCACGATGTCCTGGTCGTTGCGGTAGAACGCCAGCAGCTCGCGGAACCGCCAAACCCCGGAAAAATCCAGCGCCCCCGCACCGTGCTCACCCTTGGTCATCCACCGGTGTTCGAACGCCGTGAGCGACTTGGGCACGACCGCGCGGTCCCAGTCGTAGCGGATATCCAGCAGCGATTGCTTGCCGTTCTTGACGCACGTCGGGCATGACACGTGCACCTCGTCCACGCCGAACGTCGCGCCGCAGCCGGGGTCAATGCACTGTTGATATGCCAACTCCATAAGGTCTTCCTTGCCCGCATTGTAGCCGGGCAAGGGCACGGTGCGCGGCCGTGGAACCAAGGCGAAACCGAACACCCCGAGCCGCGATATTGGTGGACGGCTCAGTACTTGGTCGACGAGTGGATACGCTGCTAGTGCTCGTCGGTGTCAAGCCGGCCGCTTTCCCCGATCCGTGCCGGCCCGGTTACCGAAGGATCCGGCACGCCGTTGATAATCTTATGGTCAGCACAGTACTTAGGCGAGCAGCGAAAATATCAGCGAATAATCGGAAAAATACCTTGGCTGAGATAACGTTCCAGAGTAAAATGTTTCTAGAACCAGATGGCGTTGCGGGACATGAGGTGCTTGCCGCATCAGAGCTTCGTATCGTTCGCTCGAGACAACTCAGAGGAGGAACTGAACATGAAACGTGTCTTAATCGCCATGGCCGTCCTGGCATTATTTACGGGGCCCCGCCTGACCGACGCCGCCGTGATCAACGTTGACTTCCTCGCTGAGACCGCGGAGTCCGAGTCCGTCCATTCCGTCGAGAATGGTGTTTTCAGCAACGTTGATGGATTTAACTGGAACGGTGTGCCGGTTAATGTGTTCGACGTATTCGGCGTCAACACAAAAGAAACCTCTCTAGAGGATGAGTTCGAGAACCCCACGCCCGTGACGGTCGAACTCACGGACACGTCTTCCGGGACCGACGATGACGCTACCAACGATCTTCAGGACAGCGGGCTCGGTGGCAACGGGTTTACGATCAAGAACCTGATCGAGGGAGAGGCGTACGACCTGGCATTCTATCTCCCGGGAGCAAGCGGATTCCGCTTCAACTTCCTCAACGATCCTGTAATCGTTGGCCAAGGCTTTAGACCACCGCCGACGTACGATCTAGACGGGCCCCCGCAGGGCGGCATTGAAGGCATAGATTACCACCTGGTCAACAACGTCTTGCCCTTTGATGTGGGTGGCGGCGTATTCGGTTTTGTGATTGATCAAATGGACGGCGGGATGATGGGCTTCCAACTGCGTGCCAGTGTCATCCCCGAACCGGCCACCATCGCGCTGCTCGGGCTGAGCCTCGCGGCTGCGGTCACGCGGCCGCGGCGCGGCTTGGCAAAGTGACCATCGTATCGCCGTATGCCGGTCGCCCCCTAGAGGTCATCCGCGGTGAAGACCTTGTTGAGGATCGCGGGGCCGGTGGTCTCGCGTACGCCGGCGCGGATCGGGATCGTGTCGAGCTTGTCGCCCGCGTCTGAGAAGCGAAACCGGCGGATCACCGATTGGCCGGATTTTAACCTGGCGACGATGCGTTCCTGGCGCGGGTAGCCCTGCATGCTCGCGAACGCATAGAGCGCGACGGGCTTGGGGCCGGTGTTGGTGATCAGGTGAGTGATGATCGCGTCGAGTTCGCCTGTCTCGTCGTTGGGCTCCAGGGATAGCGATGCGTCGAAGTCAACGTAGCTCAGCCCCAACTCCATCGGGGCGTTCAGGTCGACTTCATACGACTGATTGGCGCGGAAGTCGAACCGCGCCACCAGGTTCTTTTCGCCGGCTACCTCCGAGATCGGGAATCGCAGTTGCACGGGAAACTGCGCGCTCTGCCCGGCCGCGACCGCGAAGTAGTGTTGCCGCGGCGTGATCGTCCAATCCGCCGGCTCGGTGATCCGGAAGTACCCGGTGATCGTCTGTGGCCAGGGGTTGGTTAGCGTCAGCATCCGCTTGTGTGGGATTACCGTCGACTCGATGAACGGCTCGTCGAGTTGGAAGGTTGATCGCAGCAGCGCGAGCGCGGTGTCGGCACCCTCGATAAAGACCGGCGCCGATCCGAGTGCGATCCGGTGTCGACCGTTCTCAGACACGACTGGCGACCGGTTCCCCCATAGGTCGACGGCTTCCGGCGCTGGGCCGATGTGCATATCGATCACCGCATTCTTCGAGCTGGCCGATCGGTTCCACGCGGCCAACATGCCCCCAGCCGGACCGTCATAGATCAGGCATTCAAGGCCCTTGCCCATCGGCAAACTACCGATCCGACGCCGCCCGGCCAACCGGTGCGCGACCGATGAATACACGCCAAGCAGCGGGTCGGGCAGCATCGTCTTTGTGCGGTCGCTCGACAAGGTCCACGGCCGCGACAGCACGGTGCCGACCGCTCCGGTGTCCCATCCGAAAATCATGCGGAATGCCAGGTCCTCGATGCGCACATGGTGAGCCATCCGTGTCGCAGCCGGCTCGTTCAGGTGCAGCCAAAAGTCCGCGTCCGGCGGGGCGTCCCACTCCTCGGCATAGGATTCGATCGACTCGGCCGGGACGGATTGGGGAACGTTCACCGCAAACTGATGAGGCGCGGCTAGCTCCGGCCTGCGTTGGTGTTGAGCGCTCCATGGCAGGACCAACCGTGGGTCGGGCGCGATGTCGCGGAAGTCGCGGCCGATCCGCTGCATCGTTGGGCCGAGGTCGTCAAGGAAGAACGCCGTCGTGTCGTCGCGCGCCCCAAACTGCCAGCGTCGGACGCGTTGGCCGTGGGTCATTAGTACGGGCGTCAGGTACGGCGCCCACTGCCCGGGGGACGCGGCGACAAATGCCCACAACGGGCTGTCGGCGCTGATGTCGAGGGCCTCGGCCATCTCAAACGGCAGGGGGTGCAGGCTCATCGTTACCTGGCAGCGCATCCCCATGATCGATTGGATCAGGTTGTCCAATCGCTCCTGGCGTTCGCCCAGGTTCGCCAGTGTCGTGCCGCGGTCCCACGCGCTGACGACGACCGATCGCAGTCGGCTGGCTTCCATCACGCGCACCAGGTGGTCCAACTCGGCCTCGGGCGCACCATCGGCCGCGATGACGAATCGCTCGGCGTCAGGCTCGTATAACGCAGATTCGTTAGGCAGCCACAGCAGCGCCGATAGGCTGCGCCCAATCACCATCGTCGTGTCGCCGCGATCGGTCGGCTCGTGGACCGTCATGTCGGCCAGGTACCAACCGTATTTTTTCAGCGGCGGTGCCCAGGCCCACCGCGATCGGCGCCCGTCGTGGATCGGTTGGACCAGCCGGGCAACCTCGTTGAGGTGGTGGTCGTACAGCACGACCTGTGATCCCAGCGAGCGCCCGGTCAGGTCCTGTACCTGCATCGACAGCTTCGGTGCGACCGGGGCGCGGATCACGTTTACCGGGCTCTGGGTCCGGATCACCAGGCGGGGCACCTGCCAGACCGTGATGTCGTCGAACCAGACGCCGCCGGCCACGTCGCGATAGACAACCTCGTGATTGCCGAGAGGGGCGTCGGGTGTCGCCTCGGGTTGGCGGGCCTCAACCTGCATGCCAATCCACGCCGCGCCGGGGTAGTCACCCAATAGCCGCAGCGTGACGGTCTGCCATTCACCGCTTGTCCGAGTCGGGTCGATCGCGACCTGGCTGTCGTCGATCTTGTTTCCGCGGGCGTCGACAAAGTAGGCGGTCAGGGCGGCATTGGCGTGGACGAGGCCGCTGGTGCGGACCTGCGCGGTGACCAGATAGTCACTCTCGGGCACGGCCGGGAGCGCACCGACCTCAAGAAATGCGCCGGACCGCCCGCCCTCGAGCCCAAGCAACAGCCGGTGCTCGCCGGGTTCACGTTGGGGTCGATCAAACCGGACCGGCGCGTAGGCCGGGTAGCCGGTCCGTTTAAGGAGCTCCTGGTGGATCGGTTGACGCAGGAAGTGAGGGTTAGCCGTGTCCGCCGACCGTCCGATCACATACCAGTGGATCGGCAGCTCTTCAAAGTTGTTCTGCTCGGCCTCCTCGAACGTGAACCTTTTAATGAGGCGGTGTCGGCCATAGGTTTGTTGGGTCGGCCTGCGGTGGGGCGGTTGCAGGATCTCGGTCGCGGCTGACGCCGGTTTGGGTTGGGCGACAACCTGTGCGGTCCACACCAGTGTCCAGGCCGCGGCCAGAGGCACCACAACCAGGCTGGCCCATCGGGATATGGGTTGGATCAGACGCACAAGAAGGGTTATCGGAAGTTTCGCGGTCGCGCGTGCAATCTCACGGTGTCGACGAGTGCCGAGGCTGCAACGTCAGCCGGGCGGGGCCAGCCGGTACAATCCGGTCCGTGCCATCGCCGCAAGCCACAGGTCAACTCGGGGCATTAGCCCTGCTGCTGCTCGCCCTGGGGGTGTCCGTCATCCTTGTGGCATGGCTGTTAATGCAGGCCTGGCGGCGATACGACAGCAGGCATCGGACGACGACCAAGCCTCAGCGACGGTCGGCAAGCGATATCTGGCAGGCCAGCGGCGACCGGCTCGCCGCGTCGATGCACCATCGCCCGGGCGACGATGCGGGCCACGGCTTGCGGGACCGCGGGGGCGGCGCGGACCCGCGCGATGCCGACGGCGAATCTGATTCGTGGGATGCCGAGGAGTTTGAGGATCCACAGGCACCGCCGGGATTTTTTGACCCGAACGATTTTGACGACGACTTCGACGCGGACCTTGACGAGACGGACGACCCCGACAACCCCGAGGATTTCGACGACCCTGACGACGACATCGACGATGAGCTCGACGCCCCCCCAAAGCCTGGCTGGTGAGGTTGCCTTGGTGACCGGTGGTGCCCAACGGGTTGGGCGAGCCATTGCGCTGCAGCTTGCCGAGGCGGGTATGGATGTCGCGATCACCTGTCACCAGAGCGTTGAACAGGCCGAGCAGACCCGCCGTGACATCGAGTCGCTCGGTCGGCGGTGTGCTGTGATCCGTGTCGACCTGGCGGAGTCGGATTCGGCGGATCGAGTGTTCGACGGCTTCTCGGCGCGGTTCGACCGACTCGATGCCCTGGTCAACAACGCCTCGTGCTTCTCGGCCTCGCCGTTGTCGGGCCTGCGCGCCGAAGATTTCGATTACCACCTGGCCATCAACGCCCGCGCCCCGTTGATGCTGACCCGGCGGTTCGCCGCGATGCTTGGTGCGCAGTATCAGCCGAGTGATCTGGACAGCGCCGGCCGCGTCGTCAACCTGACCGACACGTGTGTGGAAGGTGTGCCGATGCGCGGCTATGCGGCGTACTGCGCGTCCAAAGCCGCACTCGCCCAGATCACCCGATCGCTCGCGGTCGAACTCGCCCCGCGTGTCACGGTGAATGCCGTCGCCCCAGGTGTCGTTGATTGGCCACCCGATACCGATCCGACCACCAAAGACCGCTACATCGCCCGTGTCCCGCTGGGTCGAGCCGGTCGGCCGAGTGATGCAGCCGCCGCGGTGCTCTGCCTCGTGCGTGATGCACCTTATTGCACCGGGCAGGTAATCCGATTGGATGGTGGCCGAGCGTTGCGCTAAGCCACACGTGCAGCCGAGGGTGGATCCTTGCCGCGACGCGTGTTCACGGAGTGCATCGGGGCGCGTCGGCATCCTAGAATGAACTGCGTACGCGCCTCCAACCAAGGGACAAACCGATGATCACCTTCTTGCTTGTTCTCTTCGGCGTTATGGCGCCATCGGGGCATGCGACGATGGACGGCGGCCGCATGCTCACAATTATCCAGGCCGATTGTCAGGACGTCGTCATACGGGGCCACCAGACAGAGTTCGCCTTCGACGGCGTGCAGATGATGCTGATCCATGATCCGCGGGCCGACCGGATGCGCATCATCAGCCCGATCGTGTCGATCGACGACCTCGAGCCGGGGCAATTGGAGTCGGCCATGGCGGCGAACTTCCACACCGCGCTCGATGCGCGCTACGCGGTGAGCAACGGCGTGGTCTGGGCCGCATTCATCCACCCGCTGTCGTCACTGCGTGACGACGGATTGCGCTCAGCCATCCGGCAGGTCGCCAGCGCTCGCGCAACATTCGGCACGACCTACACGAGTGGCCACTTGGTATTCCCCGGTCAGCCGCTGGTCGAGTAACCCCGTCGCGACCTATCCCGATCGTAAATTAACTGCTAGAACGAGGCCGATTGCTCGATCACTTATTGATACTTCTTGGCGCGGCGCAGGTTTTCTTTCTTGTCGGTAATCCGCTCGTCGAGATCCTCCAGGGCTTTATTGAGAGCGCGCAGGACGTCGAACGCCGTTATCGAGTCGAAGTCGTCAGACGCTTTGCGCGCGATCCAGTGGTGTTCCTTGGCGAGCTTGATGATGCGCGTGATTGCTTGCTGCGCCGCGAGCAGGTCGCGGCGGCGGCTTAGTAGCTCACGCAGCTTCGGTTGTGAAGGCTCGTTGCTCCAGTCGAGTCGGTTGGCCAGGAAGTCTTTGAGGCGTCGATACTCTTTCTCGGTGCGTTCAATCTGTCGTACGTGCCGCATGGTTAGCAGCTCGGCGTTGTCGCTGTCGTCATGCGCGCCTGCGTACCCGAGGTGCTCGATCGCTTCTGCCGTATCCCCGACAATCGCTTTGGCCAGACCACACTCGACGGCCTGACTCGCAGTGAGGGTCAGTAGTTTGCCGTCAGCGCTAAGGCGTTGCGGTGGTATCGGGGCGCCCTGAGAGGTGGCGTCAGCGGAACCGCCGGTCTCGACGAGGGTCGCGGCGTAATGGTCAACCACCCGGCCGTTATCAACCGCTTCCGCTGGCAGGATCACAGGGTGGCCGTCGCCATCGTAGGCCAGCCAGATCTCCAGATCGATATCCATCATGGCCTGGACGAGCAGTGGGTTGTAGCCGCCGGCTTCGGCTGCGGCGCGGGCTTTAGCCCAGATCGCGGAAACGCGCTTCTTTCCTACCGCATCATCGTCATCGTCTCCGACCGCGGAGAACTTCCCTTCATCGTCTGGCTGTATCACCATGGCGGCACCGATGACTGAACCGGGCTTCATGTAGATCGTCGGGACAACCATCGCGAGCATCGCGGCGGCGGAATAGGCCTCCTCGATCAGCACAGCCACCGGGATATGCGAGTTGGCGGCTTGCCAGTTGATTAGAACATCGACGAGGCGCTGCAGCTCATGAACGTAGCCGCCGGGGCTGTTGATCTCGAGGATGACCAGTGAGGCGTCAGCGTGCGACGCGGAATCGAGGCAGGCTTCCAGCAACTCGGCGGTGATCTCGGTACCGACCTCGCCGTGGAGTGGGATAACGGTGTAGCGCGTCGTGGCGGCGGCCGGCTGCGTTGGGGCGGGTTCGAGTAGGTCCGCGTTGTCCGCACCGCCCAGAATGCCACCGTCAATCGTTAACTCATCGCCGGTATCGGTGGTGACGGTGGTTTCACTGTCTGCTCCCTCTTCGGATTCCGGCTGGGTGATTGACGTATCGATTACCTCGACGATGTCTGTGGCCATGAAGTAACGGCGGATCCGGACGCCGCCGGCGATGACGTCGAACGTGAGCACGTGCGGTCCGCGGTCGATCAACTCGCCGGTGAGCCTCGATCCATCGGTGAGAAGTAACTCGTCAGCCAACGCAGTCGGCCCGGCCAAGCTCAAGAGTGTCAGCAGAGCGATCAAGTACAGAATCGCGGGAGCAGGCTGGCGTGCGGTGTGTCTGATGGGGTCGGAAGTATTCATGCTGTGGGACACCCTGAGATAAATCGTCACTGATCTTAGCGCGCTTGAGGGGATGTATCGCCGGGCTCGCGGGCGTCGACGGGGAGTAGTTCGCAGCCAGATGTGCTCACACAGGCATCACATCGGGGCGCGTTGCCCGCGGCATGCTCGATGCAGTGCTCGACGCGTGATTGGATCACCTGCGTCATCAACGGGTGTAGGCCAATCGGTGCGGTGACCAGGTATGTAACACCCGCGTGTTTGGCGGCGGCCTGGGCAGTCAGCGCGGGGATGTCCTGGTGCCAGTGGCGGCCGGGCAGCAGGAAGTACGGGCTCACCACAACGCGCTTCGCCCCGCGCTGCACGCAGCGATCGAACGCGGTCGCGATCGACGGCTCGGCCAACTCCATGTGAGCGGGCTCGACGATCTCGTAAGGCGTGTGATCCGAAAAGCCCTCGACGAACCGCTCGAGCATCCGGTTCGACTCGGCTCGCCGTGAACCGTGATCGACCACGACGATACCGGTGTGCTCGGTGTCGGCGTGCGCCTTTCGGGTTGGTGCGTCGTGTTCGCTCACAGCCGGCGTCTTCGTTGGGGTTATCTGTCGAGTTTGGTCAGGACCAAGTCGGTCACCTTGGCGGTCGGCATCGGCAAGCGGTCGATCGGTTGGCCGGCAAACTGGGGGCAGACGGACGCGACCGCTGCTTCGAGGGCGTCACCTGCCTGGCTCAATGCATCGGCGGATTTCATACGGCCGGTCTGTTGCAGCAGCATCGCCATCGAGAGGATCGCGGCGAGCGGGTTCGCTTTGTTCTGTCCGGCAATGTCCGGGGCCGACCCATGCACCGGTTCGAACATGCTCGGCGCCGCGCCGTCCGGGTTGAGGTTGCCCGACGCGGCGATGCCCATGCCGCCGGCGATCGCCGCTCCGAGGTCGGTGATGATGTCGCCGAACATGTTGGTCGTGACCACAACATCGTAACGCTGCGGCTGACTGACCATATACATGCAGCAGGCATCGACGTGGTGGTACTCGCGGGTCACGTCCGGGTAGTCCGCGCCGACTTCTTCGAACGCGCGCATCCATAAATTATGGGCGAAGGTCAGGACGTTCGTTTTCGCGACAAGCGTCAGCAGCCGTCGCCCACCGCGCGCCCGGCTAAGTTCGAACGCGTAGCGCAGGCAGCGCTCGACCCCCATCCGCGTCGCGATCATCTCTTGCGTCGCGACCTCGTGCGGCGTGCCGCGTCGCAGGAACCCGCCGACGCCGCAATAAAGGTCCTCGGTGTTCTCACGCACCACGACAAAGTCGATATCGTCCGGCGTGCGGTTGGCCAACGGTGTCGCAATGCCGGGGTACAGCTTGACCGGACGCAGGTTGATGTATTGATCCAACTCGAAGCGGAGCTTGAGCAGCAGCCCCTGCTCCAGGACACCGGGCGGCACATCCGGTCGCCCGACCGCGCCGAGATAGATCGCGTCGTAGTTGGTCTTGAGCTGCGCGACCTCCTCGTCCGTGATGACGGTCTTGTCCGCGAGATACCGCCCGCCACCATAAGGCAGTTTGTCGGTGTCGTACTCGAACTGATATTGCTCGGCGAGCTTCCCCAGGCATCGCAGGCCCTGCTCGCAGACCTCGGGCCCGATACCGTCCCCGCCGATGACCGCGATCCTTAGCATGGTTCTGTTTCCCGTCCCGCACTCCGCCGCAATAGAGCGAAAAACGGCTGCCAAAACAGTGTAGCCTAGCGGAGATTCAATCCCCGCGGTAGGTGCAAACAGTCTTGCCGGTCTCCCAGACGCTGACCTCGGTCAGCTCGACCCCGATGCCCGCGACCGGCTCAGTGAGCATTTCGTGGATGACCTTGGCGATGTTCTCGACCGAGGGGATGACTTTGGCGAACTGCGGCACGTCCAGATTGAGGTGCTTGTGGTCGAGCTTCTCAACGACTTCCCTCGCCACCAACGCGTCGAGTCGTTCGACCGGGAGCAACCGCCCGTCCGCTTGGATCGGTGTGCGCACGGCAACCTCGACGCGGTAGTTGTGCCCGTGGCCGGAGGGGTTGTTGCACTTGCCGAACACCGCGAGGTTCTCTTCGTCACTCAGCGCATCGGCGTGTAGGCGGTGCGCTGCGGCGAACTCGTATTGCTGACGGAGGATGACGTGGTCCATCTCGCGGCTCCGGATCGTAAGGTTGTGGTAGGGCGTCAGGTCGAGCCTGGCCTCGGTGACCGAATTGCCCAGCGGCTCTTGCAGCAGGGCCACCGTGTTGCGCATGAGTGCGCCAAGTGCGGCATCTGCTGCCGGGTTGGGCTGTTCGGATGACTGCGCGATCACTTGCTCGTAATGAGGCAGGACGCGCGTCTCGACGGCACGATCGATGTGGGAGATATTCAGGAAGTACCCGGTGACAGGGTCGGCTTCACCGGCGCAGCGGACGTGCAACTCGTAGTACCTGCCAAACCCGCGCACCGGCGGCCACGCCGAAAACCGGTTATGACGCGGGGGGTGCCCCCGGTCCGAGCCGGACGGCTGGTCGTCCACCGGCGAGTTTGCTACCGGGGAGTCGTTGATACAGAACCGGACAACCCGGCTTAGATGAACCACGTGACGATTATAGCGGTCGTTGGTGCCCAAGCCGGAACGGCAGATCACATGTCAGGCCGTGTAATGCGAAAAATTTCAGTTTTGGGTTGATCCTGACGGGTCTGTATTGGATGGTTGAAGGGTCGAAAGTGTGATCGTGTCGCTTCCGGGGTGTGCTCGGACAGCCATCGATTCGAGCGGGGCGGTGGTGCGCCGTGATGGAGCCAGTATCTATGCGAAAAGCCGGGGTCCGATACAGCGTCGCGGTTTACGTCGGCCTGCTTTTCGCCGGGTCGCTCATGCCGGTCGGGCGGGTCGAATCGGCTGGGTTCCTCCAGTCGCAGCGGATGGCCAGTGCACCAGTCCCGTACCGTGCTGACCCGATGGGCTCGCACCGCGATGATCGGCGCGCGATCGTGTTCGATCGGCGCGACGCTCACTTGTAGCCGCTGGTTCTGTAGCAGTCACGACCGGCCGGTTCCCATCAATCTAAATTGACCCGTTGCGGGGCGGTTCCCATGCGATACGCTTGCATGCATGCAGCCCGCCGACCAGCCAGAATCGAATCCACAGGACCGCTACTCGCCCGCCAAGCGCCCCTGGGCCGGCTCGTGGCTGGTCGTCGCGTTGGTGCTCATCGGCGGCGTGGCCGGGATCGTCGCGGTCAAGCACTGGTCGATGCGCAGTCAATTTGTGAAGGGCAGTGATCCAGCCAAACCGCCCGCCGAGGGTGCCGGCGCCGCGACATGGGATGAAGCCGAAGCACTCGCCCAACTCCAAGCCGCACAGGAACAATTCAATCTCGTCGCCGTCGAGGGCCACGATGCCAAGCCCAGCCTCGCCGCTGTGCAACGCATCGTCGAGCGCTACCCAAAATACGCCGCGGCCCGCACGCTGCTCGCCCAGGTTTGGCTGTATCAAAGCGACTTCGACAAGGCCTACGAGCAGTTTAAATTATCCCTCGAACTCGACCCGCGCCAAGCCGAGGTCCACCTGCTTGCCGGCAGCGTCGCAATAGCGCTCGACCGGATCGACCGCGCGACCCACCACTACACCATGGCTGTCGGGCTCGATCAGTCCAGCGTCCGCGCCCGGCTGCACCTGGCCCAGGCCTACCTCCGGCAGCGACAAGACGACAAAGCCCGCCGGCTCCTGATCGAAGCGCTCACGCTCGACCCGTCGTCGCACGCCGCGTACGCCCTGTTCGCCGACCTCTACACGCGGCAAAACAAACTCCAGGTCGCGATCGGCCAACTCATCAAAGCGGTCAGCCACACGCCCGAGACCGAGCGATCGACGGTGGTGGCCTACACCCGCCGCCTGGCCAAGCTGCTGCGTCGCGATAATCAGCCGCAGGAAGCGCTCATCAGGCTGCGCACGCTCACCCCGGCCGAGCGCACCGACCCGGACGTGCTCGAAGACATGGCGTTGTGCTGGTCGATGCTCGGCGACCCGGCCGCGGCGGCAGCACTGTTCGAGCAAGCCCTTGCCGCCTACCCCGCCGTCTGGCAATACGCCGCCCGCGCCGCCCACTGGCGGATCAAAGCCGGCGACCTCGACACCGCCCGACAACACATCGAGCTCATCCGCCGCCTGAACTCCCACGCGCCGGGTCTGGCCGACCTCGAATCGCAGACCCGCGAGAAGGAGCAGTAAGGCAACCGCCTAGGTGCAGCCTCAGGCGTCGGATGATCCCGCAACGCCCGCCCCGATCCCGATCGCATCAATCATCAACCTCGATAGCGGTCGGCACACGAGCCGCAGGCTCATCCGCCAACGAGTTTTATCCCGACGTACGAAGCCCGATCCTTCCTCATTGATTTGATCAAGGCGTGAAAGCGCCATGCGTAAGCTCACCCATGCTAGACATCATTACTAAACAGACTGCCGGCCTCAAAGACGAAGTGTTATCAGGTTTGACAGTGGCACTGGCGTTGGTGCCCGAGGCAATCGCGTTTGCGCTTATCGCCGGACTCTCACCGTTGACCGGGTTGTATGCCGCTTTCATGGTGGGGTTGATCACGGCCGCGGTCGGAGGCCGCCCCGGCATGATCTCGGGCGCGACCGGAGCGTTGGCCGTCGTCGTCGTCGCGCTCGTCAAAGACCACGGCATCGAGTACCTGTTCCCCGCCGTGGTGTTGATGGGGTTGATCCAGGTTGCCGTGGGGATTGCCCGATTGGGCAAGCTGATCCGTCTCGTCCCACACCCGGTGATGCTCGGCTTCGTGAACGGCTTGGCCATCGTGATTTTTATGGCTCAGCTCGACAGCTTCAAGATACCCTTCG
Organism: Phycisphaeraceae bacterium; assembly: GCA_029260595.1. Classification (GTDB taxonomy): domain Bacteria; phylum Planctomycetota; class Phycisphaerae; order Phycisphaerales; family Phycisphaeraceae; genus OFTM57. The sequence continues at coordinate 259,534 of JAJDCY010000023.1, read as the reverse complement.
ATGTCTTCGATGCCGGCGGCAGCCTCGTTGATCACGGAACACGCTGGATGGGTGGCCAGACGCTCGCGGTGATGATCACGCTGGTCGCTTTGACCATGGCCATCATCGCGTTGCTGCCGAAGCTCACCCGCGCCCTGCCCGCCACGCTCGTCGCCATCGTGGTCGTCACGCTGGTCTCGGCATACCTCCTTCCGGTGTTCGGTCTGCAGACACGCACCGTCTACGACCTGGCCGGGTCGATCCGTGGCGGCTTTCCGGCGTTCGAGTTTCCCGTTTCGCCGATGACCTGGGGCACGCTCTTCAGCTTCAAGACGCTGGGCATCATCCTGCCGTACTCGCTGATTCTCGCAGCCGTCGGGCTGATCGAGTCGTTGATGACGATGAGTCTGATCGATGAGATCACCGAGACGCGCGGCCGCGGCAACCGTGAGTGCATCGGTCAGGGCATCGCCAACATTGCCACCGGGATGTTCGGTGGGATGGGTGGCTGCGCGATGATCGGCCAGAGCCTGATCAACGTTAAATCCGGTGGGCGGCGGCAGGTGTCGGGCATCGCGGCGGCGCTGTTCCTGCTGCTGTTCATCATGTTCCTCTCACCGGTCATCGAGGTCATCCCCATGGCCGCGCTGGTCGGCGTCATGTTCATGGTGGTGATTGGTACCTTCGCGTGGGCGACGCTGCGCATGTACCGCAAGGTTCCGTGGAGCGACCTGATCGTGATGGTCGTGGTCACGGGTGTCACGGTCTTCGCCCACAACCTCGCACTGGCCGTCCTGATCGGCGTGATCATCTCCGCGATCGTTTTCGCGTGGCAGCAGGCGACCTACCTCGCCGTCGATGTGAAGTTCAACGAGTTCGGCAGCAAGATCTACCAGATGCATGGGCCGCTGTTCTTCGGCTCCGTCAGCCGCTTTCGAGACCTGTTCGACCCGGCCAACGACCCGGACGACGTCGTCATCGACTTCTACTACACCCGCGTCGTCGACCAGTCCGGCCTCGAAGCCATCAACGCCCTGGCGATCCGCTACAACACCGCGGGCAAGCGGCTACACCTGTGCCACCTGAGCGCCGAATGCCGTGATTTGCTGGATAAAGCCCGCGACTTCGTGGAAGTCAACATCTCCGAAGACCCGCACTACCACGTCTCAACGGATCGGTTGGGATGATCGGCGCTGCAGGCGCTGCAATTTCAAACCGTCATGTCGCGCCCGCGCTGCACCCGGCGATGTAACCCGTCGCCCACGCCCACTGAAAATTAAATCCGCCGATCCGCCCGTCGCAGTCGAGCATCTCGCCGACCAGGTGCAGCCCCGGCACGCGGCGAGATGCCATCGTGCGTAGGTTGACTTCTTCTAGCGGGACCCCGCCGGCGGTGACCTCGGCCTCGTTCCACCCGCGCGGGCGGACAATGGGTAATGGAAGATCTGTCAACGCCTGCGTCAGTGCGCGACGGGTATCGCGGGGCAATTGGCTAAGCACGATCCCGGCCGGATCGCCTGACACTCGCGGGCCTTGACGCTTGTCGGGTTTTGAGTGCTCGAGCGATCCGAGGTGTGCGCACATCGCTTTAGCGACACGCCGCGGGAGGCGTTGGGCCAGGGTTTCCGCGACGGTCTTGCGTCGGGCCTGGTTGTTGGTCGGGGCCAGCCATTGGTCAATTGCGGCGGCGTCGCCGTCCGGGAAGAACGACATTGAGACGCTCGCGTCGTGGCCTTGCGCGTTGGCCATCACCCAAAACCGGCTCGCATCCATCGCCACCGGGCCGCTGATGCCGAAGTGCGTCCACAGCAGGCTCCCGCCGCGGCGATCAACAGTCTTGCCGTTGACGCGTGTGGTCAGCGCCGCTTCGTGCGAGATACCCGACAGCGCGGCGTGAAAGAAGGTGTCGGCGAGCACCAATGGGACGAGTGCCGGGTGTGTTTCAGTCACCGTGTGACCGAGCCCTTCGATGATCTGCCACCCCAACCCGTCCGAGCCGGTCTTGGGCAGCGATCGCCCACCTGTCGCCATGATGACGCGTCTGGCGAGCAACCGCCCCGCATCATGCACGACCTCAATCCCGTCACCCGTCGGCGTCAGTCCGCGCACCCGGTGCTCGGTCAGTACCCGCACGCCCAGCGCCTCGCATCGGGCGAGCAGCGCCGCGAGCACCGTCCGGGCGCTGTCGCTGACCGGGAATAATTTGCCCGTTGCCTCCTGTTTGAGTTGCACGCCCAGCGATGCGAACCACTTGGCCGCAGCGTCTTCATCGAACCGCTGCAACACCCGCTGCACTCTGCGATGCGGCGCATGAAAATCGTCAGCCGTGACCTGCGCGTGCGTCACATTGCATCGCCCCCCGCCCGACACCAGGATCTTCGCCCCGACGCGCCGCGCCCCATCGAGCACAACCACGTGTAGCCCCGACCGCAACCCCGCGCGCCCCTCGGCCGCAAAGATCGCCGCCGCGAGCCCCGCCGCGCCGGCACCGACCACGGCAATGTCTACAGGTTCACTAACGGCTCGGCCCTCTCAAGAATCCGGCGTTGATCGGACGAGGATAGTGGCGAAGTGCCAACCCCACACAACCGCGGTACAGTCCCGCCAAGCCAAACAAGCCCGGCGCGACCACCGCCACAAGGACCCAACGATATGGGCGTGATCCTCCTAGCCGGTCAGTTAGCCGGCATCGTCGGCGGCGTGATCATCTCCACCATCCTCACCGTGCTGGCTGTCACCCTGGCCAGCAAAGCCGCCACCCGCCGCAAGCACACCTGGTGGTTCTTCGGTGCCGCGACGACAATCCTCGCAACCATCCTGATCCTCGCCGTCAACGCCTACCCCTGGCCAACGGTGCGGCCCGGCAGCGACTACGACATCGCCATGAAGAACCTGTTTTTCAGCGGCCTCGCCTACACAACCTGCCCCGGCGTCGCCGCGATCCTGGCGGCGGTGGCGACGTTAGTGCTACCGAAGAAGGCCGTGCTGGCCGAACCGCGACCACCTTCGACGAGCTAACCCACCGGACCGAGCAGCGGCCCGGATGAATCGGTCTGGGTGCCACTGCTGGCTTGTCCAGCAGTGCTTTGGCGCTACGATAAGCCATGAGGTCAACGGCAACAGGACACCGCAAGACCGTCAAGCATTTCGACCTGCCGGGGCAAGCCCATGAACTAACGTTTTCGTGTTATCGCCGGATGCCGTTGCTGGCCATCGAAGGTGTTCGGCCGCTGCTATCCGATTGCGTTGATCGGGCGATGATCCGGCACCGCTTCCGGTTGCTGAGTTTTGTGTTCATGCAGGAACACGTTCATCTTCTGGTGTTCCCTCAGCCTCAGGCTTCAAAAATTGACCGGCTCTTAAACGCGATCAAGCGGCCGTTGTCTTTCCGAGTCAAGCAGCGATTACAAGAGGGTCAAAGCCCCTGGCTCGGCCGGCTGATCATCCGCCAGCGTCACGGGGTACGGGCGTTTCGGCTCTGGCAGGAAGGCCCGGGATACGACCGCAATTTCTACGACCCGGATAAGGTCACCGCATCAATCGACTACATCCATCGCAATCCGGTCAAACGGGGACTGTGTGAGCACGAAGTCGATTGGCCCTGGTCGAGTGCTCGCCGATACTGCGGGCTGGAGGACCTTGTGGTGTTGCCGAGAGTTTGCCGTTGGCCTTCTGGGGTTGATGGGGCGTAAGGGTGATTGGACGCGTATTACACTGCTGGACAAGCCAGCAGTGGCACCCGGCGTCGGTGACGACGCTAGCGCTACCGAAGAAACCCCTGCCTGCCGAACCGCCGCCAACTTCGACGAGCTAACCCACCGGACCGGCACCCGGCCAACTCAAGTAACTACCGGCGTTCCTACAATATACGGGTGCAATCCGTTAGGATATCGTCGGGCAAATCGGTCGTGATTAATCTGGTATCGAGACGTGCTTTCAGCCGAGGCGAGCCATTTTTGTGCGCCTGCAACCACCTCCCTGCAAAAACAGCTAACATCGATGTTTAGGGCATCATTAACGATGTTGTAGTGCAAAGTTGTTGTACTTGTCCCGGGCTCTAAAAAAATGATGCGACTGAAACGGCTATTCGGATGTTGGGTGCTACCTTGATGGAGCAACGAACAGCGAAATAGATAGCAGTCCTTTCCAGTCAGAGGACTATCCTCGATCGGTATTGTTTGGGCCAAGTCAACTGGGAGTCGGGCACGAACTACCTCGCCATAACATGGCCTAACCCAACGATCATACCAAGCAGCATATCTAATTCCATTTGCAAGCCCATCTTCGGCATCTAGTGCCCCAGCAATATCGGGAATAGCTAAACCTGCGAGCAGTGAAAGAAAAAAAAGTGGTTGATCGAGAGAATGCTCAACTTGGTCAATTAGTTCTCGCATAACCCCTCCCAATGCCTGATAGCTCTCGAATTAGTCTCTCCTGAGCAACCCGATAAAAACCAAGTTGCTGCGCTGAGCACACTTTATCGACTCGCCGTAATCGTTTGAATAATATTCGTCGTGCTCCGCCCCTCGATCAGGTTTACCAGGACGACCTTGCCGCCCCAGGACTCGACCAGGTCGCCGCCTACTACCTGGTTGCGGGTGTAGTCGCCGCCTTTGATCAGGGCGTTGGGGCGGATGGCTTCGAGCAGCTTTTCGGGTGTGTCTTCGTTGAAGACGATAACGTAGTCGACGCTTTCGAGTTCGCTGAGCACCATGACGCGGTCGGCTTGCTCGTTGACGGGGCGGTCCGGGCCCTTGAGGCGGCGGATCGAGTCGTCGCTGTTGACGGCGACGACGAGCAGGTCGCCGGCCTGGCGTGCTGAGCGGAGGAAGGCGACGTGCCCGGCGTGGAGGATGTCGAAACAGCCGTTGGTGAACGCGATCGACTTGCCCTGTTTGCGGTAGGCCGCGAGCTCGGGCAGCAGAGCGTCGATCTCGCGCAGCTTGCCCATGTGCTGGTGGCGGCGGCGGAGCAGGCTAAGCAGCACCTCGCTTAGCTCGATGGGGACACAGCCGAACTTCTCGACCTCGAGCCCGGCCGCACAGTTGGCCAGCTCCACGGCCGTGTGCCAGCTTGTGCCGTTGGCGATCGCCCCGGCGAGCATGGCCAGGACCATGTCGCCCGCACCGGTGACGTCGTAGACGGACCGCGCCTCGGTGGGGACGGTGCGGGGGGCTTGGCCCTTCTCGAGCAGCAATGCGCCGTGTTTGTCGAGGGTGAGGACGATGGCATCGAGGTTGAGCGACTCGACGAGCGATTCGGCCATGGCCTGCGTGGCGGCGCGGGTCGCGGTTAAGTCGGCGTCGGCGTCCGGTCCCGAGTCGGGGACGCTGATGCCGGTCGCGGCAGCGGCTTCGGTGCGGTTGGGTGTGAGGCAGGTCGCGCCGCGGTACTTGGCGTAGTCCTTGATCGCGGCCGGGTCGACCAGGACGGGGACGTTGGCTTCGCGGGCCAGGGCGATCAGGCCTTGGGCCGATGGTTCATCGACCACACCCTTGTTGTAGTCCTCGATGCAGAGCACAGCCGCGTCGGCGATGATCTCGGCCGCGTGGTCGCGAAGAGCCTTGGCAGTGTCTGGCGGTAGCGGGTCCGTGCTCTCCTCATCAACACGGAACATCTTCTGCGGGTGGCGGTGCTGGGCCAGCCCGACGAAGTTGTGTTTCACCGTCGTGGGGCGGTCGGGCGAGGCGATCAAACCGGACACATCGCACCCGGCGTCGGCGAGTGCTTGTCGCAACCGGTCGGCGGCCGGGTCGCTGCCAACCACGCCGATGCACGAGACATCGCAGCCCAGTGCGCACAGGTCGAGGCAGACGTTCGATGCGCCGCCCGGGGAGTATTGCTCGCGCTCGGCACGCATGACGGGTACGGGCGCATCGGGGCTGAGCCGCTCGGCACTTCCGTAGACATAGCGGTCGAGCATGAAGTCGCCGACAACGATGATGCGTTGGCGCTGCCAGCGATCGAGCACGCGGATCAGCGCTTCGGTGGGGTCGGCGGGGTTGGCGGGTGAGTTGGGGTGCGTGTCAGGCATGGGTAGTTCTTTTGGCGGCGGTTATTAGCGGCAGAGAGGCAATTATAGCGGTCGGCGTGGGTTGGGGTGGTTCGGCGACATATTCACTCGGCGGCGGTGTGGGAATGATCGACACTGACAAGAGGACTTGTCAGTGGCACCCGGCGGCGGATCAGCCAGCTTTCTCGAGCGTCTCGCGCAGCAGGCGGTTCAGCGCATCGGAGCCGTCGAGCAATTCCATGCGGAGAATCGGGCGGTAGACGGGAACAGGCCAATCGGGTGCGGGGGCAAGCTGTTTCCACTTGACCCAGTCCTTGTCGGTCGTGACCAGTGCATCAAGCGAATCGGGATCGGCGAGGTTTGCGATCAGATCGTCGATCTCGTGCGCGGTGTAGGCGTGGTGATCGGGGAAGGCGACGATCCGATCCGTCTGCGGGGCGTGGCGTTTAAGTGTGTTAGTAAATGCGGCGGGGTTGCCGATCCCACAGACGCCGACAACGCGCCGGTCGCGCAGGAAATCGATCGCGTGGATGCGGTCTTCGGCGTCGATGAATCCGTCCCACCGGTGCGCTGCGTGGGCTGTCGGTCGTCGGCCGGTGATTCGCTCGATGCGTTGGTCGAGGTCTTCAAGTGCATGGCCAGCGACTTGATCACAGCGAGTCACGATCACCGCGTCGGCCCGGCGAAGATGCTTGATCGGCTCACGCAGCAGCCCGCGCGGCAGTACGTGGCCAAAACCGAACGGCTCAGTCGCGTCGATCAATACGATGTCGAGATCGCGCGCAACACGCCGATGCTGAAACCCATCGTCGAGTAGAAAGACATGCACATCAGGCCGCGCAATCAGGATGCGATCGGCCCCGGCGAGGCGGTTGGGGTCGGCTTCAACCGGAACTCCCGGGCCGAGCGCTTCGCGCAGCAATGCCGCTTCATCGCTGCCATCGGGGCCGGCCTGGTAACCGCGAAGGAGGACGGCCGCGTGGGCACCCATCGCCGAGAGTCGCTCGGCCAACTCGATCACCATAGGGGTCTTGCCCGTCCCGCCGGTAGTAATGTTCCCAACGCTGATCGTGGGTCGCGGCAAACGATGGATCCGACGCCAGCCGCGGTCAAAACAGGTATTTCTTAGCGCGATGACGACGCGGTACACCGGCTCGATCGCGGCGAGGCCCGCGCGGGCCAGCCCACCCGAGATCGAGCGATTGTGGCCGCTGAGCGTGTCGAGGATCGTGCTACGGCGAGTCGTCACGCCGCGTCTCCGCGGAGCACGCCGAGCGCCCGCAGCTTGGGTCGCAGCGCCACCATCGGCAGCCCGACAACGGTGGTGGAATCGCCGTTGACCGTGATCGGCCAACCATCACTGACGCGGTCGAACAGGTTGTATGCGCCGGCTTTGCCGATCCACCGGTTGCTCGCCGTGTAGGCCGCGATCTGCTCAGGTGTAACGCGGCCGACGCGGACCTCGGCCTGGTCAAAAAAGGTCTCGAAAACCCCGTCGGCGGCCGTCGCGAAGGCCACGGCTGTGATCACCGCGTGCACGCTGTCGACGAGCCGCCGCAGGATCTCGGTCGCCTCGGCGGCGTTCGCGGGCGTGCCCAGAAGCTCGTCGTTGCCCCCGCGGACAACCGTGTCAGCCGCGAGCACGACGGTGTCAGGCGTCGCATGCTCGCTCTCGGCAACACTGGCCGCCTTGAGGCGGGCCTCACGCACAGCCACGGCCTCGGCGGTATCGCCGGTCGGGGATTGCGGATCCTTATAGGGCGGCTTGATGCAGGTGAAACGGTATCCGGCGTCGCAGAGCAGGGCCGCTCGACTGGGCGATCGGCTGGCGAGGATCAGCCCGCGGCGGACCGTTCGCTTGCCGGCTGGCTGTGATCGGCGCTGCCGTCGGCCGGGGGTGGGCTGATCGCAGGGCTGGTCGTGAGGCATGGCGGACATTGTATCGGGCCGGTCGGCTCGGCCGGAATCGACGGCCAAATCGCCCCTGCCAGTGCTGATATTCAAGCCCGTCGGCGGCCGGGGCCGATAACGACGCTAGTTACGCATAGGCTGCACGGAGGCCGGCCCGGCGAAATCAACCGCCGGGCAAGGGCGAGCCAGCCAGGCGGGGAGGCAGCGATAACCGAAGGGCTGCGGGTCCGGATTGACCCGCATCAGATAAACGATTGGCCCTGTCGCTTTCACGGATGAAAGGACGCCCCTTGCGTACGATCGCGATCATCAATCAGAAGGGCGGTTGCGGCAAGACAACCGTGTCGATCAACCTGGCCGCGACCCTGGCGGCGACCGGGCGGCGCACGCTGCTGGTCGACCTGGACCCGCAGGCGCACTGCTCGCTCGGATTAGCCGTGCCCGAGTCACAGGTGGACTACTCGATCGGCGACGTGCTGCGCGCCGGGCTGGACGGGTCGATGGCCTTCGCCGACGTGGTCTGGCAGGTCTCGCGCAACCTCGACCTCGCACCGAGCCGCATGGCGCTCGCCGGCGTCGAGCAGGAACTCTCCCAGGCACCGGACAAAGACCGCCGGCTGATGCAGGTGCTCAGTACGGTGGAGGAACAGTACGAATTTTGCGTGGTGGACTGCCCGCCTTCGATCGGCTTGCTGACATTCAACGCGCTGCGTGCCGCCGGCGAGGTGCTTATCCCGGTCGAGACCGGCTTCTTCTCACTCCAAGGCGCGATCCGCCAGGACGAGACGATCGGGATGCTTGTGCAGCGCGTGGCTCACAGCGTGCGCGTCAGCGTGCTGCCGACGATGTATGACGTGCGGACAAAGCTGGCCCGCGAGATCCTCGCCGAGCTCCGCCGCCACTTCGACGACCGCCTGTTGCCCGTCGTGGTCCACTTCAACAGCAAGCTAAAAGAGGCCGCCAGCTTCGGTCAGCCAATCACCGAGTACGACGCGACCAGCCGCGGGATGCAGGACTTCGAGTCGCTCGTGTCGTGGTTGATCGCGAACCCGGTTGAGACCGTGATCGAACAAGCCGGCCCGGCCACGTCCGGGAATCCGGCGATTAGTCGTGCGGCGGAACTGGTCGAGCGGGCGCGGGCGTTGTCGGCTCGGACGACGGCGCTGGCGGCGAAGATCGGGGCGGTTGCGGACTATCGTGCGTCGTCCGGACCCGCGGGAGATGAGGCAGCGTTGGCGGATGGTAGTAGTGAGTGGTCTGCGGCATCGGTCGGCTCGCGAGCGTCCGATGGTGTGGGAGCAGGTGCCTCGACTCTTGCGGCCCCGCCGCCTGTGGCGGAGCCGGCGAAGCCGAAGAATTTGCGCGGCAAACTGGCGAAGTTGTTCGGTGTCCGGGCGACCTCGAAGGGCTTGCTGTTCGTCCAGCCGGTCAACGATGCCGGGAAGATCAGCATCGCGGGCGACTTCAATAACTGGGATCCGTCAAACTCACCGATGCACTACGACGATGGGCTCGGTGTCTGGCAGGCGTGTATCGATGTTCCGCCGGGCCGGTACCGATACAGGATCGTCTGCGACGGGCAATGGCTGCAGGACCCGTACAACACTTACGTAGAGGCCAACCCGTTCGGCGAGCTGAACAGTGTGGTCGAAGTCAGTGTCGCGGACAACGCGGCGTAGGTCGGGCGGTGTCGTGGGAGGCGGTTGGGGGGGGCGAGAGTAGTGCGATCCGCCACGGGTGATCGCGTGCATCGAACTTTCATCGCGAGACCGCGACCATGAATCACGAACAGCGCACGTCGCCGGGCGATACGGCGAACTCGATCCTCCAGGAGCGCGCCCGCCGTCGCCGGACGTTGGACGTTCTGGGTGATCTGTACCTCACGGATGCGGGCGAGCTGAGCGAGCCTGACTCATCACTACCGCCGAGTGTCGGCGCGAGCGCAGCCGTAGTGGATCCGCCGCCGCGCCCCCGGCCTGTGGTGCGATCGATGTCACCGGCGTCGATTCGGCTGGCACCTAAGACGCGGCCACAGTTCCCGGTTGGTAGTCGGCCGGTGGTCGCCGCGAGGACTGCATCGGTTTGCGAGCACCCACCCCAATCGAGCGAGAGCAGGCGCCAGCCGACCGACTCTGGCCAACGCGACCGACGCCGACCCGAGGATCAAGCCAACGGCGAGATCGAGGCCGTTTTTCTGGGGAATCTGCCGGGCTTCGCCGGCCCATGGCTGATGCAATACGCCCAGTACGTCGCGGAGCGCGTCGGGACGGTTGGTGTCGTGCGCCTGGGGGGCGATGAGATTGATGTGTCGGTTGTCTCGCCGGGCGACCATCGGGTGCGCGCGCACGACAGCGGCGATGCGTCCGGTCGCAGTGTGGCACGGTGGTTGGTGGGTCTGCCGGCCACGCACGCGCGGGAGCTTTCCCATGCACGCAGCGGTTGTGACCGGTGGACGCTGGTGTGCGGCGCCGACGACACCGCAGTCGTGGGCGGGTATCAGTTGCTCAAAGGATTGCTTGGCGACGACGGTGATGTGGCCGATGACGACCAGGACGGCGACGGTCTCGTGCGCCCGAGCGACCTTGGGATGATGGTGATGGGTAGCGAAGAAGAAGTCAGCCGAGTCGCGGCGAAGAAGCTCAACCACACGGCGTGCAACTTTTTGGATTCGCAGATCGAGTTTCGCGGATCGCTCAAGCGAATGATGCCGGTCAATGAACAAGCACTGATCGAGCGCGATCTCGAGCACGGTGATGTTTGGCCGCAGGTGCGCGACGCGATCGCCGATGCGACCGAGCAGATCGCTTCGAGCCCGTGTGTCGATGATTCAGCCGATCCCGGCGCGGCCGCCGAGGACAGCCTCGAACACCAGCGCCTCGATGAGCAGCGCGACGAACGAGATTTGTTGCGAGAGCCAGTGATTGCCAGCTTCGCTGAGGCCTCGCGTGCGAACCGATCAAGCATCAGCGCGCCGATCGATCGAGCCGAGCAGGAGCCTCGCGGCGGTCACAGACACGCCCGGCCTGAAACGCCGACCGCGGTACCACCGACCGATAGACTTGAAACGCCGAGGCCGGACCCGAGCGCGCTGTGGTCCGGGGACGGCGAGCTGTTGGCCGCGCGGTGTCCGCGTCACCCCGGGGTGCAGCTTGTCATGGATAGCGATGGTCGCGTCCATCTGTTGCACGCCTGCGTGCTCGCCGATGAAGAAGCCGTCGGCCAAGCCGCGTCGTTGCGGGAGGCCATGGCCGAACTGATCGAGGCCAGCCGGTGGGCACGCGAGCACGCGCAACTGATTGAGCTGACGATCCCCGATCGGCCAGCCGCGAATACGGCCGATCGCACAACAGAGCCAACCTGCCACCTGTTCACCGATCAAGCCAAAGCGGCGGCCGCGCTGCTGCCACCGTGGGGCCACGTTGTGAAGGTCCACCTTCTGCAGTGCGCACGAATTGGTCGGGAAGTCGCTTGGGTTAGCGCTGAGCTGAACTGACAGCGCGGGGAAGCATCACAAATAATCGACAGGCATGACCCCTGCAACGGCGATCAGGCCGCTGATTTGTCTGTTTTCTGTGCGGCTACGAGGTCTTTGCGGATCGCGATGAATGGGAAGCAGGGGCGGTCGTAGCGCTTGTCCACCCCGACCGCGTGGGTGCGGGACAGCATCTCACATGCCTGCCAATCGCCAATGCCGTGGAGCTCGCCGAGCACGGCCTGGGCCGCGTTGAGCATCGGCTGGGGGATGCTTTGAAGGATTGGTAACTCGGACCCCTCGGTGTCGATCTTGAAGATGTCGACGTGATCGACCGCGAGGTCTTTGAGCGCATCGGGGACCGACATCAACGGGAGCGTGGCCTGGCGTTGCGGGTCGTGGCCGATCTGGCTGAACCCACCACCACCAAAGCTGCGCGGGTTGTTCGACATGTAATACGACCGGTGCTCGGTCCGGTCCGACAACCCGTATGGCTGAATCCGGATCCGCCCGCCTGTGTTCTTCGCGTTCTCGCGTAGCAGTGCGAGATTTTCGGGTAGCGGTTCGAAGCAATAGATATCCGCAGCGGGGTATACCAGTGAGTAGTAGATGGCCGCGATCCCGATGTTGCCGCCGATGTCAAAAATCGTTCGCGGGTGCACGTTGTCCGGAAGGCGGTACATGCTGTCGCGTCGCAGGATCTGCTGGATGAGATCGACGTCCGTCGTGCCCGCACGGACGTGGAGCTTGAGTCGTTTCCCGGCGAACCGGACATACACCTCACAGGTGTCAAAGGTCTCGGTCGCCGCGCCGGTCGTCGCCGAGGCCTGGACTGGGCGACGGGTGGTCTTGGCGAATAGCGAACGTGCTAGTTGGCCGGCGTTTTGGAGTTTCACGATCGGGGCCCTCGAAAGTGCTGAGAATCCGGCGGCCGTGCCACTCGCACGCGCACCGCTACCGGTCTATCGGTTCGGCGATGCGGGTGTCTCTTGAAAAACCCGATTCGATCGGCGGCTGTCTGGGTTTACACCCCCCGGACCGGGAAGAGCGCGACGGCGCAGAAGGCGTTGCCGATCCGATCGGTGATCGGCACGCCACGGACCACAGGCACGGCCACCGGGTAGCCGCGGTCGAGACACCGCCGGTGCCAGGCGGTCAGGTCGTGCGTGGCTGTGGCCTCATCACCGGTCATCATCATCAGCAGCAACCCCGCGTGGCGGATCACGCTGTCGGTCCAGAGTTTTTTCACATCGTCGACGACCGGTGAGAACAGCTCGGCGCTGTAGCGCGCGAACGGCCCGGTTGTCTCGAACTGAGCGACCGACTTGATCTCCAACCAGTAGGCGTCCTGTGGATCGACGGCGGTGAGCGTATCGAACAGTGTGCCGCGGACCTGTGGGTCGCGCAGCGGGACGTCGCCGGGCGGCGGCGTGATCACCAGGTCGCATCGCTTGCCTTCGCTGCGGCGGGTGTTGTCCCACGCGTCCGGGTATCGCTGTTCCGGCCAGGTTCCGTACCCGGCCTGGTCGAGCGCATCACGGATCAGCGGGTGCAACCCGAGCTCATCGAGCCGGTCAAACCCGTAGACGGCTTGTTCCAGATCATCGTCGGCTGCGCGGCGTTGCAGGCCGAGGGCGATGGCGTCGGCGATGTCTGGGGTGGACCAGGTCAAGGCGGTGTCGCGGGGTTGGGTGTCGTTGAGCGTTGTCGGCCCGTGAGCGTTACCAACTGATCAACTCGCCGGTGATCGGCTCGACCAGGTCTTTCATGGTAACGATGCCTACGGGGGTGTCCGGGCTCTTGTCGTCTGTGACGATCGCGAGCGCGGTGTGGTGTCGCTGCAGCGCGGTGATCGCCTGGCGGAGCGGCGTCGTTGGAGCAAGCGTCAGCGGCTCGGTCATCAGGTCGGCGATCGGCGGGCACTGGTCGGGTTCGTGCAGCAACGCATCGACGACCCGGACGACGCCGACGACTCGCCCGCTCGCGTCGGTGACCGGCAGTCGTCCGTGGCTGGTGCGCTCGGCCAGGCCGTGAATCGCGGTCGGGGGATCGTCGATGCTTACCCGACGGACGTCCGGCCACTCGATCATCTCGCCTGCGACGGTGCGATGATTCAACTCGAGCACACGCTCGACAATCGCGGACTGGTCGTCGCTGAGCAGCCCATAGCCGACACCTTCTTTGACGAGCGCTTCGACGTGTCGGCGCGGATGGAAAGCGGTCGGCACGCGTTCGGTTCTTAATGATCGGGCAAACTGCTTGCTGAATAACTCGATCAATGGCAGCAGCCCGACCCAGCGAAACACGTTCCCGGACCACCGAAGGAACCAGACGAACCGGTACATCAACTGATCGCTGTGTGCCGCGAACAGGTCCTTCGGTAGCGTCTCGCCGAACACGAACAGCAGGGGCGTGATGATCAACAGGTTGGCGGCGACGATCTGCCAGTCGGTCAGCCCGGCGTCCTGTAGCAGCACGGTCATCCCGGCAGTGCCCATGTAGTTGGCCACGTTGTTGCCGATCAGCAGGATCGCCAGCAGCGTCGTCGGGGCGCGGATCAGTTTGTAGAGCGCAGCCGCACCGCGATACCCCTGGTGGCTGAAGATCTGCAGCCGCACCCGGTTCAGGCTGTACGCCCCGGTCTCGAGGCCGGAGTACAGCGCGCTGCCCGCGAGCCCAACAACCATCACGGCCCACCAGATGTATTGCTGCCAGGGCGTCATTGGCGGTGCTCCCCGTCGGCCGAGTCCGTTTCGATCGTGCGGACGTTCAGCCAGCCGATGCGTCGCCCCTTCATGGTCTGCACTTCGAACCGCACACCGCCGACCTCGACCGCGTCACCCACGCGCGGCCAATGCCCCAGCTTGGCGGTAAGCATCCCGCCAAGCGTGCTTGTGCCCGCGGGGGCGCCGGTCTCTTTCGGGTCCCAAGGCTGGCCGTAGGCGTCGGACCATTCGTGGATCGGCAGGTTAGCGCTGACCCGCCAGCGGCCCGGCCCCGTGGTCTGAACCGGCGCTTCGCGCGACGGCTCGTGCGAATCCGCGATCTCCCCGACCATGTGCTCGACAAGGTCTTCGAGCGTTACAAGCCCGGCCGTCCCGCCGTACTCGTCGACGGCGATCGCGGTCGTCGTCCCTGTTTTGCGAAAGTGAATCAACAACTGATCGGCGGCTTGCAGCTCCGGGATGTAATTGATCTGACGGATCAGCCGGGCAATACCGGCGCGCGTTGTTGGTCGAGCCAGCAGAACCTCACGTGTGTGTAGAACGCCGCAGATGCCGTCGAGGTTCCGGCGGAAGACCGGGACACGGCTGTGGTGTGATGCCCGCAGGAGCGTGATCAGATCCTTAGCTGGCCGCGACAGATCGAACGCCGTGATATCGACGCGCGGGATCATCAAGTCGCGCACTTTTAGTTGGCCAAGTTCGAGAACCTGCTGGAGCATGCGCTCCTCGCCGCGATCGATCACGCCTTTGTGGCGCGACAGCTCGACCAGCGTGTCCAGCTCGTTGTTTGAGAGCGAAGGCGGGCGCTCGCGCGGCGCGATCAAGCGAGCAAGCGGCGCAATCACGAGGAAGCTTAGGGTGCGCCGAAGTGGGCTAAGCAGCCGGTGAAGCATCCACAGCGGCACGGCCGCCCAGCGCGACCACGCGGCCGCGACACGCGCGGCGGCGAGCTTCGGCAAGACCTCGCCAAGGATGATCAGCGCGACAAGCGTGGTGACCGAACCGACGGCTGTGCCGATCGGCCCGAGCCCGTAGTCGGATTGAAGTCGCATCAATAGGACGGTGACGATGACGAAGTACGCCACGTTTACCGTCATGTTGGTCAGCAGCAGTGTGATGAGCAGGTCGCGTGTCTCGGCCAGGAGCGTCGAGATGGTGCGATCGGCGAAGGTGGTGGACTTGGCCAGACGCCGCTGCGCGTGGCGGCTGAGGCTGAACAGCGCGGTTTCGCTGCCGCTTACGAACCCGCTGACGACAAGCAGCGCCGGGAGCATCGCCATCATCAGGATGTCGGACAGTTGGGGCATCGCGGTGTTCGGGGGATTACATTTCGGCGGCGGTCAGACCCTGCCAGCGGTGGGACTGGATCGCCTCAACAACGCGCTCAGCGGCCTCGACGGCCGCGAAGCCGGCGCCGCCGTCGACCGCGTGCGCCTGGCCGGTGCGGGCGGCATCGAGGAAGGTGGTCAGCTCGCGCGTCAGTGGGTCGGGGTTGGCGTCCTGGTCCGCGCCGGCGTTCGTGGGGCCGGGGTCGTCCATTGTTAATTGATCGATATTCACCAACTCCGAGTAATCGACGCCGGCCAGGTCCGTGCCGGCCGCGAGCTGTTCGCGGATTTGTTTGAGGACCAGGGCGTTGTCCGTTTTGCGGATGATGATCCCGTTGCGCTGGGCGTAGTCGAGGCTGACGTAGTGGTTCTCATTAAAGATGCGCAGCTTGCGTTGTGTGCGCATGGCCAGGCGGCTGGCGGTGAGATTCGCGACGCAGCCGGACGCGAACACCAGGCGCGCGTTGGCGACGTCTTCGTGCGCGCCGAGCACCGCGACGCCTACGGCCTGGACCTGTTCGAGCGGGGAATCGGCGAGCATCAGCACGATGTCCAGGTCGTGGATCATCATGTCCATCACAACCCCGATGTCGAGGGAGCGGAAGGTCATGGGACTTACGCGGTCGATTTCCATGAAGCGGGGGTTGAGGTTCATGGCGGCGACGGCTTGGACGGCGGGGTTGAATCGTTCGGTGTGGCCGACCTGTAGGACGGTGTTGTGTCGTGTGGCGAGGTCTGCGAGTGCTTTTGCGGCCTGTGAGGTGGGTGCGAGTGGTTTTTCGACGAGGCAGGCGATTTTGCGTTCGAGCAGGGGTGAGGCGACGGCGGCGTGGTGTTGGGTGGGGACGGCGACGCTGACGGCGTTTAAATGGGGGAAACGGGTCAATAATTCGGTGGGGTCGAGGCAGGGCTGGCAGCCGAGTTCGTCCGCGACTGTGCGCACACGGGCGTCGTCGGGGTCGACGACGGCGACGAGGTTGGCGTCTTTGAGCCGTGCGTAGGTGCGGGCGTGTTGTCGGCCCATTCGGCCGACGCCGATGACCGCGACTTGCAGGGGTTGGGGGTCCGGTTGCATGAGGGGGGTATGGTACCGCGAGCGGGTTCGGTCGGGTGGGCGGTCGGGTGCGGGGTGTCGGTGCCATGCCGCTACCATGGCGTGTATGGGCGACTTGCCAGGCCAACCTCTGCCGTTGAACCGTCGGCCTGTGATCGCGGTGACGATGGGCGATCCCGCGGGGATTGGTCCGGAGGTTGTGGTGAAGGCGTTGTCGGACCCGGCGGTTCGTGGGCTGGCGCGGTTTGTTGTGTATGGGATGAACGAGTTGTTGAGTTACGCGGCGGACCTGGCGGAGATCGAGCCGTTCTGGTGGCGTTTGCAGCATGACTCACCGCGGGCGGGGTTTGATCTGGTGCATGAAGTGGTGGTGCTTGATTATGACGAGTATTCGATGCTCGGGCAGACGGTGCACCGGCCTACGAAGCAGGGGGGGCAGGCGTCGCTGCGGTTTGTGAATGATGCGGTGACGGCTGCGACGCGTTTGGCGGGGGCGGACGCGGGGGTGGATGCGATTGTGACGGCGCCGATCTCGAAAGAGTCGTGGCAGATGGCGGGCTGCCCGCACGCGGGTCACACGGAGTTGTTGGCGCGGCAGACCAAGAGCAAGCGTGTGGTGATGATGTTCGCGTCGCCGAAGCTGAACGTGGCGCTGGCGACGGTGCATATCCCGTTGATGGATGTGCGGAACCGGTTGACGATCGGGTGTGCGTTCGATCCGATCGATATGGGGCACGCGGCGATGCAGCGGCTGGGGGTGGAACGGCCTCGGATCGCGGTGTGTGGGTTGAATCCGCATGCGTCGGAGAACGGGCGGTTCGGTGATGAGGAGCGGCGGATCATTTCGCCTGCGATCGAGATGGCGCGGCAGGCGGGGATCGATGCGGCTGGTCCGTTTCCCGCGGACACGGTTTTTAATCACGCGGTGGCGGGTCGGTACGACCTGGTGGTGGCGATGTACCACGACCAGGGGTTGATCCCGGTGAAGCTGCTGGGTTTTCACGACGCGGTGAACCTGACGCTTGGGCTGCCGATCACGCGGACGAGCGTGGATCACGGGACGGCATTCGATATCGTCGGGCGCAACAAGGCGCACGCGGGGAGCATGAAGGCGGCGATCCGGCTGGCGGCGCGGCTGAGCGCGAAGCAGCGGGCGTAGTGGGAGGCGGGGGCGGTTACTAGCCGAGGTAGCGCAGGACGTCGAAGATGCCCAGTGCGCCGAGGACGAGGCTGATCGCGCCGTTGAGGGTGAAGAAGGCCATGTGGAGGTGTTTGGTTTTTGCGCGCCAGACGAGGGCTTGTTCGAGTGTGACCAGGCCGGCGACGAGCGCGACGCCGACGACGAAGCCGCGGCCTAGGGTCGGTGAGACGGCGGTGAGGGCGAGCAGTGCGGCGATGGCGATGAGGTGGAGCGCGCGGCTGATCCAGAGTGCGGGCGATTCGCCGAGCTTGGCGGGCATGGAGTAGACGCCGTCGCGGCGGTCGGCGGCGACGTCCTGGAGTGCGTAGATCACGTCGAAGCCGGCGACCCAGCACATGACCATCGCGGCGAGCAGGTAGGCGTCGGGGCGAGCGAGGAATTGCGGGTTGATGGCGAGGGCGGCGGCGAGTGGGCTGGCGGCGAGCGCGCTGCCGAGGAACAGGTGGCAGAGCCAGGTGAATCGTTTGGTGAAGCTGTAGGCGGCGAGCCAGGCGAGGACCAGCGGGGACGCGATCAGGGGGTAGGGGTTGTCGGCGAGCACCCAGAAGGCTGCGGTGGCGAGGGTGAACGCGGCGGCGCTGAGCAGGGCTGCGTTACGCATGTAGCGGGTGGTGAGTTTGCCGGCGGGGATGGCGCGGGCGGCGGTGCGGGGGTTAGTCACGTCGAGGCGGGCATCGGCCCAGCGGTTGACGGCCATGGCAACGGTGCGGGCGAAGACCATGCAGATGGCGATGAGGGCGGCCTCGATCCAGGTGGGGTGTCGGTAGGCGTCGGCCGCGGCGAGGAACATTGCAAGCAGCGCGAAGGGCATGGCGAAGACGGAGTGGGAGAGTTTGATATCAGCGGCGAACGCGGCGAGGCGGTTTGTCGGCGGGTGCGCGATGGGCGTGGGTGCGGCGGACATGGCGGGATTTTAGCAGGGGGCGGTGGGGTGGTGGGGTTGGAGGGTGGGGCACGCTGGGCTTAACCCCAGGCACCCGGCGGGCTCTGACTACGGGCTGCCTAGGCGATCTCCGAGAGCCCGGCCGACACATCCGCTAATCGCGATTAGAAGCACATCCAGTGGTATTCGGCCGATTCCGTGTGCATTTTCTTGAGGCATCTCAACGGTGCGGGACTGGGCCGATACTAAGAAGCAGCGGTTTTCAAATGCCGGATACTGTTCTTTGAAGGCCAGGAGGTTCTTGAGTGAGTGCTTAGCGCTGTTGGTGACCTCAAGAGCCATAGGATCACTTGGGTTGTCGTAAACGAAGTCCACCTCTTTGTTCTTCTCGCGCCAGTGAAAAAGCCTCGCGCCGTTTTGTATCGTGAGCGCATATAGGTGCGAAGCAACAAGGTTCTCAACTAGGTAACCTCGCTCCTTGGGATCACTTGCCGGAGCGATGCCTCGTTGAAGCGCGGCATTTCGAACGGCGCCGTCTACGAAGAATACCTTGCGCCCGCGACGCTGCACTTTCTCTTCACTCCTGGCGTAGGCAGGCAATGTGAATACGAGGAATGCTTTCTCCAGGTAGTCGATGTATTGGCTTATCGTCTGCCGCGTAATCGAGAGCGTGCTTGACAAGTTGCTGGCGCTGAACATCCCACACATCTGCCCTGCCAGGAGATATAGTAGCCGCTCGAGCTCTATGGGGTGTTGAACATGAAATACCTGCGGCAGGTCCATGCCGGTGACCCGCTGGACCGCCTCATTTCTTAGCGTCTGTTGCGATCTGAGCATGCTGGTTTCCAGATCGTCGGCATCTAGTTCATTGAGAATGATTTCGGGGAATCCGCCCACCAGCATGTAGAGATTCAATTTGTCATTGAGAGAAGCTGAGCCGCGTGCTGATTCGACCGCAGATACCAGGCATTCTGATAGCACAGGGCTTGGTTGAAAATCGTTTGGCGCAGAACCGCCGAGTTCCAGGTACTCAAGAAAGTTATACGGTGTCAGATACTGCTCCGACCAGCGACCTATTCCGCTTTCGATTTTTCTATTGCGGAGCGCCGCGACCGAGCTCGACGTCGCAACAATTTGGACGGGCCACTTCTCGTCATAAAAAGTTTTCATCCACAAGTCCCAGCGTTGGGTATAGTTCACTTCATCCAGGAACAGGTATAGTGGTTTTTCATCTGTTGCATTTTCATGCTGCAAGAGAGACTGGACCCAACCGCCTAGCGGAAAATTCAGGAACAGTGGATGATCCATCCGCATAAACCAAAGTCGTTTAGGCGGAACACCGTGATCGATAAGCTTTTGCACGGTCTGGTAGAGGCAGACCGTCTTTCCGACACGCCTCGGACCCAGGACCACCTGGAATCGCCATGGAGCATTCACCAAAGTTTTCCAGAGACGATCGGTGAGGAGTCGCTTAGCGTTATAGGACAGCCCCTTGGGCACATATCCGAGGCTGTGCCATGGGTTCTGCCCGGCTAGAGCGTCAAAATAGTCCGCAGGCTCAGGCTTCCAAGTGGTGGTGGCCATGGTGCTATTTTACTTATCGACCCATTTAAGTCAATTCTAGTTTTACTTAAATGATGGTTGACGTAAGTTGTTAGGTGCTCATCTTTACACTTGAGTCAGGCCGTTATGCTGTCGTACAGCCACGAGGCTTGGCCATAAAATGTTTTGTGGACTGCAATAACATGTATTCTTAGATCGTGGCCGCGCCGGTGACGAGGCGGTAGAGCACGGGGTGTTGTTGGCGGGATCTTCTGTGCGCGGTGATCGGGAAGATGCCCGGCAGGATGCCGGGCCTACGGGGAGTGAACAGTTGGAGCACTGGGGGGCGAGCCGGCGGTGGCACGGGGTACGGGGAGGGGGGGTGGGCTCTAGGGGGTGGGTTGGCCCCAGCGGACGGGGAGGTGGTGTTGGATGTTGAGTGCGTCGAGGATGCGGGCGGCGACGAAGTCGATCAGGTCGTCGATGGTTTTGGGGAGCATGTAGAAGCCGGGGTTGGTGGGGCAGATGGTGGCGCCGGCTTCGGCGGCGAGCTGCATGTTGCGGATGTCGACCAGGCCGATAGGCATCTCGCGGTGGGCGAGGACGAGTGGGCGGCGTTCTTTGAGTGTGACGGCGGCGGCGCGGTGCAGGAGGTTGCCGGCGGAGCCGTGGGCGACGGCGGAGAGGGTGTTGGACGAGCAGGGGACGATGGCCATGCCGTTGTGTTGGAAGGATCCGCTGGCGATCGCGGCGCCGACGTCGCGGTGGGGGTGCATGATGAGTTTGTCGGTGTCGGGTGGGGCGGGGGCGTGGGTAGCGGAGTGGGGGAGGTCGTCGAGGAAGGTTTGTGGGGTGACGCGCTCGATGCCGAGCTCGTCGTGGAGGAGGCGTTGGCCCGCGGGGCTGATGACGACGTGGGTGTGGATGCCGGCGCCGACGAGCAATGAGACGACGCGTCGGGCGTAGGCGGCGCCGCTGGCTCCGGTGATTCCGATGACGATGCGTTGGGCGGTGGGCATGGTGTTGGCTCGGTTGGGTGGTGGCACTGACAAGGGGGCTTGTCAGCGCCACCCGAAGGGGGCTATGCGGTGGTTGGCTCGTTTATTCTAGCCGGTTGGAGTGGTGGGTTCGTATTGGTCGGCTTGTTGGTCGGGGACCATGGTCATCTCGATGCCGGTGGGGTCGACTTTGATGTCGAGGAGTCGGAAGTCCTCCTGGCCGAGTGGGAGGATGGCGTCGAGGGTTGCGCCGTCGAGGGTTTCGGTGAGTTTTTTGATTCGGCTGGCTTGTTCTTTCTGGAGTTTTTCGCGGTGTTCGGCGAGCTGGTTGCCGACGGAGCGTGCGGGGAGGGGGAGCCGGCCGCCTCTGACCTGGATAACGCTGAGGACGGCTTGGCCGTTGTCGCGGATATCGACGTCGAGTTTGACGCTGATGATCTGGGAGACGCGGGCGGACTCGTAACGGAAGGCGAGGACGAGCTTGTCGCCCTCGGCGGCGAGCATGGGGCGTTTGACTTCTTTGGGTAGTGACTTGCCCTGGTTGACCAGCCAACCGTTGAGGCGCTGGTTCATCCACGCGTTGACTTCATTCATGCTCATGTGGATGAGCTTGGGCTCGGGTTGTGTGTCGGCGTCGGTGCGTGTGGTTGTGCTTGTGTGTTGCGGGTTGCGCGCGGTCGGCGCGGTGCCGGGTCGGGGCGTGACTTCGAGGGACAGGATGGCGCCGTGGGCGTCTGGGTCAGACGTGATCGGTGTTAACCCGTCGTCGGGGTTGGGGTCGGTTTGGGGCTGGGTTGGGGTCGGTGGGGGCTCGCTGAACGCGGAGAGGATGCGTCGTTCGACCTTTTCGGACATGAGCAGGAGCTCGTCGGGGGTGTGGGCTTCGAGGAAGTTGTCGCGCTGGACCCAGTATTCGGGTTCGGACGCCCACAGCCAATAGCCCCAGCCGACCAGGGCGGTGATGAGCGCGAGTGCGATGATCAGGACGTTGCGGCAGCCGGTTTTTTTGCGGCGCGCCGGTTTGGCGGGTTCTGCGGGATCGGGTGTGGTAGGCGGGGCTGTGGCGTTGTCGTCGGTCATGGGCGGGGGTTCCGTTTGGAGGTGGCGTTTAAGACTTATCGGCGTGATGGGCGGCGGCTTTGGCGGCATGTGCGAGTTGTTGGTGGAGGATTTCGTGGTCGGTGACGGCGAGGAGGGCGTGTTCTAGCTGAGTGATGCGTTGGGGGTCGCCGGGTGGGGCGGTGGCGTGTTGTGCGGCTTGGTCGCCGAGCGATTCGGCGGCGTGTAGGAACCAGGCGGCGGGGTCGAGGGTGTCGGTCGGGTGTGACCAGCGTTCGCGCGATGGGGGTGGTGGGGCGGCGATGGCGCTGGTGCATGGGGGGCCGTCGAAGGAGGTGATTCGCCAGGGGTCGGCGTCGCTGAGGTTGTCGGCGTAGAGGATTTCGATCATGCGGTGTTGGCGGCGGGCGGATTGGAGGAGGGTGCGGGCGGTGTCGGGTGTGTGGGGGTGGGTGATGACGAGGCAGGCGGGGTCGAGGTTATCGAGCCAGGTGGCCGGGTCGGAGTCTAGTGTGGTGGTGCCCAGGCGGACGGCGCCTTCGGCGGCGGTGATGCGGCGTTGGCGGCGGGCTTCCTGGAGTGGGAGCAGGACGCGGGCGTAGGCGTCCCAGTCGCGGTTGTCGCGCGCGGCGGTGAGGGCGTCGAGGCAGAGGCGTTCGCAGCGCAGGTAGTCCATGTCGGCGAGCGCCTGGCTGGCGGCTTGCATGGTGGATTGGGGCGTGGGTTGTTGAGGCGGCTGGGTTCCCTGCACGGGGGCGATTCTATCAGAGATGTTGGCGCGGGCGGTTGGGGTTAGTTGGCGGTCGGCAGGCGTAGGGCGTCGCAGAGGGTGGTGGCGATCCAGCGGAGTTCGGCGTTGTCGCGGCCGGCGAAGAAGCCGGCTTTGGGTTTGTCGTGGGGGAGGATTTGGAGCTCAAGGATGGGCACGTCGTTTGACTCCATGCCGCTGGGGCCGACGCGGATGGCGGACAGGTCGTCGGCGATCCATTCGGATTGTTTCGTGCCGAAGAGGTTGGATCGTGTGATGACCAGTGTGTCGGCGACGACGTCGACGATGGCGGATCGTTTGGCCATGTTGAGGCCTGCGAGGAGCATGGCGAGTCCGACGGCCCAGAAGGCGGCGATGATCAGCCATGCGCCGAGCGGGGCACGACCCATGACCAGGAAGCAGGTGACGACGGCGGTGAAGGCGCACCAGGCGACGCCGAACTTGCCCAGGCCCATGCGCTCTTTCCAGAAACCGATCGGTGGGATGCGCAGTGTGAGGCCGTGGTTGTTGGGTTCGAGGATGGCGCGGCTGGTGGTGGGTTGGATGGTGGCGCGGCGGGGTTTTCGTGGTTTGGCGGGTGGGTCGCCGGGTTGGCGTTGTGGGGGGTTGGGTTGATTGGAGTCGGGAGATGCGAAGGTGACGCGGACTTTGTGGGTGGTGCGTTCGGCGAGTGTTTCGGCGAGGTCGGTGACGATGAGGCAGGGGTAGAGGATTGCGAGGGCGAGTGTTTTGTGGGCTTCGAATTCTGCTTTGATGTAGGCGATGTCGGACCAGGGTCCGGAGGTGACGGGCTCGCCGTTGACTCGGGTTGCGTCGCAGTGGATTTCGAGTGATCTGAGGGCGTCGATGGGTCGGGACCAGGACCATCGGAAGGGGCCGGCGATTTCGGTGAGGCGGAGGTAGCCGTCGCGGACGTCGATGCGGCAGCGGCCTCGGAGAATGGCGAGGCCGAAGGCGGTGGTGGCGAGGGCGAACAGTGTCATCACCAGTGCGACGGCGAGGGCGGTGACGACTTGCATTATGCCGTGAGCGAGTTGGCCGTTCGCGGCGCTGACGAGGGTGTCGATGAGCATGGCGAGGGCGGCGGTGGCGGGGACGAGTCCGACGGCGATGGGGAGGAGGCCGACCCATCGTGTTTTGCCGAGGTTTCGCGGTGGCAGTGCGTAGCGTATGCCGCTTGCGATGACCTGGACCTGGAGCTCGTTGGAGCGTTGGGCGAACATGGTTGGGCGTTTACGCGGAGGGTGCGGGGGCGATGAGGGCGCGGGCGTCGCGCCAGACGGTCCATTGGCTGCGGAGGCTGGAGATCCCGACGTAGAAGTAGCCCGAGGCGAACAGCGCGAGGAAGGGTGTGCTGATGTAGGGGTGGGAGGTGCCCAGCGACATGCGGGCGCACTGGGCGGTGTAGAGGCCCATGGCGATTTCGATGAGGCTCATCCAGATTTTGATGGAGGGTGTGGCGATGACGGTGGATTTGGTTTGGCGGGTGTCGGGGGTGGCGCGGGGGGAGGTGGTGTTGTATTTGGGTGTTCGGATGAATGCGGAATCAAAGCCGAAGAGTGCTTCGAGGCAGCCTCGTGCGTTGTTGAGCGCGATGCCGATGCCGATGCTCATGAGGATGGGTAGGTAGAGGATGGTGATGGGCAGGCTGCGTCGTTGTGCGCGTTGGCTGGCGGTGTAGAAGACGCCTGCGGAGGCGGTGCCCATGGCGCAGAGGCTGGTGCCGAGTATGAGGCTGCCGAATGATCCGCCGAGTAGGGGGTCCATGTTGATGAAGAAGACGGGGTAGAACAGGAGGGCCATCATGGAGACGTAGAGGTAGACCATGGGGCTGGTGAGGTGGAAGAATGCTTCCATTTTGACTCGGGCGGGGATGTTGGAGGTCAGGAGTGTGGGTAGGAGTTTTTTGGCGGTTTGGATGGAGCCTTTGGTCCAGCGGTGTTGTTGTGCTTTGAAGGCATTGATCTCGGGTGGGAGCTCGGCGGGGCAGGTGACGCGCGGGAGGAAGAGGAACTTCCAGCCGACGAGTTGGGCGCGGTAGCTCAGGTCGACGTCTTCGGTGAGTGTGTCGTGCTGCCAGCCGCCGGCGGAGTCGATGGCTTCGCGCCGCCAGACGCCTGCGGTGCCGTTGAAGTTGATCCAGCGGTTGGAGCGGTTGCGTGCGCCGTGCTCGATGATGAAGTGTCCATCGAGGAAGATGGCCTGGCTGCGGGTGAGCACCGAGTCGTCGCGGTTGAGGTGGTCCCATCGTGTTTGGATCATGCCGACGGCGGGGTCGCTGAAGTAGTGGACGGTGCGTTTGAGGAAGTCTGTTTTGGGTACGAAGTCGGCGTCGAAGATGGCGACGAGGTCGCCTTTGACGCTGGGGCTCGCGGCGGCGAGTGCGCCGGCTTTGTATCCGGTGCGGTCGGTGCGGTGGAGCAGTTCGATGTCGACGCCCTTGGCGGCCCAGTGTGCGACGCGGTTGCGGGCGATGGCGGCGGAGTGATCGGTGGAGTCGTCGAGGACCTGGATCTGCAGGCGGTCGGGTGGGTATTGCAGTGCGCATGCGGCGTCGATGATGCGCTCGGCGACGTGTGCCTCGTTGTACATGGGCAGTTGGACGGTGACGGAGGGCAGGTCGTCAAAGCGGTGGTTGGGTCGGGGGATCTGTATGCGGTGTCGGTAGTAGAGCCAGACGAGCCAGTAGCGGTGCAGGCCGTAGGTGGCGACGAGTGCGAGTACGGAGAGGTAGGCGATGGTGAGCGGCCAGCGCAGGAGGGGGTGGTTGAGGAGGTTGGCGTCGGCTGCCGCGGCGATGATCCACTCTGGGGTGAGTGAGCCGGCAGTGATACAGGACGATGCGTCGGCGTAGGGCATGGGCGAGCGGGTCCGTGAGCAAGCGGTCGAAGGATCGGGGCGGGAGGGTCCGCCGGCCCGGGGCGCCGCGTCGGGCGAGGGACGCACCGAGCATAATCTAACAAACCGACGATTAATTCCAACGAGTTGGGTCGATCGGGGGCGGGCGGCCTAAAGCCGGTGCCCCGAGTCGTCCGATAAACGCCATTAAGCCGCGAGGCTTGGTCCGGTTGTAACGATCCTACCACCAGCGATCCGATTGTAAGCATCATGAGGGTATACCCAAGACAGCGAGACGGAGGCCGTGCGTCGCGGATGGCTGCGATTGCTCGGATGGGCGCGTTTTTGGCGGTGGTCGCCGGCGGCAGCGGCTGTTCGCTGATGTACAACGGGAGTATCGCGTCGCCGCTGAGCGATGAGGATTACCAGACCGTTCGTCCGGCGGCCGCGGCGAAATCGACGGCATCTGCGAAGCAATCGGCGGCGAGCCGGGTGGATCCGTATGCGGATTTGATCCACACGCAGTTGCCGCTGGGTCCGGTCGGTGGCGTAGGCGGGATCGTCGAGTTTAACGATGAAGATCAGGTGCCGGCGATCGCGGCGGAGCCTCATGCGATGCCGACGCAGACGCTGTTTGCCGCGGGGCCGACGCGTGCTTCTGATTCGGCGGCGCTTGGGCCGGTGCGGTTGTACGGGCAGTTGCCGCTGGCGGGTGCGGGTCCGGCGAGTTCGATGGACGGGCCTGAGAACCTTCGCCGTGTGTCGTTCGCGACCGAGGGTGGGGATTTTGATCCTGCGATCGATCCGACGGGCGGGTTCCTGGTGTATGCGTCGACGCAGCACCGTGTGACGGCGGACCTGTACATCAAGAAGATTGGCGGTAAGACGGTTACGCAGATTACGAATGACCCGGCGAATGATGTGATGCCGGCGTTTAGCCCGGATGGGAAGCGGATCGCGTTCGCGTCGGACCGGTCGGGTAGCTGGGACATCTATCTAATGGATGCGACGGGGGGTCGGGCGGTTCAGTTGACGAACGACTCGGCGCATGACCTTCACCCGAGCTTTTCGCCTGATGGTAAGCAGTTGGTGTATTGCAGCCTGGGCTCGCAGTCGGGGCAGTGGGAGCTGGTGCTGGTGGACGTGGAGAACCCTGCGGCGAAGCGATTTATCGGGTACGGGTTGTTTCCGGAGTGGTCGCCGGTGGAGAATCGGATTGTGTTTCAGCGTGCGCGTGAGCGTGGGACGCAGTGGTTTAGCGTTTGGACGATCGACGTGGTGAATGGTGAGGGGACGCGGCCTACGGAGATCGCGGCGAGTCCGAATGCGGCTGCGATCACGCCATCGTGGAGCCCGGATGGTAAGCACATCGCGTTCTGCACGGTGCTGAACCCTCAGGCGACGACCAGTGAGGCGCCGACGCAGGCGGATGTGTGGGTGATTGATGCGGACGGGACGGGGCGGGCGAATCTGACGACGAGCCGGTTCACGAACCTGCAGCCGATCTGGGGCCCGGATCAGACGATTTATTTTGTGTCGAACCGTGACCGCGACGGGAGAGAAAATATCTGGTCGGCGCGGCCGGACCGCGCGATCCGTGTTGTGCGGTCGCAAGAGGATGGGCAGGGTCGGTCTGCGTCGGTGACGCCGGATGGGGGCGACCAGCCTTAGCAGTACTGAGATCAGGGTAAAGCGAGACACCAGGGTCAGCGGAGGCTAGCCCCTAAAACTGCGGCAGGATGCCATGACAAGTGAACAGGCCATGTTTTGCGCTAAGTGTAGCGCTGGGTTGCGGGCTCGTTTGGGCGTGGTGTTGCTGGGGATGGCTCTGGCAGTGGCAGGATGCCAGCCGACGCGGCCTTCGCCGGTGAGCCCGTATGCGGAGCGCCGGGTGTGGGCGGTCGCGCCGCTTCGCAATGAGAGCGGGACGCTGCACGCGGACGGGTTGTTGGTGGCGGACCACCTTGCTCGTCACTTTGAGAACGTGCGGAACATCGACGTTTTGCCGGTGAACCGGACGCTCGCGGCGATGGACGCGTTGGGTATGGAAGGGATCCAGGACCCACGCGAGGCTCTGCGGCTGCTGCAGGTTGTGGGCGCGGATGCGTTGGTGATCGGGACGATCACGGCGTATGACCCGTATGACCCGCCGAAGCTGGGGCTGGCGATCGAGCTGTATGTGGATGAGCGGTTTGAGTACCCGGAAGCACTGGATGTGCGGAAGCTGACGATGGCGGCGACGTCTGAAACGGCGATGCTGCCGACGACGCAGTTGGATCAGCCGGTGAGCACGGTGAGCGCGATTTTGGATGCATCGGACCCGAAGGTTGAGGGGCACCTGATGCAGTATGCACGGTCGCACGGTCGGGGGCCGCGCGAAGGGTTGGAGAGTCTTTATCGGATCAGCATGGACCTGTACACACAGTATGTAACGGGCACGGTCAGCGAAGCGCTGATGGTTGCCGAACAGCGGCGGCTGCACCCGGCAGCGCCACCCCCCGCGCCCTGACGGTCGGCCCGACGCCGGCCCGCCTGGGCAGGAGCGTCAGATGGTTGAACGTCACCCTTTTAACACACCTGAACCGTCGGACCCGCGTGATGCGCGCGACTCTGCGGACGCGCGCGGTGACGGTGCGGAACGCGAGTCGGATCACAGGAAGGCGGGGGTCTCATCGGACGGGACGGCGGTGGAGTTCTGGGACGAAGCGTTCAGCACGGGGTGTCGGGAGCTCGAGCTATTGAAGAACGGGCACCGGTATGTGTTCCGGTATGAGCCGGGAGAGGAATCGAAACTTTTGTCGTCGCTGTTGGAGATGGCGCAGGACCCGGCGTTTCCGCTGGACATGTTTGATGCGGCGATCCTGAGCCACCAGATCGGGCAGCGTTTAGCGGAGCAGTTGGGCGAGATGCTCAAGCCGTAGGAATTATCAGGAATCATTAGGGATCATTTTTGCGAGGTATGCCTCGCGACCGACCGAAGCACCATGTCCCCATGCCAAGGAAGACCCAGCCATGACCGATCACGAATCCCTCGTCGAGCAATTCATCAACTACCTGCGGTACGAGCGCCACTTCAGCCCGTACACGGCGAAGTGTTATGACGCCGACTTGCGGCAGTTCATCGAGTTTTTGGCTGGTGACACGGATCGTGGGGAGGCGGTTGGCGGTGATCACGGGGGCGAAGCCGCGGCGGACACGAACGGTGATGGGAAGCGGCTGAACGTTGATTATCAGTTGTTGCGGATGGACCCGATCCGTGTGCGGTCGTTTTTGGTGTACCTGAGCACGCTGGGGTA
This sequence comes from Phycisphaeraceae bacterium, assembly GCA_029260595.1. GTDB lineage: Bacteria > Planctomycetota > Phycisphaerae > Phycisphaerales > Phycisphaeraceae > OFTM57. The sequence goes on along the minus strand of JAJDCY010000023.1, from coordinate 230,465 downwards.
TCGGCCGACGACGACGGCTCGGAAGATCGCGACGCTGCGTAGTTTTTATAAGTGGATGCACGCACGCGGGCGGATCGATGCGAACCCGATGGTGCTGATCCGTACGCCGAAGCAGACCAAGCGTCTGCCCAAGGCGATCACGATTCCGCAGATCGACAAGCTGCTGTCGATGCCGGACCACAGTTGCACGCTCGGTGCGCGCGATCGTGCGATTCTGGAGACGCTGTACTCGACGGGTGTGCGCGTCAGCGAACTGGTCGGTCTGAATCGTGCGGATCTCGATCAGAGTGATTCGGTGCTGCAGGTCCGCGGGAAGGGTAAGAAGGAACGGATCGTGCCGCTGGGGTCGCACGCGTTGGCGGCGATCCGTCACTACCTGACGCTGCTTGATGCGGATGCGCGGCTGGGGCCGAAGTCGCAGCCGCCGGTGGGGACGAGCCCGGGGGCGTACTCGCTGTTCATTAATAAGAATGGGGGGCGGCTGTCGAGCCGGTCGGTGCGGCGGAAGCTGGATAAGTATCTGGTTGCGGCTGGTCTGGACCCGACGATCAGCCCGCATACGCTGCGGCACAGCTTCGCGACGCACCTGCTGGATAATGGTGCGGACCTACGCAGCGTGCAGGAGTTGCTGGGGCATCAGTCGCTGAGCACGACGCAGATCTACACGCACCTGTCGTCGATGCGGCTGCGTACGAGCTACGCCGAGGCCCACCCGCGGGCGGTGTAGGGCGGGTTTTTGGCCGGGATTTCAGGTTGGTCCTGAGTGGCGGTTGGGCGGTGTGTCGGTTGACGGCGTCGCCGGTGATATCCTTTAAGCAATGAGTTCCAAGCCCCCTGATCCGGTGCGCCGCGCCAGGCGTGTTCGGTTTGGCACGTTTGTGGCGCACGTCGCGCTGCTGGGTGCGACGGCGGTGATGTTGGCGCTGGCGTTTCCGCATCCGGGTTGGGGGTGGGTCGCGCATGTGGCGTTGGTGCCGGCGGTGGTGGCGGCGTTGCGGTCGAAGAGCGTGTGGCGGTTGGTGTGGGTGGCGTATCTGGTGTCTGTGGCGTGGTGGCTGTGGCAGTTGCGTTGGTTGGAGCCGATCACGCGTGGGGGGTACGCGGGATTGTGCGCGTACATGGGTGTGTACTTGCCGGTTGGGCTGGTTCTGGTGCGGTGGTTTGACCGGCGGTATGCGGCGCCTGCGTTGTTGTCATTGCCGGCGGTGTGGGTGAGTCTTGAGTTGGTGCGCGGGTGGGCGCTGGCAGGGGGTTTCGGGTGGTTCGCGCTGAGTCACAGTCAGGCGGGGTATGAGCCGTGGCACGGTGTGTCGCGGATTATTCAGGTAGCGGATTTGTTTGGTGAGCACGCGGTGAGTTTTTTGGTGGCGATGACGAATGGTGCGTTGGTAGACACGCTGACGCGGCCTTGGATTGTGCGGGGGCAGGTGGTGCGGCTGGGTAAGCGGTTGACGCCGGGGTTGGGGCTGGCGGTGTGGGCGGGGGTGATGCTTGGGGCGTGGGTTTACGGGGGGTATCGGATCGATCAGCAGGGTGATGCGGTGAGTGGGTCTTTGGCGGTTGGTGTTGTTCAGACAAGTGTTCCGCAGGACAACAAGGATCGGGCTACGGCTGAGCAGGAGGCGGCGGACTGGACGCGGCTGGTGGAGCTGACGCGTTACGCATCGACGCTGGAGCCTGCGCCGGGGTTGATTGTTTGGCCGGAGACGATGGTTCCGGCGTCGCTGAATCCATCGGCGGTGCAGCATTACACGAACACCTCGATGGGGACGCGTGGGCGTGAGCGGTATCACCATCAGATTGGTGCGCTGGCGTATGAGTTGGGGGTGCATTTGGCGGTGGGTGCGCCGGCGAGTTTTGATTGGCGGACGGTGTCGGGTCCGGCGGGTACGAGTGGGATGCGGTATGTGTTTGAGGCGCCGAACCGTCGTTACAACTCGGTGTTTATGTATGGTCCGGATGGTGGGCAGTGGGGCGAGTGGTACGACAAGATCCACCGTGTTCCGTTTGGCGAGTACATCCCGTGGGTGGAGCGGTGGCCTGACGTTAAGAAGCGGGTGATGAAGTATTTCAGCCCGTACGATCACGATTACACGCTGCAGGCGGGTGAAAAGTGGTTGGTGTTTGAGGTGCCGAGGGGCGGGGTTGGCGGTGAGAGATGTCGTGTCGCGCCGTCGATTTGTTTTGAGGACGCGGTGCCGCGGGTGGCGCGGCGGATGGTGTATGGGGAGGATGGTGTTAAGCGGGCGGATGTGCTGGTGAATCTGACGAATGACGGGTGGTACGCGGGGGCGCCGGAGGGGCCGCAGCACGTTCAGGTGGCGGCGCTGCGGTGCATCGAGAACCGTGTGCCGATGGTGCGGAGCGTGAACACGGGGATCAGCGGGATGATCGACAGCGTCGGGCGGGTGGGGCCGGTGGTGACGATGAACGGGCGATCGCAGTTGGTGGAGGGGGCGGTGTCGGCGACGGTTTCGTTCGATGGGCGGACGAGTTTGTTCGGGCGGTTCGGGCATCTGCCGGCGTTGGTGCTGGCGGGGTTGACGGGGTTGCTGGTGGTGGTTGGGCGGTGGATGGGCGTTGAGTTGGATGGGCAGGCGAATGTGGTGGCGGCGTCTGATCAGGCGCGGCGGGTGTTGTAGAGGGTGATGATGGAGCGGATGCCGCACAGTGTGATTGGGTTCGGGGGTGCGGTGGTGCTGGTGGGGGTGCTGGTGTTTGGTCAGGCTGTTGGTGCGCAGGCGGGTGCGCAGGTTGGTGCGGGGGTGGGATCGGCGCAGGGCGAGTGGGAGCGGGTTGGTGAGCGGGCGATTGAACAGATCAAGGTGTCGGCAGGGGGGCAGGATCCGTTTTTGCGTGCGAATGCGATCGAGGCGAGCCAGGCGGATCGGGCGACGGCGCGGGAGTTGGTGGGGGCGGGGCTGAGTGATCGGTTTGCGGTGGTGCGGTTCTCGGCGTTGGTGACGGTGGGGGTGTTGCGGCTTGATGAGTTTGTGCCGAGTGCGAGCGATGCGCTAACGGACCCGACCGAATCGGTGCGTGGTGCGGCGATGTTCGCGCTGCGCCGTTGTGGGCGGGCGGTTGATGTGAGTCCGTTGGCGGGGATGCTGACCAGCCGTGACCCGGGTGTGCGGGGGAATGCGGCGTTGCTGTTGGGCAGGATCGGTGACCCGTCGGCGGTGGCGATGCTCAAGGAGCTGGCGCAGGTGCCGATGCCGCGGGTGAGCGCGGCGCGTGAGGCGATTGTGCGGATTCAGATCGCCGAGGCGATCGCGAATCTGGGCGGAGATACGGCCTTGGCGGCGTTGCGGGCGGGGGCGTACTCGCAGTTTGATGAGGTGCGTGTGTTGGCGGTGCTGATGATGGGGCGTGTGGGCGATCGTCGGATGGAAAAGGGGATCGAGTCGTTTTTGCGTGAGCCGCCGATCGAGCTGCAACTGGCTGCGGCGGAGTCGCTTGCGAGGTTTGGGCGGAGCGATGGGCGGGCGGTGGTGGTCAATGCGTGCCAGTCGCCGATCGCGACGGTGCGGGCTCAGGCGGCGTCGGCGCTGGCGTTGTTTGACCAGCCGATCGCGCGGCGGGCGCTGGCGGGTCTGCTGGAAGACTCATCGGAGCAGGTTCGGTTGGCTGCGGCGGCGGGGATATTGGCGATTTCTGGTCGTTAGTGCGGCGTTTTTCTGTAAAAATCGGTTAATCGGTGCTTGGCCTGGTGTATTGCGGGCGGCGGTCGGTCGGTTTGGGGGTGTTTGAGCAGGTTGACAAGACCGGCAGTGAAGGATACATAATACGTTGGCTTGTAAGCGAATGGGTCGTGCCGGATGGGCGCTTTCGCCGGGCACGGTCCTTGAAGGCAACTACTTGAAAAGAGGAGGCGTCCTTTGAGCGTCTTGACGAAGGTTTTTGTGGTTCTGGTAACTGTGCTGTCCGTGATGCTGGTGGCGTTGATCGTCCCGTTTGTCGCGAACACGCAGGACTATAAGAAGATGTTCTCGGCGGCGGACGACCAGCGTGCGATCGCTGAGCGGGCGGCGGCGATCCGGCAGGATGAGCTTAGCGCGTCTCAGGAGAAGGACAGCGAGCAGACGGCGTCGCTGAAGCGTCAGAACGAGAACCTGGTCAGTCAGATCAATCTGCTGTCGCAGAGCCTGGCGGACAGTGAGGCGAAGGCGCTGAACGAGCAGGGCAAGAATGCGAAGTTCGAGGCGGATCTCAGCCGGCTGACGTCGGCGAATCAGCAGTACGCACAGATCGCTCAGGAGGTGCAGCAGGAGCTGACGCGGCGGCGGTCGGACACGGTGGCTCAGCAGACGAAGATTATTCAACTTGGCGATCGCAACAATGAGTTGGAGAGTCAGTTGGACACGCTGACGCGTCAGGTGCGTCGGGTGCGTGAGCAGACGGTGCAGTTGCAGGAGCAGAACACGGTGTTGGAGACGAAGCTGGCGCAGCTACCGCCGGAGTGGCGTGCGAAGGTGCTTCATGAGGAGGTGGCGCCGGCGCCGTTTGTGCCTGAGTCGCCGATCAAGGGTGAGGTGACGAGCGTTGAGCAGCTTGAGAAGGATACGTTTGTGCAGGTCAACGTTGGGCGGAACGATGGGGTGGCGGAGAACATGAAGTTCCTGGTGCATCGGAGCAATCAGTTCGTCGCGACGTTGGTGATCACGAAGGTGGACGCGCGGGCGTCGGCTGGGCGGTTGGAGCTTCTCCAGGGTGATGTGACGGTCGGGGACGCGGTCTTGACCGGCGGGTATTGATATCGCGTGTCGCGGGTGGGTCGCGACGGATGGCAGGCCCAAGCGGGGTCTTGAAAAGGAATCAGTGCTATGAGCCAAGTTGGTCGAGGCGCCGTCAGCCCGGTATCGCGCGACGCGCCTAGCAACATTTATACGGTATTGGCGGTGATCGCGGCGCTGGTGCTGCTGTGCGGCGTCGGGTATGTGTGGTACCGCAGTGCCGCGCTCTTCGGGACGGGCAACCCGTTTTCTATCGTGCAGTCTACGGCTGGGGCGCTCACCACGCCGATGCGATTGCTGTAGATATCCCGATCGGCCTGGGTACGGCAGGTGGGGACGCAACAGGGGCGCGCCGTCTTGAACCTCGATAACATTCTTAGCTGGTTCAGCGTCGATATGGGTATCGATCTGGGCACCTGCAACACACTGGTTTGCGTGCGCGGTGAGGGGATCGTTCTGAACGAGCCGAGCGTTGTCGCGGTCAAAAAGGGGACGAACCAGGTTCTGCAGCGCGGGAACGCGGTCGGGTGGGTCGCCAAGGAGATGCTCGGCAAGACGCCCGGATCGATCACGGCGATCCGGCCTCTCAAGGACGGGGTGATCAGCGACTTTGAAGTGACCGAGGCGATGCTGTCGTACTTCATCCGCAAGGTCAACGGCAACCGTCTGTTCGTCAAGCCGCGCGTCGTGATCGCGGTGCCCAGCGGGATCACCGCGGTCGAGAAGCGGGCGGTGCTGGACTCGGCGGAGCGGGCCGGTGGTCGGCGGGTGTATCTGGTCGAGGAGCCGATGGCGGCGGGGATCGGTGCGGGGCTGCCGATCGCGGAGGCGACGGCGTCGATGATTGTTGATATCGGTGGGGGGACGACCGAGGTCGCGATCATGAGTCTGGCAGACATCGCCCAGTGTGAGTCGGTGCGTGTGGCTGGGGACGATATGGATGAGGCGATCATCAGCCACATGAAGAAGACGTACAACCTGATGGTTGGTGAGCAGACGGCTGAGCGGGTGAAGATCGAGATCGGGTCGGCGGTGAGCCTGGGCGATGAGAACTCGATGGAGGTGCGCGGGCGGGACATGATCTCGGGGCTGCCGCGGAAGACGGTGATCACGTCGGAGGAGGTTCGGTTGGCGCTTCAGGAGCCGCTTAACGCGATCATCGAGACGGTGACGCGGACGCTCGAGCGAGCCGAGCCGGAGCTGGCGGCGGACCTGGTTGATAACGGGATCGTGCTGGCTGGCGGCGGGGCGTTGCTGCGCGGGATCGATGTGGTGATCTCGAATGCGACGGGGTTGGACTGCCGCGTCGCGGAAGACCCGCTGACGTGTGTGGCACGCGGGACGGCGATCTACCTTGAGCACCTCGAGGACTGGAAGAACACGATGGATAGCGAGATGGATGAGGTTTAGGGGTGGGGGGTTGGTGGGAGTGGGCGGGGAGCGGGGGAGCGGGTTTCACGTCTTGAAGCGTCGGGTTGGGCGTAGCAACGGGCATGTTGGTACACGTTCGTGTGAATCGCTTTATCATGCGAGGCGAATGTCGCGTTGACTGGTCCGAGCTTTAACCCGGTTTCCGATGCGCATGAGACGGTCTTCATCCGGCAGGAGGCGGGGGCTGGTGTTGGTGGTCGTGGTGGTGTTGGTCACCGCTTTGCTGCCGGCGCGGTGGGCGGCTGTTGTGTCCGATCCGCCGCGTCACCTGTTGCGGGCGCTGCTTGCGCCGACGACGCATCTGATCAAACCGTTAGCGGATTCGTGGGCTCGGCCGCCTGAGAGTGAGCTGGACCACGGGGGTGTCGTGCAGCTGCGTGCGAATTATGAGCAGGCGTTGCAGTACAACCGGCGGTTGGAGGACCAGCTCGAAGATGCGCGGCGCAAGATCGCGCAGCTTAGTCAGATCCGTCAGGAGCTTAGTCTGACGGGGGTGGAGTTGTTGCCGGCGGCGGTGACGTCGTGGTCGGGCGATGCGGTGTACCCGGCGATGACGCTTGACCGTGGTGGGCGCAACCGGCTGCGCGCGGGGCTGGTGGTGGCGCACGGGTTCAATCTGATTGGTCGAGTTACGGATGCCGGGCCGTTGTCGTCGCGCGTGGGGCTGATCACGGCGCCGGGGACGCAACTGGTGGTGCGGATTGTGCCGGCGATCCCGGGCGCATCGCCGCGCGAGCTGGTTTGCCTGATCGAAGCGGAGAAGGGGACCGAGTCGTTCTGGACGATTACCGGGTCGACCGAGCCGGTGCGTGTCGGTGATCTGGCGCACCTTTCGGATGACAGTTGGCCGGACGAGGCGCGGGGGTTGGTCGTGGGGAGGGTGACGGGTGTCGAGAAGGATCAGAGTGATCCGACGCTGCGCAACCGGGTGATCGTCACGCCGGTGCGGCAGCTGCGGTACCTTAACCGTGTGGTGGTGATGCTGCCGGGAGCGCCGGATGTGGGCGACGGGCCGGGGTCGCACTAGCCGGGGCGATCGAGCGTGGGAGCGACTGGCATGCGTTGGGCTATCTTCGCGATCCTCGCCTACGTGTTGCTGTCGTTGGAGCAGGGTTTGCGCACGGCGTTGTCGGTCGGGTGGGCGAGCCCTAGTTTGCTATTGACGTTGTTGGTGTTTGTGAGTTTGTCGGGCCCGCGGGCGACGGTCGTGTGGGTGGCGATCGTGCTGGGGTTGTTGGTCGATCTGACGACGCCGCTGCCGGTGGCGGGGCGTGCGGCGGAGGCGGCGATCATTGGGCCGGCGTGTATTGGATATTTGGTGGGGGCGTATGCGGCGATGCAGTTGCGGGGGGTGGTGTTTCGCGATTCGCCGCTGACGATCGCGGCGATGGTGTTTGTGGCGGGGCTGATCGCGCACGTGGTGATCGTCGGGATGCTGTCGCTGCGTGGGATGCCGTGGCTGTTGGCTGAGCGGATCCCCGGGTGGAGCGCGGCGGATCAGTTGGTCGATCGCTTCCTGGATTTGTTGTATTCGTCGGCGTGTGCGTTGCCGTTGGGATTTGTGTTGGTGAAGTTTGAGCCGTACCTGGGGTTGTGGCATCACCCGCCGGGTGGGCGCTCGCGGCGTTGAGGTGCGCGGCGTTTAGATGCGCTTTCGGGTGGTCATGCGGGTGGTGACCAGGACGCCGAGTGCGAATCCGATGAGCAGGGTGGCCATCAGCAGGACGGCGCGGGGCATTGATACGGTGAAGAACAGGAAGTGTGTGTCGACGGTGGCGGTGTTTTGCATGATTACCACGACGATGACGATGGCGCCGATGGCGGCTGCGATTAACTTGGCGTTTTTCATCGGTGCGTGTCTCCTGGGAGAGGTTGGGGTGGGTTGGGGTGAATCTATTGTCAGGGCTATCGGCGGTGGAAGAACTTTTCCATGTCTTTGATGGTCAGGCGTCGTGAGGTTGGGCGGCCGTGCGGGCAGGATGCGGAGCGTTCGATTCGTTCGCGTTCGGCGAGGAGGGCGGCTTGTTCGGGGGCGCTGAGTCGGTCGCCTGCTTTGACGGCGGCTTTGCAGGCCATCATATCGAGGACTTTGTGGAGGACTGCTTCTTCGACGACCTGGGGGATGGGGGTTGTTTCGTTTGCGGGCGGGTCGGAGTCGCCTGAGCCGGTGAGGTCGAGTTGGCCTTCTTCGGCGTGGTCGAGGAGTTCTTCGAGGAAGTCGGCCGGGTCGACGCGGCGGTCGAACAGGAAAGAGGGGAAGGCGTGTATGGCGATGGCATCGGGTCCGATGGGGTCGGCTTCGATGCCGATGCGTGTGAGGAGGGGTTGGGCGCGTTGGAGCCAGGTCAGCCTGGCGGGCGAGGCGTGGATGACGGCGGGGGTGAGCATCCGCTGGCTTTCGAGGTTGGCCTGGAGGACGCGTTTAAGGAGTTGTTCGAACATCACGCGTTCGTGGAGTGCGTGTTGGTCGACGATGAGCAGGCCTTGCTCGTCCTGGGTGACTAAGTAGCTGTTGTGCACCTGGAGGATCGATGAGGGGGGCGATTCGTGTTGTGGCGTTGGTTGCGTGTGTGCGGAGGCGGACGCATCGGGTATTTGCGAGGGGGGATGGGTCAGGGTGTCGGGTGAGAAATCTGTTGGGGGGTTGGGGTGCGTCTGGGGCGAGGCTGATTGGTATTGCGGTTGCGGTTGTCGCGGGGCGTTGTCGTCGGCATCGTCGTCGGTGAGCGCGTGTTTGATTTGTTGGTAGTCGAAGCCTTTTTGTTCGGGGGCCATTCGCTTGAAGTAGTCGACGAAGGCGTCGGTCGAATTGGTGACAACGGTGGTTGTGGGGTGTTGTGTTGGTGGGGCGGAGAGGCTGGCGGAGGGGGTGAGGTCGGTGCCGAGCAGGCGTTGGCGTAGCGCGGTGAGGATGAGGCCGTGGAGTCGGCCTGATTGGTGGAAACGGACTTCGGTTTTCGCGGGGTGCGCGTTGACGTCGACGGCGGCGTGGTCGATTTGGATGTGTGCGACGACGACGGGGTGTTTATCGTGTGGGATGAGTCCGCGGTATGCCTCCTTGACGGCATGTGCGAGTCGGCGGTCGCGGATGGGCCGGCCGTTGACGGCGAGGTATTGGAACTTTGTTGTGCCGCGGGCGATGGCGGGGATTCCGGCGAGGCCGGTGACGCGGGCGGGGGCGTCGGCGTTGGTGTTGAGTGAAGCGGGTTCGGCGGCGTCGAAGTCGAGCAGTGCGTTGTCGAGTTCCTTTCCGAGCAGTTGGATGCATCGGTCGCGGTCGGATTGGTTGGCGGGGGCGTCGAGGACGGTGCGATCGTTGTGTGAGAGTTTGAAGGCGGCGTCGGGGCGTGCGATGGCGATGCGGGTGACGGTGTCGGAGATGTGGCCGAACTCGGTTGGGGCGGCGCGCATGAACTTTCTGCGGGCGGGGGTGTTGACGAAGAGGTCGGCGACTTCGACGACGGTTCCCGGTGCGCATGCGGCTGGGGCGGGTTTGGTGGATTGGTCGCCGTGTGCGTCGATGGTGGTGCCGTGCTCTGCGGGGTGTCCTTCGCGTGTGTGCCGGGTGGTGATTCGCAGGCGGCTGACGCTGGCGATCGAGGCGAGTGCTTCGCCGCGGAATCCGAGTGTGGCGATGGAGGCGAGTTGGTCGGGTTCGGTGAGTTTGCTGGTGGCGTGTGCGGTGATGGCGAGTTGGAGTTCATCGGGGGGGATGCCGGCGCCGTCGTCGGTGATGCGTATGAGGCGCCGGCCGCCTTCTTCGATGGTGATTTCGATTCGGGTGGCACCGGCGTCGAGGCTGTTTTCGATGAGTTCTTTGACGACGCTGGCGGGGCGTTCGATGACCTCGCCGGCGGCGATCTGGCTGATCAGCAGGGGTGGGAGCATGCGGATGGGCATGGGGGTATCGTATCACGGCGGGACTGGAGCCAGCATGGGACAGACCATCTCGACGATACGCTCGCTGCTCGCGTCGCGCGGGCTGCGTCCCAAGCACCGGTTGGGCCAGAACTTTCTTCATGACCCGAACAAGATGGTGCAGATTGTTGAGGCGGCGGGTGTGTCGCCGGGTGATCTGGTGCTTGAGGTTGGGGCGGGGACGGGGGGGTTGTCCGAGCGGTTGTTGGATGTGGGGGCGCGGCTGGTCGCGGTGGAGGTTGATCGGGCGCTCGAGCCAATCTTGCGGGAGCGGCTGGGGGGGTACGGGGACAGGGTTCGTTTGATTATTGGTGATGTGCTGGCGGGGAAGCACGCGGTGAGTCCGGAGGTGATCGAGGCGTTGTGCGCGGGCGCGCAAGTGGGAGAGCAAGTTGGAGGGCGAGTTGGAGAGGGAGAGGCTGAGCATGGTGACGGGCGTGCGCGGTTTACGCTTGTGGCGAATCTGCCGTATCAGGTTGCGTCGCCGCTGCTGGTGAATCTGGCGATCGCATCGGGGTCGTGGGCGGGTGACGGGGGCGAGCCGGCGCAGATGACGGGCGCGGTGGTGATGGTGCAGCGAGAGGTTGCGGATCGGCTGACGGCGCGGGCGGGGGGTAAGTCGTATGGGCCGCTGAGTGTGATGGTGCAGGCGGTGTACGGGGTGGAGCTGTTGTTCACGGTGTCGGCGAAGTGTTTTTGGCCTGTGCCGGATGTGGCGTCGGCGGTGGTGGTGATGCGTCGCCGTGAGAGTGCGGCGACGGAGGATCTGGCGCGTTTATCGGCGACGGTGCGGGTGTTGTTTGGTCAGCGTCGTAAGCAGATTGGGTCGATCCTGGGTCGGGAGCGGGATTGGCCTGACGGGGTTAGGCCGGATCAGCGGGCGGGGGAGCTTTCGGTGGAACAATTGGTGTCGCTTGGCTATTGTCTAAGGGCGAAGGGGGCGAGAGATTCTTAGGCGTTTTCATCGAGAGGTTGGTTTATGAAGGTATTGGTGGCGGTACCGGTTTATAACGAGCAGGCGTACGTGACGCGGGTGTTGGAGAAGGTGCGTCGGTACGCCGCGGATGTGTTGGTGGTCGACGACGGGTCGACGGATGAGACGCCGTTGTTGTTGGCGAGGCAGCCTGTGGATGTGGTGCGGCACGCGGTGAATCGGGGGTATGGGCGGTCGATGGTTGATGCGCTGCGTTGGGCGCAGTGTTACGGGTATGAGTGGCTGGTGACGATGGACTGCGATGAGCAGCACGAGCCGGAGAGCTTGCCGGATTTCTATCGGGCGATTGAGGCGGATGAAGCGGACGTGATCAGCGGGAGTCGGTATTTGAACTCGCCGCGGTGTGGGGATCGGCCGCCGGCTGATCGGCGTGCGATCAATGAGACGGTGACGGAGCTGGTGAACGAGCGGTTGGGGTTGAGCATCACGGATGCGTTTTGTGGGTTCAAGGCGTACCGGGTCAAGGCGGTGAGCGGGTTGCGGTTTACGGAGAGCGGGTATGCGTTCCCGGTGCAGTTCTGGGTGCAGGCGGCGGCGAAGGGTTTGTCGGTGGCGGAGATTCCTGTGCGGCTGATCTATAACGATCCGAATAGGAGTTTTGGGGGGCCGCTGGATGATCCGGATCACCGGCTTGCTCATTATCGTCGGGTGTTTGCGGAGGAGGTTGGGCGGTTCCCGGGGGTGTTTGAGCAAGTGACGGCTTGCACGTGTCAGGGGGAGCTTGGAGCGGAACGGGGTGCGGTGGCGTCAGCGGGCCTGGTCGCGGTGAATCAGAAGTCGAATCCTGCGGCAGCCATAAAGACGGCGGAGGCGTTGTAGATACCGTGGACGGCTGCGGCGGCGATGAGCCATGGGCCGGCTGGGGCTAGGTTGGGTTCGCGCATTTCGTTGATGGATCGGCTCCATACTTTTGTTATGCCGACGGTGGCGATGGCGGTGCAGCCGATGTGCAGCGAGGAGCAGATGGTCCATCGCCAATGCACCAGGGCGGATGAGGCTTCGGGGAAGTAGTAGTTGAGGTAGAGCACGTTTTCGATGATGGCGAAGACGGCGGCGCTGCAGATGGCGGCGATCCAGATCTGTGAGGGTTTGCGGAAGAGGTAGGGGTGGGTTTCGATGGTGCCGGTGACGATGGCGATCTTCATGACTTCTTCGGTGATGGGGCCGATCAGGACGATTCCCCAGATGCCCAGGTGTGCGGTGAGCAGTGCGCCGACAACGGCCCAGACGCCGCCGGCGAGCGCGATGAAGACGACGGTTGACCAGATGGTTGTCGCCGGGGTGTTCCGCCGTTTTTCATTGAGCCATGTTCCGTAGGACGTTTCGCCGAGTGGTGGTGGTTGGTAGAGCGAGGTGTGGCCACACTCGGGGCAGGGGTCGCCGAGGTGGGTGCCGCGCAGGTTGTAGGAGCAGGTGGGGCAGCTCCAGTCGCGGTCGATCGGGGTGCGGGCTGAGTCGGCCGCGGTCGGGCGGACCATTGGTTCGTTAAAGACGGAGTGTCGGGCGGCTTCCTGAGCGGGGTCGCGGTTGGTGGCGTGGCGAAGTGTTTTTTCTGCGGCGGTCTCTGACGGGTCGGGTTGCGCGGGGTGGGCTTGGAGGTGGGGTTCGTTTTCGATGCTGTGGTCGTGGTCGGACATGGGGGATATGGGGGTCGTGTGGACCGGGCTTGATGCGTGGGAGGAGACCGGTCAACCGCGTCGTATGGCTGTGCCGTACGCGAGCAGCTCGACCTGCATGTTGCCGGTGCGGCCGCGCATCTGTGAGATGTTGCTGAAGGCGAATCGTAGGTTCCAGACCTCTGCTGCGCCGGCGCGTTGGGCGTTTTGTTTGAGTCGGACGAGTGATTCGCGGCGTGCGCGCGTCATTAATGATTCAGCGGATTTCATTTGGCCGCCGAAGAGGTTTCGCAGCGAGGTCGCGAAGCTTTTGTAGTAGTCGCTGGCGATGACGACGTGGCCCATGACCATGCCGGCGTCGGTGACGGTCTCGGGGTGGGGCACGTTTTTGAGGTTGCAGACTTGTATGGCGGCGAGTTCGGCTTCGCGCTGCGTGAGGCTATTGAGGTGGCGGCGCTCCTGGAGGCCGCCGATCAGGAACCCGAACGGGAGCATGAGGATCCGCCAGATGATGGCGAGGACGCTATCCAATTTCGGTGTCCCCGTGCGGAGGCTGCGTGGGATCGCCGAACTTGACGGCGGTGCCGTAAGCGTAGAGTTCGGCCGCACCCTGTGTGACGGCGCTGGTGGTGAATCGGAGGTTGACGACGGCGTCGGCGCCGAGTTGTTGTGCCTGTGCGATCATGCGTTCGAGGGCTTGACGGCGGGCTTCGGTGAGCAGTTCGGTGTAGCCCTTGAGCTCGCCGCCGACGAGGTTTTTGAAGCTGGCCATGATGTCGCGGCCGACGTGTTTGGCGCGGATGGTGTTTCCCTGGACCAACCCGAGCATGTTGGTGATGTGGTGGCCGGGGACGGTTTCGGTGGTCACGACGATCATCGTGTGATGGGCTCCTGTGGGTGGGGCGGGTCGATCGATCCGCCGTGGGTCCATTCTATCACAGCGGCGGATGAGAATGGCAAACGAGCGGTGGTGGGTGTATCGGGGTGTTGGGTTACTGCCTTCGCCAGAATGACGGGACGAATAGGACAAAGATAGCGTAGACCTCGAGGCGGCCTAGCGCCATGAGGATGCTCATGACGATCATGCTCGGTGCGGTGAACCAGCCGTAGTTTTCGATCGCGCCGACTTGGCCCAGGCCGGGGCCGATGTTGTTGAGGGTTGCGGCGGCGGCGGTGGCGGCGGTTTTGAAGGTGAGTTGTCCGGCTGGTTCGATGACGATCAGGGCGATGGTGCCGGCGGCGAAGAGGATCAGGATCCCCAGGACGTAGACGAGTGTGCCCAGGCGGAGGTCGTCGTCGATGGTCATCTTTCCGACACGGATGGTGCGGACGACGTTGGGGCGGAAGATGCGTTCGACCTCGGCGATCATGACCTTGAAAACGATGAGGCAGCGGATGACTTTGATTCCGCCGCCTGTTGATCCGGCGGAGGCGCCGACGAACATCAGGATCATGAGGACGGCTTTGGCGACGGGTCCCCACTTCGTGAAATCGGCGGTGCAGAATCCGGTTGTGGTTTGGATCGAGATCACCTGGAAGAAGCCGTAGCGGATTGATTGGAGGAGGCTGGTGTCGGCGAATGACACGGCGGGGTCGGTGGTCTGGAGGGGGCGGCCCCAGATCGAGATGGTCACGATGGTGCCGGCGATAAGGACGATGGCGAGGTAGAGGTGCAGCTCGGGGTCGGACCAGACGCTGCGCCAGCGACGGCGGATGATCTGGTAGTAGATGCCGAAGTTCACGCCGGCGAGGAGCATGAAGAGGATGGTAACGGTGTCGATCGCGGGGGAGTGGTATCCGCCGATGCTGGCGTTGTGGGTGCTGAAGCCGCCGGTCGCGAGTGTGGCGAGTGTGTGGCAGACGGAGTCGAACAAGCTCATGCCGCAGGCGAGTAGTGCGGCGATTTGTGCGAGTGTGAGGGCGACGTAGATCACCCAGAGCAGGCGGGCCGTTTCGCGGATGCGCGGGCGGACGCCTTGTGTGGCGGGGCCGGGGGCTTCGACCTGGAAGAGTTTTTTGCCGCCGACGCCGAGGGTGGGGAGGACGGCGACGAAGAGGACGACGATGCCGAGACCGCCTAGCCAGTGGGTCATGGCACGCCAGAGCAGTAGGCCGCGCGGGAGGTGATCGACGTCGCCGAGGACGGTGGCGCCGGTGGTGGTGAGTCCGCTCATGGCTTCGAAGTAACAGGCGGCGAAGTTGTGGAAGGGGTGGTCCATGGGGACGGTGGGGCCGAGCATCGCCCAGAGGCGGAAGGGGGTTGCGGCGAGTGCGGCACCTACGAGCCAACTTAGTGCGACAAGGAGCAGGGCCTCGCGGCGGCCTAGGAAGTCTTTGGCGGAGCCGCCGGTCCACCAGAATCCGGCGGCGGCGGCCATGCCGATCGCGACGGTGATGAGCAGTGACCAGGTCGTCGCGGTGAGGCCTGATGAATCGTCCGGTTGGAGCAGTGCCGACCATGCGGCGATGGCGAGGATGGAGATGCTGAGCACACCCATGAGCGCGCCGAGTTGTCGGATGACGTGGCGGAGGTTGATCACGGTCGGTGGCTCACGCGGGGTTTGACGCGGGGAATGGGACGGGCGACGGATCGGATCAGAGTGCGTGGCGGATCATTGATTGGGGTGGATCTTACCGGGGTGGGAGCGGTCATGCGACGGCGAAGAGTGACTTGAGTTGCTTTTGATTTTCGGTGGGTGCGATGACGACGACGGCGTCGCCGGGTGCGAGCCAGTCGTCGCCGCCGGGGACTTTGACCTCGTCGCCGCGCTGGATGGCGGCGATTATAGTTTTCGGTGGGAGGCTGACGGTTTTGAGCGGCTGATCGACGAGTTTGCGCGCGGCAGTGGGGATGCGGATCTCGTAGACGTCAGCGATGCCGACGGCGAGTGTGGCGAGGTGGCGGATCGGGCCGTCGTCGAGGAGTTGCTGGATCTGTGTGACGGCGGTGACACGCGGGCTGAAGGCGACGTCGATGCCGACGTGTTTGAGCAGGTGGAGGTAGGTGGCGTGTTGGAGGACGGCGACGGCTTGGCGGACGCCCATGCTCTTGGCGCGGGCGGCGTTGAGGATGTTGTCCTCGTCGTCGTCGGTGACGGCGACGAAGGCGTCGACCTGGTCGAGGCGTTCGTTTTCGAGGGCTTCGTGGTCTGAGGGGTTGACGCGCAGGACGGTGACCCAGTCGAGTTTCTCTGAGAGTTCTTCGGCGCGGGCGGTGTCGGACTCGATGAGTCTGATGGAGAAGGCGCGGCTGCGCAGGGATCGGCAGAGCCAGACGGCCAGCGGGGTGCCGCCCATAATGACGACGTGCTTGCGTTTGTCGGCTGCGGTGTGGATGAGTTTGCGTGCCTTTTCGAAGACGGTGGTTTCGCCGATGAGTGTGACGACGTCGCCTTTTCGGATCTTGGTGCGGCCGTCGGGGATGAACGCGGCGCCGTCGCGCTCGACGGCGGCGAAGCGGACCGCGCCGGGGAGGCGGACCTCGGCCAGGGGAGTTCCGATGACCTTGGCGTTGTCGCTGACGACGATCTGCTGCATCTCGATGTGCCCGCGAGCGAAGTGTTCGACGGCGAGTGCGCCGGGGTTGCGGACGGTCTGGGCGATGGCGACGGCGGTGGCGTAGTCGGGGCAGACCAGGTGGTCGACGCCGAGTAGCTGGGCGTAGTCGAGTCCGCGTTGCTCGAAGTAAGCGCTGTGCTGGACGCGCGCGATGGTGCGCGCGGTGCCGAGTCCGGATGCGACGGCGGCGGCGAGGAGGTTGATCTCGTCGAGGTTGGTTGCGGCGATGAGGAGGTCGGCGTTGGCGCAGCCGGCTTCGAGCAGGGCCTCGGCGTGGGTGCACTCGCCGTAGAGGGTGCGGACGTCGAGGGCGTCTTCGATCGCTTCGAGGCGCTCGGGCTTGCGATCGATCACAGTGATGTTGTTGCCGTCGGCGCCGAGGACTTCGGCCGAGTGTGTCCCGACCTCTCCGGCACCGCAGATAATGATGTTCATAAGTGAAATACCCTAGTGGGTTGGGCAGAGATATCGGGTTGGGTAGTAAGAGTCAAGAGGGGGGGGCGGGGGTCGGGGCCTGTGCTCGTAGTGCGAGGAGGGTCTGGTCGTCGCTTGGTCGGACGCCGTTTTCGTGGCGTAGGAGCGCTTCGGTGAGTGTGCGCACGGTGCATGCGGCTTCGCCGTTGCAGTGTGAGAGTGCTTGTTCGATGCCGCGAACGCCGAACTGCGAGCCGTCGGGTGCGAGGGCCTCGGTGATTCCGTCGGTGTAGAGGATCACGGACTCGCCGGGTGTGAGTGTGACGGTTGCCTCGTCGAACTGGGCGTCGGGGACGATGCCGAGTGGGAAAGAGCCTGCGCCGTCGAGGCGGGTGATGTCCAGGTCGTTGCCGGGGCGGCGTAGCAGTGGGGGGGGGTGTCCGGCGCTGGCGTAGGTCAGCGTCAACGCCTGGGGGTCGTAGACGGCGAGGAATGCGGTGACGAAGCTGGACTCGATGCTGCTGGCGCAGAGGTGTGTGTTGAGGCGGCAGAGCAGTTGGGCTGCGCCGCCGGGTTGTCGGACATAGGCGCGGAGGAAGGCGTGGGTCATGGCGCTGACGGTGGCGGCGGCGGGGCCGTGGCCTGAGGCGTCGGCAATCATGATGACCCAGTTGCGGTTGGGGTCGAGCGCGGGGTTGGGGTCGGCGTCGCCGCGTAGGGGGACGATGTCGTAGAGGTCGCCGCCGGCCTGGCCATGGGTGCGGTAGTCGGCGGCGATCTGCAGGCCGGGGACCTGGGGCAGCGGGGAGGGGAGCAGCGCGTGTTGGATGGCTGCGATGCGTTGGACTTCGCGCTCAAGTTTGGCGTTGGCTTCTTCGAGTTGGCGGGAGACGAGGGTGTTTTTGATGGTTGCGCCGACGAGGTTGCCGCGCAGGAGCATCTCTTCGAGTTCGTCGAGGGTGTACGCGTTTGGGTCGAGGCGTAGTGGGATCGCCCAGTTGAGCGGTTGGCCCTGGTCGAAGAGGGGCATGGCGATGAGTGAGCGCATGGCGCCCATCATTTTGCCGATGACGGGGTCGGCTGAGAGGTCGAGGTTCTGGATGATCTGCGGGCGGGCGGCGTCGATGATTTGGCCGAGGATGCCGCCGGTGTGTGTGGGCAGTTGGTCCCAGAGGTCCCAGGGGCTTGAGGGGTTGGCGAATGCGTCTTCGTCTTTGATGAGTAGCTGGCGGGTGATTTTGTACTGGCCGGGGGGGAGGCCGCGCGTTGAGACGGAGATGTATCCGTCGTCGTGGCTTTGCCGATAGCGCCAGCGGGCGAAGCTGGTCAGGACGTCGTTGGGCGATCGCGCGGTGCTGAGTTCGCGCACGGTTTCGAGGATGGCGGGGATGCGGTCGCTTTGACCTGTATCGACCCAGCGTGCTTGGCGGCCACCGGGTGGGTCGGTCGGGACCACGGCGACTTTGTCGGGCGTGATCGGGGGATTGGGGGTTGGCGGGGTGTTGAGGGGCGCGGCGGACATTAGATAAGTATAGCACCGGCTAGTCGGGTTTCGGGGGGGTTGTGTCAGATGATTCCAGGTCGGGCGGGGCGCTTGCGGGGGGCGCGTTGGCGGGGAGTTTGGCCAGGTCGGCGTCGCGGCCGAAGATCACGAGGCGGTCGTGCTCGCGGAGCGGCTGATCGGGGCACGGGAGTGTGATGGGTGGTTGCTTTGTCTCGGTGGGGGTTGGCTTGTCGGCTGGGCCGGGTTGGGGTCGGGTTTTGATCGCGACGATGTGGACGCCTGCGTTAGCACGGAGCTGGAGGTCGGCGAGTGTCTTTCCGGTCCAGTCGGCGGGTGTCTGGATCTCGACGATGCTGTGATCGGCGGCGATGTCGTAGTGGTTGAGGAACTGGGGGCTGGTCAGGCGGATCGCCCAGCGGTCGGCGGATTCGTCTTCGGGGTTGACGATGTGGTCGGCACCGACTCGGGTGAGGATGCGGGCACCGGTGGGGGTCATGGAGCGGCTGATGACTTTGGGCACGCCGATCTGATTGAGCGCCGCGGTCGCGAGCGCGGCGGACTCGAAGTCTTCACCGATGCCGACGACGGCGGCGTCAACGTGGTCGATTCCCTGGTCGAGCAGGGCTTGCACGTCGGTCGCGTCGAGGGCGACGGCGAGGGTGACGCGGTCGCGCATCTCTTCGACGATGCGGCGATTCTTGTCGATCGCGACGACTTCCTGTCCGGCAGCGGCGAGGCTGGCTGCGAGGCGTGAGCCGAAGCGGCCTAGTCCGATTACTGCGATGCGTTGCATGGGCGCTCCAGTCTGTGGCGTTGCATGTGGAATCTTGTTTTAGCCCATCGCGACGTGCTCGCGCGGGTAGGCGTATCGGCGTGATCGAGCGGCTCCGAACGTGAGAATGCCGAGCACGGCGAGCGGGCCGACCCGGCCGGCAAACATCGTGACGATCAAAACGCACTTGCCGAAAGCGGTCAGGTCGCCGGTGATGCCCATTGATAAGCCGGTGGTGCTGGCGGCGCTGACTGCTTCGAAGGCGATCTTGCCGAAGGGGTAGGGCTCGCTGAGGGTAAGCAGGAGTGTTGATGTGCAGGCCAGTGCGATGAAGCAGGCGGCGAGCGTTGCGGCTTTGCGGATTAGGGCGTCGCTGACCGTACGGGCGAATACTTCCGTTCGCTCGCGCTGGCGGATGGTGGCCGCGATACTCAGGAGTAGGAGTGCGACGGTGGTGGTCTTCATCCCGCCGCCGGTTCCGCCGGGAGATGCGCCGACCATCATCAAAGTGATCACGACGAATCGTCCGGCTGGGCTGATCTCGTCCATGGGGACGCTGTTGAAGCCGGCGGTTCGTGCGGAGAGCGACATGAAGCTGGCGTCGGCGAGTGTTGTCGCGAGCGCGCGGGTGCCGAGATCGCCGGAGTCGGGTCGGTTGGCGGTGATGCCTTGTTGGAACAGCGCGTCGGTGTAGGGGCGGAGCTGGCCTGCGCCGATCCCGATGACACCGTAGAGGTACAGGGCCGCGGTTGTGGTCAACACGATCTTGGTGTGCAGGGTCAGGCGGGTCGGCTGGTCGACGGCGGCGCGTTCGGCTCGGTGCGCCCACCACATGGTCTTGTTGCGTCGGGCCGAGCGGTCGCGGGCGACGCGCCAGAGGTTGTCGAGCACGGGGAATCCCAGGCCACCGATCACGATCAGTGGGAGGATCACGCCGTGGAGGTAGGGGGAGTATCGGTAGGCGACGAAGCTGTCGTTCTGTAGCGAGAAGCCGGCGTTGCAGAAGGCGCTGATTGAATGGAAGAGGCTCAGGCAGATGCGTTGTTTGAGCGGTGTGCCGTCCGGCCACATGGGCATCATGGCGGCTGCGCCGAGCAGTTCGAGCAGGAGTGTGGTCAGGACCATGAATCGTACGAATGCGGTGATACGTCGCAGGGGTTGATCTTGGATCATCGATCGGAGGCTGAGGTTCTCGCTGATCGACAGGCGGCCGCTGACGAGCACGGCGAGCATTGATCCGAAGATGATGATGCCCAGCCCGCCGAGCTGGATGAACACGGCGATGATGGATTGGCCGAACGGGGAGAACTGGGTTGCGGTGTCGCGGACGGTCAGGCCGGTGACGCAAACGGCGCTGGTGATGGTGAAGCAGGCGTCGATCCAGGTGATGGTTTGGCCGGGCGGGACGGCGCGCGGGAGCATCAGCAGGGGTGTGCCGACGGCGATTAACAGGAGGAAGCTGCCGGGCAACAATGCGCCCGGGCGCTTGAAGCGGTGCGAGAGGATTACGTTGAGCCGCCATAACTCGTAGAGGAGGATGAGGCCGGTGATCAGTTCGAAGACCCACCAGCCGGTGGTATGGCCGAGGGCGCGCGGGGCGGCGCTGGCGGCGGCGAGGATGATCAGGAAGCGATCGGCCCAGTCGGGTTGGTCGCCGCGCACGGAGACGCGTCCGAGTCGGGGGCCGAACCAAGTGTCGAGGCCGTAGCAGGCGACGAGGATTGCTTGAAATAGCTGAATTTGCCAGAGGGGGATGGGTGGGTGATCGAACCCGTGGGCGGCAGTGATGCAGACGGCGGCGGCGGCGATGAGGCCAACGCGGACCATCGCGACGGCGAGCCGTGACTGAGGCGCGGCACCGAGCGGCGGGGGCGGTTGGTCGGGTGTGGCCTTGTCGGTGTGCCGGGGCATGGCGGTGGCGATCTTAACCGGTGTGGGGATGGTCGGGTGAGGGTGACTTGATATGAGTCGAATCGGTGTAGTATGGGCGGGTCAGGGACGACGCGGTCTGATCGCTTGGATAAGGGGCTCAGGCTTGATTGACCTTCTCGACGGGCGAGTCATGGAAGACGAGGTGTCGGGTGGTGCGCGCTTCCGCGACGTGGTGTCATTCGTTGATCAGATTGATCTGCCGGCATGGGTGACGAAGCACCCGAGGGTGATCGTGGTGGACGATGACCACCGCAGCCTGTCGGCGGCGCGCGATACGTTGGTGGCGTGTGGGGTTCAGACGCTGACGGCGTGTTCGCTGGCTGAGGCGAAGCGGGTGATCGGCGAGGATCGCGACGGGGACGGATCGCGGACGATCATTTCGGATCTTGATCTATGCAAGACATCGCCGTGCGGTGGGGTGTTCGCGAAGGTGGATGGGTTTCGTCTGGCGCGGTGGTTTATCCGGTCCGCGCGGGCGGGGGACTTTGTTTTGCACTCGACGGTGTTCGCACGGGAGTGTCGGCTGACGCGTCTGGCGACGAGCCCGATTCTGCGTTGGGCGAAGACGCACCGGGTCCGGGTATCGCCGAAGAACGTGCTGATGGATCGGTTCAAACACGGGTCGGCGATGCTTAGTGCGCGGGGGGTCGGGGGTTGATCGCGGTGGCGGTCAGGGCGGAGCGCTGTGGGCAGTAGGGAATTACTTTCAGGAGGCCGCTGATGACCATTGATTTTTCGCGCGAGTTTTTGGGTTGGTGTGTTGTGATCAACTTCGGGCTGCTGATGTGGTGGCTGGCGATGATTATTTTCGCGCGCGACTGGGTGCATAAGATGCACGGCCGCTGGTTTCGGTTGACGGCGGAGCAGTTCGATCTGGTTCATTACGCGGGGATGGCGTTTTTCAAGATCGCGATCTTCTTATTTAATGTGGTGCCATATGTCGCGTTGCGTATCGTTGGGTGATTGTGTGTGCGGGCGGTGGGAAGCGGCTGGATGCTCTGCTACTTAAGAAGCGAACTTAGAACACTACCTATAAAGGGGACCGTGATGATCGTGCCGACCCAATGCTCTATGAATGTATTTGCGATGCTCGTGTTCGGAGTTCTTGCGATGCCCGCGGTGGCCCGCGCGGCGGAGTACCAGCTCGATACGGGGCATACGTCGATCGTTTTTAAGATCCAGCACCTCGGGATCAGTTACACCTACGGGCGTATTGATGCCGGCGAAGGGCGGTTTGTGGTGGATGAGCCGTCGCACGAGGCGACGGAGTTTTCGGTAACGATGAAAGCCGACAGTGTGGACACGGGTTTGGCTAAGCGCGATGAGCACCTGCGCAACCCGGACTTTCTTAACGCGAAGCAGTTCCCCGTGATTGCCTTTAACAGCACCGAGGTCGAGGATGACGGCGGCGTGCTGCGCGTGACCGGGGAGCTGATGCTGCACGGTGTGACGCGGCCGCTGACCATCGAGCTGGCCAAGGTTGGTGAGGGCGAAGACCCGTGGGGCGGGTACCGCATCGGTTACGAAGGGGTGTTCAGCTTTAAGCGGTCCGACTACGGGATGACGAACATGCTTGATGCCGTTGGCGACGATATCACGGTGATGATCAGCTTTGAAGGCCTGCGGCAGTAGTCGGCTGCGGTGTTAGCGGCGCCGCGTGGAACCGCCGAGGGTGAGCAGCCATGTTGGAGCCTTCGTGGTTTTTCTGGGGCGGCGTGATGCCGGCGCTGATCGCGGCGGCGGTGGTTGGGGTTGAGTGCATGATTGGCGGAGGCCGGGCAGGTGCGACGCGCGCCGGCGGCGCGCTCGCGGTGTGGGCCGGTTACTCGTGGGGGCATGTCGCATCTGTTGGTTGGCCGCCCTGGCCGCCGACCGAGTCGACCCACTGGCTTGTGATGGTGCTGATTCCTGTGGGGGTACTGATTGCCATCGTCGGGTCGATCCCGCGATTGCCCCGCCGGATCGCGTGGGCCATGCGCATCGCGGTCGCGGTCGCTATCGCGCCAGCGCTACTCCAGTCTTACCTGAATTACACCTGGGACTTTGGCCAATCGGTTGTGTGGCTAGCGGGGCTCGGCGTTGCGGCGATTGTTCTGTGGGTGTCGGCGAAGCGGGCATTGAATAGACGGGCGCGAGTCCGCTTCGCTCCACTGGCCATCTACGGGGCGATCATCAGCGTTGGCACTGGCATGGTCATGATGTTCTCCGGGAGCGTCACACTCGGGCAACTCGCCTTTGGGTTGACCGCGACGCTGGGGGGGATCGCGTGCGCGAGCGTGCTGGTCGGTCGCAACAGTGCGGTGCTCGGTCAGCCGATGTGCGTCGGTCCCGCGCTGGTGGCGCTTATTGGGTTATGGATCAACGGCTACTTCTACGCGTCGATGACGGCGACCAATGCGGTGCTGCTGGCGACATCGTGGTTGGCGATGGGGATCGTGTCGTTGCCGGTGGTGTGTCGGCTTGACGGTTGGCGTCGCGTGACGGTGCAGGCGGCCGCCGTATTGCTTCCCGTCACCGCGGCCGTCATCAACGCAGGGATCACTTTCAGCAAGCAGGTCGCCGAGCCGAGTTATTATTGATGGGTGGTCTGCCGGGCACGGCCGAGGCCGCTGCGGCTTGTTATCATGGGGTCAACGCAGGTCGGGGCCGTAGCTCAATTGGGAGAGCGCTGGCTTTGCAAGCCAGAGGTTACCGGTTCGATCCCGGTCGGCTCCATTGTATTGCTCACCCGCCGCGTGGCGGACAACCGGGAGTAACCGTTGACGCGAACCGAGGTGCCGATCCCCGATCAGCCTGTCACCGTCGAGGTGACCGGAGGATTGCGCGCCGAGCAATCTGACGGTGCGACCGAACGGATCGCGTTGAATTCCGGGGGCGCGCGTGTCATCGCGCTGATGAATCAGAAGGGTGGCGTCGGGAAGACCACGACGGCTGTGAATCTCGGTGCGGCGATGGCGCGGCTGGGTAAGCGGGTGCTGCTGATCGATATGGACCCGCAGGGGCACCTGACGCTGCACATGGGGCTCGATCCCGCGTCGCTAGGCCATAGTGTTTATGACCTGCTGATCGACCCGGCGGTGTCGGCTGGGGATATCGCTCAGGAGGTCGGCGAGCGGTTGGTGATCCTGCCGGCTGAGACAAATCTCGCCGGGGTCGAGTCCGAGCTCGCGGCGGACGCCGCGGACGGGCGGGCGCAGCGGGTTTTAATGGACAAGTGTGCGCCGCTGCTTCGGGGCAAGGATTGGTTTGATAGTGTATTGATCGACTGCCCGCCGAGCCTCGGGCTGCTGACGCTCAATGCGTTGGCTTTGGCGGACGAGGTTATCGTTCCGATGCAGGCGCACTTTCTCGCGTTGCAAGGGTTGAGCAAACTTTTGGAAACGGTGCAGTTGGTCAAGCAGGCGATCAACCCGGCATTGTCGGTCGCCGGCGTGATTCTGTGCATGCACGAAGGCCAGACGATTCTCGCGAAGGAAGTGCTTGACGACCTGAGCGCGTTCCTCGACTCCGGGCGCGGAACCGGTCAGCCGTGGAGTGACGCGGTTCTTTATCAGCCGGCGGTCCGGCGGAACATCAAGCTTGCCGAGTGCTCCAGCTTCGGAAAATCCATTTTCGATTATGCGCCGCAGTGTCCGGGGGCACAGGATTATTTGGCGGTCGCTCGTGCTGTCATCGCCCAGCACGCCACGTCAGCCGCCCGGGGCACCCACTAGATCAACGCAGGCCGATCCAATCGATAGACGCCCATCCTTTTTCGAGCGAATGTTGCACCGCTGGGCCCGCCTGGGGCTGGCGGTGTATTGGCCGGTGCTCGCGTTGGGCACGCACTGGCCGAAGCTCGGGCACGGGAAGGTCGGGTTCGCGGATTCCGGCGGCGATAAGCCGGTTCATTTCGCCTGCTTTGTGGTCCTGACACTGCTGATGATTTTCGCCCGACTCGCCGGGAGGTCCGCCGGCTTTGTGCGATCGCTGACGACCGGGTTGGTCATTGCGGCGGTCTACGCGATCGTTGACGAAGTGACACAAGGCTGGCTCGACCGCGAAGTCTCATCGATGGATATCGTTGCGAATCTGGTCGGCGTCGTGGCGACGGGGGTGTTCGTTTGGTTAGGGCGAAGTGGGTGGAAGGATCCCGCAGGCGCTGCTGCGAAGCTGGCGCCGCCAACGGTTGGGCGCTGAGCGGTTGCGTTATGTCGGCCGCGCGAGGATGACAAGAAAGTTTCAGCGACGGGCTACGGGACCGTTGTTTCTGGCGTACATAGATTGTGTGGCAGTCGAGGTTCATCGGGACCGGCGGCGGGTTTCAGATCACCGCTAACTGATTGGAGAGCGCCATGAAGTCCGACAGAGCATTTACGCTTGTTGAGCTGTTGGGTGTTGCGTGTGTGGTTGGGCTGGTGATGGCTGTGTTGTTGCCGACGCTGAGTTACGGCGCACGGGGTCAGTCCAAGAAAGAGCAGAATGGCCAACAACTGCGAGGGGTCCATTGTGCGTTGGTGACATACGCGCAGGGCAACAAGACCTACTACCCGGGGATTCAGCGCAACGGAAAGCTCGAGAAAGATCACTCCGTCGCGGGCGTTCTCCAACTCCTGCTGGATGCGAGCTTCTTCCCCGGTGATTACATCATCCATCCGGACGATGCGAAGACGAGTTGGCAGAGGGGCGAAGTCCGAGTCGATCATTATTCATACGCACTGTTGCGGATCGAAGACCGGCCGGAGCAGGCCGAGTGGCGCGATACGCTCAATTCCGAAGCGATTGTTGCGAGTGATCGGGCCGTAGGCAGTGTCGATCCGGGTTTGGTAGCGAGCCTCTGGAACAAGGCGGGCGACAAACACGGCGGGCGATGGCGCGGTCACGTGGTTTATAACGACAACGCTGTACGTTTCGAGCAGTCGGCAGATGGGTATACAACTCGGTATGGCGACGGGAATCCAAATCGAGCCAACGACTATCTGTTTGCCGACGACGGCAAGAGCGGCAACGCTGATATGGTTTATCGCGGTACGGATGGACATCTGTAGACGCGCAGGACGTTGGCTGAGGCCTGGAGGGAAATTGGCGCCTGGATGATTAGCCTGACTCGATCCGACCTTAGGGAAGCCGAGGCGATGGGCGCCGGTTGCCCTAAGATAGTGCCTCATGGCGCGACGAAGCCCCGATGACAACAAGGCCGACGGAGGCGCCGCCTCGCAAGGCGGGTTTGTTGGTCATGCGCTGCTCGTTGGGCTGCTGACTCTGGTATCGCGGATGCTTGGGTTGGTTCGCGATGCGGTGCTGGCGGCGTGTTTCGGGATGTCGGCGATTACCGATGCGTTCTGGATCGGGTTTGTTGTTCCGAACCTGTTTCGCCGGCTGTTTGGCGAGGGGGCGCTGACGGCGGCGTTTATCCCGGTGTATACACGCGAGCTACACCGCGATCCCGTTGCGGCGAGGCGGTTGGCGAGTCTTTGTGTTGCGTCATTATTGATTGGGCTGGGGGTCGTGACGGTGTTGGGCGAGGCGCTGCTTGGCGCGCTGATCGCGCACGGAGGGTGGTCGGCGGATTCGGCGTTGGCATTGCGGTTGACGGCGATCATGCTGCCGTACATGCCGATGGTGTGCGCGGTGGCGTTGCTGGGCGGTGTGCTTCAGGTGCACCGGCGATTTGGCCCGGCGGCGGCTGCGCCGATAATTCTCAATGTCACGATGATCGCGGCGTCGATCGCGGCGGCCGCCTGGGTCGGGGACGAAGCGCAGCTACGCGACGCGATCGGTTGGGTGGCGGTGAGCGTGATCGCGGCGGGGGTTCTGCAGTTGGCTTGGCTGCTTGTCACGGCGTGGGGTGTTTCTCCTGCGACTTCAAGTGTGCGTGAGGCACTGCCCGCGCTGCGCGCGGTGTTGTGGGCCATGGTGCCGATGGCGTTGGGGCTGGCGGTGTTCCAGATCAACACGTTGTTGGACAGCCTGATCGCGTGGACGTTGTCGCCGAAGCAGGGCGGGCCGGCGGAGCTGGAGCTGTTCGGCGAGCAGATCGCGTACCCGATTCAGAGTGGCGCGGTGACGGGGCTGCAGTTCGCGCAGCGGCTGTATCAGTTTCCGCTGGGGGTGTTCGGAATCGCGATCGCGACGGCTATTTTCCCCGCACTGACACGCACAGCGGCGTCGCGTTCGACCGACCTGGAGGTGACAGGGCAGGTGCAATCAGACGCTTTTGCGTCAATCCTTCGCCAGGGTTTGCGGCTGACCGTTTTCGTTGGGCTGCCTGCGAGTGTGGGGTTGATCCTGGTCCGTATCCCGTTGGCGCGTGTGATCTTTGAGCGCCGCCAGTTCACACTCGACGATTCGCTGCGCGTCGCGACGATCCTCGCCGGGTATGCTTCGGCCGTCTGGGCATACTCGATGACGCATGTGTTGACGCGGGCGTTTTACGCGGTTGATGACACACGGTCCCCGTTGCGTGCCAGCCTCGTGATGATGCTCGCTAATTTTGTGCTGAACCTGGTGTTGGTCTGGTCGTTGGGTGCGGCGGCGCTGGCGTGGTCGACGGCGGCGTGTGCGGTGGGGCAGGTGGTGATCCTAATGCGGATGGTGGGGCGGTATGTCCCACAACCGATCGATGCTTCGGTGCGGCGGGGTTGGTTGCAGTCGGCTGGGCTGACGGGTGCGATGGCGTGTGTGCTGGTGCCGGTGGGGTGGTTGTTTGAATCGACAGGCGAGTCGTCGTTGGGGACAGTGGTCGAATTGGCTACGCTTGTGTCCGTTGGAATTGGTGTCGTGCTGGTTGGTGCAAAGCTGATGGGGGCGGAGGAACTAAAATGGCTGTTGAAACGCGGCGGTGAGGCACCCGCATAGAGGCCTTGCATGAGTAACGAGCAAGACGATGCGAAGTACATGGCGATGGCGTTGGATGCTTGCGCTGCCGGCGTCGAAGCAGGCCAGTCGCCGTTTGGCGCGTGCGTTGTCCGCGAGGGGAAGGTCCTCGCGTGTGAGCACAACCGGGTGTGGCTGAACACCGACATCACCGCTCACGCCGAGGTACAGGCGATCCGTGCCGCATGCATGGCCGCGGAGACCATCGACCTTTCCGGGAGTGTGATCTACTCGACCACCGAGCCGTGTCCGATGTGTTTTAGTGCGATCCACTGGGCGCGGATCGACCGGATTGTTTACGGCGCGAGCATCGGCGATGCCCAGGCCGCGGGGTTCAACGAGCTACCGATCTCGAATCAGCAGCTAAAGCAGCTCGGGCATGCGCCTGTTCACGTTGAGGGTGGGTGTCGGCGAGAGCAGTGCGTTGAGCTGTTTCACCGCTGGCAAGGTCGCGCCGATCACCGTGCTTATTGAGGGGTGTCGGCCGACGGGTCGGCGCCGCTTTCGCTTGGTTTGTCGCGCTTAACGTGTCGCCCGCTCGCTGACCGGCCGCCGGGCTCAAGTGGCAGCCCGCCGCGCCCGACCACCACGAAGCTGCTGCGGTTGCCGTGCAGGCGCGCCGCGCATGCTTCGGCCACATCGGTCTGCGACCCGAGCGCCGCGTCGGGGAGTGTCGCTAAGCTCCCGGCCAGGTCGGCGTCGGGCGAGGTGATCTCGATCTGCCCCGGCGTGCCCAGTGGCGAGTCCGCCGTGATGGGTGTGTTGTTCAGTAAGAACACGTCCGTGACGATCGTGATGTTTCCGCCGTTGCCGAGGATGGCGTTGGCGATGATCTGGCTGTCGATCAGGACGACGGACACCGGGTCGATCGAGATGTTTCCCCCGTCGTTGCCGGCCTCGGCACTGAGCAGGCTGTTGGTCAGCGAGACTTGATTCGGGGCGGTTACTTTGATGTCGCCGCCGTTGGCCGCGGATTGCGCGGTGACGGCTGCGTTATTCAGCGCGATATTCCCTCCGGATACGAGGGAGATGTTCCCGCCGTTGGCGCCGGCTTCGGCGGTAATGCGCCCGCCGGAGGCGTGGATCAGGTAGCCGGCAGTTACCGATAGGTCATCGCCATCAGTGAACAGCGACGCCGTGCTGATAGCGGCCGCGTGTCCGATCCACACGGAGTTGGCGGCTTCGATTGTGACGCTGCCCGCATCGCCGAGCCCGGTGCTCGCTGTTTCGATGAGCCCGCCGTGATCCAGCCGGACGCTCGGTGCGGTGACGCTTACGTTGCCGCCGTCGCCTGGGCCGAACGTCCCGGCTGAGATAGATGCTTCGTTCGTGATCGAGACCCGCTCGGCTGCGTGGACGGATACGTCGCCGCCTCGCCCGCCCTGTGGGATTGTTAACGGGTCGGACTGCACCGTGGCGCCGGGGCCGGCATCCACGATGAGTGATGACCGGATGATCGATGACCCATCGATGACCTGCCCGACGTCAGTCGAGTCGAATACCTGTGAGCCGATGGTTAACGACCAGGCGTTGAGCACCCCATCGTCCAACGCGGGGAAGGTGTCGCGGAGCAGTAGCATCCATGTCCCGTTCGCCGGTTCGCCTAGGAAGTCGGACAGGTTGCCCACAGCGCCGGACGGGCGGAACCGGCCGGTGAATGGCGGGGCGCCTTCGCTGAATGCTTGTGCGGCGCGGTCGTCGATCACGGTGTTGATGAAGTTGTCGCCGCTGCCGCCGACCCCGTTGAAAAGGATCACCAGAATGCCGGATGGGCTCGCGATACCGGCCAACAGGTCGGCGTCGAACGCGTGGGTGATGTTGAGCGTTACAGCGAGGTCCGCGATGTCGCGGGCGAACGCGCGTGCGCTGATCTCGGCATCGGGCCCGTCGAGGGTGACGCGGCCGGCAGTGATGTGGATCGATCCGCCATCGCCCAAGTCGCGCGCTATAGCGAAGATCCCGCCGTTGTCACGGATCACAAGATCGGCGGTGATAAGGTCGATCGCGCTGCCGGCCCCGGCGCCGAGCGACGACGTGCTGATCACGCCGCCGCCGGTGATCTCGATCTGTTCGGTCGCCTCGACCCGCATGTCGCCGCCGCGAGCCGCGGCCTCGGGCAGGGTTTGGCCGAGGATCCCGGTCTGCAGCGCGTGCCCCATCGCGTCGATGTAAATCGTGCGAGCGAAGATATCCATCGGCCCACCGGCCCCGGTGCCGAGTGTGCTGGTGGTGATCTGTGCACCGCGCCGGATATCGATCGAGTCGGCGCGGACGCGGATCTCGCCACTCATCCCGCTCGACCGCGTCTCCGCGAGCAGGCCGGTGAACTGATTGCTCGATGCGCCAAGCCCGTCAAGGATCAGCGCGCCGACCTCAAGATCGATCGCGCCGCTGTTCCCGCTACCGATCGTCCGGACGGAGACCAGACCACCCGCGCGCGCTTCGAACGTGTTGGCCGTGATCGTGATGTCGCCCGCTTGCCCGCTCTCCTGCGTCTGGCTGACGAACCCGGTGAAGATCGTCGATCCTTGCGCATCAAGAAGGATGCTGCTCGCGTCGATCTGCAGCGTGCCGGCATCGCCCGAGCCGGTGGAACTCAGGGAGAAGGATGAGCCGTCGAGCACCTGCAGGTCGTTGACCGAGACGTCGATGCTACCGCCATCGCCCGCCCCGCCCGCTCTTGCCGTAAGCCCGGTGAACTCGTTGAATCCGCGCCCGTCGAGCACCATGCTGTCGGAAAAGATCGTAATCGTGCCGCCGTCGCCGGTGTGGTTGGCCGACGCGCCGATCTCACCGCCCTCCAGTATCGCTAGCGACTCCAGAACGGACATGAAAATCTGTCCGCCGTCACCGCTGGCGTTGGGGTTGCTGTTCGCCGCGATCGTCGTGTTGCCCGGAGCGCGTTGGTGATCCACTGTCACGTTGTTAGCGAAGATGAACATCGACCCGCCCGGGCCGGTGCCGAAGGTGCTCACACTCATCTTCGATCCGGCCAACAGCGTCACCGAATCCGCCTCGACGGTGACCACTCCGCCGTGCCCACCGCCGGGTGCGAGCGATCGGGTTGACGCGTACAACCCCGAGGACGAATCCACCCCGCGCGAGTCGAGCAACACATCGCCGCCGGCAACGACACGGATATCGCCGGCGTCACCCGCCCCGTACGATCGGCTGTCGAATTCGCTGCGGATCAGCGTCATATCGCTGATGACGCCGATGTCGACCCCCCGTCCCGCCAAGGGGCCCTCGGTGTCGGCGAACACGCGCGTGTCGGTCATCATCAGGTCGTAGGCCCGCAGCGTCACCTGCCCGCCACCGGGCCCACTGGCGAACAACTCAGACCCACCGGTCGTCGTGATGTCCCCCATCATCGTGCCCGGCGTGGTATCGACAACGGCATCGAGATCAAACGGGTCGAGTAGCACCCGGCCCGGTGAGCCAACGCCGATCAGGTTGATCCGGCCGCCGGGTGCGCTAAGTCCCCCGTTGGTCACTTGCACCTCGCCGCCAATGATTGAGATGGCGAGTCCCGGCGCGACGCCGATTCCGGTCCCGTCAATCGTGATCGGCCGCGGCTGCGGCATCGAAAACTCGAACGCGATCGGTGGCGAGCCGGTCAGGGTCGTGTCGCCTGGGACAAGCGACGCAGTGAACACGCCGTCGGCCCCCAACCACACGCGGCTCGCGGTCGTCAACGCCACCGATCCGGAAACGTCGATACTCCCTTGGCTGCTGGTGAGAACACCGGCTGGATTGATCAGCATCAGATTGGCGCCGTCGATATCCGATCGCACGGTGCCGTCGAGTGTCGAAGGGTTGCCCCCGGTCACGCGAGCGAGAATGGTTTGAACGGTAGCCGGTCCGGAGAACGTCGCGGTCTGCCCGGCTGCGAGGGAGAACTCGCTGAAGCTGTGAAACAGGTTGTTCCCCGCCAGTTCGCCCAGGTCGCTGGTGATCAGCACGTCTGACCCGGTGAGGTCCACGATCGGCCCGAGCGAACCGTCGGTGATGACGCTCCCGTTCAGAACGAACTCAAACTCGCCGCCACCGACGGCATCGGCGACGAACCCGGCGGGGAAGCCGTTGGCCGTGAGTGTCGGGGCATCGACGTTGATCACGCCGCCAGCGCCGCCGAGGTTCGCCGTCGCCGAGAGCGTCGGGTTACCCAGTACCACCAGGCTGCTCGCGTGGATATCGATTGAGCCGGCGAACCCAGGCGCAAACCCAGTGGTGCCGTTGACTGACTGCCCGCCGGTATCGACGGTCAGTGTCGATCGAACAATCGCGGTCCCATCGAACACCTGGCCGACATCGGTTGAGCTTGAGTTCATGCCGTTGACGGACAACTCCCACCCGAGCAGTTGCCCATCATCGAAGGGGATGAACGAATCATCTAACTCGAGGATCCAATCCCCGTCGGCGGCTTCACCGGCGAAATTGGCAAGGGGTTGTTGTGGCTGAAATGATCCGGTGAACGGTGCGTTGGCGGAGCCGATCGGCGTCGCGGCCAGGTCGTCGATCGTGGTATCGACAAAGTTATGTCCGCCGCCGCCAACGGCCGCGAACAGCAGGACGCGTGTCCCCTCGGGGCTTTCCAGGACCGCGCTGACGTCCGAGACAAACGTGTGGGCGATATCCAAACTAACGATCACATCGGCTCCGGGTGCGACGGGGATGCCGGTTGACTGGGTAAACACGCCGACCTCGCCGGCCGCGTTACGCGCGTCGAGCAGGATTGTCTCGGCGACGATGTGGACTTGCCCGGCGTTTGCGGTCGCATCGGTGCGTGTGTCGATTCGGCTGCGCACCAAGGCGACCTGCCCCGTCGCGTCGATCCGGACGCCCCGGCCGGGCTGGTCACCGTGGGTGCGCGCGGTGAGTTCGGTGTCTTCGAGGAGCACCTGCCCGCCGCGGATCACAATCCGCCCGCCACGGTCCCCGTCAACATCGATGCGTCCGTCGGTAACCTGTACATCGCCGAGTGCGGTGATGCCCGGCAGGTCGATCGCGCTTCCCGGGTCGGCCGCGTCCAGCGTGACCTGGCCGGGGGAATGGACGGCAACGAGATTGACCCGTCCGCCGGGTGCGACCAGACCGCTGCCGATTGTGGTGTCACTGGCGACGATCGAGATCACCTGGCCGGCGTCCACCTGTAGCGTCGCGCCTTCGACCGAGAGCGGCGCAGGGTTTGGGTTGAGGAAACCGAACGCGGCCGGGGCGGCGGCGGTTAGGACACTGTCGCCGGGGTTCGACGCGTCGAACCGTCCGCCGCCGTCGAGGTGCAGCACATCGGCCGTTGTCACCGCGAAGGATCCGGAGATATCCAGCGCCGCGCTCGGCCCGAAGACGACACCATTGGGATTGATCAGGTAGAGATTCGCGCCGACGATCGTGGACCTCAGTAGTCCGTCGATCTGCGATGCGCTGCCGCCGGTGATGCGCGACATAATGTTGGTGATGTTCGCGGGGCCGGAGAATGTCGCCGATTCGGCGGCGGCGATGTCGAAGCGGGTGAAGCTGTGATATAGATTCCCGCCGACGGTCTGGCCGAGGTCTGCGGTGACCTGATAATCCGGCCCCGTCAGCGCAGTGGCCGGACCGAGCGACCCATCAAGTTGGACCTGAGCATTAACAGTGTTAGGAGTCGCGAGCGATAACAGCCCGACCAGACCGAGGTGAAAAGCCGCCACGCGGCTGTTGTATCGTGTGCTCACCAGCGAACCTCCTTTGGAGAGTTCACCCTTCCCGCACACTAATCGCGTGTTATTGTAGCCAAGCCGACTAGATATGACCAGACGGCGATGGTAATGAGATGACTACCTTAAAGTTTCCGCCGGCCTGACTGCTGGCGGTGATGCTCCCGCCGCAGCGCTCGGCGGCGCGCCGGGCGAGTGACAATCCCAACCCGGCGTTGAGGCCGGTGAGCGACCGCGCCGCGTCGCCGCGCCAGAACGGTTCGAAGACGCGCGTGACATCGTCTTCGCTGACCAAACTACCGGTATTCTCGATTGTGATTGATGCGCCAGCCGGGTCCGAAGCGGATGTGATCGCGACCCATCCGCCGTCGTCGACGTGATGCGCCGCATTGCACAGGACATTGCGCAGGACCAGCCGCACGAGTAACGGCTCGGCCCACGCCGGAGCGAGTTCGGCCGTCTGTTGGCGTATCTCGAAATGTTTCTCGTCCGTACTCTGCTTGCGTATTTGTTCCCATGTTTTGTTGGCTTCGTCAGCGAGATCGATTTCGGCCGGGAGGTAACGATCGCGCCCATTTTCTAGCCTTGCCAGGTGCATCAGCGCGTCGACCATTTGCTTTAACTGTCGCGAGACTGTCAGGCAGCGGTCGAGGGTTGGTTTGGCGTCCGGGTGGAGCTTCGGTGACGACTGGGCGACCTCGAGCGTAGTTAGCAGGCCGGCCAGGGGGGTGCGTAACTCGTGCGCGGCGTTCGCGGAGAATGCGCGCTCTCGGTCAAGGGTCTGGCGGACCCTGGCGAGAAGTACGTTGACCTCGGCAATGACGGGGCGGAGTTCTTCGGTGACGCCGGCGGTGTCCATGTCGTCAGCGAGTCCGCCGGTCTCTCTGGCGCGCAACGACTGGCCCAGTGCGATCACCGGGCGCAAGCTGCGGGCGACGACCAGGCGCATGGCGAGGACGAGCACCGCAAGCGCGACGGTGCCGACAGCGATGAGGCTAACGGCGAGGGCATTGAGCGCCGCGAGCGGTCCGCTGGCGTCCACCGCCAGGCTGACTCGCATCCGCGGGCCGGTGGCGTCGGGTAACGACCACGCCCGGACATAGCCTCGCGCCCACGTGCCGCCGCCAAGATCGATCCAGCACGCCCGGTCAGGCGGAGCACCATCGAGCCCAGGGGGCATGCCGGCGTCGTGTGGCGTGCGGACAAGCAGTTGATCATCGAGTGTGATCTCGAAGAAGCCTTTGCCGGCGACCGGTGACAGCTCGGTGATGTGCAGGCCTTCAAACTCCATTTCGAGTCGGCCGTTCTCCAACTCGATGGACGACGCGACCAGTTGTGTCACTGCGGCGACGCGCTGGTCAAGTTCGCTCACGAGGTAGACGCGTGCGGCGCCATACAGCGCGAGTGACGCGGCGCACAGGACAACGGCGGCGGTCCCCACCGCTGCGGTCGTGAGGTCGGCCTTTAGGCTTCGCACGCCGACCCCTCAGCCAGGAGGATGTAGCCAAGCCCGCGGCGCGTCCCGATGCGGTTCGCGGCGCCCGCGTCCTGGAGCTTGCGTCGTAGCTGCGCGATGTGCACGTCAACGACGTTGCTCTCCGGCTCGGAATCGAACCCGTAGATGTGGTCATAGATCTCGGTGCGGGTCACGACCTCGCCTGCACGCAGGGCCAGCACCTCAAGCACCGCGAACTCCCGCGCGGTCAGCGCCAGATCTTGTCCGTTGATCGTCACCTGTCGGCCGGTGCTGTCGATCTCGATCCCACCGACCTCGGTACGGTGGGTGCGCTGCCCGTACTTACCGCGGACAAGGACGTTGACCCGGGCGAGCAGTTCGTCGAAGGCGAAGGGCTTGAGCACGTAGTCGTCCGCGCCTTCGTTGAGCCCGCGCACACGGTCTTCGACGTGATCTTTGGCGGTGAGGATCAGCACGGGGCAGGGGTTCTTCTCGGCCCGGATCGTTTTTAGCAACGTCAGGCCGTTCATTGAGGGGAGCATCAGGTCGAGGATCACCGCGTCGTACTTGCCGTCGCGGGCGTACCAGAGGCCTTCCTCGCCGTCACCGGTCGCGTCGACCGCGTAGCCGGCGTTGGTGAGCCCCTCGACAAGGGACTCACGCAACACGTCGTAGTCTTCGATGACCAATAACTTCATGGTGCTCCATTTGGCAGGTTACTCGCTGACCTGGCCTGTACCGCTTACGGTCACTTCTTTGTCCTTGCCGCGCATGCGGAACTCGGCTGTGTAATCGACGCGCGGCGATTCGAGGGGAACCCACTTGAGTTCGCAGAACGTCTCGCGTCGCTCGATCTCTTCGATCTTACGCTTCCGACCGATTTCTTCGATCGCTTCCCTGGCCGCGGCCGGCAGGTCCTGGAGAGAGACTTCTTGCTCAAACTCCAAGACCTCGCCGGTCGTGGTCAGCAAAATTTCTTTCTCGACGCCGTCAACGATGACGGCGACCTCCACCAGCTCGACGATCCGTCGCTCGGCTTTGACCTCGGTGATCCGCCCGTCGGGGAACATCGTGGCCACGACTTCGCGTGCCTTGTGGTAGTGGTCGATCTTTTCGGCGCGTGACCCGCCGTTGACGACCGACACCACGACGGCTGCGAAGACTGCGGCGACCAGGCCGAAACTCAGCGGGGAAACCAGGTGCTTTTTCATTGTTTTTCTCTCGATCAATCTGTCGTGCCGTGCCATTCGATTCTAGGTTGCGTTTAGCAGGTCCGACGCCGTGTCAGCCCGATTGATGCCGGGGCCTGACTGTTGCGGGTTGGGATCTGTTCTATCGCACGGGCAAACTCTACGGGGGGCACGATGAAGAGAACATGAAGAGATCCGATGCCGGGCATCGCGACCGTTGTACCTGCGTGAAATGCAAGATTTCCCAACGCGGACTTGCAAATGGACCACGGTACAGCATTGAAAATGTCACCGAATGGGTAGAGTAGGTACTACCGAGTGTTAAGTTGAGTAAAATGGGTGGTGCTCGCGTGGCAGTTGTCCCCCCTATGACTCAGAAAATGATGAAAAATCCAAGAATAGTTGCTCTCTAGAGGCTACTTGTCGTGGTACAATAGAAGATATTCGTTGGCATACACGGAATCTGATTCATGGCGGAGGCAGCGGACTCGCGTGTGTGGCATTTCTCGGTGTCCCAGAGCTAGGAGGGTCGGATGACACGGCAACTATGGTTGGGTTTTTATGGCGGCGGGTTGTTGTTGGTTGGTGCCACACTCGCGGTGCCGGTCGGCGGTGGTGTTGCGTACGCGATTACGTCCGAAGTCACCGGCAATGACGGGGCCGATGGTGCGCACGGCGTGGACGGCAATCCGGCGACGGCGGGCGATCCGGGCATGGACGCCGAGGATGTTGGGGCGAGTTCGGATCTGCCCGACGATCCTGACAACCGGGCGGTTGTGACGGGCGGCACCGGCGGCAAGGGCGGGAACGGGGGTAACGGTGACGCGGTGTTCCCGGATACGGGGGCCGATGGCGGCAGCGGCGGTGTTGGTGGGATCGGCGGGGATGTCACGGCGTTCGCGCGCGCGCTGGTGGAGATGGTCGGCGGTGGTGCGGTCGCCGACGCGGTGGGCGGTGATGGTGGCGACGGCGGGCTGGCGGGGATGGGTGCCGGCGATGGCGCAGACGGGGTCGGTGGTGACGGCGGCGAGGGCGGGCATGGGTATGCCGCGGCGCGCGCACAGAACACGGGCGGGGTTGATACGGTTACCGCGGTTGCGATTGCCACGGGTGGGACCGGCGGCGACGCGACCGGGCCGGGCGCGACCGGCGGCTACGGCGGGTTGGGGATTATCGATTCTCTAGTTGATAACGGGGGGGTTCAGGTCGACGGCGCGCTGGCGGTGGGTGAGGGGCTGGCCGATGCGTCGGCGGAAGCTCAACAGTACGGCGGTCACGGCGGGTTCGGATTTTCGGGCGCGACGGGCGGGAGGGGGGCGGACTCGATCTTGTACGACCTGGTCGGCGGGCAGACCGATTCGCTGATCAGCACGCTGGGCCTGAAGCAGATCACGGTCGGCGGCGGTGGTGGTGGATCGGATGGCGGGACGGCGGGTGTCGCGGGTAACGCGGAGTCTTCGTTGACCCTGACGGATGCGAACCCGGGCAGCGGGAACGTCGACGCGCTGATCCAGGGGTTTGGCGGGATCGGTGGCAACGGGTTTGGGGGTAGCTGGGGGACCAACGGCGGCGGTGGGTTTGCGCAGGTTGATCTGGTCGGTGATGAGCTGAAAATCGCCGCGACTGTCGAGGCGGTCGGCGGCCGGGGCGGCGACAGCGTCGGCGGGTTTGCGGGCGACGGTGGACCGGCGGTGCTGGGGTTCGTCGGTGTGGAGGACACCAGCGGGTTCGGCGAGATCTTTGTTGATACCGGTGCGTTTGGCGGGGATGGCGGCGATGGGTTTGGGGCGGGCGGGCATGCGGGCGACGGCGTGAGCTCGCAGGTCCGAAATCATTACGACGTGCTGATTGGTCACGAGATCTTCTGGCGGCAGCGTGCCGGCGGGGGGGACGGCGGGAGCACCGAGCAGGGCTTCGCGGGGATCCCCGGCAGCGGGACGAGCGTCATTGGTGATGACGAGACCGGTTTGGCGATCTATGCCGATGTGTCCGGCGGGTACACGCAGATCGCGTCGGCGTTCGGCGGTGACAGCGGTTCGAGTTCGGCGGCGGGGGGGTTTGTGTTTACCGGGGGCCAGGCCACCGCGTTTAGCAGCGGCGACAACCGCAACGGCAACGCAACGATCCAGTCATATTCGGAGGCCGGGCGGGGAGGCGACGGTTTCGACGGGACGGATGCGGGGTTCGGTGGGAACGCGGAGTCGACGGCGCTGGGTTCGATCGGTGGTTTCCTGGGTGATGGTGATGTGTCCAATTCTGATCTGGAGGTTTTCGCCCAGGCGGTCGGCGGCTTGGGCGGTAGCGCTGAGCTGGGCGGCGTTGCGGGTAGCGGCGGTGACGCCGTCGCCGAAGCACACGGTGTCACACCGGCGGGGACTGGGCAGTTCAACCAATCTAATGTGACAGCGAGGGCGTACGGCGGTGAGGCCGGGGTGCTGTTCGGCGATGCGGATATTTTCCTGACGAACGAGTCGAAGGGTGGTGCCGCTACGGCGACCGCGACAGGCACGACGGTGGGCGACATCTCGACCCAGGTGTTGGCCGAGGCGTTCGGCGGGCGCGGTGGTGATCGCGACGACGAGGGGGGGGTCGGTGACGGGGGCAGGGGCGGGCGCGCCGAGTCGTCGGCGGAGCTGACCACGGCCAACGACAGCTTTGAACAATCACAGGTTACGGCCCGCGCGGTCGGCGGGACAGGCGGAACCGCGGCCGGTGTCGGGAATATCGGCGGGTTCGGTGGCGAGGCGCTCGTGACCAGCGTTACAGGCATCGGCACGGGTGACTCAACGATGGAGGTCGAGGCCATCCAGATTGGCGGCGACGGTGGCGACGGGTTTAACGGCGCGTTCGGCGGCTACGGGGCGGACTCGATCGTGATGGACCCGGCGACCGCGACGGCGCGGTTTACCAATATCACACTCAACGCCGTCGGCGGACGGGGCGGGTCCTCGTCGACGGGGCCGGGGCTGGGTGGCGACGCACGGGTGTATTACACAGGCGGCGGTGGCGGGACGGACAACGTGCCGTCGGTGTTCGTCGGAGCCACCGGCGGGCGGGGGGGTGATGGGACGTTGTATAACGATGGGCAGGATGGGGCGCTGGGGTTCGCCCAGGGAACGTTGACGCAGAATGGACTCGGTGACGCGGCAATCTTCGTGACCGCATTGGGTGGTCGCGGCGGCGACTCGTCCGGCGCGCAGGCCGGGCACGGCGGGCCGGCACAGCTCTACAGCGTGTTCGGTGAGAGCACGATGGGGTATCCGATTCTGGTCGAAGGCACCGCGGTCGGCGGGCGCGGCGGGAATGCGACCGTTGGCGGGACCGGCGGCAACGGCGGCGACGTGGTGGTGGTGGACAAGGTCCACGCCGTGGACCACGACCTGAATACGCTGCTGAAACAGACGGCGATCGGCGGCGGCGGTGGTAGCGGGGGTTTGCTGGGGGTGGCCGGGCGCGGTGGGGATGCGACGAGCGAGATGAACCGCACGACACCGGTGGGCAACCTTTACATTGAAGCGATCGGTGGGCTTGGCGGGACGGTATCGATCGGGGAGGCAGGGCGGGGCGGTCACGCGACGGCGGATCTGACCACCGGGCCGAATGCGCTTACACCGTTGGGGAACGGCCCGGACGCGAACACCGACGCGACCGGCGGTAACGGGGGCGCGGGATTCCTCGGTGCCGACGGCGGGCACGCGGGCGATGCGCACGCGATCACACGGGTCGATGGTGACAACGCTAGCGCCGGGTCGTTTGCGGAGGGCGGTGAAGGCGGGGACGTCGGCGGCATCGGGCGGGGCGGCGACGGCGGGGACGCGTATGCGACCTCGATCGCCGACCCGATTATCGTTGACCACGGGTCCGGTGCGTTCGCCAACTCGTTTGGCGGCGACGGCGGGTCGGTCGCGGACGGGCTGTTGGGCACGCCGGGCCGGGGCGGCAACGCGGTGAGCATCGCCGAGGTGGACTCGCCCGGCGCGCGGGGCAACGCGACCGCGTTCGCGCGGGGTGGGCGGGGCGGGTTCCCGGGGCTCGACGGCGACGCCGAGGGCCCTGCGGGCACGGCCGACGCGCGGGCGACCGCGTTTGGCACGGAGGGGTTCTTGAAGGCACGCGCGATCGTCGAGACCGGGCTGATCAACTCGCTGCGCGGTGATGCGGACGCGGATATCTCGGACGCGGTCGGTGATCCGGCGGATGAGGACCGAGAGGTCCTAGTCGAGGCCCGCGGACGGATCAATTCGAATTTTCCGCCTACCGATGCGGATGCGCAGGTCACCGTGGACGTGAATGCGTTTTCGTCCGGGGCGATCGCCGAGTCGGTGTTTGATATCCGGGCGACGAATTTGTTTGAGGGTGGACAGAATCAGAAGTATGAAGCCGAGGCGGAGCTGAGCCTTGCGCGGACCAAACTCACTGCGGCGGAGAAAAATCAGATGCTTTTCGGTGTGCTGATATTTGAGGAGATCGTCGGTATTACCGTGGAGACGGAAGAGGAGTCGGTGGATAAGTTGCCGGGTGTTTTGACGATCACGATGGACAGCGACGGGCTGAATAACCCGGCGCTTAATTTTGTGGGCGGGTCATTCCCTCTTGAGAATATATTTGAGCTGGAAGGTGAGTATGCGCTTGGGACGGCTAACGGGCATGGGTTCGGGCCAGATTCAGACTTCAGTCTCAACGTGTCGCTGCTCACCAACATTCCCGATGTGGGGTTGCGGGTGCGTTGGGCGGTGTACGGGCTGAACGCGGATCAGGCGTTGACGAACGGGCAGTTCGAATTGGGGTTGTCCGGGTGGGAACTGGGGGCGGTCGACTTCGACGGCCAGCCGGTGCAGACACCGCACATCACAGCGCCGACATCGGGAGCGGGCAACGGGTTCGCGCAGTTCAAGACCGGCGAGTACCAGGACGGGATCGCGGTGTCGACGATCCAGCAGGGGCTCGTGGTCGATGCGGCTGAGCCGGTGTTCAGCTTTGACTTCACGCTGGCGACGGTGGTTGAGGACCTGACCGGCGTTGAGAACGACACGACCAACCCGTTTACCGATCGTGTCGAGGTGCTGATCGATGACGGCGTTGAGCGGTTCCTGTTGCTGGTGATCGATCGATTCGGGGTGTTCGCGGACCCGCTAAACGCACTACCGGACGGGGCGGCGCTGAATGTGCCGGTGAACCCGGACGAGTTTGATTTCAACTTTGCGGCCGATCTGTCGGCGTTCGCGGGGATGGACCTGACACTGATTATCGATGTGATCAACGAAGACGACGGTTTCCGCCTGGACCCGAACCTGGATAACTTTCAGCTCACCGCTAGCGCCCCGACTAGCCCCGTTCCCGAGCCGGGGACGGCAGTGTTCTTGAGTCTCGGTGGCGTTGGTTTG
Source organism: Phycisphaeraceae bacterium (assembly GCA_029260595.1). Taxonomy (GTDB): domain Bacteria; phylum Planctomycetota; class Phycisphaerae; order Phycisphaerales; family Phycisphaeraceae; genus OFTM57. Next base: position 189,012 of record JAJDCY010000023.1, on the reverse strand, counting down.
GTTTGGCGTGGTCGCCGCCTGCGACACGCTGCGTGACGTCTTACGGCCGAGAAGAGGGGTCGAAAAAGCGGGTGAACGGATTCGAACCGTCGACATTCACGTTGGCAACGTGACGCTCTACCACTGAGCTACACCCGCAAGGGGTCCACCAGTATAGATCACGATTCCGGGGCTGCCAAGCCGTTGGGCGGCGAATCTGGCGGCTGGAACCTGCCTATCCATCGGCCGAATCCGTAGGCGTCAACACGCGCGGATTGGCGTCGGGAAGCACATTTTTATGGTTGAGATTTGCCGGACCGGTGCGACCGGCCCGGCGATATCGCACCGATTTGCATGAGCGGTCCGCCGCGGGTAGAACAGTTGACGTTCACAGGTGCCCGTGTGGTTCGGCATAGCCGGGCTGTCACGGGCCAATAGGGAAGTGGGGTGCGGGACACAGTCCCAAATCCCCCGCGGACGCGCCGCCGTAATGGGTGAGTCTCGATCAGCGAGACAGGCGTGCTGCAGCGACGCCACTGTTTGGCCTGCAACGGGCCCAATGGGAAGGCAAGCAGCACCAGAACCCTAAGCCGGAAGACCTGCCTGTAGAGCACCGTGTGTCCTCGCGAGAAGGGACGCCGCGGACTCTAGCGCACCTGCCGGTGTTGGTTTGGTCTCGACTCGGCGGTTTGGTGCGCGCTCCACGGAATCCTTTCTGCCCCCGGCCCGCTGGGCCTCGCGAGTTTTATACCCAGCGGGATCGTGATCCCTGCGCGACTCAGGGAAGACAGGAGTTTCGTGATGACCGTTTTTTGTGCTGCACGGCGGAGTGCGATTTTGGGGTGCGCGTCGGCGATCGGGATGGCGGTTGCGCTATCACCGGTTGCCGCGGACGCGGCGACACTTGTGCTGGAGGAGTTCGGCGACAACCCGATCACCGATGGGCGGGCGACTGTGGTCGGCGACGCCTCGCGGTTGACCCATAGCGGTGGTGAACTCATCGCCGCGTATGACACCGCGCTCGATACGACCAAGGTCCTGTGGCCGCTCGGTCGGACGCTGACCCAGGTGGATAGTTTTCGTTTCACCGTTGACTTTTCACTCGGCACCGACCTGACGACGACCGGGTTGGCGCAGATCTCGTTTGGGTTGATCAACAGTGTGACGACCGGATTCGATCGCCCGGGCGGGTTTGGGCCTAGCGGGGTGTTTCCGGGCGCCGGGTCCGGGCCGGACGATGCGCATGATGTGGTGACGGTCGATTACTTTCCGTTTGACGGGCGGGACGACCCGAACTTCCCCTTCAACTCGATCACCCTCTCGCCGACGGTGATCACGTCCGACGACGGTGACGACGATTCGAGTTTCTTCGACCAGGTCAAATTTCCGCAGGGGGTCGAGTCGTTGATCGACGACGCCGGTGAGCCGGAGCAGTTGCCGCTGTCAACGCCGTTCACGGTTGAGCTGGTTTACACCGCTCCGACGCGGACGGCCACGCTTACCTTGGAGGACGGATCGGGGTTGGTTGCGATCAACGCGGTCGGCAGCATCCCACCGCCGCCGGGCAGCATGGACCCACCTACAGTCATTGCCGGCGGGGCGGACGGGGATCAGACCACGATCGAGTTGGTGTTGGGCGCGGATGACGTTTTTGCGGTTGATGCGTTCTCGGTGCTGCTGTGGCAGGACACGTTTGGGTTCGGTGCGAGCACCGTCCTTGGCAGCATTCACTACGACCGGTTTGAGGTGTTCGCCGATGATGTTCCTGAGCCGGCGAGCGCAGCAGTACTGGCGCTTTGCGGTCTTGGCACGCTGGTATGGCGATCAAGACGATTGGTCCCGAACGAATGATCCCAATGCAATCACAACCTCTGCCCGACAGGCAGGCCGGCCGGTTGTCCGCGGCAAGCCCAGCAGGGCGACCGGTCGGCCCGGGCGGTTTCACGCTGATCGAGCTGCTGGTCGTGATCGCGATCATCGGCGTGGTTACGTCGATCATGCTGCCTGCGTTGGGTGCGGTGCGCCGGCGCGCACGGCAGGGGGTTTGTCTTAGCCACCTGCACCAGCTTGGGCTGGCGAGCACGATGTATCTGAACGAGAACAAGGAGACGGTTTGGCCGTATTTTCAGAATGTTTCCGGCGGTCGCAAATGGTGGTTCGGTTTCGAGCCGGGCGGCCCCGGCTCGGGTGCGAACCGCCCGTTGGATAAGAGTCGCAGTGTGCTGGCACCCTACCTGTCGACGACCAGCGACACGTTCCAATGCCCGACGTTTCCCTATGAGGACAGCGAGTACTTTCCCAAGTTTGATCGCCACGGGGCCAGCTATGGCTTTAATGTGCGGCTAGCGAACGACCGCTTGGCGCAGTACGCGGCCGAGGAGTCGAGCGTGTTTCTGTTTGCCGATGCGATCCACTTTGACTTCAACCCGGGTTTCAATGAGGGCCACTACATCACGCACAACGCCAACGCCGCGATGGCGTCGGGGTATGCGCACTTCCGCCACCAGGGCGCGGCGCAGGCGGTAATGCTTGACGGGCACGCCGCCGCTCAGACGCTGGATGGTCCGGCCTTCACGGAAATGGCTGGGGGCGAGGCGGGGAATCTCGTTGCGCACGACGGGTCGGATTCGATTTATGGTCGCTAGGGAGTTGATCGAAAACGATCAGACTCAATTTGATGGGCGAATTGGTTACTGCACCAATCCCCGGGTTAGCCGCATGAACGCGGTTTCGAGGTCTACCTTTTCTTCTTCAAGTCGGGTCAGTGAGAAGCCGTCGGCGACCAGTCGTTGCGCGATCATCGACGCATCGCCTTTCTCCGGGGCGAGTGTGACACGGATGCGCCCGTCTTTCGGCTCGGCTGCGCTCACGCCATCCAGCCCGGTGATCAGCGTGACCGCTTCGGCCTGGCGCGCCGACACCGCGACGTGAAGGATTGTCCCGACGCGGGCTTTGTCGAGGATCTCGCCGACCGTCCCGACGAACGCGAGTTTGCCGCGCTCGATGATTCCGACGTTGTCGCATAGGTCAGCCAACTCGAGCAGGATGTGTGAGCTGATCAGGATGGTTTTTCCCATCCGGTGAAGCTCCTTGAGTAACTCGCGTATCTCGATTCGTGCGCGTGGGTCCAGCCCGCTGGCCGGCTCATCGAGCAGCAACACCTTCGGGTCGTGCAGCAGCACGCGGGCCAGGCTCAGCCGCTGCTGCATCCCGCGCGACAGGCTGTTGACCTCCGCATCCTGCTTGTAGCCAAGGTCCGTCAGTTCGAGCACATCGCCGATCACACGCGATCGTTTTTTGCCGTGGATGTGGTACGCGGCCGCGAAAAACTCGAGGTATTCGCGCACGACCATATCTTCGTACGCGCCAAAATAATCGGGCACGTATCCGATGACCGAGCGGACCTCGCGCGCATGCACGGGGCCGACGGAGAGCCCGTCGATCTTCGCTTCGCCCCACGTCGGGCGCAACAGCGTCGCGAGGATCTTGATCGTCGTGGTTTTGCCCGCGCCGTTGGGCCCGATGAACCCGAAACAATCGCCTTGATCGATCTCGAGGTTGAGGTTGTCCAGCGCGGTGAGGCTGCCGTACTGCTTGGTCAGGTTGGTTGTTTTAATCATGGGCACGGCGGGGTGTTTCCCGTGGATTGTAGTTATCCGTTTGGCTGTCGTTTAGCGCGCGGCGTCCGCGGTGGGTCGTGCAGCGGCGCGATCCATCGGACGACGGTCAGCCCCTCGGACCCGATGAACTTGCCGTCGACCTTCAGCGGCGCGGGCAGTGGTGAGCTGTCCATGTATCCGATCAGGATCAGGCAGGGTGTGACGGTGAGCGAGGTCAGGTCCAGGTCGCGCCCAACGGAGCGGCGATAGTTCGCCGGGCGCTTGAGCATGTCGGTTTCCAGGAACGCCGGCTCGGGCAGCGCGTTGAAGAAGCTAAGCATCTCGACCGCTTGGGCGATCTCGTTATCGGCGACCTGGACCAGCGGCTTGGCCGGCTGCGCGGGCGTGTTGGTCGGGCCTGGCGGTGATCCGGACTGAGCCTGCCCGGTGTTTTGCTGCTGGGAGAATGTCGGGGTTGTCCCGCCCCAGCCGCGCCCGGTCTTGGCGGCAATGAGTCTGCCGAGATACCCCTCGGCGTCCCACACCCGCCCGTCATCGCTGCGTGCAGCACGCCGCACCAGCCGATCGGCGTGTCGCGGCGGCGTCACGATCAACGCCTGGCCCGCCGGCCAATGCTTGTGCTTTTCGTGCTGCCAGACCCATGGCGTGACGCCGTCGCCCGGGCAGTAGATCACGCGCAGATTCCGAAGCGTCCCCGGCAGGTAATGAACCAGTTGCCCGGCCGGCCAACCGTTGACGACGTGGACCTCCCCGGTCGGCCCCTGCCAACGATCGGTCGGTCCGGTATCGCTTGCATTCGCGATCGAAGTGAGCGGGCCGAAGTATTGGATGTCTAGTTGCTTCGCTGTCGCGCGGATCGGCAGCGTCAGCCGACCCGGTGCGGCGATGTTGAGCGTGTACCGGCGGGTGTCGAGGAAGTTGGTTTGCTGCGCGGGGTCCAACCCGGGGCTGGCGATCGTGCCGGAGTCGCGCGTCGCATTCGCTGTGGAGGGCTCGCCGTCGCCGATGTCACTTAGCCGAACCGGGATCTCACCGTGTTTGGGCACGAAGACGGACAGCCATGAACGCACGCGCGCGGTCCCGTCTGCCGCGTCGATGTCGAGCACACTGAGGTGAGTGATCCGCGGCGTGGCGGTGCGTAGGGCGTACGCCCCGCCCCAGCCCGCCATCGTGAACAGCGCCGCGGTCGCGGCGAACACCGACCAACTGTGCTGGACTCGTTTACGGTCGCGCAGCAGGGCGTACGTGATCGGCCCGGCGGCGAACCAATACACGATGAAAAAGATGATCGCCGCGACGAGCGCCGGCGTCGCGCTCTGGTGCATCGTGATCCCGCGCGGCAGGAACCGATCGAGCTGCACGTGCATGCGCTGGCTTGGCCGCGACATCCGATTCGCGGCGATCTCCTGCTCGATGAACTCGCGCGGGAGCACCGGGCCGCGCCAGCCGAACACCGCGGACCACAGCCCGGACCCATTCGGCAGGCCAAGCCGCGCCAGCCTTGGGTCGGTCAGGTCAACACCGATCAGCGTCACTCTTCCGAACCCCGCGCGCCAGGCGACCACAAGCGGCCGGCGGTTCGCATCGCGTAGCAGCGTCGCGACCGGCCCGCCGTACTGTGGTTCGAGCGCGGTTACCTGCATGGCCAGCTCGGAGCGATTCGCAGGGGTGCCCAGCCAGTCCGGTGGCAGGGCATCGTGGAGGGTTGTCATCGTGACCGGTGGCAAGAGATCAGCGAGAGGTGATGAGGTCCACGTCTGCCCAACCGCGGGGAGGACGACCACGAGGTGTCCGCCGCGACGGACCCACTGGCGGATCGCATCGTGGGTTTGCGGTGTGACGCCGGTGGCGGCCGGGTCTCCGCCCTGCGGTGTCCACACAAGCGACTCGAGTGTCGACAACCCCCACCACCGGTCCGGTAGGTTCGCCGGTTCGATGCCGGCGATCAGCCGCGTGGTTTCGTTGTGTGTGACGGTGTGCTCAGACCACTGGGAATCCGGCGGCTGTGAATAGGCTTGGAGCCCCAGCGGGAGGGCGCCGGTCACCGCGACAGCCCGCGACAGGCGATTGAGCCAGCGCGGCGCGCTGACGACCACCTGCGCCAACTCGCCGGCTGTGGCCTCATCGACGACCCGCACCAACCAGCCCTCGCTGGGCCGAGTTGACGCGGGCGGCGTGCCGTACAGCCAGACCCGTTGGCGCCGTCCCGGGTTCAGCGTTACCGTCCGTTGGGCATACACCTGATCGCCATCGGCGTCGGGCAGTACCCATTGGCAGACGACGGCGCGAGCCCGGTCCAGCCGGCTTTCCAAGGTGAGTCTTATCGGGGTCCATGAGCCGGGCCTCATGTTCCCGAGCAGGCCGACGTCGTGCGGCTGAACCGTAAGCTCGACCGCGCCGGGCGCAGCCGATCCAACCGCGGCCAACGCCAGCACGATGCCTGCCACGATCGATCCCGTCAGGACACGGCGATTTGATCGCGTAGGCATGGTCCAAGTGTAGCCCGGCCGATCGGCTCGGGCGATCGAAACCGCGGCGGTACGGACCGGCCTCGCCATCACGACCGCGCCAGGCGGACCGCTCGATCGATATCCTTACGATCGACGTTGCATTTCATGGAGCCCGCACCGGCCGCACGCCGATAGACAGGCCTAGGAGACAACGCAATCGGTGTTGGCGGGCCGTCCGACAGTACCGACGCGGGGAAGAGTGGATCGAGGCGAACCTATGACCTGGCTGCAGACTGATATCACCTTGCCGGTACTCGGCCTCCTGGTCTACCTCATGGCCGGGACGATCCTGCGTATCCTGGCGGTCCACCGCGAGAATGCGATCAAAGCGTACGACCGAATCTACGCCAGCCGCGAGACCCGCCGGGCCTACCTCGAGCGGATCCAGAACGACCCTTCCAACATTTCGCGAAAGTGACCGGTCCGGCGTCGCGGTCGCTGACCCCGGTACGTCCGTGGTAAGCTAACCGGCATGTCGGAACTGGTGATCACGCGCGGCCGGCTCATCGACCCCGCTGAGCAAACCGATCAAATCACCGATTTGCTGATCGCTAACGGTCGTGTGCAGAAGTTCGGCTCCGTCAGCCGCCCGTCGCAGCGCGCCGGCTCGACCGTGCTCAACGCCTCCGGCTGCATCGTCTGCCCCGGACTGATCGATATCCACGTCCATTTCCGCGAGCCGGGCCAGGAAGAAAAAGAAACCATCCACACCGGGGCCGCCGCGGCCGTCGCCGGGGGGTTTACCAGCGTCTGCTGCATGCCGAACACCGAGCCGGCCATCGACGACGCCGGACGGGTTGATTTTGTCTACCACCAGGCTGCCCGTGCCGGGTTGGCCAACGTTTTCCCGATCGGCGCGATCACCAAGGGGCGTGAAGGGTGCGAACTGGCGGAGATCGGGCTGATGTCCCAGGCCGGGGCCGTCGGTTTCAGCGACGACGGTATCGCGGTTGCTTCAGCCGGCGTGATGACTCGGGCGATGACGTACATCGCGATGACCGGCAAGGTCATCATGCAGCATTGCGAGGACCCCGAACTCGGCCGCGGTGCGATGAATGCCGGGGCGCTCGCGTCGCGCCTCGGGTTGGCCGGTTGGCCGCGCGTGGCCGAAGAGTTGATCATCCAACGTGACATCCTGCTGAACATCAGCCAGAACATCGGCGCGCGGTATCACGTGCAGCATGTCTCCAGCGGTGGCAGCGTCGATTTGATCCGCCGGGCTCGCCACGATCTGTTCGGGCAGGCCCACGTCACCGCCGAGGCGTCGCCGCACCACCTGTTGCTCACCGAAGACGCCTGTGCGGAGTACGACACCAACTTCAAGATGAACCCCCCGCTGCGGCTGAATCACGACATCGAGGCCCTGCGAGACGGGATCCGCGACGGCACGATCACCATACTGGCGACCGATCACGCCCCGCACACGCAGGAGGAGAAAGACCTCGAGTTCGCCGAGGCCCCGTTCGGCGTGATCGGGCTGGAAGGCGCTCTGCCGCTGTACGCCCGGGCGCTGATCGAGACTGAGACCGTCGACTGGCCGGGGATGCTCGCGATGATGACCGCGAACCCCGCTCGGCTCTGCGGGCTCGATGGGCGCGGTACGCTCGCGGTGGGGTCGATCGGTGACGTGACCGTTATCGATCCGGATCAGAGATGGACCATCCGGGCGGAGGACTTCAAGAGTAAGAGCCGCAACTGCCCGTTCGATGGTTGGGAGGTTCAGGGCAAGCCGATCGCGACGATCGTCGGCGGCGAGGTTAAGTTCCTGGCCGAGCCTGATCGGCTGTCGAAGGCGTCATCCGAGCCGGACAGCGCCACGCCGTGCGCACAATAATCAAACGGCATGCGCAGCGGTGAGCCAGGTCAGTTCGATGAGGCGTCGAGATACACCATGTCGGCATCGCCAAGGGTGGGCTGGTTGTTCACAAACAGGTTGTCGTCCTCGTTGACCGGGTCGCTGCCGTATGTGGTATCGATGCCGTCAAAATGACTCGCCTCGAACGACACATGGTTGTCGTTCCAGCCGATGCTGCCGTTCCATGGTTCTGAAGGAGCGGTCCAGACGCTGTAGAAGGGGTGTAGGCTCGAACTGATTGAGATCCCGCGGTCGCTGATCACGATGGCGTCGGTGTTGATCGTGTCCTGCCACTCGGCTTGCTCCGATGCGCCGTCGATCGCCAGCATCGCGTAGGAGAAGTTCTCGGTGGACACATCACCACTTGTCCAGGTCGCTTTGATGTCTGCGGGCGACACGGCGTACTCGCCGGGGAAGAAGCCGGCCAGCAGAAGGCGCTCGTAGTTGTCTGCGGGGGCGTAGGCTCCGCCAGCCTCCAGTTCACCGTCGGAGGTTAATCCCGGGTAATAGGACTTGTTGCCTTGGGCGAAGGTGACCAGGGCGTTGTGGATCCCGCGGACCTGGGTGGAGCTTTGCATCTGCCGCGCCGTCTGGCGGGCCAGGCCCAACGCGGGCAGCAGGATCCCGATTAACAAGGCGATGATGGATATCACCACCAACAACTCGATCAGCGTAAAGCCGGTTCTCCGCGACATGATGTGATCTCCAAGCTGAAGAAAGTATAAAAATCACGCATCTGACCGCTCAGGGTCGGTCTTCGCCACACCGTGGTTGGCCTGACGCGGCCGAGCCATCGGTCGGATTTTCGATTGCACGCCGGCTACCTTCCTTATGGGCAGACGCCCTCCGAGTCATCTGGCACCGATGCAGCCGATCAGTCGGCAGCGAGGACGTCCCCGATCGCCGGGCCGGGTCCGCCGTAAACCATAAACGCGTCGCCTAGATCGGGATGGTTGTCCCCGAACAGGTGGTCGTTGTCATTGACCGGGTCAGAACCGTAGGCGGTGGTCGGGCTGTCCCTTGCGGGCTCAAAGGACACATGGTTGTCGTTCCAGCCGACGCTGCCACGCCACCCCTCCGAGGGGTCCCCGGTCCAGACACTCAGCGCCGTGACGTGCGACGTGCCGATCCCCCGATCACTCAGCACGATCGCGTCCGTGTTGATGGTGTCCTGCCACTCAGCTTGTTCCGCGGTCTGTTGGATCGAGAGCATCGAATAGGAAAAATTTTGGGTCGAAACCGTGCCGCTGGTCCAGGTGGCCTTGACGTCGACGGGTGATATCGCGTATTCGCCGGGGAAGAAGCCGGCCAAAAGGAGGCGTTCGTAGTTGTGCGGCGGTGCGTAAAGCCCGCCGGCCTCCAACGCGCCGTCCGAGTTGAGCCCCGGGTAATAGGACTTGTTGCCTTGGGCGAAGGTGACCAGGGCGTTGTGGATCCCACGGACCTGGGTGGAGCTTTGCATCTGGCGCGCCGTCTTGCGGGCCATGCCCAACGCGGGCAGCAGGATCCCGATCAACAACGCGATGATGGATATCACCACCAACAACTCGATCAGCGTAAAGCCGGTTCTCCGCAACATGATGTGAACTCCGCAAAAGAAAGATGGAAATAGATAATCATAGGATTCCATTTGTCCGGCGGCTACGACGCCCGCGACAAATCTTCTTTAAAAGTCGGTTTTAGATGGTCTTACGCAGGTTCTTGGTGAACCTTGGATCGACGACGCCCGGCCATGAGGGCCGAATGCGGGCAAATCGGCCCTGCCGGGCCCCCGCCGCCTATCGTGAGCCTTACAACTTGATCAAACGATCAAGCCCACCCCGGCCGCGTTGCGGCAGCCGGGGTGGACCTGATGTTCGTTAAATCATGCTGCGTCGATCAGTCGGAAGCGATGACGTCGGTCTGAGCCGGTCCGGGGCCGCTGTAGACCATCAGCGCGTCGCCCAAGCTGGCTTCGTCATCGAGGAACAGGTCGTCGTCGCCATCGTTGACCGGGTCGTCGCCGTAGGACGACGTCAGCCCGTCATGGGCGGACTCGAACGACACATGGTTGTCGTTCCAGCCAACCGTTCCACGCCACCCTTCGGTTGGGTCGTTGGTCCAGACGCTTCGTGCGTCGGCCGCCGACGTGCCGATACCCCGGTCGCTGAGCACGATCGCGTCCGTGTTGATCGTGTCCTGCCATTCGGCACCCTCCGGCGCGACGTTGCCGGTGCGGTCGATCGATAGCATCGAGTACGAGTAGTTACTCGTGGTGACGGCACCGCTGGTCCACGTCTGCTTTACGTCCGCCGGCGACAGGGAGTACTCGCCGGGGAAAAAGCCGCGTTCGAGCAGCTGCTGATAGTGGTTGCCCGGCGCGGTATTACCCGGGTCGAGCAGACCGGTCGGCAGGATGCCGGGGAAGTACGACTTATTCCCCTGGGCGTAGGTGACCAGGGCGTTGTGGATGCCCCGGACCTGGGTTGAGCTTTGCATCTGTCGGGCCGTGCGTCTCGCGGCCCCCAGTGCCGGCAGCAGGATGCCGATCAGCAAAGCGATGATCGAAATAACCACCAGCAATTCAATCAACGTGAATGCTCTTGGTCGCCTCATGGTGTGTTCTCCTTACAAATAAAGAATAAAAAAATAAGGAAACTGAATCGTCGTTCCGTCGGCTGTGATGCCCGGGCGATCGGGGCCCGGCACATAAATAAAGATCAAGATTTCAGACAACTGTTGAGACAGCCGTCGAGTTGACTTTGGACAGCGCCCAGGCGAGTGAAGGCCAGAGGCAACCCTGTACAGTCCTTTTAATGATAGTCGCAAGTGCGATGTGCGGCAAGGAAAAGCGGTGGGCGGGGGTGTCGTTGTGGAAACTGTAAGCAGTGATTTGGAATGGGTCTAATCACGATAACGGCGGCCCGGGGGGTGATCCAGCGGGGAGCGACTCGTCAAACTGTTTGGCGATTGGGTATTACGCGACACCGCCCCGGCGTTGTGGAACGCAGGGGTGGCCAGGAGTTAGGGGTTTGACAGAACCCCGGGGTCAATCGTCGTAGCTGTGGGGAACCCGGCGGCGATCGACGTCGACGGGGACCTGGGTCTTTCGCCGACACGAGCACCGCACGGCGTGGTACAGGAGGAAGGTGGTGGTGGTGATGAACCCCACAGCCATCAGGGCGATGATCGGTTCGGTGATATCAGCGCTCTCGCCGGCGGTCGTCAGCTCGATCACCTCACGGGCGGCCGCGAGCACGGCGACGGCCAGCACGACCCAGCCGAAGCCCTTGCGGTGCTTGATGCGCATGAACTGCAGCGAGAGGATCATCGCGAAGAGGCAGTAGATGATCAGCGAGCGGCCGATCTGAAGAGCGGCGACGTCGTAGGACCGCTTGAACTGCTGGGCGAACGGCAGCCAGTTGGCGGCGGACTCGCCGCTGTCGCCCGCGGGTGCGGCGGCCGCGTACCAGTACGCGACCAACCCGATGTTGGTCAGGACAGCCGCGAACATGAAGAAGGGCTTGCGGCGTTGGTTTTCGTAGAAGATTTTGGCTTTGTACAGCACGTAGGAGACGCGGCAGTACATCCAAAAGATGGTGATGCGGGCGGCGTTGCAGACTTTGGCGGCGACCAATGCTCCCACCAACCCGCCGGCTGTATTCGTGCAGATGTCGTTGATTCCGGCGAAGCGGTCAGCCATCCGGCTCTGGGTGCATTCGAGCAGCCAACTGATCCCGAGAACGGCGAGCATCGTCAGGCCGATCTGGCCCCACCACGATCGCCCCCGTTGCTTGAAGTGCAGCCGCAGGAACCCGGCCAGCGGCCCGTAGAGCACGCCGTTAAGCGCGATGTCGTTGACCCAGTTGGGTGTGCCGAGCGAGGAGATGTCGTTGGCGCCGCTTTCGAGCCAGCGCGGGCTGGTGAGTGTGGCGAGGACCCAGGAGAAGAACCCGGCGACGCCGCCGAACGACTCGGGCAGGTCGAAGTTAAATGGTACGAGCGTCCCGTAGATGACCAGGACGAGCCAGACGCCGGCCATCACGCGGAAGCTGATCCACTTGGGGAGGAATCGGCGTTGGCTTGTTGCTGTTCCCACGGCTGGTGCCGCGGTGTTGATCGAGATCGACTCTGACATGTCTGCCCCCTGGGAATTGCCTACGAGCTTGCCCGGATTGCCCCGCCTGGATCGCCCCGCTCGCGGGCGCTACTCAATGCGGCCGCGACCTCAGGAAACGTACAATTCAGCACTGTGGCGGGGCAACAGATTCGCTGTGTTACCTGCTTTGCCCAGGTTACGGGGGCTGCATAACCGGACCAGATGCGCGTTGTGGACCCTAAGCAAGAAATGTTGCTGGGACCGCTTGACTGAGACCGCATGGTATTGGGGCTCCTGCGGGAAGCCGTGTGGGCCGTGAGCACGGCCAATCCAAAGAAAAAGGCTGCGAGAGGTGTTGGCCTCTCACAGCCGGGTTAGGTGGGATCGGATCAACACCTAGTCGAGAAACTCTGATTCCAGCGAGTGGCGGACCTTGTCCAGTGCCTTGTTCTGGATCTGGCGGACCCGCTCTTTGGTCAGCCCCACCAGGCGGCCGACTTGCTCGAGGGTCAGTGGTTTGCAGTTGGGTTCGACTTTCCGCTTGCGGCCGAGCCCGAACCGGTGCTCGATGACCGACTGCTCGATGTCGGTCAGCTCGGCACGGTTCTGGTTGATGATGACGCGGACTTCATCGACGCAATCCTCTTCGTGCTCGGCCCGCTTACGATTGGAGTAGTCCGATCGCTCGTACTTGGGGTCGAACCCTGTAGGGAACAGCCGGCGGTACTTGCTCAGTGTGATTCCTGTGCGGCTAAACGCCTTGAGGATCGCGCGGCAAGCGTAGGTCGAGAACTTGAAGCCTCGGGCGGCGTCGAACTTGTCGACGGCCCGCAGTAGGGCGAGGTTGCCCTCGCTTACGAGGTCGGCGAAGTCCACGTCCGTCATCCGCGTCCGCTTGGCCATGGCCAGGACGAGCGCGAGATTGGTCTGTGCGATCTGGTCGCGCAGTGCCTCGGCACGCTTGTGCCAGTGAAGCAACTCTTGGGCCTGTTCCGGCTCGACCGGGGACTCGCCGATGCGCTCGCGCACCTTGGCGACGCGGTATCGGCAGTAGTTGAACTGGAGGAACAGCGCCCGCTCTTGCGCCGCAGTCAGGAGCACCGTTCCCATGCTCTTGTTCTGCTTGGCCGAGCTGCTGATGTCGTCCATCACCGGGTGATACCAACTCACATCCGGCTGGCTGATCGCGGGCGCATCGGTGAATAGCTTGCGCTCGGCATTGCGTGCGGCGAAGGCGTCGTTTGGGATAAAGTCGCACTTGCCGTTCATCACGGCCGACAGCATCGCCTCGTCGTCGCGGCTAAGCGGGCGCGAGGACTCGGTGAGCACCAGCCGCTGGTGTCGCTGGACCTGTTCGATCGGTGAGTAGCGTCGATTGAGAGCTTGTGCCATTGCGTGCTCGTCCTTTCCCGGCTAATCTCCCCTCAGCCAGTGCTGGCGGTCTCCATCCGCCGTGTCAATCCTGCCGCCGTTCCCTGGAAGCCTCATATGAGGCTTGGTGGGGCGCGCCACGGACAACGCCGCAGCGCTAGGGGCGGCTAGCCCTGTCTCAGGCCCGACTAGCCTGGCTAGTCCGAGGTGCCTTTGACGGGGCGTTCAACTCACAGTTCCGTCATCTGATTGGAACCATTCTAACAAAATCTTAGTAAAAAGTCAGCCCTATTCTCGGGAACTTACGGCATTTTCTTGTCATTATTGGGTGCAGTTGAGCGATCGTCCGATAATCCTCAGGTTTGACAGCCGATCGATCGTATTAAGCTGCTTTTTTCAAAGTATTTACGTCTGTTTTTCCGGTTGTCGCCGATTCTTGTTCTCAGCCATTTCACGCAGGCCGGCCAACGATTGCTCTTGCTCGGCTGCTGGGGTAGCATAATCGTCACACATTGCCTAGATTCACCTACGGGGATAACGCCCCAGGTGTTCAATTATTTCGAGCTTTGTGGAAATCGTTGTCGAGCCTGTGAGTGCTCGGCGAGTTCGGCCGGATCGCCGGCGGAGCAACCACCCGTAGGGATCAACTAACAGGAGCGTCCTATGTCATTTTCACTGCCTGATTTACCGTATGCAGCCGATGCGCTGGCCCCGTCGATCGACGCTCAGACGATGCAAATCCACCACGGGAAGCATCACAATGCGTATGTGTCCAAGCTCAACGACGCGGTCGCGGGGACGGACTTGGCGTCAAAATCGATCGAAGAGTTGGTCGGCAACCTCGCGGCTGTGCCGGAAAAATCGCGGGCGGCGGTGCGGAACAACGGTGGGGGGCACTTCAACCACAGCCTGTTTTGGAAGGTGATGGCCCCGGCTGGGGCGGGCGGCGGGGGTGAGCCGTCGGGGGATCTGGCCACCGCGATCGACAGCGATTTGGGTGGTTTTGCGGGGCTGAAAGAGAAGTTTTCGGCGGCCGCGGCGACCCGATTCGGCTCCGGCTGGGCGTGGATCTGCGTCAAAGAGGGCGGGAAGTTGTGTATCTGCTCGACGCCGAACCAGGACAATCCGCTGATGGCTGGGTTGGTCGACTGCCCCGGCACGCCGATTCTCGGGCTGGACGTCTGGGAGCACGCGTACTACCTGCACTACCAGAACCGCCGGCCGGATTACATCTCGGCGTGGTGGGACGTGGTCAACTGGGCCCAGGTCGCGGCGAACTTCGCGGCTGCGAAGGGCTGAATCCCCGGTATAATTCCGGTATTTGTGTGGAGCACCGCGCTGCATAGGGCGGCGCCTTCGCATGGACCCGACGGATGCGAAGCGGTGCCCTGGCCTGCGGGTCGTGGGTTGAGTAATATTTCGATGGCTTGGCGTTGCCATCTGGGAATCAATGCCTAGCATTCTACGTTTACCGCTGTAGAGTTAACCGTAGGGGAGAGGGATTGAGGCGAGCGGCCAGGATGGCCCGCGAGGTTCGGATCGCCAGGTGCATGGCGAATGAACCGGGGGCATTGGTTTGGCGGGAGATCAGGGTTCGTTGCGGCGACCGCAGCCGTGCGACCGGCCTACCTTTGGTTCGGGAGTAATACAGATGGCGATGAGTCGATTTAGGGTGTGCGCGTGCGCCGTGGTTGCCGGCTTGGTGACGGCTGGGAGCGCGGTCGCCCACGATGATGGGCCGGCTGGGACGGGCAAGGCCGGGCCGGGGCCGGCGGATGGGGCGGTCGGCGGGCCGTTTCCGACGAACAACATGGAAGTGCTCAGCCACCTGCCGATCGCGGACATCGGCGGCGAGGACCACCGCGGCAACGACATCTGGGGCTGGACCTGGACCGACCCGCAGACGCAGGCCAAGCGCGAGTTCGCGCTGATGGGGTTGGAAAACGGCACGTCATTCATCGAAGTGACCGACCCGACGACGCCGGTATATCTGGGCATCCTGCCCAGCCATACGGGCAACAGCATTTGGCGGGACGTGAAGGTTTACAGCGACCATGCGTATGTCGTGTCCGACGGCAACGGTTCGCACGGGATGCAGGTGTTTGACCTGACGCAACTGACCAGCGTTGTGGGCCCGCCGCAGATGTTCACCGAGACGGCGCACCTTGCACAGTTTTCCAACGCCCACAATATCGCGATCAATGAAGACACCGGTTACGCATACGTCGCCGGCGCCAACCTGAATGCCGGTGGGCTGACGATCATCAATCTGAATGTTCCGGATGCCCCCGTCATGCGCGGCGGATACTCGCTCGATGGTTACACGCACGACACGCAGGTGGTGACCTACACCGGGCCCGACGCGGACTACTTCGGCCAGGAGATCGCGTTTAGCTCGAACACCGACACGCTGACGATCGTGGACGTGACGGTGAAGGACAACGTCCCCAACGCGGGCACGCAGATTTCAAAGACCAGCTACCCGAACTTTAATTATGTGCACCAGGGCTGGCTGACCGAGGACCAACGATACTTCTTGTCGAACGATGAGACCGACGAGTTGAACGTGTCCGGCGTCGACACGACGCTGACGCACATGTGGGACCTGGTCGATCTCGATAACCCGCTCTACATGGGGTTCTACGACAGCGGGCTGACGGCGATTGATCACAATCTCTATACGCACAACGGGCTGGTGTACCAGGCGAATTACACCACGGGCGTGCGCGTGTTGGATTACTCGGACATTGCCAACGGCAACCTGGTCGAGGTCGCCAGCATCGACACGCACCCAACCAAGGACGACATAAGCTTTGCACGTGGCTTCGACGGGGCGTGGAGCGTTTACCCCTACTTTGATAGTGGCACGATCATCATCAGCGATCGGGAGGAGGGGCTGATCGTGACGCGGCTGACGATCGCGAACCCGCCCTACGTCGCCGGTGACAGCAACCGTGACGGGGTGGTGGATTTGTTAGACCTGGTGGTGTTGGCGGGGAACTTCGGGCAGGCGGGCGATTTCGGCTGGGCAGGCGGCGATTTCAATGGCGATGACCTTGTCGATGCCGACGACTTGTCGTTGATGCAGGGGAACTTATCGAGCGACTTCGGCCAGAGCTTCGAGTCGTTCGCCGAGCAACTGGGCTTGATCCCAGAGCCTGCGTCTGCGATCTTTCTGATCGTAGGCGGTGCTTTGGTCGCCTATCGGCGACCTCACGCCGCCGCAGACGGGCGCTCGCGGTAGGCGAGTATCCGCAGCGCGTTGATCACCACGAGTACGGTCGAACCTTCGTGCAGCATGACGGCTGCGTAGATAGTGGTCATCCCCATCGCGGCGAACGGGGCGAGGATCATGATCACCCCCAGCGCCAGCACGAGATTTTGTCGGATGATCCGTTTGGTCATGCGTGCCAGCCCGATCGCTTCTGGCAGCTTGTCCAGGTCGTCGGCTAGCAGCGCGATGTCCGCCGTCTCAAGTGCCGCGTCGCTGCCGCCGCCGGCCGCACCGCCGATCGCGATCCCGACGGTTGCGGTTGCCAGCGCCGGCGCATCATTTACCCCGTCGCCGACCATCGCAACGCACTTGTAGCGCTCGTTCAACTCGGCGATCTTGTTGAGTTTGTCCACCGGCAGCAACGCCGCGTGGTACTCGTCGACCCGCGTTGCCGCCGCCACCGCCGCGGCCGTCCCCTCGTTGTCCCCGGTCAGCATCACCGTCCGGCGAACGCCCAGCGTCCGCAGCCGCGCGATCATCGCCTTAGCGCCCGGCCGGGGCATATCCGCCAAGCCGATCACGCCCGCCAACCGATCATCGATGGCCACGACGATCGCCGTGCGGCCCTGTGATTCGATGGTTGCGAGCTGCCGCCGTGCCGCATCGAGATCACCCGTCGCCGCTTCAAAAAACGGCAGCCTTCCGAGCCTCACCGTGTGCCCGCCCACACGACCCGTTATACCCAGCCCGCTTACCTGTTCGATCCGGTCAGCCGCGAGCGACTCGCACTGGCGGGCCTCACACTCGGCAACGATCGCCGCTGCAAGCGGGTGGTGGCTGGCGCGTTCAACCGCGGAGGCGTAAGCGAGCAGTTGCTCGGGCGAGATATCATCCGTTAGCACCACCAGGTCCGTCAGCTCCGGCCGGCCCGCGGTGAGCGTTCCGGTTTTGTCGAACGCGACGGCTCGCACATCCGCGAGATTTTCCAGGTGCCCGCCGCCTTTGATCAGCACTCCCCCGCGCGCCGCCTTGCCGATCCCGCTCAACACCGCGGCCGGCGTTCCGATCGCGAGCGCACACGGCGATGCCGCCGTCAGGAATGCCATGGCTTGATAAAACCACCCGGCCCACAGCCCGTGATCACGTGCCGGAGCGATCGCCAGCAGTGGCGGGACGAGAATCAGCCCCGCGGTTCCGACCAGCACAGCCGGCACATACCACTTTTCGACCTTGTCGGTGAATAGTTGCGTTGGTGACTTGGTCGTCTGTGCCTGTTCGACCAGGCGGATCACTTTTGCCAGGGTTGTTTCGCCGGCCGACGTTGTCACACGCACAATCAGCACGCCCTGGCCGTTGATCGTGCCCGCATAAACATCATCGCCCATCGTCTTCTCGACGGGGATCGACTCGCCGGTGATGGGTGATTGGTCGACGGCGGACGCACCCGAAGCGACGACGCCGTCGGTGGGGAAGCGCCCGCCGGGCTGGACAAGTACCCGATCGCCGATGCGCAGCTCGTCGACGCCGACTTCCTGCTGCTGGTCGTCCGGATCGAGGCGCGTCGCGGTCTGGGGCGACAGGGTTGCAAGCGCCCGGATCGCGCCGCGCGCGCGGTTCATGGCGAGCCGTTGCCCGGCCCCACCGAGGCTGAAAAGGAGCAGCAGGAGCGCCCCTTCTTCGTAATGCCCCAACGACGCCGCCCCGAACGCGGCGGCGAACATCAGCACATCGATATCAAACTTCAGCTTTCGTAGTGTGCGCACGACATCAAAAGCGGTATGCCAGCCGCAACACACGTAGCTGCCGGCAAGCATCAACCCCCACACGGCGGCCGGTCCGTCCAGGGTGCGCGTCAGCCCACCGATAACGAGCAGCACGCCACCCAGTAACGCCAACAACAGGTCCGGCTGCAACATTGCTGCAACCAGCCAGTGCTTCTGGCGAGCGCGATGGCTGGGTTGCTCCGTGTCTCCCGCCGGTGCGGCTGGTCGCGCATCTGACTCAAGCTCGATCCCAAGGCGCTCCAACCGCCGGACGATCTCGGGCAGTGCGCACTGACTGCGGTCAAACTCCAGTCGCAGGGTCTGCGTAGCGAATGACGCCTTGACTCGGACGCCCGGGAGTCGGTTGAGCGCTGCTTCGATCGGTTGCTCCCCGCGTTTGGACGCAAGCCCCCGGATCGGCATCAGCAGGCATGCGTGCGATTCCTCCAGGCATGCGCCCGCCTCGCTGACATACCTGTTGAGCTGCTCAAGACTCAGGGCGGTCGGGTCGTAGTCGAGTTCGAGCGCAGCCGGCCGACCGTCGAGGGGTTGATCGCCATCGGCCCGGACACGGACGGCATGGACGCCGGCGTGGCTGGCGATGCGCTGCTCGATGCAGCGCACACACTGGCTGCGGCGGTCGGGGTCGGCCGGGATACGCACCGTGGTGTGATGGGTCTTGCGTGTCATGCGTATCGGTACGACGCGGTCGGGCGCGTGCCTGGATCACACCCCGATTGGCGGACACCTGTAGTTTGATCGGGCATCCGGGCGGGTGCGTTAATCGTAGGCCGCGTGCGACAACCCGGCCAACTCAGGGGATCGACGGTGAAAATGTGGATCAGGTTGTGTAGTCGGCGTTGATGGTGACGTAGTCGCGCGAGAGGTCGCAGCCGAGCCACTCGGTTGTGGCTTGGCCAAGGCCCATGTCGAGGGTGAACTGGATTTCCGCGCCGGCCATGATCGTGGCGAGCTTCTTTGAAGTCGCGGCTGTCAGCGTTGCCGGCTGACCCCGGCGATACACGCTCACGCCGTTGCCCGGTCCGATCGACAGCGAGAGCTTGTCGGGGACGAGCGCCGCGCCACTGTATGCGGCTGCCGTGGTGATGCGCCCCCAGTTGGGGTCTTGCCCATGCACAGCGGTTTTGACCAGGGGGCTGTCGACGACGGCTTTGCCGATCCGGTCGGCGTCGCGCTGTGTCTTGGCGTTGAGCACGCGGACGCGGATCACGCGCGTTGCGCCTTCACCGTCTTTGGCGATTTGGTATGCCAGGTCGCGGCAGAGATCGGTTAGCGCATCGGTAAAACGATCGAGTGCACGGCCTGGCGCGCGGATGACCGGGTTGCTCGCCGCACCGCTGGCCATGATCAGGACGGTGTCGCTCGGGCTGGTGTGTTGGTCGACGCTGATGCGGTTGAAGCTGTGGTCAACGGATCGCTTGAGGGCGACTTTCATCATCGCGGGAGTGATGCGCGCATCGGTGGTGATGAAACAGAGCATGGTGGCCATGTTCGGGGCGATCATCCCGCTGCCCTTGGCGATCCCGCCGAGTTGGATCCGGTCTTTGCCGGTCCCGATCGCGCGATACGACTGCTTGGGCGCCAGGTCGGTTGTCATGATCGCACGTGCGGCGGCTGCGTCGGCAGGGCCTCCGCGCGCGAACCCCCCGGCTAGAGACGTGATGCCGCGCTCGATCTTTTCAATGGGTAGTGGCTGACAGGTCACACCGGTGGAGCAGGGGAGGACGAGTCGCGGGTCAGCCCGTTCGATCCCGGGCTCGGCGGCGACGCGCGCGCACATGCGCGCTGCGTGCTCAAGCCCTGCTTGGCCGGTCGCGGCGTTCGCGTTACCGCTGTTGCACACGATCGCCTGGGCGTGGCCGTTACGGACATGCCGCCGGCTGACGATCACCGGGGCTGAGGGCAACTTGCTGCGCGTAAACACGCCCGCAACCGCGCAAGGCTGATCGGCGACGAGGATCATCAGGTCGGGTTTACCGGACGCTTTCACGCCGCAATGGCCTGAGGCGACACGGAACCCTTTGGGCGTTGTCAGCCCCTTGGTGTTGAGTGTTTTCATGGGCCGTAGTGTGCCGGGCGCACCGGCGGGCCGCAACACACGGGCCGGGCGTCGGACCTGCTAGAATGTTCGGCTTGCCCCACCGCCCGTCGGCTGTTGTGGGCGAATGCTCAAGGAGACGTATTGTGCTGATGACCACGAAGCCCATGTATGACCTTGCCTACGGCGGCGGGTTCGGCGTGGGTGCATTTAATGTGAACAACATGGAGATCGCCCAGGCGGTGGTCGAGGCCTGTGCCGAAGAAAAGAGCCCGGTGATCCTGCAGATCTCCAAGGGTGCCCGCAAGTACGCGAACATCCGGTTCCTGCGAAAGATCATCGATGCGTGCGTCGAGGAGTACCCGGATATCCCGATCGCGATCCACTGCGACCACGGCGACACCGAAGACCTGATCCGCCAGTGCATCGCCGATGGGTATACCTCGGTGATGATCGACGGGTCGCACCATGAGTTTGATGAGAATGTTGCGCTGACCAAGCAGGCGGTGCGCGTTGCGCACGCGGCAGGGGTCGTGGTCGAAGCCGAGCTCGGGATGCTCGGCGGGATCGAGGAAGACGTCGTCGGGCTGAGTGCCGAAGAGTATGAAAAGAATATCGAGCAGTTTTTGACCGATCCCGAGGAGGCACGCGAGTTCGCGCGGCTGACATCGATTGATTCGCTGGCTGTGGCAATTGGGACCAGCCACGGGGCGTACAAGTTCAAGCACGAAGCCAAGCTCGCGTTCGATCGGATTGAGCAGATCATGAAGACCTGCCCCGGGCTGCCGCTGGTGATGCATGGGTCGTCGAGCGTGCCGCAGGAGTTGGTCTCGCTGATCAACGATCACGGGGGGAAGCTGGACAATGCCAAGGGCGTGCCGGAGGATCAGATCGCCTCAGCGGTGCGGAAATACGGTGTTTGCAAGGTGAATATCGACACGGACCTTCGTCTGGCGATGACGGCGAAGATCCGCGAGGTGTTCGCAACCAAGCCGGACGAGTTCGACCCGCGCCACTACCTGGGCCCCGGACGTGATGAGATCCGTCGGCTGGTCAAACGCAAACTCGAGATGCTCAACGTCGCCGGACGGGCCGAGCAAGTCGTGAACCGGTGGAAGAAACTCGGTGAGCCGTTACCGGGTTACTACTGTCAGGGCGCGACGGCTTAGACCACACTGCCCGACGCCGCTTCGATACTCTCGCCGATGTCGAGCATGGCGGCGTACTCGGTTAGTCGGGTGTCCAGGTCGCCGCGGCTGACCTGCTTTAGGCGGTCCAGGCTGAATGCCTCGATGTTGAAGCTCGCGGTCATCGTTCCGTAGGCCAGCGAGCGTCCCAGCCCGGCGAGCGAGAGGTCGCCGGTTGCGGCGAGGTAACCCATCATCCCACCTGCGAAGCTATCGCCGGCGCCGGTCGGGTCGATGACGTCGCGCGCGGGGAATGCCGGGAGGACCACCTGCCCGTGTGTGTGCCAGAGCATCGCGCCGTGCTCGCCCTTCTTGATCACGACGAATCGCGGGCCCATCTGGAGGATCGCCTCAGCGGCGCGGACCAGGTTTGTTCGCTCGGTCAGCATGAGCGCTTCGGCATCGTTGAGGACCAGTCCGTCGACGCGTTTGAGCAGTTCGAGCAGGGTTGGGCGCTCGGTTTCGATCCACAGGTCCATGGTGTCGGCTGCGGCGAGTGCGCGGTCGGGGAAGTTGTCGAGTAACTCGAGTTGTGCGGCCGGGTGGGTGTTGGCGAGGAACACGTATCGGCTGTCGCGGTACTCATCGGGCACGGGCGGCTGGGCTTCGCCGAGGACATTGAGGTCGACCTCGAGCGTCTCGCGGATATTCATGTTCTCGTGGTATTTGCCGCGCCAGCGGAAGGTCTTGCTGCCCATGCGGCGCTCGAGGCCGTTGAGGCCGATCTTGAAGTGTTGGAAGACTTCGAGGAAGTGATCGGGGAAGTCGTCGCCGACCGCGCCGACCACTCGGACAGGACCGAAAAAACTCGCCGCGGCTGCGAAATAGACGCACGACCCGCCGAGCACGTCCTCGGCTGTACCGGTCGGTGTATGCACGCTGTCGATGCCGATGCTCCCGGTAACGATCAATGGCATCGTGGCCTCCTTCGGTGTTTTGTGCCGGCGGGCCGGTCCGGCAGCGCGGTGTTGGATGGTGTGAACTCCCTGATCAAGCCGCGGTCGTATGGCACCACCATTGTAGTTTGCGTTAGCGGTGCGGGTCCAGAGGGGCTAGGGCTTGACGCCGCCGGCTTTGCAGATGATGCGCCAGGCTTTGGCGTCGATGGGCATCACGGAGAGGCGGCTTTGACGGATCAAAGCGAGGTGTTCGAGGCGTGGGTCTTCTTTGATCTGTTTGAGTTCGATCGGTGTTTTCATGGGTTCGAGGGCTTTGAAGTCGACCATGCCGAAGCGCTCGGACTTGTCGCTGGGATCGGGGTAGTAGGTCTTGACGACTTCGAGGATGCCGACGACGGCTTTTCCCTGGATCGAGTGGTACATGAGTGCGCGGTCGCCCTTTTTCATGGCTTTGAGGTTGTTTGAGGCCTGGTAGTTGCGGATGCCGTCCCACTCGGTGGTGCCGGCTTTGACGTGGTCCTGCCACGACCAGGTTGCGGGTTCGGATTTGACGAGCCAGTAGGCCATGGTGGGTTCCACGTGAGTGTTGATGTGTGAGATTGAGTCAGGTTGATTCGGCGGCGAGGCCGGCGGCGGGTTGGAGCGCGAGGCAGCGCGCGATGCGGGCCATCGTCGCGTCCTTGCCGAGGATCGTGAGCGTGTCGTAGATCGGCGGGCTGACGGTTGAGCCGCTGACCGCGACGCGTAGCGGCTGGGCGACTTTGCCGAGGTTCTGATCGTGTTCGGTCGCGTAGGCGGTGATGGTTTGTTCGATCGATTCGATCGACCAGGGGTCGCAGGCCTGAAGAGGATCGGCGAGGGCCTTCAACACAGCGAAGCCGGCGCCGTCGTTTTTCTCAAGGACTTTTTTGACGGCTTTGGGGTCGTAGGTCAGGGCATCGTCTTCGGTGACGAAGAAGCGGCCGTTGACGAAGGGCTCATCGAGTGTTCGGGTGCGTTCGCGGTAGCAGTCGGCGAACATGCGGAAGCGTTCGTCGCCGAGCGCGTGGCGGAAGTGGTGCTCGGCTTCGTCGTGCTTGATCAGGCGTTTGTGGAAGGAGGTTGGTGATAGCGCGGTGATGGCTTCGGTGTTGAACGCAAGCAACTTGGCGCGGTCGAAGCGGGCGTTGGACTTGCCGATGCGCTCAATATCGAATTGCTGCATGAGGAAATCGAGATCGAAGCGTTCGATGTCGTTTCCCGGCGACCAGCCGAGCAGGGCGACATAATTGAGCAGGACCGCGGGCAGGTAACCGCTGCGGCGAAAGTCGTGGACATCGATCTCAGGCAGCGGGACCCCGAATGCCGAGGCGATGGCGGTGGCCGTATCCGTGTCGTCATTGCGGGCTTCGATGAAGTCGGCGAGTGCACCTGCCTCGACGGCGGTTTCGGCTGCGAGTGAAACGGCGAGGGTGTTAACGTCCTGGCCGGTCTGTTTGAGGCGATCCTTGGCCGCGTTTCGTGCGGCTTTGGCTTTGTCGCGTTTGGACATCTTGGTGCCGTCGGGGTTGAAGATCAGCGGCATGTGGGCGTAGGTCGGGCGGGCGAAGCCGAGCGCATCCTGCAGCGCCGCGTGCTTGGGCGTGTTCATCAGGTGCTCTTGTGCCCGCAACACGTGCGTCACACCCATCAGCGCATCATCAACAACATTGGCCAGGTGGAAGGTCGGGAAGCCGTCGGATTTGAGGATGACGAAATCCTCCATCTCGGCTGCTTTGATCGTCACGTCGCCGAGCACCGCGTCGTTGAGGGTGATGTCGGTGTCGGGCATGCGGAAGCGCAGGACGCTTGGGCGGCCTTCGCTGAGGTAGTCGGCGATGGTTGAGTCGGAGAGACCGAGTGCTTCGGTGGGGTCGTACTTGTAGGCACGTTTCTCGCGGCGGGCCTGGTCGCGTTCGGCCTTGAGTTGTTCGGGGGTTTTGAAGCAGCGGTAGGCGCGGCCGGCTTCGATCAGGCGGTCGGCGTGTTCCTGGTAGAGGTGCTGTCGCTGGCTCTGGAAATAGGGGCCGGCAGGGCCGATCTGTGAGGAATAGGGTTCGGCGCCGGGCGTCGCGTCGGGGCCGTGGTCCCAGTCGAGACCCAGCCAGCGGAGGTCGTCGATAATGCGGCGGGTTGATTCGGGGGTCGAGCGGGCCTGGTCGGTGTCCTCGATGCGGAGGATGAACGTCCCGCCGTGCCGCCTGGCGAAGGCCCAGTTGAATAACGCGGTCCGCGCCCCGCCGACGTGCAGATACCCGGTGGGGCTGGGAGCGAACCGGGTGACTACGTTGGCCGGATTGGCGGGGTCTTGTTCGGTCATGGGGTGATCGTAGTGGACGGCTGCGGCCCGGCCAAGGCGGCGGCGATGGTCGTTGGGCCGCGATGGCGGGGGCGAGTCGGCGCCGACGGCGGGTTCGGGTAACGTTAGGGGGTGATGGATTCGCCTGAATACGGTGACGCGTTGATCGGTGGGCGGCCGCGCGGGCGTGGGGCGGGGGTGAACCCGGGGAATCGGTTTGAGGCGGTACGGCTGCACGTGCTGGGGGAGTATCTGGATCACCGCAGCGCGGTGGAGGGTGATGCACCGCAGCGTGTGGCGACGCAGACGTTCGCGGATGACAGCAAGACAATCATCAATCCTGTCGACAGCCCGGACGTTGGGTTTCGCTGGTCGATCAACCCGTATCGCGGGTGTGAGCACGGTTGTTCGTATTGCTACGCGCGGCCGTTTCATGAGGCGCTCGGGTTTTCGTCGGGGTTGGATTTTGAAACCAAGATCATGGTCAAGCGGGGGGCGGCGGCGATGCTGCGCAAAGAGTTGGGCAGGGCAAAGTGGCGCGGCGAGACGATCGCGATGTCCGGGGTGACCGATTGTTACCAGCCGATCGAGGCGAGGTATCGGATCACGCGCGGGTGCCTGGAGGTGATGGCCGACTGCCGCCAAGCGGTGGGGATTGTGACGAAAAACAAGTTGGTCTTGCGCGATCTGGATTTGTTGACGCGCTTGGCTGAGCACGGGGCCGTGGCGGTGGCGATCAGTGTGACGACGCTGCAAAACGATCTCGCTGCGAAGATGGAACCGCGTGCGAGCAGCCCCGGCGACCGGTTGGCGGCCGTTCGTGCGCTGGCTGAGCGCGGGATCCCGGTCGCGGTGATGATGGCACCGGTGATCCCCGGGCTGAACGATCGTGAGGTCCCGGCGATCCTTGAAGCTGCGGCTGAGGCGGGGGCGCGGCGGGCGTCGTATGTGTTCCTGCGGCTGCCGTACCAGGTGAAGCAGGTTTTCTCGGATTGGTTGGCGCAGGCGTTTCCGGACCGGGCGCAGAAGGTGTTGAGCCTGATCCGCCAGGCGCGGGGTGGCCGGCTAAATGACGCGACGGTCGGGCGGCGGATGCGCGGGGAGGGATCGTTCGCGCGGCAGGTTGGGCGGGTGTTTGAGGTGTTCGCGAAGAAGCACGGGTTGGATCGGGGGATGCCTGCGTTGAATCACGCGGCGTTTCGCCGGCCGGGTGAGAGCACGCAGGGTGTGTTGTTTTGATCTAGGAACTTGGTAGAGAGAAACGATCCTGTACGCCTTTGCGATCGCTTATGTGGTCATCAAGATACGGCCGCGATGACTGCCGGCTGCCCGTTGATGCAAGCGGATCGCGTTTTGGCTGATCATCACGGGGGTGATCGCGGTGCCCGTGGGGGGATGGTGCGGGCGATGGTTGGTCCGGGTGTCTGATTGTAGGTGGTGCCGTACTACACCGAATATCCGGCTTTATCGGTCTTTGGGTATTAATGCGCGCGGTAGGCTCGGGCCGTATAGTCGGGCGCGGCGTCGTAAACCGTTGGCGGTTTGATAGGTGTGCGCTGGATCGGTGGCTGAGGCTGTCGCGAGTGCAAGCTGTGCGCCCGGTCAGCTAATCGGGCACCGTGGGTTGTGCCGATACCCGGACTGGGACGCGGCTGCGCGTTCAAGTTTGTCGCGGGTACCAACGACGCCTAGAATCGCCCGATGGAGGCAATCTGGCGCCGCGGTGATCGGCCGCGGATTTCGAGCACAACCCTGTCGGGCTCGCCCCGGCTCATCCGAGGATGATGGCATGTTTGAGCGGTTTACCGATCGTGCTCGGAAAGTAATGGCGCTGGCCAACCAGGAAGCGCAGCGGTTCAATCACGAATACATCGGGACGGAGCACATCCTGCTTGGCCTGGTCAAGGAGGGCTCGGGTGTCGGTGCGAACGTCCTTAAGAACCTCGACGTGGACCTACGCAAGGTGCGGCTGGAGGTTGAGAAGCTGGTCAAGTCCGGCCCGGACATGGTCACGATGGGCAAGCTGCCGCAGACGCCGCGTGCGAAGAAGGTGATCGAGTACGCGATCGAGGAAGCGCGCAGCCTCAATCATAATTATGTGGGGACCGAGCACCTGTTGCTGGGTCT
Organism: Phycisphaeraceae bacterium; assembly: GCA_029260595.1. Taxonomy (GTDB): domain Bacteria; phylum Planctomycetota; class Phycisphaerae; order Phycisphaerales; family Phycisphaeraceae; genus OFTM57. The sequence goes on along the minus strand of JAJDCY010000023.1, from coordinate 162,033 downwards.
GTTGCGCGAGCACGAGGGCGTGGCGGCGCAGGTGCTGATGAACCTGGGGTTGAAGCTCGAGGAGGTTCGCGAGGAGGTGTTGAATCTTCTCGGTGCGGGCGTCGATGCGGAGGAGGCGACGTCGTCGGCGAAGAGCCCTGGTGGTGAGCCTTCGGGCAAGAGTGGCAAGAGCAAGACACCGGCGCTGGATAGCTTCGGGCGCGACCTGACCGAGCTTGCGACCGAGGGGACGCTTGACCCGGTTATCGGGCGTGACAACGAGATCGAGCGCCTGATTCAGATCCTTTGCCGGCGGACGAAGAACAACCCGGTGCTGTTGGGCGAAGCCGGCGTCGGGAAGACGGCGATCGTCGAGAGCCTGGCGCAGAAGATTATTTCGAATGATGTGCCCGAGTTGCTGGCCGACCGGCGGATCGTCGTGTTGGACCTGGCGATGATGGTCGCCGGGACGAAGTACCGCGGGCAATTTGAAGAACGCATCAAGGCCGTGATGAACGAAGTGCGGCGCGCTAAGAATGTGCTGCTGTTCATCGACGAGCTGCACACATTGGTCGGTGCGGGCGGTGCGGAGGGGGCGATCGATGCGTCGAACGTGCTCAAGCCGGCACTGTCGCGCGGCGAGATCCAGTGCATCGGGGCGACGACGCTGGATGAGTATCGCAAGTACATCGAGAAGGATGGCGCGCTTGAGCGGCGGTTCCAGACGATCCTGGTCGAGCCGCCGAGCAAGGATGAGACCGTCCAGATCCTTAGGGGCCTGCGCGACCGGTACGAGGCGCACCACCGGGTGCAGATCAGCGACGAAGCGCTCCGCCAGGCTGTGGAACTGAGCACGCGGTACATCACCGCACGGGTGCAGCCGGACAAGTCGATCGATGTGATCGACGAAGCCGGGGCGCGCGTTCGGCTAAAGAGCATGAGTAAGCCGCCGGACTTGGCGGACATCGAGGAACAGATCGAGCGGCTGTCGATCGATAAGGACGAAGCGGTCAAGGCCGCGGATTACGAGGCCGCGGCTGAGCTGCGCGACCGGGCCGAGGGGCTGCGTCGCAAGAAAGAGCAGTTGCAGAAGGACTGGCGCGCCAAGGCGAAAGAGATCGACGGGGTCGTCGATGAAGAAGTAGTCGCCGAGGTCGTCAGCAAGATGACCGGTGTGCCGCTGACCCGGTTGGAGAAGGCCGAGACTGCGCGGCTGCTCAAGCTCGAAACGGAGTTGCACAACACAGTCGTTAGCCAGCACGAGGCGATCACGACGGTGTCGAAGGCGATCCGGCGCGGGCGGTCGGGCCTCAAGGATCCGAAGCGGCCGATGGGTTCGTTCATCTTTGTCGGCCCGTCGGGTGTTGGCAAGACGCTGCTGTCCAAGGCGTTGGCAGAGTTCATGTTCGGGCACGAGGAGTCGCTGATCCGCATCGACATGTCCGAGTACATGGAGAAGCACAACGTCAGCCGGCTGATCGGCGCGCCTCCGGGCTATGTGGGTTACGAAGAGGGCGGGCAGCTTACGGAACAGATCCGCAGGCGGCCGTACTCGGTGGTGCTGCTCGATGAGATCGAGAAGGCGCACCCGGACGTGTTCAACATGTTGCTGCAGATCATGGAAGAGGGGCAGCTAACCGATTCGTTCGGGCGGCACGTCGATTTCCGCAACGTCGTCCTGATCATGACGTCCAACATCGGTGCCGACCTGATCAAGAACAAAGCCGGCTTCGGCTTCGCCAAGAAGACCGAGGAGGCCGACTATCAGAAGATCAAGCAAACGCTCAACAGCGAGATCGAGCGGTACTTCAGGCCGGAGTTCATCAACCGCCTCGACGACGTGATTGTATTCCGGCCGTTGACACGCGACGACCTGGTTTCGATCGTCGACTACGAGTTCAAGAAAGTCTGCAAGCGGCTCGAGGAGCGCGGGATGGAGATGATCCTGGAAGAGTCGGCCAAGGACTTCCTGATCGAGAAGGGTTACAACCCGGACTTCGGTGCCAGGCCGCTTCGCCGCGCGATCGAGCAGTACGTCGAGGACCCGCTCAGCGAGTCGATCCTCAAGGACGAGTTCCACGGCGGACAGAAGATCACCGTGACACGCGAAGAAGAGAAGACGCATCTTTCCTTCAACGCGGAAGATATGCCCAAGCCTGAACCGATCGAGAAGCTCGAACAGGCCGGGACGGAGACGACGGAAACAACTTAGCCGTTGCCGGTCGCTTGGCCGGTGATCGGCTATCCGGTCGCCGCACCCGCCGGGCCAGGGGTTACTTCCTGAACTTCGCCTGCGTCGAGCAGGTGGGTTTGGCGGTCGGCTTCGAGCCGCAGGCGTCCGTCGGGCTCGACCCCTTTCAATACGCCTCGGACTGCATCGCGCCCACGGGTAACCGTGATGGTGTGGCCGATCCATGCCAGGTGTTGGTTGATCCGTTCGATGAAATTTTGGGTTTGATCGGGGGTGTCTAACGCGCCGAGCGCGGCTTGTATGCGTTCTGTGGTGTGCTGGATCAGCGTCGGCAGATCGACTGGTCGGCCTGTGGCGGCGAGCAGGGTGGTTGGGGTTCGGCGTAGATCGTCGCCGAGCGCATCGGGCAGGAAGTTGGCGTTGATCCCGACGCCGGCGAACAGCAGGGGCGGGTCGTTTGTCATGTCGAGCTCGCAAAGCACGCCGGCGACTTTTTGATTGTCGAGCAGGATGTCGTTTGGCCACTTGATTAGTAACTGGCCGTCGATCGTTGTCGTGTCGGTGATCGCGGTGAGTACGGCTTCGCCAACGAGCAGTGGGGTGGGGCGGTAGTGTTCGGGCGGCGCGGTGGTGGGCCAGGTGACGGTGAGCCATGCACCACCGGGCGGTGAGCGCCATGAGCGTCCGCTGCGGCCGCGGCCTTGAGTTTGGGTCGTGGCGGTGACGAGTAGCCGCCTGCCGGGGTGTTTCGCGGCGAGGCGTCGGGCCTGGTCGCTGGTAGAGTCGATCGAGTCGTAGTGGAACGCGAGGGTTTCCATCGGGAGGTCTCGCGATCGTTAGGTGACGACGGCGAGTTTGCTTAGCAGGACGCCGGCGGCGACGGCGGAGCCGATGACGCCGGCGACGTTGGGCCCCATCGCGTGTTCGATCAGGTGGTTTTGCGGGTCTTCCTGTGTGGCGACGACCTGCACAACGCGTGCGGCCATGGGGACGGCGGAGACGCCGGCAGCGCCGATCAGGGGGTTGAGCGGTTCGCTGGTAAACCGGGCCATGAGCTTGGCAAACATGATGCCGCCGGCGGTGGCGATGGCGAACGCGGTGGCACCGAGGACGAAGATGCCGACGGTCTGCCAGGTCAGGAAGTTCGACGCGGTGGTCGTCGCGCCGACGGTCAGGCCGAGCAGGATGGTCACGATATCGATCATCGAGGTGCGGGCGGTCTTGGCGAGGCGCTCGGTGACGAGCGACTCTTTAAGAAGGTTGCCGAAGAAGAGCATGGCCAGCAGCGTCAGGCCGCCAGGCGCGATGAACGCGGTGAGCAGGAACCCGGCGAGCGGGAAGATGACCTTGACGTCTTTGGAGACGTGTCGCAGGCGACGCATGCGGATGAGGCGTTCCTCGCGTGTGGTCAGTGCGCGCATGATCGGGGGCTGGATGATCGGGACCAGCGCCATGTACGAATACGCGGCGAGCGCAATCGGGCCGAGCATCTGCGGTGCGAGCTTTGCGGTGACGAAAATCGCGGTCGGTCCGTCGGCGCCGCCAATGATCCCGATGCTGGCGGCCTGGTTCATGTCGAAGCCGAGCAGGACGGCGAGTGTCATTGCGCCGAAAATTCCGATCTGTGCGGCGGCGCCGAGCAGGAAGAGTTTTGGATTGGCCAGTAGGCAGGAGAAGTCGGTCATCGCGCCGATGCCGAGGAAGATCAGCGCCGGGTAGAACCCCCACTTGACCCCGCGGTACAAAAACCAGAGCACGCCGGCGTTCCACGGGTTCATCTGCTCGGCCGGGATGATCTGCGGCCATTCGGTGTCTTCGGTGAGCAGCTCGGCGGTGTGGTTGCGGGCATCGGCGAGGGCGATTCGGCCTTGGGGCAGGTGGAAGGCGATCACATCGCCGGGGCGGACGGCGTCGGGGCGGCGCTCGGTTTCGGTCAGGTCGGCGTAGGCGGTCGGGTCGGCCAGATACCCCGCGGCGTCGGCCGGCTCGTACACCGCGACGGCGTCCTCGACGCGGAGGTTCATCGCGGGGTAGCTGTGTGGGTGGCTGGTGTCGAGGATCGCCGAGGGCGGGGGGAACCCGCCGTTTGGAAGCCGTTCAAGTTTGTACTTGTCCGGCGGGAATACGGTGGCGGACGGGAGGCGGGTGTATCGGCCGTCCAGTGTGCGCACCAGGATGTCGTCGGGCAGGTAGGCGCGGTCGGTGTACGCCGGATCAGGCGGCCCGTCGTAAACACCCAGCGAGAGTTGGCTGGTGAGGTAGGGGATGTTGCCGACGATGATTCCGAAGCCGATGGGCACGAGCAGCAGCGGCTCGAAGCCTTTTTTAATCGCGAGAAAGATGAAGGTGAGCCCGACGGCGATCATCACCAGGTTGCCGGCGGTGACCTGGCCGAAGCCGGAAGTCTGAAAGTAGTTGACCAGGACGTCGGTCATGGGTGTGCTTGGGTGGGGCGGGCCGGAAAGGGGCCTCGCCGGGCGTGTGGGTGTTTACGTTAGGCGAACGAGCACCTGGTCGTGCGCGACGCTTTCGCCGAGCTTGACGCAGACTTCGCTGACGGTGCCTGCGAGGGTGGAGACGACGTTGGACTCCATCTTCATGGCTTCGAGGACGAGCAGTGTGTCGTTGATCTGGACGGTGTCGCCGGGCTTGACGCGGAGATCGAACACGGTGCCCGCGATGGGGCTGGCTACTTCGCCGCCCCCCCCTGAAGCCGGTGGTGGGGCGGCGGGCAGGCCTTCGGTTGAGCCGGTGGCGTCAAGCACTTCGACATCGACATCGTACGCAACACCTTGAACCGTGATCCGAAGCTTCATGGCAGACCTCAATGATTCAAAAGGTTTCGCCGGCGGGTCATACGCGGGCGTCGGGCGTTGCGCTTGTTAGCGGTTGGCCCAGTCAGTGGGTTGTACGTCCGGCCGGTTGTACATCACGCACGCGGACCGGGGCGCCGATCGCCGCGGTGGCGGCTGCGGCGATGACGGCGATGAGTCTCTGCTGGTCGGACCGCGCGGTGCGCGGGCCATCGGTCGCCGGTGTACCGGGTTCGGGAGGGCTGCGCATGTCGTCCCACCGATTGAGCAGGACGATCACAACCGCGGTCAGGCAGAGCGCCGTGAACACCACGAGCATGCCGACGATGGCGAGTGTGATCGCTTCGCCGAGGCGGTCGGTCATCGTGGCGGCGTTGGCGGCTGCGGTGAATAGCAACGGTCGGGCTCCGGGGTCGTGGTTGAGACCGAAAGCATAGCGTTTTTCAGGTTGTGAAACGAGTGAGTCGGTTGGGCCGGTGTGGGCGTTGGCGGGGGGTTAGGCGAGTTCGATGCGAGGGTCGACCCAGGCGTAGGCGACGTCGACGATCAGGTTGAAGGTGACCAGGATCGATGCGTAGACCAGGACGACGCCGAGGATGAGGAACTGGTCTTTGTTGAGGACGGCTTTGACGAAGTGCTCGCCGAGGCCGGGGATGTTGAAGACGCGCTCGACGACGAAGGATCCGGTCATCGCGGCGGCGGCGGCGGGGCCGAGGAAGCTGAGCACGGGGAGGAAGGCGACCTTGAGTGCGTGGCGGAAGACGACGCGGTGCGGCGAGGCGCCTTTGGCGCGGGCGGTGCGGATGTAGTCGCTGGTCATGACTTCGGTCAGCCCGATGCGGATCAGGCGCGCGATGTAGGCCGCGGGCGCGATGCCGAGGGTGATGGCGGGGAGGATGATTTGTGAGGGCGTCCCCCAGCCGCCGACGGGCATCCAACGCAACACGCCCGCGAACACGACGAGCAACACCGAACCGGTGACAAAGGTTGGGAGGCTGATACCGACTAGCGCGACACCGAGGCTGGTCAGGTCGAGCGCGGAGCCCGGCCGCAGCGCGCCGATGACGCCGGTGCCCAGGCCGACGAACAGCGCGACGGCGAGTGCGGCTGCGCCGAGTTGGATGTTGACCGGGAGGCCGGCGGCGAGGATGTCATTAACCCGTTGGCTGCCGTAGCGGAGGCTGGGGCCGAAGTCACCTTCGAGCAGGACGCCTTTGAGGTAGCCGGCCGCGAACCGCCAGGGGTCGTCGAGGTTGTATTGGCGGAGCATGGCTTGCTGTACGGCCACGGGTGGGCGCTGGCCTTCGGGGCGCTCGAGCGGGTTGCCGGGGATGATCCAGGCCAACGCGAACGTGGCGATGAAGATCACGCCGAGGATCAGCGGGAGTTGCACCAGGCGTGAGAGGATCAGTCGGGGCATGGGGGCTTAACGATCAGAGCGTGAGACTCGGACGCGGTCCAGCCGGCGGATCTTCCAGGGGTTCAGCGGCAGGCCGGTGACGCGGCGCGGGTTGTAGACCCACAGGTTGATGTAATGGTAGATCGGCGCGATCGGTTGGGCCTGGAGCATGAGGTGTTCGGCCGCGCGGAGCAGCGCGAGGCGGGCGGCGGGGTTTCGCTCGGCGGCGGCATCGGCCATGAGGCGGTCGAAGTCGGGGTCGCTCCACGCGCAGTCGTTGTTGCCGTTGCCGGTGAGGAACTTGTCGAGGAAGGTCGTCGGGTCGCGGTAGTCGCCGAACCAGCTCGACCGGCAGATGGTGTAGTCCTGGTTTTTCAGGCGTTCGCTGAAGTGGGTGCTCTCGACGGCTTGGAGTTGGACGGTGACGCCGAGGTGGGTCTGCCAGGAGTGTTTGATCTGCTGGGCAATCGCGCTGTGGCCGCCCTCGGTGTTGTAGAGGATCGATAGGCCGGTCAGGGCGGCACCGTGGGAGTAGCCGGCCGTGGCGAGCAAGGCTCTTGCGGCCGTGGGGTCGAAACGCGCGGGCGATTCGTCGGCAGGGGGGGAGTAGCCGGGGAGAGTGTCGGGGGGGATGAATGTTGATGCCGTGGGCTGGCGGTCGCCGAGGCGCGTGACTTTGTTGACGATCACCTGCCGATCGATCGCCATCGACAGTGCGCGGCGGACGCGGGAGTCGGCCAATGGATTCGGTGTGCCATCGGCGAACTTGGGTAGGCAGTTGAAGTTGTAGAAGTAGGTGCCGGCCGCGGGGCCGGTGTGGATGTCGTCGCGGCTGGAGGCGACCAGGTCGGCTGCGATCGGCAACGCGGTCGGGATGCTGGGCAGCCAATCGGCTTCGCCCTGGTCGTATTTGAGCAAGGCGGTTTGTGGGTTCTCGACGATCAACTCCATGATGCTCTCGTTGCCCATCGATGCGCGGTCCCAGTAGTGCGGGTTGGCGGTCAGGAGCAGCCGGCGTTTGAACTCCCAGGTGGTCAGGGTGTAAGGGCCGTTGCCGACGATGTGCTCGGGCTTGGTCCAGACGGGGTTCTGGACGAGCATGCCTGAGGACTCGTTGAGTGTGACGTGCTGCTCGACGCTGGCGGGGTGGACGGGCATGAGCGTGGCGAAGGCACACAATTCAAGGAAGTACGCGGTTGGGCGCGCCAGGCGGATGACGAGCGTGTGGTCGTTCTCCGCTTTGATGCCAACAGTTTCAGCGAAGCGCTGTTGCGCTCGCGACCAGAGTTGATGTGCATTCGTCGTGGTGTGGCCGGTCGCGGCGTCGGGTGCTAAATAGTCTTCGAGCTGGTCGACACGCCAATCAAAAAACGCCTTGGCCCCGTCAATCACATAGAACAACTGGGTGTAGTCGGCGGCGAGGTCGGGGAGCATGCCGCGCCGCCAGGCGTAGATAAAGTCGTTCGCGGTGACGGGGTCGCCGTTGCTCCAGCGGGCGTTGGGGCGGAGGTGGAAGGTGTAGGTCAGCCCGTCGTCGCTGACCGACCATCGCTCGGCCGCGGCCGGCTCGATGTCGTCGCTGAGGGGGTTGACCCGGACCAGCGTCTCGAAGAGACACTCGATTACACGGATGTCATGCGACCAACTCATTTTTTGGGGGTCGAGGAAGTGGTGGGCACTGGTCGAGATGAAGCGAAAGTCCGCTTCCTGCGGGGCGTCGCCACACCCGGTTGCCAAGAGCAGAGCCACAGCAACGATCGACGCGAGAAAATGTTTCATGAGAGGGGGTTTCGTATGGCTGGGCACTCGCCGGAGCGAGTTGGGGCTATGGGCCAGTGAGCGAGTCGAGGATCTCAGGCTGAGTCATATATAGGTAGGCGGCCGCAGCGGCGGCGGCGATCAGTGCTAACAGGAGGATCTTGGAGCCGATGCCCGAGCGTTTTTTGCCCGTGGCGTCGTGGACCGGTGGGCGGGCGGCGGCCTGGCTGGCCTGCTGGGCGGTGGCCAGTTTGGCTTCCATCTCGATCGCGCATTGCTCGTCCTTGGGGCCGCCGGCCCGTGTCGGGGCGCCGTAGTACCCGGTCTGATCGCTTTTGGGCAGGACGTAGAAGATGCGGTTTTCTTCGTCGCGAACGGCTCGGCCGACGTCCTGATCGCGGACCTTGACGGGCTTGCCGCTGAACGGGCTGTTGACGGTGATTCCCATGGCTGGCTCCTCGGGCCGGTCGGTCAGGGCGGTGTCAATTGAACCCCAAACGCGAGTCTAAGCGAGCGTGCGACCGCGTCCGGCAGCCTCAATGTAGCGGTGGAGTCTTAGCGGCTCAACGCTGCGGGGCGACGGCGGGTTGGGGCAGTTTGTAGCGGTGATGCCGGTTGTACGGGCGGGCGCGTCGGTGTGTCAGGTCCACACCGGTTACACGCTCAAGTCGCCCCCCAGGGTCAGTCGATGCAGAGGCGCCGGATGTGCGGACGCATCACAGGCAACGGCGTGGCGTATTTCAGGATCCCTTAACGCGAGGTCACCACCCTTGGAAAAACAGCAGATCATCGATGCGATCCGTCACCGTAACCAGACGGCTGAGCAGGAATTCCTCGCGGCGTTCGACCAGGATAGCCTCACGGCGTATCTGACGCGGCTGACCGAGGTGCACGGCCAGCGTGGGCGGTCCAGCGTGTGGGTACGGCGCGGTGATGCCCCGGCGGTGGCGACGCGGCTAAAGATGGCGGGATGACATGTTGGTAGGGGATGTTTGGTCGGACGCTTCGTGGGGAAAACTCTCCGCCCGTCACGTAAGTTCTAATTTATCAATAGATTGTGATGCGATAGCCATAGTGGGCGATCCGAAGCGCCGCCTGAGTTACGGGCTGACGCGGGCGCAGGCTTGATCTATTCGCAGCGGAGCGCGTATAATAAAGAGCGTTAGACCCGCCAGGTATCCCTCAGGGTGAGAAAGACATGGTTGTGGGGAAGTCGGATGTGTGTTGGTGTGAGGTCAACGCGGGCGAGCCTGTAAGGAGCTGCGGCGTTTTGAACCCACGCACCCCGCAACAACGGATGTTAGACCAACGTATTGGACGTATTATTTTCCTTCCTTTTTTCATAGGAGCCTTGTCATGAAACGAACCAAAGCATTTACGCTGATCGAGCTGTTGGTGGTGATCTCCATCATCGCCCTGCTGATCGGCATCCTGTTGCCTGCTCTAGGTGCCGCCCGGCGCACCGCCCGTCAGATGCAAAACTCGACCCAGGTCCGCGGCATCCACAACGCTTTGGTCACATTCGCCCAGGGCAACAAGACGTACTACCCCGGGATGACGCCCGAGGGCCTGCTAGAGAGTGGTGCGGAGGACTCCGAGGTCGAAGAGAACTTCGAGCGGTTGCTTGAGGCCGGCTTCTTCCCCGGCGATTACGCGGTTGCCCCGGTTGACGTCAAGACCACCTGGACGAACGGCGACGTGACGACCCAGAACTACTCCTACGCGATGCTGAATATCGCGTCAGCCAACGAGCAGGTCGAGTGGCGTGACACGCTCAATGCCGAAGCCATCGTGCTCAGCGATCGCGCCGAGGGCGGGGCGACGGCTGCCGCAGCCAAGAGTATCTGGACGTCGGACGCCGGCGACTGGCGTGGCAGCCTCGGTTGGAATGACAACCACGTCACGCTCGAGCAGTCGTCAGAGGACCACACGACCAAGTACGGAAACGACACGACCAACGACGCCGACGACTTCCTGTTCGGCGACGATCAGACCGGTGCGGGTGACGCTTTCATGATCTACTCGGGCACCGCCAACGTTCTGGGTTCGTAATTGTAAGCCACAAGTTGTTGAACATCAGCCGGCCATCCCATCGGGGGTGGCCGGTTTTTTTGTTGTGCTTCGAGGCGATGAGTTGATCGTGAGATTGGCTGTGGGTGGGGCGCAATTGACCCCGTTCGCTCGCCCGACCCAGGCACCGGGCGGGTCTAAGTCGCGACGACTTCTTCCATGCGGCTGCGCATGTTGTCCAGCACGTTCATGAAGTTGATGTAGCTGTCGTACGGCGACTCATACGGGTTGAAGTACTTGTGCACGTCCCCGTCGGCGAAGTACTTCGTGCACATGTAATAGAAGTGATCGCTCGTCGTGAGCATCCGCCAGTCGGCGATCAATTCGTCGTCGCCGGTCTCTTTGACGTGGGATTCGAGTTTGTACAGCTCGTGCAGCGCGTTGGACTGCATCGCGTTGCCCAGCCATGCGGACAGGTCGCGTTCCGTGTCGGCCCAACTGATCATATGGGGCACGTCGTACTCGCCGACGGGTGCGTGTGTGTCGATGCACTCGCTGGGCGTGAGAAACACGTTGTCGCTATCGGCAAGGACTTTTTCAGGAAGCGTTTCAAGGAATTCGAATATCCCCGTCTCGGCCCACTGGTGCTCGCCGAAGGTTTCGTAGTCCATGAAGAGGTTGCACACGTGCCCGTCGCCATTGATCTGGCTGACCCACTTGGCGAACTTCTCCGACGTCAGCGGCCACTCGGCCCAGTCACGGTTCGAAAAGCGAAACGCGATGTCGTCGCTTAACCGGTAGTTTTTCAGCAGCAGCCGCATGTCCGGCGCCCCGGGCGCGTGGTAGAGGTAGTTTGGCGACCGGTACCCCAGGACGTGGTCGGCGCCCTCGGCGATGACCCCGCGGTACCGCCCGAGGCTGCCGATATACGCGGCCAACTCGTTGTTGTAGATCAGCTCGGTGTTGCGGAAGACCTGCGGCGTTTGGCCGAACAGCTCGCTGACCATCGCCTCATGCAGCCTTAGCTGTTCGTTGAATTCGTCGCGGCTGTATAGGAACGCCAAGCTGTGGTGGTACGTTTCGGCGAGGAACTCGACGCACCCGGTCGCGGCCAACTCCTGGAACAGTTTGATCAGTTCCGGGCGATTTTGTTTGAACTGTTCGATCGCACAGCCGGTGATCGAGAACGCGACCTTGAACCGCCCGTCCCACTCGCGGACCAGGTTGAGCAGCAGCCTGGTCGCCGGCTCGTAGCACTTATTAGTGACCTTATCGAGGATCTCGTGGTTGCGGTGCTCGTCGAAGTAATCGGTGCCCGCATCGAAGACGCTGTACCGCCGCAGCCGTCGCGGCTGGTGGACCTGGAAGTAAAAGCATACGGCTGCCATAAGGATGGATCCCCTGGCCGGCGGTGGCCGCCGACGGCGCGGCTCCATTGTGTCGACTGCGGGCGACGATGCAACAAGGCTGTGTATCGCAACGCCCCGGCCGGGTGCCTGCCCGTTGGTTCGCTTTGGTTCGTGGCCACCGCACCCGGTATACTCCCGCGACCGATTCCGACCTTGCCGGGCCGCGCACGACGCGTCATCAGGTGGTTTCGCAGGGAGGCCTATGCCCAGCAGCAGCGACATCCGCAAGCAGTTCATCGACTACTTCGTGCAGAAGCGCGGCCACACGTTTGTGGCGTCGTCGCCCGTTGTGCCGCACGACGATCCCACGCTGCTGTTCACCAACGCGGGGATGAACCAGTTCAAGGACACGTTCCTGGGCACGGGCAGCCGCGAGTACACGCGGGCGGCGAATTCGCAAAAGTGCATCCGCGCCGGCGGCAAGCACAACGATCTCGAAGACGTCGGCCGTGATACCTACCACCACACTTTTTTCGAGATGCTCGGCAACTGGTCGTTCGGTGACTACTTCAAAGCCGAGGCGATCGCGTGGGCGTGGGAACTGCTCACCGATGTCTGGGGATTGGAAAAGGACCGTCTACACGTCACCGTTTTTGCCGGCGACGCGGGCGACGGGCTTGAGGCTGATACCGAGGCGGCCGACCTGTGGAAGTCACTAACCGACATCGACCACGGGCACATCCACCTGGGTGATAAGAAGGACAATTTTTGGGAGATGGGCGACACCGGGCCGTGTGGCCCGTGCAGCGAGGTGCACATCGACCTGACGCCTGACAAGTCCGGCCACGCGCTGATCAACGCCGACGACGCGCGCATGATCGAGATCTGGAACCTGGTGTTCATCCAGTACAACCGCGACAGCGGCGGGCGGCTGTCCCCGCTGCCGGCCAAGCACGTTGACACCGGGATGGGCTTCGAGCGGGTCTGTGCGGTTCTGCAGGGCAAATCAAGTAACTATGACAGCGATGTGTTCACGCCTATCTTCGATGCGATCCGTGAGGTGACCGGGGCTGCTGCATATGCCGGTCGCGATGACGACGCCAAGGATATTGCGTATCGGGTGATCGCGGACCACGCGCGCTGCCTGACCGTCGCGCTGACGGACGGCGCGACTCCGAGCAACGAGGGGCGCGGCTACGTGCTGCGACGGATCCTGCGTCGCGCCGCTCGTCACGGGCGTCAGACCCTGGGCGTTACCGAACCGTTCCTACACAAGCTGGTCCCGGCTGTGGTTTCGGTGATGGGCGAGGCATTCCCCGAACTAACCAAGTCCCCACAGCGCGTGATTGACCTCATCCGCGACGAGGAAGAATCGTTCGGGCGGACTTTGGATCGGGGGATCGAGTTATTCCACGATGCAGCCGGTCGCGGCGGTGGGCGGGTTAGTGCACAAGATGCATTCAAGCTGCACGACACCTACGGCTTCCCGCTCGACCTGACGCAGGTCATGGCGGATGAGCGCGGGATGGAAGTCGATGTCGCGGGCTTCAACACGCTCATGGCCGAGGCGCGTGAGCAGGCGCGGTCGGGTGGAGGTGGGAGCGACTCGACAGCTGAGCTTGCGCAGGCAATCGGGCATGACAGCCCGCCGGCGACCGTGTTTACCGGTTACGACGAGATTGAGACCCGTGTCAAGACGTTTTGTCTGATCTACAAGCAGGGCGAGAACACGTACAACCGGGCGGCGTCCGCGAAGCCGGGTGACGCGGCTGCGCTCGTGCTTGGCAAGTCACCGTTTTACGCGGCCGCCGGCGGGCAGGTCGGCGATCAGGGGACGATCAAGAACGAGCAGGGCGGTGTGTTCCGTGTCACCGACACGCTCAAAGCGGCCGGCGTAATCATCCATGTGGGTGAGGTCGAGGCAGGGGAGTTCGGCGAGGCTTCGGTGTCGACGCAGGAGGCTGCGTTCACGCTGCGAGTCGATGCGGGTCGGCGCGACGCGATCATGCGCAACCACACGGGCACGCACATGCTCAACCGGGCGCTGCGCGAGGTGCTCGGTGATCACGTGCAGCAGAAGGGATCGCTGGTTGACGATCAGAAGCTGCGCTTCGACCTGTCGCACGACTCGGTGATCACGGCTGAGCAGATCAACGAGATCGAACAACTCGTCAACGGCGACATCGCATCGGACCTGCCTGTCTACGCCGAGGAAGCCCCACAGGAGGACGCAATAAAAATCCACGGGCTGCGGGCAGTATTTGGCGAGAAGTACCCCCCGCGCGTCCGCGTCGTCTCGATTGGTGCGCCGGTTGATGATCTGTTGGCTGAACCGGAAAACGCCGATTGGCGGCGGTACTCGATCGAGTTCTGTGGCGGGACGCACCTGACCAAGACCGGCGACGCCGAGGGATTTGTTGTGATCGGCGAGGAAGCGGTCGCCAAGGGGGTCCGCCGCATCGTCGGGATGACCGGGCCGGCTGCACACCGGGTCGCGGCGCAGGGCGAGCGTTTGGTTGCGAGGTTGGACAGCCTGGGCGGCGCGGGTGTCGAACAGCTAGCCGGCGCGGTCACCGAGTTGGCCGACGCGGTCGCCGAGCAGGAACTACCCCTGCTCGCTGCGGCCAAACTGCGTGACGGTCTGGCGACGCTGCGAAAGAAGCTGAAGCAGCACGACAAGGAGCACAGCAAGGCGTCGGCCCACACGGTTGTCGCGGCCGCACGCGAGTTAGCGGAACAAGCTGACGGCGAGTTGATCGTCAGCGAGGTAGCGGGCGCTGATCCGTCAACGCTGCGGACCGCGATGGATGTAGTCCGCAAGAAACACCCCGACGCGGCGGTGCTGTTGGGCGCGGTGTCGGGCGACAAGGTGGGGTTCGTTGCGGCTGTGCCCAAGGCGCTGATCGACAAGGGGCTCAAAGCGGGCGATTGGGTGCGCGAGGTTGCCAAGGCGGCCGGCGGCGGCGGGGGGGGGCGGCCGGACATGGCGCAGGCGGGTGGGAAGGACCCAGCCAAACTCGGCGAGGCGCTCGAGGTCGCCCGGTCGTTCGCATCGTCTAAACTATCGGCGACGGGGTGCACGCCTTCGTAAACCGCACCCGCCCACCCGACCACTACTTTCTCTGGAACGAGCTGAACATGCTGCGAGTGAATGACGACTACCTGAAGCTTCGGGCGGGGTATCTGTTCCCCGAGATTGCTAAGCGCGTCCGAGCATTCCGTGAACAGAATCCGGATGCCGACGTGATCAGCTTGGGCATCGGTGATGTGACCGAGCCGCTGCCTCCGGCGGTGGTCGAGGCCATGCACGGGGCGATTGATGAACTGGCCACACGCGGGACGTTTCGCGGTTATGGCCCGGAGCAGGGGTACGCTTTTTTGCGTGAGAAGATCGTCGAGCACGAGTACCGGGCGCGCGGGTGCGACATCAGCGCGGACGAGGTCTTCGTCTCCGACGGCAGCAAGTGTGACACGGGCAACATCCTGGACATCCTCGGCCCGGGCAACACCATCGCGATCGCCGACCCGGTTTACCCGGTGTACGTCGACACCAACGTCATGGCCGGGCACACCGGGCTGAGCAACGATCGCGGCGAGTACGAGGGGCTGGTCTACCTGCCCGCGACCGCGGACAACGGGTTCGTCCCCGACCTGCCGGATCGCCCGGTCGATGTGGTGTACCTGTGTTTCCCCAACAACCCAACCGGGTCGGTTGCGACCAAAGAGACGCTCGCCCGCTGGGTGCGCTACGCCGAGGAGAACGGCACGTTGATCCTCTTTGATGCGGCGTATGAAGCGTTCATCACCGACCCCGAGATCCCGCACTCGATCTACGAGGTGCCGGGCGCCGACCGCGTCGCGATCGAGTTCCGTAGTTTCTCGAAGAATGCCGGGTTTACCGGGACGCGCTGCGCATTCACGGTCGTGCCCAAAGGCGTTACAGGCGCTGATGGCAACGGGCAATCGGTGCCGCTGCACCAATTGTGGAGCCGTCGCCAGACGACCAAGTTCAACGGCGTGTCATATGCAGTGCAACGCGGCGCTGAAGCGGTCTATACCGAGCAGGGTGCCAAGCAGGTGCGCGGCTTGATCGAGCATTACCAATGCAACGCGAAGATCATCCGTGAGACATTGGCGGACATCGGTATGCGGACCTACGGGGGCGTGAATGGGCCGTACATCTGGCTGCAGATCCCTGGTGCCGGTTCGGGTGCGGGCGGCCCGGCCAGCGGGTGGGATTTCTTCGACAAAGTGTTGAACCAGTGCCACGTCGTCGGTACGCCGGGGGTGGGTTTTGGCGCGGCAGGCGAGGGATATTTTAGGATCAGCTCGTTTAACACCCGCGCGCGGGTCGAAGAGGCGATGTCGCGGTTCCGCAAAAAACTGAGCGGCTGACGGGTGCGAAAAGGTCGCCTCGGGCGGTGTCTTGGCCTACCATGACTCTGCTATGAAGTTGACCGTCAACGGCTGTGATTTTGACTTGCCGCAGGGTGAAGCGGTTGATGGGCTCGTCGCCCGGCTGGGCTTCGCCGGGCAGGCTGTGGCGGTCGAGGTTAATAAAGAATTGGTGTCCAAGAGGCAGCACCCGACGACACCGCTGGTTGAGGGCGACGTGGTCGAGGTGGTGACCCTGGTCGGCGGCGGCTAAGTCCAACGTGGTTCCAATCGAGATTTTTCACTTTGAAATAAGCTAAATGAGCGCTTCAACCCCACCAATTACCGAATCGCAACCGCTCGACAAGCCGCTGGTGGTCGGCGGGCTGACGCTGCGGTCACGGCTTATCGTGGGCACGGGTAAGTACGCCGACTATGAGGTGATGCGCGATGCGCTCGATGCCAGCGGGGCTCATGTGGTGACCGTCGCGGTCCGGCGCGAGCGGCTGATCGACAGCGAGGGGCGGTCGCTTCTGGACTACCTCGACACGGACCGATACACAATTTTGCCCAACACGGCTGGGTGCTTTACCAGGGAGGATGCGGTCCGCGTCGCACGCCTGGGGCGAGAGATCCTCGATCAGCTCAACAACCCCGGCAAGGATTGGGTCAAGCTCGAGGTTCTCGGCGATAAAAAGACGCTGCTGCCGGACCCGGTGGGGACGCTCGAGGCCTGCCGGGAGCTTGTCGCGGACGGGTTTAAGGTGCTGTGCTACAGCTCGGACGATCCGATTATGGCAGTGCGGCTACGCGATGCGGGGGCGGCGAGCGTGATGCCGGCGGGGTCACCGATCGGCTCGGGCCAGGGCGTGCTCAATCCCAACAGCATCCGGCTGGTGATCGAATTGCTTAAGGACGCCGACCCCGCCTACCCCGTGATCGTCGATGCGGGCGTGGGCACAGCCAGCGACGTCGTCCAGGCCATGGAGTTGGGTGCGGACGGGGTATTGCTGAACACGGGGATCGCCCATGCGAAGGACCCGGTGCGGATGGCTCACGCGATGCGTGCCGCGTTGCAGGCCGGGCGGCTGGCGTCTCAGTCGGGGCGGATCCCCAAGAAACTGTACGCATCGGCGAGCAGCCCGTGGACGGGCGTGATCGGGTATATCCCGGGTGAGTAGGGGTTTGTGATAAGCGGGCAGCGGTGTGTGCTACGGAGGCACGAAACGAAAACCGCTTAAAAATACCTATTTTAACACCCAGTTGTAACCGGCATATTTTGAATATTTTCGCAAATCCCCTTTCCAAAGTATTGACACACCCCCCCTGATAGGGTATAAAACAAGTGCTTACCAAATAGCCGAGTCCCTAGGGATTCGGTCCTGCCGGTAGAGATGGGGACATAAGACTAGGAATCCCAGAGAGATTCGGAAGACGAGAGAGCCCCGCCTTAGGTTTGGACGGTTGAAAGATCCCGCTACATGGTGCTGATCGAGTTTCGACAGTACCCCCACCGTGGCTGATGGCCACAAGCATGCCAGGAACCGCTACAGGAGCGTGAGACGCTAGAACCCCCCGGAATCCTTGCCCGGACATAACCAACGCCGCTTCAAGGATTGCCAGGCCCCCCGATTGAGATGCGCGTAAGCGTATCTCGAACCGCTGGATACGGCTCGTGACGATACGAGTCCCGCCCTTGGATGGGAAAGATCGGATCGACAATTTAACGCTGGTATGGGGTTAAGGAGTGGCCCCGCCGCCCACAGGGCTGACGCTTTGCACGGGTATGCACCGGATCGGTGCCCAGCCAATGGGATGGAAGGCTTGATGCCGTCACGCGCGGCTGATTCTGCGCGAGGGAGTGAGGGTTCCCGGTTCGCCAATCGGGAAAGAAGAGGAGCAGGCAGATGCGAACGAATGCAATGAAAACAATCCTGGCCGTGGCGATGATCGCGATGATCGCCCCTGTGGCTGAGGCGGGGCTTACGCCGATCACATCGCGGTCGGCGTTCATGGCTCGCCTGGAACCGGCCAAGACCGGGATCGAAGACTTCAACCTGATCTTTCCGCCGATCGAGCTGCCAACCGGTGGCGGTTCCGCTGATCGCGTCGTTCCCACGGGTTCATTCGGTGACGTCGTGGTGACGTTCGAAGCCGATGCCAACTCGGGCGGGATCATGCTCGGCAAGCTGGGCTCGTCTTCACTGAGCACGCGCACCTTTGTCGGTAAAGTGAACGGTCCGGACGTGCCGCCATCGCCGTCCGACCCGAGTTCTTCACCGACGAACCAGTACAACCGCATCGTGTTTAGCCGACCGATCAACGCCTTCGCGGCGGACTTCGGCCAGGTCAACGAAGGCGGCTTGGAGATCTGGGTGATGGGTGAGAAGATCGATGTGCCGAACTTCACGGGGTTTTTAGGGTTCGGCACACCCGCCAACACGACCGAGATCGAGATCCGTGCGACCGGGTCTGTTCAAGAGACATTCACGATTGACAACCTGACGTTCCAGATCGCTGTGCCGGAGCCGGCGACGGCTGGGCTGGGCCTGCTCGGCTTGGCCGCGTTGGGCACGAGGATCAGGCGTCGCAAGTGATCAACCGCTGACGCCGGCCATCACGCCGGTGTCACGAAGACGGCCTTCCGTAACAACTCGATAATCCACGCATCGCCGCCGCATAAACGCAGCGGCGATGTTTTTTTGCATGAACCGCCGGTTCAGTCGAGCACACACTGCGGTATCATGCGCTGCAGGTATACAGGCCTGCGACGGTAGCCCACAATGCGCTGTGTTTTCGCCGATCCGGCGCCGCCAGTCCGACGTAGAGTAGCTGGGCCGAGCGGCCGAATGATTGAGAAACCTTGAGGAGATGCCACGATGACTAACCGCTTCGCGCCGCTGTGCGTATTGACGATCCTGGTGGGTCTGCTGGCTGTGTCGGGATGCGATACGCCGCCGGTCGGTCACCGCTCCGGCAGGGTCGACACGTCCGTTACCACCGACGCCGAGGTCCGGTCGACACGCGTGTTGCCCGTCGCGCTGCTTGAGTTCAGCGATCAGGTGCCGCAGGCGCTTGTTCAGGATCTGGCGGATATCCCGGCGATCCAGGAGTTGCCCGGGCGGGCGACGATTGTGATGGGCGATCTGAACAACCGGACCGGCAACATCTCATCGGACGAGTTCGAGCTGATCCGCAGCCGCGTGCGCAACAGCCTGCTGCAGAGCCGGTACGTGCGCGACCGGCTGCGATTCGTCGAGAGCCGCGCGCGGATGGACTACTTACGCGAGCGCGAACTCGGTGCCGCCGCACCGTCACAGACACAACACGACCCGGACTCGGCGTTCGCGCTGAACGGTGACTTTTACCGCATCGGGCGGCGAGGGAGCGTCAACCAGTACTACATGGAGTTCCAACTGGTGCACTTCAAGACCAACGAGATCGTGTTCTCCAAGCGGTACGACGTGAAGCAGGAAAAGCCCTAGTGGGCCCCGTGCCCGGTTGCGTGGGTTGTCGATTGTCCGGCGCTGCTGTGATCGCGGCGGCGGGTGTCTTGGCCGCGTGCGCCGCGCCGGCCCGCAACAGCCGTATGACCGGCGACGATCTTGAGCAGATCGGCCGGTCGATCGCCGACTCGCTGACCCGGTCGGACTTGTTGGCCGAGCGCGACGCCTCAAGCGCTCCGTGGCTCGTCACAATCACCAAAATCCGCAACCTATCCAGCGACGTGATGACCGAGTCCGAGCAATGGGCTGTCGTGGCCAGGGTGCGTTCGTCGCTGTCGATCGAGGCGCTGCGTGAGTCCAAAAACATCCGTTGGGTGATCCCGGTTGAGCAGGTCGAACGGATGCGCGCGGACCCGTCGGGCGGGTTCGGCCCGGCCGACAGCCCCGAGTTCGCGAGCGAACGGCGCCCGACGCACCAGTTGATCCCGACGTTCCGGTCGTTGACCCGGGCCGACGCGACGGCTCGCACTGAGTTGTACTACTGCGAGTTCCAGATCGTCGACATCGAGACCAGCGCCGTCGTGTGGTCGGACCGGTTCGAGTACAAGCGCGAGGCACGCGGGCACGTATGGGACTAACTGGTAGGCCGATGTGGATCAATCAAACTCATCAGCGCAATCGGAAAGCGCACAGCCGACTTTGGTTGGTCGTTGCGCTGCTGTCGTTGCCAGTTGCGTGCGCCGCGCCGCCGGTGTCGTTGACGCCGGCGGTGGTCACGGGAGAGTACGGCGACGCGCGTGCGATTGTGGCCGGCACGCTAGTTGAGGATCGCTCAGACCGCAGGTATCTGCTCGACCGGCTGCGTCTGGCAGTGCTGACACTTGCCGACGGTTACGCCGACGCATCGCAGCCTGTGTTCGAGTCGATCTACGAAACGCTGCGGACGCAGGGGATCAACCGCGATCAGACCGTCGCGTCCGTGGTGCTCAACGAGGATCTGAAGTTCTGGAAGGGCGAGCCGTTCGAGCAGGCGATGGCGATGTTCTACTACAGCGTCCAGCAGGCCAGCCTCGACCGGTGGGACAACGCGCGCGCCGCCGCGGGCAACGCGCTGTTCCACCTGCGCGACTTCGGCACGGACGACGATGGGCAACGGATCGACACACTCGCGATCGCGAAGCGGGCAATGGCGTATGAGCGACAGCAGGCGCAGGGCGGCTCGGCGACGAGCGGCCCCGCCGGGGGAACGCGTGACTACCTGAGCACCGGTTACACGGTGCGCGAGTCCAACTTCGCGCTTGGCTACCTCATGCGCGGCTTAGCCGCGTTGCAGTTGCAGCGCGATGAGGAAGCGGCTGAGGCATTCAACGCCGTCGAGACGATCGATCCCGACCTGGCTCTGTTATGCGAGGAGCTTTCGGCCGGGCAATACAACACGGTGTTGGTGGTCAGCTACGGGCTGGGTCCGCAGAAGGTTGGGTACGGGCCCGACCGCGCGCTCGCGCGGTTCGTGCCGAGATACGCCAGCGATCTGGACCCGCTGCAAGTCCGCGTTGGCAACGAGCCCACCGTGGAATACCCGGTTGTCTGCGATCTGAATCGAATGGCTGCGGACCACATGTGGAACAACCTCGAAGACGTCCGCACGGCCAAGAGCGCGATCGGGTCGGCGTTGCTCATCGGCGGCGCGGTCGCGGCCAACGACGGGTTTCATCGCAAGTCGAGCTCGACGCGCGATGCCGGCCTCGGTGTCCTGGCAGTGGGGATGCTGCTCAAGGCCGGCGCCCACGTCGATACTCGTTTCTGCGACGTGTTGCCTCAACGGGTTTACCTTGCGCCGCTTCATGTGGGCGGTGACGACGATCGGATTGAGGTCTCGGTGCGGGGTCGGCCGGCATCGCGGATGGTGTTGGCCGGGCTCGCGCCGCCGCCGTCGGGATCGATTCAACTGCGGTATGTGCGTTTAGTCAGCGAACGGTCTGTACCTCCACCTGTCTGGACTGTTTCGGGTGCGGTCTTTTACGACAACGATGCGTCAGGAGCTTGCTCGCACACTGGTGGTGACGGTGGACCGGTTCGGCCGTACATCCTGGGTGGCTGGTGCATCCGGTCGCCCAACCCTGCCGTGCTGTGGTCGTACCACACTGATCCCACGCTGGCGGGCCTCGGCATCGCAGATTTGCAGGAGTTGTATCAGGCCGAGGGGATCGTCTGGCGAGATGGGCTGGACGCACTCGGTGCGGACCGTCACGTACTCGAGGGGGGCCGGTCGCTGGCGTCGCCCTTGGCTGGCACGGCTGGTTTTGCTAGATTAGTCGGGCAGCGACACACGCCTTATGAGCCGCTCTCCGAGCGGCTGTTGCAGTTCCTGGGCCGCACAGGCGGTCCGGGCCGCGTCACCACACACGAGGAATGAGGATCTGCCGATGCGCCGTTTTGCATCAATAGCCGTGACGGGAATTTTGTTGTCGGGTTGCCTGCTCTTGGTCGGGTGTCAGGGCTCGATGCCCCCGGACGCCGGCCAGCCGGACCCGTTGTCGGCCGACGCATACCCCCAGATCACGGCTCTGGAAGGGCTGGGCAAGTACCTGGCCTTTGCACCTCCGAGCGTCAAGGCGGGGGGGGGGCGGCCTATGAGTGTCTCGGTGCCCGTGCGAGCCCGCACCGACAAGGAACTGAACACGCAGTACCGGTTCGAGTTTTTTGATCAGGATGGGCGGCCGATCGAGCCCGTGATGGGCTGGCGATACCTGCGGCTGCCCGCCCGGGTGCAGCACTTCATGCAAGGTGCGGTCCTTGACGACACGGCTGTGGATTGGCGGCTGCAGGTCCGCCCGGCGAGGTAGCCGCCGACCGGGGGGGGCCACAGCCATCTGGCTGCGTTGTTGACGCCGGGGCTCGGTAACCGTTATCATGCTCGACTCGATTCTCGATCAAACCCAGACAGGTACGCGATGTACGCCATCATTCAAGACAGTGGAACGCAGATCAAGGTCCAGCCCGGTGCTGTGCTGAAGGTGGCCACGCGGGAGTTGCAGCCGGACGCCGCGACCATCACCTTCGATAAAGTGCTGCTGGTGAACCCAACGGACGGCGATGGCGCGAGTCAAGCGGTCATCGGGGCTCCCTACGTAAAGGGGGCCAAAGTGACGGCGGATATCCTAGCCCAGGAACGTACCGCGAGCGTTCCCGTGGTGAAGTTCAGGCGTCGCAAGGGTTACCTCCGCCGCAAAGGCCACCGCCAGGACTACCTGCGGGTCAAGATCACTTCAATCGAGTCGTAGCGGCCCCGCGTTCGACTCGCCTCTGCCCAGTATCAAACACTGATCCAAAAGAAATGGCCGCCCACCCTTTTAGGAGTGGACGGCTATATGTGGACTCTAGGCCAGGCCAAAGCCGGCTCTTGAGAGGGGGCACTCGCGTTGCGCGGACCCGTGATCGTGATGTGGGCTCGGTGGTGGCTTTCTCCTCCCCCGCCCCGCAGTCGATTGTTGCCCGGTGCCGACTCGGTACTCATGGAAGTTACACCACGGGCGGGTGGTGGCAATCGTCCGCGCGAAACAAACTCGCGACCTGGCCCGTTGGACGGCGGGTCGTGACGATTAGATTGATTAGACCGTTTGCAGCGGTGATAACGCTTACGATGAGTTGGGGCCGCGGCTTCGGCGACACATTGTCCACCGCAGGATCGCCCCAGTGCCGCAGGCGACTAGACAGATCGACACTGGTTCCGGGACGGTCCGTGCCGCCGGGAGCCGGACGTCTGTGAACCGGCTGATCTGAGCGTTAGCGAGGATATCGGCGTCTGAGAGCGATTTACGCTGACCTGCCGCGAGGAACGGGTACATCACGGTGTGGTCGAGCCCCAGATGCGCGTTGTAAGGCGGCGCGGGGATACGCGGGTTGGTCGTGGGGATCCGTGTCCCCGCGAACGGCAACGGCGCGGCGACATCAACCTCGTTGTCGATCACGGTCTCAAGTTGGTACCCGAAATTCACACTGCTAAGCCCCAGCGCGTGGCCGATTTCGTGCAGCGCGACAGTCAGCAGATCGGTACGACCAACCGCGGCGCCAATCGGGTCGGAGAACTCGCGGCCGACATTGATCGGGCCGCCGCCGAGATCGTCAATCCATGACTGTGAGCCCGCGTATTCCTCGTTGACCGTCGGAGTCGGATCGAGAAACCACAGGCTGGACCCATCGTTGTCGAAGCGGATCGCGCTGACGGTCTCTCGGCTCGGGCTCCCGGCCTGGGCAAGGGTGTTGTGACCGGCGAGGATGCCCGGCAGCGAGATGGTGCCCAGCGGCGACCAGCCAAAGCGGATTGTCACAATGTGTGTGTCGAGAATCGCCTGCTCCCAGGCGTCAGCCGCGGCGTTGAAGATTACCGCGAGATCGCCGCCACCGGCTGCGTTGCTCGGTGCGTTACCCGCGACGGAACCGATGCCGGGGATCACCTGCCCGGGCATCGCCAGCTCACGCACGATGGTTAGCGCGGGTGCCTGAGATCCGACCGCCAGGTGGATCGCGATCGCCACGGCGGCCGTGGACCAACGTTGATGCCAGTAATACCGATCGGGATGTCTCACCGATCACCTCCGGGCGAATTGTGGGCCGGCGGCAGTACGGAGTCACACAAGTGTGTGTCGGCGACCGAAGCAGCGGGTAGCACTCGAACTTCAGGTGGGTTGCATGGCGCCTGCGGTTAGATCAATCCCGATCACTCGGCCGGGATGCAGCCGCAGACTAGGACAGACCCAGGTTCAACGACGCCGACGGGCAACGGCTGGCACTGCCAGCAGGACACACGCCACGAGCGACGCGGGCTCGGGGACGGCCACGTTGATATTGACAAACTGACTGATCTGAGCGTTGGCGAGGATGTCGACATCGGACTGGATCACCCGTTCGCCCGAACTGAGAAACGGGTCTAACAACGCGGTGCTGACGGCCAGGTGCGCGTTGGAGGTGCCACTGGTCGCCGGGACGGCTGTGTTGGTCGTCATGATCGTCGAGCCGGCAAACGGCCGGGGGGCGGTCACGTCGATGTCGTTGTCCGGCCAGCTCTCGTCCTGGTACGCGTCATTGGCCGAGGCCAGGCCCAGCGCATGGCCGATCTCGTGCATCGCGGTCGTCAGGAGGTCAAGGTTCCCCACAGCGTCCCCGGTTGCTCCGCTGTACCGGCGCTGTGTGTTGATCTCCCCAGCGCCGAAGTCAGCGGTATCCTCCGTGTAGGTCGTGTATTCCTCGTGCTCATCCGGCGTCGGGTCGAGAAACCAGTTGCTCGGTTCGGTGTCGAATCGGATCGTCGCGGCCGTCTCGCGGTGGGGCACCCCGCCCTCGCCGGTCAATGTATGGTTGCCAATGGTATCGCCCGTTAGGACGTCCCAGCGATAGCTGATGGTCAACACGTGAGCATCAAGGATGGCCACCTCCCACCAGTCGGCGGCGGCATTGAAAATGTCAACGAGGTTCCCCCCACCATGAGACGTCGCGGGTGGCGTCCCGCCGACAAAGTTGCGGATAATCGTCAGCCCGAACGCCTGTGGATGGGCGCAGCACAGAATCATCAACGCAATGATACCGGTAGATAAGGTGTGGCGGCGATCCATAAACTCTCTCTCCTGCGTGGATTGCGCGGTGTCGTGGGGTCGCTGTATCGGTCGTAACGAGGCACCTGGCGGGGTTGGTATCCGATCAGACGACCGCTCCACATCGCCTGAATCGGTTTCTCCGTAGACTTATAATGTACCTCAAAACCGGTGAAAAGTCAATCATCTTTGGCCGGTTTTGGCGAGAAATCAACCGATCCTGCGATTACTTCACTCGCCGATGATCTTCACGAGTACCCGCTTTCGGCGTCGGCCATCGAACTCGGCGTAGTAGACCTGCTCCCACGGGCCCAGGTCGAGTTGGCCGTCGGTGATGGCGATGACGACCTCCCGGCCCATGACCTGGCGCTTGAGGTGGGCGTCGGCGTTGTCCTCGCCGGTGAGGTTGTGGCGGTACCGCGAGGTCGGTGCGTGGGGGGCTAAGCCCTCTAGCCACTCGTCATAGTCCTGGATCAGCCCGTCCTCGGCGTCGTTGATATAGACGCTGGCGGTGATGTGCATCGCGTTGACCAGGCACAGCCCATTGGCAATGCCGCTTTGCCCGACCAGCGCCTCGACCTTGTCGGTAATGTTGATGTAGTCGCGCCGGCGGGGGGTCTTGAACCATAGCTCTTCACGCAGGTGTTTCATGGCGGGCCTCCTACTGGCGTGGGGGGTTCGGTTGTACTTAGGATTGCTTGCATCGTTGGCAGTTGGCGGTCAAGGATCGCGCGCGCATAGGTGCAGAGCAACCGGTTCGCGCGGCGGGTGTCTGTAGGGTCAGTCGGGGAGCGGTCGTTAGGGTCTGCTAGGCGTCGCAGCGCGGTAATCGTGCCGGGCAGCGTCGGCCAACTCGTTGCGTTGCGCATGCCGCCGATCGCACCGGTTTCACCCGGCCCGTTCGGTGAGCCTGCTCTGGCCAATCCGCCCCGTCGCGCATCGAACAACAGGTGATCATCGGGGTCGTCGGTCAACGGCTCACCCGAGCGCACATCCGCCTCCAACTCCGGGCGATACCCGCAGTCGTCGAGCAACTCCCACTGGAATCGCAGCAACGCCGCGTCGCGGGTCGCCGCGTCGGCCAGCTCGCGGAGCAGCGTTACGAGCGCTGTGAATGCTCTGGGGTGGGCGTCGTGATCGGCGAGCATCGCGCCAGCCAAATCAGCCGCATACAGGCCGAACTCTTGCGCACGCAGGTCGCGTCTCAGGTGCCAGTGAGGTTGCTGCAGATCCCACTCGGTCAGCGTCGCCAGGTCGGCTGTGGGTTTGATGATCCCGACGACCTCGCCGAGCGTGAGCAGTTCGATCCCACCGCTGTAGCGCGCGACCGAACTGGGGCTGGTGCGTTTGGACCCCTTGGCCACGCCGCGGACCTGCCCGTGCTCCTCGGTGAGCAGCGCGACGATCTGGCTGGTCTCGGACCAGTCGATCAGGCGGATGCAGACGGCGTTGTCTCGGAACCGTGCCATGCGCTAGCTGTTGTTTGAGTAACCCGCGACCGTGCCACTGGCGGCTTGTCCGCCAGTGCTCCGCGTAGGGTGGGATAAGCGCAGCGCATCCCACCATCCCCACCGGGTGCCACTGCTGGCTTGCCCAGCAGTGCATTGCGTCACCGACAACCACTGACCATCGGGTGGCACTGACAAGTCCGCTTGTCAGTGTTGAATAAGCACCAAGGGCGTCTCCACCTCACCCACCCCCATACCACTGGCGGGCAAGCCGCCAGTGGCACAACCGCGGATTGATCGAACAGCGCCTAGGCCAGTGCTGCGAGCTGTTGTTCGATCCCGCTGGCTTCGCGGCTGGCCGCTTCCATCTGGTCGCGGGTCTGTTGCACCAGGTGGACCGGGGCTTTGTCCACGTAACTCTTACTCGCAAGGCGCCCGCGAAGGCGCTCGACGGTCGCGGTGAGTTCTTCGAGCTGCTTGATCAGGCGGTCCCGCTCGGCGTTGCTGTCGACGAGGCCGCCGTCGGGTCGGTAGACAAACACTTTCACACCGGCAGCCGAGCCAGTTCCGGGCGTCGCGCCGTCGGGGAAATCCGGGACGGCATCGTCCACGTTGGCATTGGCAAACGTTCCGATTAATCCGCGATGAGCCAAGAGTGGTTGTAACGTTTCTTGCGGCCCCTCGAATGCGATTGATAGTGTTTCGCTTGGCGGGACTTTGTGTGAGGTGCGGACCTCGCGCGCGGTGCCTGATATCTCCTGGATCAAGGCGAATGACTGTTCGGCTTCGTCGTTGATCAGATTTGTTTGATCCATCACCGGCCAGGCTGCGCGGATCAGCAGGTCGCTGCTGGGGATCGTGATGCCGGAGACACTGGCGGCGCGGTCGGGCGCGACTTCGTTGAGGCGTTCCCACAGGCGTTCGGTGATGAACGGCATGACCGGGTGCAACAGCCGCAGCGCCACGTCGATGCACGCCGCGAGCACGCGTTGTTGGGTGGGGTTGGTTTGCACGGTGGGCTTGACGGCTTCGACGTACCAGTCGCACAGGTCTCGCCAGAAAAAGTCGTACAGGCCTTGGGCATACACACTGAACTCGTAGCCTTCGAGTGCTTCGTTCGCGCGGTTCACCGTCGCGGCCAACCGCGAGAGGATCCAACGGTTGGCCAGATCGGGATCGCCGGTAGCCTCCGCCTGCGCATCAGTCTTCGGCTGCTCGAGGTTCTGGAGCGCGAACCGTGCCGCGTTCCACAGCTTGTTGGCGAAGTTGCGCCCGAGATCGAACTTGTCGCTGGTGTTCCGCCCGGTGTCCGGGTCTTTAACGACCGGCAGCCTCACGTCCTGCGTCGTGGTGGTCATGGCCGCGAGCGTGTAGCGCATCGCGTCTGACCCGTGGCTGTGGATGATATCCAGCGGGTCGACCCCGTTGCCCAGGCTCTTGGACATCTTGCGCCCATCCCCATCCTGAATCATCGCATGGATAAACACATCCGTGAACGGCAGCCGGTCAAGAAAATAAAGATTAAACATCACCATCCGCGACACCCACAGCGTGATGATCTCGCGCGCGGTGCAAAGGACACTGCCAGGATTCCATGTTTGTAGTTCGGGAGTGTCGTCCGGCCAACCAAGCGTGCTGAATGGCCAGAGCGCGGAGGAGAACCAGGTGTCGAGGACGTCGGGGTCACGGGAGTAGCCCTCTTTTTCTATTGCTTCGATTACTTCGAAATCATATTCACTCAATACACAGATGAATAAGGATTGGCCGTGTACGTGTAGTTCACTGTTGAACGGTAAACCCGGCTGGGGAGGTGGAAATGCAATCCGACCTGCTCTTTCCCAATCTATGAGTTGAGTAAAGAACGCACCTATACCATGTGCATCCTGAGGGTTTATTCGAGGTTTGCTCCACACCGGAATCCGGTGCCCCCACCAAAGTTGACGTGAGATGCACCAATCGCGGAGGTTTTCGTGCCAGGTTCGGAAAGTTTTCGCGTAGCGTGGGGGGTGGAAACTTAGTTGGCCTTGCCATCCCGCCCGGTCAACCGGCGACGTGCGCAACGAGCCCCGACCGTGAGGGAGGGGGTTCGAAGCGGCAAGACCGCCATCGCTGTACACGGCGATGTTGTCGTCACCTTGTTCTTCCAACACATACCGACATGCCGCGATCACCGAGGCATCTTCATTGAGATAACGCGTGCTGCCGTGGCGTGTCCACATCGTCCGATCGGACTCGACAAGCCCTTGCTCCGCCAAACACCGCGTGGCATACGCCTTGAAGTCATTCATGACCTTCTCGGGCGAGTCGATCGCAGTCACAACGGCGTGCACGTGGTTGGTTCGGACATTGCAGGCATTGAGTCGCCATGCGCGGTGATGGCAGACCTCACGGATCGCGTCGCGCACGCCTTGTCGTTGCTGCTCGGTTAATTGGATCGACGGGTGCTTGAGCTTGCCGCGTTCAAAATTGGTAAAGGAGGGATTGGCGGGGACACGGGCGGTTCCAGGATCGTTCTTTTCGGTGTCGATCGAACCTCGGTCATCGCCATGCAGCCACGTGCCGTAGGTGGTGAAGGTGATCAGGTAGGCGGTTTCAGAACCGGTGGGTGGATCGCCGGAACCCCCTCCCTCACGGTCGGGGCTCGTTTCGTGAGATGCTTGGTCGTCCGCGGCCATGGCGCGTAAGGCCGCGCCGCGGAGGCGGTCATCCGTCACCTTCACGTACCACTGGTCGCTCAGGTACGGTTCGATCGGGACGTGGCTGCGGTAGCTGTGGCCGACGCTGTGGCGGTAGGGGCGAACCTCCTCAAGAAGGTTGTTCTTGCGGAACCAATCGACGATCGCTTCGCGGGCTTCGTAGCGGTCCAGACCGAGTGGGACGGCGTCTGGGTCGGCTGCGCTGAAATCTTCCGGCGGCCAACCATGTTGGTCGGAGATCGATGCGTCGTCGGCCATGATGTTGATCACGGGCAAGCCGTGGCGCAGGCCAATTTCCCAGTCATTTGGGTCGTGGGCGGGGGTAACCTTGAGGAAGCCGGTGGCGTACTTCGCTTTGGGGTCGTCGCTGTCGGGGTCAGCCAGGACGACGTAGTCGTCGGCGATGATCGGGATCTCGCGGTTGACGATCGGGAGACGAATAGTCTTGCCGACCAGCGCCGCGGCGCGCGGGTCCTTTGGGTTTACTGCAACCGCCGTGTCGCCGAGCATCGTTTCCGGGCGAGTCGTCGCGACGGTGACGTGATCGACTCTTTTTCCATCGATCTCGACGGGTTCGGTCAGCGGGTATTTGAGGTACCAGAAGTGACCGTCGATCTCGCGCATCTCGACTTCGTCGTCGGCTAGCGCGGTCTGTGTGGCCGGGTCCCAATTCACTAACCGTTTGCCGCGGTAGATCAGGCCGTCTTTGAATAGCTGGAAGAATGCCTCGCGGACGGCTGTCGCGCACATCTCGTCCATCGTGAACCGTTGGCGTTCCCAATCGCACGAGCAGCCCATCTCGACCAGTTGCTCAGTGATGCGCTTTTCGTACTCGTCTTTCCAGGCCTGGATCTTGGCGACGAACTCGTCGCGTTCGAAGTCGGTTCGCTTCTTGCCCTCCTCGGCGAGGACGCGTTTTTCGACGACGGTTTGCGTGGCGATGCCGGCGTGGTCGGTGCCGGGGATCCAGACCGCGTTGTCGCCGGCCATGCGCCGCCAGCGGATGAGGATGTCCTGCAGGGTGTTGTTCAGCGCGTGGCCCATGTGCAACGCGGCGGTGACGTTGGGCGGGGGGATGACGATGCAGTAGGGGGCGCCCGCGCCGGCGGGGTCGGCGTGGAAAGCGCCAGCCTGCTTCCACCGCGCGGCCACGCGTGGCTCGGTGTCAGCCGGGTCGTACTTCGTGGCGAGCTCGTCGGTCATGGTCGGTTGGCTTTGCGGGAACGGCGTGGCGGGATCAGTGTTGCAAGACGGGACGCGGGGCTACCTGCTCTTGCGTTTACGCTGCTTGAACTTGGGCTTTCGTTGCGGGGTGCTGCCGGACAGCCGGGGCATCTGCCCGCCGGCGAGCGCGGCGGGGCCGAGCCCGCTCATGGCTTTGAGACGCGAGACCATCCCCATCCCGGACATCTGCTTGGTCATCTGGCTGACCATCTCGAAGCCTTTGACCAGTTGGCTGACCTCGTTGGGGCTGGTGCCCGAGCCGCGCGCGATCCGACGGCGGCGCGACCCGTCGAGCAGGCTTGCGTTGCCGCGTTCGGCTTTGGTCATCGACTTGATCATCGCTTCGGTGCGGTTGATCTGGCTGTCGTCCAGCGGCAGGTCTTTGAGCTGGCTGCCCATGCCCGGGAGCATCCCCAGCAGCGACTTCATCGATCCCATCTTGCGGATGCTCTGAAGCTGCTTGAGGAAGTCGTCCATCGTCATCTGGCCCTTGGCCATCTTGGCTTGCAGGGCCTCGGCTTCCTCTTGCGAGACCTGCTCCTGGGCTTTCTCAACAAGTGTGAGCACGTCGCCCATCCCGAGGATGCGCGACGCGATGCGGTCGGCGTGGAACTCCTCGAGCGCATCAAGCTTCTCGCCGATGCCGATGAACTTGATCGGCTTGCCCGTGACCTGTTTGACCGACAGCGCCGCACCGCCGCGGGTGTCCGAGTCGAACTTGGTCAGGATCACGCCGTCGAGCTCGAGCTGCTCGTTGAAGGCCTTGGCCGAGTTGACCGCGTCCTGCCCGGTCATCGCGTCGATCACCAGGTAGACCTGGTGGGGGGTCACGGCCTGGTTGACGCGCTTGAGCTCGTCCATGAGCTCGTCGTTGACGTGCAGCCGCCCGGCTGTGTCGAGGATCAGCACGTCGCAGTGTTGCTTGCGCGCCTCAGTCAAGGCGTTGCGGCAGACGGTCACCGCGGCGCCGATGGCTTTGCCGTACTCGGCGACCTTGTCCATCTCCGCGTAGAAGTGGACGCGGTCGCCGCCGTCGGCTGTCGTCCCGCCCTCGCCCTCGCGCACCTGCCCGGCCAAGACTTCGAGCTGGTGCACCGCGCCTGGCCGCTGCAGGTCGGCCGCGGCGAGCATCACGCTCTTGCCCTGCTTGATCAGGTTCGTCGCCAACTTCCCGCAGGTCGTTGTCTTGCCCGAGCCCTGCAGCCCGCACATCATCACGACCGTGGGGCCGGGATCGACGAGCATCATCGGGCTGTGTTCGGGGCCCATCAGCTCGATCAATTCGTCGTAGACGATCTTGACCATCTGCTCGCCGGGCTGGAGGCTCGAGAGCACCTCGGTTCCCAGCGCCTTGTCGACCACGCTCGATGTCAGGCTGTCGACGACCTCCTGGTGCACGTCGGCTTCGAGCAGGGCGGTGCGGACCTCGTCCATCGCCTCGCAGACATTGGCTTCGGTGATCCTGCCCTTGCCGGAGAGCTTCCGCAGCGCACCGGAGAATTTGTCGGTCAGTGATTCGAACATCGTTTTGCCTCGGGGAGCCGGTCGTCGGGCGGCTAGACGCCCATTTCTCCTGCCATTGGTATTGCAGACAGGCATCCTACAGGTTCAACGCCGGGCCCCGCAACGAACGGCCTGGGGGTGAATCACCACCACGACGGACTAATCCCGCTCATAGAAATGTACCGTCATCGATCCATATTGATGGCTCGTTGGATCAGACCAGCCGGGCCAGGGGAGTGTGCCGGTCTGGGCGTCCGTCCTCAGCACCGCGACGCCGCCGGGCTGGACGGCTGTGGCGACGCGCTCCATGACGCCGGCGAGTGTGGCTGCCGACTCAGCATCATCCGCGACGCGGTAGGGCGGGTCGCAGAACACCAACCCGTACCGTGCAGGCGTCAGGTCCGCCGTCCACCCTTGTGTCAGCGCGTTGACCGACATCACCTCACTGCGATCAGCCAGGCCGAACGTTTCAAGGTTTTTTTGTAACACCACCCGTGCCTGGCGATCCAGATCGACGAACGTGCACCACGTGGCTCCGCGCGACAGCGCCTCGATGCCCAGGCTGCCCGTACCACAGAACAGATCGAGCACCGCAATGTCTCCGAGCACCCTCAGCGACCACAGCCGATCGAAGACGCTGGTCTTGACGCGGTCCGTGATTGGCCGAGTGACTTTGTCGTCCTTCGGGCCGATCAGCCTTCGCCCACGCAGTGTTCCGGCGATCACACGCATCTACAGATTGAAGCACGATGCCGCCGATCCTACAATCCGAGCCTTCGCCGAAGCCACCGGCGACGGTCGACCGGATCCATGCCCCCCCCATGCCCCCAACCAGGAGAGCGGTGATGACCGAAGAATGCCTTTGCGACCGTTGCACCGCCTTGTGCTGCCGGTATTTCGCGCTCGGGATCGACGACCCCGAGACGCCGGCCGAGTTCGATGACGTCCGCTGGTACCTCGCCCACGAGAACGTCCACGTCTTTATCGAAGACGGCGACTGGTTCCTCGCGGTGCAGACGCGCTGCCAGTATCTCCAGGATGACAACCGCTGCGGGATCTACGAGGACCGGCCCAAGATCTGCCGCGAATACTCGACGGACAACTGCGACTACCACACGGGTGCGTACGAATTTGAACAGTACTTCTCGACCCCCGAACAGCTCGAGGCGTATGCCCAGGCGACACTCGGCAAGAGCTACCAGGCGTACGCAATGAGGCAACGCCTTAAGAATGTGGGGATGGATTCGGATCACCCCGACAAGCCCAAGGGTGCTCAGGTCATGATGTCCCGCGCCCGCCCGCATATCCGTGGGCACCCCTCGCGACACAGGCCGAACGGGTCGCGCTCGGTCGAGGCCCGATCGGGTAACAGTGCCGCCTCCGTGCCGGTTTCGATCGGTGAGTCCAACCGCTAGGATGCGTCCGCCGGTCGCGGGGAGCGTCGCCCTGGCCGGGCTCACACACCGATCGTTTCGCGCATCGGAGTGAGCATCGACGTAACTACCGACCCGCGCCACCAACCCGCAGCCGGCCCATGAAGTTCCAAGCCCCCCGAGGCACCCGCGATTTCTACCCCAAGCAGATGGCTTGGCGCAACCACCTGATCGACGCCTGGCGGCGTGTCTCGATCCGCAACGGGTTCGAGCAGGTCGACGGCCCGATCTTCGAATCACTCGACCTCTACAAAGTCAAGAGCGGCGAGGGGATCGTCGGCGAGCTGTTCCATTTCGAGGACCGCGGTGAGCGACAGCTCGCGATCCGACCCGAGTTCACCCCGACGCTCGCCCGCATGGTCGCGGCCCAGGCCAGCAGCCTGCCCAAACCTATTAAATGGTTCTGCACGCCGAACCTCTGCCGGGCCGAGCGTCCCCAGCGTGGCCGGCTGCGCGAGTTCTTCCAGTGGAACATCGACCTGCTCGGCTCGGACTCGCCCGTCGCCGACGCCGAGTGCATCTTCGTCGCCGTCGACCTGATGCGCGATCTTGGGCTGGATTCACAGACGATCAAGGTACGCATCAGCCACCGCGAGACCGTCCGCCACATCCTCTCCAAGTTCGGTGTTGCGGACGACATGATGCTTCGCGCCTTCGAATTGCTCGACCGCAGAGACAAGATCGAGCCTGAGCGATTCGTCGAGTTAGCCGCCGAGCTCGGTCTGGACCCGAACCAGGTCGAACGCTTCGACCAAGCTTGCCGCTACAAGTACCCCATCGGCCGGCTCGACCAGCTCCGCGAACACACCGGGATCGGCGACCAACTCGGCGACCTCGAATCGCTCGACGCCCACCTGACTGATTTCGGCATCGCCGATTGGTGCGAGTACGACCTCGGGATTGTCCGCGGCTTGGCGTACTACACAGGCACGGTGTTCGAGGTACACGAAGTCAGCGGCGCCGAGCGGGCACTGGCCGGCGGTGGGCGGTACGACCGGCTGATCAAACTCTTCGGCGGCCCTGACACACCCGCCGTCGGGTTCGGCATGGGTGACACCGTGCTCTCCAACGTGCTCGTCGACCGTGGGGCGCTACCGGAAGACACCTTGCCCAAACCCGATGTTTTTGTGCTCGCCGGCGGTGATGACGCGGCCAGGCGGCTTCCGAGTATCGTCGCCGACCTGCGGCAGCGCGGCGTTCACGCCCGATTCAGCTACCGCCCGACCCGCAACCTCGGCAAACTGCTCAAGGAAGCCGCAGCGTCCCAGGCCCGCTACGCCGCGATCATCAACGGCGACACGTCCAATACCGTCGCCCTCAAGGACCTGGCCTCCGGCGAGCAGGCCGACGTCCCGATCGACGAGCTGTCCAGCCGGGTGTTACAGTAGCGGCTTATCGAGGCCGTAACCGGGCTCCGGTCCGCCAATCGCCTCAGTCGCTCGCACCCGATAACGCCCCATGGCTCAGAGACGATTCCATTACGAGGTCGCGTTCGAGCAGTACCTGCGTGAGCGCGCGATCCCCTACGTCGCCGTCGACGAAGCCAAACGCGCCCTGCACCGCGAGACCTCCCGAGCCGCCAGCCCCGACGCCGCTGCCACAAGACTCGGCGCGGATCCCGACGCCGCACCCGACCGCCTCAAGAGCTTCGACTTTGTCGTCTACAGCGACACCGGCCCGAACCTGCTCGTCGACGTCAAAGGCCGCAAGCACACAGGCCGATCCAACCGATCGCTCGACAACTGGGTCACCGACGCCGACGTCCAAAGCCTCGAAACCTGGCAACGCCTGTTCGGCCAGGGTTTCGACAGCGCGTTCGCGTTCCTCTATTGGTGCGCGGCCCCGCCGCCGGGCGCACTGTTCCAAGAGGTCTTTACATCCGGCGACCGCTGGTACGCGGTCCTCGCCATCCGCCTGGCCGACTACCGCTCACACATGCGCGTCCGCAGCCCGCGCTGGAAGACCGTCAGCCTCCCAGCCAAACACTTCGCCGACCACAGCGTCACGCTTCGGGAGATGTTGTAGATGATGTTGTGATGCAGCACCGCGACGTGCCGCTTCGCCCGGCCCGATTCACCCTCCAATAAGAAAATGCCTGAATCCACCGAGAATAAAAAGTCATTCAAGAGCACCCTGAACCTGCCCAAGACGGCTTTCCCCATGAAAGCCAACCTCGTGCAGAACGAGCCGGCCACGCTCAAACGCTGGGACAAGCTCGGCCTTTATGACAAGCTGCGCGCCGCCGACCACCCGCGCGGCCCGTATGTCTTCCACGACGGACCGCCGTACGCGAATGGTTCAATCCACCTCGGCCACCTGCTTAATAAGGTTCTCAAGGACATGGTCGTCCGCTCCAAGACCCTCGCCGGCTACGACTGCCCCTACATCCCCGGCTGGGACTGCCACGGCCTGCCGATCGAACACAAAGTGATGCAGGACCTCGGCGACGCGGCCAAAGACATGGAACCCTTCCAGGTCCGCCGCAAGTGCAAGACCTACGCCGAAAAATTCGTCAAGCTCCAGTCGAAGCAGATGCAGCGCCTGTTGACGCTGGCCGACTACGACAACCCGTATCTGACCATGGACCCGGTCTACGAAGCGGCCGTCCTCGAAGTCTTCGCCGACCTGGTTGATAAAGGATTGGTCTACCGCGCCCTAAAACCCGTCCACTGGTCCATTGCGAACCAGACGGCCCTGGCCGACGCTGAACTCGAGTACTACGACCGCGAAGACACCAGCGTGTATGTGTTGTTTGAGATAGCAGAGCCATCCAACCTCCCCGATTCACTCAAAGCTCCACATGGTGAGCCTATACATCTGATGATCTGGACGACAACGCCATGGACGTTGCCAGCAAATATGGCTGTCGCTGTGGCATACGCCCCAATCTACGGCCTATATAGCGTCTCGCATTGTGGGCAGGACAAACATGTTCTATTGGCTGTCGATTTAGAGGAACGAGTGTTCAACGCGGCTGGTGTCACGAACTATGAGTTGCAGGGTGTATGCGCTGGAACACATCTTCAGGAGACGCACCTGTACTACAAACACCCGTTCATGGATCGGATTGCTCCTGTTGTCGTCGCTGACTACGTTACCCTAGAAGAGGGGACGGGTATGGTGCATACCGCTCCTGGTCACGGCGTGGAGGACTACCAGACGGGGCGAAAACGAGGCCTGCACTTTAAGCAGGAGGATGACGGAAGCCAAACTGTTGCTTGGGTCCGTCCCGACCAATCGGAGCCCGTGCCTTACCCCTTCGATGTCTACTGCCCTGTCTTACCAGATGGAACATACGATCGTACAGTTCCGCACTGGCTGCAAGGTGTTGGTGTGCTCGAAGGAGGCAATGAACGAGTAGTAGACCATCTGAAAGAAACAGGCAATCTCTTCCACGCCGAATTAATTGATCACAGTTACCCTCATGATTGGCGATCCAAAACCCCAGTGATTTTCCGTGCGACTGAGCAGTGGTTTGTGACGATGGATTTCCCTGTTGGTTTTTCGTTCTTCGAGGGTCAAGGGCATGGTGATGCAACCGCGCCAACGTTACGGCAGATGGGTCTCGAAGCGACTGAAAAGGACATCCGATTTTTCCCCGAGTGGGGGCGCAATCGGATGCGCGGAATGCTTGAGTCCCGACCGGATTGGTGTCTGAGCCGACAGCGGGCCTGGGGATTACCAATCCCTGTCTTTCTGCCACCGGAGGGCATCGAGGTTGAGCCACTGTACACTGCAAGGTCCGTACGTGCCGTAGCTAGCAATCTGCGCAAGCATGGTTCTGATTTCTGGTTTAAAGCTACACCTGCCGAACTGCTCGAGGGCTATGATCTTGCTGCAGATATCGCGGAGGAGCAGGTTCCGCAGTGGCTTGAGCAGGCCGGCAGCGATGCATTCAACGAACTCGAAAAATCCCACGACATCTTTGACGTCTGGTTCGAGTCCGGGTCGTCTTGGAATGCGGTGTTGCGCGAACGCGGCTTAGGCTTCCCCGCCGACCTCTATCTTGAGGGTTCCGATCAACACCGGGGGTGGTTTCAGCTTTCGTTGTTGCCGGCGTTGGGGGTGACGGGGCAGTCGCCGTTTAAGAATGTGCTTACGCACGGGTTCATGGTCGACAAGGACGGCCGCAAAATGTCCAAGAGCGGCGGTAACGCGCTCGAGGTCGACACACTGCTCAAAGACTTCGGCGCCGATGTCTGCCGGTGGTGGGTTAGTAGCCTGAACCCCGACAACGACATTAAGGTGGATCACGAGTTCTTCCGCTTAGCCGGCGAGGAGTACCGCAAGGTCCGCAACACCCTGCGGTACCTGCTGAGCAACCTCTACGACTTCGACCCGCGCCCAGCCGACCAGAGCGGGCATGCGTACAGCTTCACCGACGACGATGCCGCAAGCCTCGACGCCTGGGCTCTGTCGCAACTCGATGGGCTGATCCACACGACGACCCGCGCATACGAAGCCCTGCAGTTCCGTAAGGTCCGCGATGCGCTTTTCAACTTCTGCAACGACACGATGTCCGCGACCTACCTCGCCGCGACCAAGGATCGCCTTTATTGCGATGCCGCCGACGCCCCGCGCCGCCGCCGCACCCAGACCGCGATCCACCGCATCGCCGACGCCCTGATTCGCCTGGTCGCTCCGGTCCTCCCGCACACCGCCGACGAGGCCTGGCTCGCGCTGCATGGCGACACGCCCGATCCGATCAGTGTCCATCTCGCGGCCTTCCCCCAGCCGTCTGACGCGCCGGTGTCTGAAGCGTGGCCCGGCGTGATCAAGTCGCGCGACGTGTGGCTGAAGCACATCGAGGATGCCCGCCAACACGCCAACATCGACAACCCGCTCGACGTCGGCCTGCGCGTGCCCGACCCAGACAACCAACTCGCCGCATTCAGCGCCGACGACCTGGCCGACCTCTGCGGCATCAGCCGGCTCGAACTCTCAGCCACCACCGATCAACTCGAGATGCTCGACCTGCGTGACCAGCCTCGCTGTGAGCGGTCGTGGAAGCGCGACGGCACGGTCCAGCAGCGAAGCGACGCCAGCAACCTGTCCCAGCGCGACGCCAAGGCCCTGGGCCTGGCCTGACCCCTTCCAGCCCGCCGCCACCAAACTCGCCTAAGGATCCAGCCGATCAGGACTACGGGACCGTTACGCGCCGCCCGTGGACCACACCCGATGGACGTCGAATTCAGAGAAATCGGTGCGGGCGACTACCAAGCCGTCCTAGAACTCTGGCAGTCCACCGGCGACATGGCCGCCGCGATGATCGACTCGCCGCGCGGGCTCAAGTCCTACCTGCGGTCCAATAACAGCCTGAGCCTGGTCGCGGTGGTCGATGGCAAGGTCGTCGGCACGATCCTCTACGGGCACGACGGCGAAGACGGCCAGCAGTACCAGCTAGCGGTCGCGCCCGGTGACGACGCCACGGAGATCTCCCAGAAACTCCTGGGCAAGGCCCTGCAAAAGCTAAGCTCCAGCGGCGCGCACAGCGCCAGGCTGGTGCTGTCCGGCAAGGACGACCCGCAGCCGTTTTGGCAATCCGTCCGGTGGGACGCGCCGCCCGACTACACCGAGACCGCCACCCACACGATCCGCGCGTTGCCCCCGCGAGCGGTCTGACTGCTGACGTGGCCCCGCCCCCGCTCGAACCGGTGTCGCGTCGGATCATCACGCCCGGGCCCACCGTCGTGATGCGTTTTCGCCACACCCCACTCAACCTGCGGTTTTCACGCGACGATAGTAGACGTGGCGATGTCGATTCCAAGCAACAACCCACCCGCGCAAAGCACGCCGTCGCCCGACGGCAACACGCTCGCGGCTGACGATCGGCGTGACGCGCTCAAGGTCGCGCACGAGTTGGCCAACCTGATCGACGGCGCCATGCGCAACCTCTCGCTGGCCACGTCCAAGATCCAGGCCGACCAAGGGGCCGTGCCAGGCGCTCAATCGCCGAACCGCGGGACGATCGAACGCCTCGACATCGCCAACCAGGCGATGCGGCAGATGGCTGTGCTCCTGCAACGCTGGATGAGCGACAGCCAATCCGCCAATGGCCTGCACCACGACGACCAGACATTCGGCCAGGCCGTCGAGCAGGCGGTGCGGCTGCTGACCCCGGCCGCGTCGGCGCGCGGCGTGGATATCCGTGTCTGCCTGTCGAGCGACGCGGCCAACCTCCCCGCCGGCCCGCTCTATCCGATCATCGCCAACGCCCTGCGAAACAGCATCGAGGCCTTTGCGGACCACACGGCAGTCTTCGACGCCGTGCCCGAGCAACCGCAGGTGGATTTGATCGCGCAGGTTCGCGGCGGATCGATGGAGATGGTTGTCCGTGACAACGGGCCGGGGATTGACCCGGCGATGTGTGATGACGACGGGCAGTTTCGATTCGGCCAAACGACCAAGCCGGACCATCACGGGCTGGGGTTGGAACTCTGCCGAGAGGTGGCCGAGAGCGTTGGCGGCAGCTTGGTGATCCGTGACCGCCAGCCGCGCGGCGCGGAGCTTCTTTTGCGCATCGCGGTACCGGCGACGGTGAACCATGCCTAAAAAGATGCGAATCCTGATTGTTGACGACGACCCGGTTGTTGCCGACAGCCTGGCCGAGTTCCTCGACGGCGAGGGGTACCGCACGGCGACAGCGGGCGACGGCAGCGAGGCGATGGAGCTTCTCAACGCGGCCGCGTCGGGCAACGGCTGCGATGAAGGTGCGTTCGGGCTGGTGGTGACTGACCTGAACATGCCGCGCTACGACGGGCTGGCGCTGATGCGCGAGGTGCATCGCAAGTACCCATCAATCGCGCTGCTGGTGATCACCGGCTTCGGCAAGATCGAGTCCGCCGTCGAGGCCGTCAAGCTCGGCGCCGTCGACTACCTGACCAAACCCGTCGTCGACGACGAGCTGCGCATCGCCGTCAGCAAAGCGATGCGCCAGCACACGCTGCTTGCCGAGAACAAGATCCTCCGCGACCAGCTCACCGAGCGATACGGGATCGACAACATCGTCGGCGGCGACCACCGGATGCAGAAGGTCTACGACCTGATCGAAGCCGTCGCCGAGAGCAAGACAACCGTTTTGATCTCCGGCGAAAGCGGCACCGGCAAGTCGATGATCGCCCGCGCGGTGCATACGCGAAGCGCACAGGCGGCTGGGCCATTTATCACGTTCGCGTGCGGATCGATCCCCGAGACGCTGCTCGAGAGCGAGCTGTTCGGGCACGTCAAGGGGGCGTTTACGGGGGCGGACAACGACAAGTCCGGCAAGTGCCTCGCGGCCGACGGCGGGACGCTTTTCATCGACGAGATCAACAGCGCGACACCCATGCTGCAACTGAAGCTGCTACGCGTGTTGCAGGAAAAGCAGTTCGAGCCGGTCGGTTCGACCAAAACGATCAATGTGGATGTGCGGTTCGTGCTCGCGGCCAACGAGCACCTGCCGGAGCTGGTCGCGGCTGGAAAGTTCCGCGAAGACCTTTATTACCGCATCAATGTCGTCAACATCAGCCTCCCGCCGATGCGCGACCGGGCCGGCGACGTCCCCGCGTTGGTCGAGCACTTCCTGGCCAAATACTGCAAGGAAGCGGGCAAGGACCGCACCGTCGGCGAGGACGCGATGGCGGCGCTAACTCGGTACGCCTGGCCGGGCAATGTCCGCGAGTTGGAGAACGCGCTGGAGCGCGCGGTCGTCCTTAGCCGTAACCCCGTGATCGAGGTCAGCGACCTACCCGACACCATCCGCGCCGGTGAGAACGGCCAGGTTGTGGCCGCGGCGCCGTCCGGCAACGGCTCAAACGGGCACGGGCTGATGATTCCGGCGCTGCAGGGCGGTTGGAATCCGATGCCGCTATCCAAAGCGCTGGAAGAACCTGAGCGCGAAATCCTGCGCGCCGCGCTGCTTGCCAACGATTGGAACCGCCAGGCCACCGCCCGCGAGTTGGATATCAACCGCACAACGCTCTACAAGAAAATCAAACAGTTCCACCTCGACGAGCCGGCATAGAACCCGGCTCGCTCAACCGAAAACCTACGCCACCCCCGCCGTCCCCGTTGCGATCGGTTCGGTCACGTACTCGCGCGGGTCGGTGACGTGCCCGGTCAGTGCGCTCGCGGCGACCGTCAGCGGCGACGCCAGGTACACCCCTGCCTCCTTGTGACCCATCCGGCCGGGGAAGTTGCGGTTCGTGGTGCTGATGCAGGTGATCGGTTCGTTGAGGCGACCGAACGTGTCCTCGGGACCACCCAGGCAGGCAGCACAACTCGACGGCCCGAGGCTGCAGCCGGCGTCTTCGAGCACTTCCTGGATGCTCTTCTCGCCCGCGG
This sequence comes from Phycisphaeraceae bacterium, assembly GCA_029260595.1. Lineage (GTDB taxonomy): Bacteria > Planctomycetota > Phycisphaerae > Phycisphaerales > Phycisphaeraceae > OFTM57. The sequence goes on along the minus strand of JAJDCY010000023.1, from coordinate 120,497 downwards.
CCTTCGCCTCGCCCTGCAAGTTCAACCGCTGCATGTCCGCGTGAACCTCGGTCGAGCCGGGAACCACAAACGTCGGGACCTTCACCGAGTGCCCGTTGAGCAGGTTCGCCGCGAAGATCATGTCCGTGATCTTCCCACCGGTGCACGATCCGATGTACGCCCGATCGACTTTCACATCCCGGCAATTGCGTGCCGTGTCTTTGTTGTCCGGCGAGAACGGTTTCGCCACCAGCGGTTCGAGCGTGCCCAGGTCCCACTCGTGCTCGTAGTCGTACGCACACCCCGCATCGTCTTCGTACACCGTCCACTGATCGACGTTCGATCGCGCACGCACATACTCGAGCGTCTTCTCGTCGACATCGCAGACGCCGTTCTTCCCGCCGGCTTCGATCGCCATGTTGGTCAGCGTCATCCGGTCTTCGAGCGTCAAACTGCTCACGCCCTCGCCGGCGAAGTACATGCTCTTATAGGTCGCGCCGCTCACCGAGATCTGCCCGATCACGGCGAGGATCAGATCCTTGGCGGTGAGGTAGGGCGGCAATTCGCCGTGGAAGACGAACTTCATCGTCGGCGGGACCTTCAGCCATGTCTTGCCCGTGCCCAGCACGAACGCCGCGTCCGTGTTCCCGACACCGGTCGCGAACTGCCCGAACGCACCCGCCGTGCACGTGTGGCTGTCGGTGCCCAGCAGGATCTCGCCCGGCCGCACATGGCCTTCCTCGGGCAGAGCCTTGTGGCAGACACCCTTATAAGAGGTCTTGGTCGGGTCCTTGTAGGGGTTGGGCATACTCGGGTCGCTGGTCACGAAGTCCGGGTCGTAGTAGTACTTAAGCCCCTGCTCACGCACAAAATCCCGCAGGATCTGGATGTTGCGATGGCACTTATCGTCGGCTGTGAAGATGTAGTGGTCCGGCACGATCACGACGCGGTCCGGGTCCCACACGCGGGCATCCGGGCCAAACTGCCGTTTGAGGATCCCGATCGTCCCCGGGCCGCATACATCGTGCGTCATCAGAACATCGACGTTGACCCAGACGTTCTCGCCGGGCTCAACAGCCGCCTTGTCGGCATGGGCCGCAAGGATCTTTTCAGTCATCGTCATGGGCTTGCCCATGGGGTCTACTCCTGGTGGGGGGCTGGCTGTGGATCGGATGGCGGCCGCAGATCATTTGGTGCGGTCGATTAGTCCCGGTATCTTACGGCCGCAGCCACGCTCGGGCCACATTTGCCGTACATTGCATTTTGACGGGGGTTCGATGCGTATCTATAGTCCGGCTCACACCATGAAGTTACCCATGAAGCTACCGAACGGACTCGGGCTGATGTTGAGCGCGGCCTTTCTGGCCGGGTGCGCCGGGCCGCTGGACCGCACACTCGAAGACCGCCTGCGCGAAGACCTGGTCGGTTCCAACCGCGCCTACCTCCAGGCGGTCGCCGCCGGGCCGGTGGTCGAGCTCTCACGCCCGCCCAGCGACGTCGAGACCGAGCTATCGAACGAGCGTCGCACGCAACTCGACCGGATGAGCGGCCCCGCTGCCTATCAGAAAGACGAGCTGCGCCTCGGGGCCGACCTGCTGGGCAAAGCCAACACCGACCTGGTCGTCATGAACCTGCGCGAGGTCATCCGCCGCGCGGTCCGATCCAACCTCGACGTCGAACTCGCCCGCATCCAGCCGGCGATCAGTGAGGCGAGGATCACCCGGGCCGAGTCCGACTTCGACGCGGTGTTTTTCACCAACCTCAACCGCGACTCGACCGATACCCCACGCCCGGGCACGGGAGCGGGTCTGTCCGTTTTCGGCAGCCAGCAGTCCGAGCGATCCACCGCCGCGACGGGCATCCGCAAGAACCTCAGCAGCGGCGGGCAACTGACCGTCCAGGCCGTCTTCGCACGCATCAACGAAGACCCGTCGTTTTTCTCCGCCATCCCCAACAGCCGCTTCCACTACCACGACACCGACATCGAGATCCAGCTCACCCAGCCGCTGCTACGTAACTTCGGCTCGGACGTGAATCGCGCCGGGATCGCCCTCGAACAGAACGCCCGCCGCGAGACGCTCCAGGACCTCCGCCTGACGCTGATCAATGTCGTCCAGGCAACCGAGCAGGCCTACTGGCAACTGGTTTTTTCGAGAAACCTCCTGTTGATCCAGCAGCGGTTGCTCGAACGCACCCAGGCTGATCGCGACCAGTTGCAGCGCCGCCAGAACTTCGACGTCAGCCCCGTCCGGCTGACCGAGGCCAACAGCTTCGTCGAGCTCCGCCGCGCCGACGTGATCCGCGCCCGACAGCAGGTCCGCCTGGCGTCCGACCAGCTCAAGCTGCTGATCAACGCGCCTGATGCGCCGATCGCCGAGGAGATCCTGATTGTGCCGGTCGATGAGCCGGCCGACCTGTCGGTGACCTACAGCCTGCTCGACGCGGTGACGACCGCGCTGCGCCACCGCCCCGAGTTGCGGCGCGCTCTGCTCGAGATCGACGATGCCTCGATCCGCCAGCGCGTCGCAGACAACCAGCGGCTGCCCGTGCTGAACCTCGGTGCCACCCTGCGATACAACGGTGTGGGCGAAGCCCCCGGTGCGGGGCTGGATTCAGCCGATTTCATCGACTACCTGCTGACGGCGCAATTCGAAGTCCCGATCGGTAACCGCGGCCCCGAGGCGCAGTACCGCGAGCAACAACTGCAACGCCAAGCCGCCGTCGTGAACTACCGCCGCACGTCGATGCAGGTCATCACCGATGTGAAAGCCGCGCTCCGCGACCTGCACACCACGTTCGAATTGATCGGTGCCGCCCGGGCCGCCCGCCGCGCCGCAGCCGACAACCTGCGAGCGCTCGAAGAACAAGAAGAAGCCGGCGTCGCACTCACCCCCGAGTTCCTGCTGGACCTGAAACTCTCCACCCAGCAACGCCTGGCCAACGCCGAGATCCAGGAGGCCCAGGCCCTGGCCGACTACAGCACCGCCATCTCCCGCTACTATCAATCCACCGGCACGCTGCTCGACCTGAACGGCATCCGCCTCGAGGCCGAGTAGGCACGTCGGCCCGGCCCAGAACCGACAGGGGCGTGATTTGGAGCCCGGGACTTGTGGGCTGTGCGATCGAACATATTGATTGTGGGCGTTTAACTGCGAATATCGGCCAATGGCGATCGTGTGGCCGAGCGGTCTAGTCCTTTTTTTGCAAGCGCTTAAGGCGTTGTTTCTGGGCAGTTTGACGATTATAACGATTATGAGGAAAAATCTTCGCCAAGCCCTTGTGTTCGCGGAGAGGATCGGGTATAGTTGACAATGAGGAAAGAGTGGGAGGAGAACGGTAGGGATACCGCAGACAGGAGACTCGGCCAGAACCTACGCTAGATTGTTCGACGGGTTTGAGATCGCTCTATAATAGAGACCTCCCCCGACGGACACCCCCCCAACCGCCCGACTAGGGCACTGCTAGAAGAACCCCGAACCCGCAACCCTGAACCCCGCTACGACAACCCGCGATTGCTTGCCAGAAAACTGCTAGGACCGTTTGTCACCGCACTTGTGTTGTGGTGATCTCGCCGGAAAACCCGCTTGTACCCCTTTTGTGTTTTTGAGGGAGGACTCAACCATGATTCATCGATCCGTTGTGAAGTCACTGCTGCCGCTGCTTGTCGCGGCGCTCACCGCATCGCCGGCCTTCGCGGTCGTGACGTTGTTCTCAGCCGAGGACAGCCAGGATGATGCCCATGACAACCACTTGTATGAACTGAACCCGGCCGACGGCTCGACCGTTCGAGTGGTCGAGGTGATCCTGCCGGACCTCAACGGATTCAGCGGGCTGGCCGCCAATCCCGGCGGCACAACGCTCTACGCCCTTGCTCGGATCCAAGGCCAAGGCAGCTCGCACCTCGTCTCCATCGACCCCGGTGCGATCGCGGGCAACATGGTCCCGGCGACGGACCTAGGCGACATGGGTGAGGCGTTCATCGCCCTTGCGTTCAACAACGCGGGTCGGCTGTTCGGCGTCACTGATGACGACTTCTTCGCATTCAGCCTGACCCCGAAGTCGTTGTACGAAATCAATCCGCTGGACGGTTCGGTGATCGGCGGAGCGCTGCACACCTTCGACGGGTTTAACGACGACGATGCGTTGGCTCTGAACTCTGATGACGGGCTTCTGTACCACGCCGGCAACGGTGACTTTGACCCGCTGGTCTTCGAATCCTTTGATCCGGACGCCTTGCCCGGCTCGATCTTGAACATCGCCCCTGACGCCGCTCTGAACGCAGAGGCCAACGCCCTGACCTACGGCAATGGGCAGTTTTACTGGGTCCAGAACCCATTCGCGCCCGAACTGCTTTCGGTTGACACCAACGGCAACGCGACGTCACTTGGTCCGATCGACCATATGTCCAAGGGCTTGGCCTTCGTTGATGTTCCCCGTCAGCAGGACAACGTCATCCCCGAGCCGATCACCGGCGTGCTGGGCCTGATGGGTGTCACTGCGGTCGCGACCGCGACCCGCCGCAACCGGCGCTAGAGAACCTAATCCAAACCATCGCGGCTGCCCGGAGCCGCGAATCTTGTTGGAGACTCGGAGAACTGCCTCGCTGGTGAGAGGGACAAGCGAGTGGGAGTTAGATGGGGAGGATGGACGGGAGAGAGAAGTCGGGAGGAAGACCCCGAGCGGAGAAAGACCTCAACACGCATGGAAGCTGATTGCGGCCGCTAGGCCGGAGGAGAGTTGAGAGGGCTCGGATCGGGAGAGAAATTCACGGACGGAGAGAAAGACAGGTCGGGAGAAAGTAGGAGTCCGGAGAGAGACGGAAGGGATGGGGGACACGATCTACAGCGTCTGGTTAGCCTGACCCCGTGTCGGCGTTAACCAGACGCTGTATTTTTTCCCAGATCGCCCGCGACGCTTTACCCCGATGGCTGATCGCGTTCTTCGCGTCCGGCGGCAACTCAGCAGTGGTCTTCCCAACATCGGGCAGCAGAAACAGCGGGTCGTACCCGAAACCGTTGTCACCGCGCGCCAAGTCGCCCGGCCCGATGATCGCGCCTTCGACCGTGCCCCGGGCTTCGGCCAATAACCGCGGCGCCCCGCCACCCACGCCAGGTTCAACCAACGCCATCGCACAAACAAACCGCGCCGTGCGCCGCTCCGCCGGCACCTTGGCAAGCCGCTCAAGCAGCAGCGCGTTGTTCGCGGCGTCCACCTGATCGCGCGGCCCCGTCTGCCCGCTGTACCGCGCGCTGAGCACCCCCGGCTCGCCACCGAGCGCATCAACCTCCAGCCCGCTGTCGTCCGCGAGCGCGATCATCCCCGACGCAGCCGCGTAGTACTCGGCCTTCAGCCGCGCGTTGCCCTCAAATGTGGGTTGATCCTCCACCGGTTCGTCGATCGCCCGTCCCAGGCTGTCCAGCCCAACCAGCTTCATGTGGCCCGCACCAATACCCGCGCTCGCCGCCTCCTGCGCCCAGATCGCGCTGATCTCCCCGCGTTTGTGTAGGCTGGAACTGGCAAGCAAGATCTTCATCGTCGAAATGCACCCGTCTCCCGTGCGCCGCCCGCCCCACGCCCCCAACCCAGCGCTCGCTACATGTTCCACCAGTTCAGATCGATCGTGGGGAAGATCACATCGTGGATGTCCGCGTCCTTGACCTCGAACCGCTCGACCTCATTCATCGCACCCAGGTAATCCGAATTGGCCGCGACTTTCTCCGCGATGTTCATGATCGACTCGAACCGCGCCACGTGCTGCATGAACCGCTTCGTCCCGTAGTCGACGGCCTGCCCGCGCCGGATGATGAACGGCCAATCGCTGGCCTGCAGCAGCAACAGCTCGCGACCGGCCTTCTCCAAAAGGTGGCGTAGCTGCGGCTCTTTCCGCCACGGCAGATCGTGGGTCAGCTTGCCGAAGTTGTGCTCGCAGCGGTACTCAATATCCCACATCCAGTTGACCTGATCATTCGCCCAGACACGATGGTCACCTTTCTCACCCCACGACCCTTCCGGCAGCGACGCGACCTTGTCTGTCGGGTTGTCCTTGAGATACCCGGCCGACGTTGTCAGATTGATCTGCGAATCCGCGTTGAGATTCAGCAGCACGTCGCGCAGGAACCGCGGCCCCTCGAACCACCAGTGACCGAACAACTCCGCGTCGAAACACGCCGTCACGACACCCTGTCGCCCCGTCTTCTCGCGGTAGTTCCATAGCCGCTCCTTGACCATGTCGCAGAAGTGGCTCGCCTGCTGGTGGATCGTCGCGTCCAGATCGTCCGGGTAATAAAGGTGCTTCTCACCCAGGTCGACCTTCTTGCCCGTGACCTTCCAGTACCGCAGCCCACGCCGCGGCCCCCACGTCTTGTGAAACTCCAGATACTCCGGCGCCGCCGGGTACCCGATCGTCCCCGACCACACCTGCTCGCACGCCTTGTGGTCGCGCGCGAACGCCGCCAGCCGCGCCAACCCCGTCCCGTCGCTGTTCACCCCGTGCGGCGTATTGACACTGCGCCACCCACGGCTGGCATACTTGCGCGCCTCTTCCCAGTTGACCTTCCACCACTGCCCATCGTTAAACACCTGCTCGCTGTTGCATTGTTCGATCAGGTGGTGCTCGACAAAAAAGTGCGTCACGCCCTCATCGGCGACCAGGTGCTCGATCCCGATCCGCCCGTCCTTCTCACCCCAGTTGATCGGCGGGCTCCACTTGCCCGCCGGCCGATACGCACACTCGGGCAGCCAGAACCCGGTCGGCTTAAACCCCAGAATCCTCTCCGAGCTCGACACCCCGGCGCGGACCTGCCCGCGGATCGACGCGTCCTCCAGCAGCAGCGGCATGTACGCGTGCGTCGCGTTCGACGTGAGGATCTCGATATACCCGGCCTGCGACCGTTCCGCGTACGCCTTGGGGATGTCCCGCCCGATGGCCCGAAACTGCTCCAACCGCTCGCCGTACCAGTTCTGCCACCGTGTCGCCAGATACGCCATGTGCCCGTTGCCGATCTTGTCGAACTCGGCCTGGTCCTGCTTGGCGTGGTCGATCCGCTCGGTCAGATACTTCTCCAGCCCCTGCTTGAAGTGCTCGTGGTCTAGCTGCTCGAGCAACACCGGCGTCAGCCCCATCGTGATCCGTGGCTGAGCGTTGAAGAACAAGCACTCATCCACCATCGCGATGATCGGCAGGTACGTCTCACACGCCGCCTCGTACAGCCAATCCTCGCCATGAGGCCACGTCCCATGATGCAGCACATAAGGCAGGTGCCCGTGCAACACCAGACAAAATGACCCCAGCGAATCGCTCATGCCACCATCGTAGCCGTTAACGCCCGCCCCCACACTGCCGCCTACGACCAATGTGGATTACCCCGGGCGGGGCTCGCGGGCCCGGCACGGCCGCCCGCGAGTCTCGATGAACCGATTTGCTACTCTAACCACCATGCCCTCGGAAGCCCCCAAAAATAACCCGAATAACGACGCGAAAAACACCGCGACACACCCCGCGCCCGCCCTCCCCCTCGACCTCGTCGCCAAGCGTGTCCACTTCATCGGCATTGGTGGCTGTGGGATGTCCGGACTGGCCCGCATCACCCGCGGCACCGGCGCCGTCTGCACCGGCAGCGACACCACCGCGACGGCTGTCACCGACTCACTCCAATCCGAGGGCTTTCCCGTCACGCTCGAACAAACCGCCGACACCCTCCCCGCCGATTGCGAGCTGGTCGTCGCCTCCGCCGCCGTCTGCTCGACCCACCCCGAAGTCGCCGAAGCCACCCGCCGCGGCATCCCCACCCTCAAATACGCCCAGATGCTCGGCCAGCTCATGGTCGGCCGCACCGGCGTCGCCATCGCCGGCACCCACGGCAAATCCACCACCACCTCCATGCTCTGCCACACGCTGATCCAAGCCGGGCTCGACCCATCCTGGATCATCGGCGCCTCCTGCCCACAAATCGGCGGCGGCGCCCGCCAAGGCCGCGACAACCACCTGATCGTCGAAGCCTGCGAATTCGACCGCTCATTCCACCACCTCAACCCCACCCACGCGGTCATCCTCAACGTCGAGGAAGACCACATGGATATCTACGGCTCGATCGACGCCATCGCCGAAGCCTTCGCCGTCTTCGCCGCCAAGATCCCGCCCGGCGGCTCACTGCTGATCCAACACGAAACCCCGCACCGCCTGGCCGTCACCGCCAAACTCACCTGCCAGATCGAAACCCTCGGCTTCGCCCCCGGCGCCGATTGGCGCGTCAACCTGATCGACGCCCCCGCATCACCCCCATCCGACTCGCCCGGTGCCGCCGTCCACCAACCCATCGAACTGCTGCACAACGACGCCGTCGTCTGCCGCTGGACCAGCGCCATGCCCGGCGACCACATGGCCTACAACGCCGCCGCCGCCGCCGTCACCGCCCACCGCCTGGGCGCCACCTGGGACGACATCGCGCGCGCCCTGTCCACCTTCCAGGGCCTCGACCGCCGTATGCAACTGCTCGGAACGCGCCCCGTCACCGGCACCCGCGGTCACCCCGGCCACGTCACCGTCATCGACGACTACGGCCATCACCCCACCGAGATCGACACCACCCTCCGCGCCCTGCGACGCGCGTTCCAGCCGCGCCGCCTGATCTGTGTCTTCCAACCCCACCAACACTCGCGCACCCGCTTCCTCATGGAACAATTCGCCGCCGGCTTCCGCGACGCCGACATCGTCATCGTCCCCGACATCTACTTCGTCCGCGACAGCGAACAAGAGCGCCACGCCGTCCGCGCCGCCGACCTGGTCGACCGCCTCCGCACCCAGGGCCGCCAGGCCATGCACCTACACCCCTTCGCCGCCATCGTCGAACAACTCGCCCTGATCACCCAGCCGGGCGACCTGCTGGTAACCATGGGTGCCGGGGATGTCTGGCAGATCGCCAGGGATTTTCTGGAGAGTGGTGCTTCGGGTGACGGCGACAAGTCCGCTTGTCAGTGATTCGCACCGGCAAGCGAGGCGGCAGTGGCATTGGGCGCCTTCTGCGACACGCTGGGCTGAGCCCCAGCCACCTGGTGCTACCCCCTGTACCAACACTTTGGCAATTGAATCGAAGGCTTGTTGGTGCAATCACTATCTAGTGGATGGGGGAAGCAACTGGAGAATGACGGATTACAAATGCGATCATTTCGCAAAAAGGTAAACTCCATAAGGCGTGGGATATCTAGTTTATGCCTGATTAACGAGCCGCCACAATTGTTGGGGTGTATGTGCACACAGGTGTGATTTTGCAGGATTGTTTCAAACGCGCTCGAGGCTAACTTAAAGAACGGCTGGCTCCAGAGCATATCTAGTTCGTGAAACTCTACCACGATGATTCTAAATCGTTTCATCAAACTATTCGACATACTTAAAAACGATTCGTATTCAAAGCCTTCAATGTCAATCTGCAACAAGAGGTCTGACTGTGACCGAGGCAGGGAGGAATTTACCCATTCATCCATAGTCATGAAAGCATCGGATGTTGTTGCGCCAACATACGTCTTGGTAAAGTGGAATCTCTCATGGGATACGGCTGGCCCATCTACGGATCCGTCGGCCAGAAATACTTGCATTCCTAAATCGGCGCAGTCTTTTTCAAATCCAGAAATATAGCTAACCCCTGGGGAATAACACGCCTCTATTCCCTCCAGATCATTCGGAACTAAATACCCGCCGTCACCCTTGTTGGGGCCTAAACGTATTAGTTCCTTCCCCGGTACATCAACCGGGTGGTGTTTGCGAATTAGCTTTTCGAGCGCACTCTTGTCCGTCGAGGGGGTTCGGCAAGCTGTGGCGTGCCAATTAATCTGACGCCATAACCTATCGAAAAAATGCTTGGAGCTTCTAAATGTACCCATGATTGATCCTTCTCCAATAGGTCGTCGGCGGGTGGCACTGACAAGTCTGCTTGTAAGTGTTTCGCGCTCGATGAGCCTATTGCCCAATCGAACTGCCCACTCACCGCACCGCCTGCGTTAACGCGATCAACGCGTACGCGGTTACCAAATCTGCATCGCCTTCCATCCAGCGGTCCGCTTCGTTGATCCAGGACCCATCCTCGCGCTGCAGCTCAGCCAGCTTGGTGATCAGGTCGTTGGCCCAGTCGTGGTGTTGGCCGTCGGGCGTGGGGATCGTTGTGACGCCCCAGGCGCGTAGGGCTCGGCCGAAGGTCATGTAGTAGTAGTACAGCCCCTGCAGCTTCTGGTCCTCGGGCATCCCGGGGTTGTGGTCGAGGGTGTAGTTGTTTTTGATCCAGCGGTACGCATCCAATACACGCGGGTCGTCGCGGTCCAGGTTCGCGTAGATGTAGCTCTTGAAACCCGCATACGTCATCGATCCATACGTCCGCAGCCGGCGCGGCGCGGCTCGCCCGGCGACGGGTTCCTGCTCGGCGTAACCGGCTTGTGATTGCGGCACGCCGATCTGCTCCTTGTTCACACTCGTCGCATAGATAAACCCCCCGTCCGGCACGATCTGATCCCCAAACTCGTGGTTCGCCGCCGTCCCCTGACACCGCGTGATAAACGCCAGCGCCCGGCGAAAGATCGGGTCGTTGCAGTCCATCCCCGACTCGTACAAACCCTCGAGCATCATCTGCGTGTTGGACATGTCCGGCCGACCGTGCTTCCCATAACCCGCACCCCCGTAGTAAGCGTGCCCCTGCCCGATCTTCTCACCGCTCGGGTCGGCCTGGTCGTGCCACTGCAGCCCGCGCAGATACGCCTGCCCCTTCGCGATCGCCTCGGCCACATCAGGCCGATCGTTGATCCGCGCCAGCGCCGCCAAACAAATCGACGTGTTGTAGTTCTCCAAAATCCCATCATGAATCCCCCCGTCCGCCTGCCGCTTGCTCATCACGTATTCAATCGCCTTGCGCACAGCCGGGTCATCCCCCGCGATATCAGGCCGATCAAGCAACACCCCCAGCACCATCGCGGTAACCGCCGGCCCGGCCTGCGGCGACCAAGACCCATCTTCGTTCTGCGTCCCACGCAGATACGCGATCCCGCGCTCGATCGACTCGTTCGCCGTCTGCCAGTGCGCATCATCCAGCGCCATCACCGGCACCGCAGCAACCAGAATCAACAAAGCGGTAAGACATACCTGGATCAATCTCAAGGGCATGGCATTTCTCCGAATGCTTAGTGTGGGTTTTTGTCCTCAGAAAGCTCGCGTTCGAGCTTTTCTAACTCTAGGCGCTCGTATTCAAGCTTTTTTTTTCGCGCCGCAATCTCCTTCGCCAATCGCACCTGCGGCGGATCGTCGTGGTAATGGCTGTACGGAACCTTGTAATCCCCGGGCAACTCGTCCACACCCGGCGGCGGGGGGGTCCGCCGCACCTCGGCCCGCGCGACCCAACTAAACCCCATCAGAATCGCCACCAAAAGCACGATCCCCGCATGCCCCGCCCGCGCCCCGATCCCCGCCTCGCCCACCCAAAGCCCAACACCCGCCAACAACAGCACTACCAACAACCCAGTCGTACTCACGACCGCGAAGCGCGCTCCGCCGGGCCGATCGGCCTGCAACCCCAACCCCGATACCGCCACGGCTAACCCACCGACGACACAAGACATCACCGTCAGCATCACCCCCGCGCGGGCTGGCTGGTCCAGCAGGCCCTCAACACTCATCCCAAGCGGTTCGCTGTTCTCGATCCGCCCGATCACCTCGCCGCGCGACCACACTGGGTCGGCCACCCCCGTCATCGGGCACGCACACGTCGCCGAGAGGAACAACAACACGCCCGCCGTCTGCAACAAGATCCCCGTCCCCTGTGCAAACGCGCGCGGTGGACAGTCGCCGGAGGCATCCGGTTTCACCAAATCGGTCTGGTCGGGTTCAGCACTCGACATCACGCGGCGTCCGTGCTCCAGGGGTCACCCTCGTCCTCCCACATCGACGTCGCACGGGTCGTACGCCGCGATGCCATCAGCAACCGCACACAAAATGCCAGCAACAGCGTCGGGCTCCCATAGAACAGCACACTAACCGTGACCGCCACCGGGTCCAGCGTCACGATCGCACCGAGGATTGCGAACGCACACAGCACACCGGCGACCAGCAGTTGCGTCGCGGACAGCACCAACGCCGTGTTGATCGCCCACCGCCTGCCCGTCCGCACGGCAAACCCCAACACCGCATACGCCAGCCCGGGCACGAACCCGAGCACGAGCACACCCAGCGCGAGCGGGATCAGCAGCGGGCGTATCTCCAGAAACAGTTCGATCTGATCGGCTGGGAGTTCCGCGGTCAGTTCATTCACCGGCACGGCGCTCGCAGCGACCATCAGCAAGGCACCCAGCCCGCTAAGCCCCATCTCCACCGCGGCCAACCACCACAGGTACACCGCCGCCCTTCCACACAGCATCGGTTCGGCTCGCTGCTCGATTGGCGACCAGGGTTGGTCTGCATGAGGGGTGTTCATCATCGGCTCCCGATCGCTCGGGCCATCCTAGCACAGCCCCACCACCGGCTTGGCCGCAACCGATCCGACTCTGCGGCTTCCGCATTCGCGTTTGCCCAGTCTGATATATTAGCCAAGCCCTTTCGGATGGGGGGCATGCCGTCTGGGTCGGTTGTATCGTTTGGGGTCGGTTCTGAATCACCCACCCGATCCGGCCGATAATCACGACAAGTGTCGGCGCTCGGCCGGTCAGGCCAGCCGCCCACACCCCGGACCGCACACCCGAAAGGGGTTGGCAGGCGTCCGGCACCGGCAGGTTCGACCAGCATCATCCGATCCAATCATGCCCATTACCCCAAGACGAACCGACCCATCTGATCAAAGCCCGACGGGCTAACCGGTAACCATGAAGCACCTGTCCCTGCTAATCCGGATCGTCGTCGCCGCCCTTGGCGTGACATACATCGTCTGGATGGTCGATTGGAAGGATCAGGTCGAAGCTCCGGCCGATACGACGCTCCCGAACGGCCGCGTCCTTGTCGAAGCGGACAGCTTCCCCGTTGTCTCCGGCATCTACGATCCGGCCGACCCGGTGGGCGAGTTGGTCGTTCAGATCGACGACCAGGGTAACACGCTCCCGATCCCCATCGCGGCGCTGGACACCAAGGGCAACGGCCTGCGATTCGCCCCCGGCATCGTCACCATGATCCGCAACGCCGACTTCAAGTGGCTCGCGCTCGGGCTGCTGCTAGTCGGGACGATCTACCCGATCCAGATGCTGCGGTGGTGGCTGCTGCTTCGTGCCCGGTCGCTGAACGTGCCGTTCTACAAAGCGTTCCGGCTGACGATGGTCGGAAGCTTTTTTAACTATTGCATGCCCGGAACGACCGGCGGCGACGTGATCAAAGCCTACTACGCGGCTAAGGGAAGCGCCCGCCGCGCCGACGCGGTGATGAGTGTGATCTTCGACCGGATCGCCGGATTGCTCGGCCTGATCGTGCTTGCTGGCACCGCGGGACTGTTCATGCTCGAAGACCCAGCCGCGGCCAAGATCACCCAATCGATCTGGGCGTTGATGGGCGCCGGCATCGTCGGCTCGATCGTCTACTTCTCGCACACGATCCGCCGCGCGGTCGGGCTCGAGTGGCTGATCCGAAAGCTGCCAGGCAAGAAAATGTTCGTCAGCATCGACGAAGCCGCCGTCGCGTACCGTGAACATTGGGTAACTGTAGTGATCGCCGTCGCGATCAGCCTGCCGGTCCACCTGGCGTTGGCCATCGCCACCGCCATCGCGGGGCGCGCACTAGGAGTCGAGACCCCGATCGGTTACCTCTTGATCGTAATCCCCGTGTGCTTCCTCGTCGGTGCGATCCCGATCTCGCCTCAGGGGATCGGCGTGATGGAGGCATTCGCGCTAGCGGCGCTCGTGAACCCCCCGGTCGCCTTCCCCAACCAGATCGTCGGCATGCTGATCATGATTCGGCTGTACCAGGTCTTCTACTCGCTGTGGGGCTCGGTCTTCCTGCTCAAGGGCGACATCCACCTGCACCCCCAGCAGCCCGCCGTCGATGCCCCACCTGCATCCGTACCGCTCCAAGCCGAAGTCGCCGCGGTCTCAGAAGTCGCCTGATCGCGCTCCGATCCTCGACACCCGCTTCACTTTTTCTTCGTCGCCGACCCGCCGCTCGACTTGCTTGCCGATTGTTTGGCGCTCTTCGCCGCCGGCTTGTCGCCTGCCCCGCCCGACGTGGGCTTGCTCGACTCCGATTTCGACCCCGACGAGTCGCCGCCCGATTTGGAATCCGAGCCCTTGTCTTTGGTCTTGCCCGCGTCGGAGTCGGCTTTAGCGGCTTTCTTGTAGCTGTCCGATCGGTAGTCGGTTTCGTAAAAGCCTGAGCCCTTGAAGATCACGCCCGCACCCGTGCCGATCAGCCGCTTGAGTTTGAGCTTCCCGCACGACGGACACTTGCGCATCGTCTTGGCCGTGATGGACTGGAACTGCTCGAACTCGTGCTCGCAGGCGCCGCATCGGTAGTCGTAGGTAGGCATTGGTTCTCACACCCTTGCGCCGCGGCGCATGCGGGATTAACTGACCCTGGTTCCGTGACCGCTACTCCGTGACGGCGACCTGCGCCGGCCGCAGCGTCGCTTCGCCGAGCGTGTAACCCGGCTGCAACTGCGACGCCACCCGACCCGCATCCATCCCGTCGCCCGGCTGCTTCATCAACGCCTCATGACGTGTCGGGTCGAACTCTTCACCCGCTTCAACCTCCAGCCGACGGATTCCGAACTGTTCAAGCGCCTTGAGCAACTCGTCTCGCACGATCCGGACACCTTCGAGCACGCCGGTCGCATCAGTCGTCTCGGTATCGACGGCCAGCGCGCGATCGAAATGATCCAGCGGTGTGATCAAAGCCTTGGCCAGCTTGATGAGCTGCTCGTTGCAAGCATGGGTCGTGTTTTGTTCCGATCGGCGGATGAAGTTCTGGTAGTCGGCGCTGACCCGCATCAGCCGGCCCTCCAACTCGTCGTGCCGGGCTTGCAGGTCTTGCAGTGGGTCGGCCGGCGCCTCAATCTCGGTGAGGTTCAGTTCCTCGATCGGAGGATCAGACCGATCGACGCCGTCGTCCGCGCGCGGCTGGTTGCTCGCGACGTCCTGTTCCTGGCCGGTTCGTTCAGCCGCTGAGTTAGGTGGGTCCGTGTTCATGACAAGTCTCGACGCATCTCGGCTTGGGGTGTGTGCCTATCGCTGGCGCAACTACATTCCGCGTAACTTCAACTGCGACTACGGCCCGATGTACTCCTTGATCCGATCCCAGAATCCACGGGACTCGGGCATCACATCGTGATTCTCGGTCTCTGCAAACTCGTGCAACAACTCCCGCTGCCTGGCCGAGAGCTTTTGCGGGATCTCAATCGTTAACGCGACAACCAGGTCGCCCGGCTGCCCGCTGCGCAGGTTCGGCATGCCCTTGCCGCGCAGCCGGATCAGGTGTCCATGTTGCGTCCCGGGGTGGATCGTGATCTTGTCACTGCCGCCGAGCGTCGGCACCTCGACCTCCGCACCGAGCGCGGCCTGCGAGAAGCTGATCGGCATGCGCAGGATCAGGTGATCGTCCTCGCGCTGAAAGAGCTTGTGCGAGGCGACGTCCACCACCACGTGCAGGTTCCCGCGCGGCGCACCGTTCGACCCCGGCTCACCCTCGCCCGGGATGCGGATGTACTGCCCGGATTGCACACCCGCAGGGATCTTCACCGACAACGTGCGCTTCTTGGGTGTCTGCCCGGTTCCCTTGCACCCGGGGCATTTATCTTTGACAACTTTGCCCTGGCCGCGGCACGCCGGGCACGCCGTGACCATCCGAAACATCCCGCCGAACCCGGCCTGGGCGACCTGCCCCGTCCCGCCGCACGTCACACACGCCAGCGGCTCGGTGCCCGGCTTTGCGCCCGACCCAGAACACTTCGAGCAATGATCCATGCGTGTAAAGTCGATCTCGCGCTCGACGCCGCTCGCCGCTTCCTCCAGCGATACCTCGATCGTCGTCTCCAGGTCGTACCCGCGCTGCCCGCGCCGGCTGCGCCCCCCGCGCCCGCCCATCGCAGACCCGAAAATATCCTCGAACATCGAGAAGATGTCGCCCGCATTCATCTGCGAGAAGTCGTGCCCGCTTGTCCCGCGCAGCCCCTCATGCCCGAACTGGTCGTACCGCTGGCGCTTCTGCGGGTCGCTGAGCACCTCGTACGCCGCGGCGCATTCCTTGAACCGAGTCTCGGCTTTCTCATCGCCCCCGTTGCGGTCCGGGTGATACTTCATCGCGAGTTTGCGGTACGAGCGCTTGATCACGTCGTCCGTGGCGTCGCGGCTTACGCTTAGGACCTCGTAATAGTCTCGCTGTGTCACCATGGTCTATCTTGACTGAGCGGTGCGATGTCGGTGCCAACCGGCCGTCGCGAAACCGCTGCCCTTTCCATGAACAAACCCAGGGGTCGGCCCTGGGCTTGTGCTTGTTCGCTGTGGATCAAGTGGGCGGACCCGTTGCCGGTGCCGCCGGCGTCCGTTGGGTTTAAGACACCGCCGTCTCAACGGCTTTGTCATCGTCCTTGAGGTCGGTGATGAGCACGTCAGTCGTGAGCATCAGCCCCGCGACCGACGCCGCATTGATCAGTGCGGTCTTGGTGACCAGCGCCGCATCGATCAGCCCGGCTTTGACCATATCGACGTACTCCCCGGTCGCCGCGTTGTACCCGGCGTTGCCGCTGCGGTTCTTGACCTCTTCGACCACAACGTATCCGTCCTCGCCGGAGTTCTGGACGATCTGACGCAGGGGGGTTTCCAACGCAGCCGCGATGATGTCGAAGCCGATCTTCTCATCACCCTTGGCTTTGCTCCGCCCGGCCTCGACCGCGGCGATCGCCCGCAAGTACACCGTCCCGCCACCGGGGACGTACCCTTCCTGAGCGGCCGCCTTCGTCGCATTGAGCGCATCATCGACGCGGTCCTTGCGTTCCTTCATCGCAGTTTCGGTCGCGGCACCAACGTGGACAATTGCCACGCCGCCGGTCATCTTGGCCAACCGCTCCTGCAGCTTCTCGCGGTCGTAGTCGCTGGTCGTTTTCTCGACCTGCTGACGGATCTGCTCGATCCGCGAGTTGATTTCTTTCTTCTTGCCCGCACCCTCGATGATCGTCGTGGTGTCCTTGTCCACCACCAGCTTCTTCGCGGTGCCTAGGCTGTTCAACTCGAGATTCTCCAGGCTGACACCCAGATCCTCGCTGAGGAACGTCCCGCCCGTCAGCGCTGCGATATCGCCGAGCATCGCCTTGCGCCGGTCGCCGAAGCCCGGCGCCTTGACCGCACAAACCTTCAGCACACCACGCAGCCGGTTCACGACCAACGCGGCCAGCGCCTCGTTCTCAACATCCTCGGCGATGATCAGCAGCGGTTTGTTCGCCATCGCCACCTTATTCAGCAGCGGCAGCAGGTCCGGCAGGTTGCCGATTTTCTTCTCGTGGATCAGGATCAGCGCGTCCTCGAGCACGCACTCGCTCTTGCCCGGGTCGGTGATGAAGTAGGGCGATTGGTAGCCCTTGTCGAACTGCATCCCCTCGACGTACTCAAGCGTCGTCTCCGCGCCGCGGCCTTCTTCAACCTCGACTACGCCGTCGGCACCCACACGTTGGATCGCCTCGGCGATCAACTCGCCGATCTCGGTGTCGTGATTCGCGGACACGGTCGCAACCTTACGCAGGTCGTCCTTGCCCTTGCAGCGCACGGCCAATCGATCGATTTCTTCGGTAACGACTTCAGCCGCAGCGGTGATCCCGCGTTGCACCGCGATCGGGTTGGCCCCGACCGTGACGTGCTTGAGCCCCTCGTTAAAGATCGCTTCGGCCAGCACCGTCGCCGTGGTCGTGCCGTCGCCGGCTTTGTCCGAGGTCTTCTTCGCGACCTCGATCACCATCTTCGCGCCCATGTTCTGGAACGGCTCGGGCAGGTCGATCTCCTTCGCGACCGACACCCCATCCTTGGTCACCGCCGGCCTACCGTAGGATTTTTGCAGCACAACGTTGCGGCCGGTCGGTCCCATCGTGACCTTCACCGCCGCCGCGAGCTGCTCGAGACCCTTACGCAGTTGAACGGCCGCGTCGGACTTGTACATAATCTGCTTAGTCGACATCTAATTTGCTCCAATCGCGGCATCGTGGCCGCTTACCCGCCGTAGGACATACCCGCCCAACATCCGTCCGAACCGCCGATTTACTTCTCGATCAGCCCGAGCAACTCCGACTCGCGAATAATCATGTGTTGCTTGCCATCCAGGTCGATTTCGGTTCCGGCGTACTTGCCGTAGACCACGGTGTCGCCCTTCTTGACGGTCAGCGCGGTGCGGCTGGCGTCGTCGTTGAGCTTGCCCGGCCCGGTCGCGATCACCTTGCCAATCATGGGTTTTTCCTTCGCGCCCTCAGGCAGAAATATCCCGTGCTTGGTCTTCTCTTCCGGTGTGTTGGGGAGGATCAGGATGCGGTCATCCAGCGGACGGATCTTGGTCTTCGTTGCGGTCGCGGTTGCCATGGGTCAGGTCTCCGATGCGTTTATTGTTGAACTTTGTCGAGCCTTGGTCTTCCGTTGGTCTTCGAATGATTCCGGCCGAGTTGTCGCCGGGCAGTGCTTACATCATGCCGGGCATGCCGCCCATGGCACCCATGCCGCCCATCCCACCCATTCCACCCATGCCGCCGCCCATTCCGCCCATGCCACCCATCCCGCCGCCTGGGCCGCCGGCGCCTTCGTCGTCGTCCGACGGTGCCTCGGTGATGATGCAGTCGGTGCTCAGCAGCACACCCGCGATGCTCGCGGCGTTCTGTAACGCGGTCCGGTCAACCTTCGCCGGTGTGATGATGCCTTTCTCAACCATGTCGCCGTATTCGAGCTTGAGCGCATCAAACCCATAGTTGCCCTTCCCGTCGGCCACCTTGCGGACGACAACCGACCCGTGCTCGCCTGCGTTATCGGCGATCGTGCGAAGCGGTACGGTCAGCGCCCGGCGGACCACATCCACGCCAGCCGCCTCATCGAGTGAATTGGTTTCAACTTTCTTCAGCGACGCGATCGCACGGATATAGCTGACGCCACCACCGGGGACGATCCCCTCGGCGACTGCGGCGCGCGTCGCGTGCAGTGCGTCTTCAACGCGGGCCTTCTTTTCTTTGAGTTCCGCTTCCGATGCCGCACCGACATTGACCTGAGCCACGCCCCCGGCCAGCTTCGCCAGCCGCTCCTGGAGCTTCTCGCGGTCGTAGTCGCTCGTCGTCGCGTCGATTTCGTTACGGATCTGCACGATGCGTGCCTGAATGGCTTTGGACTCGCCCGCCCCCTCGATGATCGTGGTGGTCTCGGCGTTGATCGACACCTTCTTCGCCAACCCGAGTTGCCCCAGCTCGATCTTGTCCAACTCGACACCCAGGTCTTTCATGATCGCATCGCCGCCGGTGAGCGTGGCGATGTCGCCCAGCATGGCCTTGCGGCGATCGCCGTAGCCGGGGGCCTTGACCGCACACACACTGAGCACGCCGCGTAGCCGATTGACCACCAGCGTCGCCAGCGCCTCACCGTCAACATCCTCAGCGATGATCAGCAGCGGCTTCTTGGCTTGCTGGATCTTCTCCAGTAGCGGGACCAATTTTTGGATTGAGCTGATCTTGTCTTCGTAGACCAGCACCAGACATTTTTCCAACTCGACGGACATCTCGTCGGCGTTGGTAATAAAGTTCGGGCTCAGGTACCCGCGGTCAAACTGCATCCCTTCAACAACATCAACGTAGGTCTCAAGGCTCTTGCCTTCTTCGACAGTGATCACGCCGTCCTTGCCGACCTTGGTAAACGCCTCAGCCATGATCTTGCCGATGGCCGGGTCGTTGTTCGCGCTGATGGCCGCGACGTTGGCGATCTCGTTCTTATTGGTGACGTCGATCGGCCGGGCGAGCTTATCGATGCTCACGACAACCTGGTCCACAGCCTTCTTGATCCCACGGATCAGGGCGTTGGCGTCGGCACCTGCTGTGACTTGTTTAAGTCCTTCTCGAAAAAGGGCTTCAGACAGAACAGTCGCGGTCGTCGTCCCGTCGCCGGCCTTGTCGGAGGTCTTGCTGGCCGCCTCCTTAACCAATTGGGCACCCATGTTCTCGTTCTTGTCGGCCAGCTCAATCTCTTCGGCGACGCTCACACCGTCCTTGGTGACCGTCGGCCCGCCCCAACTTTTGTCCAGCACGGCATTTCTGCCGCGTGGCCCCAACGTGCTCCGCACCGCCGCGGCCAACTTCTCCACCCCGGCGAGCAGGCTCTGCCGGGCGTCCGCCTCAAACACGAGATCTTTGACTGGCATGGTTGCTTCCTTGGATTACGTCCGTGAGTTGCTGTCTAGGATTCTTCCCGAGTAGGGTTCCCGCACGACCGCTCGCGAGGCCGGGCATTCCCGTCGGATCAATCGTTCGCGGGGCACGGTGTACACGAACGGCGCTGTTTCCGCAATGCTCCTTCGGCACGGCCTCGATCACACGGCGGCGGCCTCAGCGCCACCCTAAACCAACTGGCAATCCGCATACCGCCAAACCCGCTGGTTGACGGTTCGGCCGATCCTGACGCAAACCCAATATTGAAAATCTGTTAGATGATCGACGCCCGACTCGAGGGTGGCCGATTGGCCGCGTGCCCGTGTCAATCTGGCATGCAGGCTGTGCCCGGCCTGACAGCCCGGTCACACCGCCCGCCCGCGTCGGCGATGCCTCGGGGGTAATAGATCGAGCGCGACCGCGATCACACGCGCGCCCCCGTTTCCCAGAGGGGCTTGAAATCGATCCGCCGTTTTGGTATAAGTTACTCATCGTGGCAAACGCCGCGTCTCATGGTCTGTTGCGAGCATCTGTTGTCGGGTATTCTACAACGCATCGACAGAAACCCATTCGGGTTGCCAGAGAGGATTCGGAATGAAGTCACAATTCGTGGACGTTGAGCGGCTTGGCCTGTCGTCCATCCAATACAGTCACTTTCTGATCAGCCAAGGCTTCTAAACCTGGCTGGGATCGCTCGCGCTGGCGTAGGCACGGGCAACATGTGAGGGGTCGATCATTTCAAAGCGAGGAAAAAATGCACACGAAAAACCTTCAGGCAACAGCGTTCCGCCGCCGCGCGCTATTCGCATTATCCGTGCTCGTGGCGTGCGCGGTTTCGTCGGCTGACGCATTCGTCATCCTGTCGGGCGACTCGAATCTCGCCAGGCTGGCGCTGGACACCGACGACGCCCTATTCGACCCCGGCAACGCGCAGTTCTTTACCAATGCGCTAGGCACCGGCGTGACCGCAGCCGTGGCGGGCGGGATCGCGTTGGACAACACCACCGCGATGACAAATCTGAACGAACACTACAACAGCCTGCCGGGCGTGACGTCGAGCATCCTGGCCGGTCCGATCTCCGACGCGTCGTTGGTCGGGGTCGACCTGCTGGTCAACAGCCTGCCCGACGCTGCCTACAGCGCTGCCGAGATCGACGCGATGGTTGACTTTGCAACGAGCGGTGGCGACATCATCTTCCTCGGCGAGCACAGCGGCGTGGGCTACGACAACAGCTTCATCAACACCGCGCTGACGGCGTTGAATACCGGGATGAGCATCCTCAGCACATCGCTTGACGCCGGCAACAACACCGCCAGTGGGCTGCAGATCGCGACTCACGCGCTCACTACCGGTGTTACGAGCCTCGGCTACGGTGGTGTATCAGAGATCTCAGGTGGGCAGACGCTGTTCTTCGCGACCGGCGGTCAACCGATCGTCGCCGTCGCCGATACCCCCGAGCCGACGACCGCCGCGCTGCTGCTTGCGCTGGGTGTCACGGGGTTGGCGACACGCAGACGCCGCGCGGCCTGACCCGTCGGCCCGGCACCGAGCACCAACGCGCCAATCACACGTTGTCCGTAGGGTTGTCTATCAGACTGACTCAACGCACATTGGCGTGACGATGTCGGCGTCGCGTCGCGGCACCGACCAGCCACGCCACCGCGGTGATCGCGAACGTCCCGGGCTCGGGCACCACGGTCAGCGTGCCCGTGGTCAGGACCTGCGATGCGTCGAACGCCAAGCCTCCGCCCAGCGCCGGTAGGGTGATCGCCGAAAACCCGCCGGTCACCGATCCGAACGCCAACACATCAAACGCGTCGCCGAGCGAGGGGTGGTACCCGTCGAGCAGCGCGACCGTCAGTCCACCAGCCGCACCGAGATTGCCCGAGATTGCCAGTCGGTCGTGCCCGGTCCCCGGTGCCAGCCCGGCCAACTCCAGCAGAAGCTGCGAAGCCGGTCCGAGCGCGACATTGCCATCGATACTGATCGCCGCGGGTGATGCGCCGGGCGAGTAGCCTTGAAGGAACTCGATATTCCCGGTGAAACTACCGATGCCGGTGACATCTTTATGAAAGGTTAGAAACTCTCCGGGCCCAGCCGGCCCGTTCACCGTGCCGTCATTGGTAAACACCCCGTCGATCGACGCGGGCCCCGTGGCCGTGACCTGCTCGCCGTTGCCCAGCGCGGCTCCGTTGATCGCGTTGAGTTGCCCGCCGGCGGCGACGTTCGTTTGTGCGCCAAGTTCCGCGGTGTTGGCATCGAACAGGACCACCTGGTTTGCCCCGGCATTGAGCGTCCCGTCAAAACTAATTCCGCTGCCCGACGTCAGTGATCCGAGCACCAGCGCTCCGGTCGCGGTCACCGACCCATCGCCGGCCAGGTCACGCTGGAGAATGCCCGAAGCCAGCAGAGTCCCCGGCGCATCGACGGTGATGGTGTCGCCCGGCGTCGTGAAGGTGTTGTTGATCGTCAGCGTCCCGTCCACGACGTGCGTCGGCCCCGTGTAGATGAAAGTCGACTGCATCGTCTGCGCACCGCCGAGCACCGTCAGCCCCCCGCCCCCGCTGAGCTGACCGGTGAACGTGCTCACCCCGCCGCTGTGCCCGATCGCCAGCACCGCCCCGGTCTCCACCGCCACCGTCCCCGACTCAGCGAACGTGTCTGTGGTGAGTGTCGTCCCCGCCCCCAGCGCCGCGTGACCATTCACGGCCAGCCCGCCGACGGTATCGCTGAACCCGTTGGTGTTGAGCACGCCCCCCGCATCGACCGTGATCACATCGTCGCTGTCAAGTGAATCGTCCGCGAGGTAGTCCGCCGTCCCGCCGCTTTGGATCGTCAGGTCCGTTGCCACCGCGAGCACCCGCTCCTGCGTGCTGTGCACGTCGGCCTCGAGGTTGGCGATGTACCCCGGGATCAGCACGACACTGAACCCGTTTTTGACCCGTGCCAATTGCGGCGAGATCGTGATCACCCCGGACAGCGCGTCATCGGAGCTGGCGTGTGCCTGGACATTCCCCAGCCCGATCGTCGCCAGACCGTCCCCGAACGTGTAAGACGCCAGCCCGGACTCGAGCAACGCGATCCGCCCGCCGCCGCCCGGGTGGAAGGCGCGGCTTTGCGTGTTATTCCTGGCGTTGGCCCTCAGCCCCGAGGACACCACCACGTCATTCGCGTGCAGCAAGACGCCACCCCCGCTGCCGTTGCTGCCGTCGCTGATCGAGGTCGCAGTGCCCCCTTGGGCACTCCCGGTACCCCCGTTGGCACGGATCTCGGCGTTGATGGTCAGCGTCCCGGTCGCGCCCAGTTCGACCGCGCCCCCGCCGGCCCCGCCCCCGCCCCCGCTGGTGTCGGGGTCAAGAACGGGAGACGTCCCGACGACCCCACCCCCGCCGCTGCCGGCCTGAAGCCGCTCGAGCAGATCACCGTAGACCGGCGAGGCCCCTTGGTTTGAATCATCCCCCCGCCCGCCGAACCCGGCACCCGGCCAGTATCCGAGACTGCCTGCGAGGATAATCTCGCTGAGATTCCCCGGGCCTTCGCCGCGTGCCACGCTGACCTTGGGTTCCGTCAGAGGGCCCGGGGACCCCGTCCCCCCGGTACCACCGCCGGCCACCCCGGCCCCCCCAGCGATGGGGTTCGAATTACCCTCCACCCAATTGCCCGCGTCGGACCCGCTCACGTCGATCTCTTTATTCAGCGTCAGCCCCCCCCGCGCCAGGATCACGAACGGACGCGACCCGACCACATTGATACTCGTGAACGACCCGCCCATCACAACGTCCTCCGGGAAGACGAAGACCGCGATTTCACGGTTCCAGTCGTCCACGCCGTTCTGCGAGCTGGGCCCCTGATCCAGAACGATCCCCGTGGCGTGTTCTACGAGTGTGAAGCCAAACGGCCCATTGATCACCCCGGTAATCTTCGGCACCGCCCCATCAGTCTCGATATCGAGCGTGCCAAGATACGGCGGCGTGGACCAGTCCCCCCTGCCCGCGTTCGCCGCCGCGTTCGCGTCGAACATCGAATCATCCGGGTCCAGCGGCGCCGCGTGGGTGATGGTGGCTGGAGCGGCCAGTAAAACAATCGCCAATAACGCGACGTGTCGCCGTTGGTCCCACCCGAAAACTTGACGCTCAGATCGTTGTGCCACGGTGCTCTCCCCTTCTTTTGAACAAACAAGCTGGATGAATAGACAGGTGCCAATCCAAAATGGCCAAGACTACTCTACTAAAGACAGATGCTTATGTAAAGAGAGGGACTGTATTACCACCGATTTATCAGAGTTTATCGAGTTTCTCTCCGCCCGCTCCCGCTGCTGATCGGTCAATAGGATTGTCTCCGTTTCAAAATGTAGGGCAGGGGTGGACAGGGATACCCCGTGCGACTTGGTGCGCTATTGGACGTAGGCGTCATTCCGCGAAGGAACGTTGCGCGGCCCTAAGCACGGCTTCTGGCGCTTTTTTCGGCGTCGGGTGGCCAATAAGCACCCCACGCCGACAGTGGCGACGGTGCCCGGCTCCGGGGTCTGGGTGATCGTGACGCCGAGCGAAGTGGCGATCGCGGTGAGGGTGTCGGACGGGCCGGTGAAGTTGCCGGCCATGAGGTTCAGGTCGTTGGCGTTGACGATGCCGTTGTGGTCGAAGTCGCCTAGGGGCCAGCTTCCCAGGCCCGGCGATGTGTCGAATGAGGCCGCGAGCCGGACCAGGTCCTCAAGGGTGACCGCACCATCGAGGTTGGCGTCGCCGGGGATCGCGGCCGTCAGTGTGAGTTCGCCGAGCACGTCGTCAAAGACGGCCGCGAGCGATTTGGTGTTGTCGGTCGAAAGGTCAAGCCCGTCGAAAGCGTCGAAGGTACCGTTGCGTGCGCCGGTCCATGTCAGGACGGTAAAGGACTCACCGTGGTCCGGGTCGTAGCTCAACAGCAGATCAACGTCGAGGGTGCCCTCTAGCGTGACATCGCCGGTGACGTTGACCTGGTCGTGTTCGGAGCTCGTGGTTGACCCGGCCAGTTCGATCTGTAGCGTGCCCGTGGGCGAGACAACCAGGCTCGTCTCTACCGCGACAACACCCGGCGACAGCCCGGGGGCGAATGTGCCGTTGACGACGATGTTGGCGAACGTCCCGATGCCCTTGACGTAACCGTTGAGCGTGATGGGTTCGCCGGGCGAGTCGCCGGCGATCGTGCCCAGATTGGTCAGCGGACTGCCCGGGTCGTTGGGGGTGTCGACCGTCCCGTGCCCGGCGATGTTCTTGCCGAACTCGACGAGCAACCCGTTGGGCGCGGCCAGCGTGCCGGGCGTGACCCCATCACCGAGCTGAGTCAGTGTGCCGAGCACGGCTTCGTTCGCGTCGTGGATCGTGACCGTGTTCGGGCCGGTGTACAGCTCGCCGTCGGAGTGGAAGCCGGCCAGTGACGCCGCGTCGCCGATCGCCAGGTCGCCGCCGTCGGCCTCGATCACGGTCCCGCCGTCGATGAACATCCGCCCGTCGATCGCGCCGAAGCCGGAGAAGAACAGCCCCGATCTCATCGACACGCCGGTCGCGACCGAGAGCGTACCGCCCAAGATGCGTGTGAACGAGTGCATATCCCAGAAGCCTGTTTTCAGTAGCGTGACGTGGTGAGCGCCGACGGTGAAGGCGACGGATTCGGAGATCTGGACCGCGTTGACTACAGTGGGGCGGCCCATGATCAGGTCGCCGGTGGCTAAAACGCCTTTATGCGCGATGACGACGGCGTCGAGGTGCCCGTAGCCAACGAACGTGCTTGAAACGAACTCGACCCTTGGCGCGGAGAGTTTGCCGCCCTGGAGGAAAAGGCGGTCGATGTTGCCGCTACCGAGCGCGTCGACGGTCGCGAACCGGTTGGTGAAATCGACGTGCCCGCCGTCAGTGATCGTCAGGTTGGGGATCTGGAACGTGTTGGTGGTACCCAGCGTGAGCGTGCCCGAGACGTCGATGTCAGTCGCGGCGTTAATGTTGAACGTCGCGTCGGTGAGTGTGAGCGTCCCGCCGACGTCCAGGTTGTCGATGGTGAGCGTGGCGTTGTCGACCGTCATGTTCGCGCCGGGCCACAGCTTGAGAAAGTCGTTAACCTGCACGGTTGCGCTGTCAGAGACCGTGACGGTGGCGTTGCCGCCTGGGGTGTTGAGGTCGCCGCCGATGTAGAGCGCGGCGCGCCCGTCCCACAGCGTGCCCGGGTTGGTGATGTTGACCACCGCGTTGGTCCCGGGCAGCCCCGCGAACCGCGACGAGAACAGGTGGTCCACCTCGGCGCCGCCCTGCACGTTGAGGGTGGCCTGGGTGGCGCCGCGGACATCGACCGCGACCGTCTCGAGCAGGGCGGCGGCGTTGACGAGGGTGACGGTGGCGGGGTCCGTCCCGGGGATGAGCGAACCGATCTCAACGATGCCGCCGCCGGCCGTGCCGCTGAGGCTGAGTGTGCCGCCGGCCGTGGGGCCGACCTTGAGCAGGTTGGTGGAGAGTTGCTGGTTGAAGAACGACGAGACCGAGACGTTGCCGCCCAGCGGGGCGTTGTCGTCGATGGACACTTCGTTCTGAACAAACAGTTCGTCCTCAGTCCAGGTGACCGAGTTGGCCGGGCCGGTGAGGGTCTCGGTTACAAAATCGCCACGCCTGAGTGTGAGTGAGCCGCCCGGGTGGATGATGGTGTCGTTCTCAACGTACATCCGATTTCCAAGATCGAGGTCGACGCTGCCGTTGCCGTAGATCACCAGGTCGTCACCCACGGTGATCTCTTCACCGAGGATGAACCCGGTGGAGATAAGCGACCCGCTGCCGCCCGGCCCGGACGGCCCGCCACCAACGTAGAGCGAGCCGTCGGATTCAAGCCGCCCGTCAGTATTGAGGGTGACCGTCCCGATAGACCCGGGCATCTCGGCAATACTGATGTGGCCGGTCGAGGTGTGTACGAAGCCCGAGGCACCGATGATGTTCAGCGTGCCCCTGCCCGACTTGCCGACGACCAGATCGCCGACGGTGTTGACCCATTGCCCGGAGATGTCGGCCGTCCCGATGGACTGCCCGGTGAAGCCGAGCACCCCCGAGTGTGAGGACATCGAGGCGTTGGAGGCGATGTTCAGCACGCCGTTGCCGTTGAGCCCGACGAAGGACGCAGCCGTGCTGCCCCAGTTGACGTTGCTCAGGCTCAGGATCCCTTTCGTGGTCGAGTCGCCGACCGCGATCTGCAGGACCTGGATCGTGCTGACGGACGATTGGCCGAGCGTGACGTGGTTGGTGCCGTCGATCGTGAGGGTGGTGGTGAACAGCGCGCCGGGGAAGGTGCTGACGATGGCGGCGGCTTCGGTCGTGGTGTGGAGGGTGTAATGATGCGGGGTACTGCCGGTTTCGAGGAAGATGGTCGGGTTGCCGACGCGCACCTCGAATCGTTTGTTGGCGTGGGAGTTGTCGAAGTCCACGCTGTACGTCGCATTGAGCGTGTCGAACAGGGCGGCGTCATTGGTCCCGTCCGGCCAGGACGTGGACGTGGACCCCGGCGACCAGTTCAACGGCGCGTGGAAGTTGTTCGTCGCATCGCCGCCGGTCCAATGGAAGTCAATCGCATTGGCGTGGCCGGCAAGACATATCAGCACGGCTGCGCCCAGCGCAGCGGACCACTTCTGATCGACCATGAGACCTTCTCCTTCTCGAAATGCACGGTGCGGGTGGGCAGAGGTATCCCGTGCAACTCAGTCCATTATAAGGAGTAGGCCCCCTTTGTAGAAGGGGCAATCGGGTATTTTAGGCGGTAAACGCGATTTTTTCGCGGCGCAGCGCGGCGGCCACCAAGCCCGCCCAGACGGCCACGATGGTGCCCGGTTCGGGCGTCCGGGTGATGGTGACGCCCAGGGAGGCGGCGATCGCGGTGAGGGTGTCCGGTGGGCCGGCGAAGCTCGCGGCCATGAGGTTCAGGCCCTCGCGTCGACATCGGTGTCGAAGTCGAAGTTGGCCAACCGCCAGTCGCGCGCGCTGGCCGGCGTGTCGAAGTTCGCGGCCAGGATGACCAGGCCGGGTTGGTTAACGCTGTGGAGCCCGACCACAACGGCGAGTAGACACCGAACGTATTATAACCACCACGGTGCTCAATGATCGCGCTATTTCATGTATTTAAGGGGGAATACCCAATATTATCGAATGCCATAGCGCCAAGTGCATCACTCGCCGTATGCGCCACCTGGCACGGCCCGACCAGGCGCGCCTGCCAACTGCCAAGGACTCCACCCCATGAGCGACGCTCCGGACGCCGTCACTTTCACACTGACCGGGTGGAAATCACTCGGCGAGGAAACGCAAGGCCGCAATACCATCCGTTCCTGGGAGGGCGAACACGGCGACCGGCTGTCGCTTCACTGCTTCCCGCAACCCGATCCGAGCCCGTTCCCACTGGGTGACCTCGACGCCTATCGTGAATTCTGCCGGAACCAAGCGGCAAGCAACGGCGGCGGCCTGGTCGAGGCCGACATGGTCCCTGCCGACGGCAGAACCTTCCACCGCGTGATCTATAAATACCCGCAGACACCGAGCGGCTTCACCTTCTCGGGCGGGCTGTGCCTGTCTCCACACTTCGTGGTCAACGTGCAAGCCGCTGAGGGCCCCGTCACCGGAGCGCGCGAAACCGATGTGGCCAACCGGCTCGGCTCCGACGCCGCGCCCGGGTTCATCGCTCGCGTAGTCCGCGGCAAGCGGCCTTGGGCAGCCGATCCGTACGACCCGCGGCGTGCGGGGGTGTGCTTCAGGTCCGACGACCGACAGTGGGATGCGCAATTCCCGGGCCACCCGCTGTCCCGCGTGCGGCGTCACCTGGCAGTGATCGAGTCGACCGTGGTATTTCAGGGCAGCCCCGAGTGAGGTCCGCCCCGTGATGACGAACGCGCGCTTGTCACCGGTTTGTGGCCAGCGATGACATCCGCCCTCAACTCACACTAATCGTCGGTTGGACCAGCCCGCCGCCGAGGGTGTGGATGCTCACCTGCCCGGCCAGGGCTTTGACGACGGATTCGAGGTGGTCGGCCAGCGTCGGGTCGCCGGTGAAGTTGGCAATGGGGTCGCCGGCATCACTGTTGGCGCGCAGCGCGGTGGTGATCGGGACATCGCCCAGGTACGGCACGGCCAGCTCGCGGGCCATCATCTCCGCGCCGCCTCGCCCGAAGATGTCGTACTCCTTGCCGTCATCGCCGATGAAGTAGCTCATGTTTTCGACCACGCCGAGCACCTCGATCTGCAACTGGCGGAACATCGCGACCGCGCGGCGGGCGTCGTCCTGCGCGACCTTCTGCGGTGTGCACACGACCACCGCGCCGGCCAACGGCAGAAGTTGCGACATCGTCAGCGGCACATCGCCCGTCCCCGGCGGCAGGTCGATGATCAGATAATCCAGTTCGCCCCACTCGGTCTGCGTCGCGAGCTGTCGAAACGCCCCGTGAGCCATCGGCCCACGCCAGATCAGCGGCTTGTCCGGGTCGACGAGTTTGCCGATGGTCATCGTCTTGATCCCGTGGACCTCGAACGGCTGAATGAGCTTGTCGCGTGTCGTGGGATTCTCGCCGTCCAGCCCGAGCAGTGTCGGCAGCGATGGCCCGTAGATGTCCCCGTCCATCAGCCCGACGCTCGCGCCCGCACGAGCCAATCCGACGGCCAGGTTCACCGCGATGGTGCTCTTGCCCACGCCGCCCTTGCCCGCGCCGACCGCGATGATCTGTTTCACACCCGGCAACGGATTGCTCTCGGACGCACGCTGCTGCGGGCTGGCCTGGGCGACATTCGCGGTGAACTCGACCCGCACCTCGGTCACACCGTCGATCGCACCGACTGCGGCTTGCACGTCCTGCTGGATCTTGTCTTTCAACGGGCATGCGGGCGTGGTCAGCTCGACCGTGATGCTCACCAGCCCCTCGCAGACCGCGACGGACTTGACCATATTCAGCGTCACCAGGTCGCGGTGCAGCTCGGGGTCATTGACCGTTCGCAGCCGGTCGTAGATCTGATCTTTGGTCACGGACATCGGGGCATCTCCCTCACCGGGTGGCACGGGCGGGTTCTAACAGCAAAGCCGAGGGATCATAGTCGCTCGCGCCTACCCGGGCCAGATTCGCCGCGTGATTCGGTCGAGTGGTTAGGTATCATTGCCTACACGTGGATCAATTGTGGCGCCCGGCCCGGCCGAAAGAGGCTGGTTGTCCGGCGATGACGGTAACCCGGCTGCCCGATCTGTCCGATAACGCTAGCGGCTTAGCGGCAACAGGTTCCTTAGAGGCTTGACATAGATGATCAATCGCGGTTGGAACACGGCACTGACGGAACCGGACCCGGATACGGATACCGAGCCGCAAGGCGGGCCGATGCTGTCGCGCGTCGAGATGGTGTTGCTATTTGTTCGAGATGCCCAGGCCTCGTTGCCGTTTTATCGTGAGACACTGGGGATGCGCGTGAAGTCGATGTCGCCCGGCTGGATCGAGCTCGACGGCGGCGGTGTCACCGTCGCGCTGCACACCCACGTCGGCATCCCGCAGAAGCGCGGTGAAGCTATGCCTAAGGTGATCTTCGCAACCGACGATATCGACGACACCTACAAGGTCCTCAAGCACCGTGGCGTGCGATTTGTCAGTGCCCCGCACCAGGTCCACGAGACCGCCGGCGTCGTCGGCATGGCCGCCGAGTTCCAGGACCCTGACGGCAACATGCTGTCAATCTACGGGACCACTCGCCGCGGTCCTCGCCCGCTCTAGCCCGCTCACGCCGGGCGAATCTCCGCCCACGTACCCGTAAATCCCTTTTAAATAAGTAGTATTGCCTCGGCTCGTGCGTAAAGACGCTATCGCGTACAACCGATACAGATAGAACCGGGGGGGGAGGCCTGCTGTGCCTGACACTACAAAAGCCAATTGCGTCATCATCGACGATGATCCGGCGATCCGTCGGATTCTTGCCCGTCACGTGTTCGAGGTACTCGGCGTGCAGCCGGAGGGCTTCTCCAGCCCCGCCGATGCCGACGAGTACGCCCCGCAGAACCCGGACGTCAGCGTGATCCTGATCGATTGGCACATCGGCGAGGTCGACGGGCTCAAGTGGATCGAGCCGCTGAGCCGCCACTGGCCTCAGGCGGTTTTCATCGTGATTTCAGCCGATTCAGACCCCCACGGGTACCTCCAGGCCTCGCGGAGTTGCCGGCTCGCGCTGTGGTGGCGCAAGACCGACAGCCTATCGATGCTCGGCAGTCTCATCACCGTCGCGATGGAAGAGCACCTTCGCCGGCTAAGCGGTGAGAGCAACCGCACGCTGGCCGAGATCAAGGACACGGCGATCCGCGGCGCGGTCGCCGGCCACAGCGGGAACCTCGATATGGCCGCCAAGGAGTTGGGCGTGTCCACCAGCACGATCCGCCGTCACCTGGCCAATGGCGGGAATGGCGGTCACGACGACGACCACGAGTGACGCTCGCAAGCCGGTGGATCGCCGCGGCTCCCAAGTCATTCGATCCACTCCGTCCGATAAGCAGCCGACGCCGGGGCGGCTCCTAACGGCGGTGGGGGTTCGGAACAATTCCAAAGTAATTATCCCCTGAATCCGATTGGGGCACCCCGCCATTTTGCAATTTTATCCACAGGCTTTCCTCGCTATTGATAGTTTCTGGCGCTTTACTTGCATCATTTTGCGCGTGGCTCGTCCGCGCTTGAATCTGACACAGAAATTGCATAAACTACTCACTTGCTAGCTAGTTTGTGAGGGTAAACTATCCTTAAGCATTTCGCTCGCAGCCGAGCGAATCCCTCAACACCCCATTGCCCCCGGAAGGGCTCGGTTGGCTTCGGCCGACCGGGCCTATTTTTTTCGTGGTTTTTTGCCGCGATGGTGAACGAGTTTGTGACCGGGCCGCGGTGCTCCGATCGCTGAACCTGGTCTGTCCGAGGTGCCGTAGGAGCAGGCATCGGTGGTCCAACTTCCGCCGGACCGTGCCGCGGCGAGTCGGCCTACCTGCCGTGAGTCATGCAGCAAGACCCGGGGTGCTCGCCAGAATCAGCCAGCGTTCTAGGCGGAAAATTAAAATGGTATAAAATATTATAAAACAATGATTTAAAATCATAAAATCCATTTTTCTGTTGTCAATAAATCCTATTCATGTTGACAATGAGTGTCCTTCTTGTTGACAATGATTGATCATGACTCGAACCACCGCGAGGACCGAGAGGATCAGGCGATTTCTGTTGGAGTCTGTCCGTGAGCACCGGACGGACCTAGCCGCATTCGCTGGCAAGAAATTTGGCATCACCCGCCAAGCGATCAACTGTCACATCAAAGCTCTGGTCGATCGCGGTGATCTTGCAGCCTCGGGTGATCGCAGGAATCGAACTTATGAGCTGGCGACGCGATCAAACCACAACCTATCGGTCGAGATCCAGGGCCTCGAAGAAGAT
This sequence comes from Phycisphaeraceae bacterium, assembly GCA_029260595.1. Lineage (GTDB taxonomy): Bacteria > Planctomycetota > Phycisphaerae > Phycisphaerales > Phycisphaeraceae > OFTM57. Next base: position 87,772 of record JAJDCY010000023.1, on the reverse strand, counting down.
TCACTTTGGCGAACGAGCGTCGAGCCGCTGCTGACCGAGTGTTCAGACGAAGCACGGCGAATTTGGCACTACGGATTCACGGAGATGGTTAACAATGCCATCGACCACTCGGCAGGGACCGAAGTTCAGATCGTCGTCGAGATCAGCGCCATCGATACCACGATGCAGATCCGAGACGACGGAATCGGCATCTTCACCAAGATCAGACAGGCGCTTGGGCTGGACGACGAGAGGCACGCCGTCCTTGAACTGGCAAAAGGCAAACTCACAACCGACCCGGACAATCACTCCGGTGAAGGGATTTTCTTTACCTCGCGTATGTTTAATCGCTATGAGATCGTTTCGAGTGGAGTGATCTTTGGTCACCATATCGAGTCGGGTTTTGATTTCATTTTTGAGAATGTTCCTCCACACAGTGGCACGGCTGTCAAAATGCAGTTGCGCAACGCGACGCAGCGAACGACCAAGGAAATCTTCGATGAATATTCCTCACAGGATGGTGACTACGGATTCTCGAAAACGGTTGTCGCTGTGAGGCTGCTTCAGCGTGGATCGGGACAACTGGTGTCTCGGTCCCAGGCCAAACGATTGATGGCGAACCTTGATCGTTTTCAGTACGTCATGCTTGACTTCAATGGGGTGGATCACATCGGTCAGGCATTCGCAGATGAGATTTTCCGTGTCTTTGCACGGCGTCATCCTGGTGTCAATGTTGTGCCGATTAACACGAGCGACGATGTGCAGGACATGGTCAACCGCGCACTGACTTCCAACTAGAGCGACTGGCAAGGATCATCTCCACCCAACCCATGGCGAATCAATACGCCGGCTGCTCTCGCGCTGACAAGTGGACTTGTCAGTGGCACCCGGGGCGGAGCCGATGCCGTCTCACCAGACGGAGCGGATCAGTTCGTCGATCGCTACAGACGTTGGATGTCTCGCCAACGCACCATCCGTTACAGGCGGTACGACCGGTGCAATCGGCTTAGCGGCGTAATCCTCTGAAAACGCACAGGTTGGTTGATCGGTCCAGCCCGTACCGCCGCTCGCCCGCGGTTCGCTAGTGGTCGGGGGTGAGCATTGGTACGCGTGGGAATCTGACGGTCGCGTTGCTGCATCACCGGTTGCTGGGGCCGGGGCGGTTCGAGGGGGCCGCGCCTATTCAGCCGACGGGCGTGTCGCATGTGCACGCGGCGTTCCGCGCCGGGGTCGTCCCGGTTGCTGGGCAGTGCTCGCCAAACGGTGCGCACACGGGTGGCACGGGTCGGCGCGAGTCGAGCACGGGCGCTTACAAGGCGGCCGCAGTCGCGGGGTCGGCGAGCCTCCCATACGGGGCCGGCGGCGTTGCGATCATCGTTCGCGGCGACAACGGGCCGGCGCACCGTCCGGCGATCGGCGAGGTGGTTGCCGGCGGGCCGGCTGAGGCGAGGCGGGCGGGGTGGATGTCAAGCGATCCGGCGCCAACGGCCGATACGGTCGGGACGTTGGTCGACTTGGTGATCTAGCGGGTTGGTTATCGGGTTATCTAAAAGGATGCGCGTTCTGCGCATCGGTTCGGAGGGTTAGAGAGAGAAAGGACAGGCACGTCATGGAATCTATCGAATCACTTGATCGGATGATCCTGGAAGTTCAGCGGTTTGATCGTGAGAGGTGCGTCGCGTACCTCAAGTCCGCGCGTCGGCCGAGGCTGGACTTTACCCGGGCCTACCTCGATGGCCTGAGCCTGGACCGGCTGCGTCATGTCGTTTTGGCGGTGGTGATCCAGGGGTGCAAGCCGCCCGTGGCTCAGGTCCGGCGGGTTAGCTAAGCCGGCCTCGCCGGGTGCGGCTGGGGGGGTTGCGAGTCGCGGGCGACCGATTAATCTAGGCCGGATGAATCACCCGGCACTGCAGATTGCGATGCGTTACGTGCATATCGTCTCGGCCATCCTTTTGGTGGGCGGGGTGTCGTTCATGGCGCTGTGCTTCTCACCGGCCGTGCGCCTGCTCGACGAGGCCTTCCGCGAGTCGGTCGTGAAGATGGTGCAACACCGTTTTTCCAAGGTCGCCTGGCTTGCTGCGGGTGGGCTGGTGATCAGCGGTGTCTACAACTGGGGCATGTCGGCGGCGACTTATAAAGCGATGGGCCCGGCCGGCAACGCGCTGATCGGCACGAAGGCGCTGCTGGCGCTGATCATCTTCGCGGTGATGTGGGCCGGCGGTGCGGGGATGCTCAAACACAAGCCCGCCCGGATGATCAACATCCACCTGGCCGCGGTCGTGATCCTGATCGCGGTGGTGCTGCGGTACCTGCGGCTGGACCATTTGGCGGGCTGAGCGGGTTGGCGGCGAATCGCACCAAAAGGGTTGAAAATAACCGACCAATCGGTTAAAAATGGCCTATGGGTCGAACCAGCGATGCCCGCGAACGCCTGATCGAGACGGCCAAGACCAAGTTCTATGCCTCCAGCTACCACGCCTTGGGGGTGAACGAGATTTGTCGGGCGGCGGGGGTCAACAAGGGCAGCTTTTACCACTTCTTTGAGACCAAGCGCGACCTGGTGCTCGCGGTCATCGACGAGCACTCCTGTGCGTTGCAGGCGTGGTTCGATCAGACGCGCGCCTCCAAGGGGACGCTGACCGAGAAAGTCCAGCGGATCCTCAGCCTGTGCACGCAAGAGCTGCAGGAGTCCCAGCGTGACGATCAGGGCGTCAAGGGCTGCCCCTGCGGTAACCTCGCGCTGGAGCTGAGCACCCAGGATGAACGCGTGCGGCTAAAGCTCCAGGAGGTGTTTTCCCGGTTCGAACAGGGGTTCGAGGCCATGCTCCGCGACGCCGCCAATGCTGGTGAGGTCATCGTTGATGACCCGCGCAAGACGGCCCGATCTCTCGTGGCGGTGCTCGAGGGGTTGATGCTGATGGCCAAGGTGCAGGACGATCCGACAGTGCTGCGCCAGCACGAGTCGGTGGTGACCGGGCTGTTGGCAGGGAGCGAGAGGGCGATGCCCAATAGCAATTGATTGCCCGGTCCCAGGGTGGTGGCGGCCGCGCGAAGCATGGGTTTTTGCCTGATCTGGCCGACTGAGAAAATTCGTAAAATATTTTGTGAAAATAGCTTGCGCCATCCCTTGGCGGGTTGTGTCGATGAATCGGGAATATTTTGTTGACCGGTTGGTTTGTTTCATTGCCGCTGCCACGCCGACTCTGTCACTGAGCGGCCTGGGGCGGGCCGGTCTGACCCCTGATGCCACGGTGGGTGTCAGGCCGCTGAACACAAAACCGGGGCGCTAGGCTTGCCGGGCAGGAAGCCGAAAATCCCTGCCGGAAAAGAGGACCACGATGGCTGTGAAGAGTGTGTTAGAGTTGACGGATGCGAACTTTGTTCAGGAGGTCATCGCGGCGGACACGCCCGTGCTCGTCGACTTCTGGGCCGAGTGGTGCATGCCTTGCCGCGCGATCGGGCCGGTGGTTGACGACCTGGCGAACGATTACGCCGGCAGGGTCAAAGTCGGCAAGGTCGATGTCGATCAGAACAAGCAACTGGCCACGCGGTTTGAGGTCACCTCGATCCCGCTGCTGCTGATCTTCCAAGGCGGCGAAGTGGTGAAGAAGTTCGTTGGCGTGACGGATAGGAAGTTGATCGCCGCGGAACTGGATAGGCTGATCGGTTAGGTCTCGCTATGAGTTGGGTTGCAAGCCAGCGCGGCTTTTCGATTGATCGGCCTACACACGAAAGGGGTGTTCGATGAGACTCACATGGACTGCAATGCGCGCGGCGGGCACTTCGCTCGCCGCGCTTTATATTTTCGCCTCGGTGTTGTTGGCGCCGAGCGCCTACGCGGACAGTCCGTCACCGGATTTCGGCGACGCGTTCTGGCAACACTGGGGCGACGGGTTGGCCGAGGTCAGCGGGTATGCGCTGACCTACCCGCGCTACGGGCAGTTGCGTAAGGGCACAGCGGTAGCGATTTTTGTGACCGAATCGTTCGACCCGGCGACTGGGGTCAAAACCGAACGCGCCGCCACGACGCGCGGCGCGTTCCCGGTGATCAAGCTGAACCTCGTGCAGGACTTCCCGACCGGGGTGTACGACTACAACACGATGACCAGCGTGTTCGTCGCGGCTGAGCCGGTCAACGGGTACGCGGCTGGGGCGGTGACGAAGGCGTCGTTCGGGTCGCAGGAGTGGTGTGGGCACGTGTATCAGCAGGTGGTGTTCGACTCGGATGCGGTCGCGCACCAGTTGCACAGCTACTTCGAAGGCGAGGCGGATCAGGCGCGGTCGTTGCCGGTTGAGCGCGACGGGGTCAGTGAGGATGCGCTGTTGTTGTGGGCGCGCGGGTTGGCCGGGCCGGGGTTGGAACCGGGTCAGAGCGTGCGCGTGCCGCTGCTGCGATCGATGCAGACGGCGCGGTTCGGGCACGTGCCGCTGGTGTGGGACGCGGCGACACTTTCGCGCGGTGACGACGCGACAACCGTGACCGTGCCGGCCGGTGAGTTTGTGGTCGATCGGTACACGGTGCGGATCGAGCGCAGCGAGTCGAAGCGCACCTACGGGCGGGCGGTGCCGGCGGACCCCGGACCGCATGTTTGGACGATCGATGTCGAGCGGGCACGGCCGCACCGGGTGGTCCGGTGGGCGACCGATGACGGGCGCGAGGCGCGGCTGTTGGGTAGCGACCGTATGGCGTACTGGTCGATGAACGGCAACGGGTCGGAGTCGGTGTTGCGGCGGATCGGCCTGACGCCGCGCGGCGAGCGGATGCCCTGAGCCGTTGCACGCCAGCGACCGACTTCGCCGCTTGCGGGCCGCCACCACCCTCTGCGGCGCCAAAGTAGGTCGAATCGCTCATTTTTTGGTTGGATTCGCCGCTTTTCTGGTGTAATATCAGGCAATAGCGTGCGATGCCTTCAGTCCGCTGATCGGGCCGGTGGCGGTATGGCCCCGGAGCCATGCGGTTAGGTCAGTCATCCCACCCGAGTTCGTGCACGCCGGGCTGAGAATATGGGGAGTGGCGGTTTGAAGGGAAATGAACGCTTGTCTTGTGGACGCGGCTTGGCCTGCCTCGGGTGGTTGGTGTGCGTATGTGTCGCGGCGGGGCCGGCCGTCGCGGCCGAATACGTGGTCAATACCAGCCACCTGACGATCAAACGGGACGGGGTGAATTGGAATTTCGGCGGCGAGCTCGCATCGGCGTCGATCCTCAACGGCGTGGCCCACTTCTATATAGGTGGCGACCTGATTCTCGATCCCGGCGACGTGTTCCGCGGCGAGGGAGTTCGGCCGGCGTCGTTTCATATTGGTAACGATTTGGTTGTCCCGCCGACTGCGACGATTGACTTTTCGGCGATCGATACCACGGCTGGGCCGGGGGGTGGGGCGTCGGGAACCGGTGGAGGGGCTGGCCAAGGCGGGTTGCCGGGCGACCCGGGCGACGGCGGCGGTGTGCAGTGGGTCCGCGGCGGTGGGGCGATGATCTTTTTTATCCCGGGCGCGGTGCCGCCACCGGTGCCGGCGTTTCCTGGGCGCGGCGGGACCAGTGGCACGGACGGGGATGTCGGCGATCGGGGGACCGGCGGCAACGAGGGCGGCAAGGGATTCAATAATCCCACGGCTGTGGCGAGCGGGGGCGTGGGCGGGTTCGATGGGAATAGCAGCGGCTTCGGCGGGTTTGGCGGGCCAGGCGGCAGCCCCGGTGTCTATTGGCCGAGCCCGTTGCCGAGTTTTCTCCCCGGTGTGCCGACCAAAGACGGGGGCGACGGGATCGTTGGCGGGCTGGGTTCCGACGGGGATGAGGGCGAGCAGGGCGGCAACGGGCACGGCGGCAAGTTTTCCGGTGGGTCGTCGTTTGAACTTGTTGCCGGCAACGGCGGCGGCGGCGGTGGAGGCGGGCAGGGTGGCAGCGGTGGTGGCGGCGGCGGGGGTGGTGGTGGTGGGGCCGCGGGTCAGGGCAACTGGGCCAAGTCGTTTGGTTTCGCCGGATTCAATATTGCGAGCTTCGGCGGATCGGGCGGGCCGGGCGCCGACGGGGGTGATGGCGGCGTCGGTGGCCTCGGCGGTGGTGGCGGGCTTGGCGGCGCCGGTGGTGGGGCGGTCGAGTTTCTTGTTGAGGGATCGGTTGATTTGCAGGGCGAAGCTCATGCGCGCGGGGGTGATGGTCAAACCGGCTCGTTGGGGCGCCTGGGCGTGGTTGGTATCGCGGGTGAACCGATTAATGTTGTGGCGAATGTCGCGGCTGTGCTGCCGATCCCCGGCGTGACGACGGTTCCGTTTGTTCCGCCGCCGCCCGTGCCGATCCCGGACCCGTTTTTCGCGGGTGTTGGCGGAGTCGGAGCGAATGGGAGCGCCGGGGGGCGCGGCGGATCGGGTGGTGATGGCGGTGGCGGCGGTGGTGGGTCGGGCGGCACGGTGAAGCTGGTCGGCTCGACCGTCGGCGGTTCGGGCACGATCGATGTTAGCGGCGGCTTGGGCCGTAACGGGGGCGCGAGTTTCGATGATGGTGCGTCTGGGCAGTTGCTCGTGGGGGCCAACACCGTGGCGGTCGGTTCTTCAGCGGCTGCGGCGCTCGGCGGGGCTTCGCTGACCGGCAGTGACACGTCCAGCCGAGCGGGCACGGTTTCGATCAACCCGCTGATCGCCGATGCGCCGTCGACGCCGAACATCGTGGGATTGCCCGGCGGCGCCGAGGCGTTCGGGTTTACCGGGCATAATGCGAACGACATCTTCCTTGCGAACAATATGAATCTGGTGGAATCGACGCCGGCGGAAGCTTTCGCCGGGCTGGCGCGGTTCGACCTGGGGCCGAGCCCGTTCGACGACGACTACCTCGGCTACGACATGCTGCTTTTTTACAGCGCGAAGGGGTCGCCGCTAAACGACCCGATGCTGGGAGTGGGCGAAGAAAACTACTTTGTGCCCCTGCTCGAGGGCGGGTTTGCGAACGACCCGCTGTTCGGGGGCGTCGGCGATGTGGACGTCGCGATGATGGACGGGTTTTCGGTGTACGCGACGCTGATCCCGGAGGGCGCCGAGTGGTTTAACTTTTCGGTGGACTCCGGCGGGATCATCCTGTCGGCGCAGCAACAGCTTCTTAACGACGGGGAGTTGTTTTTCGTGACCAGTTCGCCGGATGTGCCGGTGCTTGACGCGACGTGGGCGGGTGGCAACGGCGACTGGAGCAACGCGGCGAACTGGGGGTTTGTGTTTCACGCGACAGGCTTGCCGCCGGACGGGACGGAGGCGCCGCCGGTGCCGGGCGTGCCGAGCAACTCGGCGGCCTACGCGTACAACATCCACATCAACAACAACGCGATGGTTGACGCGGACATTGTGGTGACGGTGGATCAGCTCAACATCGGTGCGGCGGATTCGCTGACGGTGACCACGGGCAACAGCTTGACCGTCGAGCGGTTCGCGGTGCGGACGGACTCGGGTCGGATCGTTAACGACGGCGAGATTTTGATCGACGGCAGCGCCGGCAACACCTCCCGGCTGTTCCTTAGCGGGCCGGGGTTGATGCTCGACGGAACGGGTGTGCTGCGGACGACGAACGTGTTGGACAACGTGATCGCCGGGCTGCGGGCCGGTGATTCGCTGACGCAGATGGCCGACCACACGATCGAGGCGACCGGGCTGCTGGGCAACAACCGGCTGACGGTGACGAATCACGGGCGGGTGACGACGCCGCGCGGGCCCGGGCTGACGATCGACCCGACGGGCGATGCGCAGCGCAACGCACCGGGGTTCACCAATCACGGGGTGATCGATGCGGATTCGCAGAACATGGCCGGGGCGTCGAGCAAGATTACGCTCGCGGATGGGTTCTTCCTCAATGATTCAAGTGGTTTGCTTGAGGCGCGCAACGGCGGCGAGCTGGTGCTCGACAGCGTGCGCCTGCACAACGACGGGACGCTGCACATCGATGAGATGTCGCGCCTGACGATCACCGGGACGAGCATGCTGTCGGGCAACGGGCTGTCCGGCGATCCCTACGACGCGCAGATCAGCATCATCGACGCCGACTTTGTCCACACGACGGACCTCGTTGGCAACATCACGATCCAGAACAGCACGCTGGTCAGCGTTGGCAGCCGGCTCGGCGGGTATTCGCCCACGCAGCAGGACTTGACCAGCCTTTCGGTATCGGGTTCGTACATCGTGGGCGCTGACCTGGATGGGTTCATCGATCTGCATACAACCAGCCTTGAGGATGTTGTGTTTCTGCCTGACGCGGAGGTCTTCGCGGGTGAGACCGGGTTGTCGGGCACGATCGAGAACCGAGCGGGGTCCGGCATCGGAGCATTCGGCAACGCGAACGGATTTGTCGAAGGGGAGTTTTTTCTTGACGACGACACGACGTTGATCGGAGACGGGCAGTGGTACCTCGGCAGCCTCACCGGCGACGGCCCGGGCGGCGAGACGGTGCTGACGGTCGGGCCGCAGGCGCATCTGGTTGTCGGGACGCTCGGCAACGACGACCTGGTCATCGACAACCGGGGCACGATCGAGATTGAAGACACCGGGTATGGCGGCCAGGTTTCGATCGTCCCCGTGAAGGACTCGGGCGGGCCCGGTGTGAGAAACGCGGGCGTGATCCTTGATCGCAGCGGTGGGGACACCGAGTTTCACGCGGGTGTCTACGACAACACCGGCGGGGTCTTTGACGTCACCTTTGCGATTTTTTACGACGTCACGCTGCTCGGCGGGACGCTTAAAGGCGACTCGATCTGGGACGGGGCCGGGATGCCGGGTGACGACTTTTTCAACCAGGTCATCGGGACGCGGTTCGAGGCGCAAGATTTTGGGTTCAGCGAGCAGCTCATCGAGGTCTATGGCACGCTGGTGCTGGAAGACGCCACATTCACCGCCGACACGATTCTGGGCGGGTACGATTCGTTCTCACAGGTCGTGCTGCGCAACTCGCTGAACATCACCGACACCGGGTCGCTGTACCTGGAGTCTCTGGACCTGACCCTGGACAACGACCTGACGCTGGACAGCAACGGCAGTGCCCTTCTCCATGTCGTCAATGTTCAGGGTGAGACCGATGACGTCCGGCTGACGATCGGCGACCAGTTCACGCTCGCCGTCACGAATAATAGTGGCGTGCCGAATCAGCTCGGGCAGGACTCGCTGCTGCTGGACAACCGCGGGACGGTGCAGGTCGACGCCGACTCCGGGCTGGTCATCGACCCGTCGTCGGATATGAATGCGGCATTGCCCGGCTTGGTTAACCGCGGGGCGATCAACCTGGCCGACGGAGAGCTGTCGATTGTCGATGCCTACATCGACAACACGGGCGGGACCATCGGCGGCTTGGGCGGGGATACGTATTTTGTCGGTGTGCGGGTGCAGGGCGGGACGCTCATCAACCCGCTATTTAGCGATTCCGATCCTCACAGCGCATACAGCGCCGGCATGGCCGCGATCGAGGATGTGACGCTTGAGGGGGACGGCGGCTTCGATGTGACCACGCTGTCCATTGCCGGGACGATCGAGAACAACGCGTATCTCGACGTTGCGGTCGGCACACTGACCCTCGATGGGCCGGTGCGTTTTACAGGGACCGGCACGCTTGAGTTTTCGTCGCAAGTCTTGCTTGAGGGATCGGGTGATGACGACACACTGACCAACGAGGCCGGACACACGATCTATTTCTCGTCCATCGACATGCAGATCCAGGGCGACGACATCCCGCAGATCATCAACCACGGGACGCTGATCAGCGACTTTCTGACGCTGTTCGAGTCGGTGTACACGAGCGAAACACTGCCGGCGGGGACCGAGGTCCCGGATGTGTCCGACCCGAACAATCCGGATGCGACGATGATTCTCGCCGTGGACACGACGTATGACATCCTGCGGCCGGTCGTGAACACGGGTGTGATGGATGTCGGGGAGATCTTCCTCACCGATGCGACCGTGCAGAACTCGGGCGGGACGATCCAGGCCTTTATGATCGTGGCCGAGGACTCGACCATCCTCAACGACGGCGGGGTGCTCGAGGGCGGGGACATGTATTTCTCGGGCGACAGTGTGCTCACCGGCGGGTCGCTGCAGAACTCATATGTAACGATTGAAGGTGCAAGCGGGGACACTACCGTGATCAGCGAGATCTCGCTGGTCTTCAGCGATGTGTACGCGCACTCCGCGGTCGAGTTCGGCGGCAACGTGTCGGGGTTGAGCTACCTTGAGGTCAATTCGAATGACGGGCCGGGCGGGCAGGCGGTCTTTGTCCAGAATCAGAACGCTCGGGTTGAGATCGATTCGACCTATCTAATCAACGGGACCATCGTCCTGTCGGCTGGGGCGTTTCGGACCGCCACCGTGGACTTTGATGCCGGGCCGTATGAGTTCCTGGAATGGACGGGCGGGACGTTCGGGCTGACCTCGCAGGACTTGTTTGTCGGATCGGTTGATGCGCTGCTCGGCGACACGATCAGTCTGCCCGGCGGGTTTGGGCTGGAGGCCGGGACGTTACTGCGGATCGACGCTGACGGGACGGTTGTGCTAAACGGGGGCACACTCCAAGCCACAAATATCGACCACGCCTCGGGCGGTGTGTTCGACTTTACCGATGGGTTGCTTAGTGTCGGGACGTTCATGGGTGATCTGGTAAACGGTGGCGGGACAGTTGCGCCGGGGCAGTCGCCGGGGTTGATGGCTGTGACCGGCAGCTACACCCAGTCGCTGGGCGGGACGATGCAGATCGAGATCGCCGACCCGGCCGGCGGCAGTACGGCCGCACCGGACGCTGGCGAGGACTACGACCACGTCGCGGTGACCGGCGATGTGGCGCTGGATGGCGTAATTGAGATTCACCTGATCGACGGCGCCGAAGACGCGGTGTCGCCGTACGATCAGTTCACGATCGTGACGTGGGGCACGAACGCGGGCGGGACTGTGTTCGATTCGGTCAGCGTGATCGCACCGCAGGTTCCCGGCCTCGGTTTCACCTTGTTCTACAACGCCAATGATTTGACCGTGCAAGCCGTCGCGACGACCGGCGACGCGAACTTGGACGGCGTGATCAATCTCGAAGACCTCGTCGCGCTCGCGGCGAACTTCGCGACGGCTGTTGACCCGCGCGACTGGCGCTTGGGTAACTTCGATCAAGACACCGATGTGGACGCGGATGACCTGACGCTGCTGGCCGAGAACTTCGCTTGGCCGGATACCGTCGCGGAGTCAGACCGTACCGCTGAGTGGCTCGCCGGCCAGATCGGCGTGAACCTGACGCAAACGCCTGAGCCGGGAACGATGATCGCGCTTGTTGCAGTCGCACTTTCGCGAGCGGCCAGGCGGCGCCGCACAGGCGCCGCCGATCAATGCTCATCTCACTAGCGGTGATTCTTCTGACTTGGCCTTACCGAGCTGCGCCGACTAGGAACACCTCGAATAGATAGCAGGCGGCGCTGACCGTCTGGTGATCCGCCAGTGCATCCCCGGGCGTGGCGGGCAGCGCTTCCGACGTTTGGTTCTCGCTCAGTTGCCACATCATCGCCTCGATGTCCATCGGATCTTGGTGCTTGGGCTTCGCTAGTCGCGCGGCCGCGGCGGGCATGGGGTAAACCTGATCGGCTGTGTTGCTCACGTAGCCCGCGGTGGTCTGAACCGCACGCCACACGGCCGGCAGATCACGGACGCCCTTGAGATTCGGTTGCCCGTGTCGCCCGAGCGGGTCCAGCCGGTGTTGGTTGAGCACTGCCGCGTCGAGCACTAGGTGTGGGAGGTAGATATTTCGGGTGAGGCGATAGAGGTTGCGCCATGCGTTGTAGTAATCCGGATCGAGCGCTACCGCCTGTTGGTAATGTTCGGCCGCTTCGACGTATCGATGCTGATCCTCGCGCAGGTAGCCGAGCAGGTAATGGACCTGAGGCTTGTCAGGCGTCCTGGCTACGCGGTCGGTGAAAACCTGCTCCGCGATCGACTCGGCGAGCTGCCCCTTGAAGGCGCGTTCGCAACCGAAGCAGTGGCTCTCGATTCGTCCGAAGCTGTCGGGCATCAGCTCGAACGCGCGTTGGTAGTGTCGGTGCGCTTCGTCGAAGCGGCCTTGCTCAATCATGCGCAGAGCCAGGCGGGATTGGATGCAGTAGGCGTCCGCGAACAGCCCCAACGCGTCCTCGTACATGTCCAGCGCGCGGCTGAGCAAGCCCGCGGCGTAGAAGCGATCGGCTCGTTCGGATAGTCGGATCGCGCTGACTGCGCCCTCGAATAATTCAGCTTCTTCGTGTTCACCACGGTCGGTGTGGATCGCCGCGAGTTCGGCGTAGGCCTGCATCCGCCGCCCGTGGCCCTGCTCCCCGTCGGAGGGGTCGATCTCAATCGCCTGTTTGATCACGGCGAGTGCTTCATCCAAGCGGCCCTGCCGGCGCAGCACGTAGGCCTTCCAAATCAGTGGCCGCTCTTCGAAGCGATCGCGCCCGGCCAACGTATCCAGGCGTTCGAGTACGTTGTCACCGGCCAGCGAGATCAACAATCGGTAGTCCCGATCGTCGTCGCCCGCTTTATCCATGGTCGCGTCCAGTACCCGGCGCGCATCGGCGACTCGGCCGGCGTCGGCGAGCGCGGCTGCGACGAGGTGCCCGAGTCTTGGTGTGCCCGAACGATCTGATCGCGCCTGTTGGCCGAGGATGCTTGCAAGATCGTGCGTGCCCCACCAAGGTGCCTGCTCAATCAACGTAAGCACATCACTGTGGCGTCCGATGTCGTGGTAGATCTGCGCAAGGTTGGTCAGAAGCTCGATCATTTCGTCGTTGTAGCGGTGCGTGGACCCGTCGAAGTTAGCTGGATTGCGAACCAACGTGCCCAGCCGCGCGGCGATCAACTCCTCGGCTTGCGCAGGTCGGCCGGCATCGACGAGCACCGTGATCAGCGGCATGATGCGATCGTGGTCCGTCGCGCGATTCGCTTGATCGATTGCGCCTGCCAAACCTTGCTCGACCCAATCGGGTCGCTCCAGGATGATGCCCAGCCGAGCCAGGCGCACGTCGACGCGTTGCCCGTTTGACCCGTCCCGAGGTGCCGCGAGGCCTTCTTCAAGCAAGGCGACCGCGTCGTCGACCCGGTCGGCTGCGAGCAGGCCGGTGACGAGCATCCGTTGGAGTTCGTCTCGGGTCTCGACCGGGAGATCGCGGCGCTGCAGCGACGCCTCGAGCAGTGTTAGCGCGTGATCAGATTGGTTCGCCAGCGCGGCTAACTTGATGTAGATATCCCAGAACGGTAGTCGCGGGTCGGCGGTGAGCTGCGCGTGGAAAAAGTCGAACGCCGCTTGCGACTCGCCCGCCCTCTGCAACAGGTCCGCGGCGCCGTAGGCGAAGAAGTAGGTCTGCTCGCCTTCGCCAAGAGCCGCGGCGAGTTTGACCGCTTCGTCCTGTCGTCCAGCGATCACGAGATTAAGCAGATAGTAAAACCGCGCGCTGTTGTGATCCCACGAGAAGTACGGGTCGTGTGCCGCTACGACGGAGCCGGTGCCCAGCAGCCAGCCGATCATGTTGCCGGAGCCGCGCCGCTTGCCGGTTTGCTCCGGAGCGCCAGGGCCGAACTTCCTATCCAGCGCCTCGAACAACTCCAGGGTGCCCAAGCTCTGACAAAGCTCCCAGGGCGGTGTCTTCACCTGCTCGATGATCTCCCAAGTCAGGCGACGGGCCATCGCCAGTGTCTGTTCGCCGGCATCGATGCTCGGCCGTATGCCTTCGAGCACCAGAGCCCGGCGCAGAAGTTGCTCGGCGCGCTCAGGCCGACGAGTGTGACCAGGTCGGGTGTTTCGATCTCATCGACCCATTCGTTCGGGTCGCGGTTGGCCTCGTGTCTTTCAAGCTCGCGTTCGAAGTTGTGAATCAGGGAGTCTCGTTCCTGCTGCTCGGTGTAGAAGTGCCTAGCCAGCATTCGCAGTTGGTCGCCGACCGTCTCGCGGTCGCCGGGGAGTTTCTTTGTCAGTTGCTCCAACTCGGCGATTGGTTGAACGGCGTCGATGTGGTTGTCAGTCAGCGCGCAAGCGAGCAGCCTCAGGCTCGCGGCCGACCCGGCCGGCAAGTCGGGGGCCGCATCCACGCGGGCGGCGATGCCCTCGCCGATGATCGCCCAGGTGTCGGGCCCGGGTATCACCCGGACCAGACTCGCCAGCACCGAGCCGTCAGAACCGGTGGCGGCTTGGGCGCGCAGAAATGTCCGGCGATCCAACGCGATGATTCGCCCGAGCAATTCGAGCCAGCCTTGGGCCGCCTGATCCGCTGCGAGGCCGTCCGGACGGTCTGCATATGCGGTGATGTCGGCGATCAGTTGTTGGCCGGGTGTGCGCGGCGTGTCCGTTGTCGTAAGTTTGGCCACACCATCGGTGAGGTCAGCGAGGACTTGCTCGGCACCGAGCATAGGATCGTGTTCGCCGGCTGTGACGGTCTGAACGAAGAACAACAAAGCGACGCAAAGCCTCGTTAGATGCGGCATGCCTGATCCTTTTTGTTAGCGATTCCCGGCTCACTACATTTCGCATTCGCCGGTTGTCCGGATCGCAGCGCGTGATTCGCCCGGCCCGAAAATTCGATCATAGGCGGGCTCAATCTCCCTCAAGACGATCTGATGCGATCAAGAGATAATAAGTGCAGAGGCCGTGGACCCGCGCGACTGGCGGCTGAGCAACTTTGATCAGGACACCGATGTGGATGGGGACGGCCCGGCGCTGTTGGCCGCGAACCCCGTATGGCCGGATTCCACGGCGTGTGCAGCCGCCTCGAGGGATTGACCACTGGTGCGAGCTAATTGAACGTTACTATGCCGAATCAGAACGTGTGGGTGACCGTGTAAGTGTGCTCGCCTGATCGATCGGGCGGGAAGTGCCCAGGGCAGAGTTGGCCTATGAAGTTCTTCTATTGGGCGGATCGCCAGAGTCCGAAACTAGCGCCGCTACTCGATAGTGCCGCGTCGAACGGCATCGAGCTTGTGCCGATCGGCATGGGGCACATCCAGCCGGATTGGGAGCACACGTTATTCAAACAGCGGAGTTTGTACGAGGCGATTGAGCGATTGGATGATCGGGAGATCGTCTGTGCGACCGATGGGTTCGATGTGTTTTATCAGCAGGGTGCTGGGTATATCGCGGACCAGTTTGCGTCGTTCGGCAGTGATGTGGTGTTCTCGGCCGAGCGCGGCTACAGCCATCAGTACCGGCGATTCAAACGGTTTTTTGATGAGGCGGCGGGCGAGTCGCCTTACCCGTATCTCAACGCGGGCTGTGTGATCGGGTATGCCGGGGCGCTGAAGAAGCTGTATCGTCAGGATCTCCGTGTGAACCTGCGGATGATTACGTTGCGCAACAGGCTGCTGAAAAATCTGGTTGATACCGGAACCGAGTTATACGAAAAGGTCTTTATGTCGGGTGCCGAGCGGCTGCGCGATCTGGTGCGATGGTATAGCTATAAAGATCAGGCGCACATGGCCAAGTGCATGGCGCTGGGCAGGCACGGCGTTACCATCGACTTGGACCGCCAGTGCAAGCTGTTTTGGTGCACCGCGTTTGAGTGGGACGATATCGATAACCACTGCCGGTTGGTTGAGGGGCGGTTAGAGAACGCGCATACGGGGCAGAAGCCGGCGTGTGTTCACGTGCCGTGGGAGATCAAGAAGCGGGCGGTATTTCTAAAGCTTTACGAGTCAGTCTATGGGTCGGATGCCCAGGCCGATGTTTGACAGTGACACGCACGGGTTTGGGTGCTCGCCACGACGGAGTGATGCTACGATGTTCGGTTTTCTCAGACGCAATAAAGGAGCGTCGAGTGCCGAGAGGAAGCTCGCCCGCGATGTCAATATGAACATCACGGAGGGGCACCTGGGCGGGTACATCCGTGCAAGCGACCAGCCGGCGCTGTCGGGTTTAGATATCACGCATGGCGACCCGGCGACGTACTTTCCCAGCCTCTGGCGTTGGGCTTATGAGGAGCTAGGTGTCCGGTCGGTGCTGGATGTCGGGTGCGGTGAGGGCCACAGCGCTGCGTTTTTCCGCGACCTCGGCTGTGATGTGGTCGGTGTCGACGGGAGTGCCGATGCCCGGCGGGCGAGTGTGATCCCGGACCATCACGTTGTGCATGACTTTTCAAAGGCTCCGTTCATGCCCGGCCGGCGGTTCGATATGGTCTGGAGTTGTGAGTTTGTCGAGCACGTGGAGGAGCGGTACATGCCCAACTTCCTGGTGACGTTCGGGTCGAGCGATCGGTACATCATGCTGACCTATGCCGAGCCCGGCCAGTTGGGTTGGCACCACGTGAACTGTCAGCCGGCCGAATATTGGATTGACCAGTTGACGGGCATCGGATTCCGGTTCGACCAGAGCCTGACCGAGATGTCGCGGGCCGTCGCCGGGCAAGGGCACTATCACCGCAAGGGGCTGGCGTTTGTTCGAGCATAGTCGGCTGTGCGCGGCCCCAGCTATAGCGATGGGCTGGACATCGGGAGGTAGCGGCCAATGACCAATCCGACGCCGGCCGCCGCCGCGCGAACGCTGATCCTGATGGCGGACACCCGCAGCCCACTGGAAACGGATTATCTGGCTGCGCCGTACCACGCTCTGGCCGCCGTGATCAATCTCGGTTACGCCAAGCGGCAGGGCTACGATTTTCGGTATTGCCTGGTTGGGAATGCGGACGGGCCGGCGGACCGCAGCCGCATTGTCTCGGACCCGTGGCGGCAGAACGGCGGCGGCTACCGTGGCGCGGCTCCCTGGCGGTCGCGCATCTCGTTCACGACGGACCTCTGGGTGATGGCCGCCTTGCGCCACTACCGCGCGCTGTTCGTGGGTAGTCGTTGGACCGGACTGGGTCTGAGCCGGGCGTACGCAAGATTTCGCAAGTACGTGCTGCGAGTCGCGGAACCGGACGCGTGGTCCAATTTGCAGAAAGTCAACGTGGCCTGTCATCACCACGAATGGGGGCCACGTGCCGCGCCCTGGAGCAAGTTGCTCGCGATACGCGACGCGCTCAACCAGGGATACGACCGGGTGGTCTATATCGATTCGGACGCGATCTTCGCTCTGCCGCTGGTGAGTGTCGACGAGTTCTTGTCGACCACGCCGGTCGTTCGCGGGCCGAACGATCCGTGTGACGCGGACCTGATGGTTACGATCTCACATCCGTTCCGTGAGGTAGCCAACTCCGGCTTCATGATTTGGCAAAACACGCCGGACGCCCGGCGGCTGATCAGGCAGTGGTGGGACACGGACGCAGGTGACTACAACCTCCAACACGACTACGAGCAGCGCGTGTTGCTCCACAACATCTTCCCCGACCAAGCCAAGGCTTACGCCGGGCGCATCGCGGTGCTGGACACGGTGTCGTTTCTCGAGCGGAAAGGCCAGTATGTCCGGCACATCGCCAGCCCGCATGGTTGGGAGCGTGTGCCGCGGTTCAGGTGGGAACTCAGACAGCGGCGGCTGATCGGCGAGGCCTATACGTCACTGGTCGAGCAACTGCGGCGTAGTCACATCACCAAACTCGATCCATCCACGGTGCCTGCTTGATCGCCAGCCGCCGGATTCGCGATCGGGTGAAATAAAGCGGAGAGGGTGGGATTCGAACCCACGGTACGGTTGCCCGCACACGCGATTTCCAGTCGCGTTCCTTCGGCCACTCGGACACCTCTCCGGACTCGGTCGGCCAAGGCCCGCTATCGTATGGGTTGCACAGCCGTTGTAAAGGATTGAGTGATGGGGCGATCGCCGGCTAACGCCAACACCATGTCGGGTCTGCTCGTGGTGGATAAGCCGCTTGGGTGGACTTCGATGGATATCGTTCGACGTGTGCGCCGCGCGGCCGGAGGCGCGAAAACCGGTCACGCCGGGACGCTCGATCCGTTGGCGACGGGTGTGCTCGTCTGTTGCTTGGGTAAAGCGACGCGTTGTGTCGAGCGGGTGATGGCGACGACGAAGGTGTATGAAGCCGGTGTCGACCTGGCCGCGTTCACTTCGACGGATGATCGCGAGGGTGAGCGGGAGGAGGTTGAGGTTGTAAACCAGCCGATGTACGCGATGGTCGCGGGTGCGTTGGATCGATTCATCGGAGAGATTGAGCAGACACCGCCGGCGTTCAGCGCGGTGCATGTCAATGGACAGCGGGCGTACAAGCTGGCGCGCCGTGGGGAGCGTGTCGTCATGCCGCCACGCCGGGTACGGATCGATTCGATCGAACTACTAGAGTACGAATGGCCGTTGGCGCACCTGCGCGTGACATGCGGGAAGGGCGTCTACATCCGCAGCCTGGCACGGGATCTTGGCGTGGCGTTGGGAACCGGTGGCCACTTGGCGAGCCTGCGCCGACTGTCGGTGGGCGAGTACGGGCTGGACCGGTCGGTTGGCGGCGACCGATTTAATCAACCACTCACCCAGGCCGACCTGATCGACCCGCCGCCTCTGCGAGACGAGGGCTCGGCCGGACTGTGAATGTTGGTTGGCGGTTGGCGATCGCTAGAGGTCGCCGATAGAATCGTTACACGACCGACGGGTCAGGGTTATTGAAGATAATCATCACTACTGAAAGGTCCGGCCATGCGCACATGGGTTACGCTTTCGGTGTTGGCGCTCGCGATCGGGATGACCGGGTGCAAGAAAAAGTCACCGCCACCGCTGGTCCACGTCCCGCCGCCGGAGTCGGGGCATTCGGATGCGTTTATCGAGATGTCCTCTCAGCCGGTAACGGTTGCGGACCCCGTGACCTATGCCGAGCCATCTCCACCGCCGCGTCCGGTTTCTGCACCGTCGCAGTACACGATCCGGCGGGGCGATACGCTCTGGTCGATCGCGCAGCGGGTCTATCACGACGGGCAGCGATGGCGTGAGATACTCGCGGCGAACCCCGGCCTGCAGCCGACGAAGATGCGGGTCGGTCAGGTGATCGTGTTGCCGTAGCGGGTTGACCGCCTAGCCGGCAGATTTCTCGCGTAAACGATTCTCGTCAGCGATTTCGGCGTGTGCGCTGATGAGGCTGAGAGATATCGCAGCGGATCTAGCGACCTTCGGGATTGTGTTCAGTTCAACAACGCGCGGGGGGCGGGGCGCTTACCCCTGCGCCGCAGTGCGTTTGACCCGATCGATCAGGTCTCGCAGGCGGATCACTTCGTTGGAGTTGCTAAGGATCAGCTCGGGGTTCTCCGTGAGCTGTTTCTCAACGCGCTGCGCGGCTGTAACAATCGTTGAGTGACCGCGTCGGCCCATCGCGGCGGCAACCTCCGGGTAACTCATCCGCGTCATCTTCCGGGCTAGGTAGGCGGTGATCGATCGAGCGAGCACGGCGTCGCGGTGGCGGCTAGTGCCGAGCACCTGTGTGCGGTCCGCACCGGTGTGTTCGATCGCAGCGGTGAGGATGCTATCGATCCCGGCCGGTTGCTGGTTGCGGGTGCCGAAGTCCGATGCGAACAGCCGATCGACCAGCGAAAATCCGATCGGTGTCCCGCCGGGCGCACCCGCGTCGCCCGTTTCCGTTCCCAGTCCGCGCTGCGAGCGACTGAGCGAGGCTAACGCATGGAGTTTGGTCAGCATGCCTTCGATGTCGCGGACCGCGCCGCTGCACCGCTCGGCCAGCGCCTGAGCGATTTCATCGGACACATCCATGCGCCGGCGTCGGGCCAGTGCGCGAATGATCCGGACGCGGGTGTCGGCGTCGGGGTGGTGCACCTGGACGACCATTCCGCGCACGCATCGGCTGATGAGCGCTTCGCTGAATTGCGGCACCTGTTTGGGGTGGCTGTCGCAGGCGAGCAGCACGCGTGCGCCGCC
Organism: Phycisphaeraceae bacterium; assembly: GCA_029260595.1. Classification (GTDB taxonomy): domain Bacteria; phylum Planctomycetota; class Phycisphaerae; order Phycisphaerales; family Phycisphaeraceae; genus OFTM57. The sequence goes on along the minus strand of JAJDCY010000023.1, from coordinate 68,037 downwards.
CATCTCGACCGCGTCGAAGCAGTGCAGGAATTCGCGCTGTGTCGCCGGTTTGTTGGCCAGGAAGTGCACGTCGTCGATCGCGAGCAGGTCCAGCTTGCGGGTCTTGCGGCGGAACTGATCGAGCTTGTTGGTCCGGACCGCGGCGAGGAACTCGTTGGTGAACTGCTCGCCTGATTGGTACATCACCTTGGTGCCCGGATGTCGTTGCGTCAGCCGGCGGCAGATCCCCTGGAGCAGGTGAGTCTTGCCCAGCCCGCAGCCGCCGTGGAGCACCAGGGGGCTGGTCGGTGCGTCATCGTCATTCAGGATGCTTTGTGCAGCCGCGTAGGCCAACTCGTTGCTGGGGCCGACGATAAAGTCTTCCAGCCGGTGGCGAAGCGAGGCCCGTCGCGGCGATCCGGCGGTGGTCGGAGCCGATGGAACACCCACCGGTCGCGCCGGCACATCGGCGTCCGATACGGCTGGTCGCCCGCCCCACTTGATCGAGATTGGCCCGGTGGGGTCTGGTTTCGCTGCGGCGATCGGCTCTGCGGTCGTCAGGAACGCATCGGGGTTGACCTCAAGTTGGAATTCGATGTCGTCGCCGAGCTCCTGGCGGGCGGCGTTGTTGATCTCATCGCGAAAGTGGCGGCCGATCCAGTTGGCCACAAACTTATTCGGCACTGCCAGCGCCAACCGCCGCGGCTGATCGACGTAATCGAAGCGGGCCGAGCGGTCGAACCACATGCTGTAGGTCCGCTGCCCGACGGATTCTTCCAGCCGTCTGGCGATGCGCGCACACGCCGAGTGTTGCGAAGGATTCGCGCTCAAGGTGCCACCTGCTTTCTAGTCGAACAAATGCGTCGGGCTACCGCGGTCCTAGGTGCCCCTGGAAAACGGCTTGCGCCGTGGCCATGTGCCGAGCGATGCGGCAACGGAGGTGGTTCCATCCTTCGAATCAATCATCCGATGCGTCCGGTGTCGTGTTGTGTGAGTGGCGGTTCGCATCGGTTGACCCTGGCGGCGTTCCTTGCCGCGACCCGAAAGATATGACACGCGCGGTGATGCAGCAATGGGGTAAACCGCGCCGCGCGGGTGCGCGCCGACCGAGCGCCTGCATCTTCAAGCAGTTGGAGTCGTAGAATTTTTTTATCCACCGGGTGCGCGCGGCGAGGAGAATGTGTGGATAAGAACGCACCGTTACGACGCTGCTTCCGGTAACGCGAACAGCATCGCGAGCTTGCGTGTTTTTGTGCGAAATCCAAGGGTTTTATACAACCCCACCGCGGGCGTGTTGTTCTGATCGACCGCGAGGATCATCTCGCCCGCGCCGCGCTGTTTCGCCTGCTTCAATCCGTATAAAACCATCTTCGCGCCCAGCCCGCGCCGGCGCGACGCGGCGCTCAACCCGAGGTAAACCAGCTCGACCGAGTCGGTCGACGAGACCGGGTTGAGTAGCATCACTCCGACCGGATCACCATCGCGATGCCAGACCGTCCACAAGTCCGGCGTGAATTTACCCGTCGCCTTGTGGCTGTCGATCACGTCGTCCATCCGGCGCATCCCCACCAGGGCCGGGCAGTCGAGCGTTTGTTCGTAACTGGCTTGGATCGCGCGGATGAACAGGTCGCGGTGGCCCTCGCTCCAGGTGGTGGCGGCGACCCCTTCGCCGTCGATCGATGTATCGCCAGCCGGACCGTCGATCGTGCAACTCATGTAGGCCAGCGAGGCGAGCTGGACGAAGCCTGCATCCGTGAGCGCGCGGCGTTCAAGATGCGCGTTAGGGCTCAGCAGTGCCTGGATGATCCGCGTGTCCTGGGTCGCCTGCGCGTTGCATGCGGTGCGCGCAAGCGATGCCGTCAGTGCGATCCGGTGCTCGTCTCGTACCGGCGAGACGAAGCACATCGCCGTGCGACCCGCACAAGGCACTAACAAAGCCGATGCGCGGATGCTGTCACCCTCGTAGGCCGCCCAGAGTCGGCCCCGTGAGGCTTGGTCCGGAGCCGCAAGCAGGGCGTCGGCTTCCGCAGCGTTGGCCAGGTGGTCGCCGTTGCCGGTCAGCAGTACAGACACGGCCTCGCGGCGGTTTGCCGGCGACACCGGCTGTATCCGGGTTTGCGAGAGATGATCTGAAACACCCATCCGGTTGCCTGTGACCCCCTGGCCGGTGACGATTGACCTTTGCGGCGAAAAACGTAAAATCATCGTAACCGCAATCCCTGTTTTGCGGGCGGGTTCGGGCAATTTTTTGAGGTAACCATGAACCGACGGCACATCCTTCTGCAAATGGTGGTTTGGACCGTGGTTGTCGGTGCGAGTGGCGTCTGGCTAAGCCCGGCTGACGGGTTCCCCGAGCCGGCCGTGGTTAGCAAGGCGTGGGCATTCGAGTTTTCCCACGGCACGCCCCAGCCGATCGCGATCGTCGATGGCACCGGCAACACAACTTGGTATTGGTACATGACCTACAAGGTCGAGAACAATACCGACGCGGATCGGCTGTTCATCCCCGAGATCGTCGTGGCCAACGACAGCGGCGAGACAGCCATCGCCGGTGGCACCGTGCCCGTCGCTGTATTTAATCAGATCAAGGAGAGGGTCGGCAACCCGTTGTTGATCCACCCGGCGTTGGTGATTGATTTGATGCGCCAGGGACCGGACCACGCCAAAGAGAGCGTCGCCGTCTGGCCGGTCAGTGAGCAGGACGTCGACCAATTAACCGTTTTTGTCAGCGGGCTCAGCGGTGAGACCCAGCAGATCCCCGACCCCCTCACCGGCGAGCGCGTCCTGATGCGACGCACGCTGATGATCGACTACGACACCCCCGGTACCTCCACCGCCATCCAAGGCCAACCCGTCCTCGCACGCGGCGAGCGTTGGATCATGCGCTAAGGCCCGCCCGGGGCACGTCGCCTCAAGAACCACCACACTATTCAACGCGATCCGCGACAAGCACGCGGTCCAGCCCCTCGTGATCGGCTAACACCCGTGGCCGGTCCAGGCCGTCAGTCGTGTTGACCAAGGCGATCACGGCTTCCTTGTGCTGGTCATCGATTTCAATTGCCAGTTGGCCGGGCGCTTCAAGCACACCCGACGCGCCCTCGATCAGCGGGCGGATCACGTCCAACCCGTCAGCACCGGCTCGCAACGCCGAGGTCGGTTCGTGATCCTTAACGTTCGCGGGTAGCCGTGCCCAGCGATCGTCGTCGATGTACGGCGGGTTACTAAGCAGATACGAAACTCGCCGCCCGTCTAATGGATCGAGCCCGTCACCGTGAAAAAACTCGATCCGGTCCGATACACCCAGTCGCTTAGCATTCTCCCGCGCGACGGCTAGCGCGGCCTCGCTGATATCAGTCGCGACGACGAAGCTCTCCGGCAGGTGCTTGGCCAGTGCGATCGCGATCGCCCCGGACCCCGTGCCGATATCAGCGATCGTTGGTGAGCGGAAGCCCGGTGTCCGCTTGGAGTGCTGGATCACGTGTTCGACCAGCGTCTCCGTGCTCGGCCGCGGGACGAGCACCGCCGGGCTGACCTGCAGCGTCATCGAAAAGAACGGAGCGTGCCCGACCAGGTAATCCACAGGCTCGTGCTCGGCCGCCCGCTCGATCAGGTCGCGATACGCGGCCCGCTCCAACGCGTTGGCCGGGCGGTCCATGTCCATGTAGAGCTTGATCCGCCCAACGCCCAGCACGTGGGCCAGCAGCGCCTCAGCCGAAAGCCGCGGCTGATCGACACCCTTGCTCGTCAGGTACTCGCCCGTCCACGCCAACAGCCGACGAGTCGTCCACGGGCCCGCTGCCGCTGCGGTCGGATCAGATAGATCGGTAGCTGTGCGATTCATACTGCCATCATAGGTTCGGTGTTTGTTCTTGACACGGTACACACGGTCGCAGCCCGACGGCTGGTTTACCCGAGCGGTGGGTGTCCTGCTAGCATTCGGGCATGCATGTGGCTCTGATCGCCAACGCCGATTGGCTGGATGAGAACCTCCCGGTCTTCCAGTACCTCGTCGCGGGACTGCTCGACGAGTCCGTCCGGGTCACGCAGGTTGTCCCCGACGCCCTGGCCGATGACGACTCGAACGCGTTCGGCCAGCGGTTGGCGTGGAGAGACTCGCGCTGGGCGGCGATGCGGCGGCTGCGCCTCGCGCGATTGGGCGGGGAGTTCCAGGAGCAGGGCATCGATCTGATTCACGCGCTCGACGGCCGCGTCTGGGGCGGTGCCGTGACGCTGGCCCGTCGCCTGGGCCTGCCGTTGTTGTTGGGCGCATCGTTCGCCGGGCATGCCGCCCGCCTACCCAGCCTCCGCGGGTTCGAGGACCCGTCCTTGGTCGCTTTCACGGCCACCGATACCCCGATTGGCGACGCCATCCGCGCCAAGTCAGGCCCCGATTCGCTGGTCCGGGTGATCCCTCAGGGCGTCCACGTCCCGGCACAGATGACCCGCCCCGCGCCGGAGCCGGGCACGCTATGCGCCGTAGTCAGCGGCTGCGGCGAGTACGACGCTGAGTACGAAGCGCTGATGCTGGCCCTGCGATCGGTTGTTTCATCCTGCCCTCAAGCACAGTTTTTCTTCGCCGGGCGGGACGTGGACCAGCGCGAGGTCTGGCAGGCCGCACGTCGGCACGGGCTGCTCGCACACGTCAGCCTCGTGCCCAGCCGCTTGGGTCACCACGAACTGCTGTTGCGCGCAGACGTGTTAATCCACCCGCAAGCCTGTGGCCGATCACGCTGCCTCACCCTCCAGGCCATGGCCCACGGTGTCCCCGTAGTAGCCCTGCAAGACCCTTGGCTCGATTACCTTGTCCACGATCAAACCGCGTGGCTGCTGCCCAAACCCGAGCCCGACCTGTGGGTCGAACGCATCATGAAACTAATCCGCGAGCCCACACTCGGCAGCACACTGGCCGACCGCGCCCGTCAGTGGGTGCGGGTTCATCACACGGCGTCGAGTCAGGTCCAGGGCCTCATCTCGCTGTACCGCCAGCTAGTCGGCGAGTCGATCAAGTTCGCACCGGCAGGGAGTTGACCCGTTGCGCGTCGTCGAGACAGTTGACCAAATCAGAGCCATCCGCCAGACGCTGGGCGGCACCATCGCGTTGGTTCCGACGATGGGCGCGATCCACGACGGACACCGCCGGCTGATCGAAGCCGCACGGACCGACGCGGACAGAGTGTGGGTGAGCATCTTCGTTAACCCAACTCAGTTCGGCGCCGGCGAGGACTACGACAGTTACCCAAGGCCGATCGACAGCGACCTTGATGCTTGCCGCGCGGCCGGGGCTGACTTGGCCTTCTGCCCGACCGCCTCGCAGATGTACCCGCCCGACGCGACCGCATGTCAGGTGACTGTCCCCGATCTTGCGACTGTGCTGGAAGGCGAACACCGCCCCGGTCATTTCGACGGCGTCTGTCTGGTTGTCGCGAAACTACTGAACATTATTCAGCCACACGTCGCCTGCTTCGGGCAGAAGGACTACCAGCAACTGCGCGTGATCGAGGCAATGGTCGATGACCTGTTGATGCCCGTCCGGATCAGCGGCATACCGACGGTACGCGAGGCCGACGGCTTGGCGATGTCCAGCCGCAACGCCTACCTCACCGAAGATCAACGGCGTCACGCCACCGCGCTCTACAAGGCGCTGACCGAGGCCAGGCGGCTGGTCGAGGACGCCGGCGAGTCCGACCCAACCGCGGTCGAGTCGGCCATGCGACACGTGATGGAGGCCCACCACTTCGACGTGGACTACGCCGCGCTCCGCCACCCGCGCACACTCCAACCATTGGACTGCATCGAGCCGCGGCTAACCCACGGCGTGATCGCGTTGACCGCAGCCCGGCTCGGTGACGTGCGATTGATCGACAACATGCTGCTCGGTGCCGTCGCTTCGCAAAACGACAACACCGAATCCAAATCGGCGGACGCGGCGTAGACGAAAGGTACAGCTTGGTCTTAGTGCGTCGGGTGACCCGGTACGCTCCACGACGGCGCAACGGGTAGGGCGTATGACGGACTTCCCCACGCCGGCCCGGCCTGAGGGCGAACCCGAAGATCGATCCGCGCATCGATCGGCAGCCCAACACGCGCATCGGCTCGCGGATCAATCGCTTGCGGCTGCGCGAATCCCGCCTGCAACCGCGGCCCCAATTCGAACACCGTGTTCGGCGGGATCAACTCGATGAACGCACCGTCCTGATGCGGCTGAACGTTCGTCGCCAGCTCACCCTGTCGATCAACGACCAGGTAATCAATCCGATCGACGCGCGCACGAAAGCCGGGGGCCAAACGGTAATACACCGGCGCGTTGGCGTCCGACCAACCCTCCGCATCGCCCGGTACCACTTGATAAAGCGACGTCTGCTCGCCTGACGTACGCAGCCCACCCTGTGTATCCCGCAGACTCGTCCCCAGTCGATCCAGATCGCCAACACCCTGATCGACCGGGACCAGCCGTTGCGGTTGATCCGCGGCCAACGGGACGCTCAAAATCAGGATGAGGCTCGTAATCCAACGCATCACACCCATTGTATCGGGCCAAAGCGCCGCCGGTCCGTCAATCTCAATTCTTTTTTCCTGTTGGCCCGGTTACCCGGTCGGGCTATGCTGGTCGCGATGCCCAGTCAGCCCGAACAAGATGTCGCCGCCTACGACCGTATCCGCGACCACGCCGACCGCTTGCGCACCGCGATCGCACGGCTGATCATCGGACAGGACGCCGCCGTCGAGACCCTGATGGCCGCGCTGCTTTGCGGCGGGCACACACTGGTCGTCGGCGTGCCCGGCTTGGCCAAGACGCTGCTGGTCCGCGCGTTCGCCGCCGCGCTCGGCCTGGACTTCAAACGCATCCAGTTCACGCCCGACATGATGCCCAGCGACATCCTCGGGACGGAGCTGATCCAGGAAGACCCCGACACCGGCCGGCGCACGTTGCAGTTCGTGCCCGGCCCGGTCTTTGCCAACCTCGTGCTCGCCGACGAGATCAACCGCACCCCGCCAAAAACACAATCCGCTTTGCTCGAAGCGATGGCCGAGCAGCAGGTCACCGTCGCCGGCAAACCCCTGCCCATGCCCGATCCGTTCCTCGTCGTCGCCACGCAAAACCCGATTGAGCAGGAAGGCACCTACCCGCTTCCCGAAGCCCAGCTCGACCGATTCATGTTCAGCCTGTGGCTGGATTACCCCGGCAAGGATGATGAGGTCCGGATCGTCGACCAGACTCCGCGCATCCGATCCGAACAAATCGAACCGGTGATCACCCGCGACGAGTTGCGAGACTACGGCCGATTGATCTGGCAGGTGCCTGTCAGCTCGCACGTCACGCAATACGCCGTCTCGCTCGCCCGCGCGACACGCCCAACCGAACCTGACGCCCCGGCCATCACACGCAAGTACGTCGAGTGGGGTGTCGGCCCGCGCGGCGGTCAGTTCCTGGTGCTCGGCGCCAAGGCTCTGGCCGCGATCCACGGCGAGCCCACGCCCAACTGCGACCACATCCGCCGGATCGCGATGGCCGTGTTCCGTCACAGACTGTTGGTTAACTATGCCGCCAGCGGCGAGGGCATCACACCCGATCAGGTCGTCTCGCAGATCATCAAGGGTGTGGCGGAGCCGAACTACCCGCCGGACTAAACCGATCGCGTCACACGGCGGTGATCACGGCGATAGGAGCCGTACAGACCCGTCATCGAGTTCCTCATCGTCTCCCTCATCCAATGCCGGCTCGGGCGGGAACTCCGGGCTCGGCCGGTAGGACACTTTGATCATCACGGGCGTCCCGGGTAGTGCGATCGTGTCCGAGCCAACCGGCGTCTTCATGTTCGGCGGCCCGAACAGTTCCCACTTCGCCTGGGTGCCCGGGCGCATACTGATCTCGGCCAACTCATTCTCACCCTGGCGATCCAGGTCGAGCACGAGCCTGTGTTCAACCGGGATATCCTTGGTCCACAGCGTCCGGTCGCGTGCGGCGTCGTGCAGCGCGACCGTCGTCGGCAGGTCGACCGAACTGCGAAACTCGTGGGTGTCGTCGCTGCAACCGCTCGATAGCGACACCGCCACGGCGCACATGATGCAAACGGTCGTGTAATAAGGATGGGTCATGGCAGGGCCCTATGCTGGTGAGTACTGATCGTCGCGACCGCATGAGACGGATACGATAATTTGAATTGCCCATCGGAGCCACCCGCGCCATGCAACCGCCCCCTGACGATCACCAACCCCCCGGCGACCGCCGCGCGTTTTTCCGCCACGCCATGCTCTGGGGGTTGACCGGCATGGAGAAGGCCGGCCGATCGATGCTCGGACTTCCCGGCGACGCCCGCCCGCCCGCCCCAGACCTCGCGTTACGTCTGTTGCGACCGCCGGGAGCACTGCCCGAGCCCGACTTCGCCAGCACCTGCAGCCGATGCGGCGACTGCGTCCGCGCCTGCCCGGCGCAGTGTATTGTGATCGACAACGCGCCCGACCCCGGGTCAGCCGTCGGTGGCGGCATGCCCTACATCATCGCCGGCGAATCGCCGTGTGTCGTCTGCGACGAACTCGCCTGCATGAATGTTTGCCCGACCGGTGCCCTGCGCCTGGTCGATTCCCCGCGTGACATCGCCATGGGCTTCGCCGTAGTGGATCACGATCAATGTATTCGGCCATCGCCCGGGAGCAAAGACGGAGAGGATTGCACGCTGTGTATCAGCGACTGCCCGATCGGCGATGAGGCGATCGGACTTGATGGCGACGGGTTGATTCAGGTGCTGCCAGGGTGCGTGGGTTGCGGTGTCTGCGAGCGCGTCTGCCCGACCGATCCGTCAGCCGTGATCGTCGAACCGACAAAGCCGATTCTCGCCCGTTAAGCGGCTTGCGGGTTACGGATTACTGCGGGGCTACCGTCTCGAACGGTGGCTTGACCTCCCACGGGTCACTGCCGATTGTGATCTGGTTGCGCAGCACTTCATCGCCGACGTTGACCGGCCAGACCGCGTTGTTCAGTTCCAGAATGTCCAGCAAGTCCGGTGTGGCGATCCCGGTTGTCCCGGGCAAACGATCGGAGACCGCTTCACTCAAGCCGGGCAGCAGCGGGTCCTCGGCTTGAACCACGACGGTCCCGACCAGATTCAGCAGTGTCACCGCCGTCGCCGGGTCGGCCGGTGTCCATGCGATCGAGATCGCCTGGCCCTCGGTCAGCGGGACAGCGGCATCGCGCGTCACCGCTTCGCCGTGACTAAGCGCCCCAGCCGGCGCGGCCAGCGCAGTAAACACCACGATCGTCGCGGCAACTGCGAGCAGATCCCGCCCCGGTTTGGGCGTGCCGGTTGGTCGCACGCGCGGCTTGCGGGCCGGGTGATTCGCAGTCGTGTCTTTAGGTCTGGGTCGCCGAGGGTTGCGTTGCGGTGTCATCCCAAGCACTCCTGCCAGTCGCGGTTTCGATGCAGCGCCTTGCGCCGTATATCGACCGATTCCGACAGTGAATTTGCTTGCTTGGGCGATTGTTCAACGATCGCGCCGCCAGGGTCTCAATAACCTCTTGCGGCGCGTTGGGTTCTATCGATTGCAGGGGTTTGGCTGTTAATCTCGCGGTGGCTGTGGGCTTGATGGACGCCCCGTCCCCGGCGGGCCGTACTCGATCCACTCCAGCGATAGGCCTTGCGCGGGCAGCGTCGGGCCGGCTTCGCGCCGCTCACCGGTTCGGATGACGCGCTCGACGACATCCGAGTCAAACCGGCCGCGCCCGACCTCGATCAGCGTCCCGGCGATGATTCGAACCATGTTGTACAGAAACCCGCTGCCCTCAACGACGATCACCACCTCGGGCGACTGGTGCTCGACCTCGCAACGGAAGATCGTGCGCACCGTCGACGACCGCCCGTGCCCGGCCGCGGCGAATCCGGCAAAGTCGTGCGTCCCGATCAGCCGACCCGCTGCATCGCTCATCGCCGCGAGATTGAGATCGGTCCAGCAATGCCACACAAAGTTCCGCCGGTGCAGCGGGCGGCGGGGCGTGTGGAAGACCCGGTACCGATACTGCTTGCGCACCGCGTCGCTGATCGCGTCAAACTCAGCCGCGACCGGCTCAACCCTCACCACTTCGACATCGTCGGGTAGCCGGCTGTTGATCGCGTGGGGGAATCGGTCCAGTGGGATGGCTGTGTCCGAGTCGAAGTGCGCCACTTGCCCTTGCGCATGCACACCGGCATCCGTACGGCTGGCGCCGACCAGCCGCACACCGTGACGCAACAACCGCTGCAGCGCATCCTCCACAACCCCGCCGACCGTGCGAACCGGCGTGGGCGACGGGTCTTCGGCTGTGGGCACCGGCCGCTGCTTCTGCCAACCGTGAAACGCGCTGCCGTCGTAAGCGAGCGTGAGTTTGTATCGCTGAACCGGAAGGGGATCGGAGGCGTGATCGAGTGGCGCGGGTTGATCCGCGGGTTGTTCAGCCATCGGCGCGGTCATGACTCGCTGCGCATCCGCTGCGGGTCGATCCCGACTCGCTCGCACCACTGGCGGTAGGCGATTGGCGAGATCTCGGACGGCTTAATCTCGCTGCGCCCGCCCCAGAAAACGTTGGTGTACGACACCGGGATGCCCGACGCCGCGAGGTGGTCGTCGATCGCGGATTTGTGTTGCAGCAGCAGGTCTTTGTCCGTCCCGTGGGCGACGGCCATGACGTTGACATTGTGGAAGTCCGGCCCGCCCTCGCGCCAGTACGCGTGGGTCAGGATGTGGTGTCTGCCGACCTGCCTGCCGGCTTCGAGTTCGCGCCCCGGCGGCACGGCCCAGTGGAACAGCGCATTGAATTTCGTGACGCGCTGTCCATCCGGAAGTTTTTTCACATGTTCAAGGAATGTCGAGAACCGGCCAATCACACCGCGCTCGTTGAGCGCCCGCGCCTCGGCGAGAAACTCGTCCAACGGAATCCCCGCCTCGTCCGCCCGCGCCGCCCAGGGGTCCGGCGTGATCTCCTGCACGGTCAGTTCGCGCTTGAGCGCCATCAACACACGCCACTGTCGCTCGTTCATCGAGACAATCTTGGTGTCTTTCACATCGGCCGGGTCCGGCGACCGACTCCCCACCTCGACCGACCGCCTGCGCATATGACCGACGCCCAGCGCGAATAGACACTTCGCCGGCATTAACCGGTAACTCTCCGCACCGGTCTGCTCGATCAAGTGCTTGCAGTGCGCCGCCATCGAGAAACCCTGCGGCACCTTCAGCGTCGTCCACAGCCGGTAGCTCGACCCGGCCCCCGCCATGTCGGTCGTGCGGATGACCACATGCCCGCTGAACGGGTCCTGCTCGAACATGTAACTAAACGCCGCATCCAACCGCTCAGCCGGCACCCGCCACGCGACCAGCGCACCCGGCGCGAGGTTCGTCGCCATCAGCGTCTGTCGCACCCGCCGGATCGTGCCCGCGTCGAGCATCGCCGAGATCCGTTCGAGCACCGTCGCCAGCGCCACCCCGCTCAACTCACTGATCTGGTGAAACGGGCCCGGCCAAAACCCCTGCAGCCGGTCCTCAGAGACGGCAAGAATCTGTGCGTTCACCGGGTCGTCGATGCTGATTGGGACTGTGGTCGTTGTCACGGGTCACCTATAGAGAAGTAGGGGGGTTTTACCGCCACCCAATCTACCAACACGCGGTCCGCGCGGACTCACCCTCGACGCCGCCGCGGTTCGCTCACACCCAATTCAATACTTAAACCCGTTGTCCCGCAAGTGGATATGTGGCTCGCCGTCCCATAGGTTGCCGCCGACGACCTTCCCAACAAACAGGTCGTGATCGCCATCGACATCCATATGGCAGGCAACCTCGCACTCCATGAACCCAAGCACGCGATCCAGGATCGGCACGTCGGTGACCGTGTCTTTGTTCATCGGAAAACCCAGAAACGGGTCTTCGTGAGGGTCGTTACGCCCGGCGAACTTCCGCATGATGATCCGCTCGCCCTCCGGCAACTGGCACAGCCCGAACCGAGCCGACTCGCTGATCAGCGGCATGATCGAACGCCCCTTGCACACAGCCACGCTGACCATCGGCGGATCGAAGCAGACCTGCTGCACCCAACTGACGAGCATCCCTTGTCGGCGGTCCTCGTGACGAGCCGTCAGCACAAACAACCCGGACGGGATGCGGCCGAGCACCGACCCGACACGGTCGCGCGTTGTCTCGTCTAAGCTAGGCATTTCGTCTACCACCCGTCCAACGCAAGATGATCGTTCGTCCTCCAAGACGGCTAACAGAATACGTAAATGCGTTGACGCCCGCAACGCAAGATGTGGATAAAAGAGTGGTTACCGCCAGCCCGTCGATGAGTAAATCCCGCTACGCCACCGCGCCGGCCCGCCGTCGAACAATTAACACAACATGTTCTAAGTAAAGTGATTACTGTCGCGGATGATCCGCACCTGATCGACCGGATACAGTTTCCCGTGGTTGATCCCGGGGCATGTCCTCGCCGCCGAGTCCCACGCCGCCTCGTCGCCAAGATTCTCAGGCCAGAACGGCCACGTCCGGCACTGTCGCGGCCGTATCTTATAGATACTGCACAACGCCTTGCCTTCCGCATCACGCCGCAAAAATGTGCAGTCGTACCCATGCTCGGTAAGTTGCTCGTTCAGAGTCCACCGACCCTGTGTGCGGTGGGCGTATTGCTGGCAAAATTCCGCCGGCGTCATCCCGAACGATGCCGCCATCTTCGCGCACTCGCCGTCCGTAAACCACACGAACCCGCTCGGCCCCGTGCAGCAGTTCCCACACTGGGTGCAGCTAAACCGTAAGCCGTCGCTTTGCCACGTATCGTCGGTCGCCATTAGGAGTCTCCGCCACCATCATGCGACCACTGCCCGACAGCGTCAAAGATGACGCCCATATCGCTCGACCAGAGCTGTCACGAATCCCGACCACTCCCCAACGCCCCACGCGACACACCGTAGAATCCGGCCGATGCCCGATGACACCTACAACCTCGCGATCGAGATGTCCGGCCCGACCGGATCCATCACGCTCGGTTGTGGCGATGAACTGATCGACTCAGCCGAAACCCCGGCCCGCCGTCCCGGCGAACAGCGCGTCGACCTCATGCCAACCGCCGCCGCACTATGCGAAAAACACACCGTGCATCCCGATCAACTCGCCGAGGTCTACATCTCAATCGGCCCCGGCTCGTTCACCGGCTTGCGGATCGCGGTGACAACAGCCAAGTTCCTAGCCGCAGTAGGGGGAGCCAAACTCGTCGCCGTGCCGACGCTCGGTGTGATCGTGCAGAACGTCGTGTGTACGACGAGCCGTGGCCAACACACACCGGACGAACCACAGCCATACCAACACGCCGCCGCGTGCCTCGCGGTCAAGCGCGCCGCCGCATACTGCGCGGCGTACTCCGCCGACGACGGCCAATGGTTCCAATGTGTCGAACCGGCGATACGCCCACTACGCGAGCTTCTCACACTCGCGCCGCACCCCATCGCCGTCGTCGGCTGGCGAGGTGATGTCGACGAATCATTAGCCAACGACGACAGCATCGTCTTCCTACCACCACAAGCCGCCGCCGCGCACAGCGATGCGCTCTGGAGATTGGGGCGCAACGCCGCATCGCGCGGCCAATTCATCGACGTGCACCAACTGCTGCCCCTCTACGCCCGCCGCCCCGAAGCCGAGCTACTTTGGGACCAACGCCACCCCGCTCCATAGGCCCAATACCAGCCCACCCACCCTCGGCTCCACTTATCCACCTATAATCACCGCAATGGACCCCAACCCCCCCGAGATTCACCCCGAGCCCGCCTGCCCACGTATCGTGATCGTTGGCCGGCCCAACGTCGGTAAGTCAAGTCTGTTAAATCTCTTGGCTCGACGACGTGTCAGCATCGTCGACCCGACCAGCGGCGTGACGCGCGACCGTGTCTCCACTTTCGTCAACCTGCCCGCAGTGAAATCCGGGCAAGGCGACTGCCCCGTCGAGCTGATCGACACCGGCGGCTACGGCGTCGAGGATACCCAGCAACTCACCGCCGAGATCGAGCAGCAGATCGCACGCGGCCTCGCCGATGCCGACCTGACCCTGTTCGTCATCGATGCCCAAGCCGGGGTGGTCACGCTCGACCAGGAAGTCGCGCGCATGCTCCGTACCACCAACGGCCGGGCCCCCGTGATCGTCGTCGCCAACAAGGTCGACGGCCCCTCGCACGAAGCCGCCGCGCAGGAGGCCGCCCGCCTCGGCTTCGGCGCACCGCTAACGATCTCCGCAACAAGCGGCCACAACAAAAACACACTGCTCCAAGCGATCCGCAGCCGTGTCGATTCGCTCCCCGCGACACCGGACAACCCATCGCCGCGCCGCGCCACAGGGGACAGCGAACTGCTCCTCGCCATCGCCGGCAAGCGCAACGCCGGCAAGAGCACACTCGTCAACGCGCTCGCCGGGCAGGACCGCGTCATCGTCAGCGAGATCGAGGGCACGACGCGCGACTCGGTCGACGTGAGCTTCAAGATGGACGGCCACGCCTTCACTGCCATCGACACCGCCGGTGTCCGCAAGACCAAAAGCCTAAGCGGCGACATCGAGTTCTACAGCCATCACCGCACACTGCGATCCGTCCGCCGCGCCGACGTTGTCCTACTGCTGATCGACGCAGCCGTCCCCGTCAGCCAGGTCGACAAACAACTCGCCGCCGAGGTGCTGCGTCACCACAAACCCTGCGTGATCGTCCTGAATAAATGGGATATCGCCAAGGGTCAGTACACCCAGGACGAATACCTCGAATACCTCGAAAAATCCCTCCGCGGCCTGGACTTTGCTCCTGTCGCATTCATCAGCGCGATCGATGGCGCCGGCCTGCGCGACCTCGTCGCCATGGCTGTCAACCTGCACAAGCAGGCCGGGCACCGCGTCGGCACCGGCGAGCTCAACCGCCTGACCGAGCGCATCCTCGACCAGCAAACGCCCCGATCCAAGATCGGCCGCCACCCCAAGGTCTACTACGTCACACAACTCGATATCCACCCGCCGACAATCGGCCTGTTCGTCAATGACGCCGACATGTTCGACCCCACCTACGAGCGATTCATGCTCAACCGTTACCGCGACGACCTGCCGTACTCGGAAGTCCCGATCCGCCTGGTCTTCCGCGGCAAGCAATCCATCCCGGCACACGCACGACTAGCGTTGAAACACGAAGCGTCGCAACGCCGCCCGGCAGGTGGGCACGCCCCCGTACCGCTCGACGCGCCGCCCGTCTAAAGCCCGCCGATCCGATCGATCAACCAGCGAGCGAACGCGGGTTTATCCATCCGATCCAATGCTTCACGCTGCCCCGTTGCGGTCATCCACACAGGCCGAATCGACTCGCTGTGCATCGTCTCAAGCGGATTCGCCACGATCGCATCCACACCCTTGCGACGCATCTTGTCTGCCGCACGCGCTTCAAGGTGCTCAGCTTCCTCCAGCGCGAACGCGACAACTCGCTGCCCATCCCGCTTGCTCGCCGCCATCAGCGAAACCAGATCCGGCGTGGAACTCAGATTCAAGGAGAACGACCCGTCACGGTGGGGGGGTTTACCCTCCGTCACACACGCCGGCCGATGATCCGCCACCGCGGCCGCCATGATCAACGTGTTCTGATCCGCCCAATGCGCTTCGAGCAGTTGTTTGAGTTCCGCTGACGAGTCGAACCGATACACACGACACCCGGCGAGTTGTTCCCGCTGACTCACAGCCAGACAAACCGGCCCGAGCAACAGCGTCGTGTCGTGCCCCGCCGCGACACCAGCCTCCGCGATCGCCAAACCCATCGCCCCGCTCGACCGGTTGCTGATAAAACGCACCGCGTCGATCGGTTCGCGCGTCGGCCCTGCTGTGATTAGAAGTCTCATCGCGCCACCCGGCCCCGCGGTCACGGTGCTTCGGATAATGCCGCCGCGCTCGAGTCCGCAGCACCAGGGTCCGCCGCAGCCGGCACGCTCAGTGTCTCCGGACCAATCGTGACCAGCGTCATCCGCTCCGGCCGGTGGCTGGCGACAAAATCATTGACCTGCTCGAACGTCACGCCATCGACCTTTGCCGCAACCTCATCCAGCGTCCGAGGCCGCCCGTAAATCGTCTGATCGGAAGCGATCGCGTGCGCCCGCGCACTGGTCGACTCGCCCTGCATCACCAACCGGGATTTCATCCCCACGATCGCCCGCTCAAACTCACTCTGCTCAACACCCTCGCCCAGCCGCCGGTGCTCCCCGCTCAACACATCAAGTGTCTCTTGCGCCCGGGCCGCCGTTGTCCCCGCATAGCTAAGCACCGCACCGTGCTGACGCGTCCCTGTATACGACGCATGCACCGAATAACACAACCCGCGCTTCTCACGCACCTCTGTGAACAGCCGCGCACTCATCCCACCGCTCAACACATGCGTCGCGACGCGCTGCAGGATGCTGTCCGGGTCCGTCTCTTCCACCGCGTCATACGCAAGCCCGATATGCACCTGCGTTGTGTCCGCCTTCACATGGTGATAACTCCGCGGCCCAGCCGCCTCGCGCGTCGGCTCGGCAAGCTCGCCGTGCCAATCATCAAACAACGTCCCGGCCAGATCCTTGAGTTGTTCCCAATCAAATGAACCCGAAACGCCAAGCACCGACCCGCCCGGGACGAAGCACCGTCGCCAGTACTCGCGCACCTGGGCAGTTTGAATAGCCTCAATGTTCTCACGGATACCCAGCGGTGATCGCCCAAACGGCGCCGGGTAGTGACGCTGCCGCAGCACATCGAACACCTTCTGCTGAGGCTCATCCTCCATCGCTTCGATTGCCTGCAACGCCAGGTCTCGTGCCGGTTCGAGCGACTCATCACTAAGCGTTGGCCGGCGCACCATATCCGCCCACAGCCCGAACGCATCGGGCAACTTCTGCCCGATCATCGTCGCCCCAACGTGCAGGTACGCAGTCCCGACACCCGTCCCGCGATCCACGCCAAGCATGTCCAGAGCATCGCTGTGCGCCTTCGCATCCAGCCCGCCGGCCCCGCGGCAGATCACCTCAGCCAACAGCGTCCCGACGCCTTGCTGGTCGCTCGGCTCGTGCCCGACACCCGCCGGCAGCAGGAACGACATCGCCAGCGACTGCGCCCCCGTAACGGGCTCAGCGACCAGTTTCAATCCGTTGTCATAAGTATGTTCGTGGATACGGCTCATAGCCCGCCATTGTAGCGGGCTCGCCGTGCGATGGTGGTAAGGTGATTCGCCCGCTGGGCCCGCCCCGTGGCGACGCGCGCCGGACGCCAAAACTCAATCAAGCCGCCGCGACCCGGTTCCGCCCAGACTCCTTTGCCGAGTACAACGCCTGGTCCGCGTGCTGGATCATCGCCGCCGCCGTGATCTGCTGGTCCGGCATCGCACACGCCGTCCCGATGCTCACCGTCACAGGCCGACCCAGGATCGCCACGAAGTCCTGGCACTGGCGGATCTGCTCGAGCATCCGCAACCCGCTCTGATAGGTCAGGTCGGCCGACGCCTCCGGCAGGATCACCGCGAACTCCTCGCCCCCGTACCGGCAGGTGACATCCGACGCACGCCCGGACGTGCTCAATACCGACGCGACCTTGCTAAGCACCTCATCTCCCTTCGGGTGTCCGAAGGTGTCATTGACTGATTTGAAGTGATCAACGTCCACGAGCAACAGGCCCAGCGAGCGGTTGTATCGCCGCCCCTCGCTAAGCTCCTGATCGAATCGCTGGTCGAAGTACCCCCGGTTGTGCAGCCCCGTCAGCCCATCGATCTGCGCCTGCGTGGTCAGCATATCCATCAGGTCTTTGGTCTTCAGCGCCGCACGCACCCGCGCCCGCAGCTCCGCCGGATCGAAAGGCTTGGTCACGTAATCAACCGCACCAAGATCGAACCCCTTGACCTTGTTGACCGTTTCATCCTCACCGGTCAGGAAGATCACCGGGATGTCGTGTGTCTGCGAACTATTTTTCAACTCACGGCAGACATCGAACCCGGACACACCCGGCATATTCACATCCAGAAGGATCAGGTCCGGCATCGCCTCACGCGCCATCTCCAACCCGGTCTCGCCATTGTCAGCGCTGCTGATCTCAACGGACAGCCCCTTGAGACGCGCCTTGACCAGGTGGTGGATCTGTTGCGAATCGTCGATGATCAGAATTGTTTTTGCCGTCTTCATACACCGGCCCCCTGCTCCGGAGCGCTCGTCGCACGGCGGCACAGCGAAAGCAGATCAGACACCGCCGACTGAACCGAGTCCGCATCGCCTTCAGCCTTGGCCAACCGCTCCACGCCCGCAGCCGACTCCGTGATCGGTGTGAACCCATACCCCCCAGCCGCACCCTTGAGCTGGTGGCTGATCTGCGCCAGCGAAGACATGTCCGCTTGCCCGACTGCCTGCTCGATCGACGCGATCCGGTCCGCCAACTCATCAACGAACATCTCGACCAGCTCCATCATGTCCGGGTCGGATGCGTACTCGCTGTATAGGGGCGGCGCTGACGCTGAGCGCGTGGGATCATTCAAGGATGCCTCGGTTCCCATGGATTCCTCCTCCGGTAAGGATGTTCGGCCTCCTTGGAGGTAATCGGCAGCGAGTGTTTGCAACTTGATCCGGTCGATCGGCTTGGTCAGGAAGTCATCGCACCCCGCTTGCAGGCATTTTTCACGGTCCCCGACCATCGCGTGTGCCGTGATCGCGATCACGGGCCCCGTATACCCGTTCTCGCGCAGTTTCTGCGTCGCCCCGTACCCATCCAACTCCGGCATCTGCATATCCATCAGGATCAGATCAAACGGTTCATCCGCCCTCATCGCGCGAATCGCGCGCCGGTACGCCACGCGCCCGTTCTCCGCCGTGCTCACCTCGGCACCCGCGCGACGCAGCAGCCGCGAGATCAGCTTGCGGTTATCGGGCCCGTCCTCCGCCAAGAGAATCCGCCCATCAAGCGCCGGCTCCGTGGCACGCTTCTCCTTCTCACGCGCAAGCTCCTCTTTGCTCGGCGGCGTGTGCATCATCGCCACACCGTCCAGCGGCCCGGTCGCAACCGTCGCCGTAAACGTGCTACCAACACCCGGCGTGCTCGTCACCGTGATGTCGCCCCCAAGCAGCCGTGCCAGCCGACGCGAAATGCTCAGCCCCAGCCCCGTCCCGCCGTGTCGACGGGGCGTCGACGACTCCGCCTGCGTGTACGGCGTGAACAACCGCGCGACCTGCTCGCCTGTCATCCCCTCGCCGCAGTCGGTTACCCGCAGGTACAACGTCTTGCCCTGCTCCCCGGCGCGCCGCGACAGCCCCGCCGTGATCTCGATCCGCCCCGACGCCGTGAACTTCACCGCGTTGCCGACCAGGTTGATCAGGACCTGCCTCAGCCGCGTCGGGTCGCTCTGGATCGTCTTCGGCACAGCACCCTCGTACCCGCACGCCAGTGTCAGCCCTTTCTCGCGCACATTCGCGTCCATCAGTTCCGCGACCTCCGCGATCACCCTCCCGGGATCGCACACGATGCGCTCCACCGCCATCCGCTCCGACTCAATCTTGCTCAAGTCCAGGATGTCGTTGATCAAGCCCAGCAAATGCTCGCCGTTGCTCTTGATCGTCCGCGCACACTCGGCGCGTTCGATGTCTGGCGCATCATCATCTAGCAGCCAGTCGGCGTACCCCAGGATCGCCGTCATCGGCGTGCGGATCTCATGGCTCATGTTCGCCAAAAACTCGCTCTTCACCCGGTTCGCCGTCTCCGCCGCGCTGCACGCGGCTTGCAACTCATCACAGCGGATCATTAAGTGCTCGGATTTGTCCGCCAGCACTACGTTCTGTTCGCGCAGCCGTTTCGATTGCGTTTCGTCCTTGTCATCCGCCGACGCCCGCCCCTTCCCCCTCAAGCTGCGAACACGCTGACGCACCGCCCACGCCAGCACGCACGTCACCACAAGCAGAAACGACGCGCCCACGATCGACCGGCGAACCAGATACAACGGCCGATACGCCTCGCTCCGCTCAATCTCCGTCGCGATCCCGATGCCATAGTCGGCCAGCCACGTCCACGCCCCAATCACATCCACCCCGCGATAGTCGCGGTACCCCTCAACATCGACTCCCTCACCACCCGCCGTCGCGAGCTTGGCCATCCGCGTCAACGGCTGAAACGCCCGCGCCATCGCAGGCCGATGCCCATCAAGCAGATTCCCCCCGGGGTCGCGCACCTGCACGTTGAGCATCGCGTGTGCGCCCGGATCATTCGGCATCAGCCCAACCGTGCGCAGGTCTGCCTCGAACCGGCTCTCGGACAGCATCGTGCCTTCGGTGTCGAACGCATACGTATCGCCCGTCGCCCCCGTCCGTGCCGCCCGCAACACGCGCGAGAAATCACTCTCCGGATCGATCCTGAAGCTGAGCGCCGCGATCACCCGCCCATCCGGCCCATGGATCGGTGCCGACGCGAGCATCGTCGGCCGCAGTGGTCGCATCGACCCGTTTGCATCAGGCAAACGAACCCCGGCCACAAACGGCGTTGATACAGTCGTCCTGCCTTCGAGCGACACCGCAACCGCTGGGCAACGATCCACCAGCCCGGCGACGACCACCGCCTCCCCCGGCCACGCACCAAGGCCATCGCCACCAACACCCGTTACCACGTACCCGATGTACCCATGCGATCGACAAACCGGCCCGAGATACGACTCCAACTGCCTGTGCGCCGCCGAGCGATCCGACGCCGAGTTGCCCTCTCCCACGCCCGCAAGCTTCGCCGCCAGCACCCGCACCGCAGGCTCCGCCGCCGTCGACCGCACGACCGACCGCTGCGACTCCAGCCACAACTCGATCGTCGCAACCTCCGCCCGCAGCACGGACGACAGATTCCCCGCCAACCCCTCCGCCAGCGACCGCTCCACGTACCGGTGCAACCACCCGCCACCAGCCGCGAGCAGCGCCACCAGAACCACCACCGGCAGCGATCGCCATACGGCGGCCCGGTAGGCACAGCCCCCTCTCTCTTCCGTTTTGGTTGTCATCAATCTTGTCTCTGCCGTGTGGACTCCACACGCGGCAGCTCCCAACCAAGGCCATATGAACCCGCAGAAAGGTGAACCGTGTACCGCTAAGACTTGCCGTTACCCGTCGCCGATTCCGCAGCCGCGCCCAATCGCTCAGCCGCACCATGCGACAACCCGCCATCCCGCCGTCGTTCGACACGAGGGTGGCGGTTCAGGTCGGCCGCGGGCTACCCGCGGACTATCGCTCCAGCCCCTGAACATGATGTTGTCCTTATGCGAAATGCAGGGCATTTATAGCGCCCAAAGTCTCTCTTCTCGTCCCATCGGCAAGGCGCGGCATAAAAAGATAGGTGCCCGCCCGTTCCCCCGACTCACCGCGCCTCGCGGCCGCCGGCTAGTTGATCGGCGCCGGGTCCGGTTCGTTGGAAACCAGCGCACCAGGCGTCAGCGGAACCGCCTGTGGCCGATGCCCCGGTGACGTCCG
This sequence comes from Phycisphaeraceae bacterium, assembly GCA_029260595.1. Lineage (GTDB taxonomy): Bacteria > Planctomycetota > Phycisphaerae > Phycisphaerales > Phycisphaeraceae > OFTM57. Next base: position 46,593 of record JAJDCY010000023.1, on the reverse strand, counting down.
CAGCGGCACGTCCCTCAGCTCCGTCCCGTTCAACTCGTTGTAGATCTCCAGCGAAAGCTTGTCCGTGTTCTGCTGCATCACCCGCGCCCGGAACAGCCCGCGGTTGGGGTTGTACCAGAACCCCGCCTGCCGCTGGTTCGTGATGATCGGGTCCGGAGGGTTGTCCGAAAGATCACCCGCAGGCGCGACATCAAGCCAGGGCTGCTCCGTGGGAACCATCACATTGATCGGCACGGCGAACTCACCGTTGTTCGGTGCCAGAGGCTCCTCGGCGAACCACGTCGGCGAGATATTCCGCGGGAAGTCCGCGCGGCCCGTCCGACTCTGATACAGCGCACCCTGGAGCATCGCCTGCTCGTGCAGCTTCGATAGCGCCTGGTGCACCGATTGATAGTTATCCACCTGCTGGTCCTGCTCGCGGTTGTACAACAACACACTCGCCAGAATACCGACCAGCATGACGGCAATCAGACTGTCGACTAGTAGGCGTATTGGATAAATGGCTCATTCTCCCGTTAAGCACCCCGACCTATCTCGGTTATCGGCCGGGTCTCCGTCACGCTTAACATTCAAAAGAAATTTGTTATCGGTCGGTCATCACGGTGGTCAGGTTGCCCGGTCGGCCTGATGCCGTCACGATAACACCTGTCTGGTTTGTAACGATCGCAACGGCCCATCGCAGCGAGTTGAGCTAAGCCTCCCGTGAAAACGCCGCATAACCACGATGAAATGACCGCCGCCGTGCTCGATTGCGACCGTTGCCCCCGCCTGCGAGAGCACTGCCGCGACATCGCCCGAAAAAAGCGAGCCAGCTACCGCTCTCAAAAATACCACGGGCTGCCCGTCCCGAACTTCGGTGACCCAGCCGCACAATTACTAATCGCGGGTCTCGCACCCGCCGCACACGGCGCGAACCGAACAGGCCGCATGTTCACCGGCGACCGCTCCGGCGATTGGCTGTACCGCGCGATGCACCGCGCCGGCTTTGCCAACCAGCCAACCGCCACATCGCGCGACGACGGCCTACAGTTGCACAACGCCATGATCACCGCCGCCGTCCACTGCGCTCCGCCCGCCAACAAACCCACCACCCAGGAGATCGCCAACTGCGCCCCCTGGCTGGACCACACCGTTGATCTGCTCCCGAACCTGCGCGTAGTGATCTGCCTCGGCCGACTCGGGTTCGACGCGATCATGCGCCTCTACAAAACTCGCGGCTGGTTCCACGGACCGCGCTCTGCCTACCCCTTCGCGCACGGTGCCGAGCACCCCATCGCCAACGCGCCGACGGTGATCTGCAGCTACCACCCCAGCCAGCAAAACACATTCACCGGCCGCCTCACCGAACCCATGCTCGACAGCGTCTTCCAACGCGCGCAGCAAATCATCGAGTCACACTGAACACGATCTCGCAAGGGATCGGCCAAATACCCACGCTCGCCGGCTTGTTGAATTGGAAGAAATGGAAGCGCGACAAGCCGAAGTGGTAGGGGGGCTAACCGCGCCGGCGTGATGCCAGCACCAGCGTCCCGATCCCGATCACACAAAGCGTGCCGGTTACCGGTTCAGGGATCACCGCCACCGTCATCAGGTCCGGCAGTAAAACAATCTCGCCGATCGCCGCTAGCCCCAGCCAAACCTGACTACCCGTATCGCCGATCACAACCGTTGCCGCCGTATCCGGATCGATCAACAACACCTGCCCCGCTGTATTCAAACCATACAACTGCCCGTCAAGCGCGAAGTCCAGCCCCGACAATAGCTGCCCCGGAACATCACCGATCAAGTTGATCGATCCGTCAATCAGACTCATCGAGTAAAGCGAGTTCAGCCCGGGATCATCACCACGGATCAGCATGTGGTTATCATCGAGCGCCGTGATGCTACGCACCCGCCCGGTGCGCACTGGTGCGGTCACCAGATCCACCGACACCGCGTCACCAACACCGATGCTGAACAGCGTCGGCGTCGTCGCGAAGTCCGCGCCCACCAGTGTCCCGTTATGGAAATCCAACCCCTCGGTATTCCCGCGGCCGGTGTTCCCGATCAGCGTCGCGCTCGCGTCCGTCGTGCTGATTTCAAACAAGCTGCCGTTATCGACCCGCCCCCGCGTCCCGAACAGCCGCCCGTCCGGCGAATACGCGATGTCCTGCAGCAGCACCCCCATCGTCCCGATCAACGTCGCGTCCGCACTGCCCAGGTCGATCTGCCACAACCTCGTCTGCGTATCCACCGCGTACCCGAGCGGCACCGCCATCGCGCGCGCACCCACACTCAGCAACACCACCAGCGCCGCCGACCGTCCGGCCAATATTCCGAATTTTCGCGCGCCCATCCCCAAGCCTTTCTCCCGAGGCGACCCGGCCGAACGACCGGCCTCCTCCAGGCTCCACCGCGGGACTCTCGCCGCACCTCTCCCTACCCCACCAGCACCCGCGCTCAGCTCTTCGCCGTCTTGCGCTTCCGCTGCGCCGCCGCCGACTTAGACTTCGCCCCACCCGCCGGATGAATCCGATCCAGCATCGGGATCAAGGTCTCGTCAAGCACCTGGTCCCACCCCATCCGCCCAACCAACACCTGCCCCGACTCGATCAATTTCTCACGCTGCTTGTCCGTCTTCGGCAGACGCGCTATCAGCTCGCCCGCGACCTCCACAGCCACGACCTCCTCCAGCCGTGTCCGCTCACCCTCACTCATATGACGCAGCTCCTCGGCCGAGTGCTCGCGATCCAACTGCGTGAAGTCCGCGACAATCACGTTCGGCGTCCCCTTGCCCTTCGTCACGTGATTCACAAATCCCATGCACCCGCACACATTCGAAATCACACAGATCGCACCACTACCGAGCGGCTCCAATGGGCTGATCCCGAACGGCTCATACGTCGCCATCCCGAACTCCACATCCGTCGCACGCCGAAGGTCCGAAATATCCATCTTCTCCGGCAGCCGCACCCCGATCCGATCGCGCGACCAACCGAACTGATTCACCAGCACGACCTGCACCGCTTTATGCCCCGCGTTGAACGCCTCGACGTCCCGGTTCAAATCTTCCTCCGGCCCAACCAGGTCCGGGTACCCCTCGCGGTGCTTACGCGGCCAACCGTAATGCTCCTCCATCGCCAACACGTCCTGAGGCCGACGCACCCCGCCACCACTGGTCAGGATGTACAGCACCCCCGTCTTGCCCTGTTCGGATAGCTGCAGGTCCATCTCGTGACACACCTTCAGGTCGCGCCACAACCCCTTGCTGATCACAGGCCGTGTCACGTGTGTCATCAACACGTCCGGCGTATACCCCAGCAACTCCTCTGAATAATCCAGCAGCATCTTCCTGCTGCGCGTCTTCGATTTCAGGTCAACCTTCATCGCCGGCAACCCGTTGTAAACCAGGTCAATCGGCTGATCATCGAACTGCCGGTTCAGGAACAACAACTCGTCCCGCGTGTGATCACCCACCGCGATCACCCCATCGCAAAGGTGCGACCGGCTCACCAGCGCGTGACGCAAGAAGTGCCCCTGCGGCCCGAACACCTGCTCGACGTACTGCCCCTGCTCACGCGCCTGCGCCAGCGCGTTGTAGAACATCGTGTCGTGCCCCGGGTTGTCCTCGACGATCCGTCTCGCCGTCGCGCACTCGTGCGCGTGGAACACCGTGCGGAACTGATCCTGCCCATCCAGGATCGCCTGCAACGCAGCCGGCATCCCCATGAACTCGTGCGCAAACAAAAAGCACGGCAGGTCCTCCGGCTCCATCAACGCCAGCAACCCATAGAACGCCGGCTCCGCCAGCCGCACGTACTCTTCAAAATCCCACGCCCCCTCGTACTTCGCGCTATCAATCCCAAATGTTTCCCACAGACGATGCTTGAACACGTTGAGCCGATCCGGGTTCGCGCGGAACACATCGATCAGCAACACCTCGGCCTCGCCCTTGCGCTTCTCGCCGGGGTGGTCATACACGCGCTTCCCATAAACGATCGCCACGTTGAACGCCCACTCCACCGGCCGAAATTTGTTCGCCAGCCCCAGCTTGTCGATCTGATCGATCGAGCTGTACAGCACCTCCCCGTGCTCACCGAGACGCTCCTGCGGGTCCACACTCATGTGCGTCGCCGTCGGACCCACAAGGATCGAGCGCTTCACAGACTTCTGATACACCGGCGAGATCATCAGCCCCTCCAGGACCGTACCGATCCCCCCGAGCTGCTCGACCGCCTCGTGGGTCACGTGTGCCAGTGTGTAGCGCTTATCCTTGGCCATGAGAGACTCCTCGCCGCCCGCTGCTCGGGAGCGTTCGCGTGTCGAAACCTACGCCGCATCCACCGCGACGCACAGCGGCAGACCGGGCCATCACAAGCCCAACCCACCACCCCGTCTATGCTCTATCGGTGATCGGCCGCCATCTCCGCACCCGGATTTACCCCGAACCTCGCCTTTACCCCGGCGGCAGGTCAGCCGCATCCACCCCTGCACCGCCCCCCGACCCCTGCCCGCCGCCCGCGTCCGCCGCCCCCGCCCGATGCATCCGAGGCCGATTGTGATCCACCCCCCGCGGCATCGCGATCACGCCCGTCCGCGCCAGCTCCACGATCCCAAACGGCTGAATCAGCTCGATCATCGCCTCGACCTTCTCCACCGCACCCGCAAGCTCGATCATCAACTGATCCGGGCTCACATCCACCACCTTCGCCCGAAACAGATTCGCGATCTCGATCAACTCACTACGCCGGCTGCGCTCACCCGGCCCGGCCCCAGCCGGGGTCGCCGTCGACACCTGCACCAGCATCAGGTCGCGCTCGACATAAGGAACCTCTTTATAGTCCACCACCTTCACCACCGGCACCAGCTTCTGCAACTGCTTGCGCACCTGGTCCAGCACCGCATCATCACCGCACACCACGATCGTCATCCGAGACAGCTCCGGGTTCTCCGTCCGCCCGACCACCAGGCTGTCAATATTGAACCCGCGCGCCGCGAACATCCCCGCCACCTGCGCCAGCACGCCCGGTTCGTTCGTCACCAGCGCCGCTATCACGTGTCGCATCACCGAAGGATCCGCCTGCGTTGTTGCCTGTGTCATCCGTTTCTCGTTGTGCTAATTGACTCTGATCCGTTCGCTCAACACCACCGGCCACATCAAGATTCATCCGCTGAACTAATCTGCGACAGCTTCTTTAGCGCCCCAGCCGCGGCCCCGCTGTCGATCGCCGCCCCAGCCAACTGTAACCCGTCGGTCAGCTCATCCGCCAACCCCGCCACCACCAACGCCGCCGCCGCATTCAAACACACAACATCCCGCGCCGGCCCGGGCGCACCATCAAGCACCGCCCGGATGATCTTCGCGCTTGACTCCGGACCATCCGCCCAGATCGACGCCGGGTGCCCCAGCGCCATCCCCAGCGTCGTCGGATCAACCTCATAAGTATTCACCTGCCCGCCAACCACCTCGCTGATACGGCTGCTCCCGCTGGTTGTCAGTTCATCCAACGCCCCGCCCGCCGCGCTGATCGCCCGCCCCGACGCCCCCGCAGACTGCACACCGTGCACCACCATCGCGTGCTCCGCGCCCAGTTGCAGCAGCACCTGCGCGATCAACTCCGTCAGGTGCACCGCATACACCCCGATCACCTGCCGCCGCGCACCCGCCGGGTTCGTCAGCGGCCCCAACAGATTAAATATCGTGCGAAATCCAAGCTCTTTCCGCACCTTCGCCGCGTGCTTCATTGCCGGGTGGTGCGACGGTGCGAAACAAAAACAGATCCCCGCCTCATCCAGACACTTCGTCAGTGTCGGCCCGTTCACCGCCAGCTTCACCCCCAGCGTCTCCAACACCTGCGAGCTACCCGACCGGCTGGTCACCGCCCGGTTCCCGTGCTTCGCGACCACCACGCCCCTCGGCCGACCCGCACCCGCCGCCACAATCGCCGCCGCCGTCGATATATTAAATGTCTCCGCGTGATCGCCGCCCGTCCCGCAGGTATCGATCGCCGTCAACCCACGCGGTACCTCAACCCGCTCAACTTTCGCGCGCATCACCTTCGCCGCACCGATCAACTCACCCGCCGTCGGCCCGCGCGACTGGATCAGACTCAGCACCGCAGCCGTCTGCGCCTCGCTCGCCTGCCCCGTCATAATCTTCTCGAACGCCTGAGCCGCCTGGTCAGCGCTCAGCGGTTGGCCGGAAATCAGTTGGGCAAGCAGCGTCTTCATAGTTTCGTTTTTTTTTGTTTCACGCCCGACACAGCGCTCACGACCCATCCGCGCCCCACCGGCCGCTATAGCAGTTCAGACACCAACCACAGCCCCGCCGCCGCCAACACCATGAAAGTCAATATCTGAGCGGTCAGCACCGCCGCCTGCTTGTAGAGTTGCCCCAGGTCCTCCAGCTTGATCGCCTTGTAGACCACCGAGATCCCCCACACCAGCGGCAGCAGCAGCACCAGCCAGTAGTCATCGATCGGCAGCGGCGCCAGAAACGGCCGATACCCCAACACCCCAGCCGCGCCCCAACCCGCCGCCACCATCAGAATGCTCGGCGTCATACGCTCGCCTCACCCACCGGCGCTTCCGCGCCCGCCTCCGGCTCGCCACCCCCGCGCGGCTCGCGGTACACCACATCGATCACCGCCAACAGATTCAGCAGCCCCGCCAGCGCCGTGTACAAAATCCCCTGCTCGCTAAGACGCCCATAGCTCGGCTCGTACTGCGCCGCACCCTTAACAATCGCTTGATGCTTCAGCCGCTGGTGATACCAGTCCGCCGCCCACGACGGCCCCATCAGCGCCTGCCCGATGAACCACGCCTTGCGATCCACCTTATCGCACACGCTGATCCCGCCGATCAGCAAACCGCCAACCCACAGCGACCCGATGCTCACCGCCAGGATCAGCCCCCGCTTGCGCTCGCCCAACAAATAATGACCCAACCCCGGCAACACCCACGCCGCCAGCGCCTCCGCACCATGCCAACTGCCACGCCTCGGCCCGCCCGTCTGCCCACCTGTCGCCCGCGTTGGCTCGGATCCTGCCATGATTACCCTTACAAACCGCGTAACCGGACCCACCCAACCGCCGCCGCGAACCAGCCCCCCCAGCCGCGATTGCTGCATGCCCGCAACGCTCACATTAATCTATTGACAAATAGATTCGCTTGGATAGTGTAACCGCGATCGGTGGACGGGCCAACGTTCTTGCCGATGATAAGACCACCGCACACGGGACATTAATCGTAGAATCGTCTACTACGACAACGGAGGAATTCACCATGGATAAAACCCCACGCTCCACGGCGAACCCAACCACCCCCGCCGACGCGTCCTGGGCACGCCCAGGCTGGCCAACACCCGACGCCGCCGCCGAACTCGACGACGACCTTGAGGACGACGACTTTTTTGACGATGAAGATGACGACGACGAGTTCCTCGACGACGATGACGACGACGAGGACGACTTCTTCGACGACGACGATGACGATTAGCCGCCGGCCGCTCCCCGCGGGCACGCCAATGGCGCACGTCGATGCCACGGGGAGAACACCGATGCCGAAGGACGGGACAGAAGAACCAAACCGCAGAAACAAATCAGACCGACGCAAGTCCGTCATCGACCGCCGAAACGACACCGGCCTCGAGCGACGACGCGGCCCGGGCCGACGCCGCAGCGACTTCATGAAAGCCGCCGAAGAAGGCGAGATGAACCCCGAGCAGTTCCTGTTCATCATGGCCATCGACGCCTACAAACGCGTCAACCAGAAACCCTACCCCACCTGGACCGAGGTTCTCGAAATCATCCGAAAGCTCGGTTACCGCAAGACCTGCCCCATGGAACTGAGCCTGCCCAACTGCGAAGACTGGTCCGAACCCGCCGACGCCCCAACCTTCGGCGTCCCCGAACCGGTCACCTCCGACGATTAAGACGGTCCACTTGAGCAACCGGCAACCCCCGGGTGGCACTGACAAGCCCGCGAGTCAGTGACGAACTCCCGCCCACCCCGCCTCACCCAACACCCTTCCGCTATGATGAAGTGGTGCCCGCGCTGCCCTACAAAATCGCCGTCCTCTGTTACCTCTTCGACCCCGCCGGCCGCGTCCTGCTGCTGCACCGACTCCGCCCGCCCAACCGCGACCTCTACTCTCCCGTAGGCGGCAAGCTCGACCAATCAACCGGCGAAAGCCCAACCGCCTGCGCCATCCGCGAAGTCGCCGAAGAAACCGCCGTCGCCATCACCACCGACGACCTGCACCTGACCGGCATCGTCTCCGAGTCCGGCTACGACGACCAAACCCACTGGCTGATGTTCCTCTACGAAATCACACGACCCGTCGACGTCGCCCCCACCGCGATCAGCGAAGGCACCCTCGGATGGCACGACCCCGACGCGATCGACGCGCTGCCCATCCCCGACACCGACCGCCAGATCATCTGGCCGCTCTTCTGGAAGTACCGCCGACAGTTCTTCGCCGCCCACATCGACTGCGCCAACGGCCAACTGACCTGGCGCCTCGATCAACCCGCGTGCGACGCATCAACCCCGGCCAACACCCTGGCCGTAACCTCCTGACCAGCGCACCGACGCGCACCGCGACAGGAACCCTCCCATGGCGAACATCCTCGTGGCCGGCCCACACCCCGACGACCAGGAACTCGCCATGGGCGGCACCATCGCCCGCCTCGCCCAACAAGGCCACAACGTCCTTGTCCTCGACATCACCAACGGCGAACCCACCCCGCACGGCTCACCCGCCATCCGCGAAAAAGAGTGGTCCGCCGCCGCCAAGATCCTCGGCGTCCGTCGCCGCCTGCTCGGCCTGACCAACCGCCGGGTCGAACACACACTCGCCGCGCGCCACGCCGTCGCCGCCGCCATCCGTGAGCACCAAGCCGCGATCGTCTTCCTCCCACACCCCGAAGACGCCCACCCCGACCACCGCGCCACCACCCGCATCGTCGAGGACGCCCGCTTCGACGCCAAGCTCACCAAGACCGACATCCCCGGCGACCCGATCTACCCCAAGTGGCTGTTCTACTACTACTGCACCCACCTCCGCCACGTCGCGTCACCAAGCTTCTGCCTCGACATCACCGACCAGATGGACACCAAAGAACAATCCATCCTCGCCTACGAATCACAGTTCGTCGTCCCCGAAAAAAACCGCCCCGTCGTCGCATGGGTCCGCCAGATGAACGGCTACATGGGCAGCCGCATCGGCACGCGCTACGCGGAACCCTTCTTCACCCGCGAACCCCTCGGCCTCGGTTCGCTGGACGGACTGGTTTTGTAAATCTGATCGACCCGCGTGAAGTGCCCGCCTACCGATACACCATATCCACCAACAACTCCCCGTCCGCCGTCCGCGTCCACGTCGCCGTCGGCACGGGCTTAAGCCCCGGAGCCGTCAGGCGAGGCGGCTGACCCCCACCCGCCGCTTCGAGCAGCAAAAACTCTCCCACACTCCCGTTCGACCGCTCATACTCAAACGTCTCATCGTCCATCGACGTCAGCTCATACTTATCCCCGCTGCTCTCCTGCACGATCCGAAACTCGATCTCCCGTAACGACTCGCGCAACTGCCCGATATCGCGCGGCGTATCCATCTCCCGCTCCTGCAAACGCCGCAGCCCCCGCGCCAAAAACTTCATCCGGCCCACCGCCGTCGTAAACGGGTCAGGACGCATCGCCCGGGCGAACTCCTCCCAACGCTCTCGGAACCCATCCGTCCGCTCCGTCCCGAACGCATCGCCAAACGCCTTGCTGCTCGTGCGTCCCTTGTTCACCAGGATCAGGTACTTCTCAAACGCCTTGCGGTACTTGCCCCCCTCGCCATGAATCAGAAAGTGCGCGATCGACCACGACTGGTCATACTGCAGGTGCCCCACATACGGGTTCGTCTGCATGTTGTCGTTCCACTCAAAACCGTCCATGTCCAACAGCTCGTCAAAGTCGATCGCCTTGTTCTCATCCAACGCGTTCTGCACAGGCCGAACTCGATCCCCATCGGTCATCCCCAGCTTCATCTGGTTGCCCGCGATCACACCTTGTTCGAAGTACACCGCCAACCCCTCGTTGGCCCACCGCGGCAGGTGGTGCCCGATGTACGCATGCGCGAACTGGTGGAACCCCTCGTGCTGCAACACCGAGAACACATACGACCGGCTGAACCCCTCCGTCCATGTCGCCAGCCCCTCCGCCGACTCGCGGATAAAAAACATACCACCCGACGCCGTCGCGTCGATCCCCTGCTTCGCCATGAACGTGACGTAGTCCTCCCGCGTGCGGAATAAATACAACGGCATCGGCCGCGCGTTGCGCGTACGGAAAGACCTGAACCGCCGTTTGTACTCGGCGAACACAAGGTCCATGTGCGTCGCATAAATTTTCGTTTCGGCCTTCGATAGCCCAGAGTAGATCGTGTAAAACCGGCTCGAAAACTTCGTCAGCCCGTCACGGTCCGCCGCCAGGCAGTCACCACCCGCCAACCCCAACACCGCCGCGACAACCACCAAAACCGCCACCCACCGCGCCGCCACCCCTGCGACCCACAACACTCCGCGATCACTTACCGGCATAGTCGATGATCCGGCTGATCTCACTTCGTAGGTCTTTGCGGTGAACCACACGGTCGACAAACCCCTTTTCCAGCAAGTGCTCGCTGCGTTGGAATCCCTCCGGCAGCGTCTGCCGCACCGTCCCGGCGATCACCCGCGGCCCCGCAAACCCGATCAACGCCTTCGGCTCCGCCAGGATCACATCACCCAGCATCGCGAAGCTCGCCGTCACGCCCCCCGTCGTCGGATCCGCCAGCACACTGATATACAACCCCCCAGCCGTATCCAATCGAGCCAGCGCCGCAGACGTCTTGGACATCTGCATCAGGCTCATCGTGCTCTCCTGCATTCTAGCGCCGCCAGAGCAACTGACAATTATCAGCGGCTGATCCGTCTCCAACGCCAGCTCAATCGTCCGCGTCAGCTTCTCCCCGACCACGCTCCCCATCGACCCCATCATGAAACGGCTGTCCATCGCCGCCACCACCACCCCACGACCCTTGATAAACCCCTTCCCACAGATCAGCGCGTCCATCTCCCCCGTCTTCGCCTGCTCATCCACCAGCCGCTGCTTGTACGGTTTCAGGTCCACAAACTCGAGCGCATCCACCGGTGCCAGCCCCACCCACATCGGTTCAAAACTGCCCGGATCGCATAGCTGCTCCACCCGCTGATCCGCACCAATCCGGTAGTGGTAATCACACTCGGGGCAGACATGCAGGTTCTGCTCGACGTTCTTGCGATACACCATCGCCTCGCACTCGGGGCAGCGCATCCACAGCCCCTCGGGCACGTCGCCGCGCTTGCTCGAGTCCGCCGTCTTCTGCCAGCTACGCCCGGGAACCTGGGTCATGCTAGGGTCCTCGCCCGCCCCGCCCGCCGCCGGTGCGACCGCCTCCGTATTGCCCTTCGTCTCGCCCGCGGCCCTGGGTCTGGATGGAATGTGTACGGGTTTCAAGCACGCGATTATACCGCCTTCGCCGACCGGTTGCCCCGCTACCCCGCCCCCAGCCGCGCCTCTACTAAGGCCCGACCACCGCCCCCGTCGACGCCTCGCCCATGCTCGCATCAACCGTAATCACCAGCGAGTACTCCCCGCTGCTCAGCGTAATCGTCGCGTCGCCGGTCTGATCGAGTTGACCATAGATACCAAACCCCAACTGATCGTCCCCCCCGACCGCAGTGCCCGCGACCGACACCCCGCTCAGATACGACGCCCCCGCCTGCCCGTACCGCACGTCGTACTCACCATCCCCAACCGGGTGCGCCAGCGGCGTCCCCGTCGCCGACGCCGCCGCCAGGTGATACCCGCCCCCATCCCCATCCAGCACAACCACCCGCGTATCGTCCGTGTGCGAGATCGACTCAACCCGCGCATAGTCCAGATCCGCCAGCAGCGACCGTCCCGCCGCCTTGAGTCGCCCGACATCCGTATCCCCAAGCATCGGCGCCACCGCCGCCGCCCCGATCGCGATCACCAGGACCACCATAACGACCTCAACCAGCGTGAACCCACCGCGATTTTTCGATCGTCGACCCATGACAAGTACCGTCTCCGTCAGACCTCACCCCCCGCGTGCCACCGACACTCCCCGTAGGGTGGGCACCGCCCACCATCCCCGTGTGTCACAAACAAGTCCGCTGGTCAGTGGTACCCCATCCCCGTGCCACTGGCGGCTTGCCCGCCAGTGCTCCGAAGCGCGAGCGCTGACAGCCCCGTTTGCCAATGCAAAACCCCGCCTGCTCTGCTATCGAACCATTGCGCCACATGAATAAGACCCCCTAACCGACACCCACGTCCGGTAACCACCGCCGACCCGACCACGATTGAGTAAACCCACGGCCCCCGGTATCCGATTCACCTTGTAAGGGTTGTACGGATCGTATCGCCGGTCTGCGCCGTCTCCGCGCCCCGCGGCGTAACAACCTTGGACAACACCGCGTAGCAACACACTCCAAACGCATGCCCGACCACCCCCACATCCCGCGACCAACCCACCGCCGCTCCCGCCGCGCCTTCACCCTGCTCGAAACCCTGATCGCCTCAGCCATCCTCACCTTCTCCGTCGCCGCCATCGCCCAGTCCATCGTCGTAGGCCAGGCCCAGACCTACGAAGCCCTCCACGCCCAACGCGCCGTCTTCCTCGCCGAAGCCCTCCTCGAAGAGATCCTCGCCGTCGGCTCCAACAAACCGACAAGCTTCCTCAGCCTCTACGGCATCGGCCCCGACCTCGGCGAGATCACCCGCGACCTGTTCAACAACATCGACGACTTCCACGGCTTAACCGACGGCGTCGGCCTCGCTACCGTCACCGACGCGCTCGGCATCGACTACCCCGACGTCTTCCAGCTCTTCTCGCGCGCCGTATCCGTCGTCAGCGAAACCGTCACCGTCCCCGGCCTCGGCGCCGTCGCCGGCCACACACTCACCGTCACCGTCACCGACGAGCGAGGCCGCCAATGGCACATCACCCGCTTCGTACCGGAGCCGCTCGAGTGACTCTCCCCTCCCATCACTCTCAACGGCGTGCCCCCCGCGCAATCCGTCACCGAGCAGGCCTCACCCTCCTCGAACTCCTGCTCGCGCTATCCATCACCAGCATTGTCGGCCTCGCCGTCACCGCCATGCTCGCCGCCACCTCCTACGGCACCGACAGCGAGCACGACATGCGCGCCCTGCTCGTCCGCCACACCGCCGCCACCGCCCGCATCAGCGCCGCCGTCCGCTCATGCAAACAAATCCTCGCCCAGGGCGACGGCTACCTGATCCTCTGGCAGGCCGACCCCAACGCCAACAACAAACCCGACCGCACCGAGATCCAACACATCGAATGCGACGACGCCACCGACGAGATCCTCTCCTACACCACCGTCTTCCCCGACGCCTGGTCGCAGACACAGATCGACGCAGCCGACACCGAGTACGAACTGACCGACAACTTCGTGACGATCACCGCCGCTCTCAAATCGGGAACCTACTTCCCCCCCGAGCGCTGGGCCGCCGGCGTCACCGCCCTCGACCTCGCCCTCGACCAATCCGACCCCCTGGCCGCCAACCGCGTCAGCTACCGCATCACCCTTCAAGCCGGTGACCTGACCGATACCGCCATCGGCGCAGCCGCACTCCGCACCCGCGTCGAATAAACCGCTCAACCACAGGCCTGACCGTGCACCCCAACCCCATCAACACCAACCCGAAGCACCGCCGACAACGCGGCATCGCGCTGCTCCTGGTCATGATCTCCGTCGCCGTCGCTTCGGTCCTCTCGCTCGGCTTCCTCACCGCCCAAACCACCACCCTGGGCATCTCCCGCAACATCACCCACAGCGCCCAGGCGCGCGCTATCGCCGAGTCCGCCCTCGAGCTGGCCCTGCACTATGTCCGGGACGACCCCACCGCCGCCTGGCGAACCGACCGCCCCCACGGCGTGTGGGTCGCCGACCAACCCCTCGCCGGCGGTACCTACACGATCACCGCTATTGACGGCGCCGACACCAACGGCGACGGCACCATCTCCGCGCCCAGTGAGGGCGACGGCGACCTGACCGACGACGGCGATGACCCACTCACGCTCACCGCGACCGCCACCTACGGCGGCGTCACTTACACCGTCACCGCGGTGGTGACCCCGATCTCTCTGCCCGAGCCCGAGTTGCTCGGCCACTGGAAGTTCGACGACGCCTCCGGCGATACCGCCGCCGATTCGTCCGGCAACGGCTACGACGGCGACCTGATCCACGGCCCCACCTGGACCACGGGCCAAACTTCCGGCGCACTGCAGCTCGACGGCAACAACGACCATGTCCAGATCCCCGGCTTCCCCAACGCCACCGGCAGCTTCACCATGACCTCCTGGGTGCGTTCGACGACCGCCGGTGGGGATCAACGCATCTTCGTTGACGATCATGACAACAATGAAAGCGGCTACGCCCTTAGCATCGGCGACGGCGGCACCCGGAGCGTCCGGTTCTTCTCCCGCGGCGTCAACCCGGTCATCATCGACACCCCGGTTGTACTGACCGCCGACGCGTGGCACTACGTCGTAGGCGTACACGACGCCGACGCCAGGCAGCGCCGCATCTATGTCGACGGCCAACTCGTCGCTCAGGATTCAGCCGGCGGATACTCGAACACCTGGGGAACCGACTCGGGCGAAGCCGCGATCGGCGGCGAAGTCGACGGCTCACCCGAAGCCGTCCCCAACTGGCGCTTCGGCGGCAAGATCGATGAGGTCCGCTTCTACAACACCGCACTCACCGCCGCACAAATCGTCGCCGTCGGCAACATCACCGGCGGCGTCGTTGCCGTGGCCGACAGCATCCTCCTGCAAGACCACGCCCGCATCGACGCGTTCGACTCAACCCTCGGCGCCTACGGCGGCGCCAACATCCTCGACTGTTCGATCTCCACCAACTCCACCGCGCTGCTCGCCGCCCAGCTATTCAACAACGCCGTCATCCAGGGCGACCTCGCCGCCGGCCCCGGCGCCCTGCTGCTTTCGGTGATCGGTCTCAGCGGCACCGCAGCCATCACCGGCGTCACCGACGACCTGGATCACCCCGCGGGTATTCACAACATCGTCAACCCCTCACACATGCCCGCCAGCACCGGCGACGCACTCTACACCGGCAGCACCACCCAAACACTCAGCGGCGACCTGCACTGCGACCGATTCGAGATCAGGGACTCCGCCATCGTCCAGATAAGCGGCGACGTCACCGTGCTGTGTGACGATACCTTCATCATGGACGACACCGCACAACTGCAACTGCTCGACGGCGCAACCCTCACGCTCTACCTGGACAACGGCATGGAGATGTACGACACCACCAGATTCAACGAGAACACCCAGGGCCCATCCAATGCGGTGATCTACGCCCTCACCGGCGACCCGATGATCATCCAGGACAACGCCCAACTGCACGCGATGATCTACGCCCCCTACGCCCAGCTACTGCTCAAGAATGGTGCCGACGTCTTCGGCGGGTTTGTCGGCGACAGCCTGCGCCTGGAGAACGCCGCCCGCCTGCACCAGGACCTCGCCGCCCAGGTATCGGGTCTGATCAACCCCGGCTACACCTACCGCGTGTCTTGGCCCCAGCCGCAGTAACCCCCGAGCCCCCGCAGTGACCCGCCCCTCTACTCCGCCTTCCCGCCCGACAGGTCGTACACCCACTGATCGATCGCACGCCCGTACTCGATCACCTCGCCCGTCTTGAAGAACAACCCCAGCTCCCGCTCCGCCGCTTCCGCGCTGTCCGACCCGTGAATCAGATTAAAAGAATTGCTAAGCCCAAAGTCCCCCCGGATCGTCCCCGGCTCGGCCTGCGACCCGAACGTCGCCCCCATCATCTTCCGGCACACCGCGATCGCCCCCTTGCCACGCAGCGCCATCACCACCACAGGCTTGTCCGTCATGAACGCCACCAGCCCCGCATAAAATGGCTTGCCCTGGTGGTCCGCGTAATGCGTCGCCGCCAGGTCCAGGCTGATCGTCATCATTTTCATTCCGACGACCTGCAACCCCTTGTCCTCGAACCGCCCGACCACCCGCCCGATCAACCCACGCTGCACCGCATCGGGCTTGAGAATGATTAAAGTAGTTTCCATAGCCGGCCTCCTTGCAAAGGGCGTTGTAAAAATATGCTCCCGGCATCGCCCAGCCATTGTCTTAGCATCTGCCTTAGCATCTTCCAGGGCCGGTGTTATGCATGATCCACCCACAGATTGCAAATCACCGCTCACCACACGGCCAACGCCCACACCGCCCACTTGACACTCCCGCCCAACAGGCTACATTACCTCGTTCGGACCTAAGCCCGGTTCGCGCAGAGGCTTTACATGAACCGCCAGACATTCTTAGCCAAAAACAAGCTAGTTCCGCAAAACTGGCACCACGTCGACGCCACCGACCAGATCCTCGGCCGGCTCGCCGTGCAACTCGCCGTCATCCTCATGGGCAAGCACAAGCCCGAGTACACACCGCACCACGATGTCGGTGACTTCATCGTCGTGACCAACGCCGAAAAGCTCCGCATGACCGGCGCCAAGCTCGATCAGAAATTCCACCAAAGCTACAGCGGCCACCCCGGCGGCCTCAAGCAGGTCAGCTACCGCTGGATGCTCGAGAACAAGCCCGAGCTGCTCCTGCGAAACGCCGTCCGCCGCATGCTCCCCAAGAACAAGCTCGCACGGCACATGCTCGACAAACTCAAGGTCTACAAAGGCGCCGACCACCCGCACCAGGCACAGGCACCCGAACCATTAACCGTAAGCTAGACTCCAAACGACCCGCGGCACTGACCCCGCTAACCCGGACGGACTGACCCGATGTCCCAAGACACGCCGACCGAAACCGACGCACCCCTCGCCACCCCGGCCGTCGACGCCACGATCGATGCGCTCGAAACACCCGAGCCCGTCATCGTTGCCGAGCCCGCCAAGCCCGACCGCGGCGGCTTCTACCTCGGCACAGGCCGGCGAAAGTCCTCCGTCGCACGCGTCCGCATCAAGGCCGGCGACGGCAAGTTCATCGTCAACAACCACCCGGTCGAAAAATACTTCAACCAGCTACGCGACCGCAACGACGTCGCCTCGCCCCTCAAAGCCACCAACACCGAGGGAAAACTCGACGTCCACGTCACCGTCCACGGCGGCGGATACACCGGCCAGGCCGGCGCCGTCCTGCTCGGCCTCAGCCGCGCACTCAAAGGCTACGACCCCACACTCGAACAAACCCTCCGCGACAACGACTTCCTCACCCGCGACGCCCGAGAGGTCGAACGCAAAAAATACGGCCAACCCGGCGCCCGCGCCAGGTTCCAGTTCTCCAAGCGTTAATCAATCAACCGGTCGCAATCACCGCTACCGCACACGCTGCACTCTCCACGCCGGTTCAGTACCACATTCATTTTTGTGCGCACACCTACGTCGCAGTGCATAGCGAATTGCCACCCGCACATCCCTCACTTACCCATCATGATCGTCGCGTCGTGCCCGTTGGGGAAATAATCCTGCCGCATCGCTACCCGCGGCGTCCGCTTAAGCGCCCAATCCATCAGCCCCATCGTGTCCAACCGCCGCGCCGGCTCGGCCTGCTGCGGCGCCCCCGACCCCGCCCGATCCGACAAAAAGTTAAACAGCAGGCTCTGCCCCGCCGCCTCCCACGCCGCCTCCAACACCCCCTTCACCTGCCCGTCGCTCATCGTGTTCAGCGCCCCCGAGATACACACCACCTGCGGGTCCCCGATCCGCATCAGCCGTGGCGACGCCACAAAATCCCCCGCATGAAACTCACACCCCGCCAGCCCCCGCCCCTGCGCGAACTCGATCACATCCACCAGCGCATCCACCCCCACATACCGCTCAAATACCACCCCCTCACCCAACAGATACGCCGCGAAATCCCCCCGGCTGCACCCCGCGTCCAGCACCCGCTTACCACCCATCGCACACATCTGCTTAAACACCTCAAATCGCAGATGTTGCGTCCGCGGGCTCGCCCAAAGCGTCGCCCCGAACCCCGACCCGTGCTCCGCGACCGACTTGCGGTAAGCGTTGAGATACCCGTCATTAGTCATGCGTCACACACCCAATTTTCGCGCCCGATCCCGCCCCCCACACGCCATCATATGCCCCGCCCAGTACCCACAGCCGCGATTTTTCCCCCAATCCCCCCAAAATTTTCGATAACAGTCCCGTTAGCGTATACTTGTGTATCGGCCCATTCGGCCGCTTTCGATGCGATACCGGCCACGGCGATCGCCCCCGGACCGCCTCCAACGCGCCGCGAGGAGCCCACCACCCATGCCGGGCACGCCCCCAGAGTGGATCAAAAAGCTCCATAGCCGGTTCATCGCCTTCGATGGCCCCGACGGCTGCGGCAAGACCACCCAGTTCCACATGTTCAGCCGACTGGTCCAGTCCGCCGGCCTGGGCCTGTGCGCCGTCCGCGAACCCGGCGGCACACCCATCGGCGAGAAGATCCGCCAGATCCTGCTCGACCCCGCCAACGCCGACATGGACCAACGCTGCGAGATGCTCCTCTACATGGCCAGCCGCGCCCAACTCTGTGCCGACCGTATCAACCCCGCCCTCGCCGCCGGCGACTTCGTACTCGCCGACCGCTTCGTCAGCTCCACACTCGCCTACCAGGGCACCCTCGGCGGAATGTCCAAAGCCGACATCCTCGTCGTCGCACAGATCGCACTGCACTGGGCATGGCCCGACATCGTCGTCATCTTCGATGTCGATGAAGGCACCGCCACCCGACGCCTCATGGGCCTCCAGAAGGGCACCAAAAATCAACCCAAAGCCACCGGCCCCTCACTCTTCTCCGACCGCATGGAGATCAAAGGCTCCGACTCCTTCGAGCCGCTCCGCCAGGCCTACCTCGAACAAGCCGCCGACCACCCCGGCGCCTACGTCGTCGTCGACGGCGCAGGCGACCCCGAAACCGTCTTCGACAAACTCCTCGCCGCCGTCGAACGTAAAGCACTCCAGTGGTAACCCGCCCCAGCCGTTGACAACACCATGCGCTTCACCCAACGAATCTGGATCACCGCCACCGCGTTCGCCATCACCCTCGCCGCCACAGCCGGCTACCGCGTCGTCCGATCCGGCCTCGCCGAACAGGTCTACCGCGACCGCCTACGCGAGGTCCACCGCAGCTACGAGCACCTCCGCACCAGCTACAACCACGCCGTCCGACGCACCGCCGTCACCGAACTCATCGTCGACGGCCGCACCCTCTCGGTTGCCATCCGCACCGCCGAAGGCCTCGACCGCATCATCCCCACTCCCTTCGATCCCTACGGCGAGGTCTACATCGACTACATCGTCCTCGACGGCCGACTCTGGATCCGCCGCGTCTTCGACGCCGCCACACCGCCCGACCAGGCCGTCATCATCGACCCCATGCTCGACCGCATCGATTGGCAATCCGCCCCCCAAGCCGTCGGCAAAGCCGTCTACCGCCGCCTCGACCAGGGCCGATGGATCGTCACCGTCACCGGCGACGGCTCCCTCGGCCTCACCCAAATCGACCCCGACGCCACCATCGACCTCACCCCCGCACCCCCGGTCCGCGACTACCCCCAGATCGAGCGCGAACTCGACGCCCGGATCGACCGCATCGGCCCCCTCGACGTCCTCCAACGCGGCCTCGGCCTCGACCCCACACGCTGAACCACTCTTATTCCTGTCAACGGCACCGCACACCTAACCCCAGCACCTGCGCCGCGCGTAACGATTACACCGGTCCCGCCGATCCACTTCCGCGCCAGGCCCGCTAACCCGCCCCAAGTCCGCGCCGCCCATAGCCGATAACTCCCGCGTTACGGTGTCGCGGTGGCCTCGGCCGATCTCCCGCCGCCACCAACCAGGGCCGCCGATAACCATGCCCACCGACCACCACCACGCCCCGATCGAGACCATCCGACTCACCGCGCGCGACAAGCGACGCGTGATCGAGTCCATGAACACCGCCAGCAAAAACAACACCCCCATGCAGGAGCACCGCCACCTGCGCGTCGACTACAACGTCGGCGATATCGCCGTCACCTTCGTCCACCCCAACGGCGGCGAGGCCAGTTGCTACGTCGTCCCACGCAACCTCAGCAAAAGCGGCATCGCCTTCCTCCACGGCCGATACGTCCACACCGACTGCGCCTGCGTCGTCCACCTCCCGACCCGCGACAAAAAAATCGTCAGGATCGAGGGCTCCATCGTCCGCGTGCGCCACCTCAAGGGCGTCGTCCACGAGGTCTCCGTTGTCTTCTCACAGGTCATCGAACTCGACCAGTTCGTCGAGCTGACCGACGAAGAATCCCTGCGGCACTACTGCGAACGCAACAGCGAAGGCCAACAGCTCGGCCGAGCCCTGATCGTCGACGAGCTCGAAGCCGACCGCAAACTCTACAGCCTCTGGCTCGAGAAAATCGGCCTCGGCGTACTCGCCATGGAGACCGTCCCCGAGGCACGCGAATCGCTCAAGTACAACGCGGACATCAACCTCATCCTCGTCGACGCCCACGCCGACAACCCCCTCGCGTTCGACTTCATCAAAGAGGTCCGCAAGCGAAACGCCAACATCGTCATCGTGGTCGTCTCCGCCGACGCCGACGCGGACATCGAGAAAAAAAGCCTCGAGTACGGCGGCAACGCTTTCCTGGCCAAGCCCTTCGACATGCCCAACCTCCGCTCGCTGATCGTCGACGCACTGATCGAAAACCGCAACGGCGAATCCGTCGGCGGCCTCCTGCGCAGCACCAAGACCGACGACCCGGACATGCTCCCGCTCATCGAGGAGTTCGTCGGCCAACTCGCCTTCATGATCGAAGAACTCGAAACCGCCAGGACCGGCAACGACACCCAGGTCCTCGCCCGCCTCTGCAACCAGCTCAAAGGCGCCGGCGGAGGATACGGCTTCTACCCCATCACCAAAGCTGCAGAGGAAGCACTCTCCCAACTCGCTTCCGACACACCCGACGCCGAGGAAGTCTCCGTCGCCGTAGACACCCTCATCTCCGTCGCCCGCAGCGCATCCGTCTAGCGCTCCCCGCGTTCAACCCGCATCACTCACCCCTCCGCACGCCGCGCCCACTCCGCCTCCAGCGGCGCCAACTCCTGCGCCAGCCCCTCGCGCTCGGCCTGCAGACGCTTGATCCCTTCCGCGTCTCGATACGCCCCAGGGTCAGCCATCGCCTCATCCACACCCCTCAGCCGCGACTCAATCTTCTCAATCCGGTTCTCCAGCGATGCGTGATTCAGCTTCGACAGCGCCCCCGCAGGTGCCTTGTCAGATTTTCCACGCGCACCCTTGCCCGCGCGCTTATCCGCACGCTTCGCAGGCCGCACCTGCGCCGCCCTCACCTTCGCGCCCGCGTCCCGAACCTCCTTCTCCCGCTCCGCCGCCCGCCGCACCGACTCCGCGTACTCGCTGTAGCTGCCAAAAAAGTGCTCCGCTTTCCCATCACCATCCAGCACGATCAGATGATCCACCAGATCCTGCAGCAGCATCCGATCGTGCGTAATTAAAATCAGCGTCCCACCCCCGCTGACCTTCTGCCCGAATCCCGACCGCTCCGCCGTGAACTGCCGCAGCGCAACTTCTAACCGCTCCGCACTCGATATATCCAGGTGATTCGTCGGTTCATCCAGCACCAATAGGTTGTGCCCACCCGCCACCAGCCCCGCCAGCACCGCTCTGCTGCGCTCACCACCGCTGAGCACACCCAGCGGCTTATCCTGCTCCTGACCCGAAAACAAAAACGCCCCCGCCAGATCGCGCCCCGCCTGCTCCGTCTCACCCGGCACGAACCGCTGCAGGTACTGCACCACCGTCAGATTCAGGTCCAGCCCCTCGTGCGACTGGCGGTAATGCCCGACATCCACACCACTGCCGATCCGAACCTTCCCGCTGTCCGGCGCCAGGTCCCCCAGCAGCGCCCGCACCAGCGTGCTCTTACCCGCCCCGTTCGGCCCAACGATCCCGACACGGTCCCCCCGATTGATCTCGATATCCAACCCCGCGAACAACACCTTGTCTTCGTAACGCTTACTCACCCCATCCGCCGTGATCACCCGGTCACCGCACCGCGCAGGCGGCGCCAGCGTCAAATTAATCTCACCCGACTCCGCCGGCGCCTCCACCGCCTCGTCGCGCTTGAACCGCTCCAGCCGTTTCTCGCGCCCCTGCGCCTGGCTCGCCCGCTGCCCCGCCCGATACCGATCGATGAACTGCTGCTCCTGGCGGATCTTCGTCTGCGTCTTGTCATACACACGCTGCCGCGCCAGCCTCCGCTCCACCCGCTGCGCACGAAACGCGCTGTAATCACCCGGGTACTCGTCCAACTGCCCCTCACCGAACTCATAAATCTTGCTCACCACCCGATCCAGCAACCACCGATCATGGCTGACCAGGATCACCGCCCCCCTATACCCCTTCAAAAACTGCTCCAACCACTCCCGACCGTTGATATCCAGGTGATTCGTCGGCTCATCCAACAGCAACACATCCGGCTCACTGAGCAACAGCTTCGCCAGCGCCAGCCGCCCCTTCTGCCCGCCCGACAACCCGCCCACCGGCACACCAAACACCTCATCGCCCAGCCCCAGCCCGTGCAGCGTCGCGTCGATCCGGTGATCCACCGTGTAACCGCCCGCCGTCTGGATATCCTCCTCCACACGCTCATACCGCTTCATCAACCGTTCCAACTCCTCACCCGTCGCCGACGACATCCCCTCCGTCAGCCGCTCCAACTTCTGATGCAACTTGTGCAGCTTCGCGAACGCCGTCGCCGCCTCCTCCCGACACGTCAGCTTCTCATCCAGCATCGGGTCCTGCGACAGATACCCCACGCTCGCCCCGCGCGCAAGCTGCGCCTGACCCGCATCCGCCTGATGACCCGCCTGCCCGCAGATCACCTTCATCAGCGTCGACTTCCCGCACCCGTTGCGCCCCACCAGCCCGACGTGCTCACCCTCACTCAACGTCAGGTTCACCCCGTCCAGCAGACGCCGGGCACCGATCGAATACACCAGATTGGCAACACTTAGCAACGCCATAGCGGCAAGAGTCTGATGCGGTACGCCGATCGAAGCAAGTAACCGCCGCGACAGCGGTAGGGCGGGCGCACAAAAAAGCGGAGCGGCACACGCCGCTCCGCTCATTCAATTCAATCAATACCTCAACGACGACGCGTCGCCAACGCCATCCCCGCCAGCGCCATCCCGGCCAGGCTCGCCGTGAGAGGCTCGGGCACCGCACGGTTGGGCGTCCCGGGCACACGCGGGTCCTCGTTCACGCCAACGCGGATCTCGTACGACCCGTCGTTGTCGTCATACGCACCCGGGTCACCGCCGAAGCCGAACCCATCGGGGATCCCGAAGAACAGCCGCGTCGCACCCGCCGGCGCCGTGAACATCTGCGCCACGCCGCCGCTGGTCTCACCATTGCCGACGAAGAACACCTGGTTCAGCAGCGGCGTCAGCGACAGGTAATCCCTGGCCGCCACCGGGATAAAATCCAAGGTCGCCGGGGCCGGACCCGCCGACGGGATTGAGTCATCCAGGAACACCGCCGCCAGCGCACCTTCTGTGCCCTTGTACCCACTGATGCCGTCGAGCGCGGTCAGGTCACTGCTTGCCGCGGCGCCTTCCGGGCCGAAAAACGCAGGCCCGAAACCGTTGAAAAAGTTAATCCCACCAATCGCCGGGTCCAGCACCTTGACCACGTCACCACCCATCACAGGGATTGATGGCGGCAGGCTTTCTTTTGCTTCTTCAGGGGTTGGAGCCCCATGGCGTCCCAAATGCGTCCCGGGACCCGTCCACGGCAGCGCCGGATCCGGAATCACCACATCCGTCCGCCCCGCCAGAAAGATCGCGTCCGGCCCATCGACCGTCACGTCATGGATCACCGCCGACGCCGGCGACGCCAGCCCCAGCCCAACCAATCCCACCAAACAACCCAGTACATTTCTACGATTCATCATCCGATCGCCTCCTTATCTAGACACTTAAATCCGATCCCCGCACCCACAGCGGCACGGGATCACGAAAAGCCACTTCAAAACCGGAAAAACCGGTCAACTAATCACAATGGAAACAGCCTCAAGGCGGGTTACTAGGGCCGGTTACTACGCGGGTTAATCCTGAATCCGAGGCAAGCGAGGCACAATCCGGGGGCACCAAGGGGTATTCCGGCGGGTTTCTCTCGATCCAACAACTATTGTACCACAAACACCCGATCTGACAAGCCTTTTTCCGAATTTTCGCTCGATATTTCCGCCGCAAACGCCCCCACAGCCCCTCACAGCCGACTCCAACACTCTCCCCGCCCAAACCCCCGTAAATCACACCCCCGAACCGTTCGATAATACCCCTGTCGCCGCACCTGAAACCCAGCGGGCACCCGGCAGACACCCGGCGACACGGCCGAACAGCCACGACCCCAATAACCCATCGAAGAATGGGAGTTGTCACCCGATGGAAGCACTCGACGCCAACAGCCTCTACATCTCGATCCTCTGCGGCTCGTTCGGCATGGGCATGCTCATCTACGGCAAGAACATGCAGAAGCTCGTCCACGTCTTCGCCGGCCTTGCCCTGATGGTCAGCCCCTACGTGATCGCCAGCCCCTTGGCTCTGATCGCCGTTGCACTCATCCTCGTCACCGGCCCATTCCTACTCGGCAGCTTCCAGTAGCGATCACCCTGCCGCCGGGTGGCACTGACAAGTCCGCTTGTCAGTGTCGATCGATCGATCGATCGCCCGCCAACCCCACCCCGTCCCGAACCACTCGCCCCGTCCCGAACCACCCGCCACGCACCGACGTATCATCCACCATGCGCCACCTGACCCAACCCTACGCAACCCCCGGAGCCCTCATCATGCTTCTCATGTCATTCGCCGGGATGGCCTGTGGCCGACCCGGGCTCGACCCCAAAACCGTCCCCGACCCCGCCGCCGACATCACCCCCACACCCGACCAACCCACCCAATCCGCCATCTTCGCAGGCGGCTGCTTCTGGTGCACCGAAGCCGTCTTCGAACAACTCGCCGGCGTCACCGATGTCGTCTCCGGCTACACCGGCGGCAAGCCCTCCACGGCCAACTACCAGGCCGTCTGTTCCGGCACCACCGCCCACGCAGAAGCCATCCGCATCACCTACGACCCCAACACCATCACCTACGGCCAACTGCTCAAAATCTTCTTCACCGTCGCCCACAACCCCACCCAGCTCAACCGCCAGGGCCCCGATTCCGGCCGCCAGTACCGCTCGGCCATCTTCTACGAAACCGACGAACAAAAATCCGTCGCCCAGTCCTACATCCTCCAACTCGAAGACGCCAAACTCTTCGACGCCCCCATCGTCACCACCCTCGAACCGCTCAACGAGTTCTTCATCGCCGAGGCCTACCACCAGGACTACGCCCGACGCAACCCCAACGACGGCTACATCAGCCAACAAGCTCAACCCAAGATCCAAAAAACCCGCACCAAATTCCCCAACCAACTCAAACCCGAACCCTAAAAACCTGGCCGACTCCCCGTGCCACTGGCGGCTCCCCGTAGGGCGGGCACCGCCCACCACCCGCCTCCGGCTGGCATCGGCAAGCTCGTTTGCCCATGTCCCTTCCCCCTGGGCACCACTGACAAGCCCCCTTGTCAGTGTTCTACTACGGCTGCAAATGCACCCCCGCCAACCACGCTACACTCCTAAGCGCACCAACACACACTCACACCCATGCCCGCGCCCACAGCCTCCATCATCATCCCCTGCCACAACGCCGAGCCCATGATCGGCCCCTGCCTGCGTAGCTGCCTCGCCCAGACCCACCCCCACATCGAAATCATCCTCGTCGACAACAACTCGACCGACACCAGCCTCCAAACCGCGCGCACACTCTCCAGTTCCGCCCGCCACCCCATCCACATCACGGATTGCCCCGAGCAGGGCGCCAACCACGCCCGCCGCCACGGCCTGTCACTCGCCAACGGCGACTTCATCCAATGGCTGGACGCCGACGACCTGATCGCCCCCAACAAAATCGCCAACCAACTCGCCGCACTCACCGCCGCCCCGCAAGCCATGATCGCCTACGGCGACTGGTACTGGCGCTTCTACAAAGCCGGGCAGATCACCCAACAAGCCTTCTTCCGCTCAACCCAATACGACGACTACCTCACCCAACTCCTTGCCGGACACTGGCGACCACCCGCGGCCTACCTCCTACGCCGCACCGCTGCCGATCAACTCGAACAACTCAACGCCTGGAACCCCAACACCACCGCCGAGCAGGACCGCCAATACTTCTCCACCGCCGCCGCCGCCGTCGACATCCCCTTCCTCTACGTCCCCGACAGCGAGTCCATCTACAACAGTTGGTCCGACGATCAGATCAGCAAAGCCGCACCGATACCCACCCGCGCAGCCAACGTCGCCCGCCAATTCAAACTCCTCGCCGAGCAGGCCGACGCTTCCGCAACCGGCGACTCAATCAAATCGGACAGGCGTAAGCACCACCTGCTCAACCAGAGCACCGCACTCTACAAAGCCCCACCCCTCTCCATCGAACGCCCCAACGGCGCACCCTTCGCCGTCCTCAATCGCGACCGTGACCACCCCGTCGCCCTGACCGAACCCCAAGCCAAAACCCTCACCGCCGTCCAGATGCTTCCCGAAGCCGCGTTCCACGAGTTCACAGCACGCTGGGTCTGCCAAATCCTCTGGCGGCGCATCGCCTGGAAACACCACACCGACGACCACGGCGTCAACATCACCACCGCCACCGCCGCACTCGACGCTCTACTCACAACGAACAACCCCGCCACTGACCCACTCGACCCGCCACCCATCCCCAGCCCCACCATCGAAGGACGCCCGGACAACGTCGCCCAGTTCCTCGAGTCCGGCCCGATGTACAACCCGCTGTTCGGCCAGCAGCGCTACCGCATCCTCCTGCTGCTAGAACAACTCGTCGAAATGAACCTGATGATCCCGGCCGACCCCCCGGCCTAGTCCTCCAACACACAACTCCCCGCCGTCACCGACGTGAACTGCTCCACATACTGTGGCCGCAACACCTGCTCGCTGTACAACTCCACCGCAAGCGCCTTCGCCCGATCCGACAACCGCTGATACGCCCCCGCGTCGTCCCACAACTCACAGATCGCCTCGACCCACGGCGCCGCCTCGGCCTCACTGACCAGCTTGATCGACCGTTCATCCAGCCAGTCCGGCACCGGCAGCACGCGCCCGCCCCCGCCCTGCGACTCGTCGCCCCCGACCGCCTCCGGCAACCCACCGCGGTCGCTCACCAGCGGCGGGATCCCGTTGATCATCGCCTCGGCCGCGACCCGCCCGAACGGCTCGGCCCACACCGACGGCGCCATCAAAACCTTCGTCAGCGCCAAAAACTCCCCCGGCGTATCCACCGCCGGGCACGCCATGATCTGCGGGTATTTCGTAAAGTCGATCCCCGGCACGCTGTTCAGCATCGACGCGCTGCCCGCCGACTGCACCACCAGCATCGGGATGTCAGGCCGCGTCGCCCCCAGGATATCCGCCACCCGCGCGAACACCGCCGCCCCCTTACGCCGCAACGGATTCACAAACGTCACGAACCCACGCGACTCCACCGGCGCCTCGATCTGCGACCAGTCCAACGCCGGCGCCAGCGGCGTGCTCACCAGCCCGATCCGCTCGCGGTACAACCCGCTAAGAAACTTGCTGCACGTCACCACCCGGTCAACATCGCGAAAATACCCCGGCAGTTCAAATCCCTCGTTCTGAAGGCTCACCACCGTCGCGATCCCCCTGGCCCGCGCGGCCTTGAACGCAGCCGGCACCACCGGGTGCGTCCCGTACCCGAATAAAACGTCCGGCGGCTCCTCCTTGATCAGCCGGTCGAGCGTATCGAGAAACCACCGGTTCTCCTCGTGGTCTGGCTCTTGAACATCGTTGTGCCGCGTCTCAAGCAGCGTGACGTCGACCCCGTCTACGCTGTACCGCAGCACCGGCTTCGCCCCCGCCCCCTTGCGATCCACCGGCACCCGCCGCACACGCCCGCCCTTCTTGACCACCCGCATCCCGCGCCCCGGCTTGCGCAGCTCGATCCCCAGTTTGCCCAGGTGCTCGATCGGCCTCAGGTCCGCGCCCGTGTCCATCCGCACGGTCGACAGCGCCCGACACGAATTCCCCGCCTCGGCTAACCACTTCATCGCCGTGCGCACGGCGTGCATCGCCCCGGTGATCGGGTCGTTGTAATAATTATGAACAGCCAGCAGGATGCGCATCGGCCAAGTATAGATGATCGTTCGACGCCGCAAAAAAAAAACGGCGCCGAGCCCACGCTCGACGCCGTATTAAAATCACAATCAAGTCAGGCGGCCACCCGCCCAACGCTCTTTTAGCGGCGGCGCTTCAATCCGGTGAGCGTCGCCAAAATGCCCATCGCGGCCAACCCAGCCGTCGCCGGCTCGGGAACCCCGTCCACCGGCGGTGCGACAAAGTTCGGGTGGTTCGGCGTGAGGGGCGCACCGGCGAGCGGCGACGGCGGGTCGCCGATGGCTGGCGGCACAAAGAAGAAGCTGGCGATATACGGCGAGTTCGTCCCCGCGTAATCGCTGTCAAACGTGAACACCAGCCCGTTGGGATCACCCTCGAGGATCGGGTTGTGCGGGTTGCCGAACTCATCGAACGTCGAGAAGAAGTGCAAAATCTTCGTCGGCGTCAGGAAGTCGTTCCCGTCGTAGTTCACACCGTGGAACGGGTCTTCGTTTGGGTCATAACTGTTTTCCCAATTGTAGTATTCGTACGCCTCTGCTGTCGTGCTATCCATCTCTTCAACATCGTATTCGACCAGCTCAACATCCCAGTTTTCCGGCAGCCCGATGTTGCGGACAAACGTGTTGTTCAGATCAGTGATCGGTTCGAACAGCGGCAGCTCCCAGTCCACCAGGTGGATCCCGGGACCCGGCGGGTCAGCGATTTCTTCAATATTGTCGCTGAGAAAAGCCTCGCCATACCCATAGGACACTGAATCGTTATACACCGTGAAGGTGTACGAATACACGCCCGGCGTGTTCTGCACCGGGGCGTTCGCGTCGATATGCGATGCCGACATGGCCTGCACATCCCCGGCCCCGATCGACCCCAACGGCACCAGCATCGCTGCCGCCGCGGCCATCCGGGTGTTGCTCAACACACCCTTCAACACCAATTCACTTTTGGCCTTAAGTTCAGCCAATGACGCACGTTCACTCATCTCTCAACACTCCTGTAAAAAAGGGGGGGGGGGACATACACAACGTTGTAACACTAAGCAGAGGGAATCCAAGCCAGCGGAACTCAGGCAGGTACCGATTTCTCTCCTCTGAAACTCCTGCTTAAGAATAGCAGCAGGTACCCTGTGCGCCAAGGGTAAATCCATTTTTTTTAAAAAAAATTACTTATTTTTTCGCCTTGTCAGCCAGGTTGCCCGCAAGGCCCGTTACTGCTTTAACAGACAGGACATACTAACTCACGAATCGTCAGCAACGGCCCTGGCCGTACGTTCCACAGCGATATGACGGTAGTTACACAGTGGGCGGAACATCGCTCACCCAAGGCGGGTTGCAGCCTGGGCCACGAATATCGCGGGTATCCGCACGCCGACACCCTGAACCGAGTGGTCTGCCCAATATACCGCTGGTAATTTCTCTAAAATCACGCCTGGATATGCCAATACCATTCTCACCAAGACTGCCGCCAAATGCCCCCCGAAGGACTTGAACCTTCAACCCGCTGATTAAGAGTCAGCTGCTCTGCCGATTGAGCTAGAGGGGCGCGATCGTATTTTTGCCAATGAGGCGCCTTGATTTAGCCGCCTGCGCCGCTCGATGCGGCCAGATTCTCCTGGCGAAGCCGTCGTCGATCCGCGGGCAACCCACGCCATCGCACCCCGCGATCCAATGCGCTGACCACGCCAATCTTAAGCGGGCTCGCCCAACCGTCAAGCACACCGCCTGTCAAGTCGCGGTCGACACCGCTCGTCCACCAAGGCGACGATCACCGATCGACCACGCTCAGCCGCACCGCGCACGACGGGATCAGAACCCGCTACACCCGGCACCCGCGATCAGATCGAGCCCAACCGGCCACTATGTTGAGATGGATAATGGACAGCCGCACGCCATGCCAGACGCACAGCATCTAAACGAGTTGCGACTGTAAGCAAGAGGATTGCACCGACCTCGGGGCGCGACGAACAACAACGCAACCCCGCAGCCGCACGCGCCGCTAACAGTACACCGCGTCACCGGTGGCCCGTCGCACTCCAGATAATGCACTACGGATAAGAGGACCGTGACACCACCAGCCGCTCAGCCGATTCGACGATGTAAACAACTTGCGAACAGCAGTCACACCGATAACCGGTTGGTTTCTACTCTGAACGATCTTCGGCTGGACTACACGAAACGCTGGGGGGCTATGTCGGGGAACCGAGGCGAGGACTCAAGGCAGGGGGGGGGGAGATATATTTCGTCTCTTAGCCCTTGGCTTGCTTACGAGGCCGGTTCAGCCCGACCAGCAACCCAATCGTCGCCAGTGCCAAGCTCGACGAAGGTTCCGGGACGCCGATGCCGGCTCGGACATCGTCATCGAAGACCTCTTCGTTGGTCGTCAGGAACCAGAACTCGTTCGGGCCGAACGTGAACGACTCAAACTCAAAACTCTCATGGTCCAGCGGGCTAAGCAGGATCCGCTGATCCGCCGAGAATGCCTGCCCAACCTGCTTGAGGAAGGCCTTGCCACCGGTCCCATCCTCAACAAAGCCACGCAGCGGACCGTCGTCAAGGTTCGAAACGATCAACACCATCTGGTCATCGTTCGCGAAGCCCGACATAAACGCCCCGTCACTCTCCACCACGGTGCTGACCACACCACCCGGCCGGCGGACCAAAAAGTCCGTCTGCGTCGTGGAGCCACCCAGCAGCGCTTCAATATCTTCATCAGCTCGGTTCCACCCCGCCAGCACATCCTCGTGCATCTGCGCCTTGGTGTAGCCCATGTGACCCGGCAGGAACAACGCCAGCCCGCTCGCACCACGCAAGCGGTAATGTGACACCAACGCCGAGAAGTCCCCACGAGAAAGCAGGTCGTCCGATTCGTACGCATACTCATGAATACCCGCCGCCGCAGCCGGATCATTATCCAGCACCGGATTGCCGCTATTGTTGAACCGGGTGGTCCAAGGCACGTGCTTGGTCGTCGGGTTCGCCGCGATC
The DNA here is from genome assembly GCA_029260595.1 of Phycisphaeraceae bacterium. Classification (GTDB taxonomy): domain Bacteria; phylum Planctomycetota; class Phycisphaerae; order Phycisphaerales; family Phycisphaeraceae; genus OFTM57. The sequence goes on along the minus strand of JAJDCY010000023.1, from coordinate 15,272 downwards.
GTCTCGGTCAAGTGCTTCAGCGGCTCGCCAAACAGCGATGCCGTTGTCGTCGGGAAAAGCGACGCACCACCCTCAGCCGCAGGGTCCGGGAAGCCCGACCCAGGATAAAGCCGAGCGTTAGACATCGTCACGCCCGTGCCGCCAAAACCCGCATTGAGCGGGGTCAACGCAAAGTTGCCCACCGTCGAGCCAGGGAACCGGCTCACCAAATCAGCGGTCCGGTCATTCGTGTCGCCGAGCGAGCTAGGAACTTCAAAGTCAGCGAAAATGTGACGCCCAACCAACGCCGCGTCATAATACGCCTCGGTCGCATCGGTCAGGTCATTACGAACCTTCACGCCCTGGATGTCGCCGGCAAGCAGCGCATCTCGCAGGTCCGTGCTGAGTCGGTTGTCAAGAAACGGCAAGCCCTTCACGTCCGCCGTGTCCGTATTCAATTCCCAATCAAAGATAAACCCGGTCGCCGATGCCGAGTCCGCTGCCGTCGCCGCGAGCAACGCCACCGCGCCAACCGCAACCACCCGACCGCTACGAAGCACCTGCTTCACGCGACCAGCCTCTTGAACGTTCTGTCGGACGCCTTTCCTTGAACCCATATGCCTTCCTCCTGACCAACGATTGAGGTAATGACGCATCGCAACTCTCCCTCCGCATCAGCCTTAGTGACTACGCACACAGTGACCGATACGTACGGAACACCATCTGTCGTCTATATAGAATACCAACTTTTCAGCCCAGAGCAACTCTTTGTAGCGAATTTGTTGAAAATTTACACCTTTTCTTTTTATACATTAAACACCTAAGTCAAGTTAAAACAACATATAACCGCGAAACACCCAATTGCCACACCCCCCGGCCGACCCGCACAATCCACCCAGACGGCCGCCAACACGCCGCCTTTGCCCCATCATCCACCCCGTGATATCGTTCGCCCGCCTCCACGATCCCCGATCCCATCACCGATCCGAGCACACCCCCCATGACCGACAAGCCCGACAAGACCGACAAACGCTCGAAAACACCCAAAAAAATCGTCCTGGCCTACTCCGGCGGCCTCGACACCTCCGTCATACTCCCCTGGCTCAAACAACGCTACCCCGGCACACAAACCGTCGCCTTCGCCGCCGAGCTAGGCCAGGGCGACGAGCTCAAAGACGTCAAAACCAAAGCCCTCGCCTCCGGCGCCGACCACGTCATCATCAAAGACCTCCGCCGCGAGTTCGCCGAAGACTACTGCTTCCCCATGCTCCGCGCACACGCCGTCTACGAAGCCGACTACATGCTCGGCACCAGCATCGCCCGACCACTCATCGCCAAACACCAGGTCCTCGCCGCCCGCGAAACCCACGCCGACGCACTAGGCCACGGCGCCACCGGCAAGGGCAACGACCAGGTCCGATTCGAACTCACCTACATGGCCCTGGCCCCCGACCTCCAACGCATCGCCCCCTGGCAGGACCCAACCTTCGAGCTGACCAACCGCGAAGCCGCCATCGACTACGCCCGCGACAACAACGTCCCGATCGACCAATCCAAAAAATCCATCTACTCGCGCGACCGCAACCTGTGGCACATCTCCCACGAGGGCGCCGAGATCGAAGACCCCGCCAACGAACCGCTCGACGCCTGCCTCGTCATGAGCGTCCCCGTTTCACAGGCCCCCGACTCCCCGCGCTACGTCGAGATTGATTTTGAATCCGGCAACCCCGTCGCCGTCGATGGCCAAACCCTCCCCGGCCACAAACTGATCGCGCTGCTCAACCAGATCGGCGGCGAGCACGCCGTAGGCCAAACCGTCCTCGTCGAGAACCGCCTCGTCGGCATGAAATCCCGCGGCGTCTACGAAACCCCAGGCGGCACGATCCTCTACGAAGCACACAAAGCCCTCGAACAACTCTGCCTCGAACGCGACCTCTACCACTTCAAACAACAATCCGCCCACCGCTACGCCGAGCTCGTCTACAACGGCCTGTGGTTCAGCCCACTCCGCGAATCACTCCAAGCCATGATCGACCACGCCAACCAACCCCTCACCGGCCGCGCCCGCGTCAAACTCTACAAAGGCCGCGCCCAGACCGTCTCCGCCACCTCACCCAACAGCCTCTACGACACCGCACTCGCCGGCTTCGACATGCAAGGCTACGACGTCACCGCCTCCCGCGGATTCATCAGCCTCTACGGCCTACCCCTACAAGTCCACGCCGCCGCGAACCGCAAAAAGAAATCCCCGTAGGGGGGGGTTGAGCGCAGCGAAACCCACCATCCCCGGCTGCCCCGCGCACGGGTTCCACTGACAAGTCCGCTTGTCAGCGCTCATGCAACCCGCCGCGGTCACTTCACTGCGCCGCCGGATTCGCAATCCCGATCACCCCACAAGCAATCCGCGCCCCCGCATTACCCGTAGGCTGACCGAAGTCATCCGCCTTCGCGTGCACGATCACACCCCGACCCAGGATCGGCGACTTGTGCCCGCAGATGCTGATGTTGTCCACCTCCAACTCGTAGTGCGCCCGCCCTTCGCCGTCCGCCTGCAGGTTCCCCAGGTCACCCGCATGACGCTCCGCATCAGCCGGCGCACCGTGCGCATGCCCCGCCGGGTTGTAATGCCCGCCCGCGCTCGTCCCGTTGCTCGCCGTCCCGTCGCCAAACTCATGGATATGGATCGCGTGCATCGCACCCGGCGTCAGCCCCTCAACATCGGCGACCACCTTCACCCCGTTCTCCGTGCGCGTAAACCGCACGACCCCGCGAGTCGTGTTCCCTTCCGTCGGGTGCAGCACCGCGACAGCCGCGTCGATCTTCTTCCACGCATGCTTGCCATGATGTTTACCGTGGTGCTTGTGGTGGTGCGCAGCCTTCTTCACCGCGTCGCCATCCTTGCCACAACTCTTCTTGGTCCCGCAAGACCCCGCAGGCTGACTCGCCGGCTGTGTCGCCGCACCACCGTCCTTGCCACACGCCTCACACTTCCCACTTCCCTCCGCCTCCACCGCCGGCTGCGTTGCAGGCTGCGTCGCCGCCGCCCCCTCACCCAGCGCAACCCCCGCCCACCCAACACACACAACCAACATCACCAAAACACCAATTCGACTGAAAAAACCGTTCATCACGACCCCTTTCGGTTGATTGTTCATCTCGTTCGCCATACTCCCGACCCGCCTCCGCCGCGTCAACCCGCTCGCCACGCCTCACCCACCCCGCGCGCTACCCATCACGGCAGCGCCCGCGACGCATCCGCCACCCGCTTGTAATCCGCCACGATCTCGATCGGCACCGTCATCTCATCCGTCCCCCCGTCCCCGCTGTCCGTCACCCGCACCTTCAACCGGTACTTGCCCACCGTCAGCCGGCTGGGCAACCGAATCATCTCCACTACGAAAAAATCCCGCCGCCGGTTCCGCGACACATCATTAATCACCGCCCTGGGCTGCTGCCACACCGCCAGCCCATCCGCCTCGTTATAAAGAATAATCTCCTGCGTCAGCCGCACCCGGTGCTGCTTGTCCTCCGTCAACGCCGTGCGGAAATGATCCACCTCCGCGTACACGATCACCGGGTGCTCCTGCCCGACCATCATCGTGTAGCTCGCCAACGGGTCATACACCCCGAACCCGCTCACCCGCCTGCACAACACCACCCGCCGCAGCGTCAACGCCGGCTCCTCGAACAACGCCGACACCTCACGCACCGCCTCATCCCGCCGCGCCGCATCCCCCGGCGACCGCACCTCATCGCTCAGCGCCACAATCAACCGGCGCAGCCGCTCGACGCGCTCGCGCTTCCCTTCCGCCAACCCCGCCAACACCTTCGGATCGATTTCACCCTCCCCCTCGAGCAACGCCACACCCGCCGCCGACAACGCCTGATCCAACGCCGCACCGCGCCCCGACCGGATATCCGCCAGCAACATCGCCACCAACTCCTCCCGCCCGGGCGGTGGGGGGGTGGCGACACGCGCACGCGCAGCGGCAGCCCGTTCAACATCAGCCGTCCGGTCAACCACAGTCTCAGCGCCCGGCTGATCAACCTGTTGGATCACCGCCGCAGACCTGGCACCCGTATCGGTTCCACCCATCGGCCCCGCCGCCTGCGGTTTCGGCGCCCGCTCCACCTCGACGCCCCGCACCACCGGCGCATCGATCCACTGAACCGCCTCGCGCGCCGCCGCTGCCCGGCGTTCCGCCTCGCGTTCTGCCGCCGCCTGCGCGATCAGCCCCGCCTGCTCCCGCGCTGTCTGTGCCAACTGATCAACATCCGCCTCGCCCGGCGTGCCCCCGTGCCCGATCGGATCGCGCTCACCCGGCACCGCCGCGACACTCGCCGGCTGGGAGCGACTCGCATCGCGCCCATCACCGGACGCCGCCTGCGACGGCCCGGCCCCAAACCCCGGCAGCGTGAACCCCGCCGGCATCGAGCACCCGCTCAACACACCGACCGCCAGCACACCAACAGATAAAATCCTGATCCGCCCGATCGAAATGCCCTGCCGCATATTGCCTCCTGCATCTGCGAGCCGAGCGATCATTACGCCCAAGCCCGCCGGTCCATCCATGAACCTTTGCGTCATCAATCACACCACCCGCAGCACAACCCCCCAATCCCCACGCCGCGAGCGCACTCACCCAAACTCATCGGCCAACGACGCACAGAAACATTCAAGATTCCGCATCGGCTTGCCTAACCCCGACTTCGCCCGCAGCTCCCACTCCACCACACGGTCAAACCACCGATCAATCGCCCCCCGATCGATCCGCCGCATCGCACCGAAAAACGCCGCACGCCTCGGCCCCCACAGCTTCATCCGCGACGCGATCTCCTGATCCGACTCACCCGCCCGCCGCATCGCCGTCGCCGTGTGCAACTTCCGAATCAAATCCGTCGCGAAATACGCCACCAAAACATCAGGCTGCCGCGACAACCCCACCAACTCATGCAACTTCTCAATCGGCGTCACCCCACCCCCAACCCCGCGCCCGCCCCCACCCCGCGACGACTCAAACGCTCCCAGCACCGCCTCCTGAATCGCCCACGCCTGCTCATCACTCGCCTTACCCACGTGTCGATCGATCAGCTCCTCCCCGATCACCTGCCCCGGCTCCACCACCAACGCCAGCTTCGCGAACTCCGAGTCCAGCCGCGACAGATCACACCCCAGCCGCTCGACCAGCATCCCCGCCGCCGCCGCGCTCAGCTTGCGATCATGCCCCGTCTGCGCCCGCTTGGTGATCCACGCCTTCGCCTTCGCCGCCGTCAGCGGCTTGCACTCGATCAACTGCCCAACCTTCGCGATCAGCTTGTCCAGCTTCCCCCGGTACCACCGGTCGCACCGCAGCATCAAACTCGCGTGATCGACCGGCGCGCCCGCGTACCGCTCCAGCGCCGCCCGGTGCGCACTGACAAACCCATCCGCCTCATCCACCACCACCAACTTGTGCTGCTGCATCAACGCGTAGCTGCGCAGCTCATCGAAGACATCGCTAAGCGTCGCCTCTTTCCCATCGAACCGCGCGACCTGAACCTGTCCGTGCTCGGCCTCGAGCGCCGCCAGCAGTGTCTCATACGCCTCGCGCTTGAGCGCCGCCTCGGCTCCGTAGACCGCGCAAACGCGCGTTTGCGCATCCGGTGTCGTCTTGCTCGATGTCGCCGCACGTGTCGCCATATCGATTCACTCGCACTTCAACTTAGCCCACCCCCGTCATCTCGAGCATCACCATCGCCAGCCGCAACGCCAGGAAAAACCCGCACAAATCCGTCAGCGTCGTCAGCAGCGGCCCCGACGCCAGCGCCGGGTCAACCCGCAACCGTTGCAGCAGCAGCGGCACCGTCCCGCCGACACACACCGCGATCAGACTATTGAGCACCATCGCCACCCCAACCACCAGCCCAAGGTACGGATACGTGTCCCCGCGCATCAACCACGTGATCGTCCCCAAAATCACACCCAGCACCAGCCCGTTGATCAAGCCCAGCGCCGCCTCCTGCGCCAGCACCCGCGCCGACTCGCTCGGCTTAACCAGCCCCAACGCCAGCTCGCGCATACTCACCGCCACCGCCTGGTTCCCCGCGCACCCGCTCATGTCCGACAAGATCGGCAAAAAAATCATCAACGCCGACACCTGCGCCAGCAGCGGCTCATACCACGCGATCACACTCACCGACACCAGATTCAACCCGATGTTCGGCGCCAAAAACGCCAGCCGGCGCACCGCACGCGACGCCAGCGGCATCGTCCGCAGCTCCTCCCCACCCACGATCCCGCGGATACGCAGCATCGCCTTGTCCGACCGCTCCGCCAGCGACTCCTCCACCAGCGCCCGCCGCACCACACCCACCAGCCGCCCGTCCCCATCCAGCACCGGCACCCCGAAATAGCTGTGACGATCGAAAAAATCCTCCAGATCATCCAGCGTCGCCGTCACCGCCACGCTCTGCGTCGTCGTCAGCATCACCGACGTGATCCGGTCACCCCCACGCGCCAACACCAGGTCCCGCAGCCGCACAATCCCACTCAGCTTCCCCGACGCTTCCGTCACCACATACACATACTGCACGTCATACGACGAATACTTCTGCGAGTTACCACGCAGATCATCGATGATCCCGTCAACCGTCATCTGCTCCGGGTACGACAAAAACTCCGTGACCATGATCCCGCCGGCCGTGTCCGGACCGTACGTCGTCAGCCGACGCACATCCTCGGCCTCCTCCGGGATCATCCGCTCGAGGATCGCCTCCGCATCATCCTCATCCAGCTCACCGATCAGGTCCGCCTGCTCGTCGCTGGCCATCTGATCAACGATCGCCGCCGCGCACTCAACCGGCAGCTCCTCGATCAGGTCCGCCGCCTGCGCATCCGACAGCGACTCCATCAAATCCGCCGCGAACTCCGGCGGCAGCATCTCGAGCAGCCGCGTCTGATCGGCCTCGTCGATGCGCGCGATCGTGTGTGCCGTCTCACCCGACCCAAGCGACTTAAAAAACCCGACCAGCGCACCCGCATCCCCGCGCTCGATCAGTTGCTCAAGTTGTTCACGCGGCGACACCGCCGCCGATTCACTACTCATACCCGGTCTCCTGACGATCCATCGGCGCAATGAGCATACCACGCCCACCGGCCCACCCGCACAACCAGCGCGCACCAGCCGCGCACCAACAACACCACACCCGGGCACCATTGCCCGGGCTAACGCATCAATTCAATACGTGCGATCAGAGGATCGAGTAAGACGGCGACCCGCCGCCTACGACTTGTCTTCGTCGCCTGGAGAATCCGCCGCCGCATCAGCCGACGGTGGGGGGGCCTCGCTCTTCGCAGCCTTCGCGCTCTTCGCCTTGCGAAGCTTCGCCGCCACGTCCATCCGGTGGTTCGCCTTGTCGCGTCGCCGCGAGTAACGCCCCGATACCTGTGGCCCTTCCGTCTCCTCACCGACCAGTTGCAGCACACACAGATCCGTCCCGTCACCAATCCGGTGCTTGCCCAGACGGATCAACCGCGTGTACCCGCCAGGCCGATCCGCATAACGCGGCGCGATCTCGTCAAACAACTTCTTAACAATCCGAGGCCCGGCCTCCACCTCGCGGAACCGGTTGATCGTGTACCCCTCGGACTTCTTCACCCTCAGATCATTCTTATCCAGCGCAGTCGGGTCGAAGTCCGCGATGATCGGGTTGCCCAACTCACGGATCACCCGCTGCCGCGACGCCAGGTCGCCCCGACGCGCCGCCGTAATCAGCTTCTCAATAAACGGCTTGACCGCCTTCGCCTTCGGGATCGACGTCGTGATCTGCCCATGCGTGAACAGCGCGATCGCCAGGTTGCGACGCAACGCCGCCCGGTGCTCGCTGTCCCTGCCAAGCTTAAAGCCGCCGATTCGGTGTCTCACAATTACGCTCCACTATAAGGACCGGCTCGGAACCCACCGTCGGATTCACCCGAGCCACGCCCGCACTATCAAGTCTCAAGCCGCCCAACACGCCGACTTCAATCCGCGTCCGCTACGACCTCTTCCGGCACATCCATCCCCAGCGAAAGCTCCATGTCCGACAGCTTACGCTTCACCTCACGCAGCGACGTCTTCCCGAACGATCGCACCTTCAACAGATCCCCCTCGGTATGGGCGACCAGCTCCGCCACCGTCGCGATCTCAGCCGACTCCAGGCAGTTGCCCGCCCGCACCGACAAATCCAAATCCGCGATCGACATCTTCAGCTTGCGGATCAGATCCTCATCCACCCGCGCCGACGCCGACGCCGTCTCGCTCGCCAGCCCCGTCCCCAGCTCCGCGAACTGCACAAACGGATTCAGGTGCTTACGCAGAATCTTGCCCGCCTCCACCAACGCCATCTCAGGCCGAACCGTCCCGTTCGTCCAAACCTCCAGCGTCAGCTTGTCATAGTTCGTCTTCTGCCCCACACGCGTGTCCTCAACCTTGTACCGCACTCGCAGCACCGGCGAGTAGATCGCATCCACCGGGATCACCCCAACCTCCTGCTCCTCCGTCGCGTCGTACTGCTCGCCAGCCGGCACATACCCGCGACCCTTCTGCACCGTGAACTCCATGTCGAAGTCCACCTCCTGCGTCAGCGTCGCCAGCACCAGCTCCTTGTTATGGATCGTCAGCGACGTGTCCGCCTCGATCAGGTCGCACGTCACCTCGCCCGGCCCCTCGGCCTGCAGCTTCATCGTCTTCGTGCTATCGCTATCCAGCGACACCACCATGTTCTTCACATTCAGGATGATGTCCGTCACATCCTCGGTCACCCCATCCAGGCTGGTGAACTCGTGTTCCACCCCCTTGATCTTCACCGCCGTCACCGCCGCACCCTCCAGGCTTGACAGCAAGATCCGCCGCAAGCTGTTGCCCACGGTCGTACCAAACCCGCGCTCGAACGGCTCAACCACGAACTTGCCGTAGGTCTCACTGCACACATTCGGGTCCGCGATCACCTGGGTCGGCAGTTCCAGTCCACGCCATCGGATACGCATCGTTGATCTCCAGGGTTGCCCGTCGAAGGCTCACTCGATCGGGCTGGGGCTACTCGCTGCTCGTTCGTTTCGCGTCGTTGGTATGTCGTTCCCGGCCAGGCCGGTGACGGTCAGACTTGTATCAACCGGCCACTACCAATTACCCAATCCGTCAGCCGGTATCACAGTCGCTATCAATATCAAAGTCGGGGTATCAAATTCATCAACAATGGATCCAGGCGACCCAGGGCGAACCACCGTTCGCCGCCCGGGCACACACCCCGCTACACCCGACGCTTCTTCTTAGGCCGGCACCCGTTGTGCGGGATCGGCGTGTGGTCCTCGACCGCCGTGATCCGCAGCCCGGCGCTCTGCATCGCCGTCACCGCGCTCTCGCGACCGCTGCCCGCACCACGCAGCCGCACCTCAACCTCCTGCATCCCCATCTTCTTCGCCTTCTGAGCCACCGTCTCCGCCGCACGCGTCGCGGCAAAAGGCGTGCTCTTACGAGACCCCTTAAACCCAACCGTCCCCGCCGACCCCCAACACAGCGTCTCGCCGCTCGTGTCAGTGATCGTCACATGCGTGTTGTTGAACGTCGCCTTCACATACGCGATCCCGCGGACCACGTTCTTACGGATTTTCTTTTGTTTCTTTGCCATCTTCTATCCCGCGGGTCAGCCGCACGACTTCGCCGTACCAACCCGTTCGTTCGAACCATCCACTCGCAAACACCAGCCCTCGGGTGGCACTGACAAGTCCGCTTGTCAGTGTCGAAAAACCATCACCCCCCACAACGACTACTTCATCCCCTTCACGCCCTTCTTCCCGGCCACCGTCTTCTTGCGGCCCTTGCGGGTGCGTGCGTTCGTCCGCGTCCGTTGCCCGTTCACCGGCAACCCCCGACGATGACGATCCCCGCGATAACTACGGATATCACGCAGCCGCCCGATGTTCTGCGCCACCGCCCGCCGCAGCGCACCCTCGACGACATACGTCCCATCAATGATCCCCGCCAGCTGCGCCAACTGATCGTCCGTCAACTCGTGCGCACGCACCTGCCCGTCGATCCCCGCTTCTTTAAGGATCAACTCCGAGTTAACCGGCCCGATCCCATGGATGTAACGCAGCGCGATCCGGATCGGTTTCTTGTCCGGGATATCCACACCGATGATACGTGGCATAACCAACTCCTCTTGCTGCCTCGGGACTCACGCTCCGTGAATCCACCAAGCCAACAACATCGATCTAACTCATCATTTCGCCGCCAAACCCGCCGCATAACCCACAGCCCCAGCCGCGAATCACACACCCGCCAACACCGACTATCCCTGCCGCTGCTTGTGCTTCGGGTTGATGCAGATCACCCGCACCACGCCCTTGCGGCGGATGATTTTACAGTTTTCACAGATCCTTCGCACACTGCTTCGCACTTTCATGATCCAACCCTTTGCTCATCGCCCGAAAAAAATCTATTACCCACATAAAACCAAACACTTAGTGGCGATACGTGATCCGCCCCTTCGCCAGGTCATACGTGCTGATATCCACCGAAACCCGGTCCCCGGGCAGGATACGGATGTAGTGCATCCGCATCTTCCCCGAGATATGCGCACAGATCACGTGGTCGTTTTCCAGCTTCACCCGGAACATCGCATTCGGCAACGCCTCAACAACCGTCCCCTCAAACTGCAATTTTTCTTCTTTAGCCATAGCGTATCTAGCGTTGCTCGCCCCCGATAAAACAATCCCCGGTACCCCACAGGCTGGCCCGAGCTCGCCCTCAACAACCCCCAACCACCCCCAACCCCATCCATCCGCCCCGACCCGGGGACAATCAGCGAACAAAATAACAACTTAAACCCGATCACGCCATCCCGCCCCCCATCGTCCCCCCTGGCTCCCCTGGGTGGCATGGGCAAACCTGGGTGACATGGACAAACTCGTTTGCCCATGTCTTATCCCACCTCGGGTGCCACTGCTGGCTTGCCCAGCAGTGCCAAGCGGCACCGACACCCCTTAACCCTCGGGCACCACTGACAAGTCCCCTTGTCAGTGCTGCCAACCCCCAACCCCCAACCCCCAACCCCCTAACTCCCATCCGTCAACACATCCGCCGGGTGCCACTGCTGGCTTGCCCAGCAGTGCCTACCCCGACCATCCTCACCAAGCCAACGAATCACCCCGCCGGGTGCCCCCGCTGGCTAGAGCGACTGGCGTCAATTATCTTCATCGGGTAGCCCTGACAAGTCCGCATATCAATAACCCCTAGGCCATGTGAACGCATATCACTACGCGATATAATCAGTTGATTGAATTCCATACTAGACCACAGAATTGCGGTCGGATAACTGTTAGGCATATATGTCGAAGCCAAAACTCCGGGTGGTCTTCGGCACTCCGAAGCATGGTTGGCTTTCAGTAGAAGTCAGCACAGCGCAATGGAGTCGCTCAGAGGTGGTGTCTGACGTTCCCAGTGACTCCTTGGCTCAGCTAATGTCGTCTCTGTTGCTGATAGCCAAGGGCTCGCCTCACGAAGTAGTCGAATGGTCCCTTGAACCAGAGTCCTGGCATTGGATTTTCAACGCGGAGGGCACTAGTTCGTTGGAGTTAAGTGTCACTGGAGAGATGGGGCAAGTATTCGTTGCGCACTTGCCAAGGACTGCAGCCCTGAGTCAATTCTGTCGCAGCCTGCTTCGGCTTAGATCTGATACCGCATGGGAGAGTGAGCAGTCCGAACGGACCTGGAGCTGGCCGTTTCCAGACGAGTCTCTCTCGCGGTTGAAGAGCTTGGTGCTGGGTGCCTAACGCGTTGCTGAAGCCGACACCCGGGACGTCGGATGCCACCGCTGGCTAGCCCAGCAGTGCCTACCCCCGACCATCCTCACCAGGCCAACGAATCACCCCGCGGCGTACCGGGTCGCACCGCCATCCCCACCCCTCACCGTCGACAACCCCCAACCCCCTAACTCCCATCCGTCAGCACATCCGCCCCATTCGCCGTCACCGCCACCGTATGCTCATAATGCGCCGAAGGTTTCCGATCCGCCGTCAGCACCGTCCACCCGTCCGCCATCGTCACCACTTCCCGCGTCCCCATATTGCACATCGGCTCCACCGCCAGCACCACCCCCTCACGCAGCTCGATATCGTGTCGCAGCAGGTCCGGGCTGACAAAGTTCGGCACCTTCGGGTCCTCGTGCATGCTCTGGCCGATCCCGTGCCCCACAAAGTCCCGCACCACCCCTAACCCCGCATCCTCCGCATACCCCTGCATGATCCGCGCCACCTGGCTCCACCGCCGCCCAGGCCGCATGTTCTCGATCGCCAACGCCAGCACCTGCTCGGTCACCTCACAAAGCTTCCGCACGTCCGCCGGCACATCCCCCACCAGCACCGTCGTCGCCGAGTCCCCGCACCACCCATCAAGCTGCACCCCACAGTCCAGCCCCACGATATCCCCGTCCGCGATCTCCCTGTCGTCGGCGATCCCGTGCACGACCACCTCGTTCACACTGATGCACAGGTTCGACGGGAACCCCTCACCCGGCTTATACGTCGGGTAGTTCTTAAACAGCCCGCGCGCCCCCATCGACGAGAACACCCGGTACGCCTCCTCATCAATCTCCCGCGTCGTCACCCCAGGCCGGCACATCTCACGGCACCGCCCCAACACCTGATAAACCACGCGCCCCGCCGCACGCATCTTCTCAACATCCTGTTTTGACTTTAACCGTATACCCATAACCACCCAGAACAAAACCCCCCAAAACGCGCCAAGCCAAGCACTATACCCCCAACCCCCACCCCCGCCAAACAACCGCCACCATCACCACTCCCCGTAGGGTGGGCACCGCCCACCATCCGCCGCAGTGCCCCATAGCCAAACCCACTGACCCATGTGCCCCCTCCCCCGGGTGGCACTGACAAGCCCGCTTGTCAGTGCCGTCCCAGCGCCGAGCACGCCCGATCACGATCGCGCGCCACCAGCAGCACCCCCGCTCCGCGCCCTACCATCTATCCGACGCACCCCACCCACCGCGGAGCCGCAACCGTGTCAACCCAATCTCTCTTCCAGACCGCCCTGATCCTCGCCGCGCTGCTCTGCTCGCTCGTCGCCGGCTTCCTCTTCGCCTTCGCCGCCGTCGTCATGCCCGGCATCGCCAAGCTCAACGACCGCCGGTTCATCCGCGCCTTCCAAGCTGTCGACGGTGTCATCCAGAACAAACAACCGCTGTTCATGCTCGTCTGGGTCGGTTCCGTCGTCGCGCTGCTCGCGTCAGCCGCCCTCGGCTTCGCACTACTCGACCCCGTCGGCCGCCTGCTCCTGGCCGCCGCCACGCTCGCCTACCTCCTGGGCGTCCAACTGCCCACCGCCGCCGTCAACATCCCCCTGAACAACCAGCTCCAAGCCATCGACCTCGACACCACCGACGCGCCCACCCACCACACCGCCCGCCACGCCTTCGAACCCCGCTGGAACCGATCCAACAACCTCCGCACCGCCGCCGCATGCCTGACCTCCGCCCTGTTAATGATTCTGCTACTACGACTGTGAACAAGGCCCCGCCGGGTGGCACTGACAAGTCCACTTGTCAGTGTCGAACAACCAACCCACCCCCACAACGAGCCCCGCACGTGAGTAAGGGGTCCAACCCACCCCCGCCATCCCACTCACTAACCCCACCCACAACCCCCCGGGTGGCACTGCTTGCTAGCAAGCAGTGTTCTTAAGCGCGCGTTTTGAAAGTAGGGTGGGTTGAATTCAGTGAGCCGAAGTGCCCGAGCTAGCAAATGCAAGATGCCCTGCATAAAATGACCATAGGGCACGGATGACCCTAGAACAGATACTAGTTCTCACAACGAACGGAGGCGTACAATGCAGGTCAATGCAGCCATCATCACGGAACAAGGTATAACTTTTGCGATCGTTCTGGTGAAGCCTCACGTGGTTCAGTCAAGCGTCAGTGCGAGAGAGCTGCGCGAAGCACTCTCAACGATCGACAAGTTTGCAGGATTACCCATTGTTCTCGCCGCTCAGGATGCTTGGGGGACGTTCACATACCAAGGTCGGCCCGACGTCGCCCGCTTTCTAGCATCTTTGGATGCATCTAGGATCCCTTGGTCGAGTTACACAATATCAGGTCACCTGGTGATGTAGCGCCAGGTGCCGGGGACAAAACAAACTGTCTGATTGGGTGGTTCGCCGCCCGGTGACACGGCTTGCTAGCAAGCCGTGTTCTTTAGTTCATGCATCGGAGTGGGGTGGGTTGAGCAACGCGAAACCCACCTGTTCCGGCTGCGTCGCGCCGCATCTTCTCGCTACACTGCTAGACGCCGAAGGTGGGATGGGCTGACGCCTATCCCGCCCTACGCGCTGAAGTGCAGGGCGGATCATTCACCAGTTGACATAATCGCACCAAAAACCCTGAACGCAGCGAGCGAAGCGCCCCCGATTCCCACTAACGCCATCACCCAATACACAAGGCGAAAACACTTTCCGTAAGTCCAGTGACGAGCCCACCAAAAGGGGCGATCAGCGACTTCTGTCGCACGTGTAGCCTCTGTACTAAACAATCGAGTGGATTCTGCGCTATACGCGCTCTCGCACTCGGCGAGTGCAGCCTCTGCATGCTTGATAAGAAACGAAACGCGTTGATCAAGTTTCCAAAACACAAACGAGACAATACAGAGTAAGCAGCCAAATACTATGCCAAGAAATGGATTGTCATGATCCTCTCGCAGAGTTGCTACAAGCCCTGCAGCTACCACGCCGGAAAGTGCTAAAAAGAAATTGAAGACCGACATCCGTTGCTTGGCATGAAGCTCGAAATACCGCCAGGCATGGTCCAGCGCGGCAACAGGCTGTTCAGGTCCATTCATTGCTCTGATTCATTCACATGCCTGAGTACTTGGGGCGAGTTCCCTGCATGCAGGCCTGCCCCTCTGCCCCGGGTTCCAGAGGTGAATTGGCGGCTGGTGACTTGGGTTAAGCGCAGCGTGCCCCAAATCCGAATGTGCTGATTACTGACGGATCGCTCTGTGGGCAATGTAGCGGCAGGCACCCATCCGAAACCCCTCAACCTCACCCCGGCCGCGACCCCCGGATCTTCGGGCCCTTGCCGCTGCCGCCCGACGCCAGGAACCCCTGATAGTTCCGCATCATTAAGCTGGCTTCGATCCGCTGCACGAAGTCCAGCATCACACTCACCGTGATCAGCAGACCCGTCCCGCCCAAAAAGCTCGACACCTGGAACGGCACATCCAGCGCACCGGCGATCACCGTCGGGATCACCGCGATCACCGC
>JAJDCY010000022.1 GCA_029260595.1 Phycisphaeraceae bacterium | reverse complement strand
GTTCACGGTGGGCGTTACGGCGACCGGCGAGATCTGGATCATGGACATCGAGCGACGGAACAAGGTCGACTACATCGAGCAGAAGAACATGGTGAAGCGCACCGCGCGGTACCGCCCGGACCTCGTTCAGGTCGAGGCGGTGCAGGCGCAGAAGCTCTACGGGGACATGCTCGTTCACGAGACCGGGTTGCCCATCCGTCGGTTCTACACGGGCAAGGGCAAGCACTCCGACGTCCAGGGCGTGCCCGGCATGCGGGTGTCGTTCGAGAACCACAAGTGGCGAATCCCGCGGGGCGACGCCTTCTCGATTGAGATGACTGACATGTGGATGGGCGAGATGCAGGCGCTGACGATGCAGGATGGCAAGGTCATCTCTGTCGCCACCCATGACGACCTGCCCATTGCAAGCTGGATTGCATACAACGGCGTGCGCGAGGGGGCATCCTTCGGGTTCTCGTTCGGCGAGCAGGCGGGTGACGCCGAAGCGTACGCCCGGGACGAGGTCGAGGACGCCAAGGCACTCGACGCGGCGACCGACGCTGAGATGGCGGCGCTGGAAGAGGACATCTTCGGCGTCGGGCCCACGGGCGTGAAGGGCGGCGCCGACAAGGGGTCCGGTACGAACGTTCAGGTAATCGACATCTACGGGGACCGGGCGGAGAAGAGGAAGCCGGCGGACAACGCGGGCGCGCCACCGGCGTCGTACTTTGTGGGCTCCGGCAGTCTGCATTGACAAATCGGATTTGTACGTACAGACTCCGTGGCGATGAGTACCGATTATTCTCTCGTCTGTGACGCGCACAAGCATTTCGTGTCGTGCGCCTCGAACACTATGGGGTCTGCGGGGACCGCGGGGCACGAGCGGTCGATGGCAGCCTTCGTCATCTCCCACAAAGCGTGCACGTTGCGGGTCATCGACGAGCACGAACTCTGCGATCTGCTCCATCCGAAAAGCTATAGCGAACGCGATGAATCGTGGAAGCAGTGGGAGACGACGTCGATCGAGTACTTTCTCGACGATCCCGAAGTGGACATCACGGTCTACGACGGCGATATCTGCGCTCCGTGGGCGGCACTCGACGTGTCCTACGTGTGTCGGCACTGCCGCGCGATCTTCGACGGGGCTCGAACGCCCGACGCGACGCGGGATCCGGCGTGCCCCGATTGTGGCGCTATCGATCGCCCCCCACCTACGCCGAAGGACACTGCAGCGATCGAGGACCTCCAGAAGGCGTTGACCACGGGTCTCGGAGGTTCTCGATGATGGACGAATGCTCGACTCCCGATTGCGATCGCGTCGTCGACGTTGACGGCTACCGGCCCGAACTCCACGGCCCGATCTACTGCGACGCGTGCCAGCCGAAATGCTCGACGTGTAGGCGTCCCGAGTTTTTGGGCGTGTGTCCGAAGTGCCAGCCGGATCAGTGGGCCGGTGCACAGGCGTTCGCGGCTGGCGATGCCGAAGCGTTGCCTCCCAAGCTCATAGCGGCGCAGGCCGCGGCGTTCAATGCTGACATCAGAGCCTGCCGCGAGTTGGGAACGGCCGCGGCCGAGGCGATCAATCGAAGCGTAACAAGGAAGGACGCATCGATCTCCGTACTCTCCCTCGAAGAACGGAAACTCAAGCCGGGCGACGGGTTCGCGATGCGTGTCGAGTCTATCGAGGTGGATGCGAAGACGACCTCGATCTCGATGATGGACTACGTCGGCGACGGCTCGCGCCCGAAGTACCGCCCGTGGTGGGAATGGGTGCGGGTCAATCTGCTGTCGCAGCCCCCGCGGTTCATCCCGATCAATTTCAAGGAGATGCTGCGGAGTCCGCCTCGCGGATTTCATACGCTGGACGCCGAGTGCCAACTCCGAGCCTGTCTCGACAAGGATCGTGCGTGACGTGGTTGAACGTCGACGATCTGGACCCCACGCGAGCCCTCGCGTCCCCGCTGGGGCGCTGCGCGGTCTGGGCGAGAAAGTTCGGCTTCAAGCGCTTGGCCGCGTGGCTGTTCGAAATCGCGTGGAATCGCACGTACCCCGGCTGTCGGATAATCCAAGTGGACCAGTTCGATGTCACGCCGAGACGTCCGGGAGTGAAGAAGCGCGCCGAGTGGACGATCCGGGACGGTGAAACCGGCGAACGGGTGTGCGGTAAGGACGACGCCGCCGTTCGCGCGCTACGCGGCGACGATCCGTGACACTGGCCTCCGCCAGCCCCTCGGGGTACCGTGACTCCGTGACGGACACCTACATGCCGCTGGGCGTCGCGGTCGAGAACGCCGATACGTGGGCCCAACGGAAACGGGACGATGAGGGGAAGGCCGAGATCGTCGCGCTACTCCTGGACGACGACGGCGCGCCGATCTCGAAGCCTGCGTTCGAAGCTGTACTGAAGGCTCGGAATCGACTGCGGGGCGGCGTCGGCGACAAGCTGACGGCCGACGACGTAGATGCGACGCAGCTGGACATGGGCGACGCGGTCGAGCTCGAACACACGAGCGATCAGGGCATAGCGCGTGAAATCGCGCTCGATCACCTCGCTGAAGACCCGAAGTACTACACGAAGCTGAAGCGCGTCGAGAAGGGGCGGGTCGCTGGCGGGGGCGTTGGTCTGTCCGCGGGAGGCTTCGGGCCGTCCGCCGCGTTCGGGCAGGGGTCGATACGGTATCCCGGTCAGGCCGGTCGACTCCGCTCCAACGCGGCGGCGCCGACGGCGCCTCTCGATCCTTCAGCCGTCGCGACGCTCGTCGGTACGTTGATCGCGCGCGAGATTCGACTGGCCGACAACGAGATCGCGCTACGAAAGGCGGTGACGGCCGCGCTCGAGTCTCGAGGGATTCGGGACTTTCGAGCCCAAAAGCGCATCATGGCGAAGGCGGTCGCGACCTGGCGCGCGCGGAATCTCGGCCCGCACCGGCTGGCCCCCGCCGTTCGAAAGGCGCACGCGCCGAACGCCAAGACGTCGGCGCAGGGCCCGCCTACGCAGAAGACCGGGCCGAAGCTGTCCGCGGGGCGCCCGAAGGTCCCGAAGCTGGGGTCGAAGCCGAAGCTGCCACACAAGGTCCCGATCGTGGGTCAGGGAGATCCGGTGCGGGGGCCGTCGAGGCGCGCGCTC
>JAJDCY010000021.1 GCA_029260595.1 Phycisphaeraceae bacterium | reverse complement strand
GTGGGGGGTGCTGGGGGGGGGGTGGGGGGGGGGGGGGGGGGGGGGGGGGGGCCGGGGGGCGGCTCGGCCTGGGCCGGTGTTTTTTGGGGGGGGGCCGCCGACGCTGTTGCCGGGGGAGCTGTGGGTGGAGCTGCTGGGGGCGATGCGTGGGGTGGGGGTGTTTGATCGTGCGCACGAGGTGACGGTCGAGGCGAATCCGGAGACGGTGGATGGGCGGTTGATGCGGGTGCTGGCGGAGGGGGGGGTGAACCGGGTGAGCATCGGGGCGCAGACGTTTGATGAGGGGATGTTGGGGGCGCTGGAGCGGTGGCATCGGCCTGCGTCGGTGGGGGCGGCGGTGGGGGCGGTGCGTGGTGCGGGGATCGAGAATGTGAATCTGGATCTGATTTTCGCGATACCGGGGCAGACAATGGGGATGCTGGAGGCGGACCTGGATGCGCTGATGGGGTTGGAGCCGGAGCATGTGAGTTGTTACGGGTTGACGTATGAGGCGGGGACGGCGCTGACGAAGCGGGTGGAGCTGGGGCGGGTGACGCCGGTGGGTGAGGGGCTGGAGGCGGAGATGTATGGGCGGGTGATCGAGCGGCTGGCGGGTGAGGGGTATGAGCATTATGAGGTGAGTAGCTGGGCGCGGGCGGGGCGGCGGTGCGCGCACAATGTGGGGTATTGGGAGAGTTGTGATTGGTTGGGGTTTGGGCCGTCGGCGGCGAGCCATGTGGGGGGTGTGCGTTGGAAGAATGTGGCGCACCTGGGTAAGTATGTAGGGTCGGTGGGGGGGGCGCCTACGACGGATCATGAGCGGCTTGGGGCGGCGCGGCGGGTGGGTGAGCGGTTGATGCTGCGGCTACGTGTATTGGAAGGGGTGCAGCGGGGGTGGTTGGAGGGGAATCTGGGGGGGGGCGATGGGCGGTGGGCGGAGATCGAGCGGATGTGTGCGGTGGGGTTGTTAGAGTGGGTTGGTGGGCGGTTGCGGCTGACGGAGCGGGGGCTGTTTGTGGCGGATAGTGTGCTGGCGGAGTTGCTGTGAGGGCGGGTGGGTATGGGAGTGCGCGGTATGGGTGCAAGCGGTATGGATCCATTTGAAGAGGATGCGTTGGCCAGGGCGGGGGCGGGCGCGGGGGCGGGCGCGAAGGAGGTGGAGGGGGAGGGGGATTTGGTGGTCAAGCGGCGGTCGGAGAAGAGTTATGTGGTGTCGGTGTGTTTGTCGGCGGTGTTTGGGATGCTGGGGGTGCAGCACTTTTATCTGGGGCGGTTGATGGAGGGGCTGGCGGATGTGACGCTGACGGCGGGGTGGGTGTTCGCGTTCGCGACGGAGAGGCCGCTGCTGGGGGTGCTGTTTTTCGGGTTAGACTTTTTGCATTCGATGATTGTGACTATCTTGTTGCTGACGGGGAGCTTTAAGGATGGGGGCGGGGCGTACGTGTGCTATCCGGGCCAGAAGTTGAAGTAACCCCTAACGCGAAGGAGCACCCAGATGGAAACGAGTGACAAAGGATTCGTGCCGGTGGTGTTGTTGTGCCTGTTGCTTGGCGCGCTCGGTGTTCACCGGTTCTACGTCGGGAAGATCGGGACGGGGATCCTGATGCTGCTGACGTTCGGCGGGCTGGGCATCTGGGCGCTGATCGATCTGATCATGATCGTGTGCGGGAAGTTCACCGACGCCGAGGGTCGGGTGATCAAGCCGGCGTCGGATTAGGGCGGTTGTTTTTACTTAGTTGTGGGGGTGAGTTTGAGTGTGTGCGCGGTGGGTTTGCGCGTGGGGGGTTGGTGGGCACTGCTTGACGAGCAAGCAGTGGCACCCGGGGCGTGGGGTGGTCAATCAGCCAGAGAGTATCGCGGGTGTTTGCGCGGCGGGGTTAGCCGGCGCTGATGGTTAGGGGGGTGGTTTTGTCGACCTGGCCTGTGGCGATTTTTTCGAAGCCGGAGCCGAGCTCGCCGATGGGGTCGGGGGGTGCGATCTCGACGACTTTCTCGCCGAGTTTGGCGGTGCCGGTGCGGACTTTGTCCTGGAAGGCGCGGCATTCTTCGAGGAGGCGGTCGAGGATTTGTTCTTCGGGGACGTTGGCGACTTTTTGGCCTTGGACGTAGATGATGCCGCGTTTGTCGCCGGCGAAGATGGCGATGTCGGCGCCTTCGGCTTCGCCGGGTCCGTTGACGACACAGCCCATGACGGCGACTTTGATGGGCAGTTGTATTTGTTCTGCGAGCTTGCGGCGGACGTCCTGGACGAGTTGGAAGAGGTCGACCTGGATGCGGCCACAGGTTGGGCAGGCGATGAGTTCGGCGCCGATGCGTTCGCGCAGGCCGAGGATGTAGAGCATTTCGAGGCCGTCGGTGACCTCGTGTGCGGGGTCGGAGGCGTAGCTGATGCGTAGTGTGTCGCCGATGCCGTTGGCGAGGAGGGTGCCCAGGGGTACGACGGAGCGGATGGCGCCGGTCTCGCGCGGGCCGGCGTGGGTGACGCCCAGGTGCAGGGGGTAGTCGAATCGTTTGGCGATCTCGGTGTAGGCGTCGATGACCAGGAGCGGGTCGATGCTTTTGGCGCTGATGACGATGTCGTGGAAGTCGCGCTGGTGGAAGATGTCGAGGTATTCCTCGAGCTTGGCGATCATCAGTGCGAGCAGGTGGCCCTGGCGGCTCTCGGCGAAGAAGGCGCCGAGTTCTTTTAGGCGTTGCTGTTTGTCTTTGCGCTCGACGATGGAGCCTTCGTTGACGCCGATGCGGATGGGGACGGAGCGCTCCTTGCAGGCGTCGATGACTTTGGCGACCTGGTCGCGGTCGGAGATGTTGCCGGGGTTGAGGCGGATCTTGTGGACGCCGGCGTCGAGTGCTTCGAGCGCACGCTGGAAGTGGAAGTGGACGTCGGCGACGATGGGGACGGAGACCTGGGGGAGGATTTCTTTGAGGGCGGTGGTGTCTTTGCGCTCGGGGACGGCGACGCGTACGAGGTCGGCGCCGGCGGCGGCGAGCTTGTGGATCTCGGCGACGCAGCGGTCGATGTCGTGCGTGTAGCCGGCGGTCATGCTCTGGACGGAGACGGGGGCGTCGCCGCCTATGCGGACGAAGCCGTGTTGGTCGTCCCCGACGGTGACTTGGCGCGTTTGGCGACGGCGGATCATCGGGTGTTCTCGCTTGGCGGGTGGTGTTTAACGCGTGCGGATCATGCGTAAGTATAGCGGGATTGGGGGTGGGGGGCGGGGGATGGTGGGTTTCGCTTTGCTCAACCCACCCTACGGGGGATGCGGTGTGGGGGGGAGTTAGTCGTTGACGTCGACGGGTTCGCGGTCTTCGAACATGGCGGCGAGGCGTTGGCGCATGGGTGAGTCGGTGGGGGTGGGGTCTTGGGGGGGTTGTTGTTCGTTGGGTTCGGTTGATGGTTCGGCGGGGGCGTCTGTTTCGGTTTCTGATTTTTCTTCTGTTTGGTTGCCCGCGGTGATCTGGCCGTCGGGGCCGACTTGTTCAAAGCGTACGGCGACGCGTTTGGAGACGCCGCGTTCCTGCATGGTGATGCCGTAGAGGGTGTCGCAGATGGCCATGGAGCCTTTGTTGTGTGTGATGATGATGAAGTGGCTGCGGTCGAGGAAGCTGCGGACGATTTTGGTGAATCGTTGGACGTTGGATTCGTCGAGTGCGGCGTCGACTTCGTCGAGGATGCAGAAGGGGCTGGGGCGCGTCTGGAAGATGCTCAGGAGCAGCGCGACGGCGGTCATGGTTTTTTCGCCGCCGGAGAGGAGGCTGATGGAGCGGGGCTCTTTGCCGGGTGGTTTGGCGATGATCTCGATACCGGCTTCGAGCACGTCGATGTGGCCGTGCTCGTCGGGCATGAGGTTGAGGTCGGCGCGGCCGCCGCCAAAGAGTTTTCGGAAGAGGCCGTCGCGGCCTGCGAAGTTTTCGCGGATTTTTTCGAAGGTGGTTTCGAAGCGTTGGCGTGAGTCGGTGTTGATCTGGCGGATGAGTTGTTCGAGTGTGAGTTTGGCGGATTCGATGTCGGTGACCTGGGTGGACAGTTCCTGGTCTTTGGTTTCGAGTTCTTGTTGTTCGTTGATGGCGTCGAGGTTGACGGGGCCTAGGCGGTCGAGCTTGGTGCGGAGCTCGCGGATCTCTTGAGCGGCGGTGAGTTCGTCGTAGGGTTCGGGAAGGGGTTCGGGAAGGGGTTCTTGCGCGGTGCCCTCCACGGACTCGTCGGTTGCATCGGATTCGGGCGCGGTTTGTGTTGTCTCTTCTGCGGCTTCCTGCGCTAGGTCGATGGCGAGGTGGTCTTGTGCGTGTTCGGTGGCGGCCTGGATTTTGACGTCGGTTTCGCGTTCCTGGAGGCAGAGTTCGTTGACGTGTCGTTCGAAGGTTTCGGCTTGTCGTGCTTTTTCTTCGAGTGATTCGCGGAGTGTGTTGAGGGATTCGGTGGCTTTGGCGAGGCGGTGGCGCATGAGGTCGTCGCGGACGGCGAGTTCTTCGAGGCGTTGGGTGCAGCGGTCGATCTCGCCGGTGGCGTGTGCTGCTTGTTGTTTGAGTTGTTCGATGCGGTCGTGGTGTTGGGCGAGTTGGTCGGTGAGGGTTTGGTGTTCGCGTTGGACGTCGGCGTGGGCGATGTCGATCTGGCCGGCGAGTCGTTGGGCGGCTTGGAGTTGTTCGGTGAGCTTGCCGGCTTCGATGCGGACGGCGGTGACGGACTCGCGGGCGGCGTCGAGCAGTTCGGTGAGGGTGGCGATGTCGGTTTCGATGCGTTCGACGGTTTGGTTGCGTTCGGCGGAGGCCTGGTCGAGTTCGCGGACCTGGTCCTGGTGGCCCTGGCGTTGCTGGTCGGCTTCGCGTAATTGGCGGTGGACTTGTTCTGTTTCGGCGGTGAGGACGGGTTGTTCGCGTCGTAGGCGGTCGATCTGTGCGGCGATGCCTTCGATGCGTGTGGTGAGTTCGAGTTGTGCGTGGTTGGCTTCGGCGAGTGCTTTGGTGAGGTCGTTGCAGACGGTGGTGAGGTGTTGGGCGCGGTTGTCCAGGTGTGCGAGCTGATGCCGGTCGGTGTGGATGCTTGCGTCGAGGTCGGTGATGCGGTTGTCGAGTCGTGCGAGTTCGCTGCGTCGGCTGATGAGGCCGCCGGCGGTGGCGCCTGTGTTGGTTCTCGTGGCTGTCGGGCCGGCGGTGATTCGGCCGTCGGCTTCGAGGACTTCGCCGGATTGGGTGACGAAGCGGTGTGCGGGGGGCAGTGCGGCGCGGAGGAGGATGGCGCTGTCGAGTGTGGGTACGACGAGGGTTCGGCCTAGGAGTTTTTGGACGACGGGTGCGAGCGGGTCGGGGTAGCGGACGGCGTCGATGAGGCGTGTGACGCCGGGTGGGAGCGGGGTGGCGTCGGGGTTGTTGTTGTCGGGTGCGTGGTGGTATTGGTCGAGTGGGAGGAAGGTGACGCGGCCTGCGAGTGCGCGGATGGCGGGTGGGGAGTCGGCGTTGTTATCGGTTGGGGCGTTGTGGTCGGGGCCGGCGTTGGGTGGGCAGATGTCGTCGAGGCGGTCGATCCAGAGCGCTTGTTGTGATTCGCCGAGAGCGGCTTCGACGAGGGCGGCGTGTTCGACGTCTGTGTCGATGGCGTCGGCGAGCATGCCGCGGACGAACTGGAATGCTCCGGGGGGTGAGTTGGGGTCGGTGTGGTTGCGGGCGGCGTCGCGTCGCGCGAGTACGGCTTTGACGGGGTCGGCGACGCCTTGTTGTTTGTCGCGCATCTCCTGGAGCAGTGCGCGTCGAGAGTCGAGTGCGGCGCGTTGTTCTTTGGCTTGTGCGAGCTGGTCGGCGAGGGTGCGGCGTTGGGCGTCGGTGTCGGTGAGGTCGCGTTGTTGCTCGTCGAGCTTGGCGGTGTGTGCGTCGGCGAGTGATTGAGCTTCGTCGCGGCGGTCGGTGGCCTGGTCGCGGGCGGTGAGGTGTTGTTCGAGCTCGTCGTCGATGCGTTGGACGCGCTGGTCGAGCTGGTGTCGGGTCTGGATGAGGTTTTGTTCGAAGGCGCCGATGGAGTTGATGGCGTTGTGGAGCTCGGCGGTGCGGCGCATGAGGTTGACGACGCCGGAGCGTTCGTCTTCGAGTTCACTGCGTTTTTCGTCGAGTGCGCGTTGGGCGGCCTGGTGGCGGGTCTGGGCGTCGTCGAGCTTGGCGCCGGACTCGTCGGCGGCGGCTTGGAATTGTTTGACGAGGTCGGCTTGCTGGGCGAGTTCCTGTTCGAGTCGTTCGCGTCGCTGGGTGAGTTCGCGCAGGCGGTTGTCGTCGCGGGCGGTTTGTTGTTGGAGGTCGGCGAGGCCGGAGTCCGCGTAGGTTTTGCGTTGTTCGGCCTGGGCGGACTGGGCGCGGGTTTCGAGTGTTTCGTGTTGGACGGCGTTGAGTGCTTGTTGTGCGTCGCGGTGTTCGGATTCGGTTTCGGTGATTTGTGTGCGTTGGGTTGCGAGTTCGCGGTCGACGGCTTCGCGGCTGGAGCGGAGGTTGTCGAGTTGTTCGCGGACGGTGTCGCGTTGCGCGGTGAGCTGGCGGAACTCGGCCAGGGCGCGGGCGAGCTCGAGCTGGCGGAGGCGGGTGGTGAACTCCTGGTGTTTGCGTGCGCGTGTGGCCTGGGCTTTGACCTGGCGGAGGCGGCGCTGGGTCTGGTCGAGTTGTTGTCGGGCGAGTGTGAGGTTCTGCTCGGTGCGTTCGAGTTTGCGAGAGGCTTCTTTTTTGCGTGCTTTGAATCGGGAGATGCCGGCGGCTTCTTCGAAGATGACGCGGCGGTCGTAGGCGTTGGTTTGCAGGAGGACGTCGACTTTGCCCTGCTCGATCATGGAGTAGGCGTCGGTGCCGATGCCGGTGTCCATGAATAGTTCGCGGACGTCGCGGAGGCGGTGCCGCTTATTGTTGATGAGGTACTCGCTGGAGCCGTCGCGGTAGAGGTGTCGTGAGATGGCGACGGAGTCGGTGTCGATGGCGAGTCGGCGGTCGGGGTTGTCGAAGGTGAGGGTGACGGCGGCGAGGCCGGAGGCTTTGCGGGCGGATGAGCCGTTGAAGATGACGTCGCTCATGGCGCCGCCGCGTAGTGATTTGACGGATTGTTCGCCGAGCACCCACTTGATGGCGTCGACGACGTTGCTCTTGCCGCAGCCGTTGGGGCCGACGATGCCGGTGACGGGTGCGTCGAAGTCGATGTGTGTTTTGTCCGCGAAGGACTTGAAGCCGCTAAGGGTGATTTGTGCCAGCCGCATGACGGGGGACCTCCTTGTCGTGGTCGTGGTCGTGGTCGTGGGCGAGGGCGGGTGTGCGGGTTTGTGTGGGGGTTGTTGTGTCCCGCGCGGCTCCGCCGCGAGGGTGTTGGCGAGGGTTGGTTGGTTGGGTTGTTGGGCGACCCATGGGGTTGGTTCTTTCGGGAATCGGTTCGGGCGATACGGGGATTACGGATTATCGCCTGTGGGGGCGGTTGGATCAATGGTGGATGGGGGGTCGGGAGGCGCATCGGGAGGGGGGGCGGGTTGTGGGTTTGGTTGGGGGTCGGCGGGGTCGGTTTCGGGGCGGATGGTGGTGGTTGCGGCGGTTTCGGAGCGGGCGATGGCCTGGGCGAGTGGGCTGACCTGGAGGTGGATGGGTGCGTCGATGGCGCCCTGTTGGCAGAGCTCGAAGATGGCGTTGGCGACCTGGCTGTAGGAGAGGTCCAGGCCGTCGTCGGGCGCGGCGCGGGTGGGGCGGTGAGCGAGGAGCATGGCGAGCGCGGCGACGGTGGGGCCGGACTCGTGTGTGTCGTCAGCGGCGGCGTTTGTGCTTTGGTAGTAGACGCTGAGGGGTTGGCCGGGTTGTTCGGCGCGGATCATCAGGCGGTTGTCCCAGAGGCGTGCGACGGTGGGTGTGTTGAAACCGAGTGTGGGGCCGAAGATCACGAGGCGTGGGACGCGGGCCTGGGCGAGGTAGATCATGGGGCGGTCGGCGGGGACCAGGTCGAGGATGAACTTGAAGTTGTCGCGGTCGCCGACGGGGATGCGGCGGATGATCGGGTCGTTGATGCGTGCGAGCGATTCGTAGGCGGCGACGCGGACGGATTGTTCGTCGTCGGAGAGCAGCGCGTGGAGGATGCGTGCGCCGCGGAGGCTGCGCGGGAGTGCGGCGAGGGCTTGGGCGACGCGGGCGCGGAGGGCGGGGTCGGGCAGTTGCGCGTCGCGGAGGAGGGCGTCGGTGGTGGCTTCGTCGAGGAGTCGTGCGCCGGTTTCGAGGGCGGTGAGTCGGACGCGGGCGGCGGGGTGGGCGTAGAGTTTTCGGATGGTTGGGAGGACGGTTTTGCCCATGGCTTGCCACGCGAGGGCGGCGTCGGCGAGGAGTTGGTCGGTTGCGTCGGGTGCGGCGATGAGCTCGGCGAGTCGGTTGGCTTGTTCGTCGTTGAAGCGTGGGGCGCGTTGGGTGTAGAGGTGGGAGACGAGGCCGAGGAAGTGTTCGGGGTCGGCGGCGAACCGGCGGGGGATGTTGAGGGTGATGCGGACATCGGAGGTGGGGATGGCGGCGTCGAGGCGGTCCTGTCCGCCGCGTGGGAAGCGTTCGTTGATGCGGTCGGCGATGAGCCGGCTTCGCTGCCAGCTTGGCTGGTTGAGGGTCATGGCGAGGGGTTGGTCGGCGGTGGCGACGCCGCCTGAGAGGACGGCGGCGGTGCGTCGGAGTGCGAGGGCTTGTTCGCGCGGGGAGCGTGTGTCGAAGGGGTTGGTGTAGAGGTCGCCCTGGGCCTCGGCGAGGGTTCGGGTGTAACGGGCGGCGGGGTTGTCGCCGCTGATGGAGAGGGCGGCGGTCCAGAGCTGGCCGCCTGCGAGGCTGGTGGTTTGGGTCTGGGGTAGTGCGTCGACCTGGACGTCGAAGCGGGTGCCTTTGGTGGCGCCCGGTGGGATCAGGCCGCGGACGCGGACGACGGCGGTGTTGGGGCTGGCGAGCAGTTGTTGCGGGGAGACGCCGTCGAGCGGGCTGGAGGGGCTGCCGATGCCTTTTTTGCGCATCTCGTTGAGCAGCCACTGGCGGAGGTAGGCGGGTACGTCGGCGGAGCCGGTGCCGGGGAGGTTGACGACGACGCCGTAGCCGCTGACGAGCAGGGGTTGGTAGCCGCGGAGTGTGGTGAGTGAGCCGACGGTGCCGTGTAGGAAGGCGGGGCCGCGGAGGGCGGGGGCCTGTGGGATGGGGTTGGCTTTGATGACGGTGGGTTTTTTGGCGCAGGCGGGGAGGAGGGTGAGTGCGAGGATGGTGATCGCTGCGGCGAGGGGGAGGGTCGCGCGTGCTGGGGTCGTGGGCGCGTGGGGGGAGCGGTGATGGTTGGGGGGTGGTGGTGTCACGGGGCATATCATATGTCAGTGGGCGCGGGCTGACTCGGTTGGGGGGTGGGGGGATTTTGGTGCGGGGGTTGGGTGGGGGTTGGTGGTGTGTTGGGCGGGTGTTGGGGGGGTGTGCGGCGTGCTACACTTAGGGTTATGCAGGGTGTGATCGACAGGGCGGTGGGCGGGGTGGGGGCGTCGGGTCGGCGTGGGGCTAGGGCGGTGGGGGGGCGGGTGGATTGTGCGGGTGAGGGGGCGTCGCCGCTGGGCGAGGCGGGCAACGCGGAGCCGGTGCCGGAGCAGGCGCCGGATGTGCCTCATGGGCGGGTGGTGATGCTGCTGCCGCCGGAGCTGATCCAGGACAACGAGATCATTATTTTGCTGCTCAAGCCCAGCTTGTGGTATGTGCTGCTGGAGTCGGCGCGGTTTTTGTTGGCGATGACGGCGGTGTTGTTGGCCGCGGTGTGGGTGTATCGGCAGGGGTATTCGCTGCCATTTGGGCCGCGGGACCTGGCGATGCTGGGGATCGGGTTGGGGACGGCGCGGGTGTGCTGGCAGTTTTTGGAGTGGCTTAGCCGGGTGTATGTGCTGACGGATCGGCGGGTGATCCGGGTGAAGGGGGTGATCGAGGTGCAGGTGTTCGAGACGAACCTGCAGCAGGTCCAGCACACGTACACGACGTTCTCTTTTAAGGAGCGGCTGTTCGGGCTGGGGTCGATCGGTTTTACGACGGCGGGGACGGGGCATGTGGATGCGGCGTGGGTGATGCTGGATCGGCCGTTGGAGATTCACCAGACGTTGGTGCGGGCGCTGAATCGGTATCGGTAGTGCGCGGCGAGTCAGTCGCTCAACAAGTCGAGCAATTGCAAAAACAGATTGATGATGTCCAGGTAGATGCTGATGGCGAGGTCCATGGCGACGCGCCAGTTGTTGGCGCCCGCGTGTTCGCCGAGTTTGGACAGGCGGTTGAAGTCGTAGAGGAGGTAGCCGGTGAAGATGACGGCGCCGAAGAAGGCCATGGTGCGCTGGGAGGCGCGCGGGATGGAGATGAACAGGCGGACGAGGTTGCCGACGATCAGCAGCATGAGGGCGATGAAGAGGATGGTTCCGAGGAAGGCGAAGTCGATGCCGGAGTACATGCCGATCAGGCCGGCGGCGCAGGTGATGGTGGCGGTGATGGCGACGACTTTGGCGCCGAGGTTTTCGTCGACGGAGATCAGGGCGAGCGCGACCTCGATGCCGGTGAGTGCGGACCAGACGGTGAACAGGGGCAGGCCGATGTTGAGGTTTTGCCGGCCTAGGAACATCAGGGCGAGGAAGACGGCGATGTCGACGATGAGCAGGGCGTAGAAGTAGCCCTTGATCGAGGACCAATCGAGGTGGAGGTCGAGCTGATCATTTTTAGTTTCCGTCGCGGTGACGCGGGTGGAGCCGGCGAGGTAGGCGCGGCGGATGGTGGCGATGGTGGCGGCGGCGGTGAGCCAGGTGATGAATAGTTGGGAGGCGAGGATGACGAAGGTTTTGGCGAAGAGTGTTTCGAACATGAACTGATTTTAGGTGTGGGGTTGGTGCGGTGTCGATCGGTGCGGCGGTGGTGGTGTCAGAGGGAGCGGCGGTAGGCGTCGTCCAGGAGGGTGAAGAGGTTGCCGTCGGGGTCGGCGACGGTGGTGATGCGGCCGCCCCAGGGTTCGTCGTGGGGTTGGTCGCGGAACTCGACGCCGGCGGCGTGGAGGCGGTCGGTGGTGGCGTCGATGTCGCTGACGAAGAAGAGCAGTCCGGAGTGCTGGCGGTGGTACTCGCCTTCGTGGATGTAGATGCGCAGGCGGATGCCGGCGAAATCGTAGTCGACGCTGCTGTCGCCGGCGCCGAGGACGGGGAGGTTGAAGTGGGTTTCGTAGAAGGTGCGGGCGCGGTCGAGGTCGGCGACGGGGAAGACGAAGAATGCGAGTGATTGGAGGGTCATGGTGTGGGGTGGAGGTTGTGGCGGGGTCGGCAGTGGGGCTGGTGGTGGTTAGCGGTTGAGGCGGGATTGGGCGGAGGCGGCGTGGGCTTCGAGGCCTTCGGCTTGGGCGAGGCGGGCGATGGCGCTCAAGGCGTCGGGCGGGGGGGATTCGGGGTAGTGCACGGTGGCGGATCTTTTCAGGAAGGTGTAGACGCTGACGCCGCTGGCGAAGCGGGCGGTGGTGGCGGTGGGCAGGCAGTGGCTGGGGCCGGCGTAGTAGTCGCCGGCGGCGACGGGGGTTTGGTCGCCGAGGAAGAATTCGCCGCCGTTACGCACGCGGTCGAGCCAGGCGGTGGGGTCGGCGACGGCGAGGTTGACGTGTTCGGCGGCGATGCGGTTGGCGATGGCGGCGGCGGTGGTTTGGTCGGGGACGAGGACGGCGGCGGAGTCGTTGGCGAGGGCGGACTCGATGGCGGTGCGGCGGGTGCGTGCGGGGAGTTGTTGGGCGATAGCGTTGTTGATGGCGTCGATGGTTTTTTGTGACCAGGCGACGAGGATGCATCGGCCTGGGTCGTGCTCGGCTTGGGCGATCAGGTCGGAGGCGATGTGGGCGGGGTTGGCGGAGTCGTCGGCGATGGTGAGGATCTCGCTGGGGCCGTAGAAGCCGTCGATGCCGACGACGCCGGCGACATGTTGTTTGGCGAGCTGGGTGTAGAGGTTGCCGGGGCCGGCGATGAGGTCGACGGGTGCGACGGACTCGGTGCCGAAGGCGAGTGCGGCGACGGCTTGGGCGCCGCCGATGCGGTTGACGCGGGTGATGCCCAGCAGTGCGCAGGTTGCGAGGACCAGGGGGGAGATGTCGGCGTCGGTGGTGTTCGCGGAGTCGATGGGTTGTTGTGTGGGTGGTGGGCTGACGACGGTGATGTTGGCGGCGGAGACGCCGGCGACGAGTGCGGGGACGGCGAGCATGATGACGGTGGAGGGGTAGGCCGCGCGGCCACCGGGGACGAGCAGGCCGACGCGGTCGATGGGTGTGAAGCGCAGGCCGAGCTGGGCGCCGGCGATGGTGGTGGGGGCGGGGTCGCGCGGGAGGATGTGTTGCTGGTAGGCGCGGACGTTTTGGATGGCTTGTTCGAGGGTGGATCGCAGGGCCGGGTCGAGCGCGGCGAGTGCGGCGGTGAGGGCGTCGGGGGAAACGGGGATGCGGGCGGCGGTGAAGGCGGGGTCGGACCACTTGGCCATGTAGCGGACGAGGGCGGCGTCGCGCTCGGTGCGGACGGCGGCGACGATGGCGGCGGTCTGGGCGGCGGCGTCGGTGTCGGCGAGGGTGGAGGTGCGCAGCGAGCGGAACCAGCCGAGGTTGTCGAGCTCGTCGGGGTTGGTGATGGTGAAGGTTTGCAGGGGCATCGCGGCCATCCTGACCGGGGGTGGGTTGGTATGCAACCGGGGTGTCGGGGCGGGTCAGGCGGGGGCGTTGTGGCGGGTCATGGCCAGGTCGATCCCGTCGGTGAGCCAGGTCTCGACGGCGTCGGCGGCGCGGTTGAGTGAGTCGTCGAGTGCGTCGGCCTGGTCGGGGGCGAAGCGGCCCAGGACGTAGTCGGTCTGGCGGGCGCGGCCCGGTGCGTCGACGCCGATGCGGAGGCGCGGGTAGTCGCGGCTGGACAGTGCGCGTTCGATGTCGATCAGGCCGTTGTGTCCGCCGGGTCCGCCGTCGGCGCGCAGGCGGATGCGGCCTACGGGGAGGTTGATGTCGTCGACGAGGATGATCAGGTCAGCGGGATCGAGTTTGTAGAAGCGGGCGGCTTCACCGACGGCGAGGCCGCTGCGGTTCATGAAGGTCATGGGCTGGATCAGGAGGCAGCGTTGGCCGGCGACGGGGGTGTCGTAGACGCGGGAATGGAAGCGGGATTTGGGCGATTCGGCCGGGGCGTGTCGGGCGAGGAGGCGGTCGATGGCCATGAATCCGGCGTTGTGGCGGGTGTGAGCGTACTCGGGGCCGGGGTTGCCTAGTCCAACGATGAGTTTCATCGGATCGGGGTGTGCGGCGGTGGATTGATCGCGGTGTTGGGTCGGGTGTTGTGTCAGGCGGCGAGTGCGGTGTTACTCGGCGTCGGCTTCGGGTTCTTCTTTCTTTCCGAGGACTTCGGGTTCGGCGGCGTCGGTGGTGGGTTCTAGTTCTTCTTCCTCTTCGGCGAGGACGTGGATGGCGGCGATGACGGACTCGGGGTCGCTGACGGCTTTGATGCCCTCGGGGAGGGTGATGTCGGCGATGGCTTTGGATTCGCCCACGCCTAGCTCGCTGATGTCGAATCGGATCTTCTCGGGGATCTGCGTGGGCAGGCACTCGATCTCGATCTGGGTGATCGGGTGTTCGAGCAGTGTGCCGGCTTCTTTGAGGCCGATGGCGTCGCCGAAGAGTTCGATGTCGACGGTGACGGTGACGGACTGGGTCAGGTCGACGCGGGTGAGGTCGACGTGTTGGATGAGGTTGCCCAGGTGGTTCCACTGGACGGCTTTGATGAGGCAGGGCTCGGCCGAGCCGCCGTGGGCGATCTCGATCAGGTGTGCGTTGTCGTGCAGGAGGTTGGTGATCTCGATGCGGTCGATCGAGAGGTGGACGGGGTCCTGCTTGCGGCCGTAGATGACGACGGGGAGCCGGCCGGCGGTGCGTAGCGCGGCGGTGGGGCGTGAGCCGAGTTGGTCGCGCGGTTCGGCTTGGACGGTGGTGATGTCGTGTGTGGCGGTGGCGGGCATGGGTGCGTTCCTATTTGCGGGTCCCGAGTGTGGGGGCCGAGTTCGGTCCCGAGTCGTTTCGGCCGGCGGGCGAGCGGGGCCCGGCGGTGAATTGGGGGATTGTAGCGGAAAAATTTGGGTGGGGGGCACGGGGCCGGGTGCTGACAAGTGGGGTTGTCGGTGGCACCGGGAGGGGGGTACGTTTTGGGGGCACGCTGCGCTTAGCCCCAGGTACCCGCCGAGGGCGATTAATGACTCCCGACCCCTTTTCTGGTCCGACCCCTTTTCTGGTCTTTTCTGCCCAAATTAATGACTCCCGACCCCTTTTCTGCCCCGACCCCTTTTCTGCCCCCTTTTCTGCCCCTTTTCTGCCCCTTTTCTTCCCTTTGACGCAGGCCACCGGTTTGTTTAGAGTGTGTGCATGTCGGTCCACGCCGCTTCTTGGTGTGGGCCAAAGTGAATGTCGTTTGGTTCAATGGTTGGCCTTATCTGGCCACGGGGAAAAAGTAGAGATTTGATAATCAGGTTTGGTGAGGGTGGAGCACGTTCTGCCCGTTGGAAGGTTCGCCAAGACGCATCGTTGTCTATCAGGTGTGTTGCCTGGTGGTTTTTTGCAACTGAGAAATGTCGGTTAAGTGAAAGGTCTTCTTTTGAGAGAGAACGCAAAGATTTTGTTCGGGCTAGCGGCAATATTCCTAGGGTCGGTAACGCATAGTGTATTTGGCGTAACAACTCTGTTTTCGAGTTTGACGGTGGATAATTCATACGAGATCTACGTCAGTACAGACGATTCTGTAGCAGGAACGCTATTTGGCTCGAACGGATTTTGGCCTACTGTATCTAACCATAATGTGATCCTAACTCCTAACGTGACAAACTACCTACACATCAGAGGGGATGATGCGGGGCCCCCACAGATGCTAATCGGGGAGTTCTCGCTAAGTGGAACTGACTTTAAGTTTCCCAACGGAACTCAGTCCCTGTTGACCAACGCCACGGATTGGAACTCAAACGCTACCGGGTTTGGGATGCCCTACGTGGCACCGGTAGATCTGGGTGCTAACGGGACGTCCCCGTGGGGTTTCCTAGGCACGTTGCCAGCAGCCGCCAACTTCATCTGGGAGCCTAGCCTATCAAGCACCGCTTATTTTAGCGTCCCCATCGTGCCACGCGCCCCGCAGGCGACGGTTGATACCGGCAGCGTTGATGCGGGTCTTGTGCGAATCGGGACTAGCGGCACCGCGTCGGTCGGTGTCTCTAATGTCGGCGACGGCAGCCTTGTAGGGGTAAATCTCAATGGCAGCATTGCCGCAGCGGTAGGCCCACAGTTCAGTGGTGGTGCGCACACGATCGACCTTGACGACCCTCTCAATGGAAATGCTCAGCCCGACTCAGATACTTACGACTATTCCTACACGCCCACGGGTCATGCGATCGACACTGAGATCGTCGCGCTGAGCCTGACCAACGGCAATCCGGCCGGCGACAACTCGGCATTCCAACAAGACCTCACACTGATGGGGCAGGGCGTTGGGCCGGTCTTTGACAGTATTGTGGCTCCGGGTGGTATGCTCGATTTTGGCGATGTGATCCTCGGAGACACCGGGATGCTGACTCTGGATCTGATGAATACCAGCACCGATCCCAATGGTGGGAACAGCGCGCTGACCGATCTTACGATCCTGAACATCTCGTTTGGTGGTTTGGATCCGGGCTTGTTCTCGGTGATGGGGTTCACCCCTGGGACGGTCATCAGCCAAGGCGGTACTCTGCCACTGAGTTTGAAGTTTGACCCGAGTGTCGTCGGTATGGCTTCTGCGGTACTGACCGTCTTCACCGATGAAGATGCGGTTCTGGGTGGTAGCGGCAGCGTGTTCACATATGACCTCAAGGGCACCGGCATCGCTCCCGAACCCATCACCGCAACACTCGCCCTGATCGGTCTCGCGGGTCTAGGCTTCGCCACCCGCCGCCGCACCGCCTGAGGCGGGACACCACAATCCAACCCCCACCACCCCGGCTCACCCCGGGGTTTTTTCTACCCCGAGATTCAACCTTCCGGCCGAACGCGAGGCCGAAGAGCCGCTGGCGGCGATGGAAAGGCATAAGGCAGGTGGTCACAGAAACTCAAAGTCACACCTGAGAACAATGATCGCCACCCTCGCCGCCCGCCGACCAACCCCGCCCGCCCCACCCCTAAAACCCACCCCCCGAACAAGAAAAGGGGAACAAGAAAAGAACAAGAAAAGGGGTCGAACAAGAAAAGGGGTCGGGAGTCGTTTATCGCATCTGAAGGCGTCTGCTGGTAAGTTCCGCTCATGCCGAGGCGGCCCCGGGTAGCGATGGGGTGGGTTGGCGTACCACGTCATCAACCGGGGTGCCGGGCGGATGACGCTCTTCGATGATGATGGTGACTACACCGCATTCGAACGGGTGATGGCCTAGGCGATCCAACGCCGGCCCGGGGCCCGTCTGCTGGGCTACTGCCTGATGCCCAACCACTGGCACCTGGTGCTTTGGCCGCGTGGCGATCAGGACCTCAGCGAGCTCATGCGTTGGCTGACGGTGACGCATTCGCAGCGCTGGCACGCCCACCGCCACACTTCGGGCACCGGGCCGGTGTACCAAGGCCGCTTCAAGTCGTTCCCGATCGAGCATGGGAAGAAAAAGGACCGGGAATCGTTTGATTTTCGAACTCTGCTGGGCAAGCCAGCAGTGGCGCCCTGAGGGGGATGGTGGGTTTCGCTGTGCTCAACCCACCCTACGTCGTGATCGCGCGGGGGAGTTAGTGTTTGCCGTTGGTTCGGAACAGGCTGGAGACGGACATGTTGTGGTGGATGCGGTGGATGGCGTCGCCGATGAGCGGGGCGACGGAGAGTTCGACGAGTTTGTTCGCGAGGGGTTTGCAGCGTGGGCTGGTGGGGATGGTGTCGGTGACGATGACGCGGCTGATGGGGGCTTCGGCGAGTCGCTCCATGGCGAGGCCGACGAGTACGGGGTGTGTGCAGCCTGCGATGACGTCTTTGGCGCCCTGGGCCATGACGAGTTTGGCGGCTTCGCACATGGTGCCGGCGGTGGAGATCATGTCGTCGAGCATGAGGACGGTGGTGTCCTTGACCTCGCCGATGATGTTGGCGGACTGGACCTCGGTGCCGCTTTTTCGTCGCTTGTCGATGATGGCGAGGTCGCCGCCTAGCCAGCTTGCGTACTTGGTGGCCATCTTGACGTTGCCGACGTCGGGGCTGACGAGTGTGATGGGTCCGAGTTGGTCGCGGATTTCTTCGAAGTATTTGACGATGACGGGGACGGCGTGGAGGTGGTCGACGGGGATGTCGAAGAATCCCTGGATCTGTTCGGCGTGGAGGTCGATCGCGAGTACGCGGTCGGCGCCGGCGGTGGAGATGAGGTTGGCGACGAGCTTGGCGGTGATGGGGACGCGGCCTTCGTCTTTGCGGTCCTGGCGGGCGTAGCCGAAGTAGGGGAGTACGGCGGTGATGCGTCGCGCGCTGGCGCGTCGTAGGCAGTCGATGTAGATGAGCAGTTCCATCAGGTGGGCGTTGACCGGGTGGTGTGTGCCCTGGATGATGAAACAGTCGCGGCCTCGGACGTCTTCCTCGAGTTTGACGATGATCTCGCCGTCGGGAAACATCTCTGTGTGTGTTCGGCCTACGGGTAGTTCGAGGTGGTCGCAGATACGCTGGCCGAGTTCACGGCTGGCGCGGCCACAGAAGATTTTAAGCAAATCGCGGTCGGTACGGCTCATTCACGCGGGCTCCGTCAACCCGCGTGATTGTACGACAAGATTCCGAGCCGCGTGCGCATGACACGGTCGACCTGCTTGAGCTGTTCGAGTGTGTTGACGCCGAGGACGTCTTCGGGGGGAACGGCGTCGACGACGGTGACGGGGTGGCCGTCTTTTTGTAGCTGGCCGGGGACGTCGGTGAGGTAGTACTCGGCCTGGGCGTTGTCATTGCGGACGCTGTGGAGGGCGTCGAAGAGGGTTTCGGTGTGGAAGCAGTAGTAGCTGGGGTTGATTTCGCGGATTTTCTTTTGTTCGTCGGTGGCGTCTTTGTGCTCGATGATGCCCTGGAAGCGGCCTTGGGGGTCGCGCATGATGTGGCCGTAGCCGACGGGGTTGTCGAGGACGGCGGTGGCGAGTGTGGCGTGAGCGTTGTGTGAGCGGTGCTCTTCGAGCAGGTGGGTGAGTGTGGTGGCGCGGATGAGCGGGGCGTCGCCGGCGAGGACGAAGACGTCGGTGGGTGGGTGGTCGGCGAAGACGGGTTCGGCCATGAGTGCGGCGTGGCCGGTGCCGAGTTGTTCGGGCTGTTCGACGAACTGGCAGTTGTCGTATTCGGCGAGTGTGTTGCGGACGTCCTGGCCGCGGTATCCGGTGACGACGACGATGCGTGAGACGCCGGCGTCGCGGCAGGCCTCGATGACCCAGCAGATCATGGGGCGGCCGGCGACGTGGTGTAGGACCTTGGGCAGGTCGGCGCCCATGCGGTTGCCCTGGCCTGCGGCGAGGATGATCGCGTGGGGAGCGTTGTTTGCGTTTGGATTGGCAGCAGGCATGGGTATGGAGTCTCTCCCGCTCATGGTGTTTCTCCCGTCCGTGATTGACTCTCGGCGGGGTGACCCGCGTGTGAGTCTATCTCGCTTGCCGGGTCCCTCAGGCCCGGAAAGCCGCCGTGTTCGGCGCTCGCCGGTTGGGCGTTGTTGTTGCCCATCGCGGCGACATGAAGCTAGCCCGCCAGGACTCGAACCTGGAATACCAGTACCAAAAACTGGGGTGTTACCATTACACTACGGGCTATCCGAGTAAACCGTCGGTTGCGGTGAACCGCCTGCGGCCCGGGGTTGCCCGTTCCCCAGAGTCATTTTCGGCGAAACGGGGGTGCGGGTTCTGGAAAAGCGGGCGAAAATCGCCTTGCGGCCGCGTTGGGGCGGTTAAGCGTTGGTGCGGCGTGGGGGCGTCGTGTCGGTCGAGGCGGTTCATAAGTACCGATTATAGCTTGTGATCGAGGCGGGGCCAAGTTTGTGGGCGAAGGCTTGGCTGGCGGGGAGTTTAGGGCGGTCGGGGTGGGTGTCAATGCGTTATCGGAAATGGGCGGAGAATCGATAGGCGGGGTGCGATCGCTCATGCGGCGCGGCGTTTGGGGCGCCGGCTGGTGACGGTGCCGACCCCGAGTACCAAGACGGCCAACGTTACCGGTTCGGGGGTCGGCTGGGTCAGCGTGACGCCGAGGGAGTTGGCGAGGGTGGTGAGGGTGTCGGGGTTGCCGGTGAAGTTGGGGGCGGCGAGTTGTAGGTCGGTGGCGTCTACGACGGTGTCAAGGTTGAAGTCGGCGTCGCGCCAGGCGCGGGTGCCTACGGGTTGATCGAAGTTGGCGGCGAGGATGACCAGGTCGAGAATGTCAACGACGCCGTCGAGGTTGGCGTCGCCGAAGAGGGCGGTGGCGGTGAGGGTCAGGTCATTCGCGTTGTAGGTGGGGGTGAACGTCAGGCCGGGCGTGGCGGGGCTGTCGAGGTCGAGGGTGTCGAAGGTGGTGGCGCTGGTGTTCGTGCCCCATGTCATGACGGTGAACACGTCGGTGGGGATGATCTCGGTTTCGAAGTTGTTGATGAGTTGGATGTCGAGCGTGCCGGCGAGCGCGGCGTTGGCGGTGACGGTGATCTGGTCGTAGCCGTTGTCGGTGTCGCCGGGCGCGCCGGGGCCGGGGGTGAGGCCGCCGAGTTCGGCGTGGAGGGTGGCGGCGGGGCCGAAAGCGAGGTTGCCTTCGAAGCTGATGACGCCGGGGCTGGCGCCGACGTTGACATCGCTTTCGACGTTGACGGTGCCGGGGCCGGTGAAGTTGTTCTGCATGTTGACGGTGGAGAAGAAGACGGTGAAGCCGCCCTCGCTGGTGCGGACCTCGCCTTGCTGGTCGACCGGGTCGAAGAAGATCAGCGGGCCGCCGCCGGAGGAGGCGATCAGGCCGGTGGCAGCGTTGGTGACGTCGCCGGTGATGTGGGTGGTGCCGGCGAAGGCGGCGGTGCCGTGGTTGGTCAGGCCGTCGGTGGTTTGCAGGGCGCCGCTGCCGATGATCAGGGCGTCGGTTGTGTTGGTGAGTGTGCCGGTGACTTCGAGCGTGCCGCCGAGGAGGTTGATGCGGCCCTGATTGGTGGATTGGTTGCCTTGGACGAGCAGGTGGTCGGCGGGGTTGAGTTGAATGACGCCGTCGGTGAGGTTCAGTAGGGCGTTCAGGGCGTCGTTATTGCCGACGACGGTGCCGGAGCCGGTGAACGTACCGTTGTTCTGGAGGGCGTCGGATTCGATTCGGCCGCCGTTGAGGGTGAGGCGGCTG
Source organism: Phycisphaeraceae bacterium (assembly GCA_029260595.1). GTDB lineage: Bacteria > Planctomycetota > Phycisphaerae > Phycisphaerales > Phycisphaeraceae > OFTM57. The sequence goes on along the minus strand of JAJDCY010000021.1, from coordinate 128,358 downwards.
TTTGGTTGTACGAGGATGAACTGGTTGACCCGGAGCGTCTGGTTGGCGTCGACGATCGGGTCGCCGCCGAGGGGGCCGGTGGGTTGTATCAGGAGGGTGCCGATGTTGAGTTTCAAGGTGCCGCGGCGGAAATCCAGCAGGCCCGGGTTGATAAGACCGCCGACGCTGAAGGTCCCGCCGTCGATGATGACGGGGGTGAGGAGGGTGGCGGTGTCGGCGACGGCGATGGTTTTGCCGGTGCCGATGCCGGGGTCGATGATGTGATCGGCGAGCGCGGCGTCGATGGTGGCGTCGCCGTTGAAACCGAGCGTGCCGAAGGGGAAGTTGAACGCGGCACCGGGGTCGATGTCGAGGGCGTCGGTCTGGATGGTGCCGCCGAGGAGGTTGACGGTGCCGCCGGGCTCCCAGACTTTGAGTGTGCCGGTGACGTTGACTAAACCCTCAGCATGGATGTTGAGCGTGCTGGGGCCGGAGTGTGGGTTGAGCTCAGATCCGCCTACGATAAGCCCGGCGTGATTGTTCCAGGTTCCCGTATTCACCGTGGCGGTGCTGGGTTGGGTGTCGGATGTAGCAACAATCACACCCGTTTGATTGGTTACGGTGCCGCCATTATTGATGTTGAGTGTTGCTGTACCAGAGCTGCCTAACCTCAGGCCACTTGAGTAGGTCAGCAAGCCGCCATTGACCGTGACGGTTCCCTCGCCACCAGCCTCTGCGATTGAGGAAAAGGCGAACGTCGTATTTACAGTCACGGATCCTAGAGTGTTGATGATCAACTCACCTACCCCTACGCGTCCGACGCTCAAGTAGTCAGTAAGTGTCCACTGGCCGTTGTCGATGGTGACTGAGCTGTTACCGCCAGATGCATTACTGATTACGGTTACCCCGGTAGTCAGTGTGCCTCCGTTGTAGAGGCGTAAAGTTCCGGAGCCATCTCTACCTAATTCCAGACCGCTGTCATACGATAGTGATCCACCATCGACCGTTACGGTACCGGATGAGTTCAGGTCTCTTCCAATAGATGAAAGTTCAGCAGCATTGGATGTCACGGTTGCCTGTGCGTTGACCGTCAGGGTGCCGGTGCCGGCGACGCCTATGTCTAGAGGGCCTGAGAGTGTCCACTGACCGCTGTTGATGGTGGCCGTGCCGGTAGACCCTGAGGCGAGGCCGATATCGGCGGCTCCGGAGTTCATGGTGGTGTTGATGTCGAGGGTGACTGTGCCGGATTCTGCGCTGGCGTTGCCGATTTGTATCTCTTCGGTGCCGTTGTCGAATGATGAGTTGTCCAGGACGAGTTCGGGGTTGTTGGTGCCGCTGAGGATGAAATTTTGGTCGGGGGGTTCGAAGGTGCCGTTGGTGATGGTGATGGTGCCGCCGTCGTGGTTGAGGGTGGCGGTGGGTTCCCAGAGTTTGAGTGTGCCGGTGACGTTGAGGTTGCCGCCGTTGATGTTGAGGGTGCCGGTGCCGCCGGGGGCGAGGTTGTAGCCGCCGACGTAGAGGCCGGAGTTGGCGTTGAGGGTGCCGGAGTTGAGCGTGGCGGTGCCGGTGGCGGTGGGGGATTGGCCGAGCCATGCCTGCGCGGTGTTGACGGTGCCGCCGTTGTCGATGTCGAGTGTGCCGGGGCCGTTGCGTCCCACGATGAGGGTGCTGCCTACGGTGAACGAACCGCCGTTGACGTTGACGGAGCCGGTGCCGATGCCGCTCGTGGCAAGCTCTACGGTGGTGCCCGGAGGTGATGTGACTGTGCCTTGGGCGTTGACGGTCAGTGAGCCGGCGCCGTTGAGTCCGACGGACGTAAAACCGCTTGATAGTGCCCACTGGCCGTGATTGATTGTGATGCTGCCGGTCGAGTTGGGGGCGCCGCCGATTTTTGTCGGGCCTGTGGTCAGGGTGGAGCCGTTGTTCAATACGATCGAGCCGGACTGCAGGCCCAGCGGGCTGATGGTCACGAACTTCTGGTTGAGGTCGAAGGTGGCGTTGTCCAGGATGAGCGTGGGGTTGTTGGATCCGCCAAGGGCGAAGGCGGCGTTGGGCGGCTGGAAGGCGCCGTTGGTGATGGTGATGGCGCCGCCGTCGTGGTTGATGGTGCCGGTGGTGGGCCAGGTCTTGAGGGTGCCGTTGACGTTGAGGTTGCCGCCGTTGACGTTGAGCGTGCCGTCGCCGCCGGCGGCGATCGCGGTTCCGCCGACGTAGAGGTTGTCGCTGTTCCAGGTGCCGCCGTTGACGGTGGCGGTGCCGGCTGGGCCGGAGTCGGACCCGATCGAGGCGTCGGCGTTAGTGAGGCTGCCGCTGCCGACCGTCAGTAAGCCTGTGCCGTCGTGCCCGATGGTCAGGGCGTCGGTGTAGGTCAGTGCGCCGCCGTTGACCGTGACGGTGCCTGTCGAACCGGGATTCGCCCCGATCAGGGACGCGGAGGCCGAATTCACGGTGACGGTGCCCAGCGGGTTGACGATGAGGGAGCCGCCGCCGTCAAACCCCGTGTCCAGCGTGTCTGAGAGGGTCCACTGCCCATTGTGGACCGTGACGGCGCCGGTGGAGCCGGCGGTGTGGCCGATGCGGGTTTGGCCTGTGGTCAGGGTGCTGTTGTTGTTGAGTGTGAGCGAACCGGACTGGGTGTTGGCGGTGCCGATGTTGAGGGTTGACGCGCCGTGGTTGAAGATGGAGTTGCCAAGCGTGAGCTGGGGGCTGTTCGTGCCGCTGATTTCGTAGTCGGACGGTGGCGGCTGCAAGGCGCCGTTGGTGATGGTGATGGTGCCGCCGTCGTGGTTGAGGGTGCCGGTGGTGGGCCAGGTCTTGAGGGTGCCGTTGACGTTGAGGTTGCCGCCGTTGACGTTGAGCGTGCCGTCGCCGCCGGAGTCGGTGTCCGATCCGCCGATGTAGAGGCTGGCGTTGTTCCATGTGCCGCTGTTGAGCGTGGCGGTGCCGGTTGCGCCGGGGTTGGTGGCGATCGAGGCATCGGTGTTGGTGACGGTGGCGTCGCTGTTGATATTGAGGTTGGCGGTGCCGGCGACGCCAATATCGAGTGAGTCAGAGAGAGTCCACTGGCTGTCGTCGATCGTGGCGGTCGCGGTGGCGCCGGGGTCGGTGGCGAGCTGGGCGCGGGCGGTGGTCAGGCTGGCGCCGTTGTTGAGGTTGAGCGTGGCGGAGTGGGCGTTGGCGGTGGCGAGGTGGAGTTGGTTGGTGCCGTTGTCGAAGGTGGTGTCGTCGAGCGTGAGTGTGGGGTTGTTGGTGCCGGAGAGGGTGAAGTTTTGGTCGGGCGGTTCGAATGAGCCGTTGGTGATGGTGATGGTGCCGCCGTCGTGATTGAGTGTGCCGGCGGCGTCCCAGAGTTTGAGGGTGCCGTCGATGTTGACGGCTCCGCCGTTGACGCTGAGGGTGCCGTTGCCGCCGGGGGCGTTCTGGGACCCGCCTATATAGAGGTTGTCGCTGTTCCATGTGCCGGCGTTGATCGTGGCGGTGCCGGCTGAGCCGGGGTCGGTACCGACCCGGGTGTCGCCGGTGGTGAGCGTGCTTGCGTTGTTCAGTGTGAGTGAACCGGACTCGGTATCGGCCGAGCCGATCTCCAGGTCGTCGGAGCCGTTGTCGAAAGTCGAGTTATCGAGAATGAGCGCGGGGTTGGCCGTGCCGCTGAGGGTGTAGGTCTCGGCCGGGCGCTCGAATGAGCCGTTGGTGAGGGTGATCGTGCCGCCGCTGTGGTTGAGTGTGCCGGTGTTCCAGCGCTTGAGCGTGCCGGTGACGTTGAGGCTGCCGCCGTTGACGTTAAGGGTGCCGTTGCCGCCGGGGTCGGTGTCGGAACCGCCGATGTAGAGGCTGGCGCTGTCCCAGGTGCCGCCGTCGAGGTTGGCGGTGCCGGTCGAGCCGGCTGAACGGGCGATGAAACCGGCGGCGTCGTTGTCGACGGTGCCGCCGGTGTTGATGGTGAGATCGGCTGTGCCGGCATCGGCGACGGTCAGTTCGGTCGTGATGTCCCATGACCCGCCGCTGTTGACGGTGGCCGTGCCGTGAGAGCCTGACTGGGACCCGATCACCGCATCGAGGGAGTTGTTGACTGTGCCGCCGCTGTCGATGTTCAGTGTCGCGGCGCCGGCATCGGCGACGGTGAACTGCTGGGAGCTGTTCCATGTGCCGGCGATTGTGGCGGTGCCGTTTCCGGCGGCGCCGGCGCCGAGGTTCCCGAACGTGCCGGACACGGTGGCGCCGGTGTTGATGGTGAGCGTGCCGGTGCCGTCGAGCCCGGCGGTGACGGCGTCGGGGACGGTGAGCGCGGTGGTGTCGTTGATGACGAGGTCGCCAATGCTGTTGGTTGTCTCGGCGATGTTCAACGCGGTGGTGATGTTCCACTGGGCGCCGTTGCCGAGTGTCAGCCGGATGACCCCGGGGGTTGGGGGGGCAACGCCGATCGAGGCAGGCAGCTCGAGCGTGATCTTGGAAGCGGGCGCGACGATGTCCACGGCCCACGGGCCGAGGCCGGGTGCGGGCAGCGGGAAGTCCTCGAGTTGGACCGAGTAGCCACCGGCAGGGAGGGGGTCTGTGGTGATGGCTGTGCCGGAGTCGGCGATGCCCGGCCATGAGAGCAGGGCGTCGCGAGCCGGTCCGCCGGCGACGTTGCTGCCTACGGAGTTGGGGGGCATGGCGCTGTCGAACAGCGTGAGCTCAGAGGAGAAGCTGCCGGGTGAGATCGTGTCGCCGGCGGCGTTGGTGCCGCCGTCGTTGTGGAACGTCTGGATGAGGAAAGTATCGTCGGTGCTGTTGACGCTTTGTGAGAGGGAGATCGGTATCTGTTGTGTGTCGGTGAAGTCGGTGAAGACTCCTTCGAACGCGAAGTAGGCGGTCTGGGCGTTGGCGCTTAGCGTGGCGGTGAGCAGGATGGCGGTGATGGTCAGTACAAGGGCGTTGTGCGGGAGGGTGTCGTTAGGGTGTGGCAAGGTGGCTCTCCTACGCTATGGAAGTGAGAAGCATGTTTCACCATGGCCCCGGCTGAAGTGCGTTCCCCGGCGCCCGAGCGTCCACCCCCCATTATACCTGGCCAGAGGGTGGGGGCCAAAGGTTTTTTTGGTGTGAAGATGGGGCGCGGTAGCGGTTTGCAGAGGTTAGCGCAGGGGTGGGGCTGACGGGGGAGAAAGTGGTGGCGGGGGGTCAGGCGGGGAGTTGGATCTTGCGGTTGATCTGGTCGACCTGGCGGGCGAAGGAGGGGTCTTTGTCGATGCGGTCGGCGATGGTTTTGATCGAGTGCATGACGGTGGTGTGGTCACGGCCTCCGAAGTAGCCGCCGATCTCTTCGAGGCTGAATCGGGTGCGCTGGCGGGCGAGCCACATGCAGACCTGCCGCGGGCCGGTGATCGAGCGGTAGCGTCGCTTGGACTGGAGGTCGGAGAGCTTGACGTTGTAGAAGTCGGTGACGCTGTCGATGATGCACTGGAGTGTGGCCTGGCAGTTGTCGGGGTAGTTGCCGGTGGCGGCGAGTGCGCTTTGGGCGAGCTTGATGTCGATGGGTTGGTGTCGCAGGGCGGCGTGTCCCTGGATGGTGGTCATGGCGCCTTCGAGTTCGCGGGCGTTGGATTCGATGTGGGTGGCGATGTACTGGATGACTTCGTCGGGGATGTCCAGGCCGCGGAGGGTGGCTTTGGCACGGACGATGCCGACGCGGGTTTCGTAGTCGGGGCGTGTGACATCGGTGACGAGTCCCCAGCCGAAGCGGCTGAGCAGGCGCTCTTCGAGTTGGGGGATCTCGACGGGTGGCGAGTCGCTGGAGAGGACGATCTGGCGGTTGGACTGGTAGAGGGCGTTGAAGGTGTGGAAGAATTCTTCCTGGGTGCGCTCGCGGTTGGCGAGGAAGTGGATGTCGTCGATGACGAGTACGTCGACCTGGCGGTAGCGGTGGCGGAACTGTGACATGCGGCCTTGCTGGACGCAGTCGAGGAACTGGTTCATGAAGACGTCGCAGGAGAGGTAGAGGATGCGTGTGTCGGGGTTGCGGCTGATGATGGTCTGGCAGGTGGCTTGGAGGAGGTGGGTCTTGCCCAGTCCGACGCCGCCGTGGATGAAAAGTGGGTTGTAGGCGGTGCCGGGCTGGTTGGCGACGGCGACGGAGGCGGCGTAGGCGAGCTGGTTGCTGGGGCCGGTGACGAAGTTATCGAAGCTGTAGTCGGGGCTGATGACGATCTGGTCGTCGTCGGTGCGCGGTGGTTGTGGGCGGTGGTTGTTGGTGTTGTTGCCGGTGGCCGATGGCGGCGGGGGGGTGTCCATGGTGATCTCGACCAGGCCCTTGGGCGAGTGGTTGGCGGGCTTGGCTTCGTCGACGAACTGGACGGCGACGAGCGCGCCGGTGGCGGCCTGGGCGGCTTCGTTGAACTGGTCGGTGCACTTGCTGCGGAGGTAGTTGCGCTGGACGGAGTTGGGTGTGAACACGCGGAGTGAGCCGGAATCGAGCTCGACGGGTTCGAGTTCTTCGAACCATTGGCGACAGATCGTGGCGTGCCGCTTGCGCAGGTAGGCCATGATTTCACCCCAGAGGGCGGCGTCGAGGTTCGGCATGGTCGATGAGCTTTCGGTCGGGCGCATTTGGGTCGCTTCGGGTGAAGCCTTTCGCCCCTCTCCCACCAGCGGAGGGTTGGTGCCCCGGTGTTGCGACCACGTTCGCGGTGCGCTTCGGGACGGGACAACCCACCGTACACCAAGCTAGGTTTTGGGGGGGGTGGTGTCAAGGATTTCGTTGTTCGGATCGGGGCGCGGCGTGGGTGTGTCGGGCGCGTTTTGGGCGCGCGTTGTTTAGAAGGATTCAATGTGAGCGGTGTTGCGGTGCGCGGGGGCGATCGGTGCGCTTGGTGAGACAGGGTCAGGGGTTGTGGGCGTCTGGTTGTGCCGGTTCACGGGATCGCAGGTGGTAGGCGGGGGCGTTTGGGCCGGGTTGGTCGGGTTGTCCGCCGAGGCCGGTGATGACGAAGCTGCTCGCGGCGGGGGCGCTGAGTTCGGCGCAGCGCTGCGAGAGGTTGGCGCGGGAGTCGGCCAGGTCGTCGGCGAGGCGTGCGAGGGTTGCGGCGAGGTCGGTGTCGGGGGGTGTGGTGTGGATGGTGCCGGCGACGCCGAACTGGGACGAGGCGGAGATCTCGGTGTCGGCGGAGATGATCAGGGCGTCGGCGATGATGGTGATGACGCCGCCTGTGCCGAAGACGGCGTTGGCGGCGATGAGTGAGTTGTTGAGGATGACGAAGACGGGGTCGATGGTGACGTTGCCGCCGTTGAAGACGGCGCCGGCGGTGATGTCGGAGTTGGTGGCCTGGATGAGGTGCGGGGCGGTGAGTCGGATGTTGCCGCCGTCGACGGCGGCTTGGGCGGTGATGGTGGCGTTGTCGAGGATGATGGTGCTGCCGGACGAGAGGTCGATGTTGCCACCGACGCTGTTGTCGGCGGCGACGGAGACGCGGCCGCCGCGGTCGATGGTGATTGATTGGTTGGCGTGTGCGTTGATGTCGGCGGGGACGGCGGCGGTGGAGCGGATGCTGCGGGTGAAGATGGACGCTTCGTTGGTGATGTGGAGGCGGTCGGTGGTGATGTCGATGCTTCCGCCCTCGCCGGGGGTGGTGGTGGCGGTGGCGATCAGGGCGGAGTCTGCGAGGTGGATGTGGTCGGCGTTGATGATGATCTGTCCGGCGTTGCCGGAGGCGGCTTTGGCGAGTGGGACGCCGGTGGAGCGTGTGAAGATGGCGGCGGATGCGGAGAGGGCGATCTCGACGCCGAGTGCGTCGAGGATTTTAGCCAGTGCCAGGTCCGTGCCGGTCAGTGAGAGGGTGGCGGTGTTGATCTCGATGTCGCTGGCGTTGGCGGTGCTGAAGGTGTCGATGGCGATGATGCCACCGGTGGCGATGTCGATGTCGGTGGCGCTGATAGAGATGCCGCCGGCGCGGCCGGTGGCGTCGGGGTTGGTCTGGGAGATGACGCCGGAGGTGCCGTTGTTTTGAAAGTTAATGAAGGCGCCGGCGCGTGCGGTGGTGAGGGTGGTGGTGTTGATGGTGATGTCGCCGGCGTTGCCCTGTGCGTGGGTGTTGGTGGCGATGCGGCCGCCGTCGGTGAGGGTGATGTCGTCGGCGAGGATGTCGATCGGTGCGCCCGGGTCGGTGCCGAAGACGCGTGAGCCGAGGTTGGCGCCGTCGGTGAGCGTGAGCTGGGTGGTGGTGACGGTGATGTGGCCGGGTGCGCCGCGGCCATCGCCGGAGGTGGCGGTGATGCCGGTGGTGGGGTCGCCCATCATGGCGCCGCTGACGCCGGTGATGGACAGCGAGTTAGTAAGGATGTCGATGCGGCCGAGGCTGCCGCCGGTCGAGTCGAGGCTGTGCGCGGTGATCGCGGCGTGGTCGGCGATGTTGATGTGGTTGGCGAAGACGAGGATATCGCCGGCGTCGGCGGGGCCTGTCGTCTGGAGGCGTAGGGCCGAGTCGGAGTCCAGTTCGAGTGCGTCGGTGAATACGGTGATGTCGGCACCGCGGCCTGCGCCGCTGGTGGTCGAGAGGATCTGAGCGCCCTGGGCGAGGCCGATGTCGGTTGCGGTGATATCGATGGGGCCGGCGTCACCGATATTCAGTGTGTTGGCGGTGACGGACGAATCGGCATCGAGGAGCAGTGTGGTGGCGTTGATGCTGATGCCGCCACCGGCGCCGTTGGAGGTGGAGTTGGTCCCGATTTTTGCGTGGTTGCTGAGGTTGATGGTGTCGGCGGCGATGTTGATGTTGCCGCCGGGCGGGGTGCCGAAGGTGTCGGTTTCGATGCCGGCGATGTCGTCGATCGCCAGGAGGTGTGCATCGATGTTGATGTCGCCGCCTGGTTGGGAGCCCGAGCTGACCGAGCTGAAGACGGCGGAGTAGCTTCGCTCGATGTGGATCTGGTCGGCGGTGATGTTGATGTCGCTTGCGCCCGGGTTCTCGCCGGTGGAACGGATTTTGGCGTCGTCGGTGACTTGCAATCGGGTGGCGTGGATGTTGATCGGGGCGGTTCTTGTTCCGGTTCCGCCGAAGCCCGGGCCGGTGAACACACCGGCTTGGTTGGTCAGCTCGATGTGGTCGGCGGTGATGTAGATCGCACCTGTGTCGGGTGCGTTGCCGCCGAAGGTGTGGATGATTGCCTGGGAGACGCGGAGTCTGTCCGCGACGATCGTGAGGTTCGCTTTGTCGGGGCCGGTGGACATTAGGGGGTTTGAGCCGTCGGTGCGGACCAGGGCGCCGTCGCGGATGTGGACGTCGCCGAGCGCAGAAAACGAGTCGGTGTCGGGCGGGGCGGTTGTATTGAGTGTCACGGTGCCGGGCGAGGCGACGGCGACGATGTGCAGACGGCCGGCTTCGGTGCGGAGTAACGCGGATTCGTTGATCAGAACGATGTCCAGGAATGAGCTGTTGCCGGCGATGTCGGTGTCGCCGCCGATGAGTGTGAGGGAGTGGTCGTCGGTGAGGGCGAGGGAGGCTTGGTCGACGGTGATGGGGGCGGCGGTGGTGGTTGAGGCGGTGGGGAGGAAGCCGAAGGCGGTGGGGTGGGCACTGGTGAGGACGGTGTTGGCGGGGGTGCGGGCGTCGATGAGGCCGCCGTCGGCGAGGTCGATTGTGTGCGCGGTGGTGGCGGTGAAGTCGCCGGAGAGGTCGAGCTGGGCGCCCGGGCCGAAGACGATGCCGTAGGGGTTAATAAGGAAGAGGTTGGCGCCGTCGATCGTCGAGGCGATTGTGCCTTGGATGTTGGAAGCGGTGCCGCCGGTGACGCGGGCGATGATGTTCTGGATGGTGGTGGGGCCGGCGAAGGTGGCGGACTGGCCTGGGGCGATGTTGAAGTCAGCGAAGCTGTGCAGGAGGTTGGGGCCCTGGGTTTGGCCTACGGCGGCGGGGATGAGGAAGTTGGGGCCGGGCAGTGGGCCGGGGGGGCCGACGGTGCCGTCGAGGGTGATCTGTGCGGCGAGCGGTGGCGTGCGGCAGATGAGCAGCGCGACAGCGAGGGCGGCGGCGATGTTGTGAGCGGCGTTGGGGTTGGCGGTTGGTGTTGTGGTGATGTGCGAGTCTCCCCCGCGATGGCGGTGTGATGAGGCGGTTGGGGTCACGAGGCGATCGGTGACGCAAAGTATTGTTCACCTGAGGTACCGCAAGGTCAACGCGATGGTGCGTGGGATTGCACAATTTTCGCGTCGACGGGGGGTGCTATTTGCCGGTTTCACCGGATTCGATCAGGTGGTAGGCGAAGGCGTCGGTGAGGGCTTGCCAGGAGGCGTCGATGATGTTTTCGTTGACGCCGACGGTGGCGAAGTAGCGGGTGGCGGGTGGGTCGTCGGGGGATTGGCCTGGGGTGGTGACGGCGAACTCGGCGATGACGCGGACCTTGGCGGCGGACTCGGCGGTGGGGTTGACGACGCGGACGCGGTAGTCGCGCAGGTGGACGGCTTGGAGTTTGGGGTGGGTAGCGGCGAGGCATTTACGCAGGGCGCCGTCGAGTGCGTTGACCGGGCCGTCGCCCTCGGCGACGTGGTGCTCGGTGCGGTTATTGATCTTGAGCTTGACGGTGGCTTCGGTGACGGGGGTGAGGCTGTCGCGTTTGAGGACGACGCAGCGGTAGTGATCGAGCTTCCAGAAGGTCGGGCGTGTGCCGAGTTGTTCGTGCACGAGCAATTCGAAGCTGGCGGTGGCGGCTTCGAACTGGTAGCCCTGGTGCTCGAGGTCCTGGACACGTTCGAGGACTTTGCGCTGGGTTTCTTTGTCGTCGGCGATGTCGAATTTTTTGCCGAGTGCGGCGGAGATGTTGCTGGCACCGCTTAGCTCGCTGACGAGGACGCGGCGGTTGTTGCCGACGCACTCGGGGTCGATGTGTTCGTAGGCGCGGGTGACTTTCTGGACGGCGTGGACGTGCATGCCGCCTTTGTGGGCGAAGGCGGCGGTGCCGACGAAGGGTTGGCTGCGTGGGAGGTTCATGTTGGCCAGTTCGTAGACCAGGCGGCTGGTCTCGGTGAGGCGCTCGATGGAGTCGCCGCGCAGGCAGTCCATGCCCATCTTGAGCCGGAGGTTGGCGGCGACGGTGGTGAGGTCGACGTTGCCGCAGCGCTCGCCGATGCCGTTGATGGTGCCCTGGACCTGGCAGGCGCCGGCGTGGACGGCGGCGAGCGAGTTGGCGACGGCGAGCCCGGCGTCGTTGTGGGTGTGGATGCCGATGCCGGTGTTGGGCAAGGCGTCGGCGACGGCGCGGACGGTCTGGGTGATCCACTCGGGCAGGGAGCCGCCGTTGGTGTCGCAGAGGACCAGTCGGGCGGCACCGGCGTCGTGGGCGGCGCGGAGTGTGTCCAGGGCGTAGGCGGGGTTGGCGCGGTAGCCGTCGAAGAAGTGCTCGGCGTCGTAGATGACTTCGCGGTCGGCGGCCCGGCAGTGGGCGACGGACTCGGCGATCATCTCGAGATTTTCTTGGCGAGAGACGGCGAGGACGTCGTCGACATGAAGATCCCAACTCTTGCCTACTATTGTGATTACGGGCGCCTGCGAGTCGATCAGGGCGGTCATGCCCGGGTCGGCGGCGGGTACGACGCCGCGTCGGCGGGTCATGCCGAAGGCGCAGATGCGGGCGTGCTTGAGGGTGAGCTTGGCGGCTTCGGTGAAGAAGGCGTGGTCTTTGGGGTTGGAAAGGGGGTAGCCGCCCTCGATGAAGTCGACGCCGAGGGCATCGAGGTGGCGGGCGATTTTGAGTTTGTCGACGAGGCTGAAGGAGACGCCCTCGCCCTGCGTGCCGTCGCGCAGGGTGGTGTCGTAGATCTCGATGCGGCGGGGCTCGGGGGGTGTGGGGTCGGTGTGGGGTTGTTGGGACGGTTCGGGCATGGAGCGATTCTAGGCAAGTTGGGGACGGATTGCCGATTGGAAGAGGGTCGGAATGTTGTCGAGTTGGCCCGCATCGGTGGGGAGGGGTTTTGTGTGGGTGTGGGGCGGTTGGGCGCGGGCGTGCCTATATAGGGTGCGGATAGGGCGCGGGGAGTCGAAGCGGCACGGCACGATCGAGGATCGGGACGGTTGATGGTGGCGGTGACCGATCATTGCGGTGAGCGTTGACAAGGTGTTGGTGCGTTGCGGCTGGTCGCAAAAGGAAGTACAAAGTCGCCCCCAGGGACGGGGCCCGGTTTGGTCGAGTCCCGGTCGATGGTTTGCGGCGGTGAGGCGGGTGAGGTCGGGGGTGGGGCGGGGTAATGGTGACCGAGGGTCGGGGTGGGTTGGGCGCATGGCCCGGCCGCCAAACGGGGTTCTCAAAGCGACAACGGCATGCCCGTACCTACCGATACGCTCTGGAACATCAAACGGCTAAACGCGGTGTTCGCCGTTTCGGCGGTGGTTCTGTTGGTGTCGACGCTGTGGCTGGTGGTCGCGGACCACACGCGGGCGTGGCGGGGGTATCAGCAGCAGGGGCGGTCGTGGGAAGCGGCGATGGCGATCGACGCGGCGGGTCGGGCGTTGAGCGCGGCGCAGGAGAAGGACCTTAAAAAGCTAGAGCAGCGGATCGAGCAGGTCAGCGCGGAGCTGCAGAGCGGCGGGGTCGAGGCGCTGAGTGGGCAGACGATCGCCGAGGCCGAGCAGCGGATCGCGGACCTGGAACGCGAGCTAGGGAAGATGTCCCTGCCGGCGGCGGCGGTGAAGGGGCAGATCGGGCCGCTTACACAGCAGTTGGAACGCGCGGTGATGAGCCACGGGGAGGGCTCGGAGCCGGCGCGGGCGCTGCGCGAGAAGCTGGATGAAGTGGCGCTGGATTTTGAGGGCAAGAATTCGCTGATCGTTGAGAAGCAGGCGGAGGTGTCGCGGCTGAAGCAGGGGATACGCGATGCGGAGGCGGTTGTTAGCGAGTTGGAGAAAGAGAGAGCCGAGCTGACGCGTCAGCGGGACACGCTGATTGAGAAGATCGCGGCGCTGGCGCCGCAGGGTGCGGCGGGGATCAGCGAGCGGGTGCGCAACGCGCCGCTGCTGGATTGGTTCAACCCGTCGGAGAAGGTGCGGCAGGTGGTCGTGCCGGATGTGCGGACGGATTTGAACTTTCTGACGGTCGAGACGATCGATCGTTGCAACACCTGCCACGTGAATATTGATAACCCGGCGTTTGAGCCGGGGAATCTGGTGGGTTTTGTTGAGCTGCAGGTGGCGTCGTACGAGGGGCAGGATGTCGACGCGGTGGATCGGCCTGTGGTGATGGTGGGGTTCTGGGTGGGGGCGGCCGAGGCGGCGGGGGTGCCGTTGGAGGGAGCGCAGGCAGAGGCGGTTGAGCGGATCAATGCGCTGCGCGGGCGTGCGGGGATGGAGCCGTTGGGCGATGGGGCGGACCTGGCGGCGGAGCTCGAGCGGATTGCGGGGCTGGTGGATGATGCGGACGCGGCGGTGCGGGTGCGCGAGTGGCAGTTGCCGGCGCGCGGCTATGCGGAAGCGGTGAAGGCGGCGATCGAGCACGCGGTGGGTGGGGAGTCGTTCGATGCGTTAGAGCGCTTGTATCGGGTGTCGTTGATCGAGCGGTACAACGGGTTTCGCGCAGACGAGGGGCTGGGCACGCTTAGTACGGACTCGGTGATGCTCGGGCACCCGGGCGAGGAGTTGTATGCGCATCCCGAGTCGGCACACCCGATTCAGGAGGTTGGGTGTACGTCGTGTCACGAGGGTTCGGGCGAGGAGACGTTGTTTGAACACACCGCGCACATGCCACGCGAGGTTTGGGTGGATGCGAAGACCGGTGCGGTCGTGCCGGACTTTCTGGTGGGTGCGGCCGCGGGTGAGGACGGTTCGCACGGGGGCGGGCATGCGGGCACGGACGGGCACGAGGTGGTTGAAGCGGGTTACACGCATGACGATGTGAAGCTGACGGGGCCGGGGCATCCGGCGCCGTTCGCGCCGGTGCGGGCGGATGGTGGGCACGCGGTTTCGTACACGCACCCCGGGCGCGGGGGCGAGTCGTTCGCGGCGGTGCGTCAGGCGGACTACTGGGGCAAGCGGTACGGGTGGCACGCGATCCACTTCATGCACTGGGAAAAGCCGATGCACGCGCTGGACTACATCGAGTCCAGTTGCAACAAGTGTCACGAAGAGATCTACGACATCGCCGAGGAGGCGCCGCGGCTGTTCGAGGGGCGGCAGCTATTCGCGCAGGTCGGGTGCATCAATTGTCACGCGGTGGAATCGCTCGAGGACGACCTGGATATCAAGAAGGTCGGGCCGAGCCTGGCGCATGTGAAAGAGAAGTTGTCGGCGTCGATGACGGCGTCGTGGGTGTGGGCGCCCAAGGCGTTTCGTCCGATGACGAAGATGCCTCATTACTTCATGCTGGAGAACAACTCGGCGCCGGTGGACATCTTGCGGACGCGGACGGAGGTGACGGCGATCACCCACTTCCTGCGTGAGTCGAAGCCGGGTGCCGGTGTCGTGCCGTATCGGCCTGTGGAGGCGCCGGAGGACCCGGGGGATGTGGCGGCTGGGCGGGCGCTGTTCAAAGCCGTCGGTTGTGTCGCGTGTCACACGAACATGACCGAGGACGGGGAGGGTTGGATCCTTACGGATCTGGCCGAGCGTGCGGGGTTGGATGAGGGTGAGGCGAAGCAGAAATTCGAGGCGATGAGTTACAACCAGCGTCATGTTTATGCGCTGGAGCACTTAGAGGATCGGATCGAGCGGACCGGGCCGGAGCTGTCGGGCGTGGGGACGAAGCTCAAGGCCGGGCGGACCGAGGGCGAGGCGAGGCGTTGGCTGTACGACTGGCTGATCAACCCGAGTCATTACTCGGGCTACACGATCATGCCGAGTTTCCGGTTGAGCGAGACCGAGGCGAACGATCTGACGGCGTATCTGTTGACGCTGGAGCGGCCTGGTTACGAGGCCGATGCATTCGGATTTGATGAGGCCGGGCGGCCTGCGTTGGATGGGGCGTCGAAGGCGATGCTGGCGGAGCTGGTGGCGCAGATTGAGTCGGCGGGCGGGACGCTGGCGGATGCGCGCGACGGCGTCGCGGCGATGTCAGACGAGCAGATGTTGTCGTTCCTCGGGAAGAAGATGGTCGCGCACTATGGGTGCAACGGCTGTCACCAGATCAATGAATTTGAGCAGGCGGCATCGGCGTGTACGGACCTGAACGAGTGGGGGTTGAAGGATCCTCACAAGTTGGACTTTGGGTACTTCGATCACATGTTTGATCGTGAGCGCGAACAGCCATCACCGGTGTGGAAGGTTGCGCACGAGGGATTGGAGGCGGGCGCGCCGCAGGTGACGCACGCGAGCGCGAAGATCGGGCAGCGCGACGTCAAGTGGGAAGTGATGGATCTGGAGCGGCGGCCTTGGCTTTATCACAAGCTGCACAACCCGCGGGTGTACGACCGTGGGCGGGCGGCATTGGATGGGTCGGTGGGTGAGGGCGGCGGGTTTGACGTTGAGCGGGACGCGGTGGGGCGGGCTTATGACAAGCTGAAGATGCCGAAGTTCTTTTTGAATGACCGGCAGGTGCGGGCGATCACGACGTATGTGACGAGTATCCGCCGGCCGCTGGTGTCGGAGCAGATGCGCCGGGCGACGGCGGACGATGCGAAGATGCGTGTGATCCGCGGGCGGCAGTTGGCGGCGCTGTACAACTGTTACGGTTGTCACAACATCGAGGGGAACGAGCCGCGGGTGTGGGAATCGTTCGCGGTGCGGTACCCGGACGGTGGGATCAACTACGAGAATCTGAATAATGCGCCGCCTTCGTTGTTCGGGCAGGGGTCGAAGACGCAGCCGGACTGGTTATTTGATTTTCTGCTGGATGTGCGGGAGTTGCGGCCCTGGTTGGATGTGCGGATGCCGAGCTTCCCGATGACCGATGCGCATGCGGGCGGGTTGTCGGGTTACTTCGCGGGTTGGAGCCAGGGGCTGTCGCAGCGGCTGACGCCGTGGCTGGACAAGGTTGAGGCGTACCGGGGGATGAACCCGGGTGATAAGGATTGGTTTACGCGGTCGGGTGTGGCACGCGAGGTGGCACACCTGAAGGCGTTCGCGTTGATGGCGGACCTGGCGCGGGCGCGTGACTTTGATGAGCAGACGACGTCGCTGACCGAGCGGCGGGTGCTGTGGGAGAGGGTGGTTGGGGATGTTCGGTTCCTTGAGGGGCTCAACGACGTGGCGTATCCGTATACGCAGGCGCCGGCGGCGGAGGTGGGGACGGAGGCGTTTGTGCGCGGGGAGGCGTTGTTCCGGGAGTTGCGGTGCTATCAGTGCCACGCGTTGGGTGAGGAAGACAAACTGCTGGAGCTATGGAAGCTGGACAACCCGGATGCGGGTGCGGTCGCAGCGTTCGAGGACGACGGGGATGGGTACGAGGACGAGTACGGGGACGAGGAAGACGACTACGGTGGGGATGACTACGGGGGTGATGATTACGGGGGTGATGAGGGTGGTGGCGAGGCCGCGCCGGTTGGGCCGGTGTACACGGCGCCGAACTTGTCGCACACGGCGTTTCGGTTGCGGTGGGATTGGGTTGATGCGTGGATGCAGGAGCCGAACACGATACAGCCTGGGACGAAGATGCCGCAGTGGTTTGCGGGCGGGCACTCGGCGTTTTCGAAGTACCCGGTGCAGGTCAAGGGGCCGATGGAGACGAAGTACGGGTATTCGGGCGAGCAGCAGCGCGAGTTCTTGATGGGTTATCTGTATTCGGCGGGGCGGTGGAACGTGACGCCGAGTGCGGAGCGGCTGTACGGGGTTGAGCCGGAGGCGGTGGAGTTGGCGCCGCTTGAGCGGCCTGTGGTTGAGGCGGTGGTTGAAGGTGGTGGCGAGTCGGCGGACGCTGGACCGGAAAGTGGATCGAACACCGGGTCGGGCACCGAGGGCACAAAACAAGCAGGTAGTGAGTCGGGTGGGGGTGAGCAGGCGGCGGTTGAAGCACCGGTTGTGGTTGCAGCGGTGATTGAGGGTTTCCATGAGGAGGCGACGGCTGCGTACGACGGGGGAGGGATGGGGCGGGTGGTTGGTGTGGTGCGGTTCGGGGGGGATAAGGCGCCGCGGCGGAAGCCGGTGCGGATGGGGTCGGACGCGTTCTGCGACAAAGCGCACCGTGGGGAGCGGGTGCTGAGCGATTCGCTGGTGGTGAATGATGATATGTCCGTGCAGAATGTGTTTGTGCATGTGAAGGGCGGGTTGGTGACGGCACAGGTGTACGACCCGCCGGGGCAGGCGGCTGTGCTGGATCAGGCGGGGTGTTTGTATGTGCCTCACGTGCTGGGGGTGCAGGTGGGGCAGGAGTTGAAGATTTTGAACAGCGACAACACGCTGCACAATGTGAACTGTCAGCCGAAAGAAAACAGTGGTTTTAACGAGGGCATGCCGGTGAAGGGGATGGAGGCGTCGAAGCGGTTCACCAAGGCGGAGAGGGGCGTGCCGTTTAAGTGTGATGTGCACCCGTGGATGAAGGCGTATGTACACGTGGTGAGTCACCCGTACTTTTTTGTGAGCGATGCGCAGGGGCGGTTCGAGATCAAGGGGCTGCCGGCGGGGACATACACGCTCGAAGCGGTGCATGAGAGTGATCGGATCGAGCCGGTCGAGTTTGAGATAACGGTGGAGGCGGATGCGTCGCGGCGAACGGATGTGACGATCGGGGGGTAGGGTGCAGCGAGGGCGGGTGCGAGCGATTGCGATTTGCAATGTCGGGTGAGTGGTCGGTTGCCCGGCGAGATAGCGAACAGGGGCGGCGTCAACACGAACGGATGCGGGTCAACGAAAAACGAAGGATTGAACGATGAGAAGCACAACGACAATCAAGATGGGGTTGCTGGCGGCGGTGGTTTGGTTGGGGCCGGTGGGCGCGGCGACGTCGGTGGCGGCGGAGCTGAACATCGGGGGTGTGGATGCGGCCGGGGGGGTTATCAAGGGGATTGTGAAATTTGACGGGAAGCAGGCGAAGCGCAAGCCGATCCGGATGGGCGCGGATGCGTTCTGCGACAAGGCGCACCCGGATGACCCGCCGCGGAATGAGCGGTTTGTGTTTGGGGACGGCGACACGCTGCAGAATGTTTTTGTCTGGGTCAGTGACGCCGGGGGCGGCGCGCTCGGCAAGGATGTTCCGATCGGTGAGGCGGCCGTGATCGATCAGGTCGGTTGCATGTATGTGCCTCATGTGAGTGGGGTGCGGGCCGGGCAGGAGTTGAAGATCCTCAACAGCGACAACACGCTGCACAATGTGAACTGTCAGCCTCGCGAAAACGGGGGATTTAATGAGGGGATGCCGGTGAAGGGGATGGAGATCTCGAAGAAGTTTTCCCAGGGCGAACAGGGTGTGCCGCTCAAGTGTGACGTGCACCCCTGGATGAGCGCGTTTGTACACGTGGTGGATCACCCGTACTTCGCGGTGACGCAGGGGGACGGGACGTTTGAGATCCGCGGGTTGCCGGATGGCGAGTACGAGGTGCATGTGTGGCACGAGTTCAATAAGTTCAAGCCGGACCAGGAACACGCGAAGGTGTCGGTGGCCGGCGGGGGTGAGGCCGAGGTGGTGTTTACGTACGCACCGCCCGCGAAGAAGTAATCGTTGTGCGGGGCCTCGGTGCGCGAGGGCTCGGGGTATGGCGTTGCGGCGGCGTGGCTGGTGTTCACCAAGGAGCGCGCTTTGCGGTTGATCAGCAAGATGTTGGCGGGCGTGGCGGTGGTGTTTTGCGCGGCCGGGTCGGCGGCGTGGGCGCAGGGTGATGAGGGCGGGACGATCGGTCGCCGCTCGTGGTGGCTGCCGGAGAATGTGTTTCCGGCGGCGGAGCCGATCGACACGCTGTTTTATTTCATCCTGTGGCTGACGAGTGCGGTGTGTGTCGCGGTGTTCGGGGCGTTGGTGTACTTCCTGATCAAGTACCGTCATCGGCCTGGGCGGCGGGCGAAGTTTATTCACGGGAACGCGCGGCTGGAGGCGGCGTGGACGCTGATCCCGACGGTGATCTTGGCGTTGACGGCGGCGGCGAGCCAGACGACGTGGTCGCGGATCAAGTATCGCCCGGCGATCGAGTCGGGCGATGAGGTGATCCGGGTGAGTGTGGTGGCGCGGCAGTTCCAGTGGTTTTTCCATTACGCGGGTGCGGACGGTGTGCTGGGTAAGCTGCACGCGGACCGGGTGAACCCCAAGAGCAGCGAGTTCGAGCACATGATCGGGTTGGACCGGTCGGAGGATGGGGCGCGCGACGACATCATCTCGCCGAAGATGTACATCCCTGTGAATACGCGGGTGGATATCGATCTGTACAGCGTGGATGTGCTGCATAGTTTCTTTCTGCCAAACTTCCGGGTGAAGCAGGATGCGGTGCCGGGATTGACCGGGCATGTGTGGATCGAGGCGGCGAAAACCAGTGCGGACGTGATGGGGACCGAGCCGGGCGGGGCGCCGCTGCCGTTTGAGATCGTTTGTGCGGAGCTTTGCGGGCAGGGCCACTACAAGATGCGCGGTCAGTTGTTTGTGGTGTCGCGCGGGGAATACGAGGCGTTTCTTGAGGATGAGGCGTCGTACCTGGACCTGGGTGACGACGAGGAAGAAGAGTACTAGTCGGTGTTGTGGGGAGGGGGTGGCGGCGCGTTCAGGGTTTGATAGGACTGGGTCGGGGTAACGATACATGAGCACACACGACAGCGGGCACGGCGGCGGGCATCACGGGCCAACGAGCTTCTTGACGAAGTATGTCTTCTCGACTGATCACAAAGTGATCGGTGTGCAGTTCATGTTCGCGTCGCTGCTGTTCGTGTTGCTTGGCGGGTTGCTGGCGCTGGCGGTGCGGTATCAGATCGCGTGGCCGAACCAGAACGTTCCGTATTCGCAGCTGCTCCCGGGGAAGATGACCAGCCAGGCGCCGGAAGCGAACGTGGCGATCTGGAAGGTTGGCGAGAAGGTTGAGCTCAAGGGCGAGTTGAAGGGCGAGGGCGGGACGGCGGCGGCGGAATCGGCGGCGCGGCTGGTGGGCTTCCCGCAGGGGTTGGCGGTGACGGTCCCCGCGGGGACGCGGGTGCGCAGCGGGGGTGGTTCGGCGCGGACGCTTGAGGCGGCGTTGGACGGATTCGTTTCGGCGTCGTCGGTGGTGGGTGGGTATGACTATTCGAAACAGCAGGCGCAGGCGGTGGTGGGTTGTGTGGTGACGGTCCCGGGGTCGGGTGACGGTGAAGATGAGGCCGTGACGCTGCTGGGAGTTGAGCGCGCTTACGCGTCGGGCGACGGGGGGAAGCCGGTGATCGAGATTGAGGGTGGGCCGATCTTGTTGAGCGTGTCGGCGGCGCGGACACCGGTCCAACTGGAGACCGAGGCGGGGCCGGTGACGGCGACGGCGGAGCAGGTGAACTATTACAAGCAGGCGTTGACGACGGACGCGTACCTGCAACTGTTCACGATGCACGCGTCGATCATGATCTTCTTTGTGATCATCCCGATGCTGGTTGGGGCGTTTGGGAATTTTCTCGTGCCGCTGATGATCGGGGCGCGGGACATGGCGTTCCCGAAGCTGAATATGCTTTCGTTCTGGCTGGCGGCGCCGGCGGGGGTGTTGATGCTCGTGAGTTTCTGGACGCCGGGCGGTGCGGCGGGGGGCGGGTGGACGATGTACCCGCCGCTTTCCGAGGCGACGTACTCATCGCAACTGGGCACGACGCTGTGGATCGCATCGGTCGGGCTGGTGGGGTTCAGCTCGGTGGTCGGGGCGCTGAACTACATCACGACGACCGTGAACATGCGGGCGCCGGGGATGGACCTGTTCCGCATGCCGCTGACGGTGTGGTCGATCCTGATCACGTCGGTGCTGATGATCTTCGCGACACCGGTACTGACGGCGGTGATGGTGCTGCTGCTGCTGGACCGGACGCTGGGGACGATGTTCTTCCTGCCCGACGGGGGCGGGCAGCCGCTGATGTTTCAGCACCTGTTCTGGTTCTACTCGCACCCGGCGGTGTACATCATGATCCTGCCGGGGATGGGGGTGACCAGCGACATCCTCGCGACGTGCGCGCGCAAGCCGATCTTCGGTTACAAGCCGATGGTCTACGCGATGGGCGCGATCACGGGGCTGGGGTTCATCGTGTGGGGGCACCACATGTTCCAGTCGGGGATGAACCCGCTGCTGGGCACGACGTTCATGGCGTCGACGATCATGATCGCCGTACCGTCGGCGATCAAGACGTTTAACTGGCTGGGGACGTTGTGGGGTGGGGACATCCGTTTCACCCCGGCGATGCTCAACGCGCTGGGGTTTGTGAGCATGTTCGTGATCGGCGGACTCAGCGGGATCTTCATGGCGGCGGCGCCGGTGGACATCCATATTCATGACACGTACTTCATCGTGGCGCATATCCACTATGTGCTGTTCGGGGGGTCGATCTTCGCGATCTTCGGGGGGGTGTACCACTGGTTCCCGAAGATGTTCGGGCGGCAGTTGAATCAGCGGTGGGGCGTGATCCACTTTGTGCTGACGATCCTGGCGTTTAACGGGACGTTTTTCCTGATGCACATCCTGGGCCTGGGCGGGCACCCGCGCCGGTACGCGGCGATCATGGAATTCCCGGCGATGCAGCACCTGCAGCCGCTGAATGTGTTCATGACGATCTCGGCGATGATGCTGGGCGCGGCGCAGCTACCGTTTTTCTTCAATGTGTTCGCGAGTCTGCCGCGACGGGTCGGTCGCGCGGTGATCGCGGGGTTCGCGGTGATGCTCGGGCTGCCGATGGTGATGGGCCTGGCCTACTACGGTGGGTTTGCCGGTGAGGGCGGGGCGCTGAGTCGGCTGGCGTACCAGGCGTGGGGGCATCACGGGCAGAACGACGCCGGCGACATGGTGTTTAGCAGCGGGCAGGAGTGGCTGGGGTACGGGTTGTTGGCGGTGGTGACGGCGGTGGTGCTGGTGATGTTTTTGGTGCAACTGCCGCGCGGGGGGCGGGTCGCAACCGTTGTGTGTGGGCTGCCGGTGCTGGGCGCGGTGGGGTATGTGTTCAACTTCAATGTGTCGGGGCGAGGCGACGAGATCGCTGGGATGATCGCGGCCAAGGAGATCCTGGCGGAGAGCCTGTGGTTCTGGCAAAACCCGGAGCTGATGAAGGTGTGGTACGACGTGTTCGTGTCGGCCGGCCTGAGTGTGACGTATGTGATCGGGGCGGTCGCGGCGGTGTTTGTGGTGTGGGCGGTCGGCGGGTTGCTGCGCATGCCGGCGTTGCTGGGGCGTGTGTTGTGGGTGGTGACGCTCCCGGCGTTTATGGCGCCGCTATTGTTTAAGCCCGATGCGTACCTGTGGATCGGGGCGCCCCAGTTGCACGAGTGGCGGTGGGCGATCATGGGTGTGCTCGCGCTGCCGGGCCTGGGGCAGGTGTTGTTCGGGAAGACGGGTGATCGATTCGGGTACGACCCGGGGACGAATCCGTGGGATGCGAACTCGCTGGAGTGGGCGACCGAGTCGCCGCCGGTGCATACGAACTTTGATGAGATCCCGACGGTGCACCGCGGGCCTTACGAGTACAGCTCGCCGGTGGTGGAGCAGGACTTCCTTCCGCAGGTGCATGTGTTGCCGGCGGGGGTGGTTGAGCCGACGGGGCACTGAGCTGGGGTGGGGCGGCGGCGACGCACGGGCGGGTTGTGTTGTGGGACTAGCGAACGCTTATCGAGGCGGGCTTGAGCGTGACGGATCAGGGTCAATCCCATCGCGGGGGGGTGTGGTTGTCGCGGCTGGCGGTGACGCTGGCGGTGACGACGTTCGCGTTGGTGGTGCTGGGCGGGACGGTGACGAGCAAGGGTGTCGGGCTGGCGGTGCCCGATTGGCCTACGACTTTTGAGCAGAACATGTTTTTGTTCCCGCCGTCGATGTGGAAGGGCGGGGTTTTCTGGGAGCACACGCACCGGCTGCTCGGCAGCGTGGTGGGGATGTTGGCGATTGGTGTGTTGGTCGGGCTGTGCGCGAAGCGCGGTTGGCCGGCGTGGCTGCGGTGGTTTGGTGGGGCGGTGTTGGTGGTTGTGATTGTGCAGGGGGTGATGGGCGGGTTGCGGGTGACGGAACTATCGACCGGGTTCGCGGTGGCGCACGGGGTGTTAGCGCAACTATTTTTCTGCATGACGGTGCTGATGGCGTTGGCGGTGCGGCGGTACGCGGCGGTGCGGTCGAATTCGGCGCGGGCCGTTGCGCCGGCGGGTCGACCGGTGCGTGTGTTGTCGGTGGTGGTGATTGCGGTGCTGGTGGTGCAGTTGGTATTGGGCGCGGCGATGCGACACACGGGGGCGCGACTGGCGATCCCGGATTTCCCGACTTCTTATGGGCGGTGGTTGCCGCCTGTCTCGCAAGCGGTGTTGGACGGGTGGGTCGAGGCTCGGCCTTATGAGGAGGAGGTTGGGTATTACAGCGTTGGGCAGGTGTGGTCGCACTTCGCGCACCGGGCATGGGCGGCGGTGGTCGTGGGAGCGGTGGTGTGGTTGCTTGCGGTTGTCGGGCGCGATCGGCGGCGGACAGTGGGGTTGAGTCGTGCGGCGGCAATGATGGCGGCGCTGTTGTTGGTGCAGCCTGTGTTGGGGGTGTTGGTGGTGTGGACGGGGCCATCGCGATTCAACGCGGAAGTGGCGACGGCGCACCAGGCGACGGGGGCGTTGTTGTTGGCCGTCGCGGCGGCGCTGGCGGTGTGTGCGCGCTGGCCTGGCGGGCGGGTTGGCGCGGGGGCTAGCCATCGCGCGGCGGTTGACGATTCGATGGGCGCGATCGGGGGGGCCGTGGCATGACGCAGCTAACCGGGACGGGACAAACTCGCGAGGGGGCGTCGGCGGTGCTCGGCGGGTTCGAGGCGATCGGTGATGATCGCGTATCGTCGCGTTTTTATGCATTGTGCGGTGATGTTTCGGTGTTGTGCAAGTGGCGGGTGGCATTGCTGGTGGTGGTGACCGCGTACATCGGGTTTGCGATGGGGGCCGGCGGCGGGGTCGTCGCGGTGTGGCCATCGTTGGCGGTGACGCTGCTGGGTGTTGCGCTGAGTTGCATGGGGGCGAGCGCGCTGAATCAGGCGTATGAGTATCAGACGGATGCGTTGATGGGTCGGACGCGGGGTCGGCCTGTGGCTGCGCGGCGGGTGAGCGTTGGCGCGGCGGCGGGGTTGGGCGTTGGGTTGTGCGCTGCGGGTGTGCTGACGTTGGGTTTGGGAGTGAACTGGCTGACGGCGGGGCTGTCGGCGGCGACTGTATTGATTTATGCAGCTGCGTACACGCCGATGAAGCGGCGGAGCAGTCTGGCGACGGTGGTTGGTGCGGTGCCGGGTGCGTTGCCGCCGGTGATGGGTTACACGGGCGCGGCGGGTCGGCTGGGGGTGGAGGCGTGGCTGATGTTCGCGGTGCTGTTTGTGTGGCAGATGCCGCATTTTCTGGCGATCGCGTGGCGGTATCGGGACGAGTACGCGTCGGCGGGCATCGCGGTGCTGCCGGTGGTGGATCCGGGGGGGACGAGCACGCTGCGGCAGACGCTGGTGTGGTCGCTGGCGTTGGTGCCGGTGAGCCTGCTGCCGTCGGTGATTGGGGTGTGTGGGGATGTGTATTTTTTCGGGACGTTGCTGGCCGGGGTGGTGACGGTGGGGTTCGCGGCGGCGTTGCTGGTCGGGCGGACGGCGGGTCGGGCGCGGGCGTTGTTTTACGCTACGCTGGTGTATCTGCCGGCGGTGTTCGCGTTGATGCTCGCGGACCGCGGGTCGGGGCATTGATGCGGCGACGGCCGCGAATAAAAACGGAGCAATGATGTCACACGCAGACGGATCGGCACAGGGTGAAGCGGGCGGCGGCGAGGCGCCGTTGATGGCGCACGGGTCGGTGCTCAAGACGGGGATCCTTAACGGGAAGATCGCGACGTGGCTGTTCCTCGGGTCGGAGGTGATGTTTTTCACGGGTCTGATCGGGGCGTACATCGTGTTGCGGTTCGGGCAGGACACGTGGGCGGACCCGACAGCGGCGGACTACCCGCTGAACATCCCGCTGACAGCGGCGAACACGTTCTTGCTGATCTGTTCGAGCGTGACGCTGGTGTGGGCGCTGCAGTCGATTCAGGAGGGCAAGCGTGCGGCGGGCAACTGGGGGTTGTTCCTGACGACGCTGTTCGGGGCCGTGTTCGTGGGTGTGCAGGCGTATGAGTATTACGCGTTGTTTGTGCACGAGGGGATGCGGCCGGACTCGGACATCTTCGGGAGTTGTTTTTACGCGATGACCGGGTTTCACGGGCTGCACGTTTTTCTCGGGGTTGTGGCGATGGCGGTGCTGACGGTGATGGGCTGGCGCGGGTGCTTCGGGCCGAAGAAGTACGCGCCGGTCGAGTTCACCGGGTTGTACTGGCACTTCGTCGACCTGGTTTGGATCCTGTTGTTCGCGATTGTGTATCTGATGTAGGCGTGTCGGGTCGGCGCGTCAGGTGGCGACATCGGGTGCACGCGGCGGGCAGTGATTGAAAGGTAACGCATGAGCGCGAATGCTCGATCGGGTAGTCATCGGTTGCCGTTGTGGTCGCTGTTTTTGGCGTTGTTGGCGCTGACCGCGGCGGAGGTGGTGTTGTATGACATTTGGGTGAAGCACCAGTTCATCCCCAAGTATGCGCTGGTGATTTTGATCCTGGTATTCACGCTGCCCAAAGCCGCGATTGTGATGATCTACTTCATGCACTTGAAGTTTGAGAAACAGATCATCGTGGTGTTGGCGATCGTGCCGTTTTTCCTGGCGACGGGCGGGGTGCTGGCGATTTTGACCGATACAATGACGCTCAAGCCGCAGGCGCGGAATCAGGTCACAGCCATCGGGTCGTATGAGGTGGATCATGGCGATGGCGATGGCGGAGGCGAGCACGGGCACGATGATGGTGGCGACGAAGACGATGCGGGTTACGACGACGCATATTGATCGGGCGTGGAGGCGGGGGCGATGGGGCAGGATCAACAGCCCGCGGCGGTGAGTGTGCGGGAGTTGGTGCACCGGTATGCGGTGGGGCGTAAGCGCAAGCGGGGGGCCGGCGAGGGGTCGGTGGGGGATGGGTCGCGCGATGCGTTGGGTGGGGTGAGCTTTGATGTGCGGGCGGGAGAGGTGTTCGGGGTGCTCGGCCCGAACGGTGGCGGGAAGACAACGTTATTTAAGATATTGTCGACCGTACTCGTCCCGACGGGTGGGCGGGCGCTGGTGTTCGGCGACGATGTCGTCGAGCGGGCGGATCGTGTGCGGGCGCGGCTTGGTGTTGTGTTTCAGCACCCGAGTCTGGATGGGAAGTTGACGGTGGCGGAGAACCTGACGCACCAGGGGAATCTGTATGGGCTCAGCGGTGCGCGGTTGTGGGCGCGGATTGATGAGGAGCTTGAGCGGTTCGGGCTTGCCGATCGCGCGGGCAGTTTGGTGGAGACGCTTAGCGGCGGGCTCAAGCGGCGGGCGGAGTTGGCCAAGGCGATGCTTCACCGCCCGCGGCTGTTACTGCTTGATGAGCCGTCAACCGGGTTGGACCCGGCGGCGCGACGCGGATTGAGCGACTACCTTGACCGGGTGCGGCGCGATGCGGGGGTGACGGTTTTGATTACGACGCACCTGATGGATGAGGCCGAGCGGTGCGATCGCTTGGCGATCCTGGCCGGTGGGCGGCTGGTCGGTGTGGATACGCCGGCGCGTTTGAAGGGCGCGGTTGGTGGGGACGTGATTGCGGTTGAGCCGGCCGAGCAGAGTGGTGAGGGCGAGACCGATCGGGAGTTGGCGGGGGCGATCGCAGAGCGGTTCGGGCCGTGGGAGGTCGGCGGTGAGCCGCGGGTGGTGGCCGGGCGTGTGCAGATGCGGCGCGCGGGCGGTGCGGAGGTTGTCGGGGCGATCGCGAACGAGTTTGGTGAGCGGGTGCAGCGCGTGTCGTTCGGGCGGCCTACGCTTGAGGATGTGTTTTTGGATTTGACGGGTGATCGGTTGGACGGCGGCGCGGGCGGCGGCGGTGTGGGATAGGGGTAGGATTTTCAGCCGTGTTCGGTTGTTTGGGAGCGGGCCGGGTGTGAGGCTCGATGGCTATGTTGCATGCGCTGGGGTCGGATCTGTTGCTGGGTTATTGCGGGAACGTGCATCCCGCGTCGGGGTATGCGCAGGTGCTCGAGAACCTGCAGCGGTATGCGCTGGCGGCGAAGGCGGTGGTTTGTCCCGGTGAGGCGATGGGGGTTGGGTTGTGGTTGCCGGCGGACACGGCGCGGGAGATTGTTGGTCAGGGGCAGGTAGCGCACATGCGCGAGTGGCTCGGCGAGCGCGGGTTGTGTGTGTTTACGATCAACGGGTTTCCGCAGGCAGACTTTCATGGTGCGGTGGTGAAGCATCGGGTGTACGAGCCGGGCTGGGCGGATGCGCGGCGGATGCAATACACGCTGGATCTTGTCGAGATTCTGTCGGGGCTACTGGGCGCGGGTGCTGAGGGTGAGCGTGAGGGGAGTATCTCAACGGTGCCGATTGGTTGGGGGCGCGATGATCGGGTGTTGGCCGGGGCGTGTTCGCGGTTGGTGTCGGTGGTCGAGAGGCTGGAGCAACTCGAGAAAGACACGGGGCGCTTGATCCACCTGGACCTTGAGCCGGAGCCGGGGTGTCGCCTGGCGACGAGCGCGGATGTGGTGGAGCTGTTCACGCAACACCTGGACCCGTTGGGCAATGCGGAACGCACTCGGCGATACCTGCGCGTGTGTCACGACGTGTGCCATGCGGCTGTGATGTTTGAAGAGCAGGCCGATGCGCTGCGGGCGTATGAATCGGCGGGGATCGCGGTGGGGAAGGTGCAGCTATCGTCGGCGTTGGACGTGCGGTTTGATCGGATGGGGGCCGGTGAGCGGGCGGAGGCGCTGGCGCAGTTAGGACGGTTCGCAGAGGATCGTTACC
The DNA here is from genome assembly GCA_029260595.1 of Phycisphaeraceae bacterium. Taxonomy (GTDB): domain Bacteria; phylum Planctomycetota; class Phycisphaerae; order Phycisphaerales; family Phycisphaeraceae; genus OFTM57. Next base: position 100,536 of record JAJDCY010000021.1, on the reverse strand, counting down.
TGCACCAGACGGTGGTGCAGCTCTGTGACGGGGCGACGCGGTTCTACGAGGACCTGCCGCAGGCGCTGGCGGAGCGCGGGCGCGATCAGTCGCCGGTGGGGCATTGGAGGGTTCACTTTCATGTCCCGTTGTTTCTGGATCGCATCGGAGCATTGGGGACGACGCAGGACAGCGTGGGTGAGTTCATCGGGTTGTTGACGCATGGCGATTCGGGCGCGCGGCGGACCCGTCACTACGAGATCGAGACGTATGCGTGGTCGGTGTTGCCGGGGGGTGTTGTCGAGGGCGGGATTGCGCAGGGGATGGCGCGCGAGGTGGAGTGGGTTGGGGCGATCGCGCAGGGCGCCGCGGGTTCGGGCGGGTAATCGCGAAAAAAACTCCCCGTGAGATTGTCACGGGGAGTCGTGGTGATATTTGTTTGGGTCGCCCGGTTTAGCCGGGGATCGACTCGTTGGCCTGCCGTGTGGCCGCTTCCTGCACGCCCTTGTGGCGTGGCTTGGCGGTCGACGCATCGGTGCGCGGCGCCTCGATGACCGGCAGCGAGTGCAGGGCTTTGCGGGCGTCTTCGGGGTTGACGTTTTCGGTCAGCTCCGGCGCACCCTGGAGGGCCTTGGGCACGACGCGGTCTTCCTTCTTGGAGAAGATCCAGCCCATGAAGTTCTTGGCGACGTCCCAGATCATGCTCAGGTCACGGCCGGAGAGCATCATCTTGCTCATGCGGAGCATCTGGGAGGGTCGGAAGTAGAACTCGCGGAACGCCTGCTTGGTCGCTTTGAGGATCTCTGCCGAGGTGAAGTCGTCGTACTCGACCACGGACGAGTCGTTCATGTCAAAGTGCTTCCAGTCGTTGGTGTTCAGCCAGCCGTTGGCGACGGCTTGGAAGTAGAACTCCGTGCCGGCGTACGGCATGGCGACGTGGAAGAGCGCGATGTCGATCGGGCAGCTCTTGGCGAAGTCGATCGTCTCGCGGACGGTCTGCTTGTTCTCGCCGGGCAGCCCGATGATGAAGTAGGCCCAGGTCTTGATGCCGAGTCGGTTGCACAGGTTCAGCGTGTCGCGAGCCTGCTCGACCTTGGCGTCTTTGTTGACGTTGTCCAGGACCGTCTGCGAGCCGGACTCGACGCCGAAGGCGATCAGCCAGCAGCCGGCTTCCTTCATCTTGCGGGCGATCGGTTCGGTGAGCGTGTCGACGCGGCTGTTGCAGGTCCAGCGGACCTTCAGGCCGTTGTCGATGATCATGTTGCAGAGTTTTTCGAGGTTCTTGTGGTTGCTGCGGTCGGTGAACAGGTCGGCCAGGAACAGCACGTTGTGGACGTTGTGCTCGGAGAGGTAGACCAGTTCTTCGTAGATGGATTCGGGGCTGCGGTGGCGGACACTCTTGCCCCAGACCACGCCCTCGAAGCAGTATGTGCACGAGTACGGGCAGCCGCGGTTGGTCAGCACCCAGACGTAGCGCGAGCCGAGGAACGGCATCTTGTATTTGTCCAGCGGCAGCAGGTGCTGCTTGGGGATCGGCAGCTCGTCCAGGGTCTCGAGCAGCGGGCGGTCGGGGCTGAGCAGGCTCTTGCCCTCTTCGCCGCGATACGCGATGCCCAGGATGTCGTTGGGCTCACTGCCCTTGAGCGTGTGGCTGATGATGTCCTTAAAGGTCATCTCCGGCTCATGGCGGATCACATAATCGAGCTCGGGGATGAGCTCGATGGTGTTTTGAGGTACGGCCGAGACGTGGGTGCCGACGGCGATGGTGGTCGCGCCGTTTTCCTTGGCCCACTGGATGCCCTTGGCGTCCATCTGGAACGTCGTGCCGGTGACGTACGAGACGTAGAACTTGGGGTTCTCGCGCTCGATCTCGAGTTTGAAGTCGTCGGGCGACATCTCCTCGGCGATGGCGTCGATGATGCGCACGGTCATGTCGTCGGGGACGACGGCGGCGAGGTAGGCCAGCGATGACTGCGGCCAGATCATCTTCTCGCGGCTCTTGCGGCCCCAGCGACACATGTCGCGGATATAGATGTGGCCGTCGGGTGACGGTGGGTTGACGATCAGGACATCGGACATAGCTTTCCCCTTTGGGTGATCCATGCGGGCACGATGCCCGCAGCTAGAAACTCCACTCACTCCAACCGAATCCACGCGGGGGTGTTGTCCGCCCGGTGGTCCACCGTCAACGCGGTGGGTGGTGGCCCGGTTACGGGCCTTCGTTGTCTTTCGCCGCGGCGCTGGCGTGCGCTGCGACTAGTTGTTCTTCGCTCATTTCCTTGGCGGCTGACTCGGTCTTCTTAGTCAGCACGTGGTTGCCGAGGAACAGTGCGTCCATCCCGGTGGTCAGGAAGCACTCGATGGCCTGGTCGGGTTCGTGGACGATCGGCTGTCCGCGGATGTTGAAGCTGGTGTTCAACACGACGGGCACGCCGGTGATCTTCTCGAACTCCTCGATCAGGCGGTAGTACTTCGGGTTGTGCTGTTTGCTGACGCTCTGGACCCTCCCCGTCCCGTCAACATGTGTAACTGCCGGAATCAAAGCCTTTTTATCCGGTAACACATCATACACGAGGATCATGTAGGGGGAAGGATAATTTGAGACAAACCATTCGCCGGTCTTGTCTTCGAGCACGCTGGGGGCGAAGGGGCGGAACCCTTCGCGGAACTTAACGCGTGCGTTGACAAGGTCTTTCATCTCTGATGTTCGCGGGTCGGCGAGGATCGAGCGGTTGCCCAGTGCGCGGGGGCCCATTTCCATGCGGTCCTGGATCCAGCCGATGATTTTGCCCTCGGAGAGCATCTTGGCCGCCAGGGCCGACGGGTCATCGACCTTCTCATAGCCGACTTCTTTGTCCGGGCTGATCATCTGAGAGATGGTGGATTCGATCGAAGCCTCTTCGATCGTCGGGCCGAAGTAGGCGTGATCGAAGACGTAGGTGCGCGGCTGGCGCATCACGGTGTTCCACAGCCAGTAGCAGGCACCCAAGGCGGTGCCGGCGTCGTTGGCGGCGGGTTGGACGACGACTTCGTCGAACACACCTTCGAGCAGGATGCGGCCGTTCATCACGGAGTTGAGGCAGACACCGCCGGCGAGGCAGACTTTGTTCAGTCCCGTCGTCTCGCGCAGCCACCTGGCCATGTGCAGGCCGATCTCTTCGGTGCGAAGTTGCACGGCTGCGGTGACGTCCATGTAGTGTTGCGAAAGATCGCCGTCGCCCTGTTCGCGCGGCGGCCCGAGTCGGTCGTAGAATTTCTGGCTAAACCAATTTGGCCGGCCAAGGTACTGGTAGGTGAAGTACGACAGATCAACCTCGTACTCGCCGTTGGGTTTGGTCTTGATGATGTCGCGGAAGATATCGATGTATCGCTGCGGGTCGCCGTACGGGGCCAGGCCCATGACCTTGCCCTCGCCGGAGGCGAAGCGGAATCCGACGAACTCGGTGACCGCACCGTAGACCAACCCGATCGAGTTGGGGAAGTGCTGGGTCTTGAGGCAGGTCATGTCCAGGCCTTTGCCTCGGCCGAGCCATGTGCAGTCCCACTCGCCGGCGGCGTCGATGGTCATGATCGCGGCTTCGTCAAACTTGCTGGTGAGGAACGAACTGGCCGCGTGGCAGAGGTGGTGCTGGGCGAAGTGGATCTTCGTTTTGCCGGTGAGCCCGAGCTGCTCGTTGAGCGTCTGGGGGAGGCGGCGCATCAACTTCTCTTTGTCGCCGCGACTCTTGAGCAGGCCCAGGCTCTTGGGGAAGTTGCGCAGGAGGTACCAGGCGCGTTCCATGCGTGCGAGCTTGGGGTCCCAGTAATAGACGATGTGGTCGAGCTCGCTGGGCTTGATGCCCGCGATGTCGCAGCACCAGTTGATCGAGTGCAGTGGGAAGTCGGCGACGTGCTTCTTGCGGAGGAAGCGCTCTTCTTCGACCAGGCCCAGCATGTCGCCGTCGCGGACGATAGCCGCGGCGGCGTCGTGCCCGTAACAATCGAATCCTAGAATATGCATGACTTGTCTTCCCCTAGACCCGTTCGATGTTGGCCTGTGTCGCGTGCCTGTGCGCTGGGCGGTGTGGTTTCGCGTCGCGCGGCGGCTGGGTTTCCTGTGTTGTTAGCCGGTGAGGGCTCCCTCGGCCGGTGTTGATTCGGTTGAGCCCTGGCCGTTGCCGCCGATTGCGGCGGGGTCGGCTCTGACGGCGTACTCGTTTTCGATCAGTGCTTTTTGCTTTTGTGAGACGGCCCAGATGACGCGGACGATCACGCCGCCGAGCGCGGTGGTGATGCCGACGAAGATCATCAGCAGCAGGCCGAAGGCGACGGCTTTGCCCTTGGTGGTGGTCAGGCCGGCGGCAACGCCGAGCGCAACCAGGCCGGCGACACCGGTATTCATCGCGAGTCCGCCGGCGACCATGAGGCGCTTGTAGTCGACCAGGTACTGGAGCAAGCGCTCGGCCGCGGTGACCTGTCGCCGCGGGCCGATCATCAGGTAGTTGAGCTGGTGGACGATCAGGCCGGTGCCCATCATGACGGTGACGGCCAAGCCGCCGGTGACGACGAGCAACAGCGAGATAATCGGGGCGGCGCCGGCGAGGCTCATGATCCACGCGATCAGCGCGAAAGCGAGGCCGACGAGCACGGACGCACCCATCATCGTCTTGACCGGGCCGTAGCAGCAGGCGGAGAAGAGAATCGTGTAGAGGAAGCGAAAGCCGTCGCGGACGACGCTGAGCTTGCTGCGACCGATGCGCTCCTTGTAGGGCATCGGGACTTCTTCGATGCGCAGCCGCGAGTCGAGCAGGCAGATGCAGCTCATCGCGGGCGTGAAGTGCAGGCCGTCGGGTAGCGGGCTCATGAGCTTGAGGCTCGAGCGCCGCACGATGCGGAAGCCGGAGGCGGAATCGGTCAGCGCCTTGCCGGACACCAAGCCGAGCAGGCGGGCGAAGATGATGTTGCCGATCTTGCGGATCAGCGGCATCTCGCTCTCGGGGTTGAGCCGGCCTGCGAGGACGACATCGGCGTTGGTTTCGTGGAGGCGGTTGAGCAGCTTGACGCAGAAGTCGGGGTCGCAGGTTCCGTCGCCGTCGATAAACCCGACGAGTTCGGCGTCGGTCGCCTGCCAGCCCGCTTTGATGGCTGCGCCGTAGCCGCGGTTCTTCTCGAAGTGGACCTTGACGACCTCGTTGAACTCGGGTTCGTCGACGATCTCCTGGGTGCGGTCGGTCGAGCCGTCGTTAACAAAGACGACGATCATCTCGTCAATCTGAGTCTCGGCACAAACCTTCTCGCGTGCGGCCAATGCGCGGCGCAGCGTGCCCGCGATCGCGCCTTCCTCATTTAACGCCGGGATGACTAATGCTAGTCGCATCCTGAATCTAACTCCCTGGAGGTCTGTACAGCAGGGTAAGGGATCCCTGGGCCCTCCACCCTTAACTGCCGACCAGTATACCCTTTACTTATCGCCCTTGTGGGGGTGGATCTGAAACCCTTGTGGATCAGAATCGTCAGGAACCACTTCGTAGAGTAGCCGGCCTGGGAAACAGGCGGCGGCTTTATGTCGCCAACCTTTGATGGCACGGACATATATGATCGGGTTGGTGTCCAGGGGGACGCCCATGAGGACCATGCCGGCGCGGGCGTCCAACGGGGCTCGGCCGCCCTGAGGGGGCATAGCAACGATGGCGTTGGTGATGCCCTGGGCGTTGACGCGCTCGCTGAGCCCGGCGCTGACCAGGTGGGGCGGTGTGAGGCGGTGCTGGGCGTAGAGGCCAGCGTATCGGGCTCCGAGTCCGACGATAAGGCCTGATGCTAAAAGGCATAATGCGAATTGGGCGGCCGCGGCGCGCGGGGCGATCGTAGCGGCGATCGTGGGGGCGACGGGGAGGGCGATAGCGGGGGCGGAACTCGCGATTGGGGCGGTGGGATCGGGTTTGGCGGTGGCGTGGGTGAGGGCTTGATCGAGTAGTTCCGCGGCGAGGATGGCCAGCAGTGGGACGGCGGGGAGTAGCCAGCGCGAGCCCCACCAGACGTTAGTGAAGACAAATGCGGAGCTTAGCGTGAAAAAGAGAGCCGTGGCGGCGAGGATCAGCCATAGGCCGGACCGTCGCCAGCGGGCTCCGACGGCTGCGGCGCCGGCGATGGCGATGGTGAGGCTGCCGATCCCCCAGCCGGGTGTGCGGCCGTTGAGTTCGCACCATTGGAAGGCGAATCGGCTGAGCATCGAGGCGGGTGAGGGGTTCCAGTCGCTATCCCATCGAGACTCGAGCGCGTAGGCGCTGGTGAGCGGTTCGCCGGTGGTGTTGGCGTTGACGAACATGTAGACGGCGACGCCGATCATGCCGGCGACGGCCATGAGGCTGCCCCGCCAGATCCACCTGGCGGGGTGGCGGGCCTGTTGCCAGAGCACGACGGGGATGGCGGGGAGCGCGAAGACGGCGGCGTCAAAGGGTCGAACGAGCAGTGCGGCACCGATGGCCAGGCCGGCACCGAACACGGCGGCGGGGTGGTGCGTGCGGACGGCGCGCAGGAACAGCCAGAGGAAAGCGGTGACGGCGCAGACCGATGCGGCGTGCGAGGCGAAGTTGGCGCCGCTTAGCCAGACCCATGGCGAGAGGCCGAACAAAACGGCGGCGATCACGGAAGTGCGTTTGGATGAGACTTCCGCGGCGAGCAGTCCGGTGAGCAGTGCGGCGAGGCCGACGAGGGCGGCGTTGGCGGCGTAGCCGATGCCCAGTGCGTCGAACGCTCCGAGGATGGCGGGCCAGCCGATGGGGTATTTGCCGAAGAAGCGGCCATCAGCCTCGACGAAGAACAGGGAGTGTTGGAACAGGTCGATGTGCTCGGGCGTGGGCAGCCAGAGGCGGCCGCTGAAGAGGATGCGCCCTTGCATCAGGTAGGTGGCCGAATCGCTGAAGTGTGGCAGTGCGTCGAGTGCGCCTTTGGCCATAAGCGCGGCGAGTGTTGTGGGCACGAGGACGGCGAGCGTTCGCCAGGCGACGGTGTGTTCGCGGAGGCTGGCGGCGAGCCGGGCGGCGAGGTTGGCGATGCGCGGGCCGCGGCCGAGTATGGCTGAGAGGCCCAGCGCGCCCATGATCGAGGCGGCGAAGGCGAGCCAGGTTTGCAGGTCTTCGCGCAGTATCCAGATGCGCAGGCCGCGTTTCTGATTGTAGGCGTCGTAGAGCAGTTCGTAGACGTCGACGCTGCCGAGCAGGGCCGAGATACCGAGCAGCGCCGCCCAGAGCGGGTGTTTGCGCAGCCAACCGAACGCCCACGTCAGGGCGCCGCGGGCGCGCGGGTCGGTCCAGATCGAGACCAGCGTCGCGAGGAATCCGATGGCGGTGATGGCGGCGACGGCGCCGACCAGTTCCATGGGTAATGATGCGACCGGTCGCCCGTCATCGGTGGCGCTTAGGACGAAGCCGCCGTCGTGGCGGTCGATGAGGGTGATCCAGGCGGAGAGCGTGCCGCATGCGGCGGCCGCGGCCCAGAGGATCAGCCCGCGCGCGGCCGTCAACGGGCGGACGCGGCTGTCGGCCGCGTTGCCTGATGGCGTGGGCGGGTGCGCTGGTGGGCTGGGGGTCTGCACCGTTGCCTCGGGGGGGTTCATGGGATCCTTTATATAGGGACGCCCGGATCGAGTCCCGGTCGACGAGGCCGGGCGATGTGGGTCTCGATGGCTAACCTACGATCGTTTTATTCGGTGCGGGGCTTTGCCCGCAGGGCGCTGGGGGTGGGTCAGGGCGTTCGCCCAGCCGCGCCACACGGCACAGGTGATACAAATATGCGGCAGGCGGATTGTTGGCCGGGCGATGGCCGATAAATGCAATACGCTGCGATCTGACACCGCTCGCCCTGACGGCGTGACGCCCGGTGCCGGTCGGGGGGCCTGGGGCCGGTAGGCGGCGTGTGTGGTGTCGTGATTATGCCAAAGATCCCCTTCTTTGAGACCGACCGTTTCTCCGCGATTGCCATCGGGTCGAGCACCGGTGGGCCGGGTGTGGTTCAGGGCATCTTGTCGGGGTTGCCGGCTGACCTGCCGGCGCCGATCTTTTTGGCCCAGCACATGCCGCCGAACTTCACCGCCTCGTTCGCGCACAGCCTGGCCAATTCGTGCGCACTGAATGTGATCCACGCGGAGGACGGGATGCCTGTCCTGGCGGGCACCGTGTATGTCGGCGTCGGACACCAGCACATGCGTGTGCGTCGGGTGACGGCGCGTCGGCAGGTGTTGGAGATCGACCCCGAGCCCGAGCGATTGTTGTTCAAGCCGGCGGCCGATGAGATCTTTCGCACGTGCGCCGAGGTGTACGGGGGGCGGACGCTCGCGGTGGTGATCAGCGGGATCGGGCACGACGGGACGGACGGCGGGCGTCGGGTACACGAGGCCGGCGGTGTGATCCTGACCCAGCACGAGACGACGTGTGCTGTTTACGGGATGCCGCGCAGTTGTGTGGAGGCGGGTATCTCGGCCGCGCAGCTTACGCCGGAGCAGATCCGCCTGGCGTTGCTGCAGCTATCGCCTCAGCACGCGGGCGAGGCTCGGGCCTGAGCCGGGCGCCGACGGTGATGAGTCGGCGAACCGGGGAATCTCCGCTGAATTGCCTCGGGTGGTTCGGGTCGTACAATACCCGTGCCGATGACTACCACACCCACCCCAACGGCGGAAACGACCGAGCAGAGCTATGTGATTCAGCGGCCGGAGTTCGGCGGTGGTGCGAAGGGGCCGGGTGGCTTCTCGACCGATCAGGCCGATGTCGCGACCGAAGAGATGCTCGTCAACATGGGCCCGCAGCACCCGTCGACGCACGGGGTGTTGCGGATCGTGTTGCGCACGGACGGTGAGTTGGTGCTCGAAGCCGTCCCCCACATCGGGTACCTGCACCGGTGCGCCGAGAAGATCGGCGAGAACGTCGCGTACTACCAATACATCCCCTACACCGACCGGATGGATTACCTGGCCGGGATGAACGAGAACTGGGCGTATTGCCGCGCCGTCGAGGAACTGGCCGGGATCGAGCTGCCGCGCCGCGCCGAGTTCATCCGTGTGATTATCTGCGAACTGAACCGCGTTGCGTCGCACCTAGTGTCGTTCGGGACGTATGGGCTGGACCTCGGCGCGTTCACGCCGTTTCTCTACGCGTTCCGTGAGCGCGAGTACATCTTGGATTTGTTCGAGATGGTTTGCGGGGCGCGGCTGACGTATTCGTACTTTACGATCGGCGGCAGCACGCACGACTTGCCCGACGGGTATCTCGATAAGGTGATCGAGTTCCTGGATTACTTCGAGCCGAAGCTGGACGAGTACCGCGACCTGCTGACATACAACCAGATCTTCGTCAAGCGCACGGCGAATGTCGGGGTGATCTCGAAGGAGGTTGCGATCGGTTACGCGCTGACCGGGCCGGTGATCCGTGGGAGCGGGATCCCGTACGACCTGCGTCGTGATAAGCCGTACAGCCTGTACCCGGAGTTGGATTTTGATGTGGTTGTCGGGGAGGGTGAGGTTGGGACGCTCGGTGACTGTTGGGACCGGTACATCGTGCGGATGAAGGAGATGAAGCAGAGCTGCAAGATCCTGCGCGAGTGCATCGCGAAGATCCCGTCGGCGGACAGCGGTGAGCAGGGCGGGTACCGGGTGAAGCTGCCGCGCAACTTCAAGCCCGAAGCGGGTGAGGTGTATGTGGAGACGGAGAACCCGCGCGGGGTGCTAGGATTCTACCTCGAATCGCAGGGCGGGCCGATGCCGTATCGGTGCAAGGCGCGTGCGGCGACGTTCTGCAACCTGTCGGTGACCGGCGAGATTTGCCGCGAGGTGCTTCTGGCGGATGTGCCGGCGATTATCGGGTCGATCGACGTGGTAATGGGGCAGGTTGATCGGTAGCATGGCGGCGGGGATTGTTTCGGGGTTGGGTGCGGGCCTGATCGGTTGGTGGGGCGGATTCGGGCTTGTGGCGCGGCCTATCTAGAAAACGGCGTGTATACTTTTTAAGGTTCGGTTGAGCAGCCGTCGCGGTCGCAGCGGCTGGGGGTATCGCGGCGTTGGTGCGCACCGTGGCAATAAGGACGGCCCATGATCGCAGGACACCCAAGCCGGAGGCGGATGAGCGGGGTGATTCTGTGGGTGCTTTGTGTGCTCGGTGGGCCGGTGTTGGTGTTGGGCGAGTTGGAGAAGAGCCCACCCAAAGAGCCGCCGGTGATCGAGATCGATCTGTTGCAGCTAATCGAGTCGCGGGATTTGTTGAGCATGACGGCGCGGTACGAGGGTCCGATCTGGACGATCACGCCGGAGCCGGGGCGGCGGTTGATTCAGATCCCGATCGAGATCACGCCGAGTGAAGAAGAGTTCGGGTTTTCGTCTTCGGTGGTGCGAGTCAACGGGGGGCGGTTCGTTGCGTGGCTGCTGGTGGACCCGACGGTCGAGGCGGTGAACGATAAGAACAAGAGCGAGCAGGCGAGGCTGATGCTGCGGCCCTGGGTGACGCGCGGGTTTACGCTGCGGCCGGACGGGACGATCGAGTGGAAACTGGACCGGTTCATTCCGAGCGGGAAAGTGGTGCGAAGCAAGCGGCGGTATGCGCTGAAGGTGGATATCAACGAGATGAACCGGCTTAGCCCGGGTGATCCGCCGCGCGTGGTGCGCGCCAACAACGAGGCGCAGGAGCAGTACATTCGGCGGCGTCGGTTTGAGGAGGCGAACTATCGGCGGGCGGCGTTGGATTTTCGGGAACTGCGTCAGGAGGTGATGGACCTGCCGTCGCGGTTCGAAGACCCGTTGCCCCGGCCGGTGTGGGCGCTATTCGAGTTGAGCCAGACGGCGACGTATCTGAAGGTCGTCGGCGCGACGCCGGGGCCGTGGCGGATCGGGATCGATCAGTTCGTCGCGGTGCGCGATCTGGCGACGAAGAAGGTCCCGATCGAGGACGAGCAGACGGGCGGGCTCAGCCACCAGGCGATGGACGCGGTGGACCTGATGGCGGGGCTGGTCAAGGATGATCCGCACCCGTACAACCTGCGCGCGGTGTCGTACGCGATCTCGCGGGCGGGGCTGGTGTCGTACGCTGCGCCGGGGGATCAGTTGTTCATGCTGTTGCAGTCGGTGATCGCGTCGCCGGACGCCGAGGCGCGTCGGGTGGTGCTAAAGGAACTGATTACGACGATCCCGCCGACGCCGGCTTCGCGGCAGCTGCTCGCGGCGACGACGAAGGAGGCGATCGACCCGCAGTTGCAGTTGATTCGCTTGAAGGGATTGCTGCAGTCGGATACGGCGAACCGGGCGCAGGTGCGCGAGACGCTGGCGTCGGCGAATCGGATGCTGACCGACCCGGTTGGCCCGCCGCCGGGAGAGGTGTTGCGGGCGCTGCTGGCGGCTGCGCAGCAGAACGACGACGCGGTCGGGGCGCTGGCTCAGGGCGTGCGGTTCGCGGCGATGCAGGAGCCGCGGCGGTCCCAGGCCGTGGTGTTTGTTGTGTCGCACGCGGACAGTGAGGCGCTGGCGATGCGTTGGCTGGACCGGAGCCTGCTCGGGTCGCCGGACCCGAACATGGCGTTGACGACGTTGCGGACGCTCAAATCGATCGACCCGGGTGATCAGGTGCTGCGGCCGGTGATGAAGGGGGCGCTGGCGGCGGTGTTCGGGCCGGGTGACAGCGAGAGCGCGCCGGTTGGGCGTGCTGCGATCGAGTTGGCCAACCCGATCCCGTTGGGCGGCGGGGACCACAACCTGTTTCGTATGTTGCGTCACGAGGGCATCGAGACGCGCTCGCTGGCGTGGGAGGTGCTCAAACACTTTACGATGGGCGACGCCGCGGCGATGGGCGTGACCGATGATCAGCGGCGGCAGGCGTACACACTGTTGTTGGACATCACGCTCGGCCAGTCGCCGACGCCGTCACAGGTTGTCGAGTTCCTTGCGCGGCAGACCGATGAGCCGGTGGCGACCGATGCGCTGGTGCAGGTTGCGTTGCTCGCGGACAGCGCGGTGTCGGCGCAGGCGACGCGGGCGTTGCTGGGGTCGGGTCGGCCGGTGAACCGCGCGGTGATGGCGCTGCCGTTCGGTGACCGTCACGGGTTTGGTATGCGGGTGTATGAGAGCCGCATGGGCAAGGCGCCACTGGCGGTCGGGCTGCTGCGTGAGCGCGACGAGGACAGTGCCGTGACCAAGTGGTTCGGGACGCAAGTCGCGGCGGGGAACCTGCCGGACCCGGCGGATTGGTACGATGCGTTCGGCGGGGAGGAGCGGTTGCTCTCGCTGTTGCAGTCGAACGATCAGGAGATGGTGGCGGCTGCGGTCGCGACGCTGCTGGCTTCTGCTGGGGTGGGCGAGTCGGAGGTTCCGGCGCTGATGGCGCGTTTCCAGGGGATCAACGACCCGACGGCGGTGACGCTCGAAGCGGAGTGGCGTCACGTCCGCAAGCGGTACTTCGCCGAGAAGATCCGCGGGGCATCGGGGCAGTACCACCTGGAGATTGTGGTGCACAAGCCCGAACACGAGGGGCTGCAGTTTGGGCTCAACGGCGACAATGGCGAGAAGGTCTTCCGTCTGGGGGTGGTAAACCTTCAGTCGGACGGGCGGACGGTGCGGCTGGAGAACCAGCCGGTCACCCTGAGCATTTCCGAGTCCGAGCCGGCGATCCGGTTCGACCACCCGCGCGAGTTTGAGCGTTTGGATGAGCGGCTGTCCGAGTTCCGTCTGGACACCGTGCAGACCCCGCTGGTGCTGTCCGAGACCGACGACGGGCGGTGGGTCGCGCAGACAACGCTCGAGAGTGGGCATGTTGTGGAGGTTTCGCTGCGACCGGCACGATAACCGCTAGCAATTTGGCGCGTAGTCATCTCATTATTTCTCGTTGCCACTGACCAACTGATTCTCAGGTCGGCTACTTCTGAAGATAGGCGCGGAGCGCTTGGATATGTTCTTCGGTCAGCCGGTTGGCCGGTAGTTCCGCCTGGACGATCACCTGGCAGGCCAGTTCGAAGAAGCCGGCGCGTTGGATCGCTTCGTTGAAGTCGTTGCCGATCACCATCATGCCGTGGTTTCGCATCACAACCAGATTGTGCTCGGGGGCGTTGTCTTGAAACGCCGCGGCAACAGCATTCGCGAGATCAATCGTGCCGGGGGTGATGTAGGGGACGGTCGCGGGTGGGCCGATGTAGAGGGGGACCTCGGGGATCACGGCGTAGCCGGCTTCGGGCGGGTCGCCGCACGCGAGAACCGTCGCGTAGGGGCTTTGAAAGTGCAGGACGGCGTTCGCGTCGGTGCGCGCGCGCATCACGGCCAGGTGCATCCAGGTCTCGACCGAGGGCGCCGGGCCGTCGAGGTGTGCGCCGGAATCGAGGTCGCACAGTGCGATCTGGTCGGCGGCGAGGTTGGCCAGCCATGAGCCGCGGGCGCTAATCGCGACGCGACCATCGGGCAATCGCCACGAGAGGTTCCCACTGGAGAATCGCACGAGCCCGTGGTGCGCGGCCAGGTGGCAGGCTGCGACGAAGGGTGCGAAAAAGTCTTGCGGGTTGGCGGTCACGTTGAGAACTGAGGCGTGCGGTGCCCGGTGGTTGTCAGTGAGTCGCGCTAGCTTTGGCCGACGGTTAGCGGGACGGGCTGGGCGGTGGGTGTGTGGGTCGGCTCTATGGCGACGCGCAGGGCGCGGCGGTGGCCGCTTTGAGGGGGCATGCCGTCCTGATCGATGATTCGCTGGATGGCCATGACGCCTTCCATCAGTGTCTCGGGCCGCGGCGGGCAGCCGGGGACGTAGACGTCAACCGGGAGGAACTGGTCGATGCCCTGCACGACCGCGTAGGTGTCGAACACGCCGCCGGTCGATGCGCACGCACCCATCGAGATCACCCACTTGGGTTCGGTCATTTGTTGATAGATGCGTTGGAGGACGGGCATCATTTTGATGGCGACGCGGCCGGCGACGATCAGCAGGTCGCTTTGGCGCGGGCTAAAGCGCATGACCTCGGCACCGAAGCGGGCCAGGTCGTACCGGCTGCTGGCGGTGGCCATGAGCTCGATCCCGCAGCAGGCCGTCGCGAACGGCATCGGCCACACGCTCGACCGGCGGGACCAGTTGATGACCTGCTGCAGTTGGGTGGTCAGGAAGTTGTCGGCCGGGAGTGCGGCTTCGATGCCCATGGGGGTGTCCGGTGGGGTGTCGTTGGCTGCGGGTTGGCTTATCGGCCGACTGATCCGCTACCATGAAAACTGTTGGTAACGCAGAACATTGTAGGCCAGAGCGTCGGGCGAGCAAGGCTCACCGGTGCCGGGCTGTGGTCGAAACGAGGTAGATGATGATTAAGTGGTTGATCCGGCTGGTGCTCGGGTGTCTGGTGTTGTTGGTGATCGCGGGTGTGGTGTTCGTGTACTACATCAACGGGATCGCGCGGTCGGCAGTGGAGTACGGCGGGACGTACGCGCTGGGGGTCGAGACGACACTGGACTCGGTCGATGTCGGGCTGTGGTCCGGTGAGCTGGAACTCGCGGGGCTGAGCGTGGCGAACCCGGAGGGTTTTGAGGCGGAGCACTTTTTCCGTTTGGGCAAGGGGCACGTCGTAACGGAGGCGGGGACGCTGTGGGAGGACCGGGTCGTCGTGCCGCAGGTGACGCTAAGCGGCCTGAGCATGAACCTGGAGAAGAAGAGCGGCAAGGCGAACTACGCGGTGATCATCGACAACCTCGGGCGGTTCGAGAGTAAGGAACCGGCTTCGCCCGGACCGGAGCCGAGCATCCCACCGGCCAAGAGCGGCAAGCAGTACATCGTCAAGAAGCTGATCGTCGAGAACATCGAGGTCCAGGTGGAGCTGCTGCCGATCGGCGGGTCGCTCACGCGCGTGCCGGTGAAGATCGATCGGATCGAGCTAACGGACCTCGGGTCCGGCGAGGGCGAAGGCGTCAAGATGGATCAGTTGATCGCGATCGTCACCAAGGCGGTGTTGTCGGCGGTGGTCGGCAAGGCGGGTGATCTGCCGGCTGAAGTGCTTAACGAGTTGGGCAAAGGGCTGGAGGGTCTCGGTGAGATCGGAACGGCGGCGACGAAGGTGGTCGGCGAAGTTGGCAACAAGGTTGGGCAGGCCGTTGAAGGCGTTGGCAAGGAAGTCGGCAAGGGGCTGGAGGATGCCGGCAAGAAGCTCGAGACCGGGCTCGGCGGGTTGCTGGAGATGGGCAAGAAGAAAGAATCTGAAGGCAAGCCATAACCGCATGGTTCGGCACAGGTGAATGCTTATGGGCCCACGCCGGTCTCGCACACTGCTGTTCGCGGCGACAACCTTTATTCTTAGCGTTGTGATCGTACTCGTGATGGCGGAGGGGTTGTTGCGCGTGTGCGGGTATCGCCCGTGGCGGGCCGGTTCGTGGGCGACGAACCGTGAACCGACGATGAACGAGCCGGTCGCCGGGTTGGGGTGGCAGAGCAAGCCCGGCGCGTACCGGTACCCGGCATACAAGGAGGGGCTGGACGACATCTCGATCACGATCTGGGAGGACTCGTCACGGGCGACGGCGGCCCAGCCGACGCGACGCGATGATCGGGTCTTCCTGATGGGCGGGTCGTTCACGTTTGGTGCGGCGATCAGCGACGACGAGACCTTTGGGTGGCGGCTACAGGAGGCGATGCCCGCGGTCGAGATCCGCAACTACGCGACCGTGGCGTATGGGACTTATCAATCGTTGTTGAAGCTCGAACGGGTGCTCGATGAGGCGGGCGACGCGCGGCCGGGGGTGGTGGTTTACGGCTTTTATATCAACCATGAGATACGCAATGTTTGCACGGCTAATTGGTTGCTGGGTTTGTCGCGGCTGTCGCACCGGAACCTCGTGCACGTGCCTTTTTGCAGCATGACGACGGGCGGAGCGTTGGTCCGCCGTGATCCCGATCGGTTCCCGCAGTGGCCGGCGAAACGGTACCTGGCGACGGTCACGTTCGGCGAAGAGATGTTCGCCCGTTACCAGCGATCGGATCGTAAGGCGCAGGCGAGGGCGGTGACGGAGGCGCTGATGCTGGAGATGAATGCGCTGTGTCGGGTGAAGGGCATCGCGTTGGTGGTCGTGCTGCTCGAGATGGACGCGAGTTCGAAGGCGTCGTATGCCGGGGTTCTGGAGCGAGCGGAAATCAACGTCGTCGATGGAACGCGCGCCGACTTTTTGGATGAGTCGATGAAGGTTCCGCGAGAGGGTCACCCCAACGGGCGTATGCATGCGTACTGGGCCGAGTGCCTGGAGCCGGAGATCCGCGGCCGGATCGAGGCTGTTGACTAGTGTGATGGTGGCTCGATCGCGCGTCCCGATCGTGACCGGGGTGTCGGTTGGGTGCCGGGTTGTGTTATGGGTGTTTAGCCGCGTCGCTGGTTGGCGAGCGACTCGAGGCCGTATCGGCGGATCTTGCGGTACAGGCGGCGGCGTTCGATCTGGAGCATGCGTGCGGCCTGGGCCTGGTGTCCGCCGGATGCCCGCAGTGCGCGGGTGATCAGCGCTCGCTCTGCTATCTCTAGCGGGACGATCTGGATGTCTTCGGACAGCCCGGCGTCGGCGATGGTGGTGGCGCGGACGGCCTCGGGCAGGTGGTCCTCGCGGATCACCCTTCCCTCGGTGAGCACGAAGCCGTGCTCGATGGCGTTGGCGAGTTCGCGGACGTTGCCGGGCCAGCCGTAGGACCGTAGGGCGGCCAGGGCTTCGGGCGCGAGAGTCTTATTGGTGTCGCCGTAGAGGTTGGCCAGTTGAGCGAGGAAGTGGCTGGCGAGGCTGTCGAGGTCTTCGCGGCGTTGGCGTAGGGACGGGACCTCGAGAGATACAACATTGAGTCGGTAGTAGAGGTCTTGTCGGAAGTCGCCCTGGTCGACCATGGCCATGAGGTCGCGGTGGGTCGCGGCGATGATGCGTACGTCGACCGGGCGAGCTTTCACGCCGCCGAGTGGGACGACGGTTCTTTCCTGGAGGAATCGCAGGAGCTTGGCCTGGACCTGTGGGGCGAGTTCACCGATTTCGTCGAGGAGGATCGTGCCACCGTCCGCCGCCCGTAAAAAGCCGAGTGTTTCGTGCTCGGCGCCGGTGAAGGCGCCCTTGACGTGGCCGAACAGTTGCGACTCGAACAGGCTGTCGCGCAGGGTGGTGCAGTCGACCGGGATGAACGGCTGATCGGCACGGTCGCTGGCGGCGTGGATCTGGCGGGCGACGAGTTCTTTTCCCGTACCCGATTCGCCGAGGATTAATACTGTGCAGGATCGTTGGCTGACGGCTTGGATGAGCGATCGCAGCAAGCCCATACAGGGGCTTGTTCCGACCAATCGCGGTGCCTGTTCGAAGGCTCCGCCCCGTCTCGCTGTGCTTCTTTCCGTCGTGGGCATGGTGTAAACGCTTTCCTCCCGAACGCACCATCGAGGCCTGTCCGGCTAAGCCGGTTCGGTCCTGGATGCCTCTTTCAACCCTTTCTTCGAGCCTTTCCTGGAGGCGAGCCGGGGATACCCCGTGCGGTGCAATACTGACCGGCGGGGGCAGGCCCCTGCATTAGCCGTTTGCGTCCGCAACGGATCGTTATCACCAGGATCGGATCCATGGTTTAAAGTCCGCGTGTTGTCACACCACCAACTGCGGTGGTGCCCCCCGGAAGATCAAATATTCCAAACCAATTGTCGTCAAGCGGGTTAAAACAATGCGGTTCCAAGGCGGGTAGCTAGGCTGGCGCTGGGGTTTCCTGCGGGTTGCTCTTTTTCAGGCGTCTCGCGGGGCTCTCTCTCCGTCTGTCCGCGTCCGTGGGGGGCCAAGGCAAGGCGTTGGTCCGGGCCAACGTGTGTGGGGGGCGTGTGGAGTCCTTCCCTCTTCTGATCCACCACGTATCGGTTAATACCGGGTTTCACCCCGCAATAACCGACAAGGTACAGGTATCATAACCTGAATCCTGTCCAGTTGCAAGCTTTTTCTGTGGATATCTTTGGGAAAATTGGGGTAATATCTTGGCATTTCATGGTTAACGGTGTCATAAGGGGGTTGCGGTGGGGCTGGAGCGGGTGATCTGGGCGGGTGTGCGGGCCGCGGCAGATCGGTGATAATCCGGCCCCCGTGGCCTATGGGCCGGCTAGGAGCGTGATGATCCAACAACCGACGGTGCCCCAGGTCAGCAGCGACCCGTTGCCGCGCCGCCTGCTCGGTGTGCTGACCGGGCTGTGCACGTTCATGACGGTGTGGGTGTTGGTGTACCCATTCAATTTTGCCCCGCAGCCGGGGGCGGTTTGGCTGGATGCGGGCTGGCTTGGCAAGATCAACTCGGCGGTGAATCTGATGTTGTTCGCGCCGTACGGTGCGCTGGCCGCGTGCCTGGGGCGGGCGCTGTGGCCGGGGCGGGCGGTTCGGACAGTTGTGATGGTGACCGTGGTCGGTGGGGTGCTGAGCCTGATGGCTGAGACGGCGCAGGTGTGGTTGCCGCTGCGGGACAGCTCGCTGGCGGACCTGGCGGCGAACGTGCTGGGCGGGGCGGTCGGGTCGGTCGTGGGGTGGGTGGTTGCGCCGCGGTTCAACGGGCAAGCGGTGCGGCTGTACCGCTGGTTCGAGGATCGTCCGCGTGGGCGGTGGGCGCTGGCGGCGGTGCTGGTGCTGATCGTACTCAAGGCGGCGCCGTTCGATGTGTCGCCGGAGACTTTTTATCTACGCATGTCGCTGGGCGAGTCGTTCCGCTCGGGCGGGCCCTTTTCGGCATGTCGCGCGGTGCTGGGCGGGGCGCGCGAGGCCGCGGAGGTGTTGGCGGCGAAGGGTGAGGCGGTGCGCTCGGTGTTTGCGGTCGTCATGTTCGCCGTGGTTGCGGGGGTGATGGGGCGCGCGGTGCGGTACGGGGGGCGGGCGCGTGGCCAGGCGGGGGCGGGCACAGTGCCCTATGGATCGCTGCTGTTTGTGTTGTTCGGATTGGTGTTGTCGACGGAGATTGTCCAGTGGTTGGTGCGCAGCCGGTTGATGGACGCGACGGACCTGGTGGCCGGGTGCGGTGGGGTGATCGCGGGGTTGGCGGCCGAGTGGCTGGGGCGCGGACGGGCGCCGGTCGCGGATGAGGATCCGGTGCGAATCCCCTGGGCGGTGGCGCTACTGGCGTTGTTGATGACGGTGTTGGCCGTGTACGTGTCGCTGGTTCCGTTCACGCCGCGGTACGTCGAGTTCGGCGAAGCGGTCGCGCGGTTTAGTCGGGAGATGGGTGCGATGAGTGTGCCGCAGGCGGCGCGGTCGGACTGGGCGATCAACGGGATGGCGTTCACGGTGTTGGCGTTTATGTGGTTAGCGGGGCTGTCGCGTGTGGTTGGGGGCGGGGCGTTGGTGGTGGGGGTGGTGGCTGTGGTGTGGGGGGGGTTGGTCGCGATGGGCGCGGGGTTGGAGTTTGCACAGGTGTACTTCCCGCCGCGCGTGAGCAACCCGCACGACATCGTGGCGCAGGCGGCCGGGGCGACGGCGGGGGTTGGGTTGTGGTGGGTCGCCGGGCCGTCGCTGATCCGCCCGATCGAGCGGGCGATCAACGCGCGCGGGCTGGACACGGTCCGCCCGTTATTGCAGGTGTATCTCGGGTGCTACTTGTTTTATGCGGTGATGCCGCTGGACATTGTGGTGCGGCCAAGCGAGATCAAAATAAAGTGGGTGTACGGAATGATCGCGCTGAACCCGCTGAACGAAGGGATTTTTTCGAGTTTTGATGATGCGTGGAAACGGTTTCGCGATGTCGCGCTGGCCGTACCGTTGGGGCTGATCCTGGCGCAGTCGAGGAGGATCACAGGGTGGGGCACTGACCATCGACGCCTTTGGTTAGCGTTGTTGGCCGGGGCGGTGGTGGTGGTGGCGATCGAGTGCTTGCATGTTGTGATCCGGTCGCGGGCCGCGACGGTGGGCGATGTGCTGACATCGATGGTGGGTGTCGGAATCGGGGTTGGGTTGGCGCGGTTGGGACTGGTGCGGCTGCGCGGTTGGCGCGCGGGGGGGTATGCGGGGGCGACGGCTGCGTATGCGCTGGGGATGCTGGTTTTGTACACCGCGCCGTGGGAGTTTGATCGCGGGATGCTGTTCGATGCGGCCGCTCGCCGGTATTTCGCGACCGTGCCCTTCGCGACACTCCAGTTCGGGACGGCGTTCCCGGCGTTGGATGATTTGATGTTCCCGTTGTTGTTGGCGTTGCCGCTGGGGGTGTTGATTGGTGGGTGGGCGGCGGGGTCAGCGGGGCGGCTGGCGGATCACCCGCTGCGCGTCGTGATTGGGTTAGCGGGTGCGACGGGAGCGCTCGTTGGGATTGGCGTGTTCCAGGCCGCGGTGCCCGAACGCATCGCGGACCCGACGGGCGCGATCGTCGGCGCGGTGGGCGCTGCGGTCGGGGTGTTTTTGGCGGGGCAGTGGGGGGTGCGGGCTGAGCCGGGGGTTGATGCACGCGCCGTTTAGATAAGCGTTTCGAAGTTTGGGCTTAGCCTGCGTTTTGCCCCGGTTGTTCGACCAGGTCGGGCATGAGGGGGACGTTTTTGGATTCGAGTGCGAGGGGGATGATGAGGCTGAACGTCGCGCCGCGGCCGGTGTCGCTGTCGAGTTCGATCCGGCCTTGCAGGAGCGATGCGAGGTCGCGGCTGATCGTCAGCCCGAGGCCGGTGCCGCCGTGCTCGCGGGTCACGGTCGAGTCGAGCTGTGTGAACTTATCGAAAATCTGCTCGTGATCGTCGAGCGCGATGCCGGGGCCGGTGTCTTTCACACTGACGCAGACCATCTGTTCGTCCGGGTTGTCCGGGTCGGCACCGTCGCGTGGGACGAGCTTGGCCGAGAGCGTGACGCTGCCACCGTTGGGTGTGAACTTGATCCCGTTCGACAGAAAGTTAAAGAGGATCTGCTGGTACTTGCCCGCATCGGTGTGGACGAGCGGGATGCCGCGCTCGATGCGGAGGATGAGGTTGATGTCGCGCTTCTCGGCTTGCGGGCGGATGAGGTTGATCAGGCCCTCGGCGGTGTCGGCGATGCTGACGGGCGCGACGCGGAGTTCCATGCGGCCGGCTTCGATCTTGGCCAGGTCGAGCAGGTCGTTGATGAGTTCGAGCAGGTGGCGGCTGGAGAGGATGATGTTGCCGATGTATCGCAGCCGTTTGTCATCCGCGTCGGGTGCGTCGGCGTCGGCTTTGATCGTTTCGCTGAGCACTTCCGCGAAGCCGATGATCGAGTTAAGCGGTGTGCGCAGCTCGTGCGAGACGTTGGCGAGGAACTCCCCTTTGATTTTGTTGGCTTCGTACAGAGAGACGTTGGTCTCGGCCAGCTCGCCGAGTTTGAGGTCGAGGCTTTTGTTGATGCTGCGCAGTTGGTCCTGATTCGTCTTGAGGTTTTCGAGCATCGTGTTGAACATGTCCGAGAGCTGCTCGAACTCGTCGCCGGTGTTGATGTCGGACCGGATATTGATGTCGCCCTCGGAGACCTTCGCCGCGGTGTCGCGCAGGACGCGCACGGGCGAGAGGATGATCCGCGTGGTGATAAACCAGAACACGCCGATGGCGAGCAGCCCGGCGAACAGCCCGGCGGCGATGAGGTAAACGCGGTTGAGCATGAGCTGACGCTGGGCGAGGTCGGCGCTGAGCTTGATCGAGAGCACCATCTCGAGCGGGTCGTTGAAGGCGGCGCCGGGGACGGTCTCGCCGGTCATGGCCGGCTCACCGCGGCGGATGCGGGCGAGTTGTGCGCGGCGGATCGCGCGGGTGTAGCGGTAGACCTCGCGGCCGGACTCATCGTGGGCGACGCCGAATGCTTCGTGCCGGTCGCCGCGCGAGGAGAAGAGCTTGATCGCGTTGGCCAGGAATCTGTCTCGCTGCGGGTCGGTCGCCTGCTCGTCGGGCTTGATCAGGCGGAGCGAGATCCCGTGGCCGGGGTGGTCGGCGTGCGGGGGCGTGGCGTCCATGGCGCCGCCGAGTTGGATGAGGTCGGCGAGCCATGCGTTGGCGAGTTTGCGCGCGGTTTCTTCCTGGCCCTCGCGGACGAGCGTCTGCATGCGGATCCCGCCGACGGATAGGGCCGCGGTCAGGATCAGCACGACGGCTGCGCCGAAGAGCAGTTGGCACTTGGTTGCGAGGCTGATTCGTACGCTCTTGGGCATGGCGGGTCCGGGCACCGCGGCGTTGGCCGGGGCGGCGTGAGCGGGCAGCGTCACCGGCCCGAGTGTTCGAAAGCGGTTGGGTCTTTCCCCTACACCGCGGCGGGTTCGTCGATCAGACTGGTGTAGCGCAACTGTTCGGTCACGCGGTTTTGTTCGTCCACGAGGACGATGCGGGCTTCGTGTTCGTCGAGGGCGTCGGGCGGGAGGTGTCCGAAGCAGACGATGATCACTTTGTCGCCTTCGTCGACGAGCTTGGCCGCGGCACCGTTAATCGCGATCACGCCCGAGCCGGGCTCGCCACGCAGGACGTAGGTCTCGAAGCGGGCGGCGTTGTCGATATCGAGGACGAGGACAGCTTCGTTGGGGCGGATGTCGGCGGCGCGCAGCAGGTCCGCGTCGATGGTGATCGACCCGACGTAATCGGGGTCACAGGCGGTTACCGTGGCCCGGTGGATCTTGCCCCGGAGCATCTTGCGCAGCATGGGTGGTCTCGTTTCTATCAGTCTGTGTCGGCCGGGCCGCCCGGCGACTGAACCGCATTTTACCGCTGACAGTCCTCCGGGTCGATCCGAGGGTATCGGCGATTTATCGGGCCGGGTTCGGCGGCGGCTCGGTGGGGGGCTTGCCGGCGCAGCGATCATGGTATCGGGCGAGGTGTTGCCGCATGGTTTCGACGGTGGATCGCAGGTGTTCCATCGCGGCGGGGGTTCCCATGGCGAGCAGTTCATCGGCGGGGATTGGTTGGCCGAACTGGACCGCGATACGGCCGGTGGCGAGCGGGAGAGGTCTGCCTTTGGGCCAGGCGGTGCCGGCGCCTTCGATCGCGACGGGGACGACGGTGGGGCGGGCTCGCTTGATCAGGAGCATCGAGCCGGACTTGAATGGGCCGACGTGGGCGGTGACGGCGCGCGTGCCCTCGGGGAAGATCAGCAGGCTGTTGCCGCGGTTCAGGGCGTCGAGCGCGCGACGCATCGCGGCCATGTCGCTGGTGGCGCGGTCGACGGGGATGGCGTTGAGGGATTTAATCAGCCAGGCGAAGAAGCGGTTGCGGAACAGCGTTGACCGGGCCATGGGGATGAACTGGCGGCGGTGGCTGGCCAGGCCGACCAGGACGGGGTCGAGGTAGGACTGGTGGTTGCTGACCAGCAGGACGGGGCCGGTGTCGGGCAGGTGGTGCGTGCCCCAGACACGGTAGCGGTAGCACGCGCCGAGCACGACCCAGCAGACCAGGTGGACAAGGTGCCACCACGCGATCCGCCACAGCGGCGCGCCGGGTTGGCGGCGGCGCAGCGTATCAAGCATTCGGTCCCCCGAGCGCGGCGCGTTGGTCGGTGGTTGTCGGTGGTCCGAGCGCATCGGCGAGCTGGGTGCGTGCTTGTTGTTCGAGCAGGTCGACGACCTGGTCGAGGCTGAGGTCGGTCGTGTCGATGCGCCGTGCATCGCTGGGGCAGCGCAGCGGGCTGTCGGCGCGGCTGGTGTCTTTGTGGTCGCGGTCGACGATGCCCAGGAGGACGTCGGCCTCGTCGGCGGGTTGGCCGGCTTGGCGGGTCTGCTCGGCGCGGCGGCGGGCGCGGGCGGTGGGGTGCGCATCGAGATAAAACTTGATGTGTGCGCCTGGGAAGACGACCGAGCCCTGGTCGCGTCCCTCGGTGACGAGTCGCGGGTGGTGCTCGGCGATGCGGCGTTGTGTCTGGACCATGACCTTGCGGACTTCGGGGATCGCGGCGAGCTCGCTGACGGCGGCGCCGACGTCGTCGTCGCGCAGGCGGTGGGTGATGTCGTGGTCGGCGACGAAAAGGCGTGGCGGGTCGGCGGCCCAATCGAAGCGCATCGGGGTTTGGGGCGCGAGGTCGGCGACAGCGGTTGCGTCAGAGGCGGGGTCGATACCGCGGTCGAGGCAGTGGGCGGTGAGGCCGCGGTACATCGCGCCGGTATCAAGAAACTGCACCCCCAGCCGCTTGGCCAGGCGCCAGGCGACGGACGATTTTCCGGACCCGGCGGGGCCGTCGAGGGTGATGATCAGGCGGTCCATACCGTGAATTGTAGCAAACGGGGATCGCGGGCCGGGAGGGTTGGCGTTACGAAAGTTGTGTGCGGCAGAGCCAACGTCGCGGTGCCGACAGACGGATCACCGGCGTTGGGCTTGGCGCGCGGCGAACGGTTGTGAGCAAGCCGAGCTTGGCAGCGCGGCCGGCCGCTATTCGGGCAGTTCCAGCAGCACGAACCGGCGGTTGACGCGGTCGCGCACGCTGACGCGCACGCCCTTGGCCAGGTCATGTGCCGCGAGCTGCTCGGACAGGGCGGTGACCGAGTCGACGGGTACGCCCATGACGTCGGTGATCACCAGGCGGTTGGTGATGCCGGCGGCGGCGGCGGCGGAGTTGGCGCGCACGGCTTTGATCAATACGCCGGGCTCAAAGGGCATCTCCAATTGTTTGGCGTGTTCCTCGGTGAAGCCGACGACGGACGTCAGGCCGAGCTTGCGGAGCAGTTGTTTGCCGGGTGAATCGGTATCGCCCGAGCCTTTTGGATCGGTCACGGCGACCGAGACCTGGTCGGGTAGCTCGGCGATGGTCACGGTCAGGTCCAGCGTCTCGCCGTCGCGGAAAACGCTGATGGTTAGCTCGGTGCCGGGCGGGTAAGCGGCGACAAGGTTGCGCAGCCCGTCGGCCGAGGTCACGGGGGTATCGTTGATGTGGGTGATGATGTCGCCGCGTTCGACACCGGCCTCGATGGCGGGGCCGTCTTCGATCGGATTCTCAACCAGCACGCCCTCGCCGTCGTACCCGAATGTGCGCGCGAGTTTGGGGTCGAGGCTGGTGATGTAGATGCCGAGGTAGCCGCGGCTGACTTTTCCGGATGCGATCAGTTGATCAACGATGTTGCGCACCATATCGACCGGGATCGCGAAGCCGAGGCCCTGGTTGCCGCCGCTGCGCGTGGCGATCGCGGTGTTCATCCCGACGACGCGGCCGTAGATGTTGGTCAGCGGACCGCCGGAGTTGCCGGGGTTGATGGCTGCGTCGGTCTGGATGAAGTCCTCGTAGCCCTGGTTGTTTTCGAGGATGCCCAGGCGGCGACCCTTGGCTGAGACGATGCCCTGGCTGACGGAGAACTCGAATCGGAACGGTGAACCGAACGCGAAAACAATGTCGCCCTGCTCGACGGTTTCTTTCGCAAGTGTCGCGGGGTAGAGCTCGCCGCCGTCGATCTTGATCACCGCGATGTCGGTTTTCGGGTCGGTGCCGATGATCTCGGCTTCGCGCTCCGAGCCGTCGTGGAAGCGCACGGTGATGACGTCGGCCGAGTCAATGACGTGGTAGTTGGTGATGATGTGACCGTCGTTGTCATAGACCCAGCCGGAGCCTGAGCCGTAGGCCTGGGGGACGTCGTACTGCTTGAGGTCGTCGGGCTCGCCGTCAGGGGATTCGTCGTCGGGGTCGGGTCGGAAGCGGTCGGGGAGGCGATCGGGTCCGAAGAAGCGTCGCAGCAGGTCGTCGTCGAGTCTGCCTGACGAGTGGCTGCGGCGGGCTGTCGAAACGCGGATGTGCACGACGCTGGGCTCGACGACTTTGGCAACCTGGCGGAAGGCCTTGCTCAGATCGGCCAGGGACGGGTTCTTGGCCAGGCTGTCTTTGACGAGCAGGATCTGGCTGTCGTTCTGTGCCCAGGCAATTTTTCGTGCCAGCCGCGGGCCGGCGATCATCACCAGCAGCGTGGTGGCCAGCAGCATCACGGTCGGGCCGTACCACAGGACGCGGCGGAGCTTGACTTGGTTCCTTGCGTGCATCGTCGTTCACCCCAGGGGTTCGGTTATCGGGTCTTTTTGCCTCATCGCCGGTGCGGCGGCGGGCTGATAGATGATACGTGTATTGGGTTTATCGGTTCGATCGCGGCCGTCTCTAGCTGGGCTTGGGTGGTGGGGGATTCATTTGATAAGGGTGGTCGTCGCGGAGGTATCGCCCGGACCGAACCAGGCGGTCCCACTGGCCGGCGGCATCGGTGATCTTTTGGCCCAGGTCGGCGAGGGGTTTGGCGAACGGCGGCTGCCAGGCGGACAGCCCGAGCAGGTCGTGCAGGACGACAACGTGCGCATGGCACGCGGGGCCGGCACCGCAGCCGATCACGATCGGTTGGGGTTGTTCGAGTTGCTCGGCGGTCGCGGCGGCGGCGTGCATCAGTTTTTCGCAGGTCTCGGCGGGGACCGCTTCTATAAGGATCATCCCGGCGCCGGCCTGGACCATCGCGGTGGTGGTGTCGATCAGCTCGCGGAGCTGGCGTTGGGATCGGCCGACCGAGCCGTAGCCGCCGCGGACGCGGACCTGTTGTGGCCGCGAGCCGATGTGGGCGACGACGGGGACGCCGGCATCGGTGAGGCGCGCGACTAACTCCGTCTGGCGGGGGCCAACCTCGAGTTTTACCGCGTCGGCCATCCCGTCGGTCATGAACCGCGCGGCGTTGCGCGTGGCGTCGTCGTCGCCGCAGTGGTAGCTGGCAAAGGGCATATCGGCGATGACGAACGCATTGGGCGCTCCGCGACGGACCGCAGCCGTGATCTGAACCATGAACGAAACGGGTGCGGGGAGGGTCGTGTCGTGCCCGAGGATGACCTGGGCGGCTGTGTCGCCGACGAGCATGCAGGGGATGCGGCCGCGCCATAGCCAGCGGGCGGTTGTCGCGTCGTAACAGGTGAGTACGGGGATCGGGCGGGCCTGGCTGACCCAATCGCGCAGGACACGCAGGGTGATGCGCTTGTCGGGCAGCGCATCGGCGTGTCGTTCGGGTGCGGGATCCTGAGGTAAATCGGGCATGCTCCGATTATAGGGCGGGCGGCTACGGGCAGATGGTGCGCGGGTTGGTTGAGTTGCAAAAATGAAAACCCCCCGGCGTATGGCCGGGGGGCGTCATTCTGGATCGGGCCAACTAGACTAAAACAGGGTTCAATCGCGACGCCGGCTGCAGGCGACTGCCAGAGCGCCCAGGCCGATGGATGCCAGGCTCGCGGTGATGGGCTCGGGCACAGCGTTGAGCTGACTGCCGTCGCCGGTCGTCGTCCCGCCGGTGGTGGTGCCGCCAGTCGTGGTTCCGCCGGTCGTTGTGCCGCCGTCGGTCCCACCGATCGCGCTGGTGGTTTTTGGCGTGAACTCGTCAATGCCGCCGGTCTTCTTGAGCTCGCCGTACCCGGTGCCGAACTTGTCCTCAACGGCGAAGAAGTGGCCGCCGTCGCCGGCCGGGATACCGTTGGAGAATTCGAGGCGGACACGCTTGGCGAACATCGGTGCCGGGGAGAATGTCGTGGCCGGGAGCTCGAACCACCCATCTGTGGGCTCATTCGTGCCCGACACGAATGAGATCGGGCCGAGGTTGATCCCGTAGTACCCGCCGTTGGTGTCGTCGCGGATGTAGGCACCGAAAGACGTCGCCGCGACAAGCCCGCTGCCCGTTGCCACGCTCAGCTCGGTCGTGGCCCCGTCGACGAACGGATGGCTGATGAAGTTCGAGTCGGTCACACCGCTAGCCGTGTCGGGGGTCAGCTTCAGGAACTGCGCGCCGTCGGCGACACCATCGTCATTGGCCTGGACGGTCGGCAGTTCGGTCAGCAGGTAGACGTCGGCGTTGCCGGTGAGGAAGCCATCGCCGCCGGTCTCAACCTGGTCCGACCACACGTACAACTCGGACGGCGATCCGCCGAGACTGAACCCGTGTGTGGTCGGCGTGCCCGAGACGGATGTCGTGGTAAGGCCGGCCTGCTCTGCGAACCATGTCTGGTACGCATCCGCCGACCCGCCGTCGGTGATGTACGGCCCGACGGTCCCGACCCCGGGGTCGGGCACGGCGAAGGCGTTCGACGACATCAGGCCGACCGCGATCAGCGCGATGCCGGCGGCGATAGACCAGGGGGTGTTGCGCTTGGTTGTCATGAACATTGTCGTTCTTTCTGCAGAGGCTGACTGCCTGCCTGAATGATTCGAAGCACACGTCCTCGGTGAGCGATCCGCTTGAATAAGCGGGTGATGTTGTCTTGCCCGTGGCAACTGCGGCCATCGCGCCGAGTCCATCCGCGGTGTGCTTGAACTATGCCTCACGGACTGGCCCGGGCCAGCATTCGGGAAGAATTGGCGGCGCAGCGGTTCGGGTTGTAGCGGTTAGGCCGGTCGTTTCGGGCAGATCAGATTTGTGGTGTGGTCCCACGCGATCGCGACCGGGTCAATCAGGCTCATGCCGTGCGATCGAGCCGTGCCTGGACGCGGCCGTCGATCACCCGGGTCGGGTATGTGGCGACGCTGATCGCGGGGTTATCGGGGCAGGCGCCGGTTTCAAGATCGAATGCCCAGGCGTGCCATGGGCAGACGGCGCACCCGTCGCGCACATGCCCGGCAGACAGGCTGCCTCCGGCATGCGGGCAGGTGTCGTCCGTCACGGCGGGAGTGTTATCAGCGCGTCGAAACACAGCAAGCGGGCGATCGCTATGGACGACGTAGTGCCCGCCGGCGTCGGGGACTTGGTCGAGCGCGCACAGATCGGACCAGCCGTCGATGGAGTCTTGCTCGCTGGGAGTTGAGTGCGTCATCTGTTTTGTGCGCCTTGGAACTCGCGCTCGCTCTGTGAGTACGGGATGATCTGATCCGTTCCGATGCCGTGCCAACTGTAGACCAGGTGCCTGCTGAACACCGGGGGTTGATAGTCGGGCATGGTGTACTCGCGGCAGAAGAACAGTCGCATGCTCTGGACGTGCCGCGACTCGGGGTTCTGTTTGTTCCAGGTGCGCCGCAACCAGTTGGCGTAGTACACCACCTTG
Source organism: Phycisphaeraceae bacterium (assembly GCA_029260595.1). GTDB lineage: Bacteria > Planctomycetota > Phycisphaerae > Phycisphaerales > Phycisphaeraceae > OFTM57. The sequence goes on along the minus strand of JAJDCY010000021.1, from coordinate 71,697 downwards.
TTGCGGTGAGCATCCTGCCAGATGTTCTCCAAAAACTTTCGCCACCTGCCGGAGCCGTACGACTGCGCGAACATGTCCTCAGGTTTGTGCCACATCACGTCCGTGAGTCCGGTCCGCAGATCGATCTCCGATCCGTCTCGCAAGCGGGTCGGCGCGACGTACCACCCGTCGGCCCGCAGCGGGTAGGGCGAGAACATTGCCCAGTGCTGGCCGATCGCAAGCACCGTGGCGATCGGGCGGAACGACCGGGGCATCTGGCGATCCGGAGACAGCGTGCAAATATTCCACCAGAACACATAGGCCACAAGCAACGCTACTACCACACTCTCGGGCCGGCTCAAATGCCAGCCGGGCTGGCTCGGTGCCGATCGCCGACATCGCGCGCAGTGGAGCTGTGCAACCCGCGCCGTGAGAGTCGCCCAAGCCCGTCGAAATCGAGCAGAGACGCTGCGTGGCTCGATTGCATCCCAGAATTCGCTCGGCAGGAACAGCAACCACGCGAAGATGCACAGATACGAGAACAGTGCCAACTGCATCGCCATCGCCAACCCGGCGTGGAACCCGATGAACAGGAACACCGCCACCGTGCGGAAATACTTCGTCCCGATGGGGACAAAGGGCAGCAGCGGCCCGTACCGCTCAAAGTAGTACGTTCCGATGCTCATCCAGTGCAACAGATCGGGATAGTTCAGTAACCACCGGCCGAATCGTGTGGTGAGCTGATCCAGGCTCAGCGCGTAGTACACCGCTGTCCCGTCGGTGTGCCAGAACGGGTGATCCTTGAGGATCGCCGTGAACACGTACACCGCGATCAGTTGCATCAGAATCGCAAAACTCGCCACCGTGCAGATGGTCCGTGGCGGCTGATACGACGCAGAAGCGCGGTGTCGATCGACGGACGCCCGCGCCCCCAGCGGCAGAAAAAGGCTCCAGAACATCAGGAGGCACATCAACTGATCGCCGGAATTCATGATGAATGGGTTGCGCTTCTGCAGCGACATCAGCAGCGCCCAGCACGCCAGCGTCATCAGGCGCGTCCGGTAGCCCAGCGCCAGCAGCACCGCGAACACTCCCGTGACGATGAACAAGAACGCCGCCCACCCTACCGAGCCGTTGAGCGTGTACAGCGAGTAGTTCTGGATCGCTGACTCACCCAAGGCAACCGATCGTGGGATGATCCCATCATCGCTGTAGTGCGCCGTCAGGTATCGGCTGCGCCCGATCAGATCCACCAGGATCATTCCCGCCATCGCGACCCGGAAGACGGCCAGGGCACGCGTATCGATCCCGAAGAGTGCGCGGACCTTAGGCGAACTCGGGAGGCCACGAACAAGTTGGCGTGCGCGTTCAATCATGTGGCCTGCGCCGTGAGAGTAGCCGTGCGATGATTTAGTATCGGGTTAACCGACCTTTCGGGGCAAGGGCCGGGCTACGAATCCGCCGCCATCGAAAAAGCCTCTCGGCATTTCACCGAGAGGCTTGGTTGAATTCGGGGAATTGATTTGTAGATGTTTGTCAGGCCACCCGGCGTCTTCCGAGACTCACCGCGATCCCCCCAACGCTGACCAGAGCCAGCGTAGCGCTCAGTGGCTCGGGCACGCCCTGCCCCATCGAACCGTCGGTCGTCGTGGTCGACGTTGTCGTACTAGTACTAGTACTAGTACTCGTCGTGGTCGGCCCGGTGCTGGTGAACGTGTCCGGGACCGCCACCCAGCCCCAGTCGGTCATGTTCAGGGCCAATTCGTTACCCGCCTGGGAGATGTCCGGGTCCACCGCGTCGTAGCCCGTATTGACCGCATCGACGGTGCCATCCTTGATAAATGCATCGCCCCAGATCGGTGCACGTGCGGTCGTCACCGACCCCATAAAAGAAGTCCCCGACAGGCTGTCCCACTTGATGCCATACAGCTTGTCTACGCCGCCATCGTCCGGCTCGGACGAGCCGTCCTGGCCGACCACGAATGTGCCCGGCCCGGTATGAGACACCGCGTCCGAAGCGGTGAAGTTATCCGAAGCCTCGATGGTAAAGTGGCTAATACTTGGGTTCGCACTGCCGTTCGGGCCGTGAGCTTCCCAGTCGTATGTGTACGTCCAGAGGTTCGACGAGTCATCGAACTCAACGGTCCAATCCAGCGTCAGCCGCTCCCACTTGGATGAGGTGTCGGGGACGCGGTCGAGGGTTTCAGCCGTCTGAGCCCCGGCCCCGGCGTCATTGTTATCAATGGCACCTTGAGTGGCGAGTTGCCCGCTGCCGACCAGCGTGACCACCGCGTACGCTGTTTCGGCCATTAGCCCGAACGTGACCAGCGCGCCCCAGATTCCCAGTTTGATTCCTCGCATGATTTTCTTCCACTTTCGCGTTTGCCTTGACATCAGAATGTGCCTCTCACCGGTGACCATGTCTCTTGCTCGACGCCCCGCCCACACAGCGGGTGACGTGCCCGAACGGCCCAGCACACAGAATGCACGGCGCATTCAAGATGAAGCGTTGCGCCTTGGACCGAATCCATCATCCAAAATCGACCAGCCAACCGGGCAAAACCCGATGCGTCGATCAAACGTGTTGTCCTGCCTGCGTCCGTTTCGCGGCTAGAAATTCGCCGCACTTCCTATGTGTCTCGTTCAACCGTTCCCATTGAACCGAAAGGCCAATGAGACGGTCGAAACTTGATACGGGCATCATTATCTCAGAGGACAAGTATAAATGCAACCCTTTTTCATATGCTTACAAATAATTTTCAAATACTTGGTGGACTTTTGTCTATCCGTGGCGGGCTTTGAGTAGTTTCGCTGAATGGCTTACGGCCTATGGTAAAATAGGTAATTTGAACATGGGCTCGCGGGCGGATGGCGGCACGAGTGGTAAGCCCGTGCGGGCGCGGCTCGGGCTTTTTGGCACCGGATCGGGGAGCCGGCCCGTTATCCGAACTTATTGCGAACCTATATAAGTGGATGCCACACGGCCGAGCCGCCGCGGCCTTGCCGGTTTGATAGGCTGTGGCGGATTCTGTAGGTTGCCCCGCTTTCCCCTAACGCCCCGATGAGCCACCCGATATGACCACCGCCTCCCCTACAGGCTTGCAAAAGCAGCGGTTACTGACCCCCGGGCCGACGGCTGTGCCCGAAGCGGTGCTCCTGGAGATGGCTCAGCCGATCATCCACCACCGGACCAAGCAGTTTCAGGCAATCTTCGCTGAGTTATCCAAGCAACTGCAATGGCTGATGCGGACCGGGGGGCCGGTGCTGACGCTGGCCGGGTCGGGGACGACGGCGTTCGAGGCGGCTCAGGTATCGCTGATCGAGCCGGGTAAGAAGGCGTTGACGATCGCCGGGGGCAAGTTCGGCGAGCGGTGGCAGGATATCTATCAGGCCTACGGGGTCGAGCAGGTGCGCATCGATGTGCCTTGGGGGCAGGCCGTGCGGGCCGAGCAGGTGGCTGATGCGCTCGCGGCTAATCCAGATGTCAGCGTTGTGACGGTGGTGCACTCGGAGACCTCGACGGCAACCGCGACGGATGTGCAGGCGGTCGCCAAGGTCGTGCGCGACAGCGATGCGCTGCTGCTGGTCGATGGGATTACGGCTGTGGGTACGCTGCCGGTTGAGATGGACGCGTGGGGGATCGACGTGCTGGTCACGGGGTCGCAGAAGGCGCTGATGCTGCCGCCGGGGCTGGGGTTTGTCGGGCTTGGCGAGCGTGCGATCGCGCGTTTAGAGAAGGTCGCCCCGGCCGGTTACTACAATCTCGATCTGCGTAAGTGGCTGGCGAGTTGGAAGAAAACCGATGTGCCGTTTACCCCGCCGGTCAGCCTGATCCGTGGGCAGCGGGTGGCGCTGGAGATGTTGCAGGCCGAGGGCTTGGAAAGCGTGTGGGCGCGGACTGCGAAACTGGCGGAGGCTGGGCGGGCCGGGTTCGCCGCGATGGGGTTGAGGCCGATCAGCGAATCGCCCAGTGATTCGGTCAGCGGCGCGTACTACCCGGCGGGTGTCGCGGACGGCGCGTTCCGATCAGCGGTGCGTGATGGGCACGGGGTGCATATCGCCGGCGGGCAGGATGGGCGCGGGGCGAAGTGGAAGGGCAAGATCCTGCGCATCTCGCACATGGGATACGTCGATGCGGGCGACACGCTCGCCGGGCTCCACGCGATCGAGACGGAACTCGCCAACGCGGGACACGCGGTGACGCCGGGTGCGGGTCTTGCGGCGGCTGCGGGTGTGCTGGCGGGTAAGTGATCCGCGCGGCGACTTCGTCTGGTTACTCACCGATATCTTCTCGCCACAGGTCCGGGTGATCGGCGATGAATGCGCGCATCAGCGCGACGCAGCGCGGGTCGTCCAACACTGCCACTTTGGCCCCGTGAGATTCGAACAGCGACTCGGCTCCGCGAAAGTTGCGGTTCTCGCCGATCACCACGCGACCAATCTTGTAGAGCAGCGCGGTCCCCGTGCACATGATGCACGGGCTTAGTGTGCTGGCCAGTGTCAGGCGCTGCCAATCGCGACGGCGCCCGGCGTTGCGGATGCACACGACCTCGGCGTGGGCGGTCGGGTCGCCGGTTTGCACGCGCAGGTTGTGACCGCGTGCGATGATCTGGCCGCTTGCGGTGTCCGCGAGCACGGCGCCGATCGGCAGGCCACCCTCGACGAGCCCGGCTTGGGCTTCGTGCAGTGCTTCGGTGATTAGGTCGGTGTCGGCCATCGTCGGTTCCGGTCGGCCGCTATCCTAGCCGGACCATGGTGCCTTTGGTCTATCTAATTTTCGAAGCGGCTGGGCTGTTGATCGCGATCGGATCGGCGGTGCTGGCATACGGGATGCTGCGCCCGCCGCGTGTGACGTACGCGACGGCGCTGGCACGCGGCATGGCGACCGATCCCACTGAGCTAGGGTTGGTTGGGCGCGAGGTCGAGTTTCGTTTGGCCGACGGCGCGACGACCGGTGGGTGGGTGATCGACGGAGTGGACGCGGCTGGGCCGTTGGTGGTGGTGACGCACGGGTGGAGTGGCAGCCGGTACGGGAGTCTGGCGCGGGCGCCGGTTGCGGTGCGGCACGCCAGCCGAGTCGTGGTGTACGACATGCGTGGGCACGGCGAATCGACGGCGCCGATCAGCCGGCTGGGGACGACGGAGGTCGCGGACCTGATCGAGATCGTCGAGCAGGCGGACCCGGGCGGGCGGGACGTGGTGTTGTTTGGCAGTTCGATGGGTGCGGGCGCGTCGATCGTCGCCGCGGCGCGGGCCGAGCGCGAATGCGACTGGCGCGTTGCGGGTGTGATCGCGGAGGCGCCGTACCGCGTGGGGACCGAGCCGATCTTCGGCCACCTGCGTGAGCGCCGGTTGCCGACGTTCTTGTTCGTGTGGATCGCGTGCGGGTATGTTGGGTGGCGGCTGGGCGGGTTTCGCGGGTTTGATCGCGCCGGGCATGCAGCGAGGCTGGCGTGCCCGCTGCTGGTGATGCACGGGGATGCGGACGCGATCTGCCGGTTCGAGTCGGGGCAACAGATCGCAGCGGCTGCGCCGCATGGCGAGTTCGTCAATTTTCCCGGCGGGGCGCACGGGGACCTGCGACGATCGCATGAACAGTTGTATGTGAAGACAATCGACGATTGGTTTGCACGTCTGATCGGACAGGCCGAGATTGGTGCGGATCAGGGGCAACCGATCACAACAGCGGATCGCCCAGCGACGGCCAAGGTGAACCCATGACCACAATCGCAAAACTCATCGAGCACACGATCCTTGCGCCGCAGGCCGATCGCCCGTCCGTGCACCGCGTCGTGGCCGAGGCGATCGAGCACGGGTTCGCATCGGTGTGCGTTAACGGTGTGTTTGTTGCGGATGTGGCGAAGGCGTTGCACGGGTCGGGTGTCCAGACGTGCGCGGTGGTGTCCTTCCCGCTTGGCGCTGCAAAGCCGGCGATCAAGGCGATCGAGGCGACAGCGGCCGTGAAGGATGGGGCGCGGGAGATTGATTTTGTCGCGCACCAGCCGTTTCTGTTGGGCGCGGATGTGCGCGCGGCTAAGACCGAGTTTCTGGAGATCAGCAAAGCCGCCCGCGCCGCGAACCCGTCGGTGGTTATCAAGGTAATTATCGAGTCAGCGTTGCTGCTCGAAGGCGTCAGCGCCGACCAGGGCGAGGCCCGCATCGAAGCGGCCTGCCGGGCGGCACGGGAATCCGGTTGCGACTTCGTGAAAACCTCCACCGGCTTCCACGCGGCCGGGGGGGCGAGCATCGAGGCGGTTGCGCTGATGAAAAAACACAGTGGCGGGCTGTCGGTCAAGGCTTCGGGGGGCATCCGCACCTACGAACACGCCCAAAAAATAATCGAAGCCGGCGCGGATCGGTTGGGTTGCTCAGCCAGTGTTTCGATTGTGCAGGAAGCGGCGCAACAGCCGGGTGCGACCGCGTAGAGCGTGACTATTTCGCGGCCTTTTTCACCGTGCCGACGCCGACGTGAATCTTGATGGGGGGGCTGATCTTCTGGTCGAGCAGGCCGCGGACGCGCTGGGCGATGCTGTTTGCGTCCAGCCCGGCTTCGGCGAGTTGGTTTGCCCGGCTGTCCTGGTAGACCCAGCGGTCGGGCATGGCCATGCGGTGGACCTGGTCGGCGCTGACTTGGCGTTCAGCACACGCGGCGACAACCTGGGCACCGAAGCCGCCGGACAGCGCGTGCTCTTCGATCGTCAGGACCGGTGTCCCGTCACTGATGAGGCGCTCGATCAGGTCGGCGTCGACGGGTTTGGCGAAGCGGGCGTCGTAGAGCGCGATGTCGTAGCCGTCTTCTACCAACCGGTCGATCGCTTGCGTGGCCTCGTAGACCATCACGCCGTAGGCGAGGATCGCCATGTCGGGTTTTTTGCCCTTGGCCGGGCGGACGAGGTTCGCTTTGCCCAGCTCGAACGGCGTGGCGCTGGCCTGCAGCGGCTGATCGACGACGTTGTCGCGCGGGTAGCGGATCACCGAGCACGCGTCGTCGTAGGTGCGCATGAACTCGAGCCCGGCTTGGAGGTTCGGCTCATCGCTGGCGGCGAGCATCACCACGCCGGGCAGCGGCGCGAAGATCGCGATGTCCATAAACCCGTGGTGCACCGCGCCGTCCCCGCCGACGTAGCCGGCGCGGTCCAGGCATAGGCGGATCGGTAACCCTTGCAGCGCGACCTCCTGGAAGACCTGGTCGAGGGCGCGCTGGACGAAGGTCGAGTACACGGCGAAGAAGGGCTTGAGGCCCGATTTGGCCATCCCTGCGCACATGTCCATCGCGTGCGACTCGCAGATACCGGTGTCGATGCCTCGCTCGGGGAACTTGGGCAAAATCTTGTTCAGCCCGGTCCCGTCGGGCATCGCGGCCGTCACCGCACAGACTTTTTCGTCCCGCTCCATCACATCGGTGAGCGCATCGGCGAACGCCGAGGTGAACGACCTGCCGCTGGACTTTAGCTCGACGCGGCAGCCGGACACGACAAACGGCTTGGGCGAGTGGAACGTCGTGGGGTCGCCGGTGGCGAAGTCGAATCCCTTGCCTTTGATCGTTTTGCAGTGCAGCAGCACGGGGCGGTCAAAGTCTTTGATTTCCTCGAGCATCTCGATCAGCCCGGGCAGGTCGTGCCCATCAATCGGGCCGACGCACAGCAAGCCGAACTGCTCGAACATGTGCCCGGCGTTGATCGCGGCTTTCATCACCTCGCCGGCGCGGTGGTACAGCTCCTCGAGCGCCGACCCGAGCGGGACGCGTTTGAGCACCTCGTGGGCACGCTTCTTGAAGTCGTCGTAATGGTGGCTCAATCGGACACGATCGAAATACCCGGCCATCGCGCCTTGCGGGCGCGCGATCGACATCCCGTTGTCGTTGAGCACGGTCAGGAACTGGCGTTCGAGCGTGCCGGCGTTGTTCAGCCCCTCCATCGCGACGCCGTTGACGATCGAGGCGTCACCGATCAGCGAGACGACTCGGCGGTCGCCCTGCCCGGTCAGCGTGTCGCCGCGTGCCATGCCCACAGCTGTGGAGATGGAGGTCCCGGCGTGCCCGACGCTGAACAGGTCGTAGTCGCTCTCGCGCGGCTCGGGGAACCCGGCCATCCCGTCTCGCTGGCGGAGCTTGTGCAGGAGTTTGCCCCGGCCGGTGAGCAGCTTGTGCGGGTAGCACTGGTGACCGACATCGAACAGCAGTCGGTCGTGGCCGAAATCGAACACGTAGTGCAGGGCGATGGTCAGCTCGACGACGCCCAGGTTCGGCGCCAGGTGCCCGCCCGTCTGGGAGACCTGGTCGCAGATCGCCTGGCGGATCTCACCGGCCAACTCGGGCAGCCGCTCAACCGGCAGCTTCTTGAGGTCGGCCGGGCTGTTCGTCGCCGCCAACAACGCCAGCGATGGGTCCTGGGCGGTGGTCTGCGGTTTCTCTTTTGCCATCGTGTGCCCTTGTTCGTCCTGGTCGGACCGCTGCATCGTGTGCCGGTGCCGGCGGGATTAGTGTTCGCGGACAGCGATATAGTCGCACAATTCGCGGAGCCGGTCCGCACGGTCGCCCAGCGGGGCCAGGGCCTGGTGGGCCAGGGTCCGCAGGCGGAAGATCTCATCCTTGCTCTGATCGAGCCCGAGCAGGCCGGGGTAGGTCAGCTTGCCCTGCTCGGCGTCCTTGTTGGCTGTCTTGCCGAGTGTCTCGGTGGTCTGGGTCACGTCGAGCACATCGTCGACGACCTGGAACATCAGGCCGATGTTCTCGGCGTAGCGGGTCAGTGCGATCAGCTCGCGGTCGTCGCCGCCGCCGCTTAGCCCGCCCATGCGGCAACTGCAGCGGATCAGGGCACCGGTCTTGTGTCGGTGGATCATGCGCAGGCGGTCGATCGGTTTGAGGTCGGCGGCGAGCCCGCAGTCGTCGGGGAGCGTGTCGTAGACCTGCCCGGCGATCATGTCGTTGGTGGCGGTGGCGAGTTCGAGTGTGATGCGGCGGGCAAGTTGTGGTGATTCGATGCGGGTGGCGATGAGTTCGAAGGCGAGGCCGATCATCGCGTCGCCGCCGAGGATGGCCATGGCTTCGCTGGTGTGGCGGTGGAGGGTGGGTCGGCCGCGTCGCAGGTCGTCGTCGTCCATGGCTGGCAGGTCGTCGTGGACGAGGCTGAAGCAGTGGATGAGTTCGATCGCGGCGGCGGGGGCGATGGCGTCGTCGAGTCGCCCGCCGACTGCTAAGCAGGACCAGACGGTGAGCACGGGGCGGACGCGCTTGCCGGTGCCGAGGATGGCGTAGCGGACGGCGTCGGTCAGGCTGGGGGTGAGCGGACGGTGGTCGAGGAAGTCGGCCAGGTACGCATCGACAGCGGCGGCGACATCGGTGAGGCCGAGTCGGTTGAGGTTCTGCGCCGGGTCTGGCGTCGGGGTTGACGCGGGGTCTGACGCGGTGTCCGGCGTCGGGTTTTGCGCTGGCCTTAGCGTGCTGCTCATATGGGCGCTCCAACCTCCAAATCTGGCGGAGATTATACGCCTGTGGGGGGGTGGTCACAATGTTTCGCCGGGTGGGTCGGGCTAGGGCGTCTGGTTGGCGACCCAGCGGGCGATGGATTGTGATCCGTTGCCGGGCCAGGTTGCTCGGAGGCGGTTGGCCATGGATGTGCGTTGGCTGGGGTGGTGCAGCAGGGCCAGGAGGGTGCCGGTGAGGTGCTCGGCGTTGGCTTGGGGGTCGATGTGGTCTTCCTGAACGAGGCAGGCGGAGTTGCGGGCGAGCTCGGCGGTGTTGCGTTGCTGGTGGCGGTCGCGGTGGTGGGGGTAGGGCAGGAAAACGGTGGGGGTTGCGTTGGCCCAGGCCTCGGCGACGCTGCCGGCACCGGCTCGGCTGATCGCGACGGTCGCGGCCGACCAGGCGGCGCCGATGTTGTCGAGGAAGGCGGTGACTTTGGCGGGGACTGCGGCGCGCGCGTACGCCTCGGCGATCGGGTCGGCTTGGGCGGGCCCGGCGAGGTGGATCAGTTGCCAGCCGTCGAGGGCTTTTTTCACTTCCAGGCGGTTGACCCAGCGGAGCATCATCTGGTTGATCGTTTGGGCGCCCTGGCTGCCGCCGGTGACCAGCAGCGTTGGGCGATCGGGGTCCAGGCCGAGCTCGCGGCGGGCATTGGCGGGGTCGGTTGGGCCGATGGCGGATTGGCGCAGCGGCATGCCGATGCGCGTCGTGTTGGGGATGCCTTCGTAGACCGAGAAGATCTGATCGGCGCGGCGGCTCATCAGGCGGTTGGCTTTGCCGGGGACGGCGTCGAGGTGTACCAGTGCGATCGGGACGCCTGCGTCGCTTGCCGCGGCGACGATGGGTGCCGCGACGTACCCGCCCATCGCGACAACGGCGGCGACTTTGCGATCGCGGATTAGTGCGCGGGTTGTTTCGGTGCTCGCACGCCAACCTTTGATGAACGCGGGCCAATGCCACGGGGGGTATCGCCAAGGGTGAGCGGGTAAGGGGGTGTGCTCGATCCCGGCGGTGTTGGCGATCGATGCGTCGAGTGGGCGGCGCGAGACGGCTAGGATGGGGCGAACGGAATCGGTTTGTGTGTCGGGTTGTGCGCACAAGCACTCGATCACCGCGAGGCTGGGGAAGATGTGCCCGCCTGTGCCGCCGCCGGCGAACAGCACCGTCGGGCCGTTGGCTTCGCTGGGGGGGTGGGGTGTCACGTTGCGGCGGGTCCGTTCGGCCGGGCGGGTTGGGTGACAGGGCGCGGGTGGCGCGGCTTAGTCGGTGCGAAGTGAGATGGTGGTTGGTTTGGCGGGTAGTCGCCAGGGGATGCCGGCCCACCGCCCCGTCCACCGTCCCGTCCATCTCCCCGACCAGCGTCCCAACCATCGGCGTGTCGGCTGGGTCGGGAATGTTGGGGTGGGTTCATCGCGGGCATCTTCGCTTTGATCGAGCGACGCGACCAGCCCGAGCGCCGCCGCCGTCAGGATCCAACCGGTTCCACCCGCGCTCAGCAGCGGCAGAGCAATCCCCTTGGTCGGCACAACAACCGTCACGACGGCGAGGTTGATCAGAGCCTGAAGCCCGACCGTCAGCAGCACGCCCAGGCCCAGAAGCCGGCCGAAGGTGTCTTTGCAGTCGCGGATGATCGATAGCCCGACCCACAGCAGGATCAGGTACAGCCCGATGACGAGCACGGCGCCGGCGGTGCCGAGTTCCTCACAGATGATCGCGAAGATGAAGTCGGTTGTGTCTTCGGGGAGGTAACCGAATTTTTGAATCCCGTTACCCAGGCCGCGCCCGGTCAGCCCGCCCTGCGCGATCGTGACCATCGATTGGATCGGGTGGTACCCGCTGCCCAGTGGGTCGGCCCACGGGTTGAGAAACGCGGTGAGCCGCTGGACGCGGTACGGGTTGCGGGCGATCGCCCAGACCACCATCGCGACGGCTGCGGGGCAGGCCATGGCCAGGTGTCGCAGGCGGGCGCCGCCGGCGATGAGCGTGCACACACCGACCAGCCCGATCAGTGCGGCGGTGCCGAGGTCTTCGAGCACGATCAGCCCGCACGCGACGGCGAGCAGGATTAGTGGCGGCAGCAGCCCGTCGGTGATCCGGTGCATCACGCCGCGCCGCCGTGTACACCAGCAGGCGATGGCCAGGACCATGACCCACTTGACGACCTCGCTGGGCTGGAATGACAGGCCCCATGACTTCGGTCCGAGGTACAGCCAGCGGCTGGCCCCGTTGACCGATCGGCCCATGCCCGGGACGAGTGCGAGCGCCACCAGCGCCAGCGCGAGCACGACCAGGCCGCTTAATGGGTTGACGACTCGGCGCGTCTTGAGGAACTGCCGCACGTTCACACGGCTGGTAAACAGCATCGCCACGACGGCGAGTATTGCGTAGACCCCGTGCCGGTGCTGCATCAACCCGGCCAGGCCGGACCGCCCCGACCCAACTGTCATTCCGGCCGAGTAGACGACCACAGTCCCCAGCCCCAACAGGGCGAGAACGGTCAACTGCACAATCTGTCCGGACCGCGGCATGGTGTCGGTATCGGCAAAGCCCGGCGTCCCGGGTCAAGTTTCCGTCCGGCCGCGTGGCGGTGTAATCGGATAGAATCCGGCGCTACAAGTGATTATTTCAATAGAAAGCAGGTAGTCGTGGCTGAGCGGACGTTGATTAGTGAGATGAAGCCGAACCAGTGGGTCGAGGGGGCGTTCGCGATTCAGAACTGCCAGCTCGGGCAGACCAAGGCCGGCAAGCCGTTCCTTAAATGCCTGCTGGCGGACAAGTCCGGCCGCACGCCGGGGCGGATGTGGAATGTCAGCGAAGACCTGATCAGCGGGCTGCCGACGGATGGGTTTGTTTGGGTGGCCGGGCAGTCGCAGCCTTACCAGGGGCAGTTGCAGATCATCATCCAGCAGATCGAGCCGGTCGACCCGGCTGAGGTCAACATGAGTGACCTGTTGCCGAGCACGCAGTTCGACCCGGAGCAGATGTTCGCCGATGTCGTCGCGATTCTCGAAGCCGTGAAGCACCCGGCATTGGCGGCGTTGGTCCGGGCGTACCTCGATGATGAAGCGCTGATGAAGCGGTTCAAGCAGGCCCCGGCGGCCGCGACGGTGCACCACGCGTTTTTGGGTGGGTTGCTCGAGCACACGCTGTCGCTGATGCGGCTGGGCGGGTCGATGTGCGACCAGTACCCGCAGCTCAACCGCGAGATCGTGCTGGTCGGGTTGTTCGTTCACGATCTTGGCAAGTGCGATGAGCTGCACTGGACGCGCGGGTTCGGCTACACCGATCGCGGGCAGTTGGTCGGGCACATCGCCCAGGGCGTGTTGTGGCTGAAAGAAAAAGCCGACCAATGCGCCGCCAACGGGCAGACGGTGCCGCAGAGCATTGTGAATGTGCTCCAACACATTATTTTGTCCCACCACGGGCGGCCGGAGTTCGGTGCGGTGATGCTCCCGGCGACGCCCGAAGCGATCGCGGTGAGCCTGCTGGACAATCTCGACGCGAAGATGCAGTTGGCGATCAGCTCGGCGCGGTCCGGGCCGGGTGCGGACGGTGGTGACGACCAACTGCAGGGGCATTTCACCGAGAAAATCTGGGCGCTCGAGACCCGCCTTTATCGACCGGACCCGACGACGGTGCCGGACGCCTAGCCTGCCGATCTCGCCCGCGTCCAAACTGACAGCTAGAATGGCCTAAACGGTCCAGACCGGAGCCGACCCATGCACCGCAAGCACGACGACAAACTCAAAGCACCGCCGACCGTCCCCGTGACGTACATCCTCCAGGACCCCGAGGCGCTCACCGGCGGGCAGGAAAAAGAAATCAAGATGCTCGCGTCCAAGGGCGAGGATCTGCTGGACGTTGCGCTCGACAACGGGATCAACATCGAGCACGCGTGCGGTGGGGTGTGTGCGTGTTCAACGTGTCACGCGTACATCGTCGAAGGGGAGGACAGCCTGACCGAAGCGGATGACGACGAGTTGGACCGTGTGGAGGAGGCGCCGGGGTTGCAGGTCAACAGCCGTCTGAGCTGTCAGGCCAAGATCACCGGCGATGGGCCGATCGTCGTCGAGATCCCCGCGTGGAACCGCAACGCGGTGAAAGAAGTCCCGCACTAGGCGTTGGGGTTGGCTTCGAGTTCTTTATCTATCGATTGGATTATCGACGCGTCCGGTGTTGGTCGGGCTGCGCGCATCAAGACGAGGTGACGGGATTCGGTTCATCCAAGGCTTGTAGCCACGCCCACTGCCGCGCGATGCCGTCGGCCAAGCGCGTCGCGGGACGGTACCCGAGGTCGGCTTCGCTGCGGGTCAGGTCGGCCCAGGTGCGGTTCACATCGCCCGGCTGCATGGGCATGGGTTCGATCTTCGCCGTTTGCCCGGTGACTTTTTCGATCGTCTGGATCATGGCTTTGAGGCTGACCGGGTCGCTGCCGCCGAGGTTGTAGATGCCGAAACCGCGTTGCGGGTCGGACCGGTCCAGGCAGGCCAGCAGGCCGGCGACGATGTCGTCGACGTAGGTGTAGTCGCGGCTGGTCGAGCCGTCGCCGAACATCGGGATCGGTTGGCCGGCCGCGACGAGCTTCAGGAACTTGCCGATCGCCAAGTCGGGACGCTGACGTGGGCCGTACACGGTGAACAACCGTGCGCACACGACGGGCAGTTGGTGCAGGTGCCAGTAGGTGTGGGCGATCAACTCACCGGCCTTTTTGGTTGCCGCATACGGGCTGATCGGGTGGTCGACGGGGTCGGTTTCGGCGAACGGGGCTTTGGGGTTGTTGCCGTAGACGCTTGAGCTCGACGCGAAGACGAATCGTTTGACGCCGCCGGCGACGGCTGCGTCGAGCAGGTTCACCGTGCCATTGAGATTGACCTGGGTGTAGTAGTCGGGGCGTTCGATGCTCGGGCGGACGCCGGCCATCGCGGCGAGGTGGATCACGGCGTCGGGGCGGTGTTTTTCAAACGCACCGGTCACGGCGTCGCGGTCGCGGATATCGGCTTCGACCAAGGTGAAGCGGTCGTGCGACGCGGCATCGGCGATATTCGCTCGCTTGATGGCGGGATCGTAGAAATCGCAGAAATTATCCATGCCAACGACGGTTGCACCGTCCGTGAGCAGGTGATCGGTCAGGTGAGACCCGATAAACCCGGCGGCCCCGGTCACAAGCACGGTCGAAGCGGTTGCCAAAGTCAATTGCCCCTTGTCGTCAGGGTCGCCGGCGGATAGATCGTGCTAAAGAACGATCAATAATAATGTTATGAACCAGTTGCGGGAGCGCCGCCTTGCCCTCAGGCCGCACAGATTCACCGCTGATGCACACGTTGCGTCGCCGATGATATCGGCTATGCCACCGCCGGGCTTGTGGCCACGGGGCCGTACCCGCGTCGCGTGCTTGTGACGCCAAGGGTTATGATGGCCGATGGTGGGTGAATCGGGTGGCCGGCCCGGCAGGATTGCGGCTTCACGGGGGTCTACGACAGTTCTATGGATCACGACCCACCTTCAACCTCGCCGCCGGACACCCGGGTTTTTCAGCGGCTTGATCGGTGTGCGGGTCGGCCGTACACGGCGGGCGAGTATGCGAGGCGGGTCGCGTGGGAGCTAGTCCAACGGCTGCTTATTCGGCCGAGCCCGCGTCGAGCCTACCGGTGGCGGCGGTTCTGGCTGGGGCGATTCGGTGTCAAGTTGGCGGCGCATGGGAGCATCAAACCCACGACACGGATCGTGCACCCGTGGCTGCTGACACTTGGCGACCACAGCATCCTTGGCGACCGTGTCGTGGTCTACAACCTCGGGCCGGTGGCGATCGGTGAGCACACGACGATTTCGCAGGATGCGTACCTTTGTGCCGGGACGCATGACTACACACAGCCGGACCTGCCGCTTGTGCGAAGCGCAATCACGATTGGCAGCGGGGTGTGGGTCTGTGCGGGCGCGTTCATCGGGCCCGGCGTGACGATCGGAGACAACAGCGTGGTGGGCGCGCGGTCCGTGGTGATGAAAGACGTGCCGCCCGGGGTGGTTGTTGGGGGCAACCCGGCGCGGGTGATCAAGCCGCGTGCGATGGGTGGGTGAGGTGCTAACTCACCGCTTCACGGAGCCCGGCCGTAACCGACTCACCCGCGTGCTCGCGCCGCACAACCACATTGCCCATCACCAGCCTGTCCATCTTGGTGCGCATGAAGCAGTCGAGCGCCTCAGCCGGGGTGTTAACGATAGGCTCGTTCTCGTTGAACGAAGTGTTCAACAGTATCGGCACGCCGGTCATCCGCTCGAACGCGCTGATCAGGCGGTAGTAGCGCGCGTTGGTTTTTTCGGAAACGGTCTGCACACGGCCGGTGCCGTCGGCGTGGGTGATCGCGGGGATGCGATCGCGTTTGTCCGGCTGTATGGGGTAGACCTTGAGCATGAACGGGTCGGGGTAGCTGATCGTGAACCACTCACCGGTGCGTTCTTCGAGGATTGATGGGGCGAATGGGCGGAACAGCTCGCGTCGTTTGATCTTGGCGTTAAGGATCTCGCGGATGTCGGCGCGGCGCGGGTCGGCGAGGATTGAGCGGTTGCCCAAGGCTCGTGGGCCCCACTCGGATCGGCCCTGGTACCAGCCGATGACCTGGCCTTCGGTGATCGCGGTTGCGGTTTCTTCGAGTAGTTGCGCTTCGTCTTCGTGTGTCTGGACGGCGTATTGCCCGAACGCGCCGTCGCCGCCGCCGGATTCCGGGATGCGGTTGGCGATTGCGCGGCGGATTTCTTCGTCGCTGTATTGCGGACCCCAATACGCGTGCTCCATCACGAACTCGCGCGGTTGCCCGAGGATCGAATGGTGCGCGTACAGCGCCGCTCCGAGCGAGGTGCCCGCGTCGCCCGCGGCGGCCTGGATGTAGATTTCCGTTGTGTCGGTCTGTTGCAGCAACCGGCCGTTGGCAAGTGAGTTGAGCGCACAACCCCCGGCCAATGCAAGGCGGTTCAGCCCGGTCGATTTTTGCAGCGATCGCACGAGCGTGAAGAAGCGGTCTTCGTAGACGTGTTGCACGGATGCGGCCAGGTCCTTGTGCCACTGGGTGAGCGGCTCGTCTTTGTGGCGGGGCGGTTGGCCGAGCAGTTGCTCCATCGCCTGCGAGAACACCGTGCCCAGGTGCGGCTCGCCGTCGTCCCAGATCATGTCCACGCCTTCGCGCAGGTGGCGGAAGTACCGCTGGTCCAATCGGAACCGCCCGTCGTCGAGCTTGGGTACGAGTTGCCCGACCTTATCGACCAACGACGGCTCGCCGTATGCGGCCAGGCCCATCACCTTGTACTCGTCGCCGTAGTGGCCGAAGCCCAGGAACTGTGTCACGGCTGTGTAGAACATGCCCAGCGAGTCGGGGTAGTAGACGCGGTCCAGCGGCTCGATGTTGTTGCCGCGGCCGACGGCGCGCATGGTTGATACGAAGTCGCCGAAGCCGTCGACGGTGAGGCACGCGGCTTCCTCGAACGGGCTGCAGAAAAACGCCGACGCGATGTGCGACAGGTGGTGCTCGACGTTGTAAACGTTCGGGATCATCTCGGCCGGTACGCCGAGCGCTTCGGCGATGGTGGCTTCGAGCTGTTTGATCTTCGAGATCGCCTTGAGGCGGCCGACGGCGCGGATCAGGCTGCGCGGGTGGGTCGCGGTGATCGCGACCTTGCGCAAGAAATGTGCGCCGGGCTGGCGAGCGACCGCGATAGCACGCAGCGCACCCGGGTCGCCGCCGGCGACTTCCTGGAGGCAGTGGCGCATCGCCTCGCGCGGGAAACCGGCCCAGTGTTTGATCCGTTTGAAGCGCTCTTCCTCGACGCCGGTGATGAATCGGCCGTTAAGGATCCCGGCGGCCGCGGCGTCGCCGTGATAGACGCTAAGCCCGATGATTGGCATGTCCATGCCCGTGTTTCTCCTCTCCGTAGCGCTTTGCTCGGCGCTGTCGGGAGTCGGCCGTTCCAAAGCCGCCTCCACTTTTTGTTCCTCCTGACCGTCCGTCTGAGTCTGCTCCATTATCTGCACCGGCAACTGCGGTCGCCAGGCGCCTTCCGGGAGTGCCAGTGCGGGTGGTGTGTTGCTCAGCCCTCCGCTGGCCGCTTGTCTGCGCAGCTCGTTGAGCTTCAACGAGAACATGCTGTCGTACATCGCGATAAACCGACAGAACGCCCACCCGGCTTTGCCGTCTAGAAAACCGAGACGGAACACATACATATAAAGGAACCGCCAGAACCCTGAGAACGGCAGCCAGGGAAGGCAGTGGTGTTTCAGCCAGCGGTTGATCCGTGTCGAGGTGGTGAGGCTTGGTTTTGCGGCAGATTCATCACTGTCGCCATCGCGTGCGTCGCGGAAGAACGCCTGCGCCTCCAGCGACGAGTAGCGGTTGTGCTTGGCGAAGTAGTGTTCGAGCCCGCGGTGGTCGGCGTGGAGAATCGGCTCGCGGATGTATCCGAGTGGGCGGTCGATCACCATGTGCTCGTGGACCTGGCGGTCTTCGTATCGCCCGGCGCCGCGCTTGAACAGCCGCAGGTTCCAACTCGGGTAGTACCCGCAGTGGCGGATGGGCTTTCCGAGGAAGTATGTCAGGCGGTTGATGAAGAACCCGTTCTCGTGCACATCGTCGGGTTGTTTGGTCACGATGTCCGTGACGCGGGTCCGCACCTTGGCTGTGACGATCTCGTCCGCATCGAGGATCAGGATCCACGGCGACTCGAATGGGAGGTTGGCCAGGCCCCAGTTCTTCTGCCGTGCGTAGCCTTCCCAATCGTGTTGGATGACCTTTGCACCGTATTCCCGGGCGATGGCCTGTGTCCCGTCGGTCGAACCGCTGTCGATCACGAAGATGTTCGTAACCCACCCGCGCAGCGCCGCGAGGCTGCGAGGCAGGTTCACAGCTTCGTTGTAGGTGATGATCATCACGTCGATCATGGGAGCGCTTCCTAATCGGTTGCGATGCGGTAAATCATTTGTCGCGGGCGGCCAAACCCCTGAGAACCAACATAACGTACACCGAGCCCGACCGGATCAAAAGCACCGGTGCAACGAGTGGACAGCGGGGCGACCGGGTGGGAGAGACAGGCTACTTAACGGGGTTGCCCAGGCGTTGATCGGTCCGTTCGGATTCGCGGTAGCGCCCGTGCAGGCCGATCGACGAGCGGCGGATGAACTGGATCAGCATCTGGACGCACTCGTCCTGCTCGTCGTTGGCTTCGAGTTCGGCGATCGACTCGGACATGTTGGGGGCGCCGCCGGCCTTGTCACGCGACCCGCCGCCGCGGAACAGCCGGCGGTAGGCGTCCTTGAGGTGTTGGATCGTGTCGGCTTCGAACCGGTGGCGGTTCATCCCGATCACGTTCACGCCGCGGACCTTCGACGGGTTGCCCTCGACGATCAGGAACGGCGGGACATCGTGGACCAACCGGGTCATGCCGCCGATGAACGCGTACGGGCCGATCGTCACGTAGTGGTGGATGCCCGTCGCGCCGGACACGACCGCGTGATTATGGATGTAGACGTGCCCGGCGAGGTGCACGGCGTTGCCGAGAATCACGTGATCCTCGACGACACAATCGTGCGCCACGTGTACACCGACCATCAGCAGGTTTTCGTTGCCGACGCGTGTCACGCCGCCGCCGTTGTCCGTGCCCGGATGAATCGTGACGGTCTCGCGGATCTCGTTGTTGTCGCCGATGCGCAGCTCGGTCGGCTCGCCGTGATATTTGAGGTCCTGCGGATCAGCGCCGAGCACCGCGTAGGGCCAGATCGTGTTGCCCTTGCCAATCGTCGTCCGCCCGAGGACGGTGACGTTGCCGACCAGCCTGCTGCCCGCACCGATCTCGACGCGCGGACCGATGTGGCAGTACGGGCCGATCCGCACGCTCTCGCCTACGCGAGCGCCCGGCTCAATGATCGCGGTTGGATGGATCTGTCCCATACAAAATCTCGTGATGGGCGTCGCGTTGGTCCGCGGCCGCCCGGTTAGCGTGGTCGCAATCTACGACACGCCTTCCACCCCCTGGTCGTCGTCAACGAGCATGAACTTCACTTCGGCTTCGGCTGCGAGGTCTTCGCCGGTGTAGGCGCGGCAGCGCATGTGCGCGACACGGCGGCGGATGCGCACGGCTTCGGCTTCGAGCATCAAGCAGTCACCCGGTGTGACCGGTTTTCTTAGTTTCACGCGGTCCAGGCTGAGCAGCACGGCGAGCTTGCCGGTGTGTTCGAGCTTCTGGCCAATCAGTACACCGGATAGCTGGGCCATGGCCTCGACGACCAACACGCCGGGCATGATCGGGGTGCCGGGGTAGTGGCCTTGGAAGAACGGCTCGTTGATCGTGACGTTCTTGACGCCAACCGCTCTGCGGTCTGAGTCGACTTCCAGTACGCGGTCGACCAGCAGCATCGGGTAGCGGTGCGGGAGCATGCGCATCAGTTGGCGGATGTCGATCGCCGCGGGCTGTTGGCTGAGCCCGGCGCGACGACGGTTTTGTTGTTGT
This sequence comes from Phycisphaeraceae bacterium, assembly GCA_029260595.1. Taxonomy (GTDB): domain Bacteria; phylum Planctomycetota; class Phycisphaerae; order Phycisphaerales; family Phycisphaeraceae; genus OFTM57. Next base: position 51,767 of record JAJDCY010000021.1, on the reverse strand, counting down.
TTGACCAGGCGGCGTGCCAGAGCGTGGTTGAGCGCGTGCCCGGAGCGGTGAGCGATGATCCGCCCCTGCACCGGCGCACCGATCAAGTAGAGATCGCCGATCAGGTCGACGATCTTGTGTCGCACCGGTTCGTCGGCGAAGCGCAGCGCGTTGCCGCCTAGAGGTCCGTCCGGCCCGAAGACCAGCACGTCCTGCTCGGTCAGGTGTGTCCCGACGCCACTCGATCGCAACGCTTCGGCTTCGGATTCGAGCACGAACGTGCGTGCGGGTGCGATCTGCTCGGTGTATTCGTCATCGGCCGCACCCGTGCCGGTCAGGTTGTAAGCCCTCATCTGTCGATCGATCGTCCCGCCTTGCCCGAAGTCCAGGTCGTAGACGATCTGCATGCCCGGCCCGTCGTCCGGGACCGCGGCGACCATCGCGCCGTCCTGGCGGACGACGACCGGTTCGGTCACGACCAGGCGCGCGCGCGGGGCATCGAGCGCCTTGATCCCGGCCTTGGCCAGCAACTCGACGTAGGGCTTGGATGAGCCATCCAGCGCGGGCAACTCAGCGGCGTCGAGTTCGATAATGAGGTTGTCGATCCCGGTCGCAGACAGGGCGCTTAGGCAGTGCTCGCAGGTCTCGACGATCGCGTCCCCGCAGCGCAGCGCGGTGCGTCGCGCGCGTTTGACGACGTATTGGATCAGCGCGGGGACGGCTGCGCCGTTGAGGTCTTTGCGTTGGAACACCACGCCGTGGTTCGCCTCGGCCGGCCGCAGGGTCATCGTGACCGGTTCGCCGGTAAACAAGCCCCGCCCGGAGACGGTCACCGGATTGGCGATGGTGTGTTGAACTTCCATCAGAAGCGCGGGTCAAGCGGCGGCTCGCGGGCGTTTGCGCGGGCCGGCTCGCGGGTGCGGCGGTCTTAATGCCCGGTGTCGGCGTCCGGCTCGGATTGGTCGCCGGACGGGCGGGCCCGCATCGATCGGACGAGCTTCGGGAGTCTACGCAGCGCCGCGTACTCCCGCAACACAGCCGGCGTCGGGTGGGCCGGTGTTCCGGACCAGGTTTCGCCGGGTGGGACGTCCCTTGTGACAAGTGATTTTGCCCCGACCTTCGCGGCCCGGCCGATTGTAACGTGCTCGATAATCCCGACCTGCCCGCCGAGCATCACCCAATCGTCGAGTGTGACACCGCCGGCGAGCCCGTTCTGCCCGGCGATCACGCAGTGGTTGCCGATGCGGCAGTTGTGGCCGATCTGGCAGAGGTTGTCGATCTTCGTGCCCTCGCCGATTGTCGTGGCCGAGAACTTGCCGCGGTCGATGCACGTGCCCGCTCCGACTTCAACCCGGTCCGCGATCCGGACCGTGCCGATCTGCGGGATCTTCACCAGCGCCGACCCATCCGACGCCGGGCGATATCCGAAACCGTCCGCACCGATCACCGCGTTGGGGTGAACGATTACCGCGTCGCCGATCTGACAACGCTCACGCACCACGACGCCGGCGAACAACTCGCAGTCGCGGCCGAGCGTCACGTCGTCGTAAAGATGAACCCCCGCGTGCAACCGGCAGCTCGGCCCGACGCGCACGCGAGCACCGATCACGCACCCGGGCCCGATCGCGATGTCAGCGCCGAGTTCGGCGGTGGGATCGACCGTTGCGCTGGGGTGCACGCCTTGTGGCGGTCCGGGGATCGGGGGTGCGAAAAGATCGAGCAGTACGACGGTCGCAAGATCCGCATCGGGTACACGGATCAGCGCACGCCCATCGCCGGGCTCCAGCGCGACGCCCCGATCAACAACAGCGGCGCCGGCCGACGAGTCCGGCCAGCGCCTGGCGTGTTGTTCGTTGCGGATAAAACTGATCTGTGTGGGGCCGGCTTCGTCGAGCTGGTCGATCCCGGTGATCGTCAAGTCTCCGGGCCCGATCAACTCGCCGCCGACGCGCTCGGCAAGCTGGCCGGTCGTAAACGCGGCATCGATCCCGCCGGAGTTGGCACCCGCGTTGGCCGTCACTGGCTGCGGTTGCTGAACTCGTTGTTCATCATCTGGATGACGTTGTTGGTCAGGTCCAGGTCGTCAGCGGCCCAGAGCACCTTGCGGACCTGGATCAGGGCCGTGAGCGCCTCGGGCTTGGCGCCCTGGAAGTTCACAGCCGACTCCTTGAACATGACGATGTCGTACTGGTTTTGCTCGGCGACCTGCCCGATCGAATCGATCACCTTGCGGTAGAGCATCTCGATCTGGATGCCGCGCTCGCGTTGGAGCTTCTGCGTCTGGAACCCGCGCCACGCCTGCAGTTCGATCGACTTTCGCTCCAGCTCGTGCTGCTTCTCGGTGAAGGCCGGCGTGCCGGGCGCGAGGATCTCGAGGTCGGCTTGCAGTGCCTGCAGTTCTTTCTTGCGGTCCTGCTCCTGCTCGTTGAGTGAGTCAAGCTGCGCCTTCATCGTCGTCTCGACCTGGGTCTTCTCTTCGAGCGACTCGAAGACTTCCTGGACGTTGACGACCGCGACGGCGGTGGGCCGGGCGGTGCCGACGACGGCGACGGCCGACCCGACGACGGTCGCCAGCCCGATCAGTGCAGCCGTCAGGACGACGTGGTTCATGCGATATTTGGGACTCATGGGGTGCTCCGTTTGGTTCGGGGTTATGGATTCGTGTTCAGGAGTCAAGTGAGCCTGCGGCGCCTCGATGGTGGCCCACGGCCGGTTATTGCAACCGATATAGCCGACCCCCGATCGACCCGGAACGATAACACGCCGCGCGCCGCACGGCAAAGCCGTGACCTGCCTGACAGGCTCGGGGGCCTAACACCAGCAGTATGCGCCGCGTCGGCCGTCGGTTCGTGAAAAACAAGTAAAAACCGCCGGCTAGAACGGCAACGCCAGATCGAAGCTGAATACCCGTGTCTCGTCGCCGTTCTGCTTGGCGACCGGGATCGCAAAGTCCAGCGCGAACGGGGCCTGCCCGAGGAACGGGACCTTCACCCGCATGCCCCCGCCGACGGAGACGCGGTACTTATCCAATCCGAATCGCGATTGGACCGTGCCCGTGTCCAGGAACAGCACGCCGCGCACGACATCCTTATAGACCGGGAAGTTGTACTCGGCGCCGACCAGGAACATCCAATCGCCGCCAACCGGGTCGTCGCCTTCGGTACCCGTGTCGGCGCGGATCCCGCGCGGGCCGACGCCGCGCAGGTTGAACCCGCGGAAGCTGCGGTGCCCGCCGGAGTAGAACCGTTCGAACAGCGGCGCCTCGTTGTCCTCGAAGATCACGCCCGCTTCGACGCGCAGCTTCACGACGGTTGGCCGGCCGAAGAAGTCCTCGTCCACCGTCCAGAAGGTTACCGCTTCACCCGTCGCCTTGGTGAAATCAAAATCCCCGCCGAAAGCGCCGACTCGGGTGATCCCGAACTCCATTTCGCTTCCCTCGGTCGGGAAGATGCGGCTGTCGGTTGTGCTCCGCGATACCGTGACCCCGATCGACGTGACCGTGTTGTCGCCCATCACCGCGAACGCGTCGACGGGCGCATCGACCTCGATCGACGACACCTCAATCTCCTCGACACGGAACCGCACCGCGGCCGACCAGACATCGCCGAAGCGCTTGCCGACGCCCAGGCTGATCCCGGCACGCTCCTCCTCCCAATCCTCGCGCTCGCGATCGAAAAAGAAGAAGCTCGAATCAAAAAAGTACGGCGAGTCGAATACGTGCGGCTCGCGGAACGTCATCGAGTACCGGCTGAACTCATCGCCCGGTTGCAGCGTCAGCGCGAAGTACTGCCCGGCACCGCGGAACGGCTTGCCGTGGATGAAGTCCGACCAGCTCGACGGCACGTCGGCGATGTCAAAGTTGCGCTGCACCAGGTCGATCGCCCCGAGCAGGCCGGAGTCCGAGCTGATCCCGGCGCCGAAACTCAGCGACCCGGTGTTGGCCTCTTTGACCTCGATCAACACGTCCCGGACCTGGTCGTTGCGATCGCCGAGCAGCGTGACCTTGGCCTGCGAAAACAACGACGATTCGCTTAGCCGCCGCTCGGTCAGCTTGATCCCCGAGCGGTCGAACCGGCGTCCGGGCTCCATCCCGCGCACCTGCCGGTGGATCACCTTGCCCTTGGTCAGTTGATTGCCGCGCACCGCCACCGTTCCGACGGTGTACGCATGCGGGCCCTCGTCGATGGTGACCAGCAGAGTGACTTGCGGGCTGCGTTCGTGAAACAGCCGCTCCATCCGTACTCGCACCTCGATGTACCCGAGCTGCCCGTACAGATCGATCAGCGCCTCGCGGCTGTCGCGCTGGCTCGCCGCCGAGAACACATCGCCGGTCTTGAGCGTGATCGTCTCGGTGATCTGCGCTGTCGAGAAAACCTCGTTACCTTCGATGCGCACCTCGCCGACGGTGTACTCGCGCCCCTCGTCGACGAAGAACACCACCACCGCGTCTTTCTGGTTCGGCGCCAGGTCGATCCGCCGCCCGACCTGCGCGTCGAGATAACCGCGGTCGTGATAAAACGTGCGCACACGCGCGACGTCGGCATCCAACTCATCCCGGCTGAGCACGCCCTTGCGCAGGATCGGCATGTACGTCTTGGTCGTGATCGGGCTGAGCAGTTGCTTGACGGTGAAAGCCGTGTTGCCTTCGACCGTGATCCCGCGCACGCGCACAACCGGCCCCTCACGGATTCGGATGATCAGGATCGCCGATTCGTCGAGCACCTCCTGGTCGACGTTAACCTCGGTGACGAAGTGCCCGGCTCCTTCGTACGCCCGGCGGATCTGCTCGACCCCGCGATCGATCAGAAACGGGTCCAGCGGGTCGCCGGCCCGAAGCAACACCAGGCCGAGAAGCTCCTGATCAGACAGCTTCTTGTTGCCGACCACCTGCACGTCGGCGATCAGCGGCAACTCGGCCAGGATGTAGGTCAGGCGGATCGAACCGTCGTCCAGCGGCTCGGCTTGGGCGTGTACCGTGGCGAACTGGCCCAGGTGGGTGATGCGGACGATGTCGGCCTCGACCACAGCCGGGTCGTACGGGTCGCCGGGGCGGGTGCGGACCTGATTGAGCACCAACTGTTCGCTGACCCGGACCAGCCCCTCGACGCGGATGGCCGCGACGGGCCGGTTGGCCAGGTCTAGCCCCTGCCCACGCAGCACGCCCGGGGTCAACACCGCTAGCAGCAACGCCGCCAGTGGCCATACCGGCGTGCCTCGGTGTCCGCGATGAATCAAGAGCTGCTCCAGCCTACTTGGATCGGTGGGATATCCCAGATTTCCGGCACGCCCGCAGCCCTGCCCATGCCGCCGCAGCCGCCGTTTGCCTGCCCCGTTCCCTCCCCCCGCGCCGTCACCGCAGAGTCGACGGCCGGTGAGTGTAATCAGAACCGGTCCCCCGTCCAATAGGCCTTCGAGCGAGGAATCGGGCGAAAGGACGTCAAAAAACGCGATAAAATATTGATATTAAATGCCTAACGAGCGCTTGCGTCTCGGCCGCCCCAAGCCGGATCGATCCCGCCGGGTCCGCCGTCGCCGCGATCCCGCCCGACACCCCCACCGACCGGCTCACCCCCGCCCCAACTTGCTGGCTGGGGGCGGCGGGCCTAAACTTAGCCGCTTGCCTTGACGATGCGCTACTTAGAAGCGCCCGCGAGAAACGCCCGCGATACGCCCGGTTACGACCCCGTGACGGTCGATCCGGGCCGTCAGACCGGCCGAGCCAGCCACTCGTGGTGACGCCAATGGATTCACCGATCTGGGGATTGGATCTAGGAACAGGGCTTTGGCCACGACTCTAGCAGGTGAGGCATCCCGAGTGTCCGATTCACTCGACGCGGCAGCCTTGTTGGGCATGTTGCGGCGGATGATGGTCATCCGTCGCTTCGAAGAACGCGCCGCGCAGAGCTATCAACAAGCCAACGTCGGCGGGTTCTGCCACCTCTACATCGGGCAGGAAGCCGTCGCCGTGGGGTCGATCTCCGCCCTGAGGCCCGACGACCCCATCATCACCGCCTACCGCGACCACGGCCACGCTCTGGCCCGCGATATGGACCCCCGCTATGCCATGGCTGAGCTGTTCGGCAAGCTCACAGGCTGCTCCAAGGGCAAGGGCGGGTCGATGCACTACTTCGACCGTGAGCACCACATGTATGGCGGGCACGCGATAGTGGGCGGGCAGTGTCCGCTTGGGATCGGTATCGCCTTTGGTATACAGTATTTAGAAGAAGATAAGGTCTGCGTCTGCTACCTCGGCGATGGGGCGCTCAATCAGGGCGGGTTCCACGAGTCCATGAATATGGCTGCCGTGATGAACCTGCCGATCATCTTCGCCCTGGAGAACAATCAGTACTCGATGGGCACCCATATCGCCCGAGGTACCGCTGCGGCGGACAACCTCCCGGCCAAGGCCGCTGCGTACGACATGCGGGCCGATGCCTGCGACGGGATGGATGTTCAGGCCGTCTACAACTGCTTCGCCAAGCAGGCCGCGTTGGTGCGGGCCGGGGAGGGCCCGGCGTTCGTGGACTGCCAGACCTACCGGTACAAGGGGCACTCGATGTCCGACCCCCAGAAGTACCGTAGCAAGGATGAGGTCAGCGAGCAGGAGCAGCAGGACCCGATCAATAAACTGGTTAATCACTTGATCGACAATCACTTGTGCGATCAAAGCGAGATCGACAAGATCGACAAGCACGCCAAGGACCAGGCGCTCGAATCGGTCAAGTTCGCCAACGATTCGCCGGAAACCGGCCTGGACGAGCTATTCACCGATGTCTACAGCCAACCCTACGGGCCCTACAAGAAGGGCGATTTGCCGCTGATGTTGCGTGAGCGCGACCCCGGCGACCGCTAGCCCGACCGGACCGGACGCCTAACCGGCCCGCCTCCCTGAGCCGAACGGACCCAGCCATGCGAGAGATCCAATACCGCGAAGCCTTGCGAGAGGCCATGACCGAGGAGATGGCCCGCGACAGCCGCGTCTTTCTCATGGGCGAGGAGGTCGCCGAGTACAACGGGGCCTACAAGGTCAGCCAGGGGATGCTCGAGCGGTTCGGCCCCAAGCGGGTGGTCGATACACCGATCAGCGAGACGGCGTTTTCCGGGCTTGGCGTTGGGGCCGCGATGTACGGGCTGCGGCCGATTATCGAGTTTATGAGTTGGTCCTTTTGTCTGGTCGCGGCTGACCAGATCATCAATAACGCGCCGAAGATGCTTTATATGTCCGGCGGGCAGTTCGGCGTGCCGGCTGTGTTCCGCGGCAACAACGGTGCGGGCGGGCAGCTCGGCTCGACGCACTCGTGGTCGGTTGAGTCGATGTTTTCATCTGTGCCCGGGCTGAAGATGGCCATCCCCGCGACGCCGTACGACGCGAAGGGTTTGCTCCGCACCGCGATCCGTGACGACGACCCGGTTTTCTTCTTGGAGTCCGAACGGTTGCTCGGCTTCAAGGGCCCCGTGCCCCCGCCCGAGGAGGAATACCTGATCCCGTTCGGCCAGGCTGATATCAAGCTCGTCGGGACCGACTGCACGATCGTCGCGATGGGCAGGCCGATCCACTTCGCCCTCCAAGCCGCGCTCGAGTTGGCCAAGGAGGGCATCCACTGCGAGGTGATCGACCCGCGAACGATCCGCCCGCTGGACATCGACACCATCGTCGCCAGCGTCCGCAAAACCGGGTACCTGGTCGTGGTCGACCAGAGCTGGCCGTTCGCGTCGGTCGCGTCCGAGATCGCGATGCAGGTCTATGAGCAGGCGCTGGACGACCTGGACAACAAAATCATCCGCGTCAACAACGACGACGTCCCCGCCCCGTACAACCGCACCCTAGAGCAGGAAATGCTCCCTAACGCCAAGAAGATCTACGAAGCGGTCCGCGCGGTGACGTACAACGCCTAACACTTTGCCTCGATTCTCCTCGTGTAGGGTGGGATAAGCGCCAGCGCATCCCACCATCGGCGTCACTCGAAACAACCGTAAACGAACCGGTCACGCCAACCCACAACGGTGGGTCTCGCTGAGCTCAACCCACCCTGCTTGCTATGATGCGGTAACCATCGTCCGCTGTCAGGGATCATCTGCGTGCGTCGAATCTTGATTGACTACGGCCTTATTCTTCTTGCGGGCCTCTTGTACGCCATCGCTCTGAAGTATTTTGTGCTTCCTTCTAAAGTCATCCTGACCGGAACGGAAGGCATTGCGACCGCATTGTCGTACTACTTTGAGAGTTACTGGCTCTTCATCGTCCTTTACTTGTTGTTCCAGTCGGCGTTGCTGGCCTTCGCGTTCGCGAGGGTCGGCCGAGTCTTTGCGCAGCGCTCGCTCGTCGTCGTCGGCACCGTCGTTGCGGGGCTTGCCTGGCTTCCTGAACTACAGTTCGCCCAGCCGGAACCCCAGAACGAGCGCATCATATTGGTTCTGTTTGGCGGTCTCCTTGCGGGTGTTGCGAAAGCACTCGCTTTCACGCGCCGCGGCTCGACCGGCGACGAGGACATCCTTGGGGCATATTTTGCCGTCAAGTACCTCAAGCCCGTCGGGTTGATTGCGATTGTTGCCGCCATTGGGTCCACTGCGTTCGGCCTCGCGATGGATCTCATTAAGAACGGGCAATTCGAATCGGTCGTTAACACATTGATGTATACGTGCATATACATCTTCGCGTCTGCCGAGACGCTCAATAACCTCTATCGCAAATTCAAGATTACGATGCTTGCGATCATCACGCGCCGCCAGAAGGAAGTCGGTACTGCGATCACAGCAACATCCGCACATCGCACTTACACGACGCATCAAAGCACCGGCGGCCACAGCGGAGAAATGTTTGTCGTCGTCCGAACGGTCATCACGCACGAAGAGCTGCCTCAAATGATTACCGCGATACAATCAGCCGATCCTGACTGTTTTTACTACTACCACGACATCGAGGGCATTTCTGGCCGTTACTATATCGCACCGATTGGCTGAGTTTTCTGCCAAGCCAGCAAGTAGGGTGGGATTAGCGTCAGCGCATCCCACCATCTCCGCTTACCCTAAATCTAGTCGGCAAACACCCCGGTCCGCGCTCCACTCGGCGTCCAGAATGCCCTCTCTCACAAACCGATGAAACGATGAGTACGCCCAGTCCTTCGGTGAGGCGACATACCCGTGTTTGACCGGGTTGTAGTGGATGTAGTCGATGTGTTGTGCCAGGTCCTGCTCGTCCCGGATCAGGTGCTCCCAGAAGCGGCGCTGCCATACTCCGCGCTCGCCTTTGCGGGCACGGCTGCGAGATCGGGATTCGCCCGCAGCCACACGCCGGGTGAACCCGGCTTTGATCAGGCTCCATCGGACCGAGAAGTCCCGGTCACCCGTGGGTAGCCGGATCACACAGTGCAGGTGATCGGGCAAGACAACGGCGGCTTGCAGTTCGAACGGGTGGCCGGTGCGTACACGGTTGATCGACCCCCTCAGATCCTCAACGCGCCGCACCAGCAGATCGCTGCGCCGGTCGAGCAGATTCACGGTGAAAAAATAACAGCCCCCGGGTTGGTACATGCGGCGATAGTGGGGCACGACTGCGTATGTTAAGTGGTGATGGTGGGTTTCGCTTCGCTCAACCCACCCTACCTCGGTGCCTCGCCGGCCACCGGGTCAGAAAGCAAGTAGGGTGGGATAAGCGTCAGCGCATCCCACCGTCGGCGTCGTTCGAGACGGCCGTGAGTTGATACGTCACGCCAACCCGCAATGGTGGGTTTCGCTTTGCTCAACCCACCCTACGTCGCAACCTCGCGTCGCGGTAGCATGTTGCGGTCAATGAAAACCTGTGGTTTGTTCGCCCGGCTCGATGGATAAGGAGCATTCACCATGCTGCGTCTGGGTTGTTTGATCGCTGTCATTCTCATCGTCGTGGTGTCGGTTTTGATCATCAAGTTTTTGCCTTGGTGGGGGGCTATTTTGGCGTTTGCGGGGTTGGCGGTGGTGGGGTTCGTGTTGGTGCCGAAGCTCATCAGCCGGGGGATCAGCAGGATCGGGATGGGGTTGTTCGAGACCAAGAGCAAGGTGTTGCGCGATGCGCAGGTCACGATCCATGCCACGCAGTGGACCGAAAAACCCGATCGGTCATCGATCGAGGACGACGACGAGTATTACGAAGAAGAAGATGATTCGAGCCTGCGCTTCCTGCTGGTCGAGGCCACCATCACACCCAAGCCGGGCCAGAGCGAGATGCAGCACTACGAGCCGCTGGAGATGATGCTCGTGCCCTTCGACAAACCGGTTGGTCCCGAGTCTTTCGGTAACGACAGCGACGAAGCCGACAACGGCGTGCAGGCATCCATGCCCTGTACATCAACGAAGACGGCAGCACCACCGATGAATACGACAAGGTCACGGGCAGCTACCGCATCCGCCTGGTGTTCGGGCTGCCCGAGTCGCTGACCGGGCGCGTCAAGTTCCAGTATTATTTCGAAGGCCTGGGCGACTTTACCATCCCGCCGGCGTCGTAGCCACGCTGCGGGGCAATTGTCCGATATATCGAGCGGTGCCTGGGTTGGATCGATGCGGGGGGTGCGTCAAGCATCCGCAGCGGACAGCCGATCCATGGCATATGGGCTGGTGTTCATGGCTCGATCCCGGTGGTACCGCGCGCACTGGCGATAGGCGTGTCTCGGCGACGTCGCATCGCGATCGCCGCGAGTATTTCGCGGCCTGGATAATCGTTGCGATCGTCATATCCGCGCTAACACCCACAACCAGCGTTGCGGACACATTGGTGTTGCAGGACGGTCGGCGGTTCGAGGGGGCGTTGATCTCGCGGGACGGCGAGCAGGTTGTGTTCGAGGTCCAAGCCGTCGGCGTGCGGATGACCGTGCGGCACCGGGTGTCGAGCGTCAAAGAGATCGTTGAGGTTGAACGGCCGACGGGGCCGACGTACTGCATCCTGCCGGTGATCGGCGTGATCGGGCAGGGCGGTGGCGGGCAGGCGCAGATCACCGCGGACGCGTTTATCCAGGGGCTCGATGAAGCCCTTGCCGCTCGGCCCGACTACATCGTGCTCGTGATCGACAGCCCCGGCGGGCGGCTGGACGATTTGGATCGGATCATCGACGCGATCGCGGAGGCACGACGACGGAACCGCGGTCAAGAGTTCGTTGCATTTGTTCACGACGCTCAGTCGGCGGCGGCGGTGATCGCGATGGCGTGCCCGAAGGTCTTCATGGCCGGGGGCAGCAGCATCGGCGCGGCTGTGCCGTTTCAGTTCGGCCCGGACGGGACGCCGCAAAACATCCGCGAAAAATGGTTGTCCGCGATCCGCGCCGGTTTCCGCAGCGCGGCCAGGCTCGGCGGACATTCGCCCCTGCTGGTGCGCGGGATGAGCGAGACCGGGATCGAACTGTCCGTTGTGCAGCGCGGCGGTGCGCCGGTGGTTGTTGAGGTTCCCGGTGACGGGGAGTCCGGTGAGCTGATCAAACGCAAGGGTGAGATCCTGACACTTACGGCGAGCGAGGCGCTGGCGTGCGGGTTGTCGGACGGCGATGCTGATTCGCTTGCGCACGTGCGCGAGCAACTCGGCTTGGCGTCGTGGAGCCGGGTCTCGACCGATGCGTGGGAGCACGTCATGGACCGGTCGCGCAGCGAGCAGCAGCAAGCGCTGCGCAACACGCGCGTCCAGGCCGTCTCACCGGTCTTGATCCAGATCGACGAGGCGCTGGCCAAGATCGAATCCCAGATCGAGATCGCCAAGCAGACGGAACGCGACCTGGCGGATCAGAAAAGACAAGCGAACGCCGAGCTCGACGCCGAGTTTCGCCGTTGGCTGCCCGAGGTTCGGCGATCACCCGGGCACACGCGCGCACTCGAAGCCGACTACCGCCGCCAGCGCGCCCAGATCACCCAGGAATACGAACAACACCTGGCCGAGCTACGCGCCAAGCGCCAGGAAGCAGTCCGTTACGCGCAGGAGTTGCGGCGCAAGCGAATCGAACTGCTCAACTAAACTTTTCGGTGATCAGTGCCGCAGCGCTATTGCCGACTGATCGTCGGCGTGCAGCTCACGTTGGCATTTCATCCGGCTTGGGCAGGACGATGTCCTTGGCCAGGCCGAACCAGCCCAGGACGCGGATGGTCCAGTAGGTCGGGTCCAGCTCGTACCAGCGCAGGCCGTGTGCGGCGGAGCGCTGGAAGGCGTGGTGGTTGTTGTGCCAGCCTTCGCCGAAGGAGATCAGCGCGACCCACCAGAGGTTGGTCGAGATGTCCTTGGTCTCGAAGTTGCGGTAGCCCCAGGTGTGCGCGGCGGAGTTGACGAACCAGGTGCCGTGGTAGACCAGCACGGTCCGCACACAGACGCCCCACAGCAGCCAGGACAGGCCGGAGGTTTCCCACCCGTGCCCGGCCATCCACTCGCCCCCGAAGTAGAGCAGCGGGAGCAGGAAGAACTGCGGCAGCCAGAAGTACTTATCGAGGAGCCTCAGGCCCGGGTCCCGCTGCAGGTCGCGCGCCGCGTCTTTCGGGTTGCGGCCCTCGGGCTGGCGGTGCATACACCACAGCGCGTGCGCCCACGTGAACCCGTGCTTCGGCGTATGAGGGTCCAGTTCATGATCTGAGTGCTTGTGGTGGATGCGGTGGACGCCCACCCACTGGATCGGCCCACCCTGCCAGGCGAGGCAACCCATCAGGGTGATCAGGTACTCGAACCATTTTGGGGTCGAGAAGCTTCGGTGCGTCAGCAGGCGGTGGTAGCAGAGGGTGATGCCGATCGCCGCTGTCAGCCAACCCAGCACCGCCGCGATGATCAGGGCGCTCCACGAGAAGAAAAACGGCGCCGCGAGGCACCCCAGGTGCATCGCACCGATCCCCAGGACGACCGGCCAGTCCAGCCGACGCCAGTCGATCCCACGCTTCTTATGCAATTCGTGCGACATCACATTCGCAGCCATGACTCAGTTCCTTGTGTTCGTCGGTGCACTCGCCGGGCCCGATCCGGGCGGCGAGGCTTGTCTTGTCAGTTAACCCACTCGCCGGGCCCTCCGGGCGGTGCGGGTGTCCAAGTATGTCAAGTATTTCTAGGGTAACCGCAGCTCTTGCGTCTCTGGGTGATGAGGGGCTCGCCGCCACCGACGGCATACACCCGGCATTTTTACACCTCTACGGTGTATCGTCAAACCGGTTCATGCCCGCTCACTTAAACTATAGGCGCCCTGCCCCACCGCCGCCTGTTTGTAACGCTTCTAGGGTAGAGGGGGCCTCTAACCCCCGACAGCCCCGCCCCGTCAACGCCTTGGAAACCGCTCCGATCGCCGGTACCCTAACCCCTGACGACACCTCGGCGTTCATAGACCAGCGGACGCCGGACAGCGGAGGCCAGACCATGGATTTCATCACCCCCCAAGAAAAAATCGACCTCGAAGCCAGAATCGAACAACGCAAAGCCCAACGCCCCATCCTTGTCAAACGCATTGCAGAGGCACGGGCGCTGGGTGATTTGAAGGAAAACGCCGATTACCACGCGGCCCGCGAGGACCAGGGGCTCAACGAGGCCGAGATCCGCCGTCTTGAAGAAAAGCTCAAGACGGCCAGGGTCGCTGACGGGTCGGAGGTGCCGGACGACATGGTCTTTGTCGGCTCGGTGATACGGCTGCGCGACACCGATGACGACAGCGATGATCTGTACCGGCTGGTCGGGCAGGCGTCGGGGAACTTCGATGCGGACGAGATCGAGGTGACGACCACCAGCCCGATGGGCGAGGCGCTGATGAAGGCGCGCGTGGGTGATGTGGTGAAGGTCGACCTGCCGCGCGGGACCAAGCGTTTCGAGATCCAGGAAATCATTGTCTAGGGCGGTGTCAGATGACCGCGGCGGTGCGCGGATCAGCCGTGCGGGCTAGGCCGAGCTTTGCATCTTCAGCAGGTTCCCGAGCGTCACGAAGAGGCGCAGTTTATCGATGGGCTTGGTGGCGAAGTCGTCGCAGCCGGCGTCGATGCATCGCTCGCGGTCGCCGGCCATGGCGTGGGCGGTCAGTGCGACGATCGGTCGGGTGTAGCCTTGGCGTCGCAGTTGCCGCGTCGCCGCGTAGCCGTCCATCTCGGGCATTTGCATGTCCATCAGGATGATGTCGAAGGGTTCGCCACGGTCGAGCGCGTCGGTTGCGGCGGTGACGGCTTCGCGTCCGTTCTCGACGATGGTGACCTCGGCGCCGGCTTTTCGCAGGTGGAACGAGATCAGGCGTTGGTTGTCCGGTCCGTCTTCGGCGTAGAGCACTCGCGTCCCGCCGAGTGATTGATCGGCGATCGCACCTGTATCGGTGGCGGCGTTGGGTTTAACGGATAGCGGTTCAACGGCGCCTTCGATCATGTCGGTCTCGTTGAGTGGGCCGGTGGCGATGCAGACGCAGAACGAGCTGCCCTCGCCGGTTGAGCGTGTCACGGTGATGTCTCCGCCTAGCATCTCCGCGAGGCGCTTGGATATGGTCAGGCCCAACCCGGTCCCGCCGAACTGGCGGGTGGTCGAGGTGTCGGCTTGTGAGAACGGTCGAAACAGCTGCTGCACTTTGTCGGGCGCGATGCCGATGCCCGTGTCGATGACCTCGAATCGCAGGAGTGGGTCGGTGGTGTGCGGCTGTTTGGTCAGTGTCGCGGTGATGCGCACACCGCCTGTCTCGGTGAATTTGATCGCGTTGCCGACGAGGTTGACCAGGATCTGTCGCAGGCGGGTCGGGTCGGTCCGGACGATGCGGGGGATTGGGCCGACACACTCGACGCTCAGCGACAGGCCCTTGCTGTCGGCGCGGACGCGCATGAGTGACGCCACATCGGCGAGCACCTGGTGGGGTGAGCAGTCGATGCTCTCGACGCACATCTTGCCGGCTTCGATCTTGGACAGGTCGAGGATGTCGTTGATGATCCCGATCAGGTGTTGGCCGTTGCGCTTAATCGTCTGGGTGAAGTTGCGCATGTCCGTGGGATTGAGATCGGGCGCGAGCAGGAGGTCTGTAAATCCGAGGATCGCGGTCATCGGTGTGCGGATCTCGTGGCTCATGTTGGCGAGAAATTCGCTCTTGGCCAGTGTTGCCTGTTCGGCTGCCGCTTTGGCCTCGCGCAGTTGTTCGTCCGCCAGGCGGCGTTCGGTGATGTCCTGGAAGGTGCCGGTGAGCCGGGTGAGCTGGCCGTCCTGAGTCTCGGCTTCGCCGATCGCACGGACCCAGATCGTGTTGCCTTTGGCGGTGGCCATTTGCAGTTCGAGGTCCCAGCTGCGGCCGTGGTCGATCGCGTTCTGTACGGCCTGCTCGATCAGCGGCCGTGAGTCGCGGCGGTAATAGCCCATCGCCTGCTCGAATGAGACGGGCGAACCGATGGGCAGCTCGTGTATGCGGTAGACCTGATCGGTCCACTCGAGCTCTTTGGCGGGCAGGGTCAGATCCCATGCGCCGACGCGTGCGATGAGCTGCATCTCGTCAAGGAGCTGGTCGATCTTGGCGCGGCTGTCGATCGCCTGTTGCAGCCTGGTGTTTGATTCGGACAGGGCGTCGGTGCGGTCCTTGACCTGCCGCTCAACCTTGACGGTGTGGCTGGTCACCTGAACCATCACGATGCCGAGCATAGCGCTGAACGTGAGCCCGCCGCCCAGGGCGTACCAGGGGTACCAGCTCGATACACTGGCTAGGTACCCGGTGGGTGCCATTGCCGACAGCGTCCAGTGCCGGTTGTTCATCTCGATGGGGTATTCCCAGCGTAGGCCCTGGGCTGTCGCCGGGGCACTTTGATAACCGGAGTGTTTCTTCGCCACACAGGTGGCATGGGCGACGGGCATCGCGTGTCCGCCGGGCCCGGATGCGTCGGTGATGCACACGTCCAGTGCGCCGTGCCCCAGGTCCGCGAGTGTGATCTCGATCAGGTTCTGCACGTCCAGCACGGTCATGACGAAGCCGCGCAGGTGCTCGCGACGCTGATCGATCGTGTCCACCTGGGACCCGCTGGCGTAGATCGGGACGAATGCCATGACAGTCTCGCGGGCGTAGGGGATGCCCGGTAGTGCCATCGGCGCGGTCAGGGCGTAGTCGCCGGAGTCGCGGGCGTGCCGCATCGCCGCGGCGGGGGCGGGGTAGCACGCGATATCCAGGCCCAGCAGATTCTGGTAGGGGCCGTGAGGTTCGAGGTAGTTGATCGGGTGGTAGACCTTGCGGACGGGCGCTGCAACGGTTTTGCCGTTCGCGTCGCAGTCGTGGATCACGGCGTCGTGTCCGGGGTGATCGTGCAGTGTATTGTCGAACTCAAGCCGATCCGCGTGCGGAACGGTTGGCACCCATGCTAGCGCACGGATGGCGGGGCGTCTGGAGAGCGGGTCGATCGTGAACAAGTGGAACTCATCCGGGTCAACGAAGGTCGATCCGGTATAGAAACTACGGATCGCGTGGGAGGCTTCGAGGGCGTAGTTGAGTCTGGCGCGGACGGCTTGGGCCACGGAATCTGCGTGCATCCGGAAGGTGAGCGCGACGCGTTGCCGCTCACTCTTGCGCGCATCGTGAAACCACGCGACGCTGGCCAGGATCGCGCCGATGAAGACCAGCGCCATGGCGATGCGGGTTGCCCATCGGCCCGCGTCCACCCGTCTTGGCCAGCTTACGGCTAGCGGGAGGACGATGAGCACGCCGAGCGTGTCGCCGGTCCACCAGGTGAGCCAGTTCGTGCCCGCGTCGTGCCAGCCGATTCTTTGGTAGGCGAGCAGTATCGCGGTGCCCAGCGTGGCGTTGATCACGCAGCTCGCCGGGCCGCCGAGTACCAACGATTTTACGAGCAGTCCGAGGCGGTCTGCGGCGATCGGCCAAGCCGCCCAGCGGCGGACGAGCCACGCCCCGGCGAGCGCCTGGAGCACGGCCCCGGTCGCGGTGAGTGCGCCACATTGGAGCCCCACGAGGAAGTTTGAATTGCCCAGGTGACAGGCGGACCAGGTGTTGGCGGCGACGGCCCCGAGCCACACACCGGGCCAGAGCCGCCCCCCGCCGATGAGCAGCGCGGCGATCGCGACGCCGGCTGGGGGCCATAGGGGCGTGGCGCTCTGTGACGCGGCTGTAACGGTCAATCCCAGCCTAGCCGTCGCGTAGTAGGCGATTGCCAGGAGGGTGATCTTGATCAGGACGGGTGGGAGCGCGGTGCCCATGCCGCGAGGCTGCAGGTCTTTGTTTATGCGCACCATAAGCTTACAGCCCGATCCGACTCGGCTAACGGATGTCGCGCAGCCGATGCCCGGCACCGGCGCGGGTCAATACCCGGTGAGTTATCGACAGGATTATTGGGCTGGTGTAGCCCGGGCTAGGTGGGGCAGGGCGGCCGATCGCCGTATGATATTGGGTGTAACAAGTATCAAGCAAAGAAGTTATTGCACATTTTCCCGGCGTGGATCGCTCCGCTGATTGAGTAATACCCGGCTCGCTTCGCCGCCGGCCTGGGTGTCCTCGAACGAGCGCGCGAAGCCTTTGAGGCGCATGGTCCGGCTTTTTTCGTTGGGGATTGCCAGAATCTCGGCGAGGATCTGTTCGGCGATCTGCCTACGGGCCACGGCCGCATCGGATACCGCCGGCGTGTTGGCCCACTGGCTGATGAACGATTTGAGACCGCGGGCTTTGGTCGACGCTCGGGCTTCGGCCAGCACCTCTGCCAGCGCGGTTGCGGCCAACTCGTCGCGTTGCTTCATCGCCTGCTCGGCGGAGGGTGCCGGTGACCACTGTGCGGCGAATTCCAACAACTGAGCGCCACGTCTGGCCGGGTCGTCGTCGGAAGCGGCTTCGGAGAACGCCCATTGCGCTTCGTTCTCATATGCGGCCAGGGCGCTGTGGTAGGCGTCGAAGCCCTCCCAATCACGTAGAAATGCCCGGAGGTCCTCGATGATTTGCCGGTCCTTTACGGCGAGGATCTCATCGATCTGCCGCTGGCCTACTCGGTTGCAGGCGCGTGCTGCACGTTCGATGGTCGGGCAGGGAGTCCACTGGCGGATGAATGTCTTTAGCCGGCGAGGCGTCGGCGACTTGGCGAGGATCCAATCAAGCTGCACGCCGGCTTCGTGGTCGGCTTGCTCGACGGCTTGCAGCGCTGCGGAAAATGTTGGCGATGAGGGCGGGGCATTTTCAAGAGCCTGGCGGATCAGTGGCAAGGCTCGCGACCATTCGCCGTCCTCGGCGAACGTTTCCCAGGGGAAGGTGGGACGCTCCGGGTCGGCTGGGTCATCCGGGGCATCGGGTGTCGGCGCGGCGGCTTCGGCGGACGGGGGCGCGTGCGGAGTCGTTGCCGGTGGCGGCGGTCGGACGGCGACGCGGTCGGCGAGCCAGGCGCGCATGGTTGGGTATAGGCTGGGGGGCACGGCGTGAGAGGCGTCCTCATGTACGACGATCTGGCAATCGATACGCGCCGCCCGGGCCAAGCGGGCGAGCCGGTGGTACTCGGTGTAGCCGGGCGATCGGCTGGCGACATGCAGCAACAGGTGGTGGTCCTTGAGCAACGCCAGGCCGCTCATCATCCACCCGGAGCCGCCGGGCATCGAGGCGCTGAAATAATCGAGAAATTGACCGTCGGAGTTGGAGATCAGCCAGAGGATGGCCATGCCCCCGGTCCCGTGGCCGGCGCAGATGCGTCGATCGGGATCGATGTTGGGGACCTGTTTTTCGAGCTGGTCGAGGATGCCGCGGTAGAACGGCCAGGGGGTCATCCACCCGCCCTGGTATGAGCCGTCGATCTTGGCCAGTGCCTGGTACGGCAGTGCCGCGCAAATGAAGCCGCTATCGCCGGCGATTCGTGCGGGCAGGTCGACCTCGTGGCTGCCCCACCCCCGCCCGAGCCAGACCAGCAGGGGGTACTGTTTGTCCGGGTCGTATCCGCGCGGGAGGAAGACCTGCACGGTCGGGCGTGGGGTGTGCCACGCGACGCTCAGGTCGACAATCTCCAGAGCAATGATGCGCGTGGGCGCGGGCTCTTTGGGCGCCTCGACCGCTTCAGGCGCTGTGGGGGCCTCGTTCGTTCGAGCGCTACCGGGCTCGGTCGGTGGGGCGGTTTCGCTAACGGGAAAATCAGCGGTGTCCGAATCGTCGACAGTGTTGTTGCGCGCTTCGGGATCCGTTGGAGTGTCTTCGGTGGCTGGCGGTGCGTCGTTGCTCGGCGAGTCGCCGCCGACCGGTTGGCTGGTTGCGGGTGTCTGCGCCGGGTTTGTTGTGCCGGGTGTGGGTTCGACCTGCCCGGATTGATTGGCCTGCTGAATCTGATCGGCGTCGGGCGACTGCGGCGCGGCGGCAAGGATTAGCGATGCGATCAGAAGCGGCGCCAACGAGGCGGCCAGCGTTGTCGCCAGGCGGTACGGTCGGCATCTGTGATTGGAAGAGTGTTGGGAATGATCGATGGTTGTGGGCATGAAAAAATCGCCGCCTTGTATCGTGATGGTTGGGCTGGAACGCTTCGAGGTATTGTAGCTGGGTATTGTCGGCCGGACCGATCCGCACGCCACAATGTGTGGGTAATCGCTACAGGCCGTACTCGGCCCAGCGTCGATCGACGAGTGAGCGGATCTGTGAGTCCATCTCGATCAGCGTCGGCCACGCCCGGACGGGGTGGCCGTTCGCTTCCTCGCCGGGCACCTTGGCGGTGGCGTCGAAGCCCATCTTGTGTCCGGCGCCCAGGCGCGGCGCGGCGTGGTCGAGGATGTCCAGCGGCCCGTTGACCATTTCCGTGTCGCGCCCCGGGTCGAAGTTGGCGCACAGATGAAACAGCACGTCGTCCTGGTCGTGCACGTTGACGTGGTGATCGACGACAACGATGAGTTTGGTCCATGCCATCTGGCCGGCACCCCAGATCGCGTGCATCACGCGGCGTGCCTGCAGTGGGTACTCCTTCTTGATCTTGATGAACGCGCAGTTGTGGAAGCAGCCGAACATCGGCAGGTGGTAGTCGATGATGTCCGGGACCAGTGTCTTGAGAAGCGGGAGGAACAGGCGCTCGGTGGCCTTGCCGAGGTAGTAGTCCTCCTGCGGCGGCAGGCCGACGATGGTTGTCGGGTAGATCGGGGCTTTGCGGTGTGTGATCGCGGTTACGGTGAACACCGGGTAGCGGTCGGGCAGGGAGTAGTAGCCGGTGTGGTCGCCGAAGGGGCCTTCGAATACCGCGCCGTCGCCGATGGGCTCGGGCCGCCCGTCGGGTCCGGTGATGCGCGGGTCGTAACCGATCGGGCCGGCTTTGGTGGAGACGTGGCCTTCGATGACGATCTCGGCGTTGGCCGGGACGGTCAGGTCGATGGTCTTGCAGGGGACCATGTCGATCGCGCGCCCGTTGAGGAAGCCGGCCATGAGCAGTTCCGAGATCCCCGGTGGCAGCGGCGCGGTGGCGGCGTAGGGCAGGACCGCTTCGCCGCCGAGCACTAGTGCGGCCGGCATCGGTTCGTTGCCGCCGGTTTTCTCCTTCCATGCGCGCCAGTGTCGTGCGCCGTCGTGGTGAACGTGCCAGTGCATCGCGGTGTGGTCGCGATCGAGCACCTGCATGCGGTACATCCCGACGTTGTGATCGCCGGTGTCCGGGTGGCGCGTATGCACGCCTGCGAGCGTGATGAATCGTCCGTCGCCGGGGCGCGGCATGTCGACGGGATACCCGAATCGCCGCGGGTCCCCGTCGTCCGGCCAACACTTGATGATCGGTAGGTCGAAGAGGTTGATGTCATCACCGGTTTTGACGACCTGCTGGCAGGGCCCGCTCTTGACGGTCTTGGGTGGGATCGACGCGAGCTTGGCCAGCTCGGGGATCTTCTTGAGCTTTTCCATCAAGCCGACGGGGGTTTCGGGCTTGACCAGTTTGCCGATGCGGTCGGCCAGCGCTTCGTATCCGCCCTCGGTGCAGCCCAGCGCCATCTCGGTGCGGCGGTAGCTACCGAACGCGTTGATCAGCAGCGGGAAGGCCGCGTCTTTGACGTTCTCGAACAGCAGCGCCTTGCCGCCGAGGTGCGCGTGGCGCGGGTCAAAGGCTTTGGCGTGCTCGCTGACATGCGGGCAGGGGCTCTTGCTGACCCGGTCGGCGATCTCGGTGACCTCGAGCAGCGGCGAGACCTCGGCCGTCACCCGGTAAAGTTCGCCAGCCGCTTCGAGTGCCTCAATGAAATCGCGCAGGTTCGGATACATACGCCGCACGCTAGACGCTGCACCACGGAACGGCAAGGCCACGCGGTCAAGACGTGTGGGCCGACGGCCTAGGGGTCACGCGGAGGTGGTGGCGGAAGGAGGCGCCAGATTGCGGAGTAATCGTCTTGAAAAACGGACTCGGCACGGCCGGACCCGGCGATGACGCGGTGCTGCGCCGGCCAATCGCCATCACCGGAGAAGGTGAATTTGGTCGTAAGCACGTATTCGACCCGCAGCTTTTCGAGATTGGACAGCAGGTGCTCGCGGAGCGCTGTTTCGGTTAGAGGGTCCTGTTCGTACCAGGACCGCCGTTGAACGCCCGTCAGCCAGGCGACGTGGGTGCGCTCGACCGCGAGCCCGTCGAGGGTGGTGGGTACGGGGTGGTGCTGCCCGCGCCGGCCGAACAGCGCGTAG
This sequence comes from Phycisphaeraceae bacterium, assembly GCA_029260595.1. Taxonomy (GTDB): domain Bacteria; phylum Planctomycetota; class Phycisphaerae; order Phycisphaerales; family Phycisphaeraceae; genus OFTM57. The sequence continues at coordinate 30,258 of JAJDCY010000021.1, read as the reverse complement.
TAGTTGATATCGGGCTCGTGGTGGAACCAGGTGATCCGCGCGCCGTCGGGCAGCCGATCGATCGCTTCCCATGCGGGGCCTTGTTGCTCGCCGAGTCCGAAGAAGCCCAGCAGACGTTTGTCGGTCGCTCGCTGGCGCTGCGGCTCGTGATGGACGAGCCACATGAGCCCGATCAGCAAGCATGCGGCCACGGCGGTGCGCGCGATCCAAGGGTTGAGTTGTGCGCGCCGTCGTGTACACAGCGGTGTGTAGGTGAGAGCAGCTCCGCCACCGATCAACGCGGTCGCGAACGCGGGCACGTGCCACCCGAACCAGTAAACGGGGGTCATCGTCACAACTGCGATCGCGGACGCGATGAGCAGCAGCCGGCTGGCGGCATGGCGCCAACCGATCAGGCTGCTAAACAAGACAAGCCCGATCGGAAAGACGACGAGCACGTACCGCGCGCCGATGCGAAGGACCTGGCGATCGGCTTCGCTCGGGGATGCGAAGCCACCGGAGAACGGCAGGTTGGGGAACTGGATGATCAACACCGTGCCCGCGATCAACAGCAGCGAGCGGCCCGGGAGTTTTTCTGTTCCCGTCGGGAAGCGGCGCCCAGCCGTCAGGGCGATCGTTCCCAGATACCCGGCCAGGCTCGCCACGCCGAGCGAAATCGGCCAATCGAGCATCGCCTTGATAATTGTCCACCACAGTTCATTCGAGTGCGGCGTGTTTGCGACGAAATGCGCCAGGGTGGTTGACATCATTTCGGTTTTGGGGAAAGGCCCGTCAAACGGACCGAGGCCGAATGGGAATGCGGGGTTCCCGGTCAGTGCCCAGACCCGGAGCGGCCAGAACCCGCCGGCCACGAGCGCGGCGATCGTAAAGACCAACCCGCGTCCGAGCATGCCGGGGAGCCGCAGTGCGCCCCGACCCTGCACGATCAACCAGATCGCGATGATCGCGGTAGTGCTGGCATTAAAGAGTTTGCTCCCGACGGCGAAGCCTGCGAACAACCCGGCGTAAACAACGCAGTCCCAGCGGGTGTCGTCCGACTTGGCTTTACCGGGCATCGCCATCGCCGCAGCGGCCAGGATAAACGCGGGCCCGGCGAGGTCCACACCGGTGAACGTCTTTGCCCATGTGAACACCGGGTTGGAGACCAGCAGCAGCGCCACAGGGACCATCGCGACGTGCGCACGAAACCCCATCGCCCGCAACGCGCCGTACATTGATGTGCCCATCACCGCGTACCAGACCAGGCTCGTCAGGCCCGCCATCCCGTCGCGGCCGAACGGCAGCATCAGCCAGAGCGCCATCAACTCGGAGTTGAGGCAGAGGTACTGGTGGAACTGGTTGCTCGGTTCGAGCGACAGCCGTCCGTCGATCATCCAGTGCATCGGGGCCGAGGCGTGATAGGCGAGATCGTCCCACTTGAAAATCGTCGCGCCCATCGCAAACCACATGAGTAGCGAGACGGCTACATACGCCAGCGCCGTCAATGCGATCACCGTTAGAACGCGCTCGGTAGTTACACCGGCGGTGTCCGCGGCAACGCTCGGTTCTGGGGCCGATGGGTGGGCCAGATCGGCGGGCGAGTCGTAATGCCTGGCCCGGATTCGGCTCGCCACTGCAAGTGCGACGGACATCGACACCAACGCAGCGGTGATCGGGGCGGGTCGGATCGCTGAGAAGCCGTGGAGCAGAAACATCGTGACGGCGACGACCACGGGGTACCCGGCGACAACGGCTAGCGCGCGCCGCCACGGCTCGCGGTTGCGCAGAATCAATGACATTCCCTGCCACGCGACGAGAACGGCTAGCAGGTTATTGACGATGAAAAAGGCACCAGGCAACGCGGTATTCCTCGTGAGTCTGTCGTGGCGTGAGTCCGCCTTGACGACCGAACCCCTCGATTGTCTTGTATCGACACACCGCGAGGGTGGCTACGGCCGGATCCGGCAACTCTTGCAGAACACCGCGTCGAGGCTAATCCCGCCCGAGCCAGTCAGGATCAGCAACAGGGAGAGCGTGAACAGGATCACGTTCGTGTGGTACGGCCCGTGCTCGGCTGTGATCCCCGTGGCCAGCATGAAACTCACGAGCATCATCGCTGTCACCGCGGCGGCCGCGCGCCCGGCCAAGCCGATGATCATCAGGCCGCCTGCGATCGTCTCGACAATCGGCAGCGAGTATCCAAACGGTGTGGCGATCACTTCGGGCAGCCAGGCGGGTGTGACTCCGCGGTAAGGCCCATCGACAAAGTTGCCGATCCCGCCGCGGATCTTTGAGATACCGGCAGCCAGGAAGTAACCACCGAGCGCCAGGCGGTTGATCAGTACGGCTGCGCTGAACAGCCAATGGTTGGGTGGTGGGCAACGCATGGATCATTCTCCGAGTTCGCGGGATCGATCGGCAGCGGCTTTGACCGCGGCGACAATCGTATCGCCGGCGTGGCTTGCCTCTAGGTGTTTGATCGCGGCTTCGGTCGTGCCGCCGGGGCTGGTGACCTTTTCCCGTAGCTGTGCCGGTGAATCATCCGACTCGTCCAGGAGGTGCGCCGCCCCGAGCAGCGTCTGGCGGATCAGCTCGCCGGCGTGCTCGCCCAACCCAAGTTCGGTGGCCGCGCGTTGCATCGCTTCGGCGAGATAGAACACGTACGCGGGGCCCGATCCTGACACAGCCGTAATCGCGTCGAGTTGTGATTCATCCACGACGACCGCCCGGCCCGCCGCCTGAAACAATCGCAATGCAAGCGCTTCATCGCCCGGCTGCGCACCGCGTCCCAAGGCGATCCCCGCCATCCCGTACCCGACCTGAAGCGGCGTGTTGGGCATGATCCGCACAATCCGCGTCGGCCCGGCCGCCCCGCGATCGCCGATTGCCGCGGCGAGCTTCTCGGTGGTGATCCCCGCCATGATCGAGAGCACGACCAGATCGGCCCGTCCGTGCTTGCCCAGGTCTGCCGCGATCGCCGCCATCACCTGGGGTTTCACAGCGATTAAGACCTGTTGAGATTCTTCGATCACGGCCGCGTTGTCGGTGGCTGTCGTGATTCCGAGTCGCGAAAAATTTGCCAGCCGATCGGCGCTGGGGTCGGCTGCGATGATCGCGCTCGGCGCGAGCGTCTTCTGTGCGATCGCAGCGCGCGCAATCGCCTCGGCCATGTTCCCCGCCCCGATGAGTCCCAATTTGTACGCCATGTGCAACGCTCTCGAATCGTACGTCGGCCAGACTGTGTCAGTCGCGGCCCGCCCACCTGTCGCGGATCTGCTTCGCATCGGTCAGCGCCGCTCGAATTTTTTCATCATCGCCGTGTTCGAGGTCGCCGCGGAACTCTGTCAACACGCGGATCAGGTGGTCCGTCGCGTCGACGACTGACTGGCGATTGGTGGTAAGGATATCCGCCCACAAGCCGGCCCCCGCACCGGCGACACGCGTTGCGTCGCGGAATCCGGTCGATGCGATGCCCAGCGCGTCGTGCTTGGCCGCCAGATCTACCAGCGCGACCGCGGCGACATGTGGCAGGTGGCTGATCAGCGCGGCCTGGCGGTCGTGCTCGGCAGCACTCATCCGTATCAATCGCATTCCGACAGCTACCCAGAGCGCCTCGATCAGCTCGACGGCAGTCGGGTCGGTATCCGCTTCGGGAGTAAGGATGCAGGGTTTGTCTCGAAACAGGTCTGCGCTCGCGTGCCCCGGTCCCCGACGCTCACCCCCAGCCATCGGGTGTGCGCCGACAAATCGTGTGGGGCTCGGCAACAGCTCGCGCGCCTGATCCAATACAAATTGTTTGGTCGACCCAACGTCGCTGACTACCAGATTGTGGTGATCCAACGGGCCGAGCTGCCGCAACAGGTCCGGGAACCCGCCAAGCGGCACGGCCAGGATCACCAGCCCCGCGCCGAGCACTGCAGGAGCCAGGTCGGTTACCGCCGAATCGACGCACCCGTGATCGAGTGCCCGACGGGCGGTCTCGCTGCGCCGCGCAACCCCGATGACACGGCCCTTGTACCCCGCGGCCTTCAACGCCAGCCCGATACTCCCGCCGAGCAGCCCTGTCCCCACAATCGCGATCTGCCCGACACGGTCTAAGGTCGCAACCGACTGCGACGCGGAAGCGGCTTGAGAATCGTGAGTTGCCACGGGCCCGTTCCTGTTGGGTTGGCCGAAAAGGACGTCCGCGGGCGCGTCCATCGCCGGAACCTTATAAGATAGCGAAATCAGTGCGGTTTGTCGGGTTCCGCCTGCGTGTTCACGGGCCGGGCCACCCTTACCGAGGCGATACGCGATGGAAAACGGTGCGGTTTATAGCGGGACGTACGACCTGGATTTTGAGCGGCCGTTGCTGCAACTCGAACGCCAGATCCTCGAACTGGAAACCCACCAGGGCGGTACCGATGCCGACATCGGTGCCGAGGTCCGCAAGCTCCGCCAGAACCACACGGCGATGCTCAAGAAAATCTACGCGAAGATCGGTGCGTGGAGCATCGTCAAGGTTGCCCGCCACCCCGAGCGGCCTCAGGCGGCTGACTACCTCAAGACCGTTGTTAAGGATTTTTGTGAGCTGCACGGCGACCGCCACTACGGCGACGACCCGGCCATCGTTGCGGGCTTCGGGCGTATCGGTCCGCACAAGTGCATGATCGTGGCGCACCATAAGGGCAAGGACACGCGCGACCGCATCGCCTGCCACTTCGGCTGCGCGCACCCCGAGGGCTACCGCAAAGCGCTGGCGAAAATGAAACTCGCCGAGAAGTTCGAGATCCCGGTCGTCACGTTCATCGACACGCCTGGTGCGTATCCCGGTATCGGCGCCGAGGAGCGCGGGCAGGCCGAAGCGATCGCGGTGAATCTTCGCGAGATGAGCCGGCTGCGCGTCCCGATCGTGTCGGTCATTATTGGCGAGGGCGGGTCGGGCGGTGCGCTCGGTATCGCCGTGGCCGACCGTGTCGCCATGATGGAGTATGCGTGGTACAGCGTTATCAGCCCCGAGGGTTGTGCTGCGATCCTCTGGAAGTCAGGCGACGCGGCCGAGAAAGCGGCTGAATCCCTCAAGCTCACCGCGGCCGACAACCTCCGCCTCGGCACGGTCGATGAGGTGATCGACGAACCACTGGGCGGCGCGCACCGCAGCCCTTCGCTTGCGGCTGAGAAGCTCGAGAAGTGGCTGCTGCAATCCCTGCGCGAGTTGAAGCGTTTCAAGGTCGAGAACCTGGTCAACAAGCGCTATCAACGCCTGCGGAAGATGGGCCAAGTCAAGGGTGAGTAGTTCGCATGGGGGCCGCTCGGTGTGGGGGGGGGCTACGGCCTGAATACAGCGATGCATTCGGGCGCTTCGGTTACAGCGACACTCACCAACTGAACTCGCTTGGGCAGCGACGATGAGATCGCTTCCGCTAGGTGCTCAGCGAATCGCTCGGCCGCCGGGTTCAACTGCGATCCCTTAAACGGCGCGGTCCCATTGAGGTTGCCGTCGCGGAACGGATCGACCGCCCGACCGACGATCGCTTCCAACTCGTGAAAATCCATCACACAATCGATCGCATCGAGCTTTTCCGACGCCACCGTCACGCACACCCGCCAGTCGTGTTCGTGCAGCGGCTCGAGTGATCCGTCGTAGAGTCGGATCGCGTGGCTTGCTTTGAACGTGGCCGTGACTGAGATCTCGTGCATCGTTTGGGCTCAACAAAACCGGACGCGGGCTTGGCCGGCCGGCGGTGTGTCTCCTAGACTTCCTTCCTATGACGAACCGACATGATAGCGACGCGGGCGGCGGCGAACCGATCATCGGGATCGACCTGGGCACGACCAACAGTCTCGTCGCCTGGTGCGATCAGGCCGGGCCCCGCGTGCTGGCCGGGCCCGGCGATGGTCCGACGGCTGATGCGATCGTCCCCAGCGTCGTGCGCTACAGCGCCGATGGGCAGACTGTCGAAGCGGTCGGGGTTGAGGCCAAGCGTACCGCGGTCGAGCACGCCGGCCGCACGGTCTTTAGCGTCAAACGCCTGATGGGTCGGTCGATCAAGGATGTGCGCGACGACGTGGCCCACCTGCCGTATGAGGTAGTTGCCGGCGAGCACAACACCGCCCGTGTGCGTATCGGCGACAAGGTCTATTCCCCGCAGGAAGTCAGCGCGGTGATTCTTCGCGATTTGAAGAAGCGCGCCGCCCTCGCGCTTGGTCGTCCGGTCAACAAGGCGGTCGTCACCGTCCCGGCCTACTTCGACGATGCGCAGCGCCAGGCCACGCGGGACGCCGGCCGGATCGCGGGGCTGGAGATTGTCCGCATGGTCAATGAGCCCACCGCGGCAGCACTCGCGTACCACCTCGGCCAACGCCACGACGACGCGACCGTCGCGGTCTACGACTTGGGCGGTGGGACCTTCGACGTGTCGATCCTGCGGATCCAACAGACCGAGCAGGGCGCGGTCGATGAGGTACTCGCCACAGCCGGTGATACGCATCTGGGTGGCGATGACGTGGACCAGATGATCGTCGAACTGATCCAACAGGAGGTGCGTGACCAATTCGGCGCGGACATCGAGTTCACCGCGGGCACCCGCCAGGCGTTTCGCAACCTCGCCGAAGCGGCCAAGGCCCGCCTGTCGACCGAAACGACCGCGAACATCGAGATCGATCTGGGTAGCGGTTGCGTCTACCGACGGCAACTGACGCGCGGTGAGCTTGAGGCGCTCATGCTCCCGTGGGTTGATCGCACGCTCGACTGCTGCAAGCAGGCGCTAAAGTCGGCGAGGCTGTCCGCTGACGATATTGATCGTGTCATCCTGGTTGGCGGGGCGACGCGGACCCCGCTGGTGCGTCTGCTTGTCGAGGATTTCTTTATAACCGAGCCCTACACGGCCCTCGATCCGGACAAGGTTGTGGCGCTGGGCGCAGCCGTGCAGGCCTCGATCCTTGCCGGGATCAACACGCAGATGCTGTTGCTCGACGTGATCCCGTTGTCGCTGGGGATCGAGACGATGGGCGGTGCCGTCGCGAAACTCATCACCGCGAACACGACGATCCCCGCACGCGCGACCGAACAGTTCTCGACGTATGTCGACGGGCAGACCAACGTCAAGATCCACGTCCTTCAGGGCGAGCGCGAGCTGGTCGACGATTGCCGCTCGCTCGGGCAGTTCGACCTGCGCGGCATTCCGCCGATGCCGGCCGGGCTGGCCAAGATCGAAGTCGCGTTCCTCGTCGACGCCAACGGCGTGCTCAACGTCTCCGCGATCGAAAAACGATCGGAGAAAGCCGCGAGCATCCAGATCGTCCCGAACCACGGGCTGACGCGCGATGAGGTTGCACGCATGGAAGCCGACAGCCTCGAGCACGCCCGCGAGGACATGACCGCCCACCAGTTGATCGACCTGCGCAACCAGGCCCGCATGGACACCCGCGCGATCGAGCGGCAGCTAACGAAGGTTGGCAACCAACTCGACCCCGCCTACCGCCAACAAATCGAAGACGAAGTCACCACCGTCCGGACCTACTTAGACGCCGACCACCCCGATCCCGGCGAGTTCCACGAAGCCCTCGACCGCATGGACAAAGCCACGGTTCGCCTAGCCGAGATCGCCATCGCAACCACGCTCCGCGAAGACCAGGACGTTGAATAGCTAGGTGGTCATTCTCCTTGGTGCAGGGTTAGAAACCGTTGCTAATTAGTCAGGCCTCGCTCTTTCTGATCAGCGCTACGCGAAAAGATGTGCGCAGGTATCCTAAGTCTCACAATCGAGGGATACTTGAATAGATGACAGACATTGATCCAGCCGGACCACCCGTTGATGACAACTTCATCGACGAACTATTGAGCCTTCCCGAGAGCACCCGTTTCGAGGTCAAGCGAGTCGCTGGGACCAGGCTGAAACATGCTATCGAGACGGTCGTCGCGTTCGCGAACACGGACGGTGGACACCTCGTGTTGGGCGTGGAGGATGAGTAGAAGGCGACTGGCCGGGATCGTCTGTACGGCCTAAACGAAAATCCTACCGCTGTCGATGAATTGCGACGCTTGATCGAGACGCGGATTACACCCCCATTGGACAAGCCCTCAATCCACGAGGTGGGATGCACGTTGCGGGATGGCTCCGTCGGTAGCGTGGCGATCCTCACGATCTCCAAGAGCAGCTCTGTCCATTCGATCGTTCTGGACGGGACATGGCAGCGCTTGAAAAAGAGTAACCGGGAGCTAGTTGCTGAAGAGGTCACGCGCCTTTCGCTCGAACGCGGTGCGGTGACTGCGGAGGCTCAACTCGCCGAGATCGACTTGGAGTTGCTTAACACTCGATCTTGGAAAGCCTACGCATCGTCACGTCGGCTTACCCGCCCGATCGATCAAGCCTTGTTACATCTTGGTTTAGCTCAGAAGAAAGCAGAGGGTCGGATCTGTCCAACATGGGCTGCGGTTCTGCTGTTTGCCGAAGAGCCTAGCGGGTTACTTCAGGCAAAGACAAGCATCCGGATTCTTCACTACAAAGGATCACAAATCGAGCACGGTGCGCAGCCGAATCTCTTAAAACCCCCTAAGACGATATCGGGTCCGCTGTTCGCGCAGATTGCGGATGCCTATCGACAGGTCTTGGAGGAGTTGGCTTCCGGGGTACAAATGGGACCTATGGGCTTTGAGATCGTGCAAGCCTACCCGGCTCGTGTCATCAAAGAAGCAATCACCAATGCGGTCGTTCACCGCGACTACAGTCTGCCGAACGATATCCATATCCGCATCTTCAGCGACCGGATCGAGATTGCCAGTCCCGGCGTTCTTCCCGGCAGGATTACCGCTCAAAACATCCGTGAAGCGGGCTCATACAGCCGTAACCCGCTCATCGTCTCAAAACTGCGCGAGTTTCCTGATCCGCCCAATCTCGACGCCAGTGAAGGGGTCGTCATGATGTTCCACACCATGAAGGCAGCAGGGCTTTATCCTCCATTATATCTCACCCGTGCTAGCACCGGCCGCGACCAAGTACGTGTAGTCTTATTCAATGAGAACCGTCCGGCGCCTTGGGATCAGGTAAGCGACTACCTAGAAAAGCATGGAGTGATCGGAAACGCACAAGTTCGCGATATTATGGGTGCCGACACACTGGCTGCTTCCAAGGTGCTTAAGAAATGGGTCGACAATGGGTTGCTTGAGGTCGCAAATCCCGATGCCGCGAAGCAGCACCGCCGGTATAAGTTCTCAGAGGTTGATCCTGTCGGGCCGCTGTTTTCCGGGCCCCGCGGAAAACAGCCCAAGAAAAATCTGTAAGTCTATATAATAAAACGATATACGTTTTATCGTGTTATCTGGGGTCGGGATTTGTTTGGGCATCAGCAATTTAGACCAGAATTATCTCATGTTTTCTGCCCCTACTCGACCGAGTAGTTCGGGCTTTCTTTGGTGATCGTGATGTCGTGGGGGTGGGACTCGGCGAGGCTGGCGTTGGTGATGCGGCAGAAGCGGGCGTCGCGGTGCAGGGCGGCGATGTCGGGCGTGCCGCAGTAGCCCATCCCGGCACGCAGCCCGCCGACGAGCTGGTAAACGAAGTCGCTTAATGGTCCGCGGTAGGGAACGCGTCCCTCGACGCCCTCGGGCACCAGCTTGGATCGCGGTGAGCCGGTCGACTGGGCGTAGCGGTCGGCAGAGCCGGCGATCATCGCGCCTTGCGAGCCCATGCCGCGGTAGGTCTTGTATCGCCGGCCCATGTGGATCACCGTCTCGCCGGGCGATTCGTCGAGCCCGGCGAGCAGCGAGCCGAGCATCACGCACGACGCACCGGCTGCGAGGGCCTTGGTGATGTCGCCGCTGTGGCGGATGCCCCCGTCGGCGATTACCGGGATGTCGCCGGCGGCTGAGCACGCGTTGGTGATCGCGGTGACCTGCGGCACGCCCACGCCGGTCACGACGCGTGTGGTGCAGATCGAGCCGGGCCCGATCCCGACTTTCACCGCGTCGGCACCCGCGTCGATCAGGTCGCGTGCGCCCTCCGCGCTGGCCACGTTCCCCGCGATTACGTCGATGTCGTGCGACTTCTTGATCGTTGCGACCGAGTCGATCACGTTGCGGCTATGCCCGTGGGCGGTGTCGACGATCAGCACATCGACCTCGGCCCCGATCAGCGCATCGACGCGGTCGAACTGCCCGACGCCGACGGCCGCACCCACACGCAACCGCCCACGGTCGTCGCGGCACGCCAGCGGGAACTGATCGAGCTTGTCGATATCGCGGATCGTGATCAGCCCGGTCAGCCGCATGTCGCCATCGACGAGCAATAGCTTCTCGACCTTGTTCTTAAAGAGGATTTGCTGGGCCTTGTCCAGGCCCGTGTCCGGCGACGCGGTGATCAATCGGTCACGTGTCATCACCTGCTCGATCGGCAGCGCCGGGTCCGGAAGGAACTTCATATCCCGCCGTGTGAGGATGCCGACGACCTTGCCGTCGCTCTTGCCGGAATCGGTGATCGGCACGCCGGAGATGTTCTGCTCGCGCATCAGCGATTGCGCTTCGCTGGCCGGAGCGGTTGGCGGGAGGGTCACGGGGTCGGTGATCACGCCGTTGGCCGACCGCTTGACCTTGAGCACCTCGCGGACCTGAGCCTCGACGGAGAGGTTCTTGTGGATGACGCCGATCCCGCCCTCCTGGGCCAGCGCGATCGCCAGCGACGACTCGGTCACCGTGTCCATCGGCGCGGACAGCAGCGGGACGTTGAGCCGTATTCGCCGGGTCAGTTGTGTGGAGACGTCGGTGTCGCGGGGGATAAAGTCGCTGCGGGCGGGCAGCAACAAAACGTCGTCAAAGGTAATGCCGTCAGCGGTGATCTTGCCTTCCATGGGACACAGTTACAGCGGCGACCCCGGATCGTCAACCTTTGGCTAGTCGGGCTAGGGATACCCGCAATACGGAATGCTGCCATTCGGATCGACAAAAATAGGTGTTAAACGCCGGTGATCAGCCTGAAGAATTGACCGCATCGCCACCGTCTGGGGGCGGGTCGGGCATCTGATCGGTTGGGCCGACGGGCAGGACCAACTCGCGCTGCTTGTCTCTGGGCAGCAGTGCTAATACGACCCACCCGAGCACAGCCGCGATGGCAACGCACACGATCTGTGTCGCCCAGGGCTGCGGCGACCACGCGTGCGCCGGCGACGTCAGCGCCCAGACGGCTTGGATCGGGCTGACCATCATCGCCCACGTCAGCCCATGCCCCGGCGCCGCGGTCAGGTTCACCGTCCCCATCAGGGCCGGTTCGCCGAGCACCAACAACAGGCACAATCCCATTGCGGCTGCGCGGTGTCCGCCGATCCACGACCGGCAGCCCCACCCGACGAACAACGCGGAGACCAAACTCCACGACATCACGGCTGCATCGAGCCAAAGCGTCTGCGGCATCGTCCACCCGGCGGTGAGTCGTAGCGGGAGGATGATGGTTTGAAACACGAGGTTTAGCGTTGCCCAATCGACCAGGACTTGTCCTGCACCGATGGCGAGCAGGTGTCCATCCGGCCCAACGCGCGCCGCCTGACTCAATCGCCACGCCGGCCATAGCAGCATCAACCCGATCAGGCTTGCGAACACCATCCACCGTGCGGCCGGCGCGGGTGACGACACACCCAATGTGATCCACCAACTGCTTAGCAGCCACAAGCACCACGCGATGATCAGGCCTTGGGAAACCTCGATACCGCGCCGCACCCGCAGCGTGTCGGGATCGGCATCGACCGCTTCGCGATCAACCGCGCCCATGCTTGACGCACCGCCCACCGATGGGCCGGTCACACCCGCTGCTGATTCGTTGTTAGGGTCGCGTGTCGTAGACATCAGCGGAGCGAAGCGTAACCGACGCGCGGCTGTCGGCCCCGCCCGGCGTGGTTGGCGGCGTGGCTCGCGGCTTGGATGAATACCTCGCCGCCGAATAGATCGACGACCTGTCCACCCGCATCGATCGCGCCACAACTCTGATAAACCCCGGTCAATCGCTCAAGTTTGACCTGCGTAGACGGTTCGATCGTTTGCTCCATGCCCGGCGGCAGGCCCCAGCGGACCAGACCGTACCGTGTCCGCAGGATCAACCGAATCCGCCCGCGCGAGTCGCGCGCCCCGACGTCGACTGCTTTGATCTGATCCCCGTAAGGCTGATCGGCTAAGAGTTGCAGCAGCGACAGTCCGGCACGCAGATCCTCGCCCGGCCAAATCCAACCGACGCCGTCGGGCCGCTCGGCCACGCGCTCGATCACCGGCAGCCTCAGCCGGTCCACCTGCTGTTCGACGAACAGCCCGGGCAGCCGCACGGCCTGCACATCCACCAGGCGATACCCGTGTCCGTCGGGCACCAAGGCCACCGGCTCGCGGTACTCGGCGATCACATACACCCGCCCACCGCGCCCGCGCTGCACGCGCTCGAGTCGCCGCACCCACGGGTTCTCCGCCAGTGCCGCCGCCGTCGCGCGTAGCGACTCGCTGTCACCGGGTGCGGCCGATAGCCAATCCGCCACGGCCTGGCGGAGGTCCTGCTTCAGCAACTCGCTCATCCAGGTCGGTGCATCGACCAGCGATACGTCCTGCGGCGACACCATGGCCGGCGCGTGACTCGTCGCATAACCAATCAGCGCCCGTTCGGCGTGGCCCCATCCCAGGGGGATCGCAATCGCCACAGCCGCGATGCCTAGCCACTGCAACCCGCGGAGAGTCCGTTTCGGGTCCCACTTCGGCCGCTTCCACACGGGGTAATGCGCCCGCCGCGATGGGCGCCGCCGCGTCTTCCTTTTGTTGCTCGCTAGAAACCAGCCCATAGGTCCACCTGTTTTTCTACCCGTCAATTCTTGCGACACAGGCCGCGTCGTCTCCGGCTTACATCGGCTAATCCGCGCTCGCCGCGCCACCGATCGTGCCCGACCCGGCCTGGGCGTCCGCCGTGCCGCCTGATCCGTCTCCGATCGCCAGGCGGACCAGCCGATCCACCAGTTGCGGCAACTCGATCCCGGCGTGTGCGGCGGCTTTGGGTAGCAGCGAATGCTCGGTGAACCCGGGGATTGTGTTGACCTCCAGCACCCACGGCTGGCCGGCGTCGTCCACGATCACGTCGACACGACTCATATGCCGGCACCCGAGCACCGCGTGCGCCCGCAGGGCCACGGCCTGGATGTCCGCCAGAGCCGCGCGGGTCAACCCGATCTGGTCCGCGTCGAGCAGGTATTGCGTCTGATCGCTTTCGTACTTCGACTCGTAATCATAAAACTCGCCGGGTGGGACGATGCGGATCACGGGTAATGCGGTGTCGCCGTCGGGCCCGGCGATCACGCCGACGGTCAACTCGTTGCCCGCGACGAATCGCTCGACGAGTAACCGGTTGTGTCGTTTTTCCAAGTCGCCGCGCGCAGCGACCGCGTGATCCGCATCGCGGCAGATCACAAGGTCAATGCTGCTGCCCTCACGCGGTGCCTTGATGACCAGCGGCGGTTCGATCGTGACCGAGTCGCTCGGCCCGATCACCTCGAACGCGGGCGTCGCGATCCCGTGCTCGGCCAGCACGAGCTTGGTTTCATATTTGTCGATGCAGCGCTCGGCCGCGACGCCGCGCGTCCCGGCGTACGCGATCCCGCGCGCGTCGAGCAGTCGTTGTAGCGGCCCACCCTCGCCCCACTGCCCGTGCATCGCGGGGAAAATAGCATCGCCACCCCAGCGTGTGAACTCATCAAGCGCCGCCAGATTGTCCGGCCCAATGTCGCGTTGCACCGCGTCGTACCCGGCCTCGCGCAGCGCAGCCACAACGCACCGGCCGGATTCGAGGCTCACCGGCCGCTCGTGATCCGGCCCGCCGGCCAACGCCATGACTTTTGATTGGGGCATCCGTGTCGTAGAGGGAGGAATCTTGTTGCTCGTTCGCAGTGTTCAGTCCAGTGGGCTCCACAAACGGCACCACGCCGCCCGCATCACCCCGTGTTGCTTAGCACCACCCACCACACCGCGCTGGCCAGCACCGCAATCCCGCCCAGCGCCACGCCGGCAACACACATCGGTCGCCCGGCTAACTTCGGCCGCTTGCGAACGTCGGCCAACCCGCACACACCCAACACAATCGCGATTACCCCGAGCGTCGCGCCGATCACGATCGTCACTGCATCGAGCACGGCGAGCGCCCCCATCGCCGAGCTAGGCAGCGCGTACGGGCTTTGCCGATTCAACCAATCCTTGAACCGCTCGGCACGCAGCCGATCCGCGTCGGATTCTCGGCCTAGAAACGCCATGGGTTCGTAGCTGTGAGATTCGATTGAAGAAACGATGGCGCGGCGTCGCACTTGCCGCTCGCCGCGTTACGCGCTGCTCGAGGTAATCTGCCGCGCGATCGGTGTCAGCAGGCTCGGCACCATGCGTTCGGCCGCGAGCTTCTCGGCCAGTTCCGCCAGTTTCGTGAACGCGCTCTGCAGGTCCTCGATGGTGGGCACCGGCCCGTACTGGCGGACGATCAGGAACAGGCTCAGCGGCTCGCCGCGGTACTTCTTGCTGCTGCCACGGCGGCTCTTGGTCCGGGTCTTGATCTCGAAGTGCGCCTGCAGATCGCCGATTGTGCTTAGGGACATCCCGAATGTCGGTTGCACCTCGAGGATCTTTCCGCCGGGCACGCGCAGCAGGTCGGCCATCGGCGAGTCGGCCATCAGCGCATCGTAGACCACCTCGTCGTGGTTCGACCGGCACTCGAGATCGAAGCCGAACATCAGCTCGAGGTAGTCCACGTCCAGCGGGCTGATCGTCAGGTGGTAGGGGGCCACCTCGAGCACCAGCTTGTGCAGTTTGTACGCGGCCTCCATCGATTGAGGGTTGACGTGCCCGGTTCGGATGCTCGTCCGCCGCATTGCCATCCACGAATACTCGGCGTCGCGCCGCGATTCGAGCGACAACTCGCCCTCGTAGCGGTGGAATCGCTCCATCGCGGGGATCGACTTGCGCACCCGGTCGAACAGGTGCAGGACCGTCTCGCGGTCACCAGGCAGGTCCATCTTCAGCGATAGCTTCTGATTTACGTAAAAGTCGGTGCACAAAGCACCAAAGCTGGTAGCCATGCATGAACCCTTGTGCTCGGGCCCCCCTGGATCCGGGTTAAAACCCGTTCGGGGTCAGTTCGGGATCAGTTTGAGTTTGTGTCGACGAATTATACCACCGCTACCCGCCCACGGCGACCCGTCACGGCCGGTCGGCGATCGATTTTGCCAGCCGGGTTTCGATTGCTCTAACCGCACCAGCGATGCGGGTTTTGTCCCCACCCCGCACGCCCGTCGCGACCGCTCCCAAACCCCGCCGTGGCCAGCGGGTAACACCCTCAAGCGTGAGTTGATCTAAGCCGATGCTCGGCTATGCTGTATCACGTCGATCCCCGATAGCTCAATTGGTAGAGCGTGCGGCTGTTAACCGCAAGGTTGCTGGTTCGAGTCCAGCTCGGGGAGTTCACCTTTCCCACCTGCAAACCGGGTTGACCGATCCGCAGTCGACTTCACGACGGGACCTCGTGTATTATTAGGACTTTGTTACCCGGTGGCCATACCCGTTGCGGTTGATAATCCGTTGGTGGAACGCCCGCAAAGTCCGACCGGATCTCCGCGAGAGGATCACGATGAAAAGCTCGATCATTGCCCAGCTACACAGCGACTTCGAAGCCCTAGTGCAGACAGAGGAAGATACAGGGGTCGAGTTCTGGATGGCCCGCGACCTGCAGCCGCTATTGGGCTACACCCAATGGAGAAACTTCGTCCAGGTCATCGAAAAGGCGAAAATCGCCTGTCTTACAACGGGTTACGACGCGGCCGATCATTTTGCTGATGTCAGCAAAATGATCGAAGTAGGCAAGGGTGCCCAGCGCGAAATCGATGACATCATGCTCACCCGATACGCCTGCTATCTGGTCGCTCAAAACGGCGACCCGTCGAAGGATGCGATCGCCTTCGCACAAACCTACTTCGCGGTCCAAACCCGCAAACAGGAGATCATCGAACAGCGCCTCACCGAGGTCGAACGCCTCCAGGCGCGAAAGAAACTCACCACTTCTGAGAAGCAACTTTCCGGCGTCATATTTGAGAAGCTTCGCAGCAATCAGAGTTTCGGTCGCATTCGGAGCAAAGGTGACATGGCACTGTTCGGCGGCAAGTCCACCCAGGAAATGAAAGCAAGCTCAAGGTCCCCAAGAGCCGCCCGCTCGCCGACTTCCTCCCAACGATCACGATCAAGGCCAAGGACTTCGCCAACGAGATTACCACCTTTAATGTCAAGCGCGGTGGGCTGAATACCGAACACAACATCACGCACGAGCACGTCAAGAACAACGCCGACGTCCGCCAACTGTTGAACAAGCGCGACATCAGGCCGGAATCCCTACCGCCCGCCGAGGACGCGAAGAAGGTAGAACGCCGCCTCATCTCCGAAGAAAAAAAACTGCCTAAGTCGTCCGACACCCTCGATCACAAGGACCCGGATGAATAATCACCATTTGATTCCGGCCTACAAGCCGGATTGTTGAGATGACACTGCCGCCCCCTAGGCTATCCCGTGCCGCGCGGGACATCGCCAAGCAAATCGTCAGTGACGAGCTCGATCCTTACGACGGCGCGATGAAGATCTGGAAGCAGGTCATCGACCAACTCGACAACCCGATCCCCGACGAGCTTTGGCCGTTCAAATCCAATGCCAGTGCGATCGAAGACTGTCTGTGGAACGCGCGGGAGTCCGGCGTTGATCACGACGAGCTGATCGCACAGTGCAAGCAAGAGATCGTGCAGGCGGCCAGGGCGTTGGTTGGTGACGGCGGCGGCCTGATGCACTCGCCGACCGGACGCCGTATAACACCACCATGATCGCTGCGGACGAAGCACTAGTGCGGTTGCGAGACGGTAATCGACGGTTTGTTGCCAACGCGCCCGATCGCCAGGATTTGGCCGGGCCATCGCGTCGGCGGCAGTTGGTCGACGGGCAGAACCCGTTCGCCATCATCCTGGGTTGCTCGGATTCGCGCGTCCCGGCGGAGCTGGTCTTCGACCAGGGGCTGGGCGATCTTTTCGTGATCCGAGTCGCGGGGAATATCGTCGCCCCATCCCAGGTCGGCAGCGTCGAGTTCGCCGCCGACCGGTTCGGCACACGGCTGGTGGTCGTTCTGGGACACTCGATGTGCGGCGCCGTCACCGCGGCGCTCGAACAGCTGCAGCAGCCGACCCGGGCACGCTCGCCCAACCTCCGCTCGATCGTCGACCGCATCCGCCCATCGATCGAGACCGTGCTCGACGCGGGGCCGCATACAGACGAGGATGCTCTGCTCCGCCGCGCCGTCCGGGCGAACATCCGCGCGTCGGCCGACCACCTGCGGCACGGTTCGGCGATCCTCGAACAACTGATCCAGGCCGACGGGCTGGTGGTCGTCGGCGCCGAGTACTCGCTCGAATCAGGCATCGTCGAGTTCTTTGAAGATTAGGCACGCACCCGTTCACCAAAGCAGTCGGCGGCGCACTCGCCCGCCCGAGCACGAAAGCCAACCCCATGCCCGAACCCCTGACGATCGTCGCACGGATCGAAGCGAAACCGGATCAGATCGACCTGGTCAAATCCGAATTGGAGAAGCTGCTCGAACCCACGCTGACCGAGCCGGGCTGCCTGCAGTACGACATGCACCAGGACAACGATAACCCGGCTGTGTTCTTGTATTTCGAGAACTGGGAATCGCGCGAGCTTTGGCAGGCTCACATGAACAACGCCCCGCTCAAGGCCTACATGGAAGCCACACGCGACGCCGTTGCCCACTTCACCCTCAACGAGATGACACGGATCGGGTAGCGGGTGCAATGGGATACCGGCGTCTAACCTGTCGGCTCTTGAAGATGCCGTGGCGACAAGCGGGTATTTCACTGAAGTGTCGAACTCGACCCGCGGCCGCAGCGGTACACGTCTGGATGAGGTACTAGGGGTCACCGCGTCGAGGGCACCCGGCACGATTTTTTCCAAAGCGCTTCTTGCCAGTCGTAACTACCCACGATCTACCCCGAAGGATCCGGGGAACTCTTCGAGGTCTCCGATCGCCATCGTTGCATGTACGGGGCCAGCCACTCCATTAGGTATTCGACGTAGCGCGGCTTGGCGTGGCCGTCGGTAGGGTAGAAGCACGAGTCAAGGGAGAGTTTGTCGCGGCGAATGCAGTTCTTCAGAATCGGCGAGAAGTCCAGCACCTCGACACCGTGATTTCGCAACACGTCATGCCACCGTTGTAGCGCGGACTCATCAAAATCCGACGGGTACATGGGCAATCGCACCACGACGAATCGGCAGCCCGGGACCAGATCGCTGCGCTGTTTCATCTCGACAATGATCGATGCGACAAGATCCTGATCGGCGGGGCCAGGAACCCACCGCGAGCTGCGGGCTCGAAGTAGCCTGCGATATACCCATGATCGCTCAGAAAGCCGATCGTGGAGGCGGTCGGTCCAGGCGAGGTTGTCGCTGACCTTTCCGAGGTGTTGCAGCCCAGCTTCGTCGAGAACAAAACGCGGTTTATCCCACAGCCATCGCTCATCGAGCATCACGCGGGGAACGGCTGTTCGGCGGAAATGATCGTCCAGGAACAGGTAGATGAACACAGCCGGATCCGAACGATCGGCGAGGACGTCACACAGTGTCTGATACGCTTCCGATGTCCCGTATCCAGCGCAGCCGTGGTTGAACACCCGCGTGTCGGGTAGCCGTCGCTGGATCTGATTCGCAATCGTCTGGTCGTCTTCAAGCCCATTGCCGAACGTGTACGACCCGCCGAAAATGTGCCATGTGCGGCCGGTATCGGGGCGGTCCGGGACACGACGGGTGCCGTCGGGGCCGGTGCGGTACGTGACGTCAAAAAGAAGGGTCCCATCCGCGAGGCTTGCGCGGTGTTGTGCGGTAGCATCGGGCAGGACTCGAGCGGATCGCACATCGTCCGCTGTGGTGACCGAGCCGTCCCAGGTCTCGGTGGCGCGTTGGGGTGCAAGGCTCACCCACAGGCCGGACAGGGATTCAACGAACACGAAAACCGCGAGCACGAAGGTTGCGTTAGTTAGTAGCAGGCTGGTACGGCTATGCCCGCTCCTGAACGCGGCCACGGCTACGGCCACGGCAACTACCATCAGAAAGAGGGCCGACACCTCGACGGGCTGCTCGCGAAAAATCACCATGCTCGCCACGGCCAGCAATGCCGCGCCGAGTAGACGCAGGGCCAGCGGGTGCCTGCCCTGTCGTGCGAGCAGCCATAGGAGAATCGATGTACCGGACAACCCGACACCGATCGGGTCCCACGGAATCCCGGGCTGTGTGAGATCAAGCCCGGAACCACTCAAGACAGCCAGGCACAACGGCCACTGTGCGAGTCCGATGAAGATCGTGGTTAACGATCGGCTGCTTGGCGTCGCGCTTGGTGTCATGTCGGATCACTAATCTCTGTCGCGGCCTGATCCGCCCAACGTTTGGTGTGGGGTGTTATCCAAGCCATCAATAGATCAATGTAGGTTGTTCGAGGGTGATAATCGACTGGGTAAAAGTAGTGGTCGACGGGTTGCCCACTCGTTTGGGCATGATCGCGGAGCACCGGTACGAAATCCAGAACCTCGACGCCATCCAGCCGCAGCCCGTCTTGCCATTTAGCCATGAAGGGCGGGTCTTGCTCCGTAAAGTTCTTTTCAGGCAGTCGAATGACAGAGAATTTGCAGTTTGGGATCTTGCGGCAGGCCTCTGCCATATCGCGGATCAGAGCGGCAGTGATTTGCTGACTCGCCCTCGTGGGACGCCATTGTGCCAGGTGCCAACGCGCCCAGAGATTGTATAGGAACGTTCGTTTAGACAAGTGGATTTGAGCGCGTTCGAATAGCGATAGGTAATCGCCGCGCTTACCCAAATAGATCAGTTGACCGTTGCGTAACTCAAAAAAGGGGCGTTGAGCTGTCCACCAGTCCAGGGCCGTGTTCGACCAAGGCGGGTCGACTCGGCGGAAGTGGTCGTCAATCATGAAGTAGATCACCCGGGATGTGTCGGGCGCTCTCTCAAGCCGTTCGCGCAGGATGAAGTGTGCGTCGCTGGTGCCCAGGCTTGGCACGGCGAAGTTCTCGACCCGCACCGATGGGATGAGGGCTTGGATGCGGTTCGCAAATGTCTGGTCGTCCGTCAGCCCTTGTCCGAATGCAAAAGAAGCTCCGAGTATGCACCATCGAGAGCCATGGTCCGGGCGTAGCGGCACCCGTCTGCCGCCGTCCGGTTGTATGTGGTAGGTAACGTCGAAAAGGGTTTCCTGTCCGTCGAGGATGATCCGATGGTGCGTAACACTATCGGGTTGAAGTCGCCACATGGTCGAGGCGTCGTTGATGTACAGCTCCGCAGCAGACCGCTGGTCATCGATACGAATTCCCATGCCGGTTCTGGGATCAGTAGCGGCTTCCACACCCAGCAGCAGTACGGCTATGCCAACACCGTTACAGAGCACCAAGCACAGCCGCTTGCGTCGTCCAGCCCAAGCCGCGAATGCAGAGGCCACCCCAGCGAGCACCATGAATATCAACGTTAACTCGATGGGTGCTTCACGGAATGAGATCGCGGAGGCAAGCATCAGGCATACAGCCGACGCGCACCGCAGAATGATGAAATTACCTAAACGCCTGATGGTTACGAGCCAGCCTGCCGTTGCGGCAACACTCAAGCCGACGGTCCAGATGTCGGCTGCTGTGGCTTGGTAGTTTGGTGGTGACAGAATCCAATCTACTGCCACGGCCGCCATAGGCCATTGTGCAGCGGCGACAACAATCACATCGATCCACGACGCTGTTGGGGAGATTGGCGAGGATGGGATCGCAGGCTTGGCGGTCATCGATAGCTCCGCCTGAACGGCCCGAGTCTGTCTCGTCGGCTAGTCCAAATCGAACTGCGCGATGTAGTCTTCGATCTCGTGTTTCTTGGCGGCGGGCTGTTCGTGCTTGAAGAGGATGACGTTCTCCATCACCAGCACGTCCATGTTGCAGGCCATGAAGCAGCGGTAGGCGTGTTCGGGTGTGCAGACGATTGGCTCACCACGGATGTTGAAGCTGGTGTTGATGATCACCGGGCAGCCGGTTTTGTCCTTGAACCGTTTGATCAAGCGGTAGAGGCGCGGGTTGCGCTCGGTGTCGACGGTCTGGACGCGGGCCGAGTAGTCGACGTGGGTGATGGCGGGAACCTCGGAGCGGGCGACCTTGAGCAGGTCGATGCCTTCGAGGCCCTCGGCTTCGCCGTTGACGGGCAGGCGTTTGGCATCCTGCACCGGGGCGACCAGGAGCATATAAGGGCTTTCCTGATCCTGGCGAAGATCGAACCACTCGCTGACGTCCTCGCGCAGCACGCAAGGGGCGAACGGGCGGAATGACTCGCGGAACTTGATCTTCAGGTTCATCACCGACTGCATCTCGGCTGACCGCGGGTCGCCGATGATGGATCGGGCGCCCAGTGCACGTGGCCCGAACTCCATGCGGCCTTGCATGTGCCCGACGATTTTCTCATTGGCAATCTGCGCGGCGATGACGTCGACGCACTCGTCTTCGTTCTCGTAGTAGTGGTAGGTCGCGCCGACTGAATCGAGGTAGGTTTTGATGTGGTCGTCGGTGTAGCGAGGCCCCAGCAGTGAGCCGGACTGCAGGTCGTGGACGTTGTCAACCTCGCGAGGTTTATCGAGTAGCTGGTGCCAGACGAACATCGCGGCACCGAGCGCGCCGCCCGCGTCGCCGGCCGCGGGCTGGATCCATACGTTGTCGAAAATGTCCTCGGCGAGGACCTTGCCGTTGCCGACGCAGTTGAGCGCGACACCACCGGCGAGCACGAGGTTGCGCATGCCCGTTTCCTTGC
The DNA here is from genome assembly GCA_029260595.1 of Phycisphaeraceae bacterium. Taxonomy (GTDB): domain Bacteria; phylum Planctomycetota; class Phycisphaerae; order Phycisphaerales; family Phycisphaeraceae; genus OFTM57. The sequence continues at coordinate 8,426 of JAJDCY010000021.1, read as the reverse complement.
GGACGTGACGGGCGGTACGGAGCATGACCTCTTCGGTGACCTTCTGTATCGACGCGGCAATGTCCATCTCGCGCTGGGTGATCCGTGTCTCGGCTTTGCGGGCGGGGCTGCCGAAGAGTTTGTCCATCTTCGCGCCCGTCATGGTCAGGCCTTGGCAGTAGTTGAAGTACGACATGTCCATGCGGAACGAGCCGTCTTCTTTGAGGTCGAGCAGGTTGTCGAGGATCAGGTCCTTGAAGCGAGGGACGCCGTAGGGCGCCAAGCCCATGAGCTTGTACTCGCCGGAGTTGACCTTGAAACCGGTGAAGTAAGTGAACGCCGAGTACAGCAACCCCAGCGAGTGGGGGAAGCGCTGCTCGTGCGTGAGCGTGATCTTGTTGCCCCGCCCATAGCCGTAGGTGGTGGTCGACCACTCGCCGACACCGTCGAGCGTCATGATGGCCGCTTCCTCGAACGGGCAGGGGAAGAAAGCACTGGCCGCGTGGGATTCGTGGTGGTCGGTGAAGACGTATCGGCCTTTGTATTGGTGGTTCAGGCCGCGGTCCATCTCGCGCGGGAGATAGAGTTTCTGTCTAAGCCACAACGGGATGCCCGCGAGGAACGACTGGAAGCCGATCGGAGCGAACGAGAGGTACGTCTCAAGCAGGCGCTCGAACTTGACCAGCGGCTTGTCGTAAAACGCGACGTAGTCGAGGTCAGCCGGCGTGATCCCGGCGTGCTCCAGGCAGTAGTTGATCGCGTTCTGGGGGAAGCGGTAATCATGCTTCTTGCGGGTGAACCGTTCTTCCTGGGCGGCAGCGACGATCGCGCCGTCCTGCACCAGGCAGGCCGCACTGTCGTGATAGAAAGCTGAGATTCCGAGGATATTCATGCTGGTACCCGTGCTGCGTTGCACCGTGCGGCTGCGTCGGCGATGTTACCCCAAATCGCAGGCCTGTCAGGTAATCATCGGTTCATCCACACAATAGAGTTAGAGCGCGTCCGGGGGCACGTTGCGCGGCCTTGAGGCTCCGATAAATCCTCTGGTAACGGCTCTGGCCGCAGTGTGACGTGGCAGTGGTATCCCTCCCTGATCGATTGCAGCAAGCCATGGGTGTCAGGCGTTGGCCGGTCGGTGACTCGCGCCGGCCGTCCCGGCGGCCCGATAAAATCGCTAGGGCTTGAGTTTCCGCTTGAGCACTTCGATCCGCTTATGCGCCTCTTCGAGTTGGCGCTCGAGCACTTTTTTCTCTGCCGAAGATTTGGCAGCGCCGCGTTTGCGGGCCAACTCGCGGGCCTCGATCTCGAGTGATTCAAGCTCTTTGAACGCTTCAGATTCCGGGTTGTAGACCTCGCTCATGGGGATCTGTCTCCAGCATAAGGGATTGGTTGAGTGATATCTCCCGCGTCGGTTCGGGCCGCTGCCGCGAAACGACGGGCCGTCTAGTTTTTCTTACTGAGTTGCAACTCCGGGGCGAACGCCTCGTCGAACTCATAAACGCCGATGAAATCGTCGATCGAATCGTCGTCGGTTTTGTGCATCAAGCCGGCGTCGACGAGCGCGAAGACAATGTGGCCGAAGTCCTCGCTGCTGTGGATCCGCCAGTGCCCGAGGACGGCCCGGGCAAGCAGTCCGTATTGCTGCAGCGCGTAGTCACGCAGACCGTTGCAAAGGGACTGGCCGCTGACGTGGCGATTGGCCGCGTCCTGCGCGGATGCCGGGTCGCCGTGGATCCGCCGGACGGTGTAATCCAGCCCGCGCTGCACGAACAAAAACGCATCAAACGGATACTTGGATGAGCGGACGAGTTGTAGCTGATCCTTGGGCATACCGCTGGTCTCTTCCCCTATCGTAGCTCAGTGCGGACAGCATTGAATTATACGTTTCAGAATCGCCGCACGCACTTGGTATTGTAGGCGGGTCGGCATGGAAATCCTAACTCCCTTATTGAACTACGCCAGCAGCGATTTCGGCCGATCGGCGCGAGCGTGCGATCATGACCCTCCGTGACGCATCGCTTCAAGCGACGGCGGGAACGGGTAGCGGGCATAGACAGCCGTCGGGGCGGCCGCCCACATCGCGGGCGTAGGGTACACGTCGCCCGTGTAGCCGGAGCTGTACATGATCTTCAGAACGGTTTCGAGGCTCGGGCGGTCGCCGGTGTACCCGTCCATTTCCTCGGCCAGGGCGTTGGAGCGGGCACCCATAAAACTGACCGACGCCGACGGTAGGCGTTGCGAGCGGCGGCGGATCATCTCGGCAACGATCTGGAACCCTTTGGACAGGTCATCGAGGGTGAGATGGTCGTGCTGCGGCGGGCGGAGCAATGCCAGCGCCTCGATGGAGTCCATGTCGTATTTAAGAACCTTGACGGTCTCTCCGACGCTGAACTGGCGCGCACGCGCGGTGATCGATTCGTTGTCCCACTGGCTGGTCGGCAGGAGCGTGGCCAGGTGGGCAATGATGCCCTGGCTGTTGTCGTCGGCGTTGACGGCGCACACGACGGTCCGGTATCGCCCGATGAGAAGGTCTTCGAGCAGGTGCTGCCCCCACATGATTCGCAGCCGGGGTTTGTTGTTCGGCGTTTTGGTCGGCCGAGCGTCTGGGAGCATGATCAGCCGGTCGATGGCTTCGTGCTTCTTCTCTTCCATCAGCTGGTCGCCCTCGCCGTCGTAGATCGGTAGGCGTGAAGTTTTGCTTGCCATCCAGCGGGCCCTTGTTTTTGGGGTCAGATCGGTTCGCCGTTGGTTCTGCGGGCGGAACGCCTCGCGGTGCGGAGCTTCCGTAGTATACCTCTTTGGCGTAGTAGTACCGTTGGCGAGATCTGAATTGGTGACGTAGTTCTCATGACAGACCCAGCGAACAGCCCGGCCACAGTTGGTGCGCAGGCTCGACCCGAGGCGGTGCCGGCATGGCTGCACGAGCGTCGCGAGCGGGTGTTCTTGGTGCTGGCGGGGCTGTTCCTCGGCACGTTGGCGATGCTCAACCTGCTCGGGATCACCCGGTTCCTGGACCTGTCGTTCGAGCTGTGGGGGTTGAGCGTACCGCTTGTGGTCGCGGTCGGCGTCCTGCCATACCCGATCACCTTCCTCTGCACCGACTTTATCAGCGAGTTGTACGGGCGGAAGCGGGCGAATCTGGTCGTGTGGGTCGGGCTGGCACTGAACCTCTGGGTGATCTTCATCCTCTGGCTGGGCGCGGCGCTGCCCCCACACCCGCCGATCGATCCGGCAACCGGCTTGCCGTTCGTTGGTGAGCACGGGCGCGTGTTCTTCGAGGTTAAACACCTGGCGTTCGGGGCCGTGGCCGCGTCGATGATCGCGTACCTCGCCGCCCAGTTCATCGACGTGTATGTGTTCCACTTCTGGAAACGGCTGACGCGCGGCAAACACCTCTGGCTGCGCAACAACGGGTCGACGCTGGTGAGTCAATTGGTCGACACGACAGCGGTGATCCTGATCACGCACTTCTATGCGCGGGCGTTACCGATCGAAGCGGACGAACCGATCGCGCGGCAGTTATTGGTGTTCATCTGGTCGGGGTATCTATTTAAACTCGTCGCGGCGCTGGTCGACACCCTGCCGTTCTATCTCGGAACACGGTGGCTGAGCGGGTATCTGCGGTTGGATCACGCAGCCGAGCACGATGCGGATCGAGAAGAGAGCAGTCGATCGGCGCAGGCGGGCTAGGGCATATCGAACAGCAGCGCCTCTGCGGGGGATGATGCCGTTAGCGAGATGCGGGTTTCTTCGGTGATCGCGGCGCCGTCGCCGGCGGTGAGTGTGTGTTCGCCCAGAGCGAGTGTGCCACGGGTGACCTGCAGCCACAGGTGGCGCGCGGGGTCCGATTCGTAAGTCGCCGGATTATCCGCGTCGATACGGGCTAGCAACAATCTCGCATCTTGACGGACGGTGATGGGCGCGGCTTTGTCGCGGCCGCACGCGACGAGGGTGAACCGGCCAGGCTCTTTCTCATCGACGGCAGCAACCTGACTGTAGGCCGGGTCGAGCCCGCGCTCGCTCGGGATGATCCAGACTTGGATTAGGTGGACTGCTTCGGTGTCGGACGGGTTGTACTCGCTGTGTGTGACGCCGGTCCCCGCGCCCATGTATTGCAGTTGCCCGGCGCGGATGGTTTCCGTGTTACCCATGCTGTCACGGTGCTCAAGTGCGCCGGCCATCACATAGGTGATGATCTCCATATCGCGGTGTGGGTGTGTGCCGAAGCCCTGGCCGGGCGAAATGCGATCCTCATTGAGCACACGCAGGCAGCTATAGCCCATGTGGTCGCGGTCGTGGTATTCGCCGAACGAGAACGAGTGATACGTATCCAGCCAACCGTGGTCGAAGTGGCCGCGTTGGTTGCCGGGTCGGATCGTTGTCATGGGTTTCCCTGCGAAGGATCGCGGGTCACGATGCGGCCTGGCGGGCCATCTCTTCGAGCGCGGCTTTGGGGCAGATGTGGTTGTGGATGTATTCGATCAGGTTGTTAGCGGCACGACGGATGTGCCGGTCGGCCGTCTCATCAATGCAGTTGCCCTGCTCGTCGAACGCTTTGTGAACGGAGGGAATCGAAACCGGGCCGGGCAGCACCAGTGCGCCGACATGCGAGCAGACGCTACGCAGGTGCTCCATCGCTTTGATCGCACCGAGTTGGCCACCGGCAACGCCCAGCAGCGCGATCGGTTTGCCCGACAGCGTTGAGGGGTACCCAAGGTTGTCGATTACCAACTTGATCACACTGCTGTAGCTGCCGTGATACTCGGGCGTAGCCAGCAACAGGCCCGTCGCGGACTCAACCGCAACGGTGAGTTTTTGCAACGATGGCGACGGGTCGGTGCCGGTGCCGGGCAAGGCCAGGTCCAGGTCGGCAGGGTCGAAGGACTCGACGGTTACGCCCGGGTGCTTCGCGGCTTCACTCGCGGCAATCGCCAGTGCCATCGCGGTGTAGCTACCCGGGCGAACGCTGCCGGAGATCGCGACGATACGGATTGCGTGAGCCTTGGGTTTGGTCATGGCGGTCCCCGTGGTCGGCTGTGAGTAGTGGCGCGTCGGCGGAACCCGGTCATTCTAGGGCCGCGGTGCAATGCGGGGAAGCGGCGGCGACACGGTCGATGCGCGCCATTTTGATTGGGCACCGACCGCTTGCTACGCTGCGCCGCGCATCGGCCGAACGACTTGGCCGAGCGGTTACGGAAAGGCCGGGCGAGCATGCGATTGTCGGATCGGGTCAATGCGATGAGGCCGTCGAGCACGCTCGCGGTGACGGCCAAGAGCAAGGCCATGAAGGCGGCCGGGGTCGACGTGGTCGGCTTGGGTGCCGGCGAACCCGATTTTGATACGCCCGACCACATCAAACAGGCCGCACGCGACGCGCTCGACACCGGCGTGACCAAGTACCAGCCCGTCGCCGGCACGCCCGATGCGCGCCAAGCCGTCGCCGAGTACATGAACGACCGCCACGGGTTCAAGGCTGAGCCCGAGAACGTCGTGATCTCTTGCGGCGGCAAGCACGCGCTGTACCTCGCGTTTGCCGCGGTGTGCAACCCCGGCGACGAGGTGCTCCTACCCTCTCCGTACTGGGTCAGCTACCCGGAGCAGGCCAAGCTGGCCGGGGCAAGCGTCGAGGTCATCCAAAGCCGCGCCGCGGACGGTTTCAAAATCACCCCCGAACAACTCACCGCCGCGATCACCCCGCGCAGCCGCGTGTTGGTGATCAACTCACCCAGCAACCCGACCGGCGCGATGTACAGCCCGGACGAGCTCAAGGCCCTGGCAACCGTGGTGGCCGAGCACCCGCAGTTGCTGGTTTTCTCTGATGAGATCTACGAGCGGCTGGTGTTTGGCGCGCACCCGTTCGTCAGCTTCGCCGGGCTTCACCCGGCCGTCACCGAGCGCACGATCACGTTTAATTGTCTAAGCAAGACCTACGCGATGACCGGCTGGCGGGTCGGTTTCACGATCGGCCCGGCCGACGTGATCGCCGCGATGAGCAAGCTGCAAAGCCAGATGACCTCGAACATCACCAGCTTCTGCCTCCCGGCTGTGCGGGCAGCGCTGCACGGGCCGCAGGACGCGGTCGAGTCGATGCGAAAGGCGTTCGCCGAGCGGGCCGAGCACACGCACGCGCGGCTGTCCGCGATGCCCGGGGTGGTGTGTGCGAAACCGTCGGGCGCGTTTTACGTGTTCCCGGATGTTTCGCAGGCCGCGTTCGGCAAGGCTGATCCGGCCGGGAAAGTGATTCGCAGCGCATCGGACTTCGCGTCGTCACTATTGGATCACGCCAAGGTCGCGGTCGTGCCGGGCGAGGACTTCGGCGCGCCGGCCCACGTGCGGCTGAGCTTTGCGGCTGCGATGGAACAGATCGACAAGGGCGTGGACCGGATCGAGGCGTTTCTGGAAGGACTCGACGATGCATGAGAACATCCCCGGGATTATCACCGACATGCAGGCGCGGGTCTTGACCACCCGCGACTCTCTTTAACTGCGATCAGAAAGCGGAGCGTCTCAAAGAACTCGAAGCGCTGATGGGCGATCCCGGATTTTGGGATGACCCGTCAAGCGCGAACCGCGTGGTTGCGGAACTCAAAACTATCAAAGCGCAGATCGACCCGATCCGCGAGGTCCAGCGGGCCGTCGACGACCTTGCACTGCTGTGGGAGATGGCCGAGGAGGCCGATGACGCCGACACACGTGAGGAAGTCGACGATCAGATCGACGGGCTGATCACACGGCTGGACCGGATCGATTCGCTGTCACTGCTGTCCGGCAAGCACGACCACCGCAACGTGTACCTATCAATCTATTCGCGCGAGGGTGGGACCGAGGCGCAGGACTGGACCGAGATGCTCCTGCGGATGTACCTGCACTACTTCGAGTCGATGGATTGGGCTGTCACCGAGATCAACAAGACCGTCGGCGAAGAGGCCGGGCTCAAAGACGTCACGCTGTGGGTGCGCGGGCCGATGGCCTACGGGTATCTGTCAGCCGAGCGCGGGACGCACCGGCTGGCACGCGTCTCGCCGTTCAATGCCCAGGGCAAGCGGCAGACCAGCTTCGCAGCCGTGGACGTTGTGCCCGAGTTTGACGACGACGGGGAACTCGAGGTCGACGAGAACGAGATCGAAATCACCCCTTTTGCTCGATCGTCCGGCCCCGGCGGACAGAACGTCAACAAACTCGCCACAGCCGTTCGTTTGGTGCATAAGCCGACCAACATCATGATCGTCTGCTCGGCTGAGCGAAAACTCGAACAAAACAAACGCAAAGCCATCGCCATCCTCAAAGGCAAACTCGAAGTCATCGAGGAGCAAAAACGCCAGGCCGAACTCACCGCCGTTACCGGCGGCAAACTGGATATGGGCTGGGGCACCCAGATCCGCAGCTACGTCCTGTATGACAACCGGGTGAAGGACCACCGGACCAACTTCGAGATGGGCAACCCTCAACGGGTACTCGACGGCGACCTCGGCGGCTTCATCGACGCGGAACTGCGGCGGCGGGCCAAGGAGCGGGCATAAGAGGAGGATCGCATCGCCAGGCAGGGGGGCGAGGTTGGTGTTGGTGTGGCTTTGGGGGGGGATTATCAAAGCAAAATTGGTGTGAAACTGCCTTATTTTCTTTGCAATTAGGTATTTTCGGGTTAGAGTTGAGTTAGCGCGGACTCGGAAGGGGGAGAATCCCTCCGTTTTCGCGTGGGTGAAAGACGAAGTCGGTTTGTTTAACCGTTCTGCCTGCTAGGTAGAGATGGAGGGATTGTCATGTCGTTACGCGCTCACCGAAAAGTACGCCGCGGTGTCACTAGTGCCCGGGCCCGGAAGGTCGCGGCTGCGGTCGCATTGGTAGTTTCAGCGGGGTATTCGCCCGCGGCTCAGGCGGCCGACTGGGATGGCGGGACAGGTTTATGGAACGTTGCCGGCAACTGGAACCCAGCCGTCCTGCCCAACGCCGCGTCGGACGTGCTGATCGACAACGGTGACCTGGCAAACTCGGTCGTCACGCTGAATATCAACGCGACCGTGAACTCGGTGACGGTCGATGCGAGTGACCACCTTATTGTGGGAAACAATACCAGCTTAACCATCGGCGGTGCGGCCGGGCTGACCAATCAGGGGCTGGTCACGATCAACTCGACTGGGCACACCACGACCCTGCGGGTCGACGGTGGGAGTACCTTGAGTGGATCGGGCGAGATCGTGATGAGTAACACAACGGCGAACCTGCTGCGCAACGGCGCTGACGGTGACGTGATGGTCAACGGAGCTGACCACACGATCCGCGGTGCAGGCCAGTTATTGACCGGCGTCGGCGGGATGATCAATAACGGGACGATCCTGGCCCAGGGCGACCAGACCCTGACGATCGACCCGGATGTGACTCAGAGCTTCACCAACGCCGCGACGCTGCGTGCCGAGGGCACGGGCGGGCTGGTGTTGACCGGGGCGAAC
>JAJDCY010000020.1 GCA_029260595.1 Phycisphaeraceae bacterium | reverse complement strand
ATTATAGCGTGGGGGAGGGGTGGAGTGGCCGGATTGAGGGGTTGTGGGTGGGGCGGAAGTACTCAATTCCTGGAAAATACGGAGCGTTGCGGGGGATGGGGTTGGAGTGGGGGCGGGGTTTGGTAAAATGGGGGCATGTCGGGCGGCGCTGTTCCTGGCGTGTGCCCAATGGGTCGATTGATCCGATGGTTTTTTCGGCCGGGTCAGGCCGAGTTGAGATGTTGAGATCTGAGCGGTTGGTGGAGCGGGCGATCGGGCTGCGGCGCGGTTGGCGTTGTGGTTGGTGGGCGCGGTTGGGCGCTGGGGCGCGGGCGGGTAAGGGGGTTGGCCTATGGAGCACGTGTGTGTGGCGGGGGTGGCGGGCAAGCAGTGGTGCCGGGCGTGGATGGTGTTTGCGGGGGTGTGTGAGGATCCGGCATCGAGATTCGCAGTGAGAGGATCGAGATTACGAGGCTTGGGTTTATGGGTGGCGTAAGCGTCAACAAGAAAAGGAGAGCAGCCATGCGAAAGCGATTTTTGTCAGGTCGTTGGAGTGCGGTGTGGGTTTGTGTTGTGGGTGTGGGGCTGTGTATGACACCGGTCGCGGATGCGTCGCCGTATTTCTCGATCGGGCACGGTCAGGCTGTGGATTGGGCCGCGGCCAGCGGTAGCGGGGGCAATGTTCACCCCGCATTGCCCGGTCAGAATGTGTTGGATCTGCTGAATGGCCAACTGCCGATGATGGGGTTTAACGAGGCGGTGGCTGTGCAATCGCAGATCGCGCCGTTGGCCGCTCTACCGGATCAGAATGGGACCGAGTTTGATTCGTTGGTGATGGAGTGGGATAACACGGCGGGGGCGGGTTTGTTGCCGGTTGCGGGGTGGGAGTACGAGTATGACGTGGATCCGGATCTGTCGAACGCGGTGATTGATTTTTCATTGCTGGCGCCGCCGGGGATCTGGGATGTGTATCTGGAACTGGAGGACATGGCGGGCCTGACCCGGACGTGGGTGCTGCCGACGGTTCCGCAGGGCGGGCTGTGGGGGAATTATGCGATTCAGCCGGGTTTGGCGGCTGCGCAGGGGCCGTTTTCGCTGTTTCTTGAGACACCGGGATTCGACGTGTCCACGGTGTTAAAGATCCGGCTTGGTGAGGCGGGCAATTCGGTCACATTGCCGAACCCGCTGGGTGGCTTGCCGGTTTGGAACGCGTGGGACCACCTGACGGTGCGGCCGATCGTGCCGGAGCCGATCACATCAACACTGGGTGTGATGGGGTTAGGTATGTTGGGTGTGGTGACGCGGCGGCGGGTTGGGTGAGGTGAGTTGAGGGACTTTGATTACACAGACCCCGGCTTCGGCCGGGGTATTTTTGTTTGGGAGGGGGATGGTGGGTTTCGCTTTGCTCAACCCACCCTACGGGGGAGGGGGGGAAGGTGGGCCGTGCCCACCCTACGGGGGGCTGTGGGGTGGTTGGTGGGTTTAGCCTTTGGCGCGGTCTTTGGTGTTGCCGGGTTTGGCGTTTTTTTCGAGGAAGTCGATGACTTTGCCGGCGACGTCGATGCCGGTGCTATTTTCGATGCCTTCGAGTCCGGGTGAGGAGTTGACCTCCATGACGACGGGTCCGTGGTTGGAGCGGAGCAGGTCGACGCCGGCGACGTTGAGGCCCATGGCTTTGGCGGCGCGTGTGGCGGTGGAGCGTTCCTCGGGGGTGATCTTGATTTTTTCGGCGGAGCCGCCGCGGTGGATGTTGGAGCGGAACTCGCCTTCGGCGCCCTGGCGTTTCATGGCGGCGATGACTTTGCCGCCGACGACGAAGCAGCGGATGTCCATGCCGCCTGCTTCTTTGATGAACTCCTGTGCGAGGATGTTGGCGTCGAGTCCGCGGAATGCTTCGATGACGGACTCGGCGGCTTTTTTGGTTTCGCAGAGGACGACGCCGATGCCCTGTGTGCCTTCGAGGAGCTTGACGATCAGCGGTGCGCCGCCGACGGTGCTGATGACGCCTTCGACGTCTTTGGTTGAGTGTGCGAAGGCGGTGACGGGGAGGCCGATGCCTTCACGTGAGAGCAGTTGTAGGCAGCGGAGCTTGTCGCGTGAGCGGCTGATGCCCTGTGATTCGTTGGCGGGGAAGACGTCCATCATCTCGAACTGTCGTACGACGGCGGTGCCGTAGAAGGTGCGTGAGGCGCCGATGCGTGGGATGACGGCGTCGATGCCGGTGAGGCTTTTGCCCTGGAAGATGATGCTGGGCTTGTGTGAGGTGATGTTCATGTAGCAGCGGAGGTAGTCGATGACGTGGACCTCGTGGCCGCGGGCCTCGCCGGCTTCTTTGAGTCGGTTGGTGGAGTAGAGGGAGGCTTTGCGGGAGAGGATGGCGATTTTCATGGGAGGGCTTTTTTGAGGGGCGTTGCGGGGTTGGGATGGTGTGTTGGTTTTTGGTCGCGTGTTCGCGGGGTGGTCAGGTTTTGTGCGGTGTCATGGTACCGGAATAGCGGGGTGGGGGTTTGGGGGGGCACTGG
>JAJDCY010000019.1 GCA_029260595.1 Phycisphaeraceae bacterium | reverse complement strand
CCGCCCCGCCCCCCCCCCGCTAGGGCGGGGGCATGTCGGGCGGCGCCGGTTCTGGTGTGTGCCCAAAGGTTAAGTGGTTTGGTTCGGAAGTGTATTTCATAGTGCGGCCATGTCTGGCCGTGAGAATAAATTGAGATTTGGTTTTTTGGGTCGGTGAGGGCGCAGTTTGTTGCGCTTGTTGCGGGCGTCTTGGTGGGGGGGCGGTGGTCTGTCGGGCTTGTGCCCGGTGGGGTTTTGATAGGCATGTCGGTCTAGAAAGGAACTGAGGCAACGCAATGACAAATCACCGCACCCAAAGTACACGGCGGGCGTTCACGGCCCTGACGGCGGCGGCCCTGGCCATGGGGCTTAGCACCACCGCCAACGCTGTCACCTACACCGCGGTGCTCGATCAGATCTCGGACGTTTTTGGTCTCTTCGGATCTTCCAATTCATTATCCGCCAGTGTCGTCCCCCTGCTGACGGCTGATTTTTCAGTTGACAAGACGTTCACTCTGCGTTTGGAGGCCCCGGCGGGCCAGAAGATCAACGTCGCCCCGCCGGCGGACTTTCCTGACTTTCGGGGGGTAGGCATTAGTTTCGAATCAGGCGTCGGTGCTTTTGGGTTTGATCCGTCCCCAACGACCCTGGTGTTCGAAAACCTCACGGGTCCGGCGCCCGTTGCTACCTCTGGCTCATTCAGCCCGTCAACCAACTCAACCGCGTTCCAGGCCCTCGCCGGAGCTTCGTTCACGGGTGATTTCTCGTTCACCGCGGTAACCGCAACGATTACGGTGCCCGGGACCTACAACGAGATGTTCACCAACCAAGCCCCGTCAAGCTTAGCGTTGAATTTTTTTGCGGCCGGTGGTGCTACTAACCCCGGGCAGTGGGTGACTTTCATGGACCTGCCGACGACCGGGGGCCCCGGCGTCATCCCCGAGCCGGTGAGCGCGGCGCTGGGGTTGATGGGGCTGGGGGTGTTGGCGGGTGTGGTGCGTCGTCGGGCGGGTTGAGTTAAGCAGTCACGATCGGATTAATCAGCCCCCGGTTCACGACGAGCCGGGGGTTGTTTTTATTCGGCGTCGGGGGTGGGTTGTGTGGCAGCGGTCGGGCGGGGAGGGGGTGAAGGAGGGGGAGTGTTTTGATGTCCGGCATCGCCGGACCTACGGGAGGGGGATGGGCCAGTGCTTGGCAAGCAAGCAGTGGTACCCGAGCGAGAGAGCATGGGCAAACGAGTTTGCCCATGCCACCCGTTGGAGCACAGGTTGGCGAGCCAGCAGTGGCAATTGAGGGGAGTGGGGAGCACTGGCGGGCAAGCCGCCAGTGGCACGGCGAAGAGAGTGAGGGAGCACTTGTGGGTGAGTCGCCAGTGGTAGGGGGTGTTGTTGGTTGGTTGATCGACACTGACAAGCGCGCCTGTCAGTGTCACCCGACGGGGGGAAGGGGAGGAAGTGTGAAGGACGGGGAGTGTTTGGGTGTTGGGCAGGATGGTGGGTGGTACGGGGAGGGGGGTGGGCTGTGGCACGCTTCGCTTAGCCACAGGCACCCGTGCGCGCGGGAGGATGCAATGGCTTGGGGGAAGTTGGTAGGACCCCTGCTTACGCGCGGGGCTCGTTGCGGGGGCGTTTTGGTTTCATCAGTGCGCGGAGGGTTTGGAGGTTGATCTCGTCCCAGGGGTGGCCGTTGGGGGCGGATTCTTTGGCGGTTTCGAGGATCATGGGGAGGTGGTTTAGTTTGGGGTGGTTGAGGATTATTTTGAAGGAGTCGAGGGGGATATGGCCTTGGCCGATGTGGGCGTGGCGGTCGACGCGGCTACCCATGGGGGTTTTGGAATCGTTGATGTGCAGGACTTTGACGCGGTCGAGGTCGAGGATGTGGTCGGCATGTTTGAGGGTTTTGCGGGTGGCGGTGGGGGAGGTGAGGTCGTAGCCGGCGGCGAGCATGTGGGCGGTGTCGAGGCAGATGGCGAGGCGGTCGGGGTGTTTGACGGTGTCGATGATGTGGCGGAGGTGCTCGAAGCGTGCGCCGAGGTTGGTGCCCTGGCCGGCGGTGACTTCGAGGCAGGTGAGGGTTTTTAGTTTGGGCAGTTTTTTGTGGATGCGGTCGAGCGCATCGGCGATGCGTTGGAGGCCGGCGGGCTCGCCGCTGCCGACGTGGGCGCCGGGGTGGGCGACGAGGTAGGGGATGTCGAGCTGTTCGCAGCGTGTGAGCTCGTGCTCGAAGAGGTCAATCGATTTTTCCCAGGGTTCGTCGTCGGGGTTGGCGAGGTTGATGAGGTAGCTGTCGTGGCTGACGACGGTCTTGATGCCGGTTGATTTGCGGTGGTCGTGCCACAGTTTGATTTGTTCTTCGGTGAGCGGGGGGACGCGCCACTGGCGCTGGTTTTTGGTGAAGACCTGGACGCAGGCGGTGTCGAGCTGTTGGGCGGCAAGGAGGGCGTTGTGTAGGCCGCCGGCGATGGAGAGGTGGCTGCCAAGCATGGGGGGGAGTCCGGGGGTTTGGCTTGGTCTGTGGCACGCTGCGCCTAGCCACAGGCACCCTAGCGTGGTTTTTGATGTTGGGATTGATTGGCGAGGGCGGGGGAACCCGCTCCCTTACGGTCGCGGCTAGTTATGGGCATGGTTGGCGAGGGTTGGACACTGACAAGCGGACTTGTCAGTGGCACCCGGGGGGCGGGGGGTGTGTCTGGCGCGGTATCGGGGGCGGGTGTGTCGGGGGATTGGGTTTCGTTTTGTTGTTCGTGTTCTTCGATTCCGAAGAGGCGGTGCAGGGCGGCGGCGTAGAAGCCGAGGTGGGTGCCTTGTTCGGCTTGGTCGAGTTTGCTTAGGGGTAGGTGGAGGATTTTGTTGATCAGGCGGTGGGTGTGTTCGCGCAGGGCGTCGGGGAGTTTGTCGGCGAGGGATTGTGGGTCGGTGGCGGCGAGTTTGGTGAGGGTGCGGGCGGTTTCTGCGTCGGCGTAGTTGTGGAGGCGTTGGCGGAGCGCGCGGATGGTGCGGCCGATGTCCTGGTTGTGGATGGCGGCCATGGTTTGGTTGGCGGCGGTGAGGAGTTGGGGCTCGGCGGCGTCGGCGAGTGATTTTCGTTGGTCGTTGGTGTCGGCGGCGACGGATTGGAGGTCGTCGATGTTGTAGAGGAAGACGTTGCGTAGTGCGGCGACGGCGGGTTGGACGTCGCGGGGGACGGCGAGGTCGATGATCAGGAGTGGGCGGTGTCGGCGTCGGCGGATGAGGGGTTTGAAGCGGTCGGCGGTGATCAAGGGTGTGGGTGCGGCGGTGGCGGTGAGGATGATGTCGGCTTCGGTGAGCAGTTGGTCAAGGTCTTCGAACGGGCGTGGGCCGCGGTTGGGGCCGGCGAGGTCGAGCTGTTGGGCGAGGTCGCGGGCGCGGTCGGGCGAGCGGTTGGTCAGCCAGAGTCGGGCGGGGTTGAGGTCGGCGAGGTGGCGGAGTGTGAGTTTGGCGATGGGTCCGGCGCCGATGCCCACGATGGTTTTGTCGTCGAAGCGTTGGAAGATGCGTCGGGCGAAGTCGACGGCGATCGAGCCGATGGACAGGTGGCCTGCGTCGATGCCGGTGGTGGAGCGGGTGCGTTTGGCGGTGCGGATGGTTTCCTGGAAGACGCGGTGGAGGATGGGTCCGACCAGGGCGCGGGCGGTGGCGCGGTCGTAGGCGTGCTTGATTTGGCCTAGGACCTGGGGCTCGCCGAGGATCATGGAGTCGAGTCCGCAGGCGACGCGTAGGAGGTGGGCGACGGCTTGTTCGTTTTGGCGTTGGATGGAGGCGGCGGTGAGGGTGTCGCGTGGGACGTCGCAGGTTTCGGCAAGCAGGGCGAGGAGTTGGTCGGGGGTGGGTGATTCGTGCGATGGGCGTGCGATGTAGATCTCGGTGCGGTTGCAGGTGGTGAGGATGATGCACTCGGCGAGTGGGAAGTCTGCGGAGATGCGGTCGTAGACGCGGTCGAGGCGGTCGCCGGCGAGGGCGATGCGCTCGCGGAGATCGATGGCGGCGGTGCGGTGGTTGATGCCGACTAGGAGGATGCGCATGGGGGCACCTCCCAGTTATTTTCAACGCGATCGGTTGTCGCTGGGGCCGCGGAGAAAGGTGCAGGATCGAGTTGGGTGATGTTGCTGTTGGGTTTGGTTGGGTTGGATTTGGTTTGTGGTGTGGCGGCGACGATGGCGAAGGTGGCGAGCAGGAGGGCGAAGCCGGCGATGCTCAGCCAGGCTGCGCGCGGGCCACGGAAACGGGAGGCGTAGCGGACGTTGATGAGGACGGCGTAGAACAGCCAAACGGTGGCTGCGAGGGTGAGTTTGAGGATGAAGTGTTGTCGGTTGGCCAGGGGGGTTGGGTCGTTGAGTGTGATGACCAGGCCGAGCGCGAGGCCGGCGGTGAGGGTGACGAAGCCGACGGTGGCGGCGTGGATGAGTAAGGCTTCGATCCGTTCGAGGCTGGCGAGGTTGGGTGGTTGCGCGAGGTCGGCTCGGCGGTTGAGCTTGCGGCGGGCGTGCAGGTAGAGGGCGCCTGCGACGCCGGCGAGGGCGACGAAGCACGAGCCGAGGTAGACGGCGGCGAGGTGGGCGGTGAGCCAGACCGAATCGATGTGGAAGGGGCGGAAGGTGAAGGTGGCGGCGCAGAAGGCCCAGGCGAACAGGAGTGTGAGGACGGGCAGGGCGAAGAGGTTGAGCTTGGGGATGGGGTCGTAGTGTTGGATGGCGAGGACGGCGAGGGCGAAGACGGCGGTGATCAGCAGGAGGCCGTCGGCGTGGGATTCGAGCGGTTGCCAGCCTGCGTGTAGGGCGGCGGCGCGGTAGAGGAAGATGGCGATCGCGGCGGCGGCGCTGGCGGCGACGGGGAGGCGTAGGGCGGTGGTGTTGGCTGGCGAGGGTGTCATAGAGGGTTGTTACGAATGCGGTGCGGTTGGGGTTTTTGGTGCGGCGCGTCGGGGGCAAGTTTAGGCGGTGGTGGGGGGATCGACCAGTGATCGGCAGTAGTGGGTGATGGCGTGGGGGTCGGGGGATTTGATGGCGGCGAGGGCGTCGGGGCTGGTCAGGGCGGCGAGTTTTTGTTTGCGTTGTTGGGGGGGGAGGGGTTGGTTGCGGATTTGGGCGCGGTAGGGGGCGATGGTTTCGAGCAGGCGCGGCCAATCGGGGTCGAGGTGGGCGAGGAGTTGGTCGCGGATGGTGGCGGCGGCGGCGGGGGAGGTGGCGGCGGTGTCGACGGCGATGGTGATGGGACCGGTGCGGGCGTGGGCGGGGATGGTGATGTCGCCGAGGGCGGGGTCGTCGGCGCGGTTGACGAGGGTGGTGGAGCCATGTGCCCCGCGCGCGTCGCGGTGGACGGTGTCGTTGACGGTGGGGTTGTTGGTGGCGATGACGACGAGGGCGGCGCTATCTAGGTCGCCGGTTTGGTATTCGCGTCGGATGAGGGTGAGTGGTGGGTCGGTGAGTTGGGGGTCGATGTCGGGAGCGATGACGGTGACGTGTGCGCCGGCTTCGAGGAGGGTGGCGGCGCGTCGTCGTGCGACGGAGCCGCCGCCGACGATGACGCAGCGTTTGGCGGCGATGCGGAGGAGGGCGGGGAGGGCGGGGGGTTCGGGCATGATGGGGGGTATGGTAATCGGTGAGGTGGCGGCGGTGACGGGTTGGTTGGACAAGTCTTAGTATGGGGTGGTGGAAGGGCTATGGGGACATGATGATGAAGGCGCGGCGGTGGGCGGTGCGGTGCGCGGCGCGCGGGGGGGTGAGCCGTTGGCGGCGCGGATGCGGCCTCGGGAGTTGGGCGAGTTTGTGGGGCAGGGGCATTTTCTCGGTGAGGGGAAGCTGCTTCGTCGGATGTTGGAGGCGGATCGGCTGACGAGTGTGATTTTTTATGGGCCGCCCGGGGTTGGCAAGACTGCGTTGGCGACGGTGATCGCGGGGCGGACCGAGCGTCACTTCGAGCGGGCGAACGCGGCGGGGGTGGGGGTGAAGCAGGTGCGGGCGGTGCTGGATGATGCGCACCGTCGGTTGGAGCGGAGCGGGCAGCGGACGATTTTCTTTCTGGATGAGATCCACCGTTTTAATCGTGCGCAGCAGGATATTTTGCTGGAGGATGTCGAGCGCGGTGTGGTGACGCTGATCGGGGCGACGACGGAGAACCCGTTTTTTGCGATCAACTCGCCGCTGGTGAGTCGGTCGCAGGTGTTCGAGTTTGAGCCGCTGGGGGAGGCGGAGATCGCGGTGATCTTGCGGCGGGCGATCGGGGATGTGGATCGCGGGTATGGGAAGATGGACCTGGTGGTGGAGGATGAGGCGGTCGCGCACTGGGCGCGGATCTGTGATGGGGATGCGCGGCGGGCGCTGACGGCGCTGGAGATCGCGGTGTTGAGTGGGGGCAGTGAAGGGGAGGGGAGTGAACGGAGCGCGGGTGGCGGTGCGGTGCGCATTGATTTGGGGGTGGCGGAGCAGTCGATTCAGCGTAAGGCGATTGTTTATGACGGGACGGGGGATGAGCACTACGACGCGGCGTCGGCGCTGATTAAGTCGATGCGCGGGAGTGATCCGGATGCGGCGGTGTATTGGTTGGCGAAGATGCTCGAGGCGGGTGAGGACCCGCGTTTTATCGCGCGGCGGGTGGCGATATTGGCGAGTGAGGATATCGGGAATGCGGACCCGCAGGCGATTAATGTCGCGGCGAGCGCGTATGTGATTGTGGAGCGAATCGGGATGCCGGAAGCGCGGCTGACGTTGGCGCAGGCGGTGATCTACATGGCGACGGCGCCCAAGAGCAACGCGGCGACCGTTGCGATCGGGGCGGCGACGAAGGATGTCAAAGACGGGCGGACGGTGCCGGTGCCCAGGCACCTGCAGGACGGGCATTACAAGGGGGCGAAAGAACTCGGTAGGGGGACCGGGTACCAATACGCCCATAACAGCCCGACTGGTTACGTCGATCAGGAGTACCTTGGGGTTGATAGGACGTACTATTTGCCTGGTCCGCGTGGGTATGAGATTCAGATCAGAAAGTACCTTGACCAGCTACAATCACCCCCGCCAAGCAGCCCCGGTGTGTAGGCGGAGAGTGGTAATCGCATCTCGCCGTCCACGCCCTGATCTCGTAACGCTATTTCCGGTCAGCACTTCAAAAAAACTATTGATATTACAACCGCTTTCTGGTAATCTATTGGTAGTTACAGACAATCCGGCGTCGCACGCTCTTTGTCAGGCTGTCTGCCTGAACGTGCCACCCGGTGGATGACTTGTCTCGCATGGAGTTTTGTCGTTCCGGAAGCGGCCGGGTTCTGGCCGAGAAATACCAGCAGGCGTTATGCCAACCGGACCTGTTTAAGAGTCGCCCGCTGAGGGGGGCATTGGGTAGGTCGCGTACGGGTAAGACGCCAACACCGAGGAAGGAAACTAATTGATGACACGCACCTCACCCCCAGGATCCCGATGGGCAGTCGCCGGCCTCGCTGCGGCGGCATTTTTGACGGCTGTCACGGGCGTTCACGCGTTGCCGGTTTCGGCGGTGGACATTGATATTGACATCGACGCCTCGCAGATCAGCGGGACGGCGGATTTTCAGATGGAGATGCTTATCCCCGGGCCAGACGTCAACCTGCCGGCCGGGACGGATGCGGTGCACTTTCGGTTCACCGAGATGGAGCACATTGAGCTGACGCCCGGGACGGCCGCGTCGCTGACCAGGCTGATCTATGCGGATAACCTGGACATGTTCAACCACCCCGACGGCGGCGACACGGTCAGCCTGACGGACATGAATGGGGACATCATCTTTACGTACAACCAGAGCAGCCGGGATGAGGATTTCTGGACGGGCACGGGTGGCGACACGAACATGCCGCAGACGTTCATCTTTCACGATGTGCTGTTCCAGTTTGGGCAACCACTGCAGGCGGACATCATGCTCAGCGACGTGTCGTTGTTTGTGCGGTCGACCGGGTCGGGCGCTCTGATCGAGGTTGGGGTGTGGACGCCGACCGTGCCGGAACCGGTGACGGCTGGGCTGGGGCTGATGGGGTTGGCGGCGCTGGGCGCGGCGACGCGGCGACGGGGTGCGTAGAGCGGACGGATAATACGGTGCAATTCACCAGCCCCCGGCAACGGCCGGGGGTTGTTGTTTTTTGGTGCGGTGGAGAGGGTTGAAGGTTTGGTTTGCTGTGTCGTGTGCGGCGGGTGAGACGGGTGGGCGGCGATGGGTGGCGGCGAAATTGTCGGATCCGGCGGGTCGGCCTATGGTGGCGGTGCGGGCGGGGTGGTGGGTGTGATTGTTGCAGGGGGCGATTGGCTTTAAGTTGGCGGGTGGATGGGGGTGGATGTGGGCGG
>JAJDCY010000018.1 GCA_029260595.1 Phycisphaeraceae bacterium | reverse complement strand
GCAAGGCGCAGGGTGCCACTGGCGGCTTGCCCGCCAGTGGGTTGCGATCACCCGTCACCCCGACGATCACCATGTTGTCTTATCAGACAACTGCCCGCCAAGATCTCGGGCCACACGGCTGCCTGCTCGACGGATCAGATGGAAACTATCTCCGCAGTGATCTCTTGAAGACGTTGATCGAGCCACTCCTTAAATTCTAATATCAGCTTGCCCAATACCTCATCTGGCTTGCCCTCGTACCAGACGATTTCTTGCCACACCGCCTCCGCTTCTCCTCCATCTGACGGCCTAGGTGGAGCGTCGCATGCAACGACCATGCATTGCTCGTCACGAGACGCAACGCGGTAATTTCGCTGCCTCATGACGTTATGGTGATCGACATTAAGCTGAACTAAGAACGTCTGCGTCACGCCATCTAGCCCTCGATCCAGCGATGGGCCACTATCCCCGACCTCTCGCATGCCAACCTTAAATCGTTCAAGTTCCTTTCCGATCTCTTTCACCCGGTGCTTAAATTCTCTCAACAGGCTAGACGCCGCTGGTTCGAACTCCATTAGCTGGGTCTTTCGATCCTGGGCGCGTAAGTGCGCAGACATCTCGGCCGCTGTGGCAATGGGGTTTGGCCGAGCCATCGACATTGAGCCTTTGTGGATCTGAACTAGACGCTCGCTAAGCTCTTCGATGCTTTGGTATCTCTTGGATATAGTTGGATTAAATCCCCTGCTTAATACCAGCTCGATCTGAGACTGCCTCGCGTCATCTGAGATAGCCTCCCGCACCGTATATCCAGGACGCAGGTGTGGAAGTTTCCCTGAGGCGTCTTGCAGCTGCCCGGGGTAATGCCCGGTCAACATGAAATAGTAAGTCGCACACACAGCGGTGACATCACTTCTCGGGTCACGCCGATTGCTTCCAGGGGTGTTCGTTTCTGGAAGATCTAGAAATCTATTCCGAATCGTCTCATCTGCCCGTGTAAGGTCAGCATCAGTCGAATTAAATGACAGTCCGTAATCTACGATGAACACATCATTCGTTTCCGGCCCTGGAATTACGATATTGTCGGGCTTGATGTCACGATGCACGATCTCCTCGGCGTGCGAAACCTTTACAACCTCGCACAGACTCATCGCGAGTTGTGTCGCTTCGCCAACACTCAAACGCCCTTTCTGTTCAACTATTTGCTTCAGCGTCAAACCATCGATGAACTCCATCACCAGATATAACTCAAATGATGTATCCTCCGCCTTCTCCACGTTGCTATCAAGGACCCGCGGCACTCTTGCCCCCAGCGCAGCCAGGATCTGCAGATTGGCCACTTCGCGACGCATACGCATTCGTGACGGAGAATCACGATTGTTCTTCAGGTACTTAAGAACACCCTTCCCGCCCTCACCTCCAAGAGACTGAACAAGATGGGTAACGCCCTGACCACCAACGGCCAGTCGCTCGATGACCTCCCACTTCTGATCCCAGGGGTGACTCATCTGCATCTTCCGGAAAGGCGCTTAGATGCATGAGGCGTGCATTAAAGCGCGATTGGTAACCACCCAGCACCTGGCCCATAGCCAGTAGCCCCGGCATCCTGCCGGGCATCAACCACACACTGAACACCCAAAAGCCTACACCGAACAGAAACCGATCGCCACCCCACAGCGGGTAGCCCCGCCACCCACCACCCCCCCCAAAAAAACAGCCCCGCCACCCAAAAGCAACGAGGCCGAACCCCCCAAACCACTCCCCCCGACTCACTTCCTCTTCCCCTTCTTCCCACCCATCAACTTAAACGCCGCCTTGCCATACGCCCCCGACAAACGCGCAAGACGCACGCTGCGCAAATCCAGCGCACAACACTCCCCCCACGCCTCCTCCACCAAAACCCAAGGCCGGCAAACCGCCACAACCTTCAACGCCCGCCCAGCCCTCTCCGACAAAACCTCCACCCGCACCGCCTTCACACCACCACCGTCACACCCACCGATCTCTCCCCACGGCACAACCTCCAGCGTCTCATGAGACACCGTCACAAAATCACCCGCGGCCACATCCTCCGGCCCGATCAACCGCGACACGTCTGTACTTTCCTGTCCCATAACACACCACCATCCACACAAACCCCCAGCCCCCCGCGCACAAACAAACGCGCGCGAAAAACTCAACACACCAAAACCAAATTGCAACTTGAATCCCGCAATCCGCGGCAAAACCCAGGCCGAGCGCCGCCCCCGTAGGCCCGGCATCCTGCCGGGCATCCCCAGCCCGCTACCCACCCGCCGAGCAACGAACCATGCGCACCGCCCCGACCCCCCGCCACCCGGAGCCCAAGCCAATAAGAAGTTGCTTGCCCTTGCGCATCAACATAACACCATCCCCAATCAATAAACCAACGAACCCCCCACTATACCCACACCCCCCAACAAGTCAATACCCCGCACACACCAGCGCCCCAATCACTCCCCACCCGCCACCCGCCACGCCTCGCCACGCCTTGCCTACAAACCACACTCACCCACACACCGCAAAAAATAAGCCCTCCCATCGCAAAATCCTCATGCGTATGAACCAGAGTCCACTCATACGACCCCGGAAACACCGCAAACTCCAGCTCGTGATAATCCGACAGATCCACCACCGGCCCGCAATACCGAAACGCACTACAAGCCCTGCTGTTCCGCGACACCGGAAACGCCGCGATCCCCGAAGACAAAAACAACATAATCAACCCACCACCCGCACACCCCAGCCACTCCCCCACCGCCCGCGCCCCGCACACCTCCACCACCCCCTCACCACCCCGCGCAAACACCGACGTCCAACGCTTGGTCACCGCGAACGACTCCTTCCGCGACAACTCCTCCAGCGAAACCCCACACCCACCCAGATACAACAAAAACTCATCCTTCATCGCCACCCGCCAGACACCCCGCGATCACCCTCGCCACACGCTCGCCCTGCTTGCTCTGCCCCATCGCTGTGTAGTGAATATTATCTTCCCCCATCGAATACTTTCCCAGCTCCTCCTTCGTATACGTATGCAGGTCGTTCACACGAACCCCGTGCCGCCCCATCACCCGCATCGCCGCGTCCAGATACTCCCGCTCCCGCTCAGCCGAAATCACAACCCCGCTGTTCATCTCCGCCCCACGACACGCCGGCGTCGTCGTCGCCCAAACCAGCTCCGCCCCCGTCCGCTTCAACCGAACCGTCAAAACCTCAAGCCGCCTCTCATACGCCCCCGGGCTACGATCCATCTCCGGGTATTGCCAACCATACATATCCCACAACCCCCAATTAAAATGAATCACATCCCACTCGGTATCACCCAACCACCGATCAATATACTCCAACCCCCGAACCGTAGGCCCGCCATTACCAACCTGGCACCGCACCTCCGCCCGCCCCGCCAACAACTTCGCCACATACGGCGTATACGCCATCGCCACCGAATCCCCAAGGATCAACACCTTCGCCACCCCACTCCCCCCACTCCCCTCACCCCCCTCACCCACACCCCCCGCCACCAATCCCCGCACCCCAACCCCCAACACCACCCCCACCACACCCACCAACAACAACACCGCTACAAACACCCGTCTCATCGCCAATACCTCTTTCACCAATAAACCCCGCAGCGCCGCACTCGCCCTCCCGTCAAAACAACCCGCCCCCGCCTCCCCCCTCCCCGTGCCACTGGCGCCTTGTCCGCCAGTGCTCCCCCCCGGCTGCCACCGCTTGCTTGCCAACCAGTGCCTGCCGTCACCAACAACCCCAAACTCGCCCCCACCACCGACAAGCCAACCTGTCACTGCCCACTACCCCCCATCACCCGACCCACGCTCCCCCTGCTCACGCAACCGCCGCTTCACCACCGCCATCTTCCCCCGATCAACCCCCGCCTCCGGCACAGGCCTCCCCATAAACGCCCACGCCGTCTTCGTCAGCTCCCAAACCATCGCCACCCGCTCACTCGCCGACAAATGCGCATACCCCTCAACCTCAGACTCACCCTCACCCAGCCCCCGCCGCACCACCTTCATCCGCCGCTCCCCCATCAACCAACCCTCCCGCATAGCGATCAACCACCCCCCCAATTATACCGCCGGGTGCCTGTGGCTAAGCCCAGCGTGCCACAGATCCCTACCCCACCACTGCCCCGCCCCAACGCGCAACACCAACAACCCCGCCTGCCACCCCCAATCCACCAACCCCGCCCACAACGAGCCCCGACCGTAAGGGAGGGGTCCAACCCACCCCCGCACCCCTTATCAACCCCCCGCCGCGCACACCCCGGGTAGCACTGACAAGTCCGCTTGTCAGTGTCCCATCGCGTACCACTCCCGGCCGGCCCACCAGCCCCCGACATCACCAACCTCAGCCCTCACCGACAACCACCGCACACCCCCACCACCCACCCGGGCGGGACGCACGTCCGGCGATCGCCACGTTGTCGGGGCCGGGAGTGGCCGCCGCGATGCCAGGCCTACATAGCTGCCCAGGCGGCACATCTCATTTTGTCAAATACTCGTTCGCTTCGGCCGCCAGCGTTCCCAACTCTTCTCTATGTTCTGGCCGCACAGTGCCATCTTCGCCCAGCAGCCCCCGCCATCACCAACAACCCTCAAGCCGCACCGACAACCACCCCGCGCCCCGCCACCCACCCGGACGGCCCGTACGTTCGGCGATCGGTTGTTATGGGACAGCGCAATGCCCGCCAGGGTGCCGGGCCTACACCGCTGTGGCGCGTTACTTCAAGACGAGGTTGATCTTTTCGATGAGCCTCACCCAACCAGCGTTTTCGGTGGACGACAATGAGCACCCCTCCGATTCTCGTATCCAGCGTAGATATGCCTTCGCCAGTTTATACTTCGAGAACTCCTTGATGTTCTTGGTGAAAACATCGACGATCGGGCGTGTTGGATTGGCTTCAGCGGCTTCGCTGATATCCCAACCAAGTTGCTGAGATGCGACATCGACGAGTGTTGAGCGAAGCATGTCTTCGATTTCAGGCGTAGCAACTGGTCCGCTGTAATAATCCTTTGTTCTGAATATCGCTTTGTTCCCAAGCGTGTGAACCAAAAGTTCTTGCTGTGCGGCCTGATCTCCTGCTGCGTCCGAATCCAATAATGCGGCGACACGGAGTTTCTGAGCATGGAGGATCGTTGCAAAATAGACGACTTTTCCCGCCGTATTCGCAGGCACCAAGGCAATTGTCTCGTTGAGATTGGCTTCCCCTGCTTCCCGCAGCATCGCCGCCGTCGCGTCTAAATACCAGTAATCGGTGAGCCCTTCGAGTACCAGGTTTCGCTTCTGGCTAAAGAGACTCTGGGCAAGGTCATAACCGAGTGCTTCTTGAAGGGGAAGCAACGCCGCGGGGTCTGTTGCGGTGACCTTTGTGTGAACTGTTGTCCCATCTTTGCGGCTGGGCATCTCGACAACACGGACCAAATCTAGCTCGTCCGGTCCAACCAGAAACGGCGAGTGTGTGGTGTAAACAGTCTGATTGACCTTGGCCAGTTTCGAGATCGTGTCTCTGAACTCACGCTGCTTAAGTCCGTGTAAGCTCAAGCCTGGTTCATCGAGCAACAGAACCGCGTTCTCGTGCTTCTCGGCGGATTCAGCGAAAAACACCACGAAAAACGATATCAGCCACTGAAACCCTTCGGATCGTTGATCAAGCTCGATCTCTACGCCGAGTTCGTCCTCAACCACGACCTTGAGATACTGCCCGTCTACATCGATACGCAGACGGTCGGCTTCGTCTTTCGATAGATCTGGCTTCCAGACATCTCGGATATGCTCCGTAAGCCGCACGCTCGCTGCATTAAGCTGGTACTTGCGTTTGTTTAACTGGTCACGGTACCTCTTGAGGGCATCTCGATCGGCCGCATTCGGTGCCGCCGCTTTA
Source organism: Phycisphaeraceae bacterium (assembly GCA_029260595.1). Classification (GTDB taxonomy): domain Bacteria; phylum Planctomycetota; class Phycisphaerae; order Phycisphaerales; family Phycisphaeraceae; genus OFTM57. The sequence goes on along the minus strand of JAJDCY010000018.1, from coordinate 1,140 downwards.
CCGAGGTCGGATAGCTCTCTAGCCTTAAACCCAAGTAGCTGCAAGAGGCACTTGTTTCCGTAGTCATAAGTGTCGTCATCGAGAATATTGGTTTCGATCCTTTCAGCAAGATGCTCAAGGTGGATCTGAGGTTTCACCCGGAAGAAATTGCTGTAAAGGACAAAGACAGGAAGACGTCCCCAAAGAAGGCTGAGAACCTCACTTCGCTGAATCTCGATTTCGATTAGCCCGTTAAGCCGGTTATACCGCTGCTCCTCCTTCTCGTTGTCCTCGTCTACGTACGGTAGTGTTTTCTTCATCCACCCTTGGAGTTGTTGTGCCCGATCCTTGTTGATTTCGAAATGGGCCTTCCACTCCCCGGCAATCTTCTGAAATTCTTCGCTGGGCAAAGGAACCGGAGTTTCTGTGTCGGTCGCGTCTTTGGCACGCAAGTCTGCGTGGGCGATGAGTCTTGACAGATCCTTCTCAATGTCCGCATAGGTTGTCGTCTTCGGACCGCCCCTTAGGCTGCGGCGTGGTTTATTATCCAGCCGACGGGATACCCTGTACGTGCAATCGCGAAATGCTTGTGGAACGGCTTCTTGGTCATCCTCCTCAAGAACAAAATCACCTTCAACGATGACCAACTCTTCTGGCTTCACCTTGCCTGAATCGATGTCGTTGAGCTCAGACCGTGGGTAGTCTCGCAGCGAATCGAAACCCTCTACATCCTTAGGGGCATTCAACTGCTGCAACGCTCTGAGAATGGCCGTTTTGCCGGCTTCATTCGGACCGACCAATATCGTTTTATTGGTCTCAACATCGAACCATCCCGTGTCTCGGATACTCCGGTATTTCTGAACTCGTGCTTTGATCAAACGCATGTCGGATCCCCGGTGACATAGTTGTATTCTGACAGTTATCGGCGAGCCTGGTAGGCCCGGTACTCTGCCGGACATCTTACAACCCACAGGCACCCGCTGCCCCCGTCATTACCCGTACTGCCAAAAACTCCCCCCGCGCGCATAAAAACAGCCTCGCCGCCTTTAGGGCGACGAGGCTGAATAAGCCGGCGGTGACCTACTTTCCCGCAGTGGCAGTATCATCGGCGCGGCGGGCTTAACTGCTGAGTTCGGGATGGGATCAGGTGTGACCCCGCCG
>JAJDCY010000017.1 GCA_029260595.1 Phycisphaeraceae bacterium | reverse complement strand
GCGCGGCGGCGGGGCCGCGTCGCTGAGCGCGCGCACGGCGTCGCGCAGGAGCGCGCCCTTACGGTCACTGGGATCGGGCAGCGTGCCGTCTCTGCTCCACGCCTCGATGGCGTCATGGATCGCGTCACCGAACGCGGCCTTTATGCCCATGGGCTCGCGGTGCCCGCCGATGTATTGGTGCCCCCATCGTCGGGGACAGAGACGCCACTTGCTGATCGCGCTAGGGCTGATGCGGACGGGGGCAGTCACCGGCCTACCCCGCAGAGGCTGAGCCACCAAGACAAACAACGTGCCCAGGCAGGAAGGGCCGGCACCGCGCCGGCCATGTGATCGAGGGCAGCCAGGGCCACCTCGGTGAGATAGATCGGCATCAGGGCTCCTCGCGGTGGGGGTTGCCGATGGGCCTACTGTCTTCTTTGCCGGCGACCCTCTCCGGAAAGGACAAGCAGTTCGACCAGCCGGCCTTGGTCCCCTCGTCCCACACCCGCGCATCCCGCTCCCGCAGCACCGCAGCTGGGTCGGCGGTGACGTCGAGGGTTTGGCGGGCGCTGGCGACAAAGCAGGTGTCTATAAGCCCACCGTGTACGCAGTAGGGAGCCCCTTTCTCTGTCGGCTCGCACGGATCCCCCTCGTCAAGGACCCGGCCCAGCGCCTCCCGCACCCGCTCCAGCGATGCCGCCAGGGCGTCGCGCTCAGCCTTGAGTGCGTTGGTCAGCTGAACCTCATCGTCGAGGCGGTCACTCGTCGAACCCAACATGTCGGAGTATCCCTCGGCCACTTCAAGGAAGCTCCCAGCCTCCCGCCGCGTCTCCGCATGCGCGTCCCGCTCGGATTCGAGCTGCTTCAACAACTCCTCGCCGCCGGCCTCTGCTGCCTGCCGCGTCCGCGCATGCGATGCCGCCAGGGCCGCCACCTGATTGAGTGCCGACTCCCACCCTTCGGCAGCGAGCTGCTCCTGGCGTCGCGTCTCCGCATGCGCGTCCCGCTCGGATTCGAGCTGCTTCAACAGCTCCTCGCCGCCGGCCTCTGCTGCCTGCCGCGTCCCCGCATGCGCGTCCCGCTCTGCTTGGAGGTCTCGCTCCAGCTTGGCGATGCCGTAGGTGTCGACGTCGGCGACGTCGTTGTTTTCGAGAAGTTGCGCAACGTTCTCACCCGCAAACACATCGTCCACGTGCTGCGGCTTTCGGAACCAGGCGATGTCCAGCTTGCGCGCTTCCCAAGCCGCGTCTCGCTCTGCGTGGTAGCCGTTGGCCTCGTCCCGGGTGGCGGTGAGTTGGACATTGTGATGGCGGATGAAGGCTCGGGCCTGTTCGAGAGCTGCGTCTCTCTTCCCTTCCAGCGCGGCAACGCGGGCGCGGAGGGTGCCTCGTGTGGCGGCGAGGTCGGCCAAGGCCTTGTCGCGCTCGTCTGCTATGCCCGCGGCAACTTCGAGCGCCTCTACGTAGCTGGTTCCCTGAGCCTCGATGGTCCGGCGGGCTTCGGCGAGCTGCTCAGCGAGGTCGTCGGCGTCGGGTGGGTCGCGCTCGGTGCAGCCGGGGCACTCGGTGTCGTCGTCCAGCAGGCCAGTGCTGTCGCAGGTGTCGTCGTGCTCAGTCATGGCCGGGCTCCTCGTCGTCGTCGGTGCCGGTGGCGCCCCGCTCGACCTTGTCGATGTACTCACCAAGGTCCGGCAGCGGGTGAAAAGTCTTCAGGCCCTTGAGTTCGTCGCTCCGGGCCTTGGCGATTGCGAAGGCCGTGTCGGGGTCGGGGATTGGGGGCCGCTCGGCTGGGGTGTCTCCAAACATGTGGCGAGTGATGCGGCCGTGCTCATCAGCCAGCTCGGCGAGCGTCTCTCGGGTCGCAGGCTCGGCCGCGCGTCTCTCTTCGCGCTCCAACCACAGCGCGCGCGCGAACTTCGGCCAGGTCTTGTGTTGACCCATCTCGTGATGAAACGGGCACCAGACCGTTCCCTTTGACTGGGACAGCACCATCTCTTTGCAGTCCGTCATCCAGCACTGGCGAAGTTCCATGTCGTCATGTTTCGTCATCGTCGACCTCCTCCTCGGCCGGGGTGTCGACTGGCTCGCCGATACCGCCACAGAACCCATGCCCGCTTTGTGCCTCGACGCGGCACCGCACCTCGCCGTTGCGAACGGAGAACTCTGTACGTGGTCCACCCGCCGGCTCGGAGGTGCCCCAGCCTTGATGGCCGCAGTTCAGACATCGGTATTCGACGGGTCGCTCGGTCGGGTTGTACGGCTGGACCCAGACCTCATCGGTGGACGGGTTTTCGGTGGGGAGCGTCGTCCGCTCGGCTGGGACAAGGCGGCGGTCAGTCGTGCCATCGCGTACGTTCAGCGACTCATCAAGTTCAGCCTCCATCCCGGCCGGGGTGTCGGTGGTCGCGGTGGTGTTAGCTAGCGCCCTCTTCAGGATGCCTTCGGCCATCAACCCATCGACGTTGCCGCGAAAGGTGCGCCCGTTGTCGACGTAGGCCGCACCGCCAACCGGCTTACCCAAAGCCTTCTCGATGGCGTCCCGCAAATCCTTGTTCTGCGCCTGCGATGCGGCGAGCTGGTTTTCTGCTTTGGCGCAGCGCCGTTTCAACCTGGCAAGGCTATCGGGATCGGCGTCTCGCTCTTTCTTCAGCCGCTCCACCTCGACGCGGAGGGCAGCGAGCTGTTGCGTTCCCGCCTCGACCATCCGGCCGCTGAGTGCGTCGGATTCCTTCAGCCGCTCCACCTCCTCGCGCAGCGAGAGCGTCTCAGACTGAAGGTCTGCGGCTATGTCGCGGCAGGTGCTGCCGTCACAGTTTTCAACGTCCATGGAGAAGTCGGTGGGCTCAGTCATGGGTGTCCTCGGTGGTGGGGGATAGGATTAAGCTGATGGCGTCGTTAAGCACTCGATCGGCATGGCCAGGTCTCTGGCTGTGAACCCTGGCCATCAGCTTCAGTGTGGCCACACACCGCTCCCGCTCCGCAGCTGCACCGGCCTTCTTGCCGGCCGACAAGGCTTCGGCCAGGATCTCGTGCTCGATGCGGTCCCACTCCGCATTGAGGTCAGGGTCCGCGGACCCGCGCGCAACCCATGCTTTGTGCATGCGACGCTCCCTCTCGGCGATGAACTCTTCGGGGGTCTTCATTTGGTCTCCAGGTAGGCCGCCCAGCACTCCGTCGTGCAGACGGGCCGGAGAAAGAGGGGGTCAACGAGCGCCTTCTCTTTGGTGAGGTCGATCGTCCTCCCGCAGATGAAGCACTCCACGGGCGAAGGCGGGGGCACGTCGGCTTCGGGAGGCTTCGGGAGGCTTCGGGAGGCTTCACTGGGCGGCCCCGTGCGCCAGGACAATCGCGCCCAGGAGCAGAGCGGCCCCCAGCGCCGGCAAGGTCACGGACAGGGCGAGGCGGACGCGCTCGGTCATTGCGCGGCCTCGGCCGCGGAGCCGGGACAGCGGTACTCGATGCGTTTGTTCTCCAGCACCAAGTGCGTGATCATAGACACGATCAGCAGCAACACGGTCGCCCAAAGGGCCGTCCAGTTAAAACTATCATCGCTCATACCACGGCCTTTCCGTCGCTAAGCCAACGCTCGAGATCGAACGCGGTTTCGAACACAGGGCGTTTCACGCGCCGGGACTCGCGGACCTCGGCGCAGCTGCCTTCACTCTGCTCCCAGCCGTTCACGGTGATCAGCGCGTCGCAGCGCGCGAGCAAGGACATGGTGGCATCGAGCCAGTAGTGGTCTACCAGCGTGCCGTCGAAGTGCCGATACATCGTGTGGGGGATGACGGGCACCGCGCCCATGCGCGCGACAGCGAACCCCAGCTTCTCAGCGTCGCGGATCTGCAGCTCTTGCTGCCACCGCACTGGGTGGCGGTAGGGCCCAGCCACGTAGACATGGATCTTGTTGTCGCGGATCACTTTGATTCCGACGAGCTCGACGACGAAGCCGACGGCAAGAGGATGCGCACGACGATGATCGCGCAGAAGCACTGCCAGTAGGTGGGATCGAAGCCTGCCGACATGGTCACGGCGAGGTAGTCGGCCGCCCACTCCAACGGGAACGCGAAGACCAAGGCCATGCCCACGGCCAAGGCAAAGCCTCCGAGCATGACCAACGCGAGGAGGCCTGCGGCCAAAAGAACTTTCATGTTTGCTCCCTTCGGGCCCGCGGCCCGTCTACTGTGAATCGACGCGGCCCATGCAACGGGCGCAGTCAATGAGCCAGGGCAGCACGGCTCTGCCCAAGGTGATTTCGTCTTCGCTGGCGCCCGCGGCGCGGGCGATCTCTTCGCCGCGCGCTTCCCATTCATCAGCCGAATGAGTCTGGCACCCCGCAGTGATTTGATTAGGCGCGGACACGCACAACGTGTGCTGCCCGATCGCGTCAGCTGGGGGCGTGATCTCCCACGCCCCTCCGCACACGCGGGCGTCCCCGTACACGTGGGCGTTCCCGTACACGTGGGCGTTCCCGTACACGCCCGCGTATCCGGACACGCGGGCGTCCCCGTACACGTGGGCGTTCCCGTACACGTGGGCGTTCCCGTACACGCCCGCGTATCCGGACACGTGGGCGTTCCCGTACACGAGGGCGTCCCCGTACACGTGGGCGTGTCCGGATACGCGGGCGTGTCCGGATACGCGGGCGGCCCCGTACACGCGGGCGGCCCCGTACACGCGGGCGGTCCCGGACACGAGGGCGTTCCCGTACACGAGGGCGTCCCCGTACACGTGGGCGGTCCCGGACACGTGGGCGTTCCCGTACACGTGGGCCGAAGCGGCAACCTCAGCGGTATCCTGCACAAGCCCGCCGCCGTTCGCGTGGCGATGCCATCCTTCAGGAATCTTGTTCTTGTTCATTTGTTCGGCCTCCTTGCGTTACGCTATCACCTCGCTCTGGGGCGTCAAGGATTATCTACGATCTCGGATCCGTCGCGCGCGAGCGCCGAGCGGATCTTGTCTACGTCGTCGTCGTTGCGCCGCGCCCAGGACAACAGCGCGCCGGTGTCGATCCGGCGGTAGGTCTTGCCTTGGTGTGTCGCGGGCTCGCTGAAAGCGCGGAGGGCGCGGGCGGTGACGGAGGTTTGCAAGGGCTCACGCATGTGCTTTAGGAACGCGTCCCAGTGCTTGGTGATCGCCTTGGCCCGCACGAGCACCGCGCCGTCCACGATCAAGCAATCGCCTTTGCCGTTCTTGTCGATGGGCTTGCGCGTCACGGCCTCGGCGGTGAGGAACCCCACGAGCCACTCGGCCACCAAGTTGGCGGGCTGGGTACTGAAGAGCAGCGACGTGCGCAGGCCCTCCACGTCCCCCTCCACGCCGAAGCGGGAGTGTGCGATCTGCCGACTCTCCATGAGCGCGAGCGCGTGGCCCGCTATTCCGGTGTCGATCCAGCGGTCGAGCTCGGCGGGCTGCAGCGCCTCGAGCATGGCCGAGGCCGCGGGCGCGAGCCGGATGTGGAGGATGCGCTTGGCGATCGCCTCGATGTCTTCGCGGCTGGCCGCGCTCTTGCTTTCGAGTAGCCGATCGTGGTTGGCGGTGAGGATGACGCGCACGCATCCGTGCAGGTGCGCGTCTTTCAGCCCCTTGCGCGTGACGTTATGCACGTTCACCGAGATCACCGATCGCAGCTTCGCGGTGGCGGCCTTGCTGCCCCACGGGGTGCGGATCTCCTCGTCGGCCAGGACGAGCGGGCACGACGTGATTGATTCGCTGAAGTTGCCGAAGAGGCTCTCGGCGTCGGTGGGGCCGTGCTCGGTCCAGAGCTTGGAGAGCCCATGGGCTAGGAGCGTCTTGCCTACACCGGGTGGGCCCTCGAGGTAGAGGGCGCAGAGCGCGCGCGAGAGGTCGGGACAGAGCGCCAGCCAGTCGCGCACGTCGTCGGCGTAGGTGTGAAACGCGACGCTGATCCATTTGTCGATCTCGGCGTCGAAGGCGGGCGCGATGGGGCGCCGTGGGACCACGGCTTGGCGGAAGGTGGGCTCGCCGTCCTCGCTGAATTCGAGGGCGTGGTGGGCGATGCGAAGATCGAGCGCTTCGGTGCTGTAGGCGGTCGCGTGGTCGCGCATGATCTCGGGCCATGATCGCCCGCTGACCTGTCCATTCTCGCTGACGCTGGTCAGTGCCACGGGCGCGCGGGCGAGGATGCGCTTGGCTGCCACGGCCACGTCCTCGGGCTGCCACGGGCCGACGTAGTGGCCGCGGTGGTTGAGCAGCCAGTAGACGCGGCCGCGGTTGACGATCCACCGCTCGCGCAGGTCTCGCGGGCGGCACTTGATCTGCTCGGCGATGGCGGCGAGATCCTGCGCGGTATAAGGGCCTTGGTCGCCGGCCTGCTCCTCGGCGCGCTCGCGCTCGCGCTGGGACTGGGCGTGCTCTTCCTCCTGGGCTTGGAGCTCGATCGCACCTTCATACGCGCGGATCACGTCTGCGTCGGCCTCGTACTCCATGGCCTCGAGCGAGGCGCGGAAGAGCTCAGACACAGCCGCGTCGGGCAGGTCCGCGTCGAGCCAGGCGAGGTGCCCGGTCATGCGCAGGATCGCCTCGTGCCGGGCTCCGGGGTCGGCAAAGGGCTCGCCCTTTAACAGCGACTTGAACAAGGGTTTGGTCGGGCCGCTGTGCATACGGGAGATCTTCGCGACGAGGGGCGTGAGGATCGCCGAGGCGCTGCGGCCTTCGCCGCGCTCGCGGTCGGCCTCTTCGGCGGGGGCGCCGGGGTCGAGGGCATAGAGGTCTTCGGCGGCGAGCCAATCGCCTTCGTGATGCTCATAGCGCGCGAGGTGCTCGTATTCCTGCGGACAAGAGGGCAGGTAGTAGTAGCGGCTGGCGTCTTTGCAGGCCGGATCGATCTGTACGTCGAGCAGCTCGCGCAGGCCGCGGTGCATGCGGTGGTCGGGCCCGTTCTTGGCCGGGTGCCCGGGGTTGGGCACGGGCTCAGCGAGCGGAAAGATCACACGCCACTTACACGCGAGCGGGGCAGCGGGGTCGATCTGGTCCTTGTCGCCCAGACGCTGCCCGTGGCGGTGGGTGGTGTAGGCGAGGTGCGCGATCCCGAGCTCGCGCAGGCGCTGTAGCGCGGCCTCCACGTCCTCGGCGGACACGTCGTCCAGGTCGGCGCCGACGGCGTGCAGGGCTGCGACGTTGGCCTTGAGCCGCCGCGCTGGGCACTCACCGAGCACGATCCCCATGCCTTTTTTGTCTTCGTCGATGCGCCGATGAGAGAAGACACGCACGAATTCTTGCCAAGTCCGGGTGCCGATCTCGCCCTCGGTTGACGCGTTGAGACGGGGGTAGATGGTGAACGTGATCGGCCTCAAGTGGCCGCCTCGGCACGCTCGAGGTCCCGAAGATCGTCTCGGGCCTTCCAAAGATCGAGCACAGGATCATTCTCGCGCTGGAGCTTGAGCACGGCCACCACGCCCGCGCTGTAGGTGCGGGTCCACGAGGGCGAGCAGTAGGAACCGGCGTGCACGCTCCCGCGTAGCAGCCAATCGATGAAGAATTCGCGCTCCTTGGCATGGTCGCCGAGCAACTCCAGATCAAACTGATCGCCGAGCGGCTTGCTCAGGCGCCCGAGAACATGGCGCTGCAGGCGCCGGGCGAGATGGCGCGAGCGCTTGGTCTCCTCCGCGGAGTAGTCCTCAGCACCAGAGGCGAAGTGGTACTCGGCCCCGGCAAGCCGTTTGCAGACTTGGAAGTAGAACGAGGCTTCGATCTGATCTTTGTCCATGCCCCCACTAAACACGAGCGCCGCGGTGAGGGCAAGCCCGAAGGGCGGGCGAGTGAAAAAAGTGAACGAGCGGGCCAGATCGTGCTGCCTGGCACAACGAAAGGGGCCGCGTGCGTGTAGGCGGATGTGCGGCAAACCGAGGGGACTTTTGCGCGGGCGGTGCAATTGCAGCGGCGCGAGAGCGGCGGGCGAGCACGGCGGGCAGAAAGATCAGGGGCGTGATCGTGGAAATTGCCGAAAAGCCCAAAAAGACACCTACAAAAACTTACACGTGTAGGTGCAAACTTACATGCCTTCAGTTGTGCTCTGTGGCACTTTAGATCAAAACACGACACACGACCCTTAATTAACTCTAATTAGTTAGGGGATGTGTGTGATGCCATTTGAACTTTCCCTACAGTGTAGGGAAAACGCAAAGTAGATCACACACACTCCGCGCGCATATAGAGCTGAAACCGTGATCGGTTTTGCAATTTGGGCCCTCTTTCCGCCCCAAGTGTTTGATTTCATTGCAGAGCGGATCGCAAAAACACGACAATTGGGGCGAATTTCGATGTCGTGTTTTGGTTTGAGCGCCTGAGCGCCGTTCTGAGCGCTTCGCGGTGCGGCGCGATCGCGTGCCCGCGACTGCGCGCGGTCGCCCCCTGGCGCGCTGAGGTTGGGCGAGGCGGCCTGATCTGAGCGCTGGCAGAAAGCACTTGGCGCGCGCCCGTGAGGCGCGTAGGCTGCGGACAAGGCACGATCCTGACGAAGAACGATTCGCGAGTACAACGCGGCTTTGAAGCGCGCGGGTGTCTCATCGATGTGACACTACCCTGGGGACCGGGCGTGATACGGAGGCCGCATGGCACGTATCGCGATGACAGCTGTAGAGAATCTCGGGCCGTTTGACGCGCCCACGCCCACCGTAGGGGATAATCTCTACAACGGGGGGGACGGCGTCTTCTTCACCGAGGACCCGGGCAGGCCCGCCACGCTCGCGCTCTACAACCTCAGCGCCAACGGCGCCGCCACTGTCACCGTCGCGGTGAACCCCGGCGCGCCGGGCACGCCAGCCGCGCACGTGTTCACATTCGGCGGCGCCAACACGCTTTTCGTTGTGCCGCCCGGGTACCTGCCGCCGCGCATCTTCCGCCGCAACGACGACGAGGCCACCAACCCGGGGACCATCTACCTCACCGCGTCCGACGATCTCGTCATGGGCTGCATTGTGCGCGGTCCCGCGGGTGTCGCGGGCAAGCTCGGCGCAGGCGCAGGCCCGGCGATCACTGGCGCGCGAACGCTGGTCACGCCCCAGACGCTCGCCCCGCTTGGATCGATCAGTGTGGGCGCGGTCATGACCGACACCGACGGCCTGGCCTACTACCCGAAGGGCAACGAGGCGCTGGTCACCGTGCGGGCCTCGGGCGTACAGACCACGACGCTCACCGTCAACCCGAACAACGTTTGGGGCTCGACGACGGACGTCACCGCAACGCAGGCGCTCGCTAACGAGCTCGTCCTGTTCCCGCCCGGTAGCCCGCCGCTTGATTTGATCCGCCGCAGCCACGCCACAAATCCCGGCGTCGTCTACTTCAGTTCCAATCAGGCCGGATCGACTCGGTACGCGCTCGCCGGCATGGCCGGCAGGCACCTCTAAGCACATGGCCGAAGATCCCAAACCCGCCAAGAAGCCGCGCAAAAAGCGAGGCATGAGCTCCAAGGCCCAGCAGGACCGCCGCGTGCGGCTGATTGAGCAGGCCCTCGAGCTTCGCCTACAGGGCCACACCTTGCGCCACATCGGCGCCGCGCTTGACTGCACGCCCTCGGCCGCAAGCAGCTATATCAAAGCGGGCCTCGAGGAGGTGGCCGAGCACTCGCGCGACACGGCACACCTTTTGCGCGACACCGAAAGCGCGCGGATCGAGATGGTGATCCGAAACATGGCGACACAACTTGACGATCCCCAGTGCGCCAGTGTGTTCCTCAAAGCCATCGAGGCCAAGCGGAAATTGTGGGGGCTGGATGCGCCTACGCAGATCGCGATCTTGGATCTGTCGCCCGAGGTAGTGGCGGGCCTCGACTCGGATCAGGTCGATCGGTTGATGGCCGGTGAAGACCCGGGCACGGTGGTCCCGGGCCTGCGAGCACAGATCAACTAGGCACAGTCACCCGCGCCCGTCCCCGGACCCGGACCCGTACCCGTCCCCGGACCCGCTCCCGGACCCGCGCCCGGACCCGTACCCGGACCCGCGCCCGTACCCGTACCCGCGCCCGGACCCGCGCCCGGACCCGCGCCCGTCCC
>JAJDCY010000016.1 GCA_029260595.1 Phycisphaeraceae bacterium | reverse complement strand
CTGGGGGTTTGTCCGGTTCCTGGACCGCAACTTCCAGATGGACGGGTATCTGTATGTGCTGATGTACATCGTGCTGATTTACTTTTTCGCGTATTTCTGGACGACGGTGCAGTTTCAGCCTAAGGAGATGGCGACGCAGTTGCGGGATCACGGGAGCTTTATCCCGGGGCTTCGGCCTGGGCCGCGGACGGCGGACTATCTTGAGACGGTGATGGAGCGGATCACGTATGTGGGTGCGGGGTTTTTAGCGGTGATCGCGGTGATCCCGACGGTGATCGCCGGTGCGCTGGATGTGCCGTTCCAGGTGTCGAGCTTTTTGGGCGGGACGGGTCTGCTGATCACGGTGAGTGTGATGCTGGACTTCGTGCAGCGGATCGAGGCCAGCTTAATGATGCGGAACTATCAGGGGTTCCTGGCGTCGGGCGGCAGCGGCAAGGGCCCGAAGATCCGGGGGTCGCGGCCGGGGTAGGTGGGGTCGAGTCGTTGGGATGGCGCGTACGGGGGAGGTTTGTTTGTAGGGTGGGATAAGCAGCGGCGCATCCCACCTTCGGCGTCGAACAGAACGACCGAAATACTCACTTCACACGAACCGTCAACGGTGGGTTTCGCTTCGCTCAACCCACCCTACTCGATACTCACCTGCCAATTGAGAAAGTGTCTGACATCTTCAGCGGCGCCGCGTGCCTGCCCGCGCACGTAGCTATCCTCGTCGATCAAAGCGGACTCGATGAGGGGTAAAACGATATTACGATCGAGCGCACCGAAACGTCGGGCTAGGTGCCCAAAACACAGCACGGCGTTACCTCTCACGATGTGGTGTGGGTGGCGCGACAGGCGTTGACAGATAGATTGAGACCAAACAGGGTCTTCGGCGTAGAGCCCAATAGAAATGACGAGTTGGAGCAGTTCCTCGGGATCATCTCGAGCCAGCGCGGCTTTCATTTTGTCAGGACTCGGGGCCTCCCCCAGATCTTCGTATGTTAGGTTCTCGTCCATCAAGAAAAGCTGACCCGACTTAGGGGTAGAAGATGGTGGGCCGTGCCCACCCTACTTGCTACCGTTCACGATTCTTGTTCAAGAACTCCGAAGGATTCCAATAGATGCCCATCGATCCAATCTCCGGAAGCTCGATCGCAGGGTCTGCGGACTGTGCGAGAACCAGCATCGTGTGTCCTACAAGTTGATTTCGCTGAGCGTTGAGGCACAGCATATCTAAGACGCCGTGTGCGAAGTCGCGGTGTCGGCGAAAGAAGGCGTCAAATGCGTCGAGGACCAGTAGCACATCAGACCCAAACGTGTACGGAAGTTCTCTAAGGCAATCGTTTAGGGCGTCAAGGTTGCGCCCGTAATAACCTGGGAAGTCCAAGGACGAGGCGATGAGATCGTGAAATGTACCGATGTCCGCTTGCTCTAGATCCAAGCGACGCAACTCGTAGCCAAACGGGTCAATGGCTGCGATGTCACGATCCAACAACGCTTTTTGGTGATAGAGGATGACGGGACCGAACTGCAAAAGCTCAAAATCGAGTCGCTGTTGCTGCTTAAGTTCTCGGCTAAAGAAAGTCATCTGGGGGCTCGTGGTCGGGGAAGTAACGCCCGTTGGTGATGATGAGATCTACGCTGAGATCCGTAGATCGGATTATAGGCTGTGTCGTTTTGCTCTTAAGCAGAAGCCTACATGCCGCCGCTACTACACTGACAAGCGCGTAGGGTGGGATAAACGTCAGCGCATCCCACCTTCGGCGGTTAGCAGTGTAGCGAGAGGGCCTGGCGCGACGCCAACCGGGACAGGTGGGTTTCGCTTCGCTCAACCCACCCTACTTGCTTCGTGCAGCGGATCGAAGCCAGCCTGATGATGCGGAACTATCAGGGGTTTTTGGCGTCGGGCGGCAGCGGGAAGGGTCCGAAGATCCGCGGGTCGCGGCCGGGGTAGGTGGGTCCGAGTCGTTCGGATCGCGTGTCTTGGGGGGTGTTGATTTGTAGGGTGGGGTAAGCGTCAGCGCACCCCACCTTCGTCGTCAAACAGAACCACGGAAACGCTCACTTCGCGCGAACCTTCAATGGTGGGTTTCGCTTCGCTCAACCCACCCTACTTGCTTTTTGGGCGGGACGGGTCTGCTGATCACGGTGAGCGTGATGCTGGACTTTGTGCAGCGGATCGAGGCCAGCTTAATGATGCGGAACTATCAGGGGTTTTTGGCGTCGGGGGGTAGTGGGAAGGGGCCGAAGATTCGCGGGTCGCGGCCGGGGTGAGGTGGGGTCGAGTCGTTGGGATGGCGCGTGTTGGGGGTGTCGATTCGTAGGGTGGGGTAAGCGTCAGCGCACCCCACCTTCGTCGTCAAACAGAACCACCGAAACACTCACGTCACACGAACCGTCAACGGTGCGTTTCGCTTCGCTCTACCCACCCTACTTGCTGGGGGTTTGTCCGGTTCCTGGACCGCAACTTCCAGATGGACGGGTATCTGTATGTGCTGATGTACATCGTGCTGATTTACTTTTTCGCGTATTTCTGGACGACGGTGCAGTTTCAGCCTAAGGAGATGGCGACGCAGTT
>JAJDCY010000015.1 GCA_029260595.1 Phycisphaeraceae bacterium | reverse complement strand
CCCCCATCCCTCCCCTCCGGGTGCCACTGCTTGCTAGCAAGCAGTGTCTGCCACCCCACCACTACCCAACCCCATTACCCCACATCCCCCTTGTTATCAACGTTCACCCCACCGCCCAACCCGCCCCCACCACCCCGCGTTGACAGCCCCGTAACCGCCGGTAAACTAGCCAATCTTGCCCGCGTCGGGCGAGACGGCAACGACGACACCGGGCCACGCCACCATGCGCGGCGGCTTGGCGGGAATTTGCGATGACGACCGGCAAAATACGCATCCGGATGGAAGCCTACGACCACCAGGCCCTCGACGCCTCGGCGCGCGAGATCGTCGACCACGCCAAGCGAACCAACGCCAAGGTCTCAGGCCCCGTCCCGCTACCCACGCGCATCGAGCGCTACACGGTCCTCCGCAGCCCGCACATCGACAAAAAGAGTCGCGAGCAATTCGAGATCCGCACTCACAAGCGCATCATCGACATCAAGGACCCCAACGCCCGCACCGTCGAGGCACTCAACCGGCTGGTCGTTCCCGCCGGTGTTTTTGTAAAAATCAAGGCGTAACCAACACGGGTCACGCACACCGGCGACCCGACAACGGCTCAAAAAGCCCCGACCCGCACAACAAACCAAACGTGACGGATCGGGACTTTTGCATCGGAACTAACTCGCGACTCAACTCGCGACCCGAATCGGAACCTATATAAGGTTCCGCACCCGGCACACGAACGCGACCGGCGAACACCGCGACCGGCACACACCGCAACCGGCACACACCGCAACCGGCACACAAGGTTCACCACCATGCCCGCAACACTGCCCGCAACACTCGTTGGAAAAAAAGTCGGCATGACCCGCGTCTTCAACGCCGACGGGCGAAATATCCCCGTCACCGTCATCCAGGCCGGCCCCTGCTTCGTCAGCCAGCTCAAACGTTCCGACACCGACGGCTACGACGCCGTCCAGCTCGCTTTCGACGACGTCAAACCCCGCAACTCCACCGTCCCCATGATCGGGCACGACGCCAAAGCCGGCATCACACCCAAACGACACCACCACGAGTTCCCCCTCGACCCCAAACAGGCCGACGCCCTCGAGCTAGGCCAGCAGCTCACCGTCGATGCGCTCAACGACACCAAGTTCGTCGACATCTCCGGCACCAGCAAGGGCAAAGGCTTCGCAGGCGTCATGAAACGCTGGGGGTTCAAAGGCCAGCTCGCCACGCACGGCGTCGAGCGAAAGCACCGCTCACCCGGATCCGTCAGCGGCCGTGCCAGCAACCTCGGCACCGGAAAACCCAAAAAAGGTATCCGCATGTCAGGCCAGCAAGGCAACGCACGAATCACCGCCCGTAGCTGCGAAATCGTCGGCATCGACAAAACCAACAACCTCGTTTGGATCAAAGGCACACTACCCGGAGCCAACCAGGGCATCCTCCTGATTCGCCCCGCCAAACGCCTGTACAAAAGCAAAGCGCGAATCGCTAACGGATAACCACTAAACGATACTCACGCCGTGCCGCCATAACGCCGCACCCAGCGAACCACAACGCAACACAGAACACCGAACTAAACACCGAGCGTAGAAGCATGATTGAGATACCCATACACAACGCCAAGGGCGAAAAGGTCGACACCTTCCAGCTCGACGAGCAACTGCTCGGAGGCCGTGTCCGACCCATCCTCCTCAAGCAGGCTTTCGTTCGCTCACACGCCAACCGACGACAAGGCTCCGCCAACAACCGCAATCGCAGCCAGGTCGAAGGCTCCACTCGAAAGCTCTACAAACAAAAAGGCACCGGCAACGCTCGACGAGGCGCAGCCGGTACCAACATCATGCGCGGCGGAGGCCGCGCCTTCGCCAAGAGCCCCAAGTCCTGGCGACAAAAAATGCCCGACAAGATGCGCCGCCTCGCCAACCGCAACGCACTGCTCGCCAAAGCCGTCGACGGCGAGCTCAAACTCCTCGACAAGTTCGACCTCCCAAAACCCAGCACAAAGCAGTTCGCCTCAATCCTCGCCGCACTCAAGATCGACCGCTCCTGCCTCGTCGCCGTCGCCACCGACAACTGCCCCGAGGCACAGTCCGCCGCCAACATCGACAACGTCCTGCTCACACGCATCGACCGACTCAACACCTACGACCTGCTCAACCACCGCTACGTCCTCGCAGACAAAGCCTCCCTCAACGCATGGCTCGCAGGAAAAGCAGGCAGCGGACAACCCGCCGCCACGCAATCAGCCGCTAAGTCGGGAACCAAGTCAGCCGCTAAGTCGGGAGCTTCTTCATGACCACACTCCCCACCGACATCGTCAAGAAGCCACTCATCACAGAAAAATGCACCTGGGAAGGCGCGGCACGCAACCGCTACAGCTTCCTCGTCGACATACACGCGACCAAAAGCCAGATCCGACACGCGATCAAGACCCTCTACGGCGTTCGCGTCGAAAAAGTCGCCACACAGATTCGCAAAGGCCACGCATACCGCACACGCTCCGGCCTCGCGATCTCCGGCAACTGGAAAAAAGCCATCGTCAAGGTTCACCCGGAGGACAAAATCGACCTGTTCTAGCAAACCGGCCCGGTGACTCAGACCACCGACCCACCCAACGCTAAGACAACCGATTAAGTGACAACGCCATGCCCATCAGAATCTACAAAAAAACCAGCGCGGGACGACGCAACGCCTCCGTCAACCAATACGCCGAGGTCACCAAGACCACGCCCGAAAAGTCCCTGCTCAAGCCCAAGTCCAAAACGGGTGGCCGTAACCACCACGGCGTCATCACACAGCAATCCATCGGCGGCGGCGCCAAACAACGCTACCGCAAGATCGATTTCGCACGCAGCATCGTCGACAAGACCGCCACCGTCATCGGCATCGAGTACGACCCCAACCGCTCCTGCAACATCGCGCTCGTTCGCTACGAAGACGGCCTGCTCAGCTACATCATCGCACCCGTCGGACTCACCGACGGCGACACCGTCCTCGCCAGCCAGTCACCCATCGAGCCCAAAGTCGGCAACGTCATGCCACTCAAGCTCATCCCCGCCGGATTCAACGTCCACAACGTCGAGCTCGTCCCAGGCCGAGGCGGCCAGCTCTGCCGGTCCGCCGGCGCCTACGCACGACTCACCAATAAAGAAGGCAAGTGGGCAACCCTCGTCTTCCCCTCCGGCGAAATCAGACAGGTCTCCGTCAACTGCCGCGCAACCATCGGACAGGTCGGAAACACCGATCACCAGCTCGTCAAGCTCGGCAAAGCCGGACGCAACCGACACAAAGGCGTCCGCCCACACACCCGCGGCGTCGCCAAAAACCACCACGACCACCCCATGGGCGGCGGTGACGGCCGAAGCAAGGGCAACCGCGCACCAAGCTCCAAAACAGGCGTCCTCTCAAAGGGCGGCCGAACACGACAACGCGGAAAAGCCTCCAGCAAAAGAATCATCCGCAGACGCGTCAGCAAACGCTACGGACAACTAACCGTCTGACGAACAAACGCAATCAAGCACACACGAACAACAACACGCCCTCCAACGCGGCAAGAATCCTGGACCACCACGCGGTATCACACGCGAGACTAAAAATGGCACGTTCGTTAAAAAAGGGACCGTTCGTCAACGAGAAGCTCTTCCGAAAGGTCGAGAAACTCACCCAGATGGACCGACGCGAACCCATCAAGACTTGGGCACGAAGCTGCACCATCGTCCCCGAGTTCGTCGGCCACACCTTCCTCGTACACAACGGCAAGATCTTTAACAACGTGTTCGTCACCGAAGACATGGTCGGCCACAAACTCGGAGAGTTCAGCCCCACCAGACTCTTCCGCGGACACACCATCGGCACCAAGGCACAACGCGCTTCCGGCAGCGTCAAATAGCAACACGCAACTCGGCAAACCGCTCACGGCACACAAGGCAGGCAGACATGGCATTCGCAAACACACACCGAGGGGCTCGCATCAGCCCCACCAAAGCCAGGCTCGTCATCGACCTGATCCGGGGCAAAAAGGTCGACCAGGCCATGACCACCCTCATGATGTCCAAAAAACGCGCAGCCGTCTTCATCAGCAACGCGCTCAAAGCCGCCATCGCCAACGCCATCGAACTCGGCGAACTCTCAACAACACAAGCCAACGAACTGTTCGTCAAAGAAGCTCGCGTCGACTCCGGACCAACCATCAAACGCTTCCAACCCAAAGACCGCGGACGCGCACACCCGATCAAAAAACGCACCTGCCACATCACCGTGGCCGTCGAACCGCTCCCCAATAAACAAAAGTAAGGCTAGAAAAGTAAGGCTGCAGAATCATGGGTCAAAAAGTACATCCCTTCGGCTTCAGAGTCGGCATCACAGAAGCACACAAAAGCCGCTGGTACGCACCCAAAGCGCTCTACGGCGAACTCCTCGTCGAGGATGAACGCATCCGACGATACTGCGACAACCGCCTCAACCGCAGACCACCCTCCGCCGGTGTCTCCGATATCCACATCGAACGCACCCGCGAAGAACTCAAAATCATCATCCGCACCGCGCGACCCGGAATCGTCATCGGACCCAAAGGCTCCGAAATCGACGCCCTCACCAGCGACCTACGCGCACTCACAGGCCGAAACGTCTCCATCAACTGCGTCGAAATCTCCAACCCCGACCTCGACGCACAACTCGTCTCAGACAGCATCGCAGAACAACTCAAAAAACGCGCAGGCTTCCGCCGCGTCATGAAAATGAAGTGCGAAGCTACCATCAGCGCCGGCGCCAAAGGCGTTAAAATACAACTCTCAGGACGCCTGGGCGGACACGAAATGTCCCGCTCAGAAGAAACCCACCTAGGCGCCGTCCCCCTCCAAACTTTGCAGGCGGATGTGAACTATGGATTTTCGGAGAGTTTTACGACTTATGGGGTGATCGGGGTGAAGGTTTGGATTTATCGGGGGATGTTCGCGGATGTGGCTGAGGGTGAGATCGAGTCGAAGGCGGCTGGGGCTCGGCCTCGGGCTCGTGGGCGGCGGTAGTCGGTTCGGCGTGGGGGAGTCGAAACGCGGGGCGGGTTCGTTTAGTATTCGGGGCTCGGCTCTGCGTTGGGTTGAGGTTTGATTCACCATGGGTTGGATTAGTTTGAGAGAACAGATATGCCACTGATGCCCAAACGAGTGAAGTTCCGCAAGCAGCAGCGCGGGAAGATCCGCGGGGTTGCGGACCGCGGGAATTATGTCGCATATGGGGACTACGGGCTGCAGTGCCTGGGGACGGGTTGGGTGACGGCGCGTCAGCTCGAAGCGGGGCGTGTGGCGGCGACGCACTTTTTGCGTCGTGAGGGCAAGGTGTACACGCGGGTGTTCCCGGACAAGCCGATCAGCAAGAAGCCGCTTGAGACTCGTATGGGCAAGGGCAAGGCCGAGCCGGAGTACTGGGTCGCGCGGGTGAAGCCGGGGACCGTGCTGTTTGAGATCGCCGGGGTGCCCGGTGAGGTCGCACGCGAGGCGATGGTCCGCGTGGCGCACAAGATGCCGTACAAGTGCCGGTTTGTTACGCGGCGGCACGCGTAGAGCGGGTTGGGTTGGGCGGGTTGATCGGTTGGCGGCTGTGATGGGAATGTAGATTGGGAATGTGAATTGGGAATGTGAATTGAAGTCCCCGCCGGGCGCGTTGCGGCGGTGTGTTGAGAGGATCGGTGTGGATCGATGAAAGCCAGTGAAGTCCACAAGATGAGCACGGAAGAGTTGGCCGTGGAAGCGAAGCGGCTGCGTCAGCAGTTGTACGAGCTACGGTCGCAAGCGGTGACTGAGAAACTGGAAAACCCCCGTCAGTTGGGGAACATCCGCCGAGACATCGCGCGTGTGCTGACGGCACAGCGGGCGCGGCAGCTTCAGGAGATCGCCTAAATCATGGCAGCAGACTCGACCCAAGACGCGTCGCAGCAGAACAGCAGAGCGCTGACACGGACCCGCATCGGGGTGGTGACGAAGGATTCGCGCGAGAAGACGCGGACGGTGGCGGTGTCGTACCAGGTGCGTCACCCGAAGTACGGGAAGTTCCTCCGTCGCCAGAGCCGTTTCCACGTGCACGACCCGCAGAATGTGAGCAAGGTGGGCGACCGTGTTGAGATCGCCAACTGTCGGCCTGTCAGCAAGACGAAGTCGTGGCGGCTGGTGAAGGTGCTGCAAGCCGCGGAGCCGCCGATCGAGATCGTGTCGGGTGTGTGAGGGGCAGGAGTCCGTGATGGATGGGCCGGGGGATGGAGTCGGATTGAGTTGGTTGGTTCGGTGACGAAGTTAGCAAACCCGGAACGATGACCCGCGACGAGAGCGCCGGGTGAATTGAGAGACAGCGATGATCCAATCCGAATCAAGAGTCGATGTCGCGGACAACAGCGGCGCCAAGGTGGCGATGGTGATCCGCGTGTTGGGCGGTTCGACGGCGCGGGGCAAGTTCACACGGCGGACGGCAGGTGTGGGCGACCGTGTGGTGTGCACGATTAAGAAGGCGTTGCCCGGTGGCGAGGTCAAGACGGGGACGGTGGTCAAAGCCGTGGTTGTGCGTACGCGGTATCCGTCGCGTCGGATGGACGGGAGCTATGTGCGGTTTGACCGCAACGCGGTGGTGCTGATCGACGACGAGGGCAACCCGAAGGGGACGCGTATTTTTGGTGCGGTGGCGCGTGAGTTGCGCGAGCGCAGCTATATGAAGATCGTGTCGCTGGCGTCGGAGGTGGTGTGACAACCGCGCCGCGTTTGAGACAAGCGGCCTGCAACGGCAATCGGTGAGTGCGGCAATCAGCGAGATAGATCGGGACAACGAACCATGGCACGACACGTACGAAAAGGCGATCTGGTGGTGGTGACCTCGGGCGATTCGCGGGGTCAGCAGGGCAAGATCCTGCGTGTGATCCCGAAGCGAGAGCAGGTGGTCGTGCAGGGGATCAATGTGCGGACCAAGCACATGAAAGCCAGCCAGGCGAATCCGCAGGGCGGGATCATCCACAAGGAGATGCCGATCCATATCTCGAACGTGTCGCCGGTGTCGGACGGGCGTGCGACGCGGGTGCGTTTTGAGACGCGGGCGGACGGGTCGAAGGTGCGCGTATCGGCGCGGACGGGCGAGCCGATCGGCAGAGAGTTGCGGACGGCGAAGGCCTGAGAGATTGACCGAAGTGATGGCCGGCCTGGTTGGCCGCTGATGATGGGATCGCAGCATGACGCCACGGATGAAAGAACAATTTAACGGGCCGGTGGCCGATCAGATCAAGGCTGATTTCGGGGTGACGAACCCGATGGCGTTGCCGCGGCTGGACCGCGTGGTGCTGATGGTTGGTATGGGCAAGCAGCTTGAAGGCACGAAGCTCAACGCGAAGGCGAAGGAGCAGGTGCTGAGCGACCTGACGGTGATCACGGGTCAGAAGCCGGTGATGACCAAGGCGAAGAAGTCGGTGTCGAACTTTAAGGTTCGTGCCGGGTATGAGAACGGGGTGATGGTGACGCTGCGTGGCAACCGGATGTGGGAGTTTTTCGATCGGCTGGTCAGCCTATCGATCCCGCGGATCAAGGACTTTCGCGGGTTGCCGTCGACGAATTTTGACGGTCGTGGCAACTACTCGTTCGGTGTAACCGAGCAGGGTATTTTCCCAGAGGTGGACATGGCGAACGCGCAGTTCACGCACGGGATGAACATCACGCTGGTGTTTAAGAACAGCACGGACGATATCTCGCGGGCGGCGCTGGCCGGGCTGGGGATGCCGTTTGTGCGTGAGCCGGAAAAGAAGCAGTAACTACCGCGGTGACGAGAACCGCAAGGACCAAGACCCCGAGAGGGGGACCAGCCGGCGACGGCGGGATCGGAGACGACGATGGCTTGTAAATCAACGATTGAACGCAACAACCGGGTGAAGCGGACGGTCGCGAAGTACGCGGAGAAGCGCCGCGAGCTGAAGGCGGCTGGGGACTACGCGGGGCTGGCGCGTCTGCCGCGCGACGCGAGCCCGACGCGGATACGGAACCTGTGTGCGTTGACCGGTCGCAGCCGGGCGAATTATCGCAAGTTCAAGATCTCGCGGATCAAGCTGCGGGAGTTGGCGCTGGCGGGGAAGATCCCGGGGATGCGCAAGGCTTCGTGGTGATGCGAGGCGCGTGGGAGTTGGCGGCGTCGTAACGGTGTGTTGAATGGGCGTTGGGTTTTTTGAGTTGGTGTATGGTTTTTTGAGTTGGAGTATTGGTCTATGTCATTAAGTGACCCCATCGCGGACATGCTGACCCGGATCCGCAACGCGTCGCGCAACAGCGCCGAGCGCGTCAACTGTCGCAACAGCAAGGTGTGCGCGGGTATCGCGCAGGTGCTTAAGGACGAGGGGTATATCACCGGGTACGAGGTGATCGACGATGGGCTTCAGGGCGTGCTGCGTGTGGACCTGCGGTACGGTCATCGCGGCGAGGTGCTGATAAACAAGCTGAAACGCGAGAGCAAGCCGAGCTGCCGGGTGTATAAGAAGGCCGACGAGCTGCCACGCCCGCTCGCCGGGCTGGGGATCGCGATATTGAGCACGCCGCAGGGTGTGGTCAGCGACCGTCAGGCGCGCGAGCGCAAGATCGGCGGGGAGCTGCTTTGCACGGTTGAGTGACCCGCTGTTTGGACGGCGGGTTTTTGATTGGATCGGTCGAACCAGTAGAGCCGGCGGCGCACTACGCGTCGCAGGCAGAAGGAACCCCAAGCGATGTCGCGGATCGGTAAACAACCCGTGCCCCTGCCCAACGGCGTGAAGGTCGCGGTGCGCGACCGTGAAGTTGTTGTGGAGAGCGGCTCAAAGAAGCTCACGTACACCCACCGGGCTGAGGTCACGGTCCGCGTTGATGAGGACGCGAAAGCGGTTGTCGTCGACCGGCACGGGGATGACCGGATCGCCAAGGCGATGCACGGGATGACGCGGGCGCTGGTCGCGAACATGGTGACCGGTGTGTCGAGCGGGTTCACGAAAGAGTTGGAGATCACCGGGGTGGGTTGGACGGCGAGCCTTAAGGGCAAAGAGGTGGCGCTGAACGTTGGTTATGCCGACACGCGGATGGTGCCGGTGCCGGCTGGGGTCGAGGTGAAGATCGAGAAGAACAAGATCACCGTCACGGGTAGCGATAAGCAGGCGGTTGGGCAGTTGGCGGCGCGGATACGCAGCCACCGGCCGCCGGAACCGTACAACGGCAAGGGCATCAAGTACTCCGACGAGCGGGTCATCCGCAAGGTCGGCAAGGCGATGGCGGGGAGCGGTGCGTAAGAAGGCCGGTTGGCGGGGCGGGTGACAGTTCGACGGTAAGCAGCGACACGACAGACAGTGGGACGACAGTTATGCGAGCAGACAAACAAAGAAGCATCCGACGCATGCGGCGAAAAGCGGGGATCCGTAAGCGTATCTACGGGATCCCGGAGAAGCCGCGGCTGACCGTGTTCCGCAGCCACAAGCATATTTATGCGCAGATCATTGATGATCTGTCGGGTAAGACGCTGGTGTCGGCGGGGACTGTGCAGGACAAGGTCGCGACAGGCGGCGGGACGGCGGGGGCGCAGGCGGTTGGTAAGACGTTGGCGGAGCGGGCGGTGGCGGCGGGGATTAAGGCCGTCGCTTTCGATCGCAATGGGTTTCGGTATCATGGTCGGGTTAAGGCTTTGGCGGAGCAGGCGCGTGAGGCGGGGCTGGCATTTTAGCCTTGGGGGCCGGCGGTAAGTCGAGGTTGGGTTGGAGTTCGCCGGTTGGCCGAGATGGCCGGTTCGTAGAAATAGACTGAGTGTGTTCAACGTGAAGGATTGGTCATGGTAGCTGGTGCAAGCGAGTCGGCGGAACTCGAATCGACGACGGTCGGGATCTTCCGGACGGCGACGGTGGTCAAGGGTGGGCGGCGTTTCAGCTTTGCCGCGCTCGTGGCGATCGGTGACCGGCGCGGGAAGGTCGGGCTGGGTTATGGGAAGGCTCCGGGTGTTCCGGCTGCGATCGAGAAGGCGCAGAAGGCGGCGCGTAAGAATCTGGTGAAGGTGACGCTCAAGGATGGGACGCTGCCGCACGAGATCACGGGGCGGTACGGTGCGTCGACGATCAAGCTGGTGCCGGCAGCACCGGGGACGGGTGTGATCGCGGGGGGCACGGCTCGGGCGGTGCTTGAGCTGGCGGGTGTGCGCGACTGCTTGACCAAGTCGTTCGGGTCGACGAATCAGAAGAATTTGAGCAAGGCGACACTTGAAGGGTTGCAGCGGCTGCGCAGCCGAGAGGAAGTTGCGGAGCTGCGTGGGGTTGAGATCGAATCGAGTGTGGTTGAAGAACGGCTTGAGGCCGGGAAGCGGTATGCGTTTGAGAGCGCCGCGACCGGGCAGGCCAAGGGGCCGGTGAATACCGTCGGTCAGCAGCGCGGCGGACGCGGTGGCGGGCGTGGCGGTGGCGGTGGCGGTGGTGGTCGTGGGCGCGGTGGTGGCGGACGCGGGCGCGGGCAAGCACCCGAGCCGCCTCAGGCAGCAGCACCGCAGGCAACCCCGGCAGCGGCGGCGACGCCCGCACCGGAAGCGGCCGGACCTGCACCAGCGGCTGACCCGCCTGCGGAACCGCAGGGATAATGGGATTTGCTTGGGCAGCCCCCCCGCCCTACCGGGTTGGGTTGTGGTGTTGTTTGAGTTGAGACAGTGGATTTTGATTCAGCGGTTGAACGGGTGCGGTGAGGATCGCGGGCTGAGGAGATAGGATCGCGGAAACGCGAGAGACGGTAGGCAATACTCGACGCGCGAAAGACTACACGCGATACACCACGCACGATTGACGCAATGCGATCGATGCGGCGGGAGCTTGAAACGAAATGATGATCCATGAGATAACGGTGAAGGTTGGTCGGCACAAGAAGGCCAAGCGTGTTGGGCGCGGGATGGGGTCGGGGCACGGGAAGACGTGCGGGCGCGGGCACAACGGCGCGGGGTCGCGATCGGGTGCGAGCGGGTCGATCCGTGCGAGTCGCGAGGGCGGTCAGATGCCGCTGTTTCGTCGGATCCCTAAGCGTGGTTTCAGCAACGCGATGTTCAAGAAGCATTTCGCGGTGATCAATGTGAAGTCGCTCGAGGAGCGGTTCGATACGGGGGCCGAGGTGACGCCGCAGACGCTGGTGGAGAAGGGGCTGATCCCGAACACGAAGCTGGGGGTGAAGCTGCTTGCGTACGGGGATGTGACGAAGAAGTTCAACGTGACGGTCGCGGCGTTCAGCCAGGCGGCATCGGAAAAAATCACCCAGGCCGGCGGGACGATCGCGGCTGGGTAACTCCCTGTAACCACCCTCCGGCAGTGCGACGGCTGCGCCGGTGATCATCGGGCATCTCATGCTGCAGGCATTTTTCAATATCTTTCGGGTCAAAGAGCTTCGCAACAAGCTGCTGTTCACGCTGGGGATGCTGGCGATCTATCGGATCGGGTTCTACATCCCGCTGCCGGCGGTGGATCAGTCGGCGCTGGCGGAGTGGGCGGAGAAGGCGTCGGGTCAGGCGGCGGGGAACCTGATCGCGTATGTGGGGATCTTCACGGGCGGAGCGTTGGGGCAGTCGACGATTTTCGGGCTGGGGGTGATGCCGTACATCTCGGCGGCGATTATTTTTCAGTTGTTGGCGACGTCGCTGCCGAGCTTGCAGCAGTTGCAAAAAGAGGGGCCGGCTGGGCGGCAGAAGATCCAGGAATACACGCGGTACGCGACGGTTGGGTTGTGCCTGGTGCAGGCGGTGTTCTGGCTGAACTTTATCCAGAATTCGAGCCCGCCGATGGTCTACCGGGCCTACCTCGGGACGCCGACGTTCTGGGCTTGCGGGGTGCTGGGG
The DNA here is from genome assembly GCA_029260595.1 of Phycisphaeraceae bacterium. Lineage (GTDB taxonomy): Bacteria > Planctomycetota > Phycisphaerae > Phycisphaerales > Phycisphaeraceae > OFTM57. The sequence continues at coordinate 566 of JAJDCY010000015.1, read as the reverse complement.
CTGACGGCGGGGACGGTGTTTTTGATGTGGCTGGGTGAGCAGATTGATAAGTACGGGATTGGGAACGGGGTGTCGCTGATTATTACGGCGGGGATTGTGGCGCGGATGGATGATGCGATCGGGATGATCGCGAGCGGGTTTTCGGTGGCGGGGGCGGACCCGACCAAGCCGTACCACGTGGAGACGGTGATCCTGCTGGTGGCGTCGTTCGTGCTGGTGGTGGCGGGGTCGGTGGTGATCACGCAGGGGCAGCGGCGGATCCCGATTCAGCAGGCGAAGCATACGCGTGGGCGGCGGGTGTATGGGGGGCAGCGCAGCTATTTGCCGCTGCGGGTGAACCATGGTGGTGTGATGCCGATCATCTTCGCCAGTTCGCTGATGATTTTTCCGACGATGCTGATCGGGTACATCAACGGGGTGTCGGACTGGGGGTTTGTCCGGTTCCTGGACCGCAACTTCCAGATGGACGGGTATCTGTATGTGCTGATGTACATCGTGCTGATTTACTTTTTCGCGTATTTCTGGACGACGGTGCAGTTTCAGCCTAAGGAGATGGCGACGCAGTT
>JAJDCY010000014.1 GCA_029260595.1 Phycisphaeraceae bacterium | reverse complement strand
GTCACATCGCTCCACCTGTACCGACGAGGACCTGAATGGCATCGAGCGTCAACTTCTACGCTTGGTCGAAGCCGCGACATCGGCCTCGAAGAACGCTCCAACCGATGTCCAGGAGCTCTCGACGGACAGGAAGACCGCCGCCACGGCCAGGGAGGTGGTCGAGTCTAAGGAGATAGCAGCCAGCGTATCACGCGCCAATGCCTTGGTCGCCTTCCTGAACTCGCTGGAACAGGGTGTCCGAGATGAAATCAAACAACAATCCCAGCAGGTGGTCGACGAGGTCTCCTCGGACATCCGTGACATGTGGTCCATCCTGCACCCGGGCGAGGCGATTGAAGACATCCGCGTCTACCTGCCCGACGACGCCGACAAGGCGGTGGACATTGGCCTGAAGTTCCATGGTGTTGAGCAGGCGTCGCCCCGGCTGACCCTCTCCGAGGGCTACCGCAACAGCCTGGGCCTTTGCCTGTTTCTGGCCATGGCTAAGCGTGAGGCGGACACGGACCGGCCGGTGTTTCTGGATGACGTGGTGGTGAGTTTCGACCGCAACCACCGCGGAATGGTCGCCGAACTGTTGGAGAAGCGGTTCAGTGACCGGCAGGTTGTCCTTTTCACTCACGACCGCGAGTGGTACATCGAGCTGAGGCGTCAGTTGGACCCGAAGCGATGGGGCTTCAAAGCACTCAAGCCCTATGAGCATCCTCGAACCGGGATCCGTTGGTCGGAAAAAAGCTGGACCTTCGACGACGCCCGGGCACGGCTGAAGGACGAGCCGGACGCCGCCGGCAACACGGTGCGCAAGATCATGGACACCGAACTGGCCATCCTGGCCGAGCGTCTGAAGGTGCCCCTGCCCTACCTGCACCGGGAACGGAACGACCACCGGATGGCGCACGATTTTCTGTCGCGGATGATTTCGGGTGGGAAAAGGCGATTCAAGAAGAGGGGCGACGACGGCGCGTACGAGCCCCACGAGGAGGCCGTCCAGGCCCTGGGCGAGGCGGACACACTGCTGCTGTCCTGGGGGAACAAATCCTCCCACAGCTTCGACGTGACCCCCAACGAGGTGGAGAAACTCCTCACCGCCTGCGAAACAGCGATGGGCTTCTTCGACTGCCCCAGCTGCAAGAAGCCGGTCTACAAGCAGAACGTGGTGAACGAGAAGCTGGTGCAGTGCAGGTGCGGTGATTTGCAGTGGCGTTACGGCAGGTCGTAGGTGTGCGGCCCTCGTGTCTTGCCATTGGCAATCAGGTAGAGACCGGTGGTGCTTGGTCTCAAAACCTTCGTGAAAACATCGAATTAGACCGCCAGTTGCAGGAGCGAAGACGACCTCTGGTCGGCCTCGGTCCTCTCCCCGGCATTGCGCATCTCGCCGGAGAGCGTTGTGAGGGCGCCGACGACCGAGAAGATCGTCAGCCTCCCCTCCATCTCGGCAATGCTGAGCGCCGCCTTGGCCAGCTGTCGTGTGACGCCGTGGCGTGTGAGCAGCTTGACCATCTCATCGGCGTCGTCGCCCAGCTTGGTCTGCATCGCTTTGCGGATCACCCGCACGAAGCCGTCGCGACGCTGGTCCCGCTTCTCCACCAGGCCCGCGATGATCTGGCGGATATGCGCCAGAGACTCGTGGACGTTGGTGGTGTGTTTGCGGGTGAACTGCACGACCTGGACGGCATCCCAGACGATGTGGTTGCTACAGACCGCCTGGAACCAGAAGGACTGCACACCCACCGAGCGTTTGCCGACCTCGGAGTTCCACAGGAAGAACCCGGGCGCGAACGCCTCGCCGTCGATCTCCGCCCACCCCATCGGGTCGATCAGGAAGCAGAACATGTCCTGCTCGCCACAGTAGAGCCCCGTGCCGGTTTCAGGGTCGTCGGTTCCGGCTTTGTGGGGCGGCTGAAAGTCCGTGGCGAACTCTCGGACGACGTTGAGCAGGTCCACGTGGTGCAGCCTGGTGTAGCTGGCCTTGTGGATCGAGCGGACGCGTTGCCCGTCGGTGTAGATCTGAAGCGGCTTGCCGCCTGTTGGCATGGTTTCCTGGAAGACACGGCTGGCCGTGTCGGCGGAGAGCTTGTTGACCGTCTCCTTGCTGACCCTGGCCAGGGCGCACAGCTGCGTAAAACTCCAATCGTTCATCTGAAGCACATCGTCGTTCGCAAGCTGCAACCGTAGCCTCGCTGCGTCGCCCGTGGTATCCGCGGGGAGCGGCCGCAGCGACGCGGGGGTGTGCCAGCGGTCCTGGGATCGCTGTAGCCGGCCGTAGCAGTGCTCGTAGAGCGCCTCCAGTGACGGGAAGCATTCGTCGGGTGTGCGTCGGAACAGTTCGTCGTGAGCCTTAGTGAGATTCTGCATCGTGGTATTCCTTTCAAATAGGGATTCATCAACCTTTGTCATGACCTGTTGCACCACCGGTCTCTGAGGCGGACGCGCAGGATGAAGTGCACGCCGACGCAGAGTCGGTGCGGTGTCGTCTTCCCGGAGCCTGTGATGTGAATGAGCGGTGGTGAAAGTATGGGACGGCCAGACCGGGTCTACTCGCGGGGGCCGTCCCCGGGCTCTCTGCAGGCTGACCCCATCTGCTCGCGGATCCACTCGTGGACCCGGGCACTGATCTCTGCCACGACCGGGAGGTCGGCGTGCTGGAACCCGTGGGTTGACCGCCACGTGTCCCGGCCGTCCTTGTAGAGCCGCTCGAAGGTCGTGTTGAATCTGGGCGACCCGTCTGGGCGCCGGTGCAGCCAGATGGCCGCCTTGATGACACCGATACGGAACTCTTTGGTTGGCATGGTCGTTTGGTTGGTCATGGTTTTATCTCCCTTGGTTCTGCTTCCTCACGGGCCGCTGCCGGTCATTGCCGGCGCGACCACCCTCTATCCTGGTGCCGCCATTGGTTGCGGGTCCTCAAGCGGTGTTGGTCCCGAGAGACCGGGTGGTGATGGGCGGGCTAGAACCTTGGGTTATGACGGAGCCGCAACAGCCGGCGCCGGTGAAGGCGCTTCGGTCGATGACTGTGACTTCGAGTTCTCGAAGATCCAGTCCGCGGCCTTCTGAGCGACGCGCGCAACAACCAGCAGGTCATCGCGTCCGAACGAGTCGCTCGTTCTCCAATCCTTCTCCCCTTCCTTCTTGTAGAGCCTCTGCAGCACAGCGTTGTGCCGGACCTGGTCCCCGCCTTGGACGGCGTTGCACCAGATGACGGCCTTGGTCGTGCCCATGCGAATTTCGTGAACGGGTCGTGCCATAAGGCACACTCCTTTCTCGCCCATCGTCCACCGGTCTCTCGGCCGCCATGGAGACGCTACACGTGTCCACACCAGTCACAAGACCGATCCACTCCTCTGCCTCAACCACCCGTGCAAAAAAACCATTCGCGCTGAAATGTCCGGCATAGACCGCTGATATTGAACCACGGCGCCGTCGATCTGTAACCCGCTAGGGATAGATCTAGTCCTCTGGACGCCAGGTTTGCGCTTGCCGTTTACGACCGTCGTCCTCGGGGCTCACCCCGTCGGGGCCCCGGGGACGATGGGCGCAAACGGCCCGCCTGCCGGCACGGCCGGAGTTCGAGGGGCGCGGTTCTGTATAAACAGACGGGGGTCGCGTCGGACCGGCGACGCCCCGCCGGGACGCCGCTTGATCGGTCGTGGATGCTTAACCCTATATTATGGATGCCCCTCTCGGGCTCCGATGTCACGCCGGGTCTTGGACCCGGCGGTGCCTCAGCAGGCGGTTGCCTTTGCGCAATACCTACCTCTTGTATGCCTGAATCGCAGAAAAAGATCAAGGCCTCGCCACAACAGGTCCGCTCGGTAATGGTGTTGAGCCACAACAACGTAGCGATGGCGTGGATTTTACGGCGGAGCGTTGAGGAGGCCACCCAGGTACGCCTCCGTCTTGCGGGCCAGACCGGACGCCACAGGTGAGGCTCCCGATCATCTGACGGATCGGTCGGACGACTCTCGGATCGTAACAATACATGTAGTTCGCTGAATCGATCCTGATGGCGGCAAGTTATTCGTTCGCGACGGATATGTGGTCCCACTTGTAGATCGGCAGCCCTACGACGTGCAGCAACGCGTCGGCATTACGCTGGCGGAAGGTGTCTCCGTGGTACTGCGCCGGGAGGATATTAACGGACGTAGCTGTTGTGATGTGAGCTGACCTCGACGACATTTCTGACTTCCGCCACAACGCGGACGTTTCTGATTCATCGAAGTACTGCAAGATCTTGAATTCGGCCCACGACCATCCCCACATGACCTAGCTGGGGGAGGGAGAGGTACCCATCATGCGTTCGGTCAGCACAAGGTGCCGGTGGGCATTTGCGAGGTGTCCGTACAAATGTTCCAGGCGGTGGGCGTGGCGTCACGGCTGGGCCTGGATGGTGTTGGGGAACTGGTTGAGGTCGTGACCGTCCATCAGTGGATGCATGCATTACAAGCACACCAATAGCGCTGACGCACCGCTTGCGTTTGACCAAACATTTAATCGGTGCGAATTAGGCTTAAGGTTCAGCCCATCAAACGTGAAATTGTAGGCGCACTAGCGGAGGAATTCCGGCCCATCCTGGTTTTGCGTGTGACGAGGCACTACTAGTCAGGCAAGGCAAGCAAACCGCCCTCTAGGCAAGGAGCTAACCGCTCGGTGATTCACCTAGCCGGGAAACAGATGTCGCACGGGTTACTCATTGCCACCCGTCGTGATCCGCAATCCACCATACAAAAACTATTACGTCCGAAAAAACATGCCGAGATGGTCTCTATGGCCAGCCGTTTCGCCGCTGAGGCGTCGATTCCGCAGTAACGACATCTTGGCTTGATGACGTGATGAATTGAGCGGCAATAAGCCGCGTCAATACGGACAGCTGTAGTCACCTGTTAGAAGGAACCTACCTATGACAGCCAGCATAGTCGGTCTCTCGAAGCATCCTCCCGCCAAGAGGACAGAAACTAAACGCTCAACCGTTGCGCACGCAGCATGTCCTCGCCAGACGCCTAGCGCCGTTTGTGATCCGTCGACTGTTTCAGACGGCTTGACGGCCCAATTAAGACCTCCGTTTTGGCAACCTCGCGGGCCTCCCCCGTATGGCTTGAGCCGACGGAACAGGGTGGCAGGCGCGTGTCGCGTGTCGAGCGCCCTAAAGGCAAACCCCCACCCGATGGGTCGGGCAGGGGCTTGTTGGCCGTGTCGATTGCATTGGTACGCGAGACACGGCTCCCTAACAACTAGATTGTATCGCCGTAGTTCGAACAGAGCTGGGCCGAAGCGTAAGCCTCCGGACCTCGGAAGCCTGTCCAGCGGAACAACGGCCTAATTAAGCGTTGCTGATTATTCGAAACCCGCGCCGCGCGGCCCCGGCTATCGGTGCGCCCGCAGGCCTCCACTTTAGGAAATAACCATGACATCCAATCATGATCGTTTTAATGAATTTGTCCGGCGTTACGCCGGCGACTTTGATCAACGGGTTAAGCGTTATGTCCGCGACCCGAACGACGGCGACGACATCATCCAGCGGGCATACATGAGTATCTGGCACCATTTCGAAACCGATTTGAGCGAATCACGGGGTTCCCCCCGGAGTTGGTGCTGCACCATCCTCAAAAACGAAGCGATGAACCATCACCGGCGTTCGTCTAGCAGGAAGCACCGCTTGATGTTTGGCGGCTGTGCCCCTGAGCACACGCTCGACGTGGTCGCGGACAGTCGCACGACCACGCCACTTGAGGCGTTGGTTGCGGAAGAGGACCGGTCCGAAGCTGAAGTGCTCAAGAAGGCTCGGTGGCAGTTAATCAACGAGGCTCGCATGTCGGCCGCGGACCGCGAAGCGTTGGATGCGGTGTATGTCAAAGGGATAACACACCGTGAGGCGGCCGAGAGGCTCGGCATTAAGCCCGCCGCACACCGGTCTCGCCTCTGCCGGGCACTCAACTGCATCCGTGACCACATCGCTTCGAACATGAACTGACGGCGTAACACGATAGACCGAGCGTGTGCGTCTAAAGAGTAGGACGCCGAAAGCCGACCACCGGCGTCCTCGTGGAGACAAGTGGCCGGTATTTGGTCTCGGGCGTTCGTGCGGCCAGGAGCACCAAGGATCCGATGCGTGCACGGTGTAAGCATTACCGCCGTTACTACGCAGCGGTGTTGGCGGTGACGGTCATCGCCCTGCTGCTTCAGGGCCCGCACGAACGCCCTTTCTTCGTGGTCAACACAAGCCCCAGCATCCCGCTGGGGCTTTATTACAGGCGTCGGGAAGTTGATCGGGTACGGGTGGGTGACGTGGTGCTGTTTACTATCCCAGACGGCTCGGCGCATCGGTTCGTGAAGCATCGCCTTGGGAAGGTGCGCCCGAACTGGACCATCCTGAAACCCGTTGCCGCGGCCGGGGGCGACCATGTCTGTACGCGTGACGGGTGGCTGTTCATCAACGGTATGGAATCTGCACCATTGGTCATGAAAGACGCGGACGGCAATCCCGTGTCATCGTGGCGCGGGTGCAGGGTCCTCAAAGATGGAGAACTGTTTGTAGTAGCGACGCAGGTTGAGTGCAGCTTCGACTCGCGAATCTACGGCCCCATCCACGAAGAGCTTGTGCGAGGCATCTACACCCCGTTGTGGGTTTCACCCGGAGGTTCGGATTAGACCGTGCCGGTATGCCAGATGATTCGTGCACGCCTGGTCGTTGCCAAACCGCCGGCCATCCACATCACCGCTGTTTTCTGACCACCTGCATACCTGAGTAATGACCTCATAAATGCCGCCCCCCAGGGAAGGCAAGATAAAAGACCCACGTTGTGGGTTCTGTAGGTGGTGGTGGCGATGGGTTTTAGCGTAACGCTCGGCGGTGACACGTACGTTGCGGCAAGTTGATGCGTCATTAATGGTAAGGGCTTAAGGCAACGCACATGGCACGATCAGGCATGAAGGTTGATTTGACGGTTGAACGGGACGACGCCGGCTTGGTCGTCCGTCTGGGTGGTCGGGCACCCGACGACCGTGCCAGTGCCCGTGTGCGTCGTGTCACGTCGCGGGTTAAACGGCTGACACGCTGCAGCTCCGGCCGCCGGACCGGCACGTTCGGCGTGGGCGTGCGGTCACAGCGCGTCACCGTCAAGGTGTACGTGGCCCGCCACGGCAAGGATGCCAAGCGCCTGCTCGCCCGCCATGCCGCTTACCTGACAAGAGACAACGCGTCGCCGGAAGCGGAGAAGGTGCAGGCCTATTCGACCGATCGCGACAACCTCGACCTGCAACAAGAAGTCAAGTCCTGGGCGCACGACCGCCACCACTTCCGGGTCATCATCAGCCCGGAGAAGGCCAACGAAATCCCTGACCTCCAAGATTACATCCGCCGCCTGATGGCGACCGTGGAGAAGGATCTGGACACCAAGACACAGTGGGTCGCTGTCGACCACCACAACACCAAGCACCACCACACGCACGTCTTGGTCCGGGGCCGCAAGGAAGACGGCACCGACCTGGTCATCCCGCGGGACTACATCTCGCACGGCATACGCGACCGGGCCACCGAGCTGGCGACACGGGCGCTGGGGCGGCGGTCCGAGCGTGAGGTTCGCCAAGCTTTGGAGCAAGACGCGGTGGCGTCGCGGGTGACCCAGCTGGACTGGGCACTCAAACGCGTCGCGGATTCGAAACGTCTGGTCGATGTGCAAGAGGTGGCACGTGTGGCCGGTGGATTCGTGAACGAGCAGCTGGTCAAGAAGCGGTTGGCCTATCTCCAATCGCTGGGCCTGGCAGAGCACAGAAGCGGCCGCCGATGGCGGTTGTCCCAAGACATGACGACGTCACTGAAGGTCATGGGCCGGGCCAACGACATCATCAAGACCCTGCACGCCGACCGGGGCGCATCCCGAGGGTTGGATCCAAAACGGCTAACGATCTACGGCCCGCGCGACCTGCCTGCTCAGGTTCTGGTCGGGCGTGTGGTGGACCGCGGCGGCCACGAGGAGCAGCTACGCGACCTGGCGTTCCTGCTGGTCAAGGACGCGGACAAGCGGCTGCACTACGTGCCGGTGCGACCGACCGCATCGTTGAAACACGTAGGTCGTGGCAGCCTCGTCGCCGTTGAACCGAGATCACGTAGCGGCGCGCGTGTACGGCCCTTAAGCGATCACCCCCTGAAGCAGCAGGTGAAGGCCGACGCGTACACTTGGCTAGACCGGCAGGTCTACCGGCAGCAGGTCGGCAAGGAATCACCGATCGACACCTACACACCCCTGCAAAAGGCGGCCGCGATGCGCCGTGCGTGGCTGGTGGAGCGGGGCTACGGCACGGAGGAAGCCGGCAAGTTCCGGTGGAAACCGGGCACGGTCATGAAGCTGATGGACCAGGAACTCAGGGCGTCATCGGCGACCGTCGCCGAGAAGCTGGGTTGCCCGGTACGGTGGGTGTCGGCAAGCGAGAAAACCCACATCACCGGCCGCTCTCGCGGCTCGTTGTCGCTGCACATGGGACGGCACTTGGTGGTCCAGACGGCTTCGGAGGCGGTGCTGGTCCCACTACGCGGCGCGTCCGTGATCCGAGACGGCCGAACCGTGACGGTATCACTGGGAGAAGACGGTTCGAAGCGGTTGGAGAAGCAGAGGCGGGCCAGGGCCACGGGGTTCCGTGTGAACACTCAGGACCTGAAAGACCCCAAGCGGCTGATGCATCTATATAAGGATGCGGTTGATCGCGGATTGGTCGGCAGCAGTGAACCGGACCGCCTGAAGTTCTTCGCCGCCGCCCAGTACGTCTACCGAACAAAGAGTAAGAACCCACCGGCGCTGTTCCACTGGATTGTCGCCCACGGTAAGTGGGACCGCGTCCGCTGCGTGGACGAGGACCGTGGCAGCCGGCAGGTCAAGCAGCAGCTGTACGGACGTTCACGACGCGCGTCGTCAGGGCCCGGTCAAGCGACGCGGCGTAGCGGCCACCAACCATTGGAACTCTCCGCGGATGCTCGATTGGTGGCGGAGGTGAAGAAACGTCTGGCGAGTATCGGCTTCAGGGGCGATCCGTACGACGCATTGAAACGCAAGAAGCCTTCGTTCACACGTGAGCGCTGGGACCAGGCGATGCTCGAACTGACCGATGCCCAGGCCAAGCGACAGAAGGCTCGGTCAGCGGCTAGGCCCGTAGCAACCAAGGTCTCACAAACCGATGTACGGGGAATCCTCAAGACAGCGGGCATCCGTCCCATCGCCGTCAACGAGCCGAAGCGGACCGGTGGGAGGGAGCGCGGTGATTAAACGCATTAGCTTTCTACTGTTGTTCGTGTTGACAAGCTTCGTGGGGGCCACACAGCTTGTCGCGTACCGTCTGGGCTACAACGACGAGTTGGGGCGGCCTCTGGTCTTCCATGACAAGGTCAGGGTCTACTGGCCGTGGAGCGTGGCCGTCTGGTACCGGCGTTGGGGCGCTGGTCATCCCCGTGTCTTTGAGCAGGCGCTGTTGGTGCCACTGGGTGAGCTGCTTTTCGCCGCGTGGGTGATGGGCATGATGCGCCGGCCGCGATTGAAGGAAATCGGAAGGGATTGCTGGGGAAGCCTGGGCGACCTGAAGCGGGCCGGGCTCTTGACCAGTGCCGGTGTCGTCGTCGGCAAGGTTGGGCGCCGTCTCCTGCGGTTTGACCTGCGGCAGGGACACGTCTTGGTGGTGGGTGGTACGCGGTCGGGCAAGACGGTCGGTGTGATCGTGCCATCGC
>JAJDCY010000013.1 GCA_029260595.1 Phycisphaeraceae bacterium | reverse complement strand
GGGGAGGGGGTGGTGGTGGTGACGGCGGGGAATTATGGGGGGAGGTTGGGGGGGAACAGAGGGGAGCTTCGGTTGGGGCTGCGCGAGGTGATGGCGGGGGGTGGGTGATGCGGGTGTTGGTGTACGAGCATGTGTGTGGTGGGGGGATGTGCGGGCGCGAGCGGCCTGGGGGTTTGGTTGCGCAGGGGATGGGGATGTGGCGGGCGCTGGTGGAGGATTTTTTGGCGGCGGGGGTTGAGGTTGTTACGACGGTGGATGTGGGGGTTGGGCCGGTTGAGGGGTTGGGGGGGGCGGAGGTTGTGGAGGTGAGGGGTGCGGCCGAGTTTGATGGGGTGATTGAGCGGTTGGCGCGGGGGGCGGATGCGGCGGTAGTGATTGCGCCGGAGATTGATGGGGTGTTGGAGGGTTGGGCGGTGCGGCTGGAGCGGTGGGGTGTGCGGTCGCTGGGGTGTGGGGCTGGGGCGGTTGGGCTGTGTGCGGACAAGCTGGGGTTGGCGGAGCGGTTGGCGGAGCGCGGTGTGGCGACGCCGCGGGCGTGGGCTGTGGAGGCGGGTGAGGTAGTGTCGGCGGGTGAAGCGGGGGCGGTGGTGGTTAAGCCGCGCTATGGGGTGGGGTGTGAGTCTGTTTTTGTTGTGCGCGCGGGGGGCCTGGGCGGGGCGGGCGGTGCGCTGACGGTGGGTGATGGGTTGGAGGCGGGTGGGAAGTGGGTGGCACAGGATTATGTTGAGGGGGTGGCGGCGAGTGTGGGGGTGCTGGTGGATGGGGATCGGGTGACGGTGCTGGCGGCGGGTGAGCAGGTGATCGAGGGGGATCGGGAGTTGCGGTATGCGGGTGGGCGGCTGCCGCTGGGGGGTGGGCTGGCGCGGCGGGCGGAGGTGCTGGCGCGGGCGGCGGTGGGGGCGGTCGAGGGTCTAGGCGGGTATGTGGGTGTGGATGTGGTGTTGGGGGCGTGCGGGGGTGGAGAGGATGATTATGTGATTGAGATTAATCCGCGGCTGACGGTTTCGTATGTGGGGCTGCGGCGGTTGTGTGTTGGGAATATCGCGGGGGCGATGCTGGACCCGGGTGTGCGGCTGGGGTGGCGCGAGTGTGGGCCGGGGGCGGTGGCGTATGACGCGGCGGGGCGTGTGGTGGAGGGGGTACGCCATTGAGTGTGCTTGCGTTGGATATTGGCGGGGCGAACTTGAAGGCGGTACACAGCGCGGGTGGTGCGCGCGAAGTTGTGTTTGCGCTGTGGGAGCGGGCTGGGGAGTTGGGTGATCGGTTGGGCGCGCTGAGCGCGGAGATGGGGGCGGCGGAGCGGTGGCTGGTCACGATGACGGGAGAGATGTGTGATTGTTTTGCGGGTAAGCGCGAGGGGGTGCGCGTGATTTTGGAGGCGGTGCGCGGTGCAGCGGGGAAGGTGGGGGTGCGGGAGGTCGGTGTCTGGACAACGGGGGGGGAGATGGTTTCGGTTGAGCGGGCGATGGGGGAGCCGCTGACGTGTGCGGCGGCGAACTGGCATGCGCTGGGGACGTGGGCGGGGCGCGAGTACACCGGTGGTGCGACGGTGGTGATTGATACGGGGTCGACGACGACGGATGTGATGTATCTGCGCGGTGGGCGGTTGGCGGCGGTGGGGTTGACGGACACGGATCGGTTGGCATCGGGTGAGCTGGTTTACATCGGGGCGCGGCGGACGGGGGTGATGGGGTTAGGGCGGAGTGTGTTGTGGCGTGGGCGCGAGGTTGGGTTGATGAACGAGCTATTCGCGACGACGGGGGATGTGTTTTGTCTGACGGGCGATGCACGCGGTGGTGATGAAGCGGATCGCGACGAAGCCGGTGCGGCGGCGCGGTTGGTGCGGATGATCGGGGGGGATCTTGAGGGTGTGGGCGTTGAGGGGGCGCGGGAGCTGGCGCGGGCGTTGGCGGGGATGGCGGTGGGTGGCGTGAGCATGGCGGTGACGCGGGTGGTCGCGGGGCGGGCGGTGGACCGGGTGGTGGTGTCGGGCAGTGGGGCTTTTGTGGCGGAGGCGGCGGCGCACGGAGCGCTGGCGGGGGTGGCGGTGGAACGGCTGGCTGAGCGGATCGGGGAGGCCGCGTCGGTGGCGGCGTGTGCGTATGCGCTTTGTCGGTTGGGTGAGTGCGAGGGTGCGGGGTCGGCGGGGGGTGTGGGGTGAGCGAGGAACTGGCTCAGGATGCGCGTCGTGATTCGCTGATCGAGGTATTCAAGCTGGGCGGGAGTTTGTTGGATCTGGCGGACCTGGTGCGGCGGGTGGAGGGGGTGTTGGCGGGGAGCAATGAGGGGAGACCGGAGGGGAGAGTTGCGGTCGTGGTGGGTGGGGGGTTGGCGGCGGAGGCGGTGCGGGGGTTTGATCGGGTGCATGGGTTAAGTCGTGAGCGGTCGCACGAATTGGCGGTGCGCGCGATGGGGCTGAATACACAGATGGTGGGGGCGGTGTTTACGCGGTGGCGGGTGGTGCGTGATGCGCCGGGGTGCGCCGGGGTGTGGGCGGGCGGCGATGTTGCGCTGGTTGATCCGGTGGGGTGGCTAGAGCGGGACGCGGCGGCGGGGTTTGGGGTGGTCAAGCGTTGGGAGTTTACGAGTGATTCGATTGCGGCACATGTGGCGCGGCGGGTGGGTGCGGGGCGGCTGACGCTTTTGAAGTCGGCGTGGCCGGTGGGATTGAATGAAGCGCACGATGGTGTTCAGGCCGCGGTGGAGCAGGGGTTGGTTGATCTCGAGTTTGTGCGGGCGTCGGAAGGGATTGCGCGGGTGGATGTGATCAACCTACGCGACGGTGGGCTGAGGCGTGTGGCGCTGCGAGGCGGGTGACGAGGGATCGGACGCGGTCGGGGGCGATGGGGGCTTGGCGGTCGCCGCTTGCGCAGGCTGCGCCGCGGACGGCGATGATGTCGGGGCCGAGGGCGGCGGCGCGGGCGGCCAGGTCTTGGGAGAGTGAGCCAGCCAGGGCGATCGTCAGGCCGTGGTGGTGGGCGTCGGCGATGAGGGTGTGCAGGGCGGATTCGTCGAAGTAGTCGAAGAGGGTTTGGCCGTCCTTGACGGCGGTGTCGATCAGGATGCCGGCGGCGTGGTGGGTGGCGGCCCAGGCGAGGATTTTGTGTGCGGGTGGCGCGGCGACGCGGCGGTGGTCGGCGTAGGCGGCGGCGATCATGCGCGCGGGGCCGGTGTGGTCGCAGATGGCGGCGAGTTGTTGGCGCCAATCGGTTGGGGCGTTGGCGAGGCCGAGTTTGATGAAGGCGAGTTGGTTGTTGATCGGCGCGAGGGGTTGTGCGGCGAGTTCGTGCAGTTCGCCCAGGGCGCAGCTAACGGGGTGAGTTTGGGAGACTGCGGCGAGGACTGCGTTGATGGTGTAGGGGGCGGGTCGGCCTAGCGGGCCGCGCGCGGGGTCTTTGATGTCGATGAGGGCTGCGCCGTTGTCGGCGGCGATCTGCGCCTCGGGTGCGTTGCGGACGCTAACCAGCAGCCGCGGTGACGGGGGTGTATTGGGTGGTTGTTGTTGGGGCGGATTCATCGGGTTTCATGATTTCGCGTAGGGCCATGGTAGCGAAGCAGCCTCTTGGGAGTGTGAACTCGATCTGGAGGTAGGGTCCGTGTTCGTCGTCACCGGATTTGGCGCTGGCGTCGGTGAGGATGGCGCGCATGGGGCGGCGGGCGCCGGAGGCGGAGGCCTGTGTGCCGCCTGCGAGGTGTGCGGGGTCGATGTTTTGCTCAGCGAGTGCGTCGCGTTCGATTTGGGCGATGCCTTCACCTGGCATGGGCATGGCGACGCCCCACATGGGTCCGCTGGGCGAGACTTCGAGCCGGTCGACGCGGGCATCGGGGGCGTTGTCGGTTTCGGCGGCGGCGCGGTCGACGAGGAAGACGGCGCGGTTGTCGTGTTTCCAGGCGAGGTCGCCTTCGAGGAGGCAGCCGAGCAGGCCCGCTTGGATGCGCTGGTCGAGGACACGGTTGAAGACGGCGCTTTGGAGTGCGCTGACGAGCAGGTCGCGTTGTGCGCGGTCGATGGTCATGACGGCTTGTTGCGCGGACTTGCCCTGGCGGAGAGCGTCGAGTGCCTGGCGGTCGTGGCGTAGCGGGCGCGGCCAGGCGTCGAGTGCGGCGGCGTAGTCGCCGCGTTCGTAGGCGGTGCGTGCGTCGCGGAGTATCTGGCGGTCCTCGGGGCAGGGTTGGCCTAGCATCTGGTCGAGCAAGTCTTGCCATTGTCCGAGCAGGAGGAGTCGGCCTAGCTGGTGGTTGATGCCGCGGTAGCCGAAGCGTTGTTCGCCGATGTAATTGGGGACGCCGGTTTTGGTGAGCGAGTCGAGGGTGCGTTTGGCGGGGGCGAGCGCATCGGGGCCGACGTTGCGGATGCGGATGACGAAGCGGTTGCCGCGGAGGTGGCCGCGACGGAGTTTGTTGGCGTGTCGTCGTGCCCAGAGGACTTTGACGGAGCTGTGGGCGAGTCGGTCGAGCAGGTCCCGGTCGGAGTCGGGGTCGGACTTTGGCAGTGCGACGCTGACGAGTTGTCGGGTGATGGCGTGTTTGTCTTTGAGGCCGGCGTAGCCGACGTCGCTACGGCCGACGCGGCAGGCTTTGGCGGTGCGGCGGACGAGGTCGCTGGTGGTGAGTCCGCGTTTTTCGGTGAAGAGGTAGAGGTGTTCGCCGGTGCCGGCGGGTTCGTAGAGGGGTTGTTCTTCGACGAAGAAGTCTTCGGGGCGTTGCTTGATGGTGCCGCCGATGCCGGGGAGGTCTTCCGTGAGATACGTGAGGGCGTTGACCATGATGTGGATCCTTGCGCGAGCGCGGCGGACGAGAGTTGAAACCGGTTGGCCGCGTGCAGAACAGCAGTGCGGCGAACCCCGAACCCAGGTGCGTGCGGCGGGTCTGAACAGACGGGCCGCGATTCGATTGCGTGCCGTGGCCGCGGTCGGCCTGGGCGTTGTTGTGCCGCGTGGACTGATTAGTCTTCGGCGGCGTTATCGCTGACGGCGTCGCGGAACATTTTTGCCAGGCGTCTGGTGACTACGCCCGGCTTGCCGGAGCCGATCTTTCGCCGGTCGACCTCGGTCACGGGGACGACTTCGGCGGCGGTGCCGGTGAGGAAGACCTCGTCGGCGGTATACAGATCATACTGTGTCAGGTCGGATCTTTCGACCCGTGAGCCGATTTTCTCAGCGAGTTTGATGACTTCGGTGAGTGTGACGCCCTCGAGGACGCCGGCGTGGGCGGGGGGCGATTTGATGAGCGCGGGCTGGGCCGGGTCGGGGTGGTGTTGGACGGTGAAGATGTTTTCGCCGGTGCATTCGGCGACGAAGCCCTGGTGGTTGAGCATGACGGCTTCCATCACGCCGGCGTCGAGCGCTTCGACTTTGGCGAGGATGTTGTTGAGGTAGTTCATGCTCTTGATGCGCGGGGAGAGGGCGGACGGGTGGTTGCGTATGGTGGACGCGGTGATGACGGGCAGGCCGTTGTCGTAGATTTCCTGCGGGTAGAGGGCGATGGCGTCGGCGATGATGAAGACGCTTGGGGTCTGGCAGGTCAGGGGGTTGAGGCCGAGCGTGCCGATGCCGCGCGTGACGCAAAGGCGGATGTAGCCGTCGCGGCAGTCGTTGGTGGCGAGCGTTTCGCGGACGGCGGCGGCGAGGGCGTCGCGGGTGTAGGGGATCTCGAGACGGATGGCGTGGGCGGAGTCGTAGAGGCGCTTGAGGTGGGTGGCGAGCTTGAAGACGCGGGAGTTGTAGCAGCGGATGCCTTCGAACACACCGTCGCCGTACAGCAGCCCGTGGTCGAAGACGCTGATGTGGGCCTGGTCCGGTCCAACAAGGTTTCCGTTAAGCCAGATCTGCTTGGGCAATGCTCGGGGTCCTTGCGCGGTTGGTGCGGTCGGCGCGGTCGGTGCTATTCAAACGGGTAACGGGGGGATTATAGCGGGATTGTTTGGGTTGGCCTACGGGGCTGGAGCGGGGCGGTGTGTGGGTCGATGTTGTTATAGGGTGCGCGGGCGTAAGAATGCGCGTTGACCTGTTGGGGAGTGCGGTCTACGTTGGCGGTTGGATCGGTGTGTGTAATGGAGAGTACGGATGCGGATCAGTTTTAATACGTTCGCGTGCCCGGATTGGCCGCTGGAGCGGATCGTCAATGTGGCTGAGCGGATCGGGTATCAGGGGGTCGAGTTTCGCTGCGATGCGGGGCAGTTACACGGGGTGGATACGGCGTCGGACGCGGCGCAGCGCAAGCGGGTGATTCAGTTGTTGGATAAGGCGGGGTTGGAGGCGTGTTGTCTGGCGACGAGCTTGCAGTGTTCAAGCGATCTGATCTGGGATCAGGCGCCGGCGTTGCTGGACCTGGCGGCGGGGATTAAGTGCCCGGCGATCCGGGTGTTTTGCGGTCCGCTGCCGGAGGGCCGTTCGATCGAGGAGCTGATCGATAAGGCCGGTCGGCAGTTGCGGGTTATCGCGGAGATGGCGGACCCGTTGGGGATTCAGTTGTGGCTGGAGACGCACGACTCGGCGTGCACGGCGAAGGTGGCGTCGGGGATTTTTCAGCGGGCCAGGCACACGGGGGTCGGGTATGTGTATGACAACCTGCACCCGTACCGACGCGGTGAGGCGATCGATGAGACGATGGCGTTGATCGGGTCGCAGATCCGTCACGTGCATTTTCATGACGGATTCAACGAACCTGAGCAGGTGGTGATTCGGCCGTTCGGACAGGGGGCGATGCCGCTGGAGGAGATGTTCCAGGCGCTGATTAACACGGGGTATGACGGGTATATCAGCGGGGAGTGGTTCAACACGATGTACGGAGAGGACGCGGAGGAGGCGCTGGAGGCGTACTACAACGACATGACGTCGTTGGCGAGTCGGTTCGGGGTGCGGCTGGGTGAGCAGCGGGTGTAGGGGCGCTCTGCGGCTACTCGTCGATTAGTTCCGCGTCGTCGGCATCTGCTCCTGCATCGGTGTCGAGGGTTTCGGCGGGGGCGTTGCGTTGGGCTTCGTCGGCGGCGAGCAGTTCTTGCAACTCAGCCATGTTGGACTGGACGCGGGCCTGGCCGATGGCGGCGCCTTTGGCGGCGAGGCTGGGCAGGAGGCGGATGACCTTTTGTCCCAGCGGCGTGCCGTAGAAGTCGGCGATCTCGACGAGCTCGGTCTCGGTGAACTCGGCGCGGTAGACCTCGACCATCTCGGGCTCGAGGCTGTCCCACCCCATGTACTTGAGCAGGAAGGTGCGCATCGTGTCTCGGTAGGGGGCGAGCGCGGGGTTGGCGCGCGCCTGGACATCAAGCATCTTGTCGATGGCGCGTGACATGGTTTCCTGCATGTGCATGACGTCGAACAGGTCGATGGCGGCCTGTGCGTGGGAGTCGTTGGGGTCGGTGGATTCAGTTGGCTCGGCTGTCGCCACGGGGCTCATCGGTAGCAGGAGCAGCAGGGTGGCGAGCCACAGGGTCGGGCGGATGGTTTGGGTTGGGTGCATGGGTCGGTGCTCCTGTGAGTGATGGCCGTTGCGGGCGCGCGAGGGTTTGGGTTGCTCGGTGTCAGCCGCCGAGTTGGTATCGGGCGAATTTGCGGATCGAGACGCCCTTGGGCAGGAGGTCTTTGATGCGCTTTTTGTCGTCTTTGACGAAGGCCTGTTTGAGCAGGACGTTTTCTTCGAGGAACTTGCGGACCTTGCCCTCGACCATTTTCTCGGCGATCTGCTCGGGCTTTCCCTGCTCCATGGCCTGCTCTTTGGCGAGGCGGCGTTCTTTTTCGATGACGTCCGCGGGGACGCCGTCGTCATCGACGGACATCGGCGGGGGGGTGACGGCGGCGATGTGCATGCACAGGTCGGTGAGCAGGTCGTCGCCGACCACGGCGTCGCCGGGCGCGGCGAGTTCGATCGCGACGCCGACCTTTCCGGTGAAGTGGAGGTAGGTGCCGACGCGCGAGTCGTCCGTGCCGCCGAGAACCTGGCCGCGTGCGAACTGGATGTTCTCTTTGGTGGTCAGGCGGACCTCGTCGATGAGGGCCTGGATGGCGTCGGTCTTTTCGGCCTCGCCGGCGGGTTGTTCGAGGGCGAGCGCGCCGACGGCGGTGACCATGGAGACGAAGGCGTCGTTGGCGGAGGTGAAGTCGGTCTCGGAGTTGACTTCAACGATCGCGCCGCGTGAGCCGTCGGGGGTGACGGTGGCGGCGATGCGGCCTTCGGCGGAGGCGCGGTCGGAGCGGCCGTCCATCTTGGCCAGGCCTTTTTTGCGCAGCAGCTCGACGGCCTGGTCGGCGTCGCCGGAGGTCTCGATCAGGGCCTGTTTGCACTCCATCATGCCCAGGCCGGTGATCTGTCGAAGGCCCATGACATCCTTGGCACTGATAGTCATTTCAGTGTCTCCGTGGTTGAGTCGTGATAAGCAAAATCGCGGGTGCGCGTTTGGCGGGGCTCGGCCCAGACCGTGCCCCGGGTGGCGCAGGAGCCGCGGCTAACCCTCTTGAGTCGTAGTGGCGGCGTCCGCATGCGCGTCGGTGGCGCCGGCAACGGGCACGGCGGCATCGGCGGCGGCAGCGTCCGCGGGTTCGCCGGCGGCGGTGGCCTCGTCGGCGCGGAACTGGGAGCGAGAGCTGCGTCGCGGGCGGTCGGCTGCGCCGGCGTCGTCATCGGCGCCTTCGGCGACGACCTGTCGCTGGTTCTTGCCCTCCATCACGGCTGCACAGAGGCTGGAGACGACGACGTCGATGGCGCGCATGGCGTCGTCGTTGCCGGGGATGGGGATGTCGGCCAGCTCGGGGTTGCTGTCGGTGTCGATCAGGCAAACCGTGGGGATGCCGAGCTTGCGTGCTTCCTTGACGGCGTTGACCTCGCGTGCGACGTCGATGACAACCATGGCACCGGGGAGCTTGGTCATGTTGCGGATGCCGTCGAGGTTCCGCAGGATTTTGTTCTTCTCTCGGCGCAACTGGCTTTCCATCTTTTTGGAGTAGCTGTTGATTTCGCCCGACTCTTCAAGCCCTTCGAGTTCGATCAGGCGGTTGAGCCGCTCGCGGATCGTTCGGAAGTTTGTCAGCGTGCCGCCTAGCCATCGTTCGGTGACAAAGTGCATCTCGGCGTCGCGAACGTGGCGTTCGATGCAGGCGCGAGCCTGGCGTTTGGTGCCGACGAACAGGACGTCCTTGCCGGAGGCGACCAACTGGGTCAGGAACTTCCTGGCGAGCAGGAGGCCCTTGACGGTTGCTTTGACGTCGATGATGTGGATTTTGTTCCGCTTGCCGAAGATGTAGGGCGACATCCGCGGGTTCCAGTTGGTGGAGCGGTGTCCGAAGTGGATGCCGGCTTCCACGAGGTCTTTGACGAGCGATGCCATACCCTGGCTCCTTTAGGGGCGGTGTGGGGCGATACGTTGCCGCGCCCGGCTTGGCCGAGCTGCGAGGGGATAAGATACAGCCGATGCGGCGGTTGCTCAACAGGGCGGGGTGTATACGGGTTTATGCGGTGGGGGAGTCGGTCGCGACGGCTGGGGGGGGTGTTTGCTGATCGAGTGCGTCGATCAGGGCACGGCGGCGGCCTGATTTGTAGGCGCCGACGAGGATGAATGCGAAAAGGGTGAAGAAGACCATCATTGCGTAGCGCCATCGCAGGAAGACGACCGAGCAGCCGAGGACGGCGAAGCCGGTGGCGATGGCATACATGGTGAGGACGGCGAGCTTGACGCTGAGGTTGGGGCCGAGGTTGAACTTCTGGACGGCGCGGTGGATCTGGTGGTGGATGTGGTCGGTGTCGCCGCTGGAGATGGAGGTCTTGCGGAAGAGGCGGCGGGCGATGGCCATGGCGGTGTCGGTGATGGGCAGAGCGAAGACGATCAGGGCGGCCATGACCAGGCGGGGGCCGCTGTGTGGGGCGTCGGCGAACAGGAGGATGGTGGAGACGCACAGGTAGCCGAGTAGGAGAGAGCCGGCGTCGCCCATGAAGATGTTGGCGGGGTTGAAGTTGTAGGGGAGGAAGCCCATGAGGGCGCCCAGGACGGCCAGGCAGGTGACGATGCGGACGCCGTCCATGGCGGGGTCGGGCATCTGGATGGCGGCGTAGACGGAGATGAACAGGAATCCGGCGCACGCGATGGCGCCGACACCGGCGGCGAGCCCGTCGAGCCCGTCGAGCAGGTTCATCGAGTTGCAGCCTCCGACGACGAAGACGGCGAGCAGGACGGCGCCGAGGATGTAGGCGATCGGCCAGGGGGCGGGGTAGCCGGTGGAGGCGATGACGTCGCCGACGAGTTTGGTGCCCAGGCTCTGGCTGGACATGGCCATGGCGGCGGCGGCCATGAACTGCCCGCCGATCTTGACGCGGGGGCTAATGCTGTAGACATCATCGATGACGCCGGTGAGAGTGATGACCGTGGCACCGAAGACGACGGGCAGGGGGAAGTGGCCGGCGATGGCGGGGTTGGTCGAGGATTCGGTAGTCGTCGGGGCGAGCATGTAGCTGATGTAGACGCCCGCGAGCCAGCCCATGAGGATCGCGACGCCGCCGAGGTAGGCCACGGGCTCGAGGTGGTTCTTGCGGCGGAGGTCGGGCAGGTCGACCAGGCCGTTTTTGGTGGCCAGCCAGCGGTTGATCGGAGTGGCGATGAAGCTGATGACCAAGGCCACCAGAAAGACGCCGATGTAGTCGCTTAGTACGTCGTTGGCGGATTGGAGCGGGGTGTCGGGCACGGGCGGTGTCGTCCTGCGGCGCTGGCGTTCTTACGTCAGGTGTCGTGCGTGGGGTTGGTGGGTCGAGCGGGGTCGGCGGTCCGGGTGGTCGCAGCGATATCGTATCGTGTCGGCGCGGTGGGTGGGAGAGTCGGACGGTGAGCCGGTGATCGACGGTCACGAGACGGGTTGTCGGTGGCACCGGGCGAGCGAAGACATGGGTAAGCGCGTTTACCCATGCCAGCGGGAGGGGGGGTCAGGTCTTGGAGAGTTGTTCGAGCGAGTCGGCGCGGTCCTGGAGCGGCTTGCCGATGGTTTCGCTGTTGGTGCGGTAGCGGTAGAAGTCCTGGTAATTCTTGCGGAAGTAGCCGCCGGCGCTGGAGCGGACGCCGTTTAGGATCAGGCCGATCAGCTCGGCACGCTGGCCGCCGATCTGGCGGAGCAGGCGGCCGACCATGCCGCGCATGTCGGACATGGCGCGGACGACGACGACGACGGCGTCGACGTGTTTGGTGAGGAGGGTGCTCTCGGAAGTCAGCAGCGCGGGGGCGACGTCGATGAGGATGATGTCGTATTGCTGCTCGACGTAGGCACGCAGCTCCTGGAACTTGGGGCTGTCGAGCAGCTCGGGCTCCCAGCCGGCGGTGCTGCCAACGGGCAGTACGTCGAGCACGGGGTTTTCGAGGTGGACGACGACCTGTTCAAACTGTGAGGTGCCGTTGAGGATCTCGGCCAGGCCGGGTTCTTTGACGGTGTTGAGCAGGTTGTGCTGTGCGGGCTTGCGGAAGTTGGCGTCGATGATCAGGGCGCGCCGGCCGTTGGTTGCCAGGCTCAGGCCGAGGTTGCTGGTGACGACGGAGCTGCCGGACTGGGACTGGGCGCCGACGACGAGCAGGGATTTGTAGCCGTGGCGGTCCATGCGGTTCTGGAGGGAAGTTCGCAAGCCGCGGTAGGACTCGGCGATCATGCCCTTGGGGTTGGTGGTGACGATGCGCTCGATGCTCGCGGGGTTGTCGGGGTCTTCCGCGGCGTCGGGGATGACGCCGATAAGCTCTGCGGCGGGCAGGAGGCGGATGTCGGCCGGGCTCTTGATGCGCTGGTCGAGGACTTCCTTAACGAAGATGACACCGGTGACGCAGCCGCAAAGCAGGACCATGGTGCCGCAGATCACGAGGATGGGTTGGGGGAAGGTTTTCTCGGCGTCGGTGGCGTCGAGGCTCTTGCGGATGCGTGCGTTGTCTGGGCGGTCGCTCTGGATGCGGATGGATTCGAGCTGTTCTTTGGCTTTGGCGATCTGGAGGGTGGCGGTTTCGGCCTGGACCTGGATCTGGCTGTACTTGAGGAGCTTATCGTTGAGGTCGCGCATCTGGATGCGGGCTTCATCCATCTTGACCTGTAGGCCGGCGAGTTGTGAAGTGTAGGCGTCGAGCGATTTTTTGGACATCTCGAGCTGGACGGCTTGGCGCTCGCGCAGGAGGCGATCGGTCTCGCGGTTTTTTTCCTGTTCGGTGGCGAGTGCCTGGAGGTCGACGTCGCGGATGGAGCGGTGCTTCTCGCCGAATCGTGCGAGTAGGACTTCGCGGTGTTCGCGCAGTGATCGCAGGCGTTCTTCGCGTGAGGAGATGGCGGGGTCGGCCTCGACCATGGCGAGGGACTCGGGGGTGCGGTCGACGCGGCCTGTGCTCTGTGCGTCGAGCAGTCGCTGGTAGGTGTTGCGAGCGTGCTGGAGGGCGACCTCGAGGTTGGCGGACTGGTCGGCGAGCACACGGTAGGTGATGGAGGCTTCGTTGTTTTGCGATTCGAGGTTGGGCAGGTCGTTCTGCGCGGTGAACTGGCGTAGCTGTTCCTGGACCTGGAGCAGCTCTTCTTCGGCGCGGTCGCGCTCGCGGACCCACATGAGGCGGACGTTGTCGGAGTTGGAGCTGGTTTCGAGGCGGACTTTATTGAGATAGACCGAGACGATGGTGTTGAGGATTGTCTTGAGGTCCTCGGGGTAGGGGCCGGTGAGCGAGACGCGGATGAGGGTGGAGCCGATGATCTGCCCGGCGCGGAGGTTGCGCTGGAGGGATTTGCGGGCGAGGACGATGTCGACGTTGTCGTTGCGGTCGGTGAAGGACTTGAACCAGCGTGTTCTGCGGACGTCGTCGCGCTTGAGGGCGTCGTTGAGCACGCCGTCGGAGCGTAGTCGGATGGTCTGGTTCTGCATGAAGACTTCGAGCAGGTCCAGGCGTGTCTGGTTGACCCCCATCGCGTCCTGGACGCCCTGGTAGGGGTTGGTGATGCCGCCGCTTACGGTGAGCTGTACCTCGGAGGTGTAGCGCGGGCTGTAGCGGTCGAGCAGGAACCAGCCGACGACACCAACGACAAGGCTGACGATGACCGAGAAGAGCAGGATCAGGGTGTGCTGGCGGAGGACGCGGATGGGGTCCAGGGGTGTCAGCTTGCTGGCCTGGGCTGGCCGGGCGGTGCCGGTTTGTGAGGTTGGGGAAAGGGGGTTGACGGGCATGGTGGTCTTTCGGTTATCGGCTGATCTCTTCGAGGCGCTTGGTGGCGGCCTGGAGGACTTTGTCGTCGGCGGTCTTTCGGGCGAGGTCGATGGCCTGTTCGAGGAAGACGCTGGCCTGGCGTTGGTCACCGCGAGCGATGAGAACCTCTGCGAGATGGTAACAATTTGGTGCGAGCGCTTTGATCTCGATGCTCCGTTGGAGGATCGATTTGGCCTGTTCGATCAGGTCGGACTTAAAGAGGACCCAGCCGAGGGTGTCGAGGATGAGCGGGTCGCGGGGGGCGAGGTCGGCGGCGCGTTGGGCGAGGGGGACGGCTTCGGGGGCGCGGTCGAGGGATTCGGCCAGGAGGTAGGCGATGTTGTTGAGCACGACCAGGTCGTCGGGGCGGGCTTCAAGTGCGGCGCGGTAGGCGGTGAGGGAGTCCTGGTGGCGGCCGGTCTGTTGTAAGCTCAGACCGAGTAGCATGTTGTAGTTCTGGCGGTGGGGGGCGTCCGAGGGGATGCGTGGGCCGAGGCGTTCGAGGCGGACGACCGCATCCGCGTAGAGGGTCCGCTCGACTTCGATCTGGGCGATGGCGAGATCGATGAGCTGGGTGCGCTGGGAGGCGGGGATGTTGGTCAGTTGTTCCCAGGTGCGTTCACGGCCGATGGATTCGGACATGTGGGCGATGACGATGCCGATCTCGCGGTAGGTTTTGCACAGCGAGGCGGCTTTGGAGAACGAGGCGGAGGCGGGGTCGAGGCGGTTGAGCTGGACGAGCGTGCGGCCGCGGAGAGCCTGGAGGCTGGGGTCGTTCGAGACGAGTTGGCTGTGGTCGCGCAGGACGAGCAGGGCGTGGTCGGCCTGGTTGGAGTCCAGGTGCATGGTGATCAGTTCGGCGAGAGTCTGGATGGTGGGTGCGAGGGTGAGTGCCTTGTGCATGGTGTCGATGGCGGTGGTTTTGTCGCCTTCGCGGAAGGCTTGTTGGGCCTGAAGTCGCAGCCAGAGGCCGGACTTGGGGTAGAGCTCGACGGATTCCTGCAGGAGTGTGCGCAGGCGGCTCCATTGTTGGGCCTGGATGAGGACTTGAGCGAGGCGGAGTCTGGCCTGGACGTGCTCGGGGTTGTGCTTGATGGTGTTGGCGTATTGGTTGGCGGCTTCGGTGCGTTCGCCGCGGCGCATGTGGATGGTGGCCAGGAGTATGCGGGCGGAGCTGAGGGTGGGGTCGAGTTCGAGGGACTGGATGAGGTCGGCGATGACTTCGGTGTCGGCCAGCGGGTCGTCGGATCGGATCTTGGCGCGTTGGTAATAGAAGACGGCGCGTCGGGGGTCGAGGTCGATGGCGATGGTGAGGCTTTTGATGGCTTGTTCGGTGTCGCCTTCGCCCTTGGCCAGGAGCGCGCCGAGTACGGCGGTGTCGGCGCCTTCGCCGTGTCGTGCGGTGACGTCGCTGAGGATTTCTTTGGCGCGGTCGGTCATGTCGGCGCGGATGAGCGCTTCGATGAGGCGGTGTCCGATACGTGTTTCCTCGGCGTGTGTTTGCCAGAGTTTTTCGTAGTGAATGACGGCTTCGTCCATGCGGTTGCGTTCGAAGAGCAGGTCGGCCAGTTCACGGGTGGCCTGTCGGAGGGTGGTGTCTTCGACCTCGGTTCCCTGGCGGTAGGCGGCGAGGCCTTCTTCTTCCATGTCGTGGTCGAGCATGAAGCGTGCGAGTGCGATCCAGTCCTGGTCGGTGGCCTGTTCGGCGCGGTGGTTGACGTAGGCCTGCAGCAGGTGGCGGCCTGTCTGTGGATCGCCCTTGGCGGCGTGGATGCGCGCGGCGGTGAAGACGTTAGCGCGTGTGGAGCCTTCGTCTTCGATGAGTTGGTCGATGACGCCTTGCGCCTGGTCGAGACGGTCCATGTTCATCAGGAGCAGGGCGAGTGCGCGGCGGTTGGGGGTGTTGTCGGGGTTGTCTTCTGCGAGCTTTCGGCGTGCGGCGAGGGCTTTTTCGGAGTCGCCGTGTTCGCCTTCGTAGTCGAGCAGTTGGGCGTGGAGGCGGCGGTCGTTGGGGCGGAGCTTGACGGCGCGGGTGAGGTGGGCGAGCGCGGCGTCGTGGTTGCCGAGCGTGTCGTTGCACATGGCCAAACCGCGTAGCGCGTCGATGTTGTCGGGGCGTTGTTCGAGTGAGCGGTTGTAGGCTTCGACGGCCTGGGTGACGTCTTCGGCGAGGCGTTGAGCGTCGCCGAGCATGCGCCATCCGTCGGAGTAGATCGGTCGCAGGCGCAGGCCGCGTTTGTAGTTGGCGATGGCGCGTTCGGCTTCGCCGCGAGCGGCGTTGAGCCGGCCGAGGAAGAACATGCCTTCGGCTTTGTCGAGCCGCTTCTCGCCGGCGCGTTCGGCCAGTTCGGTTGCGGCGGCCCACTGCTTGGACTCGATCGCGTCGTTGAATCGGACGGAGATGATCAGGGGGTGATCGGGGTTGATTTGTTCGGCGGCGTCGAGTTCGGCGGCGGCTTTGTCGTTCTTACGCAGGCGTCGGAACAGCTCATAGCGTTTGAGGTGGCGGGACATGGGGTCTTCGTCGGTGTCGATGATCTGCTCGACCATCTCGGCGACTTCGTCGACACCGGCGAGGGTTTTCTCGAGAACGTCGATGACGCGCTCGGCGACACCGGCGTCGCGTGCGCGTTCGAGGTATTTGCCGGCGCGTTCGGCGTCGTCGCTGAGCTTGACCAGGTCGTAGAGCAGCGAGATATCGGTGGGGTGTTTCTCGAAGCCGGCTTCGAGCAGGCGGATGGCCTGGTCCTGGTCGCCGGCGTGGTAGAGCAGGCGGGCGCGCTGGCGGATGACGGCCGGGTCGTCCTGGTCGTCGATGCCTTCGTAGACCTCGAGCGCCTGCGAGACGTCGCCGCTGCGTGCGAGCAGCTCGCCGCGTAGTCGGCGGGCCTGGGTGTCGTCGGGGTCGGCATCGAGCAGGTAGTCGATCTGTTTCTTGGCTTGTGGCAGTTGGGACATGCGCAGGTACATCCCGGCCAGCTCGTACCGGGCGGGCGCGTAGGTGGGGCGCAATTCGGTGAGGCGTTCGAGGCGTTTGGCTGCGGCGCCGAGCTCGCCGATGCGGACTCGGGCCTGTGCCGAGAGCAGCAGGGCCTCGGGGTTGGTATCGTTGAACTGGAGGCAGGCTTTGTCGAGTTTCGCGAGGGCCTCGTCCCATTGTTCGTGGGCGACGGCGAGCTTGCCGAGGATGAGGTTGGACTCGGCACTCTCGCCGATGTTGGTGACGATGCCGTCGGTGAGGTCGCGGACGGTGTCGAGCGCTTCGGTGCGCTCGGGCTCGGGCAGGCCCTGGCTGGTGCGCAGGAGCGTGCCGGCGTATTTGAGTGTGGCGCTGGCGCGTAGCTGGCTGAGGATCAATGCCTCGAACAGGTCAGACTTGCCCTCGGACTCGGAAATCATTTTGTAGAGCGGGAGGGCGTCTTCGTATTTTTGCTGGATCTCGAGGGCCCGGGCGAGTGGGCCGGCGAGCTGGATGTTGTCCGGTTGTGTTTCGAGCGCGGTGGAGAGCAGCAGCTCGGCACGGACCAGGCCGGAGACGGAGCGTCGGGGGTTGTCGTCGGTGGGCGGGATGATCTTGCGGTCGAGCACGGGCAGAGTCTGTGCGAGGCGCAGGACGGTCTTGGCGTCGGTGGGGGACTCGAGCAACTGGGATTCGATCTGCTCGGCCAGGGCCATGGCGTGGTCGTGGAAGGCTTCGCCGGCGCCGGCGAGGGTTTCGAGGTGGTCGAGCTGACGCATCACGTCGTCGGGGTGTGCGTCGGCTGCGGCGGCGGTGATGGCGGCGCCCTGGTCGCGCAGCTCACGTGCTTTCTCGGGGTTGCCGCTGGGGCGGTCGAGCGGTTCGGCTTCGAGCAGGTGCCACTTGGCGGCGGCGCGGATCAGGGCGGGGTCGTCGGGGAGTGATACGAGGGCGGCTTGCACGTCGCTGAGTGCTTGGGCGCGTTGCTCGGGGTTGAGGTTGAGGCGTTCGATGCGGTGGACCTGTGCGAGGCCGCGGTACTTCCTGGCGAGTGTGTGTTCGGGGTTGGCTTCGAGGCGTGTCTGGGCGCGTTCGTACATGCGGGTCCAGGCCTGGAAGTCGTGCAGGTCCTGGGCGAGCTTGGCGTAGATCTCCATTAGCTGGACGAAGGCGTCGTCGTGGTCGGGCTCCTGGAGGACGATCTTGTCGAGGCTGGCGATGACCTGGGTGATCTGCTTGCCGGCGACGCGCTGGTCGTCGGTGCGGAACTTCTGGATGGTCTGGGCGTACTTCATGAGCAGGTCGGTGTCGCCGGAGCGCTTGTTGAGGGCTCGGCCGTACTGCTCGATGGCTTTGTCGATATTGCCCTGTTGGAGGAACTGATCGCCGCGCGCGACGAGTTTCTCGGGGCTGTTGACGATGTGGTTGCGGTAGTACCAGACGGCGCCGCCGGCGACGGGGATGGTGCCCAGGACGACGCAGAGGATGATGACGAATTTGGTATTGACGCGGTTGGCCATGGTGAGCCGCTCCTGACTTAGCGAGGGTTGGGTGTTGAAGCTTTGGTTGCGGGTTGTTCGCTGTCCGCGGTCAGCCTGTCCCAGTCGGGCAGGCAGGCCATGACCTCGGGCATGATGGCGGACAGAAACATGGATGCTTTCTCGGCTGCGTCCTGCGGGTCGTCAATGCCAAACAGGCCGACCTCCACCTTACAGTAGTAACTGTAGCGGTCGCGTGGATCAAAACCGTGGGCGCGGACCAGGTCGGGGGTGCTGAGGAACTTGCCGTTGGCGGCGAAGAAGTAGATCACGTTGGAGCGCAGAGTGGGGCGGTCTTTTTGGGAGAAGGTGAAGATGGTCGCGGAGAACTCGTCGGCGGGGATGGTGACGCCGGCGGGGTTGAGGCGGCTGTGGGCGGTCCAAACGTCGGCGGTGTTGCGGTACGCGGGGCCGGCGAGTTGGAGGGTCGTGAAGGCGGTCCCGATCGGGTCGATCCCGCCGGCGACGAAGCAGCGGTCGGGCACGTGGGGGACGGTGTCAGGGGTGCCGGTGTAGTAGGCGATGTGCAGCCGGGCGAGCGGGCCGATGGGGTTGCCCTGGGCGTCGACGTGTCGGTAGTTGCGGCTGATGTAGTCGTTGGTGCCCAGGGCCTGGAGGGCTTCGGCGCCCAGGGGTGGGTCTTCGCTGATCATCTCCCACTCGCCGGCGACCTCGGGGATGCGGTAGAGCGGTTCGCGAAGAGGGACGGCTTCTTTAATAAGGACCGTGCGGGTGATCTGGATGACGGCGCTTAGGCTGGCGGACGCGGCGAGGAGGATGCCGACCGCGATGCTCAACGAAGCGGGGCCGGGGCCACCGGCGGGTCGCGATTCGGGCTTGACGAGTTTGCGGATGCCCCACAGGCCGGCGGCGAGCAGTGCGAGGCCGAGGACGAGCAGGCCCTGGATCGTGGAGCGCGGCAGGTCGTAGTCGAACACGTCCGGGCGCGAGGACGCCAGCAGCAGGCCGTAGTCGGCGCCGATGGTGAGGGTGAGAATCACGCCGGCGACAAGGCCGAGGATCAGGCGCTTGGGGGTGAACGTGGTGGCGGGTGGTTTGTCGGGTAAGGTGGAGGCGGGCGCTTTGGGTGCGGTGGTTGTGTCGCGGGTTGCTGTTGGGTCGGCGATGAGCAGGTGGTCGAGCACCCAGCCCAGGAGTGCGAAGAGCACGGCCGCGGGGATGAGCATGAGCATGCCGACGAAGGTATGGAAGTCGCCCGAGGCCATTTCTTTGTTGGTCAGGAAGAGGATGCCCAGGACGGTGACGCGGCCGACATTGACCAGGACTGCGATGGGCAGGATCAGCGCGAGCATGATCAGGCGTTGCCACCAGACGCGGTTCATGAGGTAGGCCATGGCGGTGCCGAGCGCGACGAAGGCCATGAGCATGCGGAGGCCGGAGCAGGCCTCGGCGACGTTCATGGCTTCTTCGACCCAGAGGCCTTGGCGCATAAATCCCAGTGAGATGGTTGAGCCCTGGACGTCGGCGTCGATGCCGAGCAGTTGCAGGGCGACGGTGGCGCAGCGTGCGGCGGTGAGTTGGAGTTTCCAGGCGATCTGTTCCCAGAAGCGGTCGGAGATTTTGACGGCGAGCGCGAGGTAGAAGATGGGGAACCAGAGGACGCGCATGGCGCGGGGGCCGAGCAGGAACAGGACCAGGCCGAAGAGGGCGACGATCATGCTGTAGCCCTGGAGCATGTCGTTGCGGCCGGGGAAGATCCACCAGGCGAAGCTGAACAGGCCTGCGAAGAAGACGGCGAGGCCGGGCAGGCAGACGCGGGTGGGTGTCGCGGCGAGGTGGTGGCGGTGCTGGTAGATGAAGTAGCCGCTGATGAGCGGGACGACGACGGCGTGTGACCAGTCGTGATTCCAGGGGGTGGTGATGACGTCTTTGATCAGCGCGGGCCAGGTGCCGCCCTGGGCATCGGTCGCGATGCGGAACATGCGGGAGATGACGCTGCCGAAGAGGGCGAAGAAGAGCACGGCAATACCGGCTAGCCAGAACCAGCCGGTTCGGGTGATCAGCGGTGGGGCGGCACCGGCGGGCGGTGGGTCGGTTGGCGGTTTGGTCGTCATCCGATGGTCCGTGGTGCTGGGGCGGAGCGGCCGGTGTTGGCCGGTCTTAGTGGTACGGGTGTGGGCGCGATCAGGTTCGGGTCCGGTTCGGTTCTGGGTTCGTGAAGCGGCTGGCCGGTGGGCTAGTTGCTTCGTGGTGCGGCCCCGAACACGTCGCCGCCGAAGTTTCGGTCCAGGATGAATCCGAAGCCGTAGCTGAATCGCAGGCCGTTGCGGATGACCGCGAGCGGCTGAGCGACGAAGCTGGTGCCGATGTTGATGGTGTCGTTGGGCTTGAGGTAGAAGTCCGGCTGGGTGCCCTCGAAGATGGCGCGGAGGTTGAGGCGGACGGTGGCTTCGGAGTCTTTGCCGACGCGGCGGATCAGGTCGACGCGCTCGGGGATGGCGACGCCGGAGATGTTGCCGGCGGCGAAGATCAGTTGCTTGAGGGTGAGGTCTTTGTCGCCGGGGAGCGCGTAGGTGCCGGGTCGGGCGATCGCGCCGCCGATGTAGACGTTGCCGATGACCGGCGGCGGGACGCGGATGATGTCGCCGGGGCGGATGACGATGTTGTAGCGCATGTCGCCGTCGAGAAGCTTGTCGTAGGGAACCTCAATGACGCGCTGGGTGATGATGGTGCCGAGCGGTTCGCCGTTGGCGGGCTGTGTGGCGGCGGTGTCGGTGGCGGGTTGGGCTTGGAGGCGGACCCACTGCCCGTCGATGTTGATCCATTGGGGCGGTTGTTCGGTCGCATCCTGGAGGCTTTGATCGAGATCGAGCGGTGGCGGCCCGGCTGTGGGGTCAGTACTCGGCGCTGCGCCCGTGCCGGAACCTTTTAATAGTTGTTCGATCAAATCGGTGGGGTCGGCGGGGACGGGCGAGGGTTGGTCGGTCGCGGGCGGGTCGCCGATGCGCGGCTGTTGCCCGGCGGGGTCGGCGAGCATGATCTGGCGGATGACGAACAGAGTTTTGATGCTCCCGGAGACGCCGCGGGCGAGGGCCATCGCGTCGAGCATGCGGAAGTCGCTTTTCGGCAGGACGTAGGTGCCAATGTTGGTGCCGGAGGTGCGCGGCTCACCGATGACGCTGAAGGTATTCTGTTGGCTGTTCTGGACGATGACGGTGACGAGCGCATCGCGGAGGATGTTGTGAGCCTCGAGGATGTCGCGGACTTTGACTTCGAGTTGGCGTGCGGTGAGGCCGGCGACGTGAACGGAGCCGAGCAGGGGCAGGCGGACGCGGCCGAGGTCGTCGACGCGGACGCTCTGGGCGGATTCCTGCCCGGCGGCCATGAGTTCGAAGACGCTGATCGAGACGATGTCGCCGTG
This sequence comes from Phycisphaeraceae bacterium, assembly GCA_029260595.1. Taxonomy (GTDB): domain Bacteria; phylum Planctomycetota; class Phycisphaerae; order Phycisphaerales; family Phycisphaeraceae; genus OFTM57. The sequence continues at coordinate 113,722 of JAJDCY010000013.1, read as the reverse complement.
GCTGATCACGTATTCGCGAATGATCGGGATGAGGTCTTCGGCGTGGACGGACGAGAGGCCTTGGACGGCGGTTTCGGAGCTTTCGATGATGTCGATCTGGTCGAGGATGGGCAGGACGACGGGCGTGCGTTCCCAGCGACCGACGACGGAGGGGTCGAAGTAGGAGTCGGCTTCGCACCCGGCCAACGCGGCGGTGGCGACGGCCAGTGCGGCGAGGAGCCGGTGGGCGGTGGTAGGCCGGTTGGGGGTTTGGGGTGCGGGGTTCATGGCCTGGGTCAAGATCGCGCTCCTTCACGTCTCGTTGGTTGGCGGTCGGCGGTCGGCCGGGTCGCGTTGGGTGCCGGTAATAGAAGGAGGGGGCATGCTACCAAATCCGTCGCGATGAAACGTGGGGTGGGGCGTGGGACGCGCGTCGGCGCGGTTTGGGCCGATTGGCTGTACGTGGGTTGATCGGATCGAAGGTGTGATCATCTTAATAGGGAGTGGGTGTGTGGGCGTGTGAGTTGATATCGGACGGTGGCGGGTTGTGGGTGTCGGGGGGTTGGGCCACAATGCCGGTCGGTCGGTTGGCGGGTCGGCCGGTTGGCGGACAGGCGGGCGGACGGATCGGTGGACACGGGCGAGCACGAACGACAGGAAACGCATGGGCCAGCGCATCACGATGATCGGGGACGGGTCGATGGCGACGGTGTGTGCGCTGTTGCTGGAGAGCAAGGGGGCGGCCGTCACGATCTGGGGGGTGAACAGCGAACACGTCGCCGAACTGATTCAGACGCGGGAGAACCGGCGGTATCTGAAGGGGTATCGGTTGCCCGAATCGATCCGGATTACGGACAAGGCCGAAGTCGCGTTTGAGGGGGCGGAGCTGATCGTCTCGGCGGTGCCGACGCAGTACATCCGCGCGGTGTGGGAGCGACTAGCCGCGGCGACACCTGCAACGGTGCCGATCGCGTCGGTGGCGAAGGGGATCGAGAACGAGACGCTGCTGCGGCCGACGCAGGTAATTGCGGATGTGTTGAGTGGTGCGGGTGCGGCGGAGCGGTCGATGGCGGCGATCTCGGGGCCGTCGGTTGCGGATGAGTTAGCACGGTGTCTGCCGGCGACGGTGTGCGCGGCGAGCGAGGATGAGAAAGTATCGCGGATGATCCAGGAGGCGTTTTCGACACACTGGTTTCGGGTGTATACGAATGCGGACCTGCTGGGGGTGGAGCTGGCCGGGGCGACGAAGAACGTGATCGCGCTGGCGGCGGGGATCATCGACGGGTTGCACGCGGGCAATAACGCCAAGAGTGCGCTGCTGTCGCGGGGGCTGGCGGAGATATCACGGCTGGGTGCGGCGATGGGGGCCCGGCGGGAGACGTTTTTCGGGTTGGCCGGCGTCGGGGATCTGGCGACGAGTTGCTTCTCGCCGACCGGGCGGAACCGGACGTGCGGGGAGCAGTTGGGCAAGGGCCGGCGCCTGGAGGATGTGCTCAAGTCGGTGCACGGGGTGGTGGAGGGTGTGCCGACGACGCGGTCGGTCGTGGGGTTGGCCAAGCAGTGGTCGGTGGATATGCCGATCACGCAGACGGTTTATCGGGTGTTGTTCGAGGGGTTGGACCCGATCCAGGGGATCGGGGAGCTGATGAGCCGCGAGTCGAAGGCGGAAGTGGCGGGGTGATCGGGCATTTTTTTCGCACGCTACCGGTGTAACCGGTACAGACCTATCAATGCGCGGCGGCTCCTTCTTCGTTGGGTGTTAGGGACGGCCGATTGTTCCGATCCGGGTGGTTGAAATAACACCGCGGCGGGTGGATTATCGCAGCCGTCTCGGGTCGTGCGGTCTGTTCCGGTCGGACGGCGTTGTTGATCGCAGGAAATCCTTTCGTAAGTGGTCCGGGCCTTATCTGCGGGGTCCGGGTCGACGATATCTACGTACAGTACCGCGTCTCTTTTGGGTTGCGCGGTGAGTCTACGGGCATCCTTTGGAGCGCGTCAGTATGGATCTAGACACCATTCTCCGAACGGCATTGGAGCTGAACGCGTCGGATATCCACCTGATCGCGGGGCATTCGCCGATGATCCGGCTGCACACGGTCATGACGCCGATGGACTACCCGGTGATCACGCCGGAGAGTGCGCTGCGGATGCTCAAGCACATGACGACGGACATGCAGATGGCCATGTTCGAGAAGATCAAGGACGTGGACTTTTCGTATGAGCTGCCGGGGCTGGGGCGCTTCCGTGTGAACGCGCACCGCCAGCGGCAGACGCTGGGCATCGCGCTAAGAGCCATCAAGGAAGACATCCCACCGCTGGCGGACCTGAATCTGCCGGAAGTGATCTCGCGGCTGACGTATCTACCGCGCGGGTTGGTGCTCGTGACGGGCGATACCGGCTCGGGCAAGTCGACGACCCTGGCGGCGATGATCCAGGCGATGAACGATCGCTATCACAAGCACATCATCACCATTGAAGACCCGATCGAATACCGGCTGGTGAGCAACAAGTGTGTGATCGAGCAACGCGAGCTCGGCGATGACGTGCCCAGTTTCGCCAGCGGGCTCCGCCACGTGCTGCGTCAGGACCCGGACATCATCCTCGTCGGTGAGATGCGTGACCTGGAGACCACGGCGGCGGCGATCACGGCTGCGGAGACGGGCCACCTGGTGCTGTCGACGCTTCACACGGTCAACGCCTCGCAGACGGTGGAACGCATCATCGATATGTACCCGGCCGACCAGCAGAACCAGATCCGGTCGATGCTGGCGAACACGTTGCAGGCTGTGATCAGTCAGACGCTGTTCAAGCGAACCGACGCGAAGGGGATGGTGCCCGGCGTCGAGGTGCTGCTGTGTAGCCCGGCTGTGCGGAACCTCATCCGCGAGAACCGGGCGTACGAAATACCGAACGTGATCGAGACGAACCGGGCGCTGGGGATGACGAGCCTGGATAACGCGATCGCGGAGCTTTACTTCAACGGGATGATCGGGCGGGACGACGCGATCGCGCAGTCGGCGTACCCCGAGAAACTCGAACGGATGTTGGCTGCGTAGGGGCGCAGGGGAGGAAGCCGCGGCCGGCGCCTTAATCGGGGTCGAGCCGCATTCGAAAACCTGGTGAGGAGGCGTGGTGGGGCGGGTCAGAGGATCTGTCGGGTGACAAGGCAAGTGTTAGCGTCGCGGCCGATGGTTTCGCGGGTGAGGCCGCGGCGGTCGCTGGCGTGGTTGGAAGTCGGGTATGCCGAATTATCGATACCAAGCTCAGGTTCCCGGCGGGCAGGTGTCCACGGGGGTGCTCGCGGCGGACAGCGCGCTGGCGGCGGCGCAGTTGTTGCGATCGCAGGGCAACCAGGTTCTGCAGCTAACGCCGGTCAACACGACGGCGAAAGACATCAAGGCCAAGCTCCAGGCGCTCAACCAGGGCTCGGGCCCGTCGCAGCGGGACATCCTGAACTTCACGACGCAGTTGGCGGTCATGGTGCGTGCGGGGATCAATATCCGCTCAGCGATCGAGGGGATCGCCGACCAGACGGTGAATATCCGGTTCAAGAAGATCCTCCAGCAGATCAAGATGGACGTGGAGTCGGGCAAGCAGTTCAGCGAGGCGCTGACACGCCACCCGAAATTGTTCAGCCCGTTGTACGTGAACATGGTGCGCGCCTCGGAGATGTCGGGCAGCTTCTCGAAGATGCTCAACCGGATCGCGGCGAACCTGGCGCACTCGATCGAGACGCGGGCGATGGTGATCGGGGCGATGATCTACCCGGGCGTGATCGCGGGCATGGCGATCGCGGTGACGATCTTTCTGCTGACATTCGTGCTGCCCAAGTTCGGGGCCGTGTTCACCGGGAAAGAGGACGCGCTGCCCGGGCCGACGCGGTTCTTGATGGGGCTCAGTGCGTTCATGGTCGAGTGGTGGTGGGCGGTGGTGTTGGCGATCCTGACGGTGATCGTCGGGCTCGTGCTGGCGACGCGGACCGAGTGGGGGGCGAAGTACTTCGACCTGCTCAAGCTGCGGACGCCGATCTTCAAGAAGATGTTCAAGGCGTTGTACATCAGCCGATCGCTGCAGACGATGGGCGAGCTGGTCAACGCCGGTGTGCCGATGCTGGACACGCTGATGATCACGGGCGACATCAGCGGCAACTGGTACTTCAAGCAGCTATGGCGGCGGGTGTATTCGTCGGTGAAGGAAGGGAAAAAGATCGCGGCGCCGCTTTCCAAGACGCCGCTGCTGCCCAAAGCGGTGATCCAGATGGTCAGCGCGGGCGAGGAGTCGGGCAAGCTCGGCGAGGTGCTCGACGAAGTTAGCGCGTTCTATGCGAAGCAGCTACGCGAGGTCATCAAGACGGTGACGTCGATGATCGAGCCGGTGATGATCATCCTGATGGGTAGTGTGGTCGGTTTCATCGCGATGGCGATCATCCTCCCGATCTTCAAGATGTCGTCGATGGTCAAGTGACGCGGCGTCGGTCGGACGCGGTTGGGGACAGGCGGGGGAGTTGGGGGCGGGAGTAAGACACTGATGCATCGAAGACGCAGCCGCCGTCAAGGCGGATTCACGCTGATCGAAGCGGCGCTCACCACGGTGATCGTGGGGACCGGCGTGCTTGCGATCGTCGAGGCGCAGCAGGCGTTTCACCGCAAGAATAGCTGGGCCCAACGGACCGGGACGGGGATGCTCCTGGCCAACGAGGTCCGCGAGATGATGATCCAGTTGCCGCTGCACGACCCGTTCACGGGTGCCGACACGCTCGGGCCGGAAGCGAACGAGGCGGCGGTGGGCGACTTCGACGACGTCGATGATTTTGCCGGAACGGTTGATGTCGGAACGGGGTTGGGGCCGGGGACGGTCTTCAACCCGCCGATCGATGCGCTGCGCCAGCAGATCGCGGGGTTGGATGACTGGACGCAGACCGTGACGGTCGTGAACGTGTTGGACACGGATATCAGCACGGATGTGGATGTGCCGTTGGGGACGACGGACCTGATGCGGGTGACCGTCACAGTGACCTATCAATCGCCGGGCGGCGGCCAGTCGGCGACGGTGACGCAATTGTCCTGGGTAACCAGCGGCGGGTGATGACCCGCCGTCGGGCGGAGCGTGTCGGAGAGGGCGGGGGATGTTGGGGGCGGCAAGGACAGGAATATGATGCGTTCGGGACAAGAATCCAGAAGCCTCCGAGAGGCGAGCCGTCGCGCGACCCATGGGGGTGTGGCCAATCGGCGTGTGATCCGTCGTCGAGTGAGCCGTCGTCGCGAGACCGGGGCCGTGGCGATTATGGCCATGATGTTCCTGATTATTTTCGGGTCGTTGGGTGTGGCGATGGCGATCGTCGCGCAGGGAAACCTGTCGACGGCGGAAGCGCATATCAAGATCAACCGGTCACTGGCCGCGGCGGAGACCGGGATGCAGTACATGATCTACCGGATCAACCAGACGGCGCAGGGCGTGACGACGACGGCTGGGGTGATTGACTCGACGAACGCGCCGGCGTTGTGGATCGCGGCGCGTGACGCGATGAAGGATGAGATGACCGACGAGGCGCACAACGTGGAACAGCCGGTGCTCATCGGGACGACGCTGAAGATCGGGCCGATCGCGGTGGCGCCGGGCGAGCCGACATTCGAGGCGTACCTCACGCCGCACCCGATCACGGGAGAGGATTACGGGGCGCCGTTCTATCAGAACCCGCCATACAGTGAGCTGGAATCGCCGCCGACATCGGGCAACACGCTGGACGCGACGTGGGTGCGCGTGCGGGTGGTCGCGTCGGATGGGCCGGTGGGGCGCCAGGTGTTCCGGTCGATCCAGATGGACTTCAAGATGGATAAGAAAATCCGCTACGCGATCCTGGCGCGCAGCCGCGTGATGATCGGGCGGAACGTGATGATCGATGGCCCGATCGGGAGTCGGTTCCTTGAGACGTGGCTGGAGAACGGGCACCCGGTGCAGATGGTCAGCGATTTTCGCGGGTTGGACACCGATGAGACGACCGGGCTGGATGTGAAGCTCGATGACTTCATGGATGACGAGTTGCTGGTGCACGATGTCGACGGTGACAACCGGATCAACCTGGCGAACGCGACCGAGGCTCCGGCGGCGGACCTGGCGGACCTGACGGCGATGGATGCGAACGAGGACGGGTACGTTGACGAGTACGACCTGTTCATCAGCCACTTCGACACGAACGACGACGGGCAGATCACCTCGACGGAACTGCACGCCAAGGCGGACAGCACGATCGAGGCCGACCAGTTGCTCGAGTTGATCGATACGTTCGGCGATCCCAGCCGCAGCGGGTACGGCGATTCGGTGATCGATGTGCATGATCCGTACGCGAAGATCCGAGGCGAGGTGTTGATCAAGGCCGATGTCGACGGGTGGGAACTGGGCGCGGCGGCGGAAGACAACGGGGACCGCGGGAACTATCAGGATTACTTCCAGGGCCCGATCCACCCGGACTACGGGGAAGCGCCGCTGACATTCGGGGCGTCTGATTACGACATGCAGCAGTTGGGCTCGACGGACTTCGATGTCAGCTCATTCAAAACAGCGGCGACGGGCGACCTGGCGGCGCAGGCGACGACGCAGGAGTTGGATCACGACCCAATGGACCCGGAGTCGCCCCAGCCGCTGGGGAACACCGAGACGGAGGAGGTTCCGTACGGGGCGGCGTATCCGTATGACTATTACGAGCGGCCTGTGTACGAGAACATGACGTTTACGGACGTGACGATCCCGAAGGGGACCAACGCGCTGTTTCGTAACTGCACGTTTATCGGTGTGACGTTCGTCGAGACTGAGGTGCAGAATACGGATGCGAACTTCAATTATGCGGGGATGGTCGAGTCGGACGGGACGCAGAAGTACCCGGACCTGACGGTGGATGTCGGCGGGACGGATGTGACGGATACGAAGACGGTCGCGAACAACCTGCGGTTTGATCACTGCACGTTCGAGGGGGCGATCGTGAGCGATGCGCCGCCGGGCTTCAGCCACGTGCGGAACAAGATCGCGTTTACGGGTCAGACGCAGTTCGAGATCGAAGGGTCGAGCAACCTGACGGCAACCGAGAAGGCGACGTACAAGCGGAGCACGATCCTGACGCCTCATTACTCGATCGAGATGGGCACGTTCCTGGACCCGAATAGTTCGTTAGAGACGGTCGATCTTTCGGGGACGATCGTGGCCGGCGTGTTGGACATGCGTGGGCAGATCGAGGTCAACGGGACGATCCTGACCACGTTCGAACCGGAGACGGGTGTCACGCCGGTGCTCGGTGACACGAGTCCACAGTTCAATACGACGCTGGGTTACTTCTCGTCTGAGTCGGGCGATATCGAAGCGGAGCTGCCGGCGGAAGGTGTGGGCGTGATCAAGGTGACGTACGACCCGAGCCTCGCGCTGCCGGATGGGATCAACGGATCGATCGAGATCGCGCCGCTGGCCGGGACGTATTACGAGAGCGGCGAGTGAGCCGCGGCGACGGGCGGCGGCGGAGCGCGGGACTGAGGATGGAGCGGGGCGACACGGACGCGAGAGAGTAAGCACCATGGCAGAGACGAAACCCACGCACGCGAGGTCGAGACGGCTGACACGGGCGGCACGTCGGCGGGGCTTGAGCCTTGTCGAAATGCTGCTGTCGTTGGCGATCGCGGCGGTATTGTTGACCGCGACGATGGTCGCAATCGACGCGAGCTTCCAGGCGTATTCGACGGCGACGGCGCAGGCGAGCACGCAGGTGGCGACCCGGATGGTCGCGCACCGGTTGCTGACTTTGTTGCGCACGAGCACGGCGCACGGGCCGTTGTTGGCCAGTGGCGACCTGACCTGGCCTGTGACACTCAACGGGACGACGCTGACGAGTGACTTCATCGAGTTGCTCGATACCGACGGGGATATTGTCCGGATCGAGTACCGCGACGATACGAATGAGCTGTGGTACATCGAGAATCCGGATGATGTGGACCCGGATGAGCAGCCGTTGCTGGTCGGGGTGACGGCGGTGGACTTTACCTCGAACCGTCGGCTGGACGGGACGGGCACGTGGGTGCTCGACCGGGCGACGGTGGACATCACGGTCGTGCCGGGCGCGGACAATTCACTGACGCTGGAAAACGCGACGGTGACGCCGATCCGCGTCATCGCCTCGACAACACCTCGGAAGCTGGACTAACTCGCTCGCGTTAGCTGATTTTGCGGGTTTGCACGCTACCTATCTATAGAGCTCAACGGCGGGCTCTGTTCCCACAAATAATGTGTGACTTAGCACTCGCGATCCCGTGGTGCGGTATCATGTGTGTTAAACGCGGTGTTTGTGCCGCGGTGTTTGTGGGAGTCGTGCGTTGGCCTGTGCTGTTCTGGATCAGCTTGATACCTATGGCCCGGACCGGTGCGACCGGTTGGGGTATGAGCAGGCGGCCGCGTACACCCGGCGGTTGGCCGAGTCGCATTACGAGAATTTCACGGTGGTCAGCCGGTTGTTGCCCCGGGGGCTGCGCGATGATTTTCGCCACGTCTACGCATTCTGTCGGTGCGCGGATGATCTGGGTGATGAGGCCGGCGACCCGGCGCGGGCGCTGGAGCTGTTGGCGTGGTGGCGGCGGGAGATCGATGACTGTTACCGGGGTGAGCCGCGTCACCCGGTGTTTGTGGCGCTGCACAGGACGATCCGACGACACGACATCCCGCGCAAGCCGTTCGACGATCTTGTTGATGCGTTTATCCAGGACCAGCGCGTGACCCGGTACGACGACTGGGGGCAGGTGCTGGATTACTGCACGCTGAGCGCGAACCCGGTTGGGCGGCTGGTGCTTTATATGTGCGGGTATCGCGATGGTGAGCGGCAGGCGCTTAGCGATGCGACGTGCACGGGGCTGCAGTTGGCGAACTTCTGGCAGGATGTGCGGCGGGATATTCTCGAGCGCGACCGGGTGTATATTCCGGGTGATGTCGCGTTGGCCAACGGGCTGGACATCGCGACGATGGTCGCGGCGGCGCGGGCATCGGACGGGGTTGAGCCAGGCGAGGGTTGTTGTGGCGAGGGAGCAGGATCGGCGGGGTTTCGGGCGATTGACGGGCCGTACCGCGCGACCGTGCGGGAGTTGGTGGATCGGACCTGGCTGTTGTTTACGCGCGGGCGGGAGCTTTGGCCTCGGGTTGATGCGCGGGTGCGGACGGACATCAAGCTGTTCACCCTGGGCGGGGAGTCGGTGTTGAAGATGATTGAGCGGCAGGGGTACGACACGCTGGTGCGCCGGCCTGTGTTGAGTCGGGCGGCGAAGGCGGGGTTGTTGTGTCGCGTCGTGGTGAGCAAGGTGATGGGTGTGCGGCTGGCTGGGAGGGCGGTGAGCGGGCGATGAGTGAGGCGCGGCTGAATACGGCTGTGGGTCACACGGTTGAGGGAGTGGGCGGGCAGGATGCGCCCGCCGCGCGCGGTCATGCCGCCCCGGCCGAGTCGCCGCTGGCGGGCACGCCACTGGACGAAGCGGTGCTGGCGGAGTCGATGGCGTTGTCTCGGCGCATCACACGGACGCGGGCGAAGAGTTTTTACTACGGGTTGCGTCTGACGCCGGAGCCGAAGCGGTCGGCGCTGTACGCGATCTATGCGCTGATGCGGGCGTGTGATGATCTTGCGGATGGGTCGGACGTGGAGGGCGTGGCGGTGTCGGCGACGTCGGCCGGTGGAGGGGGCGAGCCGCTGGAGGCGTTTTGTGGTGAGTTGGCGGAAGTGATCGAGCGGGGGACCGCGGCCAGGTGTGCGCGGGCGGGGGATTCGATTTGGCCCGCGGTTGGGCATGTGCTGGCGACGTACCCGGTTGAGGCCGAGTATCTGTGGGCGATGATCGAGGGGCAGCGGCGGGACCTGGACCATCGGGCTTACGGGAGTTTTGATGAGTTAAGCAGGTATTGCTACCAGGTGGCGGGGGTGGTGGGGCTGGTTTGCATCGCGGTATGGGGGTATCGCGGGGGTGAGGCGACGAGGCAGTTAGCGGAAAAACGCGGTCTGGCGCTGCAGTTAACGAATATATTGCGGGATCTGGTCGAGGACGCGGGGCGTGGGCGGGTGTACCTGCCGACGGACGAGTTGGCGGCGTATGGGTATGACACGGAATCGTTTATCCGGAGGGTGTTGTCGGGAAAATCTGAGAAAGATTTCGAAAGATTGCTGGATTTTCAAGTCAAGCGGGCACAAATGTACTATAATGAGTCGAGCGCACTGGACAGCCACATCGATGGGAGCTGTCGCCCGGCTAGTTGGGCTTTGATGCGTGTTTACGAGAGGTTGCTGGAAAAGATCTCCAGCGACCCGCCGCGCGTTCTGACGCGGCGAGTGAAAGTAGGTAGGCTAGAGAAACTAGGGATCTGTGTGCGGGCGGTGCGCTTGAAAAAGTACGCCGCCGCGGGCGAGAGAGTCGATCTATAGGAGGGATCTCGGACAGCGATTACAATCTATCTTGACGGGCCGAATCGCCACGGTGAACCATCTCAAGCCGGGCGAGATCAATCGATGACTATCTAACCAGTCACGTCAACTTTTCGGACAGCGAGAGAATGAACGACCGGGAAAAACTGAATCCAGAGCAACGGTCCGTTGCCGTGATCGGCGGTGGGCTGGCGGGGATCGCCGCGGCGGTGCGCCTGGCGAGCAGGGGCGCGCGCGTGACGGTCGTCGAGACGCGCAAGCGGCTTGGTGGGCGTGCGAGTAGTTTTGTGGACCCGGCGAGCGGGCGGGTGCTGGACAACTGCCAGCACGTGTTGATGGGGTGCTGCACGAATCTGATTGATCTGTATAAGCGGCTGGGTGTGGCGGATCGGATCCGCTGGCACCGGCGGCTTTATTTTTCGGATAGCAACGGGACGATCGATTCGCTCGAGGGTGACGACCTGCCACCGCCGCTGCACATGACGCGGGCGCTGATGGGGTTTAAGGCGCTGAGCCTGGCGGAGAAGCTGGCGATTGTGCGCGGGATGATGGCGATTATTCGGTTGGGCAAGCAGGGACGCGAGCGGCTGACGGGGGTGAGCTTCGCCAAGTGGCTGGGCAGCCAGCGGCAGCCTGAGGGGGCGGTGAAGAAATTCTGGTCGGTGATCGCGATTAGCGCGTTGAATGAGCTGCCCGAGCGGGTCGAAGCCGCGTACGCGATTCAGGTTTTTCAAGAGGGATTTCTGACCAACGAACAGGGGTACGTGATGGGCGTGCCCAACGTGCCGTTGATCGAGTTGTATGAGTCGGCGGAGCGCGTGATCCGCGCGGCGGGTGGGACGGTGTTGTTCTCGAGCAGCGCGGAGGAGTTTGTGCTTGAGGATGGGCGCGTTCGGGCCGTGAAGTTGAGCGACGGGGCCGAGATCGGGGCGGATGCGTTTGTCAGCGCCGTGCCGTTTGATCGGTTGGCGCGGATGTCTACGCCGGCGATGGTCCGGGCGGACCCGCGGCTGGAGGCGCTGAAGCAGATCCGGGTGAGCCCGATCATTGGGATTCATATGTGGTTTACGCGCGGGTCCGATGAGGACACGACGCTGATGTACGGGGAAGACGGGCGGGCCGCGCAGCCGTTGCCGGTGATGGAGCTGCCCCATGTGATCCTGATCGATAGCCCGCTGCAATGGATTTTCAACAAGGGGTACGACCCGGTGACGGGTGGGCAGCACCTGCACGGGGTGATCAGCGCGGCGCATGATCTGGTGGACTGCCCGGCTGAGCAGATCATCGAGACGGCGGTGCGCGAGGTACACCGGGCGATTCCGAATTCGCGCGGCGGGCGTGTGCTGCACGCGCGGGTGGTGAAGGAGCGGCGGGCGACGTTCTCGGCGGCGCCGGGGATCGATTCGATTCGGCCGACGGCGGCGGGGCAGATTGAGAATCTGTTTTTGGCGGGGGACTGGTGTCGCACGGGTTGGCCGGCGACGATGGAAGGCGCGGTTCGCAGCGGGTATCTCGCGGCGGCAGCGGCGGGGGGCGGTCAGTCGCGCGAGGCTGGGCGCCCGGTGGTCGCGGACCTGCCGGCGGGGTCGCTGTACCGGTTGTTCAGCGGGGAGGCGGCGGGGCCGGCGGAGGTTTGGTGATCTCGATGCGGTGTTGGGGGCGGCGCCGGGGCGGGTTCATTTCTTAAGTTTCTGTTCTGTTTGAAATGATTGATGCGCAGCGTAGGCGGCTGTTGGTGCGCGCGGGTGATGCACGCAGTGGCGCGGTCGTGTGCGCGGTCAGTCGGTGGGTTGTGGGAACAGGCCGTGGTGCCAGGCGGAGTCGAAGGCGCGGGCGTGGGCGCCAAGGTATCGCCAGGCCTTGGCGTAGAGGTCGATGGGCTTGCGGCAGTCGTGCATGTCGGTGCCGATCAGGTCGACCAGCTCGCGGTCCCAGAGCGTGCGTGTGGTTTGTTCGATGCGGGGCCCGTATTGGCCGACGATCGAGCCGGCGTTGATCTGGATGAGGGCGCCGTCGGACCGCCAGGTTTGGATGAGCGTCGCGTCGGGGTCGGATTGGATGAAGGGGTAACGCTCGGCGTGGGCGATGATGGGGCGGATGGTCAGGCGGGCACACTCGTCGAAGAACGGGTTGAGGTTGGCGACCTGCGGCGTCATGGGCAGCTCGACGAGCATGTGCCGGGTGGTGTGGCCGAAGACGAGCAACGCGTCGGGCTCGTGACACATGCGGTGGGTGAGCTGTTCGTCGAGCAGGTACTCGGCGCCGAGTTGCAGCCGGAACGCGGGGTGAAACTCGGCGGCGGCGCTGTTGATGTCATCGAAGCGGTTGCGCAGGTCGGCTTCGGTGTTGTCGTAGGCTTCGCGGTAGATGTGCGGGGTGATGACCGTGCCGCGGTACCCGAGGCGTGTGAGCAGGCCGATCCCGTCGAGCGCGTGCTCAAGGGAGGGGGCGCCGTCGTCCACGCCCGGGAGCAGGTGGTTGTGCGTGTCGTAGAGGGCGGTCGCAGGCGAGAGTTTGTTTCGTGACCAGGGCCACACGGCGGTTGCCTCTCGCAGTACGGGGTTGACGCGGTGCGTTTTTTAAGCGCGTGTCGTGGGGCTAGGAGGCCTTGGTCCAGAGTTGGCGGATCGACCGGGGCTTGGTGTGGATCTCGCCGTTGCCCGCGCCGTTTCCGTTGGACCCGCCCTTGCCGCGGTTGTTGCCGTAGCCGTAGCCGCCGTACTCGTAGCCGTACTCGCTGACGGTCTGGTCGGTGTTGACGATCAGGCCGAACTGTTTGGTGAGTTTGGACAGGTCTTCGACGTGCCGCTTGAAGATCGCACGGTGCGTCGAGCCGATGCGGCAGACGGCGAGGATGCGGTCGACCTTGGTCGCGAGGATAGTCGCGGTGGTGGTCAGGGGGTATGGGGGGGAATCGATGATGGTGAAGGTGTAGTGGTTCTTGGCGTAGTCGATCAGCGCCTGCATCGCATCGGTCTCGATCAGGTCGACGGGGGTGGGCGGGATCGGGCCGGCGACGACCAGGTCGATCTGGCCGCCGTTGTCGAGGGGGATCTGTTGGATGATCTCTTCGATCGCGGCGTCGCCGTTGAGGAACTCGGAGAGTCCGGGCGACTGCGGGCGGCTAAAGACACGGTGCATGGTGGGGTTGTGCATGTCGGCGTCGATGAGCAGGACACGTTCGACGCGCTCGGATTTGGCCATGGTGGCGGCGAGGTTGGCGGCGACGGAGGTCTTGCCGTCTTTGGGCATGGCGCTGGTGACGAGGATGGTCTGGCGTTTCTTCCCGGCCATGGTGTGCATGAGGTTGGCACGCAGGAGGCGGATGGACTCGATGTAGGGGCTTTGCGATTGGGTCTCGAGCATGTCGGGTGAGGCACGGCCGACCTCGCGGCCTTGGTGTGGGATCACTGTGAAGATCGGGGTGGTGAAGTGTGCGCGGACTTCGTCGACTGTCGTGAACCAGCGGGTCCGCAGAGCGGGGATGATCACTGCCAAGGCGGAAGCAATCAGGCCGACGGCCCAGGTAATCACGACAGCCATGAGCGGGTTGGGCGAGCTTTGTTTGAGGGGGATCTCGGGGCGGTCGACGACGCGGAGGTTGGAGAGGGTGCTGGCTTCGGCGATGCGTGCGCGCTGCTTTTCCTGTGAGAGCAGCAGGTAGAGGTCTTCGAAGACTTTGGTTGATCGCAAAAAGTCGGTCAGGGCCATGGCCTGCTCGGGGAGGGTGGACATGCGGTCGCGGTACTGCTGGACGGTGCCGGCGAGTTCCTGCTGGCGGTTGCGGGCGCGGTCGAGGTAGTTGACGACCATGCCCTGGAGGTCTTGCTGGAGCGACTGGCGCGAGGTGCGCAGTTGTTGGAGTTGGGGGTAGTCGCCCTGGAACTGGCTTTCGAGCGAGGCGATCTCGCCGTTGAGCTCGGCCAGTCGCTTGCCCATTTCCTGGATGAGCGGGTCGCCGATGAAGGCCATGAGGTAGAAGTCGGGCTGATCGGTTGTGAGGCTTTCAGCCAGTTGCTCGAGCTCACGCAGGCGCATCTGTTGTTGTCGCAGTTGGACCTCGAATCCGACCATGGAGTCGAGCTCGGCTTTGACCTGGGGGTCGAGGCTGACCAGGCCGGTCTCGGACTGGAATGCCGAGAGGCGCGCGGCGGCGTTGTTCATCTCGGCTTTGAGCTCTTCGATCTGGCCGGTGATGAACTCGAGCGTCTTGCGTGAAACGGAGGTAGCCCAGAGAAGCTTGAGATTGACGAACTCGTCAAAGAGCGTCTCGACGACCTGGACGCCGAGGTAGGGCGAGTCGGCGGTGAAGGTGAGGTAGATGACGTTGCCGCTGCGCGACATCGGGCCGCCGCCCTGGACGGCGAGCTTCTTGGCGAAGCTCTGGCGGACGGCTTCGGCGGGCTCGAGGGTGAGGGTGAACGCGGTGCCGGCTTCGAGTGTGGTGCCCCCGTAGTTTTGGAGGACGAACTCGCCGTCGGGCGTTGTGACTGGTTCTCCGAGTGCGCCGGCGATGCCGTCGGTGCCGTCACCGGAGACGGTGAAGTGTTGGGCGTCGGTGAAAGCGATGTCGTATTCGACTTCGGTGAATGCGCCGTTGCGCATGAGGGTGTCGCGGACGTGCAGGCCGCGGTTGAATTGTTTGGGGTCGCGGTCGAGGTACCACTGCCAGAAGCGCGGGCGGCGGGGCAGGTGGGCGGCGGGGCCGGTGAGGGAGGCGTTGAGGCCGAGCTTGCGGATGACCTTGCGGGCCAGGTCGCGGCTACGCAGCAGTTCGCTCTCGGATTCGAGGTTCGTGCTGCCTGCGAGCATGGGCATAAGCGCGGAGATCATGGCCGAGTCAGGGGCGTCGACGGTTTCCTCGACATAGAGTGCGCCGGTGCTTTGAAACTCGGGGCGGCGGGTGGCGACGAACGCGGCGCCGAGCAACGTGAAGGCCAGCCAAAGCAGGAGGAAGCGCTTCCACCTTGTGCGCAGCGGCTTGAGCAACTGGAGCAGGTCAAGCTCATGGTCCTCGGTGTGGTTGGGTCCGGTGGGGAGCATGCACGGCCTCGTTAGTCGTTATCGCTGAGGAATTTGATCTGGACGAATGGATTGAGCAGGCCTGAGAACAGTTGGAGCGTCGGGAGGATCTCCGCGACGGATTCGTTCCAGTCGCCCAACTCACTCCAGGGGACGTAGACGATGTCGCCGGGCATCAGGCCGTAAACAAGCACCTCGCCGTCGACGATTTTTTCGAGGTCAACCAGGATCATCTCACCGCGGGTGGTCGAGAGCGATCGGATGATCCGCACCGAACTGAGCTCGGAGTTGGCTTTCTTAAAGCCGCCCGCGGACGCGAGGGCCTGGGTGAGTGACAGCCGCCCGTCGATCATAGGGATGGGCCCGGGTGTCTCGACCTGGCCGAGCACGAAGACGACGAGGTTGGATTCGTCGGGGACGTAGATCGTGTCGTTGGGTTGCAGCCACACGTTTTGGTCCATCGCGCCGGAGCGGAGCAGGCTGTAGACATCGACGGGGAGGGTCTTGTCGCCGCGGAGCAGTCGGGCGCCTCGGAGGTGGGCGGTGGATTCGAGCCCGTCGCCGAGCGCGATGGCTTGGGCGAGGTTGGTGGGGCGGTCCATGTAGACGACGCCGGGGGTGTTGAAGCGGCCGATGAGGTAAAGCGGGTGGCTGCGGTGCTCGAGTATCTCGACAACGACCCAGGGCTTGTTGATGATCTTGCCGTAGAGGGTCTGGACTTTCTTTTGCACCTGGCCAACGGTCAGGCCGGCGACGTAGACCGGGCCGATGGTCGGTAGTTGGATGCGGCCGCTGCCGTCGACGCGCGAACCGAGTGCGCGGTTGTCGGCGGGGACGATGGGGCTGCCCATCTCAGGCTGGCCGAAGACGTTGACATAGAGGACGTCGTTGGGCCCGACGATGTAGTCGGCTGGGGGTGGGCCGGCGACCATGGCGGGGACGGACAGTTGTTCGCGGGCGAGCACGGCTGGGTGCGGGTCGTGAGAATCGGGTTGGAACAGGTCGGTGTCGTCGATTGTGTCGCTGGCGCTGTCCGACGCGGTGGATTCGATAACGCGGTGGCGCGGCAGGGGGGGCTGGTCCTGGTCGTTGGACATCGCGGTCCAGAGGGTGCAGCCGTTGAGGGCCAAGGTGGCGATGGCGAGGGTCAGCGCGATCGCGAGCTGCATAAGCGGCGCGTGGGCGGGTCGGTGCTCGCGGCGTTGAGTTGGATCGCAGAACCGGGCGGCGGTGAGCATGGGAGTCAGGTTCCTAAACGGCGGCCGCATCGGACCACCGGGTGCGGTTGAATCAGACTGGGCGTGGCGTCGAGTTCGGGGCGATCCAGCCTCCGTGTGCCAGCTTCCGGGCACCGCGGCGATCGAACCAATTTGGAAGTACGAAACAGCCCCGTTGCAGTCTCTTTTTTCCGTACGCTGAGTTGATAATTGATAAGTTCCGGATACCCCTTGGACTATACCGACGGGGCCGCTAGGCGTCAATCGTTGAGGCGATGGAATCGGGGTGTGGAATCGGGCGGTTGGGGGCGTGGCGGGCGGTGATTGGGGGCGGGCGGAGAGTATGAAGGCACAATTGCTTTGTGGCCGATAGCTAACGACCCGGGGTGTCCGCGCCGGGGTGTCTGCGGTGCGTAGTGTAGGGGCCTGGTGTTGGGGCCCGGTGTAGGAGACGGTGGCACGATGCGAAGTTTGTCAGCTTTACTGATGATTCTCGCGGTGGTGAACCCCTGTGCAGTGGGGGCGGAGTCGCCGGCGGATGCACGCCGCACGCCGGTGGTCGTGGTGTTCGAAGCCGCGAAGGACGCGGTGGTGAATATCTCGTCGACGCAGATCATCGAGACGCGGTCGCCGCTTGGGTTCGACCGGATGTTCGAGGAGTTTTTCGATCTGCCGTCGCGGCGGGGGTTCACGCGGCGGTTCAAGCGGACCAGTGTTGGTAGCGGGTTCGTGCTGCACGCGGCGGGGTACATCGTGACCAACGCGCACGTCGTGGCGCGCACGGCTGATCGCAAGGCGATCTTCGCGGACGAGCGCGAGTTTGACGCGGCGATCGTGGCGATCGATCACGAGCGCGACCTGGCGGTGCTGAAGATCGAGCCGCCGCAGCCGTTGACGCCGTTGCCGCTGGGGCGCAGCGGGGACCTGATGGTGGGGGAGACGGTGATCGCGATCGGCAACCCGCTGGGGTATCAGCACACGGTGACGGCGGGTGTGGTTAGTGCGCTGGGGCGGACGCTGGAGATCAGCCAGGATGTGGCGTTTCACGGGCTGATTCAGACGGATGCGAGCATCAACCCGGGCAACTCGGGTGGGCCGCTGCTGAATATTTTGGGTGAGTTGATCGGCGTGAATATGGCCATCCGCGGGGATGCCCAGAACATTGGGTTTGCGATCCCTGTTGATCAGTTGCGAAGTGTGTTGCCGGAGTTGCTCGATGTTGAACGGCGGTACGGGATTTTGACGGGGGTGCGCGTCGGGCCGGGTGAGCCGTGCCGCGTGTTGGCGGTGGTCGAGGATGGGCCGGCGGACCAGGCGGGGATCGAGTTGGGCGATGTGATTACGGCTGTGGGGGATCATGTGGTCGGTGGGGGGATTGATTTTCATGTCAGCCTGATCGGTCGGCGGGCGGGGCAGGCGACATTGGTAACGGTGCGGCGCGGGGATGAGACGGCCCAACTGCCGATCACGTTTGCCGAGCGGCCTGCGCCGGATGGGGCGGTATTGTTGAAAGAGAAGTTGGGGGTCGAGGCCGTGGCGCTGACGAGTCGGATGGCGGGGGCGTTGGGGCTGCGCGAGCCGGTGGGGCTGATGGTGACGGGGGTCGAGCCCGGCAGCCCGGCCGCGGCGACGGGATTCAAACGGGGGGATGTGTTGTTTCAGATCGGCAGGCACGAGATCACCAGCCTGAAGGATGTCGGGCAGTTGTTGGAGCAGGTCGGCCCGGGCGATGCGTTGCGGGTGAGTATTTTGCGCGTGAGTGGGCGGGTGACGTATCGCCTGTCAACCGAGATCAAGGCCCGGTAGCGGGTGGCCGATGGGGGTTGAGCGGGGGATAGACAGATTATCAAAAATACGTTATACTACATAGCTCAAACGAGATACGGACCTTGGCGGGCTGATTCTTGGGTGCCGTGAAGAGGTTCGGATTGAGGTGGAGATTGGGCCTGCGGCGTCGCGTCGACGGCGGGGCATGGTGACACGAATCATTTTTAGGAAGGTAAACCTGTGAGTAAGAGCAATAAGGGCGGCGGTAGCGGGTCGGATACGATCGAGACCATCAGCTCAAATGCCGGCGAGGGCCAGCAGCAGCAGCTACAGCTCCAGATCGACGATTCGCAGGCCCCGACGACGTATAGTTCGACCGTGCGGGTGTGGGGGTCGGCTGAGGAGATCATTCTCGATTTCGCCGGGCCGTTGCGGCCGGCCGGGCCCTCGGTGGCGAAGCTGAAGATCGACCAGCGGATCATCTTGAACCCCTGGGTGGCCAAGCGGCTGACGATGCAGATGAGCCAGGCGGTCGCGCGCTACGAGCAGGCGTACGGCGTGCTTGAAATCGACCCGCGTAAGCGTATGGTCAGCCAACCGAAAACTGACGCACCGGCCCCGGGTGGGAAGCTGTCCTGATAAGGCGCGGCTGAAGTATCAGTCATTTGTTGCAAAATGAAACGCCGCTGGGGCGATAGTTTGTTGTGCGCCCCGGGGCTTGGCTTCGGGACGGGCGATATGCGCGCGCACGGGGATGCGGGAAGGCAGATATTCCTTTCAATCGATCGGTTGAGCGACGCTAGCGGGGGATTTTTTCGTAAATATCGCAAACAAAGTGGGCGCGGGGCAGGGCGTGAGGTAAAATAGCTTAGAGGCAGATTCCCTTTCTATGTTGATATTGCGGGATTGGGGGCTGGCTCACAGTTGCTGGTCGGTCGATCACCGTTTCGAGGAGGTATTGAGAATGAAGTCTGTCACCCAGCCACAGAGATTCTCCTTTTGGAGCGTTGCCGCCGTGTTAGTCGCGGTTATTTGCCTAGGGATCGCACCCGAGCGGGTTGCGGCCGGGGTGCTTGCCCATTGGTCGTTCAATGAGGCCGGTGGCGCGACGGTCGCAGCAGACAGTGTTGGTAGTAATGACGGGGCGCTGGCCGGTGATGCGGCGTTTGTGACCGGCGGGATTGAGGGCAACGCCCTGAGTGTGACCGAGACTGGCGCTGGGCTGGTCAACATGGGCGATATTTTCGGGTTCACCAGCGGTGATTTTTCGATCGCGGTGTGGGTGAAGACAGCGCAGGGTTATAACAGCCCGCACTCATTCTTTGTCGGGAAACACCGATCCGGATTTGTGGCCGGGTACTTCGCGGCCATGAACACCAGCAGCACATACGGCCAACTGGACAAAGCCTGGTTTTATGATTCCGACGGGTCGCCCGGCGATGAGCCGCGGTCGACGACGACGGTGAACGACGGGCTGTGGCATCAGGTGGTCACGGTGTATGATGAAGACGGGCTGTCGCAGATTTACGTCGACGGCGGGTCGGTCGAGGACTCACGGACATCAATCCCGATCGGGGCTGTCACCGCCCCGTTTCTTATCGGGGGGATCAGTGTCGGTACGACGCCGGCGGCGACATTTACGGGACTGGTTGACGATGTTCAGTTGTACGATCAGGCGCTGACGAGCGACCAAGTGCAACAGTTGTTTGATAGCCCGGGGGCGCGTCTGCCTGAGCCGGGGGCGTTGGCCGCGTTGATCGGGGTTGGCGGGTTGCTGCTCGGCAGGAACCGCAATCCTCGCCGCGCGTGAGCGCGGGGCAGCCGGATCACTTATTTAGTCGAGCGTTCGTTCAACCCACGCCGACCGGCAACACGCGCAATCGCGAGTGCGGTTTCTTGCGGACCTTGGCTTCGAAGTCGGCGCGGAACTTGTTGACGATGGTGCGGACGGCCCAGTTAGCGCCGTCGGCCAGCCCACAGATCGTCGTGCCGGGCATCGAACCCATCGAGCCGGATAGTTCCAAAAGCAAATCAATGTCTTTACTCGTGCCGCCGCCCGCTTCGATGCGGGTGAGCAGCTTGTACATCCAGCCGGTGCCCTCGCGGCAGGGCGTGCATTGGCCGCATGATTCGTGCGAGAAAAAGCGGCAGATGTTCCGGGCGACCGCGACCATGTCGGTGTCCTCATCCATCACGATCACGCCCGCCGTGCCCAGCCCGAGACACCCATACTTCTTACCGATGTCGAAATCGAGTTCGGCGTCATATTGATCGGGGCCGAGGATGCCCATCGAGATCCCGCCGGGGATCGCACCTTTGAATTTCTTGCCGCCGCGCATGCCCTGGCCGTGCGTTTCGATCAGTGTTGAGACCTTGATGCCCAGGTCGTCTTCGTAGACACCGGGGCGGTTAACGTGCCCGGAGATGCCATAGAGCTTCGGCCCGAAGCTCGCCGGGACGGCGGGCGGTGCGCCTTCGGGGCGGTCCTTGCCCATCGATTTGAACCACGCCGGGCCGCGGTCGATGATCGCGGGGACGATGGCGAGGGTTTCGACGTTGTTGATGATCGTTGGCCGGGCGAATGCGCCGGCGATCGCGGGGAACGGCGGTTTGTTGCGAGGCCAACCGCGCTTGCCTTCAAGCGATTCGAGCAGGGCGGTCTCTTCGCCACAGATGTAGGCACCGGCGCCGCGGTGGACGTAGCACTGCGGTGCGCGGTCGTTGATGCGGCCGAGTTTCGAGTTCTCGCCGAATACGTTGTGTTTGTACGACTCGTCCACGGCCTTCTGCAGCGTCTTGGCCTGGGCGTGGTACTCGCCGCGGATATAGATGTACGCGGTGTCCAGGCGGCAGGCGTGCATGCAGATCGCGATGCCTTCAAGCAGCAGGTGGGGGTCAAAATCGAGCAGCAGGCGATCCTTAAAGGTGCCCGGTTCGGACTCGTCGGCGTTGACGGTCAGGAACCGCTGTTTACCGTCCTCGGGCGGGAGAAAGCCCCACTTCATCCCCGCGGGGAACCCGGCGCCCCCGCGGCCGCGGAGCTCGCTTTCTTTGACGGCTGCGATTACCTCGGTCGGCTGCATCGCGAGCGCTTTGTCGAGCGCGGCGTAACCGCCGGTCGACAGGTACTCGTCCAGACCGATCAGGTGTCGGTCAGCCGGGTCGCCCCAGGGCCAGGTGGGGATGCGTTGACAAAGGACGGGTTCTTGCAGGCTCATGTCGGGTGGTCATCCCTTCGCGTGGGCTCGCGGCGGGGTCGCCGGCGGGTCGCCGAGGGTGTGGTGTTAGTCGCGTTTCTCCGGTGCGTCGGGCGGGTGGATCTCGATCTCCTCGATGGTTGTTCGTCTTAGCGTGACCCGTTCGTCGGGTTGGTGCTCTTCGGTCGAGTGGCTGACGCGCGTCGTTTTGGTTTTACGCAGCGGTTCGATCGTGTGGTGGATCATCAGCCCGGCATTGCGGCAGAGTCTGGCGAACCAATCCATATGAGGTACTCGAAAAACGTTACGCAATCACGGCAATTCGTTCAACACCTTGTCCAGGTTTTCGATCGTCAGCGATTCGTGCAGTGTTTCGTTGACCAGTGCGCACGGGGCCGTGCCGCAAGAGCCGAGACACTCGACGGTCAGGAGCGTGAAGCGGCCGTCGTCCGTCGTGCCGCCGGGTTCGATCCCGAGCTTGTCGCGGAGAGCATCGACTAGCGAGGTGTGTCCCATCAACTCGCAGCTAAGCGACTGGCAGACCATGATTAGGTATTGGCCCATCGGCTGGAGGCGAAAATCCTCGTAGAAGGTCGCGGTGTCGAGGACTTCGGACGGGTGTAGCCCAAGGAACCCGGCCGCCTCGGCGAGGGCCTGGTGGGGCAGCCAGTGGTGTTTGTGTTGGAGCGCGTGCAGGACGGGCAGCGTCGCGGCCTGGCGGGTGGGGTAGCGCGGGATGATCTCGGCTTCGAGCTCGGCGCGGAGCGTGTCGTCGAGGTAGGGCTCGTCGCGCTTGTCGATCTGCTGGGTAGCCGAGTTTTTTACGATCCAGGCCATGGTGGTCTTCGCGGGGTTAGCGGTCGAGTTCGGCGGCGATGACGTTGAGGCTTCCCAGCACGGCGACGACGTCGGCGAGCAGGTGGCCTTCAACGAGTTTGGGAAATACCTGGTAGTTGATGAAGCTTGGCGGCCTGCACTTGGCCCGCCACGCACGCGGCCCGCCGTCGGAGACCAAGTAGTAGCCCAACTCGCCGTTGGCGGTTTCGTTGGCACCATAGGCCTCGGCGACAGGGGCCTCCCAGCCGCGGTTGGTCATGATTAGTTCAAAGTGTTGGATCAGGCCTTCGATCGAGCCGTAGACGGAGGACTTGTCCGGCAGGTGGGCCTTGCCGTTGTCGTCGACGTTCATCGGCCCGCCGGGGATGTCGTCGATCAGTTGTTCGATGATCGCAATGGACTGTTTGAGTTCTTCGACGCGGACGAGGTATCGGCTGAGCACATCGCCGCCGGTTGCGATCGGGACCTTGAATTGCACAGCCGACGATCCCTGGTTGTCCCAGTTGTCGGCGTAGCAGAGGTAGGGCTCGTCCTTGCGCAGGTCGCGGCGGACACCGCTGGCGCGTGCGATCGGTCCGGTGAGCGACCAGGCGATCGCGTCGTCGTGGCTGATGACGCCGACGCCCTCGGTGCGGTCGCGGAAAATGCGGTTGCGGTTGAGCAGGCCTTCGATGTCGGCCAGTGCGGGCGGGGCTTGCTCACGGATGAACTTCTTGACCATGTTTTTGAAGGTCTGTTCATCGGGCAGGTCGCTCATCGCGCCGCCGACGCGGGTCCAGTCGGGGTGGAAGCGCTGGCCTGAGATGTAGTCGAGGATGTCGTAGATCTTTTCGCGCTCGTTGAAGCCATAGAGGAATGCGGTGAACGCGCCCAGGTCGAGCGCGGCGGTGCCGACGCAGAGCAGGTGGTCCTGGATGCGGCCAAGCTCGGCGAGGATGGTGCGCACAACCTTGCAACGGGGGGTCAGGTCGATGCCGAAGAGGGTCTCGACGGCCGTGTGCCAGGCGATGTCGTTGGAGATCGGGGAGATGTAGTTCATCCGGCTGGCGATGGTGACGTACTGGTTGTAGTCCAGGTGCTCGCCGAGTTTTTCGAAGCCGGAGTGCAGGTAGCCGATGTGCGGGGTGGCGCGGACCACACGCTCGCCGTCGAGCTCGAGCACGATGCGGAGAGTTGTGTGCGTGGCCGGGTGCTGGGGGCCGAAGTTGAGGGTCCAGCGATCGCCCTGCTCGTCCTCGTCCGTGAGGTACGGCGTCGTCTCGATATCCACGTCCAGGGGTTTGAGGTCGTAGGGCATGGGCGTCGGTGCGGGTGGACGGCGGGCGAATCCTTACGCCCGCGAAAACCGCCGGGATTGTAGTTGTCCAGCAGCGCGGCCGCCACCGATCGCGGTTGTGCGGCGGCGCGGGGTAGACTTTGTAGATGGTGGTTAGCCCTTATGAGTATGTGAATGAAGTTGCGGCGGCACAGCGGTTCGCGCTGGTTGGGGTCGCGCCGGCACGAGCGTCGGAGCATGCGGATTACATCCGGGGCTGGCTGGCGGACGGGAAGCACGGGGCGATGGGGTATCTGGCGGAGCAAATCGAGACGCGGATTGATCCGGCGCGGGTTGTCGCGGGGGCGCGGTCGGTGATTTGTTTGGCGGATCGGTATGCGGGCGGGGCCGATGGTGGGCGGGCGGATGTCCCGATGGGGCGGATCGCGCGGTATGCGTGGGGGGACGACTATCACCGGGTGATGAAGAAGCGGCTGATCGCGGTCTGCGATGCGATGCGCGAGCGCTGGCCGGACGAGGTGTTTCGTGCCGCTGTCGATACCGCGCCGATCCTCGAACGCGAACATGCCGGGCGCGCGGGCCTGGGGTGGGTTGGTAAGAACACCATGTTGATCCACCCGACGGTGGGGTCATGGCTGTTGCTCGGCGAGATCGTGACGACGCTGGAGGTTGAGGCGGACGACGCGGCGCCGATGGCCGACCATTGCGGGACGTGTACGCGGTGTATCGACGCGTGTCCGACCGACTGCCTTGCGCCCTACGAGATGGATGCGGCGCGGTGTATTAGTTACCTGACAATCGAGCACCGCGAGGTGATTGCCCCGGGGTTGCATGAAGCGATGGGGGATTGGGTGGCGGGGTGTGATGTCTGCCAGGAGGTCTGCCCGTTTAACAAAGCGGATCGGGGGAGTGCGGTCGAGGCGGGGGACGAGGCGATTCATCCGGCATATCGGCCGCGGCCGCCGGCGCCGGGGGTGTCGTTGTTCGAGGTGTTGGGTTGGGATGCGGATGCGCGGCGGGAGGCGTTTACGAAGTCGGCGCTGAAGCGGATTAAGTTGGACATGCTCAAACGCAACGCGTTGATTGCAGCGGGCAATGCGCTGAGCGAGAAGACGGACGCGGCGTTGGAGGGGCGTGTGCGGAAATTGGCGGTGAGTGAAGACGAACCGGAGTTGGTCAGGGAGACGGCGCGGCAGGTGTTGGAGCGGTTGGGGTGATTAGGGTGTGGGCTTGCGTGGTGGCTTGTCGCGCTTCGCGGCTAAGCGCTCAGCGAACTGGTTCAGGTCGTGCGCCCATTGGGGTTGGCCTGCGGATTGGGCGCGGTCGGCGGCGCGGTGGGCGGTTTGGATCGCGTCGTCGAGACGGCCGACTTGTGCGTAGGCCGCGGCAAGTGTTTTCAAGTACATCGGGTGGGCCATGTTGGTGGCGCGGTTAGCGGCTTCGGCGAATCGGACGGCGTTGGTGAAGTCACCTTGCGCGGCGTGGGCGAAGCTGAGTTTGTTCAGCAGCCTGGGGTCGTCCCGTTGGTGGGTCAGGCCGTCGTGGAGGGTGGCGATCGCATCGGCGGTTTGGCCTGATTCGAGCAGCGCGCTTGCGAGGTTGAGGTAGGCGTCGATCAGGGTGGGTTCGAGTTTGATCGCGCGACGGAAGCTTGTGAGCGCGGTGTCTGTTTTACCTTTGCTTAGCAGGAGCAGGCCGAGATTGTTGTGGGCTTTGGCGTGGTGGGGTTGCAGATCGAGAGTGCGGGCAAGGTGGTGTTCCGCGGCGGCGGGGTCGCCCTTGGCCATGAGCGCTTTGCTGAGGTTGTAGTGGGCTTCGGGGTGGTCGGGGTTGAGGGTCAGGGCGGTGTGGAATTGTTCGATCGCTTTGTCGATGCGGCCGTGGTTTAGCCAGATGCCGCCGAGGTTGTTGTGGGCGTCGGTGTAGCCGGGAGCGATCGAGAGTGCACGCTCGTAGCAGGCCATGGCTTGGTCGAGTTGGCCGCGTCTGTCGAGCGCGGCGCCGAGGTTGTGGTAGGCGCGGGCGTTGAGCGGGGCAACGGTGGCGGTTTGTTGCCATAGGCGGGCCGGGTCCCAGTAATCGAAGTTGCGGTTGATGGTGGTGAGTGCGAGCGGGAGCGTGGTGGCGAGGATGAGCGCGGCGGTGATGGCGGCTCGGATGATGGGCGGCCAGTGCAGGCGTGCGGCGGCGCGGTCGAGCATCGCCCATGCCGCGATGCAGGCAAGCACGATGACGGCGGCGAGGGGCAGGTACATGCGGTGCTCGACGGCGATGTCGGCGATCGGGACGATACTGGACGTCGGCGAGAGGATGATGAAAAACGCGGCGCCGAGGAAGCCGATCCACGACCGTTTGATCAGACCCCAAAACGTCGCGGCGACGAGCGCGGCGATGAGGATGTTTGGGCCGATGATCTGGATGTTGGAGGTCGCGGGCCTCCATGCGTAGTCAATACAGAGTGGGTGTGGCCAGAGCGATAGGCGCAGGTAGTGGGTGATGACTTCGAGTTGGGTTAGGGCGTACTCGGACCACGTGTAGAGGGGCATGGCGAAGCCGGTTGAGGCGTTGTCGAGGGTGAGCAGGCGGGCGGTGCCGAGGTGCCAGGGGATGGACCAGCACGCGGCGAGCGCGGCGTAAAGCGGCCAACGGCGGCGGAGCAGCGCGGGGACGGGCATGTGTAGGAAGGTGTAGTCATAGAGGAGGATGACGGCGGGCGCGGTGACCATCACGGTCTTGCTAGCCATGCCCAGTGCGCACGATGCGGCGGCGGCCGCGTACCACATCGCGGTGCGTTTGGAGTCGATGGATCGGACGACGGCGTAGAGGGTGAGCAGGTAGAACAAGCCCATCATGGATTCGGCGCGTTGGATGATGTAGGTGACGGCCTGGGTGGTTAGCGGGTGGATCAGGAACAGCAGGGCCGCTGTGGCTGCAAGCCAGGGGGCGGCGCGTTGGGCGCGGGCGGGTTGGCCTGGCAATAGAACCGTGCGTCGGATCACGCCGTAGAGCGCGAGCCCGGCGAGGACGTGGATCGCGAGATTGAACAGGTGATATCCCTCGGGGGCGAGGCCGCCGATCGCGTAGTTGATCGCAAGGCTGATCGCAACGAGCGGGCGGCTGTCACGCAGTAGATCGGTCGCCGGCCAGAGTTGGCGGATCTGTTGGTTGGCGACGATGAGTTTGCCGTCGTCGAGGACGAATTGGCCGGGGAGGCTGTTGGCGTAGGTCGCGACGGCGATCACGATCAGGATCGCGGGCAGCCATCGCGTGCGGTTGTCGGTGGGCGGCTCGGTTGAGTCGTTGGCGGTGTGCACGGGGCTATCTTATCGCCGGGCACGGATCGGTCGGCCGTGATCGTCGCCGCGTTCTCAGATCCCGACGATGCTGAATCCGGCGTCGACGTGGATGTTCTCACCGGTGACGCCGGAGGCCATGCCGCTGAGCAGGTAGACGGCGGTGTTGCCGACCTCTTCGCCCTCGATGTTTCGCCGCAGGGATGCCTTGCGTTTCTGGTGTTCAAACATCTCCGCGATGCCGCCGACGGCGGAGGCGGCGAGTGTGCGAAGCGGCCCACCTGAGATGGTGTTGACCCGGATGTTGTTCTCGCCGAGTTCGGCGGCGAGGTAGCGGGTGGTGTGTTCGAGTGCGGCCTTGGCGATGCCCATGACGTTGTAGCCGGGGATGACTTTCTCGCCGCCGTAGTAGGTCATCGCGATGATCGAGCCGCCGTCGGTCATGAGCGGCGCGGCGCGCTGCGACATGGCCAAGAGCGAGTAGGCGCTGATGTCGAGCGCCTGGGACCAGGCCTCGCGCGATGTCTGGTGGAAGTTGCCGAGTTTGAGGAACTCGCGGTCGGCGAACGCGATCGAGTGGACGACAAAATCGATCTTGCCGAAGTCTTTGCCAAGCTTTTCGAAGACCGCGTCGAGGTCCTGGTCGTTGCCGGCGTCGCAGCGCATCAGCCAGGGGTCGGTTTGGCCTAGCTCTTTGAGCGCCCCCCGGCAGCGGTTCTCCATCTTGCCTTTGGGGTCGGGCAGGCAGGTGAAGGCGCACTCAGCGCCGGCTTCGATTAGCTGCTTGGTGATGTACCAGGCGTAGCTACGGTCGTTGGCGATACCGAACACGACGCCGCGTTTACCGTCCATCAGGCCCATGGGGTGCTCCTATCAAACCTCGCAACCGCCCGGGCGGTATCCGCGAGCGTCCCGGGATATCGGCGGTCGGCCGAGCGGGAGCACAGGCGGGATGAGCGGTGGGGTGCGGCGATCGCCGGTGGGGCGATCAGGGTGTCTTAGCGGTAGAACTCGATGATCAGATTCATGTCGACCTGGAAAGGGATCTGGTCCGAGGTCGGCACGGCTTGGACGTTGGCGGTCAGCGTCGACGGGTCGAACGCGAGCCACTCGGGGACCTGGTGCCCCGGCAGCGACTCAAGGTTCTCGCGGACGAGATTGTGGATGCCGGTCTTGAGCGTGATCTTGTCGCCGACCGCGACGCGTTGGCTGGCGATGTTGGCGCGTCGGCCGTTGATCAGCACGTGCCCGTGCGAAACGATCTGGCGTGATGCCCAGACCGACCGCGCCCAACCCAGTCGGCGGATCACGTTGTCGAGGCGTTGTTCGAGCAGACGCAGGAGCACTTCGCCGGTGTTGCCCTTGGCGGACGAGGCCTCGTCCAGGTAGCGGCGGAACTGCCGCTCGAGCACGTTGTAGTGGTAGCGGAGTTTTTGCTTTTCGTTCTGGCGCAAGCCGTAGTCACGCAGGCGACGGCCTCGGAACCCGTGCATGCCCGGGGGGTTCAGTTGGCGCTTGGTGGTGTGCTTGGGCAGGTCAACAATGGGCACGCCCACGCGTCGTGAAAGCTTGACTTTGGGGCCGGTGTAGTTGGCCATGGATCGCAACTCCAGTTCGAGTCGGGTCTGAATCGGGTCTTAGTTCGGTTCGAGTCTGAGACATCTCAAGTTCTGTCGAGCCAATTAGTAGAGCAAAACGGGCCGGCGGCGTCAAGCGGGCGGCGCGGCGGGTAAGGGGATTGGTGGGATCAGGTGGCGGTGACAGTAAGGGGCGCCGTGGTGGGCCCAGGGGCGGGTGAAGGGGTGTTGACCCGCTGGATGACCAGGGGTCGGGTTGATCCGGGTTTATCTTCGCGGCGACGCCCAGCCCCGGATCGCGTCTGCCGGTTGTCTTCACGGGCCAAGAAGGAATCCATCAAGGATGGAAGCCGTCAAGGCCGTGCAATTCACCCCCCGATAAGTCCCTCTCCGGACTCCACCGTCTACCGCCTCCACCCTTCTCCCAACACTTTTTCTCCCAACCGTCTTTCTCCCTGCGCCTTTCTCCCGCAGCCAATTCTCCCAACCGCCATCTCCTCTCCATCACCTCTCCGCCCCGCGTCGACCCGTGCGGTCTGCACAAGCTCCGCCTAGCGGTTGCTGACTTCGGTTGTCTCGGCTCCCTGATCCTGCGTTCTGCGTTGCGGGGTCACTGTTTACTGAATGTCCTTCGTCGTGACCCACTCTTGCGGGGCTGGCTATCCTCCCAGTTGCGGCGATGCTAACTTGGAACCATTCCAATGTCTAGAGGGAATCCTGTGGAAAGATTAAAAAAATACTCACGGTGGCGAATGGGCGTTGTTAGGGCCGAACAAAAGGCGTAAATATCTTGTGGATTTTGTGTGAAGACGATCGCTCGGCGGAGAAATCCACCGGGCCCCTTAGTTTCCGTAGTGATTGGGCGGTGGGTTAGACCGTCGCCAGTTCCCGGTTCATCTCGGCCAGGTGGATAGCCACACTGTCCGTAGTCGTTTTCATCCCTTTTTCGCCCTTACGCCACCCGGCCGGGCAGACCTCGCCGTGTTCCTCGGTGAATTGCAGGGCGTCGATAACGCGGAGCATCTCGTCGATGTCGCGCCCGAGCGGGAGGTTGTTGACGACCTGGTGCTGCACAACCCCGTCGCGATCGATCAGGAACGAGCCGCGCAGTGCCACGCCGTTGGGGTGTTCGATCCCGTAGGCCTGGGTGATCGTGTGCTTGACATCCGCGACCATCGGGAACGCGACCGGCCCGATGCCGCCTCGGTCGAGCGCGGTGTTTCGCCATGCGGTGTGGGTGAACTGCGAGTCGATCGAGACGCCGACGACCTGCACCCCGCGCCGGCGGAACTGATCGATCCGCTGGTCGTGCGAGACGATCTCGGTCGGGCAGACAAAGGTGAAATCCAGCGGCCAAAAGAAAAGCATCACGTATTGGCCGCGCAGGTCGGACAGGCGAAAGTCGGCTTTGATCGTCCCATCGGGCATGACGGCCGGGGCGACGAAGTCGGGGGCTTGCTGGGTGACTAAAACACTCATCGTTACCTCACTTTGCTAAGTAGGTGGGTTGGCAAGGTTGATGGCAGCGGCCCCGCCTGGAGGGGCCTGGAAGACTGCCCGGCCTGTAGTTGGCCCCGCCGGTGCGCTCGGATCGAGCAGGTGGCGGGCCACGATACCCATCGTGGGGGCGACTTTCTACATCCTGGGCCTGATCGATGCAAGCGTGGCCGGTGCGTACGCCGCGTGGCGATGCCTGTGACGATCGGGCGTTCCGACGCGGTGCGCACGGTTGTCGCGGGCGGGCGGTTTGGTTGGGTTTTGACGACGCCGCCGTGGCACGAACGCATCAATCGTTACGACCGGGATAGGTCGTACAGGCGGATTGTGGGGATGATGGTTGGGTAAAGTTAGTTGCTGTCATGACTAACAGGCGTGGCGTCATGCGGTTTCGCGGGCGCGGCATTGTGATTGCCTCCTGGGTTATCGGGTCACTCCTAGAATGGTGGGGGTGGCCGGCAGGTTTGGGACGGAGTCCGGAAGAGAGTTCGGGACGGTGTTCGGGAGGGAGACAATGCTCGAGGATCTCAGCCAAAGTTTGCGCCGACTGGTCTTGTTTGCGGTCGCGGTGCTGCTTGCCGGCAGCTTCGTCATGGCCGCCGGTTGCCAGTCGCACGTCCGTCATCAGGACAGCACCGACGCACAGCCGGACTACGACTACCGCCCACGGGCATTGGTGATGGACTCGCCGGAGCTGCGGGCCTACACGGCATTCTCCAGCCAGACGCAGGCTGCGAGCGGGCAACCCTGGTATGCCTCCCGCAACGATGCCCGCCGGACGGTATCCGCCGGGCTACGCGGCGCGACGATCGACCGCCAAGTCACCATCACCCACGACCGCCAAACCACCACCGCCGGCCGCACCCGCGACCACTTCTCTAGCACAACGCACGGTGTGACGGTGACCCATACGGTGCGGTAGAGCCGGCGCAGCCACAAGTACAACTGTCTACCTCGCACAAAGTTCTTCAATGTCCTTGAGCCTCCTCTCGGTGGCGTCCGTTCGATAGAATGGCGTTGGGCTGTGACATGGCGTTGATAGAAGGGGCTTAGCGATGAAGCACACGCTGCGCGTGGTTGATATCACTCTCTCAGCTTTGGCGCTCATCGCGATCGTGATGTTTTTGAGCAGCTGGTGGTTGCCACTTCAGTTTCAAACAGGTATCGACGAACACCGGCAACTCGGGCTCGTGTCTATTCGCGGTCAAATCAAGTTGTCTCACTCCACCCAGAACCGGCCAACGTATCCAGATTTACCTCAATTGATGGAACTGAATCACGACGAAGTCGACGGGCTGAATCGGCAAGTTCAAAGTAGGGAGCTAGAGGATTCGCAGCTCCTTGTCTTAGCTCCTACCCCTCACAGAGAGTGGCTCGGGACCGTATACCACGTCCTGGAAATGCCGACATCCTGGTTTGGCGGTGGGACGATTCGATTCGTTGAGATCCCCTACTGGCCGCTTGTCGTGTTGCTCGGGGCACGTCCGGCCTTCCTATTCATCCGGCGACTATGCGCTGGGAAATCATCTGGTCGCGGCATTTAACGGTTCGCATGGCGAACGAGCCGTTCTTGGCCGGGATATGATGTCGGCTTATGCCCGGTCTGCCCGAAGCGATCGCTGCGTTGGTGGATGTCGTCGGTGACGGCGGGGTGTTGTGTGATCGGGATGAGTTGCTTGTTTATGAGTGTGATGGGTTTCCGATTGCCAAGGGGCGGCCGGGGGCGGTGGTGTTGCCGCGGGATACCGAGCAGGTGGCGCGGTGTGTGCGGGTGTTGAATCGGTTCGGGCTGTCGATCGTGCCACGGGGGTCGGGCACGGGGCTGGCGGGGGGGTGCGTGGCGTTCGACGGTGGGGTGATCATTAATACGACGCGGATGGACCGGATCGAGT
Source organism: Phycisphaeraceae bacterium (assembly GCA_029260595.1). Lineage (GTDB taxonomy): Bacteria > Planctomycetota > Phycisphaerae > Phycisphaerales > Phycisphaeraceae > OFTM57. The sequence goes on along the minus strand of JAJDCY010000013.1, from coordinate 81,736 downwards.
CGATCGATCTGGACAGCAGGGTGGCGGTCGTGCAGGCGGGGGTTCGCAATCAGGCGCTCAACGATGCGGTGGTGGCAAATGAGGCGGAAAAGCGCGGCGAGGGCGCGGAGGGGGCGCGTGGTGGTGGCCTGCACTTTTCGCCGGACCCGTCCAGCCGAGCAGTCGCGACGATCGGGGGCAACGCGGCGACCAATGCGGGCGGGTTGAACACATTGAAGCACGGGGTGGCCAGTGCGCACATTCTGGGTGTGGAGTGGGTGACGGCCGATGGGCGGGTGGAGGTGACGCGGCCGAACGGGCTGTGCGATGGGATCGGGGCGGACTTACCCGGGATGTTGTGTGGGAGCGAGGGGACGCTGGGGATTCTCACGCGGCTGTGGTGTCGGTTGGTTCCGCGGCCTCGCCATTTCAGGACGGTCTGGGCGGTGTTTGATTCGTCCGTGAATGCGTGCGAGGCCGTAAGCGACGTGATCGCATCGGGCATCGTGCCGTCATCGATGGAGATGATGGACGGGGCGATGATCCGGGTGGTCGAGGAGGCGTTCGCGTACGGTTTCCCGGTCGAGGCGCAGGCGTTGCTGCTGATCGAGATCGACGGGATCGAAGCCGTGCTCGACGGACAGATGCGGCGGATCATCGACGTGTGTCAGCGGCGCGGGGCCACACAGACCCAGCAGTGCGCCGACGCCGAGCGGCGGGCCGAGCTGTGGGCCGTGCGTAAGCGCGCGTTCGGGGCGATCGGGCGGGTCAGCCGCAGCTACTGCACGCAGGACGCATGCATCCCGCGGTCGATGCTGGCCCAGGCTATGGGGCGGATCCAGGAAATCGGCGAGCGGTTCGGTCTCAAGATCAGCAGCGTGTTTCATGCGGGCGACGGGAACGTTCACCCGATACTTCTTTTTGATGAGGACGACCCCGAGCAGGTGCAGCGGACGCTGGCGGCGAGCGAAGCGATTCTGGAATATTGCATCGAGATCGGCGGGACGATCACGGGCGAGCACGGGGTGGGCGTTGAGAAGCTGCACCTGATGGGCAGGATGTTCAGCGAGGCCGCGTTGGATCAATTTTCGCGGGTCAAACAATCGTTCGACCCGCGTCGTAGGATCAACGACGGGAAACTGGTGCCCAGCGATACGCTGCGGATCGAGCTCAAGCGGCCTGTGTCGGTGAACGTGCCGGGCGGGGCGCTTTAGCATATGTTGACGCGGGCGGAATGCGGGGGTCGGTCGGGTGGATAAACAAAGCAGATTGAGCGGGAATCTTATGAAGAAAACCATGTATGGCGGGTCAGTGATCGTGGCGTTGGTCGCGGGCTTCGCGCTGGCGGCGCTCGCACGCGACGAGATGAGCGTCTTCGACCAGATCGATCTGCTGGTCGACATCCGCCACGAGATTGTCAGCGGGTACGTGGAGGACCCGGACGAAAAGGAGATGGTCGAGGCCGCGGTGCGCGGGATGATCAAATCGCTCGATGATCCGTACACGGTGTTCTTGTCGCCCGAAGAGCTCGAACCTTTTGATAAGCAGGTGCGCGGATCGTTCTCGGGGATCGGCGCGGAGATCGATATTCATGAGGACCGGCTGCGGATCGTCAGCCCGTTGGAGGAGTCGCCCGCGTGGAAGGCCGGCGTGCATGCGGGCGATATCGTGCTCGAGATCGACGGCATGACGACCAAGGACATCAAAATCACCGAAGCCGTCAGGCGGCTGACCGGGCCGGTCGGGACGAAGGTGGTGATCCTGGTCCGCCATGAGTCGGGCGAGGAAGCGGAGATCGAGATCACACGCGCGGTGATCAATGTGCAGACGGTCAAAGGGTTTCGCCGCGACAGCGACAACCACTGGGATTACCTGCTCGACCGCGAAAACGGGGTCGGATACATCCGGATCACGCAGTTCACATCGGGCACGGCGCAGGGTGTGCGCGAGGCGGTCGAGGAGTTAACGGCGGCGGGGGCGCGCGGATTGATCCTCGATATGCGGTTTAATCCCGGCGGGCTGCTCGAATCCGCGGTGGACGTGTCGGACATGTTCTTGGATGCGGGCCAGCGCATCGTTTCGATCAAGGGGCGGGTCGTGGCCGAGCGGGCGCACGACGCGACCGACGAGGGCACGGTCACGAACCTGCCGCTGGTGGTGCTGGCCAACGAGGGCAGCGCATCGGCGTCGGAGATCGTGACCGGGGCGCTGTCGGATAACAAGCGGGCGAAGTTTGTCGGGCGGCGAACATTCGGCAAGGGCAGCGTGCAGCAGGTGCGGATGCTCGAGGGTGGTAACGGTGCGGTGAAGATCACCAACGCCTACTACTACCTGCCCAGCGGGCGGAACATCCACCGGCGCGAAGGCGAAGATGTGTGGGGCGTCGACCCCGATGATGGGTACCACGTCCCGATGACGCCCGAGCAGGTCCGCAAGATGATCAGCGTGCGGCGCGACGGGGATGTGCTTCGCCAGGAGGGCGGCGAGGGGTCGCCGGCGATCACACCGGATTGGATCGAGTCGGAGTTGGCCGACCTGCAACTCGCGGCCGGGCTGCGGGCCGTGTTGGGCAAGATCGAAACCGGCAATTGGCCTGTGGTCGGCGAGGCCGGCGCGGATGTGCTGGCCCGCAGCAGCAAACGCGCGAACCTCGTCCGCCAGCGCGACCTGATCACCGAGCGGCTCGACGAGATCGCGGAGGAGTTGGCCAAGCTCGATTCCGCCAATGATGGCGATGCGGATGAGAAACTCGATCAGCCGGTTGCGACGGACGATGGGGCGGTTGAAAGGAATCCGGTGGCTAAGATCCCACGTGCCGTAGTGCCCGCTGCGGTGAATGAAGTGGTGGTGCCCGAGGCTGTGCCGCAGGTCCAGGCGACGGGTGATGACGCGGCCGATCGGGCAGAGCCGGTTGATGAATCGGCTCCTGTCGGTGCGGATCAGGCGGATGCGGATGATTCATCGGCCGAGGGTCCGGTGGCGCCACCAATACCCAAGGTGGCGCGGCCGTCCGCTGCGGAGCCGGTTACACCGTGACGCTGATCCTGGGGATCGAGACCAGTTGTGATGAGACCGCCGCGGCCGTCGTCGAACACGGGCGGCGTGTCCGGTCGGATGTTGTGGCCACGCAGCACGACCTGCATCGCCGCTACGGGGGCGTCGTGCCGGAGATCGCCAGCCGGGCGCACCTTGAGCGCATCACGCCGGTCGTCGAGGAGGCGTTGAGCCTGGCGGGGATCGGGTTCGATCAGATCGACGCGGTCGCGGTGGGGAACCGGCCGGGCTTGATTGGGTCGCTGATCGTTGGGGTGAGCGCGGCCAAGGCGATCGCGTGGTCGCTGGGTAAGCCGTTGATCGGGGTGGATCATATTCTCGCGCACCTGCACGCGGCGGCGCTGTGGGTGGATCCCGGTGGTGATGACAGTTTGCAGGCAAGCAATATGCCCGATCCCCCGCAGTACCCGGCCGTGGGGTTGGTTGTCTCGGGCGGGCACACGACGCTTTACCGAGTCGGATCGCCGGTCGACGCCGAGCGCCTGGGCAGCACAATCGATGACGCCGTCGGCGAGGCGTACGACAAAGCCGCCGTGGTGCTCGGGCTGGAGTACCCCGGCGGGCCAAACCTCGATCGGTTGGCGGCCAAGGGCGATCCGACAGCCGTGGATTTGCCGCGATCCTTATTGGGCAAGGAGAGTTTGGATTTTTCGTTTAGCGGGTTGAAGACGGCATTGCTATACGCGGTGCGTGGCCGGCCCGTGTCGCGCAAGGGCAAGGCCGAGTTCCCACGGTCGGCCGCGGACCTTGATCCACAAGCGATCGCCGATTTCGCCGCATCGTTTCAGGCGGCCGCGGTCGACGCGGTGATGATCAAATTGGAACGGGCGATCAATCGGCTAACGTTGGATGGCGCACCGCCGCGCAGCCTGATTGTCGGCGGCGGAGTGACGGCGAACAGCCTGTTGCGGACGCGCGTGCGGGAGTCGGGCGAGACACGCGGTCTTCCGGTCCACTTACCGCCGATGCGTTTCTGCGTCGACAACGCCGCCATGATCGCGGGGCTGGCATACGAGCAGTTCGCTCGCGGTTCGGTGGATGATCTGGCGTTGCCGGCGATCGCGACTGCGTCGCGGTAGGGGGCGTGTTGGTTGCAGATAGCTGAGTCACTGCTGGGCAAGCCAGCAGTGGCACCCGAGCATGTTTGAACACTGACAAGAGGACTTTTCAGTACCACCCGGCTTACTCAACTGCGTCCGTATGACGCATGAGAAGTCCTTGGCGATCGAGGTCATTTAACACAATATCAATGAGTGGCTCCGAAATCTTTTCTAGAACGATCATGTGACGTTCGCCGATATGGTGGCGTACCTCGGTGCCGGGCACCCAGTCCCCGACAGCTCGAAGCGATTCAGGTGTTATAAAGAAGCACCAGCGTTTCTCGCCGCCGAAGAATTCAACCGTCACTTCGACAGCCCCGATACCATTAAGATTGTCGTCGATGGTATAACCGCGCATCGAGTTCATAAACGACCTCCTAATCATCGATCGCTTCGTAGCACTCATCAACGGACATGATTCTGTAACGAGCGGGTTCTGACAGGCGCTACCACCACAGCCACAGGCGTAGGGTGTCGATGACGCGGTGGGTGGCGATCCAGGCGATTCGGCGGTTGCCGGCGTCGATTTTGGCCAGGCCTTGCATGCCGGGGCGGAGCCAGTTGGTGACTTGGCCCTCGTCCAGGCTGCAGCGCAGCTCGAAGGTGTTGGCTCCGCCGATCGGTTCGGCCAGCGGGATGATGCGGTTGACCTGGAACGTGAAGTGGTTCGAGGGCATGCTGCGGGTGGCCAGCTCGCCGGCGGGCAGGGGGTCGGCGACGATGACGTTGATGTCGGATTCGTCGACGCGGACGAGCGCGACCAGGTCGTTGACGGGCGCGACTTGGAAGAGTTCTTCGCCCTGGTCCATGACGCGGCCGATCTTGTCGCGCCAGTAACCGGCGAGGACGACACCGTCGACGGGAGACTTGATGACGGAGGCCGCGATGCGGTATTCGAGCAGGTCGATGCGGGCCTGGGTTTGCTCGGATTCGGCCAGGGCTTGTTGGGCGTCTGACTGTTTGCCTTCGGCCATGGCCTGGGCGCGGTTGAGTTTCTGGACTTTGAGTTGGCTGCGCGCTTCGTTCAGTTGCAGGCGGAACTCGGTGTCGTCGAGGCGGGCGAGTGTGTCGCCGGCGTTGACGGGGTATCCGGGCTCGACCTCCACAGCGTCGAGCCGTGCCTGGTAGGGGACGGGGATAACGCGTTTGGCCTGGGCTTCGAGGACGAACTCCGCGGTGACGCGGTAGTCCCAACTGCCGAACGCGAACCAGAGCGAGGCGAAGAGCACGAGGATCGCGGCGAGCTTCCACCCGACGTGTTTGGGCCCGACGACGTAGGTCGCCGCCCACTTGATCGAGTTCCACGCGTGCATGAACAGGTAGTTGTCGGCGTCGCGGCGGTCGGCGAGGAACGGGCCGAGCGCATCGCAGATCAGTTGGAGCTGGCGGATCGTCTCGCTGTCGAACCCCTCGGCGTTGTCGCCGCTGCGCTCGAGCGTGACCACTCCGATCAACTCGTCGCCTTTGCGCAGGGGGATCGACAGGGCGTGTCGGCCGGTCTGGTTGCCGGTCAGGCGGCGGTGCCCGTGGACGACGGCGTTGGTGAGCATCGGCTCGGCGTCGGACGGCAGGGGATAGACCAGGGCGTGCTCCTGGTCGAGGCACTCGGCCATCGCGGTTTCGAGGATGGTGACGTGCTCGCTGTGGCGTTTGACCTCGTCGGTGTCGCTCATCGCTTCGACGCGGATGCCGCGGCCTTTGACCCAACCGAGGTTGACGCGCGAGCATTTGTATTGGGTGGCTAGTTCGTTGACGAGATTGAGGCAGGCGCCGCCGAAGCCGCGCGCTTCCTGGGCAACGGCGAGCAATGCCATCGTGCGGCGGACGCGGTGGGCGTCGCGGCGGAAGCCCTCAGCGTCGGCGCGTGCCTGGAATGATCCGTACAGACCGGATGCCATCTCGCGGATCGGCGCGGTGACGGCGATGACCTGCGGGTCGCGGCAGTCGGCGACGACGGTGCAGACGGCATCAACTTTGGCGCCGGATCGCAGGACGGTGATAAACACGTGGTCGCCGGGAGCGTGGCCCTGCTCGGTTTGCTCGGTCTTGATCCGCAGAACGTGGCTGGAGCCGCGTTTGGCTCCCATGGCAGCGGCCTGCTGGAGCATCTTGACCATGGGGTCTTCAGCGGGGGCCTGGTTAAGTTGCTGCGGCCAGGCGGCGGCCATCTCGAGGTTGTCGCCGGCGACGGTCCACATCGCGCCGAACTTCGCGGCGACGACCTTGCCCTGCAGGTCGAGCATGGCGGCCAGGAACTCCGGCCGCGTGTTGGCCGTGGTGATGCGGTCAACGATCACGCCCCAGCCGCTCGTTCCGCGGTCGGTTGTCGAGGGCGAGGTGGTCATCGATGGTTGCCTTTCGCGGCGCGGACGATGGCGGTGTTGGGCGGGGCGGCATCGCCTGATGTGTCAATCGCACCGCCGTCGGTCAGTGCGGACGGGTTCTTAAAGAAGACACGCACCTGCCCGCCGGCGGGCAGGCCCTCGGCGTTGGGGACTTCGATGCGGATCAGGCGGGTGTCGCTCGCGGCGTCGGCGACCTGCGCGGTGTGAATGATCACGCCTTTGATTGGTTGACGTGCGCCGGGGAGTTTGGACAGCACCCACGCCGGGTCGCCGGGGTGCAGTTGCAGCGTGTCGCCGGTCGTGACGGCTGCCTCGACCCAAAGCGGGTCGACGACGACGAGTTGGAGGATGGGTTTGAGCGCTTCGACGAGTTCGCCTTCGGCGACGGGGACCGCGTCGACCACGCCGGCCGTGGGGGCGTAAAGCAGGTATTGGTCGCGGCGGGCCTCGGCTTGGTGGAGCTGGTGGTTCATCTCGGCGCCGCGTTGCTTGGCCATGGATAGTTCGAGTTCGGCTAGTCGCGTGTTGAGGCGGGCGCGTTCGACTTCAATCGGTTTGGCTGCGTCGTTCTGATAGGCGGTGCGGATCGCTTTTTCTTCGACGTGTGCGAGTTCGAGTTGGGCTTCGGCTGAGCGTGTGGCCAGGTTGCTCGAAGCGCGGAGTTGGTAGAGCTCGACCAGCGACTTGCCCTCTTCGTTTTCGAGTTCGGCGAGCAACTGGCCTTGCTCTACGAGGTCGCCGGGCTTGACGGGAATCGAGACGATCTTGCCGCCGACGGTGAAGCCGAGCTTGAGGTCGTAGCGGGCGCGGGTCACGGCGTCGATGTGCGCGTCACCCTGGGCGGCCGCGGCGGTGGTGGGCGATAGCGCCGCGGTGAAAACGATCAGGGATAATAAGGTTCTGCAAAATACCACCGGCACGCCCTTTTTCGTTGGGATTGTTTGTGCGCACACCACTTAGGCGCCCCTCGTCCAGTCGGCATCGCGCTGTGTTCCCAAGGGAACATCGGCGATGTCGGCGATGCGCATAAAATCTACTCGCCACGTATTATACCGCGCGTGGCGAAGACAATCACCCCCCATTTTCGACCCCGTCGCCTGCGGCGGACGGCGTTGATCCGCGATGCGGTGGCAGACGTGGTGGTTTCGCCGAGTGATTTGATCCTGCCCCTGTTTATCAGCGACGCCGAGGACGATGTCCCCGTGGCGTCGTTGCCGGGGGTCGAGCAGCTTTGCGTGCGGTCGGCGTTGCGGACGATGCACGACCTATCGTCAAGCGGGTTGAAGCAGTTCATGCTGTTTGGTGTCACGGTTGCGGATAAGAAGGATTCGATTGGGTCGTATGCCGCTGATCCTGATGCGCCGGTGAATCGGACGATGGCGGCGGCGCGGGATGGGGGGCTTGACGTGTTGCTCTACGCGGACCTGTGCTTTTGCGAGTACACCGATCACGGGCATTGCGGCGTGCTGGGTGGTGATTCGGCGACGGTGGACAATGACCGGACACTCGAGCGTTTGGCGATTACCGCGAAGGTGCAGGCCGATCGCGGTGCCGATGTGATCGCGCCGTCGGGGATGATGGACGGGCAGGTCGCGGCTGTGCGTGCGGCGCTCGATGGGGCGCGGCACGGCGACGTGGCAATTTTGTCGTATGCGGTCAAGTACGCGTCGGCATTCTACGGCCCGTTTCGCGAAGCGGGGGGGTGTCGCATCGCGTCGGGCGATCGCAGCGGATACCAGATGGATCACCGGCGGCGCGACGAGTGGCGCGCGGAGATCAGCGCGGACATCGCCGAGGGCGCGGACATGGTGATGGTCAAGCCCGCGGCGGGGTACCTGGATGTGCTTCGTGGCGTGAAGGGCGCCGCGACGGTGCCGGTCGCCGCGTACCATGTCAGCGGGGAGTACGCGATGCTGCACGCGGCCGCGGAGCGCGGGTGGATTGATTTCGACGCGGCGCTGCTGGAAGTGACGCACGCGATCAAGCGGGCCGGGGCGGATCAGATCGTAACGTACGCGGCGCCGCGATTGTTGGGGTTGTTGTAGGCGGTCGTCGGAGGGTATGAGTTCGGGTCGGTCGATACACTGTTCAGGCGATTCACAAGCGGGGATCAACACCGCGGCCGAGGGAAGCCAGCGATGATGCCAAAAATGCGACAACGACTGACCATTGCGGCCGCGATCGTGGTCGGTGCGATCTGCTGGACGTTCGCCCGCCCGTATCTGCAGGCGGCCGACGGGGCGTCGGGGCTGACGCTGACCACAGCGCGGGTCGGGATGTTTGCGGCTGTGCTCACGGTAGTAATCGCGGGGATACCGGCACTGGCCCTAGGGATGCTGGTATCCGTGACGGGGCATCCGTTGGCCGGTGTGTTCGCCGTGACAGTTTCGCTTGCGGCATTGGCGGTGGGGGGCGGGCCGATCGACGGGTGGATGGTCGGGGCATCGATCCCCAGCGACTACGGGTCACTGATGATCGAGACGTTGGTATGGCAGGCGGGCGTCGTGGTGATGCTAGTCGTGATCCAACGGTTGCGGTCACCGCTGCGCTCGCGCTGGCCGGCGCTGGCGTTTAGCGATCACCTGGGTATTGACACGCAGATCCGATTCCCGGAGGCGCAGGCGCTCGCGGCCGGGGCGATCTGTGCGGGGTTCGGCGGGGTGATCAGCTACTTCTTTATGCGGAGCACGGACAGCGGTCAGGTGATCGGGGTGTTGCTGCTGGCGTTTGGGATCGGCGGCTTCGCGGCGCACCTGATCCTGCCGCAGTCGAACCCGGTCGGGATACTGCTCGGCCCGGCGGTAATCGCGCTGGGGGCGTACGGGTATGTGTTAATGAATTTCCACACGCGCGAGGACGTGCTCGCGGCGTGGTTCAACGGTGACCTGCCGGGGCTTGCGCTGGCGCTGCCGATCCACTACGCGTCGGCCGCGGTGGCTGGTTGTGCGGCGGGTGTCGGGATCGCGCAGGGGTTCGAGGCCGCGAAAGCGAAGCCGGGCAACGCCACCCCGTTGGACATCGTCGAAGACGTGTTGACCGATTAACTGAGCAACTGATTAACGACCCGGGTCGATCGATCCGGCGCTACGGTTTCGGTGCGGGCTCGGCGAGCAGTGCCTGGATCGCTTCTTCCACGTGCGCGTTAGACAGGTCGGCCACGCGGAGCCGCCCCGCGCGGTCGATCAGGTAGTAATCCGGGTACCCATTGACCTGGTACTTGCGGCCGGTGTGTTCCTGCGAGTCCATCGCGACGGGGTAGTTGATTTTGTGTTGGCTCACGATCTTCGCCATGCGGTCGCCGCCTTTGGTCGCGCAGATACCAATCACGACCAGGCCCTGGTCTTTGTAGCGGGCGACTAGCTCGTTGGTGTGTGGGATATTTCTGATACACGGTTGGCACCAGGTCGCCCAGAAGTCCAGGAGCACGACCTTGCCCTCGAGCTCATCAAGCTTGAGCGCACGGCTATTGATCCAGCCGCGGACATCGAGCGGCGGCGGTGATGTGGTTCCCTGCAGCGCACCGAGGCGTTGGCGGTCTTCGGCCGAGCCTTCGAGCCAGTGGGTTGGGACGGAACTAGCGGCATGGGAACTGCCCGGGCCGACGGCTTGCTCGTCGTTGACGGTGCCGCTGCGGTACGGCTGCTCCTCAAGGATGGACTTGACGACTTCCTCGACGTACTCGGGCTTGAGGCCGATCGCTCGTAGGTCGCCCCGGCGGTCGACGACGGCGTAAGTCGGCCACCACATCACCTGCCACGCGGCCGCGCCCTCCTGCGTCGCGTCGCGCGCGACGGGGTACTCGATCCCGTACTTCTTAACGATCGCGGGCATTTTTTCCTGCCCGGACTTCGATCCGCAGACGCCGATCATCTCGACCCCGTGCTCTTTGTACTTGTGGTAGAGCTCGTTGTTGTGCGGGATGCTCCGCAGGCAGGGCCCGCACCAGGTCGCCCAGAAGTCAATCACCAGGATCTTGCCGCGGATCTGTTTGCTCCCGAGCTTCTCGTTCATCCATTCGGATAGCGGCAGGTTCGGTGCCCGCTTGCCGACCAGGGCGTCCTGTTTGGCTCGCTGGTCGCTTCGGCCCCAGAACCACTCGCGTGGAAATTCGGTTTCGGCTTGGGTCGTGCCTGTCGCCGCAAGCAGCACGACCACTACAAGCCACCGGACCGCGATTGATGGTTGGCTGAATTTCATCGTAGACCCCCAAGATAAACCGTCGAACTGTGACAACCGTTAGAGCAGGTAACCTCTCAACCCGGCTGATGATTCCCATCACGCCGGTATCGGCTATTTAGTTGGCCACGTTGATCTCGGCGCTGCTGAACGCGGCGCAGACGATACGGGTCACATCGCCGTGATGTCCGCGTCCTTGGTGGCCAGCTCGCCGCTTTCGATCCGCTTCTTTTCATGGGCCACCCACGGGATCGTCGCGGCGTTGCGCTCGACCCACAGCGGCAGGGGCGTTCGCAGGCCTTTGCCGTCTAATTCGGCGAACTCGACGACCATGTCCTCGCGGGTATACGCCGACAGGTCGTGGTTCTTGCCCATGTGGATGCAGTCGGTCGGGCACGGCTCGGTGCACAGCGCACAGAACATGCACTTCTGATAGTCGATCGCGTAGCGGAGCAGGTCGCCGCCCTTGGTGTCGACCTTCCCGGTGGCTTTGTCGATCTTGCGGGCCCCGGATTTATCGATGTAGATGCAGTCGACGGGGCAGGCCTTGGCGCACATGTCGCACGCGATGCACATATCGGCTTCGAACTCATGGATCCCGCGGTAGCGCGGGGCGAAGGCCAGCTTCTCGAACGGGTAGTGGATCGTCACGGTCTTGGAGAACATATACCGCAGCGTGATGCGCATGCCGGTGGTGATGCTCTTGATCGTGGCGAAGATATTGCGGAAGTACGCTTCGGCGGGGCTGGCGGTGGCGGGCATGGGTGAACCTGTCCGTGGTGTTGGTGTCGGGGGATCGATCCCCCGACGGTCCGGGTCTGCGATCCTTTAATAATAGGGGATGCGGTTAGACGCTACCACCGGGATCGCCCGGCGAACGTCCGACGGCGGGTATCGTTGGGGGCGCCGCCTCGGGGTCGTCCACCAGCGCGCCGCACTCGGGGCATCGGTCGCAGGTGATTTTATAGAGCGAGTAATCGCATGCGGGGCAGCGCGGCTCGGTGATGCGGGTGTGGATCCGCATCCCGCACCCGGCGCATCGCGAATCCCCCAGCGGCAGGGTCTGTTTCTTGTGGCAGCTCGGGCACGTTAGGCTGATCTCGGTCAGAGTCGAATCTAGCGGCCGCTCGATGCGCTTGCGGTTGAGCCCCGCGAGGATCGCCAGCGCGAGTGTCCCGCAGGCCGAGACGATCCCGACGGCGCCGACGCCGCGGGCGAGCAGCTCGTCCGCGCTGCCGATCTGTTCCTGGATCACCAGCAGGTCGATCCCACCCGCGACCACAGCCAGAGCGATGATGTTGCACGGGATCAGCCACCGAGCGGCGGGCATCAGCCGTGCGCGGGTGACAATGTTCGCGTAGCCGATGACCACCGCGACACTCGCCGAGACGACGATCCACGTGGCGGCCTCGTCCTGCTCCCACCAACTGGCGTAGAGCCCGGCAACAAAAGCCCCGATGCCCGCCACGATGCCCAGCCACCGCCACGGCTGGGGCTTCTTGTCGTGCCCAACACCGATCAGCGCCGCGGTGGTGGTGACGGCGGCGAGCGCGAAAACCCAGGCCGTTTCCCAGAGGTGTTCTTGCGTAGGCGATGCGTAGTAGTGTCGGGCCCCGCCATGCGGCCACCAGGTCGCCAGTAAACACAACACCCAGTAGATACCTGCCAGCCCGAGCCCGGTGTACGCCGCGACGCGCGTGCTCGGCTGATGGATTTTTTTCAGTAGCGCGACCGCTACCGCGGCCGTCCATGCCAGCGCCATGGCGCTGAAGAACAGCTTCCCGTTGTGGCGCTCGGTCAACCAGTGCGTGTCGAGCCCCCAGATGTTGATGTTGAACAGGATGTACACGATCAGGACGACGGTCACCCCGAACATCCCGGCCGCGTGCGTGGTCGGTTGGTCGGTCAGCTTGGTCAGCCGCAGGGCGAGCAGGCAGGCGGCGACGGTCAGGCCGGCCGTGCCCAGGAATCGCATGATCGCTTCGTGACCGCCGGCAAGAACCGCGAGCACGCCCGCCGCGGCCGCAAGGGCCAACGACCAGAGCATGATCGTGGTGATCAGGTTCTTGTTGAGGATGGGTGACGGATTGGCGATGGTCTGGATGCCCCGATGCGGTCAGGGTTGTGGACACCGATGATGGTAAACGCGGGGCCGGGCCGCTGCACGTTAGTATCTGCGGCGTGCCGCTGGAAGTTCTATTTTTAGGGACCGGGACGAGCGCCGGCGTCCCGATGATCGGCTGCGACTGCCCCGTGTGTCGGTCGGACGACCCGCGCGACCGGCGCAGCCGCCCAAGCGTGCTCGTGCGGTACCCGGTTAGCGGCGGGGCGAGCGGCATAGTGGGAGAGGGCAACGGGCGAGTCCACCAGTGGCTGATCGATGCGGGGCCCGACCTGCGCACGCAGATGATCGAGCACCGCGTCAGCCGCCTGGACGGGGTGCTGATCACACACACGCACGCCGATCATGTATTCGGGCTCGACGACATGCGGCGGTTCAACGCCGTGATGGATGCGCCGATTGATCTCTACGCGGAGCAGTCGGCCCACGAGCGGTTGCGGGCCATGTTCGCGCATATCTTCGACCCGGGCAGCAACGTGAACCAGTCGTTCGTCGCGAAGCTGATCCCGAATCGAGTCAAGGCCGGCGACGCGATCGATCTGCACGGGGCACGCTGGACGCCGCTGCGGCTGTTGCACGGGCGCCTTCCGATCCTGGGGTTTCGAGTGGATTATCCGGGCGGCGAGTTGGGTGCAGATGCGGCTTCGCCCGGGAGCTTCGCCTACTGCACGGACGTCTCGGGCATCCCGCCGGAAACCTGGCCGCTGCTCGAACGATTGGATGTGCTGGTCATCGATGCCTTGCGCTACAAGCATCACCCGACGCACATGACCGTCGATCAGGCGTTGGAGGTGATCGATCGCCTGCAGCCTGGGCGGGCGTACCTGACCCATATCGCGCACGACATCAGCCACGCCGAGCTTGAGCCGAAGCTGCCGGAGAACGTTTCGATTGGGTTTGACGGGCTGGTGGTGTCCTGCGGGGCGGGCCAGCCACGATAACTATGCACCTTCATGTTGGCTTCATCAGCGATCGCGAGGATCTGTGACGGCCGATACCATGTGGCTCGAACGCCCGAGTGAGGGGGAGCCCGGCAACCCTGGAAAGGCGGTGCGTAGATGATCAGGTCTCAGACGCTCCCGAGCAGGGTGGTAAGGAAACTTGGCTTCGAGGTCATGCGCAAGGGCAACCCGGCTCTGCGGTTTTTGTCCGACGATTACATGCGACACAACGCCCGGCGGCTGGAACACCTCGCCAGCTTGCGCATCCCCGTCGCGGGCAAGACCGTGCTCGAGGTCGGTGCCGGCATCGGCGACCACTCGCCTTACTACATCGACCGCGGCTGCGCCGTGACGATCACCGAGGTCCGCCCGGCCAACCTGACTATCCTGAACGATCGATACCCAGGGCATCCTGTACTGACGCTCGACATGGAAGCTCCGGTAACGCCGAAGGGCGCGCCGTTCGACGTGGTGCACTGCTACGGGCTGCTCTACCACCTGAGCAACCCCTTGGAGGCATTGGATTTTCTTAGCGCCTGCTGCCGAAGCATGATGTTTCTGGAGACCTCCGTGTCGTTCGGCGAGTCCAGCGAGCCTCACCTTGTACGTGAAAACCAGTCGCGCGCGACACAGTCGTGGTCCGGCACCGGGTGTCGCCCGACGCGACGATTAGTATTCGAGAAGCTCAAGCAACACTTCGCGCACGTCTATGCCCCCGCGACCCAACCGAACCACGAGGAGTTCCCGCTCGATTGGACCGACCCCGGTGCGCACGACGCCGGGCACAGCCGTGCGGTCTTCGTCGCGTCGCGACAGCCACTCGCTAACGACCTGCTTACCACCGACTTGCCCGATCATCAGGCACGCCAGGGGTAAGCCCCGCCGCGAGAATTGCTTCCGCCAGACGGTTGCCTCCTCAAGACGCGCGGGCTAATATCAAAACAACGTGGCCGACGGGTAGCGGCCTCGTGTGCCTCAGACGCCTCGTGTGCCTCGGACTTCGTTTGCCCCACTACCCACCCGCCGGATGCCCCGTTAGGCCCACCCCGGGCGCCCGCCTTGTTTGTCGATTAGTGCTGTCCCAAGTCCTGTAGATGGAGAAACGGTGATGAAAGATCTGCCAGTGATGGTGTGGCTGTCGTTGATGGTTCTGCTCCTCGCCGCCGCGCAGCCGGCGCTCGCAACTGATTTTTTCGTTTCACCCGGCGGGAACAACGCCGGCACAGGGTTGATCGGCGACCCCTGGCTGACGCTGCAAAACGCCGCCGACACCGTCACCGCCGGCGATACCGTGACGGTGTTGCCGGGTAATTACACCGGATTCGAGTTGACCACCAGCGGAACAGCCTTAAACCCGATCGTCTTTCAAGCCCAGCCCGGCACGGTGATCGACGCACCCAATGCCGGGACGACCCAGGACGGGATCAACCTCGAGCTTGCGTCGTTCGTCGTTATCGACGGCTTCGAGATCACCGCCATGCCGCGTGCCGGTATCCGCGCGGTCGGCGCATCCGACGACCACAGCCAGTTCGTGACGATCCGCAACAACATTGCCGATCTGAACGGGCGCTGGGGCATCTTCACCGGCTACGCCGAGGACTTGCTGATCGAGAACAACCAGACATCACGCTCAGCCGACGAGCACGGGATCTACGTCTCGAACAGCGCCGATCGCCCAACGATCCGGGGCAATATTAGCTGGGGTAACAACGCCAGCGGGATCCAGATCAACGCCGATGGAACCCTGCCCGGCGACGGGGTAATCACCCAGGCGCTGGTGTCACGCAACACAATCTACGACAACGGCGTAGGCGGCGGGGCGTCGATCAATCTGGACGGCGTGCAAGACTCGCGCATCGAGAACAACCTGATCTACGACGCACACGCAACGGGGATCGCGCTGTTTCAGATCGACGGTTCGGACGGATCGAAAAACAACCAGGTGATCAACAACACGGTCGTCGTCGAGAGCGACGGTCGGTGGGGGATCACCGTGACAGGAGGGAGCACGGGCAACACGATCCTGAACAATACTTTTTACAGCGAGCACGGGTTTCGCGGCGCGATGGATATCAGCGTGGACAGCTTGACGGACCTGTTGAGCGACTTCAATGCGATTGAGGATCGCGTAACGACCGACGGCGGCAACACCACCGCGACGCTGGCGCAGTGGCAGGCGCAGACGGGCCAGGATGCGAACTCGTTCGTCGCGACACCGGCGCAGCTCTACACAAACCCGGCGACGGACGACTACACACTCGGCCCGCTCAGCCCTGCGATCGATGCCGGGACGCTGTCGCTGGCACCCGCGATTGATCTGTTCGCCACGCCCCGCCCGATCGGCCTGGGCGTGGATATCGGGGCGATCGAACTGCCCGAACCCTCGGGGCTGGTCTCGTTGGGTGTCATTGCAGCCGGCCTCGCGCTGCGGCCGCGCCGAAATTCACGGAACCTGTAACGCCTGCGCCTGCTCAAGATCCCTGACCAGCTCAACAAGCGCGGCCGCGACGCGCTGGTTGCCTTTGACCGAGAAATGCCAGTCGTCGGGTTGATAGTAGCCGGCTGTGTCTTCACCCAAAAAAACATCTGCGAAGTCGAGGAACGGTTGGCCGGTCTGCGCGACGATGTCGGTCAGCGCCTGGTACGGCTTACGACTGTACTTGGCGTAGAGGTCCATCGATTCTCGCTGCGGGAACAGCAAGACGATCGGCGTCTCGCCGCGTTCGGCCGCGGTGTCCTGAAACCGACTAACAATGTGCTGCAGGATCACCAGCGCGGGTGAACCGGGTTCATACAGGTGGTTGACCTTTTTAAGTTCAACCGCGCGGTCGTAGCTCGGAGCCAGGCGGTCGCCCGCCAACGCGAGGCTGTAGCGCACAAAGAAACTGGCGTGCGGTAGAACCGTCGCGGTCGCCGGCCAGCGCAGCCGTGGCGGTGCACCGATGCCGCGGTAGTAGCCCTGCCAGTAGTCGTGTGGGCGGAGCGTATCGATGAATCCCGGCTCGGTCAGCCGCCGGACCAGTGCGGGGGTATCGGCCGGGTTGTCGACGAGTACAACCTCATCGCCGCGCAACTCAAACCGCGGCTTGGTGCCCGAAAAACCGACGTGTTGATAGAAGTTCCACCACACCGTCATGCACCGCCCGACGTTCTCGTCGAGGATCGTCAGC
Organism: Phycisphaeraceae bacterium; assembly: GCA_029260595.1. Lineage (GTDB taxonomy): Bacteria > Planctomycetota > Phycisphaerae > Phycisphaerales > Phycisphaeraceae > OFTM57. The sequence goes on along the minus strand of JAJDCY010000013.1, from coordinate 64,849 downwards.
ACGGTGTAACGCGACGGCAGGGGGGTGTCGAGATACTTGAGCAACGCCTGGTCTGTACCAAACGCGCCGACGCCGTAGTTGAGGCACGCCCAGCCGGTCTCCCGCTCGACGAAGTGTTGGAACGTCTGATCAATTTCCACGCCGACGCCGTAACAGAACGAGTCGCCGAAGCTTTTGATCATCACCGGCGGGCCGGTCGCGACGCCGGCGATCTCGGTGCGGGCGCGTTCTCCCAACGTGCCTTTCTCGTCGGCGGGGATGTCCCAGCCCCAGCGCTGGTGGAATCGTTTTTTGAGGAAGCCTTCGGCTTGTGCGTCGGTCAGCGGGCGGGGCTCATAGAACAGTTGTCGTTGCGACCCGATCACCGTCAGGGCGACGTAGATGCCGGTGTCGATCGTCAGCCAGACGATGCTCGCGATCAGGGACGCAAAGATCACCCGCTTCGTACGGCTGGTCGCGGGCCGATGCGGTTGCGGAGGGCGATTCATCGCGGGTCGGCCTTGGTGGAGCGAATCAGCGGTTCGAGAACAGCAAAGATATCATGATTCATGCCCGTTTTGGGGTTGCTACGCCGGACGAATCTTGCTAAAATACTTAGAAGCAGTAGGTTTACAATTCGAGTTGTGATTGGTGCCGATGCTCGCACTAAATGGTGGGAGTGGTTGAGATCAGCCGACCCCACGTCTGCGGTCCGAGGCAGCGGTCGGCCTTGAGTCCAACGGCGTATCGCCCGGAAGAATCACTCAAGGCGAAATCGGAAGAACGGAGACTCACGACCCTTGCTGAAGCGCAAATGCGATCAGTGCAACAGCCCCGCGACCCACCACTCGGTGGAGATCATCAAGGGCCAGAAGATCGAGAAGCACCTCTGCGATGCGCACGCCGCGGAGGCCGGCTTGGCGATCAAAGCCGTCCACACACCGATCAACGAGCTGCTCACCAACTTCGTCAAGGTCCGCAGCGGCGGCGCGGCACAGGAAACAGTCTGCGAGCACTGCGGACTGCGGTTCTCGGAGTTTCGCGAGAGCAGCTTGCTCGGCTGTCAAAGTTGCTACACCGCGTTCGAGGAACAACTCGGCCCCTTGCTCGAACGCGCCCACGAGGGTGGCACGCACCACCTTGGCAAAGTCCCCCGTCGCGCCGGCGCCGGGCAGGAACGCCAGCAGCACCTCCTGCGCATGCGCAAGCGCTTGGCCGAGGCCGTCGATTGTGAAGACTACGAACTCGCCGTCCGCCTGCGCGACGATATCCGCGGGATCGAGGAGCAACCGGAATGAGCCTTGGCCAGATCAGCCAACGTGCGGGCGAGTGGCTCCGCGGCGCGGGCCCGCAAAGCGAGGTCGTGATCTCCAGCCGCATCCGCCTGGCGCGCAACCTCGCCGGCTTCCCCTTCGTCGGCCGCGCCAGCAAGGCACAGCAGCAGGAGGTCGTCCAGCGCTGCCAGGAAGAGGTGATGAGCGGTCGCCTCGGCGCGGGCCTCATCTGGGTCGACCTGACACAGAGCACCGCGCTCGACCGCCAACTGCTCGTCGAGCGCCAACTCGCCAGCCGACAGCACGTCAAAGCCACGCTCGACCTGCCGCGCGCCGTCGCGATCGGTGCCGACGAGACCTTCGCCATCATGGTCAACGAGGAAGACCACCTGCGCGTCCAGGTCCTCCGCAGCGGGATGCAGGTCGGCGACGCGTTCGCCCAGATCAACGCGATCGACGACACGCTCGAAGAACACCTCGACTTCGCCTACGCCAAACGCTTCGGTTACCTCACCGCATGCCCGACCAATGTCGGCTCGGGCATCCGCGTGAGCGTGATGCTCCACCTCCCGGCGTTGAAGCTGACCGGCGAGATCGAAAAAGTCCGCCGGGCCGCACGCGACATGCACCTGGCGGTGCGCGGGCTCTTCGGCGAAGGGTCCGAGGCACAGGGCGACCTCTACCAGATCTCCAACCAGACAACGCTAGGCCGCAGCGAGCAGGAAATCCTCACCTACTTCCAGCACTCGGTCGTCCCCCAGGTGATCGCATACGAAACCAAAGCCCGGATGGCCCTGCTCCAGCAGCGCCAGTGGGAGCTCGACGACAAAATCTGGCGCGCCTGGGCCGTGCTGACCCACGCGCGGGTGATGGGCACCGAGGAGGTACTCTCCCTGCTTAGCCATCTGCGGCTCGGCGTGAACCTCGGCCGGATCGATACCGTTGATATCCCCACAATCAATGAGCTGTTGCTGCTCACCCAACCGGCCCACCTCCAGCGGGTCGCCGGGCGCGAGCTGGACCCCGCCAGCCGACGCCGGGCACGGGCGGACCTGATCCGCCAACGCCTCGCCGCGAAGTAACCTCACCGGCCGGGCCGCGTTAGGTTGCCTCGCCAGCGCCCCGCCGCGGCGGCGAGCCTCCGACCGGGGTTTACACGCGGCTCTAAACGCAACTGTGGACGCGGGGTTGATAAACCCGCTCCGCTTGCAATTCAGCGCGATTTCCCTAAGCTGAGTGGGCTACAAGGCGGTTGCCGCTTTGAGGGAGTCAACGTAATGGGTCTGCGCAACGACATCACCAACGCACCGGTTTCTGACCTGCCTTTGCGCGAAGTCATGTCCGTGCCCCCAACCGCGACCTGCCGCCAAGCCGTCGCGACCATGCGCGACAAACGACTCGGCTACGTCCTGATCCTCGACGACGCCGGCCGCATCAGCGGGATGTTCACCGAACGCCACCTGATCAAACTCCTCCTGGCCGACCCCAAGCAGCTCGACGATCCCATCGACAAACACATGTCCCGCAGCGACAAGTCCGTGCGGCAGGACGCCCCGATCGCGACGGTGATCGAAAAACTCCAGTCGCTCGAGTGGCGATTCGTCTGTGTGGTCGATGAACAGGGCAAAGCCGTCGGCGTCACCGGGCAACGCGGCGCGATGGAGTACCTGGCCGACCACTTCCCGCGACAGGTCAAGGTCCAGAAAATGAAATCCAAGCTGTTCATGGATCAGCGCGAAGGAGCGTAGGCGTGGTTAGGCGTAAGCGTCGTGGAACACAGGAGGGCGAGTACCAGGATCCGCTCAAGGATTACAGCCCCGCTACGTACGCCGACGAGCTCGAGCGATCGCTGTGCGAGAGCGACATCACCGAGATGGAGATCAAGCCCTTCCTCGCGATCGACCCCGGCACCAGCGTCGAAGAAACCATGCGCCTCATGGACAAGATCGGGATCGCCTGCCTGGTCGTCACCGAGGGCGATAAGCTCGTCGGGATCTTCTCCGAACGCGACATCCTCAACAAAGTCGCCGAGCAGTACGAGCAGATCAAAGACGGCCCCGTACGCGACGTGATGACACCCAACCCCGTTTCGGTCTACGAGACCGACTCGCCCGCCCAAGCCATGAACCTCATGGCCGTCAGCGGCTTCCGCCATATCCCGATCCTCGATCTGGATGAGAACGTGGTCGGCATCCTAGGCCCACGACGAGTCACCGCGTTTGTCCAAAAGCATTTCGAAGAGGCCTAGGCCTCACTAGAGCAGACCGAGTTCAACCGTAGCGGCTCCACAACGAGCCGCGACCGTAAGGGAGCGGGTTCCGCTCAGCATGAAACGCGGCGATCGCGTTGAGAAGGCACTAGACGCAAGTAAACACAACTAAATAATCGTACCCACCGCGTGCGGGTTTTTGTGCCCGTTAGTCGGTGATCTCGTCAGCCTGGATCGCGGCGATCGCACGGGTCTGCGGTTTGGCCAGTGGCAGGTCGTTGAGTCGGCCTAGTGCTCGCCACTCACCTTTGGTGTTCATGCTGCTTTTCGCGGTCGCCGTCCAGATGACGAAATCAATCCGGCGGTGTGTGGTCTGGTGTGTGAAGCCGCTGACCCGACGGGGCGAGTCAATGCGTAAGCCAAGTTGCCGATCGGCCCAGGCGCACAGTTGATCGCCGCCGGGCCGACCCGCCAGGCGCTCCGCCGTCGGCAACTCCCACATCTTTGACCACAAGCCCTTCTCCGGGCGCTGCACGAACAGGTACCGTCGCCCGTGGCGCACTGCCAGCGTGTGGTGGGTGACCTTCTTCGGCGCGGCCTTCTTCGTGAGCACCGGGAGTGCTGATGCTTGCCCGGTCTGGTGCGCGTGACAGTCGCGAGCCACCGGGCACGCCCCGCAATCGGGCACGCCCGGGCGACAGACCAGCGCGCCCAACTCCATCACAGCCTGGTTGAAATCCCCGGGGCGAGACTTAGGCACATGGTGCCCGGCGAGTTGCCACAGCTTCTTAATAACCGGCGTCGTGTCGACCGCCTCGCTGATCCCGTGCCAACGGGCGAGCACGCGCGCGACATTGCCGTCGACCACCGGGACGCGCTGCCCATACGCGATCGACGTGATCGCCCCCGCCGTGTATCGACCAACGCCCGGCAGCGATAGCAGCGCATCGACACTGTCGGGGATTTGGCCCGCATGATCTTCAACGATCCGCCGCGCCGCCGCGTGCAGGTTGCGTGCCCGCCGGTAGTACCCGAGCCCCTGCCACGCACGCAGCACCCCCTGTTCATCGGCATCGGCCAGAGCTTGGATCGTCGAGAACTCGTCGACAAACCGCTTAAAGTAATCAATCACCGTGGCGACCTGCGTCTGCTGCAGCATCGCTTCGCTAACCAGGACATGGTACGGATTCGGGTGCTGCTTCCGGCTTCCCGGCGCACGCCCGCGCCCCGGTTCAACGCGCCACGGCAACGCGCGAAAGTGCTTGCGATACCACCCCAGCAGGCCCCGACGCCGGCGCCTGGTAACCCCGGAATCCTCCAGCCGACCACCGGCCCTGTCCCCGCTGATATTTTTTTTCTTGCCGTTCACCACGGATCGCGAGTCTACTTCCCACACCAGGCACGACCAACCGCACACCTCGCCTACCCCCACCACACCCGCCCCCGGCCTCGTTGGTGTTTCGACCCCGCGAAGATTACGATCCTCCCGTGGCTACCCGTCGCCACGCCTCATCCCGCCAATCGCGAGGGACACCCACGCCGTGGTAAGTGACACCAGACTGACCCTACCCACCACCCGGACATCGCTGACGCACAAGTTCCAGATCGCCGGGCACGAAGGCTACCTGACCATCGGCCTCTTCGACGACGGCAGCCCGGGCGAGATCTTCATCAAAATGTCCAAAGAGGGCTCGACCCTCAGCGGCTTGATCCAGGGCTTTTGCCGCGCCTTCAGCCTCGCATTGCAATTCGGACTCCCGCTGGACGAAGCCGTCCTGCGATTCAAAGGAATGCGCTTCGAGCCGATGGGCCAGACCACCAACCCGCAGATCCCACAGGCCATGAGCATCATCGACTACGTCGCGCGGTTCCTCGAAGCTCATTATTTTACGCCCGCCGATACCGCCCCCTGCGGTTAGAACGCCGTCCCACCCCATAGATCTGCGCAACCGTTTGACCCCCCGTCAGCCGCCCGCTACGGTTCCTTGCCTGTCCGACGGCTTGCCCGACCCAGACCCACCGCGTGCGTGACCCCCGATATGGCCCGTGAAGCGAAAGACAAGTGTGGTGTGTTCGGGGTCTGGGGGCCAAGCGACAGCGCCCACCGGGTGTACACAGCCTTATTCGCGCAGCAACACCGCGGCCAGGAGTCAGCCGGCATCGCGGTCAGCAACGGATCGCGTCTGGGCGCCCACGTCGGCATGGGCCTCGTGCCCGAGGTATTCAACGAAACTATTCTGGACAAACTCGCCGGCAACGCCGGTATCGGCCACAACCGCTACTCGACGACCGGGTCCAGCCGTGCATGCAACGCACAACCGCTGCTCGAAGAATACATCGGCGGGCAGGTCGCCGTCGCGCACAACGGAAATCTCGTCAACGCCGCCCGCCTGCGCCGCGACTACGAGACCCGCGGGCACATCTTTCACACCTCGACCGATACCGAGGTCATCACGCACCTGCTGGCGTCGCACCACCTGTCCAAGGACGACCCGTTAGCCGAATCACTGCTGCACCTGCAGGGCGCCTACTCGCTGGTTTTTCTGTTCGCCGATCGCATCGAAGCGGTGCGCGACCCCTGGGGTTGGCGGCCATTGGTGCTCGGGAAAACCGACGACGGGTACGACTGCGTCGCAAGTGAAACAGTCGCGCTCGACGCCATCGGCGCCACCATGGTGCGCGAGGTCCTCCCGGGTGAGATCGTCACGCTCAGCGACAACGGCGTCTCAACCCGCCGGTTCGCCGAGTCACAGGTGCCCGCCCACTGCATCTTCGAGCACGTTTACTTTGCCAACCCCAGTTCCAGTGTGTTCGGCGACACGGTACAGATCGTGCGCGAGCGGCTGGGCGAGGTGCTCGCCCGCGAAGCACCCGTCGAAGCGGATTGCGTGATCCCCATGCCCGACTCCGGTCGGTCAGCCGCCTTGGGCTATGCACGGGCGAGTGAGATCCCGTACCGCGAGGGGATCGTCCCGAATCGCTATGTCGGCCGAACCTTCATCCGCCCGACGCAGAAGCAGCGCGACACCGCGGTCCAGATCAAGCTCAACGCCGTGCCCGATGTCGTGTCCGGCAAGCGGCTGATTGTTGTTGATGACTCGATCGTTCGCGGCACGACAACCCGCGGGAAGATGGCCCAGCTTCGGCGCGCTGGTGCCAAGGAAATCCACCTGCGGATCAGTTGCCCGCCGATCCGCCACGCCTGTTACTTCGGTGTCGATTTCCCCGACCCAAGCCAGTTGATCGCGAACCAACGGAGTGTCGAGGAGATCCGCGATTTCCTCGCGGTCGACAGCCTGCATTTTCTGTCGCTTGAGGGGATGCTTGGCTGCGTCTCGCGCCCGCCGGGCGAGTACTGCACGGCCTGCTTCAGCGGTGACTACCGGATCAGCGTTGATAAGCAGGTCAACAAACTCGACCTCGAACGCAACCAATACAAGATGTTCACTTAGCGCTCCGCCGCCCGCTACCCGGCATCCGACGGACCATCATCAGGCTTGCTTAGCGGAATCGAGATCGTGAAATCGGTCCCGCGCCCGGTCTCCGAATGCACCGCCAACGTCCCGCCGTGTTCCTCAACGATCCGCCGAGCCGTCGGCAGCCCAAGCCCCGTCCCACCACGCTTGGTCGAGAAGTAAGGCTGTAGCACTCTGTCGATCTCATCGGCTGCGATGCCCGGCCCGGTATCAGTCACATGGATGCGAACCTCGTCGCCGCGGAGCACGCCGATCCGCTCAGTCCGCACGATCAACTCGTCGCACCCGCCGTGCGGCTTGCCCGCATCGCGCGCCTCGGTCATCGCCTGCGTCGCGTTGATCAAAAGATTGAGCACCGCCTGTTTCATCAGGCCCGCGTCGATGCGTGCCAGCGGCGGTTGCGGCGATAGTTGGGTCCGCAGGTTCACATTGCCCGCCTGCGCCTGGGGCGCGAAAAAGTCGGCCAACTCACCGACCAGGGCGTTCAGGTCGGTGGGGGTGCGATCGAGCTTGACGCGCCCGGCGAACCGCAGAAAGTCTTCGAGGATCGTGCGCAGGCGTTGCGTCTCGCGCGACAGCGACTCGAAGCGGCGTTGAACTCGCCCCAATTGATCGTGTGCCGGCGCGTCCGCCGGGATCGCCTGCGCCAACTCCTCCAGGTCTTCTTCGATCAATTGGATGTTCAGCCCGACGGTCGAGAGCGGGTTCTTGATCTCGTGGGCGAGCCCGCCGGTCAGCGCACCCAGCCCCGCCAGCCGCTCGGCCGACCGCGCCCGTTCAGACAATCGGCGCACCCGCTGCGCCGCCCGGTTGGCCGCGACCGCAGCCAACGGAATCGTGAGCAACACCCCCACACCGAGTCCGATCCAGAACCACGTCATCTTGCGATCGAGGATACCACGGGCGGGCGGCTGCTTCGCGGCCTCCGGTTCGCCGCGCCATAAGGGCAAAGAAAAAGGGCAGGTCGCCGACCTGCCCTTCGTGGACTTTTAAGTAGGGGTTGCCGCGACGCCTAGTCCTGGGCCCCGACGGTGGCCTCTTCGTTTTCCTCGATGATCGCGGCTTTGCGCGACAGCTTGACGCGGCCCTGGTCATCGATGAGCAGCACCTTAACACGGACCGTATCGCCGACCTTGACGATGTCGCTGACCTTATCGACGAACCCGTCGGAAAGCTCAGAGATATGGCACAGCCCGTCCTGCCCGGGGATCACCTCGACGAACGCACCGAAGTCTTTCACCGTGCTCACACGACCGGTGTAGATCTGCCCGACCTTGACTTCGGCACACAGCTTCTCGACTTCTTCGAGCGCCTTCTCGGCCTTGCCCGAACCCACCGCCGACAGGAACACCGTTCCGTCCTCTTCCACGGTGATCGTCGCACCGGTCGTCTCTTCGAGCATGCGGATCGTCTTGCCGCCCGGCCCGATCAGCCGCCCGATCTTGTCCGGTTGAATATGCGTCGAGAGCATCCGCGGTGCGTGCTTGCTCAGCTCGGCACGCGGCTCGGCGATCTCGGCTTCGATCATCTCGATGATCTCAATACGGTTCTTCTTGGCCAGCACGAACGTCTTCTTAATCTGATCGAGGTTCAGCCCGCGGATCTTCAGGTCGAGCTGGATCGCCGTGATCCCTTCGCGGGTCCCGGTCACCTTAAAGTCCATGTCGCCGAAGTGGTCTTCCTCGCCCTGAATATCGGTGAGGTACACATCGTCACCGCCGGACGAGTCAGCACTGATCATCCCGATGCTGATGCCCGCGACCGGTGCAGTGATCGGTACGCCCGCATCCATCAACGCCAGCGTCCCGCCGCAGACCGATGCCATACTCGATGACCCGTTCGACTCCATGATGTCGCTGACGGCACGGACCGTATAGGGGAACTTTTCAACCGGCGGCAGGATCGGCTGCAACGCACGCTCAGCCAACTTCCCGTGGCCGATCTCGCGCCGACCCGGTCCCATGATGCGCTTGGCTTCGCCGACCGAGAACGGCGGGAAGTTGTAGTGCAGATAAAACTTTTCGGAATACTCCTCGCCCAGCCCGTCGACAATCTGCTCGTCGCGCGAAGTCCCAAGCGTCACCGTCACCAACGCCTGCGTCTCACCACGGGTGAACAACCCCGACCCGTGCACACGCGGCAGCAGACCCGTCAGACACTCGATCGCACGCAACTGATCCGGCGCTCGCCCGTCCGTGCGGCTGCCGGTACGGATGATCTCGCGGGTGAGATCTTCTTCGAGGTCGTGAATCGCCATCTTCGAATCGGTGACGTTCTGCTCCCAGGCCTTGTGTTCGGCGTAGGAAGCGCTGTCGCCGGGCGGCGGGAACTCGGTATCGACAAACTTCTTTATCGCGGTTTTGACCGCTTCCTGCCGGTCGAGCTTCGTGCCCGTGCTGGTCTTGGCCGCACGCAGCGGCTCGGTGAGCTTGGCCTTGACCGTTTCGACGACCGAATCCGCGGGGAGGATCAGGTTGGTGACCTTCTCCTTGCCCACCTTAGCGACCAGGTCGCCGATGATCCCGACGATCCCCTTGATCGCCTCGAACCCGAACTCGATCGCACCGGCGACATCGTCTTCCGGCAGCTCATTCGCCCCGACCTCGATCATGTTCAGCCCGTCCGAGTGCCCGCACAGGAGCATGTCCAAATCGCTGTACTCGGCCTGGGCCGCGGTCGGCATGATCACATATTGCCCGTCAATCCGCCCGACCCGGACATTCCCAACCGGCCCCTGAAACGGGATCGAGCTGATCGACAATGCCGCCGATGCCGCGATCCCCGCCAGCACATCGGGCTCGTTCTGACCGTCGGCCGCGAGGACCCAGGTCTGGATCTGCACCTCGTCGTAGTAGCCCTTCGGGAACAGCGGTCGGATCGGCCGATCGATGTTCCGCATCGTGAGGATTTCTTTCTGGTTCGGGGCGCCTTCACGCTTGCGGAACCCACCGGGGAACTTGCCCGCGGCCGACAGCTTCTCGCGGTAGTCCACCGTCAGCGGGAAGAAGTCGATCCCCGCACGCGGCCTGTCTTGAACCGCCGTCCCGAGCACCACCGTGTCGCCATACTGAACCAATACCGAGCCGTCCGCCTGCTTGGCGATATGGCCTGTCTCAATGCTCAGCGTGCGCCCGCCAAGCTCTAGTTCTACTCGTGTAACTGCCATGCTGGGTCGATCCTTCTATAGAGGGGTTACGGTTACGGACAACCGGGCTCAACCCGTGTGGGCCGGCCCGTACCAGTGTTGCCGACCGTTTCATGGTGCAGAAGACAGGAGGCTTAACACACGCACTGAACTTGGAATGATGCGTGCATCGAGCCTACTGTCGTCCGCACCCGGCGATCCCGTCACATCGGGAGGTGAAGCGGCCGGGCTTGATCCGAATCAGCTTGCACAGACTTCTTGCGGTGCCTACTTGCGTAGCCCGAGTCGTCCGATCAACGCCTGATAAGCCGGGCGTTGGGTCCGCGCAAGGTAGCGTAGCAACCGGTTGCGCTTGCTGACCATCATCAGCAGGCCCCGGCGCGAGGCGTGGTCGTGTTTGTGTGATCGCAGGTGGTCGGTCAGACCGAGGATGCGCTCGGTGAGCAGCGCGATCTGGATCTCCGGAGAGCCGGTGTCCGGGTCGTCGCGCCGATACTCACTGATCAACTCGGTCTTACGGTTCGCAGTAATCGTCATCGAGCGGGTCTCATCGCGGTTACGGGTATGAATCACAGAACCTTACCGACACCAAACGCAAGAGTATAACACCTGACCTAGGCTTGTAAAGGTCGCCCCCGACCGGCTCACCGGTCGTTCCCAACCCCGGTGGGGATGCCTTTGGACACCTCGCGGGGTTGCTACACTGTGGCGCTATGGCCACAAGCACCAGCCATGCGAAACGGTATCAGGCGTCCACCCAGGCGTTTGCCCAGGCCCAGGCCGTGATGCCCGGCGGCGTCAACTCGCCCGTCCGGGCCTATCAAGCCGTCGGCCGCGAACCGATCACTATCCAATCCGGACACGGCGCCCGCGTCACGGACCTCGATGGCAACTCCTACATCGACTACGTCGGCGCCTACGGGCCACTGATCCTAGGCCACTCCCCGCACCCGGTGATCGAGGCCATCACCCACGCAGCCTCCCTGGGCACTGCGTTCGGCATGCCGACCCAAGCCGAGACCCGCCTCGCCGCGATGGTCGTCGACGCATTCGACTCCATCGATCTGATCCGGTTCGTCAACAGCGGCACCGAAGCCGTGATGAGCACCATCCGCCTCGCGCGTGCCGCAACAAAGCGCGACAAGATCGTCAAGTGCGCCGGCTGCTACCACGGCCACAGCGATGCCTTGCTGGTCGACGCCGGCAGCGGCGCGACAACCCACGGCACCCCCAGCTCGCCCGGCGTCCCACACGCCGCGACCCAGGACACCGTGATCGTCCCGTTCAACGACCTCGGCGCGACCGTCGCCGCCTTCGCCGAGCACGGCGATCAGATCGCCTGCGTACTAGTCGAGCCCGTCGCCGGGAACATGGGTTGCATCCCCCCAGCCGACGGGTATCTCGCGGGCCTGCGCGACCTGTGCGATCGCCACGGCGCGCTGCTTGTTTTCGATGAAGTCATGACCGGCTTCCGCGTCGCCTACGGCGGCGCGCAACACCTATACGGCGTGTCGCCCGACCTGACCTGCCTCGGCAAGATCGTCGGCGGCGGCCTCCCCTGTGCCGCATACGGCGGCCGCGAACAATTAATGCGCCTCGTCTCACCCGATGGCCCCGTCTATCAAGCCGGAACCCTAAGCGGCAACCCCCTCGCCATGGCCGCCGGCATCGCCACACTCGACGCGCTCAAAAAACCCGGTGTCTACGACCAACTCGATCGCACCGCCGCCGCGCTCGCCGACGCCATCCGCAACGCCGCCGGCGCCGCCGGAATCAAAACCGTAACCAACCGCGTCGGGTCCATGGTCAGCTGCTTCTTCTCAACCAAGCCCGTGACCAACTACAACCAGGCGCTGCGCTGCCGCATGAACCTCTTCGCATCGTTCTTCAATCACATGCTCGACCGCGGCGTCGTGCTACCTCCAAGCCAGTTCGAGACCTGGTTCGTCAGCACCGCCCACGACGACCAGACCGTCGCCGAAACCGCCGGCGCCGCGTGGCAGGCGTTCGAGGCGATCAAACAAACTCCCCCGACGAACCAATAAGGAACAGGGATGCCCCCAGCTTTCAAGATCCTGGCCGCCGACAAACTCGCCGACGAGGGCTTGGCCTTTATCCGCGACCAGAAAGACGCCGAGCTCGTCAACAAGCCCGGACTCACCGAGCAGCAACTCGCCGACATCATCGGAGAGCACGACGGCCTAATCGTCCGCAGCGGCGTCCAGGTCACCGCTGCCGTGCTAGACCGCCCCGGGCGGCTGCGCGCCGTAGCGCGTGCGGGCGTCGGAGTCGACAACATCGACATCGAAGCCGCCACCGCCAAAGGCATCCTCGTGATGAACTCGGCCGAGGCCAGCACGACCAGCACCGCCGAGCACGCCTTCGCGCTGATGATGGCCCTGGCCCGCAACATCGGCCAGTCCTACCACACGATGCACGAGGGCGGGTGGGACCGCAACAAATTCCAGGGCAGCCAGCTAAGCGGCAAAACCCTGGGCGTGGTCGGCTTTGGGCGGATCGGCAGAACCGTCGCCGAGCGGGCCGTCGCGTTCGGCATGAAGGTCGTCGCCTACGACCCGTTCTTCAACGCATCCACGGCACTCGACGGCAAGGTCAAGATGTACGGCGAGTTCACCGAACTGCTCCCGCACAGCGATTTTCTCACATTCCACGTCCCGCTCAACGACCAGACGCGCGGCATGCTCAACAAGCAAACCTTCGCGCTGTGCAGGCAGGGCGTGCGCGTCATCAACGCCGCCCGCGGCGGAATCATCAGCGAAGCCGACCTGCTCCCCGCCATCGAATCCGGCCAATGCGGCGGCGCGGCGCTCGATGTATTCGACACCGAACCGCCCCCAGCCGACAGCCCGCTGCGCACACACCCCAAAGTGCTCGTCACGCCGCACCTCGGCGCCAGCACACTCGAAGCTCAACGCGCGGTGAGTGTCGGTGCCGCGACCGCACTGCTCGAATACCTGCGAGGCGAGGGGATCTCCGGCGCGGTCAACGCAGGCGGCGTACGGCTGGACCTCGACCCGATCCAGGCGCGCTTCGTCGATCTATCACAGCGCATGGCACGCCTGATCGCCCCGATGCTCTGCCAGGGCATCGACCGCGTGACATTCGAGTTGACCGGCAAGCAACTCGCCTCCGCGGCGGGCACCATCGAGCGCATGGCGTTGATCGGGCTGCTCGGCAAGCACCTGGACGTGCCGCTGAACGTCGTGAACGTCAAACCGATCGCCGAGCAGCGCGGCATCGCGTTACGCACAGTCACAACCGAAGAGGACGGCCTCGGCGGGCTCGAGTTAGCCATCGAAATCGAGCACGGCGAAGAGACCTGCCGGATCGTCGGGCGTGTCTACAACGACGACCGCCCGCGCGTGGTCCAGATCAACGGCTACCACATGGACATCGTCCCCGCCGGGGTGATGGTCCTGATCCTTAATGAAGACACGCCCGGCACGGTGGGCCTCGTTGGCACCGACTTCGGGCAAGCCGGCGTCAACATCGCCGACATGGCCATCAGCCGGCGACAAACCAAAGCATTGATGACCCTCAAGCTCGACGGCGAGCCGCCTGAGGCCCTGATCAACCGGCTGCGCCACCGCCCCGGCATCCTTAAAGTGATGATCGTTAAGCTGCCCGAACTGCCTCAATAAGCCTGCCCACCCACTCGCCAAGGCACCATTCTCGCGACAAAATCAACCGATCCCCGCCCGCGTTCGCGCAAAAATAGCCTCGATTCATCCCAAAAACCACGCCTGACCGAAAAAAATTTCCTGCAACCCACCTCACACCCGCGGGATCGGGCTGCCGATCGTAAATCATTGCCACAACACAGCTAACCGATCGGTGCCTTGGGACCGCCGGTCGGGATCGACGTGACTCAAGCCTATGATCCGCAAGCGTTAAGGGCAATAAACTGGTGACTCACCCCCCACTATAGACGATAAAAAACCCGCGTCGCTGCTGTCCCTAGACGACGCGGGCTCGGGCCGGACCCTCCGACCCAACCTCCCCCCCGATAAGCTCCAGGCACGAACAAGACCTCGTGCCTGGGGTTTTTTTCTTTATTGATCCGGTACGCCGCTCCTCTGATCCGGGTCGCTGTTCGTCAACAACCCCCTGCATTTCGTCAAACTTCTCACCGCGAACCAACCACGCCGCGCACTTGCCCTCGCCGCGTAACGAAACCGCCACACCCGTGACGGCAACCAACCGACTTAGTTTTTCATCACGATTACCGTCGCCCCAGACAGGCCTACGACCAAACCGAGTAACCGTTTCTCTCCCTCGTCCCGTCTCCCCCCCCTCACCCTCGGTTACTCAGGATCGCGGGCCGGCGCGGTGTTGCGAACCCATTCGCTCACAACTCTCTCTGCACCTCACAGGGGCATAGTACCCAGTCTCGCAAGACTGTCAAGGGCACCGCCGCGCGCGAAAAACCACTTGTTTTCAGCGTTATTCCTCTGCCTGCGGCGAGTTGCGCTCGCAAAATCGTCACAACCGATAAAGAATTTCACTTTTTATTTTCCGATCGCTTAAGTGCGCCCCCGACTCGGCCGATAGGTATCTCTATGCTGTCTCGTCCGTTCAATAAAGGTCCCGATAATGTCTTCTCATGGGGCGCACAGCGCACGCATCGGTGTCATTCTCCGCAAGCATGGTGAACTCTCCGGCTTGCAGGTCTCCACAATCCTGATGGTCCAACGCAAGACCGGCCGTCCATTCGGCGAGCTTGCCGAGCGCATGTTCGGCGTCAGCCGCGCCGCCGTCGAGCGCGCCTGGGCCGACCAATACCGCGACCACGGCACAGCCGTCAATCTGGAATCAATCCAAATCGACGCGGGGCTCAACGCCCTCCTGTCTCGACGACAGGCGTGGCAGTTCCAACTCCTCCCGCTCTACCGACGCGACGGGCAACTGCACCTGGCCACCACCGTCGAGCGCCTACCGCGAGCCAGCGCGTTCGCATGGCGGCGCTTCGGTGAGCCGGTAATGCTCTGGTTGGCCGAGGCGGACCCGTTGCACAACCACCTGACACACCGATACCCCTGGCCGGCGATGGCCGCTCGACGAGCATCGCTCAAGCCCGCTATCGAGCCCGCCGTGGCCGCGATGCAGCCCGTTGAAATCGGTTTAAACCCCGTGAAATGCAGCGCTTAATCGCAATGATTCCCCTGCCGGCCGAACGACGGATCAAAGCACCACAGGCTTGGATTGCTTCGTCACGGTCGGTAGGGGGCTGCCGCTGAGGTTGATCTTCTGCTCCAGAGTCTCGCTCATATCCTTGAGCGTGGTCTCCTTGAGAAAGCTCTTGAGGTTCTCACGGATCGGCTGCCAGTGATCGTGCTGAGGGCAAGGCTGGCTCGCATCGCATAGCGACAACCCAACCACGCAGTGATCCAACTGCTCCACGCCATCCACTGCCGCGACAATCTCATGAAGGTTGATCTTCCCCGGATCACGCGTCAGGGCGAATCCCCCGCCACGGCCCTTCGCACTCGTCAAAAGCCCTTTCCTCACAAGGTCTTGGAAGATCTTCGCGACGAAGTGACGCGGCAGCTCCGTCCCCTCACACAGGTCATCAAGCAGCACATACCCCTTCGGCTGTATCATCGCCAGCCGGCTGATGGCCCGGATCGCATAGGCACACGCATTGGAGTAAATCATAGGATAAGTCCTTCCACCAGAGTGGGTAGAGCCTCAAGATGTCCAATTGCCATCAGATATAACCCTTAACCGGTCAATATTATTTTGACCGCTCAAAAAAAAGATAACAAGGAGTGATGGTCTTTGGGAGCAACCAACATCAAGCGGATCGGGATCCTGACCGGTGGCGGCGACTGCCCCGGCCTCAACGCCGTCATCCGCGCCGTGACCAAGTGTGCGATCTATCGCCACGGGCTCGAGGTATTCGGCATCGAGGACGGCTTCCTCGGACTGGTGCAGAACCGTATCCACCGCCTCGAAGCAGCCGACGTCAGCAACATCCTGACCCTTGGCGGGACGATCCTCGGCACCAACAACAAATGCGACCCCACACGATACCCCGTCAAGACCGATGGCCAGGTGCGGATACAGGACGTCACCGATCGGGTGATGGACCACATCGAGCAGCGCAAGATCGACGCACTAATCGTGATCGGCGGGGATGGGACGATGACCGTCGCGTCCCACTTCGTCAAGAAGGGGCTCAACTGCATCGGCGTCCCCAAGACGATCGACAACGACCTTGAGGGCACGGACATCACCTTTGGTTTTGCGACCGCGCGCTACGTCGCCACCATGGCGTTGGACCGCATCCACACCACCGCCGCCAGCCACCACCGCGCGATGCTCGTCGAAGTCATGGGCCGACACGCCGGCTGGATCGCCCTCCACGCCGGCGTTGCTTCCGGGGCGGACGTCATCCTCCTGCCCGAGATCCCATTCGATATCGACAAAGTCTGCGACGCCGTGACCAGCCGCTCCCGCCACGGCAAGCGCTTCAGCATCATCTGCGTGTCCGAGGGCGCTAAGCCGGTCGATGGCGAGCAGGTCGTCGATCGTGTCGACCCGACCAGCGCCGACCCCATCCGCCTGGGCGGGGTCAGCCGTGTCGTCGGCGACCAGATCGAGAAGCGCACCGGGATCGAGACGCGCACCACCGTGCTCGGCCACGTCCAGCGCGGCGGCACACCCGTCCCCGAAGACCGCGTCCTCGCCACCGAGTTCGGCCACGCCGCGATCCGTGTCCTCATGGAGGGAAAGCAAAGCCGCCTCATCGCGATGAAAGGCCGGACCGTTACGGACGCCGATCTACTCATCGCAGCCGACAAACAACGCCTCGTCAGCCCCGACCACCCACTCGTGATCGCGGCCCGCGACATCGGCACAAGTTTCGGCGATTAGCGGGTCGGGTAGCGGGTCACCGCGGACCATTGTCGACGCGGCCGCATAGTCACGTTCTGCTACCATACGCTTTGGCCTGGGATGGCCGACGATCTCTCACGGACACGACTGGATGAGCACCCTAATGCCCAACCCCACGGAAGCATCGCGCGCGACAAACACCGCCCACAAGGGCCCGCAAACGGGTGTCGAGCACGCAGCCGTCGTCGGTTTGCAGTGGGGCGATGAGGGCAAGGGCAAGATCGTCGACCTGCTCGCACCCGATTTCGACCTGGTGATCCGCTACAACGGCGGCGCCAACGCCGGGCACAGCGTGCAGGTCGGCGACGACCGCTACGCACTGCACCAGGTCCCCTCCGGGATCCTCTACCCCGACAAGCACAGCGTCTTGGGCAACGGCGTCGTCGTCGACCCCGGCGCACTGCTCGGCGAGATCGAGGGCCTCCGCCGGCGCGGCGTCCGCGTCGAAGACAATCTGCGTATCAGCGATCGCGCCCACGTTGTGTTCCCCTACCACCAGGCCGAAGACCTCCTGCGCGAGCAGGCCATCAACCACGCACGCGGCGGGGATTCAGTCATCGGCACAACAGGCCGCGGCATCGGACCCTGCTACGCCGACAAAGCCTTGCGGTCGACCGCGGTCCGTGTCGGCGAATTGCTCGACCCCGACCGGCTCGCCGAGAAACTCCGCTACATCGTCAGTGTGAAAGAAGTCGTCCTCGCCGCACTGGCCAAACAGTGTGGGCAATCGTTTGAACCCATCGACGCCGCACAACTCGCCAAGCAATACGGCGCCTATGGCCAGGCACTCCGCCCACACATCACCAACACCGCGACCTTGCTCCACGATTCCATCGACGCAGGCCGACGCCTCCTGTTCGAAGGCGCCAACGCGACACTGCTCGATATCGATCACGGAACCTACCCGTTCGTCACTTCCAGCAACTGCTCGTCGCTCGGCATCGGAACCGGAACCGGCGTCCCGGGACGCAACCTCGCCAGGGTGCTCGGCGTCGTCAAGGCCTACGCGACCCGCGTCGGCGGCGGCCCGATGCCAACCGAGCTAGACGACCAAACCGGCGAGCGGATCCGAAAAGCAGGCAACGAATTCGGCACTACCACCGGCCGCCCACGCCGATGCGGTTGGCTCGACCTCGTCGCCGTGAAATACACCGCCAGAATCAGCGGCGCGACCGAGTTATGCCTCACACTGCTCGATGTCCTGTCCGGACTGGACCCGCTCAAGCTTTGCGTGGGATACCGCGTCGGCGGCCAGGCGATCGACGGCTTCCCGTCGGACGCCGCGGTGCTGGCCGAAGCCGAACCGGTGTACGAGCAAATGCCCGGCTTCTCCGAGCCGATCACCGACTGCACCTCGATCGATCGCTTGCCGCCCAACGCAATGGCCTATGTCCGCCGCATCGAGGAACACGTCGGCGTCCCCGTGCGTATGATCGGGGTCGGCCCACGACGCGACCAAGCCATCCACGCATGATCGACTGTCGCCGCCGCGTCAACCGTCAGCAACGTCCTGGAGAGTGATCGGTGAACTCAACGGTCGAGCAAAACCGCGCCAAAGATACCGCCGAGTCCTTCGCACAACTCGGCCTCCCACCCGAGGCCCTACCACGCCACATCGCCATCATCATGGACGGCAACGGCCGATGGGCCCAGCAACAGGGCAAGTTCCGAATGTTCGGACACCGCGCCGGCGCCGCCGGTGTCCGCCCCATCGTCACAGAATGCGCCCGCCTCGAGCTCGATGTGCTCACCCTCTACAGCTTCTCCATGGAGAACTGGAAACGCCCTGCGCACGAAATTAACTTCCTCATGGGATTATTTGAGCACTACATCCTCGCCGAACGCGAGGAAATGATGGCCAACAACGTCCGCTTCATCCAGGTCGGCCGACGCGAGGGCCTCCCCTCAAAACTACTCAAAAAAATGGACGAAACCGTCGAACTCACCGCCCCCAACACCGGCCTAACCCTAGCGCTGGCGATCAATTATGGGTCGCGGACTGAGATTACCGACGCGGTGCGGCGGATCGCGCAGCAGGCGGCTGACGGGCAGATCGACCCTGAGGCGATCACCGAACAGACGGTCAGCGATCATCTGTACACGGCCGGTTTGCCCGATCCGGACCTGCTTGTGCGCACAGCGGGCGAGTTGCGTGTGAGCAACTACCTTCTCTGGCAGATCAGCTACGCGGAGATGTACGTCACCGATGTCTGCTGGCCGCAGTTCGATGTGGAGGAGCTGCGCAAAGCGATCCGCGCTTTCGCGAACCGACGGCGCAAATTCGGAGGGGTTCCCGGGGCGGATTGATTGCCTACATCCGATCGGAGAAGGGACTAAGAAGCGTCGCCGCCGGTGTCTGACACAATTCGCCGCGTTCGACGACTACCAGGCCACCTTTGACAACCCACTCGGCGCGTTTAAACATCTTGGCGGGGCCATCGGGCTGTACTTTATAGATCGCGACATCGGCGTCGGCGCCGCCGGCCAAGTGCCCCTTATTCTTTAGGCCAAGTGCCCGCGCCGGATTCGATCGCGTCAGCCGCACGACATCTGCGATCGATAACACCCTATCCTGCCCGGCCAACCCACTGTGGGATGTGGCCAGCGGGTGAGCGTCGGCTAGCCGCCGGTCGCGCGACTGCTTGTCCATCAGCCAACCGAGCACCTGCGGGTATGCCCAGAACGGCCCACCGTTGGGGTGGTCCATCGACAGCGTTGCCTGGTCGGTATCGATCGTGGCCAATGCCAGTTCCAGCCCGATCGCCCACTGAAGGGCGTTTATCGGGTCGGCCTGTGAATACTCGAAGCCGAACGGATCGCAGGCCTCGGTCGGGGCGTCTGAGTTGAGCAAGGTGTACCGAAGCCACCGATGCAATACCCGATCGCGCGTGACGACCCACGCCGGCCCGAAGACAACTTGCCCGGTGTCCAGTGTTACGTTGGGGTGCGATTTGACGAATGCCCCGAGGCGGCCGGCTGCGCTGGCGAACCCACCATCGGCAGACTGCCCGTATGCGTAGAACTGTGCGTGGGCGAGATGGACGGGGCGATCACCAAACAACTCAAGCGTTTGGAGTGTGGGTTCGATGTTGCCCGGAATACCGAGGTACGCCGCATGGAGGTGGGGGGGGTGCGGCAGATTTAGTTCATGCGCCGCGTCGCTGAGAAACGTAAGCAGCCGCCGCGGCGAAACACCGCCCGGTTTCATCGGCTGATCGAGAAATCCCTCATTTATCTTTGGTCGTGCACCGGCGTCAGTGTTCGCGCCGATGCCCAACACCGCTTTGATACCGTACGCGCCGGTCTCACGCATCAGCCGAGCCACTTCACGCAACGCCGATGCCTCGTCGCCCTGTCGAAGCGAATCAATGACAGCCGGCCAATCGGTTAGCTCCAGCAAGAATCCGATGTCGAGGATCGGGGTTTGTTGGATCGCAGCGCGGACCTGATCAGCTTGATCCGGTGTGACGGCGGCCTCGATGACGGTGGTGTAGCCCAGCCGGGCGTAGACGATGCCCGCATCCTTAGGCGAGGGGAGCGCGAACCCCGTGCCTGACTCGCCCATGCTCTTCACCTCAGACTGATCGGTGGTTTGCGGCAGCGCGACGATGTGCGTGTGCATATCAATCCCGCCCGGCATCACCGTGCACCCACGGGCATCGATGATGCGCACGCGCTCAGTTGGCATCCCGGGTGGGAGTTGATCGACCACCCGCCCGTCGGCGATAAGGACGTCACGCGGCTGCCCCTCGACCCCGTTCGATGGGTCGT
Source organism: Phycisphaeraceae bacterium (assembly GCA_029260595.1). Classification (GTDB taxonomy): domain Bacteria; phylum Planctomycetota; class Phycisphaerae; order Phycisphaerales; family Phycisphaeraceae; genus OFTM57. Next base: position 44,077 of record JAJDCY010000013.1, on the reverse strand, counting down.
ATACAAGTCCGCCGGTGATCTTCAGGCAGAGTGGATGCATTTCACCAGGCATTGTCCCCGCCCATCCGTGTCTTGAGCAAGGCCGAACACCAACGGCTGCTTGTAGCGATCCTGACGGTTATCAACACAGCCGTGGCGCGGATTGACGGGATATCGGCCCGCCACCTTCGATCGCGGGGCGTGCAGGCCTATGATAAAGGTATGGCCGTGTCCGAGACGCCGACCCTTGATCCTTCATCCGCTGCCGCCGGCGATACCGGGGCGGTGATCCTGTTCGACGGGGTGTGCAATCTCTGCAATAGCTCGGTGAACTTCGTGATTGATCGTGACCGGGGCGGGTACTTCCAATTCGCTGCGTTGCAATCGGATGCGGGTCGGCGGTTGATCGAACAGCACGGGTTGTCAGGCGACTATCTCGACAGCATCCTGCTGATCGAAGGTGGCCGGTGCGTGGCCAAGTCCGGGGCGGCGTTGCGGATCGCGCGTCGGATGCGGGGGTTGTGGCGAGTCGCGTTTCTGTTGATCGTGATCCCGGCTCCGCTTCGCGACATGGTCTACAACTGGGTTGCTCGCAATCGCTACCGATGGTTCGGGAAGCAGGACACCTGCCGTGTCCCGACGCCCGAGCTCGCCAGCCGCTTTCTCACTTGAAGCAACGGTCGCCGGACGCCACGCCTATCGCGCGTACTGAACGGTGCGCATTTCTCGTAACACGGTGACCTTGATCTCGCCGGGAAACGTCATCTCGTCACTGACTCGCTTGGCGATGTCGCGCGCGATGTAGACGCAGTTCGCATCGTCTACCGATTCGGGGTCGACCACGACGCGGACCTCGCGTCCGGCTTGGATCGCGTAGGCCTGCTTCACGCCCTTCATCCCGGTTGCGATGGTTTCGAGCTGTTCGAGGCGCTTGACGTACCGGTCCAGCGTCTCTCGCCGCGCGCCCGGGCGGGCGCCGCTGATCGCATCCGCCGCCATCACGATCGGCGTGTACGGCGATGTGGATGGGATATCGTTGTGGTGCCCGCCGATGGCGTTGAGGACCTCCTCACGCTCGCCGAGCTTCTTGCAAAAGTCCATGCCGATCTGTGGGTGCCCGCCGTCGACCTCGTGGTCCATCGCCTTGCCGATGTCGTGCAGGAACCCGCAGCGCCGCGCGATCGTCCCGTCAAGCCCGAGCTCGTTGGCCATGACCTGGCATAAGTACGCCACCTCCAGCGAGTGGCGCAGGATGTTTTGCCCGTAGCTGGAGCGGTACTGAAGCCGGCCAACCATCTCGGAGATCTTCGGGTGCAGGCCCTGGACGTCCGCCTCGATGCACGCCTCCTTGCCGACCCGCACGACACTCTGGGCGATTTCTTTTTCGACTTGCTCAACCACTTCTTCGATCCGCGTTGGGTGGATCCGCCCGTCGTCGAGCAGCTTGAGCATGGCCTGTGATGCCACCGCCCGGCGGATCGGGTCGAAGCACGACACAACCACAACGCCGGGCGTATCGTCCACGATCACATCGACCCCGGTCGCCTTCTCAAACGCCCGGATGTTGCGGCCCTCACGGCCGATGATCCGGCCCTTCATATCGTCCGAAGTGATTGTGATCGCGGTGACGGTGTTGTCGGTGGTGTGCTCGGAGGCGTAGCGCTGGATGGCCTGGAGGGTGATCTTGAGTGCGTTGTCCTTGGCTTCTTCCTCGGCCCGCTCCATCTCGCGCTGGATGAGTTGAGCGGCCTCGTGCTGGACTTCCTGCTCGACGAGTTTGAGCGACTCGCGCCGGGCGTCCTCCTCGGAAAGGTGGGCGATGCGGAGCATGGCCTGCTTCTGCTCCTGGGTCGCGTTGTCGATCAACTCCTGGTGGTGCTTGAGCAGGTCGTCGAGCTTGGCATCCTTGGCCGCGACGGTTTCCTCACGCTGCTTGATCTTGCCCTCAAACTCGTCGAGGTAGCGTTCCTTGGTCGTCAGCGTGTCGAGTTTGCGATCCAGGTTGTCCTCGCGTTTGACCAGGCGGCGCTCGGCCTCCTTCAATTCGTTGCGAGAATCACTGGTTTGGCGTTCGTGTTCCTCGCGGAGCTTGGCGACATCGTTGCGTGCGTCCAGCTCGGTCTGCTTCTGGATGGCCTGCGCTTCCTGGCGGGCTTCTTTGAGCACCTGCTCGGCTTCGCGTTTGGCACCACCAAGGATCTGGCGCCCGGTGACCTTGCCCATCACCACGACAACCGCCACGCCGATGGCCACACCGATGACCAGCCCGATTCCCCATCCGGCCGCTCCATCCGCCTGAGCTAGTAATGTGAGATCCACGAGAGAAGCCCCTTTCTATCACCGGCTGATTTGGCCGGCGTCACCGGGTAGCCCGGGTCGAGGGGCACACCACCGGTAACCGTGACGCCAGAATGCGTCCGTGGGGGCGTAGTCGTGGAGTTCGCAGGTCGCCTAACCGGTTCGAAACGATGGGGTCGCTTGATCGATCAATCCGATAGCCACGTGTCGCATAGGATCGGGCATGGCCAGCGGCGGGGCACGGCGTTCGTGCAGGACTCGGGCTGGCGGGCCCGTCGGTGGTGTATCGGATCGGTCACGGCGGTCGGCCGCACTGGAATCAGCAAGCGATAAAGCATCATCGTTCTCATAACCGGGTCGGTGGTCAGCCGCCGCGCGTCGCGCAGCCAAGCCGTCAAGACCCGCGAAACCCCGGGCTAGCCCGCCCGGTCCGTGCGGTGTGCCAGTAATAGGCACCTGCCGGAAAATCGACGCCGCGTCACTCGCGGCACCGTGCTCGCATCTGCCTGGCTGGAATGACCCTAGCGTGGATCGACACCAACACGACGACAGGCAAGCCTAACTGAACCATCGTACTCGCGATCAGACGGCGCAGTCAAATCAAACAGTCACGTGGGTTTGCAGTCTTAGGATACGTAAAATCAGCGTTTTCAGACTGGCTGGGGCTGATTTCGACCTGTATCGGCCCGTCCCCATCCGGCTGCGGTCAGCCAATTAGGCAGGCTGGTTCGCGTATCTCACCTGCCGCACGCCCAGCCACACGAGTGTCTCGAACCACAGGATGCCGATGCCGCCTGCGAGTGTGAGCACGAGAACTTCAGTGCGCAGTGTCCATGGGCCGAGCTGCTGCGGCCACCAATGCTTGATCGATCCGTCTAGGATTAGGTCGTTGAGCTTCCACAGGATGATCGCGGCGGGTACCCAGCCGATGGCGGCGTAGCAGGCGACGCGCTCCGCCAGCGGCCACGGGACACGCCAACCGCGCTTGCGGCTGAAGTACGCCACGCCGAAAGCTTCGATGTAGGTCAGAAACACAACTCCAAAAGCCGCGCCAAGCCCCCAGTCGATAGCCATCTCCCAGCCGCGATCGAGCCTGGATAAGCCCCAAGTCAGTCCGATCAGCAGCGCCCAGATTGCCAAAAAACAACGGTCCCGCCGTCGTCCGCGGTCGTCGCCAATGCGTAGGCGTCGGTAACTACGGGTTGGTCGGGCCACGATCGCCCAGCACGTTGCGAGCCACGCGATAGGTGATATCCGGTTCTGCCATGCCAGCCCCGTGCGCAACGCCGGATCGGATTCGCCAACGCCGTTGCCGCACTCGGGGCAACTCTGATCACTCGACAAGCCCCGCAGCGCATACCCGCACCGTTCGCAGAGGTGGTCGTCACTTGGGAATCCGTTTTCCGGCATGCCAGTACAATACCAATCTCGGCGGTGCCGCCGATCGAGCCGACACGGAACTGCGATCATGCTGTCTGTCTTTTTACTAACGATCGTCGGCGGGATCGGGTTCGCCCAGGCGGTCAGCGATCCTTACCAGGTGACGCTGCGCTGGCTGCGACTCGGCGGGCTGATCGCGGCCGGGTTGCTGGCGGTGTCGGCGTATGCGGTGTTTTCCCACGACGGGCTGCGGCTCGCCGACGTGGCACTGCTGCTTATCGCGCCCGCGATCCTTGTTGTCGGCCAACTCATTGCTGTGCAGTGCGGTAAGCGAGTGGTCCAACGCGTCGCCGCGGCCGCGTGCTGGGTCGTGTGTTTTGTCGGTGCATTTAGCGGACTGATGGACGAGGGGCTGCTCGCCACTGCCCACGACCATGTCGCCGAGGCTGTCGGGTGGCCGGTCGCCAATCAGATGGTCGGGTTGGCAGCGGCGGCTGCGGCCAGCGCAAGCCTGCTCGGTGGGTTGCTGATGACCATGCTGCTCGGGCACGCGTATCTCACCGCCGGCGGCGAGATGACCCAGGCGCCGTTTCGCAGACTGGTGCTCGTGCTGGCCGCGCTGTTGGTCGTCCGTGCGGCCCTCGCCGTGGGATTCGGGGCTTGGCCTTACTTCTTTGGATCGAGTGATCAGATCGTCCACGCGCACCAGTCGTGGGCGACGATGATGATTGCGTCACGATTCGCGGTTGGGCTGATCGTCCCCGGCGTGTTCATCTACATGATCGACGAGTGCGTGCGGCGGCGTGCGAACCAATCGGCGACGGGCATTCTTTATGTCGCCACCGTGTTGGTCTGGATCGGCGAGGGGATCGGCTGGTCGCTGCTCGGGACGACCGGTTTGGTGTTTTGAGCGTGACGAGATCGCGATCTCAATCTCACTTTATGCACGCCCGGCGAAACGCAATCCGCCGGTAACCTCCATCGGCGGCACCTCGATGGGTTGCCCGACCATCGCTTGGCGGTATACCTCCACAAGCGATTCGCGGTAACGCTTGCACGAGAAAAAACTGTACGCCTCGTGTCGCGCGGTGTCGCGCAGTTGCCAGGCGAGTCGAGGTTCGTTCATCAACCGCACCGCCCGGCTGGCGAGTGCCCGCGTCAGGTCGGGCTTGGCGAGCAACGCGGAGTGACGGTCCTCGACGATCTCGCTCACCGCATAGGTCGCTTCGCCAACGATCGGCACGTTCGCGGCCATCGCCCAGAGCAGGCTCAACCCCCCGGCATCCGGTCCGATCGCCAACGCCGCGTCGCACCCCGGTAGCACCTGCCAAGGCCGGTCCAGCCGCGCTTCCTGAATCAGACACACACCCTTGCCCAGACTTTCGAGCAAGCGTTGCGCGGCCAACCGGTGCGTTTGCCCGGGCATCACCAGCACACGCGGGCGAACAGGCTTGGTCGCAACGCTGTCGTCGATTAACACGCAGGTCATCGCAGCCAGCGCACTCTCGCAGGCACCCGGTGGATCATTGAGCAGAGCGATCACCCAGTCGCTGGCGTCCTGCACACCCCAGCTCTCGCGCAGCGCGCGGCGTGATTCGTGTCGGACACGCGACATGTCGATACCCGGGCGTAGAACCTGGGCCGATGCCGGGGCGACTCCACGGCTGATCAACGTATGCCGAAGGGTTGAGCTGATCGGCAGGAAGCCAAGTGATCCTGATTTTTCCAACGCGAGCGCACGGAGCAGCAAGACCTGACGCGCCGACAGTGGCGCGGTGATCGTCAGCAGCTTCGGTTGGTTTCGAAACAACGCAGCCGCGACCGCCAAGGCGCCGACAGACCAGCAATGGACCACATCGGGCACCGGCAAGCCCCGCGTCGCGCGCGACACGCCTGCCAACCCCAGCACGGCTCGCCCGTACGGGACTCCTACAGAAATCGGGTTTTCGATCCCCGCCGCCCGCGCCGCCTCGCGCAGCCGGCGTCCGCCGAGCAGCATGACGTTACTCGAATCCGCTCCGATCGCTCGTGACGACTCGCCCAGCATCGCCAGACAGGTGCCGGTCGCCTGGCGGCTAGCCGCATCGATCAAATGGAGCACGCGCATCGGGTCACTTTCAGAATCGATTTGATCACGACATCACAAGCGGGGCGCACGCTCTGATTGAGCCGGGGCGACCGCGTCAAACCAGCCTACCCGCCGCCGATCTCATCAGGCACGTAGTCATAGAACAGACGCGCGACTTCCAGCCCTAGTTTCTCGGTGATCTGCTTGCCGATCGCCCGCAGCTCGTCCTTGCCGCCATTCTTGGCCGTGCTGTACGGCAGGCTGATTGTGACCGAGTGGTAGCTGCGATGTAGCGGGCTCGTGCTCGCGGTGATGGGCGACGGGTACAGCCGCACGCGATCGACCGCGTCGATTAGTTTTACTCGCACCGTGGCGGTGGGGCGGTAGAGCCCCGGTTCATCGCCCACGCTGATCGACTCGACGTGGATGTGGACGACCTGCTCGGCGTTGACCTCGCGACCGATGCGATCGATCGGCGTCCGGACAAACTCGTCACCCAAGCGCTCGGCCAACTCGTGCATTTCGCGCGGCGAGACGACGGTCGTGACCACATCCCGATCCAACAGATGTGTCCCGACATGGTGGGCCAGCTCGGTCGTCAGGCCGGGGAATCCCAGCAGGTCGGCTGGGTCGTCTACCAGCACCAGCGTCGGCCGGTCCTGCGGGTGATAGAACGCATTGGTCTTCGGTGGGAACAGCGAGTAGGCCAAAAACGCGATGGCCTTGCACCCGGACATACCCGCCACGCTCATGCAGATCAGCAATGCGATGATCAGTTGAACGGGGCCGACGTGTTGACGCGATCGATTCATGGATTCACACCATACCCCACACCCGCGGATCCATCACGCCGGACCGGCGGGCGACGTTGCGATTACGCGATCAATCTTCCTGGTTACTGTGTCATTTCTCGCGTGTAAAACAGTTGCGCGATCTTGTGCGAGAGCAGCCCAAGGGTGCCCCTACGGATTGTGTCGCGATCCGAATTAACCTCGCCGGCGACCCGCCCGGGCGGGTAGGCCACCCTCACTGTGTTAGCGTAGGCCGCCTCATCCGCGTCGTCGTCGCCGCGCTCGGTAACGCTTGCCCGCGCGCTCGCCGCTCCCCGCCACACGTACGGGTTCCCCGGTTCATTAAGGGTGTATTCGAGCAGCTCGATTTGCAGCAACCGGTCCGCATCGAGCTGATCCATCACGTCGGCTCGGCTCATGGTTGACCAGTGCGGGTGGTCAGTCTGGAACTTCGCGACAATCTTTGAGTCGAGCACTCGGCAGTCCGGAACCTGTGCTCTCAACACGCTTGCGATACCGGCCGCGAGGTCGCCCGGTGCAGCCGTGTCTTCGTAGAGGACGTATTCGTTGGCTTCGACAAGCACGGCAACCGATTGCCCGGCCAACCCGGCGTAATCGGCCTCGACGATTACACGCTTGGCACCGTCATCGCCTTCGAGCACGTACGCGCCGAACGCGACCAGATTGCACCCGGCCGTCGCGCCCACGAGCACGCAAGACAAAAATCCACTCATCAAGGAGGTCAATCTGAGGGGAGTTTGATTCAAGCGCTGTAACCTCCCAAAACCATCACGGCTTTGTACACCCACGATAGGATCACCACCCCGCCAACACCGATCAAGAAGCGTGGCCGTGCAACAGACCGCACCAGCGGGCCCAAAGAGATCCCAGCCCACATCGCGTAGGTGGCAATAATCGACAACCCGGCGAGCGCTACCGCCAGCGCGGCCCCCATCGGTTGCACAACCAGCGCCGCTATCAGCCGCCCGTCGGCCGCGTAGGCGAACGCGGTCGTCATCCCGCACGTCGCGCACGGCATACCGGTTCGGATGAGGATTCCACAACTCGGCAGCGACAGTTGCTCATGGGTGCCCATCCCCGCGGGATCCGGCTCGAGCCCCGCTGCGACGATCAGCGGTGCGATCGACACCGCCAGCAGCAGCACCGCCCCCAGACGCGGCGCCACCGCCGGCCACCACCGCAGCCCCGCCGCCGGTCGGCCGTCATGATGGGCAGTGATCGCTTGCATAAAGGTACGCAGCATGAGTGATTGAACCCGACGTCGGCCGGTAGCGACCCGGCCGTCCTATTCTACGGCGGACTCGGATCACCCGAGCGGGGCGGCGTGCCGATATGACTCATGTTGCCGGTCGTACCTACAATGCCCAACATGGTCTCACCCAGCCAACAAGACGAGCGCGTCGCGGCCGACCCGGATTGGCCCGAGCCCGCCACCAAGCCGCCGACCCGCCGCCGCCGCGCGGCAATGCGCACCATCGCCGTCCTGCCGACTCTCTTTACGCTGGGCAACCTGCTGTGCGGTTTCGGATCGGTCTTCTACGCCAGCCGATCGCCGGCGACCGACCTGCCGCTAGGTTGGAGCCCGCTAGCCTTAGCCGCCGCGTTCATCTTTCTCGGCATGGTGTTCGATGGGCTAGACGGCCGCATCGCAAGGCTGACCCGCCACACCAGCGACCTGGGCGAACAACTCGACTCCATGGCCGACATGGTCACGTTCGGCGTCGCACCCGCATTCCTGGCCGTGCAACTGATCGGCGTCGAGACCCCGTTCTTTTCAGAAGCTGGCGACCGCCTGTTCGACCGCGTTGTCATTGTGATCGCCTGCATCTACATCGCGTGCGCGGCGTTGCGCCTGGCACGTTTTAATATTGAACTGGCCAACCCTGAGCAGGCCGACCACAGTAGTTTTGAGGGCCTGCCGTCACCCGGTGCGGCCGGGACGGTTGCCAGCCTGGGGCTGCTGCACCAGCACTTCCTAATTGACCGTGTGGCGACGCATTGGTCCATCCGCATCGCCGCCGTGGGGATGGTCGCCATCATGATGCTCGCCGGTTTCGCGATGGTCAGCCGCCTGCGATATGTGCATGTGGTCAACCGCTATGTGCGCGGCCGTGCGGGCTTCGGCACGATCGCGATGATCGTCGCGTTGGGCCTGCTGCTGCTGATCCACCCGCAAGGCTCGATCGCCGGCGGGTTCACCTTCTACGCGCTATCCGCACCGGTCGGGTGGGTGTGGGCAAAGCTGCTGCGGCGCGCCGCCTAGCCCTCTTCGTTGAATCCACAATTGACCAAATCGGTCAGGGCCGTCACGGCGGCTTGGGCGTCGGGGCCCTGGGCGGCGATGGTTAGTTCGGTGCCCTTGGTGGCCCCGAGCATCATCATTTGCATGATGCTCTTGCCGTCGACTTTCTGCTCGCCGTTGCTGATTTTGATGTCGCTGGAGAAGGTGTTGGCTATGTCCACGAACGACATAGCCGGGCGGGCGTGCAGCCCGAGCCGGTTGCTGATCGTGACCAGCGTCTGCACCGTTTCGCCGTCAACTTTCAAGGTGTCCGTTCCATGAGTTGCGGTTCACGAGTGGGCGAGCCCTCAAGGGGGTGGCGTTGGTGATTCGACGCCGGCACCACCCCGATCAGGGGTTGCAAGAATCCGGCGTGGCGTCGACTATCCATACAGGTGTTGGCTGTCGGCGTCCTGGAGGGTGTCCAGCACCTGCTCAGCCGTGGTCGACTGGCGTAGGAACCGTCTGAATGCGTCCTTCTGCAGGTTCGAGAAGATATTTTCCATCGCCTGCAGGTGTTGGTCGGGCTGGTTCTCGGGGCTCAGCAGCAACACGACCGTGAATACCGGCAGCTTATCTAACGCGTTGAAATCGACGCCGGCCTGGCTGATCCCGACAGCGGCGGCCATGGTCTGGACCGTGGGGTGCTTGACGTGGGGGACGGCCACGCCTTTGCCAAAACCGGTGGACCCCTTGGTCTCGCGGTCGATGATCATGGCGAGCAGCTCGTCGCGCAGTTCCGGGGGGGCGGCTTTGGCTTTGATCAGCCCGTCGACCAACTCGCTGAGCACCCCGTCACGATCGGTGCTGGCCAACTGCGGAACGATCGCTTCGGGCCGGATAAAATCAAGGAGTTTCATAAGTCAGATTGCCTTCTCGAATAGTGTCACCCACCGACTACTTACCGCGGCCGGGCATCATACCCCATCGCCGCCGCCCGATCCCGGCACCGTGGCCCGCCGCTCTTAGACATTGTGTTTTCGGTTGCGCAGCTTGTCCTTGTGGTCGGTCAGTTGCCGTTCGAGCTTGTTGACGGCTTCATCGATGCAGGCGTAAAGGTCGGGGCCGGTGATCCTGCAGATGAATGGATCGGTTTTTTCGGCACGGACGATCACCTCGAGCTCGTGGTTGCGGTCCACCTTCACGGCGATCACGTCGATGGCCTGCACGCGGTCGAAGTAGCGTGGCAGCTTGCCCACCTTCTCTTGGGCATACTGGCGGATCGGCTCGGTGATCTCCATGTGTCTCCCCGTCACAGTAATTTCCATCGGTGGTACTCCGTCTGGGGATGCCGTCGCGCCGGCGGTGGCATCCGAGGTTGATCTACGATGCGGGCGGCTCGTCCGGGCCACTGGTAACCGCCTTGTCCGCAATCCCGTCGACGGCCACTTCATCGACCGCCACCTTCCGGCCGACCTGCTGCGTGGCCGGGACGATCACGCCCCCGCTGACGGTAAACCGCAGCGCCTCCTCGATCGTCACGGGCAGGACTATCGTATCCGATCGCGGCACGGTCACCACGTAACCTGTAAACGGTGTTGGCGAGCTGGGCACGAACACCGTGATGCAGTCGCCCCCGGTGTTTTCGGCGATGGTCCGCATCGTGTCGCCGGTGACCAGCCCAATGGACCACAGGCCTTTGCGCGGGTACTCGACGGCCACGACTCTGCTGAACCGGATCGGCTTGTCATCGGACCCGACCAGGAAGTCGGTCACCTGTTTCACCGAGGGGTAGACCTGGCCGATCAGGGGGACTTTCTTGAGCACGCCCTCGCCGCGGGAGACCAATTTGCGTCCAATCAAACTCCCGAGGAACGCACCAACAATGTAGATCGCAACCACCGCGATCATCAGTCCGATCAGGTCCAGCAGCACGCTATTTTTGTTCCACCACTGTTCGAGCACCGCTCGCCGGGCGTCGCGTTTCGCCCACAGCGGGTTGGACTCGCCCCCGGCCGCCTCCCACGCCGCCAGCCGCTGATTGTCCGCGCGGATGACTTTTTTGTGATCCTCGACTCGCTCAGCCAAGACCGTCGGCCAGGGCGACACCCAGAGGATCGATTCGCGCACGCCTGTGTTGATCGGCTGTGCGATTTTCTGCTGCACAAACCCGTAGGCAGCCATCAGGATCCAGATCGTGAGGATGCTCGGCAGGAGGATCGCAAGACCGCGAAAGAAAAACCGCCGAAAGTTCGATCGCTTTTTTCGCTGCGACTGACTGGGCATCCGGGCTCCGAGCGTCAGAGAAACAGGGGCCGACACGGCGACGGCCTCATCCACAGGCCGGCTGATGAATCCTAATCTAAGACTCCCCGAGCGGCATCGTCAACGACTCGAGCCGTCCTGGCCCGCCGCCGCGGTCGGCAACTCCAGCCGCTCGACCTGTCGCACCGCGATCGGCGCTCGCGCGCCCGTCCACACGCCGATCAGCCCCGGCGTGCCGACGCGGTACCCGCCGATGACCAGCGCCGATTGATCGACCCGCACCGCGACCGCGTCGTCATGCGCGACCATCATCGGTGGCAGCGACCACACCGCCATGGTCTCGCAGTCGAGCAGCCGCGAAGTCGCCAACTCGCGATCGCGCCCGCCTTGCTCCGTCTCGCCGCCGGCGATCACGATCCACCGGCCGATCCTGATCGCGACGTGGTCGGCCACACCGCCGGTGATGCCTAGGCGCGGCCCATCGGTGACCGAGCCGCGCCCCGGTTCTGCCGGTTCCCCCAGCCCTGCCAGATCGACGATCCACGTCCGATCGGTTGTGCGCCCGGTTTGCGAGTCCTGCCCGCCGAGCACGATTGCACGGTCCGTATCCAATGCAACGACGGGCATGTCGTCCATCCGGGTTGGCAGCGATGCTTCAAGGAGAATCGAATCCCCGGCGCGCATGTCAACAACCTCCATGCTGGCACTGCGCATCCCGCCAACGATCAATACACGGTCGCTACCGGGCAGCAACACCGATGCGTGGCCTTTGCGAGAATGATGCAGCGAAATCTGTTTGACCCAACGGCATGACGCCGGATCGAAGACACTCGCGGCCTTGCCCGCGATCACCACAACGCGTCCGTCGCTGAGCAGGTGCGCGGTCGGGCGCTTCGCGGGTTTTCCTAACGGTTCGACTTCATCAACGCGATTGGCGGACAGGTCGATCAACTCGCAACTCGTCGTCGCGTCGAACTCGCCCGGCCGAGTGCCGGTTTCCCCACCGACCACCAGAATCCGCCCATCAGCCAGCGTGACCTGAGCGTGCGCGCGGCGTCCGTGTTTGAGACGCAACGCCGCAGTCCACATCCCGGATTTGAGGTCAAGCGATTGGACTAGATCGGACGCCGTCCCGCCCTGGGTGATCCCGCCGGTCACCACGACTGTATTTGCGGTGCGGCTGGCTGCCGCAACGAACACGCCGACCGGCATATCCGCCAGCCCGTGCCACCGGACCTGATTGGCTGATTCGGCCCGCACGCCGGCCGCCGCGACGATCACCACGCCGATCATCCATGAAGCGATCCGCATCACACACTCCGTTGGGCAGACGCCGCCGGTTGCCGGTTGGGTCGATCATCCCGCAGCCTGTTCGCCTAAATCCGCTTAAATCGCTAAGATACCGTGTTCGATAGGTAATTCCCAAGGCATGACCCACAACGCACCTCCATCGCAAGCCGACCCGATCACGACGGTCGCCCTGGTCAGCCTGGGGTGCCCGAAGAATCTGGTTGACTCCGAAAAGATGCTCGGCCTGCTCGCCGAGGGCGGGCTTGTGCCTGTTTCGGATGAGTCCCAAGCGGATGCGATCGTCATCAATACCTGCGGGTTCCTCGAAGCGTCCAAGCAGGAATCGCTCGACGAGATCCGCCGCGCCGCCGGGTTCAAATCCGACGGCGGGTGCAAGCGGCTGATCGTGGCCGGTTGCCTCGTGCAGCGCCACCGCGCCAAGCTGCTCGATTGGTGTCCCGAAGTTGATGCGCTGATCGGTGTGTTCGATCGCGACCGCATCGTGTGCGCCGTGACGGGCGCCGATCAATCAGATACTTCATCGACTAGCACGAGCAACACACCGCTGCCGGTCTATTCGAGCATCGCCGCCAACGACGCGATCGCACGCCAGTCGCGACCCGATGCGGCGCCTGTCGGGTATCACGAGGACGACACAGGCCGCCTGCGCCTGACCCCGCGCCACTACGCCTACCTGCGCGTCAGCGAGGGGTGCAATCAGAACTGCTCGTTTTGCACGATCCCGTCGATCCGCGGCAAGATGCGGTCCAAGCCGCCGCAGCGCATCTTGGCCGAGGCGCGCGAGCTGATCGCGGACGGGGCGTTCGAGCTGAACCTGATCGGCCAGGACACGACCAGCTACGGGGACGACATCGGATATGCACCGGGTCTGACCGGTTTGCTCGAAGAACTCGACCGCGAAGCCGCGTCCGCCCTCGGCCCCGGCGCCGGTTGGCTGCGGCTGATGTACGCGTACCCATCGACGTTCACCGACGCGATGATCGACGCGATCGCCAGGCTGTCCAGCGTCGTCAAGTACATCGACATGCCCCTGCAGCACATCAACGACCGCATACTCGATCAGATGCGCAGGCGGACGTCGCGTTCGCTGATCGAGACGCTGCTCGGCAAGCTGCGCACACGGGTCAATGGGATCGCCATACGCACCACGTTTATCACCGGGTACCCCGGCGAAACCGACGCCGACCACCGCGAGCTGGTCGATTTCGTCCGCGCCGCCGGGTTTGAGGCCATGGGGGTGTTCCCATACTCACCCGAGCCCGGCACCCCGGCCGGCACCCAGCACACCGACGGTCAGGCCGTCGACCCCGAGGTCGTCGTCGAACGCCTTGACGAACTGATGCTCGCTCAGCAACAAGTCGCCTTTGCCCGCAACGAACGATTGGCTGATGACCGAGCAACTTGCGACGTCCTGGTTGACGGGATCGATAGCGAGGACAACCGCTACGTCGGCCGTGCGTACCACCAGGCCCCGCAGATTGACGGCGTGACCTACATCGACAGCGATGAGCCGCTATCGCCGGGCGAGTTGGTCCGCTGCGAAGTCGTCGAAGCGGACGGCTACGACCTGATCGCCAAGCCGCAGTCGCAGTCGGCGGGTGGGTCGGTCGCGCTTCCGGTCATCACAGTCAACTCACCCAACCGCCTAGCCGACGCCGCACCATGATAAGCGGTGGCGGTAGGACGGGGTAGGAATAGTCCGGGTCGCCGCTGCGTTACCATACACATCGTTGTTTCCCGGTCGCCTTGCGGGCCTGATTCATGGTGATCGGCTGCGGGCGAAACACAATCCCAGCAGGTCAATCCCTGCGATGCTGATGGAGGATCCCGATGGCCAAACGACCCCCGTGCCCGCCCAACATGCCTTGGCTTTCCCCGTACCTGACTGTCCGAGATGTCGCGGCCGCGGCTGACTTCTATGAGAAGGCGTTCGGGTTTGAAAAAAGCATGACGATGCCCGGCCCCGATGGGCAGCCGGTGCATGGTGAGGTCCGTTGGCATGACATGGTGATCATGTTCGGCAAGGAAGGGGCGTTCGGCTGCACCACCAAGACCCCGGCCAACAGCGGTGCGGAGTGCCCGCTCGGGCTGTACTTCTATGTGGACGACGTCGACGCGGCGTTCAAGCGGGCCGTCGACGCCGGTTGCACCGCCAAGACCGAGCCGGAGACTATGTTCTGGGGTGACCGCATGGGGACCGTCGAGGACCCGGACGGGTACGGCTGGACGCTGGCGACGAACGTGGCCGACTTCGACCCGGCTAAGACACCGGGGTGCTGAGCGGGTTGTTAATTTAGGGGGTTTGCCGCGAGGCTGGGTGAGTTGAGTCGAGTTGCGAGCGGTGGTGCGGTCTAGCACATCGCGGCGAAGATCATGATGGCGGTGGCGATGGTCTTGACGCCGAAGCTGCGGCTGGCGGCGATCATTGTGATGTTGTTGGCGATGCGTGTCATGTTAAGGGTTATTGCAATGCTCGTGCCATTGCGAGCACAACGCAAAATTACCGCTTAAGCGATTGTTTTACAAGTGATTAGAGGCTGGTGTTAAGCCGGGGGCGAAAGGGCGGTTGTAACGATTAACGCCGCAAACCGATCGCGCCCGCCCACCCTGTGGTGGCGGTGCGACAACATGAGGCTTTCGATCAGCGATCTGGCGTACCGATCGCGGGTGTTTCGGTCTAGCACATCGCGGCGAAGATCATGATGGCGGTGGCGATGGTCTTGACGCCGAAGCTGCGGCTGGCGGCGATCATCGTGATGTTGTTGGCGATGCGTGTCATGTTAAGGGTTATTGCAAGGTTTGTGCCATTGCGTACGTGCCGAGAAAATATCTCGTAAGCGATTGTTTCAAAATTAATTAGATGGCGGCGTCGGGTCGGGGTCGCAAGGGGGGTTGTAACGATTAACGCCGCGAAGCCAACAACCTAAGCGCATACGTTGTTGCGGCGCGACATCTGTGCGGGGCTGTGACTACGCGGGGGACTCAGGATCATCCGCTCTAGCACATCGCGATGAACGTCAGCACGGCCATGCCGATCGTCTTGACGCTGAACGAGCGGTTGGTCGTGATGAGGCCGACCGTCGTGTGGGCGAGTTGCGTCATGCCCGACGAAATTGCAACGGCTGTGCCAGCGCGATCAGAGACCGCGAATACGCCTGTAAGCAGCGTGTCAAAAGGTGTTTGGGCGAGCTATGTTGTCACAGAGCCGAGGTGGGTTTGTGCGGTCTGGGTATCGTGACGGTCGCGGAGGGGCCAGGCAGTGTGGATTCGACGCATCGCCGATGAACGATGCATCGGATCACGGCGTAGCGGCTGTGTCGGCTGCGGGATCTGGGTCGTCTGCGGGCTGTTGGTTTTCCGCATCATCCGCATCCGGCGTCGCCGCCTCTGACTCATCCGCCACGGGCTGGGCGAGGGTCTGGATGCTTGTGTATTCGTCGAGCGAGCAGTCGACGATCTCGCCGTCGTCCGTTTTTAGCACCAGCCGATCGAGCCAGAGCTTGTCGTCTTTGGAGTGGGCGTACCACGACCCGGTCTTGGCTTGTTCGTAGCGGACCACGGTTCCTTCGATCCGCGTCGACCACGACTCGTCCCGCTGGGGGATTTGTTGCGTGACCAACACGCGTTGCCCGGGTTGGAATGTAGTGGTTGATTGGGTCATGACGATAGTCTCCTGGGCATGCTCGGTGACGCGCCCGTCGCCGCGGCGACACGGCTGGCCGATCTTAGCCGAGCCGTGACATGATCGGTTGACAGTATAGAGTGTGTTTGGAACGATAGCCGTTGCTGGTGAACAGTGTTTGGAGAGGTGTCCGAGCGGTTTAAGGTGCCGGTCTCGAAAACCGGTGTGGCGTTATGCGTCACCGTGGGTTCGAATCCCACCCTCTCCGTTTTCTCAACAGGACTTACGTCGTAACGTCTTGTTGCGTTTGCATTTCTTGGTTTGCCAGTGGACCGCGTGGCGCGCCTACCTGCGCCTCTTGCGGTCTCACCTCGCCCACGGTTTGGCGCCCAGCAGGACGCCAAGACAGAATCAGACTTATGCGCATCGTCGGTGCCCGTGGCACGCGCTTCTTCTTGTTTTTCTACAGACAGGTCTGGCAATGTGGCCAGCGCTTCAGATTGCTCACCGTGGTAGCTGTGGGTGTACCGGTCCATGGTCAGCGTGATCGTGGAGTGACGGGCTAATGTCTGCGCTACTTTGGGATGAACCCCACAGGCGAAACGTGCGCTAAGAACCGCTGCAGTTTGTCCCCGATCGAAGGGCGCGGGGGAAGTGTGTCTGCCCTATTCCTGCTTCAGTCAACTATCCAGTGACGCATACCATCTTGCTGACCCGCTACGGGTCACATCAATCGATGGTGGTCAGTCACGGGGTAAGTCAGGGTTAACGTCTGCTCACTGTAACCGGTGAATGTTTGAGACAGTTCCCGGCCCGGCCATAGGCATGTCGCCGTTCGATGGATGGGGTCGTATGTGGCGGTGTACAGCGTCCCCCAGCCCCGGTCGTGGTTAAGGGCGTAAACCGGCGGTTCGAGGAAGCGCTGCACGAAGCGATGCCGGTTTTCATGGGGGTCGTTGAGGTTTACGTAGAGCGCTTTTTCGCGGTCGAGTGTGGATGTGGCGTGCGCGTGTTGGGCCCACGCCACTGACTCTTGATGGTTGGTCGCCACAGGCTGATTCGTGACGGTGGCGGGTCGGTCGGGACCGACCCACACCGTGGCAAACTGCCCCGTCGCGTCGAGGACCGTGACGTTGTAGGCCATGTGGCAGGGGACGCGCTGAAGCACCTCGACGGCCTGTGCGGTATCCTCGCAAAATTCGAGGATATAACGCAATACCAGCGGGATACCGAAACCGTCACCCACCGCGCGGCTGCCTCCGAACGATAGCGACACCGCTAATCCCGATTCGTTGATCCCGTCGAGGACACCCCAGAGGCAATCGCTCATCGCGATGACGTGTCGGCCGTTCCACGCGGTGTGCAGCATGACCGCTTCCCAAAGGTTCGTGCTGTAGTCGTAGTTTCGGACCAGCAAGGGCGCGTCTCGGGTCCAGACGGCTTGCGAACAGCCGGTCAGGTAAGGGGTGGGGCGGTACAGGCTCAGGAACCGCGCGGCTGTGTCGCCACCACCGGCGAGTTGCACCAGCTTTTCATAGGTGGGAACCAGTTCCTGCATGTGTTCCCGCAGGGCGGTCAGACACGTGAGGTAGCCGGGACTGGCCTGCTCACCCTCCTGCAAATACCACCGCCGGTAGCCGGGCCAAAATTCTTCGAATAGGCGTGCCCACTTCTGCCCGGGTTCAAACTCTTGGATCGAACGAAACGTTGTGGGCATCAGAGGGTCTACATTATCTTAAAATTACCGACCTCGACCGCGGGCGCTTCGACAGCGGCTTTTGCCGGATCAACCGGGCGGGTCTTGTAGTGTGCCCGGATGCCTTTGATCCAAGCCTTGGCCCGGTCGTTGAGCTGGAAGTCGTCGGTCATGAGCCGGCCGGGCGTGATCAGGATACCCAGGTCGGCTCCTTCATAGAAGTAATCGCCGGGTTTGGTGATTCGCAGGAAGAACGCCCTGGACTCATTGGCGACGGTGCGCCGGTGGGTCTGCACGTGATGAAAGACCACCCGGCCGTCGCTTTCCATCTGCCACACCCCGGACCGCGGGGCGTCGGTCACTAGCGACACACTGTCTTGCGTGTGCTTGAGGACGAGTTGGCCCCAGCCGTCAATGTTTTCCGGGTCGGCCCAGCGTGTGTTGATCTCGTCGGTATCGAGTTCATAATTCACGCCCGCCCATTCCAACAGATGGAACAGGAATAACGGGGCGTCGGCGTGGGCGAATGAAGCCAGGTTGGTCATCGCGCTGGCGCCGGTTACGCGGGGGTTGACCTCCCCCAAGTAAAGCTCGTCGGTGTCCAGGTCTCGCAGAAAATCTAGTTCAAAGTAACCGCGGTAACCCATTTTTTTCAGTTGTTGGCCGAACGCAATGGTGATCTGCTTGGCCTTCTCGCGTACGTCGCTGGAGAACACCTCGGACGCCACCTCGTTGCCGCACCACCCACCGCGGTATGGCGTGAGCTCCTTAAACCCGACCAGTTCGGTCATCAGCGGGCCGACGATCGTCCCGTGTCGGGTGACGCAGGCTTCCAGCGCCGCGCCGCGGCATTGGATCCGCTTCATGATCTTGACTTTGGGCGCCTCGATAATTTCTTTGGCGTGCTTCTGCCAATCCTGTTCATTCGAGATGAAGAACGTGGTGTGGCCGGAATCCCCGAAAGCGGTCTGCACAACCAAATCTTCGCCCAGCGCTCTTGATGCTGTGCGCAGTTTGGCGTAGCTGCCGACCTTGGCCAGGACATTGGGTACGGATGCGATTCCGGCCTTGTCGGCGATTCGCGTGGCGGAAATCTTGTCGTCGATCTTGCTACGCAGGCTCGCCGGCGGGAAGCAGACTTCCAAACCCAACTGACGGCACAGCTTCTCGGTCTGTTCATCGAACATTAGGAATACAGCTTTGCCTACGACACCATGAACCGAGCGATCCTGAATAAAATCAACGACTTCTTTGTGTTCGAGCAGGTAGTTGTTGATGTCCTCGATGCAGGTGAACGGGTGGTGTGGCACCTCGGCCGGTGAAAACAGGTTGGGGTGCGCGCCGTCAAAGCAATCGATGTAGTTGATGTATTTGAAGTTTCGAACCCACTCGTCAATCCCCAGCAGGTTGAAATTGGTGGCACTGATGAAGTAGATCGGTACTTCGTTGCGGAAGAAGAATCGGCGGATATCGGAGATCCCCCGCAGCACGGGTTTTGGCCCGGCGGAGCGTCGCTTCAGCCCGGTCTTGGCGGGTTCTTTCGTGGTTGCTGGGGCCCCCGCGCTGGCCGGCGGCTTGGCCTTGCCCTGCTTGGCTCCAACAGTCGATGGACGCTGGCTCATGCGGTGACTCCTTGGGGTCGGGGGATTGACGTTCGGGCGGGAGGTTCGGTTTGTTCTAGCTGTTCCAACGCCGCTTCGGTGAACACGCGCAGGCCATAGGCCGGGTCGTAGCCGTGAATCTCTTTGACGTCCAGGGCTTTGAGATAAGTAAGGATCTCGGTGCTGAGCACCTGTCCGGGCACAAGGATCGGGAACCCCGGTGGATAAGGAGTCACGAAGCTGGCCGAGACCACCTCTCGGCCGGACTCGACGGCACGTTTGATGGCCCCATCAAGCATCAGGAACTCACAGGCGATGTCGTCGTAGGCCAGGAAGAACGCACTGCGCATGTCGCCCTCCGGCGTGGTGCTGTCGCGCGTGGGAAGAAACGCCCGGTGGAATCGGCTGAAGTTTGGTAAGGGTGGCAGTTCTTCTGTTAGCGAGGCGACCTTGCGCTCGTGGGCTTTCTGATGCGCCGCGTTCTGGTGCTCGAGCCGGTCGTCGAGGTCTTGAGCGATCTGCGTGAGCACCTTGATCAGGTGCGCAACGGTCCCACGCGTCATGCCAATGTGCACCAGGAATAGCACGGTGTTGCGGGAGGTCTTGTTGATGTGGATGTCGTAGCGGTCCATCAGGAGCTTCTTGAAGGTGTCGCCGTCCATCCCGGTTCGGCCGATGTGCAGGGTCACGCGCGTCGGGTCGAGCACAAACTCGTCTTGGCGCCACGCGTCTTCCATGTTGCTCCACCCGCGCTCGGGGTCGAAGTAAAACTCCAGCCCGCTGGGTCGGTAGGCGCTGGGGACCATGTCCTCCGGTGCCAGCACGCGGAAATACTTTTGCAGGCGATCGTCGGATGTGATGCGCTCCCGCACGGTCATCGCAAGCTCGATGCTCTTCTCGATTAGTTCGTATCCCTCCAACTCCACCTGCCGCCGGCCGACGTCCATCGACGCGAGGATCTGGTAGTTCGGTGAGGTCGAGGTGTGCGTCATGAACGCCTCGTGGAATACCTCCTGGACATGTTGTTCGAAGTCCTGGTCGTGGACATGGATCATCGACCCTTGACGCAATGCCGTGAGTGTCTTGTGCGTGGACTGGGTCGCGTAGACCCGCAGCCGTGCACGGCCCGGCTCGGCCATCAGCCGTTGATCCAGCCACGTCGCGTCGTCGTCTGGATCGGCCTCATCGAAGCGCGTTTTCCAGGCGCGGTATTCCTCGCGGTAGGTGTCGCTACGCAGCCGTTCGAGCAGCCGACGCGTCGACTCCATCGCGGTGCGCCGCCGAAGGACAGGCGAGAACCGCCCGTACGCGAACCAGGCCTCGTCCCATACAAAGATCATGTCCGGCTTGATCGCCAGGACTTCTTCCATGATGCGGATCGGGTCGTAGGTGATCCCGTCGAAGGTAAGGTTGGTCAGCAGGAGCATGCGCACGCGATCGAGCTTCCCGGCGCGTTTGAGCTCGAGCAGGTGCTTCTTGATCGAACGCAACGGAACACCCCCGTACATCGAATACTCGGTTAGCGGGTAGGCATCCAGGTAGACCGGCATCGCGCCGGCGAGGATCACCGCGTAGGGGTGAGACTTGTGGCAGTCGTGGGCCAGCAGCACGATATCCCCCGGGCGGATCAGTGCCTGCATCACGATCTTGTTCGCGGTCGACGTCCCGTTGGTGACGAAATAGGTGTGACGAGAACCGAACGCGCGTCCGGCCAGTTCCTGTGCGCTCTTGAGCGATCCCGTCGGCTGTAGCAGTGAATCCAAGCCGCCTGTGGTGGCCGAGGTTTCGGCTAGGAAGATGTTCTTCCCGTAGAACCGGCCCATGTCTTTGATCCAGTGACTCTTGGCGATCGTCCGGCCGCGGGAGATCGGCAGCGCATGAAACATGCCCGTTGGCTTCTGGCTGTAACTCCGAAGAGCGTCGAAGAAGGGCGTCTGATACCGCTCGTGCAAACCCTTCAGAATGCTCAGGTGCAGGTCGTGGTAGTCGTCCTGCTGGTAGAACACCCGGCGGAAGTTTCGGGTGGGTTCGCCGGCGACATCCTCGACCGGAGCGTCGGTGACGAGGAACAGGTCGAGTTCCGGCCGCAGTCGTTTCAACACACGCCCCAGGACCATCGTCCGCTCGCCGGGCATCATGGCGGCCATGGCTTTCGCGGTCGTCTCAAGGACCGCGTAGATGGCATGGAGCATCTCCATCTGGTTGGGTGATGCGAACGGGAAGGTGTTTCGGATGACGCAGGTCTCTAAATTAAAATTGTTCATGCTCGCCAACAGGGCATCTTCGAAGGTCGGCACCACTACCACCTCATAGATGAACTTGTCCTCCGGTTGGCGAAGCTCTCGCATGTGTACCCGAAGGTCCATCTCCTCCTGAGTGCTCAGGTCGTCCACGACCAGGACCTCGAAGTAAGGCCGCCGCTCCTGGCGGATCCGGCTGTGGATCGCCTCGCTGAGGTTGGAGATGTTCAGCAGATCGGAATAGTCGTTGAGGTTCGATGTGGTCAGGTCGATCTTGCGGTAGGCGTTGGTGTTCATCAGGCGAACTAGCCGGATCACCTGTCGTGCAAACGGTTCGTACTTGCCACGTTCGAAATGGCGACGGACCTGCTCAAGCACCAGCTTGCCGGGGAAGGCGTTGTAGGGCTCGATCAGCTTGAGGAATTCAAATCCCTCGGTACAGATACGCTTCAAATCGGTCGCCTCGTCACTCCGGTCGGCAACCTTCCGCAGCCGCCGGGCGCTATCGCGGATGCGGTTCCAGATGTCGGTACGCAACCGGGGAACGTTGTAGAGCGTGCCGGTCGATGGGTTCCTTGATTGGCCAAGACACAGCCCTTCGGGTTTACCGATCATCGCGCTTCTCCGGGTAAGGGTTGAGCGGTGGCCGGCTCAACGGGCGGTGGTGCAGGCTGAGCGAGCGGTGGTGGTCCGATGCCGGCCCGCGATCCCCGCAGCGGTTTGGCCAACGGGCCCAGTGTTTGCAGATACTCCCGTGCCTTGGGGTCACCCTGATACACGGTGAAATCGACTTGGCAGTCGCGGAAACTCTTGAGCGGCTGGCCCAGCCCGCGAACACCGACCTCGCGGCTGCGGCGTACACGATCAAAATTGAGTTCGATAGGGATCAGTTCTTCACTTGAGCCTGCTTGATAAAGGACGTCGCCGGCCGGGCCGACGATGCTCGACTTGCCGATACCACCGTCCCCGACGCCGTTGACATCTACAACGAAACACTGGTTCATCGCGGCGGTGGCTCGGACCATTGCCAGTTCCACGTCGCGGTCGATCGTGGCGGTCATGGTTGGGTGAAGCAGGACCTCGGCCCCCATCGCCGCGAGTGTTCGGGAGGTCTCGGGGAACCACATGTCGTAGCAGATCGACAGCCCGAACCGGCCTACCTCCGGGACATCGAAAATACAAAACGCATCTCCGGGCTGTACATCCATCTCATAGGGCTGAAACGGGAACATCTTCCGGTACCGGGTCACCACGGCCCCGTCGGGACTGATTACCGAGGCGGTGTTGAACGTCTTGCCGTCCTTGAGCTCGAATACCGAGCCGTTGACAAGCCACAGCTTGTGATAGGCGGCCATGTCCTGAAAGACTTTCTCGGAATGGCCGGGCAGCGCCTCGGCTTTGCCGGTCCATGCGCCGTAGGCCGCAAGCTCACTGAACACGACCATCTGTACCCAGGGGAATACCTGCATCAGGTACGCCAGTCGGGCGGACAGATGCGGTAAGTTGTCTTGCGTAGCGGTCACATTCAGTTGTAGTCCGGCGATGGCGAAAGGTTTCATCTAATCAATCACTTTCTTATGGCATGCGCCCTGATAGGGCATACGGTTAACCTACTCTGGAGGGTGTCGGTGCGTGGCGGAGCACCTGATATTCAATGATGTCCAACCCACGATCGAGCTGGTCGTCCGTGATGACGAGCGGCGACAACACACGGATCACGTTTCCGTATGTGCCCGCGACAATCAGAATCAAACCGTTACTCACGCATTCGGCGATGATTTGCTTGACCAAACCCGTCGCGGGTTTGGTGGGGTCACCGTCTAAGACCAATTCCACTCCGATCATCGCACCCAAGCCCCGAACATCACTGACGAGCTCACATTTTTGTTTCAATGTCAAGAACCGCTCGCGGACACGACTGCCGATCTGTTGGGCCCGCTTGTTGAGGTCCAGTTCTTCCATGATCTTGATCGTCGCCAGCGCCGCGGCACAGGCAACCGGGTTGCCGCCGAAGGTACCTCCTATGGTGCCGGGCTGAGCGGCGTCCATGACGTGGGTCTTGCCGACAACCGCGCCGATCGGCAGACCGCCACTCATCGACTTGGCCCAGGTCGACAAGTCGGGCGTGACCTCATAGTGCTGGAAAGCGCCCCAATGACCGGTGCGGCAGAACCCGGTCTGCACCTCGTCAAATATGAGCATGATCCCGTGTTCATCACAGAGCTGCCGCAACTTTTCCAGGTAAGCCCGCGGGACCGGGTTGAACCCTCCCTCGCCCTGAACAAGCTCGATCACCATCGCCGCAACGTCCTGGGGGGACACTACATTTGAGAAGGCTTGCTTGAGCCGTACCAACTCGCGATTGCCGAACGCGTCTTCATCCAACCCGTCTCCGTGCCGGTAGTAATTGGGGAACGGCAGCCTATAAACCTCCGGGGCGAACGGCCCGCACCCGGCTTTGTAGCCGACCTTCGAGGTCAGAGACATGCCCATTAACGTCCGCCCGTGAAACCCGTCTGTGAAGCAAATCACCGCGTCACGCTGTGTGGCTTGACGGGCGATTTTGACCGCGTTCTCAACCGCCTCGGCGCCACTGTTGACGAGCATGGCCTTGGTCTGTGGTCCGTGGGGCAGAAGCCGCACCAGCTTTTCACACAGGGCTATATAAGGCTCATACGTGGCTACATGGATGCCGATGTGCAACAACTTCTTCGCCTGCTGATGGATCGCGTCGACGACCGCCTGTTGGCAGTGCCCCGCGTTCATCACCCCGATCCCTCCTGTGAAGTCGATTAACTCACGGCCCTCATGGTCGCGCAACAGCGCGCCGCTGGCCGACTCAACGGTGGCCGTTGTGGCGCGCGGTATTCCCCGGGGCGTAACGGCCTCTCTGCGTTTGAGCAACTCTTCGTTGTCCGCCATGCTGGACTCCTGAAAACCGCGAATCACCGCGCTCAATTTATCCGACGGCTGCGGTGGCGTCCGATCGGAATGTCATTTTAGAATAATCGACGCGCAACGCAATGATGCGCGGTTTTCGTGGATCTAACGTGCTCGACATGTCCGCAGCAGTTTAATACATTCAACGTATGGCTAAAGCGTCCACGAGCAAGCGAGCTGGCGGGGGCAGCATGACAACGGCGGAGGTCGGGCCAAGGCTCAAGTCGCTGCGCCTACTCTATGGATTGTCTCAGCGCGAGCTGGCCAGGCGTGCGGGCATCACCAACGGCACGATCTCGTTGATCGAACAAAACCGCGTCAGCCCGTCTGTCTCATCCCTCAAGAACGTGCTCGACGGGTTCCCGATGTCGATGGCGGAGTTCTTTAGTTTTGATCCGCGCCACTGTGGCGAGGTGTTTCACTCCGCTAACCAACTAAAAGAGATCGCCGGTGGCAAGGTCTCGCTGCGACTCGTGGGTAAAGGCCGGCCCGGCATGAAGCTACAAGTCCTGCACGAGCGGTATGCGCCTGGAGGCGACACGGGCAAGATGATGCTGTCACACCCCGGCGAGGAAGCGGGTGTGGTCATAAAGGGCAGGGTCGAGGTCACGGTGGCGGGCCAGACCCGGGTTCTGTGCGAGGGAGACGCGTACAGCTTCGACAGCCGACTCCCACATCGGTTCCGCAACATCGCCGACGATCCGTGTGAGGTGATCAGCGCGTGCACGCCACCGACATTCTAATTAACACGCGATGACCACGCGTCCTGACTGGGAGAGACTGATAGATGATTGAATCCCCACTGCTCGAACACGTTCAAGGATTTATCAATGGCGACTGGGCTCAGGCCCAGTCGGGCCAGACACTCGCGGTCATCAACCCCGCTACCGGCGAGACCTTGTCCAAGGTACCCCTGATGGGTCACGACGAAACCCGTCTCGCGGTCGAGTCGGCGCAATCCGCATTGGCCCAACCTGCGCCGATCGAGCAGCGCAGACAATGGCTGAACCAGGTCGCCGACTTGCACATTGAACACAAGAAAGAGCTGGGGCGCATCATCACGCTTGAGAACGGCAAGCCATGGAAAGAGGCTCAAGCCGAAGCCGAATACGCGGCAGGATTCTACCGCTATTGTGCAACTCATATTGAAAAGCTCAAGACCAGGCACCTACAGGAGCAACCCAAGAATCACACGTGGACGGTCCACCACCGGCCAGCCGGCGTCGTGGGGTTGATCACACCCTGGAATTTCCCCCTAGCGATGATCGCTAAGAAGCTCTCCGCCGCGCTGGCCGCGGATTGCCCCAGCGTGATCAAACCCGCGGAGAAAACCCCGTTGAGCATGGTCGCTCTGTTTTCACTGCTTGACCAGGTCGGGCTTGCGGCGGGCAAGGTCAACCTGGTGATGGGGCACGCTGACCAGATCGGCCGTGTGCTGTGTGAACACCCGGCGGTTCGAACGATCAGTTTTACCGGGTCCACGCGCGTGGGCAGGCTACTGATCGCCGCGACCGCCCCGCACGTCAAAAAGCTATCCCTCGAACTCGGCGGCAACGCCCCGTTTGTCGTTTTTGACGATGCGGATCTCGACCGTGCGGCCGAGCACCTGATCCAGAACAAGTTCCGCGGCGCCGGGCAGACCTGCGTGTGCACCAACCGTGTCTACATCCAGCGGAGTGCTGCGGCTGCGTTTATCGAGAAAGTGGCTGCCCGGGTATCAGGGTTGAAGGTCGGCAACGGGATGGAAGACGGCGTCGACATCGGTCCACTGATCGACCGCGGTGCGGTGCAGAGAGTCGCCACGCTTGTTGACGACGCGTTGACTCAAGGTGCCACACGCGTCGCAGGGAAAGCCTGGTCCGCGGCCGACGACGGATGCTTCTTCCCGCCGACTGTCCTGCGCGGCGTCACCGACGAGATGCCGTGCACGAGAGAAGAGATCTTCGGCCCGGTGTTGCCGGTGATCGAATTCGAAGATGAACAAGACGCGGTCCGACGATCCAATGGGACGGAGTACGGCTTGGCCGCGTACGTGTTCACCGCGGATCCCAAACGGGCCGAGCGGGTCGCGGGCATGCTGCAATTCGGGCATGTTGGCCTGAACACCGGTGCCGGGCCAACGCCCGAAGCCCCGTTCGGTGGGATGAAACAATCGGGGTTCGGACGCGAAGGTGGCACCGAGGGCCTCTTCGAATTTACGGAGCCTCAAGCGATTGCTTGTGCCTGATCCCATGGCCGGGGTGTTTCCCGCAGTCAGAAATTCCTGTGTTGGTGCAGACCCTGTCCCCGAGATGATCCTCAATGCCTAACGACGATAAGTCTGCGGAACACGAACCGAACCGGTTCGGGACATTCGGGGGGGTGTTTACACCGTGCGTGTTGACGATCCTCGGTGTGATCATGTTCCTCCGGTTCGGGGAGGTCGTCGGGAACGCCGGGGTGATCCAGGCGATCGTCATCGTGCTGGCGGCGAAGGTCATCACCTTGCTGACCGCCCTGTCACTATCAGCGATTGCCACCAACACGCGGGTCAAGGGCGGTGGGGCGTACTTCCTGATCAGCCGGAGCCTGGGCGTCGAGTTCGGCGGGACGATCGGGCTGGTGTTTTTCGGTGCCCAGGCGATCTCGGTGGCCATGTATGTGATCGGTTTCTCGGAGGCGTTCGTATCGGCGGTTCCGGCGATGGGCTTTTCGCTGGTGGCGGTTGGGACGGTCACCAATGTTGCCGTGTTCGTCTGCGTCTATATCGGGGCGGGCTGGGCGATCAAGGTTCAGTACGTGATCCTGGGTGTCCTTCTGGCCTCTCTGGTGTCGTTCTATGCCGGGGCAGCCGGACAGGCGTCGACGCAGCTACTACAAGAGAATCTCAGCACGGGATACGAATCGGGCCAGGGGTGGGTGACGATGTTCGCCCTGTTTTTCCCGGCGGTCACCGGGTTGATGGCGGGGGCGAACATGTCGGGCGACTTGAAGGATCCTTCGCGTTCGATCCCGCGCGGGACGCTGATGGCGATCGCGTTTACGGCGGTGATCTATCTGACGTTGCCGCTGCTGCTCGGGTCGGTGCGGACGCGTGGGAGTCTGCTGAGCGACAACCTGGTAATGGCGGACGTGGCATTGGTGCCGTGGTTGATCACGGCGGGGGTGTTTGCGGCGACGTTGAGCTCCGCGATGGGCAGCATGATGGGCTCGCCGCGGATCCTTCAGGCGTTCGCGCGCGACCGGGTGCTGCCGGTGCTCGGTCCATTCGCGGCTGGGAGTGGGTCGGGCGGTGAGCCGCGGCGCGCGACGGTGCTGACGTTTCTGATCGCACAGTGTTGCGTAATGCTCGGTGACCTCAACGCAATCGCGCCGGTGATCACGATGGCGTTCATGATCACGTACGGGACACTGAACCTGGCGACATTCTATGAGTCGTTTACGCGGAACCCGAGCTATCGTCCGCGGTTTCGGTACTGCCACTGGAGCGTGTCGCTGGCCGGGGCGCTGATGTGTCTGGTGGTGATGGTGGTGATCTCGTGGGCGTGGGCGGGGGTGGCCGTTGCGGCGATGGGTGGGCTTTACTGGCTGATCAGTCAGCGCGAGATCGAATCAAACTGGGGGAACCTGCGGAGCGGGATCGCGTTTGAGCGGGCGCGACGGAACCTGAGCATCCTCGAAGATGAGTTGTACCACCCGAAGAACTGGCGGCCGATGCTGCTGACGATGAGCGGTGCGGGGGACTCGCGCAGGCACCTGGCGGTCTACGGACATTGGATGACGGCGGGGCACGGGATCCAGACACTGGGGCAGGTGATCGAGGGTGAGATCGGTAAGCAGATGGATCGGCGCAAGAATCAGCGGGATGTGCTACGGGCATTTATCCGTGAGGAGGAGCTGATCGCGTTCCCGGCTGTGGTCGTCGCCGCGACTGTGCGCGAGGGGATCGTGTCTTTGGTTCAGGCGCACGGGCTTGGCGGGCTGGAGCCGAATACGGTGCTGCTGGGTTGGCCGAACCAGGAAGATCGCGGGCCCGAGTTCGCCCGGCTGTTGCGGACGATTGGCGGATTGAACCGGAGCATCCTGCTGGTGCGCTCGGTCGGGGAAGACGAACAGCTTTGGGTGCCGCCCGCCGGGCCGATCGACGTGTGGTGGCGCGGGCAGTCCAACGGGCCGTTGATGCTGATGATCGCCCACCTGCTGACCAAGAACCCCGGGTGGCGGAACCGAACAATCCGCTTGCTCCGAGCCGTTCCGAATAAGGCGGCGCAGGACGAAGTACGCCGACACCTCGAAGAGCTCGCGAATACCGCGCGCATCGCGGCGGAGATCACCACGTATGTCACGGACAATCCGCTGGAAACCATCCATGAGGTGTCGCGCGCCGCATCGGTTGCGCTGCTGGGATTCGATGCGCCCGATGCGGATACGGATAACGGCCTATTCTACAACAATACGGAACGGGTGATGGGCGGGCTGCCACGCGTGATCCTGGTGAATAACGCTGGGGGCATGGCGCTCGAAAGCTGAAGGTATGTTGGTAGGAATTCCCAATAAGCGATCGGACGACTGGGGGTTGGGACGGCGGGGCGCATTTTTCCCTCCAACCTTAGAACGCCGCTTGGCAGACTAGGACCTTCCGAGTGCTAAGCCTGGGGAGGTTTGTTTCAATAGTGACCAGCGGGACACAAGTTTTTTTCAGGGCTGACGCCAGCAATTGAGTTGTCAAATGCTTGGGGCCTGGGGATCCGATCTCGACAACCGGTGCCGTGATGCGTCACCGTGAGTTCGAATCTCACCCTCTCCGTTTCTTGTACGAGCGGTGACGTGGCAGGTGTGTTGTGGGCGGTATGTTTCGGATTTCGATACGCAGTTGTGGTACATTGCCCGCGGCATGGACTTCAAAAACTACGATACCGAAGGGTTTTTCGATGAGCTTTTCGAGGCTGGCAGTCGGCCCAGGCCGGGCGCGTCGATTCTTGCTGATCGCGTAGAGAACCTTCCGGATGGGGACCTGCTCCGCCGTCAGGCGGCCGCCGAGACGGCGTTGATGAATCTGGGGATCACGTTCGCGGTCTACGGCGATGACCAGGGTGCCGAGAAGATCTTCCCGTTCGACATCATCCCGAGAATCGTCGAACCGCAGGACTGGCGGCAGATCGAAGCCGGGCTGACCCAGCGCATCCTCGCGCTGAACCTTTTTATAAACGACGTCTACCACGACCAGAATATTCTGCGAGACAAGGTAATCCCCGAAGAGGTGATCCAGTCGGCGACCAGCTTCCGCCGGCAGTGCATCGGGCTGAACCCGCCGGAGGGGATCTGGTGTCATATTACGGGCACAGACCTGGTCCGCGATCAAGCCGGGCAGTTCTATGTGTTGGAAGACAACCTGCGCTGCCCGTCGGGCGTGAGTTATGTACTTGAGAACCGGCAGCTGCTCAAGCGGACGTTCCCGAAGGTCTTCGCCGAGTCGCGTGTGCGGCCGGTGAACGATTATCCCAGCCGGTTGGGGCAGACGCTCGAGCATCTGGCACCCAACGGCGTTCTTAGCCCGACTGTCGTGGTGCTTACGCCGGGGCTGTACAACTCGGCGTATTTCGAGCACTCGTTTTTGGCTCAGCAGATGGGTGTCGAGTTGGTCGAAGGCAGTGACCTTATTGTCCATGACGGGTTTGTGATGATGCGTACCACCCGTGGGTTGGCTCGGGTGGATGTGATCTACCGGCGAATCGATGACGACTTTATGGACCCGTTGGAGTTTCGCCACGACTCGGTGCTCGGTGTGCCCGGGTTGATGGAGGCGTACCGCAGCGGGCGTGTCGCGCTGGCCAATGCCCCGGGCACGGGTATCGCGGACGATAAAGTGGTCTACGCGTACGTTCCGGACATGATCAAGTATTACCTGGATCAGGATGCGATCCTGCCGAATGTCCCGACGTATCTGTGCTGGCGTGATAAGGACCGTCAGCACGTGCTCGGCCATCTCGAGGAGTTAGTGGTCAAGGCGGCGAATGAATCAGGCGGTTACGGGATGCTGATCGGGCCGGCATCATCGAAACAGGAACGCGATGCATTCGCCGAGCAGATCCAGGCGTCGCCGCGCAACTACATCGCCCAACCCGTTGTGTCGCTGTCGCGGGCACCGGTGATTGTGGGCGATCACTTCGAGGGCAGGCACGTCGACCTTCGGCCTTATATTTTGTACGGGAAGGAAATCCATGTCCTGCCCGGCGGGCTGACTCGTGTGGCGCTGCGTAAGGGGTCGCTGGTGGTTAACTCATCGCAGGGCGGCGGCAGCAAGGACACGTGGGTGATCGCGGATGGACCCGAGGCTAACGCGGGAGCGGGATCGCAGTCACAGCAGCAATAGAGAACAAACCCATGCTCAGCCGCGTCGCCAATTCGATCTACTGGATGAGCCGCTACATCGAGCGGGCGGAAAACATCGCGCGGTTTGTCGATGTTGTGCGCCACCTGGTTCTGGATCTGCCGGATCAGGTCAGCAACCAGTGGGAGTCGTTGGTTGAGGCAACCGGGGACCATGAGCGGTTCGAGGAGCGGCACGCGGCAGCGACCGAGGCGAACGTGATCCGGTTCCTGACCTTTGACCGCGACAACCCGAACTCGATCTTGTCGTGCCTTTGGTCGGCGCGGGAGAACGCGCGGTCCGTGCGCGAGGCGATCTCTTCCGAGATGTGGGAGCAGATCAATCGCTCGTACCTGATGGTGAAGGACTCGCAGGCGAGCGACCGCATCGACGACGACCCGGCCGCGTTTTTTAGCCACCTGAAGAAGGCGTGTCACCTGTTCATCGGTTTGACTGATACGACGATGACCCATAACGAGGGGTGGCACTTCGGGCGTATGGGGCGGTTGATCGAGCGGGCGGACAAGACGTCGCGGATGATCGATGTGAAATACTTTGTGTTGTTGCCGCGGGTGGATTATGTCGGTTCACCGTACGACAGCTTGCAGTGGGCGGCGCTGCTGCGGTCGTTGAGCGCGTTCGAGATGTACCGCAAGCGGTTCCACCAGATCACGCCCAAGCACGTGGCTGAGTTCCTGATCCTTGACCGGCAGTTCCCCAGGTCGCTCCATTACTGTGTGATCAAAGCCGAGGAATCGCTGCACGCGATCACCGGGACACCGCCGGCGACATTCACTAATCTCGCAGAGCAGCGCGTCGGGCGGCTGCGGGCCGATCTGGATTACGCCGAGATCCAGGAGACGCTCGACGCGGGGCTGCACGGGTATCTCGATCAGTTCCAGATCGAGCTGAATGATTTTGATGACGCGATCTTTGACACGTTCTTCGCGGTGACACCGATGTCCGGCTTGCCGGGCGATCTCAAATCAATTTTCGCCTGAGATGAGGTCAATCCAGCGAGTTTAGGTTGGCTTAGACCACCTCGATCAGAATCATATCACCGGCCGACCGATGCCGCTGTGGACGCGGCCGTCTCGTGCATCGTGGACGAGTTGGTGTACAAATCGCATCTTGTCGATCACCGGGGCAACCAGCGGGCGCGCGAGCAGGTCCTTTAACCCCATCGTCCTGTTCATCTCGTTCATCGCGGTGCCCAGCTTCGCGTAAGCCGAGATCATGTCATCAAACCCCGTATTCGGTGAGACCTGCGGGATCCACGACGCGCCGAGCCCGGTGTGGGCCGACGTATCGAGTGCGCCGACCATCTCGAGGTAGGCGGCGAAAGTCTCGGCGAAGTCCTCCCAGGGGTGCATTGAGGCGTAGGCGCTCGCATAACGCTGCGCCCAGTCGGCGGGCGGTCCCTGCTGGTAGTACTGTTGCAGCGCATCGGAGTAGAGTGGGTTGTTGTGGTCACCGAAGGCTGATTTGAATGCGTCTTCACATTTGCCGCGGACGAGCAGTGCCCAGTAGTAGTGGCCCATCTCGTGGCGGAAGTGGCCGATCAATGAGCGGTGCGCCTCGCCAAACTGGACGCGCAGCCGCTCGCGCTCGATCGGGTCGGCCTCGCGCGTATTGATCGTGATCTTGCCGTTGAGGTGGCCGGTCATCACCACCTCGGTGTCGCTGAGGATCCCTGTGAATTCGGGCGACCCGGCCGATGTGAAGTCTTCCTTGAACTCAAACGACAGGGGTGGATTGAACCCGTCCACGGCTTTGCCTCGCGGCAGGCCGAGCAGGTCGAGCTGGTAGAACATCCGACGCTTGGCCGCTTCGAGGCGACGCCACTTCTCGCGGTTGCCCTGCTTGGTCAGATCGGGGATGGTCGTGTTGTAGCGGCAGCAGCCGCAGAACATCTCGGTGACGCGGCCGGCCGGGGCCACGGGGATGCAGAAGTTGCACACCTGCTGGACCTGATAGTTGTGACACTTGGCCAGGGCCGTGCCGCAATGCGGATTGCCGCATCGGTATCCGTCAGCGGCCGTGCCGCGGAGGGCGACCAGCAGGTGGCAGACGGGGCAGAACCCGGCTTCGCTCCCGCATGATTCGCAGCGGGTGTTATCAAAGAAAAGTGTCTCACCACACGAGCAACTAAATGTACGCATCGCTTGTCAAACCTCGTGTGTTGCCAGCACCGCATTATAGCCGCGGGTGTGCAGCGGCGATATCGGCACTGATAATGGAAGCTTGGCACTGCAAGGGGCGGCATGTTTCGGCTCAGTCCAGGTGTTGCCGGATCCAGCGAGGTGGCTCCCACGCCATCGTGCGGGAGGGATCTCCGATCGTGCTAAAATGGCCCCATGGGGATGATCCTCCTGTTGTCGATCGTGATTCGGGTGTTCGCATTGGCGTGGTCGGTGGCGATCTTGCGCCGGCTGCGTGACGCTCGAGTTGGTCTGCTATCGGGCATGCTGGCGATACTGGCCACCCGTCAGATCCTGACGGTGGTCTATGCGGAGTCGCTCTGTCTGTTTTGCTTCGATTGGGAGCATCTGTCTGTCCACCTGATCGAGATCCCCGGCTTGGTGGTCAGCATCCTGGCGTTCCTCGCCGTCATAGCGATCAAGCGGATCATCGAGGAGCAGCTCGAATCCAGGCAGGCGCTGCAGGCCAACGAGGACCAGCTTCGTCGCCGCAACGCTCAGTTGAGGCTACTTCAGCAGGTCACAGCCACTTGCAGCAATGCGACCGATGTCAGCGACGCGCTCTCCGCGACAATTGAAGCCGTCTGCAAGCACGCCGATTGGCCCGTGGGGCATGCGTATCGCATGGGCGGCGCGAGTGAGGCCGCGGCTATGTCGTCCGTCGCGTGGTGGCTGGCTGATGAGGACCGGTACGCCGAGTTCAGCCGCTGCTCGGAATCGGAATCGCTGCAACCCGGCGTTGAATTCTCGCGGCGCGTTGTTGAGGGGGACGGACCGGTCTGGGTGACGGACATCGCGTCCGATCCCGGGTTCTCGCTGCGGGCCGAAGCGGCAGGCGCGGGGCTGTGTGCCGCGTGCGCGTTCCCGGTTGTGGTGGGCGACCAGCTTGTCGCGGTGCTTGAGTTTTTCGCCGATACACCCCGCCCGTGTGACGATGAACTGATCAAGGTGATGTCGTCCATCGGAGTCGAACTCGGCCGTGTGTTCGAGCGCGACAGATCGCGCCGCGCGATTGATGACCGCAAGCAGATGCTTCAGACGATCGTCGACAACACGCAGTCGGTGATCTACATCAAAGACACGCTCGGCCGATACCTGCTGGCCAACCATCGCTTCGAACAACTGTTCAGCATTCCCCGCGGAAAGGTCATCGGCCGCACCGACCATGAGATCTTCTCCGCGGACCTGGCGGACGCGTTCACCGAGAACGACCGGGAAGTGATCAGGCGGCGTGAGCCGGTCGAGTTTGAGGAGGTTGCCGTCCATGCCGAGGATGGCGAGCGACACTCATACCTTTCCAATAAGTTTCCGTTCATCGGTGTCGACGATGAGGTCCGCGGAATCTGCGGGATCTCGATGGACATCTCCCAACGCATCAAGGATCAGAATGCTCGCGAAGAGGCGCTCGACAAGGAGCGCCGCGCCCGGTCGGACGCTGAGGCGGCCAGGCGCGAGACGGTCGATATCCTTGAGCAGGTTGGCGAGGCGTTTGTCGCGCTTGATAACGAGTGGAACTATCGGTTCGTCAATGAGAAGGCCGGCAAGATCCTGGGCAGGCGGCCTGAGGATCTGATCGGTAAGCATATCTGGACCGAGTTCCCCGAAGGCGTCGGTCAGCCGTTCCACGAGGCGTACCGCCGGGCGGTCGCGGAGCAGAAGAATATCTACCTGGAGGAATACTACGCGCCGATGGATCGATGGTTTGAGAACCGAATCTATCCATCCAAAGATGGGCTGTCGATATTTTTCCACGACATCACTGACCGCAAGCGTAATGATGAGCGGCTGCGGTTTACCCAGTTCCTGATCGATCACGCGGGGGATGCGGTGTTCACGGTCAGTGACGATGGGCACTTCGTCGATGTGAACGAGACCGCCTGCAGCCGGCTTGGGTATTCGCGTGACGAACTGCTGGGCATGGGCGTGTGGGATATCAATGTCGAGTATCCGCGGGAGGCGTGGGATGGCCTCTGGGAGGAGATCCGGACCACCGGTGGCGCCTCGGTCGTATCGAAGCATCGCACCAAGGACGGGCGTGCGTTTCCCGTTGAGCTTGTGATCCGTTATTTCGTTTATGAGGGAATGGAACGGTGTTGTGCGTTCGCCCGAGACATCTCAGTAAGGGCGCAGGCCGAAGAGAACCTGGATCGCTTTTTCACGCTGTCGCTCGAATTGATGTGCCTGGCCACGGCGGACGGGTACTTCAAGCGTGTGAACCCACAATTCGGCAGGACGCTTGGTTACAGTGATGAGGAACTGTTAGCTAAGCCATTCCTCGAGTTTGTCGACCCCGAGGACCGTGAAGCCACGTTGGAAGCGATGGACGCGCTCCGCTCGGGGAATGCCGTCAAGCAGTTCGCGAATCGGTATGTCTGTAAAGATGGATCGCGCCGCTGGCTTGAGTGGAACTCGATGCCGGCCCAGGGGGGGCCGTTCTACTACGCCGTTGCGCGTGACGTGACCGCGCGGAAGCAGGCGGAGATGGCGCTGAAGGATACCGAGGAGCGCTTCTCGCTGTTCATGAAGTACCTGCCCGGTTTCGCCTACATGAAGGATACGGACCACCGTGTGGTGTTTGTTAACGAGTATTTTCAGAAAGCGTTTGGACGACCGCTCGACCAGTGGGTCGGGCATACGGCCCACGAGACGCTCCCCGCCGAGGCGGCCCGCGCGATCTTTGACACGGACGATCGCGTCATGAAAAACTCAGGCCCGGTTGAGGTCATTGAGCAGATCCACCACGGCGGCCGGACTCACCACTACCTGACGCACAAGTTCCCGATATTCCGTGAGGGTCGCCCGCACCTGCTCGGCGGGGTCTCGGTCGATATCACCGACCGGGTGCTAGCCGAAGAGCAAAAGGTTCGGCTTGAGCAGGAGCTCCGTCAGTCTCAGAAGCTCGATGCGGTCGGGACTCTCGCGGCGGGTATCGCGCACGACCTGAATAACGTCCTCGCGGCCGTGTTTGGCTATGTTGCAGGAGCCAAGGAGAACCTGGACGATCGGAACGCTGTACGCGAGTCGCTGGAAATGATCGAGCGCGTCGCCGGGCAGGGACGGTCTGTGACCCGCGCGCTTCTTACGTTCGCCCACAAGGCACCATTGGACCGGACAGACGTCGAGCTGTCGGAACTGGTCCGCCAGGCCGTGATGATGCTTCGCCGGTTGCTGCCCGCGTCGATCGAGATTGTCGAAAACTACCCCGATGCGGAGAAAGTATGGGTGCGGTCAGACGGCGGACTGATCCAACAAGTCCTGGTGAATCTCTTTGTGAATGCGCGCGACGCGTTTGAAGACGACACCGGGCGGATCAGCGTCACGGTTCAGGCTGATTCTGCTCCCGAGGTGGATGACACAGGCGGGATAGGCACGGCGGTGATCGTTGTCGAGGACAACGGGCTGGGGATGAGCGACCAGACGTTGCCGCGCGTGTTCGAGCCGTTCTTCACGACCAAGTCGCGCGGCGCGGGCACCGGTCTGGGATTAGCCGTCGCCCACGGGATCATCACCGACCATGGCGGATCGATTGACGCCGCGTCAACCGAAGGGGAGGGCACCTGTATCACCATCCGACTACCACGAACTCCACCACCGGGCACGCCTGACCCGGCACAGATCTCAGAGACGCCTACCGACGCCGCGAGCCGGCTTATCCTCTTGGCCGAGGACAACGAGTTTGTGCGACCCTTGATGATTGGCGCACTCGAGTCCGCCGGTTACCGGGTGGCCGCGGCGAACGACGGCGCGGAGGCAATGGAGCGGTACCGTTCCTGCCAGGATCAGATCGCCCTGGCTGTGCTCGACCTCGATATGCCTAAGAAGTCTGGGTTAACGTGTATTACTGAGATCCACGAGTCCGGCCAGACTCTCCCCATCGTGCTGGTGACCGGGAACGTGACGCCCGACATGGACGAGGCAGCACATACTTCGGTCGTCACGCTGCGGAAGCCGTTCCAGATGGACGAGTTGATCGGCTTGGTCAATCGGCTCGTTGCCGATGAGAGCGGTGGGTGATTTTGCTGTCACAGTGTTCGTTGGTCATGCTGGCTGCATTCGAGATTCGCCCCGTCTATCACCGCAGTGCACCGGCCACCTCTGCTACAATGGATTGATGGGCGGGCGCCAAAACAACAAGGTCTTGCTAGCGATGAGCGGGGGGGTGGACAGCTCTGTCGCAGCGGTCTTACTTCAACGCGACGGGTACGAGGTGGTCGGATGCTTCATGCGCCTTGGTTCGGACGATGATGAGGACCCCACCGATTCGAAGGGAACGACGGCCGGTAATCGTGCCGCGTCGATCAGCCTCAAAGTTAATCATCAGGGGTGCTGCTCACTCAATGACGCCGCGGACGCCCGGCGGGTTGCCGCCGAGTTGGGGATCCCTTTCTACGTGTTGAACTTCAAGAAAGATTTCGGTCGGATCAAGGACTACTTCGTCGCTGAATACAACGCCGGCCGCACACCGAATCCGTGCGTGCGTTGCAACGACTGGCTCAAGTTCGGGCGGCTTGCCGAGTACGCAAAATCCATCGATGCCAGCTATGTCGCCACCGGTCATTACGCGCGCATCGATCGGGCAAACGCCGATGTTCCGGCGCGGCTGATGCGTGGGCATGACGTGCGCAAGGATCAGAGCTACGTGTTATTTGGGACGCCGCGCAAGCAACTCGACCACATGCTGCTGCCGATCGGCAACCTGGAGAAGCGCGAGGTCCGACGGATCGCCCAGGAGGCGAATCTGCCTGTGTACAACAAGCCCGATAGCCAGGAGATCTGTTTTGTCCCCGACAACGATTATTTCGGGATGATCCAGCGATCGACACCGGATCGGGTCCGCGCCGGTGAGGTGCTCGACACGGAGGGGCAGGCGATCGGCCGACACGCGGGGCACCAGCGCTTCACGATCGGGCAGCGTCGCGGCTTGGGTGTTGCGCTTGCTGAGCCGGCGTACGTGGTCGCGAAAGACCCCGTCGCCAACACGGTAACTCTTGGCCCACGTGAGCGGCTTCTTGCCGACGGCCTGCGCGCCAATCAGACCAACTGGCTGATCGACCCACCGACCGCTGCGCCGATTCCTTGCCAGGCGAAGACACGCTACAACAGCACGCCCGTCCCGGCTACGGTCCATGCCACGGCGCGCGACGCCCTTGAAATCCGTTTCGCCGTCCCTCATGAAGCCGTCACCCCAGGTCAGGCCGTCGTCTGCTATTTCGAGGACCACCTGATCGGGGGCGGCTGGATCACTGAGCCGATTCATGAGAATGCGGACTGCTGATTCGGGACGTATCAGAGTTCGACACAAGCCCGTAACGGTTTTGAGCACTACCGCACCGCAAACACTGACCGAAGGCCTGGGCATACCTCACCAATGCGATGCCGATCTCGGTCCGCTCACCTGGTACGGGATCGGCGGTCGAGCGAAAGTGTTGGCCAGCCCGACGGACACTCGACAGTTCACTGAGTTAATCGCGCATTGCCGCGATGCAGCCGTCCCTGTCCGCATCCTGGGCAGGGGCGCCAACCTGCTAGTCGCCGATTCGGGTGTTGAGGGAGTGGTCGTGCGCCTCGATCATCCTGTATTCAAACAGTTGAGCATCGACCGTGACACGATCATCGCCGGTGGCGGGTTTGACCTTGCCAAACTCGTTCTGCAGTCCGCCAAAGCCGGTCGCGCCGGGCTTGAATGCCTCGCCGGTGTCCCGGCAACGGTCGGCGGGGCGATCCGGATGAACGCCGGGGGTGCGTTCGGCGAGATCGGCGCCGCCGTTGAACGCGTCCGTGTCTGCGACGCCGACGGCACGGTCCGCGACGTTGATCAACAGGGCATGGCATTTGGTTATCGCACCAGTGCCGCGTCTGCTGCGTACATCCTCGAAGCGGAGTTTCGCACCAATCCGGATGACCCGGCCCGATTGGTTGACCGTGTCAAAGAGATTTTTCTAAGTAAGAAGGACAGCCAGCCACTCGGGGATGCATCGGCCGGGTGCGCGTTCAAGAACCCGGTATGTCCGGACGACCCGCCGCAGGGTTGTACGCCCGACACGCACGGCCGCCTCTCCGCCGGGCAACTGATCGACCTTGCGGGCCTTAAGGGTTATTCGATCGGTGGTGCCGAGGTCTCGACCCGTCACGCAAACTTCATCGTTGCCCACCACGGCTGTTCCGCGACAGACATCGTCGCCTTGGTCGACTACGCCGCCCACGTTGTTCACGACCGTTTCGGGATCACTCTGGAGCGCGAGATGGTCGTCTGGCCGTAGGGGCAGGGGGTTGGTGCGGCGACAGGTTTGCCGGGCGGAGGTGATTCAGCGAAAATCTTCATGTCGCGCGAAAATTCGAGCCCCGAGGAGACCCCGATGAAGTCAGCACGCCGCAGCCATAACTTGTCGCGCGTCTCGAGAGTCATGCCGATTGTCGGTTTCGCCGCGGCGCTCACAGGTCTGGCAGTTGTGAATAGCCCACCTGAAGCCACCGCACAGGATGATGTTGACCTGACCAAACCGTTGTTCACTCGGCACAATGAATTGGTTCGGCCGGATGAGTACCACCGCTGGGTTTTTGTTGGGGCGCCGCTCACGCCGAACGAGCTCAACGGCGGCAAAGCCGCGTTCCCCGAGTTTCACAACGTCTACATCAACCCCTACGCCTACTCGATCTACCGGCGTACCGGTGTATTCCCCGACGGGACGGTCCTGCTTAAGGAGCTCGTCAGCGTGGGGTCAACGCAAGCGGTGAGCGGTAAGGGGTATTTCATGGGCGAGTTCCTCGGGCTGGAAGCCGCGGTGAAAGACGCGATGCGGTTCCCTAACGAGCCGGGTAACTGGGCGTACTTCAGCTTCGGGAAGGAGCCCAACATGGAGCTTACTACCGACGCCATGCCGACGGCTTCGTGCAACTCCTGCCACGCGACGTCCGCCGTCGAAGACTGGGTGTTCACGCAGTACTACCCGGTCCTGCGGGCACTCAAAGCCGAGGCGGCCACGGCGGATAATTTCAGTACCCCGCCGGACGACCTCGAAGCCGATGACGAATCGCCGTAATCCACGAGCGGATCGGTCGT
Source organism: Phycisphaeraceae bacterium (assembly GCA_029260595.1). Taxonomy (GTDB): domain Bacteria; phylum Planctomycetota; class Phycisphaerae; order Phycisphaerales; family Phycisphaeraceae; genus OFTM57. The sequence goes on along the minus strand of JAJDCY010000013.1, from coordinate 4,034 downwards.
CGGGAATAATGGTTGGCATCCGCTAGTTCTGATGACGACGCTCGTTTCGGCACCTTCCATTCGCCGCGCCGCAATCAGGAATCCCTACGATGATCTCACTGGCGAAGCGCTACACGCACTGGCTGCACACGCGGTGGCCGGCCGGGCATGTCGAGCGACTGCCGGAGACGCGTGAAGACGGATCAACCAGTGTCCCCGGGCTGTACATCGTCGGTGATATCACCGGTATTCCGCTGCTCAAGTTCTCGTCGCACACCGGCGCCCGGGCGGTGCAGACGATTGTTGCCGACCCCGACTTCCAGAAACGCGATCGATCAGCCTCAACCGGCAATAACACCGCTTACGACCTGGTCATTATCGGTGCCGGAGTCGCCGGCATGGCGGCGGCGCTCGAGGCCAAGCAACAGGGTTTGCATTTCGTGATCGTTGAGGCGTCCGAGCCGTTCTCCACGATCGTTAATTTCCCCAAGGGGAAACCGATCTACACCTACCCGACTGACATGACCCCGGCGGGGCAGTTGCAGTTTTCCGACGCCGCGAGTGTGAAGGAACCGCTCGTCGCCGAGCTGCGTGAGAAAACCCTTGGGCAAGGGATTGAGCCGCTCAACGCGCATGCCGATCACGTCGCGCGAAAAGGCAAACTCCTCGAGGTCGTCCTGACCAAAGCCGACAATCTGCTTGCCCACCGCGTGATCGTCGGTATCGGCCGGTCGGGCAATTTTCGCAAGCTTGGCGTCCTTGGCGAGAATCTCGACAAGGTCTACAACCGGTTGCACGACCCCAAGGATTATTGCGGCAAGGATGTCCTGGTTGTAGGCGGTGGCGACAGCGCGATGGAAACCGCAATCGCCTTGGCGACGTGTGGCTGCAAGGTCACGTTGTCGTACCGCAAGCCCGAGTTTAGCCGCCCCAAGCCCGAGAATATTGAGAAGCTCCAGGCGCTCGCGGCCAACCCCAATGCTGACGTTGCCGTTGAGAACCCGTCATCGGAGCGCGTTACTACCGCCGCGGGGCGCTTCATGGACGAGCACCGCCAGCCGGGATCGGCCTCGCTGATGATGGCCTCGAAGCCGAAGGAGATCCTCGAGAACGAAGTCGTGATCACCGACAGCGAGGGCCAGGACCGGCGTATCCCGAACGATGCGGTGTTCGCGATGATTGGCCGCGAGGCGCCGCTGAGTTTCTTCCGAAAGTCCGGTGTCCGCATTAACGGCGAGTGGTCCAAAGCCGCGTGGGTCGGGTTCATCGCCTTCTTTTCGTTCTGCGTATTCCTCTACCACTGGAAGAGCGACCTGGGCATCCCTGTCAAGGCATGGTTCAAGGACAACCACTGGTTCCCGTTTAACCTCGCGACGCCGGACAACCCCGCGCACCTGTTCGGCACGATCAAGCTGTCGATGCTCTCGCCGAGCTTCTATTACTCGCTGGCATACTGTTTGTGCATCATCATTTTCGGGTTCCGCCGCATCCGCCGCCGCAAGACGCCCTACGTCAAAGTACAGACGCTCAGCCTCATGGCTATCCAATGCGTCCCACTCTTCCTGCTCCCGTACATCCTGCTCCCGTGGATAGGGCACAACGGTTGGTTCAACGAAGGTGTTGGTCGCACGGTCGCCGATGCACTCTTCCCGCTGACCGAGTGGGACGTGCAGGGGCGCGAGTATTGGCGCAGCGTTGGCTTCATCCTTGCCTGGCCGCTGATGATCTGGAACGTGTTCACGGACCAACCGATGTGGACATGGCTGATCATCAGCCTGATCCAGACCTTCGTCATCATCCCTCTGCTGATCTACCGGTGGGGCAAGGGCGCCTACTGCGGGTGGATCTGTTCGTGCGGTGCGCTGGCCGAGACGATGGGTGATGCACACCGACACAAGATGCCGCACGGGCCGGTGTGGAACCGGCTGAACATGCTCGGCCAGGTGTTCCTGGCGATGGCGCTGGTGCTGCTCGTGCTCCGCATCGTTGGCTGGAGCACGCCACAGGGGACTGCCGTCCATGACGCCGTTCGCGCCGCGTACATGGGTGGGCTGATGGGAGTTGGCACGGATTGGCAATCGCTGCCGTTTCCGATGAACTTCCTGAACTACGCATGGTTCGTTGATCTGCTCTGGGCTGGGGTGTTCGGCGTCGCGTTTTACTTCTGGTTCAGCGGGCGGGTGTGGTGCCGCTTCGCGTGTCCGCTGGCCGCGCTGATGCACATCTATGCGCGGTTCTCGCGGTTCCGCATCCTCGCCGACAAGAAAAAATGCATCTCCTGCAACGTCTGCACCTCGGTTTGCCATCAGGGCATCGACATCATGAACTTCGCCAACAAGGGGCTGCCGATGCAGGACCCCGAGTGCGTCCGCTGCTCGGCCTGCGTGCAGAGTTGCCCGACCGGCGTGTTGACGTTCGGCCGTATCGATCCGAAGTCCGGTAATATCCTGGGCACCGACAGGCTTGCCGCCTCGCCGGTGCAGATGGCCGAGTTGCGCGTCAACGGCCAACCGATCGCGTTGTGAGTTGCATCGCACCGGACTTCAAAGGGTTCTCAAGATGCCTCGATGCCTATATTCGGCCTGTTTAACACTCTTGCTCGCAGGCTGCCTGCAGGCTCAACCCGATGCGCCGATCGACGCCGACCCCGCAACGATCAGCCGACCCTCCGCGGTCGCGCCCTCGTTCGACCACACCGCCTTCGACACGATCCTCGCCCGCGCCGTCAGCAACGAGTTGGTCGACTACACACTGATCCGTCGCGAGTTCCTGCCCGACCTTACCGCGTACCTTGACCGTCTTGCGGACACCCGCCCCGACATAATGCCGCTGTCCGAACAACTTGCGTTCTACATCAATCTCTACAACGCGACGATGATCAAAGCTGTCATCGACCGTTACCGCCCCGGCTACCGTCCGGACGAGAACGACTTCTCGGTCTTCAAGGACCCGCTGGTCCGCCTCGTAGGCAAGACCATCTCCCTGAATCACCTTGAGAACAACATCATCCGCCCGACGTTTCAGGACCCACGCATCCACGTCGCGCTGGTCTGCGGGGCCCGATCATGTCCGCCGCTGCTGCCGCGTGCGTACCGCGCCGCGGAGCTCGACAAGACACTTGATGAGAATATGCGGCGCTTTGTAACTGACGGTTCGCGCAACCGAATCGACGGGCGCGACAAGAAACTGTACTTGTCTTCGATCTTTGATTGGTATGCCGACGATTTCGGCGGCCGCGCCAATCTCGCAACGTACATCGACCGATATCATCCCGAGTACGTCGCCGGATACGACGTGTCGTTTCAGCCTTATTCCTGGGAACTCAACGCCCAAACGGATCAGTGAGGCGTATCGTTTTGGGAGCTAGACCAGCGACCTCTCAGGATGCCGCCGATCCGTCCGTTTGAATCCTTTCTCAGGGACCACTACCATCGCCGACCCGCGTACGAGCAGGTCGCCGGCAACACGCTGGCCCGCTGGCGCCAACCTTTATATATGGGAGTAGCAGACCGATGAGCACGCCGAGCCTAATCACACCCCACGGCGGCACCCTGGTCGACCGATTCGTCGGTGCCGAGCGGGCCGCCGCGATGACGGCCGAGGCCGCGGCTGTGCCCCGTATCACGCTATCCACCAAGCAGAGTTGCGACCTGGAGATGATCGCCATCGGCGCCTTCAGCCCCTTGACGGGATTCGTCGGCAAGGCCGATTTCGAGTCGATCTGCAAGGATATGAGGCTCGCTGACGGAACCGTCTGGCCCATTCCCATCACCTTGGCCGTCGATGATGAGACCAAGGCGACCCTGTCCGAAGGTTCCCAGGCGGTCTTGAAGCATGCCGACGGCACCCTCATGGCGGTCATCGACCTCGAGGACATCTACCCCCACGACAAGGACCTGGAGATTCCCAACGTCTTCGGCACCGAGGATGGAGCCCATCCCGGCGTCATGGCGGTCATCCAGGAAGGTGAATGGCTCGTGGGCGGTCCGGTCCAGGTCCTGACGGTCACCCCCGAACGTGAGCCCGGCGAACAGTTCACGAAACATCGTCTGCCC
>JAJDCY010000012.1 GCA_029260595.1 Phycisphaeraceae bacterium | reverse complement strand
CGTTCCGTGGGGGCAGCCCTCGAGTCCTGGTCCTTTTAATCTTTGGATGCTCAGGGTAGCTGTCGATCGCCGTCGTGAGGTTGTCAGCAGACACGATTAAAATAATGTCGCGCCTCTACCTATGCGGGAAAGGCCGGGTTTGTGCGCATGGGGGTGGTTTGATATGACGGGCCGGAGGTTGCAAGTCTTGTGGAGGATAGGGGAAAGCGATTTTAATGCGGTGTTGAATTCGGGGTGGGGGAGGGATTTGGTTGTGCGCATGGATGCGGTCGGCAAGGCCTATCACGGAGCACACGGAGGCACCCAGACACGGAGGATGGCGGGGGCAGCAGCACCGTATCGAGACCATCCGGGTTGTACCGGTGGGATGTGGCAGAACTGTCATATCAGATGGGGGCAACCTGTCACGATGACAGCAGGGAGCCGTTGACCGGCATCGCGTAAGAACCCAATTTAACATTTAAATTATTGTATATTATTTACTTATAGCCACACCAATCTCTCCGGGCAATGACGTTTGATGGGCATGGCAGTTGCGATCCTATACCTGCCGCGCGGTGGGTGATGCCTTAAAGGGCCGACCCCGCCGAAGGCCCAGGGCCTTCAGCGGGCTTGGAATGAATGTAAATACAGACAGACCCGAACCTTAACTTCGTGGAGATGAATAGATATGGCTGTGAAAGATATTGCTTTCGAGGCGGATGCCCGCAGGAGCCTGCTGCTGGGCGTTGAGAAGCTGGCGGCGGCGGTAAAGAGCACGCTGGGGCCCCGTGGCCGCAACGCGATCCTTGACAAGTCCTGGGGCGGGCCGACCGTGACCAAGGACGGCGTGACCGTGGCCGAGGAGATCGAGTTGGCGGACAAGAGCGAGAACATGGGGGCTCAGCTCGTGAAGGAGGCCGCCAGCAAGACTTCGGACAAGGCCGGCGACGGGACGACGACCTCGACCGTGCTGGCGGAGGCCCTCTTTAAGGAGGGGTTGCGGCAGATCACCGCGGGGGCCGAGGCGAACGCGCTGGTCCGCGGGATGAAGATCGCGGTGGACGCGGTGGTCGAAGAGATCGCCAAGCTCGCCAAGCCGGTCAAGGGCAAGAAGGACATCGCCAGCGTCGCGACCATCAGCGCCAACAACGACCCGACGATCGGCAAGATCATGGCTGATGCGTTTGAGCGAGTCGGCAAGGACGGCGTCATCACGGTCGAGGAAGGCAAGAGCCTGGAGACCTACTTCGACGTCGTCGAGGGCATGCAGTTCGACCGCGGATACCTTTCGCCCAACTTCATTACCGACGCAGACCAGATGCAGGTCGTGATGGATAAGGCCCTGGTGCTTGTCTACGAAGACAAGATCGACTCGATCCAGAAGATCGTGCCGTTGCTTGAGAAGGTACAGCAGGCGAAGAAGCCGCTACTCATTATTGCCGAGGACGTCGCGGGCGAAGCCCTGGCGGCGCTGGTGATGAACAAGCTGCGAGGCGTGCTGAATGTCTGTGCGGTCAAGGCCCCAGGCTACGGCGACCGTCGCAAGGCGATGCTGCAAGACATCGCGGTGCTGACCGGAGCCGAGCCGATCATGAAGGACCTGGGCGTTGATCTTGATAAGGTCGAGCTGAACCAGTTGGGTCTTGCCAAGAAGATCACGATCGATGCGGACAACACGACGATCATCGAGGGTGCTGGTGCGAGCAAGGACATCCAGGCACGCATCGCCCAGATCCGCCGGGAGGTCGAGACGACCACCAGCGATTACGACCGCGAGAAGCTGCAGGAACGGCTGGCGAAGCTGACCGGCGGCGTGGCACAGATCAACGTCGGGGCTGCCTCGGAAGCGGAGCTCAAAGAGAAGAAGGCCCGTGTCGAGGACGCGCTGCACGCGACCCGTGCGGCGGTCGAAGAAGGCATCGTGCCCGGCGGCGGCGTGAGCTTTATCCGCTCGATCGCCCGGCTCAAGAACCTCAAGACGAAAAACGACGACGAGGCGGCGGGCGTTCGGCTGGTCGCCAAGGCGATGGAGCTGCCGTTGCAGACGATCGCGGACAACGCCGGCGAGCGTGGCACGGTCGTCGTGCGTAAGGTCGAGGCGGGCACGGGGGCGTTCGGCTTCGACGCGTTGAAGCTGGAGTACACGGACCTGGTCGAGCGTGGCATCATCACGCCGGCAAAGGTGGACCGCACCGCGTTGCAGAACGCGGCGAGCGTGGCGGCCTTGCTGCTGACGACGGACTGCGTCGTCACCGATTCGCCAACGGATGAAGAGCCCGCCGGTGCCCCCGGAATGGGCGGCGACCCGATGGGTGGCATGGGCGGGATGGGTGGCATGGGTGGCATGCCAGGCATGGGCGGCATGGGTGGCATGGGTGGGATGATGTAGTCCCACGCTCGGCACCTGTGCATCAATTACTAAACACAAACAAACAACACCAACCAAGAACGCTGGAGATATAAAAGATGGCAACCGCAACCAAGAACAAAGCAAAAACATCCGTCCGCCCACTGGAAGACCGCGTGCTGGTTAAGCCGACCGAGGCCGAAACCAAGACCAAGAGCGGGATCTACCTCCCGGAGAGCGCGACCGAGAAGCCGATGACCGGGAAGGTCGTCGCGGCCGGGCCTGGCAAGCTCAATGATGAAGGCAAGCACAACGCGTTGTCGGTGAAGAAGGGTGACACCGTAATCTACGGCAAGTATGCAGGGACCGAGGTCGACATCGATGGCGTCGAGCACATGATCGTCAAGGAAAGCGAACTGCTCGGGATCATCGAGAAGTAAGCTCCCCCCGCCCCCGGATAGTTTTTTCTCGTATTACTGAACACGAAATATAACTGGCACCGCCCTACCGAGCGTCGTGCCCATGAAAGATAAACGGAGCCAAACCATGGCAAGTAAACAGATGATTTTCGGCGCTGAGGCGGCGGTCGAGCTTAAGAAGGGGCTCGAGAAGCTGGCGGCGGCGGTAAAGGTAACGCTTGGCCCGACGGGCCGGAACGTGGTGCTGCAGAAGTCCTTCGGCGGGCCCGCGGTGACTAAGGACGGCGTGTCGGTTGCGAAAGAGGTCGAGATCAGCGAGCCGTTCCAAAATATGGGCGCGAAGATGGTCATCGAGGTCGCCAAGAAGACCTCCGACAAGTCAGGCGACGGGACCACGACCGCGACGATCCTGGCCGAGGCGATCTTCAACGCCGGGCTGCGTCACGTGACCGCGGGCGCGAACCCGATGGCCGTGCAGCGTGGCATCCTGGCGGCGGCGAACACGGCGATCGATGCGATCAACGCCTCGGCGGTGAAGTGCAAGGGCAAGGCCGACTACCAGAAGGTCGCGACCGTGTCGGCTAACCACGACGTAGAGATCGGCGAGCTGATCGCTGAGGCGATCGCCAAGGTTGGTGCGGACGGCGTGGTCGAGGTCGAAGAAGGCAAGGCCGCCGAGACAAGCCTGGACTACGTCGAGGGCATGCAGTTCGACAAGGGCTACCTCTCGCCATACTTCATGACCGACCCGGCGACGCAGGAATGCGAGCTGGAAGACTGCCTGATCCTGGTGCACGAGAAGAAGATCAGCAGCCTGCCTGATTTATTGCCACTACTAAACAAGGTCGCGATGGCGCAGAAGCCTTTGTTGATCATCGCGGAAGACGTTGAGAACGAGGCACTGGCGGCGCTGGTCGTCAACCGCCTGCGTGGCGTGCTGAAGGTTGCGGCGGTGAAGGCTCCCGGTTTCGGCGATCGTCGCAAGGCGATGCTCGGCGACATCGCCGCCCTGACCGGCGCACAATTCATCAGCGAAGACCTGGGCGTGCAGCTTGAGACGCTTGAGCTGGATGCGCTGGGTTCGGCCAAGAAGATCGTGGTCGATAAGGACAACACGACCGTGATCCAGGGCGCAGGCAAGAAGAAGGACATCAACGCTCGGGTCGAGCAGATCAAGGTGCAGATCGAGAAGACCACCAGCGACTACGACCGCGAGAAGCTCCAGGAGCGCCTGGCGAAACTGACCGGCGGTGTCGCGATCATCAACGTTGGTGCCGCGACCGAGACGGCGATGAAGGAACGCAAGGACCGCGTGGACGACGCGCTGCACGCCACGAAGGCGGCGGCACAGGGCGGCTACGTCCCCGGCGGCGGCGTCGCATTGATCCGTGCAATCGCCGCAATCGAGAAGGCACGTGACAAGGCGCGTGGCGATGAGAAGCTGGGCTACGACGCGGTGGCTGCGGCCTGCGAAGCGCCGTTGCAGCAGATCGTGACAAACGCCGGCGAGGACGGGCATATCGTTTCCGAACAGGTCAAGAACGCCAAGGGCAACCAGGGCTACGACGCCTCGACCGGGAAGTTTGTGGACATGGTCAAGGCCGGCATCATCGACCCGGCCCTGGTCCCCTGCACCGCGCTGCTGCACAGCGCATCGGTCGCTGGACTGATGCTGACGACGAACGTGCTGGTCTCTGACCTTAAGGAAGATGAAGAGGCGGTCGCGGGCGCGGTGTCGTAAATAGAGGATCGGGTTGAACCGCAGGTCACTGTGAAGAAAACCAGGAGTCGTATCCGCAGATTGCGCAGATGACCCAGATTAAGATCGTCTCATCCAGCGAGAACGTATTTTCATATCTGCGTAATCTGTGAAATCTGCGGATCACTTCTTTTCTTTGCCCCGTAGTGAAATAGCCTATGCCTACCCAGTTGGATTACTACGAGGTGCTTGGGATTGCTCGTGACGCGAGCGAGGCGGACGTCAAGCGGGCTTATCGCAAGCTGGCGATGAAGCACCACCCGGACCGCAACCCCGGTGACGCGGAGGCCGAGGCGAAGTTTAAGGAGTCGGCCGAGGCGTACGAGGTGCTCAGCGACGCCAACAAGCGCCAGATGTACGACCAGTACGGTCACGCGGGGCTGAAAGGCACCAGCGGGCACGACTTCAGCCACATGGATGCCGGGGACATCTTCTCGATGTTCGAGGACATCTTCGGTGGCGGCGGCGGGCAGTTCGGCGGGCAGCGGCGGCGACGTGGTCGACAGGGACCGCAGCGCGGCTACGACCTGCAAACGCAGGCGGAAATTTCACTGGAAGACGTCGCGGAAGGTATCGAGCGCGAGATCGAGTTTACACGGCAGGACCTCTGCGAGAGTTGCAAGGGCAGTGGCGCGGCACCGGGGGCCGAGCCGATCTCCTGTGTGAGTTGCGGCGGCGCGGGCCAGGTCGCGCAGAGTGGGCTCGGCGGGATGTTCCGGATGGTCACGGCGTGCCCGGCCTGTAACGGCGAGGGCAAGGTCGTCAAGGATAAGTGCAAGACCTGTGTGGGCGACGGGCGACAGCCTAAGAAGCGCGTGCTTAACGTAAAGATTCCCGCCGGCATACACGACGGCCAAGCGATCCGCGTTCCAGGCGAGGGGGAGCCGGGTGCAAAGGGCGGGCCGCACGGCGACCTGCACGTGGTGGTCCGCGTGAAGGACCACTCGCTATTTACCCGCGAAGACGATCATCTGATCTTGAAGATGCCGATCAGCTTCACGCAGGCGGCGCTGGGAGCAACTTTGGACGTGCCGGTGATCAACGGGCAGCACGAAGTCACGATCAAGCCAGGCTCACAGCACGGGGACCTGATCCGCGCATCGGGCAAGGGCCTGCCGAACCTTCGTGGCGGACGCAACGGCGACCTGGTCATCGTGCTGCTGATCGAGGTGCCGACCAAACTCACCGGGAAACAGGAAGACCTGCTGCGTGAGTTCGCAGAGACCGAAGACCGCGACGTGATGCCACACAGCCAGGGGTTCTGGGACAAGATCAAGTCGTACATCAGCTGATCGAATCACCACACCATACGCCGACCGAGGCCCGATATGAGTGAAGAAAACACAAAACCCGACGAGCAGGCGGAGCCGCAGGAGTGGGAACTGGACGAGGCCGAGGAGGCGCTCCAATTCCCCGACATCGCCGAAGAAGAAGCCGGGGAGGCCGACCCACTGGCGGACGCGATCGCCGAGCGCGACGAGCTGGCGGACAAGCTCAAGCGGATGATGGCGGACTACCAGAACTTCGGCCGTCGCGCCGAGCAGAACGTGGTCGCGGCGAAGCAGCAGAAGCTGATCGAGATCGCCAAGCAGCTGATCCCCGTGCTGGATCATTTTGACAGCGCGCTTGGGCTGGACCCCGAGAAGACATCCGCGGCGGACCTGATCAAGGGCGTCACCATCGTGCGCGACGAACTCATGCGGACGCTGACGGGCTTCGGCGTGCAGCGGCTGGACGTGGAAACCGGCGAGGCGTTCGACCCGAATCTCCACGAGGCGCTGATGCGTCAGCCGGACACCGACATCGAGTCCAACCACGTGACCGCCCAACTGCAGCCGGGGTACGTGCTCAACGACGTGACGATCCGCCCGGCGAAGGTGAGTATCGCGGAGTAGGTTAAGCAGTTAGCGATTAACCGTTAGCTGTTAGCACAGAGTTCGGACCGGTGCCTGATACCCGCCGCTACGCTTAGCGTCGGCGTTGGATTCTGAATAGACCCTAGACCCTGTACCCCAGACCCCACCCATGCCTACCTACGAATACATCTGTGACGCCTGCGGACACGAGCTGGAAGAGTTCCAGTCGATGTCGGCCAAACCTCTGAAAAAATGCCCGGACTGCGGCAAGAACAAGCTGGTCCGCCAGATCGGAACCGGCGCGGGGATCATCTTCAAGGGCTCGGGTTTCTACGAGACCGACTACCGCTCCGAGGGCTACAAGAAAGACGCCAAGGCCGAGACCGACGCGGCGAAGCCGAAGAAGGAAGACAAGAACGACAAGAAAAGTGGTGAGACGAAGTCTTCTTCAACCGACAACACGAAGCAATCCACCAAGTCGGATAGCTCGGCGTCGGGCACATCTTCTAAGAAAGAGAAGAAGAATAAATAACTCGGATGGGTTCGGATTCAAACGGATAAGAATCCAACCGGGTTAAAAACTTATTTCCGTTCTATCACTGCTGTAATTAATGCCTCGATCTCCGCCTTCATCTGCTCGCCGATGCCGGGGCGGAAGCCGACGTGGACCTGTTGGACCTTGCCGTTGGCGATGATGACGGTCTGGGGGATGCCGTTGACCATGAAGGCCTGGGCGGTGGTGAATTCTTCATCCATCAGCACGGGGATAGACAGGCCTTTTTCTGCCCAGAAGGCTTTGACTTCTTCGACGGATTCGCCCTGGTTGACGGCGTAGATCGCGACCGATTTACCTTCGGCCTGTGCCCAGTCGTAGACGGCCTGCAGTTCGGGGAGCCCGGCGACGCAGGGCGGGCACCAGGTGGCCCAGAAGTCCAGGACAATGACCTGGGCGTCTTCGTCGGCGATGTCGTATTCGTTGCCGTCGATGTCGGGCAATACTAATTCGGGTGTGGGTTGACTGGTCAGCGGGTGCGGCCCGTTGGACCCACTGGCCATCATGTGCTGCATGGAGGGCGAGGCGATCGAGCCGGTGGTGTCGAAGGCGAAGCGGTCCTTGGCGATGGGTTCGCCGGTACTATGGATAGTGAAGTCCATGATATATGCCATGGTGGTGACGACCGGACTGCCCATCGAGGCGGTGTCGAAATCGAAGACGGCTTTGTCGATCAGGTGGGTGTCTGGATTGATAGTTAGGGTCGCCAGGATTTGCGGGACGGCGACCTGGATGCGTGGGCGATTTTGTGGGTCGTTTTCATCGGGGGGGAGGGTGACGGGTTTGCCAGCGGCATTCTGGCTAAAGAGGACGAGGGAGACGAGAGGGTCGTCGGAGAGGAGGAAAGCGAGGTCAGGCTGGATGACCGGGTAGATGGGGTAGTTGGGGGCCAAGGTCTGTTGAACAATTCGGAAAACGTCAAAGGGGTCGGAGCCGATCGGGATTTCCACGTGCCTGCCTGGAAACTGTTGGCCTTTGTATCGGAGATGGCTGCCGTCGACAGCGACCTGTTGGTAGGGCATATCCATGAACAGGTGGTTGACTGATCGGTCGAATACTAAGAAGAATTCGGTCTGGCGTGTGTGGGTCCATCGATCGCGGGTCTCGCGTATCTGTAGACGCATGGTCGCGTCGTATTGATCGATGTCCCGGTAGGCGGCGATCACCTTGTCGATGAGCTGTTCGCCGGGCGGTGCGGCGCTGGTGGGCAGGCAGAACAAAGCGATCAAAAGGAGCGAGAGGGCCGAGGTTAGGGGGGTGGGTCTAAGCGGTTTCATTGATTCACTCCTGCTTATAAAGTTCTATTGTGTCTAGGTTACGCCACTTACGAACAACGCACAAAAGCCCGAAATCACGGGTTGCGGCGGGCAGTCGGGGGCACTACTATCCTTCTCCCCACTAACCCCCGTTTCGACAAGGATTCATCCCAAATGTCTAAATTGATCCAGCCGCACGGCGGCAAACTCGTCAATCGTATTGTAGACGCCGACAAGGCCGCTAAGCTCAAGGCCGCCGCCGCGGGTCTACCGAAGATCACGCTCAGCGCCAAGCAGGCGTGTGACCTGGAGATGATCGCGATCGGCGCGTTCAGCCCGCTGACCGGGTTCGCCGGCAAGGCCGACTTCGAGTCGATCTGCCGCGATATGCGGTTGGCCAATGGCACGCCTTGGCCGATTCCGATCACCCTCGCCGTCGATGACGCGGTCAAGGCGAAACTCGCCGAGGGTGGCCGAGCGGCGCTTTACCACCGCGACGACACGTTGCTGTGCATCATCAGCGTTGAGCAGATCTACAAGCACGACAAAGCGCTCGAAGTACCCAACGTATTCGGTACCGAAGACTCCGCCCATCCCGGTGCCCAGGCCGTTCTGGAAGAGGGCGATTGGCTGGTGGCCGGTCCGATCGACGTGCTCACCGTCACCCCGCAATCGGAGCCCGGCGAGCAGTTCACCGACCACCGCCTGGCCCCGGCCAAGACCCGCGCCGCTTTCGCCGAGCGCGGCTGGCACACCATCGCCGCATTCCAGACGCGCAACCCGATCCACCGTGCACACGAGTATCTGACTAAGTGCGCGTTGGAGATCTGCGACGGTCTGCTGATCCACCCGCTTGTCGGCGAGACCAAGCCCGGCGACATCCCCGCCGATGTCCGTATGGCCTGTTACGAGGCGCTGATCGCGAAGTACTACGTGGCCGATCGCACGATGCTGTCGGTGATGCCCGCGGCGATGCGATACGCCGGCCCGCGCGAGGCGGTCCTCCACGCACTGGTCCGCAAGAACTACGGCGTCTCACACTTCATCGTTGGTCGCGACCACGCGGGTGTTGGTGACTACTACGGCACGTACGATGCTCAGGAAATCTTCAACCGGTTCGACGCCACTGAGATCGGCATCGTCCCGCTGAAGTTCGAGCACTCGGCTTGGTGCAAGACTTGCGAGGGGATGACCAGCGCCAAGACTTGCCCGCACGGCCCGGATCAGAAAGTCTTCCTGTCCGGCACGAAAGTCCGCGCGATGCTTCAGGAAGGCCAGCGCCCGCCGCAGGAGTTTAGCCGACCTGAGGTTGCCGACTTGCTAATCAAGTGGGCGCAATCCACCGCCAAAGAGGCCGCCGTCGGCTAAGCCCGGACCGATTCAAAGGAGCGACTACCCATGGCTTCCCCCGACGACCGCCGCTACGCCGAGACGCACGAATGGCATCATCCGCAAGGCGACACCGTCGTCATCGGCCTGACGCGTTTCGCCGTCAACGAGCTGACCGACATCACCTTTGTCGACATCCTCAAGTCCGACGGCCAGATCAAAGCCGGCGAGTCGTTCGGCGAGATCGAATCCGTCAAAGCGACCAGCGAACTCTACAGCGGGATCGACGGCGAGATCGTCGCTGTGAACGACCAGGCCATCGACACACCAGCCGTCATCAACGAGGACCCCCACGACCAGGGGTGGTTGATTAAGGTCAAGCCGGCTGACCCCGCGCAGCTCGACAAACTCATGACCGCCCAGCAGTACGACGAAACCCATCCTGACGGCTGCTGCTAGGCCCGAGTCCGACGCCTGCAAAGACTCAACCTTTCCGCCTTGGCCCGCGCTCACGGCTGCGTTACCATCCGATCATGACGGACCCGATCGACCCGCCAAACCACGCCGCCAACCCGGACGCCGACCCGCCCAAGGGATCGGACCCGGACGCCGCAGCGCCGCCGCGCCCGGGCACGCCGTCTGGAATCGCCCCTTCGCCGGACGCCGGGCAGGCTGTCGTCTCGAAGATTGTCGACGTCCACGCGCACCTGTGGCAATCCCCCGAACAGCTTGGGGCGGACGCGGCCCACTCGATCCGCCAGATGCCCGCGGACCCCTGGGACCGCGCCAACGCGTCGCCCGAAGCATTCGACGAGGCGATGGCGACCGTCCAGCACGCGATCATCCACGGGTTCGAGAGCCAGTTCCTCGACGCTTCGATCCCGCATGAACAAGTCGCCGGCTACGTCGCCCGCAACCCGCAGCGTTACCTCGGATTCGCCGGCATCGATCCGATGGACCGCGGCTACATGGCCAGCCTCGACCGCGCTGTCGAGTTAGGCTTGGTCGGTGTGACGATCAGCCCAGCCGCGCAGAACTACCACCCTTGCCACACGCGCGCGATGCGCCTCTATGCACGCTGTGAGGAACTCGGCCTTCCGATCATGGTTCACCTGGGCACGCACTTCGGTTCCGCCGCGGTGCTCGGTTATAGCCAACCGCATCTATTCGATGAGCCGGCCCGTACCTTCCCCAAGTTACGCATGGTGATCGCTCAACTTGGGCATCCGTGGATCGAAGAAGCTCTCGTGCTGATTGGCAAGCACCGCAATTTGTTCGCCGACCTGTCCGACCTGACCCGACGCCCGTGGCAGCTATACAACTCGCTGCTGCTCGCGCACCAGCAGGGCGTGATCGGCCAACTGCTTTTCGGCAGCGACTTCCCGTTCATGACGCCGCAGGACGCGATCGTCACGATCTACTCGGTCAATACTTTTTTCCTGGGCACGAATCTGCCGGCCATCCCACGCGAACAGCTCCGGGCAGTCGTCGAGCACGACGCTCTGACCAGTCTTGGGATCACCGCTCCGGCCGGCCAACCAACGTCCGGCTCAACTGCCCCCGGATCGGTCGAACCAGCCAAAACGTAAAAATCCCCGATAACGCAACCGTCCTCCCGTGGACCGGAAAGATAAACGGGTTATAATCGCTGCTGCCACCCGCCTTGGTGGGGGTGGCACACGGCCGAACCGTATCCGCTTAATCAATCCGACGTCACACGATCGCGGTTTGAGCCCGCAGCTACAGCGGATCAACCACCCCGAGCGGCACCCCAACCGAGTTACTCCGTCCCATGGCCAGTCCCAGCGAGCACCTGATCAATCCTCAGCGCCGTCACCGCAGCCGGCGCGACCCGAATCAGCCGAAGAAGCACTCGTTTCTCGGCGTGATGGCCTGCGGCCTGGCCATGCTTGGACTGACACTGTCGCTGGTCGCCGTACCCTTCAAGGGTGTCGACGGCGCGGCGAGCACACTCATCCTCGTGCTGCTGGTGTCGTCCGTCTGCGGGATGTGTGCGGTCGGTGTCGGCCTATCAATCGCGGGCATCGCCTCGGGCCGACGCAAGCGGGTGTTGCCGATGATCGGATTGGCCATCAATCCCGTGGTAATCGTGTTTCTGGCAACCTACCTCTGGTGGCCAACCGCTCATACCCTCGTGACCGCGGCGAGTTCCGGCGACGCTGAGACTGTCCGTAAAGCGCTCGAGCTCGGCGTGGATATCGATAAACGCGCGGGGATCGTGCTCGGCGGAATCGAGCGAAACCTAACCGCGCTCGAGACCGCAGCCGACGGCGGCTGGGTCGAGGTCGTCGATCTGCTCCTGGACCAAGACGCCGACGCGAACACAATCGACAACGACGGCCGCACTCCGCTGTATCACGCCGTGATCGCTGGGCAGCACGAAGCCGTCTCGATGCTGCTCAAAGCCGGTGCCGACCCCAATCTCGGCGACTCCTCCGACACACCGCTGTACCGTGCCGCGGGTGCCGGCCGTTGGCAGATGGTCTCACTGCTGATGGATCACGGTGCCGATGTCAACGGCGGCGAGGCCAATCCGCTTGTCGGCGCGGCCGAGAATGGGCACACCCGGATCATCGACCTGCTGCTCGATCGCGGAGCGCAGGTCAACGCTCAGAACAGCGATGGCAACACCGCGCTGCACCTGGCGGCGATGAACGGCTACGGGCACACGATCACCAAGCTCCTGCGCTTCGGTGCCGACGTCAACGCGCTTAACCATCACAACGAGACCCCGTTAGAGATCGCCGTTTTGCACGAGCGCGACGACACGGTCCAGCAACTCGTGTTGTCCGGTGCCGAGGTGGATGTCTTCACCGCTGTGGGTTTGGGTGATACAGTCAAGCTGCGGCAACAACTTGAGAAAGACCCCTCTCAGGCGGCCGCGACCCGGCGCAACCGCTCACCCCTGCACCTTGCCGCTCAGCGCGGGGCCTACGATGCGGCCAGGGTTCTGCTTGAGTACGGCGGCGACGTCAACGCCCGAACCTCACTCGAAACCGGGGAAACACCACTCTTCCTGGCTGTCACCAACGGGCACGCGGACCTCGTCGAACTGTTGCTGGAAAACGGCGCCGACCTCGACATGGCGATCAAGGCGGACAAGGCGCTCGCCCCGGTGTTGTACTTCGCCGTGGTATCCGGGCAGAAACAGATCGTCGAGATGCTGCTCGAGCACGGTGGCGACGTTAACGCACACTGCGACACGAACCGCGTCGATGGGCCGCCGTTGTTTTTCGCCGTCCACCACAACCACGACGAGGTCGTCCAACTGCTGGTCGCGCACCGCGCCGACATCGACGGCCGCACGAACAATGCGTCGCCGACACCGCTCTACGAAGCGGTGGCGCGCGGGAACATGGAGATCGTCGAGTTTCTGCTTGAGAACGGCGCCGACCCTAACGCCCAGGTCGTAGCCCGCGCCAGCCCCGACCCGCTTAGTTTGGCCAAAGAGCGGATGAGTCGATCTCCCTGGATCTACAACCGCGTTGCGATGATGCTCCGCAATTACGGCGCTCGGGACTGAGCCGCCCGGCCCGCGGTTTGCTGCCAGCAATTAGATAAGTGTTTTGGACCCCGGACCAATCGAGCCGGGCAGGTCGCATGCGCCCAGGTCGTCCGGCTCGATCGCCGTCCCGGCTTGGATCTCGATCACGCCGTCAACGTCACCGTTCTTGTCTCGGGTGATCTTGACGCCCGCGGCTTCTAGCCAACGCGCTGCACGCTCGGTCTGGATCTTCCGGCTGCTGTCGGCGCTGTCGGTCCCGTCGGCGTTCTTGATCGGTGCGAACTCCTCGATACGATCAGTCTCGTAGACCAGAGAGTTCTCGCACATCGGTAGCGCGTCAAATACAAATGTTTCGAGTTTTACCGCATTGGGTGTCTGCGGCTCAACCCGCTCGCCGGTCGCAAGATCGACAAACGGGACTTTCTTATCGGCGCGGTGGAACGGCAGGGCGAACCCGCTCCCGCCGACAAGCGACTCGATGAACGCCACGGAGATTGCGTGGATCGCGATCGACCCGGCACGGAACCACAACTGTCCGTCGTCTCGCCGCCGTTCTGCCAACTCATCGGGCAGGTCCGAATACTCGATCACCGCGACCCGCCCATTGGCCAGGCAAAAGTTGCCGAGCTTTTCCTTCGGCGCCACCTTAGGGAGCATCTTCGAGGACATCTCGCACCCCTGTGCCGCGTGCAACCCGATAAACAGCGGGTCGACCACGCGCACGATGGGGTTGTCGACCTGGGTGTAGCTCAACTGCTCGACGCCGCGACGATTCATGTCGGCCAGCGCACCGCTTGTGTGCAGCGCCTTGAGCGACCCGCCGTGCCCGTTGGGTGACAGCGCCAGGCTGTCGGGTGAATCCAGCAACGCCAGCCCCGTTGCCGCGTCAATTGCCGGCATCATGGCCTGCGGGAACATCATCACGTCGTTGCGGTCCAGCCCGAAGTAATCGTTCGTATCAAAGAACGCGCGGGTCGGCGCATCGTTCACCGGGCTGGTCATGATGTACCAAGGGCACGCGCAGCCGTACTTCTGCTTGACCTTGAGCAGGTACTCGGCGAAGCAGCCGAACAGCGACACGCCGCGGATCGGCGTCGCCGGGAAAGTGCCCTTGGGCCCGTCCCACCCCAGGCGCGTTCCCTGCCCGCCCGCGACGGTGAACGCCGCGACCTTGCCCTCACGGATCAGGCTTTCGCCCAACTCCCTGGCACGCCGGTACTCGTCGGCCTGCGTCGCTGTCGGTTCAAACGGGTAACAAGGCGCGGGTTCGATATTCTCAGGCAGCTCGAACTCGGGTTTGTTCTTGACGTGCGACTCAATCAGCCCGGCGATCTCAGGCCAATCAATTGCCTCGATCTGCGACAGCAGGTGCTCTTTCCGCTCATCCGTCAGCCGGTCAAAAAACGCAAGCACATGCGACTGCCCGGCCAACTCGAGTGCGGCCTGGGTCGCGGTGAAACGGTCCGGTAACGTCGCCTGTGTCATGATGCCCTCTCGCGTGTCTAGGGGTGCCCCTGTGGGTCATCGACCGGTCAGCCCGTGCGGCTTGACTCGGCGGGCGCGGAATTGCCTCATCAATCTCGCCGGCCCCGTCTCACCCGCGTCGAATCTCAACCGGCCCCGAACTGCGCGACGATCTGGTTGATCGGCAGCCGGCGGCAGGTGTACATCGGCGTGTCGCGCTGGGTGTACTTACTCGACTCGGTTTCGCGCAGCTCCTGGACCAGATCCAGGAAGTCGCCCGGGTCGTCGGCCTCGAACGCAACGACAAAATCCTGGTCATCGAGCCCGAAGCTGTACGTCGTGTTCAGCTTGACCGAGCGATACTTCGTCCCGACGGCGATGTGCTCGTCCATGATCCCCTGGCGCACTGGTTTGCTGAGCAGGTACCAGTCGCGTGTCTTGACGAACGGGTAGACGAAGATGAACTTGCGGTTGCCCGGCACGATGCGGAACCGGCTCTCGCCTTCGGAATGTTCCGGGTCCAGCTTCACCACGTATTGGCTGCGCTTGGTCTGCGACAGGTACCGATCCGTGCAGGTGATGTACCGCCCCAGGTCGGCTGAGTGGATCTCACTGTTGAATTGCTGGTGCAGGTCGACGTCCTCGCAGATCATCCAGAACATCAGGTCCGTGCTGGCCCGCAACCCCGACAGGCTGTACGTGCAAAGGATCACGTCTTCTTTGTCGTTGGACCGCTGCTCCCACCGCCGAACCAAATCAATCAACTCCCGCCCGACCCCGGCCCGCTGCTCGCTGCTTAGTGAGTGGAAAGACTCGGTAAACCGGAAGTAACTAAAGGTTACGAACTGCCGCTTGACCGGCGTGCCGCGCTCTGGCGACGGTGCGGTGTTCGTTGCGATCCTGGGTCGGCCTGGGGGTGATGTGTGTGTACTCATGGTCGCGTCGCCTCCGTTGATTAAGGGATTATCGCGAGATTCTACCACGATGGGCGTCTCTTGGCCGGGTGTGCCTGCTAACACCCTCCGTCGGGATTTCGCGCGATATAGCGAACGACCGCCGCCGCCGCTGCCGCCGCCGTCTCGATCCGCAGCGTGTAGGGCCCTACACACCAATGCTGGAAACCGGCCTTGATCGCGGCGTCGCGTTCCGCCGCTGTCCACCCGCCTTCGGGTCCGATCAACACGGTGACTAGCGGTGCCGAACCGATCTGTTCGTGCAACGCGGCCAATCGCTCTCGTCCCCGGCCCGCCGATCCCGCATCGCGGTCCGCGATCAAGCCAAACCCACTGTCGTTCTTGAGCAGCACGCCCAGTGCGATCGGCTCAGCCACCTCCATCAAAAACGCGCGCCCACACTGCTTGGCCGACTCGATCGCCGAGCGCCGGAACCGCTCGAGCTTGGTCTCGCGCGGGTTGACCACCGATCGCTCCGTCGACAGCGGGACTAGCCGGTCCACCCCGAGCTGGCTTAGCTGTTGCACCAGTTCATCCGCGCGCCGGCCCTTGGGGATCGCACAGGCAATCTCCAGCAGGGGGGTAATCCGGTCCACCCGACTCACCGCCGAGACCCGCACCTGGGCACCGTCTGTCCAGCTATTGATCATTCCCTCACCAACCGACCCCTGCCCGTCAAAAAGCTCGACCGTCTCGCCCACCCGCACCCGCAGCACCCGCCTGGCGTGCTCGGCTTCGCCCGCATTCAGCCGCACCACCCGACCCCCAGCCGCCTCCCCATCCCCACCCCGATCCCCCGCCGACCCCTCCCCAGCCCCGCCAGCCGCCAGATTTGGGCAAAAAAACCGGTGCATCGCTACCATACTAAGTGGAAGCCTCAACCCCGGTCGCCCAAGGCCAGACGGGAATCGCGCCAGCCGGGGCCGCCCACGCGGAACGGATCGCCGCCTTGAGTAGCCCCTGAACCGAGACGATAAACCACTGTAGAAGCGGTGGGGCAAACTATCTTCTCATTCGGCCGTGATCTGGACCGCCCGCCGGCCCGTCCCATCCGGTCTCGCTGACGCAGGGAGACGGCTACCGTGGCCGACCAACCAACGACACAAGATCAGTCGTCCACCGATGCGCCCGCCTCCAAAGGCGTCGACTTGGATGCCCGTCTCGATGCGCTGCTCGCCGAGTTAGAGCAGCAAGAGCCCGGCTTGGTTGCCAAAGCGCGCGATGCCCAGGCGACCGCTTCGCCAATCCCCGCCCCCGCCCCCGAACCAGAGACCGACCCCGCACCCGATACCGACGTCGACCAATCTGCCACCTCAGCCGACACCGCCGCCGATCGCCCGACCGATCCAATCGCGGCGGAGCCATCTCCAGACGACATCGCTGATATCCGGCACGGTCAAGCCCCGGACGATGCGTCCGAGCCGAACATCCAGCACGGCGTCGCGCCGCAAGACGACCCCGGCCCCGATGAGGACCGTGTCCAGCACGGCATGGCCGAGGATTCACAGGAGACTTTCACACCGCACCCCGCGACGCCCACCGACGACTCGCCCATCGAACCCGACGCTCCACGCACCGGCTTAGCCCCCGACCCCCCGGACGAGTCGCCCGCCGACTGGGCAGCCGAGCTCGACACGCTGATCGCTAATACCGAGCCCGCCACTGAGCGCAGACTCGCCGCAGCCGCGCCGCCCGATCCGGGATCGCTAAGCGCGCCATCGCCGCCCAGCCGCGCCGTCGACAACCTAACCATGGACATCGACGCCTTGATGGCGGAAGCCGGGGTTGCCGGTGATTCAAAACAGACACCCGGCCGGGCGCCGCAACCCACACCGCCGTCACCCGATCCTCCAGCCGCGCCCACACCGCAAGCCGCCACCACCGACAACCTGACCATGGACCTCGATGCCCTGCTCGCCGAGAGCGAAGCACCACCCGCTCCCGACCACGCCGACCAATCGACCGACACCACCGCCGCCGCTCCGCCAGTCGCCTCGGCCAGCCGCATCAACAATGATGACCTCGACATCGACGCACTGCTCGCCGAGACATCGGCCGACGGTCCAACCGCAGCCGAGCCAACCGCCGTGCCGCCCAAACCCGCGGCGTCCATGTCGGATCGGATTGACAACGACCAACTCGACCTCGACGCGCTGCTCGCCGAATCAGCCGCGGATCCCACGCTACCCTCCGAGCCGTCGGCTACCACCGAGGCTGATTCCCAACCGAGCCCACCCGACGACCTCAATGCACAGATCGAAGAACTCTTCGCCGAGGCCGACTCGCTCGATCAATCCTCCGCCGCGCCCTCCACCGATCAGCCCGCGCCCAAGCCGGCCGACCAGCCCGGCCAGAAGATCTCACTCGACGAGATCGACCAACTGCTCGCTAGTGAAGCCGATGGCTCGGTCGGTGAAGATATCGATGCACTCGGCGGTTCGTTCGGCGACGATTCACCCATTCCCGCCGCCGAGCCCGATTCCGCAGCCGTCCTACTCGATGACAACACCAGCCTCTCGGCGTCCGAGTTGGCCAAACGAAAGGCCGCCGCACAAACCGTCGGGTTCAACACAACCGCCCAGGACGTCGCCAGCGAACTCGACGAGGAACCCTCCGCCACACCCTCATCGTCCGACTCCGCACCGCAAGCCGGCGCTGAACCCGCCAAGAAGGCCGACGGGTCTCAAGCTGCGTCACCGGCAACATCTGGCCGATTCACCCCCATCAGCATCTGGGTCCGCCGCTCGCTTTACTCCGTCAACCGCCCGATCGCCGAACGCTCGATCCAAACCCGCGATGCCATCGGCTACATCGCGCTGCTCAACGCCCTGGCCGGCACCGTCATGCTTCTAGTTAGCGCCCTCGGGATCGCCTAGATCACTTCGCCCGTCACTACTACGACTTGCACTTGCCCACCCGCTTCGCCGCCGCCGGCACCACCGACTCGTAGTGTTTGACGAACGCCTTGACCGAAACCCGACGCACCGCCTGCCCGATCACCTCCAACGCCAGGTCTTCAACCCGCTTAAACCGCACGCACGACTTTCCCATATCCAGCTTCTTGCCGCTGCGCACCCAGGCATCACGAAACCACGCCAGGTGATCGGCGTCCCCGTAGATGCACATCAGGTAGACCGACATGTAGCGCTTCTGAGACGCCAGCCCCGCGAACGGCAGCGGCTGCTTCGGATCGCAGTGGTAGCCCGGCGGATAAACATGGTGAGGCACGAAGTACCCGATCATCCCGTACTGCATCCCCTCGGCATAACCCTTGGGCAGGTTCTTTAAGATCACTGCGCGCACGACCTCGATCGCACGCCGCCGTTCGTCCGACAGGGCTGCGAGGTACCCGTCCACACTCGCCGCGTCACTGTGCATCGTGCTTGTCTGGCGATCTACCAATCAGTCCGCGCCGCGATTCGCTCACGCACCGTCATTGATACAGGCCAGAAAATCCTCCGCGAAATCATCGAGCTTCTGCTGCCCAACCCCTCGAATCCGCAGCATCTCGTCCGCCGTCCCCGGCTTGTGACGAGCCAGCTCGCGCAGCGTCTGATCACCGAAAATAATGTACGCCGGCACCCCGCGCGCCTCAGCCAACCCGCGACGCACCGCGCGCAACCGGTCGAACAACGCCTGATCCACACCCTCCCAATCCGCCTCGCCCCGCCCCGACCGCGTCTTGCGCCGCTCGACCACCTTCGGCCGGCGCAACACCACATCACGCAACCCCTTCAAAAACTCCAACGACTGATCCGTCAGCCGCACCACCGGCCGATCATCCTCCGTCCGGTCCAGTGCCCCCGCATCGATCAACTGATCCACGTAACTATTCAGCACGGCCGCCGGTGTATCTTCGAGCAGCCCGAACACGCTCAACTGGTCGTGCCCCATCCGCCGGATCTTCTCTTTTTGCGACCCGCGCAACACATCCACCACCTGCGCACTGCCGAACCGACTATTCAGCCGCGCGACACACGAGACAATCTTCTGAGCGATCACGACCGCATCCTCGGCCAACTCGTTCTCACCCAGGCAGACGTCACACGCCCCACACGACTCGCCCGCATACGCCTGCCCAAAATACCCCGCCAGCGCCGCGTGGCGACACTTCATCGAGCTGCAAAACCGGTGGATGTGCATCAGCAGTTGCAACTGATGCTCCGGCGGACCTTCCTCGCCCGCTTCCTGTGCCGACCGGGTCATCAGTTGCCGCCACTTGGCCGGATCCGCTGCCGAATAAAGCAGCACACACTCGGCCTCCAACCCGTCGCGCCCGGCGCGGCCCGCTTCCTGTTGGTAGTGCTCGATCGATTTCGGCATCGCCATGTGCACCACGCACCGCACATCGCTGCGATCCACCCCCATCCCAAACGCGACCGTCGCGACCACAACGTGTAGCCGCTCCGACATGAACTCTTCCTGCACCCGCTGCCGCTGCCGCGCCCCCAGCCCCGCGTGATACGCCTTCGCATTCACACCGTGCCCGTCCAGCCACGCAGCCGTCCGCTCCGTGTCCTTGCGGCTGATGCAATACACAATCACCGCCCGATCGCTGTGTCGATTGATCGCTTCGAGCAACTGCGCCTTCGCGTCCGTCCGCGGCGCGACCCGATACGTAAGGTTTGGCCGATCGCAATCCCCGACAAGAATCGCCGGGTCGCGCAGCTCCAGCTGCGACACGATGTCCCGCTGCACGCGCTCGGTCGCCGTCGCGGTAAACGCGTGCCAGCTCGCCCCCGGGATGCGGTTCTTCAGATTCGCCAGTCGCCGGTACTCGGGCCGAAAGTCGTGCCCCCAGTGGCTCACGCAGTGCGCCTCGTCGATCACGATGGCGCGGATGTCGACCCCCTCAAGCATCTCCAGCGTGCGCGGCGCGAGCAGCCGCTCGGGCGCGGAATAAATCAGATGCGGCGTCCCACATCGGATCTCGTCCTCCGCCTTCGCCAGGGCCTTCGCCGACATCCCCCCATGCAGAGCGACCGCCGGGTACCCGCATGCCGTCAGCCCATCGACCTGATCCTGCATCAGCGAGATCAGCGGCGAGATCACCAGGTCCGTCCCCTCGCGCATCGCCGCCGGCAACTGATAGCACAGGCTCTTGCCCCCGCCCGTTGGCAGGACGACCATCGAATCCTGCCCCAACAGCGACGCGCGCACAGCCTGCTCCTGCATCGGCCGCAGCGCGTCGTACCCCCAGAACTCCTTGAGCGTCGCCAACACCGCATCGAGCGAGAATGTGTCCGTCACCGCCATCACATGACCATACCAAACCCCAACGACATGCCCCACCCCATACACTACAAACCCCCGACTTCAGCGTTCAGCGACACCGACGGCCCCACACCGACAATAACCCCACGCCTTACAACACCTTGTCAGCCGCCCGCCACAAGACACGCTTCCGCGGCCTCTCCTATCGATCCGAAACCATCAAGCATCGTCGGGCTGATCATTGGCCGTGGCCCGCAGCCTGCATAGAATAAGCTTTCCCGGCTCGACGAACGCCCCGCCCGCTTAGCATCGAAAACACCGGCCCCGACTACCCGCATAGCTGGATCCAAGGGAGTAATACCGATGAATTCATTTGATA
This sequence comes from Phycisphaeraceae bacterium, assembly GCA_029260595.1. Lineage (GTDB taxonomy): Bacteria > Planctomycetota > Phycisphaerae > Phycisphaerales > Phycisphaeraceae > OFTM57. Next base: position 109,797 of record JAJDCY010000012.1, on the reverse strand, counting down.
CCGCAGGCAGGTGGCTAGCCGTCTTGATCTGCCTCGCCGCCGCGCCTGCCCAGGCCGCCGTACTGATCTTCAATACAAGCCAATCCGCAATCGCAGAAATCTTTGTCGATAACGTGTCCGCCGGTTTCGATACTAATACCAGGCAGTTCGGCTTGGCGGATTCCCTCGCTTCAACCGGGAGCCTGTTCACCCAAGGCGCCCGCGCAGCCGGTCGCGCCGCGCACAATGAGTTCGCCGCGAACGCTCAATTCGCCCATGATGGGTCGTTGTTCTTCCATGATTTTTCGGCGGGGGCGGGCGCCACCATCGCCATCGTCGCTGTGAACCCCCTCCCCGGCAATGTCCAATTCGACTTTTTCCTGCCCCCGACCGAACTCGAATTTTCCACCTTCGGTGAGTTCCCCACCCAGGAGTATCACGCCACCGCTTCCGCAACGATCCTCATCGAATTCACCACCCCGATGGGAAACCACGTCGAAGCCCATTTCAATTTCGACGCCGAGCTTACCGGCACCTACGCCGATATCCCAACCCTCACCCCGAATGTCACCGCCACCGCCACCGTCGAGGACGACAGCGGAACCCACGACGCAGGCATGGACCTGTCACCACTGTTCGCCCCCTTCATTACCCGGCAGGAAAATGGCTCGAACCGGACCATCAACGCCACCTTTCCATCCTTTATCGGCCTGCTCGACATAGGCCAGGTCTCCGGCAACAGCGCCGTCCGGGTGACCTACGTCATTGATGCGGATGTTCGTGGATTTGGTGCCCGCACCCACGCGCTCGCGGCCATCAACGACCCGTTCGCGCTCTCGTCCGAGCCGGTCATGATGGGAACCACGATTTTCCCCGTCGGTGGTGAAATCGTCCCCGAGCCCGCCACCGCCACGGTCTTTGCAGCTTTGGCCGTGCTGGCAGTCACCGACCCGTCAAGACGCCGAGCCAACTGCCAGTGACAACCCCGATTGTCCGTGTCCGAAACTCACGGCCCCCAACAAACAAGCCCCCATCACGGGGGCTTGGTCGTTAATCAAAGCGGAGAGGGCGGGATTCGAACCCGCGGTAGGAGGAATACCCCCTACGACGGTTTAGCAAACCGTTGCCTTCAGCCACTCGGCCACCTCTCCGAAGCAAAAATCCATCTAACCCTTCTTCGGGCTAACCGCTGCCCACACTGCATCGGCTGTCAACAAAAAAGTCCGCACATTCACCGACTCAATCCCCAAGCCGCCTAGATTATCAGCAACAGCGACCCGTGGCGACACACAACCCGATCGCTCGACACGCCCTGTATCGCCAACCCGCCGAGGCCGCCCGCCGCGCGACAAGCTAGTATGCACGGCTCAACACTCGACCCCGGATAGCCCTGCGCGACCCGGGAACCCAGCGGAGACCCTGCGGCGATGCGGATTACCCTTCCCGACGGCAGTGAGAAGACCTACGACCAGCCGACCACCGCCGCCCAGGTCGCGGCCGACATCGGGCCGGGGCTGGCCAAGTCCGCGATCGGCGCCAAGATCGACGGCGAGCTGGCCGACCTGAACCGCCCGATCGACCGCGACGCGGCCCTGCAGATCATCACCAAGCCGCGCACCAACAAGAAGGGCCTGTCCAAAGGCGACCCCGACCCCGATGCGCTCTACCTGCTGCGCCACTCCTGTGCGCACGTCATGGCCGAGGCCATCCAACGCATATGGCCCACAGCCCAACTCGCCTACGGCCCCCCGGTCGACAACGGTTTCTACTACGACATGTATCTGGAAGAGCCTATCAGCAGCGATGATTTTCCGAGAATCGAAGCCGAGATGAAGAAGATCATCGCGGAGGATCGGCCGTTTACTCATTTTAAACTATCGTTGAGCGATGGTTTTAACAAGCTCGACGCCGAAGCTGGCAACAAGTACAAACGGGACAACGCCGAAGCTGGCAACAAGTACAAACGGGACAACGCAGAACGTGCGCAAGCGGCCGGGGCAAAGTTCCTGAGTTGGTATGTCACGGGGTTGCCGCCTGTAGCTATCGAACACACCCCCTCAGGTGATCGTGAGTTGTATAACCTTGGGCACGGCACCTATATCCGCTGCGAGGATGCCAAGCCAGGGTACATTCCAACACCGCCAGATAGGCATGTGCTTCCAACTCATGGAATGAACGTCGTAGGTGGCGATTGGGAAGACCTCTGCCAGGGCCCGCACCTCCCCTCCACTGGCCACATCGGCGCATTCAAGGTGATGAGTGTCGCGTCGAGCTACTGGCATGGGGATGCGGAGTCGGACCGTTTCCAACGCGTCTACGGCACCGCGTTTTTCACGCAGGCCGACCTCGACCAACACCTCGAGCGCCTCGAAGAGGCCCGCCAGCGCGACCACCGCATCATTGGCCAACAACTCGGGTTGTTCGCGATCGACGAGCAGGTCGGCCAGGGGCTGATCCTCTGGAAGCCGCGCGGCGCGATGGTGCGCACGCTCTTGCAGGATTTCCTCCAGAACGAGCTGCTCAAGCGCGGGTACGAGGTCGTCTACACCCCGCACATCGGCAAGATCGACCTCTACAAAACCTCCGGCCATTACCCGTTCTACGCCGACAGCCAGTTCCCGCCGATCCAGATGCGCGACAGCGACGAGCAATACCTGCTCAAGCCGATGAACTGCCCGCACCACATCAAGATCTACGCGTCCGACCACCACAGCTACCGCGACCTGCCCATCCGCATGGCCGAGTTCGGCACGGTCTACCGCTTCGAGCAATCCGGCGAGCTAAGCGGCATGACCCGCGTCCGCGGCTTCACCCAGGACGACGCCCACATCTTCTGCACACCCGAACAGGTCCGCGCCGAGTTCCAATCCACCATCGAGCTGGTCCAGTTCGTCTTCAAGACGTTCGGTTTTGAGGATGTGCACGTCCGCCTTAGCCTGCGCGAACCCGGCAGCGACAAATACGCCGGCGACCCGGCTCTGTGGGACCAGGCCGAGTCCGAACTCCGCGCTGTCCTCGCCGAGATGCAGGTCGAACACTCCGAAGCCACCGGTGAAGCCGCCTTCTACGGGCCCAAAGTCGACTTCGTCGTCCGCGACGTGATCGGCAGGCAGTGGCAGCTCGGCACGGTCCAACTCGACTACAACCTGCCCGAGCGGTTCAAGATCGAATACACCGGCACCGACAACCGCGCCCACCGCCCGGTCATGATCCACCGCGCCCCGTTCGGTTCAATGGAACGTTTCATGGCCATCCTCATCGAGCACTACAACGGCGCGTTCCCCCTCTGGCTGGCGCCCGAACAGGTCCGCGTCCTGCCGATCGGCGAACGCTTCGACGGGTACGCCCGCAAGGTCCAGCAGGCGCTGATCGCAGCAGGCTTCCGCGCCACCCTCGACGACAGCGGCGACCGCGTGCAAGCCAAGATCAAGGTCGCCCAGGGCCTGAAGATCCCCTACATGCTCGTCGTAGGAGGCCGCGACGAACAAGCCGGCACCGTCGCCGTCCGCGACCGCACCCGCGGCGACCTGGGCGCACTCGCACTCGAGGCATTCATCGAACAAGCCCAAGGCGAACTCACCACCGAGGGCCAACAAACCGTCAGCGTATAAAAAGAAGGCTCTACCGTGAAGAATCTCAGCCCGCTCATCGTCTCTATCGTACTCGTGCTGTCCCAGGCCGCCGCCGCAACTCCCGCCGATGTAGAAGCAGCACTAGAGAAATACCGAATCGCGATCCTCAACGCTGATCCCGAAGCGGCGTATCAGTCGATCGATACCAATACCAAAGCTTACTACGATCAATTGTTCGACGACGTTGCCTTCGCCACCGCTGACCAAGTACATGCGAAGCCACTGTTGGACAGAGTGACCATCGTTATGACCCGTCACCGCATCCCGGTCGAAGAATTACAGAACCTCGACGGCCCGTCACTGTTCAAGTACGCGGTTGCGAACGACTGGGTGGGCAAGGGCTCCGTCGCCGCAACCGCAATAACTGACATCCGGATCACCGGCGACACTGCGACAACCAAGCTCATGATGGGCGGTCAGGTGGCACCATTCGGCTTTACATTCCGCAAGGAACAAGGCGAATGGAAGATTGATCTGACGTCAGTCATGCCGATGGCCAACTCAGCGTTCGAGCAGACAATCCAGGCAGCGGGCCTGCAGGAAAACGCCTTTATTTTCCAATCCGTCGAGGCCGCGTCAGGGCACCCCGTCGACCCGTCTGTCTGGGACGCGCCCCTTGAGCGTTAACGTGTAGTAAGACCCACACTTGCACCTGCCTAGCGCAAGCCCATGCCGACCTGCGCCGACAGATCGCTTGTCTATCCGTGAATCTCGCGAGCGCGAACTACTCAGGCCTCGCCCCTGCGAGACGCGAAAAATCTAGAATAATTTGATATTTCGATGAGAATATCTTGGCGCAGCCGGTGGATGTCGCTATATTGCATGCTTCGGATTCGACGCCTCACCAGTGGCTGTCGGATACTCGCCTTGGAAAAGCCCCCGCCTCAGAATCCCGCCTTCCCCGCCGAGGGGTGTTGGTCAATCCCAGCCGTACTTCAACGAACACGCCCTGGCATCATTCACTTAGGAGAGGACCCAATGGTTAAGCAATGGATTTGTATTGTCGTGTTGTTGGTCTCAGCCACCCACGCTGCCGCCATGACAATGGTGGTTGCCAACCGTGCCGCTGGCACGATCTCGGTAATCGATGTCGCGACGAACTCTGTCGTCAACACGGTCGCTTTGCCCGGTGCGAACGCGCCCGAGCCGATGTACGTGACCTACAACCCCGAAAATGATGCGGTGCTCGTCGGAGACCGCGCAAATAACCAGATCGCCGTCTTCAACGCCCGCACCTTCGCACCCCTGCCAGCCATCCCAGCCGGCGACGGGGTGTTTCACATGTCGGCGAATCGATCCATCGGGCAGTTCTGGGTTAACAACGACGTCGACGATACCGTCACCGTCATCGATTCCCAGACCCTAGCCCCGATCACGACCATCGCACTGCCCGCGGACCTGGTCGCTGACGGCGGCACCCCGCACGACATCCACCTCGATCCCATCGAGTCCGCCGCCTTCATCACTATGATCGGGCTGACCGGCGGTAACAGCGTCGTGCTCAAATACAGCACCAACACCTTCACCGAACTCGACCGCGAGACCGTCGGCGGCGCGGCCCACATGGCCCTGTCGCCCAATCACAACGAGCTGTTCGTCCTGAACCAGGGCGCGGACGAGGTCGAGGTGCGCAGCCGTGCGACCCTCGACCTGCTGGACACCATTATCGCCCCCAACCCTCACGGCGAATCGCAACTCACCGACGGCACCTACCTCTACTCGACCAATATCTCCGACGGCGGGACTGACGGCCTGCTCACCATCGACACCGCCACCAACACGCTCGTCGACACCGACGACACCAACTTCCCCACGCCCCACAACATCGCGTTGTCACCCGACAACATGTTCCTCTACGTCACCCACTCCGGCGCCACCGCCGACAAGGTCAGCATCTTCAGCCTTGCGGACCCGGCCAACCCGTCGCTGCTGACCGAGGTCACCGCCGGCCTGAACCCATTCGGCATCGGCGCCGTCCCGGACCTGGCCGTCCCCGAACCGATCACCGCCACGCTGAGCCTGATGGGTCTGGGCGTGGTCGGGCTAGCCACTCGCCGCCGAATGCACTGAGCAAGATCAAACTTGATCCATTCAAACAGCCCCGGCCCACCACAGCCGGGGCTGTTTAGGACACTTCGCCCAGCGTTCGATCACTGTGTGGATTTGAGCCGATCGCCCGCCGTAACACGGTGACCGCGCGCATACTCATGGATGGGCAACGGGCGGCCGCCGGGGGCTTGGACCTCGACTAGCCGGATCGCACCGGGGTTGGTCGCGACGTGGAAGTCTTCGAGCAGAGTGCCGGGCTCGGCCTGGTGGGGCAGGTCGGGCACCGCGGCGACCCGTCGCAGCAGGATCACTCGGCCGGTGTCACATTCGCCGCCGGTTTCGACATATTTCACCCGTACGCCGGGCCAGGGAGTTAGGCCGTGGATGCGGTTGCGGATCTGCTCGGCCGGGGCATTGAAGTCGGTGGTGCCGTCGGCTTTGGTTAGTTTCGGGGCTTTGGTCGCGCGGGATTCGTCTTGGACTTCGCCGGTGAGCTTGTCGGCGGTGAAATCATTCAGCACGCGGTCGATCGCGTTGGGGCCGAGCTCGGCCAACCGGTCATGCAGCTCTCCGGCCGTCTCGTTGGGATCGATCGCTGTGGCGGCCGTCGCGTAGATGCGCCCGGCGTCCATGCGTTGGGCTAGTTCGATCACGCTGGCCCCCGTCTCGGCCTCGCCGTTGATCATCGCCCAGTTGATCGGCGCCGCGCCGCGGTACTTGGGCAGCAGCGATGCGTGCAGGTTCACCGCCAACCCACCCAGCGAGCCGATCAACTCCGGGCTGAGCTTTTGGCCGAACGCGATCACCACGGCAGCGTCGGCATTGAGCGCCGCGATCTGCTCGATGAACGCCGGGTCATTGACGTTGTCCGACTTGAGCACGGCCATCCCGGCCGACATCGCCCATGTCGTGATCGGCGTCGCCGTCAGTGCCCGCTTGCGGCCCGCCTGCCGATCCGGCTGGCTGACTACCCCAACAACATCATGCCGCTCGCATAGCCGCCGCAGCGTCGGCAACCCAAACTCGCCGGACCCAAGAAAGATCAATCGCATAGGTTGGCTTCTTGTCGGTGTCGATGACTTGGAGCGGTCAAAAACAAGTCGCCGCATTAGGAGTGTTTCCAAACGACGCCCGCTGCGACGCCCAAAGCCGGCGTCCTACCGCCGCCCGCGTTGCTCCAGGTCGCGTATCGCTTTTCGGTTGGACAATTTATCGATCGTGTTCATCCGATCCAGGATCAGCACTCCGTCCAAATGGTCGTACTCGTGCTGCCAGACACGTGCGGCCAGCCCGTTGTCGGTCAGCCGAAACGATTCGCCATCTAAATCGTTGGCTTCAATGGAGATCTCTGCCGGGCGGCGGATGGTCGCCGTGATATCCGGGAGGCTCAGGCAGCCCTCCTCGGCGTCGGCGAGGTCTCTGCCGGGCTCGATTAGCCGGGGATTGATAAAAACTTTGTCATCCTCAGGTTGCCCGGTGGCGTTGGCCACAAACATCCGCCAGTCCAGGCCGACCTGGGGTGCGGCCAACCCAACCCCGGGCGCCTCGCGCATAATCTGGAGCATTTTCTCCGCCACAGCCCGCACCAAACCGGCCTCAACGTCCACCAAGCGGGTTTTTCGCCGTAACGCCGGGTCCGGGTAATACACCAATCGAAGCTGAGCCGGGTCCACAGCCATGCCCCGATGCTAGGCTCACAGACGCACAGCCACAACCGGCGGCCAACAACACGGCGGGGCCGGCAGATTTAGCGGCTTCGTGGGGCTTGACCAAACGAGGGTCACTTGTCATACTATGCAGTGTCCAAAAGGATTTGGGTGCGTTACGGGAAGTCGCGGATAGCCGTGGGGGGGGGCCTGATTGGCCGGGTAACGCCAGTGACGGGGCAGGCTCACATTACAACCAAAGAGGCAGTGTAGATGGCTACGATCACGAAAAAAGAGTTAATCGATCAGATCGCGGTCGCCACCAAGCAAAAACGTGTGGTGGTCAAGAAGATCGTCCAGGGTTTCCTTGACAGCATCATCGTCGAGCTGGGCAAGGGTAACCGGTTGGAGTTCCGCGACTTCGGCGTGTTCGAGGTCAAGCACCGCCAGGCCCGTATGGCTCAGAACCCCAAGACGCTCGAACCGGTCAAGGTTCCGCCCAAGCGGACGGTGAAGTTCAAGGTCGGCCGACTGATGAAGCAGACGCTCAGCGAGCCGGCCCAGGGCGGCGCCGAGTTCAGCCCGGCCGCGGCCGGATCGAGCGAAGGCTAGGTCCCGCCCATTCCCACACTTGCCAGTCGGCCCGGACCAAGTCGTGACTCTCTGGCTTGGCCAATTACGTGAAGAACTCAAAGCGTTAGGCGACGCGGACCTGCATCGGTCCCTGCGATCGGTCACACCGTGCGGCCGGACGGTTACCGTTGACGGCAAGCCGTTAATCAACTTCGCCGGCAATGATTACCTCGCCCTGAGCACCCACCCGGACCTGGTCGACGCGGCCATCGCTGCGATCCGCGCGCACGGGACAGGCGCCGGGGCCAGCCGATTGGTTATCGGGCATCAGCCGATCCATGAGCAGGTCGAGGAGCGCTTCGCCGCGTTCAAACACGCCGAGGCCGCGCTGCTCCTGCCCACCGGGTCGGTCGCGAATCTTGCGGTCGTGACCGCATTGGTCGGCAGGGGGGATCTGGTTTGCCTCGACAAGCTCAGCCACGCGAGCCTGATCGACGCGGCACGGCTAAGCGGCGCCACGGTGCGCGTTTACCCACACCTGAGGTTGGACAAGCTCCAGCGATTGCTTGCGCGCCATAAGCAGGACGCGGATCAGACGACCGACTCGACCGGCCGCCCGCCGCGCCGATTGATCCTGACCGATACGGTGTTCTCGATGGACGGCGACGTGGCCGACCTGCCCGCGCTGTGCGACCTGGCGGATTTTAATGATTCGATGCTGGTTGTTGATGATGCGCACGGGACGGGGGTGCTCGGCAAGACCGGTGCCGGGTTGTGCGAGCTGCAGGGGGTCTCACACCGGGTGACCGCGACCGTTAGCACAGCCAGCAAGGCGCTCGGTGGGTTGGGCGGGATCGTAACGTCGCGGCGGGAGGTGATCGATACGCTGGTCAACCGTGCTCGCCCGTTCATCTACACCACCGCGATCCCGCCAGCGCAGGCCGCCGCGATTGGTGCGGCGCTGGACGTTGTCCGCGATGAGCCCGAGCGGCGAAGCCGTGTGCTCGAGCTCGCCAGGCGATTGCGATCAGGTTTGAAACGAATCGATCAATGCCACAACGCACAGCCGATCAGACAAACAGTGACTCCGATCGTCCCGGTGGTCGTTGGCTCGAGCGCCGACGCGTTGAAGTTGTCGGCCCACTTGGGTGATTGCGGGTACTTCGTCCCAGCCATCCGCCCGCCAACGGTCGCACCCGGCGCCGCGCGCGTCCGCATCAGCCTGCGCGCTGATCTGGAAGACGGCGACATCGATGGGTTACTGGAGGCTCTGGCGGACGGCATCGCCAAGTGCGCGCCTCCACCCGTTCAAGACAAATGAATCTGTCGCTGCGATCGTTTCCGCCGAGCACGATCCGTATCGGACGACGTTTCGCCGCGATCGCCTACCGCGTTCGGCGGCGTGCCAGAGTGCGATCAACGCGGCGGTGTAGCTTGCTGGACGCAGCCGAGATCGCTTCGTAAAGATCACTCGACGCGTGCTCGACCATCACCGGCTTAAGCCCGCCGATGCGTGCCTCGATCAGGCAGCGCTTGTCCACCCCGGACCGCGGTCCGTTGACATCGCGCAAGTACACTTCGACCCGCGTCACCCGGTCTTTGGCGAACCGCAACGCCCGATTCACAACCTTATTAACCCGATCCAAAATCGCCTGACTCGGCTGAACGCTGCTGGTATTCACCTGAATAATCATGGCCTGCTCCTCGCGTGGGATGAATGTGGTGTCGTGACCTGACATCACTGATACGCGCGGACGGTGGGGGCTGTTCGAGAAAATCAAAAAATTTTCGTGTTTGGCGGGCGCAGCCGGGGGCTTAGCCGGTCGTGGTGACGGTGGCGAGTGCGGGGGTTGTGGGCTCGGGGGTGCCGGCGAGTTCCGGGCGGCTGGTTGGGTCAAGCAGGCTGCTGCGGAAGTGGAAGGTGTAGCAGAGCAGGGGGATCACGAACAGTTGGAGCAGGGTCGCGAAGCCCAGGCCGAACATGATCGTGATCGTCAGGGGTTGGAAGAACTCGCCGCCGCCGGCGATGTTCAGTGCGAGCGGCAGCAGCCCGCCGATCGTGGTCACGGTGGTCAGGATGATTGGGCGCAGGCGTAGCTGCCCGGCGTAGACGACGGCGCGGTCGATCGGGACGCCGGCTTTGATCATGCGGTTGATAAAGTCGACCAGCACGATCGCGTCGTTGACGACGATCCCCGCCAGCGCGACCACGCCGATCATCGCGGCGACCGAAAAGTAGAACCCGCAGATCATCAGCCCCAGCGCGACGCCGACCAGGCTAAGCGGGACGCTGGACAGCACGATCAGCGGCTGAATGAAGCTGTTGAACTTGACCGTAAGGATGATGAGCATAGCGGCCGAGGCGACGATCATCGCGATGTTCAGGTCTTCCATCGCGTCGTCGCGCATCTCGGTCTCGCCGCCGAAGTCGAGCACGATCTGGTCGTCGGCGTAGAGGGTGTGGTCCGACCGGTTGGTCACGATGCCGCGTTGCTGGGCCGGGCTAAGCTCCGGGCGCAGCGCCTGGACGAGCCGGGCTTTGATATCGTCGATCAGCACCCCGTCGGCTAACTCGCAGCGGACGTTGATCACGCGGTGGCGGTCGTAGTGGCGGATCACGTTCGCGCCGTAGGTCCGCTCGACCGTGGCGGTCTGGTCGAGGCTGGCGATCTTGCCCGAGGGGCTGCGCAGCGGGAGGTTGGCCAGGTCGTCGAGCTGGTCGCGCTCGCCGGGTTGGTTGCGCAGCCGCAGGTCGATTTTCTCCGACCCGCCGAAGTCAACCTCGCCGACTCGGACGCCTTCGAGCGCATAGTTCACGCTCGTGGCGATCTGGCTGGTATCGATGTCGTACATCGCGGCGACGACGCGGTTGGGCGTGACCGAGACTTCCGGGCGGACGCGGTAGTCGCTGGTGATGTCGTAGGTGCCCGGGATGCCGGCGAGCAACTGCTGGATATCCGCGGCACGGATCGCAAGGTCGTCGAGTGTCGCGGAGGATTCGGGCCGACCCATCACACGCACGAGTATGGGGGCCCCGACCGGCGGTCCCTCCGTTGGCGACGTGACGCGCACAATCACGCCGGGCAGGTCGGGCAACTCATCGGCGATGGCCTGGCGGATTTCTTTGGCTGTGCGGTCGCGGTCCTCGGCGAAGGCCAGCTCGGCGTAGACCATGCCGAACTCCGGCCCGGCGCCCTGGTCGTTGTCGAGTCGGATACTAAGCGCACCCGGTTCGCCGATCGTCGTGACGGGGCGGACCGGTCGTGCGTGCTTGCTGGGCTTGAACCATTCTTCCGGGCGGATGCCGCGCAGGACAGCCGCTTCGACCTGCTTGGCGACTTCGACCGTGCGTGTCTTCATGGATGAGCCCAGAGGCAGCTCGAAGTGGACCTCGATGATCGGGATGTCGCCGTCGGGGAAAAACTCGACACCGATCGCGCCCGCCCAGAACAACCCGACCGGGCTCGCAACGACGACGAGCGCCATGCCCAGAACCATCACCCGGTGTTTGAGACAGTAGGTGAGCATGCGTCCGTAGGTTTGTTTGACGCGCGAGGCATCGACGGTGGCCTGTGCCGAGGTGATCTCGATCTGATCGGGGCTCATCCCGGCTTCCTGCTCGCGTCGCTCCCTGGCGGCTTCGAGGCGCTTCTTGGGCACCTTCATCAGGTACACGCTGAGCACGGGCATGAGGAAGTGGTCGACGAGCATCGCTGAGCACAGCGCGAACAACACCACGACGGGGAGCTGACTCATAAAGTCGCCCATCACGCCACGGACCAGGAACATCGGGCCGAACGCCGCGAACGTTGTCAGGTAAGCCGAGACCAGCGAGCCGCCGACCTCAGCGATACCGCGCTTGGCCGCCTCGACGGGTGAGCGCCCAAGCTCGCGGTGCCGGTAGGTGTTTTCCCCGACAATGATGCACCCGTCGACGACCATCCCCACGACCAGGATCATCCCGAAAAGCACCATGTTGTTGATCGCCAGGTCGGGCGTGATCGTGCGCTTGGTGAACCACATGATCGCCGAGGTGCCCAGGATCGCCAGGGGCACAGCGGTGCTGATCAACGCCGCGTTGCGCCAGCCCAGGAACAGCCAGAGGATAACGATGACCAGGATCATCCCGTAGACGGCGCTGGTGATCAGTTGACTCATCATCCAACCGATTTCACGGGCCTGGGAGCGCACCGTCCCAATCTGTGTGTTGTCGCCGGCGCCCGATTCGACGAAGCGGTCGACAATCTCCTGGACTCGCTGGGCCGTCGCGAGCACGTCGATGTCAGTCTGTGCGCGCACCAGCAGCACCGCCGCGTCGCGCCCGTCATAGCGAGCGAGGCTTTTGAGCGGTTCGTGCCCAAGCGTGACGGTCGAGATATCAGCCAGCAGGATCGGTTTCCCGTCGTGGTTGCCGATGGGTGTTTCGCGGATGGCGTCGATATTTTCGAGCTTGGCGAGTGTGCGGACACGCTGCTCGTCACCCCCGGCCGACTCGATCGACCCGCTGGGCGTGTCCATGTTGGCCTGGCGGATCGCCTGCTCGATCTGTTGATAGTTAAACCCGTACAGCGCCATCAGGTGCGGGTTTAGCTCGATCTGCACCTCGCGCTCGAGCCCGCCGAAGATGTCCACCGCCGAGATGCCGGAGACTTTCTCGATCTCTGTTTCCAGGCGTTCCGCGATGCGGCGTCGCTCCCAGCCGTCTTCCCCGCCGGCGATAAACACCTGGATGATTGGCCAATCCTCGAACGCGATGTCCTGGACGGTTGGCCCTGGGTCTTTCTGGGCGTTGATGGGGAATTGGACCTTAACGCGGTTGATCATGCTCTCAACGTCGCGCTTGGCGTCGGCGACGTCGACGCTCTCGTCGAACACAAACTGCATCACTGCCGCGCCGTTGACGGCTTGAGCGAGCACGGACCCTCCGTCGCGCAGGTTGTCGAGCGAGCTGTCGACCTCATCCTCGATCTTGTCAATGATCTGAGATTCGTTCGTAGCCGGTGGGGCGCCCGCATTCGGTACGGCGACGATGATGACCGGCAGCCGCACACGCGGGGTACGCTCCTTCGGGAGTGTCATGGCCGCGGTGACGCCGAGGATGCACATCAGCCCCGCGGCGAGGATCACCAGCCTCGGTGTCTCGATGGCGCGGTCGCTTAGGTGCATGGCGGTACTCGGTCGGTCGCGTGATCGCGGTGTGATGATCGCGGTTACCCGGCGTCTGCTTGGACGGTCCGCAGCGGGTTAACAACATTGACGGTCTGCCCGTCGGTCAGCCGGTTGTGCCCCTCGACGATCAGTTGTTCGAGCCCGGCCGGGGCTTCGAGCAGCAGGTAGTAGTCGCGGTCGAATGCATCGGGTTTGAACATCACCCGCGTAGCGATCGGTGCGGGGACGACCAGCCTCGCTTGCCCGAGCGCGCCAAGGGACAGGCCGGTCTGATAACCACGCCTTACGAAATATGCCCACGCCTGGTTGCCCGAGCGTGTCGCGGCGGATGCGGGGATGGCGAGGACGGTTTTCTCCAGCACGGTGATAGTCGCCCGCCCGACCATGCCGGGGTAGAGCAGCTCGTCGTCGTTGTCGAGTTCGATCTCTACGTTGAAAAGCCCGGTCACGGGATCGGCCGCGGGTGGGACGACGGTGACGATGCCTTCACGCGGACGGCCTACGGATGCCGAATCGCTGATGAGTTTCGATTGAGCCATGAGTGCCTGGACCTCGATCGAGACTTTCTGTCCGCGTCGAAGCAGTGGGAGCTTGCGTTCGACGACGCCGGCGACGAGCTTGACCTTGGTCAGATCGACAAGGGTGACGACCGGTTGCGCGGGCGTGACCATCTGGCCGACTTCGGTTGGTATCGCGGCGACTGTCGCGTCCATCGGGGCGCGGAGCGTGGCGTCTTGCAGGTTGACATTGGCCATGGATAGCGCGGCGCGTGACCCGGCGTAGGACGCTTCGGAGGAGGCGAGGTTGGCTTCGGCGCCATCCTTGTCGGCGATGGCGAGTTTGACGGCGAGTTCGGCTTTCTCGACCTCGCGGACATTGGCGGCTTGTCCTTGGGCAAGTTGTTTAAATCGATCGAGCTCGTACTCGGCGTCTTCGAGCTTGGCCTGTGCGTGGTCGGCCAGGGCTTGAGCGGAGTTCATCGATGCTTTGGCGCCCTTGATCTCGGCGCGGGCCTGGTCCACGGCGGCTTGGTATCGCTCGGGCTCGAGGCGGGCGATCTCATCACCCTTGCGGATTCGCTGATTCTCGACCAGAGGTTCGTCGCGGGCGGCACCGAGCTGCGCGACGCGGCCGGTGATCTGAAACGCCATGTCGACGCGTGCGTGTGCTTGGATCAGTCCCCAGAAGGATTCCTTGGCTTCGTATTGGCGCTCTTCGAGCGGGGCGCAGCGGACGACGGCGGGCTTGATGATCGGCGGGGTTTCGAGCTCCTTCGCCTGCCGCGCACGCAGAGCCGCGACGGCATAGAGTCCGCCCAGCAGCGAGACGAACACCAGGATAATCAGCAGTCGAGACTTCATCCGACTCCTTTAATAGACACGATTCGCTTCCACGACGGGCCCCGGTCCTGATCCCGCGATACGGGCCCGCCGCGGCGCACGGGAACCGGGCGGTGTCGCGGCGAATGATAAGGATCGGCTCTTTCGGCCGAGCCCTGTCGTCTGAACCGTCCGATCGGCGATACCGATGCAAACGGTTAACCGTTACGACCGATACGATCGGATCGGCCGGTGTGATCGCGCCGATTCTACCAGACCGTCGCGCGGGTTTGGCCGGCTACAGATCTGATCAGGGGTAGGGGGTGCGCGGCGGTGGGGCGGGCAGCTTCAGTGTGCCGATGATCTCGTTGATCGAGCTGCAGCCTTGTTGTGCGAGGAACTCGGCGATCCCGTCGGCGACGCGGACCGGTGTCGCCGGGTCGACAAACAAGGCGGTCCCAACCGCGAGCCCGGTCGCCCCGGCGAGCAGGAACTCGACCGCGTCCTGCCAATATTGGATCCCACCCATCCCAATGATCGGCACGCCGGCGTCGCGGGCAACCTCGCGGTAGACGCGGTGTACCAGGTAGACCGCGAGCGGGCGGACGGCTGGGCCGGACAATCCGCCGGTGCCGTTGGCGATGCGCGGCGTGCGGCGATTGATGTCGATGGCCATCGCGGTGTAGGTGTTGATCAGGCTCAGCGCATCGGCGCCGCCTTCGACCGCGGCGCGGGCGGTCGTCGTGATGTCGGCGACGTTGGGCGAGAGCTTGATGATCAAGCGGCAGGCCGGACGCATCGCGCCGCGGACCTCGGCGACAAGGCTTTTAAGTAGCGGTGGGTCCGTGCCAAATGTCAGCCCGTCGGCGACATTCGGACACGAGACGTTCAACTCGATCGCGTCGACAGCTTCGTCCGCGGCGATGCGGCCGGCGGTAGTGACATAATCATCGACGCTGTGGCCGGCGACGTTGGCGATGATGCGCGGGCCGGTCGCACGCAGATCCCGGAGCTTGGGCAGCTTCTCATCAAGGAAGACGTTCAGCCCGACATTAGCCAATCCAATTGCGTTAAGCATGCCGGCGCGAGTCTCGACGATGCGGGCCGGTTCGTTGCCGCGGCGAGCCTCAGCCGTGATGCTCTTGGTGACGAACGCGCCCAGCCGTGAGAGATCAACAAAATCAGCGTACTCGTCGCAGTACCCGCACGTGCCCGACGCCGTCATCATCGGGTTGGCTAGCCCCAGCCCGGCGATGTTGACCGCGAGGCTCGGGGCTGCGGTGGGCGGGGTGTCGGCTGGACTCGGTGTGGTCGGTGCGGGCATGGGTGTGTTGTATCACACCGCATGGCAAGCGTCGCGCGGAGTTGACCGTGAGGTTGCGGAACGGGCGTACAATGGACGGCTTGGAACCGAAACCCGCGATATTTGATCTGACGCCGGACCGACTCGAAGGCCTGGTCGTGGCGTGGGGCATGCCAGCCTACCGTGCCAAGCAGGTGCTCAAGTGGGTCTATCGCCGCGGCGTCGCCGATCCGGATCAGATGACCGATATCGCGGCCGGCGATCGGCGGACGTTGGCTGAGCGGTTGTGTTTTACCGAGGGGCGCGTGGTGCGTGAACAGACCGCATCCGATGCTGTGTGGAAGTTGCTGGTTGCCTGGCCGCGCGAATCGGGTGGGTTGACGGTGCTCGGCGACGACTCCTCAAGCAGTGACCCGTGGCAGACCGAGTGCGTGATGATCCCGTCGAACAGCCGAGCATCGGGTAAGGCCAGGCGGACGGCGTGTGTGTCGAGCCAGGTCGGGTGCCCGGTCGGTTGCCGGTTCTGTGCGTCGGGGTTGGGTGGGCTGGATGGAAACCTGACGGCGGGAAGGATTGTTGAGCAGGTCTGGCGGCTCGGTGCGAGCGGCGGCGCCGACAACGGGATCACGCATGTCGTGTTCATGGGCATGGGTGAGCCGCTGGCGAACTTCGAGCAGGTGGTGCGCGCGATTGGGACGATCACGGGTGAGTGGGGGTTAGGTATCTCGGCGCGGCGGGTGACGGTGAGCACGGTCGGCCTACCCGCACAGATTCGGCGATTGGCCGACCTGAAACTGCCGATCACGCTGGCGATCAGCCTGCATGCGCCGAACGACACGCTGCGCCGCGAGATTATCCCCTGGGCCGAGTCGGTGTCGGTCGACCAACTCGTCGACGCCGGGCGATACTATTTCGATCAAACCGGCAGGGAGGTCACGCTCGAGTACACGCTGCTTGGTGGAACCAATGACAGCACCGACCAGGCGCGGCAACTTGCTGTGGTGGCCAAGCGCCTGCGCAGCAGCGTCAACCTGATCCGGTACAACGAAGTTGATGGGCTGCCCTATCGCCGCCCGGCCGACGGTGACGTCCACCGCTTCCAGGCAGCGCTGCGGAGCGCCGGCGTCAACACCCACATCCGCGCCAGCCGCGGGCGAGACATCGCCGCCGCCTGCGGGCAGTTGCGTGCAGCCGAGCGTGCGGGGAACGGTTGATAGATCGCCGCAGGTTCTATGTCTGTTGCGGGGCTGTATCGTCCGAGGGGGACTCGCCTTTTTCGATTGCCTCTTTACGGTAAATTACGATGCAGAAGATGACGTAAAAGATGACGATGGCCCACGCGATCGCAACCCAGAGCAAGACAGCTTCGATCGGCAGGTATAGGAAGTCGTGGATCAGCAGGCCCATCATCTGATCGGGTTTGTATCGCCACCAACCGAATCGTGAGGCAAGTGAGGCCTCCCAGAAGAAGCTCAGCCACATCAGGTTAAAGTTGACGAATCCGAACGCCCGCCAATTGATAAATGGTTTCGCTGAGCTGAACAACACCATGCTGGGCAGCAGCGCGACCAGGATCAGGAAGATGGCGTAACCGGGGAGCTTGTCCGAGTGTAGGTGGGGGTAGTTCTTCTTGATGGCGATGGCGATGGCGATCAGGATCGCCGCGGTGATCACCGATTGCCAGTGAGGCTTGATCAGGCGCTTGGGGGCGTGTTGGACGGACTTGAAGTTTGTGACGTTGTAGGCTTTGAACCAATAAAGGTCGCTCCACGCGTATAGGCACAGTGTGTAGAGCGCACCAAAAAGATAGAAACCAAACTCTTCGATGGGCAGGTACGCCCAGATCCACCCCCACTCGAACGAATAGGCTGGGACGCGGATGCCGAGCGTGGCGCCGGGGTTGGGGAACTTGAAGAACGCATGCCCGAAGATCAAATCCAAGCCCCCGCCGGCAACCAGGATAATGATGGAGGTGTATACGATCGCACGGAACTCGACCGGGTGGGCTTTGTGGCGTTGAAACCAGTGAATGATCAGCAGTGAGGGCAAGAGAAACAGCGAGAGGCTGCACGTGTAACCATAGGGCGTGGGGTTCAGGTGCCAGGCGGTGTACATGATCCCCGGTTTCTCGATGGTGCCCATGGTGCCGATGATGGGGATGAGCGTCGCGAGGATCATGCACCACATGATGATGAAATCGTAGTTGGATTTGCGGTTGGGTCTGACCATAGCGCGTACTCCTGTCGGCTGGATGTCTAACGTCGTGCCGGGGTGCTCGCTCAACCGAGCAACAGCCCGCCGCGCCCGACCAGCACCCACGCGATGCGGCTGGCGATGTAGATCCAAACCGAGAAGCCCACAGCCAGCGCGACGATCTTCGGCCAACTCGATCGGGTGACCCACCGCACGAGTAACGGCATCGGCGTGACGATCAACGCCTCGCCGAGGATGACTGTGTACGGGGTGTGGTAGATCTGCGGCACATCGTAGTAGGACCAGTACCCCGCGTGGTAGGCAAGGAATTCGTAGCTGGGGATATTCACGCTACCGATCACGAACGCCAGGGCGAATGCGTGCGACAGGCTCCAGCGGCGGGTGGCCCACAGCAACAGGAAGCCAAGTTGAGGCAGCAGCACCCCCCAGCTAATGGGCATGTACAGCGGCGAGTCCCAGATCATCAGTTCGTTGGAAGCGTAGTCGAGGATCTTGATATCGCTGACCGCCCAGGAGTCGGTCGGCAGCTCGCCGAACCCGGCTAACAGCCCGAATACCAGCAGCGAGCCGATGACGCGGTCGCGGCGGATCAGCACGAACAGCGTGTAGCACGCCAGCGCGGCGTAGGTCAGCGCGGCGCCGACATGCCACCCGAGGTGCAAGTACGCGGCAAGCGAATCGATCGCGAACTCGAGCACCATGATCGAGACGACCAGGATCATCCGCGGCCGATCCTCCTCGCTGAGCAGGGGCGGGCGAGCGGTGGGCTGTAGCGTCTGTGGCTGCGACATAGTCAGGTTTCCGTCAGAGATTTGATGAGATCGAGTAAGCGCGAAAAAAACTACGGTGTCGTGTCCGTGTGGATAGCGGTCTCAGCGGTCTGTGACGCTGGCGGAGGCGAAGGCAGCCGCCCGCCGGGCTGGATGGGGATGCCGCCTTGGCCTGTGAGAATAAAACTGCTAACCCGCCCACTGAACATCGTGGCGCAGTGCCGCGACAGGTGCGTGCTCGTGCTTGCCAGTGACGCCGACAGCCGAGCCAGGCTCCCCGCGAGGTCGGTGTCCGGCGAGTTGATCTGGATGCTGCCCGAGACGCCGAACTGCGACGATGCGCTGATATGGCTGTCGGACGAAACAAGAAACGCGTCGGCGACGATGGTGATATCCCCGCCGTCACCGTTGATCGCGTTGGCGACGATCCGGCTGTTGTCGAGAATCACGGCTTGCGGGTCGATCGTGATGTTGCCGCCGTCGCCGCCGGCTTCGGCTGTGACGACGCTGTCGGCCAGGCGGATATGGATCGGGGCGTTGAGAGTGATCTCGCCACCGTTGGCCGCCGCTTGGGCGGTGATCTGGCTATCGCCGAGCGTGATGGAAGTGCCTGCGGCCAGGGTGATATTGCCACCGTTGGATTGATCGGCGGACGCGGCGATCAACGGCCGGTTGCGCAGGTCAATGGACTCGGCCGCGGTGACCGTGATGTCGCCGCTGTCTCCGATCCCGCGCGACGCAACAGATACCTCCGCCGGTCCGATCAGCGAGACGTGGTCGGCGACAATATCGATGCCGCCTGCCCGGCCGCCGGCCGGGATTCCAGGTGTGCCGGTCACGGCCAGCCCTAGATCCGGCACGTCGATGGTTGATCTAAACGTGTCGAGCGCCCCCAGCGGTGCGGGGAGATCGGTCGCTTGGAAGACCCTGTTGCCGATCCGAAGCGACCAGCTGTTGATCTGCCCGGCAGGGAATCGGCCCAGTTCGATCACCGCGAGGGTCCACCTCCCCGCCGCCGATTGGTTGATCAAAGCCGCAAGCGGTTCGAGCGGGAGAAATACCCCGGTGTACGGGGCGGCGCCGGTGGCGAAGCCCTGGGAGGCCGAGTCGTCCACAGTCGTGTTGGTGAAATTGGACCCGCTCAACGTCGTTCCGAACGCGTCGAACAGCTTGACCTGTGTGCCGGTAGGGCTGGTGAGTGTGGTGATGATCAGTTCATTGGTTGGGTGGGCGATATCGAGCGTGACGCTGACGTCGGCCTGGCCACTAAGGAAAGTTCCGATCGACTCGGATCGGATCCCGGTGAACGAGTCCGCCGGCGCAAGGCTCGCGTCGATCACCACCTGGCCAGCGGTGATCATCACATTGCCGGCGTCGGCGCTGCCGAAGGTGTTGGTGGATATCTCGCCGCGGTCGAGGATCTCAAGCAAGGCGGTGTCGATCGACACACTCCCACCCGGTCCACCGTTGACCGACAGGAACGTGTCGGAGGTGACACGGCCCGCCCGCAGGGTCATCCTTTCATGCGCGGTCAGGTCCACCTTCCCACCGAGCCCGGTGCCGGTCGTTGACGAGGTGACGCTGCCACCGTCGATCACCTCGATCACCTCGGCTTCGAGCGCGATGCTCCCGCTGTCGGCGCCAAACCCGCTGCGGGCACTGACATTGATGCTCCCGCCGTCCCTGACGGTGATCCAGCTGCCCGCATTGACGCGGATCGACCCACTGGCTGAGTCCGAAAGGGTCGATGCATCAATCTTGCCGAACACCGTGATATCCAAAGTATCGGTTGTGACGTCGATGCTCCCGGCTCGGCCGCCGTGGACCGGCGCCAGCGAGGACGTCGTTAAATCGCCGGACATAAAGATGCGATCGGCGACCACATTGATATCGCCGCTGTCGCCGGGGCCGATGGTGACCGTGGTGACAGGGCCTTGATTCACCGTCATTAGCGTTTCGGTGGTGATGTTCAGATCGCCACTCCTGCCGGCAAGGACCGGTGAAAGCGACGCCGACCCCAGCCCGCCGCCTACAAAGTCCTCAGAAACCAGATCCACTGTGATATCGGTCGCGGTAACGTTCATGGTGCCCGCATCACCCGGGCCAGTGGTGACGACGCCGACGCCGCCTTTGCGGAGCACGTCGAGGGATCCGGTATTGATATGGATGTCCCCGCCGCGCCCGGTGCCTGGCGCACTGGTGATCGCTTGCACGCCGCCGGCGGGGTCCGTGCCCAGCGGGCCGCTGTCGACCACTATCGCCCCAGCCGTGAGCCGGATATCACCACCTCGGCCTGCGGCGGCCGCGACGGTAAAGATCGACCCGCCCATAAGCAGGTCGATTGTGTCTGATTCGACGGATATGTCGCCGCCCTCAGCGGCCGCAGCTGTAATGGCAAATAGCCCCGCGCCGGTTTCGATACCGAAGCCATCGATGTTGACGGCCTGCGCGGCCACGTTGATGTCGCCGCCACGCGCGAGGGGGCTGGCGGTCGTGGTATCAACGGCGCTGGCCGTCATGTCCAGGCGGCCCGTGAGGCCGATATCGGTCGCCCGCCCGTCCGCCGTGCCGAATGACCGGGCGTTCACCAGTGCCCCGAACATCGTCAGGTCGTTGCCGCGGATCAGAACGCGTCCGCCGCCGTTGCCATCCGTGTTGATCACCGTGCCGGGCCCGGCTGTGATGTCAGCGCTGGCGGTGATCGTTTGCATGTCGATCGGTGAGTCGATGTCTGTCGGGTCAAGGTGAACCTCGCCGGCCGAATCAACCGCGACAAGGTTGACGCCGCCGCCGGACGCTTCGAGCTGCCCAGCCGTGATCTGAATCGGGCCGCTGACGATCGTGAGCGTCTGGCCGGGCGCCACGGCCAGTGTGGAGCCGGTTACAGAGATGTCGCCCGGCCCCGCACCGAGGAATCCGAACGCATGAGGGTGCGCGCTGGTCAACAGGCTGTCAGCCGGGTCCGTCGAAACGGCGAAGTGTCCACCATCGGCCAGGGGCAGCACATCGGCCGTTGTTGCGATAAACGCGCCGGTGAGATCCAACCGCGCATTGGGCCCGAACACCACACCCGCTGTGTTGACCAAAAAAAGATTCGCGCCGTCGATCGTCACACGTAGCGTGCCGTCGATATTCGACGCACTCCCACCGGTGACGCGCGACAGGATATTGACAACGCTCGCCGGACCGGAAAACGTCGCGCCTTGACCTTCGGTCAGATCAAGCTGCGTGAAGCTGTGAAACAGATTCCCACCAACCGCCGTGCCGAGCCCGTCGGTGATCGCGAACTCGCCGTTGGGGAACGCGCCGCTGATCGTCGGCATCAGCGAACCGGGAACGCCCGGGCCCACCGAACCATCAAGCACAACTTGAGCGTGAGCGGTTGGCGAAAGCAGTGCGGGCAACACCACGAGCATGTGGAGGCGAGATCGGCCGAACATGGCCAGCGGTGTACGCATGACGGTGCTTCCGTCTTCCTCGGCTCCGGACGGAATTGCAACACCACGGCTCTGCGCGTACTCGATGTCGATGCAATACGAATCCGCGCCACGAGAGAAACCGGGTCTTCCCCCTCTCGACAGTCGTTCAAAACACAACACATGGGCCGGATTGCTGGACAGGGCTTCGGGAAGGAGACCCCGATGGCCGAGACCATTATACCATAGCGGCGCACCGCACTGTTACCGGCCGGGGTAACAAGGACCGACCGGTGAAACCCGGCGCGTCGGCTGTGCTCTCGATATGAGTAAGTCTTACAGTTGTCGGCGGGCGTTGGCCTTGGCGCGAACGCCCAACGCCGGCCCCCATCGCTGATTCAGAGTTGTTTTCGCCAACGGATCACCTAGAATCGCCCGCTTCGGCCGCGTGCCCGAGTGGACTAAGGGAACGGATTGCAAATCCGTGATTCGTGGGTTCGAATCCCACCGCGGCCTTTGAGTGGTAGGGTGTTTTTGGTCAGCGCAGAGGCGATCAACCGGTGGTGTTGCGATGACGGTATACGAGACGGTCAATCACGTGCAGATCCGCCAGTGGTGCGAGTCGAACAAGTTCTGGCCGGGCTGCCTCCCGGGCCAGCCCGACCGCGTCCGCATCGGCGGCTCACGCTTCGGCGAGCCCGAGGCATTGGAACTGCTGGACTGGCCGGATTGGTTCGAAGGCTTCGAGAAGCGCCAACTCAAATTCGTCTACGACCCCAACCAGGCCTGGTTCGACCTGCAAAGCCGCAACGTACGGCCGGACTGATGAGGTGGCTGCTGGCGGGGTCTTAGATGCCTCACGGCTATGCGACAGATCGTTTTTAGAACATTGGCTGGGTTGATGGCGATCGGGGCCGTCATACTCTTGGCCGTTGGCAACCATTCATGGCGGAATTTCGTCAGTCATTCTCTAGTTACCCTTTTGTTTGGAGCGTACGCTGTGCTGGGTGACCGCGGATCGGATGCGCTGATTGGAGCGTTTTACGGCATCAAGGCACCAGATGCGTCAAGTAAAAACGTGGAGGATCGCGTTGAGTAGACAGGGGGTGGCGGTGTCCGACGACGGGGTTAGTGCACGGGTTCAGAAAGCACTTCGGCTTGTCGCGTCGTTTCAATGGGGAGTTCTGTTGGGCTTTCCGCATCTTCTGGCTCGTCGCGCGCGCGTTCTAATTTGATGGAGGGGTCGGTCGGATCCTGAACCACCCGGATCTTGCGTTGTTTGACCAGTTCCAGTGTCGCGAGGAACAGGCTGATCATCTCCGCGCGGTTGCGGCGGCCGACGAAGATTTCCTGCAGCGTCGTCGGCCCGTCGCGTTCGAGCCGGTCTAGGATGTCGGCCGCGTGCAGCGCCAGCGGGGTGTCGTCACGGACGATCTCGTGCGGGCCCGGGGCGTGGCCGACCGAGTCCATGATGCGGATGAACGCTTTGCACAGATCAGCGATGTCCGCGTCTTCAAGATCGATCGCAGGGCCGTCATCGGTGGCCTCGCCTTCGATCGATCCTTGCGGTGCATCGGTGTGAGGCTGGGCGCCGGGGCGGTGGGGCAGGCGTTGCCGCCACAGGTCGCGTCGGTCGGCAAGGGCATTGGCAGCGTCTTTGATCTGTTTGTACGCGAGCAGTTGCTGAACCAGCTCGTAGCGCGGGTCGAGAAGCGCCGTGGCGTCGGTGGATCCTTCCGCATCGGGATCAGCCGGTGGCGGGGGGATGAGCATGGCGCTTTTGATTTCGAGCAGCGTCGCGGCCATCACGAGGAACTGCGTCGCGCGGTCGACGTCGACCCTCTGGATGGCTTTGAGGTGTTCGAGGTATTGGTCGGTGATCGTGGCGATCGGGATGTCATGCAGATCAACCTCGTGCCGCCGGACCAGGTACAGCAAAAGGTCCAGCGGCCCCGCGTAGACATCAAGCTCGACCCGGTACTCGCGCGACGCGGGCGAAGCGGATTCGATCGATTCCACTCCCTCGGCGTGATCGGGGTGAGTGTCGGTTTCGGCTAGGGTGTTCCCGTCCATTTCGTGCTTCGCCGTGCGGGCGGGTGTGCCGCGGGATCGCGAGTATTTGCCCGGTCCGCGGCGGGCTCCCATAATAAAGGATTCGATAGCTCCAACAGGACTAAGGGTAACCGGGTGACCACGGTGAAGAAAGCAAACGCCCCGGCGGGGCCAGGCGGGGGCATGGCTGACGAGGCCGCGTTCGCCCAGCGCGTTCTCGACGCCGAGATCGGTGCGATCCAGCGTGTGCGGATCGGCGAGGGGTTCCACCGCGCGGTGGAGTTGATCCTGGAGGCGACGGCGGGGTCGGTCGGCGGGCGGGTCGTGGTCGGCGGGCTCGGCAAGAGTGGGCTGATCGGGCAGAAACTCTCGGCCACGCTGGCATCGACGGGGACGCCGAGTCATTTTCTACACCCGGTTGAAGCGGTGCACGGCGACCTGGGCAGAGTGCGGCGCGGTGACGTGGTGGTGTTGCTGTCGTTCGGCGGGGCGACCGATGAAGTCGTGTCGCTCGCCGCGATTCTAAAGCAAGACCGCGTGCCGGTGATTTCGATCGTGGGCAAACCCGATTGCGATCTCGCTCGCCTGTCGTCGGCCGTGCTGGCGATCGGAGATGTGTCCGAGGCGTGCCCGTTGAACCTGGCGCCGACCGCGAGCACGACCGCGATGCTGGCGCTGGGCGATGCGCTGGCGCTGACGGTGAGCCGCAGGCGGAACTTCGGGGTCGAAGACTTTCGGCGTGTGCACCCGGGCGGCGGGTTAGGCAAGCAACTCATGCCGGTGGTCGAGGCGATGCGGTTTCGCGTCGGCCACAACCTGCCACTGGTGGCCGAGTCCGCGACGGTCGAGCAGGCGCTACGGACCGAGGCCGGTTCGCCGGGCACGCGACGCGCAGGGGCAACGCTGGTCGTAAGCGACGACGGGGTGTTGGCGGGGATCCTGACGGACGGAGATCTGCGGCGGCTGTTGCTCGAGAAGGGCGGCAGCGTGCTCACCACAGCGGTGCGCGACGTGATGACGGCTAAGCCGCGGTACCTGACGGACCAAAGCCTGGTGCGCGACGCGGTGCAGGTTGTTCGCGAGTACCGCATCGACGAGGTGCCCGTCGTGGACAGCGCCGGCCGACCGGTCGGGCTGATCGATGTGCAGGACTTGATCGCGTTGAAAGTGATCGAAGAGTAGGCGGCCGATCGGCGGCGTCGCGGCTTAGCGGCGCGCATGAAGGGTGGCGGTATGAGCGATGTGCGATCGGTACGGCTGATGGTGTTTGATGTGGATGGGGTGCTCACGGACGGGGGGATCATCGTTAGCGATACGGGGCTGGAGTCCAAGCGTTTTCACGTGCGCGACGGGTTCGCAATCAAAGCCGCGATGATGCTGGGGATGAAGATCGGTGTGCTCAGCGGGCGGTCGACGAGGGCCGTGACGTCGCGCGTGTCGGAACTGGGAATCGAGTACGTGATGCAGGGCGTCAGCGACAAAGCGATCGGGATCGAGACACTCTGCCAGCGCGCGAACGTCGGGCTGGACGAGACCGCCTACCTCGGCGACGACGTGATCGACCTGCCCGCGATGCTGCGGTGCGCCTACCCCATGGCCGTCGCCGACGCCGTCGACGAAGCACGCGCCGTCGCGAAGTTCGTTACCCAGACGCGCGGCGGATACGGCGCCGCCCGCGAAGCCATCGAGCACGTACTCAAAGCCCAGGGCCGCTGGGACGAGCTGCTCGAGCGGTACAACGTCTAGCGCGGGTCACGGGATCGTTTCGAGCAGGGTGGCCATCTCTTCGCGGGCGTGGTCGTCGCCGGCTTGCTGGGCCGTGGTCATGCCGACTTGCAGTGTCTGGCGGGCGTCGTCGTGCTTGCCGGTTTCGGATTGGATGCGGGCCTTCTGGTAGTAGGCGTAGCAATACTGGGCGTCGAGCTCGAGCGTCTGATCCAGCCAGTGCAGCGCGTCCTGGTGGCGCGCGGCTTTGGCGTGTTCGAGCGCGATGCCGTACGCGGTGAACGGGTCGGTCGGGTCGGCATCGTGCAGCTTGGTCAGTTGTTCGAGTCGATCGGTCATGGTGGGTTGTTTCGCGATTGATTCTTAGGCCGGGTGATTCGCCGCGCGACGCAGGTTGCGTAGCCGGCGGTTGAAGTAGATCAGGTAGCCGACCAGCGCGACGCCGAGCGCGGCAGCGATCCCGGCCATGGCGAGGTTCACTGGTCGGCCGACATCGCCGTAGGCCTGGTAGCTGTAGACGCTGAATCCGAGCGCGAACATGGCGGCACAGGCGATCAAGACACGGTGGAAGTGGTAGAGGTCCATAAGCGTGCTCCGGGGTTTGGCTCCGGTGTTTGGCACCGGGATTAACGAGAGGGATTATACGTCGCGTTGCGGCGGTGGGTGTACACTGCGGATTGGTTGATCCGGCTAGCCGCGCCTCGCGATACTCCCTCTATGGTTCACAGCGATCCGAGTACGACATTGGTGGCGTTCTCGGACGACTGGGGGCGTCACCCGTCAAGCTGCCAGCACCTGGTCGGGCAGTTGGTCACGCGGCACGATGTGCTCTGGGTCAACACGATCGGGACGCGGACGCCCCGGCTGACGCGCGAGGACCTGGGCAAAGCCGCGACAAAGCTGTGGCAGTGGGTGTCGCCCGCGGGGTCAGGGCGAGGGTCGCGCGGCGGCCCCATCGAATTGCCTCAACGCCTGAGCCTGATCACGCCGCGGATGTGGCCGGGGTTCCGTCGCGGTTGGCAGCGGCGCCTCAACGCATCGCAAGTCTCGCGTGCGGTCAATGACCAACTCGGCCCGCGCGCACCCGGCGAGCGCCGCATCGCGATCACCACACTGCCGATCATGGCTGACGTGGTTGGAAAGATTGATGTTGATCGTTGGGTGTACTACTGCGTGGATGACTTCTCGGTGTGGCCTGGGCTGGATGGGCCGGTTATGCAGGACATGGAGGGCGCGCTGGCTGGGCGGGTTGACCGACTGGTAGCGGTCTCGCAGGCGCTGCGCGAGCGCCTGGGCTCGCCGGGCCGCGACGTCACACTCCTCACACACGGGATAGACCTTGGCATGTGGTCCGCACAACCGGACGGGCCGCGCCAAGCCGACAGCGATGTCGCCGGATTCACCGCCAACCATTTGCCTCAGTGGTGGGCCGGGTTGGCTCGGCCGATCATTTTGTTCTGGGGCTTGATCGACCCGCGGCTGGACACCGACTGGTGTCGCGCACTGGCAAGATCATTGAGGGCCCGGGGCGGTGGCGGGACGTTTGTACTCGTTGGCCCGCAGCAGTCGCCGGACCCCGAGTTGGCCGCGTTACGCGGCGTGGTGATGCCGGGGCCGTTGGCGTATTCGGACCTGCCAACCGTCGCGGCCGAGGCCGATGTGCTGGTCATGCCGTACGCCGACTTGCCGGTGACGCGGGCGATGCAGCCGCTGAAGTTCAAGGAGTATCTGGCGACGGGCAAACCGGTGGTGGGTCGGAAACTACCGGCGACCGAGGAGTGGGCCGACGCGGCCGACGTGGTGGATCACCCGCAGGTGTTTGTGGATCGGGTCCACGACCGGCTTCGCGGCGGAATCACCGACGAACAATCGCGTGCCCGCGAACGTTTGGATAAGGAATCGTGGTCGCAAAAGGCCGCGGAACTCGAAAAAGTGCTTTTTGACGGCTTATGATCGGATAGCCGGGGAGATTGGGGATCGAGACGGTACATGCACGGAGGGAACCGCGCCGGCCGGGGCACGGGTGAAGGCGCATCTTCGTTGCGGGTCTGGAGCGCGCGGGTCTGAAGTCTATGGCGATTAGTCGAAAAGTAGATCAGCAGGAGATCGCCGGTTGGCCGCCCAAGCCGGACGGCCGCGAGGTCGTGCTCCACACCCGCGTCGTTACCGAGACCGGCGGTGGGCCGGACAAGACCATCCTGATGTCCGCGCCGTTCCTGGCCGACAGCCCGTACTGGCTTGCCGCCGCGTACATGCACCCGCCGGAAGACCCGGGCTTTGCCGAGGTCCGTCGCCGGGCCGAGACGATCGGTAGCCCGCTGATCAGCGTCCCGGACCGCGGTGCGCTGGACCGGTCCGTGCTGCGACGCATGCTCGCGATCTGCAAGCACTACCAGGTCAAGGTCTGGCACGGGCACGACTACAAGTCCAACCTGCTCGGCGTGGCGCTGCGCCCGTTCTGGCCGATGAAGCTGATCACCACCGTGCACGGCTGGGTCAAGCACACCACCAAAACACCTTTGTATTACGCGGTCGATCGCTGGTGTCTGCCGTACTACCACCACGTGATTTGTGTGTCGGACGACCTGCAGGAGCGCGTCGCGGCGCTGGGCGTACCGCCTGAGCGCTGCTCGCTGATCCACAATGCGATCGATGAGCGGATGTATTCGCGCACCATCGCGCCGGACCACGCGCCGATGCGCCAGCAGATGGGCACGCCGCCCGGGCGCAAGGTGGTTGGGGCGATTGGGCGGCTTAGCCCGGAGAAGGGATTTGGCGACCTGATCCGCGCGGTGCATGGGCTTGTTACCGGCGATGGCGATCGGCTCGACATCGAACTGTGGATCGCGGGCGACGGCGACGCTCGGCCGGACCTTGAGCGGCAGATCAAGGCGCTCGGCCTCGAGGATCGAGTGAAGCTGCTGGGTTTCTGCTCCGACCCGATCGCGTTCTATCACGCGTTGGATTTGTTCACGCTAAGCAGTCTGCGCGAGGGTTTGCCCAACGTGGTGCTCGAAGCGATGTCGATGAGCGTGCCGGTCGTGTCGACCCGCGTCGCCGGTGTGCCCAAGATGCTCACCGACGGCGAGACCGGGTTGTTGTGCCCGATCGGCCAGCCTGGCGAGTTGGCCGAGGCGATGCGGCGGGCGCTGACCGATTCCGCGCTTAGCCAGCGACTGGTCGCCGCTGGCCGCGAATTGATCGAGCGCGAATACAGCTTCACCCAGCGCATGGCCAAGGTCCGGGCGATCTACGACCAGGTGCTCGGGGCACCGCAATCCCAAGCCGACGACCAGGGCCTCGAAGCCGCCGCGGCGTCGCTAGGTGCGTCGGGGTGAGCATGCAGTTGAGGGTCGGGCTTTCCGCGTCGCGATACGATACGTTACTCCCATGATGAAGACGGCTGCACGGGCGATCGGGTGGGGTTTGGCCTTGCCTTACCGCTGTTGCTACGCGCTGGGCAAGGCCGCCCTGGGCGAGCAGCGGGCGATCACCGGGGCCAGCGAACGCATCGCCAAGGTTCCCGGCCTGCTGGGCGTGTACTGCCGCCAAGCCTTTTATAGCCGCGTCCTCGACGGGGTTGGCCAGGACGTCTACTTCGGGTTCATGAGCCTGTTCAGCAAGCCCGGCGCCCGACTCGGCGACCGCGTCTACATCGGCCGCTTCTGCACGGTCGGCCTGGCCGACATCGGCGACGACGTGATGCTCGCCGATGGCGTCCAGATCCTTAGCGGGCGACACCAGCACGGCTCACCCGGCGACAGCGGCGAATCGGGCGGGACCATGCGGGACCAGCCTCAGCAGTTCGACAAGGTCACCATCGGGGCCGGGGCGTGGATCGGGGCCGGGGCAATCGTGATGGCTGACGTGGGGGCCGGAGCGGTTGTCGCGGCGGGAGCGGTTGTCGTCAAGCCTGTCGAGGCTGGGGCGCGGGTAGGGGGGGTGCCGGCCAGGGGATTGGGGTGATGTCTTGTGGTTATTGGACTTAGCGACGGCCCGGCTCAGTCCGGCCGGCTAAAAGCCGATAACAGGCATGTTTAGCGGGATCGCATCGGGCTCCGGGGCGATCCGTATGAACCCAGCGAGTGGGCAAGCGTAAGGTGGTCCGGTGGTTATGGGTAGGTTTCTAATCGCGCTTGCGCAGGCGGGTCGGGCATGATCCAGGTCGTCAAACATCCCGATGCCGGGGTCGAGCAGCAGGTGCGCCAGTACCTTAGCGCCGCCGCCCCGGAGACCGGTGCCTGTGGCGAGCACGACCCGGCGTGGTTGGCCGTGCTGCGCGAGGGGCTCGGACAGCGTCCTTATATGTTGGTCGCCCGGCGCGGGGCGGGAAGTGAGGCCGACGGGGAGATCCGTGGCTACCTGCCGCTGGCATTGGTATCGAGCACGCTGTTCGGCAAATTCCTGGTCAGCCTGCCCTATCTCAACCGCGCCGGCATTGTCGCGGACGACGAACACGTCGCAGCCGAGCTGGTCGACCAAGCTGTTGCCCTGGCGGACGAGCTAAACGTCAAGTACCTCGAGCTACGCCACCACAACCGCGTCGAGGAGCACGCGAAACTCGATCAGAACAAGACCGGCAAGGTCCGCATGGTCCTGGACCTGCCCGAATCGGAAGAGACCTTATGGACCGATCTGAGCGCCAAGGTCCGCAACCAAGTCCGCAAGGGTGACAAGTTCGACCTGAGCCTGCGGTGGGGCGGCCGCGAGTTGCTCGACGACTTTTACACGGTTTTCGCCGTGAATATGCGCGACCTTGGAACACCGGTCTACTCCCGCAAGCTGTTCGCCAAGACATTGCACCACCTGCCGGACCAGGCCGAGTTGGCGGTGGTCGATCACGCCGGTCAGCCGATCGCCGGGGCACTGCTGATCCACGGCCGCGACCAGACCCAGGTCCCCTCAGCCAGCACCCTGCGACAGTTCAACCACACCAACGCCAATATGTGGATGTACTACCGGTTGCTCACCCGGGCGATCGAGCGGGGGCAGAAACAGTTTGATTTTGGGCGATCCAGCGAGGGGGCGGGGACGTATCGCTTTAAGAAGCAGTGGGGGTCGAAACCCTATCCGACGGTTTGGCAATACCATATACGCCACGGCGACACCGCCGCGATGCGGCCGGACAGCGACAGCAACCGCCGGCGCGTCGAGACCTGGAAGAAACTACCGGTCTGGCTGACGCGGCTGGTCGGCCCGAGCATCGTTCGAGGGATCCCATGACACAGAACAAGCCCGACACACCGGGGCCGACCGAGTCGGCTGAGAAACAGGCCGAGGCGAGGATTCGCGCCATGTCGGCCAAGCCGGCCAGGCATGAGCGGGTCAGCCTATCCAGCGCGGCCCGGTGGGGCCTGCTCGCCACGCTCGTGATGATCGCGGCGGCGTGGCACCGCACGTTCATCGAGATGTGGCTGCGGTGGTTCCCGGCGTGGGAGTCGCAGGGCCTGACGCTCAGTGAGCGGCTGACCGAGGGCGATTCGTACTACACCCACGGGCCACTGGTCCCCCTGACCAGCCTGGTGATCGCGTATTTCATCCACATGCGGGTGGGCAAGCCGGTCAAACGATCGCTTAGCGCATCGCTCGTTGGATGGCTGATGCTGGCTGTATTTATCGGGTTTCACCTGCTTAGTGCATCGCCGGGGGCGCGGGTGATGTTCGTCTCGGGCTTCGCCTTAATCGGGGTGATCGGCGGGCTGGTGCTGATCTGGGGCGGCTGGCCGATGGCCCGGGCGTACTGGCTGCCGGTAGCGTTCTTGGTATTTATGGTCCCACTGCCAGAAGTCGCCATTACCAACCTGAATTTCCGCCTCAAATTCCTCGCCGGCAACGCCGCGATCTGGATTACGAACTATGTATTCGGTGTACCAGCGATCCTTGATGGTAGCTATATCTATCTGTCGCCGGACGAAGCCGGTGTGCCCAAGACGATGGTGATCGACAGCGTGTGCAGCGGGCTGCGCAGCCTGATCTCGCTGGTGTGGTTCGCGTCGCTATTCGCGATGGTTTGCCGGGCACGCGGGCTGTGGCGGCTGGTGATGCTGGCCCTGTCGGTCCCCGTAGCGGTGCTCAGCAATATCGTGCGGATTACTACGCTTAATGTGTCGGCCCACTATATCTCGGTCGAGGTGGCCGGGCCGGGCGGGTGGATCCACGACCTGTCGGGTTTATTGGTATTCGCGATCGCATTGGCGGTGCTTTTTGGGATCGAACAGATCATTGTTCTGACTGGTAAAGCCCTCAAGTGCAACTGGTCAGACCCGCGGCTGATGGGTTACCTGGACCTGTCGCCGCGCCTGCGCGGGGCCCAGCCGGCGATGGCGAGCTTCCCGGTGCTGGGGGTGCTGGCGATCACAGCCGGGCTGAGTGTGTACTGGGCCGTCGCGGATTTCGAGAAAGAAGACAGCTTCATCGCCGCCGCGTGGGTGCCGCCGACGCTGACGATCGACGGGACGACCTACACCGGGCAGGACTACGAACTGGATCAGCGGACGCTGATTATCCTTGAAACGCCTGACTATCTGTACCGTCGGTACTTCTCACCCAACCGCCGGCGGAGCATCGACCTGTTGATTGTGTTCAGCGCCAACAACCGCAAGGGGACCCACCCGCCGGAGGTCTGCATCGAGGGCAGCGGGGCGCAGATTGTGGATAAGCGAAAAACACCGCTTTCGGTCCCCGGCGTAGGCGACCTGGACCTGCAGGCCATCACCTCACAGCAGAACGTGTACATGAACTACGTCGCGTACACATACAAATGCGGTACCCGCTACACTCCCAGCTTCTTTATGCAGCAGTTCTGGATTTTCGCCAACGGCCTGATGGCCGGCGACACGTCCGGGGCGCTGGTGCGGTTCAGCGCCGGGAGTGAGGCCCGCGGCCTGGATTCATCCAAAGAACTCGTCCTGGCAGCTGCCCGGCAGCTCATGCCGACGATCGATCGAGAACTGAACTGAGCCGAAATCCCGGCTTGGATCGCTGACTGAGAGCAGCCCGGCAGACACCCCGATGACACGCCCCCAACGCCCATCGCCCGTACCAGCAGCACGACTCGGACCCGCGAGTTCCGCAACGCTTTCGGCTGTCGTGATGCTGACAATCGCGGTCGCGAGTGTGTGCGGCGAAGGTCAGGTGCCGGCGGCCGAGGATGTGTCCTATCAGGCCGCGCCGCCGCACGCCGCGGCGGGTACGAGTCCCGTGGTCGTCGCGGACCCCTTCCCGAGCGTGGTCGCGGCTGTCCGCCCGAGCATCGTGGCGATCGGCAGCTACTACTTTAAGGATACGCCCACGGTTCAGTACGTCGGGACGGGTTTTGTGGTCGATGACGGGCTGACAGTCGTCACCAACGCCCACGTCGTGCAGAGCCTGTACAAGAGCAACCGAATCCCTCAGATGCGGGTGTTTTTCCCGGACGATCAGCCCGTCGCCGGTCGGCGGGCCAAGATCATCGGGCAGGACAAATTCCACGATGTCGCGGTGCTGCGAATTGAGGGCCAGCCGGCACCGCCGCTGGTATTGGACTCGCAGCGCGAGCCTGTCCAAGGCCAGTCGGTCGGCGTGCTGGGGTACCCGATCGGTTTGCGGCTGGGGTTGGTCCCGGCGGCACACCGTGGCGTGGTCGCGGCCGTG
Source organism: Phycisphaeraceae bacterium (assembly GCA_029260595.1). Lineage (GTDB taxonomy): Bacteria > Planctomycetota > Phycisphaerae > Phycisphaerales > Phycisphaeraceae > OFTM57. Next base: position 76,318 of record JAJDCY010000012.1, on the reverse strand, counting down.
GTTCCGGCTGTGTTGCCGCTGCCCAGTGGGACGAAGATGACGCCGGAACTCGCCGACGCCTTGGCGCGGCCTTATAACCTGTACCAGCTCGACCTGGTGGTCTACCCCGGGAACAGCGGCAGCCCGTTGTTTGATGCCCACACCGGCCGGGTGGTCGGGATCATCAATAAGACGCTGGCGACGCGGACGCGCGAGCACCTGCTGGACAAGCCCAGCGGTATTTCTTATGCAGTACCCACACGGTGGATTGAAGAGTTGTTGATACGAAGCGCATTAACGCCGGGTATCGGGTCCCCCGCGGTCCCGCCCGGCTCGCTACAGCTAGGAGATTAGACCATGAGTAACTGGAAGATCATCCCCGCGCTCGCCCTGGTGCTGACGCTGGGTTGCCTTAACGCCTGCGGCGACAGCCCGGAGCTGAAGATGCAGCAGGCGAAGATCGCGTTGGCCAACGGCAAGCCCGATGAGGCGCTGACGCTGACGACTTCCGTGCTCGAGGAGCAGCCGGACAACTTCGAAGCGCTCAAGATCAAGACCCGCTCGCAGTTGATGCTCGCCAAGCTCACCGCCGCGAAAAGGTCGATCGACAAGATGCTCGAGGCCGAGCCGGACGACGAGACCGTCCACCGCACCATGATCGACTGGACGTGGATGCGGATGCGGAACCTGCTTAGCCAGTCGGAGTTCGCCACCGACACGAAGCTGCAGGTCGAGTTCGCCGAGGCCATGACCGTCGGGATGGAGCAGGCGGACTGGCTGGCGGCCCGCGAAAGTACCGTCGCCGACTCGCTGTACTTCCGCGCCCGCTACACGCACATGGACGTGCAGCGCATCCGCGTCGAGGCCCACCACAGCGAACGCGCGCTCAGCGGGATGAACCTGGAAGAGGATGTCGACGACCAGACCGAACGCGAAGCCGATCGGCGCGAGTTCGAGGTCGAGGCCCGGCTGACCGAGGCCGAGGGCTACCTGCGGGCCGCGCTCGACGCGGACTCGGAACACTACGACGCGGTCGAGATGCTGATCGCGCTGCTGCTCCAACGTGAGCAGTGGCCCGACCTGTGGGATCTGGCTGAGCGGTACAGCGTGACCGAGGGGATCCCGGACACCCTGTTCGATCACCTGGCGTCCGCGCTGCTGGTCGTGCCATCATCGCTTAAGACGACCGAGCAACGCCTCGATGTCGGGTGGAAGTTGCAGAAGGTCGTCAACGAGGACCTGAAATCCGGTCCGACGTGGCAGATCGCCAGCGCCCGCCTGCACATGGTCGCCAAAGAGTACGACCGGGCCCAGGAACTACTCGAGATCGCCCTGCAAAGCCGCGGCGGCGACATGGACGCCCGGTATCTGCTGGCGCAGAGCCTCTACGGTCAGGAGCGCTACCCCGAGGCCATCGCCGTTCTCGATGATCTCAAACGCAGCGCCCCGCGGTCGGCCCGTGTCCACGCGCTGTTCGGCCTGGCCAAGATGAAAACCGGTGAGCTGATCCTCGCCAAAGAGGCCCTCCGCCTGGCGACCGAGCTGAACCCGCAGGACCCGATGGCCCGCGAGGGCTTCCTGGCGCTGATGGTCCAGGAAGGCCACATCGCCGAGGCCAAGGGCGACGTCGACGTCTATTACAACCTCAACCCCACTCAGCCGCGGGCGATCCGCTTCAAGCTGCAGTTCGAGCTGGCCAACGCCAACCGCGAAGAGGTCGGCAAGCTGCTGCGATCGGTCGAGAAGATCAAGCCCATGACCCCCGCCCACCTGGCGATCCTGATCGACGGCTACATGGCCATGCAGGATCACAGCAAAGCCGTGCGGTACTCCAAGAAGCTGGTCAAGGAAGTCCCCGACGAGCTGGCCAGCCATCTGCGCCTGGCTGAAGCCATGCTCATGCAGGGCAAGGACGATCAGGTCAAGGACATGCTCGTTAAGCTCCGCGAGGGCTTCCCCGATGCGGTGACGGTCGATCAGATGCTTGGGAGGCTGTACCTGCAGCGCCAATCCTTCGACCGGGCGACGGAACTGCTCGAACGCGTCATCGCCAAGGAGCCGTCCAATATCCCGGCCCGCCTGTTGCTCGCCCAGGCCTACGCGAGTCTTTCGCTGACCGATGAGGCGCTCGATCAACTCGACAAGGTGCTCGAACAGGACCCGGGCAACGTCAGTGCCCACTCGCTCGCCGCCAGGGTTTACCAGTACACCGGCAAGGGGGAGAAGGCCAACTCCCACCTCGACCAGATCGACGAATCGTCAATCGACGAGCGGACGAACCCCGCCCTGCTGGCCCAACTGCACCTCAAGCGGGACAACAAAGACGAAGCGATGGCTGTGTGCAACCGCGCCGTCGCCTCCGGCAACACCGACCCCGTGCTGCGGCTGATCCTGGCGGCGATCTATCGCGACCGCGAGGAGCACGCCCAGGTCGAGACGCACCTATTGGCCCTGGTCCACGCCCAGCCGAAGAACCCCCAGGCGTTCGCCCTGCTCAGCCGGTTCTACCTCGAACAAAACGAGGTCAAGAAGGGATTGGTCGAGCTCCAGGCTCTGCAAACGCTCAATGAGCCGCTTGCCCGGCTCTCACAGGCATCGTTACTCAAAGCCATCGGTCAGCCGGACGCGGCGTTGATCAAGCTTGAGCCGATGCTCGAGGGGCTGATCCGAAATCGTACTCAGATGGCACTGAGCATCGCGGACTCGATGGCCAAGATCCACCTGAGCCAGGACGACAAAGCCAAGGCCTACAAAGTCTATGAGCCACTGGTCGATGCGGACCTGTTCGTCGGCGAGGTGGAGTTGCGTCGTATCGATCTAATCGGCGCTGAGACCCACCCCGACAAGCTGGTCCGCCGCCTGGACCTGCTCGCCGAGACACTGACCCCCGAGCAGTGGCGGTTGCGTTACCAGGTGATGCGTCGCTACTTAGGACTCAAGCGGCCGGACCGTGCGATGGAGCTTGTCGACGGTTGGATCAAGGACCGACCGGGCATCGCGTCTCTGCGGCGATGGAAGGGTGATCTGTTGCTGGGCTTGGGTAAGCCCCAGATGGCGATCGAGCAATTCCGCGTCGGCGTGGAGATCATGCCGGATAATGTCGGTCTGCGCATGCGCTTAGCGGCGTCGCACATCGGCGCCAACGACTACGTCGGTGCCGAGCAGGTCTACCTCGACGCCACCAAGCTCGATGCCGGTGCCCGGATCGCCGCCCTCACCGGGATGGGGCAGATGTTCCTGCATATCGGGCTGAATCAGATGGCCGCGGAGACCTTTGACGAACTCGAGCGGATCAGCCGGCCGCGCGATCCCAGGGTGGCCTTCGCGATGGCCCGGGCGTTGGCCGCGCTGGGCAAGGATGAGCAGGCGATGAACCGCCTCCGCGACATCCCCAACTACGCGCCGCAGTATCCCGGTGCCCAGATCCTGCTGGCCCGGATCGAGCAGCGGCGGAACATGGTGGACGAGGCCGAAACCCGCCTCAAAACCCTCGCCCGCGACAGCCGGTACACCGGTGCGATGATCCGCGAACTGATCGAGATGCGAACGAATAACCAAACGACCGAGGACTTGGTCATGTGGAGCGACGGGGCCATGAGCATGGATGGCCTGCCGGACAGCACCAAGCTGATTTGGCTGAATGTGCGGGTCTATCTGGCGTCGGTCGATCGGGATTGGCCACGGGTGCTCCAAACCATCGAGCAGATGATCGACATCAGCCCGGACAACCCTCAACTGATCGTGGCGAGGATCCTGGTACAGCTTCAACTGGGCAAGGTCGAGCAGTCGCGGATCCTGTATCGGTCGACGCCTGGGATGTCCAGTTCGCTCTTCGCACCGCTTTTGGCCAATAGCCTCAACGAGTCAGCCGTGCCGCGTTCGGATCGCCCGGCGCTGGTTCAGTACCTCGACGCCGTGTTCCGAGGCGACCTGGATGGGGCGCGTGCGGCGGCGAATCAACTGGCCCCGCTGCGCACTATGTACCGCGGCGATCTGATCGAACTGCTTGACCGCCCGGATATTAAGTCCAAAAACATGACCCTGGCGATCGAGAAGCTTGGGCTTGCCCTGGTTGCCCTGCAATCGGGCTTACAGCCGCTGGCGGCCGACCTGAGCCAGCAGGCGATCCAGATCTTCCCCGGGCTGGCTCCGGCGTACGGGGTGCATGTTCAGGCGCTGATCGACCTGCGTCGGCCGACCGACGCTGTGCTCGGTCAGGCCCAGCGAGGGATGCCCAACGGCAGCCTAACCTTATTCTTATCCTCGCTGCAGAAGAAGGCGGATCGGGACTTCGAGGGGCAGGCCGAGGACCTGACCAAGCTTCTGGAGCGTGAGGCGGACAACACCCACGTCCGCTACTCACTGACCCAGGCCCTACACCAGGCGGACCGGGTGGATGAGGCGATTGCGTTGTTGGAGGAGATTTTCAACGGCAATGGTCCGTACAAGTTCCTTGCAGGAAATGATTTGTCATATCTTCTGGCGGAGCGCCATCCGGATCGGCTCGATGAGGCGTTCCAGATCGCGTCGGCCGCGGCGGAGATGGCCCAGTCGACGACGCCGCTTCTGGATACGATCGGGTGGATCGAGCACCTGCGGGGCAACAATGCTGAGGCGTTGGGATACCTGCAGCGGGCGATCCCGGGGCTATCCGGCTTGGCGGAGGCTCACTACCATATAGGAGCGGTCTACGCGGCAGTGGGTAATACCGCTTGGGCGAGCTATCACCTGAAAGAGGCGGCGTCGAGTTCGCAGGAACAGGCGGAGGTGGCCAAATCGCGCGAATTGCTGGAGGAATTGGGGCTCTAGGTAAAATAGGGGGGAACAAAAGCCAAATAATTTTGAAAAGTTGGCGATTTTCTGCTTCTGTGGGGTTGCATCACACACGTTAATCGGGTAATCTATTCACAAGTAAGCGGCCACCTCCCTTCGGAGATGGCAGGTTCGGGAAACATGTTGGCTCAGACCGGTTGGTTTGGAGGATTGCGTTTCCCGGCTCATCATCTTTTTGGGTCTTTGCCCGGAAGGGGCCAGAAGAAGAAGGAGGATTGGCAGGCATGAATAAGAATGTGACCGGCTCGTCGCAATGTCCGGAGCGAGAGTCGGAGAATAACTCCGGACACGTGATGGATCGGATCAACTCAACTGTCTTGGAAAGGAGAAGCGCAATGAAAAGGAATCGGAAGATGAAACGAATTGGACTTGCCGTGATCGCGGGGTCGGCCCTGCTCGGCAGCAACGTGGACGTGAGCGCCCTGCCCCCGGGGAGCATCATTTCGAATAGCATCCACTCCCTCGGCGGCGTGACCCGCGGTCTGGATGAAAACCTGGTCGAAGATGGATCGGTCGTCCCCGTGGGCGCAGCGTTGTACACGGCTCCGAACGGCGCCGTCAGCGGCGCGTTGGGTACCGAAGGTATGACTGAGTCAATCTTTACCTCGGCTCGTCCCGGTGCACCGACCGGTGGGCTTAACGTCCCCCAGCCGATGCTTATTGACGCTGCTCTTGGTGGTGGCGGAACGGGTACGGACCTTCGGGCTGACCACATCAACCCGCTGACCGGCGATGCCACCTGGGGTGCTCGTGCAGCCTTGGTGACAACCTGGACCAGTATCGCCAACACCGGCAATATCCTGCTGCCTCCTTCAGGCAGTGTTACCGGCGTCATCACCAACATGACCCCGGGTGCGGTGACCTCCTCGTCCGGAACGCCCCTTTTTGATGGCCTCGCTCCGGGTTCCGTTGCGGCGGACCCGTTCCCTGACACGATTCCGTTCCTCCCGGGTGCCGGGTTTGGTGCGAACGGCGTCGACTTCAGCGTGGCAATCCAAGGCCGTGACGCGGCGACCGCGTTGATCCACGGTTTGGCCCCGAATGCTGCCGGTATCGCCGCGATCCCCGCACCGTTCATCCCCATCGTGACCTTCTACGAGCAGGACTTGGGCGGTGGGGCCACTCTTCTGGAGATCCCCGACACAAGCCCTGACAACCTCCGCGAGTCGGACTGGGGCGGTGGATTCGGTGTTGGCCCGACCTTGGGTAATTCCGCTCATGCGAACGACAACGTCGCTCCGCTGCTGATCGGTGAACTGTTCGGCGTCGTTGCTAACCAGGAAATTCGCGAACTCGAAGAGTTCGGTTTACCGACCGGGGTGTATATCCTGGACGTTAGCTTCTCGGCGAACGTGATCTACACCGGTGGCCAACTCGTCACCGATGGCAAAGTTGCCGCTGGATCAATCGGTGGCTACAACTCGAACTGGCAGAATATCCTGTTCCCGGATGACATCGTGGCTAACGCGGGTGGGACCGCCGATACCCCTTGGGGAGCCGCCGCGCTCTTCTCCGGTGGTACGGACTACAACGGTCTCGCCTACGGTCCCAGCTACGACCGCAACGGCTTGGAAGCCTATGACTTCTACCGTGAGTCATTCCTGCTTCCTGGTGGTACGCCGGTCGCGGGTAATGACAGTGCGAGCCAATCGTTCGTCACCCGGCAGTTCGTTCCCGAGCCGATCTCGGCTGGGCTGGGCATGATGGGCATCGGTGCCCTCGGTGCGAGCCTCCGCCGTCGTCGCTAAGCTGACGCAACCAAGAACCTTGGGCGTTCGCAGCCCAGGTACTTAAAAACTTGAAGACTCAGCGGTCGAAAGGCCGCTGAGTTTTTTTATGCCCGAATCGTTGACCCGAGCGGGTCGGATCGATCGGTTCCACGGGTAGTTGGATGTGCCACCGGCGGCTCGCCCGCCAGTGCGATGGACTTGAGGCTATGGCTAACGACTCTGGCGAGCGAGCCGCCGGTGCACGCCGACACCGTTAATGGTCTGGTGCGGGGGAGCCGGCTGAACGGGGTTACTCGATCCGACGAAACGGGGTGTAGAGGTGAGTCTCTGTTGGCGGATGCGAGGCGGCGCGTCAGAACACTTCGATCTGGGTCGGCCCGATCATGTGGTATCGGATGCCGCGCCAGGTGATCTTACGGCTGAGCCAGCTCCGCAGGCTGTTGCAGACGGTCAGGGGGATCACACACGGAGCCAGCAGCGTCAGCCGCCATGTGGACCCTGTCGAGACCAACTGCGGCGACAGACGCTTGGCGGTGCCCAGGACGGATGCCTGGAACGCCATGCGGCCGAAGACGATCGTTGCCATGGCGACGAGCCCGGCAGCGGCGTAGAGGGTCGAGCCGGCGTTGGCACCCGCGATAGCCATCGCGGCCCCCGCGATCACCGTGGCCAGGGTCAGCCCTTCACCAAAGAAAATCGATCGCCACATGGCCGGGTTATAGACCCGCAGGATCACGGTCTGGCGGTTGGTCCATTCGAGAGTCCCAGCCATCGTCAGGTCTTCGGGTGATCGGATCAGACAGAGCGGGACCAGGGTGATCCGCAGCCCGCTCTGCTTGACCAGCAGCGACAGTCCGAGGTCGTCGCTCAACGCTGACGCCCAGTACTCGGCGATCCCGCAGGCTTCGAAGGTCTCGCGCCGGATGGCCATGGCCCCGCCCCAGGCGTAGTTGAGCCGGTCCTCGGCGAGAAACGGCATGCCTGCGACATTCCACGCGGCTCGCAGCCAACTGCCCAGGCCGCCGGCGACGGGGGTGTACCAGCGGAAGCCGGTGGTCGCACCGATCTGTGGGTCGGTCAGCGGGGCGACGAGGTTGGCGAGCTGATCGGGTGCCGGCCTGGCGTCGGAATCGAAGAAGACCAGGACGTCGTCATCGGGCCCGGCCTGCTCGAGTGCTTTGAGTTGGTTGCTGATTTTCTGGCTTTGGTTCTTGCGGTGGGTGGCTTGGACGAGCGAGGCGTGGTCGTACTCGTCGCAGAGTTTGCGGAGCGTCGGCAGGGCCAGGTCTTCGGGGTCGCCGACGGCGAACACCACGCGGTAGGACGGGTAGTCCTGTTCGAGCACGCCGCGGAGGTTGTCTTCGAGGTCGCGTAGCTCGTCGGCCTGGCCCTTGCAGGGGAGGATGACAAGGGCACGCGGTTTGGGTTGGTCGGCGGGGGCTTGGCGGGGGTAGCCGCGTGCGTATCGTCGAAGGCGTACAGCCAATCGCAGCGGCGGCGCGACGCAGCTCACAGCGGTGGCGACAAGTCCGAGTGTTGGTAGCAGGTGCCACATGGCGGGTCACGGATCGGTCTGAACGGTGGTGCTTACCCGCCGGCGGCGCTGGTGGTTTCGGCGGCGCGCTCGGCTGCGGGTGCCTCGAACTGATCCCAGTCGTCGAACGCGGCTGTGTTGAGAATATCGCGGACCTTCTCCATCATCTCCGCGACCGGTCGGCCGTTCATCAGGCGCCGGTCGAAGGAGGAAGTCAGGTAGAAGGTGCGAGCCGAGACGACCTGGCCGTCATGCACGACCGGCCTGGGGCGGATCACGCCGAAGCCGAACTGCAGCGACGATGCCTGGGGCAGGGTGACCTGCTGGTCGACACCGAACTTGCCGACGCTGGTGAGCGTGAAGGTGCCGCGGTACAGGCGGCGGGTCTCGGGGAACGACCGGCCGATCAGCAGCATCAGCCACTGGATCGGCTTGGGTGCTCGGAAGAGGTAGTAGCAGTTTTTCATGTACGGGACGTCCTGGACCGGTAGGGTCGCGGCGTCGCGCAGCTCTTTGGTGATGGCGGTGAGGGGTTTGGCTTCGGGGTCCTGGACGACGGCGGTCATCGCGCGGTCCAGGCCGTCTTCGTTGCGAGAGATCGCGACGCCGGCGCTGATGCGGTCGAAGTCGTGGATGGTCTTCCAGCCGAAGAAGTTTTTGAGGTAGGCGTTGATCTCGGGGAACTGCCCGGAGACTTCATTGACGGCCAGGGCGATGGCTTTGACAACCATCGAGGTAAACGACGGGGGGGTTTGGCCGGCGTCTTTGTAGCGCTGGCGCAGCTCGTCGAGCTTGGCGGTCTCAATCTCGTTGGTGAAGTGGATCGGCCAGGTGGCTTTGTGCTCACCGTGGAGGATGCCGATCGCGCGATGGAAGCCCGAGTAGCGCATTAGTGTTGCTCAATTCAGTCGTTTAGCCACCATTGTATCGGCTGGTCGGTGCTCGTACTCCATGCGGCTCGATCGTGGGGGCGGCGGGGGTATTCGCGGTGGCGGCCGGTCCGGGCCCGGCGGGGAGGTATACTAGCGCGGTTCGGCTGTGCGGACGAGCCGGCGGGGCGTTTCGTCCGGAAATCGTTTGATAGCAAGTGCCTGAATGATCCGATGAACCGGTGGGAGTGGCTCGATCGGGTGTGCGGCCGATAACCGATCCGGGCAAAATCGCGTCGATTCTCTGTCCTTGGGTGCGAGTCGATCGTTGAGTGATACAGGATCCAACCTGACGGGGGCGATTGAGCAGTGGGGCCGGGCGCTGGGCCGGGACCATGTTCTGGTTGGGCAGGGCGACAAGGATCGCTATGCGCGGAGCACCTCGCCGAGCGGCGGGGCCGAGCCCGGGGCTGTGTTGTTGCCCGAGTCCACCGAGCAGGTCCAGCAGATCGTGAAGATCGCGGCTGAGCACAAGACGCCGGTGCACCCGCTGTCTCGCGGGAAGAACTGGGGGTACGGCGATGCGAGTCCGCCGACGGATGGGCAGGTGATCGTCGACCTGGCGCGGATGAACCGGATTGTCGAGGTGAACGAGTCGCTGGCGTATGCGGTGATCGAGCCGGGCGTCTCGCAGGGGGCGCTGGCCGCGTACCTGGCGGAGCATCACCCGGACCTGTGGCTGGACTGCACCGGTGCCGGGGTCGATTCGAGTTTCGTCGGCAACACGCTCGACCGCGGGTTTGGGCATTCGCGGTATGCGGATCACTTCTTGACGACCTGCGGGATGCGGGTGGTGATGGCGGACGGGCGGGTGCTCGAAACGGGGTTCGGACACTTCCCCAACGCCAAGGCGCACCGCGTGTATCGGTACGGGGTCGGGCCGTTTCTCGATGGGCTGTTCGCGCAGTCGAACTACGGGATCGTTACGCAGGTGGGCGTCTGGCTGATGCCACGGCCGGAGTCGTTTTGCGCGTACTTTTTCAGCGGGCGGAACGAGTCTGATCTGGAAGAGATCGTTACGCGGCTGGCACCGCTGCGGTTGAAGGGGTATCTGCAGAGCGCGCTGCATATCGCGAACGACCTGCGGATATTTTCGTCGCGGGCGCGGTACCCGTGGGAGTTGGCCGGCGGGGCGACGCCGCTGCCCGAGGAGGCGCGGCTGACGCTGCGGCGTCGGTTCGGCGTTGGTGCGTGGAACGGGCTCGGGGCGATCTACGGGACGCCGGGGTCGGTCAAGGCCATGAAGCGCGCGGTGGGTGAGGCGCTGCGGCCGTTTGGCGTGAAGTTCATCGACGACGGAAAGCTCGCGCTGGCCCGCCGGCTGGGACGCGCGTTCGGTGCGTTCGGGTTCGGCAAACGCCTGACCGAGTTGGTGAACCTGGTCGAGCCGGTTTACGGGTTATTAAAGGGCCAACCGACCAACGAACCGTTGGCCGGGATGGGTTGGCGGGTGCGCGGCGACGGCCCGCCGGCGGCGATCGATCCGCTTGATGCGCATGCGGGGATCATGTGGGTGTCGCCGATGCTGCCGCTGTCGGCACAGGCGGCGCGCGAGGTGTTGGACCTGATCGAGCCGATCTACCGGCGACACCGGTTCGAGCCGCTGGTGACGTTCACCATGATCACCGACCGGGCGATGGTCTGTGTGACGAATATCTCGTTCGACCGGCGCGAGGTCGAGGAGGCGGCTGCGGCGAAGGTGTGTTACGACGAGCTGGTCGAGACGCTGCTGGCCAACGGTTATGTCCCGTACCGCACGGGTCCGGGCGGGTACGAGAAGCTGAGCAGTCACCCGTCTGTGTTCTGGGACGTGGCCGGGGAGATCAAAAAGACGCTGGACCCCGGGGGGATCATCAGCCCCGGGCGTTACATCCGCGAATAGGATTTCCGCGAGATTTCACGAAGCGAGCGCGGCCTCGACGACAAGTGGGGCCGCTGATTGGCTGCGCAGATACGCGCCCAGCGGTGAGTCCCAGACCTCGGCTTCGTTGAAGGGGTAGAGGCCTTCGTACTGCTTGTCGGGGACGGGGTTCTCGTGGAGGTACCGCAAGCCGCGCGGCAACGGATCGAGTGTGTTGAACGATTCTTTGGTCAGCCGCAGCAGCACGACGGGGCGGTCGTTGACCACGGCGTAGGTCCGCTCGGAGCCGAACTGCTCGAAGCCGAAAAATCGCTGGTAGAACCGCGAGTGTCGCGGGTGCACGCCGATGATCGCGTCGGAGCCCTGGTCGCGGAAGCTGTAGTCGACCGAGTAGTGCATGAGCATGATCAGGCTGTCGGCTGAGCGAGCCATGTGTTCGCGCCGGTCGGCGAGCAGGCCGATCTCCGTCAGCATGCGGCCCTGGTCGCGCAGCTCGTCAAGCTCGTCGTGGTATTCGCCGTCGAGCGGCAGGCCGTCGGCGCCGTCGCGGATGCAGGAGAGCGTTGATACCGGTGTGCCGGCGACGCAGCCGAGGATCACGGCCGTGCCGGGGGAGACGGCTTGCGGGGTGGTGTGTATTTCGTGTGGGTTCGGATCGATCAGTGCGATGCGCCGGTAGCACTGATAGACCAAGTGCCACGCACTGACGACCTGTTCGAGGTGCGAGGCGACGCCGTAGGTGATCTGGGATGGGCCTTGAGCGGTGGGCGCACCGGCCATACGGGCCACACACGCGGTGGCACTCGCGGGGCTTGTGGGTGTCTGATCCATCGCTCGTCTACCTTTCGGGACGCTCCTCGGGCCGGCCGGACGCAGGGGCACGCGGAAGACGCGGCGGTGGACCGTGGCGTGCTGATCGGTTTGTGCGTGCAGACAGCGGCAAAGATGAACCGTGTCTCACCATGACCAGCCGAGGCCGGGTCCGACCGAACCCGTTGGGTGTGTCGACCCTGCGGGGGGCGCAGCGCTGAGGCGGATCGCTCCCTATGGAGTTATCCGGCATATACCGGTCGAACCTGACCGGATCGGGGGCGTGGTGTGGGGCTTCGAGGCTAGCTATGCGTGTTATGACGGGTGGACCGGTGGTAGGTGCGCTAAGCGGACGAAAACGCGGGCACTTCACAGGTGGAATTGCGATGGGGGAGGGTTTTATAGGGCAAAAAAAATCTTCCCGGCGAAGTCGCACGGGAAGACTGAGGGGGAATCGGATTGAGGCGGCGGCGGGCCTGAGCACGCACACCGATGGTTCTAGGCGGCCTCTTCCCAATCGGGGTATTGGCACCGCAGGAAGTCTTCGATCGGCGAGCAACCGCCAAGGACCGACGCGGGGTCGAAATCGAAGCAGTCGTGGAAGGTCCGTACGTGGACCATGTGGTCTAGTGCGAACGCCAAGCCATCCGGTAGATCGCCGCTTTGCAGGTGGCTGAGCAGGTTGCAGCGGAGCAGGACCGCGGGCGAATCGTTGACGGCGGCGTAGCTACGCAGCGGGCCGTGTTGCTCGAAGCCGTAGGCACGGCGGTAGAATGGCGCGTGCTTGGGGTGGACGCCGATGACGATGTCCGTGGCCTCGCGGTGCAGGGTGTAGCAGTACGCCATGCGGATCACGTTAACCAGGGAATCATTCAGACGCTTGAGTCGCGGGTACCGGGTGATGTTGATGGAGCGGCCTTGAGGCAGTTCCATCTCAGCGGTGTTGTCGGCGAGCAGGCCGAATTCGACCAGGCGCCGGCCCTTGCGTCGCAGCAGTTCCAGTTCGATCGGGTAGACACGGTCCAGTGGCAGGCCGGCGGCGCTGTCGATCACGGCGGAGAGTGTCGAGCCGACCTGCGACCCGATGTTGCTATAGATCACCGCGGTGTTGGCGTGGACGGCTTGCGGTGCCGTGTGGATCAGGTGTTGGTTCGGCAGGATCAGGCCCGACTGGACGTACACGTCGTACACCAGACGCCAGGCGTCGGTGACCTCTTCGAGAGTCGACGCGACGCCGACCTTGAGGCCGTGTGGCTGTCGTCGACGCAGTGGGGCCGACTGAGGCGGGGGCAGTGGCGAGGTTGGCCGTAGCAGTAACGCGGTCATTACGAGTCCTCCCTACGGGGTTGGTGCCACTGGGAAAAGAAGGAATAAATAGATCCCAGGGCGGGCGTAGTGGGTCCGTCCAATCCGATCCGCCGGGCGGGAAACGATGCCCGGCTTGCGATCACAAAAATCTGTTCAGTTCGTTTTCTCACGCGGCCAACTCCCAATCGGGGTACTGGAACCGCAGGAAGCCATCGATCTGCCCGGCCAGGACGCTGAGCGTCTGGGGGCACAGGCGCACCCGGTGGAGGAATTCGTCTGAGGCGATCGGCCGTTCGAGCGAGTAGCGGAGTGCGAACGGCAGCGGTCGTTTGCGGAGATTGCTCTCGAGGTTGGCGTGTATCAGGACCATCCGCTTGCCGTTGAGCACCGGGTGGTTGCGCGGCGAGCCGACGGTGTCGAAGCCGTAGGCACGCTTGAAGAACCGGCTCTGCCCGGCGGGTACGGTGAGGACGAAGTCGGTGACGCTGTTGTTAACGCCGTACCAGAAAGCCAGGCGCATCAGGTTGATCAGGGAGCTACCGACCTGCGAAATCGCGGAGGTGCGGGCCAGATCCTCCTCGCCCATGCGGTTCCAGACGGGGATCACGCTGGCGGCGGACACGTTCTGGAGCCGGTGCGCGAAGAGGCTGCATTCCATCAAGCGCCGGGCGTCTTGCCGCATCGCGTCGAGTTCGGGCTTGAACATGCAGTCCAGCGGCAGGCCGCTCGAGCCGTCAACCACCGCCGTCAGGGTGCTGTCGACCTGTGGCCCGCGGTGCCCGAAGAACACGGCGGCCCGGTCGGTCGCCGCGGTGGGCGTGGTGTGGATCGCATAGGGGTTCGGATCGATCAGCCCGGCGTCGCTGTAGACGTTGTAGACCAGGTGCCAGGCTTTGGTCAGGTCCTTGAGGTTGTGCGCGGTGCGGTATCGCGTGACCCAATGGCCGCGTGTCCGCGAGGCGATCAGTTCCTCTACGGGTTGGTCGAGCAGATCAGCGTGACAAGTTGTGGCTACCATGACGGCATCCTCCTTTCGCTTGTGTGCCCAGGTGACTGGCACTCCAAAACAGTTGGATTGGGTAGATCGCTTCGCGGGCAGGCCATGGGGCCGGTCGCCGCGGGTGTTGGCTGGCCGCTGTCCGGTTTGCGGATCCGTCGCGACGGCGCGGCGGGTCGGCTGGTGCGGAAATCAAGCGGGTTGCGGAACACGATTAAACCTCTCTATCCCTGAACCGACGCGGCGTTCACTTAGCCGGCGTCGTTCAATCTCATGCGCGAGCGCGTCATCGGCGGCAGCGTGGCCGTCGGGTGGTGCGCTGGTGTTAGCGGTAGGGAATCCAGGCGGCGGTCGAGTTCGCCGGCTGCATCGTGACCGGCGAGTACTTCGCAGACGGTCTGGTCGATGCGGGCGGAATCGTCGGCGTCGGGCAGGTAACAACTGGCGCCCGCGCTGCGTGCGAGCGTCTCGATGTCGGGGTGGTGGTCTTGAGCGATCGCGATCAGGCGGACCTGGTACCAGTGGCTTCGGACCAGGCGGATGACCTCGAGCGATTCGTCGACGGATTGTGATAGCTGAACGATCAGCACGTGCGGTCGGTACTGGCAGACCTCGCGCATGACCTGGTCGGCGCGTGAGGTGTGCAGGAAGTGCCAGCCGTGCTGCGAGGCCGATTGAGCGAGTCCGGGCATGACCGGTTCGTCAATCGTGACCATCAAGACGTTGACAGATCCTAGTGAAACCACGGTTCGCTTACTCCGGTCCAAGTGCCGCACGCCGTTGTGAACGAGTGGAGTTGGACGGAGTACTACATACGAAACCCGTGCCAGACCGTGGGAGATCCTGGTGGCGCGTCAGGCAAAGAGATGGCAGGCAAGAGATTAGAAAAATTCTAGATTGGGCGATCGTGTGGATCGGCGAAAAGCGCGGTCGGTACCGTCATGGTACTAGGGTCAAGAGGCATAGTCGGGGGGCTTGATGTCACAAGAAGTTATGCGTCGCGGTACCAGTTTGGCGCTTCGTACCAGTTCGGTACAGCGATGGGCGCGGGGTTGGGGGGTTTGAGTAGATGAGGGGGAGTTGGCAGTCGGTTACGTGACCATGTCGAACGCGCTGAGGAAGGTGCGCTCGGCGCCGCAGTAGAGGCAGTGGGGGTGTTGTTCGGACAGGACGCGGTCGCACTTGGCGCATTTGGCGACGGCTTTGGTGGCCTGCCCGTCGGCCTGGCCGTCGAGCTGGTCGAGGTCCTTGACGCGCTGGAGGAGGTCTTCTTCGGTCAGGTCGGTGGCTTCGAGGATCAGCGTCCACATCGACCAGCAGATCAGGCTGAGCTTGTTGACCTGTTTCTCGAGGGCTTCGTTGTTGCGTTCGGATTGCTGGGCGAGCGAATCGAGGTGCTCGCGGGACACGGCTAAATCGATGTTGATGTTGTGGTCCATGGCGGATCTCGCTGATGAAGGACGGCCGATCCGGTGGATCAGACCCCGTTGGCCGCGGTGGCGGTGGGGCGGATCACCGGGTGGCAGGCGTCCTCGATGTCCGGCTCTTCGCGGGGCGGCGACCACGTCAGCACCGGGCTGCGGGCGGCGGTGACCTCGTCGACGCGGCTGACCGGGGTAGCCGTCGGCGAGGATCGCAACGCCTGTGGGTCGCCCTCGATCTCATCGGCGATATCCAGCATGACCTGAACGAACCGGTCAAGGGTCTCGAGCGACTCGCATTCGCTGGGCTCGATCATGAGGCAATCGTGGACCGGCCAGTGCATGGTGGGTGGGTGGACGCCGTAGTCGATCAGCCGCTTGGCGATGTCGGTGAGCGTGACGCCTTTGGCCAGGAGGGCCTTGGGGACGGTGATGAATTCGTGCGCACAGTATTGACGGTTATCCGGGTTGAAATAGGGCATTTCGTAGCGGTGTCGCATACCCGCGGCGAGGTAGTTGGCTGAGAGGACGGCTGACTCGGCGACGGACCGCAGCCCGCGCGGGCCGCAGGCGGCGATGTAGGTCCAGCAGCGCAGCAGCACGCCGAACTGGCCGGTGAACCCGCGGACACGGCCGATGGATTTGGGCCGGTCGTGGTCGAGGCGGTACTCGGTCTGTGAGACGCTCGCGGCGGACGACGCGCTCCCATTCGAGCCCGGTTTCGCTGTGCGCACAATCTGTGGGACGGGCAGGTAGGGCGACAGGAAGTCGCGCACCGCAATCGGCCCGGCGCCGGGCCCGCCACACCCATGCGGGGTCGAGAAGGTCTTGTGTGTGTTGTAGTGCATCACATCGACACCGAAGTCGCCGGGCCGGCTGACGCCGACAATCGCGTTCATGTTGGCACCGTCGAGATAGAGCAGCGCACCAACGCCGTGCACGATTTTGGCGATCTCGGTGATCGTCCCGTCGAAGAGGCCGACGGTGTTGGGGTTCGTGATCATCAGCGCGGCCGTGTCTTCGTCGGCGAGTTGTTTGAGTGCGTCGAGGTCAACCAAGCCGTTTTTCGACGGGACGGTGACGACGCCCGCACCACACATCGTGCAGCTTGCGGGGTTCGTGCCGTGTGCGGTGTCCAGGGCGAGGACCTTGTGGCGGTGCGGGGCGTTGCCGCCTTGCGGGTCGCGGAAGTAGGCGCGGATCACTTTTAATGCGGTGTATTCGCCGTGCGCGCCGGCGCAGGGTTGGAGGCAGACCTCGTCGAGCCCGGCGATCTCGGCTAGCCAGATTCGCAGTTGATACAGCATGGCCAGCGCACCCTGGGTGTCGGCGTCGTCTTGCAATGGGTGCAGCCCGGCGAAGCCGTCCATCGCGGCGGCGACCTCGTTGATGCGCGGGTTGTACTTCATGGTGCACGAGCCGAGCGGGTAGAAGTTCGCGTCGATCGAGAAGTTCCTCGCCGCGAGCGTGGTGTAGTGGCGGACCAGGCTGAGCTGGCCGACCTCGGGCAGCGCGGGTGGTGCGGGCGCGGCTTGGGCTGGGATGGCGGCTGTGGGGACGTCCAGGGGCGGCAGATCGGTCGCACGTGCGCCGGGCTTGGATCGCTCGTAGATCAGCGGTGCGTCGTGGCCGGACGTATCGCGGCTGGTGGTGCGGCTGGGATGCGTCGATGGGGACATGTGGCTGGCTCCTGATGGCCTGGGGTCGCTCGTGATGCGGGTTCGCGGGGCTAGGGTATCAAAGGGTGCCCATTAGACAGGGGACGGCTCGGTTGATCCAGCCGGCCTGTGCGGGCGGGTTCGGTGGGCGGCTGGCGGGTCGGTCGCCGAAGCCTTGCCGGTGGCGGATCGGGCCGATAAAGTAACCTTTTCCCCCCTTGGCCTCAGTTGCAGCGGGTTTGCCGAGCTGGCGAGGCGATGGGGCGGCATCACGTAGATGATCTATGGATTCGGTCCCCGCGTTACTCACGGTCCGCATGAAGGAGCACGGCTGATGGCTCGATCACCGCAGGTTAACGAGACCCCGCCCGACAAGGGCATCGAGTCAGGCCTGCGCGAGTCTCGCAAGTTCCCCCCCCACAGTGGGCTGGCCAGCGGGGCCCACATCAGCTCGCCCGAGCAGTACGAAAAAATGTACGCCGAGTCGATCGATAACCCGGAAAAATTCTGGGCTGAAAAGGCCGCGAAGCTGCACTGGTTTAAGAAGTGGTCGCGGGTGCTCCAGTGGGATTTGCCCGATGCCAAGTGGTTTGTCGGGGGCAAGACCAACCTTTGCTACAACTGCGTCGATCGGCAGGTCAACGATGGGTTCGGCGACAAGACGGCGATCGTCTGGGAGGGTGAGCCGGTTGAGGATGAGTCCAAGGGGCCCGAGGTGCGTCGGCTGACGTACAGCGATTTGCTGCGCGAGACCAGCAAGTTCGCCAACGTGCTCAAGGGGCTGGGCGTGAAGCGCGGGGACGTGGTGACGCTGTACATGCCCATGATCCCGGAGCTGGCGATCGCGATGCTGGCGTGTGCGCGGATCGGGGCGCCACACTCGATCATCTTTGGCGGGTTTAGCGCATCGGCGATCCGGGACCGGGTGGAGGACGCGAACTCGAAGGTGATTGTGACGGCGGACGCGGGTTGGCGGCGCGGCAAGCACGTGTTGCTTAAGGGGACGGTGGATGAGGCACTCGCCGGTGGTGGCGACGATGGTGCGAAGCAGGTCGTCGATCACGTGGTCGTGGTCAAGCACTGCGGCAACGAGGTGTCGATGCATGACGGGCGCGACCAGTGGTGGGGCGACCTGACGGCTGACGCATCGAGCGAGTGCGCGTGCGAGGAGATGGACTCGGAAGACTTGTTGTTCGTGCTGTACACCTCGGGGACGACGGGCAAGCCTAAGGGGATCATGCACACGACCGGCGGGTACATGGTGTACACCTACCTGACCAGCCGGTACGTGTTCGACCTGCACGAAGACAACCCGGACGAGCTGTATTGGTGTACGGCTGACATCGGGTGGATCACCGGGCACAGCTACATCATTTACGGGGTGCTGCCGAACCGCGTGCCGACGCTGATGTATGAGGGGGCGCCCAACTTCCCCGCGCCGGATCGGTTCTGGGACATTGTCGAGCGACACAAGGTCACGAAGTTTTACACGGCGCCGACGGCGATCCGGGCGTTTATGAAGTGGGGCGATGAGCACCCGGCCAGGCACAATCTATCGAGTCTGAACGTGCTCGGGTCGGTCGGTGAGCCGATCAACCCCGAGGCGTGGATGTGGTACCACAAAGCCATCGGCGGGCAGAGCTGCCCGATCGTGGACACCTGGTGGCAGACGGAGACCGGCGGGCACATGCTCACGCCGCTGCCGGGTGCGACGACGGCGGTGCCGGGCTCGTGCAGCCGACCGTTCTTTGGGATCGCCCCGGCGATCGTTGATAAGAACGGGCAGGATGTCCCGGCCAACACCGGCGGATTCCTGGTGATCAAAAAGCCTTGGCCGAGCATGCTGCGCGGGATCTATGGCGACCGCGAGCGGTTCGTCAAGACGTATTGGAGCGAGATCGAGGGCTGCTACTTCGCCGGCGACGGGGCGAAGATTGATGAAGACGGCAACTTCTGGGTGATGGGGCGGGTCGATGATGTGATCAATGTTTCCGGGCACCGGTTGGGCACGGCTGAGGTCGAGTCGGCGTTGGTCAGCCACGACCTGGTGGCCGAGTCGGCGGTGGTGGGGATCCCGCACGAGATCAAGGGCACGGGCATCGCGGCGTTCGTGACGCTGCTGGGCGGGCAGACGCCATCGGATCAACTCAAGGATGATTTGAAAAAGCACGTCGGGCGGGAGATCGGGGCGATCGCCAAGCCGGATCAGATCCACTTCACCGATGCGCTGCCCAAGACGCGCAGCGGGAAGATCATGCGACGCCTGCTCCGCGAGATTGCCGCGGGCAACGAGGTCAAGGGCGACACGACCACGCTCGAAGATTTCTCCGTCCTCGCCAAGCTGCGCGAGAGCCAGGACGGGTAGCGCGGCTCGCGCACCACTCGTCCTTAGCACAGCCTTACTTGCTGATTCGCCGAAGCACGATCGGTTTGTCGACGTGGAATTGTTTGGCGAAGTCCTCGGCCGTGAGGAACGCTTCCAAGGCGGCCCGGTCGCCACGGATCGTGACGTTCTTGGAGTACTCGGCTGACTCGATCTCGCCTTCGAGTTGCCCGTCCTCAACCGCTTGCGAGAATACTTCGTGTTGCGGGGCATAGAGCACGATCGAATCGTCCTGGGCGAACACGTAGCGTGTGAGCATGTAGACGTTGGGTGGTGACTCGTCACCGCCCACGTCCTCATCGTCCGCGTCCGGACCATCGGGGTCTTGCAGGAGCAGGTAGTTCACGTCGTTGAGCGAGGTCATCCAGGCATTGGCTTGTTCAACCTCGAAGCCGTCGTCCGACCACTTGACCTTGGCGATATCCACTCGCCCGCCGCCGGCGAATTTGACGTGGTAGACCTCTTTCTCACTCGCGGCCCAGACCCCGTCGATCGCTTCGCTTAAGTCTTCCGTAATCGGATCCCCAACGAGGAACGTTGTCTGCACGACCGAGCACGCCGGTGCGCAGGCCAGGAATAACGTGAGACCGATCGCCGCCCGGGTGGATGGTTTCATCGGGGTCCTCGTTGGAGGGTTAATAGATCGACAGGTTGCCACGGGTGGAGGATATCCGCCGCGGCGCGCCGAGGCATCTACGCGGCGGGTGGCCTTTGGCGCCGTCCGGCGAGGCAGAATATGCCCGTGCCGAGCAAGACCAGCGATGCCGGTTCGGGCACGACGCCTTGCGTCGCGGTGGCGATGGTCAGGGTGAACAGCGAGTCGCCGACGGCCAGGCCGTCACCGAGCAGCGATGCCCCGTCGGGGACCGGCGGTGCCAGGCTCAGGAAGATCTCGGCGTCGGCGCTGCTGATGCCACTGAACTGCTGGATGTTTGCCTGGAAGCCGAGCAGATCGACCCCATCGGCTGTTTCGAGGGAGATGGAGGCAAAGTGATCGCTGTCGGGGTGGAGCACCTCGTCCGGGACGATCATCAAAGAAGTGTCGGCGAAGTCCTGGCCAACCAGGGTCTCGAAGGACGGGGAGAAGGGGAGTTGCGAGTTCGTAAAGTCGTTGAAGGGCAGTTCGGCCAGCGAAGTGCCCTCACCAAGAAAATCGAAGTTCAGCAGCATATCCAAGCCGTTGCCGCTTTCGAAAAATGCGTCCGGTAGCGGAGCGGTTAGCGATATGTCAATCACGATGTTGTCGCCGATGATGCTGGCGTTGGCGGTGACGGGAACCTTGGTTTCAATGGTGAAAGTCTCATTGAAGAACCGCGCATCGGGAATGAAAATCTCAGTATCGCCCTCGGGCGTCTGGATCAGGATCGAGTCGTCCAGCGACGGGCCGTCGATCCCGGGGTCCAGGATGGTTTCGGGGACCCAGGGGATCCAGGGGTCTTCGGGCACGATCGTGTGCGCGAGGATCGCGTCGATCTGGGTGTTGCCGTCGTGTCCGTTCGAGTCGAGCGCGACGGCGGCGATGCGCACGAACTTGGCCTCGATGTCGGTTTTGTATCGGCTGACGAAGTCGTCCGAGAGCGCGCCGGTCGTCCAGCCGGGGCGGAAGGTGTTGACCAGTTCGCCGGCTTGCCAGCTTGAGCCGTCAGGCGAGAACTCGGGGATGAGGTAGTCGAGTGCTTTGACGCGGCGGACGGCTTCGCCCGCGCCGACGCCGCCGGGGGTGTCGTTGTCGGCGTACTGGTTGATGTTGCTAAAGACGTCGACGGTGTTGAAGGACGCGGCCGTGTAGCCGGGGCGCTCCAGGCCCGAGACCTTGTGGGCGTGGCCGTCGCCGCCGGGCCCGCTGTGGGCGCTGGCTTTGACCTCGCCGGGTTTGATTTCCCAGATCAGCCAGTCCGAACCGACCTCGATGTCGGCCCCGTTGGCACCGCCGCCGGTCTCGATGATCCGCTGGTCGGTGACCCAGTCGAAGTCGGCGCGGTCGCCGTGCGTGTCGATGTGGTTGCTGTGCTTGACAAAGCCGGGGTTGCCGTTGCCCGGATTGCCGTGGATGGCGGCGATCTGGGCACGCTCGATAATGCTGTGGTTGCCGATCGCACCGATCTTCGGGCCGACGTCGGTGAGGGTCGTCGGGGCGTTGGACGCATCGATGTAGATGAAGTTGGTGTTGTCGCTGGAGTGGCCCGTGCTGCCGGGGACCTCCATGTGGATGGCGGGCCCGTTGAAGAGCATGTGGCCGAGCTCGTGCGGGTGCGTACTGTTGGCCCGCCCGTCGCGCAGGAACACCCCGGGGGCCATCGTCACCGTTGCCAGGCGCGGAGCCGTGGTGATCCCGTTGGGGTTCGGGGCGTCGAACGACTGGACGTAATACACATTGAGGGTGTCGGCGTTGGCGCTGCGGCCGGAGCCGTCGTTGCGGAGCGCCTGGATCTCGGCGTCGCTAAACGGGAAGTCACCGATGCCGGGAAAATCAGTCGAGTCAACCAGTGCCGAGCCTTCCACGCGGACGGCGATGCCGGCCTGTGCGTAAACCTTGCGGGAAAACTCCAGGTCATTATTCAAACCTCCCGCGCCCGCGGCGACGCCGTTGCTATCTGTAACGAGGATGTTTTGAATGGTGATCCAGTTGTCGGCGAAGTCCTGCCCGCCGTCGCGCGCGGTCTCGGACCCGTTGGTGTGGCCGGTGTATTCGGCGCCGCTGACGAAATTCAGGTAGCCCTCACCGTCGCCGAGTGACGGGCGGAGGGTGTTGACTTCCCCGGCGGTGGAGTGGGTCGCGTGGGCCGGGTCGGGTACGAGCCCGGTCAGGCCGGCGGTGAGAACGAAAACCGGCAGCATCGAGCGCAACGTGGAATAATCCATCGAATTCTCCCTGGGGCTGCGAAAAGCAGTTCTATGACACAACTCAAAGACACAACGCGTCTGTGGGTCCGGCCGGGCCTTGGATGACGGTGAGAGACGTGGCGTCAGCGCGGTGGGATCGAACAGGCGTTCATTGATTTTAGGCATCAAGCCCGCGGGATTCCAGCGGCGGTGGGTGCCTCGCCATGCCGGCCGCTTCAGACCGGGGCTCGGTTGCGCCTGCACCCGAGGCAGCACAGGCCCGTGCCGAGCAAGACCAGGGAGGCCGGCTCGGGGATGACGCCTTGCGTCGCGGTGGCGATGGTCAGGGTGAACAGCGGGTCGCCGACGACCAGGCCGTCACCGAGCAGCGATGCGCCGTCGGGGACCGGCGGCGCCAGGGTGAAGAAGAGTTCGGCATCCACGCTTGTGATCCCGCTAAAGGGGCTCGCATTGGGTTGAAAGAACAGCAGATCGACCCCGTCGGCCGTATCGAGGGAGATTGAGACAAAGTGATCGCTGTCGGGGTGCAGCACCTCGTCCGGGATAACCATAAGAGAGGTGTCGGCGAAGCCCTCGCCCCCCTGGGTTTCAAAGAGCGGGGAGAAGGAGAATTGTGAGGCCGTCGCGTCGTTGTAGGGCAGCACCCTCAGCGAGCTGCCCGGGCCCAGAAGATCGACGTCGAATAGCATGTCCAGCCCGTTGCCGCTCTCATAGAACGCGTCGGGCAGCGGCTGGGTTAGTGAGACGTCGATCACGATGTTGTCGTCGACGATGCTGGCGTTGGCAGTGACGGGAACGGTGACGTGCTCGCCGAAAGTCCCGAGCGTTGGATCGAAAAACCGCGCGTCCGGGATGAAGAGCTCGGTGTTTCCTTCAGGCGTCTCGACGAGGATGGTGTCGCTGAACGATGGGCCGACGATCACGGGATCGAGGATCGTTTCGGGCACCCAGGGGATCCAGGGGTCTTCGGGGACGGCTGTGTGGGCGATGATCGCGTCGATCTGGGTGTTGCCGTCGTGCCCGACGACGTCAACGCCGATGGCTGCGATACGGACAAATTGGGCTTCGAGGTCCGTGCTGTAGCGGGCGACGAAGTCGTCCGAGAACGCGCCGGTGGTCCAGCCGGGGCGGAACACATTGACCAGCGAGCCGGCCTGCCAGCTCGTGCCGTCCACCGAGAACTCGGGCACGTGGTAGTCAAGGGCCTTGACGCGCCGCACGGCTTCGTTGCCACCGACGCCGCCGGGTGTGTCGTTATCGGCGTACCGGTTGATGTTGCTGAAGACATCGACGGTGTTGAAGCTCGGTGCGGCGTAGCCGGGGCGGACCAGGTCGGGCACTTTATGGACGTGCGCGTCGCCGCCGGGACCCGAGTGCCCGCTGGGCGTCACCTCGCCGGCGTTGATCTCCCACATCAGAAAATCGCTGCCATCAGCGAGGTCGGCCCCGTTGCTGCCACCGGCGATCGTCTCGATGGTCCGGTGGTCGGTGACCCAATCAAAATCGGCGCGGTCGCCGTGTGTGGCGATGTTATTGCTGTGTTTGATGAAGCCCGGGTTGTTCGCGCCCGGGTTCCCGTGGATCGCCTTGATCTGGGGGCCGGTGATGATGTCGTGGTTGCCGATCGCGCCGATCTTCGGCCCGACGTCGGTGAGGTTGGTCGAGCTGCCGGCGTCGGTCGTGAACATCATGTTGGTGATGTCGGTCGAGTGCGCATCATCACCGGGGTCCTGCATATGGATGACCGGGCCGTTGAACAGCATGTGGCCAAGCTCGTGGGCCATCGTGTTGTTCTTACGGTTGTCGCGGAGGTAGGTGTAGGGGTTCCCGCCGCCCTGGCTCTTCGGCGCGAGCGTGATCCCGTTCGCGGCTGTGGTGAACTCCGCGACGTAATGGATGTTGATGGTGTCGGCGTTGGCGCTGCGGCCGGAGCCGTCGTTGGCCAGCGCGACGCGCTCGGCGAATTCGAACGGGCTGGTGCCGATGCCGGCGAAGTCGGTCTTGTCGACCATCGCGGTGCCCTCCGCACGGACCGCCAGCCCGGCCTGGGCGTAGATCTTGCGCGTAAAGTCCAGATCGTTGATGAGGTTCCCCACGGCTGCGGTGACCCCGTTCTGATCCGTGACGACGATATTGTTGGTGGTGAACCAGTTGTCTGAGAAGTCCTGCCCGCCGTCGCGCGCGGTCTCGGTGCCGTCGGTGTGCCCGGTGTACTCGGCGCCGCTGACGAAGTTGAGGTAGCCCTCACCATCGCCGAGCGCCGGGCGGAGGGTGTTGACCTCGCCGCCGTTGATATGGGTTGCCTGCGCGGGGGAGGCTAGTCCTATTAATAAGCAGATCGCGATAGCCGGGACTGGCGATGTCAAAAAGGTGGTGCGGTAACGCATGGGGCTCTCCTCGTCTGGTCGTGCTGTCGATGCCGGGTTGATCGTGCCGGGCCTTGTGTGACGGGTAGAAGAAATGCCGCCACCCAGCAGAATCGCGCCAAATGTTAATTAATTATAACCTAGAGACACTTCGATTTCCAGAGGCACAAACGACTTAAGGGTCGGAAGATCGGCGAGTCGCGCCGGATGCGTTCGCGGATCATGATTGATGTCGGGCCGGTCAAGGGGCCACGGGCTCGACCGCGGCGATCCGATGGCCGCAAATGGGCGAGGCAACCGGCCTTACGGCGTGCCGGTTGGCGTGTAACATAAGCGGTTTTGCCGGTGTGGTCCGACCCTCGCATCGGAGGCTGATCTCGATCGATTCGGTGACGACGCATGTTCATCCCCATCCGCACCGACCGCGCTATCCGGACCACGCCGTGGCTGAACTACGCGCTGATCGCGGCGAACGTGCTGGTGTTTCTGCTGACGGATAGCGAGGTGTCGGTTGTTTTTAACCTCATGGCCCGAGGGATCCCGCTGGATGTGATCGCGGAAGCGCACCCGGTGGCGAACTACATTTTGTTTCCGGAGCAGACGCAGCTCCACCAGTATGTCACATACCAGTTCCTGCACGCCGGGTGGCAGCACTTGCTTGGGAACATGCTGTTTTTGTACGTGTTCGGCAACAACGTCGAGGATCGGCTGGGCAAGGTCGCGTACCTGGCGTTTTATCTTTCGGGTGGGGTGCTGGCCGGGCTCGGGCATGCGATCGTCGAGCCCAACCCGGTGCTCGGTGCGAGCGGTGCGGTCGCGGCGGTGAGCGGTGCGTCGCTGGTGCTGTTTCCGATGATCAACGTGACGATCGTGTATTGGTTTTTCTTTATCGGCGCGTTCGAGGTGTCGAACATGCTGTTGATCCTGTTCCAGATCGCACAAGACGCGGTGATGTTTGTCGGGCACTTCGGCGGGGTGGCGTACCTGGCGCACCTGTCGGGTTACGCGTTCGGGTTCGCCACGGGGATGTTGCTACTCAAGAGTGGCTTACTTGCGCGCGAGCCGTATGACATGATGACGCTGCTCGAGCACCGGCGGCGGCGTGCGCAGTTCGCGTCGCTGACGCGCAAGGGGTATCAGCCTTGGTATCAGCAAGAGCGTGCCGCGGGGAAGGCACGCGGGCGTCGCAAGGCGGGCGCTGAGGCGAAACCGGTCTCGCCTGAGCAGGAGAAGGTGATGAGCGTCCGCGCGAAGATCGCTGAGGCGGCGGGCAATCAAGACCTCGCCACAGCCGCTCGGCTATATGGCGAGTTGTTGACGATCGATGCGACCCAGGTGATGGGCCAGCAGCAGCAGTTGGATATCGCGAACCAGTTGATGACCGAGCAGGCGTATGAGAAGGCGGCCGGGGCGTATGAGCTGTTTTTGGAGCGCTATGCGGGGTACGCCGATCGGGCGCAGGTGCAGTTGATTCTTGGGCTGGCGTGTGCTCGGTACTTGGATCGGCCGGGACGGGCGCGCGAGCTTCTCGCGGCGGCGGCGGAACGTCTTCATGACGACGGACAGCGGGCGTTGGCGAAGCAGGTGCTCACTGAGATTGGTGGGTAATGTGTTCGGCGTCGGCGATCGCAGGCCGGGCCACGCGCGCTGTTTGATTCGCTAGAATGCCGCCTCGTTATATCGGTTTGGACACACACGAGACGGAAATCATGAGCAAACAATCACAAGTCAAGGGTGCAGCGGTCGTCGGGCAATCCGGTGGGCCGACCGCGGTGATCAATCAGTCGCTGGTCGGGGTGATCGAGACGCTGCGCGGGCAGGGGGCGATCGAGCAGACGCTCGGCTGTCTGCACGGGGTAAGCGGGATCATCGACGACAAGTTCGTCGACCTGCAGGCCATCCCCACGGATGTGCTCGATCGCATCGCCGTGTCGCCGAGTGCGGCGTTGGGGTCCAGCCGTGACAAACCGGATCGCGCGTACTGCGAGCGCATCTTCGAGCGCTTCGCGCAGCGCAACGTGCGGTACTTTTTTTATATCGGCGGCAACGACAGCTCGGACACCTGCCGCATCGTCAATGAACTGGCCAACGAGTCCGGGTACGAGCTGCGCTGCTTCCACGTGCCCAAGACGATCGACAACGACCTGGTGCTCAACGACCACACGCCGGGGTATGCGTCGGCGGCGAAGTTTGTCGCGCAGGCGTTCATGGGCGACAACCTGGACAACCGGGCGCTACCGGGCATCAAGATCGACATCGTGATGGGGCGGCACGCCGGGTTCCTCACGGCGGCGAGTGTTCTGGCGCGGCAGGACGACGACGACGGGCCGCACCTGATTTATGTCCCCGAAGCCGCGTTCGATGCCGACCGCTTCCTGGCCGATGTCGATCGGGTGTACTCGCGTGTCGGGCGTTGCCTGATCGCGGTGTCCGAGGGGATCTCCGACAGCGAAGACACGCCGGTCGCCGAGCGGCTCGCCGTCGAGCAGGGCCACCACGTTGATCGCGATGCGCACGGGAATATTCAGCTCTCCGGAACCGGTGCGCTGGGCGACTTCCTAAGCATCCACATCAAGCGGAACCTCGGCAAGAAGCTGCGTGTGCGGGCTGACACGCTGGGGTACATGCAACGCAGCTTCGCCGGGTGCTATTCACCGGTTGACGCGCACGAGGCCAGGATGGTCGGGAGAAAAGCCGCCGAAGCCGCCCTGGCCGACGACGCCGACGGGTCGATCGCGATCCAGCGTGTCAGTGATTCGCCTTACGGCGTTGAGTATCCCGTTATTGAGTTGGCCACCGTCGCCGGCAAGACCCGCACAATGGACTCGCAACACCTGGTCGACGGCAACAACATCGCCGATGGGTTCAAGGACTATCTCGCGCCGCTGGTCGGGGAACTGCCGATCGCCCAGGCCTTGCGCGTCGAGTGTGTCAAGTAATAGCATCGCCGCGGCGGGGTCGCGGGTTCAGCCGGGGTGGAGCATCGCGTCGATCAGCAATGCGATCAGCGTGATCGCGGTTACCGCCATCAGCACCCAGGCGATGGGTGAGACGCTTGAGTTGGGTCGGGCGGCGCCGAAGTATTCGCCGGGTGGCAGCGGTAGGGGGGGCATATCGGGCGGCGTCGCCTTGGGCTTCTCGCCGTCGCGATCGACCATCGTGTCTTCGTTGTCGGGTTCTTCGGGTGACTGATCCTGGTCGTCGAGGTTCTCCAGATCGCTGGGAGTCTCGCCGAGCGTAGACCCGTCGTCCTCTCGGTCGGCTTGCGCGATGTACAGCAGCGAGGAGCCGACCTGAACGAAGTCCCCTTGATTGAGCACGGTCCGTTCGCTGACCATCTTCGCGTTGATGTAGGTTCCGTTGGTGGAGTTCAGATCGTTGATCTGCCATCGTCCGTCGAGCCAGACGAACTCGGCGTGCGTACGCGAGACCTTGGGGTCCTCCAGCCGCACGGACCCGTGGCGGCGTCCGATCAGTACGTGCGCACGATCAGGCGTCAGGTGGAATCGCCGGCCTTTGAGTGGGCCAACCGTGACATCAAACACGAGCATGCACAGGTTTCTCGCGGAGTGAACGATTGATTCTGCACCGCCCAATCTCCCCATTGGGACGCACAGGCAGTATTGTAGCGACCCGTCCATGACGGCCGGCGTTGGTGCCGTCTGTGTGTCTCGCGGCTCGCGTCGCCGGGCACGCGAGGCCGCCCTATGATGAGCCGATATTATCAATCCCAGCCGATCGGGCGGCGTGTGAGCTGGTCTTGAGGCGGACGGCCCCGATCCGATCCGGTGATTGCAAGCCATGAGACTGACCAATCCCATGAATCGTTTTCACTGCATGTTGGTGGCGTCTGTCTCGTTGTTCGCGTGGTGCGGCTTGGCCGTCGCAGCCGCGAAGGCGGTGGAGGAATCACCGGACATAGCGCAAGTCGATTCACCGGCTGTGGACCCAGCCGCGACCGGTCCGGCAACGACGCCAACGCCAACGCCGATCCCGACCACCGGGTTGCCGGCTGGTGCGCACATCTCGGTAATCCCGGTCAACGGGATGATCCACGGTTATACCTTCGAGAGCCTCAAGCGTCGGTCTGAGGAGGCCGTCGCTCAGGGGGTCTCGCTGATCGTCATTGATCTGGATACGCCAGGTGGGCTGGTCACCAGTGCGCTCAAGATCAGCAAGTACATCAAGGCGCTGCCGGTGCGCACGGTCGCGTGGGTCAACAACGAGGCGTTCTCGGCTGGGATCATGATCGCCGCGGCGTGCGACGACATCATCATGGCGCCGGCGTCGACGACGGGTGATTGCGCGCCGATTGTTCCGGGTGTGAACCTGTCACCGACGGAGCGGGCCAAGGCGCTGTCGCCGATCCTTGAGGAGTTCCGCGACTCGGCGGCGCGCAGCGGCAAGGATTATGTGCTGTACCACGCGATGTGCGTGCTGGGTATCGAGGTCTACCAGATCCGTCACAAGCAGACCGGCCAGATCAAGCTCGTCAATCAAGTGGACTACGCGGTAATGGTTGACGGCGAATCGCCCAAGGGCGGGTGGTGGTCGCGCGTCATCAAGAACGGCAAACCCGCGGACTCCGACTCGTTGGCTGTGGCGACGGCGACGCTCACCGATGCGACCGAGCAAGACCGCAGCCAGTGGGAGTTGATCAGCAAGGTGCACGATGGGACGACGCTTCTGACGCTCAATCAGACCCGCGCGTTTGAAGTGGGGCTGTCCGCCAACGACGCCACGGCTGACCCGATCCGGACGGCCACGGACGCGCAACGGTTTCTAGGCGGGGCGTCGGTGACCGTCTACGGCCCGAGCAAAATCGCACAGGTCGCGTACTGGCTGACGCAGCCTTGGGTCCGTGCGATTCTCGTGTTCGTGTTAATGGTTAGCGCGTATGTGGAGATGCAGGTGCCGGGCATTGGGATCGCGGGGCTGACGGCGGTGGCGGCGCTGCTCATGCTTCTGGTCGCGCCATATCTGGTCGGGCTCGCACAGGTCTGGCATGTGATCCTGTTCATTGTTGGCGTGGTGTTGTTGGTCGCCGAGATATTTTTGATACCGGGCTTCGGCGTGCTGGGCATCGCGGGTGTGATCGCGATGTTTATGGGGCTGGTTCTGATGGTGGTCCCGACATCCGGGCAGGGCCCCGTGCCGCTGCCGGCTGCGGGCACGATCTATCAATTGCAGGAGTCGGTCCTGTCGACACTCGTTGGGTTGATCGCCAGTGGGATCGGGTTCTATTACATCACCAAAGCGTTCGGCACGATCCCGATTCTCAATCGGTTGGTGCTAGCGGAGACAGCGCTGGTGTCGGCGGGGCCGGCGGGTCAGTCGTTCGCGGGCGCGAACCCCAGCGAGCACGTCAGCGGCGACGAGGTGATCGGACGGGGGCGGATCCGCGTTGGGTCGGTGGGGCGGTCTGTGACCGAGCTTCGTCCCAGCGGCAGAGCCGAGTTTGATGGGGACCTGGTCGATGTGTTGACGTGGGGCTCGTGGATCGAGCCCGGCCGCAGCGTGCGGGTGATCGAGGCCGGCGGGAATCGGATCGTCGTTGAAGCCGAGTCGAGCGATGACGCGGCGAGCCCAGCCGAGAGTGAGCCGAGCGGAGAGACTTCGGCCAGTTAGAGAACGATCTACACCCGGTAGTCGAGCAGCACATCTTCGCCAAACCGACGGACGCCTCTTAGCGAAAGCCCCATCGCATCACGGACCCGGTCACACTGCCCCGTTGACATCACGGCGAGGCTAGCAGTGTCCCCCAACAACTTCGGCGCGACGAAGGCGAGTGCCTGATCGATCAAGCCTTGCCGCGCCAACGCGCCCAACAACTTTGACCCACCTTCCACCAGCACATTGGTTGCCTGGTGGATTTGGGCGAGGTGTTGCATCAGTTGGGCTAAGTCCATCTCTCGTGGGTGACCGGGTCGTGGCGGTAGCCCGATCAATTCAACCCCGAGCGATTCGATCCGCCGCACCCGTGGCGGTGGTTTCGCCAACAGCGATGCGCGCACGGCAACGGTAACCGGTCCGTTAACCGCCGAGCGACGCAGCGAGCGTATCAGCTTGGACTCGGGTGGCAGCTTCAACTGTGGATCGACAATCACCCGGCGCGCGACGCGTCGCACAGGCACCCCGCGTGCGGTGAGTGCGGGGTCGTCGCTCAATACAGTGCCGATCCCGACAACCACCGCGTCGACACGCCCGCGGATCAGGTGGGCGTGTCGACGGCTCGCCGCGTTGCTGATCCATCGGCTATCCCCGCTCGCGGTGGCGATCCGCCCGTCGAGGGTTTGTGCCCACTTTGCGATCACCCAGGGATGTCCGAAACGCACACGTTTCACATAGGGGGCGTTCAGATCGGTCGCTTGATCGCTGCACAGTCCGACCTCAACCCCGATCCCCGCCCGCCGCAGTATCGTGATCCCCCGGCCGCGCACTCTTTGCGACGGATCCGTCATCGCGACGTGGACACGGCGGAGGCCAGCCGACACGATCGCGTCGGTGCAGGGCGGCGTTTTCCCCGTGTGGTTGCAGGGTTCGAGGGTGACATAGAGCTCGCACCCGGTTGTCTTGTATCCCAATCTCCGGCAGCGCTGCAGCGCATCGACTTCCGCGTGCGGCCCGCCGTATCGCCGGTGATACCCTTCGGCCACGACCTGACCGCGACGTACCAACACCGCGCCGACCATCGGGTTGGGCTCGACGCGCCCCTGCCCGCGCCTCGCCAACTGAAGCGCGCGACGCATGATGTTTTCTGATCCGTTGTTGACGGGTCGGGTGCTCACGCCGAGGATCGTAGGACAACGCCATCGGTAGGGCGAGTAATGCGATCGCGTGGAGTCTGGTTGTCTAGGAAGCCGCCCGTCGGGGCACACTCGCCGTCGCTGTCCCGGTTGCCCTGCTGGGTGCGGGCTTGGGTGCCAGGGTCTTAAGTGCTGCGCCGATCTGATCGGGCGACAGGCTGGCGGCGACCAGGGCGGCCTGCGTCACCGCTTTGGGCATGCCGTAGACGACGCAGGTCTCTTCGTTCTGCGCGAGGATCGTCCCGCCCTTGGCGTGGAGTTTGCGGGCACCCACCAGCCCGTCCTCGCCGATCCCGGTCAGGATCACCGCGAGCGTTCGTTGCCCGTGCGACGCCGCGGCGGACTCAAGCAGCGCATCAACACTCGGCTTATAGATCGCTTCGGGCGGATCGTCGTTGACCAGCAGTATGTACCGGGTAAGGCCGAGTCGCTTGATGTGCAGGTTCTTCCCGCCCGGCGCGATGTAGATTGTCCGCTGATCGAGTGGCATCCGGTCCTCGGCGTGCACGACGGGGAGCAGGCACTCTTTGCCCAGGCGTTCGGACATCGACGCGGTAAAGATCATGGGCATGTGCTGCGCAATGACAATCGGCGCGGATAGTGTGGGAGGCAGGCCGGTGAGAATCTTCTCCAGCAGCGGGGGCCCGCCGGTGCTTGAGCCGATACAGACCACGTCGAACTGATCCGGCCGAAAGACCGGAGATGTTTGCCCGGTATCCGTAGCGGGGCGTAGTGCGCTTGACACCGGTTTGCGCGCCCGGCCCAGTGCACGGACACGATGCAACAGGTCTTCCTGGATATTGGTGATATTAAGTGAGACCTGCGACATATCCTTCGCCAGGAAGTCTGCGGCACCGAGTTTTAGCGCGGTGAGCGCCGCGTGCGACCCCTCGGTCGTCAGCGAGCTGAGCATCAGCACATTGGTCGGGCAGTCGTGCATGATCCGCCGCAGAGCGGTCAGCCCGTCCATCTCCGGCATCTCAATGTCCATGGTGATCACATCGGGCTTGAGACGCTTGGCCATCTCGATCCCTTCCTTGCCGTTCCGCGCGGCGCCGAGGACTTCGATCTGCGGATCGCTGGCGAGCATCGTGCTGATCGCACGCCGCATGAACGCCGAATCATCTACAACCAATACCCGCATCTGCCCAACTCCCATCGCTATGAATGACCGCGTCACTTGCCCGCGGGGGCTACCTCGCTGACCTGACTAATGCCGGACAGCGGTGCGTCAGCCGAACTGCCCTGTCGATAGACCGCTTTCCCATCACGTGCGAGCCCGATCCACACTGGCCCACGGATCTGCTCGAGGATCTGATACCGCAACCCGTCAATCGTGATTGTGACACCTTCGAAGACGCGCATCGTGACGGTCATATCAACGACTCGCTGCGCTTTGAGGTGTTTGGTTAACGCCTCGTAGGCCGCTGTCCCGCGATCGATCTGTTGTTTGATCGTACCGGCTTCATACATCAGCTCGGTCTGCCGCTCGCGGTCGAACGCGGTCAGCCGGCGGGTGTTGCGAGTAATCACGTCGAGTTCTTCGTTGGCTGCGTCGTGCTTACGCGTCAGTTGATCGATTGTTTCGAGCAGGTCTCGCTCGATCCGGGTCAGCTCCGCCGCGGAGCCGAGCACGATCTCGGTGCTCACGCAGGCCGCGCTGCCCAGCGTCGCGATGTTGGCGGGGCCTGCGACGCACACCCGCCCACCGATCACCTTACCCTTGGGGACACGCAACTCACCGCCCACGGCGATGTCGCAGTTGACCATCTCGCTGTGCAATTCGAGAGACCCGCCGACGCGCCCGGCGATATTGTCCAGGAATTTGCCGGTCATGTTCCCACTAATCCGGAGCGTGCCGCGCTCCCGCCCGGCCATCCCGCCGATCGCATTCAGGTCCCCGTCACAGTCGATCGTCGCGGCCTCGATCAGCCCGCGAACCTCGACATTGCCTGTGGTTTTGACGGTGAAGCAGTCGCGTACGCCGCGGAGCACCAGGACGTCGCCGGTAAAGTTGATATTCCCGGTTGAGAAATCGACGTACTCGGTGATCTCGATCCGGTTTCGGATCTTGACGTTGTCCGGTGTCCGGTGCAGCACGCCGTCGATCTGCGCGATCAACTGCCCGGAAGCATCCCGTATCACCGTTTCGTCATGTGACAGGTTAGGCGGCTTGCCGTGTTTGGCGTTGAGCGTGGCGCCGAGCACGTCCGCCCCGTCGGTCCCCAGTGTCTCCGGGACCACCCGGCCGACCGACTGGCCTTCCTTGACCATCACAAACGGGCTGCGTTCATAGTGCGAGAGTTCGGCGGTCTGCTCTTCGGTGGCCGGCTCGCCTTGATCGTCCCACTCGACATGTCCATCTGTGCCGTCGACGGGCTGGCTTCCCTTGGCGACGACGAACTCCCTCGGCGGGCCATCTGATTCCGGTTGCCCGGCGACGATGCCTTTGATTATCGTCAAGGAGTTCTGATCCAGTACAACGCCCCTGGTGCGGATCAGATTGATGCAGACGTCCTCCGTCAGCATCGCCGCGGGGAACCCGGCGGGCAGGACAAGCGTCGCGGACATGCGGTCTTGGGCCACGATCACTCGCAGCGATTGCTCATTGGGCGCATCGGTCATCGAGGGCTCCCAACGGCTGCCCGAACCCCCTGGCGGCCGGGTATCTCACGGGTCAGGCGGCGACGCGCTCGAGCGTCTCCTTGATCCGCTGGCTGAGCAGGTCGGGGGTGAACGGCTTGACGACGTAGTTGTTGACGCCCGCTTTGATGGCCTCGACGACGCGCGACTTCTCGGCTTCCGTCGTGACCATGATGACGGGGGACTTACCACCCTTGCTGCGGTACTCCTTCACAAAGCTCAAACCGTCCATGTTGGGCATGTTCCAATCAACCAGGAGCAGCTCCGGGTTGAACGCGCCGACCTTGCTCAGAGCATCCAGCCCGTCACAGGCCTCTTCCAGGTCGGTATAGCCGAGTTGCGAGAGGATCCCCTTCTGGATGTTCCGCATCGTCTTCGAGTCGTCGACCAGTAAAATCTTCATGACCGTTCTTCCTATTGAATTTGCGTTAACCCATTACACCGTGGCCGAAGCGCCCGCTTGACCGGCCGTGGCCCCGGACGCTACGCGGCGGGTCGACACCTCAACCGTAAAATTCCCACAATCCGATTCGCAGGGGATGCTGATCGTCAGGACGTCCTTGCGGCCGTGCACCTGGTGCTGGTCGCCGATCACGACGGTCGGGCAGCTAATGCTGACCTCCTTGTCGACGAGCTGCGCCTTGGCAGACCCCGAGATCATGTTGACCAGTTCGCCGATTGCGTCGGCAAAGTCCTCGTGCCCAGCCGTCAGTTCCATCCCGGTGAACAGGGTGACGACGCGTTCCGCCGTCGCCGTCGGGAAGCTCAATGCCACAGAACCCTCGACGTCGCCGGACATCCCGATGATGCCTGAGACGTCGTAGGCCAGGGTGTCCGCGTTTTTGATGGTCGGCTTCTGGACCTGCACCTGTAGCTGTAGCATGGTGCTGAACACATTCTGGATCGAACTGACGAACGGCATGATGTATGAACTATCCACGGAAGTACTCCTTCAAATGATTCGCTTAGGCGGCCGCGCGCTGGGGTGTCTGGGAATCCTTGATTAGCTGCATGATGTCTAAGATCAGGCTGACGCTCCCGTCCTCGCGGATCGTCGCCCCGCTGAACGGCCCACCGGTGGTGTATTCATCGTCGAGCGGTTTGATCACAACCTCTTCCTGCCCGACCAGGCGGTCGACGACCAACCCGACGCGTTGATGTCCCACGCCGACGATCACTGCGAACGCTGTTTCGCTCTGCGAGTCAGTCTCATTGAGAATCTGCCGCATGTTCAGCAACGGGAGCACGGCGTCGCGCAGATTCAGCACCTGGTTGCTCATCACCGATTGAAGGTCGGCGTCCTCCGGCTTAACAATCTCCGTGATGCTCGCCAGCGGCACGGCGTACATGTGTTTGCCGACGCCGACGACCATGGCCGGCATGATCGCGACGGTTAGTGGGATCAGCACTTCAATAGTTGTGCCATGGCCCATGGTCGAGCTGACGTTTACCGTGCCGTTAAGCTTGGCGATGTTGGTCCGCACGACGTCCATTCCGACGCCGCGGCCGGACAGATCCGTGACCTTCTCCGCGGTGGAGAAGCCGGCTGAAAAAATAAAGCGGAAGACATCCTCATCCGCCATCGCCGCGAGTTGATCCTGGGTGACCAGCCCGCGTTCGACGGCTTTGTTCCCGAGGACTTCGCGGTCCAGGCCCTTGCCGTCGTCGGTGATGCAGACGCGGACATGGCTGCCCTGGTGCTCGGCGGTCAGGCGGATCGTGCCTTTTTCAGGTTTGCCTGCGGCGACACGGGTCTCAGGCATCTCAACCCCGTGGTCGGCGCTGTTTCGCAGGATGTGGACGAGCGGGTCGGCCAGTTGCTCCAGAACGCTCTTGTCAACTTCCGTCTCTTTGCCGTCGATCTCAAGTGCGATCGACTTGCCGGTCGATCGCGCGACGTCGCGGATGACGCGCGGGTAGCGATCGAAAAGCTTGGCCAGTGGCTGCATCCGGGTGCGCATGATCCCTACCTGCAACTCGCCGGTCAGGCGGTCCAGGTCGCTGGCGGCGCCGGTGAAGTTCTCGTTGACCTCGTGCGGGAGGTTGTGGTCGCGGAGCTTTCGCGACAGCCCCATCACACGGTTCTTGTTCAGGACCAGTTGCCCAACGAGGTTCAGCAGCGCTTCGAGCCGCCCAACCTCGACGCGGATCGTTTGTTCGGCGAGTGAACCACGGTCACCAGCGCTGCCGCCACGTGATTGAGCACCGCCGGCCGTTGAAGGATCTTTGGTATCGCCGGGCTCGGTCGTGATAGACGGCGCGGTTGCCGGGCCGGCCGCTTCTTGCGGCGGTTGAGTGCTGACACCCGATTGGGTTACCCCATCCAGTGCGAGCAGTTGCTCGGCGACACCGCCGTGTCGACCCGCGATGTCCGGGCTCAGCGGCTGGCCTTTGGCGACAGTCTTCAGGCGGGCGACCAGCGTGTCGATCGGCCAGGTGCGGGCGAACCCGTCGGCGAGGGCGTCAGCCTGATCGCGGATCAACCAGGCGATGCCCGACAGGCGGACCGTGGCTTCGTCAATGAGTTCATCAGGAATGGACCCGACCAGTGGGGCGGCAGCCTCAATCGCGGCGCCGAGGTTCCGGGCGGCGTCGAGTCCGAAGAAGTCGGCGGTTTTCTGCAGCCCTTCGGCGGCTTTGACCAACTCGGCGGCCACCTCATCGCGGTGATCCGAGCCGACAAACTCCGCGGCAGCTTGGGCGATTTCGTTTGCGGCCTCGTGCAGGTCGGCGACGACGAACTCGACCAGGTCGGCCTTCTCCGGCCCCAGCGATAGGCGCTTCGAGTGATCGGGCTGGGCGGCGTCATCGGCGGGCGCGGTCTGTTCGGTGGTAGTAGCGCTGCCGGGTGATTGGTCCGCCGCCGCCTGCTCACACAGCGCATGCAGGCCTTGCATCAGGTCGCCCGGTGCCTCCGTGATCGGCCGGCTGTTGGCGATCTCATCGAGCATCCCGCGTAGCACATCCACGCTGCGGAGCAGGGTGTCCATGACCTCGGTTGATACACCGATCTCGCCTTTGCGCATCCGATTGAGCGTGTCCTCCGCGGCGTGGGCGAAAGTGGTCAGCGGCGTGAACGCCAGGAAGCTGGCCGCGCCTTTGATCGTGTGCAGCGCGCGGAAGATCCCATCGAGCAGGTCCTTGGACGCCGCTTCATCCACGGCATCCTCTAGGCTGACCAGATCGCTATCGAGGCGCTCGATTAATTCGTTCGATTCAGTCAGGAAGTCCTGAACGAGGCTGGGGTCCATCTGCTCACCGGC
This sequence comes from Phycisphaeraceae bacterium, assembly GCA_029260595.1. Taxonomy (GTDB): domain Bacteria; phylum Planctomycetota; class Phycisphaerae; order Phycisphaerales; family Phycisphaeraceae; genus OFTM57. Next base: position 38,953 of record JAJDCY010000012.1, on the reverse strand, counting down.
CATGGTTTATCTCCAATGCTTCGCCGCTCTACGCCTTGCCGTAAGCGAAGGCCTGAGGGATTGGTATCGGCTCAAAAGGGACGTCAATGTTGCGCAGGGTCTCGCTGTGTCCGATAAACAGCGTCCCGTCCGGCTCGAGCTGGTCGTGGAACAACTGCACGCAGTGCGTCTTCATCATGTCGTCAAAGTAAATCATCACGTTGCGGCAGAAAATGACGTCCCAACTGCCGAACCGCTTCGCCGCGAACTTGTCCTTGAGGTTAAGCAAGTCGAAGTTCACCATGCTCTGAATCGTCGGGTCGATCTGGTAGAACGAGCCCTCCTGTGTGAAGTAGCGCTTGAGTAGCAGTGGGTTCATCGTGCGGATGCTGTACGCCGTGTACCGCCCGCTCTGCGCGACGAGCAGGGCCTTCTCGCTGATATCCGTGCCAAGGATGTCGATCCGCCAATCCGACAGGCGTACGCCCAGCGTCCGGTGCAGTTGGATCGCCAGTGTGTAAGGCTCTTCACCGCTCGAGCACGCGCTTGACCAGATACGCAGCCGCTTGCTGTCGCTCCTGGCTTCGAGCAGTTTCGCGAGGATGTCTCGTTCGAACACCTCGAGTTGCGGCTCGTTGCGGAAGAAGCTGGTCTCGTTGATCGTGATCCGGTTGAACATCTCCTGAAACTCGTCCGCCCGGTAGGGGCCCACGGTCAGGAACATCAGGTATTGATCGAAATCGTCGAAGTCCAACTCTTCGAGACGCCGGCTCAGGCGGCTTTCGAGCACGTACTTCTTGCTCTCGGGGAAGTGGATCCCGCTGCGGTCGTAGACGACTTTGCGCAGGCTTTCGAATTGTTGGTCACTGAGGGTGAAGTTGCCAACAGCGGTCATATCCCCGGTCTCCTGTTCGGAGAGATCCTGTTGGCAGAACCCCCGTGTGTGTTGCTAGGCCGCGCGGTTGGCGGTCTCGTCGACTTGGCGCAATTCTTCACCGCTGAACAGCCGTTCGAGGTCGAGCAGGATCAGCAGCCGATCGTCCAGCTTGCCGACGCCCTGAATGAACTCGGTGTCCACGCTTGAGACCATGGTCGGAGGCGGCTCAACGATCTGCGCATCGATCCGCAGAACCTCGTTAACGCGATCGACGGTGAACCCGATTACTCGCCCGGCCACATCAACGACGATGATCCGCGCGTCACTGGTGTCCTCGAGCGCCTCAAGTCCGAAGCGCTTGCGCAGGTCCATCACAGGGATGATCCTCCCACGCAGGTTGATCACGCCCTCGATGAACTCCGGGCTGTGCGGGACGCGGGTGATCTTCATCATCCGGTTGATTTCCTGCACGGACAGGATGGAAATCGCGAACTCTTCCTTACCCACGACGAAGCTGACCAGTTGGAGCTGATCGCGGTCCGCCGCCTCGGTAGCGCTGAAGGCTTCGTTGTTCTGTTCGGCGGTCTGTCCGGATCGGGCATCGGTCGTCTGGGCTGTCATGGCTGTGTCTCCTGCGGTATGGGTCAGCCGTCGGGTCGTCAGGACGGGCGATCAAGACCGGTTGTGTGCCGGGTGTCGGGCCGGCGATGGGCCGGGGTCTGAGCGGTCGCACACTCTCGGACAGATCGGAGCAACCCCTAAACAGCTTTAGCATTATCGGTGGGGGTCTGCCGATTATGACGGATACCACCTAAGCGATTACTGGGGATCGGCGGGATCGGGTTGGGCGCGTGCGCACCAATAACAACGCCCCCCTGTGCGGGGGGCGTCGCGGGTAACGGTGTTGGATTGGTGGGTGAGTCCGGCGCGGTTATGCGCTGAACGAGCTGCCACAACCACAGGAGCTGCTGGCGTTGGGGTTCGAGAACACGAACCCGCGGCCCATGATCTCGTCCTTGAAGTCGATCGTCGTCCCGTTGAGGTATAGATAGCTCTTAGGGTCGCAGACGATCGCGATCCCGTGCTGCTCAAACTTCTCGTCCGTGTCGCGTTCCTGCTCGGTTAGGTCCAGCAGGTAGCTGAACCCCGAACAGCCGCCACCCTTGACCCCGACCCGCAGCCGGGTGTTGCCGGCGTCCAGTTCCTGTTGGTCGATGATATTCCTGATCTCGCGGGCAGCGGTTTCACTTAGTTCGATGGCCATGAGTCACTCCTCGGTTCGTGTCTTGGTTATCCCTGGTACTCTCTGTGCAGCCGCTCATGCTGAGGCGGCCGCCCCTTCCGTTTCTGACTGCTTTTTCTTGTAATCGGCGATCGCACTGCGGATCGCGTCCTCGGCCAGCACCGAGCAGTGGATCTTCACCGGCGGCAGCGACAGCTCGTTGACGATGTCGGTGTTCTTGATGGCTAGCGCCTCGTCGACCGTCTTGCCCTTCATCCACTCGGTCGCCAGGCTCGATGACGCGATCGCCGAGCCACAGCCGAACGTCTTGAACTTCGCATCGGTGATCTTGCCGGTCTGCTCGTCGACCAGCACCTGCAACTTCATCACGTCGCCGCACTCAGGGGCCCCGACGATCCCCGTCCCGACATTCGCCGCTTCCTGGTCGAGGCTGCCGACGTTACGCGGTTTCTCGTAGTGGTCGATTACTTTTTCTGAATATGCCATCGTGAGTCTCCTTCTTCGGTCGCTTGTATCAGGTTCGGTATCCCGGGCCCGATTCTTTCACTTCTATTGATCAATACGGATCGGCCGAATGCAAGTTCACGGCCATTTCTTGGCCCCTTCGGGTCAGTGGGCCGCCCACTCGATCTTACTCAGGTCCACGCCCTGCTTGGCCAGCTCGTACAGCGGGCTCATCTCCCGCAGCTTATTCACGCCTTCCACAACCTTATCGATCGTGTAATCGATCTCTTCCTCGGTGGTGAACCGCCCAAGCCCGAACCGCAGCGAGCTATGGGCCAGATCGTCACCCACGCCCAGGCCCTTGAGCACATAGCTCGGTTCCAGCGACGCGCTCGTGCAGGCTGAGCCGGAACTGACGGCGATGTCGCGGATGGCCATCATCAGGCTCTCGCCCTCGACCCACGCAAAGCTGACGTTGGACGTATGCGGCAGCCGGTGCTCGGGGTGGCCGTTGATCTTGGTCCCTTCGAGCGGCTCGGTCACGCCGCGCTCGAGTTTGTCGCGTAGTGCCTTCAGGCGCGGCCCCTCGATCGCCATCTCGTTGGCACACAGTTCAGCCGCCGCACCCATCCCGACGACGCCGGGGACATTGATCGTGCCCGAGCGCATCCCGCGCTCGTGCCCGCCGCCGTCGATGATCGGCACCAGCCGCACACGTGGGCGCCGCCGCCGCACGTAGAGCATGCCGACGCCCTTGGGCCCGTAGATCTTGTGTGCCGATGCGGACAACAGATCGACGCCGGCCGCCTCGACATCGGTCGGCATCTTGCCCACCCATTGTGTCGCGTCGGTGTGGAAGATTACGCCCTTGTCTTTGCACAGCTTGCCGATCTCGGGGATCTCGCTGATCGTGCCGATTTCGTTGTTGGCCCACATCAAGGTGACCAGGATCGTGTCGTCGCGCATCGCCGCGGCGACCTGTGCCGCTGAGATCACACCGTCAGCATCCGGCTCGAGCCAGGTCACGTCGTAGCCCTCGCGTTGCAGGCGTTTGCACGGGTCGATCACCGCTTTGTGCTCGGTGATACAAGTAATAATGTGCTTGCCCTTGTCGCGGTACATCGCGGCCGTGCCCTTGATCGCCAGGTTGTTCGACTCGGTCGCGCCGCTGGTCCAGACGATCTCTTTCGAGTTCGCGCCGATCAGGCTGGCGACCTGGCCGCGTGCTGTGTCGACGGCCTCCTCCGCCGCCCAGCCGAACGCGTGGTTGCGGCTGGCGGAGTTGCCAAAGTGCTCGGTGAAGTACGGCAGCATCGCTTCGAGCACACGCGGGTCGACACGGGTGGTCGCGTTGTTGTCCAGGTAGATCGGCAGTGTCACCGCCATGTTGCCACGCTCCTTCGTATGAGTGCGGCCGGCGCTCGGCCGGCGAAATTAATCCTTGATCCACTACACCTGTATCTGAAGCATCGACGCGCATTCGCGCTGCTCGAAGAGGTCTTCCAGCGTCACCTGGTCGAGGAAGTCGCTAATCCGCTCGTGCAGCCGACGGATCGGCTCGCGGATCGGGCAGACCTCGGCGATCGGGCAGGCCTGGTCCGGCTGACACTGTTTGCCCATGACGGGCAGGGTGTCGGCACAGCGGGCGAACTGCACCGGGCCCTCGATCGCCTGGAGCACCTGCATGAGGGTGATGTCCCCCGGCTCGGTCGCCAGGGCGTATCCGCCGTGTGGGCCGCGCGTCGAGGTAATGATCCCCGACTGCACCAAGTCCTTTAATAGGTTCATCAGGAATGGCAGCGGCAGCCCGAACCGCTCGGCGATCTCGCGGGCGCTGGTGGCGCCGCCGCCTTGCGCTCGCTGTTGGCCCAGGTAGGCCAGGGCGACGAGTCCGTAGTCGGCTTTTCGCGTTAGGCTAAGCATCTGAGTCCTGATTCTGCCGGGCCCCGCACCGCGGGAACCCCACTCCAACCCCATTAGGTGGCAATTTATTGCAACTGCCTCTCAATATCGGCCTAATCTATTATTAGGACCATATCTGTACGATATCAAGCCCGGTCAGCCTGTCAAATGGCCTGATTACTCCGATTTGTCCTCACGACGAGGCGCCATCGTTTGGCCATGCCCGCAACGTCCGGGCAGTCTAGGAAGGTCTCGCAGACCGGCTCGCCTGCTGTGGTCACATATGACGCGGCTCGGCGTTTAGCAACCTGACTAGCCCATGGCGGATTGTGTCGTCCAGCGAACGTTCATATTGAACGATTCGGGCACGGCTCGTTCGGTTGAGCATTCATCAACACAGCTCGTAACCCCGCTCTGCCACACGCGCCGATCAAATTTGCTATGTTGATGCGGGTTGCAGCATGGGCAGTGTGAGGCCGCGTCGGCCGGGGCCCGCCGAAGAGCCAACCCAGCCCACCCGACGGCTAAGACGGAGTCGATTCGACTATGAACCAGCTACTCTCGATCGCGATCTTTGTCGGGTTTGGGGTGGGGTTCGTGTTCTTCAATCTGCTGGTCGGGCGGCTGGTTCGCCCGAGCCTGTCCAACGCCGAAAAAGAAGCGATCTACGAGTGCGGCGAGCCGACGATCGGGACGAGCTGGGTGCAGTTCGATCTGCGCTTCTACATTGTCGCGCTGTTCTACCTGATCTTTGATGTCGAGCTGGCGCTGATTTATCCGTGGGCGATCGTGTACCGCGAGATCCCCGGCGAGGCGCTGGTGCTGGGCACGCCGTTCCTGGGGATCATCATCATCGGGTACGCCTACGAGTGGTATTCGGGGAGTCTGGACTGGGTGCGGAGCACGATCAACACGTCGTACAAGGGCACGGCGGGGATTGATATGGCGTCGCTGGCCAGGCGGGACCCGGAGGTCTTAGAGGAGCAAGCGGCCGGGCAGGCGTAACGCGGTGCGACCCAGCCCCTCGGACCGGCCCCGCAATTTCAAAGATGGCGACGAATTATAAAACGGTGTTGTTGTTTGGCGCCCCCGGAGCGGGCAAAGGGACCCAGGGAAAGGTGCTGGGCAACATCCCCGGCTTCTACCATTGTGCGTGTGGGGATGTCTTCCGCTCGATCGATATCACCAGCGATCTGGGGCGGGTGTTTTACGAGTACAGCTCACGCGGTGAACTGGTCCCCGACGACGTGACCGTCAAGATGTGGGCCGAGTCGATCTACGCGCGCACAATCCTCAGCGACTACAAGCCCGACAAAGACCTGCTGATCCTGGACGGAATCCCGCGGACGGTCGAGCAGGCCAAGCTGATGTACGACCATATCGAGGTGCTCAAGGTCATCCACCTGATCTGTCGGGACCAGGAAGCGATGTTCGAGCGGCTGCGGCGCCGGGCTCTTAAGGAGAGCCGCTTCGACGACGCCGATGAGAAAGTGATCCGCCACCGGTGGGAAGTCTACGAGCGCGAGACGCAGCCGGTGTTGGAGAGTTACCCGGCCGACCGGGTCGTTGAGATCGAGTCGATCGACTCGCCGGCGCTGGTGCTGAGCAAAATCTTGCAGGTGGTCGTGCCGATCCAGAACCAACACTTCGCCGCGTTCGAATGAAGCGGCGATTGCCGATCGCCCGGGCGAGAGTCATTTCAAATCAGCCGACGCGTTCGAGGGCCAGTTGGTGGGCCTCGTGGTAGCGCTTGACCAGGTTGTGCCAGTCGAAATGGACGCTGAAGCTCTCGACGTTGTTGCGTAGCGCGACACGCTCGCGCCGGTTCATCTGCACGATCGTGAACATCCGGTCGGCCAGCGCCTGCGCCGAGTTGTTGAACGACTCGTACCGCCGGCGCAGCACATACAGCCCGCGGTCCTCGTGGTCGGGCAGCAGTTGCACGAGGTACGACCCGAACCCGGCCAGGTCGCTGGTCACCGCGGGGATCCCCAACGCAATCGATTCGAGCGGGGTGTAACCCCAGGGCTCGTAGTAGCTGGGGAACACGCCGAGGTGGCAGCCGCGGACGAATTGCTCGTATTCCATGCCGAAAAGCGGGTTGGTCGGGGCGATGAAGTCGGGGTGATAGACCACTTTGACCGGGTCGTGCGGCTGGTTCCACAGGTGGCAGCCTCGGAGTTGGTTGAGCACCTGGTCTTTGGTGTCGTCGACCAGGTCATGCGTCACGATGCTCGGCAGCGCGTCGCGTTTCCACGCGTGGATGGTTCGCTTAAGACGCAGACTCCAGTAGTCGTCGACCAGTGTGTTCAGGTCCGGCGTCTTGCCCGCCGCGGCCGCGGGGAACAGCCGCTCGCCGATCTGGTCCTTGATCGCTTCGACCACCGTGCGGAACTCGTCGAGCATGGCGCTGCTCTGGAGCACGCCGACGTTCATCGATCGGGTCGGCCGGCGGGTGATGATGAACGCGACGACCGTACGATCGATCCCGGCGTGCTGCATCATGTGGTTCAGCCGGGCCAGCGCCTCGATCGTCAGGTCCATGCCCTTGTTGCGGTACTCGTATCGGCCGGAGGTGTAGAAATAGAGTGTCTTATTCAGGTTGAAGTGGTAGCTGGAGAAGAAGTGGCCCATCGTGAACTGATGGATCTTCTCTTTGAACGTCTGGTGCAGGTTCTGGAACTCGTGCAACGCCGCGAACCGCTGGATGTTCAGCCCGTTGGGCAGCAGCAGGTCAACCTTCCGCCCAAGCAGGTGGCGACATTCCTCGGCTGTGACATCCGAGACGGTCGTGAACACGTGCGCCCCATGCGCCGCGGCGCGCTCGATACGGTGCTGCGGGCCGACCTGATATCGATCGGCTTCCTCCTCGGCCTGGAAAAATGAAAGGTGCGAGTAGAACTGCGAGTTATTCATCGCCAGGAACCGCCCGAGCACCGTCGCGTGCGTCGTAAAAACGATTGTGCCCGGCCAATGCTCCTGTCGCAGCAGCGGCACCGCCGACGCGCCCATCCACTCGTGACAGTGCGCGATCATCTGGCGGCGTGGTGATTCGCTATGAGCGAGTGCGGTGAGGAACTGGCGACACGCTTCGCCAAACCCAATCACATTGTTGAGCAGTTCGTCATCGGGCGGCATCGACACGCCGTGGTCGGTCCAGTACCGATACTTGACCTCGTGCAGGTGTTTGAACACGTCCAGATATTCGAGCAGCACGACGTGCGGGCGGCCGGTGACAAGCCAGCGGCCGTAATGAGCGTAGACGCCTTGCTCGCGCAGCCGCTTGACAGCCTGTCCGAACGGGCCGACAAGCGGTGCGGGCTCGAACTCGACCGATGCGCTGGCGTGGTTGTATGGGCCGACCAGGCAGTACCGGCTGCCCCAGCGCTCGACCATGCTGGGAACCTTCGACCGCAGCACGGTGTAGATCCCGCCAAGCTGGTTGCAGACCTCCCACGATATTTCAGCGAGCAGGGGTTCAGCGCGGCGCGACCGGCTCGGCCGGGGTTCGCTGGCCCGGTTGAGCACGGATCGGCTCGTCGCCGTGCCGTCGCGTGGTTTCGCCATCGGTTACTTTCGGTGTGCTTGCGTGATCGAACCTTGAGATCCGGATTTTATCAGTAGTTTTCTTTACGTCCAATCCCCGCTTGGACTTGCTGTTGCGATGATCGGCTGCCGGCAGGGCCTGGCGTGGGTACAATACTGATGCGTTCATCAAGCCATCGGGGGTGTCTATTTTTCACTGCCGACCCGATACGAATCGTGGCTGCATGTCGAGCCCAAGACCCACCGCCTGGTGGTGCGTGGTACTGGCGCTCCTGCGGACACAATTTGTCGATGCGCAAGTTGTTTTAGACGGGACGCTCGGCACGGCAGGACCGCTGGCGGGGCCGGACTATCTAGTCACGTCGGACCTCGGACAGGTCACCAGCGGGAATCTCTTTCACAGTTTTAACAATTTCAATTTAGCAGCCGGCGAGTCGGCGACGTTCTCCGGCCCGGCGACGGTGTCGAACATTCTGGCGCGGGTGACCGGGGGCGCCCCATCACAGATTGACGGGCTAATCCGCTCGACCATCGTGGGGGCCAATCTGTTCTTGATCAACCCGAATGGGATTGTGTTCGGGTTGGGCTCGGATTTGGATGTGAGCGGGTCGTTCGTGGCGACTACGGCGAATGTTGTGCATCTGGCTGACGGCGGGATGTTCCACGCGTCGATCCCGGGCGATAGTGTGCTGACCAGTGCGGCGCCTAGCGCATTTGGTTTTATGCCGGAGCCCGGTGCAACGCCCAGTGCAATCACCGCCCAAGGCAGATTGAAAGTGGTCGAGGAGCAATCGCTGTCATTGGTTGGCGGTGAATTGGTGATCGATGGAGGGGAATTCTTTGTGCCGGCCGGACAGATCAACTTCGTGGGTGTTGGGTCGGTGGGGGAAGTGGCTATCGAAGGGGACCTCGCAGAGGCAACCTTGCCCGTGTCGCCCATGACTGAACGCGCCGATGTGACACTGACGAACGGAGCGTTGGTTCAGCTCAACGGGGCGCTTCACGCGGGCGGTATGGCGATCCGGGGGCAGAACCTGATCATTGATTTCAGCATAATCACATCACTGTCGCCCTTCGGCGCGCCGGGCAAGGTTTTTGAGATCGATCTGGGCGGCGACCTGAGTATGCGGTCAGGGCTGGTCAGTATGTCTGTCGTGGGCCTGGACCAGGTGCCTGATATCAACGTGAGCGCGCGGGACATCGAAATCGATGGGTTGGATAGCGGTGTGAGTTCGGGTCTTTTGACGGTATTTGGTGGTGATGCCACCGGTGGGGCGATCAGCATCCAAGCGCGGTCCCTCACGCTTGCGGGCGGTGCATTGATATCGACCGCAAGCGTTGGCAATCATCCGGGCGGTGCGATCACGATCGACCTTAGCGGCGATCTGCAGATTAGCGGGACAAGCACAGCTAGCCGCATCGCAGCTGTGACGCTGGTCGGGCCGGGGGGTGGGGGCGATGTGACGATCACCGCTGATACCTTACGCCTCCAGGGGCAGGCCACTGTGGTTACAGAGACGCAAGGGCCGGGCTCCGGCGGCTCGGTGAGTATTACCGCCGATCAGGTGTTGCTGTCGGGCACGGGCGCGGTGGGTGTGGTGCCTTTCTTTGAGGACGCCGTGTTGCGATCGGACCTGACACTTGGGCTGGTTGCGATCGCGGAGACGTCACTGATCTCGGCCGCGACGCGCGGCGCCGGGCCCGCTGGCGATGTACATATCGATACACGCCTGCTGGACCTGTTCGACGGGAGCTTTATCTCGGCTGCCGCGTTCGATCGCGGAGACAGTGGGCAAATCACGATCCAGGCCGATTCGATCTCGATCGAGGGTGGGCCGATGGGGTTCTCGTCGGTGATCTCGTCGTCAACGCTGCTACCAGTTGATGGCGGGGATGCGGTCGGCGTTGAGATCTACGGCGGCGAATTGGACATCGGCGTCGGGGCGATCCTGTCGGGCGACACGTTCGGGTCAGGCAACGGCGGCGACATGGTTATCGAAGTCGATCGGCTGCACATCGACGGCGGTGGGTCTGAGCGGCTCACGGCCATCTCGGTGAATACGAACGCACTGATGGGGGCGGGGGACGGCGGCAACGTTTCGATCACCATTGGCGAATTGGAACTCAAGAACCGCGCCGGGATCAGCGCGGCAACGTCCGGCAACGGGCTTGGCGGGCGGATCGAGATCAACGCCGATCGGATGACGCTCGACGGGCAGGGCAATCACGCAGCCATCATCGCGGCGGCGCTGGGCACGGGCGCGGGCGGGAGTATCAGCGTCAACGTGGATCAACTCGAGTTTTTCGAGGGCGGGTTCCTGTCGGCAACATCGCTGACGGCTGCAGCGCCCGGGAACGTCGATGTGGTTGCGGGCGATATCTTGATCGATGGGCGCGGAAACACACCGGCCGTCGGTGGCGGGGCGTTTCTGATTACGGGGATTGCGGCCGAAGCGTCCGACGCGATGCCGGGGGACATGGTGCGCGCGGAGGTGAGTGTCACGGCTGATTCACTGCGCATTACTGGCGGCGGCACGATTACGACGGCAACGACTGGTAGCCGTGCCGGTGGGGATATCACAGTCTCAGTCGGCGGGACGTTGGATCTGGTTGGCCTGGGTTCGATTGTGGCGGTGACATCTGAGACGGGCAAAGGGGGGGATGTGACGGTGTCTGCTGGGGCGTTGTCGGCAACCGGCGAGGGAACCAGCGACTTGGTTCCGCGTCTTGTGATTCCGTTGCCGGTGTTCGATCCGGAAAGTGGGGGGGTGGATGTGCTGCGATTGGCGGATTCGGCATTTATCTCGGCGACGAGCGAGGGCCCGGGAGATGCGGGGAGCGTTAAGGTTTGGGCGCAGACCCTCGATCTTTTTGACGGGGCGACGATCTCGGCGAACACCTTTGGGAGCGGGCGCGGTGGCAGCGTCGATATCGATGCCGGAGCAATCACTGCGGCGCGTGGACCGACGGGGTTCGTGACGGGGGTATTTGCAGCGACAACCCAGAACCCGGACGGCGGCGATGCCGGGGATATCACTATGGCTGCGGACACGATCGACTGGAGATCCGGGGCGATCGCTTCGGTGGGTACTCTTGGATCGGGTGCGAGCGGAAATCTGATAGTGAGCGCCGAGCGTCTGGTATTCGACGGCGAAGGCACGGGCTTGACCACCCAGTTTAGCGCCTCGACGCTCGCGCTTATGAACGGTGGCCCGGGGGGCAACATGACGGTGACGGCGGATGAGATGATCTTGCGTGGCGGTGGGATGGATGCGAGCGCACTTGGTGACGGGGCCGGCGGGCGAATTGATGTGTTGGCCGGACGGCTGGTCATCGACGGCGACGGGCTATTCGCGGCCATCAGCACATCAGGATTCAGCACGGGTAGTGGCGGAGATATCCGGGTGCAAGCCGCAGACATCGTGATGACGAATCGAGGCATCATCGCGGCTGCGGCTGTTCGGGCTGCTGATGCCGGGAGTGTGGAGGTTGTCGCCGACACGATTCTGATCGAGGGCAACGGGGTCCCCTTCCAGATCGGGGATGCTTTCTTGCTCACCGGGATCACCGCCGAAGCACTCGAGCGAGATGGGATTGGCGGGGGGACCAGCGGGGAGGTACGGGTGACCGCGGACCATGTGCGGGTGACCCGCAATGGGGCGATCTCGACCGCGGCGACCGGCGTGGGAAGTGGTGGGAACATCATCATTGACACCGCGACGTTAGAGGTTGCTCAAGGCGGTGTAATCGCGACAACGAGCACGGGCATTGGCCGGGCCGGGGACTTGACGATTCGGGCGAGCGACTTCATCCGGTTGACTGACGGGGGCACGATCGCGACCTCGGCTGTGATGTCCAGCGGCGGGAACGTGACGCTCGAAGCGGCCAACTATCTTTCACTCGACCACAGCACGATCAGCGCGACCGCGTTGCAGGACGGCGGCAACATCGACATCGACCCGCTGTTTGTGATCCTCAACAGCAGCGACATCATCGCCACCGCGATTCTCGGCAACGGCGGGAACATCTCAATCGCGGCTGGCGTGTTTTTGCAGTCGGCGGACAGCGTGGTGGACGCATCCTCACAACTTGGCGTGTCAGGGAACGTGCAGATCGACTCGCCGACCAACGACCTGGCCGGGAGTTTGGCCCCATTGCCGGAAGGGTTGATCGACCACAGCGCGAGGCTGACCGAGGCGTGCGCCGCGAGGCTGCGCGGCCCGGTCAGCAGCTTCACCGAGAATGGCCAAGGCGGGACACCCATCGAGCCCGTCGGGCGTCTGCCAAGCCAGTTGCTTCCGCCCGCGTCACATCACCGTGAAACGGCGTCGCCGAAAAGCGATTGACGCCGAGATTGATGCCCACGAACGCAATCGGGGTGACAGGATTTGAACCTGCGACCTCTTGACCCCCAGTCAAGCGCGCTACCAAGCTGCGCTACACCCCGTTCGGATTCCGGCTCGTTGTTGATGCGTGTGAGCCGTGTCGAACGATCTATCATCATATCCGACCTGGGTGGGGTCGGCTAGGGTTGCGTTTGCCGCAGGAAGCGTGTTGTCGTGGTGAGCGGGCGAAAGCCAAGTGATTCGTACAGGGGTTGGGCCGGGCAGTTTTCGGGGGCCTCGATGATGACCTGTTCGAGTTGGGCGCGGGCGCAGTGGTCGAGGGTCTGGGCGAGCAGCGCCGCGGCGACACCCTTGCGCCGGTGGTCGCGGTGGGTGAAGGGAGGCTGGATCACACCGATCTGGCCCAGGGTCAGGACGCCGGTGAGCCCGGCGGGTTGGCCGTCGATGCGGCCCAGGAATGCTTCGTAGCGGGGCTCGTCGAGTTGGTCGATCCAGGTCGCGGCGATGTCGGCTGCCGCAGCGCGGTGGTGGGGGAACTCTTCCTCAGCGCGGGCGATCAGCAGCCCGGTGAGTTGGCTGTACGCGGCGCGGGCGGGGATGGTTTGCAGCCCGGCGCATGGGTTGGCGGGCGGCTTGAAGCGGTCAAGCAGGTTGAGCTGAAAACGGGCGAGGCGGAAGCCGGCTTGCTCAAGCGCGGCGGCGAGGTCGCTGGGGCACGGGTCGTCCGACGTCAGGACGGAGTGGCAGTTGGTGCCGCTATCGCGGAAGTGGTTGACGATCTGATCGACGGCGGCTGCGGCGTCGAGCGCGTCGGGAATGCGGGTATCCGTCGCGGTGTTGGCGATCGGGTCGTTGGGCCGATCAGAATCGACGAAAACAGTCGCGGCATCGAGCGTGGTTTCCTCGTTCACGACACGGGCGAGGATCGCGTGGGCACGGTGCGCAGCGCGGATCAGCGTCGCGGGGTCGGGCTCGCTGCGAGAGGGGATCACAGGCAGTTGCATCGTACGGGTCCGGACGGTGGCGGGGTGTGAGCGGCTACTCGTCGTCGTCGGGCTCTTCCAGGTCGGTTGGTGTCGCGGTGACGACGACAGTCCCCGCGACCAGATCCCCAAGCCGCTGACGGTACGGGCCGATCAGCGGGAGGATCAGCAGCGGGAACGCGATCAGATCGAACGCCTTGGTCACGTTTCGCGCGACGACCTGCCAGAGGTTGGGCGGCTGGCCCGTGAGCCGCACGGTGTGCAGCCCGAGGACCTTCTTTCCGAGTGTGGTGGCGGTGAAAAGTTCGCTAAGCAGCGTGTGGGTGATGTAGATTCCCATAACAACCATGCCGGGGATCATGTCACGCCAGCTCTCACTCTGCCCCGGCCAACGCCGCGATAGCTCAACCGGATCAACCTGGAAAAGGTACATCGCCAGCAGCGCACCGGGAGCGATGTCGATCGCGGCGGCGATGGCGCGGCGGCTAAGGTCGGCCAGGATGAGTGACTCGGGAAGGTCCAGGCGGTTCCAGGTTGGGTCGCGCCGCCAGAAGATGAACATGGTCAGCGTCGCCAGGGCCAGGACAGCGACGAGTACGACGTAGTTGGCGACGACGGCAAGGGGTTTGAACCGCGGCTGGTCAAGTGCGACTGGTTCGTGCAGCGTCCGGTCCTGGAGGTTCATGCGGGTCCAGGTGATGATGCCAGCGGGGTCGGCGGTCAGCAACGCGATCGTTTGCCCGGCGGGGATCACGGCCCAGGGTTGGTCGGGTGGGGCGTCGATTGATAGATGGCCGTAGGCGGGGGCGGTGTCTTCAAGGAGCAGGTGTGTGGTCACAGTGAGTCGGTTGGGCGTTGGGTCGTGACGGGCGAAGACGAGTTGGCCGTCGACGGCGAACGCGTTGCGAGCCGTCGGTGGCTTGTCGGGCTCGATATCGGAAGCGACGAGGGTGTGCTGGTGTTTGGTCCAGCCTGTGTCGGCGTAGTCGAAGACCTCGATCAAGTCGTGTTGTGTGGCAAGGGGCGCTGTGATGAGCGTCGGGTGTGCGTCGGACGGTTTATGCAGAACGACCCATGCGTCGGCCCCATGTGGCCAATCGTCTGGAAGGTCGAATTTCTCCCAGCGGTTTCGACGCAGTCTGATCAGTCGGTCGACGGGGATCGAACTTCGCAGTGGCGGCGTGTCAGCGCGCAGGTCGGTCTCAGCGGCGTCGGTGCGGGCGGGCGCCACAGGTGGGACACTTGGCGCGCCATCAGCCTTGTCGGCCGGTTGGTCAATCTGTCGCAGGGTGTCCTGATCCTCGATCGTGATCAGCGCCCACGGGCCCGTGTCGCTTGCGGCCAGGGCGCGTAGCCGGATCCCCGGGGGCAGGCCGGGCTGGACTTTCTTAACGGTGCGTGGGACGTGGCTGGTGGCGTCGACTTTAACCTGTAGCGACTGAACGAGGGCTGGGGCGCCGGGATTGGCCGGTTGGAAGACCATCCATAGGCGCTCATCGGCCGACGCGATACCGCGCGGGGTGAGCGAGCCGGTCATGGTGAGCACGCGGGAGAGCTGGCCCGGCTCATCAAGGCCGCTGTTGTTGAGAATGGCGAAGCGCTTGCCGTCGGCGCTCGGCTTAACGATCCAGACGTTGTCGGCATCGCCGGCGGCAAGGAGGTCGTCGGCGCGGGCGTGGGTGGGGACGGCTGCGGCGATGGCGACCAGCACGCCCATGATCACGAATGAGATCGGCTTGGGGCGTGGGGGGCTGTGTCGGGCTTGGGTTCGGTGGATTGGCGTGGTCAAGGATGCCTGCTGTTGGTTCCCCGCACGATAGTTGATCCGGGCGTGCCCGCCAACCGTGTGGGGTGATTGAGCGGCGGCGGGGGGGCATCGCTGGTGTCTCGGCGGCATATGGCTTGTAACATCCGTGAATGCTCCGTTACCGGTTGATTTTCGGCCCGTTCATGATCGCGCTGCTTGTGGGGCTGGTCCATCTGGATGAGCGGGTCGGGCGTGTCGAGCTGCCGTGGGCCTGGTGGCCGCGTGTGCTGGGAGAGGGACGCGGGCTGCCGGCCGGGTTGGTGTTGCTGGGGATGGTGTTGGTCCTGGTCGCGTTGGCGTCGGGTGAGCTGTGCTCGGTTTTTCGTGCGAAGGGGATCCGTATCGGCCGGGGGTTCCTGGTCGGGTCCGCATGGTTGGTGTGTGTTGCGGTGTATCTGATCCCGACTGGGATCGGTAGCGGCGTGGCCGTTGGCGTGATGGCAAGTGTGCTGGCCGGGGTGCTGGTGTTTGGGTTGTGGCGACACGTATATGGGCGCAGAGGGGAGGGGCGCGTCGAGGGGGCGGTCGTTGCCGGTGCGGCGGGGGTGTTTGCGGCCGTGTATCTGGGCGTGTTGCCGGGGTTTTATCTAGCGATACGGACGGACCACAGCGCGTGGTTGGTCGCGTGTGTGATGCTGATACCCAAGACGTGCGATATCGGCGCGTACTTCGTGGGGCGGGCTGTGGGGCGACACAAGCTGATCCCGTGGCTGAGCCCGGGCAAGACGTGGGAAGGGTTGCTCGGCGGGGTGGCGGTGTCGGCTGGCGTCGCGGCGGCGCTGGTGTGGGTTGGGATCGATCAAGGGGTGTTTGGGCGATGGGTCGCGCGCGACGGAGCGATGGTGTTCGAGGCGTACCGGTTGCCGCTGATGTGCGCGGCGGGGGTGGGGGCGCTGCTGGGTGTGGTCGGGCAGATTGGTGACCTGACGGTAAGCCTTTTCAAACGCGACGCGACGGTGAAAGATTCGGGCAGCTCGGTGCCGGGTTTCGGTGGGGTGCTGGATGTGGTGGACTCGCCGATCCTTGTGGCGCCGTTCGCTTATTGGTTGTTGAAGATGATCGCGGTGATCTGCTCGGTGTGATGTTTTAATGCGGTGAGTGGGCGGTCGTTCGGTCCAGAGCGACCGGCTGGATCGTGAATCACCGGTAGGATCGATCAATGCTCGCGATTAAGAATATTGAATGGATCGGGGATGCCCGGGCCGGTCGGCTGCGGCTGTTGGATCAGACCAAGCTGCCGGAGCAGGTGGTCTATCTTGACTGCGATCGCGTGGAGCAGGTTGCCGATGCGATCAAGTGTTTGGCGGTGCGTGGTGCGCCGGCGATCGGCGTCGCGGCGGCTTACGGGTGTGTGATCGGGGTGCAGGCGGCCGGGCCTGAGGGGGCGGGCGCGAGTGAGGCGCAACGCGATGCATTGGGTCAGGCGGCGTCGCTGCTCGCGAGTAGCCGGCCTACCGCGGTCAATCTGTTTTGGGCGCTCGATCGCATGCAGTGTGTGAGCGCCCCGACGCCCGACGCGTTGCTGGCTGAGGCCCGAGCGATCCATGAGCAAGACGCGGCGATGTGCGAGCAGATCGGGCGGAACACGGTGGCGCTGATTGAGAAGGCGGTGCGAGCCGGCCGACCCGCGGTGCTGACACATTGCAACGCGGGGGCGCTTGCGACGGGTGGGATCGGGACGGCGACGGCGGGGATGTACCTGGCGAAGCAAAATAAGTTGGCGTTCCGTGTATACGCCGATGAGACGCGGCCGCTGCTGCAGGGGGCGCGCTTGACGGTGTTTGAGTTGCTGATCGCTGGGATTGATGTCGAGTTGATCTGTGATTCCGCGGCGGCGCAGGTGATGCGTGGTGGTGAGGTGGGGATGGTGATCACGGGCGCCGACCGGATCGCCGCGAACGGGGATTCCGCGAACAAGGTCGGAACCTACAGCCTTGCGGTGCTCGCGCGGCACCACGGGATCCCGTTTTATGTTGCCGCACCCAGTTCCACATTCGACCGGGCGATCGCGGATGGGGCGGGGATCCCGATCGAACACCGCGACGCGGAAGAGATCGTCAACGGTTTTGGGCGGCGCACCGCGCCGAGCGAGGTTGTCGCGCACAACCCGGCGTTCGACGTGACGCCGCACGAGTTGATCGAGGCGATCATTACGGAGAAGGGGTTGATCCAGCCTGTGAACGCCGACACCGTCGCGCAGGTTCTGGGTATGTCCGTGACGGTGTGACGCGGACCGGGCGGGTATTCTAGCGCACGATTTCGTAGCCGATTCGGGCGAGCAGTTGGGGGATGTCGCGGACGGCGTGTCGGTCGATCTCTTTGACCTCTTCGGGGAGCGCGTCGTAACTGATCAGGTCCGGGTGGGTTTTTCGGGCGGGGTTCTTGGGCCCGGGCGCATACGACCAGCCGGCCAGGAACCGCTCGGCTTTCCATCGTTCGTGCTCCATG
The DNA here is from genome assembly GCA_029260595.1 of Phycisphaeraceae bacterium. GTDB lineage: Bacteria > Planctomycetota > Phycisphaerae > Phycisphaerales > Phycisphaeraceae > OFTM57. The sequence goes on along the minus strand of JAJDCY010000012.1, from coordinate 21,378 downwards.
CGGGCCATCAGCTCGACCTCAGCAGTGGCGAATTCGAACAGGCTGGTGGCTTGCGGATCCTTGATCGGCCGGGTGGTGCAGCCGATCGCGCGCAGCTTGAGGGGGATGTGGTCGGCCTGCTGGCGGTTGGAGTTTTTGATCTCATCGGGCAGTGCATGCCAGCGGACGGCGAAGGGGTTATCGACAGCGGTGTCGCCGGCTTCGGCCTGGCGGCGTGCGTAGTTGCGGTGGATCACCTGGGCGAGGCGGTCCTGCTCATCGTTGAGGATCGCTTTGCGGCGGCAGGTGTCGTTGATCATCAGGAAGGCTCGCAGCTGACTCGCCGTGCGCGCGGCCCCATTATCCGCTTGCAGCAGCGTCGCAAGCCCTGCGTTGTCGCTCATGCGCACGACAATCGGGGTGCCGGCTGGGCGGAGCTTGGGCAGGATATCCAGGGCACAGGCGAGCCCGCGTGAGTCGTCATCGAGACAGACATAAACCAGTGTGAACTTGCAGTCTTCGTCGGTGCCCCAGAGCAGCCGGCCTTCGAGATACCCGGTGCCTTCGTAGTCCATCTCGACGAACTTGAGGTCGCAGGCTTCGTCGATATGTGGGAAGCGCGCGCGGAAGGCCTGCTCCTTCTTGCCGGCGTCCTTGTCGATGACGGTGATCCGCAGCCGCTTGTCGCTGGCGTAGTGGCCCAGCCGCGCACCGTTGGTGATGACACTTTCGCCAAACTGCCCGAAGCCGATCACGAGCAGGTGCAGTTGTCCCTGTGCGGACTGGCCGCCGTAGACATCGGGCGGGAAGTCTTCGAGCAACGCCCGGGCACCACTTTCGAAGATATTGAAGAACCGCAACTCGATCGGGTCTCCAGGTTCGCCGACGAAGCGGTTGGCAAGCAGCGTACGCAGGTCCAAGTCGACGATATGGACAAAGCAATGGACGATGTCGTCATCGGTTTCGGTCAGAGGGCGATCCACGCTGCTGCCGGCGTCGGTCTGCGGGGTACTCGATTGGTTCGATGACGAGCGGCTGTTGCGGATAATGTCGTTGGCGTGGACGGCGATTTCGACGTTGGTCCCGTCATCGCCGCAGATCGCGATCAGACACTTGGCGCGGTCGATACGGGCTTTACGCAAGACCGACCGGTCTGTCGCATTGCCGACGAGCACGATCGCACCGTCGGCCTGGCAGCCGCGGATCTCGTCGTTGCCCTCGTCCAACTCGATTACGACAACGCGGTCGCCACAATCAAGAAAGTCCTTGGCCAACTGATCACCCTTGCGGCCAAGCCCGCAGATGACAACGTGCCCTTTGAACAGGCGTAGCTTCAGCAGCCCGAGCTGTTCGTTGAACACGGCGGACAGCGCGGCGAATGCGGTGTACCCGGCGATCGCGGGCGACATGAATCGTGCGATCTGCAGTTGCCACGACATGACGATGCCACCCTCGTCGATGACCATGCTGTCGTCGAGCATGAACAGCTGGATAGGGCGGTAGAAGATGTCCCAGACGTCGCGCTCGGCGAACACGGGCGGCTGCTTGAAGACGCCGATGACGCCTAACCCGTAGGCAGTCAGCCAGAACCCGCCGATGACTGACCAATGGTGGTCTTCCCAGAGGCTTTCCCACGAGTCTCGCAGGAGCCGGCCCCATCGTGCTAACCATTGTTTCATGGATCGGCCCTGCGCGAGGGGTCAATAGCTTGGTGGACCAGGCCACGGGTTCGGTCGTGACCCGCCGCGGTGAATCTTAGCCTCTGGACCGGCCGGGGTCGCGGGGTGAATTCTAGGGATAAGAAAAGTGCCGGGCACGCTCGTCGTTGCAAGGGTCGGCTTGTTGGGTGAGTTGGTCGCAGCTAAAATCGATCCATGCGGTCCAATCAACACCGATGGGTTCATTATCTGATCGTGGCGTCGCTGATCGCGACGACCGGTTGGCCGGCGTGGGGGCAGGTGTTGTGCGTTGGGCAAGACGGGCACCGTGCGATCGAATTGCCGCACGCCGGATCGGGTTGTGAGCAAGCCCACAGCGATAGCCGAAACGGTGACAGCCATGTGGCAGTCGAGGCTGCGCAGAGCGGGTGCGTTGATTTTGCATTGGCGATTGATGACCCTTCGAGCCATCGCCGTGTGGGTGGGGCGATCGGTCACGGGGCGTATCGGGTGCCGCTGGCACCAACGATCGGAAACCCCGCGTACGGGCACTCGCTTGTAGCACTCCAAGTCTTGCGACACCAGCGAAGGGCAAATCTGCTAGATGTTACGCTGCGCTGCACCATTCTGGTGATCTAGGGTACGCAACTCTAACCGAATTTTTTCTAGTAGCACTCGCTGTGTTGTCGCGCGCGGGGTTTACCAGCGAACACCGGCCTTTTGTAGGAGCCGTGAGCCATGACCACTCGTATATCTCCGCGAAACGCTTGGGCGATAGGCGCGCTAGTCGCGTTGAACCTGTTTCTGACGGGTGGGGCGAACCGGTTGGCGCTCGCGGAGGATGGGCACGACCACGAAGAGGCTCATGGCCACGGTGGGCATGAGGATCATGGTGATCACGATGATCACGGTGAAGGCGGTGCGGATCACGACGACGATGTGATCCGCCTGGACACGGCGGTATTGGAGGAGTTTGAGATCACAGTCGAGCAAGCCAAGAGCGGCGAGCTGGCCCGTGAGATCCGACTGACCGGCGAGGTAGTTTATAACGCCGATCGGGTTGCGCACGTCACGCCACTCGTGGCAGGGATCGCTCGGCGAGTGATGTATTCGGTCGGCGACCGGGTCGAAGCCGGCGAGGTGATGGCGGTTCTGAGCAGCCGCGAGCTTGCGGCCGCACGCAGCGATTACCTTGCCGGGCGGGCTCGGCTCGAGTTGGCAATTCAGAATCTCAGCCGTGCCGAGCGTCTGTATGAATCAGGCGCGGGGACGGAGCGGGCCGTATTGGAGTCCCGCCAGGCGACACGCGAGGCAGAGATCATCTCTGGCCAGGCAAGACACGTTCTGCAGGCGCTGGGGTTCTCGCGCGAGCAGATCGAAGCGCTGCCGGCACTCGATGACAGGCAGTTCAGCCTCTATGAGCTTGTCGCGCCGTTGGCCGGTATGGTGACGCGCCGCCACCTGACCGTTGGCGAATCGGTGGAGCCCGGTTCGCACGATTCACCCTACGTTGTCGCCGATCTGTCGAGTGTATGGGTTGACCTGACCGTTCATCAGCGCGACCTGGTGGATATCGTTCCGGGCAGGCACGTCCGCGTCGAGTCGAATCAAATGCGCGTGGCTGAAGACGGGGTCATCACTTTCATCAGCCCGGCGCTGGATGAAGCAACGCGTACCGCGACCGCGCGTGTGGTGCTGGCAAACCCCGATGGCCATTGGCGGCCGGGTCTGTTCGTTAAAGCCGCGGTCCGGACTAACGCAGAGTCGGCGGCTATTGTCGTGCCCAAGTCGGCGATCGTGGCGGCCGACGGCGGCTCCGCGGTGTTTGTCCGTGTCGATGAGGGGATGCGGCTTCGGCCGGTCAGTGTCGGGCGTGAGACGGCGACACAGGTGGAGATACTTGACGGCCTGTCGCCGGGCGAGTGGTTTGTCAGCGGGAACGTGTTGGCGCTTCGAGCGGAGATGGACCGCGCATCACTAGAGCACGCGGGGCACGCGCACTAAGACCCGGTTTATCAGACCGGTGTAGAACGGCTACGTGAAGGGCTATCCATGATCGAACGGCTCATTGACGCCTCCCTGAACAACCGCCTGCTGGTCGCGGTGTTGGCTGCGCTCGTCATGGCGGCGGGGTGGTGGGGCTACACGCGGCTGCCGGTGGACGCATTTCCCGATGTTTCGCCGAACCTGGTGCAGGTTTTCACCGTGACCGAAGGGCTGGCCCCCGAGGAGGTTGAGGCCTTCGTCACGTACCCGATCGAGACGGCGATGCTCGGGCTGCCCGGGGTTGAAAAGATCCGCTCCGTGTCCAACTTCGGTTTGTCGGTGGTGAATGTGTACTTCGAGGAGGGCGTGGGCATCTACTTTGCGCGGCGGCTCGTCAACGAGCGCCTGACCCAGGCGCGCGAGCAGATCCCCGAGGGGTTTGGCGAGCCGGAGCTCGGCCCGATCTCGACGGGTATGGGCCTGGTGCTTTTTTATTACCTGGAGGACACGGCCGGTCAGTACACACTCGAACAATTACGGACAACGCATGATTGGGTGGTCGGCCGCAACTTGTCGCGCGTCCCCGGCGTGACCGAGGTACTGGGCATCGGCGGGCATGAGAAGCAGTACCACATCGCCGTCGATCCGTCTGCGTTGGTGCGATACGAACTGACGATCGGCGAGGTGATCGGGCGTGTTGAATCGAACAACCTGAACATCGGGGCACAGTTCATTGAAGAGGGCGGCGAGGAGTTGGTGGTGCGGTCGGTCGGGCTGGCGCACGGGCTGGATGACTTGCGGCGGATCGTTGTCAAGACCGATGACGGGCGGCCGGTGTACCTCTCGGATGTCGCCGAGGTGAAAACTGGCGGCGCCGTGCGACGGGGGGTGCAGACGCGAAATGGGCAGGGCGAGGTCGTCGCCGGGATGGTGATCAAACTGTACGGCACCAACGCGTCCGTCGTGATCGAACGGGTCGAAGCCAGGATCGCGCAGATCAACGGGATCCTCCCGAGCGGGATGCGGATCGTCCCGTACTACGAGCAGAAAAACATCGTCGAGTCGTCGGTGTCGACGGTCACTGAGGCCTTGGTGATGGGTGTGGTCTTGGTCTCGTTTGTGTTGTTTGTGTTCATGGGTGGGTTCCGTGCGGGGATCGTGGTCGCGGTGGCAATCCCATTCTCCGTGCTGTTCGCGTTCATCGCGATGTATGTGTTCGATCAGTCGGCGAATCTGATGTCGCTAGGCGGCTTGGCGATCGCGATCGGGATGATGGTCGACGGGACCATCGTGATGGTCGAGAACATCGACCGCCAACTGCGCGAAGCCGCGCCGGATCAGCCGCGGCTAAAGGTGATCGCCCGGGCATGCCACGAGGTCGGCCGACCAATCCTCTACGCGATCACCATCATCATTGTCGTGTTCCTGCCGCTGTTTACGCTGCGCGGCGTTGAGGGCAAGACGTTCCGCCCGCTGGCCTACACGGTGGCGTTAGCGATGCTCGGGTCGTTGATCTACGCGCTGCTCGTGGCGCCGGTCATTGGGCAACTGCTGATGCGCTCGGCCAAACGCAAAGCCAACGAGGCTGGTCCGATACGCGACCCACTTATTGTGCGCATCATGCTCGCCCCCTATCGGCCGGTTGTGCGCTTCTTCGTGCGGCATCGCTGGGCGGCGATCGGGTTGTCGATCTGCCTATTCGGGATCGGCGCCGCGATCTTTCCGATGCTTGGCTCGGAGTTCACCCCGCGGCTCAATGAGGGCACGATTGTCGTGCGGCTGACACAGGCGCCGTCGATATCGCTCGAACATAGCAAGCAGAACACACTTCGGGTCGAGCAGCGGCTGCTGAAGATCCCCGAGGTCGTCGAGGTCACCAGTCGGGTTGGCCGCGGCGAGGTCGGGGCGCACGCAGACCCGGTGAACTCGGCTGAGATGTTCGTGACGCTTAAGCCCAAAGACCAGTGGCGCCGTCCCAATGACCAGGGATACATCGAGTCGCAGATCCGCCGCACAGTGGCTGGTATGCCGGGGATCATGGCGAACCTCACGCAACCGATCGAGATGAACGTCGACGAGCTGCTCGAAGGCGTCAAAGCAGAACTCGCCGTCAAGCTGTTCGGCGACGACCTCAACGAACTAAAGGACAACGCCGACGTCATCGCCGCGGTACTCCGCAACGTACCCGGCGCGACGGATGTGCAGGTCGATCAGGTCAGCGGCGCCCCGCAGCTTGTCATCCGCCCCGACTTCCAGGCCATCGCGCGCTACGGGCTGAACCTCGCCGATGTCCAACACACCATCCGGGCGGCGATCGGTGGGCAACAGGCCGGGCAGGTGTTCGAAGGAATTCGGCGATTCGATATTGTTGTGCGCTATGCCGCGCAAGCCCGCCAGACTCGTGAGGCGATCGGAGATCTGCTGGTCGCCGCGCCCAACGGGTCGCGCGTGCCGCTAAGCCAGCTCGCGACAATCGAGCGTATCACCGGACCGAGGCAGATCACACGCGAAGACACCCAGCGGTTCATCACGATTCAAAATAATGTGGTTGGCCGAGATATCGGATCGTTCGTCGCCGATGCGCAGGCGGCGATCGACCGCGACGTCCAACTGCCACCTGGCTACTTCACCGTTTGGGGTGGGTCGTTCAGATTACAGCAGGAAGCCAACCGGCGTCTGGCGTTGGTCGTGCCGGCCACGCTTTTGATTATCGGGTTGTTGCTGTATTCGAGCTTCGGGTCACTGTTGAACGCGGCGGTGATCCTGCTGAACATCCCGTTAGCGCTCGTGGGTGGTGTGATCGGGCTGTGGTTGTCCGGGGAGAACCTTTCTGTCCCCGCATCGGTCGGGTTTATCGCGCTGTTCGGAATCGCGCTGGAGAACGGCATGGTGCTGGTCGCGTACTTGAACCAGCTTGTGCGTGAGGGTACGCCCGTGGATGAGGCGAGCGTGAAAGGTGCGCTGTTGCGCGTTCGGCCGGTGATGATGACCGCGCTCACCACGGGGCTTGGGCTGATCCCGTTGCTGCTCGCCAGCGGTACGGGCAGCGAGATCCAGCGCCCGCTCGCAGCCGTGGTGATTGGCGGGTTGGTGACCTCGACGGTGCTGACCTTGTTGGTACTGCCCGGTTTGTATAGGTGGTTCGCAGTCCCGGTCGATCCGGACGTACTTGCACGCTCCAACGGTGACGAATTGGGGTCGGTGGGATGAACGGCATATAGGAGCTAATCACATCTATGACTGACCGAACGAAAATTGAATCTGTGTTTCCTGTCGCGCGAATGGCGGGTTGCGGCTGGGCCGCTCTCGTACGCCCGTGTATAGCGAGCATCGTGATCGCCGCCGTTGGTGGGTGCGTTCAGGTGCCCCACAACAGCGGTTTTAGTGATGTGCAGGTGATGATCGGCGATCAAGTCGACCAGCGGATCGAATGGCGCCGCGACGCAACGGAAGATGCGGAGCTTGGGCGTGCGGTGGAGACTCTGATCTCCCAGTCCATGACCGTTCAAGAGGTCATCCAGGTCGCGCTTCTAAACAACCGATCACTGCAGGCTGTCTATGACGAGCTGGGTATCTCGCACGCGGATGTGATCGAGGCCGCCATACCCGCGAACCCGTCGTTCTCTGGGCTTGGGCGGTTCGCGGATGGGTCGCCACCGTCCGGGTCGAACGTCGAGATTGAGTTCGCATACAACTTCCTCAGCCTGCTGATGCAGCCGGCGAGGCAGCGGCTGGCGGCGATCGAGTTTGAACGGGTCAAGCTGCGCGTTGCCGACCAGGTGCTTCAACTGGTAACGGATACGGAGCAGGCGTACATCTCGCTTGTCGCGGCGAAGCAGGTTGTCCAGGTGCATCGGTTGGCTGCACGCGCGGCGCAGGCGTCGTCGCAGATGGCGCAGCGGATGAAGGACGCAGGGAACCTGAGCGAGTTGGCCGTCACACGAGAACAGATCGTGCGTGAGAACATCGAGTTGGATTTGGCCGACAGCATGGGTGAAGCGGATGAGGCCAGGCAGCAGCTCAGCGCGCTGATGGGGTTTGTAAAGAACGATTCGCGGTGGGGTGTGCCCGACCGGCTGCCCGAGGTGCCCGAGACCGCGGTTGGGGATGTGGACCTCGAGATACGGGCCCTTGAGCGTCGCTTTGATTTTCAGGCCGGATTACAGGAGGTCAAGGCGCTCAGCGAGGCGCTTGGAATCGCCGGGGATTGGCGGGGTTTTCTTGATGCCGAAGTAGGTGTCAGCAGCGACCGCGATGTGGATGGGCTTTGGGTGACGGGGCCGACATTGTCGATCGAGCTGCCGATCTTTGATCAGGGCCAGGCCGACATCGCACGCCACGAGGCGCAGCTCCGCCAGAGTCAGAACCGGCTGGACGCTCTTGTGGTGAAGATTCGATCGCAGGTGCGGACGTTGTGTAAGCGATTAGAGCTACACCACAACAAGGCCGCGCGGCTGCGCGAGGTCGTCATACCGCTGCACGATCAGGTCGTGACACTGACGAATCAGAAATACAACTTCATGCTTTCGGGTGTCTTCGAGTTGCTTGAGGTGCAGCGGGAGCAGATCGCCGCAAGCCATCGGCTGGTGAATGCGACGAGGGACTACTGGAATACGCTGGCGGAGTTGGAGCGGGCAGTCGGCGGCGGGTTGCCCGGACATGACTTTGCCGGGGCAATGGCAGCGATGAACCCGCCGCCGGCGACGAGGCAGTCGATAACTGCGCCCTCGACCCAGCCAGCGAATCATTCTCATCATGGGCAGGACCGTCATCCCGACGAGGCCCACGATAGCCACTAGAGAGGTGATCAAATGATGTCAACAAGACGCTCTTGTGTTGCGACTCGCAGGATGGGTGTTTTCCAACCGTCCATATTGCTGATCGCAGCAACGATGCTCTGGCCGAGTGTCCTTGACGCGCAAGCGTTGGATGGGGCTACCGAAGCCGCTTCGGCGCGGAGTGTCGATGGTGACCGGCAAGACCCGTTGCCCTACACGCCTGTGGTTGTGCCCAACGGCACGAAGTTGCCCTGGGTGATGAAGGACGGGGTCAAGGAGTTTCACCTCATCGCGGAACCGGTCGATGCGGAGTTCGCACCCGGGATGATGGTCAAGTGCTGGGGGTACAACGGGCGTGCGCCCGGGCCGGTGATCGAGGCCGTCGAGGGCGACAGGGTCCGGATCCTGGTAACCAACAAGCTGCCCGAGCACACGTCGGTCCACTGGCACGGGATCTTTCTGCCCAACGGGATGGATGGCGTGGGTGGACTGACTCAGCCACAGATCCAACCGGGCGAGACGTGGGCGTACGAGTTCGAGCTCCGCCAGCACGGCACGTTCATGTACCACCCGCATGCCGATGAGATGGTGCAGATGGCAGCTGGCATGATGGGGATGTTCATTGTCCATCCCAAAGAGCCCGTCCGGCCCTCGGTCGACCGCGACTTTGTGATCATGCTGCACGAGTGGGCTATCCACCCCGGGACCTATCGGCCTGATCCATCGGTTATGCTCGACTTTAATACGTTTACTTTTAACGGCAAGACCTATCCGGCGACAGAGGCCTTGGTCGCCGCGACGGGTCAACGTGTGCGCATACGGTTAGGGAACCTGAGCATGAATCAGCACCCGATCCACCTGCACGGTTTCGCGTTCAAAGTCACGGGAACGGATGGTGGGCGGATCCCCGAATCGGCGCAATGGCCGCAGACGACCGTGCCGGTGCCGGTTGGGAGCACGCGCGATATCGAACTGATTGTCGATGAGCCGGGCGACTGGATCATGCACTGCCACAAATCTCACCACGCGATGAACGCGATGGCGCACGAGATCCCCAACATGCTCGGTGTCGATCAGAGCGGCGTCGAGGGTGAGGTTCGATCGCTGCTGCCCGGCTACATGGCGATGGGCGAAACGGGGATGGCCGAGATGCAGGACATGGCCGAGCACATGCCCGAGCCGGAGAACACGCTGCCAATGATGGCGGGGAAGGGGCCATACGGGAACGTCGAGATGGGCGGGATGTTCACGATCCTTAAAGTGCGCGACGGGATCGCCCGCTACGACGATCCCGGTTGGTACAAGCAGCCCGCGGGGACGGCGGCGTATAAGGTTGACGACTAGGCCGTGTCTCAAGGCTCTCTTGATAGGGTTTCGATTGGCGGCCGGTCATGTCTCTACCCCATTGAGGGCTCACAAAACAGTGTTGAGCATGGTCAGAGACGGCCGCATCTGAGCCTTGAGACACGGCCTAGCGTCGGTCGATTCAGTCCAGAACTCGCTATTGTCAAGTGGCGAGCGCCTGATCAGAGGTGTGCTGTAGTAACGCTGCAATGTGTTCAGCCAGCTTAACGTCGCATCGTGGGCGGTGCCGCCGCCGTCCCCGTCGTGCCTAATCCCGACCTGGATCATGTTGGTCCGCCGTCCGTTGAAGTACTCGTTGTCGTTATCGACCATGTACGCTCAGTGAGTTTGTTCCATGTTGCGCATGTTGGCCAGGCACTTGGCTGAGCGCGCGGCGTGCCGGGCTGCTCCCAGTGCGGGCAGGAGGATGCCGATCAGCAGCGCGATGACTGAGATCACCACCAGCAACTCGATTAGCGCGAATGCCCGCCGGGTGGTGATGGGGTGGTAATACAAAGATCGAAACCTTTTTTTATCTGAGTGGACGTCGGCAGATATCGTGTTGCCGGTTACGGCGTTGGAAACTCGGTTGGGTGACAGCCTTGAACAGCGATGCGTGTTTGACGACACCGCCGCGGCCGTGACGACGGTGCTAGGCGGACGGCGCGCGGTGCCGCTCGTAATTGGCGGGCGGCCTAGGAACTTTGGCTGCGCCTCATTGACCGGGCTTCACAGATAGCTATCGGGTCGTTTCCTTACGAGACGACTGCTAGAGAAAGCCCTGTGCACAAGCGACATGTTTAGAAAGTGGACGGTGGCGGGCGGACGTGGAGTCCGTGCGACAGCGGGACCGATAGACGCATTGGGCTGGTTCCAATGGGTCAGCCATGACAGAGGTCGCGGTTACGGCGAACGGTGGCGATTGGTCGGCCAAGGCCGGCAGGTGGGTGACGATCCGACAGGCGGTGCAGTGCCCGTCGTGCGATTGCGATTCGTCGTCGGGTGCGTCACCATCCTTGGCTGGTACTTGTTCCTGCGCGGGACAACATTGGTGGCAGTCGCTGCTCTTGGGTTGCCCGGATACATCTGAATCCGTGTTTGGCGGCGGGCAGCAACGTCCGGGCATAAGCGATGCTGTGTTGCCTATGCCGGCAAAACAAACGGCGATGATCAGAGCAATAGTAGGCCTTGAAAACATCAATCTATCACTCAAAGAAAGCTCAATCTGACTATGAAGTGTCACGATAATGGTAGGGAGTGGCCATGGCAACACCTGGGGATGCGTCGAAAACGAGCCTTTGGCGAGAGGGGTTTGTTACCGTGAGAAAGGCCCATCGCCACCGCCCAATCGCATACGATTGATTGCCAGGCTTGACACCGGCCACATGAGCCGCTGTGAAATCTTCGATAGCCCGGCGCATCCGCGAGCCCCGCATTGAGTCGATCCTCACCACCTACCGGCCGGCACATGCTGGACGGCGGCTTGCGGGTGTTCGCGGCGGAGGCGCTGTTCCCGGTCACCGCGCTCATCACCGCGGCGTTCCTGGCTCGCCGGCTGGGGCGTGATGGATACGGCCTGCTCACGCTTTCCGTCACGTTGGTCAGCGTCGTGCAGTGGACGATCTCTGATTTATTTGCCAGCGCCACCGTCCACCACGTCAGCCAGGCCAGGGACTGGGTGCCGGTCGGGCGGGCCGTGCTGCGTGCGCACTTTATCATCGCGCTTGTGTGCGGCATCGCTGTCGCGCTTTTCGCGGGGCCGATCGCGACGCTACTCGGTCAGCCGAGCCTCGAGCCATACCTGCGGCTACTAGCCATCGACATCCCGCTCTACGGATTCGTCCTTCCACACCGTTTTGTCCTGACCGGGCTTGGGCGTTACAGCGGACAGGCCGCTGCAATGGCGTGCCGCTGGCTGGCGCGCCTGAGCTTCATCGTGCTATTCGTGCAAGCCGGCCTGTCGATCTATGGGGCGATTCTCGGTCTGATCGCGGCGACACTGGTCGAGATCGTCGTGGCGCGGCGGTACGTGCGCGTGCCCCTGCTGGGTCGCTCACAGTTCCGCATCCAAGCGATGTCACCGACGATCGCACCGCTGTTCGTCTTCTCCGTCCTGATGCGGGCCTTCGCGTACAGCGACATCATCGTGTTGACAATCCTCGGCGCGACCATCGGTCAGGTCGGGGTGTACGCGGCTGCGGCGAACCTCGCCATACCGATCAGTCTCATCGGGGGGGTGGTCTCACCAATCCTCCTGTCGGGCTTGAGTGCCTCGGTCGCGTCCGGCGACAGATCGGGCGCGCAACAGATGGCACGCCAATCGTTGCGGATCGCGCTTTTGCTGCTTCCGTTCGTAGGGCTTGTGTGTGGTGCGGCACCGGAGTTGGTGCTGGTATTATTCGGTCCGGAGTTCGCCGATGCAGCCGTCCTGTTCGTCGTCCTCGCGGCCGCAGCGGTGCTTAGGATTCTTGTCCACTGCGCGTCCGTGATCCTGACGGCGGCGAAGAAGCCGGCCTGGTGCATTCCGATTGCGATGCTAATCCTTTTAGCCGCGTTGCTCGGGCATATCGTTCTGATCCCTAGGCTCGGTGCCGAGGGTGCTGCGCTAAGCACACTGATTGCCAGTGGCTGCGCCGCCGCGTTTGCACTGGCCGCGATACACCGGGTCTGGCGGGTGGCACCTCCGATGATGTCGCTGCTGCGCTGCGGCTTGCTAGGGGCGGCCGGGTACGCGTTGCCTCAACTGATTCCAATCCAGGGAGCGTGGGTCGTGCTTCAGTTGAGCCTGACCGCCCCGATCTTGCTGCTGTTGCTATTCGCCAGCAGAGAGTTCTCGCAGGACGAGGTGGTCATTCTCCGGTCGCTCATAAGGCTCTCGCCCGACATCGAGAGGAACTCGTAGCCTGCTTCACTAGCTCGCTCAACTGGTATTTGCACCACGGAATCGCGCCAAGTACAAGTAATCACGCCCGGCTTGGTCCCAATCGCATGAGGCCGCGGCGCACGGTCGCGACACAGCGATCACCGTAGGAGCGTAGATGGCCAAGGTTCATGTCGCGATCGCCGGTGTCGGCAACTGTGCAAGCTCGCTGATCCAGGGGATCGAGTATTACCGCAGAGCCCCGGCGGGGAGTCTCGCCGGGCTCATGCACGACGATATTGCGGGTGTCTCGCCGGGCGACCTTGAGTTTGTTGCCGCGTTTGATGTCGATCGTCGCAAAGTCGGCAGGCCGCTCGAAGAAGCGGTGTTCGCCGAGCCAAATTGTGCGCGAGTTTTCAATGGCCAACTGCCTCTATCAGGCACAGAGGTTCTGATGGGACCGATCCTGGATGGCGTCGCCGCACATATGGCCGACCACCCCGAGCAAGAAGCGTTCCGACCGGCCAGCCTCCTACCTGTCGACGTCGCGAAGGCATTGACCGACAGCGGTGCCGATGTGCTGATCTGCTACCTGCCCGTTGGCTCCGAACAGGCTGTGGCTCACTACGCCGAAGCCTGCATCCAGGCCGGTGTGGCGCTGGTGAACTGTGTGCCGGTATTCATCGCATCAGACCCGGTGTGGGCCAAGCGGTTTACCGATGCAGGTCTGCCGGTGATCGGCGACGACGTAAAAAGTCAACTCGGCGCGACCATCGTCCACCGACAACTCGCACGCCTTTTTGCGGACCGCGGAGTGACGGTCGATCGTACCTATCAACTGAACACCGGCGGCAACACCGATTTCCTGAACATGCTCGCCAGGGAACGACTCGCCTCGAAAAAGCACTCCAAGACCGATGCGGTGCAGTCGCAACTGGACGCGCCACTGGCCCCCCGCGACATCCACATCGGCCCATCGGATTACGTGCCCTGGCAACGAGATAATAAAGTCTGCTTCATCCGGATCGAGGGACGCGGTTTCGCCGACATCCCGATCGAGCTTGAGCTGCGACTGTCGGTCCAGGACTCACCGAACAGTGCCGGCGTAGTCGTTGATGCTGTTCGCTGCGCCTACCTCGCCCGCAATCGCGGCCTGGCCGGCCCGATCGAAGCGCCAAGTGCGTACTACATGAAGTGCCCGCCGCGTCAGATGCGCGAATCTGACGCCCGGGCGTCCACCGAAGCATTCATTAACGAGTGAACCAGTATCAACAGGGCAGAGGCGACATGTCCCGCGATCGCCCCGAGCGCATGACCTCACCAAACAGCACACGCACTGTCATGGGCACTATCCGACGCGCCGCGGAGATTCTCCGTGAGGAAGGTATCGCGGCTCTGTGGTTCAAGGCCTTGGGCGAGACGGTTTACCGACGGATCCTGCTTTTCGAGCGGCTGTTGAACTTTCCTGTTACCGACATTCCGGTGAGCCCGGACATCGAGTTCGGGCTCGTTCGGTCGGACGAGTTCGAGCGTTGCGCCGAGCTGCGTCCGGGGCGTTGTCCGAGCCAACTCGAAGACAGACTCGCGCGGGGTGAGCACTGCTATGTCGCGCGCAAGTCCGGGATCGTAATCGGGATCGCCTGGGTCATGCGGCGTTCGGCCTGGATCGAGTACCTGCGATGCACGATCGATCTCGGCCCTAACGACTACTATTTGTACGAACTGATCGTCGATCCGCACGAGCGGGGAGAGCGCGTCGCGCCGGCGCTGTTCGCCCATATCTACCGAGACCTCCGCGAGGCCGGGGCAGCCCGCGCGGTCTACGCAGTCAACCTCGAGAATACCGCTGTGCTCCGCGCCCTGAGCCACAACGGTGAGCGTCGCTATGCGCTGCACGGGTACGTCGGCGTTGGACGTTTGCGACACCACTTCGCTCGTGCATGCTCGCTGCGTTCCAGCCAAACCTCGTCGCTCGATCCGCAGCACGACTCGCACTACTGGGACGCGGTTGAAACAGCTGTCGCTGACCGCGAAGCCCACTATGTAGATGACCTGTTGGCAACGCTAAAGCGGCGAGCGTACAGACGGATGCTGGATCGTTGGGCGGCGTCACGTCCGCACGGCCCGGTCCTTAAGACGGATCTGTTTGAGGAAGCAAATATCGTCGATGCACTAATGCCTGAGTTGCCCGGCGGTTACGACGATGCGATTGGTATGGACATCTCCCCGGTCGTAGTTGGCAAGGCACGCACCGGCTGCACGGCACCCGATGCGGTATACATCGCGGCAGATGTCCGCCGGCTTCCGTTCGCAACCCATTCAATCGCAATGGTGTTCTCGCCGTCAACGCTGGACCATTTCGCCGACCCGGCCGACCTTGGGCGCAGCCTCGCGGAGTTCAGGCGTGTTCTCAAGCCGGACGGTGTGTTGGTGCTGACCCTAGACAACCGCCACAACGTCTTCGACCCACTGCTACGAATGCTTGGTCGCTGCGGGCGTTTGCCGTACTACTTGGGGCGGTCGTACACCGTTGGCGAGATGCGCGCCGAACTCACCGCCACCGGATTCGATGTCACGGACACCACTACGCTTGTGCAACACCCGCGCCTCATGGGCGTCGCGGCAACCGGGATCACCAACGCCCTGGGTTGGCAGTGGGTTCGCATCGCGGTCCGCCGAGTATTCTTTGCCGCCGAGCGTCTTGAGAACACCAGACTCAGATATGTTCTTGGGTGTTTCGCCGCAGCGCGAGCCGTGCCGAAGAAACAGTAGCCCGCATACGCGATGTACTTCACGGCGGTGCCTGCATAAGCCGGAACACCTCACCGCAGGCGAAATCAAAACCGGCCACCGCCTCGCGGGAGTGCTTGCGTAACCATTCGATCGGGTCGGCGCCGCCCATGATGCCGCCGATCTGACTCGCATGCTTCGCCAGCGCAGCGGCCTTCACCGTGAGTGTTGACGAGATGTCGACAATTGCATTGGGCTGGTCCGTGTCCCAAAGCAGGCAGCGGTCGACGCGATGCACCGACCGGCCGTGAGCAATCTGGTCGGGGTAATGCAGCGGGTCGCGGGCATAGGGATAGACCGCATCGAGAGCGACCCGCCCCGTGACGCGATGGTCCCGGTGGATGAATCGGTCGCGCGTAAACGGGTCGTGCGATAGCACCACCTCAGGCCGTTGTTCGCGGATCAGTTCGACTAAGGCACCGCGGAACTGCTCGGTGTCTTCGAGCCCGCCGTCGGCATACCCGAGCATCACCGCCGTCTTTGCGCCGAGGTGTCGCGCCGCTGATTCCTGCTCTTGTCGCCGGGTATTAGCTACGGCGCTCGCAGTGAGTCTGCCGTCCGCACAGCCCGCCCGTCCGTCCGTACAAACAACAATTGTGACGGTACATCCACGACTGATCCATCGGGCAAGCGTCCCGCCCGCGTATAGCTCGACGTCGTCAGGGTGAGCGCCGATCGCCAAAACGCGGGCTGGTATGGCGTCGATCACACGAATATCACTTTCGCTTCGCATCGCTGCCAAACACTATAGTGAACGCTCGTTCCCGCCGGAAATACACCGATGAACGATTCGCGCCGCCTTGCCATCGTGTCCCTGCATACCTGCCCATCACAGTGTCCCGGCATGGGGGATGCGGGCGGTATGAACGTCTATGTACGGACTACCGCTGCGATGCTGGCGGCGTGCGGGTGGCGGGTCGATATCTATACACGACTGCATCGGGATGCTGACGGCTGCGCCGACTCAACGTCCGGCGTCCGGCTATTTCATGTGTCAGCCGGACCAGCCGACGCACGAAAAGAGGATCTACATCGGTTGCTTGATCCCTTTACCGCCGGTGTCCTCGCGATCCAACAGCACGATGGGACGCAGTATCGCGCGATCCTGAGCCACTACTGGCTGTCGGGGCTCGTGGCGATCGAACTCGCACGTCACTGGCAGGTACCGCACCTCGCCAGTTTCCACACGCTTGCGCTAGCCAAACAAGCGGCGTTTCCTGCGGGCGCGGAGCCGCCTGAGCGGGCCGACGGGGAACGCCGAATCGTCGAGCAGGCGAACCGTCTGATCGCAATCAGCGAACACGAAGCGGACGTGCTGGTGGATAGGTATGGTGCCGATCGCGGTAGGATCTCGATTGCAACTCCCGGGATCAACCGCGAGCGTTTTCGCCCGCAGCCGCGGCAAGATGCGAGAGACCGACTCGCCTTGCCACCACAAAGCCGGATCCTCCTGGCGGTCGGCAGAGCCACTGCTATTAAAGGATTCGACGTCCTTCTTCAGGCGTTGGCGCGGATCGCAGATCCATCAGTCATCGCTCTACTTATTGGCGGAGAACCCGGTGGTGAGAATCAGCAAACGCTGTTCTCGCTGGCACGCAGCCTGGGTATCGTGGGCCGTGTCCGATTTGTCGGCAGCGTCGAGCACACATTGCTGGCGGATTACTATGCGGCCTGTGATGTTTGTGTCGTGCCATCCCTGTATGAGAGCTTTGGGCTTGTCGCGCTTGAGGCCATCGCTTGCGGGCGGCCCGTCGTGGCGTCTCGGGTCGGCGGACTGGTGTCCAATCTCACCGACAACCCGCTAGGCACCCTGGTAACGCCCGGATCAGTCAGCGAGCTTGAGCAGGCGCTCAAACAGGTGCTCGATCACGGTAACGCGGAGTGGGCGGAAGACACGGCTATACCAGACCTGCCAACATGGTCAATCACCACCGATGCCATTGAACTCGCTTTGACAGAGGTCATTTAATGCTGGATTACGGCTGCTTTTTTAGATTGGCGAGCATCTCATAGTGACACCTAAGCTGGCATGGCATGCGCTGCGTGGGTTGATCGGGCCGAGGTTCCGATCTCGCGCCGAGCTTGAGCGCTACCAGAGCGCTTGCCTGCGACGCTTGGTCGATCACGCATACAAACGGGTTCCGTACTACCGCCGGTTGTTCGATGAAGCGGGCTTGAACCCGAAGCATATCCGTGGGATTGCAGACTTGAGTCGGATCCCAACGACAGACCGCGCAGACATTCAGATGTTGCCGGCCACTGAGGTCTGTGCCATGGGTTGGGCGCACCAGCCGAACCGAGTTCTGCGCACCAGCGGGTCCAGCGGGGCACCGTTGGTTGTCCGTAGGACGATGCTCGAAGAGCGTTTGATGCTGGCCCACCGCGCCAAGGCGGTGGGGGCTTGGGGCTATGGTCCGCGTACGCGCCGCGCGAACATCGATCACTTCAGCCCCGAGTCGCTCGCGACCGAAGCCCACCCGATGCTATACGAGAGGCTCGGCATCATGCCGCGTCTGAATCTGGACTGGCGGACGCCGAAAGACCAGATCGTGTCGCAGATCAGCGAGTTCAAGCCAGATCTGATCAGTGGCCCGCCGTCGCTCCTTGCTGAGTTGGCGGACGCTCTGACCGACGACGACCGCGCGCGCATAGGCGCGACGCATGTTCTGACCGGTGCCGAGTTGATGACCGCATCCGATCGCACCCGGATCGAGCGCGGCTTCGGCTGCCCTGTCGCGGATATCTATGGCTGCGTAGAAACCGTGTTCATCGCGATGCAGACGCCGCGAGAGCTGGGGTATCGCATCTGCGAGGAAGCGGTCATCGTCGAGGTACTGCACGACGGATCGCCGGCTGACCGGGGCGAGATTGTTCTGACTCCGCTGCACCAATGGTCGATGCCATTTATCCGATACCGCCTCGGCGACCAGGCCGTGCTGATGGAGGGTGGGGGCATTGATCGCCGGATCCGATCGATTGACGGGCGAGTGACTGATCGGTTCCTGTTGCCGGACGGTCGGCACCTTCATGGTTATACGCTGGGGCAGCTTGTCGAGGAGTGCGATCTGTCGGTACGCAGATTTCAGATCACCCAAACGCGCCCAGAGATGTTTTGTGTGCGGCTGGTGCTCGACCCCGCCGGCCACACAGGCCTCGCGCCGCTCAAACAGAGGTTCCAATACACCCTCGGCCCTGGCGTGCAGTTGCGGATCGAAGTTGTCGACACGATCGACCGGCCGCAACGCAAGTTCTACCCGTTCATCTCGTACGAACGATTCGTCAAGTTGAGCGAACAGCCAACCGGGCGGGGCGGGCTCGACTCTTCCTAGATTGTCTAATCGTACTGACCATCAATGTAACGGCCTCAGGCTGCCCGCCGAAACGGTATTTTTTTAAAGTATCGAATCGTAAACGATTGAAAAACATTGACGTTAATACCAGTGTCGGGTATGTTATACCATCATGCAATGATATCGTTTGAAGGTAGATATCGGGAAAGGTGGCACGAGTGGTATTGCCACGCTGAGGGGATGAGAGGCGCCGCGTGAGGATCGGTCCCATGCCTAATCGCACCTTAGAGGGTCGAGTGAGTGAGTCCTCTGCGATTCACGGCGGTCCATCGCGCGGGCTGTCTGTCTCAGTGATTGTGCCTGTTAACAACGGCGGCGAGGCATTCGCCGAGGTGTTGGGCCGACTCCGCCAATCCGTACCGGCAGAGATTATCGTGGTCGATGACGGGAGCACCGACGGGTCAGCCGGCGTCGCACGTCGAGCCGGTGTCCGCGTGCTCGCCTCGCCTCCTGACCGGCCCGGGCCCGGCCACGCGCGTAATTTCGGCGCACGTGCCGCTACCGGCGACCTGTTGCTGTTCATCGATGCCGATGTGCTGGTCCAACCGGATATCGTTACTCGAGTCGTAGCCGTGTTCGAGTCGCCCGGCGTAGACGCGCTGATCGGTTCCTACGACGATTCGCCGGTTGCGCCCGGTCTCGTCTCGCAGTACCGCAATCTGCTGCATCATTACGTCCACCAGAAGGGCAGCACAGACAGTTGCACCTTCTGGAGTGGATGCGGTGCCATCCGCCGCGACGTGTTCATCAGTGCCGGCGGCTATTGCGACCGATACGAGCGGCCTTCAATCGAAGACATCGAACTCGGCTACCGACTGACCGCTGAAGGTCGGCGCATTGTTCTCTGTAAGGATCTCCAGGTCACGCACGCAAAGCGGTGGACGTTCAGGTCGATGATCCAGACCGACCTCCTGAACCGGGCCCTGCCGTGGAGCCGCTTGATGATCGAGTCCCGGCGATTCGTTAACGATTTGAACACGGACCACCGTGCCCGCATCAAAGTCGCCCTGACCGCAGCGTTACTTCTGCTCACCTGTTTGTGCATGTACCCAATGGGCACCGCTTTCACGATCGCGACGGCTGCGGTCTTATTCGTGACGGACCTATCCCTATGGCGCTTCTTCGTGGGTGCACGGGGGTGGGTGTTCGCCCTCGCCACAGTGCCATTGCAGTGGATGCACTATCTGATCTGCGGCGTTGGATTTGCCACGGCGATCCTCTCGCCGGGCGCACCTGGTCACGCCGCCGGCCGATCGTCGAATACGGCCACATCGATCAACCCCGCCGTCGAGGCCGCGTCCTGAGAAAGTCCGACGCGGAGCGCCCTCTTGATCGCATCGGGAAAGCGGTGGGGGTGGGATTCGAACCCACGGTGACCCGGAGGCCACGCCGGTTTTCAAGACCGGATCCCCAAGCGCGCAAGTATATGATAACTTAATAGCTTGCGTCAAACCCAAAGAAAACTTGGTGTCCTGCTGGGCGCACTTGACGCAAAGGCCCCATGACTTGGCGCTGGTGGCGGAGCTGTGGGACCAACTGCCTGAAGCCGTCAGGGCGGGCATCGTGGCGATGGTGAAGGCGTCTTCGGTCAACGCTTCCGAGTAAATGTCTGTTCCGCCTTCCGTCTTGCCTTTGGCCCACACCCGAATGACGTGGATGAACTAAGGATGTGATCTGTCCTGGCGAGTCCTTGATTTCATCCACCGCATCCTAAAGCCGCTTGCATACCTGGTCCGATATCACCTAAGATTGAAAAAGATGAACTATCGACCAATTCGAACAACGATTCACTGGACCTGCCTCGTGGCCTACCTCTTTGTGGTGGCCACGGTAAATGGCATGGTTCTCTGTGAAGGCAGCGATGGACACACCGCGGTTGAGTTGGCTGCGCGGCCATGTCCCAAATCAAGCCCACAAGACCGAGAGACCGCCTCTCTAGATGATTCATCGTGTCAAGACACGCCCATCACAGCAATCGCGCAGTTGAATAATCAGAACCGGATTGAGATTTCGCGGCCGCTCTTGTTAGCTCAATCGCTTGACTTTACAACTTCGACCGAACTACAGCAGTCGACGTATCAGCTTCTACTTCTAGGTTCAAACCCACTACCCGACCACTCGGCGCTCGCATCTCTTCGCTCGGTAATCCTGCTGGTCTAGCGCAGTCTATTGTCTAGCTCCGACCGCTCATGCACGTCGGAGAATCGTTGTGCGCGCTCCGTCTCAACGGCGCGTGAACAGAGACAATAATTCCTAGGCAGCAGGATCGATCCATGAAATATGCAATTGGCCCACTCATCTGGGCTGTGACCTCTATGTCGTTGAGTGGGTGCACTCCGTCACCGATTGATGACAGCTACTGGGTATCTCAGCGTCCGCTTGGTGAGGATTACGCCGCTTTCAGGCCACCAGGTGACGTTAGTTCTAACACGGTTGAGCACAGCGATTACGTTGTTGCCGAACACGAAGGTATTCTGACGCTCCATGCGGCACTGGCGGCGGCATTGCTGCGGAACCCCGAGCTGGCGACTTTCGCGTACAGCGTTCGGTCTGCGGAGGCGCGGACGCTCCAAGCAGGACTCTGGCCAAACCCGGAGGTAGAAGCTGAGTTTGAGAATTTTGCCGGGTCGGGA
>JAJDCY010000011.1 GCA_029260595.1 Phycisphaeraceae bacterium | reverse complement strand
GTGGCCGATCGATCGGCCTCGCCGGTGGCGGGGGTGGGTGAATGAGGCGGCGAGCGAGGAGGAGCTTGAGGCGCTGCGACGCAGTGTGCGGCGGGGTCGGCCCTATGGCGACGAGTCGTGGGTGGAGCGTACGGCTGAGCGTCTGGGGCTATCGTCAACGCTGCGCGAGCGTGGGCGGCCTTGGAAGATCCTGGACGAGGGGGCCGCTGCCAAACAATGACTCCCGACCCCTTTAAATGCCTGGACGAGGGGGCGCGGCTCAACAATGACTCCCGACCCCTTTAAATGCCCGGCGGTTGGGGGTTATTAGTGCTAGTAGCAGGGTGGTGGTGATGGCGGCGGTGGTGGGTTCGGGGACCAGGGAGTTGGCGACGGCTTGGACGCCCTGGGTCAGTGCGTTGTCCAGGACGAGCCGGTCGACTAAGGGGATGCTGTCGCTGCCGAGGCTGAAGTTAGTGCGGAGTTCCAGGGTATCGCCGGGTGAGACGGTGGCGAGTACACCGGTCTGGAAGCCGGTGATCGTGTCTAAGAAAGTTGGTGTCGTTGCGGGTTGGTCCAGGGTCTGGGCGACACCGTCGACGAGGGATTCTTCAAAGAAGAAGCTTGTGGCGACGTTACCAACGCCGTTCTGGATGGTGAAGAAGTCGACGTTGACGTCGGCGGTGGCACCGGGGTCGCCGCCTGTGTCGAAAACCTCTGCGTGGACGAATGCGTTTGTGGTGGCGCCATCGGTGAAGGTGATTTGCGGGTTGATGTCGGAGGGGAGGTTTACGGCGAGTACGGCGGGGACGTTTAGTGTGTTGGTGAAGCGGACCTGGTAGCCCATGGAGGGGTCGGGGTTGAGGAAGGCGGCGATGAAGTCTTGTGCAAGCAGGTTCAGGCCGGGTTGACTGTCCTCTTGGATCTGTCCGTTGAATGCGAAGGCGGCGATGAAGCCGGCGAAGACACCCGTGGGGCTGTTGGTTTGGGATTCAAGCACGCCGGTGAGCAGCTCGACCGCAACTTCGGGCTGCTCAATGAAAGCGCCGTCATTGATCATCAAGGCGAGGATGTCGGGAAACTCACCGTCGCCGGTTGGGTTGGGGTCGGGCAGGTCTTCGCCCGATTCGCGTGCTGACGCCGATAGGGTGGCGTTGGTGGTGTTCAGTGGTGTGGCATTGGTGGAATGGGTGGAGAGTGTTGTCGCTGCGAGTATGGCAGCAATGGCAAGACGGTGATTTATCCGTTGCATATCTGTTTTCCCCTTCTCAGTCATGATGATGGTGGTGAACAGCCAGGTGCGAGAGACGGTGCCGAGAGTTGTTCGAGTTATAGCGCTGCCAACAGCGATCCATTGATATAGCGCTATAGTATACCGTGATTCCGCTTCAATTCCTAGGATTAATTCTTTGATTGGCATTGACTGTTCTACCTTTCAGGGTGTTGTGCGTTGGCTAACCTGCCTAACTTCCCATGCTTGAGAATCGGTTAGCGGTTTGGGTTTGTATGGCTGTTAGTGCCCACCTGCTGCGGCGCATGGATGCCTCTCATCCCCTGATGTCTGGGGATCCTTGGGGCATTGCATTCGGTGGGGTGGGGGGCGGTGGGGGTTAGTCGATCTCTACGTTGAGGCGTTGGAGGAGGGACTCGAAGTGGTCCAGGGAGTAGTAGGCGATGGTGAGTGTGCCGGCGCCTTTTTTGCGCGCCGGGCGGAGGGTGGTTTTGGTGCCGAGCTGCTTGCTGAGGGTGTCCTGGAGGTGTTGGATGTGGGCGCGGGTGGGGTTGGTATTTTTGGTTTCGGGGGTTGTGGGGGAGCCGGGGGTTGACCCCCCTACCGTTGTGTTCGCTTGGCGGGCGGCTTGTTCGGTTCGGCGGACGGACCAGCGGTTGGCGGCGGCGGCCTGGGCGAGTTGTTGTTGGGTGGTTGGGTCGGTGACGGCGGCGATGGCTTTGCCGTGGCCGGCGGTGAGCGTGCCGGTGCGGACCATATCCTGGACGGGCTCGGCCAGATCGAGCAGGCGGATGGCGTTGGTGACGGTTGGGCGTTCAACGCCGACGCGGTCGGCGACGTCGGCGTGGCTCATGGCGTAGCCGGTGGCCAGGGCGGCGAAGGCCTGGGCGCGATCGATCGGGTTCAGGTCCTCGCGTTGCAGGTTTTCGATCAAGGACCAGGCGGCGACCTTGCGGTCGTCCATCGGCCGTATAATCGCTATAAGTTCTTTTATACCAGCTATTTGCGCTGCACGCCACCGCCGCTCACCCGCGACCAACTGATACTTGTGCCCCCCCTGTTCGGCACTAACTTTCCCCTCGATCGGCCGTACGACCACCGGCTGGATCACCCCATCCTCACGGATGGACTTGGCTAGGCGTTCGATTGAGGCGTCGTTGAAGCGTTTGCGAGGTTGATTTGGGTTCGGCGTTACGCTTTCCAGCGGCAGGTAGACTAGATCACTTGATGGTGATGGGAGGGGGGTTCCAACGGTTCGCCCCTGATCGGGCGAGTCGATCGCGGCAGCATTCGGTTCTATGTCCGCAGCACCCTCGGTACCCCCGGTGCCCCCCCCTACCGGTTTGATTGCGATGGCCTGTCCCATCAGGCTGCTAAGACCCCTGCCTAGTCGCGGTGCCCGGCGGGGTGTTTTTTTCGCCGGGGCATCGTCCGGTTGAGCCGCAGATTCTTGAGCCGGTCGAGCCGCTTTGCCAGGTGTCTTGTCAGGCATCCGGAGCACTCCTCAGGTGGATTGGCTTTGTATCAAGGGTCGTCATCTGCTGCACTTTACCGTGGTCAACTGGCTGTGTAAACGCGACCCAGGCGGGCCGATTGGGAGCGCCGGCCGGTGCCAGAGTGAGGTTGTTCCACGTGGAACATGGTCCAGCTCAGCAGGGCCGGTCCAGTGACACCAAGGCCTACCAGGTAGCGGTTTTGGAAGGGGGGCGCTGTGGGTTGCTGGAGCGATTCATGGGGCCCTGCACCCCCCTACCGTTGTACCCATGGACTGGATCGGCTGGGTATTTGCTCGGCTGACGTCATCGTGTCGTCCGGCCAGCACGTGAATCGCGCTGCCCGATCACCTGGCCAAGCGCGGATCGGGAGCGGCCAAGAGTAAGTCCCTGCCGTGGGTGCCGAATCTGTGGAATGGGTCGAGGTTGTGCCCCGCAGGGTGATGTTCCACGTGGAACATCGCCGGACCGATTCGTGGACCCGCCAACCCGGTAGGGCGGGCGTCGGTCGCGCAGGCAGATGATCATGGCGGCAACACCGAAGCCACGGTGACGGCCTCGACAAGTTACCCACACGCGACTAACGGGCCGAACTGCCTGGGGATATCCTTGCGTGAAATATATGTTAGTATTTGATATTACTAGAGTTACATAGATTAATTATCGCGGGAATCTCCCGGGCGAACCGGATGATCCGCCATCCACCCGAGTCGTCTAGCCGACAGCCTGGGGCAGCCTGAGCAAGAATATGATCGACAACCCGATCGACCTCCCGATCGACGGCATGCGACAGATGATTGGAGGGCCGACTGAATAACGATGTATAGTTATCGGACTTTGTTGCCCGCAGCGGCAAACCCGGCTGGCGCTCCCGCGAGGCGACCGGTGGGCTGGGTGTGTGCGAGCGGCCGCACCAAGCCGGTTGTCCGACCGAACAACGGCCCGGCTAAAATCCCGCGATGCCGGAACTGCCCGAGGTTGAGACCGTCCGCCGCGCGCTTGCCGGTCAGGTTGTTGGACGGACCATCCGCCAGGTCCGGGTCCACCGACCCGACACGATCGACCTGCCGGGGAACCCGACGACGACCAACCCGACGGCCGCCAACGCCGCGGCCGGCCTGAACGGCCCTATCGTTGCCGGGTCCGCGTGTAGCTCGACCGGGTCGGACACACTCCAAGGCGCCGCGAACCGGCTGCTTTGCGGGCAGCGGATCTCTGGTGTCGTCCGCCACGGGAAACAACTCGCGTGGTGGACGGAGCCGAGCGGCGCACCTACCACTACGCACAAAACTGGTAAAACAAAGCGAAAAAACAGCGCTTCCGGCTACGGCGAGCTTGGGAAACACGCGGGCTGGCCCGCTGTCGGTGTGCATCTGGGGATGACCGGGTGCCTGCGGGTTTTCGATGGCGGGCGGGGCTGCGAACGGGGGCGAGCTGATCGGATGCGAGCCGAGTGGGGCGGTCACACCCATATCACGTGGGAGTTGGATGACGGGCTCACGATCGCGTTCCAAGACCCGCGGCGGTTCGGGCATGTGTGGGTGTTCGCCACGGGTGAGCAGCTTCGGGCGCACCGGTGGGCGGGCCTCGGGCCGGATGCGCTGACGATCACGGGTGAGGAGCTTCATCGGCGTCTCGGGCGGACGCGCCGGGCAATCAAGGCCGCCCTGCTCGACCAATCGCTGGTCGCCGGGCTGGGCAACATCTACACGGACGAGCTGCTGCACGTCTGCCGGGTCCATCCCCGCGCGCCGGCGGCGAGTCTGTCGGTCCGACGCACGAAGCGGCTGGCTGATGGGGCCCGGACGCTGCTCGCGGAGGCGATCGAGCACGGCGGCTCGACGCTCCGGGACTACGCCGACCCGTTGGGCCAACCGGGGGCGTTCCAGGCACACCACGCGGTGTACGCCCGCCACGGGCAAGCCTGCCCCCGTTGCCAGTCCAAACTCAGCGTCACCCGGGTCGCGTCGCGAACAACGACCTATTGCTCGCACTGCCAACGAAAATGAATCGCTACGTAAGCATGCGGGTATTGATCGAGTTTCCCCACCCAAGGGGGCGAGAGGGGCCGGCAGCGCGACGGGCTGGATCAGCCGGGCCGACCCGGTGATGACATCCCCTACCACCGCCTTGATCGACCACCTTATCGGGCTTGGGATCGCGATCATTTGGCCGACACTCTTACTTAGAATAGATATAAACTTAATACCTTCTTCATCGTGTTCCGCTGGCGGTTTGGGGATAACGTTCGTTGGAATGGTTCTAAAGAGTGATTTTGGCGTCACTAAGCGCTAGTGCGGGCAATGCCCATAATTTGTCGGTAACTATGGCGGACCTGGCCGGTTCCGGTCGCCGGGGGGGCCACAACGGGTTCGGGGTCGGTTGCCGGAGACCCCTTGCGGGCGTCACCGCCCGAATGGCCCGTTTGGCCGACCTTAACCGACCTCTTTTGCACCGTCTTATCCACGCCCCTGCCGACAGCCGTCCCCAGGCCTCATCCTTGCACCGGGCCTGTCATCGTGTGGTGTCCGAAGCGGTCGATCGAGACGAGCTCGTCCAGGTCGAGCAGGCCCATGCGATCCCAGGCCGGGCGGGTTCCCTTGCCGACGACGACGAGCATCAGCGGGTCGTACCCTTCGGTCAGGCCGACGACGTCGCTTACCTGGGGAGCATCAAACCCGATCAGCGGCCCGCAATGGAGGCCCATGTCGGTCGCCATGAGCATGATGTTCATGGCCGCGAGCCCGACGGAGCGGGCGTCCTCGTCCCGGGCGAACGGGTCGTTGTCGGCGTAGCAGTCGGTGATCATCTTCTCGAACACGGCTTGGCGGTCGGGGGGGGCGTTGCGCAGGTAGCGGTCGGTGTTTTTGTAGGCGTTGCGGTTGCCGGTGAGCACGATTACGACGGACGCGTCGCGGACCTGGTCCTGGCCCCAGGCGGCGGCGGAGAGTTCGGCTTTGATTGGCGGGTCGACGACGCAGACGAAGTGTCGGTTCTGCATGTTGAATGAGGTCGGTGCGAGGGCCCCCGCCGTCACAAGCGCCCGCAGTTGTTCGTCGGTCAGGCGGTGGTTGGGGTCGTAATGCTTGACGGACCGTCGCCGGCGTATCAGATCGATCAGAGTCATCGGGCGGTACCTCCGAATGAGTGGAATGAACGGCTCCCGCGGTGGCGCTGGGGACACCGTACTGTAGCGGGTGTGCGGCTACCATTGCGGGTGCCTGGGGGTGTATCAAGTGAGGGCGGCGGGAGCATGGGTGGGTGGGGGGTGCTAAACTTGGGGCGTGTGGTGCGGCGGCCGGGCGGATTGTTCACGATGAATCGTTCTTACAAGATCGCGTTGGTGGTGTCGGTTGTGTTTTGCGTGGCGGTGGTCGCGTATTACCGCGAGCGTTCGCCGCGTGGGGGGAGCGTGCAGGTTGCGCCGGCGGTGTTGGGTGAGGGGTCGTCGGTGGGTGGTGTTGAGGAGTTGGGTGATGGGGGTGATGGGGGTGGTGAGGTTGGTACGGTGTTTTCGTCGCCTCATCCGCGGGGGTATCGGGATCATCCGGGTCTGAATCGGGATCCGCCGGCGGGGCAGAGCGCGGACCCATTGGAGTATGAGCGTGGCGCGATACGGCCTCCGACGTTGACGCTGGGGCGGACGCCGGCGGGAACGCTGCCGCTGGTGGCGACGCCGCCGCGGAGTGGTCAGCGCGGGGAGGCGGGTGCGGGTGCGTCGGACCTGGATGAGGAGGAGGGCTCGGCGGGGTCTGCGGGTGGGGCGAAGGTTTATACGGTTCAGGTGAACGATACGCTGAGCTCGATCGCGGTGACGCTGTATGGATCGGAGCGGTTCTGGGTGGACCTGGCGCAGGCGAACCCGCTGGTGGACCCGGTGGGATTGAAGGTTGGGCAGGAGCTGCGGCTGCCTGCGATGGAGGGGCTGGCGGATGTGGAGTCGCAGGACCTGGATGACCTGCCGCCAGAGCCGACGCGAACGGTGACGTATGTGGTTCGTTCGGGCGACTCGCTGTATACGATCGCGAAGCAGTATTACAACCGTGGTGAGTTGTGGCGTTATGTCTATGCGGTGAATCGCAAGGCGATCGGTGAGAACCCGAATACGCTGAAGGCGGGGACGGTGCTGCGCATTCCGCCGGCGCCGCAGCGGGCGCGATGAGTGGGCGCGGGGGCGGTGTATCCGGCGGTGGTGCGGTGGTGCGTGTCGGGGGAGGGGCGGGGATGGGTGCTGGTTCGGGCGCGGGTGGTGAGATCGAAATCGAATTGGATGTGTTGATCTTCGGCGGTGGTATCGCCGGGTTGTGGTTGTTGGATGCGCTGCGGCGAGGGGGGTATCGGGTGGTGCTGGTGGAGGCGGGTGCGTTGGGGTCGGGGCAGACGGTGGCGTCGCAGGGGATTATTCATGGTGGTTTGAAGTATGCGTTGAGCGGTGTGTTTAATCGGTCGGCGGATGCGATCAAGGAGATGCCGGGATTGTGGCGGGGGTGTTTGGGTGGTGAGGTTGAGCCGGCGCTGACGGGGACGCGGGTGCGGGCGGATCATTGTGTGTTGTGGAATACGAAGGGGTTGTCGTCGCGTTTGGGGATGTTGGGTGCGGCGAGTTTTTTGCGGTCGCGGCCTGTGCGGTTGGAGCGTGGGGATTGGCCTAGGGCGTTGGCGGGTTGTGGGGGTCGTGTGTACCGGGTGGATGAGCCGGTGGTGGACCCGGTGAGTTTGGTAGGAGATCTGGCGGCGCGGAATGGGGGGTTGTTGTTGAAGGTTGATGGGGCTGCGGGTTTGGGGTTTGAGTGTGATGGGCCGGGTGGGGTGACGGGGGTGCGGGTGAGGCGGCCTGGGGGGGGTGAGGGGTTGTGTTTGCGTGCGGGGGTATGTGTTTTTACGGCGGGTGCGGGCAATGGGTGGTTGCGTGAGCGTGTGGGGTTGAGTGGTGAGGCGATGCAGCGGCGGCCGTTGCACATGGTGGTGGTCGCGGGGGGGTTGCCGGTGCTGAATGGGCACTGTGTGGATGGGCGGCAGACTCGGGTGACGGTGACGAGCGCGGTTGGTGATGGCGGTGAGACGGTGTGGCAGGTTGGGGGACGCGTTGCGGAGGCGGGTGTTGGTATGGAGGCGGGGGAGTTGATCGCGCACACGCGTGGTGAGCTGTGCGAGGTGTTGGGGGGCGTGGATTTTTCGGGGGCGCGGTGGACGACGTATCGTGTGGATCGCGCGGAGGCGGCGACGGGCAGTGGGCTGCGGCCTGAGACGGCGCAGGCGAGGCTTGAGTCGAGAGTTGTCACCGCGTGGCCGACGAAATTGGCGTTGGCGCCTGTGTTGGCCGACAATGTAAAGCGGTTGATCGAGCCACCGCGGCAGCCCGGCGTGGGCCTGGAGGGGCCGGTGTTGGATCGGCTTGCGGCATGGCCGCGACCTTCCGTCGCGCAGCCGCTCTGGGGGCCGGCATCATCATGGATCGACGACACATCGGTAGGAGCGGTCTAGGCATCACGCCGATCGGGTTTGGTGCGTTCAAGATCGGTCGGAACACGGGGACAAAATACGACCAGGGGTATGCGCTGCCTACGGAGGAGCAGGCTGGGCGGGTATTGAATGGTGTTCTGGACCTGGGGATCAATCATATTGATACGGCGCCGGCGTATGGGCTCAGTGAGCAGCGGATCGGTGTGGCGTTGTCGGGGCGGCGTGGTGAGTTTGTGTTGTCGACGAAGGTGGGTGAGACGTATGAGGATGGGCGGTCGGTGTATGACTTTTCGAGTGATGCGATCCGTCAGAGTGTTGAGCGGAGTTTGGTGCGGCTGCGTACGGAGGTGGTGGACCTGTTGTTGATCCATTCGGATGGTCGGGACGTGGAGATTATGGAGCAGACGGATGCGGTGTCGACGCTGCAGGGGTTGCGCGATCAGGGGTTGACGCGGGCGATCGGGCTGTCGGCGAAGACGCCGGAGGGTGTGCGGGTGGCGCTGGGTTGGGCGGACGCGGTGATGGTGGAGTATCACCGTGAGGACACGAGCCATGCGGGGGTGATGGGTGAGGCGCATGCGGCGGGTGTGGGTGTGTTGGTGAAGAAGGGGTTGGCGTCGGGGCGTCATGATGCGCGCGAGGCGATCGGGTTCGCGCTGTCGAACGCGGCGGTGACGAGTTTGACGATCGGGGGGTTGAACCTGGAGCACTTGCGGGCGAATGTGGAGGCGGCGGAAGTGGTGGTGTGAGGGTGGTTGGGGCGGAGTTGTTTGATCCAAATAAAAAACCCCCGCCGGGTGGCGGGGGTTTGTATTTAGACGGTAGGTGGTGGGTGGTGGTCGGTGGGTGGTTTAGAAGGAGAGTGTCTCGCTGTTGTCGGGTGGGGGTGAGCCCATTTCGACGAGGCGGGCGAGGCGTTTTAGTACGAAGACGGCGGTGTCGCGTACGGACGGGTCGGGGTCTTTTAGTACTTTGCGGATGTCCGGTTCGCGGTCGTAGGCGTGGAGGATGCCCAGGCACTCGACGGCTTCGTGGCGGACCAGTGGGCTGGGGTCGTGGAGGCAGGCGTCGACGAGTGCCTGTGTTTTGGCGGTCATGTTGCGGCCTGAGATCTGGTAGCAGACCTCGTGGCGGACGACGCAGTTGGGGTCCTCGCGGAGGACGAATTCGAACAGGTCGGCGACGTCGTCGTAGAGGGGGCCTTCGAGGCCGGCTTCGACGGCTATCTCGCCGGTGAGCCAGACGGCGTCCCAGCGTGCGGACTCGTCCGGGTCGTCGCGGAGGATGGCGGAGAGTGTTTCGAGGCGATCCGGGAGGGGGAGCGAGCGGATACTTGCTTCGTCTAGTGCGACTGCCATGGTGATGTCTCCATTAAGTGGGGTTCCGAGCGCGGCGGCCTGACCGTCAGGGTCGCCGGAGTCGGACCGCTAAGACATGCCTCGATCATCCGTCTCGGCAACGCCGGGCCGATTCGCGGTCACGTTCAATTATAGGGGAATTGGGGGGCGGATGACAGGAAAATCAAGGGGGTGGGGGAGATTTTTG
Organism: Phycisphaeraceae bacterium; assembly: GCA_029260595.1. Taxonomy (GTDB): domain Bacteria; phylum Planctomycetota; class Phycisphaerae; order Phycisphaerales; family Phycisphaeraceae; genus OFTM57. Next base: position 102,995 of record JAJDCY010000011.1, on the reverse strand, counting down.
TGGGTCAAAGTGGCGACCAGAACAGGGCCCTAACCTAAATGGGTGGAATACGTTATGGCGGTGGCGGTGGGATGGGTGGCGGGGTGGGTTGTGGAAGGTTCCCGAGGGCGGGAGATGTGGGGGATAATTCCCACCTGAATGGGGGTTGGGATGGGTGGGCATCGGCGGGGATGGTGGGAGTCGGATGTACGTTGGGGTATCCCGCAAGCGGGAGATGTGGGTGATATTTCCCATTTTGGTGGGGGGGGTGGCGGGTCGATGGGCTGCCCTATGAGGAGGGGCGGCGGAGATGGCGGTGGAGGGTATGGAGGAAGGCGGCGGCGAGGATGGCGGCGGTGATGATGCCGGCGGAGCGGACGATGGCGGCGTTGGTGGGGCCGCCGTGGGTTGCGGCGAGCAGGATGGCGGCGAGGAAGTAGGGGGCGGGTGTCCAGAGGAGGCATGCGCCGGCGGCGCGCCAGTTGTGCCAGGTGTGAGATTGGTAGTGTGCGGTGAGGGTGGTGGTGTGGTCGTCAGTGTGCGGCGTGTCGGTATCGGTGTTGGGAGTTGGGGGAGTTGGGGGTGGTGCGGGGTGGGGATTGAAGATTTGGTCGTGGTCGAGCCAGCGGGTGTAGGTGTGCAGCCAGTGGTTGGGGCGGGTGGTGTGGAGGTGGGCTTGTTGGGGGTCGGGCCAGTGGAGGCATGAGAGGTAGGAGGCGAGTACGGCGAGGAGGAAGATGCCGTAGTCGTCGGCGACGAGGATGGCGGCGCCGGCGTGGAGGGAGGCGGCGAGCCAGAGGGCGGTGGGTCGTGTGCGGCGAAAGAGCAGGAGCGCGGCGGCGGTGAACTCGATGGTGATGACGGACCAGCAGAGGGTCCAGGCGAGGTAGCCCTGCGGGAGCAGGGGGTCGAGGGTGGTGTAGAGGTCCGATTGACGCAGAGCGCCGAGGTAGTAGTCGAAGAAGTGGCCTGAGCGCCAGTCGGGTTCGGTGAGTTTGTTGAGGCCGGCACCGAAATACATGAGGGCGAGTTGCCACCAGATGAGGAAGGGTTCTTTGCCGCGTTCCTGTAGGCCGGTGAGGATGAACAGCAGTGCGACGAAGAACTTGGCGTTGCGGTAGTAGACGCGTGATGAGAGGGTGGCGGCGAGGAAGACGCAGCCGATGATGATGCAGTTGGTGCGGACGGCGCGGTTGAACATGAGGCCGGTGGCGGCGATGGCGAAGAGTGCTTTGAGTGAGCGGTAGAACCAGGGCTCGGGCAGGGCGTCCATGACGGGCAGGAGTGGGGCGAAGACGTCGGGGAGGGTGTGCCAGTAGCCCTTGAGGACCAGGCCGATGACGACGAGCTTGGCCATGAGCAGGAGCTGGGGGTGTAGGCGGGTATCGGTGATGCGCAGGGGGTTCCACGAGGAGCGCAGCCAGGCGGGGGTTGGCGGCGTCCGCGCTGGGGGGGTGAGTGGGGTTAGTGGTTGGGCCATTGCCATGGGTGTTGCTCGCGGCCGTTAAGCGTGTAGGTGACGGTGACGTCGGCTTGCTGTGCTGTGTGGTAGACGCGTTCGACGTAGGCGATGGTGTCGGTGACCTGGAAGATGGCGCGTGGGTTGAAGCCTTCGGCGGTGAGGTGGTAGCGGCGATAGATCTGTTCGGACGAGAGGGGTTGTCCGTCGAGCGAGGCGTGGATGGTGTAGGCGTGGAGCGCGTCGAAGGGGGCCCATGAGTAGTAGCGCATGGGGTGGAAGCGCGCGACGGTCATCATGACGAGCTGTGCGGCGAGCAGGGCGAGGCCGATGGTGGTTTTGAGCTTCATCGGTTGTGTGTGCGGTTGGTCGGCGCGCGTGCTATGGGGCGGCGGCGGTGAAGCCGAGTATGCGCGAGACGGTGTCGAGGTTGTTCAGTGTGACCTGGGTTGCGCGGAGTTTGGTGGCGGACTCGCGCTCGATGAATGCGACAAGCTCGACCATGCTGAATGAATCAAGCAGGCCGCTGGAGAACAGGGGTGTGTCGTCGTCGTGGAGGTCGGCGGGGTCGATGTCGTGTTCGTCGTGGAGGTAGGCGAGGAGGTTTTCGCGTGTCAGTGGCATGAGTTGAGTCCTTGTTGTGTTCCGCCCGGTCGTGTTCCGCCCGGCTGTGTTCCGCCGGGTTGTGTTGGGTCGGGTTGGGCTTGGCGGGGGGAGGCGACGCGGGCGGCGCAGTCGCGGACGATGGCGGTGCGGTCGAGTTTGCCGCTGGGGATACGTGGGAGGCCGTCGGCGAAGGTGTAGATGCGGGTGGGGACCATGTAGTTGGGCATGTTTTTTCGGCAGTTAGCGCGCAGAGCGGCTTCGTCGACGGGTTGGCTCGGGTTGGGGCTGACGGCGATGGCGACGGCTTGGCCGCGTTGGTCGTCGGGTTGGCCGAAGGCGACGACGTCGAGGACGAGGCCGGAGCGTGAGACGACGTCTTCGATCTCGGTTGGGCTGATGCGGAATCCGCTGGATTTGATCAGTGAGTCGCGGCGGGAGACGAACCAGTAGAAGCCGTCTTCGTCGACGCGGACGAGGTCGCCGGTGTGCAGGACGGGTTCGTCGCCGATGAGGTGCTTGAGGTGTTCGTTGGGGCGGAATATGTCGGCGGTCTGGTCGTCGCGTTGCCAGTAGCCCTGGCTGATGAGTGCGCCGCGGTGGATGAGCTCGCCGGTTTCACCGGGGCCGCAGATGCCTTTGTCGGGGTCGACGACGAAGACCTCGACGCCGGGGATGGGGATGCCCATGGAGCCTTTTTTTTGTTCGTACCAGTCGGCGGGGAGGTAGGTGGTGCGGAAGGCTTCGGTCGAGCCGTACATGAGGTAGATGTCGACTCCGGGCAGCGCGGTGGGGAGGGCGTCCTGTGCGGCGGGGGGGAGCTTGCCGCCGGCGTTGGTGACGTAGCGGAGGGTGGGGAGGGGTGTGGGTTGCTCTCGGAGGTAATCGAGGATGCCGATCCAGACGGGGGCGACGGCGGCGAGGCCGGTGACGTTGTGGCGCTGGAGGGATTGGACGATCTCGGCGGGTGCGCCGACGGGTTGGAGGACGACGGCGCCGCCGACGCAGAACATGGTGATGTACTGGCTCAATCCGTAGCCGAAACTCATGGGCAAAACGGCGAGGAGGCGGTCGTCGAGGTGGTTGGCGAGGTAGCCGGAGACGACCAGTGCGAAGCGGACGATGTTGCGGTGCGAGTGCATGACGCCCTTGGGTTTTCCGGTGGAGCCGGAGGTGTAGATGAGTGCGGCGGTGTCATCGGGGTTGGCGCGGGTTTGGGGCGGGAGCGCATCGGGGGGGAGTGGGTTGGCGTCGGCGGCGAGGTCGGGCCAGTCGGTGGCGTTGGGGAGGTCGGGTGGGAGGATTGTCTGGTTGTTTGTTTGGTCCGCGAGCACGACGATGCGCTGGAGTGTGCCGGGGATGGGGGTTTGGGCTTGGGCGAGCTGTCGTGCGCGGCGTTGGCTGGTGATGAGGGTGTGCGCGCGGGCGTCTTCGAGGATGTAGAGCAGTTGTGGGACGGTGGCGAGGTGGAAGACGTTGACAAAGACGGCGCCGATGCGGGCGGCGGCGAGGGTGGCGATGACTTGCTCGAAGCAGGAATGGAGGTGGATGGCGACGCGGTCGCCGGGGCGGAGGCCTTGTGCCCACAGCCAGGCGGCGAGTCGTTCGGCGCGGTCGGCGAGTTGGGCGTAGTTGAGTTGTGTGTCTTCGAGGATGAGTGCGGCGCGGTCGGCGTATGCGGCGCGGTGCTGGTCGACGAGATCGAAGACGGTTGCGAGGGTCACTTTTTCGTCCCGCGAGTTTGTCGCGCGCGTGCCCGATAACCGGGGCCGGGTGTGGGTATCAGCCTCCGAGCGTGAGACCCCACATGCGTACGAGTAACTTTATGCCGGTGAATGGGCCGGCCACCCCATGCAACATCGGGAAAATGAAGGCGGAACTTACGACAAAGCCGGTGATGAGCGTGCCGAGTGTGCGGCGCAGGGGGCCGGGGCGGGCGCGCCATTTTCTTTTGCGCTTGAAGCGTTCCCAGGTGAGGAATGCGGAGACGGCGGTGGCGTGTGTGAGTCCCCAGCACAGCCAGTTGAGCGAGCCTGCGTGCCAGAATCCCATGACGAGGAAGGTGGCGTAGACGGCGGCGTAGGGGTTGCGGGTGAGGCCCATGACGGGGAGGTAGACGTAGGCCTGGCACCATCCGGCGAGGGTCATGTGCCATCGTTTCCAGAAGTCGCCGATGTTGTTGGCGGCGATGGGCCAGTTGAAGTTTTCCATGATGCGCAGGCCGAACATTCTCGAGGCGCCGATGGCGATGTCGCTGTAGGCACTGAAGTCGAGGTAGGCGTAGGCGTAGGTGAGGATGACGTAGCGCCAGACGGTGGCGGGTGCGACGGCGGCGGGGTTGGCGGCGAGGGTGGCGATGTCGTCCATGGAGTAGACAGTGCCGAGGATGAGGTCGGCGAGTACGCAGCGTTTGATCAGGCCGTGGATGATCCGCGTTGCGCCTTCGACGAGGAGTGTGTGGGAGAAGTTGTGTTCGCGGTTGGCGAGGAAGTGGTCGAAGCGTTCGATGGGGCCGGCGATGAAGATGGGCAAGAGGAAGATGTAGCAGGCGAAGTCGGCCAGTGAGTGGTCGCGGATGGTGCCGCGGGCGACCTCGAGTGCGTAGTGGATGAGTTTGAAAGTGAAGTAGCTGATGCCCAGTGGGATGACGACTTTCATCTCGACCCAGTTACCGGCGAGCGCTTCGACGAGTGGGGGGAGGTATTTGAAGTAGGCGAGGCAGCCGAGTGCGGCGACGATGAGAGCGGGCAGGGCCCAGCGGTGGCGTGCGGGGCTTTTGGCGGCCATGCGGGCGACGGTGTGGAAGAGGATCAGCCAGGCGCCGAGTGTTGCGACGCTGATCGGTGCGCGTTGCAGTAGCAGCGCGGCGGACCACGCGGCGAGGAACGCCATGCGGAAGCGTTTGGGCAGAACCCAGAAGACGGTGACGCCGATGACGAGCGCGGCCCAGAATGTTCCGGATTGGACCATTAGTTCGTTCGGGTGGTGGTGGCGCGTTGGTGGTGCGGTTGGTGTTTCGTTTAAAAGCCTTCGTAGCGGAAGACCTGTGTGCCGCCGACCATTCCGGCGAGGCGGAAGAGCGCGATGAACAGGAGTGTTCCGAGGATGGCGGCTTGGATGGCGGCGCCGGTGAGCCGGCCGAGTTGTTCAGCGGGGGGTTTCATTGGTCACGGCCTTTCGTTGGGTAGACGTCGCGGACGAGTTCGGCGAGGCGGTCGGCGAGTGTGCGTGTGTAGCGGTCCTGGGACTCGGGCCAGCGGATGTGCGCGTGGTCTTCGAAGTCGTCACAGGTGAGGTTGGCTGCGCGGTTGAGGTCCCAGTAGTGGTAGTTTTTGTCGGCGATCCACTGGTTGGTGTAGCGGCGGTGTTCGGCGACGAGGTCGGGGTTAAGCTGTTCGACGAGGTCGTCGACGACCGGGTTGCCGGGGCGCTCGAGCAGGACGATGTGCAGGGGCCCGTCGGGTGCGGCTGCGCGGAGGCGGTCGGCGATGCGGTCGATGATGGCGCGGTTGCGGTCGCGCTGGGTGAGGTAGGTTTCGAGGTGTTTGGTGAGGCGTTGGCCGTGGTGTTCGATGTCGTCGCGGGTGATCTGTGGGAGGTGGGCGGTGTAGCGTGGGGAGTAGTCGCTGGGGCCGAGGAACAGGTGTCGCACGGCGTTGGGGTTGAGGCGGTGTGCGAAGAATCGCCAGTGATCGATGAAGTAGACACCGGTGCGCGTGACGGGCCGGCCGGCGACGCGTGCGAGTTCGTCGTCGAACATGGGCGAGTCGACGGCGATGCGTGGGACGGTGTAAAGCTCGGCTTGGGCGTCGGCAGTTTCGGCGAGTTGGACCTGGCTGATCTGGATGAGGACGACGCCGCGGAAGGGTTTGGGCGCGAGTTCAGTCATGGCGGCCATGTGGATCGGGTTGAGGCCTTTGAGTGCGAGGTAGTGGACGGGGATGGGTTGGGCTGGGGGTTGTTGGACGGCGTGTTCGAAGACGATTGGTTCGGAGGTGGCGGCGTGGAGGGCGGAGTTGCCGAGCATGAGGACGGCGAAGGGGGCGGGTGGGGAGGTGGCCATGCGCTGGGTCTGGACGGTGACGTAGGCGTAGTCGTCGTCGGGGATGGTGGTGAGGTAGCGCGGGTTGACGTCGGCCATCCATCGGGGGGTGATGGTGGTGATGCACAGTGCGAACCACGCGGCGGTGACCAGGAGCGTGGCGGTGAGGGCGGTGGCCGAGGGTCGCAGCAGGCCGGTGGCGAGTCCGCGGCGGAACGTGTGGAGTGGTGTTTGGTTTGGGTTCGTGCAGCTCATAAGGGGTTAGGTTGGGGCCGAGTCGGGCTTCGATCAAGCTGCGGTGAGATCGGGATGTGCCACGCCCATAGTATCGACCCGTCGCGGGGGCAGAATTGAGGATAAGGCGGGTGGGAAGGGGGTGTGGGGAGTGGGGGGGGCGGCCTCTTTTTCGGGAAAATGGCATAAAAATACTAGGCGCCGCGAGGGGGGCGTTGGTAGAATCGTGGTAGAAGTGGCCGCTTCGGGGTGCTCTGGGAAGGAGTGTGTCATGGGTACGAGACGATGCGGTGTGGCCGTGGCGTCTGTGTTGGGGTTGGCGGTGATGTCGTTCGCGCCAACCGTCAGCGGGCAGGCCTTCGCGCCCAGCAGTGGGTCGCACGTCTGGTATGGCGGCGAAGTTGATGGTGAGCACACGTACTCGGTTTTTAACGGGCAGTTTTTTGTGATCGGTCAGGCGCCGGCGTTCATCGACGGGGATCCGGAGCTGCCGCTGGAGCGGATCGTTCCTCACATGCCGTTTGAGGATGAGATCCTGGGGCGGATCGTGCAGCCGGCGGATCCGGTGGGGTCGGATGGTTCGAGTCACCGTGAGGCGCCGTTTGTCGCGGAGCACCCGCGGGTCGACGGCACGGATGTGTATGCGTTTGTGTCGTCGAGTGACGCGAACAAGATCGTGGTGCTGTCGAACGGTGTGCCGCTGGTCGACCCGGGCGACGGGCCGAGCCCCGGCTTCTTCGACGACGACATCCGTTATGAGATCCATATCCCGAACAACACGGACAGTATTTTTGATGAGCGGTTCCGGTTCGGGTTTACGATCCTCAACGATGAGTTTGATGCACTGGTGGTGCAGTCGCCCGGGGGGGCTGTGGAGACGGTGGGGCTGCCGCCGGGGGATTACGGCGGCTTCCGGGCGTTCACGGGCAAGCGGGACGATGCGTTCTGGATTGAAATGCAGGCGTTTGATTTGTTGAATCGGCGGACGACGGGTGTGCGGCACGCGGTGGGGGCATTGGGGGATGTGATCCCGGACACGCTGTACAACGTGGCGGTGGGGACGGGGGGTTCGGACACGCTGATCCCGAAGGTGGCGCCGGTTCGTCGCAGCGACGGCTCGCTGGGGCATTTGTTTGTCGAGACGGACGGCGTTGGCAGCTACAACGTGTTCGAGGGCGACGCGGCGGGGACGAACACGCCGGTCTTCGCGTTCGGGACAACTGTGCTCGACCCGTCAAAAGTCAATGTCCACGCCCAGATGGAAAACGCGACACCCAGCGAGCCGACCATCACCACCAACCCGGCGACCTACGGGGCCGTGGGTGACTCGGACTTCGGTTTCTTCTTCAACCTCGATGGGACCGACGGACCGTTCGCGTCCGACCCGGCCTTCGCCGGCACGTACGGGCGCGGCCCGCAGGGCAGCAGCATTCTGGTCCCGCCGAACGAGTCTCGCCGTGCGGTGCTTGGTTCGCTTGACGACGACGCCTTCTTCGGCGCGACGATGTCGCTGACGCCCGGGTCGAGCACGGCGTACGACGGGGTGCTGTTCGGTGACACGGCGACGCAGGACGTGTTCTTGGTGGGGACGGGGGCGGGGAGGTTTACGGGGCGCGCGGCGGGCAATTTCGCCGCGTTCACTTCGATCATTGTTTCGGGCGGGTCGGGCCCGGTCGTCTTGCATGGCGAGGCCCACGCGCGCACCTTCCGCGGGCTGGCCGGGTTATCGATTGAGAACCCGGCGGGTGTTGACGTCGACGTGTCGCAGTTCTTCGCGTTTGCGCGCAACCTGTCGGGCGAGCCCGGGGTGCTGGGCGCGCACGTGGCCGTTGATCGCGAGGGGCTGAATCCGACGATGCTCGATATAGCCTTGGACGTGATCGCCGAGACCGGGCCTCCCACGGCGTTGGCGGAGGGGAGCGAGCCGATCAAGACGGCGGGAGCGAACGCGAGTCTGGACCTTAGCGGGTTCGGGGATTTGAAGCCGTTTGTGGACGCGTTGGCGAAAGAGGTTTTCGCGGAGACCCGTGGTTATCAGGCGACGGTGCAGAGCCCGCACGGGCTGCGAAGCGACTTCGGGGATTTGGAGCCGTTTGTGGACCAACTGGGCGGCGACGGGTTGGCGGTGACGGAGAACACGGCGGTGGTGGCGATGGCGGTGAGCAGCGGTGCGGTGGTGGCGACGTATGTGCCGACGCCCCAGCAGGTCGGGTCGTTGGTGGAGTTCGCCGGTGTGCCGGACGGGGCGGTGAACGCGGTGCAGTTTAAGTTTTTCGCGCTGCCCGGCGAGGTGGTGCACGTGGGGTTTGACCTCGATGGGGTTGGGGATGTGTTTATCGGGTTCGACCCGGCGACGACGGTGGATGATGGGAACGGCAACGGGACGCTGAGCGATATCGCGGTGATGGTGACGGACTTTTTCGGGGTGGTGCAGAACGGGACGATGGCGGACCTGTTTGAGTTGTCGATCAACGGGGACAACTCGTTCGCGATCGAGATATCGACGGGGGTGTACACGGTGTCGTCGCTGGACACGGGCGGTGTGTTCGCGGTGGTGCCGGAGCCGGGGGTGCTGGGGCTGGTGTGTGTGGGTATGTTTGGTGTGTTGATGCGCCGACGGGTGGGCGTGAGTTGTTGATGTGTGTTGTCACTGGTCTGTGAGGGGTGCCTGTATGTTTTTGTGTGATCGTGATCGGCGCGGGTGTGGGTTGGGGTTGGTTGTTGTGTTGTCGTTGTGGTTGACGGCGGATGGGTGGGCCGACCCGGGTGTGCCCGAGTACTGCGCGCCGATGAGCGCGCAGCCGGACACGGGGCCGTTTTATCCGGTTGAGTCCGGCGCGGTTTGGGAGGAGTCGAACCCGAGCCCGGACCACCGGTTGATATGGCACGTCCCGGCTGACCCGAAGGGGCTGGTGTTTTTCCTGCACGGCGGCGGGGGCGGAGCGGTGATCGTGCAGCGGCTGGATATCACCGATGCCCTGAACAAGTTGGTTGATGCGGGGTTCGCGTTTGCGGCGCTGGACAGCCTGGACCGGGTGAACAACTCCTGGGACATCGAACCCGTGCTGACCAATCCTGATTTCGCACGCCTGCTGGACGTGCGCAACAGCTTCGTCGCCGCGGGCCATGTGACGGCTGAGACGCCGGTGTTTTTATGGGGGTTTAGCAATGGTGGGACGGCGTCGCTGACGTACAGCAAGCTGGCCGACGTCGCCGGCGGTGTGCCGTTGAGTGCGGTGGCTTCGCACGGCTCGCAGGGCGGGGGTTACCTGCTGGCGAACCCGTCCGAGATCATCAGTGCGCCGGCGTTTTTCACAGTGCTTGAGAATGATGTGGCGGTGACGGGCGGTGTGGTGACGAGCGATCGGCCTGACGTGAATGCGATGATGTACAACGCCGCAATCGCAAACGGCCTGCCCGCGGAGTACCGCCTCGGGTTGGAAAAGGCCATCAACCCCCTGCGCTTCACACGTATCCCGGGGATCACCCAGCAGCTCGCCCAGGAAATCTTCGATATCCTCGTTGCGGACGGTGTTATTGACGCGTCGGGATTGCGATTGCTCGATCTGGGGTTGCTGGGTGGTTATTCGCCCGACCTAACCGCGCTGTCGTCGGCACCAACCTCGAGTTTATCCCTGTCGTTTATTCAGGACGAGGTAAACCGCCAGCTCGATATCGTCTGGGCCGGACACGTCGTAAGCAGTGAGTACGCCGACGAACAGGTTGCGTTTTTTGTTGCGCAGTTGCCGGAGCCGGGTGCCCTGGGGGTCGTATGTGTGGGGGTGGTGGGGGTGTTGATGCGGCGCCGGTGCGGGTTAACGCGCCGATAACTCCCGCCCCGGGGCAACGGACCGGCGCTCTCAATTAAGCCGTGGCACACGGGCTGATGTACAGATTGCTACCCAGTCACGCCAGCCGCGCCCCCGACCCCACCGGCTCACAATGCTCACAAACCGACTCCCCCTCAGCCGCGCCTCGCGAACCCCCATCGCTCACCCGCGCCGCCACCAGCGTCGCAGGCTGCAACCGCTGCCCACAATGAACGCACAGCCCCTGCTTGGCCCGGCAGTAGGGTTGGATGGCGTAGAGGAGGGCGACGGCGGGGAGCATGGTCCAGAGCATGCCTGCAAAGCCGATCTGGGCGGTGGTGAAGGTGCCGCGTTCCCAGTAATTGCCGAGGAAGCCGCCGTAGGCTTCGAAGAGCCCGCCGATCAGCAGTTCGGTGCCGGAGACGACGTACAGCCAGAAGAGCATGGTGGCGAGTTGGGTGAAGCGGTCGCCGGTGCGCCAGCGTTTGTGCAGGAGGATCGACCAGGCTTTCCATGCGATGAACAGGAGCGGCAGAGCGAGCCAGAATGAGGGTTGGAGGATGAAGCCGGCGACGGCAACGCTGGGGCCGGGCATGTGTCGCCAGAGGCCGAAGATTTCGAGGAGCATGGAGGCGAGGCCGAGAGTGAGTATCGACGCGGCCAGCGATGTGGCGGCGATGGTCCGTGGGTGGGGCGGGCCGTGGCGGGTGAGAGCGGCGGTCCAGCCATGGCGTGGGTGGAGGTAGGCGGCGGCGGAGGTGAAGAAGGTGGCGAGCAGTAAGAATGTGGCGAACCAGTGTGCGGGCTTTGAAACCATATAGACGCCCATGAGTCCACGGGTGGCGTGGTCGACGGCGGGCCAGAAGCCGAACTGGAATTTGAGTTGCCATAACATCATGCCTGTTATGGGGTAACGGAATAAGATGTCGGTGAGCAGCAGCCAGACGACACCGGTGATGATCAGTGCGGTGGCGGTGAAGGACAGGCGTCTAGTGCGGTAAAGAAAGTGCAGTGTCGCGGGCATGGTTTTTCTCGCCTTCCAGGTGATTTTATCGGCAGGATCGTTACGCGGGGTCAGGCGGGGCGTGTGGCGGGTGGGTTGAATTTTATACGCCCGGTGGCGGCAAGTCGTGGGTGGGGTGTGGATTTTTCGGGGGATGTTGGGGCGGCCTTGACCAATCGTTGGTTGGACACGACAATGCCGCCCCGCTTCGAACACGGTCGGCCATCGCGCCGCCAACTCCAAGGGATGTCGGAGGGCTTTCGAAGGGTTCCCACAGGGGGATTGCGGTATTGCTGCCGCGGTATCGCGCGGGCGGCTGCCCGGGGGGCCAGACGGCAGCTAAGGGCCAACGGGCGGGTGTCTGGGAGGGGCTGAGCGATTTTTTCTAGTCGGGCGACCGGCTGACGGGTTGTGGTCGGGTTGTCGCCGTTACCAGACGACCGACCGACCACGGCCCCACCAACACGGACCGAACCAACAAGCAAACGCACACCGACCACTACCGACCACTAAGGAGACCGATCGATGGAAGTCATCGTCCAGAAGACCTACGACGAAATGAGCAAGGGCGGCGCCCAACTCATCGCCCAAACGCTCAACGCCAAGCCCAACGCCGTCCTCGGCATGGCCACAGGCTCGACCCCCCTCGGCGTCTACAAAGAACTCGTCCGCATGCACAAAAACGAAGGCCTGGACTTCTCACAAGTCACCACCTTCAACCTCGACGAGTACGTCGGCCTGCCCGTCACTCACGACCAGTCCTACCACTACTTCATGCATGAAAACTTCTTCAAGCATGTCAACATCTCCCACCAGAACATCTACATCCCCTCCGGCACCACCGGCAACTACAAAGCCTTCTGCGACTGGTACGAGAAACGCATCGAGGAGTGTGGCGGCATCGACGTCCAGATCCTTGGCATCGGCACCGACGGGCACATCGCGTTCAATGAGCCGACCAGCTCGTTGAGCTCGCGGACACGCCTCAAGACCCTGGCGAAGATGACCATCGACGACAACGCACGCTTCTTCGAGAAACGCGAAGACGTCCCCATCTACGCCATCACCATGGGCGTCGGCACCATCCTCGAGGCTCGCAAGCTCATCCTCCTCGCCAACGGCAAAGGCAAAGCACAAGCCGTCAAGGAAATGGTCGAAGGCCCCGTCACCAGCATGATCACCGCCAGCGCGCTGCAGCTACACCCGTCCGCCAAGGTCTTCATCGATCACGACGCCGCCAGCCTCCTCGAGATGAAGGACTACTACGAGTGGATCCAACAAAAGAAGCCCGGCGCACCCCAGGTGTGATCGCGCGCGACCCCGCGACTCGCTATTTGACTTCACCCTTTGTTTCTCTGTTTTCGATCCTCGGTTCTCGGCCTTAAGGAGCTGACCGCATGCGACTGATCCTGTTCGACCTCGATACCCCCAAGCGTCGTAACTTCTACCCGATCGCGCTTAGCCGCCCGATCTGGGAGATGCGCGTCGGCATGTCCTCACTCGCCGAGAAGATGATCAAGAAACTAGGCGCCACCGACGTCGCCTACTTCCTCCCGGCCTACCTCGCCGCCACCTACAAAGCACGCGCAAGCGGCGCCAAGGTCAACGACAAAGCCGCTCTCGCCGGCGACGACCTGCTCCTGCTCAGCGGCCGACTCAAAGCCGCCGGCATCACCGTCGCCAAGACCGGACCCAGCGAAGTCGGCACCGCCGAAGACGGCGAGATCCTCTACGCACGCATCAACAAAGCCGACATCGGCAAGGTCAGCGGCGCGACCATCGAGCAGTTCCTCGCCTCCGCCGCCAAAGCCATCGGCACCGTCAAGTCCGCCACACCCGCCTGGGACTACACCTGGGACCTCATCCTCGCCAACCCCCACCAGATCACCGACGACTTCAAAGAACTCGGCCGATCCGGGATCGAAGGCACCATCGAAGAGCCCAGCGGACTACGCGGCAGCAAGAAAGACGTCTTCGTCGGCAAGGGCGCCGTCATCCACCCCATGGCCGTCATCGACGCCGCCGAGGGCCCGGTCTACCTCGACGAAGGCGTCGAAGTCCACCCGTTCTCCCGCATCGAAGGCCCCTGCTACATCGGCAAGAACTCGATCCTGCTCGGTGCCAAGTGCCGCGAAGGCAACTCCGTCGGCCCCATGTGTCGCCTCGGCGGTGAGATCGAAGAATCCATCATCCAGGGCTACTCCAACAAGTACCACGACGGCTTCCTAGGCCACGCCTACGTCGGCGAGTGGGTGAACTTGGGGGCGCTGACGACCAACAGCGATTTGAAGAACGACTACTCGTCCGTCTCCGTCATGCTCGACGGCAAGAAGGGCACCGACACCGGCTCCACCAAGGTCGGCTCACTCATCGGCGACCACACCAAGACCTCGATCGGCACTCTGCTCAACACCGGCTCCTACGTCGGCGCCATGTGCCTGATCATGGCCACCGGCAAGCCCCTGCCCAAATACGTCCCCAGCTTCTCCTGGTTCCTCGAAGGCGTCGTAACTAAGGGTTTTGGCCGCAACAAGTTATTCGACACCGCCAAGATCGCCATGTCACGACGCAAGCAGACCTTTGACCAAAATCAGCTCGACCTTTATAATCACATCTTCGAATTGACCAAACCCGAGCGTATGGAAGCGGTTAAGAAGGGCCGCAAAGTCATGCTCGGCAAATAATCCGGGTAAATCAACAATCCCGAACCCAGGCCGGGCGAAAGCACCCACAACAGACAATCATTAGGAGACACTCCCATGCCATCAGTTGAAGACAGAGTCAAAGCAGTCACCGCACGCGTCCTCAAGGTCGACGCGGATTCCGTTAAGTCTGAGCAAAACTTCGGTTCCGACCTCGGCGCCGAGAGCGTCCAGTCCATCGAGCTTGTCGCCAGCTTCGAAGAGGAGTTCGGCATCGAGATGGATGAAGACGCCGCGCTCTCCGTCGACACCGTCGGCGGCGCCGTCGACTTCATCACCAAAGTCTGCCAGGAACAGGGCGTCTCGGTCTAACAACCGACGCTCACTAAAACCAAGCAGCACCGACGGGTCAACGGCAGGGTGGTTCGTCGGGATGAATTTAAGTTTATTTTGAGTTCGTTTGAGTTTGTGTCCGTCTTGAGTCCGTAGTCGTTGATCGGCGTTAGCGCTGGGCCGCGAGTCTGCATGTGAGTCACCCGGATTGGTGGCTCGGGTGACTCCGACCCGTGATTCGGGCCCCTGACTGGGCCACAAAATCAACCCGGTGACCCGGATCACCAACGCCGACTCGTTTCGTGTTTCGTTCTACCCCATTGATGAGAGGGCCGTTCATGCCAGCCACCACCGCAACCAAAAAGTTCCCCCTGGTCGACACCACCGAGCCCAATCGGATGGAGGGCACCTTCCCCTACGACCTCCCGCCGCTCATTAAATTCGACGGCCCGCTCGTCGAGCAGATCGATGGCGAAACCGTCGAGTTCGACCCCAATTCCGTCAAGACACGCGACATCAACATCACCGACACGACCTTCCGTGACGGCCAGCAGGCGCGCCCGCCCTACACCATCGACCAGATGGTCAAGGTCTACGACATGCTCGCCAAGCTCTCCGGCCCCAACGGTGTCATCCGCCAGACCGAGTTTTTCCTCTACACCAAGAACGACCGCGAGACACTCGACCGCTGCCGCGCCCTGGGCCACAAATACCCCGAGTGCACCGGCTGGATCCGCGCCGTCAAAGCCGACTTCCGGCTAGTCAAGGAAGCCGGCCTCGCCGAGAGCGGCATGCTCACAAGCTGCTCCGACTTCCACATCTTCGACAAGCTCAAGTTCAAGAGCCGCAAAGAGTGCATGGACAGCTACTGCGAGGTCGTCGACGCCGCGTTCGAAGCCGGCGTCCGACCACGCTGCCACCTCGAAGACCTCACCCGCGCCGACCTCGACGGCTTCGTCCTGCCCTTCGTCGAACGCCTCATGGAAATGAGCAGCCAGGTACCCGAAGAAAAGGGCGTCAAGATCCGTCTCTGCGACACCATGGGCTTCGGCATCAGCTACCCCGGCGTCGAGCTCCCACGCAGCATCCCCAAGCTCATCTACAAGCTCAACAAAGAATGCGGTGTCCCCTCCGCACGCCTCGAGTGGCACGGCCACAACGACTTCCACAAGGTCCACACCAACGGCGGCACCGCGTGGCTGTACGGCTGCGACGCCGTCAACGCCACACTCTTCGGCTTCGGCGAGCGAACCGGCAACCCCCCGCTCGAGGGCGCCGTCTTCGAGTACATCGCGCTGCTCGGCAAGACCAACGGCCTGAACACCAACATGGTCACCGAGATCGCCGACTACATGAAAGAAGAAGTCGGCCTGCCCATCCCCGACAGCTACCCGTTCGTCGGCAAGCACTTCAACACCACACGCGCCGGCATCCACGCCGGTGGCCTCCGACAGAACGAGCAGATCTACAACATCTTCGACACCGAAAAACTCCTAGGCCGCCCCCCCAAGGTCGCCATCACCGACAAGAGTGGCGCCGACGGCACCACCATCTGGATCAACGACTTCCTCAAGCTCAAGGGCGACAACAAGATCAGCAAGATCAAGTGCCACAAAGTCTGCCGATGGGTCATGGACCAATACGAAGTCGACGGCCGACTCACCGCCATCAGCGACCAGGAACTCGAAGCCAAAGTCAAAGAACTCATGCCCGACCACTACGCCAAGGCCACAGGCAAGAAGTAGACCCACCCAACACTACCACCACAACAACCCCGCCCCCGCGCGGGGTTGTTTTTTGCGCACCCCCACCCCCCAGGGTGCCACGGGTAAACCTGCCCACCCAGCTCTTCAACACCACCATCCCCCCCAACAAGATTCCACCCGCACCTTCCGCTAAGATGGGGGGCTGGTCACGACCGATTCTTCACGACTTTTCATGGGCTAATCAGATGACTGCACCAACCGCCGTCAAGGCCGCAAACTCCGGCCTCTCTCTCGAATCCCGCGTCGAGCAAATCGTCAAACAAGCCGATGCGCTCCTCGCAGACCCCGCCGCACACAACGACCGCGCCATGCCAGGCCGCGCCTTCTTCCTCGACGACAACGGCGTGCTCGCACAACCACGCGACGGCGGCGACAGCCGATACCCCTACGGCGGCGAGGGCTTCAACTTCTGGGTCTACGCATCCGGTTACATGCACAGCAACGAAGGCCTCTTCTCACAATTCCTCCGCGCCGCAGAAGGCCAGGAACCCAACATCGCCTTCTTCGGCGGCGTCCCCAACGACTCCGGCCGATACACACGACTCCCACTGCTCAGCGTCCCCCGCATGGACGAGGGCGAAGCCGACTCCATCCGACGCTTCTCCGTCCTCACCTCACGCGCCGCCTACTTCATCACCGAAGGCTTCGGCATCCGCTACGCCGTCCGCGTCTTCGTCGCCGCCAACAAAGACATCTGCTTCTCACTGCTCGCCAAAAACCTCACCAACGAAACCAAACGCTGCTACCTCTCCTCATACATGAACCCCTTCCTACGCAACCAACTCTTCGAATCCGGCGAAGACCGCTGGTTCAAAGAGATCAGCACGCTCGACGCCGCCGGTGGTGGGAAGAACAACGGAGCACTCGGCGGGTTTTTGGTCAAGGTCAATGAGGATAAGGATCGGACCAGTTCGATCACACATTACGGCGTGATCAACCGGTCGCTCACATTCGGGCCGGGGTGCAAGTTGCAGCGCGAGGAACGGACGACATCTCGCTACGAGTATGTGGGTGGCACGCGGGGGAGTCTGCACACGGCCGCGGCGCTCGCGGTGGGAACGTTCGGTGAGGCGCGCCCGCTGTGTACCTTTGTGGAGACATCGATCGCGGGAGATTTGTTGCACCTGGCGTTGGCCGGCGGCGAGGGAGCCCGGCTGGAAGTTGTCTTTGGTGCCGAGTCGGATGCGGCGTCGGCGGACCGGCGGGCCAAGCGTGCCATCGACCCGCCCGGGATCGATGCCGAGTTGGTCAAGCAGGCGGCGTTGGATGCGAGCCGTCACAAAACGTTGGCCATCGGGATCGGTCAGGCGACGGACAAGCGGTTACGGCCGAAGGTCTTCACAGGGTTCTTAGAACACCTCAAACGCCAAGTCGAGTTCTGCGCACTGCTCAAGGGCTACGTCCAACTCTCCGTCAACTCCCTCATCGGAATACGCGACGTCTTCCAGGCACTCGAAGCACTCGCCTACTGGCAGCCCGCATCCACACGCGCAAAAATGCTCGAAGCACTCGGATACACCGCACCCGATGGCCGTTGCTTCCGCCAGTACTCACTCCCCACAACCACCGGAAACGTAGGCCGCATGGACCTCCGCCCGTTCATCGACCAGGGCGCATGGGTCATCTCCGCCATCGTCACCTACCTGCGCGTCACCGGCGACCGGGACTTGCTCGATGAGGCCTGCGGCTATCACGAGATTATTGACGAAGCGACCGCGACGGTGAAGCAGTCGGACAAACGCGACAGCGTCCTCGAACACATGATCAAGATCCTCGACTACATGCTCCACAACCGCGACCACGAACACACCCGCTGCGTTCTCGCACTCTACGGCGACTGGAACGACGCGCTCGACGGACTCGGCATCAGCGACGACCCCTCACAAGAATACGGCACCGGCGTCAGCGTCATGGCCACACTCCAGGTCTACGAAAACTGCATCCAGATGGTCGAGCTGCTCGAATCCATCGACCCCAAGTGGCACGCCGACCGCATCAAGGCCTACAAAAAAGCCGCCGCCGAACTCGCCGAAGGCCTCGAGCAATACGCCATCGTCCGCGACGACGCCGGCGACACACGCATCGTCCACGGCTGGGGCGACGGCCGTAAGTACCTCGTCGGCGGATTCAACGACCCCGACGGACAACCGCGCGACGGCCTCACCAGCAACGCCTTCTGGGTCCTCTCTGGAATGTACGACCGTGACCCCGAAATCGCCGCCCCCATCCTCGCCGCATTCAACCGCCTCGACTCCAAGTACGGATTCAAAACCTTCGAACCCTGCTTCGCCGACGACGCACCCGGCGTAGGCCGCATCCGAAAACTCCCTCCCGGCACCGCCGAAAACGGCGCCTCCTACATCCACGCCACCGCATTCGCCATCATGGCACTGTTCCGCATGGGCAAACCCCGCGAAGCATGGGAGCAGCTCTACAAAATCCTCCCCTTCACCGACGGACACGAAAACCTCTCGCACTCACCGTTCGTCATGCCCAACTCGTATGGCCACAACCCCGAAAAATTCATCGACGGCCAGAACATGAACGACTGGCAGACCGGCAGCTCCAACGTCGTACTCAAACTGCTCATCCGCTACGTCTTCGGATTCGAGCCCGAACTCGGCGGCCTCTGGGTCCAACCCGCCGCATGGGCCCCATTCAAATCCTACGAATACGCCAGCCACGTCGGCCACTGCCAAGTCCGCGTCAAAACCGAATACCGCAACGGAGGCCAACGCCGCTTCGCCATCAACGGCCAAACCCGCGAAGGCGTCGCCCACCCCACCCTCGGCGTCAACCGCCTATGGATCCCCAGCGACCAACTAACCCAGGACGCCATCGAAGTACACGTCGTCCAAGATGGGTAGTCTCGCTCGTCGCACGGTCCTAAACTGACCAAGCGATTCCTAGCCGCCCCCACGCCCGAAAGCCAATACCTGTTCAAAGACCGGGCCCTCTTCACCGCCGCGATGATCATCGGCGGAACGCTATGCGAGGAGCCCGCCGTCAAGGTCTTCCATTGATCCCTTCCCGCGCTACATGGGCTTGGCCCCGCGGGCTCGACAATGAACACCGTTGAGGCACAGGCGAGGCAGGGGGGCCGCGCAAGAAAAAAGACGGCTAAGCACCCGCTTAGCCGTCTGAGGTATTCGTTGAGTCGGTTGGTATGAGCCTTAGCCCTGGGCTGCCCGCCGGCGACTCAAGAAACTAAGCCCAGCCATCGCCAGTAGCGCAACCGACGCCGGCTCGGGAATCCCCGGCATGAGGATGCTGGCATACCCGATATCCTTGAGAATCCCGAACTCGATCATGCTGAATTCCCGGATATCCAGGCCCTCCGCGACTGCCGCCGCGTGGTTCATCATCTGAGCGTTCGCGCCCGTAAAAAAGTCCGTGTCGAGGTGCGACCCCGAGCTGCCGTCTTCCCAAGTCGTCGGAGAATACAGCGGCACCGGGTTACCGCCGTTTGCCGCGTTGGCGTTGGGGCCGTCGAACAGCAGGCCGGCCGTCCCGGTACCGCCGACGGAAGCGGCGCTCCAGCGGGTGCCGTCGAGGGCGAAGGTGGTATCGCTGATAAGCGGTACGGAAGTGGAATCGGTGACGAAGTCGTCGAACGGGCTCCAGGCGCTGGGGTCGCCGGCGGGGTCGCCCCAACCACTCTCGCCGTTCTGCGCAATATCCGAGGCGAAGCCCAAGGCGTGGGCGAGCTCATGGATGGCCGTGGAGATCAGGTCGAGTTCGCCTGCTTGGAAATCGCTGAGCGGCTCCCAGTTGAAGTCTTCGAAGTTCCAGTTGATGCTCCCGTCAGCCGTCCCAGGTGCGGGGTCGGCCGCGTTGCCGCCTAGGATCTTCAGTTGGACATCGCCTAGGGAGGCGAAGCCTTCGCCGGGGTAGCTGGAGTTAAATGCCGAGCCGGCGCTAGCGAGCGTGCTGTCGTCGGTTTGGCTGCCGTCGACGTCAAGGTTAATCGTCGCATCGTAATTCACCAGGAGGCCGGAGAGGTACCCGGTCGCCTGGTCGAGCCCTGCCTTGCGGTCGATACCGGTTTGCCCGTTGGCATTGAAACCGACCCCCAAGGCATCGAGGTAGTTAAAAGTAAAGGTCACCGCGCCCTGAGCAGGCCCGGCCAGCGCCAAGCCCAAACCGGCCGCGACCAACCCCTTGGCTCCAATGATCTTGCGAGACCTGATCCATCCCTGATACATGGTGATTTCTCCCGTCCGTTTTGCGGAGGCCGGACGCCGCCTCCTTTGCCGGCACGGGCCACGCGCCCACCGGCCCTATAACTAAGTAGGTTAACTCATTCGCGCCCTGCTCGTCAAGGGGTTTTCATCAACTAAATTTTTTCTTTTATTGACCCGCGCGACCGGGTATGAGGGATCGGTAGGGGGGGCCAAAGGGCTAGCCCGCCGCGTGCTCGGGCCTAACCGCAGCGCTCCCCAGCTCATAGACGCGGCAACAGAACAGCCCCACCCAACGCCGACACGCCACCACCCTCACACCCGACCAATTACAGCCCGCATCCGCCGCCTGCCGCCAAATCCCGCCGCAACAACCGTAACCAGACACACCCCCGACCCCGGTTCGGGGATCGCCTGCAGATCCCCGATCACCACATCGTTCGCGTTGTAGGTCAGTGTGTATGTCACGTCCGCCTCGACCACCTGCACGCTCATCCCGACCGACGGGACCGCGTTATCAAAAAACCCGCTCACACCCCCGTCCGTCGTCAGGATCGTAAACGTGTCCGACGGGTCCGGGTTGAACCCGCCCAGCAGCGACACATCCAGCACACCGTCGAGCGCCGCCGTAGCCGTCGCGACGCTGGGGCGAAAGACCTCGAGCACGTCGAACTGCCCCGCCCCCGCGCCCCCGATCTCGATCTCCAGCACCGCCGTGCCCGTCATCACCACGTCGTCCTGGATCGTCAGCGTCCCCGCCGACAGCCCCGGCGCGACCGTCCCATCATTGGTGAACGCAACATTCCCCGTAAAGATAATCTCGTCGTTGCCTTTGATCGTCCCGTTGTTAACAAACCCACCCGACCCCGGATTGATCGTCACGTGGCGGTCGGTGACGACCACGGTCCCGTTGTTGACGAACCCGCCGTTCCCATCCAGCAAAAACCCGCGTGCGATCAGCGTCTGATCCGCCCCGATCGTAATTACCGTGCTGTCATCGATCGCGACGATCCCGTTGTTGCTGTCATTGCCCAGGTCGAAAGTCCCCGTCCCCCCGATCGTCTGCGTCCCGTCGGCGACCAGTCGGCTCTGAGCCGAGGCGCCGGGGTTGGGCAGGATTGTGTACAGCGAGTTGTTCGTCAGCCCGTTGCGCATCGTGATCGTCGTCGTGTCATCCTGCTCAACCGTCCCGTTGTTGGTCACACCATCAATCGCGGCTCCCTGGAGTTCGATGACGCCTGAGCCGATGGTTTCAAGCGTCCCGCCAACGACGGTCACACCGAAAAACAGCTCGATGTGCGACCCGTCCCCAGCCGTCAGCGACGCCCCGGTATTGATGACCATCCCGTCGGTGATCCGCATCCCCTGCGCGCCCGTCGCCAGCACCGTCCCCTGGTTCGTGAGCGCGTCGCCCGGGTCGTCGCCGGGGTTGATCACCAATTGCCGCGGGTCATCCGCCAGGATCGAGCCCTGGTTGATCATGCTCCCGATATCATTGAGGATCGCACCGCCCCCGCGGATCGTGTGACCGGGCCCGTGCGTGATCGTCAGCCCGGGCGTATTGGTGCGAACCGAGTTGTTCGAGTCCGTGTTCATCACGATCTCGCCCGACCCCGTGATCGACTGGTCCACCCCATCAAAGCTCAGCCGCGTCGACGCGCTCGACGGCGGATCAGACAGCAACTGGATCAACCCGTTGTTAACCAGCCCACCGCTGACAATGCTCAGCTGCCGCCCGTTCGGGATATCCACCGTGTCCCCCCCGCTGATCGCCAAGCTGTCGATCGTCACGCTCACGTTAACAATCGCCACCCGATCAACGCTGTCATCACCATCATCGATCAACACATCGTAGTCATGCCCGAACACCCCATTGTTCGGAAACTCGTTAACCATGTTGTCAACGTTGGCCCAGTTAAACGTATCGTTCCAGTCATTCGGAAAGTTCACCGGCGGGTTGTCCGTATCGCGCGGCCCACCCTGGAACGTCACAACCTTCGCCGCAGCGCCGCTAACACTCAACGCCACAACCACCACCGCCGCGACACCCATCGCCGCAGCACGCCCATCCACGCACTTACTTCCCCGTCGGTTCAGACCGCACGCGCGAAAATAACTTGACCTCATCATTCGATCCCCATTTCAAAAGAAAGTAGACATGCTCAACACCACGGTGATCCGCGAACGCACCCTCTCGCCGCCCCCACCCCCCATCGCCGAGAGATCGACAGCAAGCAATTATACCTAAAACACGCCCCGGCGCATAGCGAAAATCATGGCATCGCTAAGTTTTTTTCGCTTACCAGACATGCCGAGCAACCACCACAGCAAGTGATCCCCCCCCATCCATCCCCGCTCCCTCAACAAGCAAGCACAGCACGCCCCCGACACGCCCCGCCCCCTCTCGCACCCACCTCACCCCTCCCCCATCACCCCCCGCACCTCCCCGATCAGCTCCCCCGCATCCCCCGCCGTCTTCGCCTCCGCGATGATCCGTGCGATCGGCTCCGTATTGCTAGGGCGAACATGCACCCACCGATCCTCCCAATCGATACGCAACCCATCCTGTGTGTCGATGTGGGGCGGCTCGCCCGACCCGGATCGCGCCTCGGCGTAGTGCTTCTTCAGGTTCGCCAACCCGCTGTCCAGCCCGCCGGGTTGGATATCTATTTTCTCTTTGGCGATCGCGTAGTGCGGGATCCGGTCCACGATCTCGTCGAGTCGGTCATTGGTTTGCGCCAGCATCTCCAACAACAACGCCATCCCCCCAATACTGTCACGCACATGAATCACCTTCGGCCATATCACCCCGCCGTTGCCCTCACCCCCAATGGTCGCGCCGTGCTCGCGCATCGCCGACGCGACATTCGCTTCGCCGACCGCGGTCCGCACAACCCTCGCCCCGTGCTCTTGCGCGATGTCGTCGATCATCCGGCTGGTCGACAGGTTGGCCGCGACAATAGCGCTCTTGGGGCAGTCGGCTCGGGCCAGCGCGTGCAGGGCGACCAGCGCCAGCGTGTACTCCTCGCCGATATACCGCCCCAAATTATCAACCACCGCCAGCCGGTCCGCATCCGGATCCTGCGCGAACCCGATATCCGCCCCGTGCTCGCGCACCGCATCGCACAGCCCAACCAGATTCTCCCGCGTCGGCTCCGGCGTATGAGGGAACAGCCCGGTCGGTTCGGCGTACAGGTGAACGAGCTCGACCCCGAGTTGGTCGAGCAGCATTGCGGCGGCGGGGCCGCCCGCGCCGTGGACGGAGTCGAGGACTACTTTGATTTTGCGTTTGCGGATGGGGGCGGGGTCGATGTGTTTGAGGACGCGGTCGACGTGGGTCTGGTGGGTGGTGTCGTTGTGCTGGACGGGTTGGAGTGATTCGACGGCGGCGTGCGTGACGTGATCGTTGTTGAAGTGTTCGATGATCTGTGCGGCTTGGTCGGGGTTGGGTGCGACGCCGTCGCTGCGTAGTGATTTGATGCCGTTCCAGATGATGGGGTTGTGGCTGGCAGTGATGACCATGCCGCCTTGTGCGTCGAGTTGTTCGGCCATGATGGCGACGCTGGGTGTGGTGACGATGCCGAGTGTGGTGACGCGGCAGCCTACGGAGGTGAGGCCGGCGGTGGCGGCGAGTTCGAACATTTCGCCGGAGGGTCGCGAGTCGCGGCCCAGGACGACGTGGGGGGTGGCGGTGTTGTGTTCTTCTTTGAGCCATTGGCCGAACGCGGCGGCGTACCGTGCGGCGAGGTCGGGGGTGAGCGACTTGCCGACGATCCCGCGCAGGCCGGAGACGGAGAGCATCAGCGGTGCGTCGGGGGTTGGGGCGGTTGGTGTGGATGCCGTTTGGGTTGACATGGTTGGGCTCATCGGGGTTGGTTGTGGTGTTTGGTGGGGGGATTTTACTGGGGGAGGGGGGGCGGTGGAAGGGGAGCGGTGAGGCGAATTCTTTTTGCATCCGGGCGATGAATAAGACACGGTTGTCCTGCGATTGATTGTGTGGGCGGTTCTGTGGGCGAGCGGGGCGGTGTGGGCCGGTGGCAGGGTGGTGTTGATGCGGGAAATACCTATTGTGTGACCGCCCGTTGTTGGTAGAATGGTAAATATCAAACTGATGAGCAGGTAAAGACATTTCAGTCGTTATGGAACTTTCATCGGTGTCTTGTTTCGCGTTGGCATGTATAGGCCCGTCTTGCTGATCTGAGCGTATTTCCATGTGTCGACAAGGCCCGGTCGGGTGCACGTGGATTGGGTGTTCTGCCGCAGCGTCCCGTTCGGGGACACAGACGAAGGAGATTTGTCATGGGTGAGGTGATTCCTGCAAGGGTGTGGGCATCCGGTGCGTGTCGGCGCGCGCGGGTGCGTGGTTGTGTGTTGCTGGCTGCTGTGCTGTGTCAGGCGGTGTGGGCCGTGTCGGCGAAGGCGGTGCCGGTGCAGTTCGTGATCGATGTCCAGGATGCGGCGGGGGTGGGTTTCAACGACCCGACGTTCGGCGCCGACGCGCTCAATGCGCTGCAGACGGCGGCGGATATCTGGGGTGGGCTGCTGCAGGCGAGTCACGCCGGGGAGACCATCACGATCGGGGCGAAGTTCGAGAACCTGCCGGGGACCGCGGCGATCGGGACGTCCAACCTTCCGCTGCCCGGTCACTACATCGAGTCGATCGACCCGTTCACGGTGCTGCCCAGTGCGCTGGCGAACCACCGGTCGGGCGGGGATATCGATGCGGCGACCAATGAGTTCGAGATCAAGGTGGACCCGTCCCCGAGCTGGCACTTTCTGACGGACGGGATGCCGGGGGCGAACCTGGATTTTCTAAGCATCGCGCTGCACGAGATCGGCCACGGGCTCGGGATCTTGTCGGGGATGAACAACAGTGATGGGAGTCTGGACTTTACCGTGCAGAATGCGGCGGGCGCGATGTTTGATACAGGCTATCTGTACGACCGGGGTGTTCAGCTGGGCGGGGGCGGGGCGTTTCTTCTGAATCAATCGCCGGTTGACCGCGCCGCGTCGCTGATCAGCGGCAACGTGTTCTGGGTCGGGACGAACGGTGTTGCCGCGAACGGCGGGACGCCGCCTCAGTTGTTCGCGCCGAATCCGTTCAATGTGAGCAGCATCGATCACCTGGACCCGTCGCACGGGCAGGGTGAGCTGATGGTGCCCAACCGCAACTCCGGCGAGGTGGTCCACGCGCCGAGCGCTGTCGATATCGGCATCCTCGAAGACCTGGGATGGAACTTTGTGAACGACGCGGCGGCGGTGCCTGAGCCGGTGTCGATGGGGCTGTGTCTGACGGGGCTGGCGGCGGCGGGCTGGGGCGCCGGTCGCCGGCGGCGGGCCTGATCCCGCGTCGGGCGCGCCCGGGCGGGCGCGGGGGCGTGTGATCGAATTGATCTGTAGGGCTTACGGGGCGGCGCACGGCGCCGCCCTGTTTTTTTGCGTGCCGGTGCGCGTTGTGCGTGGGTGGTAACCCGGTGGGTTGGGGATGGTGGGATGCGCTGCGCTTATCCCACCCTACGGTTGTTGCGGCCGGTTGGTGGGTTCAGGTTGGGTCGAACCATTGGTTCAGTTGGTTGAGGGTTAGGTTATTCAAGGTGTTGGTGGTGCGGTGGGCCAGGTTTAGCAGGTGGGCGGGGCAGGTGGTGGTCAGGGCGAGGGTTTGTAGGCCGGCGTCGCGGGCGGATTGGATGCCGGCGGGGGTGTCTTCGATGGCGAGGCATTGGGGGGGGAGCAGGGGCGAGTGCGGTGGGGTCGGTGTATCGGGGATGTATGGCCGGACACTGCTTGGCGAGCAAGCAGTGGCACCTGATGCGTCGTTGGTAGTACTGGCGGGCAGGTCGCCAGTGGCACGGCGGTGCGCGAGCCGGTCGTTCAAGCCCGCGACGGCGAGGGTGTAGGTTTGGGGGTGGGGTTTGGAGCGGGTGACGTCGTCGGCGGTGACGATGGGGTTGAAGAGGTCGGCTCGGCCCAGGCGGGTGAGGATCAGGTCGATGTCAGAGCGGGTGGCGCCGGATGCGATGGCGAGGGGCAGGTGGGGGTGCAGGTGGTCAATGAGTTCGAGTGCGCCTGGGATGGGGGTGACGCCCTCGGCGACCACGGATTCGAAGGCGGCGGCTTTTTGTTGGCAGAGGGTGGTGATCCGGTCGGGGTCGTTGGCGAGGTCGGGGTGGCCGGCGTCGGTGAGCATGACGCGGAAGCCGTCGCGGTCGTCATAGCCTACGTAGCGGGCGAGGTATTGGTCGTAGTCGAAGCGGACGCCGAAGGGATCGGCGATGCGTAGGAAGGCGCGGTAGTGGAGCGGTTCGGAGTCGACGATGACGCCGTCGAAATCGAAGACGATGGCACGGAGCATAAGCGGATCGTAGGGGGGTGGGCGTGGGGTGGCAACGGGCCGGCGAGGGGGGGGCGAGGCGGATCGTGCTGGGCGGATCAATCGTGATAGGCGCTGGGCGGGGGTGGGTCGGGAAGGCAGGCGGTGGTTCCTCTAGGCTTGGTTGTTTCGGGGGCTGTGGTGCCGATCTTGGTATCCTTGTGGGATGAAAGCGGCGGTGTTTTTGGATCGGGATGACACGTTGATCCACAACCGTGGGGATCTGGGTGATCCTGATGGGGTGCGGCTGATCCAGGGGGCGGCGTCGGCGATCGCGTCGCTGCGTGGGCTGGGGTATGCGATCGTGGTGGTGAGCAACCAGGGGGGCGTGGCACGGGGTAAGTACACGGAGGCGGATGTCGAGGCGGTGCACCGGCGGGTGGCGGAACTGGTGAAGGCGAACACGGGGGCGACGATCGATCGGTTTTATTTTTGCCCGTATCACCCGCAGGGGACGGTGGAGAAGTATCGGCGGGATGATGCGTGTCGTAAGCCGCGGCCTGGGATGTTGCAGAAGGCGGCGAAGGAGTTGGGGCTGGACCTGGCACGGAGTTGGATGATCGGCGATCAGATGCGGGATGTGCAGGCGGGGGCGGCGGTGGGTGCGCGGACGATCTTGGTGCGGCCGCCGGATGAGGGTGGTGGGGCGGGCGGGCTGTCGGCGAGTGAGCCGGGCCGGGCACCGGGTGAGGGGGAATCGGGCGGGGGGATTGAGCCGACGTTTCGAGCGGAAACATTGATTGAGGCGGTGAAGCTGGTGGCCCAGATGCCGCAATCGAAGGAGGACTTGGCGGGGGCGGGCGCGGGCGCGACGAAGCCGGTGGAGCGGGGGGGGCGGACGCCGCGCGGGTTTCGGCCTTGGGATGGGAAGGATGAGGCCGGAGCGGTCGAGACCGGTCCGCGTGTCGGGCATGGGCGGGATCAGGATGAAGGGCGGCCTGGTGGGGGATCGAAGGGCGGGCATGGCGCGGGATCGGGGCCGAGCGCGTCGGCGGCGTGGTCGGGCAGTGGGGCGGGGAAGAGCGCACCTATAAAGGATGCGGGCGGGGCGGTTGGAGCGACGGGTGCGGGTGAGCGAGTCGGTGGGTCGGCTGGGCAGGCGGGATCGGGAGTTGGGTCGGGGATCGAGTCGGGGACGAGGGGTGATACGAGCGGCGGGTCAGGTGCCACACCGGCTTCGGACTCGATAACGAACGCTGGGGCGGGGGGCATGTCGGGTGCGGCGGCGTCGGCGGGATCGGACCCGACGCTGCGGCAGATCCTGCAAGAGCTTCGGAATTTGCGGAGTACGGAGTCGGAGTTTTCGTATTTGTCGGTGTTCGCGATTGTGTTGCAGATGATCGCGTTTGTCTGCCTGCTTGGTGCGCTGGCGATGAGCGGCGCTGACCTCGACCTGTTCATCCGTTGGATCAGCTGCGGCCTCGCCATCCAACTCGCCACCATCGCGATACTCCTGTTTCGCCGCTAACCCTCCTTGCCGGATGCCCCTCCCCCGTAGGGCGGGGCTCGCCCTGCCTTCAAATCCACTCCCCCGCCTCTCTTCCCGTTACACTGGCGGCTTATCTGCCGGTGCTCCCCCCTCCGGGTGCCACGGCTTGCTCGCCAAGCAGTGGCAGGCCAACCCCACCGCACAACCAACCCACCCCCACGCCCACCCCAACCGCCACGGCAGCGGGGCTATACTCCCTTACCAAATGCCACCGCCACCCCCCGACCACCAACCCCCCCAACGCCTGCTCATCGTCGCCCCCTCATGGATCGGCGACGCAGTCATGGCCACCCCCACACTCCGCGCACTACGCAACCTCTACCCCGACACCCACATCACCGCACTCGTCCGACGCACCACGCGCGCCATCCTCGACGCATGCCCCTGGGTCGACCGCATCGTCACCGCCCGCCCAAAAAAGTCCCGCCCAACCGACCGCCGCGCCGGCGCCTTCTCACTCGCCCGCCGCCTGGCCATGCGCCAGTTCGACACCGCCATCCTCCTACCAAACAGCTTCCGCTCCGCACTGCTCATGCGCGTCGCCTCCATCCCACGACGCGTTGGCTACGACCGCGACGGCCGCGGCTTCCTCCTCACCGACCGCCTCCTGCCCCCCCGAGCCAAAGGCCGCTTCGTCCCCGTCTCCGCGCACGACTACTACCTCGGCATCGCCCGCTACCTCGGCGCCGAAAACCCCGACCCCACGATGCAACTGTTCACCCGCCCCGAACACGATGCCCGCGCCGCCCAACTGCTCACCCAAGCCGGCCACGACCCAACCGCCAACCGCCCCCTCATCCTCATCAACCCCGGCGCCAACTACGGCGACGCCAAAATCTGGTACCCCGACCGCTTCGCCGCCGTCGCCGACCGCCTCACCGAACAGCACAACGCCACACTCGCCGTCACCGGCGCCCCCAACGAGCGCCCCATCCTCGACGCCGTCATCAACGCCGCCAAACACCCCATTCTCGACCTGCCCGCACTCGGCGTCGACCTGCCCACACTAAAGAGCGTCGTCCGCCTCGCCGACCTCATGGTCACCAACGACACCGGCCCGCGCCACATCGCCGCCGCATTCAACGTCCCCGTCGTCACCGTCTTCGGCCCCACCGACCCCGCCTGGACCGAGATTAATTTTGATCGCGAGCGCATCGTCCGCGTCGACGTCTTCTGCGGCCCATGCCAGAAAAAGAAATGCCCCCTCGACCACCGCTGCATGACCCGCATCAACCCCGACATGGTCCTCGACCGCGCCGCAGAACTCCAAACCCCCAACCCACCCCCCCCCTAAACACCCCCCCCGTTTGGGTGGTTTTACAAACCCCAACCCCACCACTCCCACTCCCCCAAAAAAATGAACCTCGACCAGTGGCACTGACAAGTCCGCTCGTCAGTGTCGATCAACCCGCCCCTCTCCGCGTCCCATCACTTGCCCGCCAACCAACATCCCCCCTCAACACCCCCAACCCACCAACCCCCGCCCGCTATACTCCCCCTTTCCAAACACTCCCACGGGTGGCACTGACAAGTCCGCTTGTCAGTGTCCCTCAACCCAACCCCCACACCCATGAACCTCGCCGTCATCATCGAACGATTCGACCCCTCCGCCGGCGGCGCCGAACGCTCCACCGCACAAATCGTCCAACACCTCACCGCACGAGGCCACCACATCACCGTCCTCACCGCCTACTGCCCCGACCCGGGCGCCGCAGCCCCCGCCACCATCCGCCCCATGCTCACCACGCGCCCCAAACACGGCATCGCCATCGCCCCATTCGCACGCTGGACAAAACAACAACTCGCCGACAACCCATACGACGCCTCCCTCTCCGTAACCATGGCCGTCCCCGCCACACTCGTCCAACCCCGCGCCGGCACCGTCCGCGAAACACAACAACGCAACATCGCCATGCGCCCCACCCCCCTCGCCCGCCTCACCAAGCGCATCCTCCTCGCCCTGACCCCCAAGCAGCGCCTGCTCCTGCGCCTCGAAAAACGCACCGCCACCGACCCCAGCGTCAAAACCTTCCTCGCCGTCAGCCAATACGTCTCGACCCAGCTCCAATCCCACTACCACATCCCCCCCGACCGCATCCGCATCATCCCCAACGCCGCCGACGTGCCGGCCCACACCGACACCGACCGCGCCACCTGGCGCCAACGCGTCCGCGCCGGCTTCGACATCCCCGACGACGCACTGGTCTACCTCTTCGCCGCCATGAACCCACGCCTCAAAGGCTCACGCCAACTCCTCCACGCCTTCAAACAACTCACCACCCGCCTAACCACCCCCACCCCCACGGCGAACTCCCCCACCAACCCCATCCTCATCATGGCCGGCCACCCCGGATACCGCGAACAACACCTCGCCGCCAACCTCGGCATCCGATCCCGTGTCAAGTTTGTCGGCCCCACCTCCCGCATGCACGAGCTCTACGCCGCCGCCGACATCACCGTCCACCCAACCTTCTACGACCCCTCATCCAAAGTCGTCATCGAATCCCTAATCATGGCCGTCCCCGCCATCACCACCCGCTACAACGGCGCCGCCGACCTCATCCAACCCCAACCCAACTCCCCCAACCCCCACCCCCCCCGTGGCCGAGTCATCCAAGACCCCACCGACATAACCACCCTAACCAACGCCATGCACGACCTGGCCAACGAAGACGAGCGAAACGCCTGCGCCGCCGCCACAACAAACCTCACCAACCAACTATCAATGACCCACCACGTACAACAACTCGAAGCAGTGTTGAGCGACTGTGTGACGACGACGTCGTGACAGATCATGTTTGACACACCGTTTGTTGGCTAGCGAGGGCCGGTCACCTCGGTAAGATCGTTCGAGTAACAACACCCTGATGTGAGCCAACAGTGGCTGATCTCCTTTTTCACTACTTCCCCCGGACGGAACCGCCGCCCCAGTTCGTCGAGCCGATCATCGGGGCCTTTAGGAAACACCATTCAGCGATCTCCACGGTTGACCTAAAGAAAGGCCTGTCGAGCGACGGTGTCCTCGCGAAGATCCGGCCTGATTTGATCGAGATCGGTTTTGATGTTGAACGCGGCAAGGCGCGCGCTCAAAAACTTCAACGGCCCGTGTTTTACGGTGAACAATGCCAACCAACGCTGACGTACGAAATCGACGCCTATCACCCCGGATGGCGATGTGGCTTAGAAGTGGAGGCCGGTCGAGCTTGGATGGGCAACGCCATCTACAGAGACCTGGTGCAAGCGATGGTTATGGTACAGGTAGATGTCCTCGCCCTCGCTGTCCCGCTGAGCTACAAGTACAAGTCGGGCGGCCGCAATACATCAAGCAGTGACTTCAACAACACCAAGAACGTTGCGGATGCACTGTTCGGACATTCGCGGTTCACGCTGCCTTACAGTCTCTTGCTTATCGGCTACTAAGACATGGCCCCCCACACCCTCCACCACCTCGACCAGAAAATCTCAACCCTCATGCACACATGGGGCCCCACCGCCCTGCGCCTCTCACTCGGCGTCATCTTTATCTGGTTCGGCATCCTTAAACCCCTCGGCCTCTCTCCCGCCGAGCCCCTCGTCCTCGCCACCGTCGATTGGCTGCCACTGCTCACCCCACCAACATGGCTCCACGTCATCGGCTGGTGGGAGGTCACCATCGGCGTCACCTTCCTCTTCCGCCGCACACTCCGCATCGCCATCGCCCTGCTCGCACTCCAGATGGCCGGCACCCTCATGCCCCTGGCCATCCTCCCCGCCGTCACCTTCCAACCCGACCGCTACCCCTACGCCCCCACCATCGAAGGCCAATACATCATCAAAAACCTCCTCATCATCTCCGCCGCCCTCGTCGTAGGCGGAACCCTCAGAAAAACACCGTAGGACACCCCCCATGCCCAACTACCTCATCACCTACTTCGGCGGCAACCACCCGGCCAACCCCGACGACGCCAAAAAACACTTCGCCGAATACCAGCAATGGCTCGCCTCACTCGCCGACGCCGTCGTCTCACCCGCCAACCCGCTCAAAGCCGCCCACACCATCCGCCCCGACGCCACCACCACCCCCGGCAGCGCCACCGCCATGTCCGGCTACACCATCATCCAAGCCGACTCCATCCAAGCCGCCATCAAACTCGCCAAATCCTGCCCATTCCTAAGAATCGACGGAACACTCGAAGTCGCCGAACTCATCCAAATGCCCAACGCCTAACTCCGCCCCATCCGGGTGGCACTGACAAGTCCTCTTGTCAGTGTCGATCCACCAACCCACCCCCGCCCCGCCAACCAACCCATCCCCCACCCACCACGCCAAAACAAAATAAGCTGATCACCCGATCCACACCCGCCCCGGAACCGCCACACCGGAAGCACCGCAAATGGTTGACCCATCCTGGCAGATCCTCGTCGAGGTCCTCATCCTGCTCGGCGCCGCGTTACTGCTCGGCACACTCGCCGAGCAGCTACACCAAAGCACAATACTCGGCTACCTCGTCGCCGGAACCCTCGTCGGACCAAACGTCATCGGCCTGGTCGAGTCCGGCGAGCACGTCACCACCATCGCCGAGCTCGGCGTGTCGCTGCTGCTGTTCACCATCGGCCTCGAGTTCTCATTCCAACGCCTGCGACGCCTCGGCATGATCGCATTCGTCGGCGGCTCGCTCCAGGTCGTCGTCACACTGCTCGCCGCCGCGATCGTCGCCGTCTGCTTCGGACTCGATGCCCGCGCCGCCGTCGCCATCGGCGCCATCATCGCCCTCTCAAGCACCGCCTGCGTCTTACAGATCCTCGTCGACCGCGCCGCGCTCGACAGCATGTATGGCCGCAACGCACTGGGCATCCTCCTCATGCAAGACATCGCCGTCATCCCCCTCATGCTCGCCATGGCCATGCTCACCAGCGAAGGCACCTGGGCCGAAGGCGGCGTCACACTCCTACGCACCGTCATGATGGCCGCATGCCTCATCGCCGCCTTCTACCTCGTCTTTAACTACGCCGTCCCCCGACTACTCAACATCCGACACTGGTCACGCAACCGCGACCTGCCCATCCTCCTCGCCGTCGTCATCATCCTCGGCGCCGTCACCGCCGCTCACCACGTGTCCATCTCCCCGGCCATGGGCGCGTTCATCGCCGGCGTCCTGCTCGGCGGGTCACCCTTCGCCGTACAGATCCGCGCCGATGTCAGCTCGATCCGCACCATCTTCGTCACCCTCTTCTTCGCATCCATCGGTCTCCTGGGCGACCCCGCCTGGGTCTTGGATCACCTGCTGCTCGTCACAGGCCTCGTCTCCGCCATCATCCTCGGCAAGGCCGTCATCATCTGGGCCATCATCAGGCTCATGGGCTTTTCCAACGGCCTGGCACTGGCGACCGGGCTGTGCCTCGCACAGGTCGGCGAGTTCTCGTTCCTCCTCGCCAAAACAGCCCACGGCCAGGTCATCGACGACAAAGGTTTTCACCTGCTCATCTCCGCCATGATCATCACCTTGTTCCTCACACCCTTCCTCGTCACCGCCGCCCCGCGACTGGCCACCCGACTCGAATCCCGCCGCCAGCCCCGCCGCACACCCGGCTCCACCACACCCGCCGATGGCTCGACGGATACACAAGCCGCCGACCCCCACGACCAGCCCGATATCCTGATCATCGGTTTCGGACCCGCCGGCCAGCGTGCCGCCCAGTCCCTGCGACGCAAGTACCAAAAACATATCGCCGTCATCGACCTGAGCCCGCACCTCGCCGCCACCGCAAAAACCAACGGCCACCTCGCACTCGTCGGCAACGCCTGCCGACGCGAAGTGCTCGAGCACGCCCACGTCCACCGCATGGCTTTGATCATCATCACCGTCCCCGACCCCGATGCCTGCCGCACCATCATCCACCACTGCAAACACCTGGCGCCCAAGGCCCCCATCATCGCTCGCTCCCGATACGACGCCTTCCAAACCGACCTCCAACAAGCCGGCGCCATGGAAGTGATCAACGAAGAAGAGCACGTCGGCCTCAGAATCGCCAACGCCGCCCACAGACTCCTAAGAAACCGCCCCACCCCCACACCGTAAGGCCGGTCGACCAAAGCCAACCCCCCCGTCCCCCCCTCCGGGCACCATCGCTAACCTTATATACCCATGTCTTCCCCATCCCCCTCCCCCCCCAACACCCCCCTTGCATCCACCCCCCCAACCCGGTTAAGCTACGGGACTCTGTTCGCCGTTTTAGAGGCCACCTATGCCCACGACCAATCAACTTGTACGCAACCCCCGACGCACACCCAAGGCCAAAAGTAAGGTCAAGGACCTCGAAGCATGCCCGCAAAAACGCGGCGTCTGCCTACAGGTCAAGACCGTTACGCCCAAAAAGCCCAACTCCGCGCTCCGTAAGGTCGCACGCGTACGCCTCTCCAACGGCAAAGAGATCACCGCATACATCGGCGGCGAGGGACACAACCTACAGGAACACTCCATCGTCCTCGTCCGCGGTGGCCGCGTCCGCGACCTGCCCGGCGTCCGATACCACGTCGTCCGCGGCTCGCTCGACTGCCTCGGCGTCGACGGCCGCAAGAAGGGCCGCTCCAAATACGGCGTCAAACAGGTCAAGTAAACACCCGCCCACGCCCAACACGGGCCACGAAACGGATCCAAACCCATGGCCGGTCGCATCACCAAATCAGACGAGCAGCTCAAGCCCGACCCACGCTACGGCAGCAAGCAGCTTTCACGCTTCATCAACTGCCTCATGCACGACGGCAAAAAGTCCGTCGCACAAAAAGTCGTCTATTCCGCACTCGACGAGATCGAAAAACGCACCGAAGGCAACCCACCCGCACTCGAAGTCTTCGAGCGTGCCATCGACCGCGTACGACCCGAAGTAGAGGTCCGCTCCAAGCGCGTAGGCGGTGCCAACTACCAGGTCCCCATGCAGGTCAAGCAGAAGCGCAAGCAATCACTCGCCTTCCGCTGGATCATCGACGCCGCTCGCAAAGAGTCCGGCAAACCCATGTACCTGCGACTCGCCCGCGAACTCTTCGACGCCTCACACGGCGATGGCAAAGCCGTCACCACACGCGAAAACACACACCGCATGGCCGAAGCCAACCGAGCCTTCGCACACTTCTCCTGGTAATAACCCCTCGGGTCGGCAATGACCCCCGTAGGGTGGGCACCGCCCACCATCCCCCCCCCCCAAAACTTGCCCCACCGCCCACCAAATCGTCTACTTCAATTGACCCAACACACAGCAGGCCCTACAATCCGCCTGACAACTTAGATCGCGACTTATCGAGAGTGGCTGAGGGACGGGCCCTTTGACGCCACCGCAACCGCCCCGGTACCAACCGGGACGACGGTGCGAATTCCTTCCCCGACTCGTTGCCCACGCGACGCGCCGGAGAAAGATAAGAAGCGGCTCAAACACCGATCACGGCGTCCAGGCCCTTCTTGCTCGACTTCTTGCTCGATAAGAAGGGTTTTTTCGTCGCCGCCACACGCCCCAAAACTCACGGGCAAGGCCGCGACACGGAGCGCCAAATGAGCTACGTCCGCGCACTAACCTGCAAAGAATGCGCCGCCGACTACCCCGTCGAGCCACGCACCGTCTGCGAAAACGACTTCGGACCGCTCGAAGTCGCATTCGACTACACCGCCATGCGCGGCAACGTCACACGCGAATCCATCCAGGCCGGACCCGACTCGCTCTGGCGATACAAAGACCTCCTCCCAGTCGAAGGCCCGCCCCGCGCCGGACTCCGATCCGGCATGACACCCCTCATCCGTGCCGACAACCTCGCCAAAAAACTCGGCGTCAAAGACCTCTACATCAAAGACGACTCCGCCAACTACCCGACCTTCTCATACAAAGACCGCGTCGTCTCCATCGCGCTCACCAAAGCACTCGAGTTCGGATTCGATACCGTCGCATGCGCCTCCACCGGCAACCTCGCACACAGCGTCGCCGCACACGCCGCCGCCGCCGGCGTCCGCTCGTTCGTACTCATCCCCCACGACCTCGAAGAGGGCAAAATCGTCGGCTCGCTCGTCTTCGGCCCGCGCATGGTCAAGATCCACGGCAACTACGACGACGTCAACCGCCTCTGCTCACAGATCGCCGACAAATACAACTGGGCCATCGTCAACGTCAACCTACGACCCTTCTACACCGAAGGCGCCAAAACGCTCGGCTTCGAAATCGCAGAACAACTAGGCTGGCAACTGCCCAAACACACCGTCGTCCCCGTCGCCGGCGGCACGCTCCTGCCCAAAGTCTGGAAGGGCTACCGCGAGTTCATCGAACTCGGACTCGTCAAAGACAACCAACCCAAAATGTACGCCGCCCAGGCCCAGGGCTGCAGCCCCGTCGTCGAAGCCCTCCGCAACGGCCGCGAACTATTCAAACCACAAAAACCCGACACCATCGCCAAGAGCATCGCCATCGGCAACCCCGCCGACGGCTACTACGTCATCAAAATCGTCAACGACTCCGGAGGCTACGGCGCCGCCGCACAAGACCAGGAAATACTCGACGCCGTCAAACTCCTCGCACAAACAGAAGGCGTCTTCACCGAGCCCGCTGGCGGCACAACACTCGCATGCGCCATCAAGCTCATCGAGTCAGGCCGAATCCCACGCGACGAACCCATCTGCGTCTGCATCACCGGCAACGGACTCAAAACCGTCGAAGCCATGCAAGGCCAGTTCGCCGACGTCCCCATCATCCCCGCCAAACTCAACGACTTCGACCGCGTCGTCGACGAGCTCGCACAGCAACCCGCGCCCGGGGCGGCACTGACAAGTCCGCTTGTCAGTGTCGATCCACCCACCCCGCGCACCCAACCAACAGCCGCAACCAAACCAGCAACCCCGTAGGGTGGGCACGGCCCACCACCCGAACAACCGGAGCCCCAACAATGTCCGACTCAGTAACCGTCCTCATCCCCACCGCCCTACGACCCCAGGTCGGCGACCAGGAACAAATCAGCGTCCCCGGCGACTCCGTCAAACAGGTACTCGCTACACTCAACACACAGTTCCCCGACTTCGGCAAGCGCCTCTTCAAGGGCGATGACGAACTCAACCGCTTCATCAACGTCTACGTCAACGACGAAGACATACGCTTCATGGATAACCTCGACACCCCGGTAAAACCCGGCGACGAACTCTCCATCGTCCCCGCCATCGCAGGCGGCTAACTCCCTCCGGGTACCACTGTCGGGTGCCTGGGGCTAAGCGCAGCGTGCCCCAGAATGCGCCCCACCAAACCGAGACCCCAACCATGACCAACACAACCAACACACAACAAAAATGCTGGCTAACCTTCGAAGGCGGCCACCAGAACGAACCCTGCCTCTGGAAGATGACCGTCGAGTTCCCCGACGTCGCATTCGACATCCGACAGGCCAGCGTCCAAAAAGACATCGGAATCATGGCCGTCCTCTTCACCGGAAAAGAAGACCGCGTCACCGCCGCAATCCAATACCTAACCAACCTCGGCGTCAAAGTAGACCCCGTAGAAGGCGGCGACCTCGTCGCCGGATAACTCCCCCGTAGGGTGGGCACCGCTCACCATCCCAACAACCCAACCAACCCACCATGCCACACGACCTAGACCGCTACCACCGACAGATGCTCCTCCCCGGATTCGGCGAGCAAGGCCAACAAAAACTCGCCGACGCCACCGCCTTCGTCGTTGGCTGCGGCGCGCTCGGCACTGTCATCGCCAACATGCTCGCACGCGCCGGCGTCGGGCACCTCATCATCGCCGACCGCGACTTCATCGAACTCACCAACCTCCAGCGACAGGTCCTCTTCGACGAGACCGATGTCCGCGACGGCATACCCAAAGCCGAAGCCGCCAAACGAAAACTCGCCACCATCAACTCACAAGTCCGCGTCGACGCCATCGTCGACGACATCAACCACAAAAACATCGAGCAGCTCATCCGCGCCGGCGACACCGACATCCCCGACATCCTCATCGACGGCGTCGACAACTTCGAGACACGCTTCCTCGTCAACGACGTCGCCGTCAAACACGCCATCCCCTACATCTACGGCGGTGCCGTCGGCACCGTCGGCATGAGCTACGCCATCCTCCCCCACGCAATACCCGGCGCCACCAACACCCCACCCTGGCAAACAGCCGGCGCCGCCACCCCCTGCCTGCGCTGCATCTTCGAACAGGCACCGCCCCCCGGAATGAACCCAACCTGCGACACCGCCGGCGTGCTCGGCCCCGTCGTCTCGATCATCGCCAACTACCAGGTCAACGAAGCGCTCAAAGTGCTCACCGGCAACTACGACGCCGTCTGCCCCACCATGCTCTCCATCGACACCTGGCAAAACACCTACAAACAGTTCAAAGTCCGCCGCGCCTACGACGTCGCCGAATGCCCCTGCTGCAAACAACGCAGCTTCGAACACCTCGACGGCAAGTGGTCCAGCGCCACCACAACACTCTGTGGCCGCAACGCCGTCCAACTCTCACAACAACCCGCCGACCCCGCCAACCGTCGCAAGCTCGACTTCGATGAAATCGCCAACCGCCTAAAAGCGCACGGCCAGGTCACCGCCAACAAATTCATGCTCCGCGCAGACATCAAAGACAACGGCACCGACTACGAACTGACGCTCTTCACCGACGGCCGCGCCATCGTCAAAGGCACAAAAGAGCCCAACACCGCGAAGAACATCTATGCCAAATACATCGGTGCCTAAAAACCATCGGTGACAGGTGCCACTGACAACTCCGCTTGTCAGTGGCCCAAACCACCCCCACCAAACAGAAATCCTCACCATGCCACACCCCGCCCTAAGCTCCTACGCCTTCCAACTCGCCTACGCCAAACAACTCGTCGCCGACGTCCCCGACGAAAATATCACCAACCAACCCTTCCCCGGCGCCAACCACCCCGCATGGGTCCTCGGCCACCTCGTCGCCAGCGCCGGATTCTGCTGTTCCATGCTCGGGCTCGACGCCGAAATCCCCGACGGCTGGGACAAACTCTTCGGCATGAACTCCACACCAACACCCGACCGCACCGCCTACCCACCCAAACAACAACTACTCGACGCCCTCGAACAACAACACGCGCGCTTCGCCCAAGCCTTCGACGCCGCCAACCCCGCAACGCTCGCCGCCGAGGTGCCCAACGAAATGATTCGCCAGATCCAACCCACCATCGGCCAGGCCTTGATCTTCTTCGCGACAACGCACGAAGCGATCCACCTGGGTCAACTCTCCGCCTGGCGCCGCGCGCTCGGGCTACCGCGGGTCGGACCATAACCCTCATGAGCGACGCGCCCACCATGATCGACGCACTGCTTTTTAGCTGGGACAATAATGACGACTACGCGCAACGCCTCGTCGCCGACCTCCCTGATGCGCAGATGACCCATCAGCCCGCAGCCAACATGAACCATCCGGCGTGGGTGCTTAGCCATTTACACGCCTACCACCCCGTCATCGTCGCCCTTATCCAAGGCCAAACCTTTGACGACCCCAAGCACCACCCGTTCGGTATGCAATCCAAACCCGTCGTCGACGCGTCCGTATACCCCACGAAAGCAGTACTCGTCGATGCGTTCGTGCAGGGCCACGCCCAAGTAAAATCCGCGCTTGCCGCCTCCGACTCCGCCGCGCTCAACGCCCCGGTCCTCCTCGACCGCTGGAAAACCGTTATGCCGACCGTCGCCCTCGCACTTGGCTACCTGATGCTCCTGCACGAAGCCACTCACCTGGGCCAACTCAGCGCGTGGCGCAGAGTCCAGGGGCTACCCAGCGTCTAACCCACCCATCTCGTTAATTGAAAGACCTCCCACGTGATCTACTTCGATAACGCCGCAACCAGTTTCCCCAAGGCGCCCGGCGTTGGGGACGCTATGGCCGACTTCCTCGCCAATCATGCCGCGAACCCCGGCCGCGCCGGTCACCGCATGGCCGTCGCCGCCGAGCGCATGCTCGACGACACCCGGCTCCAGCTCGCCAAACTCTTCGATGCGCCCGACCACAACCGGGTCGTCTTCGCTCTGAACTGCACCGACGCACTCAATATGGCTATCAAAGGTGTGCTCGGTGCGCCCGTTACCGACACGGCCACCCGCGACCACGTCATCACCACCAACCTCGAACACAACTCGGTTAGCCGCCCGCTTCAGGCTCTCGCTGACGCGCAATACGTCGATCTCACCCGAGTGGATTGCGACACCGAAGGCATTGTCGACCCGGCCGCCATCGAAGCCGCCATCACTCCCGCCACGCGCATGATCGTGATGACTCACGCCTCCAACGTGCTTGGCACGGTCCAGGATGCCGCCGCCGTCGGCGCGATCGCACGAAAGCACAACGTCCTGTTCTGTCTGGACGCCGCACAAACTGCCGGTGCTCTGCCCGTCTCCATCGAAAAAATGCACATCGACCTGCTCGCCTTCCCCGGCCACAAGTCGCTGCTCGGCCCAACCGGCACAGGCGGCCTCTACGTCGGCGACCGCTGCCCACAACCCGCACAACCTGACAACCCAAACACCAACGTCCCCACGCTCCGCCCCTGGCGAGAGGGCGGCACAGGCGGCGACTCCTCCACGCCAACACAACCGCCCCTCTACCCCTACTTCCTCGAAGGCGGTACACCCAACACCGTCGGCATCGCCGGACTCGCCCGCGCACTCGACTACCTCGCCGACGCCGACCCCGCCTCCGCGATCAACCACGAACGCGCCATGATCCAACTGATCCTCGACCACCTCGCCGACAACCGACGCGTCACCATCTACGGCCCAACCGGCCCCGACGCTGCCACCCACCGCGTCGGCGCACTCTCGATCAACATCGACGGACTCGAACCTTCCGACGCCGCCTCCATACTCGACGACAGCTTCGACATCGCCACCCGCCCCGGCCTGCACTGCGCCCCCTACACACACCGCCGCCTCAATACCTATCCGTCCGGCACACTACGCATCAGCCCCGGCCCCTTCACCACGAACGACGACATCGACGCTCTGCTCAACGCCCTCGACCAACTCACCGCCTGACCCACATCATGAACATCAACAACATCCGGTTCCGACCTTTCTCGTGGATCAAACGCTGCCTTGTCAAAGACCAGCGACGCCCCTGCCGCATCCGTATCGGCTTGTTCCGCGGGCTTACACTCTGGCTGAACCTGCGCCACCAATGAACTCGCCGATGACCCGCGCATCACCCTCCTGCAAACATTCATCAGCGCCCGACCCGACCAACACGATTCCGTTTCACTCGATTCGTTCGACATCCCGCCCGACGCGCGTGGCTTTGTCAAGATCGACGTCGACGGCTTCGAGACCGACGTTCTGCGCAGCGCCGAGAACCTCCTCGCCACACAACACGTCGACCTCTTGATCGAGACTCACTCCGCCGAGCTCGAAACTGAATGCCTCGAGTTCCTACGCGCACGAGCATACACCTGCAACGTCATCAAAAACGCCTGGTGGCGCATCACCATCCCCGAACGCCGCCCCATCGACCACAACCGGTGGCTCTGGGCGTCCAAAGACTAATCGCCACCCCCAGCTCGGGTGCCACCGCTTACTCGCCGATTAGTGTTCGCCCGTCCGATGCCGCTCCCACCACCGTCGGTCGGTGCCATGTACTTGACACCCTCGCACGACTCTCCACCCCTAAAAACATCTCAGACTAAAAAGTAAGTAGGTTTTTGGACTGGACACGCCCGCCATGTCGATAACAATGCCCGGAGGCAACCCGCGACCCGCCGACGCCAAACATCAAGGCGCCACGCGGCCGCACCAATAACGATCGCATCACCGGGGATCGATCATGCAGTGGCTGAAAAACCTCTTCGACGCGGCCGATTTTCCCGCACGCTGGAATTGTGGCCGGTGGACCGCCCCACACGGCTGGGTACACATCATCTCCGATGTCCTGGTCTTCGGTGCCTACGTCGCCATCCCCTGCGTCCTCTGGTACTTCATCCGCAAGCGCAAAGACGTTCCCTTCACGACCGTCTTCGTGTTGTTCGGGGCGTTCATCCTGTCTTGCGGCACCGTTCACCTGATCGAAGCCGTGATCTTCTGGTACCCGGTTTACCGCGTGTCTGCACTGGTCAAAGCCGTCACAGCGATTGTCTCATGGGCCACCGTGTTAGCGTTGATCCCGATTGTGCCACAGGCGCTGGCCCTGCCCGGGCTGGCGCAGGTGAATCGTGACTTGGAACTCGAGGTTGACGAGCGGCGCCGGTCACAGGAAACGCTCAACGTCCGGACGAAGCAGTTGGAGGACACCAACTGCGACCTCGAGTCCTTCACACGGGTAGTGACCGGTCGCGAGTCGCGCGTCATTGAGCTGAAGCAGGAGGTAGACGCTCTGCTCAAGCGCCTGGGCGAGCCGCCGCGATACGCCGATTCCGATGACACCGATGGCGCGATGGAGTCGGTATAGCCGCACCATGACGAGCACTGCTGGAAAGGACCAGCCGACGATGCCGGACGACCGCGGCGCGGCGACACCACCCGGTCAAGCCGGGCGCAGGCGCGGATTGTTGGTGTCGCTGGTGGTTATCGCGGGTATTGCGCTGTCGGTGCTCGTCTACCAGGCCCTCGCGGGCCAAGAGCGGCGGTACGCGGCCGAGCAGTTTCGGCGC
The DNA here is from genome assembly GCA_029260595.1 of Phycisphaeraceae bacterium. GTDB lineage: Bacteria > Planctomycetota > Phycisphaerae > Phycisphaerales > Phycisphaeraceae > OFTM57. The sequence continues at coordinate 60,459 of JAJDCY010000011.1, read as the reverse complement.
GAGGCGCAGGAGCGGGTCACAGCCGTCCAGCACGAGTTCTCCAAGAGTACCGAGGCCCTGATCGCACTCGAGGCGTTCTACGCCGCGACGCGCGAGGTCGGCCGCGACCGATTCGCGCTGTTCACGAAACCCCTGCTTGCGGCATACCCCTTCCTGCTCAGTGTCGAGTGGACGCCCCGCGTCTCTGCTGCCGATCGCCCCGAGTTCGAGCGAGCGCTCGGCGCGTATGGGGGCCAGGCCGGCCCGATCATGCGGGTTGACAACCACGGGGCGTTGGTGCCTACCGACGAACTCGCCGAGGGGGAGGAGTACTTCCCGGTCTTGTTCACGGAACCGCTTGAGTCCAACCGAGTCGCGCTGGGGTATGACCACGGTTCGGACCCGCAGCGTTTGCGGGTCATGCACCGCGCACGCGACACCGGCCACATGATCGCCAGCGAGCGCATCTCGCTGTTCCGTGTCTCAGCCGACCGCCGCGAGCGGCGCCATCACATTATCCTGTTCCTGCCGATCTACCGCACCGGCGCGCCGCGCCAGACGGTGGAGCAGCGCCGCACAAACCTCGAGGGGTTCGTCACGTCGGTTGTGCTGATTGATGGCCTGATCCAACAGGCTGCGATGGCGCAGCCGTGGGCCGACGGGCTTCAGTTCCACCTCTACGACACGACCGATGGCAGCGACCCCGCCCCCATCTACGCACCCCGCCGCGGGCGGCGGTCTGACGGGCCGATGGCCCTGTCCGCAGTCGTCAGCCGGGCGCCTGGAGGCGTCTATCACGAGCGGCGATTCGAGCTGGCCGACAAGTCGTACTCAGCCGTCGTGCTCCCGACGCACGGGTATCTCGCGGGCAAAACCACGCGCTGGCCGGAGGCGACCCTCGGCGTCGGCTTCGCCGCGGCCGCGCTGGCAGGCGTGTTCGTGCACCGCGTCTCCAGCGAGTCCGCCCGCGTTGCGCAGTTGGTCGTCGAGCGCACGGATGAACTGACGGACGTCAACCATGCGCTGCGCCGCTTGGCCGAGGAGCACCGTATCGCCGAGGAGGCCGCAAACGACCGCGCCTCCGAGCTGCGCGCACGCTCGAAGATGATCCTCAGCGTCACGCAGGACCTCGAGGCCGAGCGCGCTAAGCTCAGATCCGAAAACGAGGAGCGCAGAACCGCTGAGCGGCGCCTCGAAGCCGTGCTCGACGCCAGCGACCGCGTAGCCATTATCGCGACCGATCTGGACGGCACGGTGCGGGTCTTCAACTCCGGCGCCCAGCGCCTGATCGGGTACACCGCGGAGGAGGTTGTCGGGCGCGAGTCGCCGATGCTGTGGCACGACCCGGTCGAGGTCTCCCACCGCGGGCGTGACCTGTCTGAATCACTCGGCCGTACCGTTCAGGGGTTTGATGTCCTCGTCGCGCGGGCGCGCCACGGTGCCTACGACGAGCTCGAGTGGCAGTTTGTGCACCGTGACGGGACGCGCCGCACCGTGCTGCTGAACGTGACAGCCGTACGGTTGGGCGGGCAGCTTCAGGGGTTCCTGGCGGCGGGTGTGGATGTCACGGAGCGTAAGCGCGAGCAGGAACGATTCGAAAGTGTGGTCGCGGCTTCACCGACCGCGCTGATGATGGTTGACCACTCCGGGGCGATCGTTTTAGTCAACGATCAGATGGAACGGGTGTTCGGATACCGCCGGGCGGAGTTGCTGGGGATGAATGTCGATGCCCTCGTGCCGCAGCGATTCCGCGGGTCGCACGAGGCCTACCGACGCGGGTTTTTCGTGAACCCCGAGGCGCGGGCGATGGGCTCGGGCCGAGACCTCTACGCCCTGCGCAAGGACGGCAGCGAGTTCCCTGTTGAGATTGCCTTGAATCCGATCGACACGGCCGACGGGCCCGCCGTCCTCAGCGCGGTTGTCGACATCACCGAGCGCAAGCAAGCCGAAGATCGGCTTAACCGATATGCCGCCGACTTGGAGCGCTCCAACGCCGAGCTCGACCAGTTCGCCTACGTCGCCTCGCACGACCTCAAAGCCCCGCTGCGTGGCCTGGATAGTCTCGCACAATGGATCGTCGAAGACCTCGGCGATTCTGTCCCGCAAGCGACCAAAGAACACCTGCTCAAGATGCACCAGCGCGTCGAACGCATGGAGGCGCTGCTTGACGACCTGCTCGCCTACTCACGGGCAGGCCGCGTCTTCGGCGACGCTGAAACGATCAACCTCACCGACCTCATCGGTGGCATCACCCAGATGATCTCCCCGCCCGACGGGATGTCCGTCGTTGCGGCCGGTCGCCTGCCCATCCTGCGTGCCTACCGCGCGCCGCTGGAGCTGGTCCTGCGCAACCTCATCCAGAACGCCGTCAAGCACCACGACCGCGACACCGGCTGCGTCGAGATCTCGGCCGAGGAGCGCGACGAGTGGGTCGAACTCGCCGTATCTGACGATGGCCCCGGCATCGAATCCAAGTATCATGATCGCGTGTTCGGCATGTTCAAGACGCTCCGCCCGCGTGACCAGGTCGAAGGCAGCGGCATGGGCTTGGCGGTGGTCAGGAAAACGATTGAAAGCCAGGGCGGCAAGGTCTGGCTCGAATCCGAGGGGCGCGGCGCATGCTTCCGTTTTACCTGGCCTAAGAGTGCACAAGTTTAGGGGAACACGATGGATGATCGGACGGTCCACATTGTTCTGGTCGAGGACGACGACCTTGACGCCGAGGCCGTAGCGCGCGCCTTCCGAAAGCAGAAGATCGCCAACCCCATCCACCGCGTCTGCGACGGCGTCGAGGCGCTCGAGCTGCTGCGCGGACGGGACGGGCAAGCCCCCCTCAGGCGGCCTTACCTGGTGCTCCTGGACCTGAACATGCCCCGGATGGACGGCATCGAGTTTCTCGCCGAACTCCGCGCCGATCCGCATCTGCGCGACACCATCGTGTTTGTGCTCACCACCTCCGACGCCGACACCGACAAGGCCGCCGCCTACGCCAGCCAGGTCGCCGGCTACCTCGTCAAATCCAAGGCCGGCGAGGACTTTAGTCACCTCGCCCGGGTGGTAGAGTGTTTTTGGCGGTACGTCGAATTCCCACCGGAAAAAACACCATGACCAACCCAACTCTGACCGTGCTGCTGGTTGAGGACGACGAGCTGGACCGTGAGCGCGTCCACCGGATGGTGGGTGGCGTTTGGCGTGTGGTTGACGCCGGGACGGGCCAGGCCGCGGCCGACAGCCTCGCCCGCGAACGCCCCGATTGTGTCTTGCTCGATTTCCTGCTGCCGGACGCCGAGGGTACGGGTCTGATCCCGGCGTTCGTCGAATCCGGGGTTCCTGTTGTCATGATGACCGGGCACGGCGACGAACAGGTCGCGGTCGAGGCCATGAAGCTCGGGGCGTCGGACTACCTGCCGAAAAGAGACCTCGACGGCGATGTCCTGCGGCGCGCGGTCGATAGCGCGGTCCGGACGGCTGCGCTCACGCAACAGGTTTTCGAGCAGCAGGAAGAGTTGAAGATGTTCGCGTCGATGGCATCACACGATCTGAAGGCGCCGCTGCGTTCGCTGGTCGGGTTCGCGCAACTCCTGGCGCTGGACCTCGAAGCCGGCAAGCATGAGAAAGTGTTGGAGCACTGTCAGCGCATCCGCGACTCGGGCACGCGGATGGCGCGGCTAATCGATGATTTGCTTGAATACACACGGACAGGGCGCAGCGCGGTGGTGTTCGAGCCGGTTGACTTGGACGTGGTCGTCGCCGAGGTCGTCGCGCGGTGCGAGGCCCTGATCGGTGAGTGTGACGGGCGGGTGTGTGTCGATCCGTTGCCGCAGGTCCGCGGCGACCGGACCGGGTTGTGTCAGTTGCTGCAGAACCTGGTGGTCAACGGCCTGAAGTACCGGCGCGATGGTGATTATCCGGTCGTGCGTGTGTCCGCTGTGCAGGAGGGCGATCGGTGGTGCGTGTGTGTTCGGGACAACGGGATCGGCATCGCGGCGGATTCGTTGGAGAAGGTCTTCCGCCCGTTCCAGCGGTTGAACACTCGGGCACGGTACGACGGCAGCGGCCTGGGGCTGGCGCTGTGCAAGAAGGTGGCGGACCAGCACGGCGGCCGCATCTGGGTCGAGTCGGTCGAGGGCCAGGGCAGCGGGTTTTTCTTCACCCTGCCGTCCAACGCGGAACGCTGAGGACGGCCTACACCGACCGGGCTTGGGCAATCTTTCAAGCTGGCCCCCGCGATGGCCGATCGTATGGGCATGTCCGCTATCGGTTCAATCAGTGCTTCAAATGCCTCGCTGCAAGGCCAGATCGGCATGGCTGTGGCGGTGAAGGCTAAGAACGTAACCGAGGCCCAGGGCGCGGCGGCGATCTCGATGCTCGAGCAGGCGGCGCAGCTTCAGCAGACGTTGGCCCAGGCGTCTGGGCTCGGCAAGGTGATTGATACCACGGCGTAGGTTTTCCTGAATGGATGATGGTGCGGTGGCGCGGGTTCGAGTGAACCGGCGTCTTTTTTTTGCGCGCGGCTGTGGGACGGGGGTTAGCGGGTGTGGGATTCGAGGGTTTCCAGGGCGGCGTTTAGGTGGGTGGGGTCGGCGCGGTGTTGGGGGATGAGGGGGGTGGCCATGGCGAGCAGTGCGCGGCGGACGGTGGCGAGTCGCGGCCAATCGGGGGCGACGGGCAGGCCGAGGTTCTTGCGTTCGTGGGCGAGTTGTTTGCAGATTTTGCAGCCGGCGAGCCGGTCGGTTCGGCCCCAGTAGAGGCGTTCGAGGTAGACGGCGTCCTCAACCCAGTGGCCTGGTCGGACCAGTGCGAAGTCGAGCAGGAGAGCGGGTCCGTCGGGCGGTTCGTTGCGTGTCATGGCGTTGCCCAGGTGCAGGTCGCCGTGGCACCATTGATTGGTGGGGCGGTCGTTCCAGACGTTGAGCCATTCGGGGAGTTTGCGGTTGGCGGCTTTGAGTGCTTTGTTCCAGCGTTGTGAGTTGGGGAGGTTGTGTTGTCGGACGGTGTCGCGTGCGCGTTTGTAGGCGGCGGGCCAGTCTTCGGGGGTGGGCGGTTGGGTGACGGGGGTTTGGGTGGTGGCGGCGTAGAAGCGTGCGGCGGCGGCGGTGAGGAGGTTGAATTGTTGGCCTTGCCATGCGTCGGACAGTGGGCCGTGCGGGAGGCATTCCATGACGACCCAGGCGAGGTCGTATTGGTCGAGCGATTGGCCTTGGGCGAGCAGGCGGGGGCAGACGTCGTCGCCGTGTTGGAGGTTGATCAGCCACTGTCGTTCGGCGGGTGGGACGGGGAGCTTGACGACAACGTGGTGGTCGTGGTTGTTGGCATCGCGGTAGATCGCATAGCCGGTGAGTGCGCCGCCTCGCTGCCAGGAGGTGCGGAACCAGCGGAGCATGGAGAGTCGGTTGTCGCAGGCTTGGAGCAGTGCGGGTTCGAGGTGTGAGCCGAAGTTCAGGTCGGGCGGTGCGGGGCTGGGTGAGGGGGTTGGCGCGGGTGAGCGTTGGGCGGTGCCGGGGGAGGTGGCCTGGGGTTGCTGGCCCGTGGGCTTTGGGGGCAAGGTCGGTTCCTCCAGCGTGTGGAGTGTCGGACAGATGAGCGAGGGCGACGCGGTGGGTGGACGGCGCCTGCCACCATAATAACAGTATCGGGTGGTTTGCAGGGGTTGGGTAGGGGTTGTGGGGCGGAAAGAGCGGGGGAAGTGGTTGGCACAGCCGATGGGGTTTGCTGGTGGGGGGATTGGCTTTAAGATCGGGGGCTTTTCGGGTCGGAAGTTCATTTAATGAAACAGGATGAGGTAGCGATATGCGCGATCAGCGTTTGGAGAAGTTGGCCGGGGTGCTGGTGGATTATTCGACGGGGGTGAAGCCGGGGCAGGTGGTGAGGATCACGGGCGACCCGGTGTCGATCCCGCTGCTCGAAGCGGTCTATGAGCGGGTGTTGGCGGCGGGTGCGCACCCTCACCTGAAGTGTGCGCCGGACACGTTGCGGGATTTGTTTTTGGAGAGGGCCGACGATAAGCAGTTGGAATATGTCAGCCCGTTGCTGGTGAACGAGGTTGAGACGATCGATGTGTCGATCGGGCTGTGGGCGGAGACGAACACCAAGAGCATGTCGCAGGTGGACCCGAAGCGTCAGGGCAAGGCGTCGGCGGCGCGCAAGCCGATCTTTAAGCGGTTCATGGAGCGCGCGGCGAAGGATGAGTTGCGCTGGGTGGGGACGCTGTTCCCGACGTCGGCGAGCGCTCAGGACGCGGAGATGAGTCTTCGCAACTACGAAGACTTTGTGTTCGCGGCGGGGCACTTGGATAAGGACGATCCGGTGGCGGTGTGGCGTGCGATCGAGGCGCGGCAGCAGAAGGTGGTGGACTATCTGAATGGGAAGAAGCGGCTGCACTTTCAGGCGGCGAATGGGACTGACCTGCATGTGAATGTGACGGGGATGAAGTGGGTGAACTGTTGCGGGCACCATAATTTCCCGGATGGGGAAGTGTTTACGGGGCCGAACCTCGATGCGGAGGACGGTGGGGTGAACGGGGTGGTGCGGTACTCGTTCCCGGCGGTGCACAACGGGCGCGAGGTGCATGACATCGAGCTGACGTTTGAGAAGGGGCGTGTGGTCAAGGCCAAGGCGTCGAAGAATCAGGATTTTCTTGAGCAGATGCTGGATCAGGATGAGGGGGCGCGCAGCTTGGGCGAGATCGCGATCGGGACGAACTATGAGATCCGCAAGTACACGAAGAACACGCTGTTCGATGAGAAGATCGGGGGGACGTTCCACGCGGCCGTCGGGGCGGGGTACCCGGAGACGGGCAACGCGAACGAGTCGGGGCTGCACTGGGATATGGTGTGCGACCTGCGCGAGGGCGGGACGGTGACGGTGGACGGTGAGGTGATTAGCAAGGACGGGAAGTTTGTGTTCGAGGGTTGGCCCGGGGAGGGGTAGGGGGGGTTATCGCGGCAGCTCGATGGCCCGCCTTACGCGATGGGCGCGTGAATAGTGTGATCGAGATCATAGAGGTCGGGGCGAGTGTGGCGGGTTCGGGGATGATAGGGTCGGCGCGGTAGATGGCGGAACGGTGGTTGGCCAGGCCGACGCGGAACACGATCTGGCCTGAGTCGTTGAAGCTGCCGCGTCTGGATAGAAAGATGGATTCGATGCGCGCGCCGTCGATGGCTAGGCCTGTCTGGATGATTTTTTCGATCTCGCCGTCGGGGGTGGCGACGTAGAGGCCTTCGTGCTGGTTGCTGATGTCGGCGGTGAACACGACCGAGCCGTTGTTGCTTATGGCGAGTGAGTTGAGGTCCTTGAAGCCGTTGATCGGGTTGATGGTAAACAGGGGGTCGATCTGGTTGGGGTGTGTGTCGGGTGAGGCAAGGTAGACGGCTTTGGTGATGTTGTCGCTGAGCCGGCCTTCGAAGGCGACGGTTGCGGAGTCGTTCATCACGGGGTTGAGGATGTAGGCGAGGGGTCCGGTCGTGTCGGCGATGAGGGTGGCGTCGTTGCGGGGGCGGTCGGTGCCGCCGACGTACACGGCGGTTTCGCCGTTTTCCAGGTATGAGAGAAAGGAGACCTGCCCGGCGTTGTTGATCATGGGTGAGTCGGTGGCCATGAATGGTGAGTCGGTGTTGTCGGCGATGGTCGTGAGGGTGTAGGGGGCGGTGGTGACGTTGCTGGTGAAGACGCCCTGATCGCCACCGAAGCGATAGCCTTGGAACGCCGCGACGTTGGCGTTGTTCAGGGAGAGTGTGAAAAAGCCAATGCTGGAGAAACCCGCGGTGCTGTCGGCGAGTGTGGTGACGGCAAGCGCGGGTGTGTGGGTGGAGGCGACGAAGATGCCCGGCCTTTGATTCGTGCTAATTATCGCACGGAACAAGACAGTGCCCAGCTCGTTGATTACCGGCATGGTTGCGAACATCGATAAGCGTCCGTCGCCGTCGGCGACTTTCGTGTATGGCCCGCCGTCACTGACATAGATCGCGTGGCCACCCTCCTCGTCGATACCGGTGAAGGCGACCAGGCCTGCGTTGTTCATCGTGGCAAACAGTGACGGGAGCGTGATCGGGCCATCGGAGTCGGCGATCTTGGTGAAACGGTAGTCGGCGGCGCACAGGGGTTGAGCGGCGGACAATGCCAGTGCGATCGTGAGGGCGGTGGTTTGGAGTGTGGTACGGCCCATCGTTTTGGGTGTTGTTGCGCAGTTGATCGGGCGTGCGGCGTCTGGGGGTTTTTAGGGAGTAAGGGCAGAGTGCCTCGGGCCCGCGAGATTCGTGGGTGCGACGGGTGTTTGGTGTCTTATTGTAGGCGCGCTGTTGGAGCCCGCGAGATTTCGGGTTGGTGTCGGTGCGCGCAGTGGTTTATTAGATGGGGCACTGGGCGGCAGGCCGATGACCTGGCCTACGGGAGAAGTGGCGTGAGGGAGTCGGCGGCGGAGCACTGGCGGGCGAGCGGCCAGTAGCACAGTCGGGGTGGGGTGGCGGTTACTTGAACATGTCGATGCCGGGGCCGGGGTCGGGGGTTTTGGTGGGGGTTTCGGGTTCGGGCTTGGGTTCGGGCTTGGCGGTGATTGGGGTCATGGGTTTGGGGGGGGCGGGTGCGGGTTTGATGGCGGGGGGGGTGGGTTCGGGGATGGGGTCGGGCTCGGCGAGGGTGTCGGCGGCGAGCAAGTCGGTGTAGTTGCCGGGTTGGGCGCGGCCGATGACGCCGGCGTGGTCGGAGCGGATGAGGTAGATCTCGACGCGGCGGTTGGCCTGGCTGCCTTTGCGTGCGTTGGCGGCGATGGGTCGTTCGGGGCCGTAGCCTGCGACGCCGAGGCGGTCGGCGGGGACGCCTGCGTCAACGAGCGCGTCCTTGACGGCGATAGCGCGGTGGACTGACAGGTGCCAGTTGGTGGGGTGTTTGGCGCGGGTGTCGGGCTTTTTGATGGGGACGTTGTCGGTGTGTCCGACGATGCAGGCGGTGTAGCCGTTGGCGTTGGGTGATTGGAGGATGCGAGCGAACTTGGCCAGGGAGGCGGCGGCGGCGGTGGAGAGGTCGGTGCTGCCCAGGTCAAAGGTGAGGTCGCTGGAGAACTTGACCATGCCCAGCGCGGGGTCGTAGCTCATGAGGCCGGGGTTGGTGGCGGCGAGTTTGTTAAGCGCGAGGTCGAGCTCGGCTTCGAGGATGGGGCCGGTGCCGATGGAGCGGAGTTGTTTCTCGGCTTCGTCGAGCGCGGCGGCGAGCCGGTCGCGTTCGGCTTCGGCGTTGCGCGCGCGGTCGGCGAGGCCGGCGTCCTGTGCGTGTGCCTGGTCCTGCATCGCGTCGACGAGTGCTTGTTTTTCTTCTAGCTGTACGCGCAGCTCGATGAGTTGCTCGTTGGACATGCGCCAGCGTGTCTGCAGGTCGTCGGCGTGTCGTTGGGAGACGCAGCCTGTGGCGGCGAGTGCTAACAACAGCGCGGTGAGGGTTCTTGGGTAGGCCATTGTTGTGGGTCCTTATGCGGGGTCGGTTCGCGTGGCGAGTCTGTGTACAAGCTATCGTGTACGGTTGAAAAATCAATTTGTGCGGGCAGTGGCAGGGGGAGCGGGCGGGGAGGCGGAGAGAGTTTGCGAGGTGTTTTATGCGTGGGTCGGCGGTGGTGGTTTATCGTGCGGCGGCGGTGCGGGACGCGGCGGGGTGTTGTGCGCGGCCTGGGGCGGTGGCGGTGGCGGGTGGGCGGGTCGTCGCGGCGGGGGAGGTGGGGGCGGTGTGCGGGGAGGTTGGGGAGCGGAGTGGGGCGGGGCAAGTCGATTTAGGTGAGTGCTTGTTGATGCCGGCGCTGGTCAATGCGCATGCGCACCTGGGGCTGAGCGCGGTGGGGCCGCGGGCATATGGGGGGGCCTTTACGGGTTGGTTGCGGGAGGTGATGGAGCTGGGGCCGCGGACGCGGGAGGCGGAGCGGGCGGCGGTGCGGCGGGGGGCGGTGATGTCGATCGAACACGGGGTGGGGTGGATCGGCGATATCGCCGGGTCGGTGGGGGCGGCGGCGGATCGGGCGGAGAGCGGGCTTGGCGGGGTGAGTTATCTGGAGTGTTTTGGGATCGGGTTGCACGAAGCGGAGGCGGTGGAGCGGTTAACGAGGGATTTTAGTGAGGGGGATGGTGAGGGGAGCATCGGGTTGCAGCCTCATGCGCCGTATTCGTGTGGGCTGGGGTTGTATCGTGAGGCGGCGGGGTTGGCGGCGCGGGGCGTCGGGGCGTGTGCGCGGGGTGTCGGGTTGTGTACGCATCTGGCGGAGACGACGGAGGAGGTGCGGTTTGTGCGCGATGGGGATGGGCCGTTCGCGGAGATGTTGCGGGCGATCGGGCGGTGGGATCAGACGATCCGTGGGACGGGGCAGCACCCGGTGGATTGGCTGGCGCCGGTGTTGGCTGAGCGGCGGTGGTTGCTGGCGCACTGCAACTATATAGAGGGGTCGCATATCGGGGTGTTGGCCGGGTGCGGGGCGTCGGTGGTGTATTGCCCGGTGGCGAGTGATTATTTCGGGCACCACCGTCCTGATGAGGGGGTGAGGCATCGGTATCGGGAGATGATCGAGGGGGGCGTGAATGTGTGTTTGGGGACGGATTCGGTGGTTTGTCAGCCTGTGGGGGCGGTGCAGCCGTTGGGGGTGCTGGGGGCGATGCGACATTTGTATCGGCGGGATGGGGTTTCGCCGGAGCTGTTGCTGCGGATGGCGACGGTGAATGGGATCGCGGGGCTGGCTGGTGAGGGGGTGTTAGGGCCGGAGGCGGCGGGGGCAGCGACGCTGGGGGCCGGGGTGCCGGCACGGCTGATCGCGGTGGGGATCGATGCGGGGGATTCGGCGGATCCGCTCGAGCAGGTTCTGATAAATAATGAGCCGGCGCGGTTGGTGACTGGGGTGGATTGTCATGCCTAAGATAGAATCTCACCGATGAAATGGCGGGGCACCCGGCTGATCGTTGAGTAGGATATGGGAGGGGCGGCTGGGGTGGGCCCCCACGGTCACGGAGCAGGACCTTTCGTTTTTCGGGCATGTGGGGGGGAATAGGGCGGGAGTGGTCTTCGTGCGGGGGGGGTTGTGGGGGGAGAGGTCAGGGGCAGGCGAGAGAGGGCGGTCAGCCCGACGCCCGAAAACGCACACGACGATACGAGGATAGAAGTTGGATACCAACGCGGCTTTCTCCGTCAAGTTCGTGCATCGGTTGCGCTTCACGCGTGAGGCGTTTGATCCGTACAACCCGGTGTTGGCTGAGGCGATCGCGCCGGAGGGCGAGAGTCGGGGGCGCGGCCCGGTGCGGACATTGGTCGTGGTGGATCAGGGGGTGGCGGAGCGCTGGCCTTATATCGACGAACGGGTGCGGGGGTATGCGGATGCGTACACGCAGCACATCGCGCTGGCTGAGCCGATCCTGACGGTGCCGGGTGGGGAGGCGTGCAAGAACGATGCGGCGGTGATCGATCGTATTTGCGCGGCGATCCATGATGCGGAGTTGTGTCGCCAGTCGTGCGTGGTGGCGATTGGGGGGGGCGCGTTGCTGGATGCGGTGGGGTTCGCGGCTGCGATATCGCACCGGGGCGTGCGGCTGGTGCGGCTGCCGACGACGACGCTGAGTCAGGCGGACTCGAGCGTGGGCGTGAAGAACGGTGTGAATCGTTTCGGGAAGAAGAATTTTCTTGGTGCGTTCACGCCGCCTTGGGCGGTGGTGCATGACGAACTGTTTTTGTCGACGCTGAGCGGGCGGGACTGGCGCTGCGGTTTCAGCGAGGTGCTCAAGGTTGCGCTGGTGAAGGACCGTGCGTTTTTTGAGACGCTGGCGGTGAATGCCCCGGCGTTGCGACAGCGTAATGTGAAGGCGGCGGGGCCGATCCTTCGCAGGTCGGCGCGGTTGCACTTGGCGCATATTGTTGAGGGTGGTGATGCGTTCGAGTTGACGCGTGCACGGCCGTTGGATTTCGGGCATTGGGCGGCGCACAAGATCGAGCAGTTGACGGGGTTCTCGGTGCGTCACGGCGAAGCGGTGGCGATGGGTGTTGCGTTGGATACGACGTATGCGGCGCTGACGGGGATCTTGCCGTGGGGCGATGCGCGATTGGTGTTGGACACGATTACCGCGTTGGGGTTGGAAACGTATCACGAGGCGATGGCGGATACGGGTGCGCTGCTGGCGGGGCTGGATGAGTTTCGCCAGCACCTGGGCGGGCGGCTGTGTGTCCCGATGCTGGCGGGTATCGGGTGTGCGATAGATGTGCACGAGATCGACCCGAGTCAGATGGCGCTGGCGGTGAAGAGGCTGGCGGCGGGGCGGGCGGCGGACGACCTGGGGCGCATGGTGAAGGTGCCTGCGGGTGTGCGGGTGCCGACGCCGGGTGTTCGTGCGCAGCGGGCTTCATAGAGACTTGAAACGGTATTTTGGTGGCGCGCGCCGGGTGGTGCGCGTTGTTTCTATGCGTGTGTTGTGCGTCGTGGGCTTAGGCAGGCGAGCAGTATCAGCAAGCCGAGTGTCGCGGGCTCGGGGGATTGATTGAGTTGAATCCCGATCAGGGCGGCGAGCGCGTCGGAGGTGTAGGTTTCGGTGTCGGATCCGGGCAGGAAGAAGTTGGCGGCCATGAGGGCGAGGTCGTCGGCGTCGACATCGGTGTCGAAGTCGAAGTTGGCGAGTCGCCAGTCGCGCTCGGTGACGGTCGTGTCGAAGTTGGCGGCGAGTGCGACCAGGTCGTCAAGGTCGACGTCGCCGTCGAGGTCGGCATCGCCGTCGAGTGCGTCGGCGACGAGGGTCAGGGTGTTGCTGAAGTAGAACGGGATGAACGACAGGCCGTCCATGGCGGTCGGGAGCGTAAGCGCGATGTTGTCGAAGGTGGTGGCGTCATTGGTGTCCCAGGTCATGACGGCAAAGGAGTCGGTGGGGATGATTTCGTCTTCGAAGCCGTTGATGAGGAGTACGTTGAGGGTGCCGTCGAGGCTGGCGGCGCCGTTGACCAGGACGTGGTCGTACTCGGTGCCCTGAGTGTGGCCTGCGAGTTCGATCTCGAGCGTCGCGGCGGGGCCGAATGAGACGCCGCCGCCGATGAGGACGCCGGCGGGCGAGTCGCCGGGCGCGTAGGTCCCGTTGAAGGTGACCAGGCCAGCACCGGGGAATGTGGCGGCGCCGGAGACGTGGCCGTTGAAAATGACACCTGCGTTGGCGTTGATGAATGAGCCCGCGGGTGAGCGGATGTCGCCGTCGATGGTGGTGTTGGTGAGGTTGAGCACGCCGAGGTTGACCAGGCCGATGTCGTCGCTGACGCCGTTGCCGTCGAAAGTGATGTTTGAGTTGGTGGCGTTGATCTGGCCGGTGATGGCGGCGGTGGCGAACATGAAGTCGGCGATGGCGATGTCGTCGATGCCGGCGTTTTCGAGGTAACGGATCAGGCGGATGGGGGTGTCGGTGATGATGCCGACGAAGGTGCCGTCGGGTCCGTTGTCGGGGATGTTGGTTGTGGAGGCGAAGATGGTGCCGAACTCATCTTCGAACTCGAGTATCTCGCCGGCTTCGGGGGTCGTGTTCTTGAAGCGTAGCCCGAAGGCTGTCAGTGGCGGTGCGTTGATGGTCGGGCCCGAGGTCAGGATGGTGATATTGAAGCTGTCTTGTTCGTGCTCGTTGACGTTGCCGACTGAGAGGGCGTCCACAAGCCCGGGGAAGATGTTGCCACCGTTGTTGGAGTCGTTGTAGATGAACTCGGCGCCGGGCTGGACGGTGTCGAGGAAGAAGGTGCGGGACAGGCCGGTGAAGACGTTGAAAAAGTCCGGGGAGGGGCCGAGGGTGCCGTCGTTGATGGTGGGGTCGAAGGTGTATAAGTCTTTGATGTTCTCGAAGGTCGTGCGGAAGGATTCGAGGTTCTGGACGTGTTCGAGCCAGTCGTCTTGGTCCGTGAAGAAGGTGTTCGCGGCGAGATCAACCGGGGCGCGGTTGATCACGGAGCCCGCGGCCCCGCGCAGGTTGGCGTTGGAGGCGGTGAGGTTGACGACGCCGTGGTTGTCTAGGCCGCTGCGGAAATCGATCGAGCCGTTGACGGCGTTGACCTGACCGTTGGTGTGGTTGATGACGGAGCCGCCGAATGAACTGGAGGTGATGTTGCCCCCGATGGCGTTGAGTTCACCGGAGTTCTCAACCGGTGTGACGAAGTCGCCGAAGACCCGCAGGATTTCGCCGCCTTGGGCGAGGATCTCGCCGCCGGGCTCGACGGTGATGGTCCCGGCGGTGGTGTTGACATCACCGATACCGGAGAGCCGGCCGCGGTCGGCGATGACGACGTCATTGGTGGCACGGAGGGTAGTGTATGACGGGATTCGCAGCTCGGCGACGCCGTGATCGTTGCCGCCGATGAGCAGGGATTTAATCTTGGGGCTGTCGGTCGAAGGAAACGAGGCGACACCGCCTCCGGCCGGGTTGATGACGACATCGGTGGAGAAACGCGGGACGACGCGCTCGGACCAGTTGTCGGGGTCGTACCAGTCGCCGGCAGTCTGTTTGGACCAGTGGACGGTGGGGGGGACAATGATGGCGAGGTTGTTGAAGCCGTGCAGGCCCTGGCCGGCGGGGCGGACGATCTGTGCGGGGTCGCTGCCGTCGACCTTGAAGATCTCGCCGCCGATGTCGGCGATGCCCCAGAGGCGCGTGCCGGTGGCATCCAGGCCGATGTTCGAGCCGGTGATGAAGTCGGCGGATTGGAAGGCACCGCCGGCGGGGGTGCTGCCCACGATGCCGCTGTTGGTGTTGTTAAAGGTGTAGAGCGAGCCGGGTGAGGTCCCGAACGATTGGCCGATGCCGAAGCCGAACAGGGTGTTGCCGGGGCGGTGGGCGATGTCGGTGAAGAGGTTCGCGGGCGGGAACGGCCCTTCGGGCGCGTGGGCGGTGGCCAGGCCGGTGGTGGTGTTGACCGAGTAGATGCGGACACCACCGGTTTGTGCGGGCGGGCCGGAGGTGGGCGGGATCGGGTAGGCCATGTCGAAGTCGGTGAGGATGAGGTTGCCGTTAGCGCTAAAGGTCGGGTCGAAAGACAGGCCGACGGCTTCGGCGCCGGGGATGCGGAAGGCGGTGTCGATGTTGGCGTAGCCTGGGGCGACGTTGAACCCGAGGTCGCCGACGACGGTGGCGTTACCGGTGGCGGGGTTGATCTTGAGCAGTTGGTCGGCTTGGATGTCGATCCCGAACAGGTCGTCGCCAACGAAGGCGATGGCCCGGACATCGATGCGGAAGAACGGTGAGCTGAAGATGGCGCCGATCGGGCTGGCGCTGCCGTGTTGGAGGCTGATCTGGTAGAGGACGCCGAGCTCGGTGTCGGTGTGTCGGATGGCGAGCGCGTCTTGGGCGCTGGCGGGGGTTGTGCCGGTGAGCACGGTGGCGGCGCAGATAGCGATCAGGGTGCGGCGGAGGGTCGATGGGCGCAATTGCGTCATTGCTCGCTCCTTGTTGTGGCCGGCGTTGGTCCTGGTTAGAGAGGGCGGCTTGGCGAGCCGTCGCGGGTCAGAACCATTGACATTATAGCGGGCAATCGGGGGTGTGTTCGCTCAGGCGTCATTATTATTGATTGGGGAAACGGCCGGACACGATAGGCGATGTTGCGGGCGAGGTTGCGTGCTTGCCGGGAAATTTCGTTGGGGGCGGGGATTAGGAGTTCCGTCGGTGCGGCGGGTTGGTGAACGGTAGGATGGGAGAGTGTTTGCGGGCCCGGGTTCGGTCTGTTGATCCATGATGTCTGGAGGTCCCATGTTGCGTTATTTCGTGATCGTTGTGTTGGGTGGCTGGATTTGCGGGGGCGCCGCGGCGCAGCCGTTGGTGGAGCGGGTGCCGGCCGATGCGCTGGTGTATGTGGGGTGGGCGGGGGCGGAGGGGCTGGGCGGGGAGTATGAGCGGTCGCGGTTGAAGGCGCTGCTGGGTGAGGTTGATCGCGAAGGGTTGGCCGAGCACGTCGCGGAGAGTTTGCGCGCGATCGGGGAGGGTGATCGTGGGGCGATGCAGGCGGTACAGGCCGTGCAGCGGGTGATGTCGATCGGCGCGCGGGCGTGGCGTTACCCGGTGGTGTGTTACGTGGATATGTATACGCCGCGCGCGCGGGGGTCGCAGGAGCCGCGATTCGTGTTGGTGATCGATGCGGGCGAGGAAGTGGAAGCATCGTCGCTGGTAAAGGAGATTGGCGCGCTGTGCGCGCAGGCGGAGGTGTCGTTTGCGGGATACCTGGAGGCGCATGGGGGGTTGGTGGTGTTGAGTAGCGCAGCGGACGCGGGATTCGCGGCGCAGCCGGAGAGCGCGGCAGGTGAATCGATCGCGTCGGTGGAGCGGTTTAAGAGAGCGGTTGGGCGCGTGGGGGGTGATGGGGTCTGTGTGGCGTATGTGGATGTGCGCGGTGTGGTGGATGCGTGTGAGCGAATGGCGGTTGCGGAGATGACGCCCGCGGCGGCGGAGGTGTGGGCGGCGCGTCGGGCGGTGTTGGGGTTGGATGGAGTGTTGAGCGCGGCGTGGGGTGGGCGGTTCGAGGGTGGTGATTGGGTGACGCGGGGGTTTGTGGATTCGCCGGTGCCGCGGGGTGATGTTGTGCGGGCGTTGTTGGGCGCGGAGGCGGTGACGGACCAGATGCTGGGCATGGTTCCAGTGGATGCGCAGTTTTTCTCGGCGTTTCGGTTTGATCTGGGGGCGGTGTTTACCGCGGTGATGGGTGCGGTGGAGCAGGCGGACGGGGAGGCGGCGGGGCAGGCGCGCGCGGGGCTGGAGCAGGCGTCGCTGATGGCGGGGTTTGATATCGAGCGCGGGTTGATCCATGCGCTGGGGTCGCAGTGGGTTTTGTACAGCGATCCGGGTGCGAGCGGGATCGGCGGGGGGTTGGTGCTGGTGAATCGGTTGGCGGACGCGGAGCGGGCCGAGGGTGCGCTGCGTGCGCTGAGCCGGTTGTTGAATCAGGTGGTGGCATCGCAGGGGCAGCCGGGTCAGCCGCGATTCGTGTTCAGCGAGGCGCAGCGTGGGGAGCTGACGGTGCATGCGCTGGTGCTGCCGCTGCTCGCGCCGTCCTGGGCGGTGCATGACGGGATGTTGTTTGTGGGGCTGTACCCGCAGTCGGTGGTGATGGCGCACGAGCAGGCGGCGGGCGGTGGTGCGTCGGTGTTGGATGCGCCGGCGTATCGGGCGATGCGGGCACGGCTGGGCGATGAGGCGTTGATGTGTGTTTCGTTTGTGGACCTGCCGGCGACGGCGCCGCAGGCGTATCAGATGGTGTTGGTGTTGTGGCACGCGATCGTTTCGGTGAATCCGCGGTGGGAGTCGAAGGCGGCGCTGGCGATGTTGTTGCCGCCGCTGAAGAAGATATTGCCGCACGTGACGCCGGCGGGTGGCGCGGCGTGGGTGGATGACCAGGGGCTGCACACACTTGGGGTCAAGCCGTTCCCGGGGAGCACGCTGTTGGGGCCGAACGGGAATATGAATGCGTCATCGACGGCGCTGGTGACGGGGATCACGCTGCCGGCTTTGGGGGCGGCGCGGCGGACGGCGAGGCAGATGCAGAGCTCGACGCAGGTGCGCGGGATTCACAATGCGTGTGTGACGTATGCGCAGGGGAACAAGGGGAGGTTTCCGGACGATATCGGGTTGTTGGTGGTCGAGGGGTTCTTCCCGGTCGAGTATGCGTTGTCGCCGATGGCGTCGGTGACAGTACCGGGTGGGTTTGGGGATTGGCCTGAGGGGCGTCAGCGGCGGTGGGTGAACGAGCACGCGTCGTATGTGTTGTTGCCGGGGTTGGTGGATGATCTGGACGCGGACAAAGTTGCCGTATTCACGCGGATTCAAGATAGCGGTGGGGGCGGGATCAGCGTGGGGTTCAACGACAACCATGTGGAGTTGTTGCAGGTACCGGATGCGCGGCGGTTGATCCTGGCGCAGACGGGTAAGAGTTTGGAGTATTGGTCGAACAAGCGGCCGGGGCGGGGTGGGGCGCCGGTCGCGCCGCGTTGAGGGTGGCGTTGTGCGAATAGAAAAACAGAGCCCGCGGCGTTGGCCGGGGCTCTGTGTATGTGGTGGTTGGGTTGTTGTGTCGCTCGGGGCGTCGCGCTGTTAGGCGCGGCGGCGGCGGCGGGTGGTGAGTGCGAGTGAGCCGACAGCCATCATGGAGAGTGTGGCGGTGATGGGCTCGGGGACGATGGGGTCGATGCGCAGGAAGGGACGAAACGCGGCATCGGCCGAGGAGTTGAACGCCGGTGCGCCGGGGTCGCCGAACCACGATGAGGCGTAGAGTGAGGACACAACGCCGGTAGCCCCGCCGGTTCCGGTCTGGGTTTCAACGATGTCTTTTTGCCGCAGGAAGAAGCCCTCGTTGGTGCCGGGGTTGGCTAGCCAATCGGCGACGAGGGAGGTGACATCGAAGCTGACCCACTGCTCGACCCCGGATTGTGTGACGGTATCGACCGGAGCACCAAACGGGGGGACGGCTGCGCCCTGGTTGTCCCAGGTGAGGGCTTGCTCATCCCAATTGCCGGCTGCTGCGTAGACTTCGGTCTCGACCTCTTCGCCGGGCGAGGGGTTCGCGAAAGCGCCTGTGATGCCGAAGCCGTCGAGGGCCCAGAGGTTGAGCGTGGCTTTGCCGACTTGGTCAGCGGTCAGGCCGGTGCCGTTGACATCGAACTTGAGCCAGGAGTTGCCGTCGTGTCCGGTGTCGACATCGGTGGCGGTGGCGGGGTTGTAGTTGGCTACGTCCGACGGGAGGTCGCCCTCGGCGTCAATCGAGTGGGTCGTGGTTGCGGACCGGCTGGTACCCAGGAGCAGGCCGATGATCGGGCTGTCGGCCTGGGCGAGCAGCGTGTCGGTGTCGAGGTTCTGGGCGGCGGCGGATGGTGCGATGCCGAAGCCGGCGCCGGCGAACTGGTAGGTGAAGACGTCGTCGCTGTCGGCTTCGTTGGGTTGGAGCACGACGGCGGATGCGGGATTGCCGATCGCAAGGGCACTGACGCCGGCGATGAGCGCGCACGATAACTGTTTGGGTCTGATAGCCATGATCGAGTCCTCCAAAAGGTGGGGTTCTAGGCGGGGTACCCGGGTGGGGTACCTAGCGGGGTCCTCCGTCCGCCCGAGCCACGGCGGCACAGGCGACAAGGAAGGCATGATATCGAAAGGGGTGTACTGCGCCAAGGATTTTTATAGGGTTTTTTCTACTCAATTTGATCGGGGTGGTTCGCGGCTGGGCCGCGCAGAGTGCGGTTGGGGATTTGGTATTCTTGAGTGCTCCGCGTGGGTGGCGGTGCTCGGTCGGTGATCGAGACACCTTTGCACTAATTAGTCTAGAGAGGTTGATCCATGAGTATCAGGCAGTTGCATCGGTGGGTTGTGGTTGTGGTGTCGTTGGTCGCGCTGGTCGGGTGTGGGTCGGCGCCGCGTGGCGGGGGGGAGGCGCGTCTTTATGACGGGTTCTCGGGGTATCAGCGGGTGATCCAGTCGAGGTCGGCCAAGGCGCGGCGGTGGTTCGAGCAGGGGATGCAGATGGCGTACGGGTTCAATCACGATGAGGCGATCCGCAGCTTTGAGGAGGCGGCGCGGCATGATCCGGAGTCGCCGATGCCGTGGTGGGGGATCGCGTATGCGCTGGGGATCAATATCAACGACCCGGTGATGAGCGATGCGCGCAGCGAGGCGGCGCGGGCGGCGGCGGACGAGGCGGTGGCGCGGATCGATGCGGGGTCGCCGGTGGAGGCGGGGCTGGTGGAAGCGGTATCGGCGCGGTACGCGTGGCCTGCGCCGGCGGATCGGCGGGGGTTGGATGAGGCGTACGCGCGCGCGATGGGGCGGGTGTATGTGCGGTTCCCGGATGATGCGGATGTGGCGACGCTTTATGCGGAGTCGCTGATGGACCTGCAGCCTTGGGATTACTGGGACGAGCAGGGCAAGGGGAAGGGGCGGATCGATGAGATTATGCGGGTGTTGGAGGGGGTTCTGGCGAGGCGGCCGAATCATGTGGGGGCGAATCATTTTTATATCCACGCGGTGGAGGCGTCGCGTGAGCCGGAGCGGGCGGTGGCGGTGGCGGATCGGCTAGGGGCGTTGGTGCCGGGGGCCGGGCACCTGGTGCACATGCCGTCGCATATTTATGTGCGCGTCGGGCGGTATGCGGACGCGGTGACGACGAACGTGGCGGCGGTGGCGGCTGACCGGGCGTATCTGAAGCGGGCGCCGGCGCCGCGGCTGTTTGCGATTTATTGTGCGCACAACCTGCACTTTCTGGCGTACTCGGGGATGATGTGCGGGCGTTATGAGGAGGCGATCGGGGCGGCACGCGATCTTGAGCGCGACACACCCGCGGGGCCGCTTAGCGAGTTCGCGCCGCTGATCGAGGGGATCATGCCGACGACATTTCATGTGTTGGTGCGGTTCGGCAAGTGGCGGGAGGTGTTGGAGGAGCCGGCGTATGCACAGGACCGGCTAGTAAGCAATGCGGTGCGTCATTATGCGCGTGCAGTCGCGCTGTCGGCTCTGGGGCGGACCCAGGAGGCGCGCGGGGAGCAGGCGGCGTTCGCGGCGGCGGCGGCTGTGGTACCGGACGAGTGGTACATCTTTAATAACCCGGTATCGAGCGTGTTGCCGATCGCGATGGCGATGATCGAGGGGGAGCTGTTGTTCCGCGAGGGCAAGCGCGACGCGGCGTTTCGGGTGTTGCGCGGGGGGATCGCGATGGAGGATGCGCTGGTGTACGACGAGCCGCCGGGGTGGATGCTGCCGGTGCGACATGCGTTGGGGGCGCTGCTGGTTTCGGCCGAGCGGTACGAGGAGGCCGAGCAGGTCTATCGCGAGGACCTTGAGCGCCACCGCGAGAACGGGTGGGCGCTGGTCGGATTGGAGCGCGCGCTGCGCGCGCAGGACAAACACGACGAAGCAGATGCGGTCGCGGAGCGGCTGGCGGTGGCGTGGGTGGGCGCGGATGTGTCGCCGACGTCGTCGTGTTATTGCGAGCCGGGTGAGTAGTGCGTCGCGCCGATGTTTGAGCGCGATACCCGGTTTTGACTTTTCGATACGCCTATCTCCCGTTTACAGGGTGGTTGTGCGCCAATAGAATCACCCGCCATTTTCTTTTTTCGGTGCGGTTGTTTTAGAGGAGTACGGTTATGGCTAAGCGGCGACTATCGAACCCGAAGGTGAAGCAGGTTCGGGTGAAGAAGAATCGGTCGGTGTCGGGACTGCTCGACGACATGGCGAAGACCGGGTTTCAGGGGCGGTCGCTGGCGGAGTGTACTGCTGCGCTCGAGCGGATGATTAAAGACCGCAAGGCCACGATCCTGCTGGGGTATGCCGGGTCGCTGTCGACGACGGGTCAGTACGAGATCATCAACTGGTTCATCGAGAACGGGTACGTGGACATCCTCGTCGGGACGGGGGCGAACCTGAGCGAAGACATCGTCGATGCGATCGGTAAGCCGTATGTGCAGGGGGCGCATCACACGGATGATGCTGCGCTGTTCGAGCGCGGGTACAACCGGTACTACGACGTGTACGGGCGCGAAGATGATTACATGAAGATGACGGAGATGATCGCCGAGTTCATCTTGACACTTGAGCCGGATACGGCGTACTCGTCGCGGCGGTTCTTGTATGAGTTCGGGCTGTGGCTGGGCAAGAAGAAGATCCGGTCGATTGTCAGCGTCGCGGCCAAGCACAAGGTGCCGGTGTACTGCCCGGCCATCATCGACAGCCCGTACGGGGATGCGGCGCTGATCGCTAAGAGTAAGAAGTTTAATCTGGTGCTCGACGGGGTCAGCGACTACGTCGAGTTCATGAAGCTGTCGGAGAACGCGACGGATACGGGTGTCTTCTATATCGGCGGGGGGGTGCCGAAGGACTTTATTCAGTTGTTCGCGGTGACGGCGGACCTGTTGTATGAGGACCGCAAGGTGCCCGGCCGCAAGAACCACGGGACGCGCGAGGGGACCAACGAAACGTACTACCCGCACAAGTACGCGGTGCAAGTGACGACGGACTCTCCGCAATGGGGTGGGTTGTCGGGGTGCACGTTCGAGGAGGCGATCTCGTGGGGCAAAGAGAACCCGGCGGGGCACTTCCGCCAGTGTTACTGCGACGCGACGATCGCCCTGCCGATCATGTCGCAGGCGCTGTCGCAGCGATTGAAGGGCAAGCGGAAGAATCGGTCGTGGAAGGGGCTGTTTTGAGCAGGGCAGTTGTGGGCTTATCGCTCGGTGAAGATCGCGACATAGTCTGAATAGCGGTATCTGCGGTTGCGTTTCGGACCGGTGATTTGGTGTACGATCCCCTGCTGGCAGAAGCGTTTCATCAGTGGATTGGCGACGGAGTAGTCGACGTCGAGGACCTCGGCAATCCCTTTGACCGTAACGATCGGCCGCGAATAGAGGGCTTCGAGCATGTTGAGCCCGTTGGCGGTGGTACGGCCGAAAGTTTGGATGATGCGGCCGCGGTGGAGTTCGCGCAGGTCAACAATTCGTCGAGCGGTTGCTGTAGCCTCCGCGGCCACCTCGGCCACAGCGGTCAGGAAGAACTTGAGCCAGCCCTCCCAGTCACCCTCATCACGGACGGCTTGAAGTCGATCGTAATACTCAACATGGTGCTCTTTGAGGTAGTGGGAGATGTAGAGCACGGGCTTAAGCAGAACGCGTTCCTTGCACAACAGCAACGTGATCAACAAGCGGCCGATTCGGCCGTTGCCATCGAGGAACGGGTGGATGGTTTCAAACTGCGCATGGGCGAGACCAATTTTGAGCAGCATCTCCATGGGATTGTTCGAGTGGAGAAATTGCTCGAGGTCGGCGAGGGCGTTGGGGACTTGCGCGGGCGGTGGTGGGACGAAGGTTGCCTCACCGGGACCGGTACATCCCTTCGGGCCGATCCAGTTCTGCATGGTTCTGAGTTGGCCCGGTTGCTTCTTAGCGCCGCGAACACCCGAGAGCAAGATGTCGTGGGCTTCACGGATCAGCCGGACCGAGATGGGCAGGTCTTTGAGGCGATTGAGACTGTGTTTGATTGCGGCGAGGTGGTTGATCACCTCAGAGGTGTCATTGGGTCGTTCGGGGTTGAAGACCTTGGCCTCGGCTTCGAGCAGGTCGTCCAGAGAGCTTTGCGTTCCCTCGATTTGGCTGGAGAGTACGGC
This sequence comes from Phycisphaeraceae bacterium, assembly GCA_029260595.1. Classification (GTDB taxonomy): domain Bacteria; phylum Planctomycetota; class Phycisphaerae; order Phycisphaerales; family Phycisphaeraceae; genus OFTM57. The sequence continues at coordinate 37,389 of JAJDCY010000011.1, read as the reverse complement.
CTCCTTGCGGATGTACATGTAGACGAATAGGTCTGGTGCCGGCAGCGTTTGGATTGAGCCGTCGAGTCGGCCCATCGCGCGGTCGGCCAGGGACAGCAGCTCGCGCAGCTTTGAGTCGGCCCTGAGAGGCGGTTGAGGTGGCAGGGGGTTGGGGATGAATGCCGAGTAGCCGCCTGGTTGTGGCGTGAATCGGCCGGCTCGGTTTGTAGGCATGATGGGCTAGCTCGGTTATGGGTTGCAGTAGTCAGCAAGGAGCGGCAGGCGGTCCATAGCGTGTTCTGTATTCATCAACGAGTAGAATCGGCTCCATAGTTAATGCTGCATTAGATACTAGGCTAGCTCTGAGCGATGTTAAAGGCTGCGTTCACTAAGAGGAGATGTGGCTCGAGTGTATTAAATTAGGTTAAACGATTGTTTACAAAGAAGTTGTATATAGTGGTCGAGGTGAGGTCGATGGGTACGGCAGTTTGGGGCGGGGTGAGGGTAGTTGGTTCGCTGGAGAGTATCGATTCGGGTCGCGGGGTGGTGGAGACCTGCTAGAATCGCCGTTTCCGGGTGGTGGGTGGTGTTCAAGGGGCCCTGTGGCGGAATTGGCAGACGCAGCGGACTTAAAATCCGCTGAACCGTAAGGTTCGTGCGGGTTCGAGTCCCGCCGGGGCCATTTTCTTGGCGTAGTGGTGGGGCAGGTGATTGGGCGCAGCTACTTTGGTGGCGGCGCGTTATTCGGTTGGGTGGCGGAGGCGCGGGGTCAGGTAGCGCGGCGGCGGGTGGTCAGGGTGAGGGCGGTGGCGCTGAGCAGGGTCAGGGTTGTGGTGAGCGGCTCGGGGATCATCGCGACACTCTGGGAGATCTGAGCCGAGAAGATTGAGCCATCGGCGCGGGCGGAAAAGTCGCTGTCGCTTCCGGGGCTGGTGCCGGTGGGGTCGATCGCGAAATCGATGCGCGTGCCAATGGTGACCGGGTGCCAGAGGACGCCTTGCACGCCGGTGGCGTCGTCGTTGGCGATGGGTTGGGTGAAGACCTCAACACCGTCGACGAAGATGCGGCCGATGATCCCGCCGCCGCGCGGTTCGCTGATGTTTTCTTTTCGCAGGTCGAAGGCGATGTCGATCAGCCCGTCCATGTCGCTGACGTAGCGGCGGGTCGCCCAGATGACGCTGTCCTGGCCGCTCGGGCCGATGCCGCTGGGGTGGCCGCCGTCCTGGTTGATGCTAAGAAACGCGATGTTTTGTGCGGGCAGGATCGCATCGGTGGCTTCCCAGCGTTGGGCGGGCGCGTCGAAGAGGTCGAACGGAACGAAGTCGGTATCGGGGTCATAGGCGGTGGCGGTCGGTGTGGGACCGCCGCGGTCGATAAAGCCGTAGAACCAGTTGGCTTGGCCTTGCGTGTCGGAGAAATCGGCTTGGGAGTCGGCGAAGGGGATGGCGTGGGTGTGGGGTGTGATCGTCAGTGCGGCGACGAGGGCCAGGGCGATACGACAGAGTGTGGTCATGGTTTTCTCCTCCGGGGTGTGGCGGTTCGGGGGGCGCGGCAAGCCTGAGTACAATATACCAGTGCCACGGTGGGTCTTTCCAGCATTTTCTGCCTGCCAGGCGTATTTTTTCCTAACCAGTGATGCAAATGAGGCGTGCGTTTGGGTGGCCGATTCCGGTTCGTTGGCGCGTACGGGATCAGGGGGCGGCGGATTGGGGCATCGCATGCTGTTCGAGGTCGTGGCTGGATTGTTGGCGGATGTCGAATTCGGGTGAGTCGTGCTCGGTGAGCGCGGTGGCGAGCCAGTGGGCGTCAGGGGTCGTGCCTTTGAGCGTGAGCGCGAGGCGTATTCGCTGGGTTGTGGTGCGGCCCCACTGGGTGTCCTGGTATTGGAAGACGATGTGGACGGTGTTGGGTGAGCGGGTGTCGTCGAGCTTGACCAGGCGGAATCCGTCGCGCAGGGCGGCGGCGGCGAGGCGGCCCCAGTCTTCGCGGGCGAAGCCGACGCCGGTCATGGCGGTGCGGGTCGATTCGTCGCGCCTGACGGCGGCGTCGAGCGCGGCGACGACGGCTTTGCGCAGTGATGCGGCGTCGGATCGGCCTGAGCCGAGCGATGGGGGGATGAGCTTGGCGGGGCTGAAGGTCTTGGCACGTTGGAGCCCGTCGAGTACGAGACGGGTGTCCTCATCGGCGGCGTCGCGCAGGAGTGTGGCGATGTCGCTGTTCTTTTTGGTCACTAAGTTGATGTCGGCGACCTGTAGCGTGGGAGCCTGGCCGGAGATGGTCTTGGCGCGGACGGAGCCGTCGAATTCCTCGTAGTTGACTACGTCGGCGAGTGTCCATGTGCCGTCAGTGATTGCGCGCTCGTCGGCGGGCGCGGCGGCGTACCCACCGGTTGGGGACCCGACAAGGGCTAGATATTGAGTGACGTCCCAGTTGGTGGGGGAGGGGGTAGAGAAAATCAGGATCCGATCGAACCACTCGACGGTGTAAATGCGGTTTTGGTCGAGTGTGAAGACGAGGATGTTTCGCACGCTGAAGGGGTCAGACGAAAGGGTCGCGACGAAGGCCCAGTCGTCGGATTTGGGCTCGCCGAAGCGGGTCCAGGCCTGGAAGTTCTGGGAGTTGGCGCGGGCGATCTTAAGGAGGCTATCGGCGCTGACGCCTTCGAGGTCGGACAGGGCCTTGGCGGTTTCGGCGGACGGGTTCTGGGCGAATGCGGTGATGAGCTGGTTGGCATCGACGAGGTGTTTGGTGCGGAAGTCATCGACCTGGAGGATGATGGTTTCGAGCGCGGCGGTGTCGTTGCGGGCGGTCTGTGTGCGGATGTCTTCGATGAGTTTGGCGATGTCTTCGCGGAGCGTGCCGGCTTTGGCGGTGCGGGTGCGCAGGTCGTCTTCGAACTTAGCGCTCCTGGCCTGGATTTCGCGCATCTTGGCTTCGTGGTTGATGCGGATCGCGTCGAGCTGGTCGCGCTCGCGCTGGAGGGTGTTGGCGAGTTGTGTTTCCGCCGCGATGCGGGCGGTTTCGGCTTCGCGTTGGGATGTGACGGCGGCGGTGGCTTTGCGGGACTCGTTGTCGCTGATGGCTTGGAGACGCTCGAAGGCGTCGAGTGCTTTGTTGATGGTGGTGACGGCGCGGTCGTTGATCTCGCCGGCGGAGACGTAGGCGCTCTCTGTTTTCTGGTGTGCGCTGTCGGCCCATTCGCCGTAGGTGTTGAGGAACATGAACAGTGCGAACAGTGCGCCGACGAGGATCAACACGCCGGGGCCGAGGCGCTGGATGACATCGCCGAGGACGTCCCACTGGGTTCGGCCTGTGGGCGCTGGTGAGGGGCTGATGTGGGGATCGGATTGGGGGGCGTCGGTGTGTTGCTTGGCCACGTTGGGGTCTCCCGGAGGGTTGGCGGGGGGCGAAGCGGTGTGCGTTGGGGCCGACTTTTATGCGTGTACAGCCTACCATGGTGGTGACGGTTTCGGCAGGAGAGGTGGGCGGGTTGTGTCGCGGCGAGAGAATCGGGTGTGTGCGCGTGGATGAAGAGGGGTCGAGTATGGATGAGTCAACCAGAGCGAATTGTCCGATGGGGCGCGGCGCGGTGGTGGATGCTTACTTTTTAGAGCACCGTGCGAAGGTGGTGGATATCGCCGCGTTCTTGGATCGGGTCGAGCGGGCGCGCGGGGATGGGGCGTGTGATGGCGGAGAGGACTTTCGGGTGGCGGCGTTGCGCGCGGCGATCGGGGTGTTGGTTGATGGGAAGGCGGAGCGGGCGCGGCGGGTGTTGGAGGTGCTTAGCGACCCGACGGTGGACCCGGCGGCGAGCGCGGCGCAGCAGGGGGCTGTTGGCGCGTATGAGGGGGCGGCGGGGGCGCGGGGACCTCAGGCGGGTAGGGCGTGAGTTACATCGACCCGCATATTCATATGGTTTGCCGGACGACGGAGGACTACCGGCGGATGGCGCTGGCCGGGTGTGTGGCGGTGACGGAGCCGGCGTTCTGGGCGGGGTTTGATCGTAGCTGCGCGCAGGGGTTTTACGATTACTTCCGGCAGTTGACGGAGTTTGAGCCGACGCGCGCGGCTGCGTTTGGGATCCGTCATTACGCGTGGATTTGCATCAACCCGAAAGAGGCGGAGGACCCGGGGCTGGCGCGCGAGGTGTTGGGGATGGTGCCGGAGTTTCTGGATCGGCCTAACGTGTTGGGGGTGGGTGAGATCGGGTTGAACAAGAACACGCGCAACGAGCTGGCGATTCTGGAGGAGCAGATCGCGTTGGCGGCGCGGTTGGATCGGATGATCCTGGTGCACACGCCGCACCTGGAGGACAAACTCAAGGGGACGCGGCTGATCATGGATGCGATCAGGCGCAACGGGGACATACGGCCGGAGCGGGTGTTGATCGATCATGTGGAGGAGCACACGGTGCGCGCGGTGTTGGACCGGGGGTACTGGGCGGGGATGAGTTTGTATGCGGACTCGAAGTGCACGACGCAGCGTGCGGCCGACATCATCGAGATGTACGGGCCGGAGCGGCTGGTCGTGAACTCGGCGGGGGACTGGGGGCACGGGGGCGACCCGATGTCCGTGCCCGCGGCGCGGCTGGAGCTGGCGCGGCGGGGGCACGACGCGGCGGCAGCGGCGCGGGTGGTGCTCAAGAATCCGGCAGCGTTTCTCGGGCAGAGCGATCGGTTCGCGCCGGTTGAGGGTGTGTGATTGCGAGTTAGATGTGTGTAGCACGAGGCGCGAGCGCGGGCGGGTCAGAGGGTGTCGCCGCAGGCTTTGCAGAAGCGCGCGTCGCGGTCGTGGCCTTCGGCCAGGCAGTTGCTGCAGGCGCGGGTAGTGGTGGGCTTGCGCACGGTTTGAGCCATCTCGGCGGAGATGATGCCGGTGGGGATGATGATCAGGCTGTAACCAAGAATCATAATCACGGCGGCGAGTGTCTTGCCCATCGGGGTGAGCGGTGCGATGTCGCCGTAGCCGACGGTGGTCATGGTGACGACGGCCCAGTACATGCTCTGGGGGATGGAGGTGAAGCCGCTGTCGGCGCCGCTTTCGATCAGGTACATCGCCGAGCCCATGATGATTACGAGGATGAGAACCGTGGAGAGGAAGACGATGATCTTGGCGCGGCTGGACCACAGTGCCTGACGCAGTGCGCCGGCTTCGGAGAGGAACCGCGCGAGCTTGAAGACGCGGAACACGCGCAGCAGGCGCAGCGCGCGGATGACCAGCAGCGATTGCGAGCCGGGCAGGAGCACGCTGGCGTAGGTCGGGAGGATCGCGAGCAGGTCGACGATGCCGAAAAAGCTGCGCGCATAGCGCAGCGGCTGGCAAACACAGAGCAGGCGCATGCCGTACTCGACAGTGAACAGGGCGGTGAAGACCCACTCGGCGATGGTGAGTTGGGTGTGGTACTCGGCGTCGATGGCGGCGACGCTTTCGAGCATCACAGCGAGGATGCTGAGCACGATCATGACCAGCAGCAGGACGTCAAAAAATTTCCCGAGGTAGGTGTCGGCCTCGAAGATCACTTCGTGAAGCCATGCACGCCAGTTCGATTGCGCGGGTGCGATCTTGGTGCGGTCGTTGTCGGTCGAGGGGGGCATCACGGGCAGTCTAAGGGCGGGCGAGGCGGCGTGAAACCGAAGGGGGCAGGGGCCCGCGGCGCACAGTGGTCAGGCGTGACGGCGGCGGGATGGGGTGGGCCGTGTGGCGAGGGCGAGGGACAGGAGGATCGCGGCGGTGGCCGGTTCGGGGGTTTGGGTTAGGTGGACGCCGAGGGAGGTGGCGAGGGAGAGGAGGGTGTCGGGGTTGCCTTGGAAGTTGGGGGCGGCGAGTTGTAGGTCGGTGGCGTTGACGAAGGTGTCGAGGTTGAAGTCTGCTTGGCGCCAGGCGCGTTGGCCTACGGTTGAGTCGAAGTTGGCGGCGAGGATGACGAGGTCTTCGAGGGTGACGGAGCCGTCGAGGTTGGCGTCGCCGGGGGTGGCGGTGGCGGTGAGGGTGAGGCTAGTCGCGTGGTAGGTGGGGGTGAGGGAGAGGCCGGGGATTGAGGGGGCGTCGAGGGTGAGGGATCCGAAGGCGGTGTTGGCGTTGTTGGTGGCGAAGGTGAGAATGGTAAATTCGTCGGTGGGGATGATATTTTCGTCGAAGCTGTTGAGGGTGGTGATATGGAGTGTGCCGTTGAGGGTGGCGTTGGCGGTGACGGCGAGCTGGTCGTGGCCTGTGGGTGAGCCGGGGCCGTCGGCGCCGGCGAGTTCGATGTTGAGTGTGGCGTTGGGGCCGAGGGTGAGGTTGCCGTCGAAGGTGATGACGCCGGGTGAAGCGCCGGGGGCGACGGCGCCGTCGAGGTCGGTGTCGCCGGTGACGGCGCCGGAGCCGGTGAGTGTGCCGTCGCCGTTGACGGCGGCGGTGAGGTTTCCGCCGTTGAGGTTGGCGACGGCGGGGGCGTTGAGCTGGAGGAGGGTGATCGTTTCGCTCTTGCCGTTGAGGTCGAGGGCGCCGCCGTCGAGGGTGACGGTGGAGGTGTCGGGGAGCTGGTTGTTGCGGTTGAAGAGGGCGGTGCCGTCGTTGATGAGCAGGTCGCCGCCGATGGCGTCGGTGCCGCCGGACTTGTTGAACTCGAGTGTGCCGGCGTTGAGGGTGGTCCGGCCGGTGTTGGTGTTGGGGGCGGAGTCGTTAATGCCGATGCGGGTCTTGGCGGGGCCGGATTTGGTGAGGTTGCCGGGGCCGGTGAGCTCGCGGGTGAGTGTGTCGTCGAGGGTGGGGTTGGATTTTTGGTTGGAGTCGAGATCGAGGGTTGCGCCGGCGTTGATGGTGATGGGGGAGTTGAATAGTTCGATGCCGGGTGCGGAGACCGCGACGGTGCCGTTGTCGATAATGAGGTCGATGGTGTCGTTGGCGATGGCGCGGTCGAGTGTGAGTGTGCCGGCGCCGGTCTTGGTGAGTGAGCCGGTGCCGGTGAAGAATCCCTGGTAGGTGCTCGAGCCGTTGTCGGCGCCGACGGTGAGGTGGCCGAGCGTGACCACAGCGTTGAGTGGGCCGGTGAGGTTGTTGATGGTTTCGGTTTGTCCGGCGAGGTCGAAGGTGGTTATGTCGGCGATCGTGATGTCGGTGGTGTCGGGGATGTTGTTGCTTTGTAGTAGTTTGAGTGTGGAGCCTTGGTTGTTGATCTGGATGTCGCCGGCGAGTGCGTCGGTGCCGTCGGGTTTGTTGAGTTGGAGCGTGCCGTCGTTGACTTCGGTCAGGCCGGTGTAGGTGTTGGGGGTGGCGCCGCCAAGGGTGAAGGTGTTGTTCTGGTTGGCGTGGATCCCGCCGGTGCCCTGGAGGGTGCCGTTGAATTGGAATGAGCCCGTGGCGTCGATGGTGAGTGTGGTGCCGAGGGTGACGGTGCCTGTGCCGGTGAGTTGGCGGACGGAGTCGGCGTGGCCGTTCATGTCGAAGTGGCCGTCGCTGAGGATGTTGAGGTTGGCGTTGTCGTTGATCTGGTTGTCGGCGTTTAGCTGGAGGGTTGCGGAATTGGGGGCGCCGGTGTCGTCGCCGACGTGTACGTCGGCACTGACGGCGTTGGTGGAGGTTTTGTTGAAGATGAGTGTGCCGTCTTCGATAGTGGTTTGGCCTGTGTAGGTGTTGGGGTTGGGGCCGGCGATGGTGAGGGTGCCGGGGCCGGTCTTGATGAGTTGGCCGCCTGTCCCGGTGAGTTGTTCGGAGATCGTGCCGGAGCCGGAGATGCTGAGCGTGCCGTTGATGCCCTGGATGGTGGTGAATTTGTTGAGCCGGTTGACGGTGGTGGCGAAGGTGCCTTCGGCGATTTTGAGCTTGAGGTTGGTGGATGAGGCGGCGACGTTGGCGGTGAAGTCAAGCGTACCGGGGCCTTGTTTCCTGAGCGTGCCGTTGCCGGAGACGGTGCTGTCGATGTTGCCGTCGTGGACGGTGAGGGTGTTGGACGCCGAGCTTCCGAGGAAGATGGTTGCGTTGCCGGTGTCGTTGATCGTGGTGAGTGTGAAGTCTTTGTCGGAGGTGGTGACGGTGTTGGTGGCGAGCCGGAATTGGCCGTCGTTGAGGTTCAGGGTGTGGATGGTTTCGGTGTGGTTGTTGGCGTTGAACGTGCCGGAGCCGTCGACGGTGACGGTGGCGGTGTCGGGGATCTGATGGTTGGCCAGCAGGAGGACGGAACCGGAGCCGTTGACGAGCAGGTCGCCGCCGAAGGCGTTGGTGTTGTTGGCTTTGTTGAGGTGCAGCTCGCCGTCGTTGACGGTGGTGAGGCCGGTGTGGGTGTTGGGGTCGGGATCGCCGTTGCCGAGCAGGGTGGTGAAGGCGTTGGATTTAAGCAGGTTGCCGGTGCCGGCGAGTTCTTTGAAGAATGTGGTGTCGAATGCGTCGTCGAGTTGGAGGGTGCCGGGGGCGTTGACGGTGATGGGGCTTTTGAATTGATTGGCGTCGATCGCGGAGACGACGAAGGTGCCGTTGTCGATCCGGACGTTGAGATTGCTGACGGGGGAGACATCGAAGGTGAGGGCGCCGACTCCGGTTTTGTGCAGGGTGCCACCGCCGTTGAGCGGGGCGGTGAGTGTGTGGTCGGTGTCGTCGTCGAGCTGGAGTGTTCCGGAGTTGTTGATGGTGATGGTGTTGGTGAAGAGGTTGGCGGTGGTGGAGTTGGTTTGTACGGTCCCGTTGTTGATTTGAAGCGTGAGGCCGTTGGCGTTGGCGGTGGTGAATTCGAGTGTGTCGGAGCCGGACTTGAGGATGGTGCCGTCGCCGTCGATGGGGCTGGTGAGCGTGCCGGATTCGAGTGTGAGTGTGTTGGTGGCGGCGTTGCCCAGGTGCAGTTGGGCGGGGCCGGTGTGGGTGATCTGGTCGAGGGTGAGGTCGGCGTTGTCGAGGTGGAGCAGGCCGGATTGGAGGTTGGCGGCGTTGAAGGTTTCGTTGTGGCCGTTGAGTCGCAGGTCGCCGCCGTTGAGGGTGAGGGTGGCGGCGTTGTTGATCTGGTTGGCGGCGAGCAGCTCGACCTCGGCGGAGGCGTTGATGGTCAGGTCGGTGGGGATGGCGTCGGTGCCGGGGGATTTGTCGAGGCGGAGTGTGCCGCCGGAGACGGTGGTGAGGCCGGTGTAGTCGTTGGCGGTCGAGCCGGCGAAGATGAGGCTGGCTTCACCGGTTTTGTTCAGCGGGTGCGGGCCGGTGATGCGGGCGTCGAGGGTGAGCGAGCCGGCGCCTTTGATGTCCCAGTCGCCGGTGTCGCCGAGCTCGATGGTCGAGCCGAGGGTCTGGTTGCCGGTGGATGAGGCGTTGCGGTTGAGGTCGCCGTTGGTGAGGGTGAGGGTGTCGGTGCTGGTGGTGAGGATGTCGCGGCTGCCGGTGTGGTTGATGCGCATTTCGAGGGCGGTGCGGTTGCCGCTGAGGTTGGGGGTGCCGGAGCCGAAGCCGCCGGAGGGGTAGCCGTCGCCGAAGCGGACGGTGTCGGCGGTGTCGGGGGCGGTGTTGCCGGTCCAGTTGTCGTCCTTGCCCCAGTTGGGCGACGAGGCGTCGCCGCCGTCCCAGGTGGCGTTGGCGGCGTGGGTGGCGGCGGCGATCAGACAGATTGTTACGGCGGCGGCTGCGGTGTGCGCGACCGAGCGGAGTGGCGTGTTGTTCATGTGGGTGGTCCGAGATGCGAGTAGCGCGCGGGTGAACGATAGGGGCGCGGGCGCACCGTAATTATATTTTACAGTAATATTGGCGAAATGCAAGGTATTTTGAGGTTGGGAGTATTGGGGGATGGTAGAGCGGGGCGGAGGTGGAGCACGGGCGGGCGAGGCGGTGGTGGGGCGTCCGGGGTGGGTGGGGGGAGGTGGGCCGTGCCCACCCTACGGGGAGGGGCGGGTTGGGGATATTAGTAGGGGGGTTAGTAGTAATAAGGATAGTAGGGTGGTGGGTTCGGGGGTTTGTTGGGTGAGTTGTACGCCGAGGGAGTTGGCGAGGGTGGTGAGGGAGTCTGGGTTGCCGGTGAAGTTGGGGGCGGCGAGGAGCAGGTCGGCGGCGTCGACGTCTTTGTCGAGGTCGAAGTCGGCGGCGCGCCAGTTGCGAGAGCCGACGGTGGTTCCGAAGTTGGCGGCGAAGATGACCAGGTCGTCGAGGTTGACATGGCCGTCGAGGTTGGCGTCGCCGGGGGTGGCGGTGGCGGTGAGTGTGAGGTCGTTGCGGTTGTAGTCGAGGATGAACGAGAGGCCGGGGATGGTCGACTCATCGAGGCGGGTGACATCGAAGGTGCTGCTCGTAGGGTTGTCGGTCCAGGTCATGATGACGAAGCGGTCGGTGGGGATGATGTCGTGTTCGAAACCGCCGATGAGGTCGAGGTTGAGGGTGCCGCCTAGCGAGACGTCGCCGGTGACGGCGATGAGGTCGTGGTCGTCACCGGGGTCGGGGTCACGGGTGGGGCCGGTGGCGGGGTCGTCGATCTCGATGTTGAGGATGCTGGTGGTGGTCAGCCTAAGCAGTGGGGAGAAGGTGGCGGAACCGGGTGAGGAGCCGACATTGATGACGCCCTCGTTGGTGGTGGCGACGCCGATGACGGCGCCGTCGGCAAGCGAGAGGATTTCGTTGCGGGCGTTGATGAGCGTGCCGAGGCCGGTGAAGGTGGCGCCGGCCGCGACGTTGGTGTCGTCGTTGAGAGTGAGCGAGTCGGAGGCGCCGATGATGTTGAAGTCGGCGGTGGACTCGATGACGGTGCGGGCGTTGAACTTGCTAAAGCCCTTGACGACGATGGAGCCGTGGAGGGTTTGGGGGTTGGTGACGCGGATCGTGGCGGGCGCGGAGGCTGAGGCACCGCCAAAGAGGTTCAGGTCGCCGGATTTGTCGAGGGTCCAGCCTTGCTCGAAGGTGAGGGTGTGGTTGGCGCCGATGGTTGCGGAGCCGTCGAATGGGTTGGTGACGTTGGGGACGATGGTGAGGTCGCCGAGGACCGCGTTGAGCACGCCGTTGTTGCTCGGGCCGTCCAGGTCGGGGCCGAGCGTGGTGTTGATCGTGAGCAGGCCGCCGTCGGCGGCGATGGTACCGTCGTTGAAGATCTGATCGGCGGTGAGCGTGCCGCGGCCTGTGATCACGGCGCCGGGGAGGTTGGCGATGTCGGCGGTGGTGACGGCGGAGACGATGAGGTTGATCGAGCCGGCGTTTTCGATGGGCACGGCGATGTTGGCGATGGATGCGGGTGAGAGTGTGGAGCCGGAATCGTTGATGAGTGTGCCGAGGCCGGTGAAGGTCGCGCCGGCGTTGATGGTGGTGTCGCCCTGTAGGTGGAGCGTGTCGTTGGCGCCGGGGAGGTTGGTGGTGGAGCCCGCGGCGAAGGTGGTTTGGATTTGGAATTGAGCTACGAAATCGACGTCGATCGTGCCGTGGAGGGTTTGGGTGGTGCCGGCGATGGTGGCGGCGAGTGCGGGGATCGTGCCGCCTTCGAGGTCGAGCTCGCCGTTGGCGGCCAGCGTCCAACCCTGCTGGAAGGTGAGTGTGCGGGCGAGGTCGACGTCGACCCTGCCGCTGAACGCGTCGGTGAGTGTGTCGGCGATGGTGATGTCTCCGCTGATCGCCTGGACCTGTCCGTTCTCGAGTGTGCCGTCGAGGTTGACGCTGCCGCCGGTGTCGATGGTGATGGTCTGGACGAGCGCGGGCGAGATGACGCCGTTGTTGTTTAAGGCGATGGGGGCGAGGGTGCCGCTGCCGTCGATGACGCCGGTGGTCCGGTTGTTGAACACGCCCGTGTTGACCGTGCCGCCTGGGAGTCGGAAGGTGTCTTCGTTGTCGATGGTGACGGCGATGTTGGTGTCGTTGCCGGGTGTAAGCCTGGCCTGGTTGATGAGTTTGCCGAGGCCGGTGAAGGTTGCGCCGGGGTTGATGGTGGTGTCGGCTTGGAGGTAGAGGATGTCGTTGGCGTGTGGGAGGTTGGTGGTGGATAGGCCGCTGAACTCGGTCGGGGGCTGGAAGACGGCGTTGCGGTCGATGTTGATCTCGCCGAGCAGTGATTGGGCGCCGCCGGCGAGTGTGGCGGCTGTGGCGAGTGTGGTTCCGCCATTGAGGTTGAGCTCGCCGCTGAACGCGAGTTCCCAGCCTTGATTGAATGTCATGGTGCGTGACGCGCCGATGGTGGCCTCGCCGTCGTGGGTGTCTGCGGGAATATCGGCGATGGTCAGGTCGCCGAGAATGGCGTGGATTTTTCCGGTGCCGGCTGTGCCGTCCAGGTCGGGTGCGTTGGTGTAGTCGAGGATGAGTTCGCCGCCTGATGCGGCGATGGTGCCGTTGTTGACGACTTGTTGCGGTGCGAGCAGGCCGTGGCCCGAGATTGCCTCGCCGGCGGGGTTGGTGATGGTCGCGCCGGTGATGGAGCCGCCGTCTAACACGACGAAGTCGGTGGCGGATGTGTCCCATGCGGTGGTGACGTTGAGCGTGCCGGCGGCGGATGCGGTGCCGATGGTGCCGACGTCGACGATGTCGGCGTTGATGTTGAGCGTGCCGTCGTCAGCGCGCAGCTCGGCGTTGCCGTCGAAGTTGATATCGGTGTTGATGGTTCCGTGGCCGACCAGTGCGTGGCCTGGGGTCGCACCGAGGGTGCCGGAGCCCTGGATGGTCGCGCCGTCGATGGTGTTGGGGTTGACGAAGGTGCCGCCGGTGAGATTGAGCCTCGAGCTTGATCCGTTGATGTTGACCGTACCTTCAAACGTCGTGCGTGCGGCTATGGCGGCGCGGTCGGTTACGGTGAGGGGGCCGGTGATCCTGACCGGTGAGCCGGCGATCATCTCGGGGATGAAATTGCCCGGGCCGGAGACGGAACCGTCCAGGTCGGTCGTGCCCGCGAGTGCCCAGGAGTCGGAGCCGGGCAGGTTCACGTTGAGCGAACCGCCGGAGAGGATCTGGGTGCCGTCGTTGTCGATGTCGAAGTCGGCGTTGACGGTGAAGGGCGCTACGCCGGAGTCGATTTTGTCGGCGTTGATGGTCAGCGGCTCGAGGATGATCCAGTCGGGGTTGGTCGTGCCGTCGATGTCGAAGGCGTCGGCTTCGATGATGGTGAAGCCGGTGACGATGGCGTCGCCGTTTTGCCGGGCGAGGCCGTTGATGGTGATAACGCCGCCGTTGTAGGTGGTCGAGCCATTGAAGTCTGCGGCGCCGTTGATGGAGCTGGTTGAAAATGTATTGAACTGCGGGCTGCCCGAGAGCGTGAGTGGGCCGTCGAAGTTGAGTGTGGCGCCGTTATCGAGGTCGAAGGTGCCGCCGGAGACGTTGGCGGCGCCGTCGAAGTCGACGCGGCCACCGGTTCGGATGTCGATGAGTCCGGCGGTGACGTTGGTGGTTGCGTCGAAGTCGAGGATGGCGTTGTTGAAGACGTCGAAGTCGCCGCCGTCGATATTGGTCAGCGAATTGAACTCGAGCTCGGAGTCAGGGGAGGTCGTAGAGTTGCCGACGTCGATGTCGCCGTTGGTGATGGTAAACTGCGGGTCGATGTGGGCGACGCCGGTGACTGTGATCAGGCCGCCGGTGGTGGTCGTGAGGTTGCCGCCGATCAGGCGGGCGCGGTAGGCGGTGTCAGCGCCGCCGTTGAGGTCGAGCCGGCCGTTGAGCGTCCAGGACGAAGGGAAGGAGATGAAGTGGCCGGCGCCGATGTCCATCGTCCCGCTGAAAAAATCGTTCATGGTCCCGAGCGTGAAGGTCATGTTGCCGCCGTTGGCATTGACGACCCCGTCGCCCTCGCTGTCGCCCGAGCCGTCGAGGTTCCAGGCGGCGATGTTGGGGGAGATGAAGATCATGTGGGCGTTGTCGTTGGCGACGATGGTGCCGTTGTTGGTCAGCAGTTCGTCGACCTGGATCGTGACGACACCGGTGCGGCCTTCGAGCTGGGCGGTGGGTTCGATGGTGGTGCGTCGTGTGTCGAGGAAACCGCCGTTCATCTGGATCTCGGCCTGGTCCTGGATGAAGACGTGGTCGGCCTCGAGCTCGCCGCCGGGGTTGATGAAGATGTCCGTGTCGAGGCCGGAGACAAACACGTCGTCGTCGACGGTTAGCTTGAAGTTGTTGGTATCGAAGTTAGCGCCCTCGGAGACGAACAGGTCGTCCGCGACTGCGTTGGCGTTGAGGGAGGCGGTGAGGTTGGTGCCTGCGCCCTGTGCGGCGCGGATGTAGACGTCGTCGCCGGAGTCGGGGATGCGGTGGCCGGACCAGTTGTCGGGGTTTTGCCAGTTGGAGTTCTGGTAGAACTCTTTTCGAGGGACATCGACATCGGAGTAGAAGTTGACCGATGCCATCGTGAACAGGTCGGTGTGTGAGGGGCGGGTGCGCTGTCCCTGGTTGATGAGCGGGCTCATGATGGCGTTGGTGTTTTCGAGGTGGGCGATGTTAAGGTTGTCGTCGCCGCTGTTGTTGGCGGTCTCGACGGCCACGGATTGGCCGGCGATCAAGTCGGAGTCAAAGTCGTAATCGCCGTCGCCCTCGGTGGCGGAAAGCACGCCGTCGTTGTTGTCGTCGGTGCCGGTCTCGTTCTGCGTCAGCGGGTTGTCAACCGACAGGCCCAGGGCGTGACCGACCTCGTGCAAGACGACCGAGAGCATGTCGGTCTGCCCGGCGATCGTGCCGCCAACTGGTGCATTGCCGACATAACCGACCTCGAACGTTTCGGGGACCGATCCGGAGAAGTTGTACAAGTCGAGCTGTTGGGTCCCGGTCAGGTCGCGCCATAGAACCTGGCCCATGACGAACTCGGAATCGCTTTGGGGTGTCGTGTCGATGAACCACCCGTTGGAAGGGTTGGTGTCGATCTCGATGGTGGCGGTGTTCTCTCGCCCGTTCCCGTCGGCGGTGCCGTAGGTGTGTTGCCCGAGGGTGTTGCCTGAGAGGTTGTCGTAACGGAAGGTGATGGTGAGCGTGTGGCCGGAGTCTTCGAAGATGGATTGGTAGTAGCTTTCAGCGTGTTGGAACAGGTTGGTTAGCTGTGTGCCGTTGGGATCGAACGAGGGCGAGTCGGAGCCGGTCGAGTCGAAGTTCAGGACGATGTTGATGGCGTGGGTGTGTGTGGCGAGGGCGAGCGATGAGCAGAGAACAGCGGCCACGCGGAGGGGGTTGGGGGTACGCATCGAGAGGTTTCTCCAATCCGGTGGCGCCGCGTCGGAGGGGGTGCGGGCCACGACAACTAAAACACGCTTAGGCCTGAATTAGAAGGCGATTATAAGCGAAATGGCGCTCGGCGTCAAGGGTTTTCGGGTGCCGGGGCGGGCTTGGTGGGTGCCTTTGAGCGGGCCCAACGGCGGCGGGTCAGCAGGGCGGGGGCGGCGAGGGCGAGGAGTGTGGCGGCGGTCGTGGGTTCGGGGGTTTGGGTGAGCGGGACGCCGAGTGCGGCGGCGAAGGATTGGAGGGTGTCGGGGTTGCCGGTGAAGTTGGCGGCCATGAGGTTGAGGTCGTCGGCGTCGACGTCGGTGTCGAAGTCGAAGTTGGCTAAGCGCCAGTCGCGCGCGGTTACCGTCGTGTCGAAGTTGGCGGCGAGGGTGACGAGGTCTTCGAGGTCGACATCGCCGTCGAGGTCGGCGTCGCCGTTGAGGGCGGTGGCGGTGATGGTGAGGTTGGTTGGGTTGTAGGTGGGGGTGAATGAGAGTCCGGGGATCTGGGTGTGTAGCGGGTTGTGTTCGACGGTGTCGAACATCGTTCCGCCGTTGTTGGTGGCGAAGGTCATGATGATGAACTGGTCGGAGGGGATGATGGTGGCGTCGAAGCCGTTGTCGAGGTGGATGTCGAGTGTGCCGTCGAGGGCGACGGCGCCGGTGACGGCGATCAGGTGGTGCTCGCCGGGGTTGGGGCCGAGGATGGTGATGTCGAGCTCGGCGAATTGGCCGAAGGTCAGGTCGCCGCCGAAAACGGCGACCTGGGGGTTGGGGCCGGGGGTGTAGGTCTGGTTGAAGACGACATGGCCTGCGCGGGGGAAGCTGCCGGACCCGGTGACGTTGTCGGTGAAGGTGAGCGACTCGCCGGCGGCGACGTTGACGAGGCCGTTGTTGGTGAACGGGCCGTTGATGGTGTGTTGGGGCGGGTCGGCGAGTGTGTCGGCGGTGAGGCTGGATGAGAGATCTTGTGCTAGCAGGGGATCAACAGGGTTGGCGTTGAGGTTGTTGCCGGGGTTGAGCAGGGCGCCGTTGATGGTCGTGAGTGAGCCGCCGGATTCGATGGTGGTTGTGATGCCGAGGATGGCGAGGTCGGCGTCGAGGAGTGTGACGGGAGACGAGAGGATGTTGAGGTGGCCGGTGTAGTCGAAGCCGGTGGTGGAGGCGGCGTTGCCGAGTGTGAGCGGGCCGGTGGCGACGATCAGTGCGCCGAAGTCGATGCCGTCGTGACTGATGTTGGCCAGGACGGTGCCTTGGCCGACGAGGCGGCCGAAGGTGGTGATGCCGACGGGCAGGGCGTTGTCGGTTGGGTTGGTGGTGAGGGGGTCGGCGACGAGCTGGCTGGTGAAGCCGGTGTCGCCGAGGGTGATGTTGTGTGCGGCGATGGCGCCGCCGTTGAGAGTGACGACGCTGGCGACGACTTCGCCGGCGGGGGCGATGGTGAGGGCCTGGCCGGCGTCGACGGTGAGTTCGCCCTCGACGATGAGTTTTCTGCCGTCGCTGATCGAGGTGACGGCGGGCAGGAGGGTGGTGGCCAGGTCGGCGTCGTCGCCGAAGATGAGCGTGCCGCTGGTCCAGAGGAAGGCGGCGTTGGGGCCGGAGGTGTTGTCGGAGTTGATCACGTCGATGGTGCCGTTGTCGGTGAGTGTGAGCAGGGAGTCGGGGTGGAGTTGGAGACCGCCGGTGGTGTTGAAGGTGCCGCCGGTGACGTCGACGCGTGCGTTTTCCCAGAGGAAAGACGGCTGTGTGGTGTCGGTGACGTTGACGATGCCGCCGGTGCCGATGGTGAGTGTTCCGTTGCCGGTGGTGCCGGTGTTGCCGACGTTGAGCAGGGGGGTGTTGTAGGTTGACGGTGCGTTGGTGCCGGGGTCGGTGCCGGAGACGGTGACGTGGCCGACGGCACCGTCGAAGCCGGCGATGAGGGTGCCGCCGGCGTTGATCTGGACGAGGCCGCCTTGCTCGACGGTGACGGTGCCGTGTCCGCCGAGGCCGGCGAGAATGCCGCTGTTGAGATCCCATCTGGAGGAGTTGCCGGAGACGGTGACGTGGCCTTGCGATCCGGCGAGGACACCGATGCTGGCGCCATCGTCGGAGTTAACGACGCCGCCGTTGGTGATGTTCAGTGTTGCGGTTCCTTGCGATCCCAGTGAGCTGGCGCCGAGGCCTTCGTTCCATGTGGCGTTGTCGACGGTGACGGTGGCGGTGCTGTCGGGCTGGTCGGCGAGGATGGAGCGGCCGTTGGTGAGGGTGGCGTTGTCGGTGATGTTGAGTGTGCCGTGGCCTGATTCGCCGACGGTGAGTTGGTTGGCGCCCAGGTCGAGGGTTGAGCCGGCGTTGGTGACGGTGACGGAGCCTGTGGAGGGTGAGCCGCCGGGGGTTGCGCCTTTGCCGATGACGAGTGCGGGTGTGCCGGAGAGGGTGACGTCGGCGCCGCTGGAGATGGTGAGTTGGCCGGAGCCGGGGGTGGTGGCGGCGGCGGCGTTGTCGGCGATGTTGTCTGTGTCGTCACCGGCGTTATTGCCCGCGTTGTTACCCGCGGTGAGCCCGTCGTCGGGCAGTGTGTCGCCGACGGTGACGGTGTCGGTGTGGGTCCAGGTGGTGGCGTTGCCGGTGAGTTCGAGGTGGGGGTTGTCGGGGCCGTTGACGGCGAACTCGCCGGCGGGTGCCTGGAGGGTGTTGCCGTTGACGGTGATCTTGCCGCCGGAATGGTTGAGGGTGGCGCCGGGGGAGGTGAGGTCGAGGCCTTTGGTGGTGAGGTCGCCGCCGGTGATGTTGATGGTGTCGTTGTCAAAGACCTTGGTGCGGTCATCGGTAACGAGGACGCTGGCGCCGGGCTGGATGTTGAGCGTGGCTGCGCCGCGGGGGTTGCCGAACTCGCCGCCGAGGTCGATCTTGTGTGCTTGAAAGAGCGCGTTGGTGCCGGTGACGGTGATGGTCGTGTCTGATCCGACTTGGGTTGAGATCGCGGCGGGATCGAGCACATCGAGTGTGCCGCCGTTCTGGATCATGACCTCGGTGGTGCCCAGGCGGCCGATCTGGAAATCGTGACCGAGTGTCAGGCGGGAGCCGTCCCCCTTGATGGTGACATTGGCGACGCTGTTGTTGTCCTGGGCGAACGAGCCGCCGCCGGTGCCAACCGTGCCGCCGTCTTCGATGTTGAGCGTGCCGTTGCCGGCGATGCCGACGCGCAGGGTGGAGGCGTCTCTGAGGGTTGAGTCGGTTCCGGTGACGGTGATCTTGCCGGTATCGGTGTTGGCGGCGGCGATGTTGATCTGGGTGAAGAAGTTGGGGGGGCTGGTGCTGGGTACGAGGGAGACCACGGCCTGGTCGGCGATGGTGAGTTCGCCGTTGTTGACGTTGAGGACTCCGGCTGCGCCGTTTCCGCCGAGGTTGAAGCGCGCGCTGGGACCGGTGATTTCGAGGTGGGGGTTGAGGCTGCTTCCGAGGGTGTGTGTGTTGCTGTTGGAGACGAGTGTGCCGTTGTCGATGGTGACCTTACCGCCGGTGTGGTTGAGGGCGGCGCCCGGTGCGGTGAAGTCCAGGCCTTTGGTGGTGAGGCTGCCGCTGGAGATGGCGAGGGTGCTGTTGTCCCAGATTGTGGTGGAGGTGGCGGAGGCGGCGAATCCGAAAATCTCGGCTTTGCCGTCGGCCTGGATTGTCAGGGTGGCGGGGGTGCCGGGGCTGTTCCAGACGCCTCCGATATAGAGGAAGTCGGCGGTGAGGCTGGCGTCGTCGCCGTGGACGAGGACCGAGCTGCCGGCTGATCCGGGGTTGGCTCCGATGTTCAGGTCATCCATGATGCGGACAGCCGTTGGGGGGCTGGAGCCGGGCACGAAGTCCAGGACGTTGAGTTGGCCCTGCTGGGTGTCACCGACGGTGACGGGGATGTCGTTGCTGGTAGGTGCGTGGGTCCAGGAGGCGCCGTCGGCGATTTCGAGGATGGCTCCGTTGAAGCCCTGGACGTTGTAGGGCTGGTTGGGGATGGGTTCGAAGGAGCCGCCGGCGCCGGTGACGCGGAGGCGGCCGTCTGGTTGGGTGAATGTCGCGCCGGGTGAGATGGTGAATTTTTTGACGGTGAGCGAGCCGGCGTCCATGAGCAGCAGGCCGTCCTGGAGGTTGAAGGTGCCGTTGGGGATGTTGGAGACGCCGCCGATATCCATCTGGAAGTTGCCGGTCTTGTTGACGGTGCCGGTGCCGGTGAACGCGCCGTCGAAGGTCGGTGCGCCGAGGGTCGCGTTGAGGTTGAGCGTGGCGGCGGTACCGGTGAGGTTGACGGTGCCGGTGCCGAGAACACCCTGGACAGTCTCGGTGGTCGCGTCGATCTGGAGGGTGGCGCCGGAGAGGATGCCAACGAAGGTGGAATCGGGCAGTGAGTTGGTCGGGCCCTGGATGCGCAGGGTTCCCTGTTGGACGCTGGTGTTCCCTGAATAGGTGTTGGTTCCGGAGAGCGTCACGACCCGCGGCCCGTCTTTGGTCAGGCTCCCGGTCCCGCCGAAACCCTCGACGATGTTGCCCGAGAAGGTGGTGTCCTGGATCGAGTTGTTGTTGCCGATGGTCAGGGCCGTGCCGCCCGTGTCGTTGGCGAAGACGACGGTGCCGCTGCCGGCGAGCCCGCCGATGGTCTCGGCCCCGGCCCCGACGAAGAATCGCAACTGGGTTCCGCCGTTGACGGTCACGACGGACGGGTCGGGGATGCGCTCGTCAAACCCGCTGATGTCGAGCAGGCCCTGGCTGACGGTGGTCGGGCCGGAGTAAACGTTGTTGCCTTGCAGGTTCAATACGCCGAAGCCGAGCTTGGTCAGGCCGTTGGCGAGATCGCTGTCGATCGGCGAGAAGATGCCTGAGTTGCCGGTGGTGACGGTGATGTTGCCGCTGACTACGTTCAAGGCGCCGCCGCTTTGGAGGCCGTAGCCACCGGATTCGAAGACGAGTTCGCCGGTGAACTCGCCCGCGTTGAGAATGATGTTGCCGTTACCGCCGGGGATCGGGCTGGGGAAGATCGCTTTGCCGGAGAAGAAGTTCGGCTCGCCGGCGCTCCAGTTGGTGGGGTCCGACCAGACGCGGTTGCCGGTGATGTTGTTCCAGGTCGTGTCGGCGACTGCGGGGGCGGCGATGCAGGCGGTGAGGATGAGATTGAGCGCGGTGATGAGCGCGGTGGGTGTTGCGGTGCGGTGGGGGACTGGTGGGCGTGGACGAGACACTGCTTGGCGTGCAAGCAGTGGCACCCGAGCGTGGGTGATTCGTGTTGGGTGGTGCTGGCAGACTTGTTTGTCAGTGTTCGTATGGCAGACACTGACAAGCGGGGTTGCCGGTGGCGCCGGGGGGAGCACTGGCGGGCAAGCCGCCAGTGGCACGCCGGGGGTGGTCGGGCTGGTGGTGTGTTTGCGTCGGCGTCCGATGAGCAGAGCGGGGAGTGTGAGTAGCGCGAGGGTGTCGGGTTCGGGGGTGATGGTGATTTGGCCTGTGGTTAGTAGGGCGGAGGTGTCGAGGGTGAGGCCGTGGTTGAGTGTGGGGAGGTTGAGGGTGGTGAATTGGCCCAGGGTTTGGGCGGCGGCCAGGAGGGTGAAGGTGTCGCCGTTGGCGGGTTGGTAGTTGTCGAGCAGGGTGATCGTGAGTGTGCCGGCGGCGTTGAGGGTGCCGGCGATGTCGAGTTGGTCGTGCTGTGTGCCGGGGGTGAGCCCGGCGAGTTCGAGGACGAGCTCGGCGGCGTCGGTGAAGGTGACGTCGCCGGCGAAGTGGACCAGGCCGGGTGAGGTGCCGGGGAAGTAGCCTTGGTTGAAGATCACCTCGCCGAGGCCGGGGAAGCCGCCGCCACCGTTGACCGGGTCGTTGAAGGTCAGGGTCTGGCCGGCGGCGACGTCGACCGAGCCGTCGTTTTGGAATGCGCCGTCAATCGTCGCGGGGCCGGTGACGCTGAGCATGGCGGCGACGGGCAGTTGTGTGCCGTTGGGGGCGTTGATCGAGCCGCCTGCGTCGAGCGTGGTGGCGACGCCGAGTGAGGCGAGGTCGGCATCGAGCAGGACGAGCTGGTTGGCGCCGGCGTTGATCGAGCCGGCGAAGTTGAAGCCGGCGGTGGAGGACGGGTCGCCGAGTGTGAGTGGGCCGGTGAGGGTGATGTCGGCGGCGGCGTAGGATGTGATGGCGGCCAGGACGCTGCCGGTGCCGGTGAGCGAACCGATGTCGTCGATGTCGAGCGTGGGGGCGATAATCGTGCCGCCATTTAATTGGAGTGCGCCGGTTTGCAGTGAGGCGCCGGGGGCGAGCGCGAGGATCTGGCCGAGGGCGACGGTGAGTGTGCTGGTGACGTCGAGGTGTTGACCCGTGTTGAGCGAGGTGGCGTGGGGGAGGATGTTGTTGCCGAGCGTGGCGCCGGCGGGGCCGGTGAACCGCAGGGTTCCGGTGTCCCATAGAACAATAGTAGGAGCGGGGACACTGGCGTTGTTGGTGTCGGGCAGGGTCAGGGTGCCGCCACCGGCGAGGCGCAGAAGGGAGCCGGGCAGAGGCTGGAGCCTGTCGGTGGTGAGTGTGCCGCCGTCGATATCGAGGGTCGCGTCGGGCCAGACGGTGGTCAGCGGTGTGGTGACGGTGCCGCCGTCGCGGATGTTCAGGGCCGCGGTCCCGCCGGGGCTGGCGGTGAGGGTGTAGCCGCCGACGTCGATGGCGGGGGCGGTGAAGGCCGCGCCGGCGCCGGTCACGGTCAACTCGCCGGATGAACCGGGTTCGGCGGCGATGCTGGTTGCTTTGGCGGTGCCGACATTGCCGCCGGCGCCGACGGTCAGTGTGCCGGCGGAGTCGTTGCCGACGATCAACTCCTGCGGGTTCCATAGGGCGCCGGTGATGATCAGGTGGGGGTTGTCGGCGGCGTCGATCGTGTAGGGGTCATCGGTGGTCAGGAACGAGCCGCCGTTGATGGTGACGGTGCCGCCGTCGTGGACGAGGACGGCGCCGGGCGCGGTGAGGTCGAGGCCTTTGGTGGTGAGCGCGGGGCCGGGTAGCGCCGGGTTGTCGTGGAAGAGGACGATCACGTCGTCGTTCCAGACTTTGGTGCGGTTGGTGTCGACGGTGACGGAGCCGCCGGAGTTGATGAAGACGCTGGCGATGCCGCCGAGGTTGGTGCCAATGCCGCCGACGTCGAGTATGCCGGTGGAAAGCGTTGAGTCGGTGCCGGAAAGGGAGATCTCGCCGTTTCCGCTTTGGCTGGAGGTGATATTGGTGTTGGAGGCCTCCACCCGCCCGCCGTCGGTGATGTTGAGTGTGCCCTGGCCTGCTAATCCGACGATCAGGTCGTTGGCGGCCGATAGCAGTGAGTTCGGGCCTGAGACGTTGATGACGCCGGTGTTGGTGCTAGGCGCGAACTGGACGGTGCCGATGATGGTGTCAGCGAGCGCGTTGACGGTGGCGGGGCCGGATGGGTCGCTGGTGATGTGTAAGGTGCCGTCGCCAAAGTCTCCAACAACGAGGTTGCCGTCCACGGTCCACTGGGCGTTGGGGCCGGTGACGTTGACGGTGCCTGTGGAGCCGGTATCGTCGGCGATCGTGGCGCTTGGCGAGTGGGCGGTTCCGCCGTCGGAGATGGTCAACTCGCCGCTTTGGGTGCTCCCGACGCGCAATTCGCTGCCGGAGTCGGTCCATTGGCCGGCGGCGGTGATGACCAGGTGTGGGTTGCCGGTGCCGTTGATATCGAAGGTGGTGGCAGGCGCGTCGAGGGTGCCGGCGTTGATGGTGAGCGTGCCGCTGAAATGGTTGAGGGTAGCGCCGGGTGCGGTGAGGTCGAGGCCGGCGGTGGTGAAGGACGCCGCGCCGCCGCTGGACACGCTGCCGACTGTGAGCGTGCTGTCGTTCCAGACCTTGGTCGGCGCGGAGGTGACGTTGACCGTGCCATTTTGCTCAACCAGCAAACTGCCCGTTCCGCCCGCGGCGACGCCGTTGCCTCCGATATCGAGCTGCGTCGTGGTGAGCGCACCGCCGGTGCCGGTGACGTGTACCAGGCTGCCGTCCGATCCGGCGGAGGCGGCGACTCGCAAGCCGGCGTTCGCCATGACCGTGCCGCCGACGAAGACGGAAAGAGTCCCGGGGGCCGTGTCACCGACGGTGATCGGGTGGTTGTGCGTCCACGTCCCGCTGGTGGCGAATCGCAGGTCGGGGTTCCCCGCGCCCTCAATGGTGTAGGCCGCGCCCGCGGGCGGTTCGAACGCACCACCACCAACCCCCAGCACGCCATCTGTGTGGCTGAGCGTCGCCCCCGGCATGGTCAGGTCGAGGCCATCGGTTAGGAAAAACCCGCCCGTGATGTTGAGCGTGCCGCCGGGCCAGACCTTGGTCGGGCCGTGGACCTCGGCGACGTGGTTGCCCCCAAAGCCCATGGTGAACGTGCCGGTGCCGCCGGCGGTGGTGTTGCTGCCGCCGATGTAGAGGGCGGTCGTATCGAAATCGGAGAGGTTGTCCTTGACCGTGATGCTCGCGGTGGAGCCGATGGTGCGGGCGATCTCGGTCTGGGCGGTGACGATGATCTGGCCGCCTTGGATCGCGTTGAGGGAGGTGTTGCCGCCGTTGACAAAGCCCAGGAAGAGCGCGCCGGCGCGGTGGGCTGTCGAGCCGGCGCCGACGGCGGTGATCTTGGTGGTGTCGGCGAAGCCGGGGTTGGCGGTGAGGAACTGTGGGAGGGTCAACTCCATCACGTTGTTGGGGCCGGTCAGGTCGACGGCCCAGTGCCCGTCGAGGATGGGCTCGTTGGGGAACACGCGCAGTTCCAGCCTGTAGTCACCGGCCGGGACCGATGCGGGCAGCGGTGTGTTGCCTTGCGTAAAGCTGATGCGGGCGTCGAGGTCGCCGGGGAAGATGATCTCGGAGTCGACTGCGATTGATGAGAGGCCGGGATCGAACACTTCCAGCACCGCATCGAAGCTGCCGCCGGGGATGGTGTCGCCGGCGTGGTTCGTGCCGCCTGCCCAGTGGTGGGTCTCGAATCGCATCGTCTGGGCCGAGGTGACGGTTGAGCTGAGGTTGAAGTTGATGTCGCGCGTATCGGAGGGGTCGACGAAGTTGCCTTCGAGTGAGAATTTCGCGTCGGCGTGGGCGGCGCTGGTGGTGGCGGTGATGAGTAGCGCGGCAATGGCGGCGCGCACGCGCGCTCGACAAGCAGACAGTCGATCGGGTTGCATCCCAAACTCCTAACAGAACCGTCGCGGGTTCGCTGGAGATTCCAGCGAAAGATGAGCGATTATTGTACCACAGCGGGGGTGGATTACCTAGGGGTTTGTTAGGGGCGGAGGGCCGGTTTGGCGGCGTAGACGGGGCGTGACGGGGGGCTGGTCAGACGGGCGGTGTCACACGGGTCGCGTGCGGCGGCGGGTGAGCGCGATGGCGGCGAGGCAGGCGAGGGTCGCGGCGGTGGTGGGCTCCGGCAAGACGGTGACGGAGACGTTGTCGAGTGCGGGGCCGTGGAAGCCGGTGGCGGTGAGCGGGTCGGAGAGGCTGAAAAAATCGAGTGTGGTCGAGGTGTCGTTGGCGGTGAATGTCCAGGTGCGCTGTTCCCAGCCCATGTCCTGGCGGGTGCGGCCTGTGGAGTCGAAGGAGAACTGTTGTGATTGGCCGGCGGCGTTGACTTGGAGTTGTTTGATGAGCACGTTGCCGCCGGGGCTGGCGGCCATGTCGAAGGTGACGAGGTAGACGGTGCCCGGCTCGGTGTTGAATGTCTGATCAATGCCGCCGATGCCGGAGGTGCCGTCGAGGTCGAGGCTGCGCACGCCGTCGGAGTGTTCCCAGAAGTTGGTGCCGATGTAGTCGATCTCGTCGCGTGTGACGGTCCAGCCTGTGATGAACGTTGAGCCGAGCGGTTGCTCAGCGAACTCGGGGGGGATGGGGATCGGCGGGCCGGTCTCGAAGCTGGGGTTGGTCAGGAGATTCGCATGGGCCGGCGCGGCGGCGACGAAGCCGAAAGCGATTGCGAGCATCAGGATTGGAGTCAGGCGTATCATTTCTCGTGCTCCAAAGGGTCGGGGCGGTGGGTGTCGGGGTGAGCGCGGGCGATTGTACCAGCCGAGGGGCGAATTACCTAGTTTCTATTGAAGGTTTTTTCGACGAATTTTAGCGGGCTAAAGGGCCGTAGCGGAGGGCGTGGCGGGGAGCGCAGCTTACTTAAGCCGTTGTTGCCAACGGGTTAACTCGGTTTCGAAGCCGGGGAGGCCGGCGTTGCCGAGCGATTGGTAGCGCTTGACGACGTTGCGTGGGTCGAGCCAATCGAACAGGTCCGGTTGGCACGCCGCGGGTTGGCCGGCGGATTCGCAGGCGCGGTTGAAGTCGGTGAGTTTCAGTTCGGACAGTCTGGTCAGTTTGTTCTGTTGGCAGTGCGCAACGAGCGCGCCGACGATCTGGTGCGCGGTGCGGAACGGGATCGATTGGGTGACCAGGTACTCGGCCAGACTGGTCGCGTCGAGGTAGCCGGCGTCGAGCGATTGGTTGATGCGGTCCGGGTTGAAGCGCGTGGTCGCGACGATGCGCCCGGCCATGACGGTGCAGTCGCGCACGCAATCGAACGCGGCGAAGAGGTGGCGCTTGTCTTCCTGCAAGTCGCGGTTGTAGCCGACGGTGAGTGCGTGACACATGGTTAGTAGTGCGGTGAGTCGGCCGTACGCGTCGCCGCAGCGGCCTCGGATCAGCTCGAGCATGTCGGGGTTGGCTTTTTGCGGCATCATCGAGGAGCCGGTGGTGTAGCGGCCGTCGAGCGTGATGAATCCGAACTCGGTCGATGCGTAGGTGATCCACTGGTTGGCCCAGCGCGACAGGGTCATCGCGAGCATCGACAGCGCGTAGGTGAAGTCGATCGCCGCGTCGCGCGATGCGGTCGCGTCGATGCTGCTGCGTGCCGGTGGGCCGACATCGAGCGCCGCGGCCGTGTGCTCGCGGTCCAGCGGGAGGCTCGATCCCGCGATCGCGCCGCTGCCGAGGGGGTTTTCGAGGTTGAGCTGGCGCAGCGATTCGATGCGCTTGGCGGCGCGGTCGATCGCTTCCAGCCACGCGATCAGTTCGCCGCCGACGGCGATCGGTTGTGCGCGCTGCAGGTGTGTGTACGAGGGCATGGTGTGTCGCCCGTCGCGCTCGGCCAGCGCGAGGAACGAGCGCATCAACTCGGTGATGTGTTCGTTGACATCGGCGGCCGCGTGGTTGATCCAGAGTTTGAGCGCGAGCGCGACCTGGTCGTTGCGCGACCGGCCGGTGTGCAGCTTGCGGCCGGGGTCGCCGACTTTTTCGATCAGCGCGGCCTCGATGCACATGTGCACGTCTTCGAGCTCGTCGTTCCAGCCGGGCCAGCCGGCCCCGTGCTCGCCGGGCGCGCTATCGATCTCATCGCGGATCTCGTTGAGCCCGGACTCGATCGCTTTGAGATCGTTAGCGGTGATGAGCTTGGTCGCCGCAAGCATCCGCGCGTGCGCGATCGACCCGGCGATGTCGTGCGGATACAGGCGGCGGTCGTACGACAACGACTCGACAAAGCGCGTTGCGAGCGGATCACTGTGTGACCCAGCGCCGGTTTTGGCGTGCTCCCAGGGCTTTTGCTTAGGGCTTTTTTTGGGGGGCATCAGGGTAGTTTAGCGGGGAGTTGAGTGTGGAGCGTGTGCCGGGGGATTGGGCGACGACGCAGGGGCATGTCAGGCCAGTGCCGCGAGGGCGGCTGCGGTGGCGAGGGTGGCGGTGAGGAGGATGGCGGTGGTGCAGCCGGCACGGGCAGGGGGTTTGGTGAAGTGTTGGGGGTGGCGGGCTCGCAGTTCCGCTTCATACACTTCGACCGCTTCTTTAGCTTCTTTGAGGCCACCGCCGGTCGCTTCGCGGTACTGTTTGATCGCGTCGATCTTGCGGCCGGCGTAGAGGGCGGTATCGATCGCGTCGCGGGCGTCATCTGGGAGATCGGGTTGCATGGGTTAATAGGATGCGCGAAGTTGCAGCAGGATGCTAGCGGGTGCGGCGGTGGTATTGGCCGGACTGGTGGGTGATGAGGCTGCGGATCTGGAGCATGGTGAGGTCGGCCTGGACTTTGGGGATGGTCAGGCCGGTGGAGTCGGCGAGTTGGTCGAGTGATCGCGGCTGATCGAGCGCGTCGAGTAGGCGGCGCTGTGGGTCGGTGAGGTTGCGCGCGGTGATGTCGGTGGTGGGGTCGGCGGCGTCGGGTTGTTCGGGGGCGTTGCGGTCCAGGCCGGCGCGGAGGAGGTGTCCGGTTTCGCCGAGCGCGTCGAGGATGTCGGTGGCGTTGGTGACCAGTGCGGCCCAGCCTTCGCGGAGCATCTTGTGGCAGCCGGCGGAAGTGGGCGAGTCGACGCGGCCGGGCAGGGCGAGCGCTTCGCGCGAGTGTTCCTCGACGGCGAGTCGGGCCGTGATCATGGCACCGGATCGGACTGCGGCTTCGACGACGAGGACGCCCAGCGCGAGCCCCGACACGATGCGGTTGCGTCGCGGGAAGTGTTGGGCGAGTGGTTTGGCGGTCATGTTTAGTTCACTTAGGACGGCGCCGCGACCGTCAGCGATGGTGTCGAAGAGGCCGGTGTGTTCAGCGGGGTAGGGGTTGGCCAGACCGCTGCCGAGGACGGCGATGGTGCGGCCTTGCGCGCGCAGGGCGGCGTGGTGGGCGGCGGCGTCGATGCCGCGTGCACCGCCGCTGACGATGCAGAGGCCGGCTTGTGCGCACAGGGCGCTGAGTCGGTCGGCCTGTTCGCGGCCATAGGCGGTGCAACGGCGCGAGCCGACGACGGCGAGGGCGACGGCGTCGGTTTCGCGGACCTCTCCGCGGGCGTAGAGCATGGGCGGGGGGTCGGGGATGTGGCGGAGCAGGGCGGGGTAGTTCGGGTCGTCTTCGGCGATGAGCGTGACGTTGTGCTCGTCGATGAGGGCGAGTTCTTTGGCGAGGGCTTTGCCGTTGGCCAGGGCGTCGATCTCGCGGCGGATGTCGCTGGAGCGGCGGGTACCGATGCCCTGGACCTGAGCGAGCTCGGCGGGCGACGCGTTGAGCGCGCACCGGGCGGTGCCGAAAAGCTCGAGGCAGCGTCGCGTGAGTGTCGGGCCCAGGCCGGGGACGAGGCTGAGCGTGAGCAGGGCTGAGCGTTGCGGCTCTTGCATCGGAGCAAGTTTATCAGGGCGGAATTATCAGTGCGGCTTTGCGCTGGGACTGGATGCGCGGCGGCGGCGGGAGGTCAGGGCCAACGCGCCGGCGAGTGTGAGGGCGATGGCGCTGGGCTCGGGGATGCCGATGGTGACGCGCAGTGCCTGGGCACTGATACCTTGCGGGACGATCGAGGGGAAAAACTGCAGGCCGCCGGCGAGTTCGGGGAAGTCGTAAATAGCACCTTGATCGTCGATGACCGAGGCGAGGAGGATGTCGAAGGTGTCGCCATCGGAGGGCTCGAATTCAGGGTCGCCGATGAGTGTGATGACGACGGTGGTGTTGGCTTGCAGCGTGGCGGTCCCCGTGACACCGAGAACATCATAGTCGGTGCCGGGTGTCGTGCCGCCGAGTTCGATGTCGAGCGTGGCGGCGGCGGCCTGGGTGTAGTTGCCGGTGATGGAGGCTTGGCCCGCGGACTCGCCGGGTGCGACCGAACCGGCGGTGTTGGTGACATCGGCGGTGATGGTGCCGTTGCCGCTGAGGGTGGCTTTGTCGGCCAGCTCGAGCGCGGCGGCGAGTGTGAGTGAGCCGGTGGAGTCGAGCACGACGTTGACGCCGGAGACGGACATAAGGTTGGGCAGGAGGATCGAGCCGCTGTTGGAGGCGTGGATCGATGAGCCGGGGTTGGGTGAGTTGTCTTCGAAGGTTGTCAGCATCGAGCCGTCGATGGTGCTCGGGTTGACGTCGAGCCCGTCGGCGGCGAGCTGGACGCCGCGCTTGTTGGACGTTCCGCCTGAGGGAACGGTGATGCTGGTCACGTTGGAGATATCAACCTTGCCGCCATCGGTCGCTTCGATCGCGAGGTCGGAGAGCGGGCCCGGGGCGCCGGCGATACTGGTGAGGGTCGAAAGGTCGAGCGTGCTGCCTGCTCCGTCGGCGGCGAGGGTGCGGTCGTCGTTGATTTTGGTCGTGTCGTGCGCGTAGGTGGTCGCCGCGGGCATTGAGAGCGTCACGCCACCGCCGACGTGGAAGCCGCTGCGGTCGATGCTCGACGCGACATTGAGGATCGCGTTGCCGCCGTCTTGGACGGTGAACTCGCTGCCTTCGATGTCAGTCAGTGCGACGAAGTTCGCGGCTGTGCCGTCGAGCGTCGCCTGGCCGTCGTTGTAGGAGAGGTATTGGGCGACCGGGAGCGTGCCGGTGCCATCGATGAAAAGGTCCACGCCAAAAAGGGTGGTTAATAGCGGGGCGTTGATCGTGCCGCTGTCGACGGCTTTGAGCAGGGAGCTGCTGTTGGTCGCCGGGTCGCTGAAGGTGGTCGCGGTCGCGAGATCGATCGTGCTGGAGGTGCCATCAGCGGTGAACTGGATGCCGCGTGGATTGCCCGATCCGCCGGCGTTGCCGGAGATGGTTAGCACGCCCGAGAGATCCACCTCGCCGCCGTCGAGGGCTTCGACGAAGACGTCAGACAACGCGCCACCGGAGTTGGCCCCGGTAAACGAGGTGAGGTTTGACAGGTCCAGGACACTCGACGCGCCGGTCGCTTTGAGCGTGCGGTCGTTATTGATTTTGGATGTGTCGTGGGTGTAGCTGGTGGCTGCGGGCAGCGCGAGCGTGACGCCGTCGTTGACATCGAACCCGGTGCTGTTGATCGACGTGGCCGTGCTCAGATCGATCGTGCCGCCGCCGGTGACCGTGAACTCGCTGTCGGTCGCGTCGGTGACGCCGCTGAAGTCCGCGGCTGTGCCGTCGACTTGAGCGTGACCGTTGTTGTAGGTGGTGATCTGGCTGGTGGACATGGTGCCCGTGCCGTCGAGGATGATGTCAACACCGCCGAGGGTGGTGAGGATGGGCACGCGGATCTCGCCGCCGTCGGCCGGCTCGAGCAGTGAGCTGGGGTTGGTCGCGTCATTGGTGAAGCTGGTCAGGTCGGAAAAATCGACCAGGCTCGAGGCGCCGCTAGAAGTGATTTCGACGCCACGGGGATTACCGCCGCCGCCGCTGGGCCCGTCGATGGTCGTCACGCTCGAGAAGTTAACCGTGCCGCCGGAGTTGGCGGTGATGAACAGGTCTGACAGCGCGCCGCCACTGCCGCTGATGGAGGTCGCGCCGGAAAGATCAACAAGGCTACCCGTATCGTCGGCCGAGATCGTTCGGTCTTTGTTGACGCCGTTGTTGTTGTGGGTGTAGGAGGCGGCCTGGTCGAGTCGCAAGACGCCGCCGCTGGTGGCCATGAGATTGACGCCGTCGACGGTGGTCGCGCCGTCGGCTTCAAAGAGTGTGCCGGCTGCGTTGGCCGAGAGCGTGGTGTTGTCGGTGGTGAAGCTGGCGGCGCCTGTCACGAGGATCGATGAACCGCCGTCCATCGTGATGCTCTCATCGGTGGTGAGGCTGAGGATCGTGTCGGTGCCGAGCGCGTGGGTAATCTCGCGGATCGTCGCGCCGCCAACATCGATGGTGACGTCGTCGGCAGCGCCGGGCAGGGAGGGGTTGCTGGACCAGTTGGTTGCGATATTCCAGTCGCCGTCGGCGTCGACGTCCCAGGTGACGGCAGCACCAGGTGCGTGATTGGTCACGGTTAGGAAACTGATCGCCACGGCGGCCAGTTGTTGCGCTTTGCATCTGTTCATCGTTGCCTCCTAGCGCGGTCTTTGCGCATGCCCGCCCTCCGCGCATGGGTGTCAATAGGATGTCTGTGCAGGTCTCCGCCCCGGAGGTGAGTACTATTATCTATTATGACAGAAACGTCGTGTTTGTCAATGTTCTTTAGGGGATTTTGGTGTGTTGGCGGGCGGATTCAGGCGGGTGTGGGTGGAGATTCTAGGCGGTTCTGAATGGGCGATACAGGACTCGAACCTGTGACATCTTCCGTGTAAAGGAAGCGCTCTGGCCAACTGAGCTAATCGCCCGCGGGAGGTGCGAATTGTAGTCGGTCGCCCTGCGGCGTGGGAATCGGGCACGAGCGGCTGTGCTGGAGCCCGGGGCGAGAAAAATACTTTTTTTATAGTGTTTCTAAACACAATCAGAGACGGTTGTGCGATTTGTGCTGGAAAAAACAGTGGTTTCGCTCAGGACACAACGGTAATCGGTTGCCTTTTAAACAAGTTAGCGTCTCAACTCGAGGGGCCCGCGGGTTATTCACCGCTAAACCCCTTGAATGTAACTCCCGATCGTGACTTTGTGCCCATCCAAGAGACTTTTTGCGGGGCGACCCGCGGATTGTCCCGACCGGGCGATTTTTCAGACCAGGGGGCCCGATCGATTGATTGGGCCAACAACTCACAGGGGGCCTCGTAATGTCCATTCCTCCCGTCGTTTGGATTGTGCTGCTTATCGGCGGCGTTGCCGGCGCGTTGTATGCGTTCCGGGCCAAGCTCACTCTCAAGCACAAGCTGATCGCGCTGGGGCTGGGGATTGGGATCGGCTCACTGGCCACCATCGGCTGGCTGAGTATCAACAAGAGCCACGATGCGCTGCTCACTCAGAAGGAGCACGCGCTCGAGGGGCTGCGGGTGACTCGCCAGGGGCAGATCGAGGACTACTTCGGTTTCATCCACAAGCAGATGTTCAACTTCGCGCAGAACCGGATGGTGACCGAGGCGACGGCGCGGTTCTCCAAGGCCTTCGAGAAAGTTGCCGACCAGCTCGAGGACAATACCGAACAAGGCAGCCCGATCTACCAGTCGGTTGAGGGGTACTACAACGGCGAGTTCAAGCCACGCCTGGCGGAGGCCGGGCAGGCTTTCCGTGGGGCGGGGACGTACGTGCCGGCGTCGCGCTCGGGGCGGTTGTTGCAGGCGATGTATATCTCGAACAACCCGAACCCGGTGGGTGAGAAGCTGACGCTGGACGCCGCGCCGCAGGAGTGTGACTACAACCGGTTGCACGCGGTCTACCACCCGCGCATCCGGGATTTTCTTGAGTCGTTCGAGTACTACGACATCTTCCTGTTCGACCTCGAGGGGAACCTGGTGTACTCGGTGTTCAAGGAAACCGACTACGCCACGAGCTTCCTGACCGGGCCGTACGCGGAGACCAACTTCGGCGATGTGTACCGCAAAGCCGCCGCGGCGACGCAGGCCGGCGAGGTGTTCATCGAGGACTTCCGCCCTTACGAGCCCAGCTACGGTGCGGCGGCGAGCTTTATCGGTTCGCCCGTGTTCCACAACGGGACGAAGGTGGGTGTTGCGATTTTCCAGATGCCGGTGGGCAAGATCAACAGCATCATGAACGTCCGAGCCGGGATGGGTGAGACGGGCGAGACGTACCTGGTCGGGTCGGATGGGCGCATGCGGTCGAACAGCCGGTTCAGTGAGGAACCGACGATCCTGACGCGTGAGGTCGACACCGAGGCGTCGCAGGCGGCGCTCCGCGGCGAGTCGAACGTGAGCATCATTGACGACTACCGCGGTGTGCCGGTGGTGTCGTCCTACAGCCCGCTGAAGTTAGAGGGGTTGAACTGGGCGATCATCGCCGAGATGGACCTGGCTGAGGTCACCGCACCGGCGACGGCGCTGCAGCGGAGCATTGTGATTTCAAGTCTCATCGTCGGCGTGGTGATCACGCTGGTGACGTTCTTGTATGCCTTGACGCTGATCAAGCCGCTGAGCATCGCGGTCAAGCGGTTGGCGTTGCTGGCCGACGGCGATGTGAATCTGCGCGACACGCTCAAGGAAGACCGCAATGACGAGATTGGGGATATGTCCCGCTCGATCAACCGCGTGCTGACGTTCCTGAACGAGTTGATCATGAAGGTCCGTGATCAGGCAAGCGATCTGACAAGGGTCGCGGAGGAGGTCTCGGCGACGAGTAGCGAGACGGCCAACGCGATGGACGAGCAGAACAAGCAGGTGATCCAGGTGTCTGCCGCGATCGAGCAGATGTCCGCGTCGGTGACCGAGATGGCCCGGCAGAGCGCCGGGGCGTCGGGCGATGCCCAGCAATCGGGTGACGCGGCGAACGAAGGCGGCAAGATCGTCGCCGAGACGATCGAGGGGATGGACTCGATCCGTGAAGCCGTTAGCGCGACCGCAACCGCGGTGGCGAATCTCGGCAAGCGCGGCGAGGAGATCGGCCAGATCATCGATGTGATTAATGACATCGCGGATCAGACCAACTTGCTTGCGTTGAACGCAGCCATCGAGGCTGCTCGGGCCGGCGAGCACGGGCGAGGTTTCGCCGTGGTGGCCGACGAGGTCCGCAAGCTGGCCGACCGGACGACCAAGGCGACCGAAGAAGTCGCCGAGTCGATCAAGGCCATCCAGAAGGAGACCGGCGAGGCCGTCGAGCGGATGAACACCGGGACCACGCAGGTTGAGACGGGGATCGAGCGAGCGTCGACGGCCGGGCAGAGCCTGGATCGTATCGTCGCGTCGGCTCAGGATGTTGCCGGGAAGATCCAATCGATCGCGGCGGCGGCTGAGGAGCAGTCGGCGGCGAGCGAGCAGGTCAGCCGCAGCGTCGAGGCGGTCGCGGGTGTGACCCGTCAGACCAACGAAGGCGCGCAGCAGATGGCCCAGGCGGCGGCGCAACTGACGTCGAGTGCCGAGACGCTGTCCGAGTTGATGAGCCGGTTCAAGCTCGAGCAGCGTCATGTGGAAGAGGGCCCGCCCTCGCCGGGTATCGAGCGGCGGGACAAGCGTCAGCTAGCTGCGTAACCAAGAGTTTCTTTTAAGCCTACCACGACCGGTTACGCCGGCTTGGGCACGCGGGAATGACCGCGGCCCCCGCCGGCGTGGCCGGTTTTCTTTTGCGTGGATGGTGATGCGCGGTGCGCGGGTGTTCGCGAGTCAGCGAGTGGTCGGCGCTGTTGAATAGACAATGCGCGATCGAGTGTGCGCGCGGGTAGCCTGGGTGGCAGCGGTGTGGCGCGGGTGGCGGACGATCGTGACGCCGGGTTGGCGTGCTGCTTGATGTGCATGCGTTCCGTGCGCACCGCCGGTTTGGATCAGGCGGCCGGATGCGGTTTGGGCGATCGTGACGGGACGGTAGTAACCACCTCGCAGGTGTTGCACGCCTGCTGGGGTACGCCCGTAGGTTGTGATGGTGTGAGGTCGGGTGTGGGCGGCGTGGTGGCGCAGCGGTCGGTGTGGGGTGTGCCCGTATGGGATCGCGTGTGAGCCGGTGTGTCGGGGTGTTGCGTGGCAATGAGGCGCGTGGCCGGGTTGGATGACGGCGCGCGGTGCGGCGAGCGCGGGAGCCGCGATCACTAGTGCGAGCGTTACAGCGGTTGCGATCAACGGCCGTGCCGCGGCGCGGTTTTTCGTTAGCATGTCGTGCCCTCCTGGGTGTGTTGTCGGTGACGATGAATTATTGGCGGCGATGGGGGGCGGATCAAGTGAATTTCAAGTTGGAACGCGGGGATTGGGAAGGTGGTTGCGATGGCTGAGCGTGACGGGCCGCTATACCCGCTTCGGTTTGAACCTATTTATAAAGAGAAGGTGTGGGGCGGGCGGGCGCTCGAGCGGTTGGGGCGGGCGCTACCCGGCGATGCGACACCGATCGGCGAGTCGTGGGAGTTGGCGGATCTAGCGACTGGGTCGGCATCAGGTGGGGGGGCCGCGGCGCAGCGGTCGGTGATCGCAAACGGGCACTTGGCCGGGAAGACGTTGCACGACGCGGTATCGGTGTACGGCGAGCGGTTGTTGGGGCGGTTGAGACTGACGGATGATGGGGGATTCCCGCTGCTGGTGAAGTTTCTCGATGCGCGGCAGAACCTGTCGGTGCAGGTGCACCCGAGCCCGCAGTACGCCGCGACGCACGAGGGCGTGCACCTGAAAAGCGAGGCGTGGTATGTCGTCGATGCTGAGCCGGATGCGGCGATCTATAAAGGTGTGCGCGAAGGGGTTGAGCCGGAGGCGTTTCGCGAGGCAATCGACCGCGGCGGTGTTGAAGAGTTGATGATCCGCGTGCCGGTCAAAGTCGGGGACTGCCACTACTTGCCCAGCGGGACGTGTCACGCGCTCGGGGCCGGCGTGGTTGTCGCCGAGGTGCAGACGCCGAGCGACACGACGTTCCGCGTGTACGACTGGGGGCGCACGGACCGGCAGTTGCATATCGATGAGGCGATGGCGTGCATCCGGTTCGGCCCGGCGGAGGTTGGGCGCTACGAACAGCGGTCGCACATCGCCGGTGTGTTCACAACGATGAGCCGGCTGGTGACGTGTGAGCACTTTCGCATCGAGAAGGTGCGCATGACCCAGTCGTATGAACAGGAAATCCCGTACGACCAACCCGCGGTGTGGATCGTGCTCGAGGGCGGGGGGACGATCGAGCCGGGCGGTGGGCGCGAGGGTGTGCGGTTCGAGCGCGGGCAGACAATGCTGATCCCGGCGGGGATGGATGATGCGCGCGTGGCGCTGGCGGAGGACACGGTTTGGCTGGAGGTGACGTTCCCGCAGGCGATGAGCGAGCAGATCGCGTGAGTTTGGAGCGGTTGCCTGAGCGGGTTAGCGCGTATGGATCTGCAGGAGGTTGCGCGGGCTCTCGGGTTGGCCGGTGCGGGCGCTGAGGAGGCTGGCCAGGCAGCAGGCGAGGGTGTGCGAGGCCGGTGGCGGTGGGCGGTCGGGTGGGGCGTCGTTGGGTTGCTCGATCAAGCGATTCCAGTTGGCGGCGAGGAGTTGGTCGAACGTGAACGGGTCTTTGTTCGCGGCGTCGAGGTGGTCGAGGCAGTTGCCGGCGTCGTCGAATAACGCGTAGTCGTGGTCGGTCACACGCAGGTAGCCGTTGTCGGCGACGGTGTGCACGGTGCGCCGCCAGGGGCCGGCGCGGTCGCTGATGCGCACGGTCGCGGTGACGCCGTCGGGGAGGCGCGCATGCGCCGCGAGTGAGCCGGTGATGCCGCGCGGGTCGGACGGGATATCGGCGAGCGTGCCGGCAAGCGAAGCATCGATCGTATCGGGGAGTGTGGTGACGGTGAGGATGGTTCGCCATGCGTCGTAGAGGCGGGCGTAGAGCGAGCAATCGGACGGCTGCCCGAGCGCTGAGAACGCGACCTGGCGGGTGGTTCCTAGGACGTGTGCGGGGTCGGCGGCGGCGGTCCAGCCGGGGGTTTGTTCGAACGCGGGCAGCCAGACGGTGCGGCCGGGTGCGGGAGTTGTGTCGTCGTCGTTCATGGCTGTGTCGCGATCGGATGTGTCGGTGTCGGGAGCGAGCGTTGTGGCGGCGCTGGATTTGGTTGTGGCTGTTGTGTTGGTCGGGATAGATGCGGGGCTGGGCGATGCGGCGGCTGTGCGTTTTTTAGTTTTCGCGGGCTGGTCGAGTTGATCGAGCTGATCAAAACTTGCGATGGGCGGTTCGGTGGTGAGCAGAAGGGCGCCGCGGGTGATCGCGGTCATAAGGTCGGCTTGCTTGACGCCGGACATTGTTGTCAGCAGCAGGTAGCGCGGGGGGTGTGCGAGCAGGAGCTGGCGAAAGTCGTCTTCGCGCGGGCAGTCGAGCCGGCGGGTCAGGTCGTCGACCTTGGCCAGGCGCGGGCCGCCAACGGCGATGGGGTGGACGCGGTCGCCGAGGCGATCGAAGATGCGGTGAGCCTGTTCGGCGCGGTCGGCGTCGGTCCAGACGGCGGCGTCGGCCGGGGCGCTTGGGTCGGGCATGGGGTTTGAAGTTAACAGATCGGGTGCGAGGCGGACACTGACAAGCGGGCTTGTCGGTGCCACCCGGTATGGGCAGTCGATCGGCGTGGGGCGAACCGGTGGTCGGCCCGGTGGGTAGTATGGGGTGGTGGCACGGGTGTGGCGGCCGCTCGTCGCGCGGTCGGCCGGCAACGGCTGGCGGCGTGGCGGGAGGAAAGTCCGAACACGGCAGGACACGGTGGTGGGTAACACCCACCCGCCGGTGGCCAGGTTCGCCCGGTTGCCGGTGCGGGATAGCGCCACAGAAAAGATACCGCCCGCCGCCCGTCGTGCAGCGTTTTTGGTCGCGGGGTCGAGTCCGCGATGAACGCTGTGTGACGGGCGGCGGGTAAGGGTGAAATGGTGCGGTAAGAGCGCACCGCCGGTCTGGTGACAGGCCGGGCATGGCAAGCCCCACCGCGTGCAAGGCCAAGCAGCGTCCCCCGTCTTTGACGGCCGACCGGTCCGGTCGGTTGGCTTTAGCCAAGGGGCGCGGGTAGGCCGCTTGAGCCCGTTGGTAACAGCGGGCCTAGAGAAATGGCCGCCCCCGGCCGGGGGGGGGGGGGGGGGGAGGGGGGGGGGGCCGGAGCCCGCCACGCCCCCCAAAGGAGGAAAA
>JAJDCY010000010.1 GCA_029260595.1 Phycisphaeraceae bacterium | reverse complement strand
CCCAGGAAACCTTAGGCTTTCGGCGAACAGGATTTTCACCTGTTTTATCGTTACTCAAGCCGGCATAATCACTTCCTGACGCTCCACGAAACCTCGCGGTTTCGCTTCAAAGCGGACAGGAACGCTCCTCTACCGCTCATGACGTGGCGAACCACATCACAAGCCCGCAGCTTCGGTTCAAGCCTTATTCCCGATCATTATCGGCGCTAGGATCCTCGACCAGTGAGCTATTACGCACTCTTTAAATGGTGGCTGCTTCTAAGCCAACATCCTGGCTGTCACTGCATCCTAACTTCCTTAAGAACTGAGGCATGATTAGGGACCTTAGCTGGCGGTCTGGGTTGTTTCCCTCTTGACCACGGAGATTATCCCCCGCGGTCTGACTCCCACGACAAAGGCTTGTGGTATTCGGAGTTTGGTTGGGGTGGGTAGGCGGTAGCCCCCCATCCCCATCCAGTAGCTCTACCCCCACAAGCTGTAACGTGAGGCTAGCCCAAAAACTATTTCGAGGAGAACGAGATATCTCCGAGTTTGATTAGACTTTTACTCCTCCCCACAGCTCATCCCATAACTTTTCAACGTTAACGGGTTCGGTCCTCCAGGAGGTTTTACCCTCCCTTCAACCTGGCCATGGGTAGATCACTCGGTTTCGCGTCTAACCCCTGCGACTGGACGCCCTTTGAAGACTCGCTTTCGCTTCGGCTACCCCAGGATATGGGTTAACCTTGCCACAGAGGCTAACTCGCCGGCTCATTATGCAAGAGGCACGCCGTCACCCGTCCGAAGACAGGCTCCGACAGTTTGTAAGCGTATGGTTTCAGATACTTTTCACTACCCTTATCGGGGTACTTTTCATCATTCAATCGCCCTACTGATTCGCTATCGGTCGTCAAGGAGTATTTAGCCTTGGGGGGTGGTCCCCCCAGCTTCACGCGGAGTTCCACGAGCTCCGCGCTACTCTGGTGCACCTAGGCTGCCTTCGTCTGCTGCTACAGGACTATCACCTTCTATGGTTCGGTATTCGAGGCCGATTCACAGCTGGCTTAAGCATGCCATGTTGGTGTCCACAACCCCATCCCGAAGGATGGTTTGGGCTGTTCCGATTTCGCTCGCCGCTACTGACGGAATCGAGGTTTCTTTATATTCCTTCAGGTACTTAGATGTTTCAGTTCCCTGAGTTCGCCTCGACGGCCTATACATTCAGCCGCCGATGACCCGCGAACGGGCCGGGTTTCCCCATTCAGAAATCCTAGGATCACAGCTTGGTTACCAGCTTCCCTAGGCTTATCGCAGGTTCCCACGTCTTTCATCGCCTCTTGACGCCAAGACATCCACCATACGCTCTTAGTAGCTTGATCACACCGACCGCGGACCGACCCACCGGAAATCCGGCGGAGCGATCGTAAGCCGATCCAACCCGCCGCGAGACGATTGGCTCGCAGCGACCCGTCGCCGGCCAGGGGCCGACACCGGGCAAGCACCTTCAAGTGCTCGATCTCAGTTAAATATTTTACCTCGCATACAACAATGCTTGGTATCCAGTTGTCAAAGAACGTCCGCGAGCCGCGACCGGCGACACGGGCCTCGTTCGAGGCAAGGGGTGATCTTAGGCGCTTCTTAATGCGTGTCAAGTCGGTCGATACCGCGGGGGTGCGGATGTGGATTTCGTTTCGGCGGGTGAGGGGTGTGGGCGTTCTGAGGTGGGGAAATACGGTGAAAAGGGGTGATTCCTGGAGTTTCTCGCCGTGGCGGGTTGATCGGCACTGACAAGCGGACTTGTCCGTGGCACCCGAGGGTTGAGGGTGGTCGGTGACGCAAGGCACTGCTGGGCAAGCCAGCAGTGGCACCCGAAGGGGGGAACAAGGCATGGGTGAACGGGTTTGCCCGTGGCGCGCGGAGGGGAGCACTGGCGGGCAAGCCGCCAGTGGCACGGTGGTGGGTGTTTGCGCGGGATCGCGGTGCGATTCAGGCGGTGGCTTTGAGCGGTAACGGGTGGTCGAATCGGACGGCGACCTGTTGGGACATGCCCTGGCCGATGCTGCGGGTGACGGTGGCCTGCTGCATCTGGTTGGATTGGAGCAGGCCTTGGGATTCGCCCCAGGCGATGCCTACGGCGAGGCGTTGGCCTGGGATCAGCAGTGAGGGGCGGTCGACCTCGAGCAAGGTGCCGCTGGAGGAGATATTCATGGTTCGCCCGGGCAGGAAGCGGCCTGTCTGGACGCATCGGAGCTTGGCGAGTTTGGCGATGGGGTAGCGTGTGTCGTGGCGTCGCTCTGATTCGGCCATCGGGACCCCCGTTTCGTGGGTGGGCTTGGTTGGCGGGCTAACTGGAATAGATATCGGTCACGGCGGGTCAACCGCTATAGTGCGGCGGGCCGGTTTGGCGGTGATTTTGAGGGATTGGGTGTTTGATGAGAAGCGGCAGAGCGATACCGGGCGTTGTCACGGTGAGCCTGAATACGGCGATTGACCGGGTGTTTGAGGTGCCGGGGCTGGAGGTTGGGCGGCATGTGTCGGCGGCGGAGGTTTCTCGATCGCCGGCGGGGAAGGGGATCAATGTGAGCCTGGCGTTGGCGGGGTTGGGGCGGGCGAGTATCGCGACGGGGTTTGTGGGGGAGCGGGAGTTGGGGGTGTTCGAGCGACACCTGGCTGAGGCGGGGTTGTCTAACGCGCCGGGGCCGGGGCGGGCGGCGAGTCAGTTGCTGTCGGTTCGCGGGTCGACGCGGGAGAATCTGACGCTGCTCGACCCGGATAGGGGGACGGACACGCATCTGCGTACGACGGGGTTTGAGGTTGGTGAGGCGGACAAAGCTCGGCTTGCGGGAAAGCTGGGGTTGCTAGCGCGTGCGGGCACGGCGGTGGTGTTCGGCGGATCGTTGCCGCCGGGGATGGGGGCGGCGGATCTGGCTGATTACACGTCCCTGGTGCGCGGCGCGGGTGCGCTGGTGGCGATCGATATCGGGCCGCCGATGCTGGATGCGTGGATCGCGCAGCACGACCCGTTGCGTGAGCCGGTTTGGTTGGTTCGGATCAATTCGGATGAGTTACCGGACTCGGTGATCGGCGGGGCAGCGGATGATCGTGATGGGATCGTCAGCGCTGCGCGCAAACTCAGCGAGATGTCGCAGTGGGCGGTTGTTTCGCTGGGCGAAGAGGGTGCGGTGATGGCGAGGGGCGGTGGTGTGTGGCGTGGACGGTTGCCGGTTGATCAGCGCAAAGTGGTGAGCACGGTCGGGTGCGGCGACTGCATGCATGCCGGGTTGATTGACGCGATTCTCTCCGGGGTGGAGCCGGAGCAGGTGCTGACGCGCGGGTTATCCGTCGCGGCTGCGAAAGCGATGTGCGCCCAAGCGGCGATGTTCGACCGCGATACGATCGGTGGGTTGGCGCAGCAGGCGATTGTTGAATCGATTGCGTAGCGCGAGCAGGATATCTGACGGCGAACGAGCCTGGCTACCAGTCCAGTTCGAGGTCGGCGTCGTCGAGTTCGATGGCCTGCTCGGGCGAAGGCTCGAACATCCCGGCGCGCTGGCCTGACGTGGTTGGCACGGCGATCTCACCGGTGGTTGTTTCGACCATGGCGGGGATGACGCCGCGTTGCGCGACATCGCCGGTGGATGCGGTCTTCACCGAGGTCGCGGTGCGTGTGACGTTGTCTCCGCTTGCGAACCATTGCTGGCCTTGCTGGGCGATGTCTTTGTGATAGAGGCCAACGGTGGCGATGGCCCCGAGGCCGGCGAGCAGGAACATGATCTGGATGGCGACCGAGAAGATCCGGCCGCTGCGTTTACGCTTACGCTTGCGGGCATTTGCCTGGTAACGTGACATAGTGACTGCTCCTAGATGAACAAAGATGAGAATCGAGACTGATTGTGATGAACACACCGAACATGAGGGTTATATCATACCACATTTCGGGGTGATTTCCAGTCTCTAACCCTCGGCCAGTGACAAATTTCCATAACTAGAGCCCTATCGAGGCCCGATCCGCCTTTCGGATAGATCGGACCGAATGCCCTGGTCCTTTGCCCCTCGTTTTTCGGCCTCGGAACGGTCATGTTGGCGCCAAGGTCTGGGCCAAGCCTCCAGGGATGTTATCGGGCCTGTGCGCGTTATAGTTGAAATATCTTTCCCAGATTCTCATCGCGTCGATGATGGTTATGCCATGTCGATGTTTTACGGCAGTTATAAACGGCTCGCGCCGTGGCGGCAGTCGCTGGGGTTGGTCCGGGCGGCGTACGCATTGGCGCGTCGATTCCCGACGACGGAGCAGGGCAGCCTGGCCGCGATGATCAAGCGGGCGGCGCTGTCGATCCCGGCGAGGATCGCTGATGCGCACGGGCAGGATGATGAGGCCGGGTTCCGCAAAGCGCTGGCGGGGGTCGACGAGGCGCTCCGCGAGATTGACACGTACCTTTCGATCGCACAGAGCCTCGGGTTCGTGTCCTGGATGCGGGCGTACCCGTTGCGGCGGCGGGCGTCGCGGGTTGGCAAAGCGGTCGATCGTTGGATCATGATTGTTGAGGAGGCGATGGTGGAAGCCGAGGCGGCGGAGGGTGTCGATGGCGGTGGGGATGAGCGCGCTGCGACAGTCGGGTTTGCCTCTAGATTGGGTTTGCCGCGTAAATTGGGATCGTCGCTTAGTCACGGGGCGACAGCACACCTACACTGAGGCCGATGCCGCAACAGCAGGTCGCGATCATCGGTGCCGGGCCGATCGGGCTCGAACTCGCCGTCGCGTTGAAACGCGCGGGGGTGGACTACGTCCATTTCGAAGCGGGGCAGATCGGGCAGACCGTGTCGTGGTACCCGAAGATGACGCGGTTTTTCAGCTCGTCGGACCGCATCGCGATCGCGGGGATGCCGCTGCAGACGGCGGACCAATCCAAAGCGACACGCGAGGAGTATCTGGCGTACCTGCGGAATATTGTGCTGCACTTCGAGTTGGAGGTGCGCACGTATGAGCGCGTGATGTCCGTCGGGCGGGAGGGGGATTCGTTCCTGATCGAAACCAATCGGAGCGGTGGGGGCACGGCGTGTCGGGTTGATCGGATCGTGCTCGCGGTGGGCGATATGGCTCGGCCTCATTTGCTGCATATTCCCGGCGAAGACCTTGAGCACGTCAGCCACTACTTCGATGATGCGCACCGATACTTCGGGCAGAAGTTGTTGATCGTTGGCGGGAAGAACTCTGCGGTCGAGGCGGCGATCCGGTGCAGCCGTGCGGGGGCGGACGTGACGATCAGCTACCGGCAGGCGGAGTTTGATCCGAATCGGATCAAGTATTGGCTGCTGCCCGAGCTTGCGGGCATGATCAAAAGCGGCAAGGTCCGGTTCCTGCCGCAGACCGTGCCGGTGTCGATCGCGCCGGGTCGGGTGACCCTGCGGCCGGCGGCTGGGGTGCTTGGGGATCCGGTCGAGGTCGATGCGGATTTCGTGTTGCTGCTGACCGGGTACTGCATGGATGACACGCTGTTCAAGATGCTCGGCGTTGAGTTGGCCGGTGAGAATCAGGCGCCGGTGTTCGACCCGGTCACGATGCAGACGAACGTGCCGGGGGTGTATGTCGCAGGGACGGCGGCGGCGGGGACGCAAACGGTTTTCAGGCTGTTTATTGAGAATTGCCACGTCCACGTGCCGAGGATCGTCGCGTCGGTCAGTGACCAGGCGCCGCCTGATGAAGCGGGCATGGCGGCGCGGGACGAATCGCAACTCGAAACCTAGCCTCCCTGCCGCCACGGCTGAGCGGGCGCTCGACGGGGTGTGCGCTGACCGCATCGCTGGTGGCCCGTAGACTAACTGTCTGTGGCCGAACCCAATGCCATCCTGTTTACCGCTTTCGAGCCGAGCGGCGATGCGCTGGCGGCGCCGGTGATTGAGCGTCTTAGGCAGATGCGCCCGGAGCTGACGATCTGGGCGCTTGGCGGGCCGCGGATGCACGCGGCGGGTGCACAGTTAATCGAAACGACGACTGAACACGCGGTGATGCTGGCCGGGGCGCTGGCGCACGCCAACGCGCACCGGGCGCGGTTGGGGCGCTTGCGTGGTTGGCTGGCCGATCACCCGATTGCGATGCACGTTCCGGTCGACAGCCCGGCTGCGAATTGGTCGGTGTGCAAGCTGGTGCGGCGGGCGTATCCCGAGGCGGCGATCGCGCACCTGGCGGCGCCGCAGTTGTGGGCGTGGGCGCCGTGGCGGATTAAGAAGCTGCGCCGGCTGACGGATCGCGTGTTGTGCCTGCTGCCGTTTGAGCCGGACTGGTTTACCGAGCGCGGGGTGGCGGCGGAGTTCGTCGGGCATCCGATATTTGACCCGCCGGCCGACCTGCTCGCCGAAGCGAATGCGACGGCGCGGCTGCCGCATGGGGGGCACCCGAAGGTGCTGCTGATGCCCGGGTCGCGCACCGGCGAGATCACGTCGAACTGGCCGACGATGCTGCGGGCGTTTTTGCAGGTGCAGCGGCGTCACCCGCTGATGCGCGGGTTGGTGCTGGCGCACGACGAGCGGGCGGCGGGGCTGATCCGGCGGATCACCAGCGACCCGGTTCACGGGACGGATTGGCCGCGGTCGCTGGGGATCGCGCACAGCCACGCGGGGGCGACGATCGATTGGGCGGACTTCGCGCTGGTCGCGTCGGGGACGGCGACGCTGCAGGTCGCCGCGCACGGCAAGCCGATGGTGGTGATGTACAACATCCGGCCGTGGGTTTGGCACCTGTGGGGGCGGTGGGTTGTGAAGACGAAGGTGTTTTCGCTGCCGAATCTGATCGCACAGCACAATGGCGACGGGCTGCCCGTGCCGGAACACGTCCCGCACTTCGGGGCGGTTGAGCCGATCGCCGAGGACCTCGAGCGGTTGATCAGCGATCATTCCTGGCAGCAACGCCAGCGCGCGGCGTTTGCGACGATCCGGTCGCAATACGCCGGGCGGGGGTTCCAGAACACGTGCGCGGCTGCGATGCTGGGGATGCTTGACGGTGATGCGGAGGGGACTGGGGAGCCGGGTGCGGTCGTTGCGCCAGGCGATCTTCATGATTGATCCGGGAACAACTGACGCGACGAGTTGGGTATACTCCGTTGGATCGACGGTTGGCCGAACCCCCCTACCACCGACGCCATGAAACTTCGCATGTCGAGCACCTGTTTGCCGAGCCCGCTGATCGGCCACCGCGCCGCGGCGCTGCATTGCCCAACGATCACGTCAGCGGGTCTGCTTTATGGTTGCGTGCTTGCGATCGGTCTTGTCGCGGCGATCAGTTTTTTGCAGGGGTGTATTTTCGAGCCTGCGCCGGCGCGGCTGAACCCGGCGGCGGCGCCGACGATCACGGCTGAGCCGACGGTCCGCATCCGCATTGTCAAAGCGGAGTCGGCGGTCACCGTGCACGGGCCGGGCAAGGTGCGGATTGGGCCGGCGGATCACTCGGCCGAGTCGCGCGTGTTCAAGACGCCGCTGACGCTGCGACACACCGGGGCGGGGTTCCTGATCAAACCGCA
The DNA here is from genome assembly GCA_029260595.1 of Phycisphaeraceae bacterium. GTDB lineage: Bacteria > Planctomycetota > Phycisphaerae > Phycisphaerales > Phycisphaeraceae > OFTM57. The sequence continues at coordinate 835,327 of JAJDCY010000010.1, read as the reverse complement.
GAGCGGGCATTCGGTGGTCTGGGCGCTGCCGACGCTGATGATCGCGCCGGAGTCGCGCGGTGGGATCGTGATTGACGGGAACACGTACCCGCATGTGGTGACGGCCCACCCGGTCAGCACGGGCAACCCGGATGCGGGGCGGCTGGACCTGGTCAACCACACGCCGATGGAGCAGTACCTGCCCGGCGTGCTCCAAGGCGAGTTGTACGGGCGGTGGCACCCGACCACGTTCCACGCCCAGGCGATCGCCGCGCGGTCATACGCGATCACGCACCTGGCGCCACGGCGACACTACGACCTTGAGGCGACCTCGACCAGTCAGGTTTACACCGGCTCCGGGGCGCACGCCCGGGCGCGTCGCGCGGCTGAACGGACGCGCGGGATCGTGCTCTGGCACGGGCAGGCGGTGTTGCCGGCGTACTACTCGAGCAGTTGCGGCGGCGCGGGGCAGGACGCGGCGATCGCGTTCCCGTTTGGGCCGAATGTCCCACCGCTGCGGGGACGGCTGCACAATGATTGGTGTTCGGCGAGCCCGAAGTTTCGCTGGGGGCCGATCGGTCGCAACCGGGACGACCTAGCCCGTCGGATCGCCGCATGGGGCCAGGCCAAGCATCGGGAGGTCGCGAAGCTTTCGGGCATCGCGAGCATCCGCGTCGCGGAGCGCAACATGGCCGGTCGGCCGGCACGGTTCACGATCACGGATCGCAAGGGGCAGACTTTCGACCTGCCGCCGGAGGAGTTCCGGTTCGCGTGCAATCATCGCGGGCAGGGGTTGGCTTCGTTGCCGAGCGACCAACGGCTGGCGAGCAGCTACACCGATGTGCGGGTGGATGGGCCGAATGTCTGGTTCAACGGGCGGGGGTTTGGGCACGGGATCGGGCTGTGCCAATGGGGGGCGCAGAAGCTTGCCACACTCGGGTATCCGCCGGATGAGATCCTGGCGTACTACTACCCGGAGGCGTCACTTCGCCGTTTGTATCCGTAGATGGTGAGATGGTGAGATGGTGGTTGGCGAGCGCTAGAATTCGGCGTGCCGCCCGCTTGTCGGCCCACCGCCGTGCTTGGGGCCGATGCCGACACGTGTGCCCTCTGCGGTGCGTTGCCCGGCGGCATCATCGAGCTTCGGCGGGCGCGGGCCGAGGTAGCAATTCTCTTCGTGGCACTTGCGGATAATCTCGATCGCTTCGGACTCGTCGTCGGTCACGCGGAACAGGGTCATGTCGTCCTGATCGAGGTTCCCGTAGCGCTCGAGCATCACCTCGCGCATCCACTTGACCAGCCCATCCCAGAAGTCGTGGCCAACGCACACGACGGGGAACGGGTCGATCTTGAGCGTCTGGATGAGGGTGAGGCTCTCGAAGAATTCGTCCATCGTCCCGTACCCGCCGGGGAAGATGATGAACCCGACGGCGTACTTGACGAACATCACCTTGCGGACGAAGAAGTAGCGAAAATCCAGCTCGTGCGTCTGATAAGAATTGGGTTTTTGCTCGCGTGGGAGGCTGATGTTCAGGCCGACGGACCGGCCACCTGCTTCCATCGCGCCCTTGTTGGCCGCTTCCATCACGCCGGGTCCGCCGCCGGTGATGACGGCGAAGTCTTTTTTGACCAGCTCGCGGCCGCACTGCACGGCTTTCTCGTAGACCGGGTCGTCGACGGGCGTGCGCGACGATCCAAACACCGTCACGGCTGGTCCGATATCGCTGAGCACTTCGATGCCGTCGACGAACTCCGACAGGATACGAAACAGCCGCCAAGTCTCTTTGCTCAGGCTGACACCGTCGTCTGGTTTCATGTTGTTCATCCGGCAAACCCGCCCGCGTGGCGCGGCCCTCGCGGGCACCAATGGTATGGGGCTCAACCGCGTCGCCGGCGCTAAGCGGCGGCTTTGGCGGGGGCGGGGATGTTGGCTTTGGCCTGCTCGACGATCTTGTCGAAGGTCTGCGGGTCGCAGATGGCGATCTCGCTGAGCATCTTGCGGTTGAGCGCGATGTTCGCCGCGGAGAGGCCGGCGATGAATCGGCTGTAGCTAATCCCGCGCGACTTGACCGCGGCGCTGATGCGCACGATCCACAGGCGACGGTAGTCGCGCTTGACCAGGTTGCGGTCGCGTGTCGCGTTGACACCGGCGCGGATGACAGCGTGCTGAACGGTCCGCCAGCACCGGCTGCGCGAGCCGCGCATGCCCTTGGCGAGCTTGAACCAACGAACTTTTGCTTGACGTCGGGCAGCGCCCTTTACCGCGCGGGGCATAACTGATTACTCCAGTGTCGAACTACTTCAAATCGATCCGCTTCAAATCAATCCGCCGCTTCGTCGCGGCCGGACATCCTCAATCCCGGTCGCCCGGCGTCAGCGGGCGGTGGAGCATGCGTTCGAGCCGCTTGATATCGCCGGACTTGGCCAGCTTTTTCAACCGCAGTTTCATCAGCTCGCTGCCACTCTTGTGGCTGCGGAGGTGGCCGGTGAAGGCCTTACGAAACTTGACCTTGCCCTTGCCGGTGATCCGGATCCGCTTGAGCAGGGCCTTGTGGGACTTAAGTTTTGGCATGGCGATCGGTTCCCGTCAGTTCGTGGTCGAACCGGGGATTGTACCTAGCCTACGGCCGGGGACAAGTCGACCGGCCGGGCGACTAATCCACTGCTAATCAACGGTTCGCGGCGGGTTGCCGGTGCGCCGGGCCAGCGATACGCTCTGGGGTCCAAATGTCTGAAGGAACGCACCATGAAAGTGATCTGTGACCGGGCAGGTCTTGTCGATTCGCTGAATCTGGTTGGCGGCGTCGTCGTCGCGCGGACGCCCAAGCCGGCGCTGACGTGTGTGAAGCTCACGGCTGATGCGTCGTCGCTGACGCTGGCCGCGACGGACCTGGAGGTGGCGCTGCGGCTGAACACGCCGCGGGTCGAGGTCGAGACGCCCGGGGAAGCGCTGATCCCGGCGGACAAGCTCGGGCAGATTGTCCGCGAATCGAATGACCCGACCCTGACGCTCGAGGTGACCGAGGACGTCGCGCACATCCGCGGGCAGGATGCGCACTTCCAGGTGTTCGGGCATCAGGCAAGCGAGTTCCCGCCGGTGCCGGAGTTCACCGGTGATGCGGACTTCGAGATCGCCGCGGCTGACCTGCGGCAGTTGCTCAATCAGACGACGTTCGCGACGGCGCGCGAGAACAGCCGGTATGCGATTAACGGGGTGTTGATCGAGCGCGAGTCGGACAAGCTGACGGTGGTCGCGACGGACGGGCGTCGGCTGGCGCTGGCCAAGAGCAGTTGTAAATCGGCGAAGAAGGACAACCGATCGGCGATCATCCCGACGAAGGCGCTGACGATGTTGTCGAAACTGATCGATGAGTCTGAGAGCGATGTGCGTGTGCGGATCGCCGACAACCAGGTGTTGTTCGCCTGCGACGACGCGGTGCTGACGTCGAAGCTCGTCGAGGGGACGTTCCCGCCCTACAAGGATGTGATCCCGCGCGAGGGCGATAAGAAGGCCACGCTGGACAGCCAGGCGCTGACCAGCGCGGTGCGGCGGGCGGCGTTGCTGACCAACGAGGAGTCCAAGGGCGTGCGGTTCGCGTTCGAGGACGGGAAGTTGACGCTGGCCAGCCGAGCGCCGGAGATGGGCGAAGCCGAGGTCACACTCGATGTCGCGGACTACAACGGCGATGCGATCGAGATCGGGTTCAACCCGCAGTTCGTGCTCGATGTTTTGAAAGTGGTCCACACCGATCAGGTGCAGTTGGAACTCAAGGCGCCGAACAAGCCCGGCGTGTTGCGCACGGGGCCGAACTTTCTTTACGTCATCATGCCCGTGAACCTGCAGTAGCCCGGCGGTGAGACACCGTGGCGCAGGCGCGGGGTGAGGGTGTAGTGATGGACGATACGTTTAAGTGGACCGACACCGAAGAGATCGGGCTGCGGCTGAGCGAGCAGTTCCCCGATCGCGACCCGCTGTCGGTGCGGTTCACGGAGCTGCGCGGGTTGGTTGAGAGCCTGCCCGGCTTCGCGCCCGAGCCCGGGCACAACGTCAACGAGCAGATCCTCGAAGCGATCCAGGTCGCGTGGCACGAAGAAGCCGAAGACGCCAAGTCGGGTGCCGGCGACGACGACGGGCCGGGGTATAGCCCACCGACGCCCTACCGGCCGGATTAATGATCGGGCAGCGATCGATCACTTCTAAGAGCAACGCCCCATGATCATCGGCGTCCCGCGTGAAACCAAGAGTGATGAGTATCGGGTGGCGATGCTGCCGGTTGGTGTCGAGCTTCTGGTGCGCGGCGGGCACGAGGTGTTGGTCGAGCGGTCGGCGGGGGTGGGCAGTGGGTATGAAGATGCGCAGTACGCAGCGGCTGGGGCGACGCTGGTGGATGAGCCGGGGCCGCTGTTTGAACGGGCCGAGCTGGTCGTCAAGGTGAAGGAGCCGATTGGCGACGAGTTGAAGCTGCTGCGACAGGGCCATACCGTGTTTTGTTACTTCCACTTCGCGGCGGATGGGGCGTTGACCAAAGCCTGCCTCAAGGCGGGGATCACGGCGCTCGCGTACGAGACGCTGACCGATGCGGACGGGCGGCTGCCGCTGCTGACGCCGATGAGTGAGGTCGCGGGGCGGATGTGCATCCAGGAAGGCGCGAAGTATTTAGAGAAGCCGATGATGGGCCGCGGGATTTTGTTGGGTGGTGTGACCGGCGTCGAGCCGGGCAATGTGTTGATCCTCGGGGCCGGGATCGTCGGGACGAACGCGGCGCGGATGGCGGCCGGGCTCGGGGCGCATGTTGTGGTGATGGATGTTGATCTGGATCGGCTTCGCCACATCGACGCGGTGATGCCGCCGAACGTGCACACCGTCTACAGCGACCCGCACGCGATCAGCGAACACGCATGCGCCGCGGACCTGGTGATCGGCGCGGTGCTGATCCCCGGCGGGCGCACCCCGGTGTTGATCTCCAAGCCGATGCTGGCCGAGATGAAAAACGGCGCGGTGATTGTTGATGTGGGTGTGGACCAGGGCGGGTGCGTCGAGACCTCGCGCCCAACCACGCACCAGGACCCGACGTTTCTGGTCGACGGCGTCGTGCACTACTGCGTGGCCAACATGCCCGGTGCGGTCGGGCGGACAAGCACGCAGGCGCTGTGTCACGCGACGCAGCCGTATGTGATCCGATTGGCGAACGAGGGGGTTGAGCGGTTAACCGGCGACGACGCCGGGTTCGCCGATGCGCTGAACCTGCGCGAAGGGCAGATCATCAATGATGCGGTCGACCGGGCGTACCACGCCGAACGGCCGAGAAAATCCAAGGCTTGACGCGGTGCGCGACCGGGTTCTACGATAAACTTGTTGATCGCGATGCCCACCACGATCGGGCGGGCGCATTTGGGGATTGGTGTAATGGTAGCACGACTGACTCTGACTCAGTTAGTCTAGGTTCGAATCCTAGATCCCCAGCTTTCTCCGCTCACGAAACAAAAATCACTCCACCTTGCACACACCGCCGAGGGTTCGGATGGACAGGGTGTTGGTGACGCCGGGGGCGCCGATGGGTTCGCCGCCTACGGTGACGATGAAGTCGCCTTGTTGGGCCCAGCCGCGTTCGAGAATTAAGTTGTCGATCTGTTGGCTGAACGCTTCGAGGCTGGCGGGTGCGTCCATGAGCACGGGGGTGACGCCGAACATGAGGCTCATGCGGCGGAGGACGGCGGGGTCGGAGCTGGCGGCGATGATGGGGATCGTCGGGCGGTTCTGGGAGAGGTAGCGGGCGCCGCCGCCGTGCTGTGACCAGATGGCCATGAGCTTGGCACCGACGTCGCGGACGACGGTGTTGACGCCGTGTGCGAGTGCGGCGGTGCGGTAGCGGCTCTCGACGAATTTGCGTGGGGGCGTGGCCTGCATGTGCTCGGGGCCGGCAAGTTCCTGTTGGGTGACGCGGACGATCCAGCCCATGATGTGCACGGCCTGGACGGGGTATTTGCCGACGGCGGTCTCGCCGCTGAGCATGACGGCGTCGGCGCCGTCGTAGATGGCGTTGGCGACGTCGCTGACCTCGGCGCGTGTCGGGACCGCGGCTTCGATCATGCTCTGGAGCATCTGGGTGGCGACGATGACGGGCTTGCCGTAGTCGTGGGCGAGTTTGATGATGCGCTTCTGGACAATCGGGACCTTGGCCAGGTCCATCTCGACGCCGAGGTCGCCGCGGGCCACCATCACGCCGTCGGCTTCGCTCATGATCGCGTCGAGGTCGTCAACGGCTTGGGGTTTTTCGATCTTGGCGATGATCGGGGGGGCCGGCTGATTCGGGCGTGCGGCTGCGATACGGGCGCGGAGTTTGCGGACATCTTCGCGGCTGCGCACGAAGCTTAGAGCGAGAAAGTCGACTCCGTTTTCGAGCGCCCAATCGACGCAGCGCTCGTCGTGCGCGGTCAGAGACGGTGCGGAGACCTCGCTGTCGGGGAGGTTGATCCCTTTGCTGCTGGTCACCAACCCGCCGACCGTCACCGTGCAGCGCACGCGGCAAGCGTCGCCTTCGCCAACCCGATCGGTCACGAGTAAACGGACCGCGCCATCGTCAATCAGCGCGCGGTCGCCGGGCTTCACATCGCCGATGAACCCCGCGTAGGTCGTGGAGAAAACGACCGGGTCGGCGTCGCCGCTCGGGCGCTGCGCGACGATCGGGTCGAGTTGGAACTCCACCACCTGGCCGGGTTCGAGTTGGATCCCGCCATCGCACACCTGGCCAACACGGATCTTCGGGCCGGAGATATCGCCGAGGACGCCGACGGGGACGCCGGTCTGTCGCGAGGCCTCGCGCACCGCCTGGAGAGTGGCCGCGAAACCATCGGTTTTGCCGTGTGAGAAGTTGATGCGGAAGACGCGTGCGCCCTCGTCGATGAGTTGGTTAAGAACACCCGGCTGGAGGCTCGCGGGGCCGACCGTGGCGATCACCTTGGTCAGGAGAAAGTCACCTGGCCGCGGCGCGACGACCGGATTCACGGCCGTTGCGGGGTCGTCGGCCTGCGCGGCCTGCGCGGACGGCGTGAGATGCGACTCGGCCTTCGCCTCATCGTTGGGCGGTGTCAGCACCGGTGTAATGTCCGACATGATTACCCCTTCCTATTCCTGTGAAACAGCTTGGCGTCGCCCGCCGTTGGCCAGCGCGAGCCTGTCCTGCTCGGACTGCGGGTAGCCCAGGACGTGGCGGTACAACCCGCGGTAGGCGTGGGCGGTCTGCTCCCAACTGAACTGCTTGACGCGCTCGCGGCCGCGATCTCGCAGGCCGTCGCGGTAGCCCTCATCACTCTCGACGCGGTGCATGGCCGACGCGATGCTCTCGACGGAGGTCGGGTCGAACGAACACACCGCATCGCCACCGTACTCGGGCAAGGACGTGATGGCGGAACACGCGACGGCGGCGCCTTCGTAAAAGGCTTCAACGATTGGGAACCCGCCGCCCTCGAACAGGCTGGGGAAGACGACGAATCGGCAGAGCTTGTACAGGGCCCGCAGCTCGGTTGAGCTGACGTAGCCGAGGAATCTGACACGCTCGGTCAGCCCTAGCTCATCGATTTTCTTCTGCACCTCGGCCTGGTAATCGTTGGGTCGGCCGGTGAAGACAACCGGCAGCACGACGCCGTGTTGGTCTTCGAGCAGCTTGATCGCCTCGACCAGCCTGATGTGGTTTTTGTGCGGCCATGCCTGTGCCGGGTACAGCGCGAACGAGTCAGGCAAGCCAAACTGCTGCTTGGCGTCAATCAGGTCCTGTTCCTGGATGGCGTCGTAACTCTCGGTCGGCGAGCCGCGGAAGATCGTGTGGACCTTGTCCGGCGTCATGCCGTACTGGCGGACCAGATCGACCTTGCCCCAGGATGATTCGGCGACAACCGCGCGGGCCAGCCGACACGCCGACGAGTGGATCTTCTCGCGTGTATCAAGCTCGTCTTCGCTGAAGAACTCAGGGTGGTGGCGGTGCTGGAGGTCGTGCGGGTTGTAGACGGTCGGGACGTCGCTCTGGATGATCCACTGGTAGGGAAAATGGATCAGGTCGAACCCCAACGATGACAAGAAGCCCTGGTCCTGCGGCGGGATGCGGCGCTCGCGCCCTTTGTACGGGGCTTCGTCTTTCGATTTGAATACACCGCCGAGCCGCTGGAAGATCGACCGGCCGGCCCGGGTCGCGGTCACCACGCCGGGGTCGCGGTGGATGACGGCTTCCTGGTTGGGGCCGAGGACGGCTTCGAGCGCTTCGGGCGTCGGGTTCGAGGTCAGGATGGTGTAGCGCTCCGGGCCGTCGAGCTCGCCGAGCGCCCTGATCAGAGAGAGGACAAAGTGTTCGATCCCGCCGGAGCTGCCGTCGAAACTCAGGTGGGCGTAGATTGCGATTTGAGGGGTTTCGCTGCTCATACCAACTCGGCTCCGGCTGTGCTGCGTCGGGGGTCCGCGGTCCTGATCTCTGCATAACTATCGGGCGATCCCGAGCATACCGCATACAAATCCGACATCTTTCATGTTGATGCACTTGGCCCCGAAGGTGTCCGGCGAGTCCGTGGCCCGCATCAGGCGGACCAGGTTTCGCGGGCGGCTAAGCAGAGATTTGATCACGCGGGCGGCCAGTCGCAAGCGCCAGTGCGGCCGCAACGACTCGCCGCGGGCCTGCATGATCGCGTCAGACGCCCCCTGCCAATAGAAGCGCCGCAGGAACCAGTCCTGGTCCAATCGGTCGACCGGGACGTGGTGGTGGACGCGGATCGTCGGGTCGTAGAGGCGGGTATACCCGCGGCGGTCAATCTCCCGCTGCAAAAGCAACTCTTCGTTGGAGATCAGTTTTTTGCCGGTGCGGCCGAGCTTCTCGTTGAAGCCGCCGACCTGTTCGAGCACCGACCGCCGAAAGGCCATGTTCGCGCCGACAAAAGTCTGATGGGGTGCTAGCGTGATGGGGGTCGATGAGATGTCCAGACGTGTGAGGACGAATTCGAGGTGCTCGGGCACCCAGTCGGGGCGCGGCGCCTCCCAGATCAGGTCGGCTTTACCGCCGATCGCGCCGAGCTTCTCACCGCCCTGCTCGAACGCGTCGATAGTCCGCTCGACCCAGTCTGGGTCGGCGATCGCGTCATCATCAAGATAGGCGACGATATCGGACTTCGCCTCGGCCAGCCCGGTGTTGCGTGCCTTGGACAGGCCGCTTACCGGCTCATAGACATAGCGCAAGTTGGGTTGTCCGGCGAACTCTTCGCAGGTCACCCGCTTGGTGTGATCGGTCGAGGCGTTGTCGATCACCAGGAGCTCGAACCGGTCCGCCGCGCAGGTTTGGTCGACAAGGCTCTGGATGGCCTTGCGCAAGTAAGAAGCCCGGTTGTAGGTACAGACGACGACCGATACCCGCATGTTCATGAGCGTAACCCAACTCTCGTCCACGGCTTTGCGATTAGTCGGCCGACCGAGCTTACATCGGCAAGATCAACTCGATCATTTCTTCCAGATCATTCGAACACGCCGAATAACTCGAACATTCCCCTAACTCACTGCCCCTCCCTACCTTCGAATCGGTACACCTCGCCTAGGATAAAGCTGTCAACGATCTCCAGTGGCACGAGACGGATAAGCTCCACTAGCTCGTCTTCGGTGAGCGGCTGGGGCCAGTTATAAAAATAGATTACGAGGCCGGGATTCCGAGACAAGGCCTCGATCATCGCGCCAACGTCTGATCCTCGATTTCGCGTCACCTGATCGCGCCTGACGGGTGCGGGGTGTGGGATATACAGTGCGGGGCGATCCATCAGCCCGTAAAACACTTCGGGCCGATTCGAGTAGCACACCGTTGATGGCGGGAGCTCACGGAGATACCGGATCAGCGCTGACTGATCCCACCAAGCATTGGTCAATGTCCTCTGATCCCTGAATGACGGACTCCTCCACGCAGCATCGGCCTGGCCCAGATAGCTAACGCCAAGGCCCGCGACGATCAAACCTGTGGATACGCGCATCAGCACAGTATTGCCAGGCCCCCGGCACCACCGCCCGAGCGCCGACCCGACAAGCACCACGGCACAGATGAACAGGGGCGAGAGCAACCGAACGACCTCGAGGTCGGTGATGTTTGCTTCGACAAAGGTAGCGATCAGGAAGAACATCACCAGATATCCGATGGCAAAAATGGCGAACACAGCCGGGCTTGGGCTGTCGCCATTGGGCCATTGGCTCAACCGCGGGGCGTTCAGGCGGCGCGCCCGTACTAGGGCGACGGCCAAGCCGGCCAACCCGCAAACCATCAAAATGGCCAACCCCTGATCGGCGCGCGAATGCACACGGGTCAGCTCTGAGGGACTCACCCAAAACCAGTCAAGCCATGTGTCGGCAAACGCTCGATAGAAGCGCGGCGGCTGCGGCAGAAATCGGAATTGGCGATTCGTCGGGTTGACTGACACCAACCGATTACGGATCAGGAATAATGCCAGTGGGCCAACCGCGACGACGCCAAACACGGCCGCGTCGGCGAGGCGACGCGGGAGCCGCGCCCGCGCCAAAAAGAGTATGCACACAACACCGGTCGCGATTAGGACGACGCCGAAATAGCGGTCGATACAAGCTAGTCCAACCACAACGGCGGCGGCGACGACGGTCTGCCAGGACCCCGATCGCAAGTGGCGCTCGAGCAGGCATAGGCCACCGAGCGATAGCATATAGAACAGCGGCTCGGTCGCCAGGACCTGGTGCAGAACCAGCATGTCGCGAGATATCGCCATGAAGAACGCGGCGATCACCGCGGCCGGCAGCGACCCGCTGTACCGCCGAACAAGCAGCCCGACCAGCAGGATGTTGCCGCTGAAAAGCCCGGCGTTGAGCAGCTGCCCCGCCGCCTTGAGTTCCATCCCGGACAATCCCAGTGCCGCCAACACCATCGGATACAGCGGCGGCCACTGAGTGAGTGGGATCCACTGATTCGCGCCGGTAAAATCCGGCAACGTCAGGCCCCGCCCCTCAAGCAGTTGCTGCCCCGCTAGCAGGTACCAGACCGAATCGACGCCGACCGCCGGACCGTACTGATTATGGCACAGCAGCGCTGATATCCCGCCAATGACGGATAGCGGCAAAATCGCGGCGGTGGTTCTTAGACTTCCAGGAATCATTGACATCGACTCAGTCGGTCCGCCCGGGTATGCCGTTGACAGTCGTGTCGGCCTCAGGTCGCCGCGTGCCGCCGTTCAGCCAACTCCGCAGCGGGGCGTGGCAGCAGGATCGCGGCTCCCCGTTACGATCGCTGGCCCCTTTGTATACACCGGATAGACATTACTTCATAGACTAAGAGCCGTTAAGCCCTCGGCTGGAAGAAACCGAAAATATGACCGTAGGTCAACAGAACCTCAGCGGCCAGCCAGGGCACGATCGACGAACTGATCCTCGGGTCGTCTGGCACGCGGACCTTGGTCGGGCCGCTACGCGGGGAGCCTGTTCCGCGAAACTTACCCGATCTCGGGAGCGGCCACCCCAGCGAGTGCGACAGGTTTATTCGGATATCGTCAAGCGTTCGAAAGTGATTAGAGCCGGGCGCGACGAGCATAGCCGGCGACATCTTCCGACGGGGTCACCGGGTTTTTCCCGGAAAGAAAGGCCGATCGACGAATGAAAAAAACTCTCCTCCTCGTCGCCGCCAATATCGCGATCGCCTGTGCGTTGATCCTCTTGCTCGAACTGGGCGGGCAGGCCGTTTACCGGTTGAAACACGGGCGGTTCATCTTCCAGGAAGCACCCGTCGGGCTACACCAGCAGGTCTTCGAGCACCACCCCTTCCTCGTCGGACGCCTGCGTAAAAACGTGTCCGCTACGAAGTGGGGCAACACGATCCGGGCGACGGCTGAGCACACCCGGTGGACCGGGGCGCCCGCGGACGACGAAGGCCTGATCCGTGTCGCGATCCTCGGCGGCTCGACCGCGTTTGGGACCGGCGTCACCGATGAGGACAGTTGGCCGGCGATCCTCCAGTCCGAACTCGGCGACGGGTTCAGCGTGATCAACTACGGGATGCCGGGGTACTCGACGGTGGAGGGGATCATCCAGATGGCGATACTGGTGCCCGAGGCCAGGCCGCACATCGTCATCCTCTACCAAGGGTGGAACGATATCCGAAACTACCATAGTCCCGATGCGGGGCCAGACTACTACGGGCACGGGATGCTCCAGTATGACAGCCTGTCGATCCCCACGGCCGGGCAGCGATCGGTGATGGATAAGTTCAACGACGTTTTCACGATTGTCCGACTGGCCCGGACGATCCGTGGTAATGCGCCGGCTGTGCAGGGTGTTCAGGCGGGGCAACTGTTCGATACGCCTGACCCGTTTATTGACCGGGTTTACGTGCGGAACCTGAAGACGCTCAAGCTATTGGCTGAGCAATCGGCGTCGCTCATCCTGTTCGTGCCGCAGGTCCTCAACGACGGCCGATACACGCAGGACGACACGTCGTACCCCTGGTCGCCGTACATTGAGAACAGTGCGATGCCTAAGTTGATGGCGCGGTTCAACGGGTTGATGCGCGGTGTGTGCCCGGAGGATGAACCGCGGTGTGAGTTTGTTGGCGGGGTCACAGGCGTGGACTGGCAGCCGGAAGACTTCGTTGAGAACTTCATCGACGACGACACCCAGGAGCGAGACAACGGCCACTTCTCCCGACAAGGAGGAGAGAAATTCACCGAGGTTCTGCTGAAGGTAATCAGGCAGAAGGTCAAGAACCTCGCCATCACCGCCGACGGCGCAGCGAGCGCGACCGCGGGCCCGGAGGCGGCCGCAAGCGATCTTTAGGCACCGGTGTGTTTACTCAGCGATCCGATCGCCCGGAATGTCACCGGCGTCGGAGTCACGGTATTCGAGAAGCCACCGGCGCAGGATCCGCTCGGCCGGCTTTCCACGCACCCCGTACCCGGTGTCGGCAGGGCCGCCTTGGTGGTATGGGTCCCATTCGTAGAAGAAGACTCCGGCCAGGGGGTTGGGTGGGGCGCCTGTGACTGGGGCCGGGGCGGCCAACAGGTCGGTCCAGGCGGCGAGGAATGCGCTGTATCCCATGGCTTGGCGGTCGCCGTCGGCGAAGGCATCGGACCCGTTGACGTAGTTCCACGGGTCGGTCAGTGCCCACGGCAGGCTGGGGTAACCGATCTCGGTGAACATCACCGGGCGGTTCTGCGATCGACCAAACTCCAGGACACGGTCGCGGATCTGTGACCATCGCTCGGCTAGTTTGTTTGGGTCGGGCGCATCCGGGTCGGTCAGGCCGGTGATGTCCCAGTAGCCGCTGATCCCGATGTAATCCAAATCACCCCACACGGTCGGGACGTGGTAGTGATCCCAATTCGTCGAGTACGTCAGCCGCCCGCTGAAACGTGAGCGTGCGTGGGCGATCAACGCGGCCCAGCGATCGGGCTGGCGTTCGGTGCTGAGCAACTCCGACCCGACGCTGAAGACGGTGACGTCCGCGTCGATCGCGACCTGGAGGAAGTGGTCGAGCACCCGGCGATAACTGGCCCACCATGCGTCCCAATCGCCGGGGTGGATCTTGCCGCGCCACTCGTTGCCGCGCGGGGCGGTGAATAACACGACCGGCATCAGCAGTGTGTCCAGCCCGCGCGCACGGGCGTGTCGCAACAAGCGGACCAGTTGCTCGCGGTGCGGCCCACGGCCGGGTCCGGTTTCGAGCCGGACGCTATCTGATGCCCCGTGGGGCTGAAACGCCGGTGTCACGACGGCCAGGCTGTCGAAACCCATTGCGGCAATCTGATCAACCGAGGCGAGGTAGTCGGCGAAATGATCGGTGTGGTGCAGACTGATTGCGAAGCCGCAATGCGGCAGTGTCGAGCGGGATTCGATGCGCGCTCGAGCAGGATCTGAGTCGGATGATGCCGACCGGTCCGGCGGCGATGACACCACACACGCCGCGATCACTGATAGCCCGTACAACACCCCGGCCGCGGAGAGCGACATGCGCCACGGCGTATCGGTATTGAACCGTCCCATGTATTGATTTAGAACGGAGCCGGTGGCGGGCCCTGGCCGTCCTGCCCCTCACCGCCGCCTTGCGGGCCCATCATTCCGGTCGCGTGATCGAAGGTGTCTTTGCCGAACTTGAGCACCTCCATCGGGACGAACATGCGGCCGATCGCCCCACCGTTGGCCAACCCCAGCGCTGTCGCGACGGGTGGCAGGTCGTTGGGAACCGGGAACGGCTGCTGGCCCATCATGGCCATCATCATGTTGACGGTGCCGTCAACGATCCCAGAGACGCTGATGTAGGTTTCGTACATTGAGGGGCCGAAGCCGGCTGTCCGCCGGACCTTCTCGATCCCGTCGCCCGTGCCCATCCCGGCGTTTTGATCGAGCCCGGCGAGGGCCTGCTTGAGCAGCTTCGCATCGCGGCTGTTTGTCGTGATCACGTAATCGCCCTTCGCCGCGACGTAGCCGCTTTGCCCGGTGGCACCCATCATCATCATGAACGGCGCGGCCGGGCCCATCTCCTGCATGATCTGGGGGGGCAGTTCGTATTGGAGTTGGTAATCGTCGACGGACACTCCTTCGATCTGCAACACATCCGAGCTGTACTTGCCGTTGATTTTCATCACCGTCCCGTTAACCGGGTCGATCGGGATCTCAACGCCGTCGCAGGCCTCCATGTAGGCCTTGTACGAGGCGAGGTAGTGCTGCGAGTCGTCAACCTCGACAATGCTGACCGCGTTGAATACCCCGCCGCCCATCATCGCCATGTCCTGCGGCTGGTAGTACGCCATCGCGAAGCCCTTGATCGGCTTGATCAGGCCGAAAAGCGGCTGGATCAGCTTACCCATCGAGCCGAGATCGTCGCCGGAGAAGATCTGTTCGAGCGGCGCGAGCATCGCGGCAACATCCACGCCCTGCAGGTTCACCGCCGACGACGCCAGGTACGGGCCCTTGGCGAGCTTGGCCAGGTAAGGTCGGGCATCGCCACCGCCCGCAAAAATCGCGGCCATGCGCGACTCGGGTTTGAACTGTGCGGTCTTGCTGATCCCCACGCCCTGCTCGGTGATGTCCATCCCCAGCACGAGTGTTGAGGTATCGTTCATGACCGCTTTGATCGCACCGCCGTAGGCAGTGACCATCTTCGTCGCCAGGGCCGCGATCTCGCCACCGGCACCGTCGCGCTCCATCTCGCGGGCCATCTCCTGCTCGATCTGCAGCATCCCGATATCGAGTATCGGCATCAATACCGGTGCCAGGGCATCGAGCTTGATAATCATGGCTGCGTCACCGCGATCCACGCACCCACGGCCGAGCTGTCCGATCGATTCGCGCAGGCTCTGCTCGCCTTCGAGCGGGGCGAAGTTGTCAAGGTCCTCCTGCGTCGGGCTGAGCACCGCGTAGCCATCGGTCTGTTTGGCGAATGCGGTTTGCCCGTCCGGCAGGGTCAGCGTGGCGACGGCCTGGCTGGGGTCGCCGTTTAGATTGGTGATGAACGCCGCGTAATCGCTGACCGGCACGAGAACGAGCATCGGCGGGTCACCGCCTTCGTTTTCGACCATGGCCAAGGCGTCGGGCATCACCAGAGCGAACGTCCCGGCGTCGTTGAGGCCTTCGGTCATCCCGGTAACGTTTTTGAACTCGGCCAGGACGTTGACCATCTGGGGTTGATCCAACCCGAGGGCGTCGTGGAGGAGAGTAATCTTGCCACTGAGCCCTGAGAGGCTGGGGACCAGGACGACCAACGGGGTGTCGGCGGGAAGTTGATCGAGCACGGCCGGCTGGGCTAGCACCGCCGATGGCACTGCCAAAGCACCGATAAACACGACTGCGGCCGACAAGACCCGCGTCAAGCGGGGGAAAGATCGTCTCATGCCAACACTCCTTATTGTTACTGGTTCGGCCGGCCGTGGTATTGACTACCGTGGCCTTGGACGCCGATCGGTCCGTCGCGGTTCCGTCCGTGCTCCCCAAGCCACGCCGACCGGGGGAGGATCGCCTGATCGGGCTAGCGTAAGCGCGAGTGAGATAGCGGGCAAGCGATCCAAACGTGTCGCAAGTCCGTCAGATCGTACGCCCAAGTGACTCCCAGAGCGGAGGATCATCGGACTCTCTGGCCTCAATCGCTCGCACCAGGCCCTCCCTACGCCCTCTCAAACGGGCGCGGGCCACGGAATTCACCCTAAATTAACGCCGATAGGGTTGACATTTGGCGGAATTGTTGTAGCTTATAGGTAGTCACCTCGGAGGTGATGTCGAGGGGTTGGGCAAGAACACGGGCTAATCAAGTTCGGGTTCTTAAATCGGAAGCAGAATCTGATACGTGGCTAAATTTGGCCTTGGGATCGGTGACCGCTTCCAGCACCTCGACCGGCGAACTGCTTGACAGGTTGGGATTCGATACCTAACCTATAGTTAACAGGGGAGTTGGCGAGTCAATTCACGGACGGATTTCTCGAGAATCGGCTGACGGCAGGCAGCAACCAGCAAGGGTGTTTACCGCACTCGCGACACGGGGCACTGCAGTGAGGCCAACGCCAACACAAATCGAGGGTGGATTTCGAAACCGCGATCTCGCGGTGTCTTGAGGGGATTATACGATGCCAGAACCCATCACCATGGTCATGGTCGGAGCCGGCGGCGGCGGTGTGCTGCTGGAAGTAGCGCGCCGACAGTTTCGGATGTTCAAAGAGATCCTTGACCTGATCGGCGGCGGGATTTCCGCGATGGTCTTTTTCCCGGTGATTGTGTTGTGTGCGATCATGATCAAGATCGCCGACCCCGAGGGCCCGGTGCTGTACCGCCAGGTTCGCGTTGGCTTAAATGGTCGTCTTTTCACGATTTACAAGCTTCGCACCATGTATGTGGACGCCGAGGCGCACGGCCGCATCCAACGTGCCGGTGAGGACGACCCGCGCGTGATCCCGGTCTGTCGGTGGATGCGCTGCAGCCACGTCGATGAACTGCCGCAGATCTTCAACATCCTGCGTGGCGAGATGAGCCTGGTCGGCCCGCGGCCGGAGCGACCCGAGCTGTTCGAGGATCTCTGCCGCGATCTACCCAACTTTGAGCACCGCCTGGCGGTCAAGCCCGGTCTCACGGGGTTGGCTCAGATTCAGAACGGTTATGACACCGACCTGGATTCGATCCGTCGCAAGCTGGAGATGGACCTGAAGTACATCAGCAACATGAGCCTGGTGAACGAGTTCAAGCTGCTTTTCGCGACGTTTGCTAAGTTCCGCGATCAGGGCGCCCGGTAACGGTCCCGGCGGCCGTTGCGGCCAGCCTGCGACCATCGGCGGCGTCTTCGCCCCCCACTTGATTTGTTAAAAAAACACGTTTCGGCCACAATCTACTCCAGAGCACGCTTTAGAACCGCATCGGGTTAACCGACGTAAGCTTATAACGTATAGGCTGACTAGGGCGACGACCAAGCTTCTGGAGTTCTACTATGGGTCTGGGGCACACGCGGGTTACATTTCGGCTGCTTTCGATCGTGGCGCTGGCTTGCGGGATGGCTGCAACCGGATGCACACCAACATATAACGATTACGAGGCCTTCTACAAGAGCCCCAAGCCGATTGTGGGCGGCGGGCCGTACGTGATCGAACCGCCTGACTCGATCTCGATCATCGCGCCAGGCGCCCCTGAGATCGATGGGTCGGGCGGCGGCGTTCGCCCCGACGGCTACATCACCCTCCACCTGCTCGGCGACATCTTCGCAGCGGGCAAGACGCCGACGCAGTTGGCCGCGGAGATCGAAGAAAAAGCGCTAAAGTATTATCAGGACGTGTCGGTCGAGGTCCAGGTCGACGGGTATGGCTCGAAGAGTTACTACATGTCCGGCGAGTTCAACGGCGGGCAGCGGTCCTATAACGGCACTGACACGATCATGGATGCGGTGCTGTCGGCGGGGATACCGCGGACGGCTTGGCCGGAGAAGCTGGTCGTGATCCGCCCGAACGAACGCGGCGACCTGATCAAGCGTATGACCATTAACGTGAAAGACATGCTCGAAAAGGGTGACCTTAAGTATAATATTGTCATTGAAGAAGGTGACATCCTTTTCATGCCGATCCACCCGTTCGCGGCTGTGGGAGTGGCGGTGCAGAACATTCTGGCACCGGTGTCGCCGATCATCCAGGCGGTCAGCGCCCCGGCGTCGATCGCGAACTCGTTGGACGACAACTAGTCGAACCGTTGCGAAGGACCGAGAGGGACGTTTGGTGAGGGAAACGACACATGGCGTGGAGTAAACCGACAAATCTGCGCGACTGGTTGGCGATCTACCACCGCAACAAGAAGAAGTTCTTCTTCCCTTGCGTGACGGCGATCATTGCGGTCGTCACGGCCAGCCACTGGATCCCCCGCGAATACAAAGCCGAGGCGACGTTCGAGCGCAGCAAGGACGCGACGCTCGAGCAGATGGGCAGCGATCCGCTGGACCGCAACGTGACGATCATCCGCCGCGTGCTGGCTCAGGACATCAAGGGCCGCTCGGCGATCGAGCAACTGATCGACGACCTGGAGCTGACCAAAGAGCTGCCCCACACCGATGACGGGGAGCTGACCCGCCAGGGCCAGTTGGCAAAAAACGAGATGATCTGGAAGCTGCAGAACCGCATCGGGGTTTTCTTCCGGATCAGCTCGGTCCAGATGGACCGCATCGCCGTGTCGTTCACCGACCCGGATCGCGACCTGGCGCCGAAGGTCGTCAACCAGATCGTTGAGAACTACATCCGCCGCACGCGACGCCAGCTCGACGAGATGCTGCTGCGGGCTAAGGAGTTCTTCGAGCGCGAGGTGTCGCGCTACAGCGCACTGGTCGCCGAGTTGGAAAGCAAGAAGTTGCGATTCGAGCTCGAACACGCCGGGCAGCCGCTGGACAGCCCCACGGCTGTGGAAGAGAAGCTCAACGCCCTGCTCGCGCAGCTCCGCGAAACCACTAAGGAGATGCAGGTCACCCGTGAGAAGCGCGACCGGTTGACCGAGTGGGTCAAGCACCAGCCGGAGTTCGTCGAGAAGTCACACACGGGGCAGAACCCCGAGCTGACGGTGGTGTTCGAGAAGATCGGGGCGTTGCAGGTCGAGCTCGAGGAGCACCTGTACGTGATGGGCCGCACCGAAGAACACCCCGCCGTGATCCGCACCCGCCAACGGCTGATCGAGCTTGAACAGTACATCACGACAATTGCGGACCAGGTGGTCGTCGGCAAGGAGATCGAGCCGAACACGAACCGCATCGGGGCCGAGCGCGAGATCGAAGCGCTGTCGGGTGTGCTCGCGGCGCTCGAGAACCAGGCGTTGAGCCTCAAGGGCGAAGCGGACGACGCGGACAAGTTCAAGCGGAACTTCTTCGTGGTCCGCAACAACTATCAGCAGCTAAAGCGGCAACTCAAAGCCGCGGAAGATCAGCTCACCTTCTTCGGCAAGAACCTGCGCCAAACCATGAAGGCTCTCAAGGCTGAGATCGGCGAGCGCGGCATCCGGCTGCGGCCGCTCGAGCCGGCCCCGGAGCTGTCACGGCCGAGCAAGCCCGATCTCAAGGGAATCCTGGGGATGGCTTGTGCGCTGGGTGTCGGGTTGGGCGGCGCGATCGCGCTGCTGTCAGAGTTATTGGATCACTCGTTCCGGGGTGTCGAACAGGCCGTCGACGAGTTGAAGCTGCCTGTGCTTGGCGCGGTGAACGAGATCGTCACGCCCAGCGAGATGTTCCGCCGCAAGGTTTTGGGTTGGGGCGTGTACCCGGCAATCGGAGCCGTCATGACCATCGCGCTGCTGGCGAGCATCGCGCTGGCGTACCTGAGCCTGGACAACCCCGACCAGTACGACCAGTTGATCAAGAGCCCGGGGCGCTTCGTGGAAAAATCACTGTTCGGCTAGCGACTCGCCGGCCCACACTGGAACTTGTCGGTGGGGCGCATGCCCCGCCGAGCGGCATCAGGGATCATAAGAGTAGACACGCGGGTGCGGAGCCGGGCGCACCGGCGAGCGGCGGTAGAACACTGATCGATGTATGAGAAGTACTACAATCTCTCGACCGGGCCGTTCCACAACACCCCCAATCCGCGGTTCTTCTTCGAGACCGAGCAGCACCGCGAGGCGCTGGCCAAGCTCGAATACACCGTCCGCAACAAGCGCGGGTTCGCGCTGATCACCGGCGATATCGGCTCGGGCAAAACCACGCTGACGCGGACGCTTGCGCGCCGCCTGGGGACCGATGCCAAGATCGCGATGATCAGCAACACCCGCGTCTCGCCGGACCAATTGCTGCGGCTGATCGCCGAGGAGTTCGGGATCGAGATCTCGCCGAACGCCGACAAGGCGACGGTGCTGTCGCAGTTCCGCCGCTTCGTCCAGAACCAGCACGCCGTCGGCAGGACGGTCGTGTTAATCATCGACGAGGGGCAATGTCTCTCGATCGATGATTTTGAAGAGGTCCGGCTGCTGACGAATCTGGAGAGTGAGACCGATAAGATGCTCCAGCTTTTGATCCTGGGGCAACCGGAGCTGCGTGACATCCTCAAGCACCCGCGGCTGGCGCCGCTGATCCAGCGGATCGTGATGTACACGCACCTCAAGCCGATGAGCTTCGACGACACGACCCGCTACATCGCGTTCCGCCTGGTCCGTGCCAGCGGTGATCGCCCGGAAGTTGATTTTTCCCGCGAAGCCCTGGACGTGATCTTCCGATATTCCAAGGGAGTGCCGCGGTTGATCAACCTCGTGTGTGATAACGCGCTGCTGGTCGGCTACTCGAACGACACCCGACTGATCGACTCGTCGATCGTGACTCGGGCGATATCGGAGATGATGCCGAACTTTGACGGATTTGCGACCGAGACGAACAGCTTCGCCGACGAGCCGTCCGTGGAGCAGGAGATAGACCATGGGCGACGTCTTTGATGCCATGAATCGCGCCCGGCGCGAGAAAGGCGCCGAGCCCACCCAGGCCGACGCCGGCAACGAACCCGCAGCCGGTGAGCCAGGTGGGCGGTCGCAAGGCAATCGTGGCTCTTCGCCCGACGGCGAGGCACCGGGGCTGCCGATCGAGCAGGTCCGCGCAACCGCGATCGAAGAGCAACCCCCACCGCCGACCCCCGCCGGTGGCGATCTCGTTCTCCCCCCCGTCGCACTGACGCCTTCGAGCAAACAGGATGCGGATGATGCGTCGGAGGAAGCGGAACCGCCGCTTGACGACGTGGAAGCGATCTCGACCCACGCGCCCGTCGCCGCGGATGGCGAGCCGTCAAACGGCTACGCGACACAGATCGTGGTCCACCACGACCGCGGCAGCGCGCTGACTGAGCAGTACCGCGCGATCCGGACGCAGATCCTCGCCCGCGGCCGCAACCGCAAGCTGCACTCGCACGTGATCACCAGTTCGTCCCCGGGCGAGGGCAAGAGCGTCTCGACGGTGAACATGGGGATCGTCTTCAGCGAGTTGCGAAACCAGAGGACGCTGCTTGTGGAATGCGACCTGCGTCGGCCGACGTTCGATAAGTTGTTCGACCAGCAATACGACACCGGGATGCTCCAGTTGCTGCGTGGCGAAGTCGAGAACATCGAGGACGCGGTGCAGCAGACGGTCTACCCGAACCTGCAGGTGATCCCGGCCGGCGGACGCGACCACATCAACAGCACGGAGTTGCTGTCGAGCCCGCGGATGGCGCAAATCATGGACCGTCTGACGGACAAGTACGACCACGTGTTTTTTGACAGCCCCCCGGTGGTGACGGTGACCGATGCCGCGATCCTGGGCGCGATGTGCGACGAGACGCTGCTCGTGGTGCGCCTGTACAAGACACCGGTCGAGGTCGTGGACCGGGCCAAGCGCCTGCTGCGGGCCAACAACTGTGAGGTGACGGGCGTGATCCTCACCCACATGAAGGTCCACATGCCACGGTACTTCTACCGCTACGGATACAGTTACAGCTACAGTTCCGGCGGAACCTACAGGTACAAGTAGCCGGTACGGGCGGGCTCACGGCACCCCCGTAATTGGAAGGGGCCGGTCGCGGGTAACCCACGGCGACCGCGATCATGACACCACCGGCAACCATCGAACCTCCCGAGACCGATCACCGCGCTGATGCGCACAATGCGTCTGAGGGTCCGCCCCGGCTCAAGCGGGTGCTGATGCTCACGCACCGGCTGCCGTACCCGCCGGATCGTGGCGACCGGATCCGCAGCTATCACATGCTCAAGCTGCTGTCGAAGCACTTCGACGTTGGCTTGGCATGCACGACGGACGAGCCGGTTTGGCTGCAACACCACCAGTTGCTGCGGACCATCGCGACACGGGTGGCGATCCAACCGATCTCGACAACGTTCTCCAAAGCCAAGGGCGTGGCCGCGCTGATGACGGGGCGAGCCGTGACGCGCAGCTATCACTTCCGGGTCGGGCTGGCTGAGGCGATCCTCCAGTGGCAGGAGCAGGAACCGTTCGACGCCGTGCTGACGTTTTGTTCGAGCATGATCCAGTACGCGCGGCTGCTGGTCCCGGGCCCCGACGGGAGGCTGAGCACCCGGTTCGGCACGCCGCTGAGTCCCGAGCGCGCCAAGCACCGCACGAAGACACCGCACCATGTGCTGGACCTGGTCGACGTCGACAGCGTCAAGTGGGCGAACTACGCGGCACACAGTTGGCCGCCGATGCGGTGGATTTACGGGACGGAGGCTCGCCGCCTGCGGAGGATCGAGGCCGGGCGGTTCGACAACTTTGACGCCGTAACCGTGGTGAGCGCCGCGGAGGCACAGGCCTACCGCGACCACGTCGGCGAGCACCCGGGTCTGGCCGCGGTGAGCAACGGCGTCGACCTGGAATACTTCTCGCCGCTGCCCGAAGGCCAGCCGAACACCATCGTCTTTGTCGGCGTGCTCAACTACCGACCCAACGCGGACGGTCTGGTGTGGTTCGTGAAGGAAGTATTGGGTTTGCTGCGTGAGCGCGTGCCGGACGTGAAGTTCCTGATCGTGGGGCGCCACCCGACACCGCGTGTGCGCGAACTGGGTGACGAGCCCGGCGTTGAGGTGATCGGGTCGGTCCCGGACGTGCGGACCTATCTGGAACAGGCCACCGCGGTGATCGCCCCGCTGCGGATCGCGCGCGGCGTTCAGAACAAAGTGCTGGAGGCCATGGCGTGTCAACGCGCGGTGGTGTGCTCACCCGGTGCCGCCGAAGGGATTGAAGGTGTCGACAACGAGCACCTATTGGTCGCCGATCATCCCGGGCAATGGGTCGAGCAACTCGAACGGCTGCTGGCCGACGCCGAGTTACGGGACCGGATCGCGACGGCGGCGCGTCACCATGTTGAGACGCATTACTCGTGGGAGCAATCCCTGATGCCGATGGTCTCGCTGCTCAACGGCGAGCCCCCACCGTCCCCATAGCGCGCGACGGTGGTGCTACACGCGCAACCTACCGGTATCCATGATGGCTGCGATCCTCCGAGACTTCCTCATACTCGTGCGCGAGCGCCAGCTGCCGGTGCGGTTGCACAACCTGTCTCACAATCTGCGGAATCGGTGGTATGAGAGGTCGATCCGCGATCGTCGCCCGAAAGACGGCCGCCGAATCCACTTCGTCTATTTTAGTTGCGCGCGGGACTTCCGACTGCTGCGCGACTCGCTGCGCAGTTTGCGACATGTACGCCTGAACCAACCTTGCCGGGTGTGGGTGTTTGTAGACGGGAACCAGCCGTTTACCGACGACCAGATCGACGAGTTGCGAGGCACGTTCGCGGGGCTGGAGTTTCGGGCGACGCAAGGGTTCGGCTGGGCCGGGCTGCACACGATCCGCACGGAACTGGCCGCGTTCCATGAGGTCGCCGCCGGGTGCGGGCCCGACGACTACGTCGCCAAGGTAGACTCAGACATCTTGTTTTTACCGAGCGATCGTCTTGAGCGTCTGATGTGCTCGGACAAACGATTAATTGGAGATGGTCATTACGAACGGTTCCAGTTCTGCCAGGGCGGGTTGTACCTGCTGCATCAATCGCTGGTGAACGAGATCTTCCCGGCCGCGACCGACGGGACTCTCGAACGGGTCGCCGAGCGGATCGACTCGCAGATCGAGGACCGGGTGATCTACCAACTCTGCCGGCGGATGACGGATCACACCTGGCTGACCACGTACATGATGTTCCCTCACGAGTACGCCGCGGTCGACGATTTTTCATCGCCCGCGGCCGCGCCATTCGTAGCGCTGCACTTCACACAACACAAGCACCGGATGCACGACTACTTCAAGCGCATCTATCCCAACGGTGATTGACGGTGCGGATAGGAGCAGACCGCCGCGCCGCAACCGCCGCCACGCGATCAGGATGTGAGACAGAACGTCGCCAGCCTGTCCGGTTCGCGCAGGGCCTGGTCAACGACCACGCCCATGGGCTGCCAGTTCGCCGGCTCGCGGAGGATCCGTTCGAGGCGCGACTCCGCAGCCGCCAATCCGGTGTAGGTGCGGATGCGGCCGGTCAGCGGCAACGGCATACGGGGCATCTGCGGGTCGAACTCCCAGGGGTGGAAATAAAGAATCGCCGGGCGCCCGTCGTTGGCGGCTTGGGCCAAGCCCCGCCGCATCAGCCACAACGGCAGCAGCCTGAAGTAGCCTCCGCCGGCGACGGCGAGCTTGCGGCCTCGCCACGGGCCTTTGGAGATCGACCAGGTCAGCGGCGGGACTTCCAGCAGGCTCGGCCCATCGGTCGAGCCACGGACCATGAACGGGTGATCGGGGGCTTGGGGGACGCCGTACCACGGGTGGCGAACCGGGAAGATCGACGCGTCGTACTGAAAGCCGGCTTCGATCAGGACATCGATTGCCCACGCGGTCTGCGGGACCACGCTGAATGTCGGAGCCCGATAACCACGGACCGCGTGACCGGTCTGGTTTTCCAGCAGGTGTTTACTGGCGGTCAGGTCTTCGCGGAAGCTGTCGGGGTTCAACCGGTGCAGGCGGTCGTGCCCGGTGCCGTGGCTGGCGATCTCGTGCCCCGCATCGGCGATTTGCATGGCAAGTTTCGGGTGGCGTTGGGCCACGTGACCGAGGATGAAGAAAGTCCCCTTGACATTCTGCCGATCAAACAACTTAAGCAGCAAGTCTGTGTTGCGCTCGACCCGAGACGGCCAATCGTCCCAGGAATCGCGCGGCACGGAGGTGTGTGCGGCTTCGATATGGAAGTACTCTTCCACGTCGACGCTGACGCAGCGCAGCGGGCCGCTCGGGCCGGATCGAGCGTCGTCGGCAACGGCTAGTCCGTCGGCAACGGGGTTGGGTGTTATCATTCGGGCATTGTAACGCGGCCCACGCGGCGCCTAATCGGGAGAACGACTTAGATGGTCACAGGGATGGTCAAGGAGGTATACGCCTACCGCGAGTTGCTCGCGGCACTGACCTATCGCGACATCAGGGTCAAGTACAAGCAGGCGGTCATGGGGATCATGTGGGTGTTTTTCATCCCCGTCCTCGCGATCAGTTCCGGGATCATTTTCCGGTTGGCGATGGCCTACTTCAGCGGGCAACCCCCACGGCTGGACGACATTGTGGCGGTCATGGTCAAGTCCGTGCCGTGGCTGCTGTTCGCGTCGATCGTCGGCAGTTCGTCCAACAGCCTGATCGGCAACATGGGACTGATCACCAAGATCTACTTCCCGCGGGAGGTCGTGCCCCTGTCGAGCCTGTTGTCCGCGCTGTTCGACTTCACCATCAGTGCGACCGGGCTGTTGATCCTGCTCACACTACTTTACACCTTCGGACCCAACACGGGTGAGCCGCCGTTCATCGTCTCCGTCAAACTCCTTTACGTCCCGGTCCTCCTGGGCGTGCTGATTGTGTTGGCCGCGGGGCTCGGGCTGACGCTGTCGTGTGCCAACCTCTTCCTGCGCGATGTGAAGTATCTGGTCCAGGTGTTCCTGCAGTTCGGGATCTTCTTCTCGCTGGTGTTCTTCAAACACGATGAGCTCGGTAGCTGGGGGTGGGTCCTGTTGTTCAACCCGGTGACCCCGCTCCTTGAAGGGATCCGGATGCTCGTCGTCGAAGGCGGGATCGAGCCGTTCCTGTTCCCCTGGCTGGCGTACAGCATCACGGTGGCGGTCGCCGGGTTCGCCGCGGCGTGCGTGATCTTCGATCACGCCGAGTACCTCTTCGCGGAGTACGTTTAGGGATGCCCGTCATGCACGCCAACCGGTCGATCCGACACGAGACTCGCACAGGACACCAGCGCCCCGCGCACTGACACGCCCGAAAGCGTCCCAACGACTATGAGCGACTACGCCATCCAAGTTGATCACGTCTGGAAGAAGTTCCGCAAGGGCGAGATCCACGACAGCTTGCGGGAATTGATCCCGGCAATGGCCAAGGGGCTGATGCGTCGTGGGACGAAGAAGGACGAGCTGGCCAATCGCGAGTTCTGGGCGCTCAAAGATGTGTCGTTCGAGGTCAAGCGTGGCGAGTCCCTCGGGATCATCGGGCCCAACGGCGCGGGCAAGAGCACGATGCTCAAGCTGCTGTCGCGGATCATCCGTCCCAACAGCGGGCGGTATGAGGTCAACGGGCGGTTGTCGGCATTGATCGAGGTCGGCGCGGGGTTCCACGGCGACCTGACCGGGCGCGAAAACATCTACCTCAGCGGCACGATCCTCGGGATGAAGCGCAAGCAGATCAAGGCCAAGGAAGACCAGATCATCGACTTTTCCGGGGTCGAGGATTTCATCGACACGCCGATCAAGCGTTACTCGTCGGGGATGGTGGCCCGGTTAGGCTTTGCGGTCGCGGCTCATATGGAGCCGGAGGTGCTGCTGGTCGACGAGGTCTTGAGCGTCGGCGATGCGAAGTTCCGCCAGAAGTGCATCCGTCACATGCACGAGTTGATCCGGTCGAATGTCAGCGTGGTGTTCATCTCGCACATCCTCGACCAGGTCCGCGCACTATGCCCGAAGACGATTGTTCTCGATCACGGGGCCGTGGTTTATTCGGGGGAAACCGAGGGGGCTATCCACAAGTACATGGAGGTGCTCGGCGACGACGGCGGGCCTGCGCGGAAGAGCAATGAGAATGCTCCGGCGGAGCTGCGCGATATCCGGATTACCGGGACGGACCGTAAGAGTGAGAAGTGGCGCGTGCAGCAGCCCGGCGTGATTGAATGTGTGGTGGTGGTTCATCGGCCTATCGATCATTTGAGCGTGCTGGTTGGTGTTTCGAGCATCGGCGGGTTGTTCCTGGGGACGGCGAACTCGGGGCCGATGTGCCTGGAGCCGGGCGAGTACCCGCTGCGGTTCACGCTGGACCCGATGCCGCTGAATAATGGTGATTACACGCTCGAGTTCAGCTTGCATGAAGGGCCGATGCAGGATCAGACCGTGTGGACGATGCGTCAGCCTCGCACGATCTCGGTATACGATGGGTATGCTGGGGCGTTTGTGCGGTTCGATGGGGATTGGCAGACGCTGGATGCGCAGGGCCAACCATCGGGGCGCACGCAGGAGCTATACTTGCATCATGAGTCGGTCGAATGACCGTCGGATCGAGGGGCGCGACGGCGGCCTCACGGGGTTGACGCTGCACAGTGAGGGTGGAGAAACCCGTCCGGTATCAACAGGAGTCTCTTTGTGAAGTCGCTACTTGTGACGGGTTCGAACGGGCTGATCGGGTCGGCGATGGTCCGCCACTTCCACGACGGCGGTTGGTTGGTGCACGGGATCGACAACAACATGCGGGCCGATTTTTTTGGCGCCCAGGGCGACACCCGCTGGAACCAGCAACGGATGATCGCCGAGTTCCCGCGGTTCGAACACCACGAGCTGGATATCCGCGACCGTGAAGGCACGGCCAAACTCGTCGAGCAGATCTCGCCGGACGCGGTGATCCACACAGCCGCCCAACCCAGCCACGACCTGGCAGCCAGCAGGGTGTTCGACGATTTCGACGTCAACGCAGTCGGCACGATCAACCTGCTCGAAGCCATGCGCAACGACTGCCCCGAGGCACCGCTCGTGCATCTCTCGACCAACAAAGTCTACGGCGATGCCCCGAACCGCATCGCGCTCCGCGAAGATTCCACCCGCTGGGACTACGACGACCCCGCGTTCGCCGACGGGATCCCCGAGACGTTCTCCATCGATCAGTCCAAGCACTCATTGTTCGGCGCATCCAAGCTCGCCGGCGACATCATGGTTCAGGAGTACGGGCGGTACTTCAACATGCCCACCTGCTGCCTGCGTGGTGGCTGCCTGACCGGGCCGGAGCACTCCGGTGTCGAGCTGCACGGGTTCCTCAGCTACCTGGTCAAGGTCAACCTCACCGACAATGAATACACCGTGTTTGGCTACAAGGGCAAGCAGGTCCGCGACAACATCCACTCGCATGACGTCGCCCGGTTCGCCGAGGCGTTCATCAGCAACCCCCGCACGGCTGAGGTGTACAACTGTGGAGGCGGGCGGCAGAATTCCTGCTCGATCCTCGAGGCCTTCGCCCGGGTCGAGGCGCTCACCGGCAAGCCGATGAAGTGGCGTTACGACGACCGGGCGCGTGAAGGCGACCACATCTGCTACATCAGCAACCTGGCTAAGATGCGGTCGCACTACCCCGATTGGGACCTGACCAAAAGCCTGGACGATATCTTCAGCGAGGTCGTCGAGGCGTGGGCTATTCGCATGGAAAACGACCCCCAAGGCGCGACCTCCGCCACCAAACCGAGTTGCTCAACGGCTTGACCCAGCCGCCGCCCACACCCTGACGACCAATCGCCACGGGAAGCTCCGATGAAGATCCTGGTCCTATCCGCCAGCTACCCGCCGATGACAACGGGCGGCGCTGACTACGCGATGCACTTTTGTCGCCAGCTCGCCGAGCGCGGGCACGAGGTGCGGATCGTCACGTCCGAGGCGGACAACATCACCCAAGACCCAGGCCTGACGGTGCTGCCGATCATGAAGGACTGGTCGTGGCGCGAGCTGGGCAAGCTCTTGCGGGTCGCGCGGGAATTCAAGCCTGATGTGATCAACCTGCACTTCCTCGGTGCGATCTATCACGACCACCCGATGATCACGCTCGCCCCGGCGATTCTTAAGAAGAAGCTGCCTGGCGTCCGTTTCATCACACTGATCGAGTACCCGTCGGCGATCGATACGAAGTGGTCCTGGCCGACCCGCGTGGCCCGCGCAGCCATCGCGCGATGGGTGGGTCGTGACGACCTGCCGTTCAACTACGGGGCGATCCTGCGAGACAGCGATAAGGTGATTGTCCTGAGTGGCACGCACGCGACGACGCTGGAGAAAGTCTTGCCGCGCGTGCGCGAGCGCTGTGTGCTGATCCCCCCCCCGCCGTTGCTTAAGATGGCCGTGTCGCAAAACGGCGAGGCCCGGCACCACGGAAGGGAGTTGCTTGGGGTTTCCGACGACGACCTGCTGCTGACTTTTTTCGGTTTTTTGTTCCCCGGGAAAGGGATCGAAACGCTCCTGGCCGCGTTTCAAGAGGTTTCACCGGACTACCCCAATCTCAAACTGGTCCTCGCCGGCGGCAGCGGCAAAGGGCTCAAAGCCAAGTGGCACCGCGACGACTACGGCGACACGCTCAAGGCGCTTGCGGCCAAGCTCGGCGTGGCGGAGCGTGTGATCTGGACCGGCTACACACCGAGCAGCAGCGACGTACTTTCTTACTGCTTGCATGCCAGTGATGTCGGCGTGCTCCCGTTCGACTGTGGTGTGTTCCTGAACAACAGTAGCTTCGCCGCCTCGGCCGCACACGGGCTGCCGACCATCACGACGCGCGGCGAGGTGCTTGAAGACCCGTTTGTTCACGGTGAGAACGTCTACATCTGCCCGCCCAAAGACCCTAAGGCGCTGGCTGATGCGATCCGGGCTCTGATCGACGACGCAGCACTGCGTGACAAACTCCGCGCGGGGGCGAAGGCGATGGCACGCGAGCTATTCTCCTGGGATACCGCGACCGATCGCGTTGAAGAATCGTTCAGGTAGGCAGGGGACACTCAGTCGCCTTCTGCCACTGACCAACCGTCCACGCCAACTAAAGGCACGAACCGGCAACCCATCCCCGGCGTCGGTGTGCAACGGCTTTGTTCTTTCCCCACCAGGTACAGCCGCTGGCGCTTGCGGTCGCCGACCGGGACGACCATCCGGCCGCCGACGGCGAGTTGGTTTTGCAGCGCTCGCGGTACTCGCGGTGCGCCAGCCGTCACAATAATCCGGTCATAGGGCGCCCGGCTAGGCCAACCCAAAGTCCCGTCCGCTTGCACAACGTCGACGGCGTCGCCGAACCCGGCGCGCGCGACGGCCTCTCGTGCGCGCTCGGTCAACGCCGGGTTGGACTCGACGCTGACCACCATCGCGCCCATGCTCGCGAGGATTGCGGCCTGATACCCGCTGCCCGAGCCGATCTCTAGAATCCGTTGGCCTAGCTCGACGCACAACAGCTCGGTCATTGCGGCGACCATGTAGGGCTGGCTGATCGTCTGCCCGGCAGCCGTCGGCAGGGGCTGGTCGCTGTACGCATCGGCGAGTGAGGCGTCGGGTACAAACGCTCGGCGAGACACGCGAGAC
This sequence comes from Phycisphaeraceae bacterium, assembly GCA_029260595.1. Taxonomy (GTDB): domain Bacteria; phylum Planctomycetota; class Phycisphaerae; order Phycisphaerales; family Phycisphaeraceae; genus OFTM57. The sequence goes on along the minus strand of JAJDCY010000010.1, from coordinate 804,807 downwards.
ATCGCCCTCAACACGGCGGCGTCCTCGATCCCTCGATTGCGCAGTTGCGACGCCACCATGTGCTGCACGGCTATCTGTTCTGCGCGGTCCATGAGGCTCATGGTGCGGCCCGGTTTTAAGACTGCTCGGCGACCCGCCCAATAGTACCGTCCGGGCGTCGCCTATTGGACTTTCAACCACTGTTCGCCGCCCGTAGGCTGTGTCGGATGCCCAACGAACCGGCAATTGATCTGCTCTGCCCTGCGAAGGTGAATCTCGCCCTTTCGGTCGGAGCGCCGAACTCGGGCGGACTGCACCCGTTGGCGAGTTGGATGGTCGCGGTATCGCTGCATGACCGCTTATCTGTGAAACGATCCGTCGACCGTCGGTGCTCGTTCGATATCGCGTTCGCTGATGGGGAATTGGGCGGGCCCATTTGCACCGTGGATTGGCCGGTGGAGAGTGACTTGGCGGTGCGGTCGGTGCGGCTGCTTGAGGAGCGGTGCGGTCGCCGGCTGCCGGTCAGCCTGACGCTGAAGAAACAGATCCGGCCGCGCGGCGGTTTGGGCGGCGGGTCGAGCGACGCGGCGGGGACGCTGATCGCGGTTAATGCGCTTTTTGATCTCGGGCTATCGCTCGATGAGTTGTGCGGGCTCGGGGCGCGGCTCGGTAGTGATGTGCCGTTCCTCGTCAGGGCGATCGGCGGCGAGCCATCGTGCCTGGTATCGGGACTTGGCGAAGAGTGCGATTCAGTACCGCTGGCGAAGCGTCTTTTTCTGACTCTGATCTTTCCAAGTATTGATTGCCCGACCTGCGAGGTCTACGCGGCGTTTGATCGGCTTCACGGGACAGGCGCGGGCCGGAATGCTGATGCAGAGCGTGTGCGGCGTCTGGCCGGTGGGCCCGCGTTAGACCCGGCGCGGTTGTTCAATGACCTTGCCCAGCCTGCCTGTATGGTTCAGCCGCAACTCGCGACGCTGATCAGCGAGGTCGAGGATCACTTGGGCGCGACGGTGCATGTCACCGGGTCGGGGTCCACGGTCTTCGTTGTCGCCGAGTCCGAAGATGCGAGTCGCGACTTGGCAGAGCGGACCCGATCGAAGTTTCGCCTTCCCGCATTGGCGGTGCACACGGTGTAGTTGGCCGGGGTGGATGTGGGCGTGCTACGCTTGTGCCGATGGAACTTGGACTGCCCCCGGCCACCCTCGTGTCGCTGCTTGCTCTGGGGTTGTGTGCGGGTGTGTTGGGCGGGATGCTGGGGGTCGGCGGGAGTGTGATCATGATCCCCGGGCTGACGATGCTGCTCGGGTACAACCAGCACGTCTATCAGGCGACGGCGATGATCGCGAATGTCGCGGTGAGCTTCCCGGCTGCGATGCGACACTATCGGTCTGCCGCACTCGATGTTCGCGCGATCCGATGGATCATGCCGTTCGCGATGGTGTTCGTGTTGATCGGGGTTTGGCTGAGCAACCTGTCGGTTTTTCGCGGGGTCGAGGGTGGGCAGTGGCTGGGGCGGGTGTTGGCGGCGTATCTGTTGTACTTGATCGCGGCCAACATCAGATTGATGATCGTTGGTCGGGCACGCAAAGGGCCGAGCGACCGGCGGGTGACCGGGCCGCGCAGCGCGGCTGTGGGGTCGGTGATGGGCACGACGGCTGGGCTGCTGGGGATCGGCGGCGGCGTGTTGGCGGTGCCGCTGCAACAGAGCCTGCTGCGGCTGCCGATCAAGTCGAGCATCGCCAACAGTTCTGTGGTGGTCTGCCTGACGGCTGGGGTGGGCGCGGTCGTGAAGAACACCAGCCTGGGGCTGCACGGCGCGCACTGGCACGACAGCGTCACGCTCGCGTTATTTCTGATCCCGAGCTGCTGGGTCGGCGGCCACGTTGGCGCGATCCTGACGCACCGGCTGTCGGTTCGGCAGGTGCGGTCGATGTTCATCCTGATCATGATCGTGGCCGCGTACAAGATGGCGGCGTTGCCTTGGCCAACCTCTTAAGACATTTGGTTACAATATTTAACAGGTTCTCGAATCCGTTCCGCGATCCGTATCGTGCTGTATTTCGTATTGGTTGTGGGAACCGACGCCTCGTGCGGCGAGCGGCACGCCGGTTGCATGATGACAGATGGCAAGCGGCCGAACCGAGCCGCCTTCCGAAGGAGTGATTTCGATGAATCGTTTTGTCAATAATGCCAAGAGTGCGGCGTTTCTCGGCCTGATGTTTGGGCTGATCCTGTTGGTAGGTGCGCAGTTTGGGCAGCGCGGATTGATTATCGCGTTCGTCCTTGGCGGAGTCGGCAATGTGGTGGCGTACTTCTTTAGCGACAAGCTGGCGCTTACCGCGATGCGCGGGCGTGAGGTTGATGAGGATACGGCGGGAGACCTGATCCAGATGATCCGTCGGCTGTCCGAGAACGCAGGGCTGCCGATGCCGAAGGTGTATATCTGCCCACAGGAGGCGCCCAATGCGTTCGCAACCGGCCGTAACCCGCGGCACGCGGCGGTCGCGGTCACGCAGGGTGCGCTGCGTTTGCTCAGCTACGAGGAACTCGAGGGCGTGATGGCGCACGAGTTGGCGCACGTTAAGAACCGGGACACGCTGATCAGTTGCATCGCCGCGACGATCGCGGGGGCACTAAGCTCACTGGTGTGGGCGGTCATGCTGTTTGGTGGGAACAATCGCAACGAAGGCAACCCACTGATCCAGATAGTGATGCTGATCTTGGCCCCGATCGCGGCGACATTGATCCAGTTGGCGATCAGCCGGAGTCGAGAGTTCGTCGCCGACGCCGACGCGGCTGAGATCGCCGGTACGCCGTGGGGATTGATCGGTGCGCTGCAGAAGCTCGACGCGACGGCCAAACGTATCCCGCTGCACGATGGGCGGCTGGATGCTCAGAACCATATGTTTATTGTTCAACCGCTGACGGGGAAGGGGCTGAAGAAGATTTTCTCAACCCACCCGTCGACGGCGGATCGCGTCGCGCGGCTGCAAGCGCTTGCTTAGTGTTTGCGCGGTCGTGGCCGGGGGTCAGCTCCTGCGGGCCACGTGGTCGCGGACCGCTTGCGAGAAGGCGCGGCCTCGTTGCTCGAAGTCGTCGAACTGATCCCATGATGCGCAGCCGGGGCTTAGCAGGACGATCTCGCCCGGTTGAGCGGAACCGACCGCGGCGCGGACCACTTCCTGTAGCTCCTGACATCGTCGGGCCGTGCCGCCGTTTCGTGTCACTTCATCGGCGATCGTATCGCCCGTCGCACCAATAGTGTAGACCGCGACGCAGTGCTTCGCCGCGAAGCTCGCCAGTTGTGACAAGTCCGCATGCTTGTCATACCCGCCGAGGATGATGTGGACTCGCTTGGTTGGTTGCGAACCGGCTCGGCCAGTTGATCCGACGGATTGGATCGCCAGGCATGCGCCCTCGGGCGTTGTGCATTTCGAGTCGTTGTAGAAGGCCACACCGTCCCAAGTACCGACGTGCTCCAGCCGGTGGGGCAGACCTGCAAAACCTGTCAGGGCTTTTGATGCGTCGGCAGGGGTTGCGCCCGCACACTCGGCGGCGCGGATCGCAAGCCTCGCGTTGAGTTGGTTGTGGTTGCCGCTGATCATTAAATCGATCGGTGCTTGATCGGTATCGGCGCTGTGACCGACCCGAATGGTCTTGCCCTGTGTGACGAACGCCTCCGGATCGAGCGCTGGGCCGAGGACCGCGAAATCACCGGGCTGCTGGTGTCGTGTAATCACCGCTTTCGCGGCCGCGTATGCGCTCGCGGAACCGTGCCTGTCGAGGTGGTTCGGCCAGAGGTTGGTCACGACGGCGATGTGGGGCGACCAACGGTCGTGCTCGAGGCCTTCGAGCATGAAGCTGGATAGTTCTAGGACAACCCAATCGGAGTCGCGCATGGCGGCGAGCGATCCGAGCAACGATCCGCCCAGGTTTCCACCGACATGGACGGTATCGGTGGGGAAGCACCGATCGAGTGCGCGGCCGATCATCGACGTGACGGTGGATTTGCCGGCGGTGCCCGTGACGCCGATCGTGCGGGCGCGATTGGGCAGGCGTTCGACGAGCAGGCGGACCTCGCTGGTTATGGGGACGCCGGCGGCGTGGGCGGCGCGGAGGAAGCGGTTGTCGCGCGGGTCCACGGCTGGGTTGGCGATGATCAGGTCGGCGCCGGTAAAGTCGCTGACATTGTGGTTGCCTAATCGAAAATCAACCGGCAGGTCGCGCAGCGCGGCGAGGCTATCCTGAAGGCGATCTTCAGCGAGCAGGTCGGTCACCAGGACATCGGCTCCCTGCTCGACCAGGAACTGCGTTACGCCGACTCCGCCACCGTGACGTCCCAGGCCCATAACCACCACACGCTTGGCAACGAGGTCCATGCGGTCTGTCTCTCTGGTACTACTGTTCTAAGACACCGCCCGGGCGCGTTGCCGGCTGTTCCGCGGCATTGTGATGCACTAGGACGGGATCTCGATCTTGAGTTTCTGCGTGGCGTTCTTGCCGTAGTGGGCTCGGGTGATTGTTACGCCCTTGCGGACCACAAAGTAGAGGAAGAGTTTGTCGCCGGTGCGCATCTCGCCGACGGGAAGCTGCTTGATCGATCGGATCGGGTTGTCGCGATCGATCGAGATCCGCTGGATGCCGCCCTTCATTTGCCAGACGTAGCCGATGGGGTACCACTTGTCGTCGCGGTCGTCCTCGAGCCAGACACCGGACAGCATCTCAGCGCTGGCAACGACGGCACCGAGCAGCGAACGGGCGTCGTCGGCGGCGAACTGCATACGGATCACGGCCAGGTGTTTGGGGGCGTGGATGCGCTCGGCGCGGGCGCCTTTACCGATGCGGCTGGCCGGGCGACGGACCTGGGCGTAGCCGGACAGGATCAGGTTGTCCTTGCCCGTGTAGGTCAGCCCGCTCGCCAAGTTCTTGCTGATGAAGTTGGGCAACTTGTCGGTGACGTGAACGGCGAGGGCGGGTTCGTTGCCGGTCTCAGGGTCCACGCCGTCAACGTATTTCGCTTTGGACGCGGCGCCGGCGCGGCCGATCGCGGAGGCGAGCGCGGCGGAGTCCGTCTTGGCTTTAGGGAGTTTGAGGCGTAGGTGCCGGACAAGGATGAAGTCGGCGTCCTGAGCTTCGGGGATCAGGAAGGTCCAGGTAAGGCGTTCTTCCTGGCTGAGCCCGTAGGCGGACTCTTTCGGCGAGTTAAACGGTTTGAAGCGTCGCTGATTGGCGGTCGGGTCGAACGTCGTGACGCCGACCGGGGCGTGTAGCTGCGCGGTGGTTCGGCCGGGGGTTCGCTCGATGGCCAGCAGGCGCACCTGGGTCGGCGGGACGCGGAGTGTGTTGTCACCATCGTAAGTGCCGGCGCGCATTTTCCAGACGGTCTCGACGACGACGATCTTGGTGCGCGGAACTCTGGCCTGGCTGCCGAGGCCCTCCATAATGACGTCGGGGATCTCGGGCACGGGCAGTGGCAGGGAATACTGGTTGGGCGCGGTGACGGCGTCGGGTGATGCGACGACGGACGCGTTGGGGTCGTAACGCAGACGGAACAGGGCGGCCTGGGTGGCGAGGTCGGGCTGGTACAGCCGCAGGGGTGATCGTGTGTAGAACGAGCCGCCCGACAACTTACTGAAGAAAGTCGCGGCGTACTGATCTACGGGGATCCACAGGTCGCCGGAGGGGTTGTCGGCAACTTGACCGTTTGGCTCGACCACGAGCGGCTGATAACCCCATGCGTCGCTGTCGATGGGCAGGAATCCGACGCCGATGACGATCATCCCGGCGGTGAGCATCCCGGCCAGGAGCCCACAGGCGCCGCCGCTGAGGGTGTTGACAAGTTGGCTGAACTGGAGATTGGCTTTGACGAGCTTGTCGCCGGTGACACGGAGGATCAGCAGGAAAATTCCGAACGGGGCGAGCAGCCCGACGCCCCAGGAATAGGTTGGGATGATGCCCATGAGCAGGCCGACGGTGAGCGGCTCCCACAAGGCAAACGCGAGGGTGCCCGCGAGCACGGTCATGATCAGGTGGATGAACGCGCTGAAGAACCCCTGGACCGAACCCCACCAGTAGGCCATCAGCAGGATAAACAGCACGACGAATAGGTTGGTAATCACCGCATCGGTCCCTTATGGCAAGCTCGCCGGATCCGTCGGCTGCGTCGGGCGGCACCGGGTTGAGCGGTGCACCACACGCGGCTGCGATCGATGAGCTAGGTCTGTGCTCCCTGTGTCCCGCTTGCGCCCGGCGCGCCGGCTTGCGGGGGCGCGGCCTGGTTCGGGTCTTTGCTCATGACCCGGGTAATCTCGCTGATGCTGACGGTGCCGTCGACGACCTTGGCCAACGCGGCCTCCTGGAGCCAGAGCACTTGGCGCTGGCGCAGGTGTGCGCGCAACCCGTCGACGTTGCCCTGCCCGAGCAGTGTGCGCGACTCGCCATCGAATGGCATGACCTCGAACACGCCCACTCGCCCGCGATACCCCAGGCCGAGGCAGTCGGGGCAGGGCTTGGACTCGTTGCGGATGATGACCTGCCCGGAGTGCTTGTAGAACTCGGTCACCCGGTCGGTCGGGACGTTCATTTTGCGGACGACCTCGAGGTTCGGCTTGTACGGGACGCGGCAGGTCGTGCAAAGGCGGCGTAACAGGCGAGCCGAGACGATCGCGGCAAGGCTGTTGGCCGCATCGGCGGTGTTGCCGACCATCTGTGCCCACACATTCAGAGCCGCGAACGTGTCCTCCTGCGTCATCCCGACGTAGAAGCGAGTCTCGTCCGCTGACCCGGCGATCACCTTCGCGACCGGCGGTTCCTTCAGCGACGAGATCATCACGACGTTGGGGTCTTGCCGCAGAAGGATCTCGAGTTGCTTGACCAGCTCCTGCGCCTCGGAGGCGGGCTCGATCTGGTGGTGACGGAACCCGGCGACCTCGAACGCGATGTTGTCTTCGAGCGTGATCGCGCTTTGCGTATAGGGGTCGTGCCGCTGGAGTAGGCTGTACAGCGATGTGGTCAGGCCCTGGTGCGGCGGGCAGGTCACCAGCACCACGCCGTGCTCCTGCGAATCAAGTGCGTCCTCGAGCTGCTTACGTTGATTCGGGAGCAACCCGAGTTGATCGTATTCGTGCCAGGTACGCGACTCGGGGTCGAACTCGATCCCCATGTTCAACCCGCGCGTCGAGCCGTAAGTCGTCAGGGACAGCACATGCTGACCGGTCTCGGTCGTATCGACGCGGACCTGGCCGGTGAGCTTGCGGCGGCGCTCGGCCAGGTCAAGCCCGGCGTGCTCCTTGAGGTAGTCGATCAGAGTCATGATGACGGTCGGGTCCAAGCCGGGCTGGGGGTATCGAACGCCGTCGATCTGGACGCTGAGACCGCCCTGCTTGGCGTCCGCCATGATGTCGACACGATCGGCACCGCGCGGCAGTGCGTAGTTGAGCACGTCTTCGAGCGTCATATGCGCCTTGGTACGCGGGTCGTCGCCGGTCGGGACCTCGAGCTTCTGCCCACCCTTGCCAAGTATCGCCACGGTCGCCCGCCGCTGGGCCTGCTCCTGCTGCATCTGATCCCAGCGTTTGGTGATCGATGCCCATGACATCGTCCACTTGGCTTTGGGAGGGACCTGCTCGTTGCGGTAGATCGCGTAGCCGACGATCGAACCGCCGGAGACCACCAACGCGACAACCATGCCCACCCAGAAGTAAGGGATCACCAGCCACAGGCCGAAACCGGTGATGCCCGCGGCCATCTGGATCCCGTTCCACACACGTTGCGGGAGGAAGAAGTACGCCAGGTCTTTGTCGAGGAAGCTGACCGCTTTGGCCCAGCCGACGAGGATCACCGCCACGATCAGCGGCTTGAAGATGCTCATCAATATGACAGGTTGGGCGTCGGCGAGCGTGGCGATCATGGGGGCGTATCTTATCCGGGTGTTTGTGGTGGTGTCCGCTCGGCCGAGTCGGTCGGGCGACGGCGGTTACTTGGTCTCGATCCCCTTGAGCCGCATCTTAACCTCTTCAGGGCTGTTGGCTGAGGCTTGGGCGACCTTCGGGTGGATATACTGCGTGTTCACGAGGTCGATGAGGCTGTCGGTGAAGGTCTGCATCCCCATCTGCCGTTCGTTCTTGATGACCTCGTCGAGCTCGTGCTCGCGGGCGTCGAGGATGTACTTGCGGCTGGGCGGCGACTGCAAAAGGATCTCGACGGCGGGGACGCGCTGGATGTCGTCGCGGATCGTCGGCAGCAGCTTCTGATAGACGAATGCCTGCATCTGGTACGCGAGCATGTTGCGGATCGCGGGGCGCTCCTCGGACGAAAACAAATCGTAGATACGCCCGAACGCCTGAGACGCGCTCGACGCGTGGATCGTCCCGAACACCAGGTGCCCGGTCTCGGCCGCCTGCAGAGCCGCCTCGAACGTCTCTTTGTCGCGCATCTCGCCGACGAGCACGATGTCGGGGTTCTCACGCACCAACGCACGCAGCCCGATCGCGAACGACGGCAAGTCGATGCCCACCTCACGCTGATTGATCATGGCTTTGCCGTCGGAGAACAAGTATTCGATCGGGTCCTCGAGCGTGAGTATGTGGCACTGGCGAGTTTCGTTGATGTGCTGGAGCATGGCCGCGATCGTCGTGCTCTTGCCGCTGCCCGTCACGCCCGCGAGCAGGATCAGGCCCTGCTCGACCTCCGAGATCTTGCCCATCGCCTCGGGAAGGTGTAGCTGGCTGAAGTTGAGAATCTTGTTGCTCACGCGCCGCGCGGCGATCGCGCTGCGGCCGCGCGTGCGGAAGATGTTGACCCGGAAACGGTGGGTCGACCCATCGTCCAAATGAAAATCCACACCGATGTCCAGCGAGCCGTTGGTGTCGTAGGTCTTCCACTGCTCGTCGGTGACAGCCGCCTCGATCGATCGCTCGAACTCCTCCGGGTCGAGCGCCGGGACGTTCATCGATTTGAGCGAACCGCTCAGTCGCAGCTTGGGCACCAGCCCTGCCCGCAGCAGCAGGTCCGAGCCTTCAAGTTTGATGGCCGCTTCGAAATACTTGCGCAGCGGTGTCTTGGCCAGGCTGGGTTTGTCGGCGCGCTTGCCGGCTGCCCCCGATGGGGTGCTCGCCGTGAGGTCGGCTGTGATCGGAGCGGTGTCTTCGTGTGCTGCGGTATCGGTCATCGGCCCGGCCTCCAGGATCATGACTCGGTAGTTGACGGCTGGGCCGGATTGAGCGATCCATCCTGCGATCGGGAAACCCACGACCCAACGGAAATGACGCGGCCGGACCCGACCTCGCCGAGACCTTAATTTACCATTTTAGCCCACCAGCCGCACGGGTACGCCGTGGTCGTGCAAATACTGCTTTGTCTGGCCGATGGTGTACTCGCCGTAGTGGAAAATACTGGCCGCGAGGGCGGCGTCGGCGTCGGTCTCGGTAAGGACGCGGCGCATGTGCTCGGGGCTGCCGCAGCCGCCGGACGCCACGACCGGCACATCGACCGCGGCGGCGACGGCGGCGGTGATCTCCAGGTCGTAGCCGTCCTTGGTCCCGTCCGCGTCCATGCTCGTGAGCACGATCTCGCCGGCGCCGAGTTGGACAACCTTGCGGGCCCACTCGACGGCATCCAAACCGGTCGGCTTGCGCCCGCCGTGGGTGTGTATCTCGAATCGCGTCCGGCCGTCTCGCTGCACGCGCTTGGGGTCGAGGTTTACGACAGTCGCGCACCGGCCGAAGCGCCGCGCAGTCTGGGTGATTAGGTCGGGGTTGACAACCGCAGCGGTGTTGATGCTGACCTTCTCGGCGCCGGCCTGGATCAGCGCGGTCGCGTCGTCGATTGTTCGGATCCCCCCGCCAACGGTAAAGGGCATGAAGCACTCATCAGCGACACGCCGCACGACGTCGAGCATGATGCCGCGGTCCTCGTGGCTGGCGGTGATGTCCAGGAAGACCAGCTCGTCGGCGCCGGCCGCGTCGTACTGGCGGGCGATCTCGACCGGGTCGCCGGCGTCGCGTAGTTCGACAAAGTTGACACCTTTGACGACGCGCCCGGCTTTGACATCCAGACAGGGGATGATGCGGTGAGTGAGCATGGTTTGGGATTATAGACGCGAGTTCGTACGGGGCTGTGAGTGACGAATCGATCAGCGGGTCTGGATCACCAGCGTCTTAGGTCGTCGATCAAAGCGCCAAAACCAATCTCAAACCGCTGGCGCATGCGAGCCAGGTCTCGCACTTGTTTTTCGGCCGCGATAACGCCCTGGACCGTGCTCATCCGTACAGTCGGCCGACTCGTGCCGTACAGCCGACGCTTGAGGCCGCGTTTCCAACCGCGCAGACGTGCCGGGTGCGGGTGGCGTTTGAGGAATCGCATCCACGCGTCTTCCGAAGCCCGGCGGACCGTCCCGCAAAGCAACCACGCTTCGATCGCGGGCACTGCCAAGCCAACCGCGGTGGCCATGCGCTTGCGGCGTGGGAGAGGTTTGAGGTGTTCGACGGTCTCGTCGAGGCATTCTCGCACCGCGGCGAGGCGGCTTTGGGTTTCGCCACGCGCGTCATCATGGGCGTTGATCGGCGGTGTGTGGTCGGAGTCGACGACGACGACCAGTGCCTGTGCGGGTGTGCGGTAGTGCAGGTGGCGAGTGATCGCGGGGAGGAGTTTGATCACCGACGGCCAGCCGCGCGGGCGGATCGGCTGCTCGATCAGATCGACGTGCGTGTCGAGGATGGCCTCGACAAACACCTTGACGATCGCCTCGTCGGCGGGGGATTCGCTAACGATAGCGATCTTCATGATTCAGTGGGCACGCCGCCGAGGATCCCGCTGTACCACGCGGCACCGAGCGGGGTGTCCTGGACGACCTCTTCGAAGTAAGGCTGATCGGTTAGCCGCTCGAAACACACGTTATCGTCGGCTCTCTGCGAGACGACGATCTCCTCGGGATGCTCGCGAAACAGATCCAACAGATACGGGCTGTGCGTTGTCGCGATCACCTGGACGGTGGCGCGGTCCTGGCCGAGTTCCTTGGGGTAACTCAGCCTGTATAGCGCATCGCGGATGGCAGGCAGCAGCCGCGGGTGGATGCCGCGATCGGGCTCCTCGAAACCGATCAGCGGCGGCGGGTCAGCTAGGTAGGAGATCGTCAATATCGTCAGCGTAAGCAACACGCCTTCGGAAAGGTCTGCCGCGGCGATCGGCTGTTGGCCGCGCGTCGTCCGCAACGAGACCGATCGCACCTGGGGCGTGGGCGACTCGATCAGAATCCGATCGAACTCCGGGAACCACTGGTAAAACTCTGCCGCCAGTGCGTCGAACCGTTGCGGCGTGTCGCGCTGCATCATCTCCAAGACACCGGCGAGCCCGCCACCGTCGCCGTCGAGCGTTGGACTCGTATCAGCGGCGCACGGTTCGGCGATCGCGCGCGGGATCAATGAAAAGATGCGCATCCGCTCGAGCTGGTCACGCAGCCGAATCTGATCTGACTCGGCGACAGTCTGTTCGCAATCGAAACATCCTCGCCAGCCGTGCAGTTGATCCCAGGAACTAACCCATTTGGCTTGTCCGGAGGTGTCGCCCCAGCGGATCGTGACGGACATCTCAGGGTGCGGCCCAACGTCCGCGGTCTTACAAAGAAAGTTCCCCGGGTCCAAGCTCGACAATGCCAATCGCAACGCCTCGATCGCCGTCGACTTGCCGCTGCTGTTCGCGCCGACCAGTAGTGTGCACGGCCCGAGCGGAAGGCGGCAGTCGCGCAGGGCTTTGTAGTTCTTAAAGTGGACCGATTCGATCATGGCATTGTTACCAAGACGACTGAGCGCAACCGACACCAAGGAATTGTAGCCGGGCGGATCTCGACGGGGATCGGTTCATCGAGGAGGCGCGCTGGCAGCGATCGCAGGTCAAGTGGATCGCAGGTTCAGCGGTCGCGTTGATTATGCTGATCGGCGGCGAACCCGTCCGGCGAGCATCAGCCCGACGGCCAACATCACACCCGCGGCCGGCTCGGGTACAAACTCCACGCGCCAGATGCGGCTGTCGCCCTGCTCGGAGATGTACAGGTAGCCGGTGATCGGGTCGACCGCCAGGCCTTGGGGAAAATCAAAACCGCTGGCGAACACGCTGTGAGCTCCGGTCGAATCGATCCGCAGCACCCGGCCGTTGGGTGGGGACCGGTCTTCGGTGACGAACAGGAACACGCCGTCGGGAGCCACGGCGAACTCTAAGTTGTCGGGTGATTCAAGCGGGTCGATCGAGCCGGCGACCGTGCCGGGGGTCCCAAACACACTCACGTTGCCTGACGAGTCGATCTGAAGCACGTTGTCGTCACCCGTCTCGGCCACGTAAAGCGCCGGCGTGAGCGCACCGTTGAAATCACCAAACGCCATGCCCTCCGGGCGATCGAGCGCCTCGCCGGAGTCCACCAACACTGTCGCCGCGCCCGCTGTCATCGCAGTCAGGTCCACACGCATGATGCGCCCGGTGTTGATGTCTTCCGCGACGAACATGTCGCCCGCGGTCGCGGTGCCGAACGTTTGGCCAGTCTCCAGCACAACCAGTCCCTCGGGGTTGTTGATCGTGTCGGTGGTGGTGATGCTTGCTTTGGTCGCGCTGATCGGGACGTTGCTGCCGTTGTAGGTGATGTCCAGGCGGTACAGCCGGTCGGTGGTCGATCCCGGCGTTTCCTCGCTGGTCACGAATAGATCACCGTTCGAATCGAACGCGATCTGATCAGCACGGCTGATCCCGGTCACCAGTGGTGTCACGGCGCCGGTGTCTTTGTCGATGTAGACCACCCCGCCGTCCGACCCGGTGATCTCGAGCGCGGCGAAGAGGTTGCCGAACTGGTCAAACGCCAGCCCATCGACCTCGTCGAGCACATCGGTCTCTTTCTCATCCGCGACCATCTCGAGCGTGCCGATCCCGACGACGTCAAGCACCGGTTGGGCCAACAATGGTCGTGGCCCAAAGCACAAGGCCAAGCCCGCAACCGCCACGCCAATCCGGCCGCCAGTTAGAAACTGTCTCATCGCTCACCCCTTACGCAGAACTGCCCGGTCTGAAAGGCTCCGACCTCTTTTTAGATGCGAAACTATTATATAACGACAAGCTGCCAGAATAAACCCCCCGGCTCGCCGGCCGGCGTCCCTGTCCTTTCGCGCCGCCTTTGCATACACTGATAGATTCAGCGTAATCAGGGTTCAGGTCGGGTTTCAGATCAGGGTTTAGGTATGTCAAGACGTGTTGTCATCACGGGTTTAGGCCCGGTTAGCGGGCTCGGGATGGGCGTCGATGCCAACTGGCAGCGGGTGCTCGCCGGCGAGGGGGCGATCGGTCGCGTGCGCGCGTTCGACCCGTCCGGGTTCGCCTGCCAGTTGTGCGCCGAGGTCGAAGATTTCAACGTCAAGGACTTCGTCCCCAAGTCTTACCGCAAAGCCACCAAAGTGATGGCCCGCGATATCGGGTTGGCCGTCGCGGCGGCGGACCTCGCAGCCCGGGACGCCGGGCTGGTCACCCGCGGCAACGCGGACAACGGCGAGGCCACTTCATACGACCCGACGCGGATGGGCGCGCACATCGGGGCCGGCTTGATCGTCGCCGAGATTGATGAACTCACCGCCGCGCTTGCCGAGGCGACCGACGACCAAGGCCGATTCGATTACCACAAATGGGGCAGTGAGGGGCAGGGCCACCTCACACCGCTTTGGCTTCTCAAGTACCTGCCGAACATGCTGGCCTGCCACGTCACGATCATCCACGACACACAGGGCCCGTCGAACACCATCACTTGCGGCGAGGCGTCGGCCATGCTGAGCATGGGCGAGTCGATGCGCGTCATCCAGCGCGGCGCGGCTGACTTGTGTTTCTGCGGCGGTGTCGAGAGCAAGATCAACCCGACCGCGTTCCTGCGCAAACACATGACCGGGCAACTGAACACCGACAACAACGAGACTCCCGACAAGGCTGTGCGGCCGTTTTGCCAGACCGCGGCCGGGGGTGTGATCGGCGAGGGCGGTGGGATCGCGATCCTTGAATCGCTTGAAACATACGAAGCACGCCAGGCCCGTCAGCCCGGGAGTGGGCGCGTTTATGCGGAGGTGCTCGGCTTCGGCGCGTCGCAGAGCGTCAACGCCGCGAAGCGCAACCTCGAACCGGACCCCGAGGGACGATCGATCGCCTCCGCGATACGCGCGGCTCTGCGCGAAGCACAAATCGACCCGTCCGCGATCGACTTGATCATCCCGTTCGGTGCGGGCGTCCCGGCCGGCGACCAGGCGGAAGCCGCGGCGCTGCGTACGGTGTTCGGTGACGGCTTGGCCAAGACACCGGCCCGGTCGATCAAGCCCCTGGTCGGAACATGCAACGCCGGTGCGGGCGGGCTCGACGTGTTTGTCGCCGCCAAGACGCTGTTTGAACAGACGATCCCCCCGGCGGTGAACTGTGAGCAACCGCTGGACGGGGTTGATGCCGCGACGGCTGAGTCGCGCAAGGCGAAACTGAATCATGCGCTCGTTTACAGCGTCGGCGTCGGCGGCCAGAACGCCGCGCTGGTGCTGAAAAAAGCCGGGTAGACCCCAGCCACCCAGCGCCGTCGCTTAGAGTTCGTTTCACAGTACGCTCGCTCGTTGTCGCGGGGTTTCGGAGTCGCCAATCACTATGTCTAACCGCGTTGTCATCACGGGTATCGGATGGGTCACCCCGCTGGGGCACGACATCGAGTCCGTCTGGGCCAAGCTCCTCGCCAGCGAGTGTGGCATCGGCCCCACGACGCACTTCGATGCGACGACCTACCCGACACAGTTCTCAGCCGAGGTGCGCGATTTTGATTACCGCGATTTCGTCACTCGGCCGGAGGCACACGAGGGCGTGGGGACCAACACCAGTTTCGCCCTCGGCGCCGCGGTGCAGGCGTGGCGGTCGGCCGGGCTCGATCGGTTTGACGCACTCGACCACGATCGGCTGGGGATCTACCTCGGTTCGGGCGAGGGATCGCTGGATTTCGATCACTACGTGGCGTCGCACCTCGGGGGTTGGGACACCGAGAAGCGGCGCGTCGATGGTGCGAAGTGGGCAAACGTCGCGCTGAAGGAACTCTCCGCGGTCCACGAGATCGAGCAGGAGCCGAACATGCCACTGTCGCACTTGGCGATGGAGTTCGACGCGTTCGGCCCGGCGTACAACTGCCTGACCGCGTGCGCGGCATCGACACAGGCGATCGGCGAAGCAACCGAAATCCTGCGACGCGGCGACGCCGACGTCATGATCGCCGGCGGCGCGCACACCATGATCCATGCGCTGGGGGTAACCGGGTTCAACCGCCTGACCGCCCTATCGACGCGCAACGACGACCCAAAGACGGCGTCGCGCCCGTTCAGCCATACACGCGATGGGTTTGTGCTCGGCGAGGGCGCAGGGATGCTGATCCTGGAGACACTCGACCACGCCAACGCGCGCGGCGCGAAGGTGCTCGCCGAGGTGGTTGGTTATGGCAGCTCGGCCGATGCGTACCGGATCACGGATATCCACCCCGACGGCCGCGGCGCGGTCGCGTCGATGCGTCAGGCGATGAGTGCGGCCGGGGTCGGGCCTAAGGACATCGACTACATTTCAGCCCACGGCACGGGGACGAAAGAGAACGACTCTACCGAGACGCGCGCGGTCAAAGCCGTCTTCGGCGAGCACGCCGGGCAGACCCCGATCAGCTCGATCAAGAGCATGATCGGCCACCTGATCGCCGCCGCAGGGGCCGTCGAGTTGATCACCTGCGTCCTGGCGATCCGCGACGGTAAGCTGCCGCCAACGATCAACCTCCAGACGCCCGACCCGGAGTGCGACCTCGATTACGTTCCGAATCAGAGTCGCGACGCAAAGGTCGATGTCGCCCTATCTAATAGTTTCGGCTTCGGCGGGCAGAACGACACGCTGATCATCCGCCGGCCCGATCGCTGACCGAACCCCCTTCCAAGCCAAGGCTTGCGAGCCGCTGCGTCAGCGATGCCTAGACTTCCACCGCGCCACTTGGTAAAATAGGTAAGGTTACGCCCGCCAGGCTCCTCCGTTTAGATTGAGCGCACCGGCGCGAGAGTAAGAGAAACCGACCCCCACGGGAGAGAAACAATGTTGTTCGCGCGCACACTGACGATTTTAGTCGCGGCCGCCCTGATTGCTGGCGGCTCACCGCCCGTCGTCGCCGCACCCGAGTTGGCAACGTTGACGGAAGTCGGCTGGGGCAACTTAAGCCTTGTTGAATTAGCCGGACTGGAAACCCTTGAGGACTTCGCGGATCTAACACTAGACTTCGCCAGTTCTGATCAGGGGACGGTCAGCGCGGGCGTTACCGACGGGTTTGATGACGGCTTGTCGAGTTTCACGGGGACGGCGACCGCGACGGCTAGCTATGGCGCGGTGGGCGTCTTCGCCACAGCGACGTCGGACAATTCTTTGTTCACGATCAACCGGGCAATCGGGCAGGCCGCGTTCACCGACACGATGACCATCTCTGGCGGCACGACCGGCGAGGAGGACACCATCACGTTCACCGTCGACGTCACCGGGACTTCGTCGACGTCCGGATTCGCCGGGTTTGTCGTGACCAGCGTTTTCTTCGCGCGTGTACTTGATGGCGTCGAAGATATCGACCTAACAGCCAGCTTCGACGAGAATTCATTCAGTTACACATCGAAACCGTTTACCTTCCACTACGATGAGCCATTCGATCTAAGCATCGGCCTGGGGGTTCAGGCATCGGTGATTCTGACAAGCTCGGCAACCGGCGACTTCGCCAACACGGTAACACTCACCGATGCGGAGGTTACGGGAGGTTCACCGTTCAGCGTCGTGGCGGAGTCGGGAACGGTTTACCCTTTTAGCGCGGCCGTCCCAGAGCCAGCGACGTTGCTCTTGCTGCTGGCCGGAGGCGCCGCGATCCTTAGCCGACACCGTGAACCCTAGACGGACACGAGGCGTCGCCTCCACCGCCGACTTTTCTCACTTCTGTTTGTGACTTGCGCAACAGCGGAATAATCTAACTGTGCTATCACTTTGATAGCGTGACCGATCCGTTCTGACCCGGCCGCACCGGGCTACTGACAAAAGGGATCCTGCCGATGTCGACCGCATCGCCTGCTATCGAACCGACCGGCGTCTTCGCCGACGCCATCAAGCGCCTCGAACACGCCGCCCGTCTGGCCGAGCTGGACGACGAAACACTCGAGCGCTTACGCCACCCCAAGGCCCTGATCGAAGTCTCGATCCCCGTCCGCATGGACGACGGATCGCTGCGCGTGTTCCATGGGTACCGCGTGCGCCACGACGACACACGCGGGCCGGGCAAGGGCGGGATCCGTTACCACCCGGACGTTTCGCTCGACGAGGTTAAGGCTCTCGCATTCTGGATGACGTGCAAGTGCGCGGTTGTCGGGATCCCATTCGGCGGCGCGAAGGGTGGGATCATTGTCAACCCGAAGGAACTTTCCCACCTCGAACTCGAGCGCCTTAGCCGCGGATTCATCCGGCTGATTGGCGACTTCATCGGCCCGGAAACCGATATCCCCGCGCCCGATGTCTACACCAACGCCATGATCATGGGCTGGATGATGGACGAGTACTCCAAGATGCAAGGCCAGCGCACGCCGGCGGTCATTACCGGCAAACCGATCCCGCTCGGCGGCAGCCTGGGGCGCGACGACGCGACCGGCCGCGGGGCGTACTACTGCATCAAGGAACTCGAACGCCACCTGTCGTGGAAACCGAGCGAGATCACCGTCGCGGTGCAGGGATTCGGCAACGCCGGGCAGCACGTCGCGTCGCTGCTGCACGGCGACGGGTACCGCATCGTCGCGGTAAGCGACTCGCGCGGCGGCTCATACCGCAAAGAGGGTTTCGACATCCCCAGCCTGATCAAAATCAAGAACGAAACCCGCGCACTCAAAGCCGTCTACTGCGACGGTTCGGTCTGCGAAGCCGTCGAAGCCGAAACGATCACCAACGAGCAACTGCTGGAGCTCGACGTCGACCTGCTGATCCCCGCGGCGCTCGAGAATCAGATCACCGAAACCAACGCCGGCGACATCAAAGCCCCGTTCATCGTCGAGGTCGCCAACGGCCCAATCACCAGCCAGGGCGACGAGATCCTCACCGAACGCGGCGCGTTGATCGTCCCCGACATCCTCGCCAACGCCGGCGGAGTCACCGTCAGCTATTTCGAGTGGGTCCAGAACAAACAGGGCTACTACTGGACCATCGAAGAGGTCCACGAGCGCCTGCTAGTCATCATGGCGCGCGAGTTCAACGCGGTTTACGACCTGATGAAAGCGAAGAACGTCGATATGCGCACCGCCGCCTACGCCCACGCCCTAAAACGCATCGCCGCGGCGATCGAGGCCCAGGGCACGCAGCGATACTTCTCCAACGGCGAGTGATCGTTGAACCGCTCGCGATGATAAGGCCGTCCCCATGAAAGCTTCCGACCTGCTGGTCAAATGCCTCGAAGCCGAGGGCGTCACGCGCATCTTCGGTGTCCCCGGTGAGGAGAACGCCGACCTGATGATCTCGCTCGAAGCGTCGTCGATCGACTTCGTGCTCACCCGCCACGAACAGGGCGCTGCGTTCATGGCTGAGGTGCAAGGGCGGCTCACCGGGCGCGTCGGCGTCTGCCTGAGCACGCTCGGACCGGGTGCGGCGAACCTGGTCACCGGCGTCGCCGATGCGAACATGGACCGGTCACCGGTCGTCGCGATCACCGGGCAGGCCGACAGCAGACGCCTGCACAAAGAAAGCCACCAGGCGATGGACGTCGTCCAGATGTTCAAGCCCATCACCAAGTGGGCTCACTCGATCATCAACCCCAACAACATCTCGGAGGTTGTGCGCAAAGCATTCAAGCTCGCCACCACCGAAAAACCCGGCGCCTGCCTGATCGAGCTGCCCGAAGACATCGCCGCGATGGACGCGTCGACCGTGCCCGAACCGTCCAAGCCCCTGCGCCGCCCGGCGCCTGACGAGCGCATGATCGCATCGATCCTTAAGGTCCTGTCGTCGGCCAAACGCCCCGTGGTGATCGCGGGCAACGGCACGATCCGCCGCCGCGCGAGCGTCGAACTGCGGCGGTTCGCCGACCTGACCGGCATCGGCGTGATCAGCACCTTCATGGCCAAGGGCGCGGTCGACATGGACGATCCGGCATGCCTGTTCACGATCGGGTTGCAGGCCAAGGACCTGGTCGCCTGCACGATCGACGCGGCTGACGTGGTCCTGACGCTCGGCTACGACATGGTCGAGTACCACCCCAAGCTGTGGAACCCGGCCGGGGACAAAAGAATCGTCCACATCGACTTTCTCCCCGCCGAGATCGATGCGAATTATCACCTTGAGACGGAAGTCGTCGGCGACCTGGCCCACACGCTCTACCTGCTCAACGAACGGATCTCGGCGGCGGGCGCACCGCGGTTCGATACGCACCACCGCGACGCGGTCCGCCGCGACATGCTCGCCGACTTCGCCGTGCACAAAGACGACGACACCGATGGCCTAATCCGCCCCCAGAAGGCGCTGTGGGATGCGCGGCAGGCGATGGGGCCGAAGGACATCCTGCTCAGCGATGTCGGCGCGCACAAGATGTGGATCGCGCGCTACTACCAGTGTCACGAGCCGAACACCTGCCTGATCCCCAACGGGTTCTGCTCGATGGGGTTCGCGCTGCCAGGCGCGATTAGCGCGAAAATCTCAAAGCCAGACAGCAAGGTCATGGCTATCTGCGGCGACGGTGGGTTTCTTATGAATGTGCAGGAGATGGAGACCGCCAAGCGGCTCAGCAGCGACATCGTGGTGATGGTCTGGGTCGACGGCGGATACGGGCTGATCTCATGGAAGCAGGACACGCAGTTCGGCAAGCACACCGATCTGAGCTTCGGCAACCCGGACTTTGTGCAACTCGCCGAGTCGTTTGGCTGGTCGCCCCACAACGTGACGCGGTCGCGCGACCTCAGACCCGCGCTCGACCGCGCTCTCGCCGAGCCCGGCCCATCGCTGGTGATCGTCCCGATCGACTACCGCGAAAACTCACTGCTGACCGAACGCCTGGGCAACCTGGCCTGCCCGATCTAGTGGCACGCCGCGGACAGGATCCGATCATGCTCGCTAATGCCTACCCCTACTACCTGGCGAACAGGCCGGTGCACGCGAACAACGACCTGGCCGTCACCGACAAGTTCAGCGGTGAGGTCGCGACGCGCGTTGCGATGGCGGACCGTGACACGATTGACACTGCGATTACCAAGGCGGCCGACGCGGCGGAGCCGATGCGCCAACTCGCGTCGTATCAGCGACAGGCCGTGCTCCAACACTGCGTGCAACGGTTCACGGAACGCGCCGAAGAACTCGCCGTCAGCCTGTGCATCGAAGCGGGCAAGCCGATCAAGGACTCGCGCACCGAAGTCACGCGGTTGATCGACACGTTCCGCATCGCGGCTGAGGAATCGGTGCGCATCGGCGGGCAGGTGATGCCGCTGGACATCAGCGAGCGCACCCGCGCCTACACTGGGATGTGGAAGCGCGTCCCGATCGGCCCGTGTTCGTTCATCAGCCCGTTTAACTTCCCGCTGAACCTTGCGGCGCATAAAGTCGCCCCGGCGATCGCGGCGGGGTGCCCGTTCGTGCTAAAGCCGGCCAGTCTCACGCCGATCGGTGCGTTGATCATCGGCGAAACGCTCGCGGAAACCGATCTGCCTGAAGGCGCGTTCTCGATCTTGCCGTGTCGGCGCGACGGGGCGGACCTGTTCACCACCGACGAGCGATTGAAGCTGCTGAGCTTCACCGGCTCACCCGTTGTCGGGTGGAACCTCAAGGCCAAAGCAGGCAAAAAGAAGGTGGTGCTCGAACTCGGCGGCAATGCAGCGGTCATCGTCGATCACGATGCGGACATCGACGACACCGTAACCCGGATCGTTCACGGGGCGTTCTATCAGTCCGGGCAGAGCTGCATCAGCGTGCAGCGCATACTGGCGCACGAGTCCGTCTACGACCGCTTGCGCGACCAACTCGTCGCGGCGACGCGCGAGCTGAAGATGGGTGATCCGAAAGAAGAAGACACCTTCATCGGCCCGATCATCTCAGAAAAAGAAGCCGCCCGGCTCGAACGCTGGATCGACACCGCGGTCTCGGGCGGGGCCAAGGTGCTCTGCGGCGGCAAGCGTGACGGAACAATGATGCAGGCCACGCTACTCGAAGGTGTCGCCGACGACGAGCCGATTAGCTGCCAGGAAGCGTTCGGCCCGGTCGCGGTGCTCGCCAAGTTCACCGACTTCGATGAAGCGCTCCGCCGCGTTAACGACAGTCCTTTCGGATTGCAGACCGGCGTGTTCACCCGCGACCTATATAAAGCCCAGCGCGCCTGGGACACCCTTGATGTCGGCGGCGTGATTATTGGTGATGTGCCGTCATGGCGGGTCGACAACATGCCCTATGGCGGCGTGAAAGACAGCGGCCTCGGCCGCGAGGGAGTCCGCTTCGCGATCGAGGACATGACCGAGATCCGCATGCTCGCTGTGCGCACGCCGTAGCGGCATCGACCGCAGCGCCATTTCATGTTGCCAGGCCGCCTAGCACCCGCCCAGAAGTTGTTATTATGGGGTAATAACACCTATCCAGGAGTCCCCCCATGCCAGAGGCCAGCACCGCATCACAGGGAATGTTCCAACAAATAATTGCTTGGATCATGGACTTCGCCCCCCGCGTAGCAGGCGTGTTGATACTTCTATTCGTCGGTTGGATCGTTGCCGGCTGGGTCGGCGGTATCACTTTTCGGTCATCCCAGAAGGCCAAGATCGACCTGACGCTGGCGAAGTTCTTTTCGAAGGTGGCCAAATGGGCGGTTCTCCTGCTGGTCGTGCTGACCTGCCTCAGTGTGTTCGGGATCAACACCACCAGCTTCGCAGCCGTGCTCGCGGCCGCGGGCTTCGCGGTGGGTATGGCGCTGCAGGGGACGCTGTCCAACTTCGCCGCCGGGATCATGCTCCTGATCTTCCGACCATTCAAGGTTGGCGACGTCGTCACGGTCAACGGAATCACCGGCAAGGTCGATGAGATCGCGTTGTTTACCACCACGATGGACACGCCCGACAACCGCCGAATGATCCTGCCCAACGGATCGGTGTTCGGCTCGACGATCGAAAATATTTCGTTCCACAGCACCCGACGCGCGGATGTTGTTGTCGGTGTCGATTACTCGGCCGACATCGATAAGACCCGTCAGGTTCTTGAAGCCGCCGCCCGCCAGATCCCCGGTGTCCTTGAAGACCCCGGCATCGGCGTGGTCTTGACAGGACTGGGAGCCAGCTCCGTGGACTGGTCAGTCCGAATGTGGTGCAACGCGGCCGACTTCTGGGCCGTCAAGGAACAGGGCACCCGACAGGTCAAGATCGCCCTCGACGAAGCCGGCATCGGCATCCCGTTCCCCCAGATGGATGTCCATGTGGACGGTGCGCTGGCGTCGTCGCCGACGGGCGGTTGACCGGGCTGAACCGACCCATCAAATCGACCAGGCCGCCTACCACGGCGCCACGTTGTTCACATGGTCGCAGTGCTTGCCCGGGTGTGGGCCCGGGCGAAGTGTGTAGAGCGGGATGTGCGGCGGGCAGAAGACCCGAAACGGCAGGATGTGCTCGCCAAGCCCCCGAGACACGACGCAGACAGTATCACGGTGGCGCAGGATCCCCGAGGTCAGGCGGCCGGGCAGGTCCGTCGAGTTATAAACCGGGTGGACCCCCGGCAGCCGACACTGCCCGCCATGGGTATGGCCTGAGAACATCAGATCTACTCCAAGATCTGATGCGATAGGCAGATACGTCGAATAATGAGACAGAAGCAGCCGCAAACGCCCAACCCCGCCAGCCCGCCGCTTCGGGTGAACCGCGTGCCCGTTCCCATTCGATAGATGCGCAAGTGTTGATATTGAATCGGGTAAGCGTTCATCATCCGTCTCGAATCCCAGGATATCCAGCGGCAAGTCATCGAATCGGTGCGAGGCGTTATCCAGCCAGCGAATCGGCAGGGCCTCGAACCGGCGACGCAGGTTCAGCGTGTCGTGGTTGCCATAGACCCCCATCACCCCGTACCGGGCCGCCAAGCCGCCGCAGATCTCCGACATGACCGTCAGCCCGACCGGCTCATCGCCCGGGCGGGTGATGTAATCGCCGGTAAAGAGCACCAGATCCGCATGGGTATCCCGAACAGCCTGGGCAATCTGGCGGTATCGACGGCGTGGCCGGTGGATGTGCAAATCACTCAAATGAGCGATCCGCAGCCCATCCAGAGCCTCCGGCAGGTCTGGGACCGGTAAATCCATCGGATCTATGAGACTGGATGCGGTTCCCATCTGCCCCTCGTAACGCCTTCAAAACCACCCACCTGCTGACAAATCTCACCGCCACGCGGTTGTCATCAGTACGTGATTATTCTAAAGTTAGATCGGTTGATGCGGCCGGGCGATTTGCTCGGCCGGCGTCACAGCCGCAGAGCCACCAAGGCCAGCGCGGTTCAATCGTTACAGGCCCCTGCTGCCGCTCGGGTACCCCAGGAGTGCGATGATGGCCAAGATGTTTTATAGCCTGGAAGAGACGGCCGGGAAGCTCGGTGTCTCCGAGGATGAAATCAAGCAGATGGCCGAGGACGGCAAGCTGCAGCAGTTTCGCGACGGCGAGAAGCTGATGTTCAAGCGCGACCAGGTCGACGACATGGCCTCGCTGTCCGGCTCGGGCATCGATGAGCCGTCGATGGACGATACCAGCGAGATCATCCCTCTGGCTGAGGATACCGGGACCAGCGTGATCGAGCTTTCCAGCGGTGATACGGATGTGATCGACTTGGTCGAGGAAGAGCCCTCGAGCCTCGAACCGGCGTTGACCGAGCCGACCGAAGCCGATCTGACCCTTAGCGATATTGAAGAGACAGGCGTCTCGGGCATCAGCGTGTTCGACGCGGATACAGGCGACACCGGCATCGCGGACATGCCCAGTTCCGGGCTGATGGGCAGCGACGAGGAGCTGGCGCTGGACAACATCGGGTCGGGCAGCGGCTTGCTGGACCTGACCCGCGAGACGGACGACACCAGCCTTGGTGCCGAGTTGCTCAACGAGATCTACCCCAGCGGCGGCGAGGGCGATGACGGGAAGCAGGAAGCGATCCCCAGCGGGTCGGGCGTGTTCGACAGCGCGGCGGTCCTGGACTTCTCCAGTGGGAGCGGGCTGGAAACGATCCGCGATTCCGGTACCCCGTCAGCCGCACCCGGCGGCCAGATGATGTCAGCCGAGGCCTACGACCCGATTGGCAGTGGGCTCACCGGCGGGCTGCTGATCGGTGCGACGGTCTGCCTGATGGTCGTGATGGTCGTCGCGCTGTTCGCAATGATGGGCGTGCCGAGTGCGGTCACCGCCGCTCTCTCGGCCAACCTCCCGGTGTACGACGCCGTCTTCGCGTTCGCCTGCCTGATCCTTGGGCTGGGCGGGTTCCTCGTCGGGCGCGCACAAACCAAATAAAACCCTTGGGAGAATCCGGGCGAGCCGCAGTACCGTCGATTCATAACGGGGGCGGTGACCACTGCCGCAGCAACCTACCGTTGCTCGCGCCTCCCGCAGCCCCGAACCAGACCCATGCTTAGCGGCTACGCGAAACGAGAGTGGTTAACGATCCTTGCCATCGGATTGATGGTCACGGCGACTTCGGTTGCCGTCGGGTGGTACGCGCTGGCCGCTGTGATGATTGTCGTCACCGCCGCGTTGCTGAGTTTTTTCCGCGACCCCGAGCGCCGCGCCCCGATGGACCGCGCGGTGATGGTCAGCCCCTCTGACGGGCGCGTCAGTTCGATCCACACCGTCGACCACTTCGCCCCGTTCGACGGCCCCGCTTTGTGCGTCCGGGTGTTCCTTAGCGTGCTGGATGTACACGTGATCCGGTGCCCGTGTCACGGCAAGACCACCTCGGTCACCCACCGCCCGGGCAAGCACCTCAACGCCCTGAACCCCGACTCAGCCGAGGTTAATGAATCAACCCTGGCGGTGTTCGAGCACCCGACTCGCAATCACCCCGTCGCCGCGGTACGGCAGGTCGCCGGGCTGATCGCGCGCACGATTGTTTGCGGTGCGAAGGTCGGCGATATCTTCCAGCGCGGCCAACGGACGGGGATCATCAAGTTCGGCTCAACGGCCGAGCTCTACGTCCCCGCCAAACTCAACCCACAGGTCGCCGTCGAACAAGGCGCCCGAGTCGTGGGCGGCGTCACGATCTTGGCGCGCTACACACCGACGCCAAGCGAGACTCGCCCACAACAGGAACGCCCGCAGCCGTTGCCGGACGAGCCAACCGATTCTCTGTCCGCGACGCAATCCAAACACCCTCTCGAACAGCCGGCCTGACCGGCGGCGACCACCCGCAACACCGGGCCACGACCGCGCATGACCGCGAGCGAAAACGATCTTGGCATGATGCGTCTTGCGTTGGACCAGGCCCGCCTCGCCGCGCAGCAGGGCGAGGTTCCCGTCGGTGCCGTGGTCTACAAGGGACAACAAGTTCTCGCCCAGGCTCACAACCTGCGCGAGTCAACCAACGACCCGACCGCCCACGCTGAGATTATCGCCCTGCGCACCGCGGCTATAACTCTTGATGCCTGGCGGCTGACCGATTGCACGATCGCGGTAACCCTCGAACCTTGCCCGATGTGCGCCGGCGCCCTGGTCAATGCACGTGTAGCCCGGCTGATTTACGGCGCAACCGACCCCAAAATGGGTTGCGTCGAGACCCTGCACAAACTCTGCACGGAGCCTCGCTTCAACCACCGGCTAACAGTCGTTCCCGCGGTACTCGCCGACGAATCCGCCCAACTACTCGCCGATTTCTTTCGCCAACGCCGCGGCACAAACACGCAGAAAAAAGTCTGATTGCGTCTACCGCGCCCACCGGTTACGAAGCGTCAGCATCGCGGGCAACACGATCAGGCACGCCAGTAACGTCAGCCCGACACCCAGCGCCATTACAAGGCCGAGGTCCGCGATCCCGCGGTGTCGTGCAAAACTCATCGCGCCGAATCCGATGATCGTCGCCAAGCTCGTCACCGTGATCCCCTTGCCCGTCCCGTGACTAAGCCCAGGCGGCGCGTCATGTCGGTGCTGCCGGTAGCGGTGCAGCATGTGAACACCCGCATCAACCCCGATCCCAAACATCAACGGCAACACAATGATATTGGCCGGGTTCACACTCATCCCACAAGCACGCATCACTCCGAATGTGACGGCGAACCCGATCGCCACCGGCGCGAGCGTCAGCACCGCGTCACGCACGGAGTGGAAGTCGATCCAGACCAACACAAACACCGCCATCAACGCATACAACCCCGCCATCTTGTACGCGTGTTGAATGAGGTGCCCCGACCGGTAGATCTGCACGATCACGCCCGTCACCCCCGGTGCCTCTCGTTCGAGTTGAAGGATAAACTTCGGGAGAAACCCCGGATCCAATGGCCCATCAACCGAGCCGTCATCGGGCAATCGCGGGAAGACCTCGAGCGCCAACTTCCCCGCCAACGGCCCGCTCGCCCCCACATAAGGCCGAACAAGCTCGGCGGGCAGATCATCCGGACCAAGCGGCGACACATCAATGATCGCTGCAACTCTGTTAGCGGTCCGGTCACGCCACTGGTCATACTCGGCCTGCAACTGTCTTAGCTGTGTGTCACGGACAACCTGATCCATCTTTCGGATGTCTGCGACAACACGATCAATCTCTTTGGTTAACGCTGTAACCCGCTCCCGAACGGCTGTCGCTGCCCCGCTTCGCACAACCGCCTGGACCGAAGATCGTGTCGCGATCAGTTGGCCCACAAGCGATTGATCCTGTGGCCCGGCCGCTTCGCGATCAACAGTAGCTTCGCGCGCGCCCGGCGCGGGCGGATCGGTCGCGCTGCCGCCGAGCACCCATCGCAATGGCTCTACCGCATCTTGCTTTGCCTGTCGGTCACCGTCCTGATCAAACAGCAGACCAACCCCGCCGACCCGTGACACCAACGGCAGCGTCTCAAGCCGCCCCTTAATCTCGCGTGCATGTGCGACATCATCGCAGACCACGATCGCCGACCAGATCGTCTGCCCGCCGTCGTCAATGATCCGCTGCTGCCAATGCACGCTCGCCGACCCGCGTGGGTGCAGCTTCATCAGGTCGTAATCGAAGCGCATCCCCGACGCGGCCCACACCGACACACCGACCAATACCGCTGTCAGCCCCACCGTCACAAACGGGCAGCGCACAAAAGGCAAAACCCAGCGGTCGCGGTACACCTCGACCCGCCGCGACCCGACCGCGCTCACCGCGTCGCGCCGCCAGTGCATCAGCCGCAGCAGCGCCGGGAAAACACTAAACATCGAGATCAAACACAACAATATCCCCACAGCCGCGATCTGCCCCATCTCCGCGACGCCCCGAAAATCCGTCAGCATCGTTGTCCCAAACGCAGCCGCCGTCGTGATCGCACCCGTGATGATCCCCGGCCCCGCTGCATCGAAGCTGCTCGCCAACGCCGCGGCGAAACCTTCGGGCGTATCGTCATGACTCGGCCGCACCCGTTCCAGATGCGACGCCAGGTGCACGCCGAAATCAATCCCCAACCCGAGCAATATCACCATGAACACCACGCTTAACACCTGCAGGTGCCCGATCGACAACGTCAGGAAACCGAACGACCAGGCGATCCCAACCAGCAACGCCAGCATCGCGAGCAACGGAACCCGCCACGAATGAAACGCCGTGACTAATAGGATCGCGATAAGAATCGATGCGGCCGCGGAGGCGATCGCACTGTCACGCGTCGCGGCATCGGTCTCGTCCGATTCAATGACATCAATCCCCGTCAGCCCAACGTCGATGCCTGGGTAGCTCCCGGACACCTCGCTGATCCGATCGCGGATGGTCTTGATCGGCCCGGCGAACGCGCTGATGGCACCCGGGTCCCGCCGCGGCGTGATCCGTAGCAGCAGCAGTCTGCCGTTGTGCGTGGTCAGGTACTGCCGTCCCGCCCCGCTCGATCCCGCGCCCATGACCATCGAACCGAACTCGGGGCGGTTGTCAGCGGGTGCGGCCAACACATGCCCGATCGCGGCGATCAGGGAGCCAAGCTGATCGAGAGACGCGATCAAGCGGGGCGAGTCCGCATCATCCGGCGACCCCACTCCGCCCTGCACTGCATTGGCGATCAGATCGCCGGGTGTTGCGCTCTCTTTGAGCAGGGGTGCGGGGCTAAGCTGTTCGACCGCCGCCTCGAACTCATCCACCGGTGCCAACCAAAGCATCCGAGGGGTTGGGGTGAATCCCCAGACCACCGATTCGATATCCGATTCTTTTGTTAGCTGAGCGCCCAGCTCATCGACGAAGTCACGAGCAACCGATACCCGGTCCGTGTGATCGGCCGCCTCGGCCGGACCGGGGTCCACGACGACAAACATGTCTTCGCTACCGGGAAAGCTTTGGCGCCACTGTTCGAACCGCTTGTTCCAATCCAGCGACTCCGACAGCAGCGCGTTGCGATCCGGCTGAAAGCGCAGCTTCGCGACGGTGACCCCCACCGATCCGCCCGCAACCGCCAGCGCCGCGGCCAGAACCCACAGCGGGTGGCGACAGACGAACCGCGCCCAGATCCCAAATAGATGCTGACGGAGTCGGTCAAACACAGACCGGGGATCGTAGGAAGCGCACCGGGTTACGACAACATGCCTTAGCCGTGGATGGCCGTCTAGACAGTGATCGCCGGCGCGACCCGCTCGATCAATCCCCTGGCCCAGCCTTGCGGGTCTTCGACGATGGTCTGTTTGGAGACGAACTGGGCACGGCCACCGGCTGAAGGTTTTGCCGCGACCGCGTCGGAGGTGATCAGTTGAACCGCGACCGATTCGAGCGACGGGGATGCCTCAACAGCCTTGAGCACCTCCAACCCACGACCGTCGGGAAGATCCATCTCGCAGAGCACGATATCCGGGCGTTGAGATGGGTCGCCTGCGACGCGCTTAAGCAGGTTGGTCGCCGCATCCCGAGACGGAACACTTGTGATCTGTACGGACGCTTGACTCGATAGCACGACCTGTAGGTACTTCGCGGCGAGGGGGTCGCCTTCGACGAGCAGAACCCTGAGCCCGCCGTCGCCGGGTGCCGCCGGTCCATCGGCTGGGGATGGCGGTGGGGGAGATAAGTTGCCCGGCGACGATGCGCCTGACGCAGCCGCATCGAACAGCCTGACGCAATTGCGCCCGGCCTCCTTGGCGTCGTAGACGGCTCGGTCCGCTTCCTGCACCAATTGCGTTGCCGAGGTGGCGGCGTTGGCATTCACAGGGATGTAGGTTCCGAGCCCGAAGCTTGCCGTGATGTTCAGCGTCGGCGGCGCTCCGTCAACCTGAGACAGATCCACCGGTTTGTCGGCGATCGCAGATCGCAGCAACTCCGCGAAACGAAGCCCTCTATCGACATCGAACTTTGGGAGAATCACCGCGAACTCCTCACCACCGTACCGACACACCGTCCCACACGACCCAACCACCTTGATCATCCGCCCGGCGATATCCTGCAGAACCACGTCGCCCGCCTGGTGCCCGTGCGTATCGTTCACCGCCTTGAAGCGATCCGCATCGATGAACAACACCGACAACGGCGTGCGGTTGGTTACGGCTTGTTGGAAGCACTTCTCGATCTCCCGGTCAAACCGCTTGCGGTTGGCCGCACCGGTCAACGCATCCGTCACCGTCTGAGTCTCCAGGTCCTGTGCTTTCTGCTCAAGCACTGCGGTGTCGCGGTGAGACTGCATCTGCTGCTCGACGAGTTGCTCGTTGGCCATCGCCAGGATCTTCGCCGCGTCCGGAACCTCCCCGATCTGCTGGTCGAGGATCCCCGCCAGTTCGCTCGCAGTCGCGCTGATCTGATCTAGGAGCATCTCGACCTGCTGGTTCTCGCGACTGAACCACGCGCTTGCTTTGACCATCAAGTCCGCGAGTGGCTGGGCGACCCGATCCGCCGCAATCACCTCCGCGGCCATCCGGCCCAGCGCAACGGACTTGGCGACAGGCTGATCGGCTGCGTCCGCTTGTTCGGGGTCGTGATGGTGCCGGATGCTTTGAACAATCAGGTCCGAGAGCTTCCACTTCTTAGCCAAAGCAGCGCCGACCTCGGCGTGAGTGAATCCGAGCGTTTGCTTCTCGTGATCGGGGAGCTTGGCGTGATCGGCAGGAGCGCCGGCCACGACTTTCTCGTACTCGCTCGGGATCGCGACGACGCACGCCAATATCCCCATGTCCTGGAACAGCCCGGCCGTGAACGCGTCGTCGGGGTCGCAGGCTTTGGTGGCCACAGCGATCTGCCGCGCTCCACTGGCGGCGCAGATCGTCCGCCGCCAGTAGTCGGCCATGTCGAACGATCCCTCGCCCGCCATGCCCTCGGTGACACGGACCACACTGAAGCTGAGGACTAGCGACTTGACGGCCTTGATACCGAGAAACCCGAGCGCGCGCTCGATACTCGTGCACGGCTGCGACAAGCCGTAGAAACTGGAATTGACCGTTTTGAGCACCTTGCCGGCCAAGCCTTGATCGCCCATGATCAGCTTGGCGATGTCGTCGAGCCCCACGTCGGGGTCGCGGGTCAGTTCCAACAACTCAGTGGCAATGGTTGGGAAAGTCGGGAGGCTGGTGCACTCTAAAACCTTATCGAACATCGGGGCTCCTCTAAATGTCCCCCGGGTGTTCAATTGCGGCAGTGTTCAGCTATCGGCCCGTTAGATTGCCAGATTGAGTACTCTTCTTTAGTTTGACCCCCATGCCCGGCCAAGTGTTGCCAGTGGCACAAACCAACGCTTTATCGGACGCGCAGTGCACCCCGGCCGGGCCGTCCGCCATCACCCGACGTCGATCAAGCCCAGGCTGTTGCCGTACTGCTGGATCAATACCTTGCGCAGCCGCGTATTGGCCGGGTCGGTCAGGGTTGGATCAGCCTGGACGATTTGTTGAGCATCGTGGCGGGCAAGCCGCAGCAGGTCCATGTCCTCCGGGAGGCGCGCAATGCGCAGCGGCGGCGCACCGTGCTGGCGTGTGCCGAAGAACTCGCCCATCCCGCGGATCACCAGGTCTTTCTCTGCGATTGCGAAGCCGTCCGTCGTCGAACCGATCGCCTCCATGCGCTGCGCGGCGTCTGGGTTATTCGGGTCCGCGATGAACACACACAGGCTCTTGGGCCCGCCCTTCCCGCGCCCGATGCGCCCGCGTAACTGATGAAGCTGCGCCAAACCGAACCGCTCGGCGTGCTCGATCACCATGATCGTCGCGTTGGGCACGTCCACGCCGACCTCGATCACCGTCGTCGCCACAAGCACGCCCACACGCCCCGCGCGGAACCGCGCCATGACGGACTCGCGTGTGCGGCGTTTGAGACGCCCGTGCACCGACGCGACGTGCACGCCGGGAAAATACTTCTCGGCCAATAATTTTTGGTGGGCGCGCAGATTTTTCAGGTCACGGGCCGACTCATGCTCGGACGCTTCGATGGCCGGCAAGACGATATACGCCTGCTCGCCTGCTTCGACCCGGCCGGCAAGGTAGTGGTAGACCTTGTCGGCTTGATCCGGCAGTACGACACGGGTGGTGATCGCCGACCTTCCCGGCGGCAGACCGCTGAGCACCGAGACATCCAGATCACCGAAAAGCGTCAGGCTTAGAGACCGCGGGATCGGCGTGGCGGTCATCACCAGGTAATGTGGCGATCGATACGCCTCGACCAACTCCGCGGGCGCGGCATCCGGATCGGTCGCCTGATCGGACGAAGGCCGCGCCGTCATGGACCGCAGCGCCGCCCGCTGGTGCACACCGAATCGGTGCTGCTCATCCACGACTGCCACAGCCAAATCGTGGAACCGGACGGCATCGGACAGCAACGCCGACGTCCCGATGATGATGTCGTACCGCCCACGCTCGATCTCCCCAAGCAACGCCTCACGCTGTGCGCTGCCCGCGGCCACCTGCCCGCTGGTCAGCAGCGCGACGCGCACGGTCGAGTCGCGCAGCATCTCCGAGATCGACGCGTAGTGCTGCTCGGCCAACAACTCGGTCGGCGCCATCAGCGCTGCCTGCTTGCGATCCGCGACAGCCAAAAGCATCGCGTACAGAGCCACAACCGTTTTACCCGCACCGACGTCGCCCTGAAGCAGTCGGTTCATCGGTTTGGTTTGTTCCAGGTCGGCGGCGATCTCACCGATCACCTGGTCCTGAGCCTCGGTTAGGTCAAACGGGAACCGCTCGCGGATATGCTCATCGATCGCCTCAGTGCGATTCAAAGGCCATGCACGCAGGCGCGTCCGCGCATAGTGGCGGCGGATCGCGATCCCGAGTTGGAGCAGCAGCAGCTCGTTGTAGATCAACCGCCGGCGGCCAGATTTGTAGTCTTCCTCCCGGTCAGGCAGGTGCACCGCGCGGTACGCCGCGGCCAGGTCCGGCAATGCCCGCTGTTCGAGATAGTCGCCCGGCAGTGGATCGGCCAACGCCCCGTGGACCTGCGGCAGCGCTGCCGTGATCACGGTTTCGATCGCCCTGGACGGCACCTGCTCGCTCGCGGGATAGACCGGGCGAATCCGATCCCGCGTCGCGGGCGGCTGATCGGACTCGTCAAGCTCCTCCCACTGCGGGTTCACCAGTTGAGCGTGGCCCTGGTACGCCTGCGCCTTGCCGGCCACCCGGATCGTCATCCCCGCGTGGAGCTTGTCGCGCAGGTACGAGCCGTTGAACCAAACGACATCGATCTTACCCGAGTGGTCCTCCAGCCGGGCCTGGAAACGACCGCGCCGGTTGCGCCCGCGCCCGCCGGGGACGTAGCGCGTCGACACGACCGTCCCGCGTGCCGACCCGTGCCCCTGCATCGGCAGGTCCGCGATCGAGCCTTCGGCGAACTCCTGCTCATACCTGGACGGGAGGTGCCGGATCAGATCGAGCACCGTGCGGAGCCCAAGCTTTTCCCACGCCGGCGCTCGGTGCTCACCGACACCGGGCAGCACCGACACCGGTGTCGACAGCGTCATCGATTGGCTCGGCGGGGCGGGCTCGGTCATCGGACAGAGTGTAACCCGACCGCGATGCGCCCTTCGGCAAGCGGCGTGCGATCCGCGCCGCGGCTCGCGGCGTTCTCGAAGGCGCTAAATCAGAAAAGAAAAAGGGCCTCGACCGGGGAGGCAAGCCGGTTCGAGGCCCGATCCAGGGTTTCTTTATCCCCATGCGCTACTGTTAACGCAGCGCATTCGCGCGGGAGTAGTACACCGCCAGCCGCCGGCGATGCCTTCGGTATCGTGGACCGATCAGCCAAACCCCGACCCCCAGAAGGGCCACCGACGCCGGCGCGGGGTTGGCGATCAGCGTGTTGTGTGCGACTCGCCCGGGGTCAACGCCGAGCCCGCCCATCACGGGCATCACGGATACCGACCGCATGTGCATCCCGACGGGTGTGATGAACGGTTCACTGTTTCGGTTGGGTGCTTCGACGCCGACTGTCGGATCGGTCGCTTCGACCGGCCCGGGGATCGGCAGCGAGAGGATGCGCCCGTCGCCCTGTGCAGCCGCCTGCCCACCGCGATGAGCGCGCCGGCCAAAATCGATCTCGCCCTCAAGGTTCCCACCGTGACGAACCCGCCCGGCCTGGAAGCTCACGACGGCGGTCAATACCGCCAACAGGAGAATCGGGATGGCTGAGTGCGGTCGGAACATAGCTCGCTGGTGCCTCGTTGTTTTGTCGAGCGCCGCCGGGTTCGGCGTCGTCAGTCCAACTAACCGATTCAGCGGCGCGACATGCCAGTGGACGGCAAGCGAATTCCACCGTGGGCCGGCGTCTGTGACGGTTACAACGGGTGGGGGCGGCCACCCGTGCCTGCAGGCCGCTCGGCGGGCGAACACAGCGGAATTGCTATACTCGCCGCCCGTGAGCGAACACAGAAAAATCGGGCTGTTCCCCGGCACGCTGGACCCCCCTACCAACGGCCATCTGGACGTAATCCGGCGCGGGCGCACGCTGTTCGATCACCTGATCGTGGCCGTCGGCCGCAACCCGGCCAAGCCCGAGCTGTTCTCGATGCACGAGCGCCAGGAAATGCTCAACGAGCTGGTCGCCGACCTGGACGACGTCGAGGTGCAGACCTACCAAAGCCTCACCGTCGATTACGCCCGCGAGGTCGGTGCCACCGCCATCCTCCGCGGCCTGCGAAACGTCACTGACCTGAACTTCGAGTTCCAGCTCGCACTAACCAACCGTGCGGTGACGGACATCGAAACGATCTTCATCATGACCGGCGAGTCGTATGCGTTTACCAGCTCGAGCCTGATCCGCCAGATCGCCTCGGCCGGCGACGTCGACCGGCTGCACCGCCTGTTGCCGCCGCTCGTGCTCGAACGCATCAAACAGAAAAAAGCAATCGCGCCGCACACCATCTCCCCGAACCGACCGACGGACCCGGACGACTAGCCCGACGGGCGTCGCCTGCGACACAGCAATCGCCGCCGCGACACCAACCGCACTCTCATGGACTACCGCGTTGTCAGCATCGGGACACTCAGCCGCCACGAGCTGTGGAACGAGACCGAAGCGATCCGCACCGCGCACGCCACGACGACGCTGATCCGCAGCGAGGGGCTGGTCATCCTGGTCGACCCCGGGCTGCCGGCCGCCGTCATCGCCGCGCGGCTCAAGGAACGCAGCGGGCTCGAGCCGAACACCGTCACCCACGTGTTCCTGACCAACTTCCGCCCCGCCCACCGGTGGGGCCTCTCCGCGTTCGAGCACGCCAAGTGGCTGATCAGCGAGATGGAGCGCGAAACGATCGGCGCCCGGCTGATCGAGCGCCTCAAGGAAGCCGCCGACCCCGAGTCGCGCAAACTCCTCCAAGCCGAGATCAATCTCCTACAACGCTGCGAACCCGCGCCCGACCGCCTGGCCGCACAGGTCGACCTGTTCCCGCTACCCGGCTTCACCCCGGGAACCTGCGGCTTGTTGCTGGCGCAGAGCAACTCCACAACCCTGATCGCCGGCGACGCCGTCCCCACCGCGGAGCACCTCGAGCAAGGCCGCGTCCTCCCCGGCGGCTACGACCCACAGCAGGCGCGAGAGAGTTTCCTCGAAGCCGTCGAGATCGCCGACATCATCATCCCCGGCCACGACAACGTCCTGCCCAACCCCACCCGCCGCCAGTTCTAACAGGCTCGCCTCTCACCACCAACGCCTTGCAGTCCCCATGAGGGATCGGTGTTCCCGATTTCTAGCAGGCCGGACCGGCAGTTCCCGCCGATGACGCCATCGCAACTCTTATGATCCTAGTGCTACGACAACATGGTTCGCATCAACCCTGCGGCACCCAGCCGCCCGTGAGAGGCCAAAGCCATACCAACTCCTCACACAATGCACCCACCACGCCACCACACACGGCAACCTTCGCGGCTCGAAACAGCGGCGTGGTTCGCAGGTTTGGTTCTACTTATTTCATCACGACCCGCACAAGCCATCGTTATCAATGATCCCGCCGGCCCAACGCAGGCGATTGCGCACGGCGATTCGTTCCCAGCCGTGGTCAGTTTGAGCATCGGGTGCACGGGGACGCTGATCGATCATGACACCGTCCTCACCGCCAAGCACTGCACGCTGTACCTGACGCCCGACGAGATCACGGTTGGGTTTCACCACATCGATAACGACGGGACGCCGGACGTCACCGTCGGTGTCTCAGCCATCACTCACGTAAGCGACACGATGAACACACTCGACGGCGAGGATGTCTCGTTGCTCACGCTGAGCGCACCGGCCCCGGTGGGCATCACGCCGGTTCGGCTGTGGGACGGCGACGCCACGGGCATGGTCGCGGATACGGCCGGCTTCGGGTTCAACGGTGTCGGCAGCGCGGGGCACGGCGACACGGGCGATGGGCTGCGGTGGGCGGGGCGAAACGTCATCGACTTGATCGGCGCTGCCCTCGACGAACAGGGCAACCCGCTGCCCGGCTCGTCCAACATCCTCAACACCGACTTCGACGACGGGTCCGCGATCAACAACATCCTCGGTGTGGTCGGCAGCTCCGCTCTGCCGCTGCCGCTCGAAGCGACCACCGCGTTCGGCGACAGCGGCGGGCCGCTGATCGTCGATATCAACGGCGAGGGCTTGATCGTCGGCGTGCTGTCCTCGGGAACGACCGACGACAGCGTCTACGGCGACGTGTCATGGTGGACCGGCACCGGCCCGTTCCGCCCGCAGATCGAGGCCGCGGGCGGCCAATTCGTCCCCGAGCCGACAGCACTCACCGCGATGGCGATCGTGGCGATGGGGCTGACCGCACGGCGGCGCGAACGATCGTGGATCATCGCCCCGTAAATGGCCGATAAGGGCCATCGGACCGATACACCCAGACGCCGAGGCCCGCCGTGATCGACTCGCCCTTGCCCCTTCGACACACCCTGTTGTGCCTGATTTTAATGACGCTCGCCGGCTGCGGCGACGGGCTGCCCGGCGCCCTGTCGACGTCTCGTACATGGGAGTTGGTCGTTGATATCGACGGCACGCAGGTCAAGATTCCGTTGGATGTCATGAACGTCTACCTGGTCGAGGACGTGGCCTACCCCGAGACGTTCGAGATACTCGGCGACGGCGTGTCGCTGGTCGGCAAGTTCCCGATCGATCTTCACGTCGGGTATGAAGAAGACTGGCAGAAGCTGATCGATCACGAGATCACGATCAGCGACTCGTACGAGGGCTACCGAGAGATCCGCTCATCGACAATCATCCTGCCCGGGCGGGAACCGATGACCGTGCTGGGTGGGACGCTGGTGTTCGATTCGGTAACCGGCAAGTACGCCGGGCGGGACGGCGACATCACCCTGGCCGGCGAGGTCACGCTGCGGGTGAAGACGCCCAGCGGCCAGGTCGATCTAAAAGGCACCATCGCGGTCCACGGCGTAAGCTGGGGGTAGCCCGGACCAATCTTGTGCGCACTGCGGCGTCGCGATGACGCCTGGAACGAATCAATCAACCCCGAGACCGAGCACGACCATGATCCCATCACTGGCACAACTGTGCGAAAACCCCGCACTGCGGTCGATCATCATCAATGGCTTACTGTTGTTGCTGCTCGGCGTGCTGTTTTTTCTCGTGATGTCGTTGATGAAGACGGTCCGCAAAGCCGCCAACCAGCAGAGCAGGGTCATGCAACACATGGAGCAGTCCGAGAAGTTCATGAAGAACGCCGATGAGCACCGGGCACGCTCGCTCGAACACATGGACCGCATCGAGGCGCTGATGCAGCGGCTGGTCGAACTCAACGACCGCGAAAACCGCTCGGACGGCGGTTGACGGGCTTATTTCAATCGGTGTGATCGATCCGCCCCGCAGGCTGCGGGCGCGGCTAACGGTTCAGCGACGCGAAATACCCGATCCCGCTGATAAACAGCAGGAACATCCCACCACCCAGAGCCCCCACGGCCACGCGGAAAGCCGTGTCCTGGCCCCGGATCATCCCGTAAGCAATTGTGATAAGCGCCAAAGACACCGTCACCGCCGCGACCACCATCAAAATGGCTGCGGCCAACCGCTCGTTCTTGCGGCGCTTGGCACGCAAGATCTCATCACGGCGATTCGGGTCCTGGGCCAGTCCACCCGACGTGTACATGCTTCAATACCTCCCAATCGATATCGATCGCCCGGTCGTCGTGCCTACGACGGTTTCGTCGCGCTCATGATCCGGGTGATCACAAGCGGATCCGTAAATCTTTACCCGCCATGAGGCTCGGCAAAATCAATCCCACCAGCCAACGCCTCAGCGGTCCAGCACGCGCCCGGATCTCTAAGCCTATAATTAAACGCCACGTTACGGCTCATGTCAAGCGGATTTGGGTAAATTTGATCCAGAATCGGCGCGTATCGGCCTGCCCGATCTGGTAAATCGGCAAGGTTTGCCGCGAAAGTCCGTGTCTGCCGCCCAAAGTGGTATGATTGGCGTCGCGCCCGCCGATGGCGGGCCCGAGGCTACCGCTATGAGAATAATTCCATTAATAGCCTTGTTTTCAATACTTTACCTGTCATCTGCGGTCGGCCTGACCCTCATCAGCCTCCTCGGTGATACGGATGCGGCCTTCACCGCCGGCCAGGACGATCAGACCAAGCGGTTCTGGCCTACCCACGATACCTGGGTTTCGAGCGTCGAGGGCGAAACGGATGCCAACCTGGGTGGCTCAAAAAAGCTTAAAACCAAGGGTATTCAAGAATTATCGTTGCTCAAGTTCAGTCTTTCCTCTTTACGCGGACGGGTGATTGAGTCCGCAACCCTGCACCTACGCTGGCACTCGGGGCAGCCCCAGCGACGGCTCACCGTTTCAACGATCGCAAGCGATTGGCAAGAAGGCACTTCCAGCATCTATCGCCCTCATCGCCACAGTGCGTCATTCAACTGGGCCCGGCAAGACGAACAGCCCTGGGCCTTCCCCGGCAGCGACCTGACCAGCGTGATCGCCGGCGAAGGCCACACCCTATGGCGTTTCGCCGACTGCACCGCCCCGGATGAGGCCGGCTGGCAAACAGCCAGCGTAAGCCCCGCTGCTGTCGCCGCTCAGGCCGCGGGCCTCAGTTACGGATTCGCCGTGATCGACGATGTCGGCTCCGAGTACTCCCGCACAAACGGGCAGTTCCGGTATCACCTGTTGCCCAACCGATTCGTCCACAGCCGCGATGCCGGCAAGCACAAGAGCCCCTACCTGACCGTCCACCTCGGCCCGGAGGACCGCCAGCCGCCCGAGGCCATCGGCGAGATCAAAGCCGACACGGCCAATCACCGGCCGGGCGAAGCGATGCTCTCGTGGATCTCACCCAGGGACAACGGCCCAGCCGGGACGCTCGGATTCGAGGCCCGGTTCACGGCTGGCGAGTCGTTGGGGTGGGCCAACGCGAATGTGATTCCCCGCTACCTGATCCCACTAGCCGCCGCACCCGGCGAGTCCGTCACGATGCGCCTGCGCGATGTCGGTACCGAGCCGGGGCAGACGGTTA
Organism: Phycisphaeraceae bacterium; assembly: GCA_029260595.1. Taxonomy (GTDB): domain Bacteria; phylum Planctomycetota; class Phycisphaerae; order Phycisphaerales; family Phycisphaeraceae; genus OFTM57. Next base: position 765,768 of record JAJDCY010000010.1, on the reverse strand, counting down.
CCGTCGCGCTGCGCCCGATCGACGCGGCGGGCAACGCGGGGCCGATCTCCCAAACAACATTCACGACCGAGCCCTTACCCAAGCCGCTGCCGCTGGCACCGGCTATCCCCGCCGAGTGGCCAGTTGTGCGCACAACCGATGCGCCACTACCGAACCCCGCCATCAACGCCTATGTGATCGACCCGCTGGACAAAATTTATCCCGTCTCCGGCGAGCTGATCCCCCGTCGCCCCGAGCAGTATCGCAAGGCCAACCACCTGTGGTCCGCCGAGCACAGCCGCGTCCGCCTGCACGCGGCCCGCAACGAGTTCACCGCATTCCAGATCGTGTTGCCGCAGCCTGTGCCCGGCCTCAAGGCCACGCTCCGATTTGATTCGGACACCGCGGACAACACCAATGCACCGCGCGCACAGTTGTTCCGCTTCCACCACGTCCGATCGCACCGCGGCTGGCTGCCCGACCCGCTGATCCCATTGAAAGACACCGACGACCTGCACACGCCGCAACAAGGCGTCGACGGGCAGGCTCACGTGGTGCTGTACGCCGAGGTCTACACGCCGCACGGGTGCAGGCCCGGCGCGCACACCGGCAAACTGCTGCTAACCAGCCCCTCCGGTGTGCGCACAATCGACATTGTCCTGCACGTCTGGCGATTCACCCTGCCGGACTACCTGTCGTTTGTCCCGCAGATGAATGCTTACGGGCTGCCGGGCGGGCCGGCTGAGCGCGCACACTACCGGCTTGCTCACGAGCACCGCACCTGCCTCAACCGGCTGGCGTACAACTGGAAAGGTCAGGTGCGCGCACAACACGACCCGCCGTGGAATGGGTATCAGTTCCGGTGGGACGCCTACGACATGCGATTTGGCGCGCTGTTTGACGGCACCGCATTCGACGACCTGCCGCGTAGCGGGGTTCCGGTCGATGCGTTCTACCTGCCGCTAAACGAGAACTGGCCGATGGACCTCGATCGATCGTTCCGGGGCGGCTACTGGGCCGATCGTACGTTCGAGCCGGGGTACCGCGACGAGTTGGTGCGCGCCAGTAGAGCGTTCGCCGAGCACCTGAGCGAGCGCGGGTGGACGGATACTTTTTTTGAGTTCTACCTCAACAACAAACTATTTTTCAAGAAGGATCGATGGGACACGGCCTCGGCCCCGTGGGTCTTTGATGAGCCGGTCAACACGCAGGATTTCTGGGCGTTGCGGTGGTATGCGGGCGCGTTTCACGAGGGCGTCACCCCTGTGCGCGGCCGCGTGAAGACCGCCTTCCGTGCCGATATCTCGCGCCCCCAGTGGCAGCGGAACCTCCTCGACGGGCTGCTGGATGTGAATGTGGTCGGCGGGAGCTTCTACCGGTACAGCCGCATGGTTCTGGATCGCAAGAAGCGGTTCGGTGAGATCACGTATCTCTATGGCAGTTCCAACCCGATCGAGGCGTCGAACGTGCAGCCGGCCGCGTGGTGCATTGATGCCTGGACGCTCGGGCTCGACGGCGTGATCCCCTGGCAAACCATCGGCAACCCGCAGTCCTGGTCCAACGCGGACATCAACGCGCTGTTCTATCCGGGCGGCCGACTCGGGCAATCGACCCCCGTGCCGAGCGTGCGTCTCAAGGCCTACCGACGCGGGCAGCAGGACGTCGAGTACATGACGATCCTCGCTGAAGTATTGAAACAACCGCGCTGGGTTGTCGGTCAACATGTGCGCACAACACTCGGCATCGAAAGCCAATTCGATCAAGCCGACGATCAAGATGCCGGGCTGGTGACGTTCGACAACGTCGACCCCGTGTCACTCTGGCGGCTGCGCGCACAAATCGGCGCGACGCTGGACAAACTCCAACCGCCTGCGATACGTAAATGGATCGAGTTGCGCAACCCCGCCCGCGTACCCGCGCAGAACCCCAACCATCCCGCCGCGGCCGGCCCGCAGTGATCCACGACCCCACCACCCTGCCATTGCGGCACCCCCCGGATCGCTCGCCCATCGCTTGGCAGGCAGAACGCCCATAAACTACGATTATTAAGTGTTTTGTATGGCATGGGCGTTGCGTGTTGATGGGCGGGGCCGCAACGTGACGAACACACACGCCCCGACGATCGGCAGCGATACATGGATGTGAAATTTCAGGACTACTACCAGACGCTCGGTGTGAAGCGGGACGCCTCGCAGGAAGAGATCAAGCGCGCGTACCGCAAGCTCGCACGCAAGCACCACCCGGACGCGAACAAGGACGACTCCGAGGCCGAGGGCAGGTTCAAGCAGGTCGGTGAGGCGTACGAGGTGTTGGGAGACCCCGAGAAACGGCAGAAGTACGACACGCTCGGCGAAAACTGGAAAGCGGGGCAGGAGTTTCGCCCGCCGCCGGGATGGGAAGGTATGCGGTTCGAGTCGCGCGGCGGGGCCGGGCCGGGTGGGTCAGGCCAAGGCGGGTTCAGCTTTAGCTCGGATGGGTTTAGTGACTTCTTCGAGACGTTCTTCGGGCGCGACGGGCATGCGGGCGACCGGTCGGGTCACGGCAGACCGGGCGGAGCCGGGTTCGCACGGCAGCGGGCGGGCCAAACGCACGAAGCATCACTGACGATCACGCTTGAGGATGCGTACGGCGGCGCGACCAAGCAGGTGTCGCTCCAGGGTGCCGGCGGGCAGTCGGCAAAAACATTCGACGTAAAAATCCCGCCGGGCACGACGTCGGGCAGCACGATCCGACTGGCGGGGCAAGGCGGGCGAGCGGGACAAGGCGGCCCGGCGGGTGATTTGCTGCTGCGAGTCACGATCGCACCGCACCAGCGGTTCACCATCCACGGGCAGGACCTGCACACGGTGCTGGCGATCTCCCCGTGGGAAGCGGCGCTGGGTGCGAAGGTGAACGCACCGACGATTGATGGCGAAGTCACGCTGACGATCCCACCGGGCGCGCGCAGCGGGCAACGCCTGCGGCTGCGCGACAAGGGATTGCCGTACCGAAAGCCGGCCGACAAGCGCGGCGACGTGCTGATCGAGTTGAAGATCGTGGTTCCCAAGACCCTAAGCGATGAGGAAAAGGACTTGTTTGAAAAACTGGCGGAGACATCCAAGTTTAATCCGCGTACGACGGAGTGACGGATCAGGGAGGTGATTTATGAGCCTGGACCCCAACCGATTGACGCAGAAATGCCAGGAGGCGCTGCACGAAGCGCAGAGCATCGCGGTGAAACGCGGGCACCAGGAGGTGGATCGCGAGCACCTGTTGCTTGCGCTGGTCCGGCAGGAGGGTGGGCTGATCCCGCGGCTGTTCGACAAGATGAACCGCCCGCCCGATGTGGTCGCGAGCGAGCTCGATCGCAAGCTGGACAAGCGGCCGTCCGTGCAGGGCTCGTCGGGTGAAGCGGGCAAGGTGTATGTGACGCAGCGACTGAACCAGGCGTTGGTCGATGCCGAGGCGCAGGCGAAGCGACTCAAGGACGAGTATGTGTCCGTCGAGCACCTGGTGCTCGTGATGATCGAGGAAGGCGATGCGGGGCCGGCCGGGCGCATCCTCAAGGAGCTGGGGGTTTCGCGTGATGCGTTTTTGCAGGCGCTGACCGGGGTGCGCGGGCACCAGCGGGTACAGAGTGCCAACCCCGAGGCGACGTACGAAGCGCTCGAGCGTTACGGGCGCGACCTGGTCCAGGAGGCGCGCGACGACAAGCTCGACCCGGTGATCGGGCGCGATGAAGAGATCCGGCGTGTGATCCGGATCCTGTCACGGAAAACCAAGAACAACCCCGTGCTGATCGGTGAGCCCGGCGTGGGCAAGACGGCGATCGTCGAGGGGCTGGCACAGCGGATCGTGCGCGGCGACGTGCCCGAAGGGCTTAAAGATAAAACAGTATTCTCGCTCGATCTCGGGTCGCTGGTTGCAGGTGCGAAATTCCGCGGGGAGTTCGAGGAACGCCTCAAGGCCGTGCTGGCGGAGATCAAGCAGAGCGATGGGCGTGTGCTGCTGTTCATCGATGAGATGCACACCATCGTCGGCGCGGGCAAAGCCGAGGGCGCGATGGACGCGGGGAACATGCTCAAGCCCATGCTCGCGCGCGGGGAGCTGCACTGCATCGGCGCGACGACGCTGGATGAGTACCGGTTGCATGTCGAGAAAGATGCGGCGCTGGAGCGGCGGTTTCAGCCGATCACCGTCGACCCGCCAAACGTCGAGGACACCATCTCGATCCTGCGCGGGCTGCGCGAGCGGTTCGAGGTCCACCACGGGGTGCGGATTCAGGATGGGGCGCTGGTTGTCGCGGCCACGCTCAGCGATCGGTATATCTCCGATCGGTTCCTCCCGGACAAGGCGATCGATCTGATCGACGAGGCATGCGCGAAGGTGCGGACCGAGATCGATTCGATGCCGGCTGAGCTGGATGAGGTTACGCGCCGGGTGATGCAGTTGGAGATCGAAGAGGCCGCGCTGAAAAAGGAAAAGGACGCGGCCAGCAAGAAACGGTTAGAAGCGCTGCAGAAGGAGTTGGCCGACCTCAAGACCAATGCGGACACGATGCGCGCCCAATGGGACTCTGAGAAGCAGGCCATCGGCAAGGTCCAGGCGGTGCGCGAACGGATCGAGCAGCTACGCCATCAGATCGAGCAGGCCGAGCGCGCGTACGACCTGAACAAGGCGGCCGAGCTCAAGCACGGGTTGCTTCCCGAAGCGGAAAAACAGCTAAAAGAACTCGAGGCGAAAAGCCAGCCGGACGGCGAGCCTGGCAGCGACGGGCAACCCGGGGCCAAGCTGCTGCGCGAGATGGTGACCGAAGACGAGATCGCGGAGATCGTCGCGCGGTGGACGGGGATCCCGGTCACCCGGCTGGTCGAGGGTGAGCGGGAGAAGCTACTCAAGCTCGATGAGATACTCCATCAACGCGTCATCGGGCAGGACGAAGCCGTACAACTCGTCGCGGACTCGGTGATCCGGGCGCGCGCGGGGATCAAGGATCCTCGGCGCCCGATCGGATCGTTCATGTTTCTTGGGCCAACCGGTGTCGGCAAAACTGAGTTGGCCAAGGCGCTGGCGGAGGCGCTGTTCGACAGCGAAGACAACACGGTGCGCATCGACATGAGCGAGTACATGGAAAAGCACTCGGTCGCGCGGATGATCGGGGCACCGCCCGGGTATGTCGGTTACGAAGAAGGCGGGCAGCTCACCGAGGCCGTGCGGCGCAAGCCGTACAGTGTGATCCTGCTCGACGAGATTGAGAAGGCGCACCACGACGTGTTCAATGTGCTGCTGCAGGTGCTCGACGACGGGCGGATCACCGACTCGCGCGGACGGACGGTGGACTTTAAGAACACCGTCATCATCATGACGAGCAACATCGGGTCACGTCATTTGCTTGACGAGAGCGTGCTCGGGGCGGGGCAGGTCAGCGAGGTCGCGCGTAACGCGGTGTTGTCCGACCTGCGCCAGCACTTCCGTCCGGAGTTTCTTAACCGTGTGGACGATGTGGTGATCTTCTCACCGCTGGACCTTGAGCAGATCAAGCGGATCGTCGACCTACAAATCGAACAGGTACGGCAACGGCTGGCGGCCCGCGAGCTGGGGCTGACGCTTACCGAGGAGGCACGGACGCTGATCGCTGAGGGTGGATACGACCCGGCATACGGGGCGAGGCCGCTCAAACGATACCTGCAACACGAGTTAGAGACGCGGATCGCACGGGCGGTGCTCAGCGGCGAGGTTGAGGACGGCTCGACGATCCACGTGACGGTCGAGGATGGGCGGTTGGCGATCGATTCTCAACCGGCGGCGGTTGGATAAGCTCGGCGCGAAAGAAGCCGACAGAACGCTCCCGATTTCAGGTCGCAGACACCAAACTTGATGCGCGGTATCATTTGTCCGTTCCTGGCGTTCTTCGAGTCTGAAGGGAGCCGATCAGATGAAACATTGCTTGTTTTGGATCGCGTCCGCGATGACCGCATTGTTAACCGGCAGCGCGGTCGGCGACCAGCCCCAATCGCTCGGTACCGGTGCGCATACACTTGCGCTGTTTACCTTCAACGACATGGCGGTGCGTGGCGACGGGACGACACTTGCGGATGACAGTGACGCGGCCGAGCGGCCGACCGCGGTGATGCACGGCGGTAGTTTCCGCGACGGCGATGGGCAGAAGGGCACGGGATTCGTCGACGCGCGGGGGCAGTCTCACTCGCCCGGACAGGCGGCGGCGTGGGGCAGCGGCGTCAACGATTCGCCTGACAACGCGCTGACAGTACGGTTCGCCAGCCATGGGTACCGACGACTCGCGCTCCGCGCGGACTGCCGCGTGTCGGACACCGGGCCGTCAACGCTGAACGTCGAATACCGCGTCGGCCAGGGCGAGTATCAACTGATCGCGACCGTGCCGGTTGTGCGCGACAAGGATTTTCATCCGCTCGGCTGGGATCTGTCGTCGTGGCGAAAGATCAACGATCAGAGCGAGGTCGAGATCCGCATGTCCTGGTCGGCTGACGGGCGCGGCGTGGGGACCGCACGGCTGGACAATGTTCAGATCACCGGCGAGCCACGGGGCGACACGACCATCGGCGGCTAATCGACCCCGTGGAGTAGCGGCGGGCGCGTTGATACCATCTGTGCTTTCCACGCATCAACGCGAGTCACCCAAGACACCCGACGGACACTCTCCCCATGCCCGAGCGCACCCACCACTGTGGCGATCTTCGGATCGCTGATGTCGATCAGACAGTCCGCCTTGCGGGCTGGGTTAACAGCTACCGCGATCACGGGGGTGTGATTTTTATCGACCTGCGCGACCGGACGGGGATCACGCAGGCGGTGTTCCACCCGGACAGCGGCAACCCGCAGATTCACGAGTTGGCCGACCGGCTGCGTAATGAGGACGTCGTGTCGATCGAGGGCCGGTGCGTCGCGCGCGAGCAGGGCATGGCCAATCCGAAGCTGCCGACGGGTGAGATCGAGGTGCAGGCAACGAATCTGGTTGTGCTGAATAAGGCGCAGACACCGCCGTTTCTGCCGGATGACGCGGGTAGTGTTCAGGAGGATACGCGTCTGCGGTACCGGTACATCGACCTGCGCCGGCCTCGCATGTACGAGATTTTGCGGACGCGTCACCGCGCGACCAAGATCATGCGCGACTACTTCGACGAAGCCGGGTTTCTTGAAGTCGAGACACCGTTCCTTTGTAAGTCCACTCCCGAGGGTGCACGCGACTTCCTGGTGCCAAGCCGGCTGCAGGCGGGGAGTTTTTATGCGCTGCCGCAGAGCCCACAATTGTTCAAGCAGATCCTGATGGCTGGGGGCGTTGAGCGGTACGTGCAGATCGCACGCTGCTTCCGCGACGAGGACCCGCGTGCCGACCGCCAAGCCGAGTTCACGCAACTCGACCTCGAAATGAGCTTCGTCGATCAGGACGAAGTCATCACGATCACCGAAGGGCTGGTGAGGCGGATTTGGAGTGAGGTGCTGGGTGTGGAGGTGCCGCCGATCGCGCGGATGAGCTATGCCGATGCGGTCAGCCGGTTTGGATCGGACCGCCCGGACCTGCGATTTGGGATGGAGCTGATTGATATCGGCGACCTCGCAGGGCAGACGGACTTTGGCGTGTTCAACGGGGCGCTCAAGGCCGGTGGGATCGTCAATGCGATCCGCGTGCCCGGCGGCGGGACGATGACGCGCAAGGAAACGGACGGGCTGGCGGAGTGGTCGAAGGGGTTTGGTGCGAAGGGCCTGGCGGTGACAAAAGTCGGCGCAGAGGGTGGGCTGGAAACCGGTATCGCCAAGTTCCTCGCGTCGATCGCCGAGGCGCTGATCGAGAAACTCGGCGCCGAGCCGGGGGATTTGATCTGTTTCGGGGCGGACACGACGAAGGTCGTGCGTCGCGTGCTCGGCGAGCTGCGCGTCAAGCTCGCCAAGGAGCGAGGGCTGATCCGCGAGGGCGATTGGCAGTGGGTCTGGGTCGTCGACTTCCCGGCCTTCGATTGGAACGAGGACGCGAAGCGGTGGGACTGCCTGCACCACCCGTTCACCGCGCCGCGCGACGAGGACCTGGACAAGCTCGAGTCCGACCCCGCCGGCGTGCTGACCGATGCGTACGACCTGGTGCTCAACGGGTCGGAGCTAGGCGGCGGGTCGATCCGTATCCACCAACCGGAGTTGCAGTCGCGCGTGTTCGCATTGCTGGGGATCGACGAGCAGGCGGCGCGGACGAAGTTCGGGTTTCTGCTGGATGCGTTGGCATACGGTGCGCCGCCGCACGGCGGGATCGCGCTCGGGCTGGACCGGATCATCATGCACCTGGTGGGGACGACGAATATTCGGGATGTGATTGCGTTCCCGAAGACGCAGGCTGGGGCTGATCTGATGACGGAGGCCCCGTCGGCGGTTGATGAAGCACAGCTCGCCGAGCTGAATATCCGGCTGGCCGCGATGACGCGGAAAGACCCGATCGCGGTGCCGTGACCGATCAGCCTGGCGGTTGCTTGCTGCTGAACTCATGACGATACCAACGGACCGGACCGGCGTGTAGCATGCGCTTATGTCTGGCATAGGCGGCATCGTTCGTTTTGACGACACACCGATCGCCCCGAGCCGCCCGCGGGCGATGCTCGATCGACTCCGCCACCGCGGGCCGGACAGCCATCAGATCAGCCATGAAGATCGCTGTGCGTTCGTGCATGCGCGGCTGAGCATTCTGGACGTGCTCGACGGGAACCAGCCGATGCACCTGGCCGGCGACGCGGGCAAGGGGGCGTTGAGCCTTGTCTTCAACGGCGAGATCTACAACCACCGCAGCCTGCGATCGAAACTCGAGCGCCTCGGGCATCGGTTCCAATCGAGCCACTGCGACACGGAGGTGTTGTTGCACGGGTACCGCGCGTGGGGGACGGAGTTGCCCAAGCACCTGCACGGGATGTTCGCGTTCGCGATCTGGGACCCGTCGGCACAGCGGCTGGTTCTGGTGCGGGATCGCATCGGGCAGCGGCCGTTGTTCTACCACCGATCGCAGGGCTGCGAGGGCGAAGTTGTCGACGCAGCCAGCCGGTGCGGTGAGATCGTTTTTGCCAGTGTTATCAGCGCGGTACTTGCCGGGCTACCCGCCGGGACCACACCGCCGTTCGATCGAGCGGCGACCGATACCTACCTGCGACTGGGCTTCAATGATCAGCGAGCGATCGTGTTCGGCGTCGAAGAGGTTTTGCCCGGGCACTGGCTCATGATCGAGGCCGGTGGGGCGATCCGTACCGAGCGATATTGGCGGCCGCCACCGGTCTCACGGACGAGCACCGCGATCGGTGCGGTCGACGCGGCGTGCGAGGTGATTGATGAAGCTGTCGCGGAGCGGTTGGAGTCTGACGTCCCGCTGGGATGCGTGCTAAGTGGCTCGGCGAGTGACGCCGTCGTCGCGGCTGTGGCGCAACGGAGATTAGAGTCGAGCGGGAAGCGGCTGTCGACATTCAGCATCCGGTTACCCGAGAGCGATCCGTGTGAGGTAGAGATCGCCCGGCGCGTCGCGCTTCACATCGGTTCCGACCACACCGAGCTGACGGTAAAACCCGGCGACGACGTGCGGGGCCAACTCACCGAACTGACGGCCGCGATGGGGGCTCCGATCGCTGACAGCCGAACGTTGCGGTGGTTCCAGGGGTATCGGGAGTTGGCCAAGCATGTGCGCGTCGTGCTGACCGGGGTCGGCGGCGATGTGCTTTTCGCTGGAAGACAGTGGTATCGGGCGTTGGATCTGTTGTGCCGCTACCGACCGGTAGCCGGCGCCCTGCCGACACCGTTCCTGATGCTCGCCGGGTGCGGATCGACCAGGGAGCACCGTGGGAGGTGGCTGCGCGCGGCCAAGGCCGTCGATCCGGCGGACGCTTATCTGGGGCTGGTCGATCTGTTCACCGAGGAGCAGGTCGATCATTTAATCGCGGATCGCTCCGGGTCGGAAGCGCGGACACGGCCTATCACGACGCGCATCAATGCTCAATGGTTATCCGCGACAGAGACGGAATCCGAAGCGGACCATGAGCCGGTGGAACTGGCCCGGCGCTGGGATTTGATGTGCGCGCTGCCCTATGGGACGTTGCGGAGTTGGGACTGTGCGTCGATGGCGGCGGGTGTGGAGGCGCGCTGCCCGTTACTCGATGCCCAAGTCTGTGATCTCGCGGGGCACCTGCCGGTAAGCGTTCTCATGCCACGGGGGAAGCCCGGCGGGTTGCTGCTTCAAGTCGCGGCGCGGCTGACAGGGGGTGGGATCCGGTTCGCAACGCTGCGGGCGCCCGCACCCTGTCACAACTGGTACGACGGGGATCAGGCCGACTCGCTGGTCGAGCCGTTATTAAACGGTGCGCTTGCCGGGTTGGGCTTCGAGGGCGCTGCGATTGAAACGCTTTGGGCTGAGCACCGAAGCGGGGCCGTGGATCACGCGCAGCGCCTGTTCGCACTGCTATCATTGTCGGTGTGGCTGAGTTGGCTTGGGGATCAGGCGAAGCAGAGTTGAGTCAGCCGACATTGCTACACGATCACCCGCCGTGAACCTGCCAGGATCGACTTTCCGCATGCTTTTTATCGAAAACAAAAGGGGTTGGGCGAGCGGCGTGCTAGTTACGGCGATGCTGGTGTTCGCTGCGGTCACGATGGCCGAGGCGGATGCGGGTCGGCCGGGCGGTGCGTTCACGATCGCGACGTACAACCTGAAAAACGCCACCGACGTGTACGATGACCCGTACACGCACGACGAGCAGCGGCCAATCAAACCGCACAAGGAACTGAAGCAGATCGCGGATGCGATCCGGGCGCTCGACGCGGATGTCGTCGCGTTTCAGGAAGTCGAGACCGAGGGCCTGCTACGGACGACGGTGCATGAGTTCCTGTCTGATATGGGCTACGAGTACGTCGCGGTGCAGCCGACTAACTCGGATCACGGGATCAACATCGGCGTGATCAGTCGCAGGCCGATCGTGAGTATCACCAGCCACCGGCACATGGATCTGCCGGCGGTGGACGGGCGCCAGCCGCAGCGGTTCGCGCGCGACCTGATGCGGGCCACGATCCGAGTTGATGAATCGCGCACGATCGACATTTACATCGTCCATTTTAAAAGCCGGCGGTCGGTATCCGGCGACAAGACATCGACCCGTTGGCGCGTTGCGGAAGCCAGTGCCGCACGACAGGTGATTGGCCGGCAACTTAGTACCGATCCGGACGCGTGGGTGGTGTTGACGGGGGACTTCAACGCGACCCCGGACAGCCCCGCGCTTGATGCATTGTTGCAGCCGGCGGCGAGGCCGATGCTGATCGATCCACACAGCGACCTGCCCGAAGACCGGCGGATCACCTATCTACGCAAGCCGCACCGCAGCACGATCGACTATGTGCTGGTCAGTCCGGCGTTGGCCAATCGGGTGATCAAGGGGTCGGCGCGCGTGCTGGACGATCCCAAGCTGCTGGCCGGGTCCGATCATGCGCCGGTTGTGGTTTCGTTCGATCTGAAACGTTAGTCGCGCACAAACGGGTTGGTCGCGCGTTCACGGCCGATGGTTGTCGCGGGGCCGTGTCCGGGCAACACACGCGTCTCGTCGGGGAGGGAATAGAGTTGTTCGCGGATGCTCTTCTCGAGCATCGCCGGGTCGGAACCGGGGAAGTCCGCACGGCCAATGCTGCCGGCGAAGAGCGTATCGCCGACCAGCGCGACGCCCGACTCCGGTTGATACAGCGTCACACCGCCGGGGCTGTGTCCGGGGGTGTGACGGATTTCGAATCGCAAACCTTCCAGGTCGAGTTCGTCTGCGAGCGCTTCGGTCGGATCCGGTGCGACGACAGGCTCGGCGAGCAGCGCGGACAGGTTCAGCACCGGTCGCCGCGGGAACTTCCACTCGGTCTCGTGAATCATGATGGGGAGGTCGGGCCACTCCTCGCGCAGCCGACGCAGGCCGGCGATGTGGTCGAGGTGGCCGTGCGTTAACACGACGCGCTGCGGCGTTAGCCCGCGCTCGCGGATGTAGTCGATCATCGGTTCGGGCTCGTAGCCCGCGTCGACGATCCAGCAGCCACACTCGGTGGGCTTGCGGTGGACGACGTAGCAGTTGGTCATCCACTCGCCGAGGCAGAAGGTCTCGATGGATAGGCGTGTTGGGTCGGCATTCATAGATTCGGTCTCTGGGAACAGTGGGCTATAGCGGGGTCATGCGCGGCACGCCGGGGCGGCGGGGGTAGGCCTTGGGCGTTGGCGCCGCTTTTTGAACGATCACGATGACGGTGTTCTGATCGAATCCCTCGGGGTAGGCGTCGTACACGGCTAGTTCGCCGCCGCCGAGCAACATCATGGCATCGCCGGCCGCGTCCAACTCTTGCTCAACTCCCGGGCCCTTCATCGCCAGCAGCGAGCCACCGACGCGGACGAGCGGGAGTGTGTATTCGGCGAGTTCAGCCATGCGGCCGACCGCGCGGCAGACGGCGGCATCGTAACGCTGGCGGTGCATCGGGTCTTGCCCGGCGTCTTCGGCTCTGATCGGGGCAACCCGCACATGGGCGAGCCCCAAGTCCCGCACGCAGTCTTTTAGGAAGTTTGCTTTTTTGCCCGTCGCCTCAATCAAGGTAAATCGCCAGTCCGGGCGGGCGATTGCGAGCACCAACCCCGGCAGGCCGCCGCCCGAGCCGACATCGACGATACAGGGGTTGCCGTCGATCTCATCCAACCAGGGCAAGGGTGTCAGCGAATCGATCACGAGTCGCCGCCAGGCCAGGTCGCGGTCGCGGATCCCGGTCAGGTTGAAGTGTTGATTGGCATCAAGCAGCAGGTCCAGGTAACGATCGAGCTGCGCTATCACTGAGTCGGCGAGGTTCAGGTCGAGCCGCGTCAGATCCTCGGTTACGAAACTCGGGATGGGCATGGTGCTCGCAGTAGAAGATTTCACCGGCCGTTGACCTCACCGGCTTCGAACTCGAAGCTTGGGCGGCTAAGGATCGCCGCGCGGTGGGAGGCGAAGTTCACGGTTAGCCCCACCATCGCGAACGTCGCGACCAGACTCGAACCGCCGTACGAAACAAACGGCAGTGTGATCCCGGTGATCGGCAGCAGGCCAACGGTCATCCCGATATTGATCGCTGCCTGGCTGAACAGCAAGCCGGCGAAGCCCACGGTAGCCAGGCGCGCGAACGGGTCGCGGGACTGGCCGGCGATCATCAGGAACGAACCTACCAGGACCACATAGAGTCCGATCATGCCGGCCCCGCCGACCAAGCCCCAGCGATTCACGACGACGGCGAAGATCATGTCGTTGTGATCTTCGGGCAGGCGGTTGAAGCGGACCATCGTCGCGGCACCTTGTGCGCCATACCCCAGCGCACCGCCGGCGCCGACGAGGGTCATGGCTTTGTCCTGCTGGTAACCGATGTCCTTGACGTAGCGATTATCGCCCTGGGCCTGGCTGATCATTGCGACGATCCGCTGGCGCTGGTGGGGCTTGAGCACCTGCATCGAGTTGGGGAGCGTGTAGATCACGACGATGTTCGCGACGATGACCAGCACGCCGAGACCGACGAGGACGCCGAGGTGCCGCAGGCGTGCGCCGGCTGCGACGAGCACCGCGAATAACGCCGGCGCGAAGATCAATGCGGTGCCCAGGTCCGGCTCTTTGAGGATCAATCCGACCGGGATGAACATCAACACGAACGGCACGAGCAGGCCGGGCAGTGTGCGGTAGGTCCGGCGGTATCGCAGGTATCGCGCCAGCGCGAGCACGAAAGCGATCTTCGCCAGCTCGGACGGTTGGAACATCATGAAGTAGAGATTGATCCAGCAGGTCGCGCCGTTGCGGACGGGGACGAGCGATCGGGGCATGGCGGGGAAGACGACGACGGCCAGGAGGATCACCGAGACGACCATCAGGGGGAATGCGGCGATGCCCACGCGGCGTGGGTGGGGAAGCACGCACACGCCGCCGACGGCCAACGCGATCAGCAACCACTTGAGTTGAGCGGTGGCGTGTTGGGGCGCGGCGGTGGAGATGGCGCAGATGCCGAGCGATGCGAGCGCTACTCCGGCGAGCACGGCGCCGACGGCAGCGTGCGGGCTTGAGAATCGGCCTTTCGCCCCGGCTAGTGCCATGCGTTTACCCCCGACTCGATCCGGCGATGTCGGTATGTGTCGATCACAGGTATCCCTCCGCGCGCATCGCGTGCAGGATCTGGTTGGCGACGGGGCCGGCCACCGCTCCACCGCTGCCGCCGTACTCGACGACGACGACGACAACATAGTTTGGCTGGGTCGATCCTGGCGTCTGAACCATGCAGGCCACCCATGCGTGATCGCCGCGGCGGACGATGGTGTCGGTCCCAGGAGTGAATCGGCGATCACCGTTCTCATCGACCCAGTGTGGGACGCCCTGCGCGGTACCCGACTTGGCAAGCACCTTGATGCCTTCAACGTTAAAGATCCGTTCGCCGCGCAGGCGCGACAGGTGGTGAGCCGAGCCGTATCGCTCGTTGGCGGCCTGATCCAAGCCCTCGAGCGCCATGGCGACACCGGCCGGTGCTAAGCGATCGGCATCTTCGGTTGTCGCGGGTCGATCGGAGTCATTGCCGCCGAGCAGAAAGGTTGCCGGGCGGTATCGGCCACCGCGTGCGAGTGCGGCGTATGCGTTGGCGGCTTGCAGCGGCGTCCATCGGACGGGCCCCTGCCCGATGGCCATGAATATCCCGTCGCTCGCGGTCAGGCCGGCGGTGTTGTGGCTGGGGTCGCGCCAGTCGGGGAGGTCGCCAACGACCTCTTCGGCGAGCCCACAGCCGGTGGGTCTCCCAAGGCCCATCTGGTCGTACCACCGCGCGAGCGTGCGCGGGCCGAGTCGGCGGCCCATGGTGTAGAAAAAGATGTTGCAACTGCGTGCGATCGCTTCGGCACCGCCGAGTGGGCCGTGGGTGGAGTTGTACATCTTGTAGATCCAGCAGCGGAAGCGCGTCGGTGCATCCGGGTCCAGGTGCCCCTCGCAGGTGACTTGCGCGGCGAAGTTACCGGATGCGAGTCTGCCCTCGGTGATGGCCGCGGCGAGCACGATCGGTTTGACGGTTGACCCCGGCTGATACGGCTGCGCCACGACGCGGTAGAGGTAGGGCTGCTCGACCGCATCGCCCCACACCAACGCGGGGTCGTCGCGCATCCGTCGCAGGCTCATCGCGGGCATGCTGACGGCGGCGAGCACCTCGCCTGTGCGCACGTCCAGCACGACAGCGGCACCGTTTAACGGATCACCCGGTTGAGGCATCAGCGGGTCCGTTGGCGGGCCTTTGGACTGCCACGGCTGGACCTTCATCAGGCCGATGCTCGGGTCGATCACAGCGCGGATACGGCTTTGCAGGCGCAGGTCAATGCTGAGCACCACGTCATGGCCGGCAACCGGTTCGAGGCGTTCCTGCTCGCTGGTATCGAGATGGTGCGCGACCTGGCCGCGCGTGCCACGCAAGCGGTCTTCCTGCGAGCGCTCGATCCCCCAACTGCCCAATTGATCGCCGGGCAGGTATCCACCCAGGTCCACCACGTCGGGCTCACCGGTGATTCGCCTGCGGTAGGGGCGGCGGTCGACGTCCTCTTTCCACACGCCGCGTAAACCGCCGAGCAGGTGCAGCCCAAGGCCTTCGACAAGCACATCAGCCGGCTTATCGTTACGCAGCGGCCCCGGTAACGATGATCGATCGACCGGAACCGTCGCGGTTTCCAGCGGGTAACTGCGGCGGCGGGACGGGCGGACCTGCACCTGCTTCCAAACAGCGAGGTCCGGGTGATCGGCGGCCTGGGCGATCAGCCGCGTCACCGCGATGCGCGTGTCCTGAGACACCGCGGTGAGCACGGGATGAAACCGAGTCTGCTCGCCGATCGGCTGGGCGACGTCAGCAAGCGATACGGGTTCGTCCAACTCTTCGCTGCGACGATGCAGGCGGCGTACCCAGACGTCGCTGGCGATCTGCTTAACTCGACGGACGATCGTTGTGCGCCGTGAGTCTAACTCGTGCGCATCGACCGAGCCCAGCCCGCTGATCGCCAGCCAGAGTTGTTCGGCTTGCTGATCGAAACCGCGCTGGTAGTCGGCGATCAGGGCGTCACGCTGCGTCGTGTGCAGTTGTTGCCAGGCCGCGCGATTGGCCCGGTAGGCGGCGCGGCGGGCCTGCTTGTACGCCCACTCGCCGGTAAGCACGGGGTAACGAACACACACGTCGTAGCTGGCCTGGTCTTCAGCGAGGACGCGCTGTTTACGATCGAGGATGCGGCCGCGAGTGGTGGGGATCAAGCGACGCTGTATCAGGACGGACTCGGCGCGCTCGCGCCGGGCGTCGCCTTCGATCAGCGTCAGCTTGGCCAACCGCAGCCCGAGCATCGACGCGACCGCGACCACCACTACGAGCAGCAGCAGCAATCGCCGATGGAACATGCTCGGGATCAGGCGTCGGATCATTACGGGTTCGACCAAACGGGTTTCGGGACCGGCATCGCCGTGTTTGGTTGTGCATCCAACCGACCAACCCGGCGTTGCGGGTGCTGCCGTGACGGTCTAACTTACCACCGCTCATGACTCTATTCGAAGTTGTTGCGGCGTTGATCACTCTGTCGGCGGCGGCCAGCTATGCGAGCTATCGCTGGCTGCGGCTGCCCACGACGATCGGCGTGATGCTGATCGGGCTGGCCGCGTCGGTGGCGTTGATGCTGGCCGGGCGGATCGAGCCGGCAATCGCCGAGCAGGCGGGTGAGCTGCTCGCGGGCATCGACTTTAATCGGGTGGTCATGCAGGGGATGCTAGGCGCACTGCTGTTCGCCGGGGCGCTGCACGTCAATATCAACGACCTGGCCGAGCAAAAGACAGTCATCAGCGTTCTCGCGTCGCTGGGGGTCGTGGCGTCGACTTTCATCATCGCGGGAATGATGTGGCTGCTGTTCGGGGCGCTCGGGATCACCGTCCGCCCAATCATGTGCTTGTTATTCGGAGCGCTGATCTCGCCAACGGACCCCATCGCGGTCCTCGGGATTTTTAAGACACTCGGCGTGCCCAAGACGCTCGAGACCAAGATCACCGGCGAGTCATTATTTAATGATGGTGTCGGCGTGGTGGTGTTTTTGGTGATCGCCGGGATCGCGGGATTTGGTGCGGCTGGGCACGGCGGCGAGGCAGCTTCTGTCGGGCCGATCCTGACGCTGTTCTTCCAGGAAGCGGTAGGCGGCGCGGTCTTCGGGCTAGTCACCGGGTTCGCGGTGTACCGGCTGCTCAAGGGGATCGACAACTACCAGGTCGAGATTCTGGTCTCGCTCGCCTTGGTGATGGGCGGGTACGCACTGGCGAGCCGGCTGCACGTGTCCGGACCGATCGCGATGGTCGTCGCGGGGCTGTTGATTGGTAACCGTGGCAGAAGATTGGCCATGTCTGACCGGACGCGTGAACACCTCGATACGTTCTGGGAACTGATCGACGAGATCCTCAACGCACTGTTATTCGTCCTCATCGGGCTCGAAGCCATGGTGCTGACGTTTAGCAAGTCCTACCTGTTGGCCGGCGTCGGCGCGATCGCCGTCGTGCTGCTCGCACGGATGATGACGGTCGGCGGGTCGCTCACCGCGTTGCGGCTGGTCACCGGTCGCCGATCCGCGAAGCACACTGCCAAGATCATGACCTGGGCGGGCCTGCGCGGGGGGATCTCGGTCGCACTGGCACTGTCAATCCCACGCGCAGCCGGCGGCACCGAACGCGACGCGATCCTCGCGGTCACCTACATCGTCGTGATCTTCTCGATCGCGGTGCAGGGCCTGACGCTCGGCCCGCTGATTCGTGCATGTGGGCTAGGGGCCAGCCGGGCGTCCCACCCGGTTAGTGCCGATGGGTATTAATCGCGGGCTCCGGTACACAAATAACGTGATATCTTAGATGACAGTATTTCTGCAGCGGCCTAAGAGGTACTGCCGTTACCGGGTTTGTTACTCGAACAAACCTCTGCAGGACTGCCCGCTGGGCTGCGAAGCGAGCCACCTGATGTCAAGGATCTGAGCCATGACCGAACCGCAGACTGCCCCGGTGGAGAGAGTGAAGAAGTCCTTCTCCGTCCACCCAATCGCGTTGGTGCTGCTCGCTAGCACCTGCGGCCTGCAAGCGGTAAGGGCGATGAGGTCCAATGACCTGACGGTATCGGTCAGTACAGCCGCCGGAACCTTAGTTGGCACCCTATTGATTAGCGTCCTCCCGGCATGGGTTGTTTGGCATCTTTCGCGTGGCCGGCGATCAGCCGCGACCACGACGCTCATTATCATGCTCGTCCTGGTTCTGATTGGGTCTAGTGCAGAGGTTGGCCGGGAGGGACCGGGCGTGCCGCCTGGCGGTGTTTCCGCTCGTCAGGACGAGGAGATCACCGCGATCCTGACCGAGCTGTCTGATTCGATCGTGGCCGAGGCCCACGACCTTCAGGCTGCGTATCTGGCATTCTCAGACAGTGGCGGGTTCAGCCCTAAGGGGCTCAAAGTCCCTGGCAATCGCGAGCGGCGCCTGGCGCGTCTGACAGACGTGGAGCGGGAGAATGATGCTTTCGAAGCTCACTATGGCGGACTCGAAACTCGACTGCGCACGCGGCTTCGCGCTATCGGCCTCGATGGTCAGGCCGTCGACTATCTCGTGTCACGTTGGTCTACCGGGGCGCGGCCGGATCTGGTCGCTCAACTGCGACAAATAGATCGAGAGGTCCTGCCGATCTACCGGTCGGTAATCAACCTGCTGGCAGACCATCAGGGGAACTGGGAGTACGATAGCGCTACCGATAAGTTGTCTATCGATGACGAACAGTTATCGATGAAGTACGCGGGCCTTGCCGCCTCAATCGACGCGGCCGCGGCGAAGACGGCGGGTATTCAGAAGCAAGTCGCTGCGATCCAGCAATCCGGCACAGTACAGCCTAAAGATAGATGAGTCTCGACAACGTACGCGACCCGCGAAGATCGACGCTCACCCGTCCCAAGTTTGAATCATCGTCTTATTGGATTCCCGATATCGAGGATCGCTCCGTTACATAAGATTTCCTGTTGCCGATGCGGGTCGCCGCGGGCTGATCAGCCCCCCACGCGTCAAAGCACCGCGCAACCGCGATATGTGTGATCCCGGCCCGGTCACTCCCACACGCACCGCCTGCCACACCGCCCATGTCTCGGTGGCAGGGTATCGAGTTGGTACGACGACCTTGACGGACCACGACTTGCCGGCCCTGAAGGAGCGACGCGATGAAGATCGAGCTGGCTATCTCGATGGCGGCGGCCCTGATCTGCTTGTCTGGCACCGGAGCCCACGCGGCTGAGTACGGGTATGCCGACGTTGTTTTGGACTTCTTTGACAGCGGCGCCGGCCCGATCGACGGGCCCTACGGCGGCGGACCCGCGACCGGGATAGGCAACCCGGTCCCCGTGTCGCTCGATGTGGTAGTTGGAAGCGATCCGGGTTCGAACTCTCAGGTGGACTATCTCTCGCTTCCGATGGGTTCGTATGTCACTGTCGGCTTCACGGACGAGACGATCATAGACGGCCCGGGCAATGACATTTTCATCCGTGAGATCGGACCGTTCGGCGACGAGGCCAATATTTTTGTGAGCACCAACTTGGTTGATTTCGTTTTCCTGGGAAGGGCTCACGACGGGATGACGACGTCATTCGACCTCGCGACAATCGGGCCGATCGACCCCGTCCAGGCGGTCAAGATTGTCGGGCTGGATACGCGAGGCAGCTCACCCGGTTTCGACGTTGTCAATATCCGTGTGATCCCCGGTAGCATCGGGCCGGCACCCGAACCGCTGTCAACCCCGGTACCGGCGACGCTGTGGGTACTCGCCCCCGGGCTGTACTGGTTAAGCGGGATCAGGCATCCCGTAAGGCGCACGCGGCGGTGATCGGGCCGCGCCGGCGTCCGCACAGCCGACAACCACTACTGTGCATCTTCTTCGATCCATCCGCCAACCTGAGTGGGGTCGGCCTGCCCACCGTTTGCCGCATTTCTGACCGCGCGGTACAAGACGCGGGCTTTTTGGGGGGTTTCCAGAAAGCTTTTTGCTACTATTACCGATCAGGAACTCACGCATGGCCGCGAATTACAGCAGCGGGACTCATCTTTTCACTAGCGAATCCGTCTCGATGGGGCACCCGGACAAGGTGTCCGATCAGGTCTCCGACGCGGTGCTCGACAGCCTGCTGGCCGCGGACCCGATGGCGCGGTGTGCGTGCGAGACGCTGTGCACGACCGGGCTGGTGATGGTCGCCGGTGAGGTCACCGTCCACAACGACAAAGCCGTCAAGGCGCTGGACAACATCGAAGAAACCGTCCGCGAGACGCTTCGCGAGATCGGCTACACCGACCCGGCAATGAAGTTCGACGCCGAGAGTTGCGCGGTGATCCGCACGATCCACGGGCAGTCGGCGGATATCTCGATGGGTGTGAGCAAAGGCGCGGGGCTGCACAAGGAGCAGGGCGCGGGCGACCAGGGGCTGATGTTCGGCTTCGCCTGCCGCGAGACGCGCAACCTCATGCCGCTGCCGATCGACTTGTCGCACCGGTTGGTCGAGCGCCAAGCCGTCGTGCGCCAGAAGAACATTATCAAAGGATTGCGCCCGGACGCGAAGAGCCAGGTGACTGTCGAGTACAAGGGCAATAAACCCCAGCGGATCCACACGGTGGTGATCTCGACGCAGCACACCGCGCAGTGGAACGGGCGAGCGAAACAGGTGGCGCTCAAAAAGCAGGTCATCAAACACATCATCGAGCCGTGCATGCCCAAGCGGCTTTATGATTCGAAGAAGGTGAAGATCCACGTGAACCCGACCGGGCAGTTCGAGATCGGCGGGCCGCACGGCGACACCGGGCTGACCGGGCGGAAAATCATCGTGGATACGTATGGCGGGCGCGGGTGTCACGGCGGCGGCGCGTTCTCGGGTAAGGACCCGACGAAGGTCGACCGATCGGCCAGCTACATGGCGCGGTATATCGCGAAGAATGTCGTCGCGGCCGGGTTGGCTGATATCTGCGAGGTGCAACTGGCTTACGCGATCGGCGTGCCCCAGCCAATCAGCGTGTTAGTCGACACGCAGGGCACGGCGACGATCGACGAAGGCCTGATCAGCAAGCTGGTCCGCAAACACTTCCCGCTGACGCCGGCAGGGATCATCAGCCACTTGAAACTGCGGCGGCCGATCTACCGGGAGACGGCGCGGCACGGGCACTTCGGCCGATCACAGTTCTCATGGGAGAAAACGGACCTGGCGAAGAAGCTGGCCGCGGATGCGAAGCGATCGGCCTAGACGGGCGAGAACGGCGGCCGGTAACCAATTGGCTCGGATCGCCGCAATTGGGCGCTGTGTCTAGCCGATAAGGGGGGCATGGCCTCCGTGGTGCCGCTCTGCGAGCCGCACGGGGCAATCGGCTGCGGCTCGGCCCACGACGCGATCCTCCCGGGCCCCCACGACCGCGGCTACACACACGATGCTGATTAAAAAGGGAATCCCCGTCTCGCCCGGCGTCGCGATCAGCCGGGCGATCGTTCTGGACGCGGAGGATCAGCCGATCCCCCGGCGGGTGGTCGCGCCCGATCAGTTGGAGAAGGAACTCGAACGCCTCGACGCGGCACTCGACCATAGCGGCAAAGACCTCGAACAGATCAAGCAGCACGCCACGTCGAAGATCGGTGCCGAGCACGCCAAGATCTTCGCCTTTCACCTGGGCCTGCTCAACGACCAGCACCTGATCGGCCAGTTCCGCCAGATGATCCGCGACGAGCAAGTCTCGGCTGAGTACGCGGTGTACACCGTGATGCGCCAGCTCGCGCGCGTGTTCAAAGACCAGGCCAACCGGTATTTCAGCGAGCGCGTCAGCGACATCTGGGACATCGAGCGGCGGATCATGGGCCACCTGATCGGCCAAACGCGCGCCGACCTGGCGCAGCTCAAGCACCAGGCCGTCGTGATCGCGCACGACCTGACGCCAAGCCAGACCGCGTCATTCGATCGAGAGAAGGTCCGCGCATTAGCCACCGACGCCGGCGGGCGCACCAGCCACACGGCGATTCTGGCGCACGCGTTAAGCATCCCGGCCATCGTCGGGCTCGAGGACATCACAGCCGACGTGACGACCGGCGATACGGTGATCATCGACGGTAATCGCGGGCTGGTAATCATCGAGCCGGACGCGGCGAAGCTGCTCGAATACCGGCTGGAGCGCCGGCGGGTGGCGGAGTTCGAAAGCAGCCTCGACCAACTGATCCACCTGCCGGCGCAGACCAAGGACGGGACGGACATCAGCCTGATGGGGAACATCGAGTTTCCCAGCGAGATCCAGACTGCTCTCCAGAAGGGCGCGCAGGGGATCGGGCTGTACCGCACGGAGTTTTTGTATCTGGCGTCAGAAACCGAGCCGACCGAGGAGGAGCAGTTCGAGGCCTATAAAGAAGCGATTCATGAGCTGAACGGGCTGCCCATTACGATCCGCACCCTGGACCTGGGCGCCGACAAAGTCGCGCCGTCCGACCTGATCGACCAGACCGAGCGCAACTCGTTCCTCGGCTGCCGGTCGATCCGCCTTTGTCTGCAAAACCTGCCGCTATTCAAACGCCAGCTATGCGCGATCATCCGGGCCAGCGCCGATGGGCCGATCCGTATCATGTTCCCGATGATCAGCAACATCATGGAACTGCGTCAGGCCAAGATGATCCTCAGCGACGTGATGGAGGACCTGCAGGACCAAGGCATCCCGTTCCAGGAGAACATCCCGATCGGCATGATGATCGAAGTGCCCTCGGCGGCGATCCAGGCGGCGGCGCTGAGCAAAGAGGTGGACTTTTTCAGCATCGGCACCAACGACCTGATCCAGTACACGCTCGCGGTCGACCGCGGCAACGAGCGGATCGCGAGTCTATATTCCGGCGGGCACCCGGCGGTGCTCCAACTGATCCAGGGTGTGATCCGCGCCGGCCAACGCGCGAAGATTGAGGTCAGCCTCTGTGGCGAGATGGGCGGCCAGCCCGAGTTCGTGATGTTGCTGCTCGGGCTCGGACTCACGAGCCTGTCGATCACCCCGCCGGCGATCCCGGAGGTCAAGCAGATCCTGCGCAGCGTCAGCATCGACCAGTGCAAGCGTGTGGCGCGCAAAGCGATGTCGTTTGATACCGACCGCGAGGTGATGAACTATCTCAAGAACGAAGTCCACAAAGCCTGCCCGGAGGTTTTCGGCGGGCGATCGATGGGATTTTGATCTTGGAGCGGCCCCTTCCGAAGCCCGCCCCGGTCGCCTATGATAGGGACAGAGGGTGGCTGCACCGGGGCGAGCCCACTCATGGCGGGCAGGTAAGCGGCCGAGCCGGCCACCCGTCACCCTGATTGATATATTGGCCAGAAATTCTGGCCAGAAAACAACTTACACACATTGCATTTATTGCATGACGACAACCAAAAAACTTTCACCCCATATTTACTGATCCCGCGCCCGCCGCGACCAATCACACGCGGCTGCGGGAACAGCGGATATCCCCAAGGAAATCAATGTCTAAACGACAAATGTTGATCAATTATGTGCCCGGCGAGGAATGCCGGATCGCAATCATCGAAAACGACCAGCTAGAAGAAATCTACCAGGAGCGGGCCAGCAGCGAATCGCACGTCGGAAATATCTACAAGGGCCGCGTATTAAACGTGGAACCATCTATCCAGGCTGCGTTTATCGATTTTGGCCTGGATCGTAACGGGTTCTTGCATATCTCCGACCTGCACCCGATGTACTTCGGGCAGGACGCCAAGGAGGACAGCGAGCGGGTCGGGATGAAGACGCCCCGCCGCGACCGGCCTCCGATCCAGAAATGTCTCTCGCGCGGGCAGGAGATCCTGGTTCAGGTGCTCAAAGAGGGCATCGGGACCAAGGGCCCGACGCTGACGAGTTACCTATCCATCCCCGGGCGGTACCTCGTGATGATGCCCCACATGGAGAAGATGGGCGTCTCCCGCAAGATCGAGGACGACGAGGCTCGCCGCGATATGCGACGCATCCTCGATGAACTCGACCCCCCTTCCGACTTTGGGTTCATCATCCGCACAGCAGGGGTCGGTCAGACCAAGACCGAACTCAAGCGCGACCTGGCGTACCTGCAGCGTCTGTGGAAAGCCATCGACCAGCGGATGAAGGGCAGGAACTCTGTCGGTGTGCTCTACGCGGAGTCCGACCTGCTGATCCGCACGATCCGCGATGTGTTCACGACGAGCATCGAGCGGATCATTGTCGACAACGTCGCCGCGGCGAAGCGGGCGAAAGACTATCTCGCGATCGCCAACCCGCGGACCACATCGCGTGTGATGGTGTACCGCGACCCGGTCCCGATCTTCTACCGCTACGGAGTGGAGAGCCAGATCGAGAACATCAACGCCCGCGAGGTGCCGCTCAAGTCCGGCGGGTCACTGGTGATCGACTCGACCGAGGCGCTCGTCGCGATCGATGTCAACAGCGGCAAGAACCGCGACAACAAAGACGCCGAGTCGACCGCGTATAAGACGAACATCGAGGCGACCGACGAGGTCTGCCGCCAGCTTCGGCTGCGCGATCTGGGTGGCGTGGTGGTGATCGACCTGATCGATATGGTGCAGCGCAAGCACCGGCGCGATATCGAGCAACGCTTCCGCAACAACCTCAAGAACGACCGGGCACGCACACACACGCTGCCGATCAGCGACTTTGGCATCCTCGAGATGACCCGCCAGCGCATGCGGCCTTCGCTGAAAAAATCGATCTATATGGACTGCCCTAACTGCCACGGGGCCGGACAATCCAAGAGCATCGAGTCGGTCGTGCTGGACGTGATGCGACGGCTGGCGCTGATCCTGCACCACGAGGGGGTCGTCCGTGTCGAGCTGACGATCAGCCCTGACGTGGCGTTCTACCTGCTCAACCACGCGCGGGAACAGTTGGTGTCGATTGAACGCAGGCACGGCAAGTCCGTGATGGTCCGCGTCGGCGGCGGCTCGGTCGACTACGTCCACATCAACGGATTCGACTCGCAAGACCGCGAGGTGAGTGCCGACGGGCGCAAGGGCATGGGCGAGCCAACACTGTTGTCCGTTGAACGCAGCCTCGCCGAGGACGCAGCGGCCCGCGCAGCGGCCCCGGTTGATGCGGGCGACGCGGCTGAGCCCGCGCTTGATGACAGCCTTGTCGGTGGCGAGTACGACCTCGGTGATCTGAACGATCCGAGTGAAGTCAGCGATGAAGCCGATAGTGGCGATGCCAAGCCCAAACGCCGCCGACGCAGACGCCGAGGCGGACGCGGCCGCGGGCAGAAAGCCGAGGGAGACGCAGCGCCAGTGGCCGAATCCGATCAGCCGGCCAACGAACAGCAAACCGATAAGGCCGATCACGCCAAAGTTGAGTCACCGGCTGTTACTTCGGAAGCCGCCGTTGACGGATCACCCGGCGACGACCCAACGGTGAAGCCTAAGCCTAAGCGGCGGCGACGTGGCGGGCGTGGCCGATCACGCCAGTCCAAGGCCAAGGCAGGTGGTGAGGACACCGGCGGCGACAGCGGCGAGCCGGCCGAGAAATCGGCGACTGCCGACGATACCGCGAAGCCCGCCGCGCCACCCAAGCGGCGGCGGCGATCGGGGCGCAAGCCCACCGCGACACCGGTCGCGGCACCCGCGGTAGTCGCGGACAAGAAGGACGGGTACAGCAACCGCGTCATCAAGATCGCCAGCGATTCAGGCGCTCAGGAGGCACCGAGCGTTTGATGGGCGGACCGGGCAAGGTGAGCAACCCGCTCGCGAAAGTATCGGGTCGGCCCCTCATCGCATCTGACAACACCGCTTCACACGACCGATGAATCCGCGTATATGAACACCCCGGCTCGCCCCATCTCGCCCGACCGATCAGCCGCGCCGCCGACCGCGTCGGTGCGCACGCCGGTGACACTACCGAACATCGAGTCGCAGCGCAGTGGATCGGCGAAGGCGGGATCGCGACGTTTGATCGTTCTCGGATCGACCGGAAGCATCGGGGTGCAGACATTACAGGTCGTTGAACACCTGAGTGCCCTATCGAAGAACAGTCGCAAGGGCGGCGGTCATGGCGGCCCGGTCGGGCCGATCGAAGTCGCCGGCCTCGCCGCCGGGCGCAACATCGATCTGCTAGTCCACCAAGCGCGCGACTTCGGTGTGCCCGCAGTGGCGATCGCATCGAGCGACGCCCGCGGCGCGCTGCAGGACGCATTGCCCGGCGTGAAGGTTTTTGCCGGCTCGGACGCGGCGGAGCGGATGGTTCAAGAGATCGACGCCACAGACGTCAGCGCCGCCGTGGTTGGCAGCGCCGGTCTGCCGGCGACGATCGCGGCGATCCGCAAGGGGATGCGCGTCGGGTTGGCGAACAAAGAAACCCTCGTCGCAGCCGGCGCGTTGGTCACGCCGATGGTCAAGCAACACCGCGCACAGTTGATCCCCGTTGATAGCGAGCACTCCGCGATCTTCCAATGCCTCAATGGGCAGGCCGGGCGAACGGACTCAGCCGACCGATCGGATGTGCAACGGATCGTATTGACCGCCTCTGGCGGACCGTTTCTGCACACACCGATTGATGAGGTCCGCAACGCGACCGTCGAACAAGCGCTACGCCACCCCACGTGGAAGATGGGCCCGAAGATCACGATCGACTCGGCGACGATGATGAACAAGGCGCTCGAGATCATCGAGGCGCATTGGCTGTTCGGGCTGGGGGCTGAGAAGATCGGCGTGATCATCCACCCGCAATCGATCGTGCATAGCTTTGTCGAATTCGCCGATCGGTCGGTGCTCGCACAAATGGGGCCACCGGATATGCGGACGCCGATCCAATACGCCCTGTCATACCCCCACCGCCCGGCCGGGTGCAGTGACGCGATGGATTGGCCGACATTAACTACACTGGAGTTCCATCAGCCTGACCCCGAAAAGTTCCCCTCGCTGGGGCTGGCATACCGGGTGATTGAGGCGGGTGGGACGGCGGGAGCGGTCTTTAACGCGGCGAATGAGGCGGCCGTCGCGGCGTTTCTTGAACATAAGATCAAATTCGGACGTATCGTGGAACTGGTCGCCAAGACACTTGACGCGATCAAACCTCAGCCGGTGGAGTCGCTGCAGTCGGTACTTGATGCGGACGCGGTGGCTCGAAGATTTGTTGACCAGATGATCGAAATCTAAGCACAGCCGACCCGCGTTGGACTGTTACAGACTCAGCCGGACTTACGAATGGACTACCTCGCGGACATCTTCAACTCGACCTGGCCGCTGGTCGGCCTACTGGTCGGCTTCGGTTTTTTAATCTTCATCCACGAGTTGGGCCACCACGTTGTGGCCAAGCTTGTGGGGATCAAGGTGACGCAGTTCGCGGTCGGGTTCGGGCACAGCGTGGTCGCCTGGCGAAAAGGGATTGGTCTGCGCAAAGGCTCGACCGAGCAGGAGTATCAGAAGCGGCTCGACGACGGTGCGGACCCGGAATCCATGGGCGAGACGGAGTATCGGCTGAACTGGATGCCCCTGGGCGGCTACGTCAAGATGCTCGGCCAGGAAGACCTGAACCCCGACGCCGACAGCGAAGACGAGCGGTCGTTCACTCGCAAACCGGTGTGGGCGCGGGCGTGTGTGATCAGCGCCGGCGTGATCATGAACCTGATATTCGGCGTGGTGTTTTTCGTCATTGCGTTTATGTCGGGTGTTGAGTTCCCGCCCGCGCTGGTCGGCGGTGTGCAACCGGGCAGCCCGGCCGCAACGTCGTATGCGAGCGGGCACGAGGGCGATGAAACCTACCTCGGGCTGCGTGCCGGTGACCGCGTCACCATGATCGACGGCGTCAAGACAACGGACTTCGCCGATGTTGCCGTGAATGCAGCCCTGGCCAAGGGTGGGCAGACGATCGAGATGACAATCGATCGTGACGGTGCTTCCGGGCCGTTGCTGTATAACATCGCTCCCAAAAAGGATCCGAAGTCCGGCCTACTCACACTGGGTATCGGGCGGCCGGTATCGTTGACCGTGCGGACGCCGGGTAAGGGCAGGTCGCTACCGGCATTGATCGCCGATGCGGGGGTCAAGCCGGACATGGTCGCAACCCACGTCGGCAAGCGGCCCATCCAACGATACGACCAACTGGAACAGGCGATCATCGCCGCGGCCGGAGAACCGGTCGAGGTACGTTTTTCAGACGCGGCCGGCTCCAAACCCTCAGTGCGGATCACAGTCGCCGCGAAACCAATCTTAACGAGTGAAACCAACGCCCCACCGAACCTGCTGGGCCTGGTCCCGGCAACGCAGATACAGGGCGTCTCGCCAAAGTCACCGGCTCAGGCGGGCGGAGTCGAAGCTGGTGATGTGCTCGCGAAAATCGGTGACACGCCATGGCCAACAGTCGATCAGGTGAAGGACGTCGTGGCCGCTTCGCCCAACCGTGCGATCCCGATCACGGTGCTCCGCGACGGGCAGAAGATTGATCTGGCTCCGATCACACCCGGCCGCAATAAGCGCCTCGGCGTCATGCTCGCAGAGGCGACAAGCATCCCTGTCGTCAGCCAAACCACCGCCGACTCACCGATGGGGACGCTGAACCTGAATCACGGGTCACGGATCCTTTCGATCAACGGCCAGGCGGTGTCCAGTTACAGCGAGATGCAGCGCCTACTCGCGGGATTGGTAGACGCAACACCAGAAAGCGATAAAGGAACCGAGTCCGCTCAACAACCCATCGAGATCAGCGTCGGCTACCAGTTGAATCTTGCGGAAACAGCCCCGGCGGTTGGGTCGATCGCAGTCGATCCGAATCTAATCGCGGGCATCGGGTGGGCCGACCCCCTGGCCTCCGCGGCGGGCGGACTGCCGGTGTTTG
This sequence comes from Phycisphaeraceae bacterium, assembly GCA_029260595.1. Taxonomy (GTDB): domain Bacteria; phylum Planctomycetota; class Phycisphaerae; order Phycisphaerales; family Phycisphaeraceae; genus OFTM57. The sequence continues at coordinate 736,917 of JAJDCY010000010.1, read as the reverse complement.
AAATGCTGCTCGTCCCGGTCACCACGAGCAGCCCGCTCGACGCGACGATGATGGGCCTGCACAAGACGCGCCAGTTCATGCTCCAGACTTACGTGACGCTGGGTCGGCTGGTGCAGGGGACTGTTAAACCCAAACATCTACGCGGGCCGGTCGGGATCACGGACGAGGGAACGCGGTTCGCCAAACAGGGCTACCCGTACCTGATGTTCTTCCTCGGTCTGATCAGCGTGAACCTGGCGGTGATCAACTTCCTGCCACTGCCGATCGTTGACGGCGGGTTGATGGTGCTGTTGATGATCGAGAAGCTCAAGGGCTCACCGGTCCGCGCTGAGATCCAAGCCGCGATCACTTACGTCGGGCTCGCAGTGATCGGCGGGATATTTCTGATCACACTGTTCTATGACGTGGTCCGCCTTGTCTTCGGCGAGGCGTAGCGCCCGCTAAACCCGCAATTAGATCACAACACAGCCAATCGACTCGCCCTGCCGCAGCGGGCGTCCTATACTGTTCGCCCTGACGCGGACACCGCCGGACACCCCCACGAGGCGAACGATTGAAACCCGGGCTATCTCTCCCAGCGATCGGTATCTTTTTCGCGCTCGCCGGTGGGTGGTTGCCGGGCGCGGCGTCGCGCAGCCTCGCTTCGGCGATCATCGTCGATGATCCGCAGACCGAATCGGCGCCCGCGCTTCGGCTGGCGCCCGCCGAAGTCGCCAAGGTCGCCACGCTCGGTTCGGTCGATTCCGAAACGCCGTTCAAGATGCAGGTCGAGTTGAGCGGTTGGGGCGCGTCGATCCTCAACATCCGCCTGACCGATTACATGACCGAGGCACGGGGCGAAACGCCTTACCTCATCCAGTCGGCCACACCCCTGCCCGAACCCGAGCAGCACCGGTTCATCTACCCGTTCGCCGCACGGTCGGTCACGATCAATGACCAGAAGCTGAGCCTGGCCGACGCGCGGTGGGAGCTGATCGAGCCGGATCAGTACCGCACGACGCTCGAACCGCCGCCGAACCAGCCACGCCAACGTGTCTTTACACGCGCGGTGTACGCGCTGACGGTCGTTGACGACGCCGGCGAGCCGGCGCTGGAGATCCGCCGGGCATACTCGCTGTCGCCGGATGACTACGAGCTGCGCTGCTCCCAACGATTTATCAATCACACCGATGAGCCGCTAAGCGTTGTCTGGAGTCAGTACGCCCAGGGCGATGCGCCCGACGACGCGGATTATCTCGGCGACCGCCGCATGCTCATGGCCGGGTATCGCGACCTCGAGTATGACCCTGACGGCGAGATCGTGTTCTCCAAGAATGCGTATGTCTCGCGGCAGGATGTGCTCAACGGCAAGCCCTTTTGGCCAAACGATTCTCTGCCCGAACAGCGCCAGCTCGTCTGGGTCGCCTCGCTCAACCGCTATTTCGCGATGTCGGTTCACGCGGGTATCGCCGGGCGGGCCACGGTAAGCGATCGGTCACACGTGCCCGGGCTGGATACGATTTTTCCCAAGCTCGGGATCGAGACCTTGGGACGATCAGCCGACGGCAAAGCGGCGACACTCGCGTTGTCGTTGACGAGCCGACCGCTGGAGATCGCTCCGGATGCAACCGGCCAGTTGGACGTGTCTCTATATACCGGACCGCGCAAGAGCGAGATCTTCGAGACCGAGCCCTACCAGTCGTTGGGGTTCGGCAAACTGATCATCTACGAGCTTGGCTGCGCGCTGTGTACGTTCCAGCCGTTAGCAAAAGGGTTGCTGAGTTTCCTCAAATTCCTGCACGGGATCACGTTCGACTGGGCGGTGTCGATCATCATCCTGGTGCTGGTCGTGCGATTGATCCTGCACCCGATCACGAAGAAGTCGCAGATCAACATGATGAAGATGGGCAAGCAGATGCAGGCCCTGCAGCCGGAGTTGGAGAAACTCAAGAAGAAGTACGCCGACGACCAGCAGCGGTACCAGCAAGAGCAGGTCAAGCTGTTCCGCGAGAAGAACATCAACCCGGCGAACATGCTCGGCTGCCTGCCGATGTTCCTGCAAACACCGATCTGGATCGCGCTGTACGCGATGCTCTACTACGCGATCGAGCTACGCCACCAGCAGGCGTTTTACGGGTTCTTCCAGGCGATCAGCGGCGGGCATTGGGCGTTTCTCGGCGACCTGTCCAGCCCCGATCAGTTCATCCGGTTCAGTGGGGAAGGCTTCACGCTCCCCCTGTATTTCATCAACCCGAAGTTCAGCGGCATCAACATCATCCCCCTGCTCATGGCCGGTGTGTTCCTGATCCAGCAGAAACTCACCACGCCGCCCCCGGCGAACGAACAAGCCGCCCAGCAGCAGAAGATCATGAAGTTCACCGTGCTGCTGTTCCCGATCTTCCTGTACTCGGCGCCGTGCGGACTGACCTTGTACATCCTGGCGTCGACGTTCGCGGGGATCGTTGACGGGTATGTCGTGCGTCGCCACATCAAGCGCGAAGAGGAAGCCGGGACACTGTTCGACGACAAGCGCAAGCCGCCCAAGCCCGGCGGGTTCAGGGACCGTATGCAAAAGGCGCTCGAAGCCAAGCAGCGCCAGATGATGGAGCAACGCGGCGGGGGCAAGGCCTCGGGCGGGTCCGGTCAACGCAACCGCCCCAAGCGCCGCAAGGGCCGATGACCGCGCCGGACGACACGATCGTCGCGGTGAGCTCCCCGCCCGGCCGGTCACTACGCGGGCTGGTCAGACTGTCCGGCCCGGGCGTCACCACTATTCTCAAGACAATCGAAGACCCGCGCACCGCGCGCGACGAATCGGCGCGCCTGCGACTCAGCAGCATCCGGATCAACCCGACGCCTCACAGCGCTGGTGCGTCACGCTCGGTACCGGTTCTGATCGCGCAGTACGCCGGCCCGAATAGCTACACCGGGCAGGATATGGCTGAGATTCAGTGCCCGGGGAGCCCCGCACTGCTTGATCGATTGGTCGGATTCCTGATTGGCCTGGGTGCTCGCCTGGCTGAGCCGGGGGAGTTCACCTACCGGGCGTTTGTGGCGGGCAAGCTCGATCTCACGCAGGCCGAAGGGGTGCACGCGACGATCGCGGCGTGCAGCGATACCGAGTTGCGCGCAGCAACCCAGCTGCGATCCGGCCGGCTAACGGGCAGCACCACCGATCTGTCCGATCGATTGGCTAACCTGCTTGCGCTGGTCGAAGCGGGGATTGATTTTTCCGACCAGGATGATGTTGTCGCAATCACACCGGAGGCGCTCGCTCAAGGTCTCGCGGCGTTGATCGCCGAGCTACAGAAACTACGAACCAACAGCAGAGCCTGGGGGGCGATCGAAGCGATCCCGCGCGTCGTGTTGGCCGGGGCACCTAGCGCGGGCAAGAGCACCCTCTTTAATGCGCTGCTGGGCAGGCGGCGGGCGGTCGTTGACGCCGCCCCCGGCACGACACGCGACCTGTTGGCCGAGCCACTGACGATTGATGGGGTGGGCGGGCGGCGCGTTGAAATCATGCTGGTTGATCTTGCCGGCATCGACACGCCGTCCGACACACTCGCCCAACAAGCCGACAGCGCGGCCAAACGTGCGATCGAGACAGCGGACGCGGTCCTGCTGATTGATGACGGCAGCCGCCCCGACCAACTGATCGCAACGCCGCCCGACGCGCCCGTGATCCGGGTCCGATCCAAGTGCGATCGCACCGGCACCGTTGAGACCAAGGCGGGCGATGTCTCCGTCAGCGCTGTGACCGGCGAGGGGCTGGACGCATTACGAAACACGATCTTCGGCCGGCTCGCGGATCGAGCCGTTAGTGTATCGGCCGGCTCACTGGCGCTAATGCCGCGTCATGAATCGGCGATCGATGCGGCGATGTGCAGCCTGACTGCGGCCGACGGATCGATCGGATCTCAGCGTACCGGCGGGCAGCTTAGAGACCCCGAATTGATCGCGGTGGCACTGCGTGAGGCGCTGGACCACCTGGCGGGGATCGCCGGGCAGATCAGTGCGGACGATGTGATCGGGCGCGTGTTCGCCACGTTTTGCATCGGCAAGTAGCGGGTGGCGGTAACCGTCGGTCGGCTGACAGGCCCCGGTGGGTCACGTATCCTCTCGCTCGATCCGATGGCTAAGAACAGCAAACAGAATCAGACCCCGCACATTAACAACCGGCGGGCGTGGCACGACTACAACATCCTCGAGAAGCTCGAGGTCGGGATCGCGCTGCGCGGCAGCGAGGTCAAGAGCATCCGCAGCGCACAGGTCTCGTTGGCGGAGGGGTTCGCGCGGGTCGATCCGAAGCGGATGGAGCTGTTCCTGTACAACGTGGACATCCCGCAATACGCCCACTCATCGGGGACAAACGCCCACGAGCCGCTGCGCGCGCGGAAGCTGCTGGCCCACAAGCGGCAGATCGCGAAGCTGGTCGGCGCTACTTCGGCCAAGGGGACGACGCTGGTCCCGCTGGCGATGTACTTCGTGCGCGGGATGGTGAAACTGGAACTCGGCGTGGCGACCGGGAAAAAACACTACGACAAGCGGCAGAAGGTCAAGAGCCGCGATGCCGACCGGGACATCCGACGCGGCATGACGCGCAAAGTCATTTGACAAGGCGAGCCGGGCCCGTCGACACGATCTTAGGATTCACCACAACATCGATCACCGGCTCGGGCTGGGTGGAACGGAAGTCTTTCAGATGAAGCTCCGCGGAGCGACGCCCGCGCCAAGCGTTTAGGCGGGGCTCGAACACGGCATCGATCGTCGCGCCCCGTGCCAGGTGCTCCGCCAGGTCGCCCAGGCCAAATCCGACGGCCGACATGACTCGATTGCCCTGCCGCAAAGACAATCGCAGGTGCTGCCCGTGTGCGCCGACAAGCTTCGGTTCCTGATCAACGATCAATCCGAACGCGATTAGCACCGGCCGGGGGTTTGATTGTCCAAACGGGGCGAAACTCTCGATCTGCTCGACGACCGGCACGGACAGGTCGTCCAACTCGCAGGCCAAGTCAACGTCGACCGTGGCGATCAGATCGCCTTCGGCCAGTTGTTCGCCAACATATTGTGTGAATCGCTCGCGGAATGCGTCGACCCGATCGAGGGCCAATCGCATCCCCGCAGCCATCGTATGCCCGCCATAGGTGTCGAGATCCTGCCGGCAATGCTCCAGCGCGGCGTGCATCGAGACACCCGGCACGCTCCGTGCCGAGCCGGCCGCAACGCCGTCGCGGAAACTAAGCACCACCGCCGGCCTGGCGAATGTCTCGACCAACCGGCTCGCGACGATCCCCAGGACCCCCGGGTGCCAGCGTTCATCACCCACGACAATCGCCCGACAGCCCGGATCATCGGCACCGCGCTCGCGTGCCTGGTCTGCGGCTTGCTCAAACACGTCTTTCTGAATCTCGCGGCGCTTGTCGTTCTGCCCGGACAGCAAAGTCGCGATCTCAGCCGCCCGCGCACCCGTCGCGGTTGTCAGTAATTCGGCGGCTTCGGCTGCGTGGCCCATGCGTCCGCACGCGTTGAGCCGCGGACCGAGCACGAACCCAACGTGGTAGGAGTCAATCGATTCTCCCCCGAGCCCGGATGCCTTGATCAGCGCCTGGACCCCCTCGAACGGCGAGTTGATCAGCCCGGCGAGCCCGCGAGCAGCGATGGCCCGGTTCTCGTCGCGCAGGGGCACGATGTCGGCGATGGTCCCCAGAGCGGCGTAGGCCAGCAAGTCCATCAACAGGCGGCGGTAGGCCCGGGGCAACTGCTGCGAACCGCAGTGCTCGCGAGCGATGGCCCAAGCGAGCTTGAACGCGACGCCGGCCCCCGACAGCCCGCTGAACGGGTAGCCGGCCCCCGGCAGGCCCGGGTGGACGATCGTGTGGGCCTGGGGGAGGCCGCCAGCGTCGAACGCATGGTGGTCGGTGATAATCAGATCAACCCCAGCCCGGGCTGCAGCCGCAGCCGGGTCGATCGCCGTGATCCCGCAGTCGACCGTGATCAGAAGCGGATGGTCCTGGCAGAGCCGCTCAATGGCGGCTGTATTGAGCCCGTAGCCCTCGTCGATCCTGTGGGGGACGTAGATCTCGACATTGGCACCGGCCAGCCTGAGCACATGCCAGAGAATCGCCGATGCGGTGATGCCGTCAACGTCATAATCACCATAAACAACAATAGGTTGCGATTCTTTGACTGCCTTGGCGATACGTTGGGCGGCCTGTTGTGCACCGCCCAAAAGAAAGGGGTCGTGCAAGTCGGTCAGCTTCGGCCCGAAGAAGGCCCCAGCCGCCGCTGTGGAGTCGATCCCGCGCCCCAGAAGCAGGCTCGCCACGAGCGGCGAGACGCCCATCTCGCTGGCCAGCGTGCGGGCCTGGGCCGAAGCAGCCGCCTCCCGGGCCGGCTCCGATAACTGCCATCGACTGCGTAGGCCGGCTTGCGACACCGCATTGTTTCCTATGTTGTGCAGACACCACAATCAGACACCAAAACCCGTTATACCCAATTTCCAACTCCATTATTTAAAGTAACTATCCCGCTGGCCGATGAATATTACGTGGAGCTACCCGTTCGCCCATCTACAGAAACGGCCGGGGCTCTCTACACCGTTGGGGGCTGGCGAGGGAAAAGCGTGCATCCAATCCATACAAGCCACAACCTTGTCCGACGCGGCCGGTCCGGCTTCACCCTGGTGGAGATCCTGATCGTGGTCACCATCCTGGCGATCCTTGCGGCGATGGTCTTGCCGCAGTTCGTCAGCGCGACCACCGAGACGCGCGAGAACTCGATCCGGATGAACGTGTTCCGGATCCGCTCGCAGCTTGGCCTGTACCATCAGCACCACGGCGGATACCCGTCGCTTGACGGCTTCGCCGATCAGATGACCTTGGCGACGGACATCGATGGGAACACAGCCCCCCCCGGCTCGAACGGGTTTCCCTACGGGCCGTACCTGCAGGAGATCCCGCCCAACGCCAATACCAGTAGCTCGGATGTGGGCGATGGTGCCGTCGGATCCAGTGCCTGGTTCTACAACGAGGCGACCGGTGAGTTCCACGCCAACGACTCGGACGAGATGTTCGCGTTCTAGATTCAGCCTCCCGCCCCCCCCCTACCGATCTACTACTAAGTACCCGCCTTGCACGCCCGCGGCCGGTGCATCGTTTGCCGGTTGACACCCCCGGGGCCGACCCATAATTTCGCAATTTCGCGTAGTATCTTCCCCGACCGAGAAGTTGGACCCTCCACCATGCCGCTAAGTCAGATCATCCGTGTTCAGCCTTGCTCCGTTACTTTGGCGGCGCTCGGCCTGGTGATTTGTTTGGCTTGCGCACCGGTGCGAGCGGCCGACCAGATCCCGATCGAGATCATCAGCGCGACCTCCTCGCTGACGCCTGGCCAGCACCAGGTGGTCGACCAATACATCGCCCGCCAGACAGGCCTGTTGACCACGGGCACCGACAAGCAGGTCGCCCAGGCACGGTCGCAACTGATCGATCCGCTGATCCGCGGGGGGGCAACGGACAGTTTCACCCTGGCGTACTCGTCGGCCGCGAGCAACCGGCTGATCGAAGCCGTCGAGTCCGACCGGCTGGCGGTCCGCATTAACGCGATGATCATCACGGCGCACCTGAGCGACTTAAGCACGCTCGGTCTGGTTGAAAAAGGCTTGGCTGACCCCAACCCCGCAGTGCGATACTGGGCGGCCAAAGCCGCCAGCGACACCGGTTCCCGCGACAACCTGCCGTCGCAGGAACAAGCGCAGATCCTGGACCTGCTCGTCCAGAGCATGGTGCGCGAATCTTCCGAACACGTCCTGCAACAACTGCTCATGGGCCTCGTCGGGCTGAGCATCCCCGAAGCATCCACCCAACTGCTTGACGTGCTCAACCGCCGTGTTGCGGTCCACACAGCCGACCCCGGTGCCCCGCTGGGAGCCGCGTTGGTCGGGCTACGAACCCTATTTGTCAAAACGGTCGAGGCCAGCTCGAACGACCAACTGATCGGCCCTGACACCCTGCGGCAACTGACGCTCGTGGCGTACCGATATTTGGCACTTTCAGCGACGCTGCTCGAACAGGGGTTGCCTGCGGCCGGTGCACAGCCGGCCTACCGAAAAATGGTCGAGCTAACCTGCAAGGTATTGCCTTGGTCCGCCAGCCAAATCGCGCCGGATGTGCTCCAGCCCGGCCCCATCCAGGATGAGCTTGCCCAGGAGAATTGGCCGGAGATCTGCTTACGAGTCGAGGAATGGAAGCACCTGCTGGCTAGCAGTGCGTTCGGATATGATCCGGCCGACCTCGCCCTCCCACCGCTGCCCAGCCACTGAACCACCGCATCCCAATCAACGTAACTAAGTATCGACAGGGTGTGTTGTCGACCATCTGGGGGTCCGGGTCAGCCCGACAAGCCCGCTGCCGGCGCCGCCACTTTCGACTCCGCCGGTCCGGCCATCGCCTGATCCACGCGTCGCATCAGGTCCAGGTAATCCATCTGAACCATCTGAAAGTCCCGGATCACCGCATTCTGCATCACCTTTTCCTGGAACGCCGCCATCTGCTTCTTCTCACTGACCTCGATCGGTTGCCCCTTGGCCTCTTTCTCGGCCAAACCGTCCGTAAACCGGTTCATATCGCTAAGAAGTCGCTGCGCATCGACATCCTCAGAAAACCGCTTGAGCACCTGTTCGTACTTCTTAGCGGCATCGTGCGTCGCGATCAGCTTGCCCAGCTTGGCTGCGGCATCAAGTATCTCTTGTGTTGTGGCCATCGGCCTATAGTAACATGAACCACCCACACGGGCCGTACGCTCGTATGGATCATTACCCGCCCGGACAGTGCAGGCCACTGCGAAGCCGGGCCTGACGCATAACGCGAAACCACCAACCCCACAGGAACCAACCCCGCTACCCGCCGCCAGTCAACCCACGACCGACGCCGCTTAGCCGGCCAACCCCATGCCAGGACGCTACTCAAAACGAATCCTCTCCTACCTCGCCGACCCACGCTATCAGCCGCGCCAGACAAACAAGCTGGCCGCGGACCTGGGCATCAGCGACGACGAAATCGATGACTTCCGCCTCGCGGTCGAACAACTGGTCAGCGAGGGCCAGGTCGTACTCGGCTCGTCCAACGCCGTCGTCCTCCCACCACCCGGGCGCGAGCGCGTCGGGACGTTCCGCCTCAACCGACGCGGCTTCGGCTTCCTCGTGCCCGACTCACTCATGGAGCACGGCGACCTGTTCATCCCTGCCGGCCGAACAGGTGGCGCGATGACCGGTGATGTCGTGCGGGCGTCCGTCTCGCACCAACCCGGCCGCGCGAAAGGCTCCGGGCGATCGCCCTACACCGGCACGATCGTCGAAGTCCTTAAGCGCGCCGACCGCCGCTACGTCGGGCAACTGATGCAAGCCGGCAAGGGGTGGGTCGTCAAAGCCGACGGCAACCTGCTTACCGACCCGGTTGTGATCCGCGACCCACACGCCAAGGACGCCAAGCCCGGCGACAAGGTGGTGGTCGAACTGATCGAATACCCATCTGAGAAGGCGCCCGCTGAGGGTGTGATCACAGAAGTTCTCGGCGAGCGAGGCCGGCCCGACGTCGAGACACTCGCCACCATGCGCGCGTTCGGTCTGCCCGATCACTTCCCCGAAAACATCCTCCAGGAAGCGCGCGACGCGTCCCACGCCTTCGACGACAACACCGTCCCCGCCGACCGCGAAGACCTCACCGGCGAACTGATCTGCACGATCGACCCGCCCGACGCGAAAGACTTCGACGACGCGATCAGCATCCGCCGGCTCGACCCGTCCAAGGAACCCAACGGGGCCGCGTTCGAGTTGGGCGTGCATATCGCGGACGTCTCCAGCTTCGTCAAGCAAGGGACCGAGCTGGACGAACACGCCTACGCGCGCGGCAACAGCACCTACCTGCCGCGCAAGGTCGTGCCCATGCTGCCCGAGCTTCTCAGCAATGGTGTCTGCTCACTGCAGGAAGGTGTAAACCGATTCTGCAAGTCAGCGTTTATCCGGTTCACACCCGAAGGCGGTGTCGCCGGGCAACGCTTTGCAAATACTGTGATCCGCTCAGCTAAGCGGCTGACCTACCTCGAAGCCCAAGCCCTGATCGAAGGCCGCCCCGAAGCCGAAGCCCGAACCCACGCACGGTCAGAGACGCCTTACCCACCGCGGCTCATCGATCACCTCAAACTCATGGACGAGCTGGCGCGTGTGCTTCGAACGCACCGTCTCAAAGGCGGCATGATCACGCTGAGCCTGCCCGACGTCGAGCTGGTATTCGACGACGACGGCCACGTGACCGATGCGATGCCCGAGGATGAATCCTTCACCCACACGATCATCGAGATGTTCATGGTGCAGGCCAACGAAGCAGTCGCAAGACACTTCGACTCGATCGATATGCCCATGATCCGCCGGATCCATCCCGACCCGGACGTGCACGACATCGGCGAGCTGCACAACTTTGCACGTGTCGCCGGGTTTAACATCCCCGCACGCCCCAGCCGTTCCGAGTTGCAAGCTCTGCTCGACGCTGTCCGCGGCAAGCCCGCCCAGCACGCCGTCCACATGGCTGTCCTCAAGACGCTCAGCAAAGCCGAGTACGCCCCCGACCTGATCGGCCACTTCGCTCTGGCAAGCGAGCACTACACCCATTTCACCAGCCCCATCCGCCGCTACCCCGACCTCGTGGTACACCGCGCGCTAGCCGCCTACCTCCAAGCCGCATCCGACCAACCCCCGACCGGAAAAAACGCCAAGAAACTCGCGCGCGACTTGGGCGACGACCCGCGCTGCCCCGACCTCGAGGCGCTGACCAAGATCGGCCAACACTGCTCCGCCACCGAACGCAACTCCGAATCGGCCGAGCGCAACTTGCGCGATTTCCTGGTCCTTCAACTGCTCAGCAACCACCTCGGCGAAGACTTCGAGGGGACCGTCACCGGCGTCACTGGTTCGGGCATCTTCGTGCAGATCGACCGCTTCCTGATCGACGGGTTCATCAATATCGCAGCGCTGCCCTCATCCGGTGGCGGCCGACACGGTGATCGCTGGCGACTCAACCGCCAGACCGGCGCCCTGGTCGCCGAACGATCCGGCGACACGATCGGAATCGGCCACCGCTTCATGGTCCGTATCGCGACCGTCGATCCCCCGGCACGACAACTCGACCTGGTGATCGTCAGTAAGCTCGGCAACAGCGGCATCTCAACCGCCAAACCCAAAAAAGCCAAGCCCAAACAGGCCAGAGTCAAGAAGCTGCGCCAACCCCAAGCCGCGAAAAACACAAGCCAAAACTCAACCCGACCCAAACAATCCAAATCCCGCAATCGAAAATCCTCCCACCGCAAAGGCCGGTGACCGCCGCGCCGCGACGCTGACGAGCGATCGATTCATTGATTATCCTTTCCCCATGATCGGGACACTCGCCGCATACCTGCACCAGATCGATCCGTACATGATCGAGCTATGGCAAGGCGGCCCGATCCGGTGGTACGGTGTGTCGTACCTGATCGGCTTTCTGATTGGTTACCTGCTGATCCGCCGCGTGACGCGCGTCGGTGTCTCCTCTCTAAGTGACAAGAACATCGGTGACCTGGCCGTTGCGATCGCGTTGGGGATTGTTGTCGGTGGGCGGCTCGGGTACGTGCTGTTTTACCGACTCGAACTGCTCTGGCAGTTCACACCCGACATCCCGTTCTGGGGAGTGCTCGCAATCAACGAAGGCGGCATGGCCAGCCACGGCGGGATGATCGGCGGGATCCTCGCCACAGGGTGGTTCGCCCGCAAACACGGCCACCCGTGGCTGCACCTGCTGGACCTCATGGCGTTCGCCGCGCCGCTCGGCGTGTTCTTCGGCCGCATTGCCAACTTCATCAACGGGGAGTTGCTCGGTCGGCCGTGCTCGCCGCAGTTCCCATTGGCTGTGCGATTCCCTCAGGAATTGTACGACTGGCCAATCGACAAACTGGCGCAGATCAACTCGGCCACACAATCCGTGCCCGCGCTGCGACACGCCGCCGACTGGGACACGCCCTCACAGGTACGCCGTATCATCGAGCTGATTCAACAAGGCCAACCGGAAGTGATCGCAGCAATCGAACCGCTGCTGACACCGCGACACCCGTCGCAACTCTATGCAGCTTTGCTCGAAGGACTCCTGCTATTCACCGTGCTCGCAGCCGTGTGGACTCGCAAAAGAAAACCCGGCACGATCGCCGGGTGTTTCTGCCTCGTTTATGGTGTTGTCCGCATCGGCGGCGAGTTTTTCCGCGTGCCCGATGCGCACCTTGGCCTGCAATGGCTCGGCCTGACGCGCGGGCAATGGCTGAGCGTCGGGTTGGTTGGGCTAGGCATCGCGATCTTAATCACCGCCGCCCGGCGAGCGACCGCTCCCATGGGCGGATGGCTGCCCGACCCCGCTAACTAGCTCGCACCCGCAAACCCAATCACCGTTCCGTCAACCGGATTCAGTTATCCCGCCCGAGCTGCAGCACCGCATCAGCGGCTTTGAGTGTCTCACGGTCGCCCCTGTTAAACAGGTTCTTCAACCGGTGATGGGTCCGCTGCGCCGCGTGCAGGCAGTACGCCTTGCCGACGATCAAGTCGCGATCCAGCGTCGCGCACCCCTCGCCCTTCTCCGCGTCACGCAGCATCCCATCGAGCTTCGACATCACCGCAGCCATCGCATACATCTCGGTCGCGGACCACGCGATCCGCTCTTGGATAAGCTGCATATCCAAGATGCCCTGGCGATACGTCGCGAGCGCCCGGCTCACACGACGCGCCAACGCGCGTGTCAGCTTGGCGAGCATACGGCCCTCGCGCGAGAGCTTCGGGTGCCACCCGTTGCCGGAATGATCACGCGTATGCCCGACGATCACGTCGCGCCACTCGTGCTGCGCAAACTCGGTCAACCGCGAGAATCGCTTGATCGGGTGGCGGGTGGCTCGCAACACTTCCTCGAACTCCTCGCCGACGCCCTTCATCCCCATCAGCGCGACGAAGGATAGCATCACCTCGGTCGTCCCCTCGACGATCCGGTTGATCCGCGCATCACGCATCATGCGCTCGATCCCGTGCTCGCGCATGTACCCCTCGCCGGCCCAGATCTGCAGGGCATCATCGACGACGCCCCACCCGGCTTCGCTGCAGAACAGCTTCACCATCGAGGTTTCGATCATCAGGTCTTTGTCTTTGCGATCGACGCAGCCGGCAGCGAGATACGTCAACGCATCCATCGCGAACGTCATCTCCGCCATGTGTGCGATCTTTTTCTTGACCAGGTGAAACTCGCCGATCGCGCGGCCGAACTGCTTCCGCTTGCGCGCGTGCTCGACAGCCATATCCACGGCGACCTTCGCCGAGCCCAGGCAACCCGCACTGAGCGTGCACCGCCCAAATCCGAGCACTGTCAGCGCGACCTTCAAACCCTTGCCCAGTTCTCCCAGAATCCGGTCGCACGGGACGTGCATATTGTTGAATCGCAGCGTCCCCTGCCACGTCCCACGGATCCCACACTTGCTGCGGTTCGGGCTAACCACCTCGAAACCCGGCAAGTCCGGCGTCACAATAAACGCCGTCACCTTTTCCTTGATCTGCCCGTCGATCTCGACCGGCGTGCGTGCCATCACCGTCAGCATCCCGGCGATCGCCGCGTTCGTGGCGAATTTCTTGTGCCCGTTGAGAACCCAATGCTTGCCGTCCTCGCTCAGGTGCGCCTGTGTCTGAATGTTCGCGGCGTCTGACCCGACCTCCGGCTCACTCAGACAGAACGCAGCGAGCTTCTTCCCGCTCGCCAGGTCAGGCAAGAACGCGCTCTTCTGCTCATCGCTGCCGTTGAGCACGAGGGCCTTAAGACCGATCGACTGGTGCGCCCCAACCAGCACAGCCGTCGAGGCACAAGTCTGCGAGATCCGTTCCAGCACCCGGCAATACGACGTGTGGCTGTACCCACCGCCGCCGTACTCCTTGGGCACGACCATCCCCATCACACCGAGTGCGCCCAGCCCATCGATCAGATCCTGCGAGACACGCTCCTCGGCATCGATCTTGTCCGCGTCGACTTTCTCCTTGAGGAACACATCGAGCTTACCCAGCAGTTCCTCAACGCGTGCCGCCTCCTCTGGATTCGGCTTGGGGTAAGGCCGAACCTGATCCAGACGCAGACGCCCGAAGAACAACGAACGCACGAAACCCAGGTCGCCCTGAGGCCCGTCCTCCATCAAGTCCTTCGCCTTCTCAAACTGTTCCTGATCTTCTTTACGTAAAGTCACCATGGTTGATACTCCCTCGTACGGTCATGAATGTTGTGGGTGCTTGCTCGGCGCCGCAGACCCTGAGGCGGGGCGGCCATCCGTACCCTGTGTTAACGCTTGCATCGGTTGATTTGATTCCGCCAGTCGGTGCAGTTCGCCAGCCATCGTGTACTGTCGGCCGTGCCGCGTCGCGAGATCATTCATCCGCTCGACAATCTCATCGAGCCCAGTGGTATCGGTGTATCGGATCAGACCGCCACGGAACGGTGCAAGCCCGAGCCCCATCACGGTCGCCAGGTCAATTGCGTCGGTCGAGTCCACCACACCTTCGCGCAACAGGCAGGCGGCTTCATTAACCATCGGCAGGATTAGCCGGCCTTCGATATCCGAATCACTCGGTCGCGCCGCTGCGTGCTTCCCGTCTGACAGGAGATCGATCATCGCCCGATTCATGCGCGGCCCGCGACGATCGATCAACGGGATCCGTCGTCTACTGCCGTAGTCGTAGAACCCACGGCCACTCTTACGGCCCAGCCACCCGCGTTCGATCACGCGGTCAAACCCCTTGGGCATCACCCTCCCATCGCCCATCTGCCCGCCAACTGCATCGAAGATCGCAACCGCGATATCCAGGCCGATCTGATCGAGCAATTCGTACGGGCCCATCGGCATGCCCCAACGCTTCATCACCAGGTCGGTGTGCGCAATCGGCGCGCCCTCCGCCGCCATCGCCAAGGCCTCGGCCAGGTACGGGATCAACACCCGGTTGACCAGGAATCCCGGAGCATCGTTCACAATCACGGGGACCTTGCCGAGTCGCAGCGCAAGCGAGCCACCGGTCGCAACGGCCACGTCGCTGCTCAAGCCGGCGCGAACCACTTCAACCAACGGCATCTGCGGCACAGGGTTGAAAAAGTGCAGCCCGATCACGCGGCCCGGGTGCTGCGTTGCGGCCGCCAGGTCGCTTACGCTCAACGAACTGGTGTTGGTCGCGAGCACGGTGTCCGCACGTGTCAGCCCATCAAGTTTCTGGAACAACGACTTCTTAACGTCAGCTTTTTCTGTCGCAGCTTCGATGACGAAGTCCACGAGGTCCAAACCGCTCCAATTTGTGGTCGGCGAGACCATCCGCATCGCGTCGCGCATCTGCAGCGGGCTGATCCGCTTGGATTTGCGGTCACGATCAAGCATCTTGCAAACGCGACACAGCCCTGCCGATGCGGCTTGGTCGTCTACTTCTACCAGCCTCACCGGGATCCCGGCCCGCACCAGGGCGTGCACGATCCCCGCGCCCATCGTGCCGCCACCGATTACCGCGGCGCGCTCGACGATCATGGGATCAGCACCCACGGCGTCCTTCACGGCCTTTTTGGCGTGGTGGCGGAGGAAGAACAACCGACGAAGATTATTGCTCGTATCGGTCTCAAACAGGTCAATCGCCGCATCGCGTTCCGCGTCCAATCCGACTTGATGGCCGTTTAGAATGGACGTGTGCGCGACATCGATTAGCCGCTCGGCAGCGGGGTAGTTGCCATAGGTCTTGGCGATAGCCTGGCGCTTGGCAGCTCGACACAGCAAACCCGTAACCGCAGCCGACTTCACCGCCGCACGATCAATCATGCTTAGTTTGCGATCCTCTGGGTTACTGCCCACTAGACGATGCGCCGCAGCGAGCAACGCTTCGGGCTGCACCACTGCATCGATCATGCCAGCCGACATCGCTTTGCGCGGCGGCATGATCTTCCCGGCGAGCATCATCGGCAACGCCCGGGTTAGACCAAGCATCCGCGTCATCCGCGTCGTCCCGCCCCACGCCGGGAGGATGCCTAGCTTGATCTCAGGTAGCCCCAGGTTGATCGACCCGTCGTCCACCGCGACGCGGAATCGGCAAGCCAACGCCAGTTCCATCCCGCCGCCAAGACAATGCCCGTTGATCGCGGCAACGGTCGGCATCGGCAGTCCGGCGATGCGGTCAAATACTTCCTGCCCCATCGCCAGAAACTTCCGCAACGCGGCCGCATCGAGTTCCGACATCTCGAATAGATCGGCCCCCGTGATGAACACGCCCTGCTTGGCTGACGCGAAGATCACCGCGTTGACCTGATCGGAACTTCCCGCAATCGAATCGACGAGGTCGCTTAGCTCTTTCAGCGCTGCCGGCGTAAATGTGTTGACAGAGCGGCCCGCGTGATCGAACCACACGGTCATCACTCCCTGGTCATCAGTCTCGTGGCGTAGTGTTGTTGTCATGATTTCACCTCCGTTGCAGCAGGACGGCTGTCCCCTGTCCTCCCCCGACACAAAGCGATGCGATCCCGTACTCCACGCCCTCTCGACGCATCGCGTGCAGCAGACTCAAGACGATCCGCGCCCCGGTCGCCCCGACAGGGTGGCCCAGCGCAATCGCCCCGCCGTCGATATTCAGCCGATCGGTATCGACCTGCCCGATCGCACCGCTGCGGCCGAGGTGCTTCTGGCAGAACGCATCACTCGCCATCGCTTTGAGGCATGCGATCACCTGCACCGCGAAGGCCTCGTTGATCTCGATCAAGCCAATCTGATCCAACGTCATCCCAGTCGCCGAGAGCAGGCGGTCGATCGCGAACACCGGGCCCAGCCCCATCCGGCGCGGGTCCAGCGCCGCGGTCGCGTACCCGCGTACGTATCCCAGCACCTCCATGCCCTCGGCTCTGGCGAGCTCGCCATCGACCATCAACTCCGCGACGGCGCCGTCGGTAATCTGGCAGGCGTTGCCCGTCGTCACGCTGCCGTCGCGCCGATCGAAGATCGGGCGCAGCTTCGCGAGCGCTTCCATCGTCTGATTCGCACGCGGCCCGATGTCCGCGCTGACCGGCTTGCACCGATCCCCGGCGTAGACCGTGACCATATGGTCTTCAAAGTGCCCGCCCTCAATCGCCGCCGTCGCCTTCTGGTGGGAGGCCAAAGCAAACTGATCCTGCTCCGCGCGGCTAATGGCGAACTCGTGCGCGAGCACCTCAGCCGTCTTGCCCATAATCATCCCGCAGGTCGGGTCGGTCAGCCCCTGCTCCAGCCCGGACACCATCTTGAAGTGTTTGGGCCGGAAACCGGCGATGGCACCGAGCTTCTGCCAAGGAGTTTTAGCCTTCATCAACCGTGTCATCGGCGCGAGAGTCTCTACCGGGAGCATCAGCGGGACGGTGCTCATCGACTCGGCCCCGGCGACTAACGCGGCGCTGACCTGTTTGTTCTGGATCCGGGCAGCGGCCTGCCCAATCGCTTCCATCCCGGACGCACAATTACGCTGCACGGTCAACGCGGGGACACTCTCGGGGATCCCCGCGTAGAGTGCAGCCACACGTGCAGGATTGGTCGCGTCAGCCGGCATGACCACGTTGCCCATGACGACCTCGTCCACCCGCGACGACGGCCAACCCGTGCGGTAGAGCACCTCTTGCATCGCCGTGCGCGCCAACTCCGTCACGTGCGTGCCCGACAGAGCCGTCCCCGCTTTGGCGAACGGTGTGCGCACACCGCCGACGACCGCCACATTCCCATTGTTAGATACCCAGGCCACCATCGGCTTACTCCTTGTTCTCGCCCGACCCGTTTGACGGTGCCACGTCGGCCGCGGGCACTTCCGCGTGCCCATTACCGTTCTGCTTCCCGCCGATGCGGTGCTTGAGCAGCTTGCCCAACGCCGACCGCGGCAGCTCCGTCGCGAACTCGATAACCGACGGCACCTCATAGGGCGCCAGGCGCTCGCGACACAACACCCGCAAATCCTCGGCGAGTGCGGCCTCATCCTTAACGGCCCCCTCGGGCACAACGACAGCGACAACTGTTTCGGTGTGCTTGCGGTCCGGCCGACCAACCACCGCCACGTCGGCGACCTTGTCGTGCTCGGCGAGTACGACCTCGACCTTACGCGGGTAGACCTTCAAGCCCCCGCGATTGATCATGTGCTTTTTCCGGTCCATCACGTAGTAGTAGCCGTCCTCGTCCACCCGGACGACATCGCCCGTATGCAGCCATCTCCTACCGTTCTCATCGACTGAAAGGGCGCGGCGGGTTTCCTCCGGGCTATCGAGATACCCCTGAAACACCTGTGGGCCGCTGATCAGAAGCTCACCGACGTCGCCGGGCTTCACTTCCTGGGCGTCGCCCTGGACACTCATCACGCGGACGTGGGTATCGGGCAGCGGCAGCCCGATCGACCCGACGCGCGGTGCCTGTAACGGGTTGGCGTGCGTCACCGGCGACGCCTCGGTCAGCCCATACCCCTGCACAATCTTGACGCCGGTCAGGTCTTCGAAGCGCTGCGAGGTGGACGCGTTCAGCGGTGCCGCACCGCTCATCACCGTCCCGCGCCGCATGACGGCGACGGCGTCGGGTTGATCCTCAATCTGCAGCAGGTCACACGTCGCCTCGAGTATCGCGGGGACCAGCGGAATCAGCGTCGGGCGGTGCTGCTCAAGCGTCTCGATCAGGTGTCTCACGCGGAAGCGCGTCATCGGGACCATCTGCGACGCGGTGAACACCGGCATCACCAACCCCATCGACAACCCGTACACATGGAACATCGGCAGGATGCCGAGCACGCGCTCCTGCCCGGCCTGCAACGAGGCCCACACGGACAACTGCGTCGCGTTGGCGAGCACGTTGCGGTGCGTCAAACGCGCAACCTTTAAGCTCCCCGTCGTCCCGCCTGTCGGCTGGAGCACCGCCACATCATCCGGGTCCGACATCGCGGTCGGCGGCATCGGCGGCGCACTCTCAAGCAAAGCATCCAGGTGGGTGTGCCTCGACCGGTCGCCGAGGTGCTGGCGCGCCTGCCAGAGCTTGACCCGGTAACCGAGTCGCGTCCAGACAGGTTGATAATCCTTCAGCGACGCCCACAGCCAGTTAAGCCCGTCGCATCCCTCCGCAGCCGTCTCCAGTTGCGGCGCCTGCAGGTCCAGCGCCATCACCAGCTTCGGGTGCGTCATCGCGAACAGCCGACGCAGATCATCGACGCCCATCAGCGGCCCGGCGTTAACCACAACGGCACCGAGTCGCTGGATCGCCAGGAACCCGGCGATAAACTCGGGGCAATTCGGCAGCGTCAGCACAACACGATCACCGTGGCCAACGCCCATGTCCGCCATCCCCGCAGCCAAACGATTAACGCGCTCCAGCAGATCACGATAGGTCCAGGCCAACTCGCCGTACCCGACGGCGGGCAGATCGGGGTACCGCTTTGCCGTTTGCCGCAAGAGGCAGCCAAGCGTTGTCGTGGGGTAGTTCAGTGTGCGTGGCAGCTTGTACTTGGTGTAGGGGTCGGACGGCGTCGACGACACACCGGCACCATTCGCCGATCCGTCGATTCGGCCGGGCACGCCATCACGGCGAAACCGGCTCCACGGGCGTAACACGAAATGACGGGTTGCCTTCATAACGACCTCCTTCTCTCCTTCACGAACCTTCAATCGCTCACGCAAACGCAACGGCTACGCCGCGTCCATGATTTTCTGATCGCCGGGGTGTGAACCGTCCCGGCTCTGCGTTGGCCGTGCCAGAAACTCGACCAGCATCCGCACGACGCGATCGGGGCACTCGATTAACGGGTCGTGCCCGGTCTCGGACATCAGTTTGAACTCGCTGTTCGGGATCGCGTCCGCTGTCTGCCGCGCATAACAGGAAGGGATCAGGGCGTCGTATTCCCCGGCAACGACCAGGGTCGGCACTGCGATCCGCTTGATATCAGCCGAGTGATCCGCCGCCGCCAGGCAGCGCAGCTGACGGATCAACACCTTGCGCGAGATGCCCAGTTCTTCCTGGAGCTTGATCTTTTCATCGATACGGCTGGGGTTCTTGTCCAGGTACAGTGGCCCGCTGCCAAGCAGTTCCATCGTCTGCAAAAACATCCGCCACGGGAACCGCCTTAGCGCCTGGCCGATCAGTTGCGCCATATCTTTGAGATAGGGAGTGAACCGGTGCGTGCAGGACATCAGCACCAATCGATTGACCCGCTCGGGGTGGTCGGACGCGAGCCGCTGCGCGATCACACCGCCGAGTGACAGGCCGACCACATGGACGCGATCGAGTTGCAGGTGGTCGAGTAGCTGGATCAGATCCGCACTGTTCGCCCGCAACGAATTGGGCATGCGTTTGGCTTGCGAGAGGCCGACGCCGCGGTTGTCCGCAGCGATCACGCAGAACCGCGCGGCCAACTGCTCGACGATCGGATCCCACACCCGGCAGGTGCTGCCGAGCCCCGGGATCAACAACACCGGCTCCCCGCTGCCTTGCAGCTCGAAGTAGCACCGGCTGTCAGTCAAGTCGGCCCACGGCATAGTGGCTCCTTCCTGAATCCCGCGTCGCTGCACGGAGCCGAACCGGCCCCGTCCGCCACGAGGGAACAAGTCAAGACGCCGGCACCGCCTAGCACCCGCGTCACCGATAGGCCGCACAATCCGAACCGGCCTATCGCCGTCAATCCCCGCCGTCTGGTCTGTGCGCACGACACCACTGAGACGGCAACCACCGCCACAAGGGCCGCGAAAACGGACCACAGGCACACACACCCGTGCAACCGGGTGGGGATGACGCTTCTACCCGTCTTCTCCCAATACGCTAGGTATACGCCTTGGGCTGGTTCATGCGAGGCTGGGAGCCCATGTCCCAAAACGTATCTCGGGCACCCTCCGCTCCCACGGGCTTCCTGATCAGCCCTTCCCTCCTTGGGATGTGCCCACAACAATTATATATCCCACTTCCGGTAAAGGAAGGGAATACATAAAAAACAATCTCGTTTTTGCAGGATTTTACGGTTGTAACGGGGGCGGTTGGCGACCTAGGGGAAAAACGCCTGCGCGGGATTTTGCCGCAGGGCTCACTCTGGTGCCAACCGTACCCGATGGGCCCAAGCCGGCGCAGCCTCCCGACGTAGTGGGCCGCACGTGCAGGGTACCGTCAACGGTCCCGCTTACGGCAGGTCGCTGAGGCGTTCGATCCGCACCTTCCCGGCGATGACCAAGCCGTTGGCGTCGTCGGACAGATCGACGTTCAGCGTCGTCCCGGTGATCTCGAACATCGAGCCGAGATCCTCGTAGTTCACGCCGTCTTCGGAGAAGTCATTCGGCGCGGTTATCTGATTGATATCGACGGTCTGCAACGGCGTCATCCCGTCGGACACGGTGTAAGGCGCGTCCGACGCTCGGCCGGGCGAGTGCAGGTAACTGACCGACACCCGGTACACACCGGGTGTCAGGTCCGTGAACGACCACCTCACCACGTCGTTGCCGGTGCCGGCGAAGTTGAAGTAGATCTGGTTGCCCGCGGAGAAGTTCCACGTGCCGGATTGGATACTAAACCCACCGGCCGGGGGACTAGTCGGAGCGATCACCTGAGACGGCGGCAGGTCCGCGATGTGCTCGACACGCACACTCCCGGCGATCACCAAGCCGTTGGCCTGATCCGACAACTGGACCCGCAGCGTGTCTCCGGTAATCTTGAACATATCGCCCAGGTGCTTGTACCCAAGACCGTCCTCGACCAGTTCGGTCGCGGCGACCGTCTGATCGACGTCCACCGTCCCGAGCGAAGCCATGCCGTTGAATACCGTGTATGGCGCATCGGGTGCGCGGCCGGGTGAGTGGATGTAGTTGACCGACACCCGGTAGAAGCCCGGCGTCAGGTCGGTGAACTCCCACTGAGCGACGTCGTTGCCACTGCCGGCGAAGTTGAAGTAGATATCGTTGCCGGCCGAGAAGTTCCACGTGCCGGACTCGATTGTAAATCCGCCCGACGGTGGATCGGTCGGGGTGATCACATCGACCAGGTCCTCGATCCGCTCAACACGCACCGACTTGGCGATGACAAACTCATTGGCATCGTCGGTGAGGCGGACACGGACCGTATCCCCGGTGATCCTGAACTCGCCCAGGTCTTCCCAGTTCGTGCCCTTCTCGTTGAAATCGTTCGGGGCCAGTTCCTGGTTGATGTCAACCGTGCCCAAGTTGATATCGCCGTTAAACACGGTGAACGGAGCATCCGTCGCGCGGTTCGAGAAGTGCTCGTAGGTCACCGATACGCGGTAGATACCCTTCTCAAGCCCGGTGAACTCCCACTCAGCCGCTTCGGTGCCGCTGCCCGGCCCGTTGAACCAGATCGTCCCGAGCGCCGACAGGCTCCATGCGCCCATCGGGTCCTGGATCGCAAACCCGGGGTCGTCGATCGTGATGATGTCGGCCAGGTCATCCACCCGCTGGATGCGCACCGCACCGGCGATCACGAAGTTGTTCGCCAGGTCCGACAACTGCACGTTCATCGTCGAGTCGGTGATCCGGAAGTTGCCCAGGTCCTGGAACGCGATCCCGTTCTCGACGAAGCTGTTCGCCGCGACCTGCTGGTTGATGTCCACGATCTCCAACGCATTCGAGCCGTCCAGCACGGTGTACGGCGCATCGGTCGCGCGGTTGGCGAACGGTGTGTAGGTCACCGACACGCGGTAGATGCCCGGGTCCAGGCCGTCGAACTGCCACTGGACGACCTCGGTCCCGCTGCCGGCGCCGTTGATGAACACGTCGCCCGCGGTCGGCGCCCAGTCGCCCGATTGGATGCTGAAGTCGGGATCGGTCGCCTCGACAATCTGGAATAGTTCATCGATCCGCTCGATGCGAACCCTGCCCGCCACCACCAGACCGTTGGCTTTGTCTGATAGCTGGACATTCATCGTCGTGCCGTCGATCTGGAAGCTGCCCAGGTTCTCATACGAAACGCCATCTTCCATGAAATCGTTCGCCGACTGAGTCTGGTTGATCGGGACGGTGGCCAGGGCCTTGGACCCGTCCAGCACGGTGTAGGGCGAGTTGGTCGCTCGGCCCGCGAACGCGAGATAGGACACCGACACCTGGTAGATGCCCGGCGTCAGATCCGTGAACTGCCACTGGGTGATCGCGGACCCGTCGCCCGGGCCCTTCGACCAGATATTGTTCCCGGCCGAGAAGTTCCATGACCCGGACTGGATGCTGAACCCGGCGGCAGGCGGGTTGGATGGCGCGATCACCTCGAACAGCTCGTCGACCTTCTGCACCCGCACCGAGTCGGCGATCACAATCCCACCGGTAGCCTGATCTGAGAGTTCGACGACGAGCATGTCTGCTGTGATAAAGAACTCGCCTAGGTCTTCCCAATTCTCGCCAGCGTCTTGAAGATCGTTGGCCGCCACCTGCTGGTTCACATCAACCAACCCGGCACGCTGCGTCCCGTTGAACACGGTGTACGGCGCGTCGATCGCACGGTTGTTGAAGTGGTCGTAGGACACCGATACCCGGTAGACGCCGGGGTTTCCGGTCACATCAAACGTCCAGCGGGCCAGCTCCGACCCGTCGCCCGGGGAGTTGAAGAAGAACTGCGGGGTACCCGTCGCCGTCCAGTCGCCCGGATCGACCAGCTCAAAACCAGCGTCAGCCGGCGTCAAGATCATCGCCGGATCGGACGCCACGAAGTCACTCAGCGCGACACCCGTCCCGTCATACCCGACCTCGAATTGCCCGCCATCAATCGACAGCGAGCTGCCGTCCGTTGGAGCGTTGTCGAAGAACCCGTTGACTGTCCCGCCCGTCAGGACATCAAAAAGATCAGTGTCAACCGGCTCGAACCCGTTGATCAACGTGACGGTCAGTGTCCCGTCAAGATTGACCGTGCCGGTCACCGTGATCTGGTCGTAGTCGGTACCGGCGGTAGTCCCACCGATCTCGATATCAATTGTCCCGTTGGCCTGCTGGTTGAAAGTGTCCGCGGTAAACGCAAGCGTGCCGGGCGACTGGCCCGGAGCCACGCTACCGTCGTTGTTGAAAATAGTCTCCTGCAGCAGGATGTTGCCCGTACCGGTTACCTGCCCGCCGGACTCGTTGGTAAACGATGCCCCGCCGATCGTGACGGTGACCTTGTCTTCCTGCATCACCTCACCGTTGTCGACGATGTGGACCGTCCCGGTATTCGTGTGTGCGGCCGTGTTCCCAAGCGTCGGCGGCGGCGCGAACAGGTCGTCCAGGTCAGACTGGCTCAAGGCCGGGTCCAGGCTGAGCACCACCGCGTCGAATTGCGTGCCCTGCTCACCGACACCGATCCGGAAGCTGAGCGTGTCCACGTTGTCGACATTGGCCTGTGTCACGGTGAGGGTGCTTAGCGCCGCGTCCCAACGGAACACGTTGTCGGTGCTGGTCACAGCCACATCGGTGGGGTCGATCCCGAAACCGGTCGGCGTCATGATGCTGTTCTGGCTGTCCGAAAGCCCGCGTGCCCGGTAGTACAGCGTGTAGTCGCCGGGTGTATCGAAGATCACGTCGTACTCGGGGTACGTGTCGTCCGCCGGTGTGCCGGATGGCGGCGAGAGGACCTCTAACACTTCGTTGCTGGTGCCGAACGCATCCGGAGACGTGACGAACTGCCAGAAGGTTGGGAAGCCGAACGGATTGACGAACCGATCACGGTTCTCCGCTTCGATGTTCAACGGCGTGCCGGAGGTGAAACGCGCATCGAGGTTCTCGTCGGTGAGGTTGTCTGCGAGGTCTAACACGAGCGCATCAAGCTCCGTACCCATTTCACCGACGCCGATACGCAACTCAAAACTCTCCGGGCCCATCAGCACGTCGTTCGCGGTCACGACGAACGACCCGTTCGCGGTGCCCCAGTCAAACGTATTGTCGGCCGTGGTGTCGGCGACCTGGTCCGCATCGACGCCGAATCCGGTCGGCGTAAGGATGCTGTTGGATGACCCGTCAGCGCCGCGAGCGCGGTAGTACAGCGTGTACGTGCCGGCTTCTTCGATCAATACGTTGTATACCGCGAAGCTCTGCGGCGCCGGCGCCTGGATCACCTCAACACCCGCCCCAAAAGCACCCGGCACCTTGGCGGTTGTCCACGACGTGCCCGTAAAGCTGTCCGCGTTCTCCGCATTGATGTGTAGAGGGCTGTCGCCCTCGGGTACGGCCTCAAAGGTGATCCCAAGGTCCACGTTGGCTGTGATCGTCCCGGCATTCTGGACGATGCCGTTCTGGATCGCGCGCGATCCGCCGGCACCCGCGACGGCGGTGATCGCCCCGTTGTTCACGAGCGTGCCTTCGTCAAGTTCCAGCACGGCCGAGGTGGGATTCACCGAGTTCCCCAGTAGCTGCGAGTCGAGCAGGATGGTCCCGTCGTTGACCTGCCCGGTCTTCCACTCGACCAAGCCGGTTCCCAACGCCTCGGTGCCGTCGCCCGCGCCAAGCACCGTGATGGTCTGGCCCGACGCGATGTTGCCGTGCAGCGTGCTGAACGCGCCTTGGAACTCGATATCAACCGGCGCGGTGAAGGCGCCATCGAGTGTCACGGTCGCGGGCGCGAACTGCTTACCCTGCACCAGGATTGTCCCGGAGACCGTCCCCCCGACCAGGTTCAACCCGACCGGGTCGGACTCGCCACCAATCGTCAGGTCGATCGCAGAGGCGTCGATCGTACCCGTGCCGTTTTGCAGCGTCCCGTTGTGGAACTCACGCGTCCCGCCGTCACCGGCGACGAGGTTGATCGCGCCGTTGTTGATCAGCGTCGATCCATCAAGGTTCAGGATCGCAGCCGTACGATCAGGATCCACCGTGGTCGGGTCGCCGTCCATCGGATCAGGATCAAACGGATCGCTGGGGTTCCGCACGGAATCCAGCACGATCGTCCCGGCATTGGTCCCACCGCCCACCCAGTTGATCGCGCCGCTCCCAAACGCCTCCGGGTGGGTGCCCGTGCCCAACACCGTCAGGGTCTGACCCGCCCCCAGATCGCCGGTCAGCGTGTTGAACCCACCGGTGAACTGGATATCCAACGGGTTGGTAAACCCGTTGAGGTTCACTGCGGACGGCAGGAATTGCTTGCCTTCGACGAAGATATCGCCGTTGATCGTCCCGCTGTTAAGATTCAGCGTCACCGGGTCGTATACCCGCACGTTGGAGAACTCACTGACCGCGGCCTCGGTGACATCCGCGTTAAAGAACGTCAAGAACTCGAAAGTCCCGGTAAAGAACGTTCCGACAGGGATCTTGTAGTGCTTCGTGCCGGGCGCATCGGCCGCGTAATCACGGAAGTCCGTGTTCGGGCTGACGAGCGTCCCCCCTCCCGCATCGGTCCCGTAGAGCAGGAACGCCTGCGTACCGGCGTTGTCAACCACATCGTCGCTGTCGAAGCCGAGGCCGTGTACCTCGCCCTCAACCGTGCTGGTAAAATCAAACTCGAGGATCGTCTGCGCTGTGACGACGACCGGGGCGTCAAGGAATAATTTCTTCCAGGCATTTCCCGTGAGTTGCAACGTCTGCTTGCTATCGAGTTCCGCCGCGTCGCCCGTATCCTCGGCGCCATACGGCGTGACGTTCTGACCGGCACCGGTCACGTCAAAGCTCTCGGTAACCGGGTCCGCAGCCAGAACAATACCGCCCTCGGACACACCGGGCACCGCCGCCGGGCCGGTGATCGTCCCGCCGTTGAGCGTCAGCGTGTCGGTGAACAGGGCCCCAAGATCGAAGTCGTTCAGCTCGACCACCTCGAGCGCTCCGCCGGCATCGATCCGGATCGGCGCGAAGGCCTTAAGGCTCTTGATCTGCCCGACGTCGGTGTTGATGACGATCGTCGGGTCGGCCGCACCCGGATCCAGACGCTCGATCCGCACATATTGAGCGATCACAAACTCGTTGGCGTCGTCGGTCAGCTCCACAGTCAGCTTATTGCCCGTGATGATGAACTCACCGAGATCCTCCCAGAAGATCTTGTCCGGCGTCGCGTCGGTGCTGTCCGGATCGACCGCCGCCAGCAGGTCATCCTCGGCCAACTCCTGGTTCACATCCACGGTGGTTAGGGGTGTTCCGGTCGTCGCGTCGCCGTCATAGATGGTGTAGGGAGCATCGGTGGCGCGGTTGGCGTTCTCTCGCCAGCTCGCCGAAACGCGGTAGGTTCCAGCCGCGAGATCGGTGAAGTTCCAACGCACCATGTCGTCGCCCGTCCCAGCGGGATTACCAGGAGACGTACCGTTGAACAGGTGCGGTTCGTTCGGGTCCACATTGCCCGTCTCTGATCCTGTCCACGTCCCAGAAACCACCTCGAACCCCGGATCATCGGCCCCCATCAGACCATCAAACGTGATGACCTGAACGAACGGGCGGACCGCCTCGATCTGGACGTCGGCATCGAGGCCGGGCACGACATCGGTGGTCCAGTTTGCCGCGGTGCTCCAGAGGTTGTCCCCGGCATCGCCATCCCACTTGACCACATCGGACAGCACGACGAACTCGTCGGCGAGGACGAGGCTGAAACGCGTGTAGAACTCTTCGAGGTTGGGCGAGACGTCACTGATGAACGGGCCGGTGACATTGGGCGTCGGGGGTGGCCCGACCCGATTTTCGTGTTTGATGATCTCGAACACCTGGTCCGCCGGGCTGGTCGGGTCGAACATGTTGATCGCCGAGACGTTCACATCCCCGTCGAGAGACACCCGCCCGAGCACGAGAAGCTGGTCGTAACCCGTTCCCGCTTCCGTCCCGCCCAACTCGATATCGATCTGACCGTCCGCTGTCTGGTTGAACCCGGCGGCCTTGATGCTAAGGCGCCCGGCCGAGTCGCCCGGCGCTACCGTGCCTTCGTTGTCGAAATCAGGACCAACCAGGTTCCACGCCCCGGTCCCGCTGACCACCCCGCCGTTCAGGTTGGTGAATGACGCCCCGCGCACCGTCAATACGGGCGAACCCTCATACACCTTGACATTGGAGAAGACGCTCTGCCCCGTCCCCCGGTGCATGAAGGTCAGGAAGTCCACATCGGGGGCGGCGAACGTCAGACCATCACCGAAGCTGTAGAACTGCCCGATGGGGATCACGTAGTGGCGCGTCGGCCCGGTGTCGTCGCCCTGGGTCTCGGTGAACTGCTCGTAGTCGTTGAAGAACCGGTTGGTCGCGATGTCCTCTTCCGAATTCGTCCCGTAAAGCTGGAACGCCTGGGCGGTATCGAACATGTTGTCGTCGTCGAAACCGATCGCGTGCAGGTTCGCGTCATTGTTACTGGAGAAATCGAACTCGAGGATGGAGTTGGGCGTGATCGTGTACGGGAAATCAATCTTCAGTTCGCGGTCATTCCCGGTGCTACTGATCGTGAACTCCGTGCCATTAATCACGGGAGCAACGGTGGTGTTGCCGTTGTAGCCGGTGAAGGTCTCCATGCTGAAGTCGATCGCAGCCTCGCCCGCCCCGGCGTCCGGATCGCCGTGCAGGTGGATCGTCCCCGCGTTGGTGTGCGCGGACGGGGCAAGGGCAACCGCGTCGAGGGCCGGGCCCATCAAACCGGCCGTGGTGCTCAGGACAAGGCGATCGATCTCGACATCGGCCCCAGCGACACCAAGGCGCAGTTCGAGAACCGTCTGGTTGTCAACGTCGTCCTGCGTCACCGTGAACGTGTTCATGGCCGCCTGCCAGGCGAACGCGCCATCCGTGCTCGTCGTATCCAGGACGGTTGGATTCGTGTCGAAGCCCGTGGGGGTATAGATGCTGTCGCGCGTCGATTCCGAGAAGCCTCGGGCGCGGTAATACAGGGTGTAGTCGCCGGCCTGCGTAAAGACGAACTCATAGGTCACCAGGCCCTCACTGACATTGTCCGTGGTCAGACCCGCCGGGGCCTGGATCACCTGGCCGGAAACGTCAGCGCCGTTGTCGGTGGAAGCGGCGACCTGCCACTGATTGCCATCCATATCGAGGTCTTCGAACCCGCCACGGACCTCGGCCTCGAACGCAAAATCAGCGCCCGGTACGGTAAACGGGGCGTCGTAAGCAAACTCGAGGTTGGTGTGGACGTTGACGGTCCCGCCGGCCGCGTTATTCAGCGCCCCGTTCTTGATGAACCGCCCGCCGGCGGCGTCTTCACCCGCGACGGCGTCGATCACACTGTTATTCGTCAGCGTCCACCCACCCAGATCCAGGTTCGCGCTGGCCAAGCCGTATGGCGCAACGGTCATCGAATCAGAATCCTGCGCGGTAAGGACGATTGTCCCATTGTTGGTTGCGTCACCCGCAAGGATCAGCGTGGCGTGTGAAAGAGCGTCCGCATTGGGGTTGTCAGGCATCCCCTGTTGCTCCGCAACCTCCGTCCCCTGGATCGTCAGGGTCTGCCCCGCCTTGATATCGCCGTCGAGGAAGTTGAAGCTGCCGCGGACGACGATGTCGTCGGTGCCCACGGGTGTATACATGTCGTCGATGCGGACGGTTGCCGGCGCGTTTTCGGTGCCGCTTAGCACGATCTGCCCGTCGATCTCGCCTGAGAGGAGGTTCAGCAGGACCGGATTGGTCGCCGTGTTGGTCGGGCCAGCCCCCTGCGTGTGCGGCGGCGGATCGGCGGAGAAGTTGGCCCCCTCGGTGGGCGGTGTTAGCACCCCGCCGTTGTCGATCGTCAACGACTGGCTGAACACGGCGCCGACATCCAACCCGCCAAAGACTGCGCCGTCGGTGACCGTCAGTGTCCCCCCGTTAATCAGGATCGGGCGGAATGCCTTGAGGCTGTGGATCGTCCTGCCCTCGTCACCGGCGGGCGGGGTCGCGTCGATCACGATCGTCGGGACTTCGGCCAGGTGGATCCCCGCAGCGATTAACAATTGGCCCACATCAGCCGAATCATCCGAAAGCTCAACCGTTAATGTCGTCCCAGTAACATTGAACAGGCCGAGGGTTTCCCAAGTCAGCGTGACGCCTGGGTCGCCAACGGGGAGGATGTCCCCGGCGTCGTTGGTCGAGAAATCAGCCGGGGCTGACTCCTGGTTGATGTCGATCGTGGCTAGCAGGGTGCCCCCGTCGAAGATGCTAAACGGGGTGTCGGTGGCGTTGGTCGCGTTGGCAAGCCAGGTGGCGGAGACCTGGTACAGCCCCGCCGTCAACCCGGTGAAGGTCCAGGTTGCGACCTCGCTGCCATCACCCGCGGTCACGCTCGTGGCCCCATCGACTGGAGCCGCCCAGCCCATCGTGTCCGAGTACCCCGCGTCGCCGGCTTCGATCACCGTGTTGTTGGTATCTGTGGGGATTGGGTTGAGTTGGACATCGTCATCCGGCGTGGGCAGGGTGTCCGTGGTCCAGTTGAGCGGGTCATCCCAGGTAAACCCGTCGCCGCCACCGTCCCATAAGCCCGGGTCCTCCCCGCCGGGCTCGCTGATCGCGGAGCTGGCCAGCAGCAGGTCGTGGTCGAAGTGGCGGTAGGAGTCGACCAGGGTCGGGAATTCCGCGGGGATCACGACCGTCGGCTCATTGCCGGAGCTCGAGTCAAACTTCATCACCTCGAAAACGTCGTTGGCCTGGGGCGTGAAGCTGTTGATCTGCGAGACATTGACGTTCGTCCCGGCCGTCAGGTTGGCCTCGCCGATGATCAACAGTTGGTCGTACCCGGAGCCCGCAACATTCGAACCCAGGTCGATGTCGACCTGCCCGGTCCCCGTCTGGTTGAGGGTTCCGCGGATCACCAGCCGCCCGGCCGCACCCGGATCACCGGGGCTGACCGTCCCGCCGGTGTTGTCGAACTCGATCGTCTCACCGGTCAGCCGCACCGACCCGTTGCCGATGACCTCACCGCCGGTCTGGTTGGTGAACGACCCACCGCGAAGCCCGAGCGTCGGCGGGCCTTCGTAGATCTTGATATTGTCGAAGGTGACCGTGCCGCTGTCGGCCGTGTGCATGAAGGTCAGGAAATCGACTTCGGAATCAAAGACACCGGTGAGGAACTGACCAATGGGTACGACGTAGGTCTTCGTGGTCCCGAGATCGGGAAACTCGGCCTTGTTGTCGTAATCATTAAAGAAGCGGCTTGCGCGGACCTGGTCTTCGCGGTTGGTCCCGAAGATCTGGAAACCCTCGCCAAAGTTGATGCCCGGGTTATTGTCGAAGGCGCCATCGTCATCGAAGCCAATCCCGTGGATCGCCCCCTCCGGGCCGGTGCTGGTGAAGTCGAACTCCAGGATTGTATTAAGAGTCAAGTCAAAATTCGGGATGTCGGCCTTGAGCCACCCGTCCGTGCTGGCAAAAGTCAAAGACGTCCCGCTAACCATCACCGTGTCATCATCGTCGGGCGCGGGGGTGTACTGTTCCTCGGCTGGGATGCCCGTGTTGTCCACCACCGGCGGGGTGTAGGCGCTGAGCGCGATCCCGGTGAAATCAATCGCCGTCTCGCCCGCCCCGGCGTCCGGATCACCGTGCAGGTGGATCGTCCCGGCGTTGGTGTGAGCGGATGTCCCGAAACCGGTTCCAAAGTTCGCGTCTAATGCCGCATCCGACAGCATATCGTCGGTGCTGAAGAAGAACGCATCCAACTCCACATTGGGGTCTTCCATCCCGATCCGCAGCTCGTGAACGCCCGGCGTAACCACCGTAAACGTGTTGGCGGCCGTGCCCCAATCCAACGCCCCGCCGTCGGTCGTGGTCGGGGTTGATGCGGTCGGATTAACGCCGAAATCGGTGGGCGTTAGAAAGTTAGTCTGATCACCGGCGAACCCGCGCCCACGGTAGTAGAGCGTGTAGGTACCCGCTGTATCGAAGTCCACCATGTAGCTGAGGACATTCGTTGTCTGTGGGTCTGCCGGCACGGTGCCTGAAGCCTTGAACACCGAACCGGACTGACCGAACGCCCCGCTAACGAGCTCGGTCAACCAGCGGGTGTCGGGATCGAGGTTGATGATGTCTGACGAGCTCAATCCCTCGGCCTGGAACGCCAGCGGATTGTCGTCGTCAGCCAACGCGGTGTCGAAGACGAACTCAAGATTAGTTTCGATATTCAGTATGCCGGTAGCTGCGTTCTGGAACGCACCGTTCTTGATGAAGCGGTCCGCGCCGGCACCCTCGAGCGCATCGATCGTGCCCTCGTTGATCAGCGTCCCGCCGTTTAGATCAAGGTTCGAGCTGGCGACGTTGAATGTCCCGGACGAGGTCAGCGTGATCGTGCCCTGGTTGGTCTGGGTCTGCCCCGCTTCGAGCATCAGCACGGCGTTGGAGAACGCATCCACGTCGAAGTCAGTGCTCGGCCGACCGTCAACGATCAGGTTGACGTTGGGCAGGTTGTCGCCGACCAGCGTGGTGTTGAATCCGGCCAGCCGCAGGTCCGTCGGTGACGGTGCGCTGGTCTCAATGACCCGGGTATGGATCAGGTAACCCCGCCCTGAGTTCTCGACAATCTGACCGCCATCGACTTCGTACTCGACCTGCCGCCAGTCGGGGTTATCGCGAGTCCCCTCATTCGTCCCGCTGATCGTCAGGAAGGTGCCGAGGTCGATGTTGATCGTGCCGCGGTTGGTCAGCCGCCCGTGGTCCCCGCCGGACTCGGTCCCGCGGATCTCACGCGTCGAGATGCCCCCATCGACCTGAATCACCCCGGTTGGCTCAACGATCAATTGGTTCGTGCCCAGGAGCAAGCCGGCAGTCTGTGTCGACGTTAGCAACTGGCTGTCATCGATATCCTCCGACCTGAGCACAATCGTCCCATCCAGCGTCGTCACCTCTTGTGTGAATTCCAATGTCGCGTGCGAGAGCGCATCGGGCCCGGAGATCGGGTCGTCTGGATCAAAAATCCGGACGTTGGAGAAACCGCTCTGGGCCGCGTCGCTGACCGAGTCGCCGCTAAAGAACGTCAGGAAGTCGAAGTCACCGGTGAAGAATGTCCCGATGGGGATCGTGTAGCGTTTTGCGCTAGGCGCTTCCATCGCGTCGTCGTAGTCGTGGAAATCGGTATTCGGGCTGACCAACGGCGGCACGCCGGTGCCGGTCCCATACAGCAGGAACGAATGCGTCCCGGCGTCGTCGATGATGTCATTGTTATCAAACCCGATCCCGTGGACCTCGCCCTGGGTCGCGCTAAAGAAGTCGAATTCCAGGATCGTGTCAGCCGAGACCGTCACCGGTGCATCAAACGCGAATTTCTGCCAGGCGTCACCGGTGATCTCGAGCGTCCGCCCACCGTCCGCGTGATCGAAGACGGGTATTGGATTGCCATCGGTATCGGTGTTTTGCGTATCACCCAACCCGGCGTACTGAGTTACCTTTGAGATCGGGGCTCCGGTCATCGGGTCGAACTCGGTCGGCCTAAAGTCGATCGCCGGTGGGATCTCGGCGCCCTGGACGATCAGCGTCAGGTCGGCCGGGATGTTGGTCCCGATGACCTGGTTGTCCGACCCGGCGAATCGCACCTCGGACGCCATCGCCGGCGCGGACGTTACGGTGAACATCGAGTGGATCAGGTATGCCGGGCTCTGGATCGTCCCACCGTCGACGTCGTACGTGATGCGCGCCCAGTTCGGCGAGTCGGCTGTGCCCTGGTTCACACCCGAGATCGTCATGTAGGTTGTGTTCTCAACCGTCAGCGTGCCCTGATTGGTGAACGTGCCGGTCCCGCGCAGCTCGCGCGCGCCGCCGTCGCCGGTCAACACCTGGATCAGCCCGGTCGCCCCGTTGATGAGTTGGCGCTGATCCATCCCGTCATCGCCGAACGTCAGCGTCGAGCTGCCGATCAACCCGGTGACGTTCTGCGCGTCGTCGAGGTCGCGTGAGTCCAGGATGATCGTGCCGAGGTTGGTCGTGACGGCTTCGGTGAGTTCAAACAGAGCGTGCGAGAACGCGTCGGGGCCCGGATCGCCCAGCGGGGGGTTCTCCATGCCTGTCGGCGGCAACTCGGTCCCCAGGATGCGCAGCGTGACCTCGGCCGGGATCGTAGCGGTGCCCGGCGCCAGCGCGTTGTCCGACCCGACGAGGATGATTTCCGACACCGGGTCCATCGCCGCGACGCCGCTTAGATCAACCAGCGCATGGTTGAGGATCACGTCGCCCGTCTGCGTCCCGCCCTGGGGAGCGAACGTGATCGGCGTCCAATCAGGCATCTCGGGCGTCCCAAAGTTGATCCCCTCGATCTTGAACACCTCGCCGGCGCCCGCCGAGATCAGGCCCTCGTTGGTCACCGTCCCGGTCCCGATCACCTGCCGGTCGCCGCCCGCACCCGCCAACGCCTCGATCGTGCCGCGGTTGACAATGTCGTTGACACCCATGTTCAGCGTCGCGGCCTTGTCGGCGGTTGAGGTCAAGCGGACCGTCCCGTCGTTCTCGAATCCGGGTCGCAGGAACAGTTCAGCATTGACGAGCCCGACGCCGACGTTGTCCTGCGCCTGGACGATGACCGTCTGATTCGCCTTGACGTCGCCGACAAGCGTGCTGAACCCGCCGCGGAATGTGATCTGGTCCGGGAACCCCGTGTCGGTGTAGGCATCACCGATCGTTACGGTCGCGTGGCTGGAGAATGTGCCGTGAACGGAAACATTACCGATGATGTCGCCACCGTTGAGGTTGAACGAGGTCGGGTTGGTTTCGTCGCTGACCTCCACACCGACGAACAGTGCATCGAGCGTCCCTCCGTTTATCGTCAGTGTGTCTGTGAAGAACGCCCCCTTGCCGAAGCTGTTCAGGTTTGTCACCTCAAGCTCACCGCCCGAGTCGATCACGACCGGAGCAAACGCCTTGAGGCTGCGGATCCGGCCGACGTCGCTGTTGACCACTACCTGCTCGGTCTTTATCAGTTCGACCCGGACATTCGCCGCGCTGATGAACTCGCCGGCGTCCGCGGAATCATCGGTCAACTGCACCGTCAGGGCGGTCCCGGTCGTCACGAACTCGCCAAGGTCCTCCCACCGGATCAGCCCCGACTCGATGTCGTCCGGGTCCAACAGGTCCTGGCGGTCGTCGGCGGTAAGCTCCTGGTTGATCCGCGGCGTCGCGACCTGACCGATCGGGACGATCTCCGGTGCCGCGATCCCTGCCCCGTTGCGGACGATGTACTGGGCGTCCGTGACCCGATCGGCCTGATCCTCGAACGACACCGACACGCGGTACCTCCCGGCCTTGGGCAACGTAAACTGCCACAACACCGAGTTCGCCCCGCTGCCGGCGACCTCCTCGCGAGCACCGCCGGCCGGCTGATCCTGCTCCCAGGTCATCGCGTTCTGCACGCTGAACCCAGCCGTATCGTTCTCGATCACCTCGACAAACGACGTCTCGAACGGGTTGATCTGCACGTTGTCGTTCTTACCCGGCACGAGGTTGTTCGACCAGTTCGCCGCGTCGGACCAGTTGTTGGTTGTCCCCCCACCGTCCCACGACACAGCCGCGAGCATGATCCGCCCTTCCATCGGTTCGAGCCCGGTCCATAGTTCGCCGACGCGATCGCGCTGCTGCTTGCGCCGCGCACGGAACGTCGCCATCCGCTCGGCACGCTTAAACAAAAACTGGCGGCAACGCTCGTAGGCTAGGGAGGCTTGAGACATAGCGATCGCTCTCCTATGGAAGGAATCCAGGCTGGTGGCAGGTCGGGCTATTGCCCCTCACAACAAGCGTAACCAGCGTGCAGAGCCCGCGCTCCCCACTGTGCTTGTTGGATTGGGAACACTGATAAGGTGACACTTTCCGCCCACCTCCCAGTAAATGAACCCGACGCCAAGAATCGCATTGTACCAGCAACACCGCAGCCACCACAAGCGTTTGGAGCCCATTTTTCGTTATAAAAGCAGGATACGGAGATTTTCGCCCGACCGTGGGTAACCCCCGTGCCAACCGCCCAAATTATCAAGCCGATCAAATGATCACCTGGGATTTCGAGGGGGTGACGGCTGGGGATCGACCGGATTTAGACCGAGAGACGGCGGCGTAACAACTGGTGGAGACTGTGGATCCACTGCTGGAGCAACGGCTGGCGGCGCTCGAGGGTGAACCGAACATACACCCGCTGGCCCGGGTAAGCCGTCGGCCAATGCATCGATCCCAGTGCCGACGGCGGCAGTTTCAGCCACAGCTCGAACTGAGGGTGCATCGTGGTACGCCCCTGTGGGTCATCCGGGCTGGTCGCGATATCTCCGCCCGCCGCGTAGCCGAGCGACAGGTGCGGTAGCTGCTGCCGCCCGGACGGGAACGGCGATGCGAGCAACCGGCTAGGCAGCGCCTCGGATAGCCGCCCCGTCAGCCGCAGTTCCACGTCTTCAATCGGGTTCGCTTGATCAAACAGCGCGACGTTCTCGGCCTGATCGACCAGCGCGGTCACCCGAAGATCATCCAGCCGCACCACGCGCGCCACGACCTCACCGCGTCGCAGGAACCGGCCTTCCAACTGCCGCATCACCCCCCCCACCACCGTCCCGGCTTGCGGGCTCTTGAGCACGAGTCGGCTTAGGCGGTCCTCGACCTCAGTCAGTTCCTTCTCATAAGCTTCGATCTGCGCGACCGCCTTTTGCAAATCAACCGCCTCGCCGGCGATCGCGGCGCGCTCGGTCAGCCGCCACTTGCGCAGCTCGGCCCGCAGCTCGCGCAGCCGGGCCTCCATGTCCGGGTTCTCGGCGCGCAGGATCACCTGCCCGGCTTCGACGGTCTGCCCGGCTTCGACCAATACCTCGCGGATCAGCCCGTCGGTCTGGATCGCAATCTCGGCGCGTGTCGCGCTCTCGACCACACCGACCGCTCTGCGGTGATCGCGGACAGGGATGAGCCCGATACCGCCGAGTGTCACGATCGTAAACACGAGCGTAACCGTGACCGCGCGCCCCCGATGCTCGTGCAGCGCCGGGCTCGTGCCCAGCCAGTGGATGAACTTCACCAGCGGTACGACGCCCCAGGCAAAAATCGACCACCCCGCGAACATCAACCCCAGTGTGAACCACTTGCCCGCAACGAACAGCACGATCCCGGTCAGGATGATCACCCGGTAGATCAACGCCGCGATCCCGTACCCCAGCAGCAACGACTTCTCCCCCTGCCGGCTGCTCACCGGCTGTGCGTTGGTCAGCCCAAACGCATACCGCTGGATCAACCACTGCATGTGCTTCTGCGCGCGGTTGTACATGTTCGGGATCTCAAGCACATCGCTGAGCATGTAGTAACCGTCGAACCGCAGCAGCGGGTTGGCGTTGAACAAGATCGTCGTGATCGATGCGAGAAACACCACGTTGTAAGAAAGCTGCCGCGACAAACTGTCCGGCTCGGCCCCCAGCCAGATCAGGATCGCGACGCCGGCGATCGCCAGTTCAAAGATCATCCCGGCCGCACCGACCAGCAGCCGGCGCCATTTGTCCGAAAAGCTCCAACTGCTCGTCGCGTCCACATACGGGACGGGGAACATCACCAGCAGCATGATCCCGACTTCGGGCACCAACCCGCCGAACCGTTTACACATCAGCCCGTGGCCCATCTCATGGATGATCTTGGTCACGATGAACAGCACGATCATCCAGCCCCAGTTTTTGGGTGCGAGCACGCTGTGTGTATCGCTGAGGAATCGCCCAAACTCGGGCAGGAATCGCCACGTGACAAAAGCCAGCCACGCCACCCACGCCATCAACCCCCACTTGGACAATAACGGGCGGGCCAGCGGCGACAGCCATGTGAGCATCCGGTCCGGGTTGAACACCGGAAAGCGCAGAAACAGGATGCTCATCGCCTGACCGCCCCAGTGCTTGAGCTTGCGCTTCTGGCGACGACGCAACAGCGGCTCGGCGTCCGGCGGCAGGTCCACGCGCAACAGGTTCGACGAGTTCAGTTGCGATAGCAGCCCGATCACTTCGTGCTGCGTCGGCGCAGCGTCGCCGAACCGGTCCAGCGTCATCCGCCAGACCTCGTCCACCGTCCGTTTACCGTCCAGCAAACCGACCAGGTGGTAGGCCACCGGGTTCAGCCTGAAGAAGTTGTTGTTGACCGGGTCGTGAACCACGTGCCAAGGCTGACCGCGATAAAGCTGCCGCGTGATCTGCACCTGCGGGCGGAGCGTCGGTGACAGCCGGCTCACCCGGCTCCACGACTGGCTAAATGTTGGCCGATCCATCCTGCCTCCGTCTGACGCACCACACCCGAGCGCTTACCAAGCCCTCGCCCGAGCCAAGCATCGACAACCCATTAATTCGCCTACATCTTAGTACGCAATCTTTCGCGTTGCCCAGGGTTTGAGCAAATATCGACCGCCCGCCCAACCAGTCGCCACAACGCATCCGATCCGCGTTGGGCCATCAAATGAAAAGCGGCTCAACCCCCGTGCGAGGCGGTGCGGTCCGCCTCACCCAGGGATCAAGCCGCATTTCGTCAATTCAATTCCGTCTCGAGCCGCCCGAACGCGACCCGTAAAACTCATTACTCAGCCGAGCCGGCCACGTCTTCTTCGGTAGCGAACATCAGGTCGTCGAACATGATCGTCTCGATGTACTGACCCTCGGGGCTCTGGAAGTTAAAGCCAAGGCTCATCGCGGTCTTGATGACCGTCTCGTAGCTGTCCGCGCCATCGATCAGCTCCAACTCGCCGGCGCCTACCTCGAACACCAACGTCTGCACCTTGTCGGTCAGCGTCTTGAAACTGCGCGACGCGTAGGTCGTCTGCCCGTTGGTGATCGCGAACTTGACACGCGTCTTCGTCGCCGAGTTGTCCGACTTCATCTTCACCGCCACCAGGCTGTGCGCGCTCAGGTCGGTCGGCCGGTCATACCCGTAACGCACCGCGCCAAAAGTGTTCGGCCAGAACACCCCGTACTGCGCGCTCAGCCGGCCCTCGATCACCTTCGTGCTGCGATCGGTCGCGAGCACGTTGTCGTTCGTCGCCGCACCGAAGCGGCACCAGGGCATCGAGTTGTAGGTCTTGCCGATGACCTGCCCGCCCTTGTAGGACTCAAAGTTGTCGATCATCTTCCCGGCCATCGCGGCCGAGGTAACCGAAAGCGCCAACGCCGCGGTCAACATCAGTTTTCCAGGGGTGATTACATTCATGGTGCTAGGCCTCCATCGTTAGGTTTGCGTGAACAACTGTTACGTACAAGTTCCATCATGTTATACGGCTCGCCCGCACACGCGGCGCGACTCCGCGATCAACCCTCGGGCTTCGAGTCTGATTTCGGGTCTGATTTCGGGTCTGATTCCGGTGCCGGTTCCGCGTCAGACACGGGCTCCTCTTCAATCACCGATCCACCTGCCGCCGCGTCTTCGGGATCTGCCACGGGTTGCGATGCTGGTTCTGACACGGGCTCGGACTCGGACTCAGACACCGGCTCGGGTTCGGGCACAGCTTTCGCCTTCGGCTCGCTCTCGGCCGGAATCTCTACGGGCCGTGCCGGCTCCGTCGCAGCGGTCGGCTTGCCCCACATCAACGTCAAGTCATCAAGCAGCATCGTCTCGGCGTACTGCCCTTCGCGGCTCTGGAAGGTGAACCCAATATTATCTACCTGAGAAATCACGATCTGGTAGGGCTCATTCCCATCCACCAACACCATGTTCGCTTCACGCAGATCGAACGTGAAAACCTGAGGCTGATCCGTCACCGCCCGCGGCACCGCCGCGTGGTACGTCGTCGGCCCGTTGCTCACCGCTAACACGATCGAAGTCGTCGTCTGCGGCACGGTGGATTTCACGGCCACGCTCGCCGCCGTGTACGAACTCAGATCGGCTGGGACCTCGAACACCAACCGGGCCGAGCCGAAAGTATTTGGCCAAAACAACCCGTACTGCCCGCTTAGCCGCCCGGAAAGGATCTTCTCACCGCGATTGGTCGCAACAATATTGTCTGTCGTCGCCACCCCGAACCGTCGCCACGGCCGCGACACCGCGCTGCCGCCGACGATCTGCCCGTCACGATACGCCTCAAAATCCTCGATCACGATCGACTCGGCCAACCCGTCCGAGGCGGACAGACCAGCCACGAGCAGAAAAACCCAGCCGAACAACTTGTTGAAACGAGAGTGAGTCATGAGAATTGCACCCTATCAAGACTTCCCAGTCTTATGCAACATGCACGGTGGCTCAAATCCGTCCAGCCACCGACAACCCTTTCGACGCCCGGAACCACCCATGGGTTCCCAAGGCCGCTGCCGCGGTCGATTGCCCGCAAGCTGACCCCGTCAGCGTCGTGCCAATCCAACAAGTTACGCGGTTTCGCTGGCGACTGCAACGCCCTTTCGCAGTCCTAGCGCCGACACACGGCTTTGTGGAGTCCAAATCGGCAATTTGCCACCTCTCGGGGCACTTGTTATAATATTACTCGCCTGCCTGGAAACCCCCCGTGAGTAGGGATTAAGAGACTCGGGCGATCGGATTCAACGCGGACAATATGCGAGCCGGACCGGGCCGACTCGCACCCACCACGCCGCCGCGACCGTCGCCACAAGACCGGCCCCACGACAGACTGTTACCGCGCCCCCGTGGCTCGGTAAGCCCGCCGAGAAGCCTCCATGCTCGACCGGTGTAGCCAATTTGGACGGACAAACATCGCTGTAGGCGATCCGTGCACGCACCAACGTCCGGATATCCACGAAAAACAGCCCCGCCGGCGCTACGGCGTGGGGCACGACGAATTTTTTTTCAGCAAGATGCCGGGCTACCTGAAGGATTCAGGCAGCCGAACCGAACCGGCGAACCGGGTATGCCGATGAAGTTCAGGCAAGGCCGCGTCTCAACACCGGCCGGCGCCTCACCGATCTTGAACCCGAAGGTGATCCATCCATGCGAGTGACGATGAAAAAACGGAATTTGGGCGTCGCTTTAGCCGGTCTGCTTGCTGTCGTGACGCTGGCGATTGTCAGCTTCACCGGCGACCCTCAGCAAACCATCGCAGCCGATGAGCCGGAAAAAACTTTCGGCATGTGGGTCTGGCAACAAAAGTGGCTCGAGACCAACGAATCCCAGGACAGCCTGGTCGCCTTTTGCGACCGTTTCGGGATCAACCAACTGATGTTCCAGATCCCGCTCGTGCCCCAGTCGGCCGAGACGGGTAAACCGCGCATCGAGCTGACCGACGAGCTCGCCCGACTGATCGCCAAAGCCTCCGCCAGCGGCATCCGCATCGAAGCACTCGACGGCGACGTCGTCATGGGCCGCGCCGTCCACCACGCCAAAGCCCTCGCGGTGCTCGATATGGTCCTCGAGTTCAATCGCAAGCTCCCGCCGGACGCACGGCTGACCGGGATGCACTACGACATCGAGCCATACGTTCTGCCGTCATGGAACACCGGCCAGCGGCGCAGCATCATGCGCGAGTATCTGACGCTCATGCGCTTCGCCCGCGCCAAGCTGCACCGCGAAGACCCGCCCATGCGCCTCGGGGCCAGCATCCCCTTCTGGTACGACCGGCTGTCGTCCGAAGCCGATAGCTGCGTCCTCGAATACAACGGCGAACGCAAGAACTTCCACATGCACATCCAGGACGAAACCGACTACGTCGTCGTGATGTCCTACCGCCGCAACGCCGAGGGCGAGAACTCGATCACTTACCACACCGATAACGAGATCGGCTACGCCGACCAGACCGGCCACACCGTGCTTCCCGCACTCGAGACGATCGAGTTGAAGGAGACGCCCGACCTGTCCTTCCACGGCCTCCCCCCGGAAGAGTTCTGGCTGCAAAAGCAGACGGTCGAGGAGATGTTCTCCGGCCGACCCGGCTTCGGCGGGATCATGGTCCACGACTACCAGGGCCTGCACAACCTCCTAAGCCACAGCGCCGCCCGCGCATCACGCTAGGCCGGGGGTTGCCCGCAAACCGTTTTCGCGCCAAACAGATCACCGGATATCAGCGTGCCACTGGCGGCTTGACCAACAGTGCTAACCGCGTGTGCGCCAACATGCCCAGGGTAGGGTGGGCCGGCCCACCATCCGCCAAACCCGCGTGACCGAAAAAAGACGGTGGGCCGTGCCCACCCTACCGGCCATGCCCGGCACCGCTTACGCATTCCCAAGTCGATGTTGCCCCTCTTCTGACACGCTCGAAATGAGCCCCAGCCGTGAAAGAGCGGGCTATCCGCCTCACCTCACTCGGTTTCAACCCCCATAAGCGGTCTCCCCCCCGGTTTCTCGAACGCCCCGAACAACCCCTCCCGCGCTGAGTAAAACTATTGATCTCACCCAGGAATCTGGTAATATCGCAATCAACGTGGTCGCCACGGCCGCGTTGGGCGAAAGACCACTTGAGGAAAGGGTGATTGACGATGCGTACCCCGAACAGTTGGACAAGGCTGATTCTGCTCGCCGCGATCGCCGTATTGGCGCACAGCGGTGACGCTAACGCACAGACGTTCCTGAATCCCGGCACCACCTATTCGAGCGCAGCCGACAGCCCCTTCGCCGACCTGATCGCGGGGGGTGGCGTGTTCGTCGAAGATTTTGAGGATCTCGCGTTGGAGCCGGGGGTGACGGAGACATCCGGCGTTGGTTTCCCGATCGGCCCGTCGGCCCAGACCGACTCGGTCGACGGCGATGACGGCACACTCGGCGATGGCGGCACGGGCGGCTCGTCCTACTTCTCCGACTTCCCCGATGGGACGTCGACGTTTCGATTCGTGTTCGACGGCCCGACGCTGGGCGGGCTGCCCACGCACGTGGGGATCGTCTGGACCGACGTGGGGAACAATGATGTCACGGGTGTCGACGGCATTGGGGTCGTCACCTTTGAAGCGTTCGACAGCGTCGGCATCTCGCTGGGCACAACCGACATCG
Source organism: Phycisphaeraceae bacterium (assembly GCA_029260595.1). Classification (GTDB taxonomy): domain Bacteria; phylum Planctomycetota; class Phycisphaerae; order Phycisphaerales; family Phycisphaeraceae; genus OFTM57. The sequence goes on along the minus strand of JAJDCY010000010.1, from coordinate 694,189 downwards.
ACCCAATCGGCGACGGCTCAACCTTCGGCGAAACGGCCGAGGACCGGTTCTTAGGCGTGATCCACTTTGGTGGGGTCTCGGCGATCGAACTAAGCATGGACGCCGACGACTGGGAAGCCGACCACCTCCAATACGGCACCCCGGAACCGGCCAGCGCAATTCTCTTAGCCACCGGCCTCACCCTGCTAAACCTGCGCCGCCGAAGTAACGCTTAGGTGCCCGCCTATACCGGGGGGCGGATCGCAGTTACGGATGCAGGCTTGCCGGCTCGGTCTGACGGCTTCTCATACACAAGCCTGCGGAACAAGCTGATCCATGCCGGGCTCAACAGCAGTGACAAGCAGATCACCGCGATCGTGGTCTGATATGCATACTCCGTGATGATCCCGTTCTGCAGGCCGACCGCAGCGAGCACGAAGCTGAACTCGCCGATCTGCGACAGCAACGCCCCGCCGTAAACACTGGCTCGCCACGGGTGGCCGACCGCACGCAGAGCGACCGCGTTGATGAACGTGTTGACCACAAACACCACGGCCACCAGCACGGCGATGGTGGCCACGTTGTCCCGCAGAAACTGAAGGTCGATCAGCATCCCGACGGAGACGAAGAACAGCGCGACGAAAACGACGCGGAACGGGTCCATGTGCTCCCGGACCCAGTCGCCGTGCTTGGCCGCAGCGAGGACGACGCCCGCGAGGAACGCACCGAGCGCGGCCGACAGGTGCATCAGCCCGGTGAGCAGCGCGAACCCGAAACAAACAAAAAACGCCGCAAAAATCTGTATCTCCCGGTCCTGCCTGACGACGCTGGCGAATGGGAGGTTGATTTCACCGCCGCACCTGGCGATGTAATAAACCACCGCCAGTGCCCCGAGCCCGCCGAGGCTCTGGAGCGTCAGCTCGAACCCATGCGGCCGATCACCGGACAGCAAGCCCAACACCACCAGCATCGGGATCACCGCCAGATCCTGCGCGACGGTAATCCCCGTAACGTCACGCCCGATCGGTTCGTTGAGCTCGCCACGGTCACGCAGGATGTTCAGGATCACCGCCGTGCTGCTCATGCTGATGACAAACCCGAGGAAGACGATCCGCTTGGGCGTCCAACCCAACGCGGCGCCCAGCGGCCAGACACAAACGACACTGACCATGATCTCCAATGCCGTTCCCAAAATCGGTGCCCGCCAATGCGTGATGAGGCTGCGCAGCGGAAGCTCCATCCCGATAAAGAACACCAGCAACAGCACACCAAAGGCGCCGACCCGAGCCATCGACGCGTAGTCCGTCACCACCGCAAGCCCAAACGGGCCGATCAAGACACCTGCCAGGATGTACCCCACCACATGCGGCTGGCGCAGCCGCTTGAGCACCAGCCCAACCACAACGATAGCGATCGCCAGAACGACCAGCGGCAGGATGGCAGGATCCATATACACGCATTTGACCCTTGTAAACAGCCACAACCCCATCACCGACACGGGCGTCACATGGCTGTACGGTAGTGTGCAACAGTGGCAAGGAAGACTACTGAAGAAACTTCAGCGAGTAAGACAAGACGGCGGCAGTGTGGATAACCAGCAAGCCCACGGCGACACGACTTCGTCACAGCAACTGCCGCTACCCCGCGTTCTTCGCGGCGCGGTCGGTGAAGTATTTTTTGGCCTCACCGGCTAGGTAGAAGCTGCCGGTGACGACGATCAGGTCTTCGCGGCTGACGGCGCGGACGGCGAGGCGGAGGGCTTCTTCGAGGTTGTCGGCGGACTGGGCCATCTTGCCGGAGACCTCGGCGAAGGCTGAGAGCAGGTCGGGCGGCTCGGCGGCGCGTGGGTTGGCTTTGGCGCGGGTGAAGATCACCTTGTCCGCACCGAGTGAGACCTGCTTGAGCATCCCGGGGATGTCTTTGTCCTGGGCACAGCCGAAGATCAGGACCAGTGAGTCGTAGGGGATGTGCGCACCGAGCGACCGGATCAGCGCGTGCAGCGAGGCGGCGTTGTGCGCGCCGTCGATCAGGACGCGCGGCTCGTTCCAGACCTGCTCCATCCGCCCGGCGAGCCTGGTCGCCGCCAGGCCGGACACGACCTGCTCGTCGCCGATCTCGAAGCCGTGCTCTTTGAGCTTGTCGAGCATGGATAGCGCCAGCCCGCAGTTGTGGGCCTGGTGCTCGCCACGCAGCGGGACGGGCAGGTGCTCCCACCGGCTGTTCTCGGTCGTGATGCAGACGCGGGTGTGCGGGCCCAGCTCGCGGTTGGCTTCGAAGCGGTAGCTGAAGTTGATCGACTCGCCGGTGAACTCGAGCGGGGCACTGACCTCGCCGGCGTGGGCCTTGAGGGTCTCGACGACATCCGCCTCCTGGCGGACGCTGATGGCGGAGACGCCGTTCTTGAAAATACCGGCTTTTTCCTTGGCGATCGCGGGCAGGTTATTGCCCAGGACGTTCATATGGTCCAGGCTGATCTGGGTGATCCCGCAGACCAGCGGCTTAACGACGGTGGTCGCGTCAAGCCGACCGCCCAGGCCGGTCTCAAGCACCACAATATCGACGGCCTGCTCGGCGAAGTAGTGCAGGGCCGCGGCCGTCATGATCTCGTAGAAGCTCAGCGGGTGGCTGGCGAAGACTTTTTCCTGGGCGGCGATGCGGGCGAAGGCCTCGGCCGCGTCGGCGTGGCTGATCATCTGCCCGTCGATCGTGATCCGCTCGCGCAGGTCGACCAGGTGGGGGCTGGAATACAGCCCGACGGTGTAGCCGCAGGCCTGGAGCATGCTCGAAAGCATGGCACAGGTCGAGCCCTTGCCCTTGGTCCCGGCAACCTGGACGCACTTGAGCTGTTCGTGGGGGTTGTCCAGTGTCCGCAGCAGCTTACGCATACGGTCCAGCCCGAAGGCACGGCTGGTGTAGGGCACGACGCGGACGCGCTCGTAGTCGACGTGGCTGTACAGCCAGCGCAGGCCGGTGGTGTAGTTGGTGACCTTGAGCGCACCCTTTGCGGCAGACTTCGCCCCGCCCCTGGCGGCAGGCTTGGTGGCTGTTTTGGTGCCCGATTTGGGCTTGGTCCTGGTTGCGGTCTTGGCCCCGGACTTGGTCACGGCCTTAACTCCTGATTTGGCAGCGACTTTGGCCTTAGACTTGGCAGCGCCAGCCGACGCCGCAGCCCGCTTGGTGGAGCGGGCCTTGGGTTTGGTCGGTTTTTGTTTGGATTTTTTTGTGGTGGATCCTGCCATTGCGTCCCTACGGTAGCAGAGTTTGAAGGTTTCGTCAACAAAGTATTCGTTATTGGTTAATGGGTAGCGATTTATGCGATATTATGCTAATTCACACGAGTCGAAGCCACTAAACAAGGTACCGCGATCGCTGCCAACCCCCCATATCTAGCATTAGACGCTGGCAAGCGATTCGCATCCCCCCATATACGGGCGAAGAATCTCGGGGATCGCGACCGAGCCGTCGCTGTTTTGGTTCAGTTCCAATAGAGGGATAAGGATCCGGGGGCTGGCGATGACGGTATTGTTCAGCGTGTGGCAAAAACGCACTTTGCCACCGGCGTCGCGGTAGCGGAGGTTGAGGCGGCGGGCCTGGAACTCATAAAAACGCGATGCCGAGTGGGTCTCACCCCAGGCGTCGCGGGAGGGCATCCAGGCCTCGATGTCGTACTTGGCGGCCTGGCCCTGGCCGAGGTCGCCGGTACACACAGCGACGACCCGGTACGGGATGTTCAGGGCCTGGAGGACCGCTTCGGAGTTTTCGAGGATCTCGTGATGGTAGGCCTTGGATTGCTCGGTGTCGTTGGCGGCGATGATGACTTGCTCTACTTTTTCGAATTGGTGGATGCGGTACAGCCCGGCGGTGTCCTTGCCGTAGGTGCCGGCCTCGCGGCGGAAGCAGGCGCTCATGGCCGCGTATCGCCGGGGGAGGGTGTCGCCGTCGAGCACCTCGCCCATGTGGTACGCGGTCAGCGGGACCTCGGAAGTGCCGACCAGGAACAGGGCCGGGTCCTCATCGGGCATGGCGTAGGTCTGCTCGCGGCCGGCGGGGAAGTAGCCGGTGCCCTGCATGGCCGGCTCGCGGACGATCATGGGCACGGTCATGGGGGTGAAGCCGCGCTCGATCATCATGTCCATCGCCAGGCGGAGGACGGCTTGGTGGAGGGTGCACCCGGCGCCGGTCAGGACATAGCTGCGGGTGCCGGCGAGCTTCACGCCGCGTTCGATATCGATGATGCCCAGGTCTCGGCCGAGGGCGATGTGGTCTTTGGGCTCGAAGTCGAACTCGCGGACGGTGCCCCAGCGGCGTAGCTCGGTGTTCTGGGTGTCGTCGGTGCCGACGGGTGCTTCGTCGTCGGCCGGCTGGGGGATGAGGAGGAGGGCTTCTTCAAGCTGCGGGTGCAGTTGGTTGATTCGTTCCTGGATGTTTTGCTCTTGGCGTTTGAGCTCGGCGGGGCGTTGCTGGAGCTGGTGCATCTGTTTTTCGAGTTCGGCTTTGCGGTCGGGCGTGGCGTTGCGGAGCTGCCCGGCCAGGTCGCCGATCTGCTTGCCGATCTGGTTTTTCTTGGCGGTGAGCTCCTGCTGGGTCGTGAGCAGCTCGCGGTGGCGGGTGTCCAGATCGAGCAGGGTGTCGATGTCGACGGTGATCCGCTTGTGCTCGGCGGCCTGGCGGTAACGATCGGGGTTCTCACGCAAGTCTTTGATATCGATCATGGGGGGGGATCCGTGGGAGGAAACCGATCGGCCGGCCGGGGCGTGGTGCGGGAAACGGACGGCGCGCGGTTCAATTATTGTGTCCCGCCGGAGGTAGCGCGGGCCGATGCTGAGGATAGGTTACCAAATCGCTAAGAATGTTCAGTCGGTGCGGACGGAAGTGAACAAACCAATCATTAGCGCCGGCTTGCCCGGCGATTAGGCCTGGCGAGATCGGTGATTTTGGCGCGTACCTTGGCGATGACGGCGCGGGCGTGGAGGCTGCGGGTGTCGCGGCGGTCGGGGTGGGTCGCGTGCAGGCGGCGCAGCCAGTAGCCGGCGAATCGGAAGCGGCGTAGACGGAGGTAGCCGCGGACGAGGCTGTGGATGGCGGGGGCGTGGGCGGTGTCGATGCGTAACGCGGCGCGGCAGTCGCGGATGCCTTGTTCGGGGTCGGCGAGTTGGAACCACGCGCGGCCGCGACAGGTCAAGGCCGCGACGCGGTGGGCGTCGTCGATCGGCTGATCGTCCGGGGCGTCATCGAGCTTCGCGATGGCGGCGAGTACGCGTTTGGGCATGTGTGCTTCGAGCAGGAGCGTGGCGAGCTCGATGGCTTCGCTGGGCGTGTGGCCGTCGCGCTGGGCCTCCATCACAAGGTGGGCGCGGAAGGCCTCGGGGTCGTGGCGGCGTTTGGCGAGCCTGGCCAGGGCGGTCTGGATGCCGGCGCGCTGCGGGTCGAGGCGGTCGGCCATCTCGAGTTGAGCGGCGGCGGCTTCGAGTCGGCCTACCTCTAAGGATAACTCACCCAAGCGCAGGTGGGCAGTGGCGACGGTCGCGTCGAGTTCGAGCACGCGGTGGAATTTTTCTCTGGCTTCGCCGGGGCGGCCCATCTCCATCAGCAGGCTGCCCAGTTGCAGCAGCGTGGCGATATCGCCGGGGTCCTGGCGGAGTTGTTCGAGGAAGTACCGTCGGGCTGCGACGACCTGTCCCTGGCGCCACAGCGCTCGGCCGACGTGCATGCGGGCGTCGGGGTGGTTGGGATCGATTTTGATTGCGCGCTTCCAGCACCAGATGGCCTTATCGAACAGGCCGCGCATGGCGAGGCTCTGGGCGATGTGGCTGTAGCACAGTGGGCAGTCGTCGGAGAGTTGCTGGGCGAGGTAGAACATCTGCTCGGCCAGGTCGTGCTCACCGATGCGGGTGTAGGCGGCGACGCGGTGGCAGTATGCGGGCTCGCAGTCCGGGTCGAGGGCAGCCACGCGATCGAGCATCGGGATCGCGTCACCACAACGGTCACAGCGGATCAGGTCGACAGCGAGGTAGAGCATCGTCTCGGCGTCATCACCACCGAGGTCGAGGGCCTGTTGATAGCTATCGATCGCTTCGTCGAAGCGGTGCATCGCGTCGAGCGTCAGGCCCATCCCGACGTGCCAGTCGCTCTGATCGGGGTTGACCGAGAGGGCGAGCTTGAGTTCATGAAGGGCCTGATCCCACTGGCCGGACTCGTAGAATTGGTGGGCTTTCTCGGCGTGGTGTTCGGCGTTGATCCACTCGTTCATGCGGTCCCTCCCGCGCGGCTGGCTAAGTGCCGGCCTCCGGCTTGACTATAGTATAGTCAAGAAACCGGCGGTGCGGCCGGAAGGCCGAACCGGACGGGGAATAAAGGGGTATAGTGGGTGTCTACGGGTCTCGCCGCAGTGGGTTACCCGAGGTGTTGTGCTACCCAGATGCGAAAGCAGTCCTGTGATGATCCGATCGATCGAGATGCGGCGAGCAGCGGAGAACCAACGGCGCGGAGCAGGCGCTTGCGTGCTCTGTTGGCGTGTGGTTCTACTTGGTGTCGGCGTGCTGGGTATCTGCGGATCGGTGAACGCAGAGCCGGGATCGGCGCCGACGGCTGTCGACGGAACGAGCGAGCAGGGCGATCCAGACGCCACATCGGTATCGCCAGAACCAGATCGATCGCTCGAGTTGTTCCTGAGCGTTTTACGTGAGCCGCAGATCGAGACGCTGCAGCGCCGCGAAGCCGCGCTCGCACTGCTGGAAACGGGTGGCGTCCACGCGCTCGAACCGCTGCTGGATGAGATGGGCCCGCGTGGCGATCCGGCCATCCAACACATCATCGCGATGGCACTGGCTGTGCTGCCGGGTAATCCGCCGGAAGAGTTTTTGTCGCCGCTGTTCGAGATGCTCGAGCGCTCCGACGACAGCGTGCTGGCCGATGTCGCGGCTGCGTTGGGGCGATACAAGAATCGCAAAACCGTGCGGCAACTGGTCGCGATGGCTGAGGACAATCAAGCGGAGATCATGCACCGACGCGGGGCGATCCTGGCGCTGGGCCATCACCGCGAGCGGTCCGTGGTCGGGTCGTTGATCCGACTCGTGCAACCCGACCAGGCGCCGCCCGTGCGTGAAGCGGGCTTTATCGCGCTGGCGAACCTGACGGGGATCGATGAGTACGGCTCGGACGCCCGCCGGTGGGAGTTTTGGTGGACGCGAAACAAAGAGCTGACCGGCGAGTACTGGCTGTCGATGATCATCGAGAACTTCGCGCGCCACAACACCCAGATGCGCGCACAGACGCGCCGCACACTCGACCGTTTAACCGAGACGCAGCGGCAACTCTACCGATCGCTGCCCCAGGCCGAGCGTCCCAAGATTTTGATCGGGATGCTGGCCGATCCGCTGGATTCGACACGGAACCTGGCGATGGACCTGGTGTTGCAGCGGCTGATCGATGCGCAGCCGGTCGGGCCTGAGCTGCGGGCGGCGCTCGCGGATCAACTTGAAAGTGATTCGTCGGCGATCCGTCAGCGCGCGGCCCGGTTGCTGCACGATCTGGCCGATGAAGCGGCGGCGGAGACGGTCGCACAACGCTTGGCCAAGGGTGGCGAGCACGACCCGGCTGTGTTGCGGGCGTACCTGCAGATCATGGCCCGGTTGCCGCGCCAGCCGGCGGTCGATCGCTCGCTCGCGTTGTTGGCTGACCCGGACCTTAGTGAACAGGCGGCCGCGTTTCTTGTCGCAGCGGCCGATACGGGGCTGCTGTCACCCGATCAAACCCGCCAAGCGACAGCGCGGCTGCGGGTGAGGCTACGCGAAGATCGTCCGCCCGATGCACCGTCGCTGCGGCTGCTGGGTCGGTTTGGGGATGACGAAGACTGGCGGCGCATCGAGGCCTGGCTTGGCAGCAAAGACTTGGCAGTGCGTCAGGCTGCGGCAGAAACATGGGCCGAGTCGGATCGGCCACTGACGGCCCTTGCGAGCCACGCGGGCGACCCGGTGATCCAGCCGATCGTGATCGCGGCGGCGCGCCGACGCGGTGCGGACTCGGCGGTGCTCACCGCGCTGATCGAGCACCGGCCTGAGGACGACCAGGCCATTGAGGCCTGGCAGCGGGCACTGGTTGCGATGGCGTCGCGCGTGCCCGCCGAAGCAATCCTTACAGCCGATGCGTTGCTGCGCGAGCGTAGCGACGTGTTGGAGCTGCGCGAGCAACTGCTGTCGGTTGCGATCGACCGCGCGGCGCCGAACGGTGTTAACGGCACGACTCCGCACGACCCCAAAACCTCCGATCCTAAAGCGCCCGATCACAGGGACGAACCTGATGCGCCGCGCCGGTTAGACAACGGCGCTTTATTGATCGAGTTGCTGCTCGCCCGTGCAGACGCACGGATTCACAATGCTAAACCTACGCTGGCAATCGCGGACTATGAGCGCATCAGTTCCACCGAACAACCACTCACACAGGAGCAGCACCGCCGCCACCACCTGGGGCTAACGCGGGCATCGCTCGCCGCAGGGCAGATTGACCAGGCCTTCAGCGCCGCGCAATTGCTCCGCCAAGCGGACTGGCCGGGCGAACAGCGTGACGAGGTCGTCGAGATGACCATCGGGATCTTCCTCGACACCGCGCAGCGAAATCTCGAAGCCGATCAACACGAACAGACCACAGGCTTGCTTAAGAAGATAAGAGAGATGGTCGGCGAAACGATCCCCACCGAGATCGAGCCCCGTCTGAGCGAGTTGGAACAGCGTGCCCAGGCCGCGCTCAAAGCCGGCCCGGCAACAGACATCACGCCCGACTCCGCATCGGCGCCAACGCCGCTATCCGGGCCGGCCAGCTCGATGACGCCCGATCACACAGCCGAAAGCGTCGTGGTCGAAGCCAATGCCACCCCCGTCGACGAGGCTCAATGAACCCGCTACTTAGCCTAGGCGTATAACCAACCAAGCTGCCGATCGCGCCGGCCGCCCCGCAGCAGCAATCAAAGGAAAGCTTTGATGGAAACGAAAATCAAAGGGACCGCCTACGTACTCGGCGATGATGTCGACACCGACCAGATCATTCCCGCGAGCTATCTGGCCTACAACCCGGAGGACGCCAAGGAGCGCAAGTATTTCGGGATGTACGCGATGAGCGGCGTGCCGCCGAAGCAGGCCGGGCTGCCCGATGGGGAGAATCGGTTCGTCCCCGAGGGCGAGTTCGAAACCGAATACACCATCGTCATCGGCGGCCGGAACTTTGGTTGCGGCTCATCCCGTGAGCACGCGCCACTGGCGATCGCCGAAGCCGGCGCGAAGGTCGTCGTCGCCGAGTTCTACGCTCGGATCTTCTACCGCAACTGTGTCAACGGCGGGTATCTGCTCCCGTGTGAATCGACCGAGCGCCTGGTCGAGCAAACCCACACCGGCGACGAGTGTGAGGTCGACGTCGACGCCGGCACACTAACCAACTTGACCAGGGGGACCACGCACCAACTCAAACCGCTCGGCGAGGTCACGCCGATTATCGAGGCGGGCGGGTTGTTCGCCTACGCGCGGCAGACCGGGATGCTGGAAGGCTCATCGCCGGGAAGTTAAGCACGAGCATCAACCGCCCCGTCAACGGCGATCACGAATCTCACCGCAAAGGACTCGACCACGATGGATGCCGCATTCCTCCAATCTAAACACGATGCCGGGCTGACCTACGATGATTACATCAGCACCGGCACGCCCGATCAGAAGGCCAACTGGCTGCAACTCGGCGAGCAGGCATCACTCACCGATACGCAGCGCAAGCTGGTCGGGTCGTTCGTTCGCAGGATCAACGTCATCGCCCTGATGGGGATCTGGTGCGGCGACTGCTCGCAACAGGGTCCGCTGATCCAACGCGTTGCAGAGGCTAACCCAGAGTCGGTGAACGTCCGTTGGTTGGACCGCGACGAACACGCCGACCTCGCATCACACGTGCGGATCAACGCAGGCGCACGTGTCCCCGTGCTGATTTTCTGTGCTGAGGACTTCGAGTTGGTCGGTTGGTACGGCGACAAGACACTGTCTCGGTATCGGCGCGTCGCGCGTCAGCAACTCGGCGATAGCTGCCCGTTACCCGGCGCACCGGTGCCGTACGAGGAACTCAACGCCGCGCTGACCGATTGGCTAAACGAGATCGAACGCGTCCACCTGCTCCTGCGATTGAGCGGTCGTTTGCGCAAGAAGCACGGTGATTGAGCCCTCTGGATGAAGCTCAAACGCACCTTCCTGATCTCCGTACTCACCTCGCTGTCGCTCGCCGCTGTCGCCGCGATCGGCACGATGGCACTCGGCGATTTCAACGACCTTCAGATGCGTGTGATTATGAGCACGCTGACGGTCGCCCTGTTTAGCCTAACGTCCCTCCTGGCTGCGCTCGCACTCGAGAAAAAAGTCTGGCGGATCGCAATGGACACCGCTTTCGCCATCAGCGGGGTTGGCCTGATCTTCTATCTGGGTGTGATTTGGCTCGAAGTCAAATTGTGGCAGAGTGAATGGGTCGGCACTGCCATGTGGTGGCTCGGTATCTGGGCCGTCGCGTTGCCCCAGGCCGCGTTGCTAGCCATCGCGAGGTTCCCCGGCGCGATGCGCTACGTACGGCTGCTCGCGATCTGTTCGGTGTTGTTATTCGCGGCGAGCCTCACGATGCTGCCGCTGCTCCAATTGATCTCGGAGTACTTATTCAACACTCGGTACCTGGGCGACTTTGGCACAGTGATCGCAACGTGTGTGACAGTCGCGGGCATCTTGGCCGCACTGGGATCGATCGCCGTGCCTGTCCTCTATAAGGTGCGCGAGATCGATAAGCTCGCCGCGGTCGTGTCGACTTCCCTGCGGTTGGAGATCGCCTGCCCGCGTTGCCTGACGCGGCAGACCGTAGACAACGGCCACTCGCGATGCTGCCAGTGCAGGCTCAAGTTCCGCATCGAGATCGAGGAGCCGCGGTGCCCCAAGTGCGACTATTTACTGCATAAGTTGGTCGACCCCGTATGCCCCGAGTGCGGGCAGGCGCTCGGCGATATCGAGGTGGCGGCCGGCACAACGCCTACAACCGGAACAGCCGGAGCGGCGACCGGATGATGTTGCCGAGGAATCAGCTCGCTTGTTTCGACAGAGATTCAATGGCCGGGATCGCATCCGGCGATCGGGCGGACGCCCGTCGATCGTCACGGCAACGGCCCCAACGCGGTCCGATCGTGTGCTCTGGGCCGGATGCCGTGAGCGCGAGCAGCCGGATACCGGGCATCGGATAATCGACATTAAGACCGGCAACGCGGGTCACCGAAATATCGGAACCAGAACCGTCATGACTGAAAAAAGCGACACCCCCGAATCGTCGAGCCCACCACCCGGCAAGCCCCGCCGGCGGTGGATCAGGCGCGTTGTGCTTGCAGCGGTCGGCGCGATCGTGCTGATCGCGGGGGTTGTTGCGCTGCTGCCGGTTCTGCTTAGCACCCCAGCCGGCAAGGGGTTCGTTGTCGGCATCGCCAACCGTTCGATCGCGGGCAACATCACGATCGATGACATCAGCCTCGCCTGGTTCTCCGGTCAGCGGATCACCGGGCTGGAGTTGACCGACCCCGACGGTGCGGTGGTGTTGCGTGCGCCGACGCTCGATGCCCCGGGCGTGTCTCTTTATAAATTAGTCAATCGCAATGGTGACCTCGGGCACATCCATCTCGACGGCCCGGTCGCGACGATCGAGCGCTACGCCGACGGCTCAACCAATCTCGGCCGAGCGCTGCGTGATGCCGATGCGCCCGCCGAGAAGGCCCCGAAGAAAAAGCCTTCCCCAGGCGACAAGACGGACCGCGTCCCGTCGATCCCAGCCAACGCCCATTTCACACTCGACGTAAGTGACGGTCACATTACGTATCGCGAACAGGGCGCGGCCGCCGTCGAGATCGACGTGTCCGGGTCGATCGATGCACCCGGGCCGGGCAACATCACAGCCATGATCAAGGCGGCTGTCCGCCAGGGCACCGACAGGGGCGAAGCCAAAGCCGTCCTCCAAGCGAAGAACCTGTTCGACGTATCAGGTCGATGCCAGCCCGCGACCGCGACCATCGAGGCACAGGTGGAGTTATCCGGCTTGCCCGTCGATGCCGTGGACCGGCTGCTCAATCAGGGTGGCACAGTGCTGGCATTGTTGGGGCCGACACTCGATGCCCGGGTCAACCTGCACGGCAGCGCTACCGAGATCACCGCAACGATCATGGCCAACAGCCAGCACCTCGACGCCCGTGTTGACCTGACGGCCGACTCGCAACGCACTGCGGTGGCGCCCGGGTCCTCGATCAAGCTAAGCGTGGCCCCTGAGGCGTTTGATCACTTGGTGCAAGGGGCGGTGGACGCGGGCTCGGGCCCAGCCGGCCAGTTTCACCTTGCCGAGAAGGTCGACATCACCGTCACAGCGACCGCGATCGAACTCGGGCACGCCGACCGGACTCTCGATCTTGCCAGCGCAACCGGTGGGCTGCAGATTGGCATGAGTGATGTCGTGTTAGAAACCGGACAGGGAGCAGGCCCGGTGATCGCACTACGAAACACGCGGGGATTGATTGGCTTCGCCGAACCGGCGACTGTGTTGCGAGCCGACATCAGCACTGAGATCTCGCACAACGACAAAGCCGGGCGGATCGATTTGCACGGACGACTACACCACTACCTTGACTCAACGTCAGGCATCAACCCGTCCGAACCGAACGCTTCGATTCAACTCGGCCTGATCGATATCCCCATGAGTGCGATCGACGCTCTGGCCGGGTCGGGCGAGTTGGTCGAAGCGGCGATCGGACCGCGGCTGAGTATCCAGATGTCGTCGCAGGTCACGCGCCGCGAAGGCGGTGGTGGGTTGGCCGGGGCGTTTGAGATGACGGCCGATGCCGACTTTCTCTCGGCTGATGTGCGCGGGCATGTGTCGCGCGACGGCATCGTGCTGACCAAGGGCGGGCAAGTGCTCGTCGCGGTTCAGCCGCACGCGATCGAGTTGCTCGGCGAACAGTACGGCCCACTCCCGCAGGGGATGGGGTCGCTGTCATTGGCCCAGGCAGCCAACGCGCGGTTCCAGATCACCAGCCTCGAGTTCCCGTTCACCGATACCGAGCGTCGCACCATCAAGATGGGCATCAAGACGCTGATCGATCAGATCGTCCCTACCGGTGGGCCGCGCTTCGCCGGGTTGGCATTGCGCGGGATTACAGTCGAGGTCCCCGATGCACGATCAGACCAACCGATCAATCTTGTCGCGAATGCGACATTTGAACACGGGCGACGGACGGGCACGATGCGAGCCGACGTCGCGGTGACTGATGCGTTTGGTGGCTCGCCGACAGTCCACGGCAACGCGCGGGTCGAAGCCCTCCCGACCAGCCTGATCGAGACGATCGCGAACGAATCGGGGCAGCTTGGCATTTGGCTGGGTGAGTCGGTCGACTCGATCGACGTAGAACTCACGACCGACGCCCAGCGGGCCGTGTCGGTCACCGGCCGCATCGAGTCGGCGCGGCTGCAGGCCGATGTCGGTGGCCGCTACTCGGCACGGGACCGGTTGCTCTCGATCACTGACCAATCGTGGATCGAGTACGTCGTCACGCCACAGGCTGTCGACGCGTGGCAGGACGGCCGAACCGCATCGCAAACTGCAACCGACCCGCGGCGTGTATCGCTGACCGAGCCGGCGGTGATCCGCACGGTGTGGGGCGGCTCGCAGATCGGCTGGCTACCTGAATCGCAAGCGGCCGACACCGCTCTCCCCGCACCCGCACAATCGACAGCGATGCGTTTTGATCCAGACCGCTCACACCTCCACGGCAGCGGCACGTTCGCACTGACCCTGCGTGGGCTGATCGATGAACAATCGGTGCAACTGAGCGGCTTTAAGGTCGATCTGGTCGCGCCGCAACCCGGTGATCTAGTTTCGCTTGATCTATCCGGCAACATGGTATTCCTCGATCGCGCCGGCAAACCTCACCCGCAAGGCCGTATCTCCTCCAGCACACAGATCGAACACCTGCTTACGACGGACGGTGCATTCAACCGCCCCGGCTTATCGATAACGACCGACACCCACGCTGAGTCGCTCCCGGTCGCGTTGGTTGACGTGCTGGCCGGCCCGGACTCGCAGCTCACCAACCTGCTCGGCGAGTCCGCGGACGTGCGGTGGCAAGGCCGGTACACCCAGGCCGAGCCGTCCGACATGGACCTATCGATCAACGCGACGCGAGCGACGGCCCACATCCCCGCACGGATCGGCGAGAGGATCGAACTGCGCGAGGATGCCACAGCGACACTCGCGGTCAGCCCCGAGCTTTCCAAGACATGGCTAAAGCGAATCAACCCGCTGTTCCTCGATGCGGTTGGGTCTAAACAACCCCTCAAACTAAAGGTCAAACCCGAGGGGTTGAATCTGCCGGTTAGTGATTTTTCGTTCAGCCGAATCAAAGCCGATGCGGAGTTGGACCTGGGCACGCTGCAGTTTCAGAATCGCGGACTCGTCAACACACTCCGCCGCGCGTTCAAGCGCGACACCAGCCAACAACCCACCGCGTCGTTCACACCGCTGAAGGTCCACCTCGAAGACGGCGTGATCTCATACAGCGACATGACTATGACGATGGACAACCTCGTGCTGGGCTTCCGCGGCCGTGTGGACCAAGCCAACAAGAACCTCGACATGACGATGGCCGTATCCGGGCAAACAATGGCCAAAGCGTTCGGCCTGCGTGACGTGATCGAGCCGGGGTATGAGTTCGAAATCCCCATGCGGGGAACGTTCGACGAACCGATCGTCGACTACTCGTCGGTGGTTTCGGAGGCGACCCGATTGGCCGCCAAAAAATACGGGTACAGTGAGGAAGTGGAGCGGGTCGGCGAAGTGCTGGATATTCTCAAGGGTGGCAAGAAGCAACCACCGCCTGACGGCAGTACCGACCCTGATGCTGAACCTGTCCCTGAGCAGGACCCCGTCGGCAACCTCCTCGAAGGGTTGTTGCGGCAGCAACTCGAGAAGCAAAAACAACGTGAGGAGCGGCGCCGCCAAGGTGAGCAGGAAGGCGCTGCCGAGGATAAGCCGGCAAGCTAAAGCAGGCCAGGGTTTTCGGTCTCAGCCCCAAGACACTTGACTTGTTGACCGCGGAGAATGACTTGGCCGCTTGCTACGCCGCGCGGGCCAGCCACGTTGGCTCGCTCCGCCCACCGCCGAGGGCCTTAACCAACTCTTCGCCGGATTCACCAAACGGGTAGTGGCGTTCGACGAAGGCCCGGGCGTTGCGGGCAAGTTCTGATCGGACGCTCGCTGAGCACAACGACATTACGCAAGAATCAACCCATCCGGCTTCGTTATCCGGTGCCAGCAGGTGCTCGCCGTGACGGACGCCGAGCGATTCGGTGGCTTTGCTCGAAGCGATTACCGGCCGGCGGGTGGCCATGGCCTGGAGGATCGGTAGCCGGGCCTGTTCCACGTGTGAATGCGGCGACACAACAACCGATGCGCTGTGTAACGCGGCGACGGTGTCGGTTGATGCCGATTTACGCGTCGGCTCAAGCTGTGCGTCGGGCACAACGTCCCGGACGAACGGCCAAATGCGTTCCTTAAACCAATCAAGCGCCCGTCGGCCGCCGCGCCGGGTCCAGTCCGTGTGAAACACCAGTCGCGGCCGCTCCCGACTGAACTCCATGGCTGTCGACTGGCCAACGCCCGCTTCGAAGTAACTCAGATCCACGGCGTCCGGCAGGATCACGGTCTGATAGGGTTGCCCCGCCAATCCACGCAGCGACGCCGCCCAGTTCAGTGTCACGATGTCACACGGGCGCCGGCGTAAAAACGACTCAGCCACGGCGCCGGTGCGGCCTCGGGCTAGCCGGGAGCGATCGCAGTACAGATCGAGCACGGCCAAACCGGTCTCGACGCCAGCCGCCTGCTGCCACAGCCCGGGGTGGGTGCAAAGGACCGCGTCGTAGTCGCAGTCGCGTGACCAATCACGCATCGTCTGTGTCGTCGCACCGCCCAGGCGAACCCGATCCGCGAGTGAGCGATCGCAAAGCCCTGTTACCCGGCCGAGCGCGGTTCGACACCAGCCAGCGGTTTCGATTGCGATGCGGTCGACGTGTTGATTGATAACGCGCCAATGGGAAAGATTCATCGGTTGGTCGAGCACACACGCGAGATCAACGCGGTGCGATTCTGCCGCCAAACGCAGCAACTGCCATGCACGCGATCGGCCTGCCCCCCCTACCGGGTCCGGCACGCAGTGGCTAACCATAAGTAGCCTGGGTGTAGTTGTGGGTGTGAATGAGAGCATGCGTATTCCAGCCGTCAGCAAACCGAATCCGCCCCCGGTCCGATTCGGCTATGCCGCTTTCCGGTAGCTCTGGTACGCATAGCGGTAGCCATAGCGGTAATACGAGTAGTACTTGCCACGGTGCCTGGCCTGGTCCGTTGCGACTACGCCCGCAACCGGCGCGTTGTAGGTGGCGAGTGTCCGGATCGCCTGCTCGACCAACGGCCGAGGTGTGCGCTCCATCCGCACAACGAGGATCACATCGTCACTAAGCGTCCCGATAATGCCCGCGTCGGCAAGGTTCACGACCGGCGGCGTATCGATAATCACGTGGTCGTAGCGTTGACGCAGCAGCCTGATGAGCGACGCCATCGTCGAACTGGACAGCATCTGGATCGCACGATCGTTCGCACGGCCACCCGCGCAGATCACATCGAGCGGTGTAAAGCCGAGCGGCTGAATGATGTCTTCAAGCTTCGCGTTGTCACGGATCAAGCCAATCACGCCGGGCGAATCGGGCAGCCCGAGCTGGCTCTGAAACTGCGGGAGGCGCAGGTCGGCTTCGACAACAACCGTCCGCCGGTTACGCAGCTCAGACATGCTAACGCCCAGATTGAGGCTGGTGATCGTCTTGCCTTCCTGCGGCGTCGCGCTGGTGATCGTGTGGACCAGGTGACGCTTGTGGTCCCACCGCGCCAGCAACCCGGTGCGGATCGCGCGGTACTCCTCGGCAATCACGCCGGAGGATTCGGTCGCGGCGACAATCCGATCGTCCACGGACGGGCAAGACATCGGCTCGGACTCATGGTACGGCTCGAACCGCAACGACGGGTAGGACTCCTTCTGCGCGACAGACTCGGCGGACTCCTGCCCGGCATGATCCGCCTGGTCGGACGCGGCGTCCGTATCGCTGTCACCGTCGGTATGCGACGTCAGCCCAAGAGGCCCACCCGCGCTCGTCGCGTCAGGTGTCGTCTCACCGCGGTGCGGCTTGCCCGCATTACCCTTCATCGCATCAAAGATGTAACCCATCAGCTCACCCTCGCAACATTAAGTGACGCCGAGACGTCGCCAACGACGACCTGCGGCTCATTGAAACCAGGAACCAGGTCTTCAGCTACGCGTTGGACCATCGGTAGGGAAATACTTGACGCTCGCTCTACCGAACCGAGGAGCAGGCAGTTGTCGCAGATGATATTGATCACACGCGGAACGCCGCCGGACAGCCGGTGCACCTCATGCTCAGCCGCCTCGGCAAACACGACACGTGGATTCTCGGGATCGACGCTGGCCGTGCTGATCCGGTGTCGGATGTACGCAGCGGTCTCCGAGAGTTGCAGGGGATTGAGACGTTTGGCCAATACGATCCGCTGGCGCAGAGCCGGGTGGTCGCCCCCGCGAATGCGGCTGCGCAGCTCAGGCTGACCCACGAGTACGATCTGGATCGCTTTCTGAGTCGCGGTGTCGTGGTTGGTCAGCAGGCGCAATTCTTCGAGCGCTTCGCCGGACAGTGTCTGCCCCTCGTCAACGAAGAGCACCACCGGCCGATTCAGCGCCAACTGCTCTAATAGCCGCGGGTGCAGGCGATCCATCATCGCCGCGTGGTCGTCGTGACGGCTGATGGGCATGTCCAGACCGCGTAGCACCTGCCGCAGCAGCCTAACACCAGTCCGATGACCATGCGTAACCGGAACAATCAACGCGCGGTCAGCGCACCGCTCGCACACTGTCCGGCCGACCGTCGTCTTCCCGGAACCGATATCTCCCGTGATCAACACGATGCCCTTGCGCATCCGGATCGTGTATTCGATTGCGGCCAGCGCCTCACGGTGCTGCTCACTCGCGAAAAAGTAACGCGGGTTCGGCGTGTTCTCGAACGGCAGGTCGTTTAGGTGGTAGATATCCCGGTACATGCGTTTACTCCAGCCCATCGACAGACAGCTTGGTCGTCGTCGCGAAGCGGTCCGTGACGAACTCGGAAGGGTTGTCGGTCAATTCTCTGAACAGGTCCGGCCGCTCAAGGTCCAGATACAGCAGCGCCGCCATCCCCGTGAGCAGCACAGCCATCGATGCGATTTTGATCGGTGACAGCACCAGACGCCGCAGCTTGCGAACCCGCATCTGACGGCGGGAAATCACTTCGCTGACCGAACCGAAAAACGACAGTTTCAATTGTGATGCCATCCGTTCGCCATCGTCGAAGGTATCGTCAGCGCGGTAGGCGACAAACACGCTAACACCGCCGGCGACGATCCCCATGAGCACCGCGGCCATGAAAACCTGCGTCAGGTCCGGCGATGTTGGCTTCTGGATTGTCTCGCAGGGTTTGATAAAGCTGAGTGTGATCCCCCGTTGCCCAGCCTCGGCAGCGCGTGCCATCTGGACACGCCGCAGGTTGTCCTCCCAGAAAGCCAACTGGCGGTGAGCCTGCTCGATCCGCCGCCCGAGCTTCTGGTAGTCGCTACGGATCGGGAACAGGTTCGCCGACCGGGCATTGAGCTGCTCGATCTGCTTCTGCACCGACTTCGCCTGCTTCTCATATGCTCGAAGGTCGATCGCCGCTTGCGATAGTTGTAGATCTAGTGCCTCGCGTTTGGGGTTGCGATCGATCTGCGTGTGGGTGATGACCTCGGTGTCGGTCGCGGCGATCTCCCGATCGATCTGCACCAACTGCTCACGCAATGCCAGCAGGTCGGGGTGCTGCCCGGTCATCTTAAAGACGCCGGTGTACTCCTCAAACTGGTCGCGCAGCTCCTGCCGAACGGCGCGCAAGCGGGCTAGTTCCGGGTTCGGTGCCTTGCTGATCCTGGGGACGGTCTGAGGCGTCTCGTCGACCAGCTTTTGCAGCGACTCGACCCGCATCCGCGCTGCGTCGCGTCCCTGCTCCATTGTGATCAACTGCATGTGCGCATCGGTGAGCACGTCCTGGATGCTGCCCGGCGAGTTGGGCAGCAACTCGGCGTGCTCGATCTCGAAGGTGAGTTTCTCGTTCTCCAGCGTCTCGATCAGCCCGCGGTTCTGATCGACCTCGGTCTGGAAGAAGGTCGCTGCCTGACCGAGCTGCTGGTCGATCTGCTCGCGCGTGCGGCTGATGTAGTTCTCGATCAGCGTGTTGACGACCGCCCGAGCCATCCGGGGGCTCTCATCGATAAACGTCACACGGACGCGATCTCGCTGCTTGGTCGTGATGTCATAGTTGACCAGCACCTTCTTGCGGAACTCACTGCGCCGAGCGTGCAGGTCGCTGGGGTTGCGCATCGACACCGCGGCGGCCAACTCGGATTTTTGCAATGACTCGATCAGTTCGTCGATCGCGGGCAAACCGACGATCTCTTCGATCACCGAGCTGCTGGTGTTTTCGAACGACTGAGCCGCGCCGCGCTGGACGATCTCGCTGAGGACGATGTCGGTGCGGCGCTCGAAGATCGCCTGGGCTTTGTACTTCCTGGGCAGCAACAACCCCGCACCCAACACCACGCCCGCGACCAGGAAGCCGGATAGCACGAACCGCCACCGGTGTCGGACCAGGATGTCCCACGTCTCGATTACTGCCTTCGCTTGGTTGCCTTCTTGACTCATAATGGATTTACTCCCCGGGTCCCCGCGGCTCAGTCGGGGCGGCCATACCGTGTCCCGCTGGTGTCGTCCTCGATATCGCCGGGGCCACGCACCACATTCGCCGCCGGCTGAATCGGCAGCAGCAGTTGCTGTAGCACCAGCCCGGTCGCTGCGAGCGGGTTCGGCGGGACATAGATGATGTCCCCTTCTTCGAGAACCGCGTTCAGGTCCGTGTCACCTTCCTTGACCATGCGATCCAGGTCGATCGTCATGCGCTGGACCACCTCACCGTTCTGGCCGGGCCGCAGCACGTGGATCCGGCTCGGATCTGCCAACCGCGTCGGCTGAGCGCGGGACAGGGTCTCCAACACGGTGTTTGCACCGTCGTACACATACGGCCCCGGACCGGAGACTTCCCCGAATACATAGATCTTCTTGCTACGGAACCGAACGACACGCAGGCTGGCGTCCGCGTCCTCGTAGAACGACCTGGCCTTCTCCTCGATGATCGCGCTGGCCTCCTCACACGTCAGCCCCGCCACGTACAGGCTGCCGATAAGTGGCAGCGTGATCTTCCCGTCCGGGCGAATCGTCTCGGTGTGGTTATTAACCTCGCGCACACGCTTGGAACTGATCGTGATCTGGTCGGGCGGAGCCAATCGGTAGTCGGATAGTGATACCGTCGGCCTGGGCTCGCTGATGAACGAGCTGAAGTCGTCATACCGGACCTCACACCCCGCCGAGGCGAACGACACCACCAGCGCCAGCACTGCGGCCAACCCCGGCGATACGGCATGTTTTCGGTTCTCGTTCAATCGGTCCCCCTTAACGTCGTGGGTCTTGTTCAGATCGCGGTGTGATCCCAGAGCTTCGGAAACGTGGCGATCAACAAACGCAGGTCGCCGCGGAGGCTCCTGCGACGCAGGTAGTCGATGTCGTACTCGAGCTTGCGCCGCGCACCGTCCAGGTCATTGGTATAGCCGTTGCTCACCTGGGCCAAACCGGTCAGACCCGGCTTGCCGCGCAGGCGGGCGTCAATCCCCTGGATGCTTGCACGCAGCCACTCGATCATTTCCGGGCGCTCGGGCCTGGGCCCAACGAGGCTCATCTGCCCCCTGAGAATGTTCCATAGTTGGGGCAGTTCGTCGGCGTGGCTCTTGCGCATCCAGGCACAGCCGGCGATGATCCGCGGATCACCTTCACTGGCGAAGCGCGCCCGACCATCACACTCTGCATCGGTCGTCATCGTGCGGAGCTTATAAAGGCGGAACAGCCAGCCGTCTCGGCCAACCCTCCACTGGCTGTAGATCACGGGGCCGCCGTCAACCAGCTTGATCCATAAGCCACAGCCCAACAGAATCGGCAGGCTCGCCACGACCCCCACCGCCGCGAGGACGACGTCCAGCAGACGTTTAACGGCCTCGAATCCGCGCGGAACCGCTGGGCCGCTCGTTTCGCAACGACCCGATCCCAGCCCCTCGATTGATTCATCTAGCGTGTAATCCATAGCGCACACCTATCCGAGCCACAACAGTGGCCTTGGCGACTATCGCCCATCCGGCTGGTCCACTTAAGCCGATTGCGCCGATTGGGGCGACTGGGGGTGCCATGACAGATGGGTCAGATCGGCCGGTTCCGCCGCCTGGGTAGATCGTGATCAACACGCCGCTTCTATCCTTTAGAACGATCAGCCAACTGACGATATCCCTCTTACCGACACAGGCGTGCCGCGAACCGCGAGCACACCGGCAGGAGACACCTCGTGGCACACACCGCGAAAACCGATCGCCAGAAGCGTGAAGCCGAGTTTTACCGGCACTACGCCAAGCACCAGGAAGTGACGACGGTCGATTTCTCCCCTGTCCAAGGCAACGAACGCCGCCCGTGGAATCCTTATTGGTTCATCTACGACCTGGTGCGCAACCGCCACGTATCCCCCTCCCAGCGGCTGCTGGATTTCGGCTGTGGGATCGGCATCGCGTCGGTTCGGTTCGCGCACCTGGGGTATCAGGTCGACGGCTTTGATCTAAGCGATGACAACATCCGCATCGCCCAATCGCTCGGTCACCGATACCACTTCGACCGGCGCTGCCGGTTCCGTGTGATGGCGGCCGAGGCGCTGCGCTACCCCGACAACCACTTCGACATCGTGGTCGGCATCGACATCCTCCACCACGTCGAGGTCGAGCAAGCCATCTCCGAGGCGTACCGCGTCCTCAAGCCCGGCGGCGTCGCGATCTTTAAGGAACACGTCGAAGTGCCCGTACTCGACCCAATCCGCAACACGCCGCTATTTAAGAGCCTGGCTCCCAAGACCTGCTCGATCGAGAATCACATCACCGAAGACGAGCGCAAGCTCAACCAGAACGACGTCGACGTCATCCACCGCTACTTCGGCCAGGTCGAGACCGAGCGATTCACACTCGCCAGCCGGCTCGACCGCCTCATCCCCCGCTGCACGGATTCGACGCGCGGCCGACTCCAGCGCCTCGACCGTCAGTTGCTGCGGACCTGCCCGCCGCTGGCCAAACTCGGCGGCACGTCGGTCATGACCTGCCACAAACCCGAAACCCAGCAACTCCGCAACGCCGCTTGACCCTAAGCTGCCCTACGACGAAACACGATGCATCCGGCCCAAGCACGCACCACTTAGTCGCTTGCTACCATATAAAAAGCACGCCCGGGATATTTCCTTCGTTTCGGGTGCACACCTCGGGGTGTAGCTCAGCTTGGCAGAGCGCCTGCTTTGGGTGCAGGAAGTCGTCGGTTCAAATCCGGCCACCCCGATTCGACCACGCGATAAACTTCTTAGGCGATCCCGACGCGGCAGTCTCGCCGCCATTGTCCGGGCTTGGTCAGTCGAGTGTATCTGTGGACGATGGGATCAGGGATCAAGATCCGTCACTGCCCTGATACGGTCAATCAGTACGGCTGTGCGCTGCTGTTTGCCTTTTTGGCTCAGGTGGTACTTCGTGTCGAAGAACAGTTCGAGCGGGTAGACGGCTTCCGCTTGCCCGACCAGCACCGGCATCTCGCCGACGCGCGTCATCTCATCCTGCACGTACTTGAGCAAGGCCGAAACCGCCTGGTACTCGGCCGGGGGGATCGGCGGGAACTCGTACCAGACCTCGACGCCCGCGGCACGACAGGCGAGTGCGAACCGGTTGAGTTTCCGGATCGCATCGTCGGCCGGCCCGGGGTCCACTTCTTCGATCGGCTTAGAGAACCCGTAGTCGCGGTGATCGGGGGTGTCGCCGTGATGCCCGACAACATCGCCGTACCCGTTGAACGCGCCGCGCCCGTAGATCTCGCGTTCGCGATCAGCGTCCTTGCCCTTAAGTGAGCGGCGCACGTACACGCGCAACACCGACAGCCCCTGGTCAAGCAGCGCCTTCCACTGACGCACGCTCAAATACGCGGCGCTCCGCGGGCGGCTTTCCAGGAGCGCGGCCAGCGTCACCCCGGTGGTATCCATCCGAAAGTGTTCCGATTCGAGACTCACAACAACCACATCCCCGCGCTCAACACATGCGAGCGCTTCGGCCAGCAGGAAGTCCAATCCGACGTTCGCGTGCAGCCCAAGGTTGATCGGGCGGTACGGCAGCGCGTCATCGAGTGCCGGCGAGTCAATCCCGAACGCGACGTTCGACCCCCCCACCAGAAACAACCGCGGGGGCTGGTGCGCGGCGATCATCGCGTGCTTGTCCAGCGTCGCGGCGATATACCCGTTCGCCCGCCCCGGATACACCGCCGCCAGGCCCGCAAGCACGCACGCCTGAATCAGGATAAACAACCCGAGTTGTCGAGCGAATCGCAGCATAATCTCAAAACCTGAAGTAGATAAACTGCATCTGCCCCTGTGAGCCGAAGATAATCGTCACCCAGAACAGCACGCTGTAAACGACCCAGCGCTTCCACCGCGGAAGGTGGCCGATCGAACACGGGTGAGCATGTCGCCGCATGGCCCACTCGATCGCCAGGATAATGCCGATCAGCAGCGGCGCTGCCCGCCCCTCTTTTTCATCGAGCAGCTCACCCACGGCCGCCCAAGCCGCGGGATCAATCACCTCAACCACCATCTTCTGCAACGCCAACAGCGCATCGCTCAGGGTTGCCGCGCGGAAGAACACCCACCCGAGGCACACATACGCGAACGTGCGCACAATCGGGGCGATGCCCCCGGCAGGGACATCTCCCGCACGCTGCCCCGACCCCTTGGTCACGCCCAACGCCTCCGGCAGCAGCCCCGCACCCATAATCGCACCCCAGACAATGAAATTCCACGACGCGCCGTGCCACAGCCCGCTGATGACAAACGTCAGCATGATGTTGAACGCGTGGCGCATCGGCCGCACACGGCTGCCCCCGAGCGGGACATAGACATAGTCGCGGAACCAGGTGGATAACGAGATATGCCACCGTCGCCAGAATACGCCCATGCTCGGCGAGAAATAGGGGTACGCAAAGTTGCGCATCAAGTCGAAGCCGAACAGCCTACCGGTGCCGATGGCGATATCGGAATAGGCTGAAAAATCACAGTAAATCTGAAACGCAAAGCAGACGGTCGCAAAGGCGAGCATCGGCCCGCTTGATGCACCAACATCCCCATAGGCCATGTCGGCGACAACGGCCAACTGATCCGCGACGACCAGCTTCTTGAAGAACCCCCACAACACCTGCCTGCACCCATCGACGGCTTTGTCATAGTCGAAGCGCCGGGGGTTGAGAAACTGCGGCAGTAAGTGTGGTCCGCGTTCGATCGGCCCGGCGACGAGTTGCATGAACGAGCTGACATACGCCAGGTACGCGATGATGCGCCCGGTCGGCTTGAGCTGACCGCGGTACACATCGATCGTGTAGCTCATCGTCTGGAACGTGTAGAAGCTGATCCCGACCGGCAACAGCACCCGCAGCGTGATAGGGTCAACCCGCCACCCCAGGGCGTTGGCCAGCACTTCGAACTGATCCGCGAAGAAGTTGAAGTACTTGAAAAAACCGAGCATCCCCAGATTCGCAGCGAGGCTTACCAGGAGCAGCCCACGACGAGAACCCCCGCGACGCGCACGGCCGAGCCCCAGCCCGACGAAAAAATCGACAAGGCTCGAGGCCAGCATCAGTGCACAGAAGCGATAATCCCACCACCCGTAAAAGGCGTAGCTCGCCAGCGCGATCACCGCGTTCTGCCACTCACACCGCTTGGCGGACCAGTAGACGGTAAAGATAACCGCCAAGAACAGGACGAATGTCAGGGTGGTAAAGGTCATGGCATCGCCGACGCGTTTGGTCGCGGCTACGGTATCAGATCATCACCCGCGGCGCTGCTGTTCGGCGGACGACGCTATCCCACAATCGCAACGGCATCTACCATGCCCGGCATGAATCCCACAGGACGGATCGTGATCGCCGGTGGCACGGGTTTTCTCGGGATGAACCTTGCCCGGGGCCTGGCCGAATCCGACGCGGACATCGTGCTGATCTCGCGCAACCCAGCCAAAGACAGTGGCCCATGGAAACACGCCGTGTGGGACGGGCGAACGGTCGGCGACTGGGCTGCGCACCTCGACGGTGCGGCTGCGCTGGTCAACCTCGTGGGCCGATCCGTTGATTGCATCAAGACGCCCGATCACCGCGACGAGATCCTGCGATCGCGCGTTGAAGCAACGACGGTGCTCGGCAACGCGGTAATGCAGATCGCATCACCCCCGCCGGTGTGGGTGCAGATGTCCACCGCCCACATCTACGGCGACCCGCCGGATGTTTGGTGTGACGAGGATTCCGCACTCGGGTACGGGTTGGCGCCGACGGTCGGGCGCGCGTGGGAGCAAGCGTTCGACAAGGCTGTGACCCCAGCGATGCGAAAGGTGGTGCTGCGGACCAGCTTTGTGCTCGGACATCGCAGCGGCGCTCTGCCGCGCCTCGCGATAGTGGCGCGTCTCGGCCTAGGCGGCAAGATCGGTCACGGGCGACAAGGCCTCAGTTGGATCCACGAGCACGACATGACCCGGATCATGCTCCGCGCGATCGCCGACAGTTCGATGAGTGGCGCCTACATCGCCACCGCGCCCAATCCCGTCTCCAACGCCGACTTCATGCGCGAACTGCGGCGTGCGCTTGGCACCCCGATCGGGCTGCCTGCTGCGGGTTGGATGGTGCGCATCGCGGCGCCGCTGTTGATGCGCACGGACCCGGACCTGGCGCTCTATGGTCGGTTCTGTGTTTCGCGACGACTCAAAGAAGAAGGCTTCGACTTCCGGTTCCCGGACCTGGCAAGTGCGCTGCAAGACTTGTTCAAAAAGTGATCCGCCGTCAACGGCTCGCGGTCTCAACCTGACGCCGGCCACCGTGCCAGGCGACCGCGTATTCCCACGGCTCGATCAGCCCGTCCTTGCGTGTGATCTCGAACCGGTACCGCCCCGGTGGCAGCCCGGCCAGATAGATATGCTCGACATTGTCGATCTCGGAAACCGACTGCGAGACGCTGTGCCCGAGGCCGCGATCATCGAGCGCAACCAACCGCAGATCGAAGTCCGCCAGCCGCGGGGTATCAACCCACCGTTGAACACCCGTTAGCAGGTCGTCGATTTGTCGCCCATCCACCCGGCGGTTCCAGACCAGCACAACAGACAGCTCATCGATCACCTCTTCGGTTTCGATGCCGTACGACCCGGTTCCTTCACGTGCCATCTCACCAAACGCCCAGCCGCGCTCACCGCCAACGCCCCCCTCTTCCAACGGCCCGGTCGTCAGCACCGCGTCGGATCGATCATAGCGCACCAACCCGGCGCCCAGGCGCTCATCCAACGGCTTACCCGGGCGCGGCTGCCAGTGTTCGGTCTTCTCCGCCCCGGCCAACAACACGGCCTTGATTACCTCAGAAAAAGCCGCATCTCCACCCATCGCGTCTGCCCGCTCGAGCAACCGCGCCACGATCGACGCGACCACCGGGGTCGAGTAGCTCGTCCGGCCGCGCGGCGCAACAATCTCAGGCTTACACCGCCCGGCACCTTCGAACGTGGTGTATCCCCCGCTGCTGCCACCGGTGTCCAGGCCGACCGCGATGGTGTTGTACGCACTCGCTAACAGCGCGGGCACCGGCTTCTCCGACCCGTTGTTCACGCCGACAACCACCATCACATCTTCCTGGTCAATCAAATAGTCCAACCGACGCAGGATGTTCGCCGCGTAGGGGTGGCCGTCACCGATCCAACTGTGGCTGAACACACGGCGCCCATCCGCGGTGGGTGGGTTGATGCTCCCGGAGCGCAACACCGCCGATCCCATCCAGTGCGCACTCGTGTAAAAGAAAACTTCCTCGATCCCCGGCGCGAGCCCGGCGTTGCCGTAGATCACCTTCGATGTGTATTGCGCGTGGCCGTTGACCTTGCTCTGCCCGCTGCGTGGAGTGATCCGCACCCCGCTGAAGATCGCATCGCGCGTGTTGGGCAGGTAGTCGCCGTGCTGACCCTCAACGTGCCCGGCTGTGATCCCCTTGCCGGTTGCCTCGATGGGCAAGCCCGGCACCTCGCCGCCACGGCCCAACCCGACACGCCAGCGCAAGCTCCCACGCTGCCCCGCCGGATCGGCGAACAGCCCCGGCACTCGGCCATGGCCCCACTGGCCCCACAGCACCACGCCATACATGGCCAGCACCGTCCCCAGTGCGAGCTTCCACCGCCAATGCAACCGGTCGTGTCCAGCCATACGTACGGCCTATCCTTACTCAACCGCTCTGTGCGGGTACGTTTGGGGCTTATCGACCGGATCGACACCCGATAATCACAGGATTATGGCGATAATGGCGACCACGGTCCCGGCGGCAAGCGGGACTCTGGGTAAAGGCCTTCTCGCCGTCTCCGCACCGCCCTGTTGCGTCCCAGTTTCTCCTGGGATCGCGCCAGGCACCGGCCAACGACAACACGTCCTCTACGAACCAATCTGCCCCCGTGTTCGCGATACAACTATCAGCGTGCTCCGGTCACGTTGAGTTCGATTCAACCGGATCGACCGGCGCCTGTAGTGCATCAGGCCCGCCGCTACAACTCACGCATCCGGCAGCTCATCGCCCTCGAGATACATGCACGCCGGCCGATCCCCCCTCCCAAGCAGCCAGCCGTAAACCGCCGCCATCTGCTGCGCGACCACCGCCCAATCGAACTTCTCTACGATCAGCGCTCGCCCGCGTTCGCCCATCGCTTGTCGCTCATCATCCGGCAATGCCATCGCTTCCTCGAGCGCGGCGCAGAGCGGATCGACCCCCACGCCGACCCACCACCCGCAACCGCGTCGGCGCAGGTCCGGCCAGGGCGTTGTGTTTGACGTCACCACCGGTGTCCGTGACGCGAGCGATTCGGCAATCGTGATCCCGAAGTTCTCTCCATCGGTCGGCAACACGTACACATCCCCGGCCACGAGCAGTGCTCGCTTCGTAGCGTCATCAACCGGCCCGGTAAACAGCGCGCGTTCGCGCGCACCGGCTTTCTCAAGGATCTCCTCAGCGATCGCGCGGTCGTTGTTCAATTCGATCCCCGTCACGACCAAGTCCCAATCCGGCCAACCCCGATGCAACCGCGCCCACGCCTGAGCCAACCTCATCAACCCCTTCTTGCGGTAGATCGTGGCGAGATACAACAATCGCTTCTTCCCGGACAGCCCAGGCCAGCGATCAACAACGACCCCCTCCGCGTCCGCGATCGCTTCGCTGCCGTACCTCGCCACGTCCAACCCGATCGGCACGACAGCAACCGGGATGCGCAGCCCCGCAGCGCGCGCATGCCGCGCTTCCTGCGGCACCGTCGCGTGCAGGCAATCGGCCGTGCGCAGATTGCGGTTCTCAAACAGCTGCCCAACGACCCATTTTCTGATCGGCTTGGTCTTGAGCACCCACGGATCGAGTTGGCCATGCGATGAAACGACGCGCGGCACCGCACGACGATCGGCCAATCGGCGGGCTTCAAGGCTCGGCATCATCCGCAACCCGTGCGAGTGCACAAGGTCGGCCGGGACCGCGTCCAGGCACACCCGCATCGACGGCGCGTACCCAGCCGCGCGCGGGCCCCATGGTCGTACCGCATGGAAAGGTATCCCCGCATGACCCGCTGCGTCTTCCGCGACATGCCGGTCCCACAGCCCGACCACCGTCGGGTCAATCCCCGCCTGTTGCCCGTGCTCGCAGAATCGCCAGATGTATTCCGCCACCCCGCCGCCAAGCCTCGAAATCGTCGGCGTGATATGAACGACGCGCATTGGGCTTCCTGCCAACGGGCTAACCGCCGAGTAACTTATCCAGACCCGGCACACCCGAGAGGTCCATCCCACCGGTCAACTGTGACATCTCCTGCTGCACCAGCGACCGCGCCTTCTCCAGCGCCGCATTCGTCGCCGCCGTGATCAGGTCCTCGATCACCGCGATGTCCGCATCCTCACCCGTTCCGGCCAGCGTCGTCAACAACGGCCGATCCAACCGCACCGACAACACATCCAGCTTCCCGTTCACCACAACCCGCACGGCACCGGCACCGGACTCGCCCTCGACCGTCTTCGCGGCCAGTTCGATCTGGAGGCGCTCCATGCGCTCTTTCATCTGCTTGGCCTGCCCCATCACCGACGCGAGGTTCTTCATCTGATCGAACACAAGCTCACCTATCCTGATAACGGTCTCGTTTGTCTAGCTTATCCAGTCGACCCGTTGCCGCCGTCGGCGACCGACTCCGCTGATGTCGCGCTCCCCTTGTGATTCCCGTTGTCCCCGGGCTCCTCGATCCGCCGGACGCCGACCAGCGTTGCTTCGAAAACCTCCAACACCCGCTGCACAGCCGGCAATCGCAAGACGCTGCTGCGATCGATCACACCAGTGGCACCGGCTTGTGGATCGTCGCCCGGCGGAGTTTCACTCGCCTCGCTGTCCGCCGCAGGCCGATCCGTCTGGGTATCCAACTCGATCGCAACCGACCGCCCGAGCACCGCCCCGAGCATCGACGCGAGTTTTTGCCGGCGTGTCGGCGTTGCGAACGCCAACAGGTCCCGCTGCCCAGGTGCCGCGGCGAGGTACGCGGCCGTGCCATCCATCCGCGTCACCCGCAAGTGGCGCACCCAGGACATATCGGACCGGTCACCGATCTGTTCGAGCACCCGCCCCCAGGCGCTGACCACATCGGGCGCCGAGTTCCCACCGCTCGGCTCTCGATCCGATCCGCGTCCCGCGGTGTCCTGATCATCCTTAGGACGCTCAACCCGCGGCCCGCCACGCGATGCTACCTGCCGGGCCGTATCGCGGGGGACTTTTTTTTTTCGCCGGCGATCCCACTCGCCGACGGCGCACTACTAGCCAGCACCGCGGCGACGTCCGCCATTTTCTCAGCCAACGCCAGCCGAACCACCGTCGCGTCCAACAGCGCCCGCGGGCTCGAACTGCTCTTGGCCGACCGCTGCAGGTTTTCGCACAACGCCATCATGTGCACCAAACCCGACACGTCGAATCGCTCGCTCTGCGCCGCCGCCTCCGCGCGCGCGTCGTCGGCCAACTCGACCAACTCGCTGTCGCGCCCGCAAGCACGGATCAACATCAACTGACGCAACCGCTCGATCAGCACCTGGACCAACTGGTCCTGCCCCACACCCGATCCCAGCAGGTCCGCCGTGCGCTCCAATGACGCCGCGATATCCGACGACCCCAGCGCATCAACCAACGCAGCGACCAACTCCGCCGGTGGCAGCCCGAGCACGCGTTCGATCAACCCCGCGCTGAGTCCCGCATCACTATCACCCTCGCCGCCCGCGGCCGCGATCAACCGATCCAGCAGACTCAGCGCGTCGCGCATCGATCCGCAGGCCAGCCGGGCCACCTGCCAAATCGATTCGTCGTCGGCCTTGACCCCTTCGCGCTCCAATACCGACCGCAGGTGCTCGACAATCTTCGCCGCGGGGATGTGGCGAAAATCGAACCGCTGACACCGCGACTGAATCGTCGCCGGCACCTTGTGCGACTCGGTCGTGCAGAGGATGAACTTCACATGCGAGGGCGGTTCCTCCATCGTCTTAAGCAGCGCATTGAACGCCGCCGTCGACAGCATATGCACCTCGTCGATGATGTAGACCTTGAAGCGCGCCCGATCCGTCGGCGAGAGCCCCGCGTTGGCGATCAGTTGCCGTGCCTGCTCGACGCCGTTGTTCGACGCCCCATCGATCTCGACGACATTGAGATCGTCGCCGCGCATGATCGCTTCCGCCATCCGCTGCTGAACCTCGACCTCCGGCAGATCTTCATCCTCCACCAGCGGGCAGTCGGCGACCGCCTGGGGCGCGTTCAACCCACACGCGAACACCCGGGCCATCGATGTCTTGCCAACGCCGCGTGTCCCAGTGAACAAGTACGCGTGAGCCACCCGCCCCGTCGCGATCGCGCTCTTGAGCGCCGACGCAATCGGCTCCTGACCGATGACCTCATCGAACCCGGTCGACCGGTACCGCCTTGCCAAGACTGTGTAGGACATACCCGACCAGTTAGAAATACCGCAGACAGCCGTGCTTCAACACCCCGCGCGCCACAGAGATAGACGGCCAGGACACCGACGGCACCGGGAAAGCGACACTTAGGGCTGCTCCGGTCAAGGCCTGACCCGGTTCATGAGCCCACCCGTGCACCGGGCCCAGCCGCCTATCTCCGTGGCGCGGCTCAGCCGTCATGATAACACCGCCACACCACCAATGCGCCGCGAGTCGCCGCCCATCGATAAAGCCGCGATCCGCCCCCGGTTACTCCAACGCCGGCGTCAGCCGACGACGATCACCGAATAGAAACCACGGCCCCACACGCAACGGCCTTGGATGATCAGCCGATCCCGCCTATGCTCATACGCGCCTACCAACCGAATTAATGGTGCGCGACTCCGGCCGACACGACGAGGGCACTTCCCATGACACTCTACATCCTCCGCGGCACATTCATTCTCCTCACCGCATCGGTCACGATGCTCTACGTCCTGCCGTTCCAGGCCAGCCAGAGCGTGCTCCTGCCCGCCCAGGACAATCAAAGCGTCCAATTCAGCCACGTGCTGCTCATGACGCTGCTCACCCTCGGCGTCACCGGTGTGATTGTCGCGGCGGACATCTTCACGCCGCGCAAAAAACTCTCCGCGATGTCCGGCGTCTTTCTGGGGCTGCTTGCCGGGCTGCTAGCGGCGTATGCGCTGAGCTTTGTCGTTGATCTGATCGGCCTGCTCGTCGCTCCCGCAGCCGAGACCGAACGCAAACCGTTCCTCGACCTTCTCCAAGGCGTCAAGGTGCTGATCGGCCTGCTCACCTGCTACATGAGCATCTCGCTGGTTGTGCAGACCAAAGACGACTTCCGATTCGTCATCCCCTACGTCGAGTTTGCCAAACAGATCCGCGGGCAGCGACCGATCCTTCTCGACACGAGCATCATCATCGACGGCCGCATCGTCGACCTGGCCGAGTCGCAGGTGATGCAGGGCCAACTGATCGTCCCGCGCTTTGTCCTCGAAGAACTCCAGACAATCGCCGACTCGGCCGACTCGCTCCGCCGTGCGCGCGGACGACGCGGCCTGGACACTCTCCAAAAACTCCAGGACAACCCCAAAGCCGACATCCTCATCGAAGACCGCGACGCCGAAGGCCACACCGTCGACCAAAAACTCGTCGCGCTCGGGCAGGAGCTGCACGCCCGCATCATGACCAACGATTTCAACCTCTCCAAGATCGCAGGCCTGCGCGACGTCGATGTGATCAACCTCAACGAGGTCGCGACCGCGCTCCGCCCCGTCGCCCTGCCCGGCGAACCGATGCAGATCAAGATCATCAAGCCCGGCGAAGCCGCCAACCAGGGCGTCGGCTACCTCGACGACGGCACCATGGTCGTCGTCGAACGCGCCCGCCAACAGATCGGCAAGGAAGTCCAGGTCATCGTGACGAGCACGCTCCAAACCTCCGCCGGCCGAATGATTTTCGCCCGATATGACAACCCCACCCCCGGCAGCGCCCCGCAAAAATAGCGGGCATTACCGGCTTCCGCTCCGACGTGCCCGCTCGATCAAACCGCTTCAGCCGCCCGCGTTCCCGTACCGCATCACAAACCCCGTGTGCCGGACCAGGCCCTCTCCGCGGCGCTTCGAATTGTCCTCGTAGTACGCGCGCTCCACCTGATCGAACCCCTGCCCGGTCAGTAACGCCGCCCAATGATCGCCGCTGCGGTAGAAGTGCGGCTCGCTCTTCGCCTCGAAGTTCAATCGCCGGTCCCAAGTCTCATTGACGAGGAACTCGCGCTCATCCTCAGGCGTGTCTTCCCACAAAAACAAACACCCGCCAGGCCGCAACACACGCCTGACCTCGTCGAGCACACGCTGCTGGATCTCATACGGGATGTGGTGCAACACAAAGAAGATCGAGACCCCATCCACCTGTCCATCCCGCAGCGGCAAGCGATCGCCGAGTGCTCGTACGAACTGCATCCCCCCGTCCGTCCGCTTGCGCATGTATCGCAGCACGCGCGGCGTCGGCCGCGACACCGGCTCCACACACACGAACCGCGCCCGCAACCCAACCGCCGCCCGCGCCATCCGCACACTGTTGTGCCCCGTGCCACTACCGATATCTACATACAACCCGCCCGGCCGCAGGTGGCGTGCCACATGCAACCGATCCACCAGGTCCGCGGCCCGCCGCCGCAAGATCTGATCCGCCGGCCGCAGCCCGAACACCCAGTTCGTCGTGCGTGTCCGCCAGGTTGGTCGTGGTATGGAAATCAGTCGGTCCTCGATGTCGCACACTCCGATCGCTGAACTCTATTCCCGACAACTCAAGATCGCTCGGCAATGCCGCGACCGATTACCATTTTAACACACCGCCGACCACACAACCCACGACCCCGCCGACTGCCCGGCCATCCCCCGCTACGATACGCCCATGGAGAACATGACCCCCACACAGGTCGTCACCGAACTCGACCGCTACATCATCGGCCAATCGCTCGCCAAGCGGGCCGTCGCCGTCGCGATCCGCAACCGCTGGCGCCGCCAACAGCTCGACGCCAACATGGCCGGCGAGGTCTACCCGAAGAACATCATCATGATCGGCCCGACCGGCGTCGGCAAGACTGAGATCGCCCGGCGGCTCGCCGCGCTCACCGGTGCACCGTTTATCAAAGTCGAAGCCAGCAAGTTCACCGAAGTCGGCTACCACGGCCGCGACGCCGAGTCGATGGTCCGCGACCTGCTTGAAAACGCAATCAACATCGTCCGCGACGAGCACGCCACCCGTGTCCGCCCGCTGGCCGAGGCCGCCGCCGCCGAAGCACTCATCGATCTGCTCCTGCCCCCGCTGCCCCAACAAGCGTCCGGCGCCGGCGGGTACACCGACACCGAGTCCTCTGACCAGCGCCGCGACCAGACCCGCGCCCGACTACGCGAGCAGCTCGACGCCGGCACGCTCGACGACAAAGAAGTCGAGATCACCACATCGCAGCGCGCCGCGCCTTCGATCATGCTCGCCAACATGGGCATGGACCAGATCGACCCCGACATGGCCGGCATGCTCGAGCGACTCATGCCCGAGCAGTCCAAGACCCGCAAGGTCACCGTCGCCCAGGCCCGCGAGATCCTCACCGACCAGGAAACCGACAAGCTCATCGACACCGACAAGCTCACCACACTCGCGATCGAGCGCACCGAGCAATCCGGCATCATCTTCATCGATGAGATCGACAAGATCGCCTCACCGACCGGCGAGCGCGGCGGCGCGGGCGGCGGCAGTCCCGACGTCTCCCGCCAGGGTGTGCAGCGCGACCTGCTGCCGATCGTCGAGGGCTCAGCTGTCAACACGCGCCACGGCTTGGTCAACACCGACCACATCCTCTTCGTCGCCGCCGGCGCATTCCATACCGCCTCAGTCGCCGACCTCATGCCAGAGTTGCAAGGCCGATTCCCCGTCCGCGTCGAGCTCACCTCCCTCGGCCGGGCCGATTTCATCCGCATCCTCACCGAACCCAACAACGCCCTGACCAAACAACAAACGGCGCTGCTCGCCGTCGAAGGCATCGACGTCACCTTCGACCCCGCCGCGATCGACGCCATCGCCGACATGGCCGCCACCGCCAACACAACGCTCGAAAACATCGGCGCCCGCCGCCTAATCACCATCGTTGAGAAGGTCTTCGAGGACGTTAACTTTGAAGCGCCGGAACGGGTCCAATCCGGTGAGACCTCGCTGGCCGTTACCGAAGATTTCGTCCGCCGCCAGGTCGCTGAGATCGTCCAGGACCAGGACCTGAGCAAGTTCGTCCTATAACACCGCGATTTCCCCAAACCGCATGACCGGCCCGGGCGCGCCCTAAACCACCGGCCCACCCTTAACCACGATCTGATTCGATCCGAGATTGACACAGGAGCTCGGCCCGCCTGGCGGTAGGCCGATGTGGTTACTGCGCACCTGTCACAAAGGCGTCGCGATGGGCTCTGATGTCTCACTGCCAACCGGCGTCACACTCGTCACCCCGCCGCCGGCGGAGACACAACACGCCGTATCCGAATCCGCCCTCGACTTCGTCGCCAACCTCGCCCGCCAGTTCGCCCCCGACATCGAGGGGCTGCTCCAACAACGCCACCGGACACACAGCCGCTACCACCAAGGCCAGTACCCCGACTTCCTCGCCGACACCGCGAACGTGCGTGCCGGCAACTGGTGCATCGCCCCGCTCCCGGATGATCTTCGCGATCGCCGCGTCGAGATCACCGGCCCCGTCGACCGCAAAACAGTCATCAACGCGCTCAACAGCGGCACGAACGTCTTCATGGCCGACTTCGAGGACGCCACCAGCCCCACTTGGGAGAACGTCACACAGGGCCAGCGCAACCTCAAAGACGCCGTCGACGGCACGATCCGATTCGAGCACCCGACCACCGGCCGCGTCTACGAACTCGCCGACAAAACCGCCGTACTCATGGTCCGCCCGCGCGGCTGGCACCTGACCGAAGCCCACGTCCTGGTGGACGATCAACCGATCCCCGCCGCCTTGTTCGACTTCGGCGTGTTCTTCTTCAACAACGCGCGCACGCTCTTGGAAAACGGTTCGGGCCCGTACTTCTACCTGCCCAAACTCGAATCACACCTCGGCGCACGCCTGTGGAACGACATCTTCCACACTGCCCAAGACGCAATGAACATCCCACGCGGCTCGATCCGCGCGACGGTCCTGATCGAAACGCTCCCGGCCGCGTTCCAGATGGACGAGATCCTCTACGAGCTGCGCGACCACTCGGCCGGGCTAAACTGCGGGCGATGGGACTACATTTTCAGCTACATCAAAGTCTTTCAGGAATCTCCCGACCACGTACTGCCCGACCGCGGCCAGGTCACGATGCTCCAGCCGTGCATGCGCGCCTACAGCCAACTCGCCGTGCGCACCTGCCACCGCCGCAACGCGCCCGCAATCGGCGGGATGGCCGCACAGATCCCGATCAAAAACGATGACACCGCGAACAACGCAGCAATGGACCGCGTCCGCGCCGACAAACTGCGCGAAGTCCAAGACGGCCACGATGGAACATGGGTCGCCCACCCCGGGCTAGTCCCGATGGTCAAAGAGATTTTCGATACACACATGCTCAAGGCCAATCAGATCGATCGGCCAATCGATAAACACGACACCAGACCCGAGGATCTCCGCGAGCCCCCCACAGGAACGCGCACACTCGACGGCCTGCGACACAACATCGCCGTCGGCGTCCGCTACCTCGCCGCGTGGCTGGGCAGCACAGGCTGCGTGCCGATCGACAACCTGATGGAGGACGCGGCCACCGCCGAGATCTCACGCGCGCAGGTCTGGCAATGGCGTCGCCACAGCGCCAAACTCGAGTCCGGCGAAACGGTAACCGATCAACTCATCCATCGAACGCTCGACGAAATCTCTGAGCAGCACCGCGCGACCATGAACGGCGACGACAACGCGCACGACCTCTACCGCCGCGCCGCCGATCTCTTCCTCGAACTCACAACCGCCGACGAGCTAGCCGAGTTCCTCACGCTCCCGGCGTACGAAATACTGCGATCACTGCACCGTTGACCCGACTGGAATTTTGTCAGGGAGAATGAAATGATTCAGGCATCCAACCAACCCAGCGATCCACAAGGCGCCGCCGCCGACAACGATCCCAAACGCTGGGAGGGGATTGAACGCCCATACACCAACGACGATGTCAACCGCCTGCGCGGATCAGTCCGAGTCGAACACACCCTGGCTCAGTTGGGCGCACGGCGGCTTTGGCACCTGCTGCACACCGAAAACTACGTCCACGCGCTCGGCGCACTGACCGGTAACCAGGCCGTCCAGCAAGTCCGCGCCGGCCTCAAAGCCATCTACCTCAGCGGCTGGCAAGTCGCGGCCGACGCCAACGTCTCCGGCCAGATGTACCCCGATCAAAGCCTCTACCCAGTCAACAGCGTGCCCGAGGTCGTTAAGCGCATCAACCAGGCACTCCAACGCAGCGACCAGATCGACCATGCCGACGGCAACGACGGCAAGACCCACTGGTTCGCTCCCATCGTCGCCGACGCCGAAGCCGGGTTCGGTGGCCCGCTTAACGCATTCGAACTCATGAAAGCAATCGTCGCCGCGGGCGCGGGTGGCGTGCACTTCGAAGACCAGCTCGCGGCCGAAAAAAAGTGTGGCCACATGGGCGGCAAAGTACTCGTCCCCACCAGCCACTTCATCCGGACCCTCACCGCCGCGCGGCTCGCAGCCGATGTCATGGACGTGCCAACCGTCCTGGTCGCGCGCACCGACGCCGACAGCGCCGGCTTGCTCACGTCCGATGTTGACGAGCGCGACCACCCGTTCATCACCGGCGATCGCACGCCCGAGGGCTTCTTCCAGATCCGCGGCGGCATCGAGACCGCGATCGCGCGCGGCCTGGCCTACGCCCCGTACGCCGACATGTTGTGGTGCGAGACTTCCAAGCCCGACCTCGCCCAGGCCCGCCAGTTCGCCGAAGCGATCCACGCCCAGTTCCCCGGCAAGCTGCTCGCCTACAACTGCTCACCGTCGTTCAATTGGCGCAAGAACCTTGATGCGGACACCATCGCCACCTTCCAACAGGAGCTCGCCAAGCTCGGCTACAAATTCCAGTTCGTCACGCTCGCCGGCTTCCACGCGTTGAACATGAGCATGTTCGACCTCGCCCGCGGCTACCGTGACCGCGGCATGGCCGCCTACAGCGAGCTGCAAGAACGCGAGTTCGCCGCACACGACCAGGGCTACAACGCCGTCCGACACCAACACGAAGTCGGCACCGGCTACTTCGATCAGGTCTCGCAAGTAATCTCAGGCGGCACGGCGTCGACCCTCGCGATGAAGGAATCGACCGAGGCGCAACAGTTCTAGCAGCGCCCACCACGGGAACCGGGCAGCACTGACAACGCCGCTTGTCAGTGCGATACTGTGGTTCGGCTGTGCCACTGGCGGCTTGCCCGCCAGTGCGAGCGCCCGCAGTCGCCCCGAAGCGCCATCAATGACACTTAACGCCACGAGACCCAAGCCATGACCATCCCTGCTGCCCTGACCCCCAAGCCGCGTGTCCTTCTCGGCCCCGGCCCGTCCGACGTCCCGCACTCAATCCTCCAAGCTCTCGCACTCCCAACGATCGGCCACCTCGACCCCGCCTTCCTTGCGGTGATGGATGACATCCGCGCAATGCTCCGCGATGTTTTCAAGACCGGCAACCCGACCACTGTCCCGACGTCCGGCACGGGCTCATCCGGCA
Source organism: Phycisphaeraceae bacterium (assembly GCA_029260595.1). GTDB lineage: Bacteria > Planctomycetota > Phycisphaerae > Phycisphaerales > Phycisphaeraceae > OFTM57. Next base: position 655,615 of record JAJDCY010000010.1, on the reverse strand, counting down.
TGGAAACGTGCATGGTCAACCTGCTCGAACCCGGCGACCGCGTCCTCGTCGGAATCAACGGCGTATTCGGCACGCGCATGGCTGAGGTCGCGCGACGTTGCAGCGCATCCGTCACCGCGGTCGAAGGGGCGTGGGGACGAGCGCTCGACCTCAATGATTTCAAGAAGGCCGCCGGCGCCAGCCGCTTCAAGCTCGTGTGCGTCGTCCACGCCGAGACCTCCACCGGCGCGCTGCAAAATCTCGATGGCTTCAGCGGCTTCGCGCACGACCGCGGCGCGTTGCTGATGGTCGACGCGGTGACTTCTCTCGGCGGCGTCCCGTTCGAGATGGACGCATGGGGCATCGATGCCGTCTACTCCGGCACACAAAAATGCCTCGCCTGCCCGCCGGGCCTCTCGCCGGTCAGCCTGTCGGAAAACGCCGTGACCACACTTCAAGTCCGCAACGCTCCAGTACAAAGCTGGTACCTGGACCTCTCGCTGATCGGCCAATACTGGGGCACCGAGCGCGTCTACCACCACACCGCCCCGATCAACATGCTCTTCGCCCTGCACGAGGCGTTGCGATTGATTCTTGAGGAAGGGCTCGACGTGCGACACCGCCGCCACCGCACCAACGCAGAGGCCCTGTGGGCCGGCCTCACCGCGATGGGGCTAACTCTGCCGGTCCCCGACGCCGAACGGCTCCCCCCGCTCACCGTGGTTCAAGTACCCGACGGGATCGACGAAGCGGCCGTGCGCGCACAACTACTAAAGGAATACAACCTCGAGATCGGTGGTGGGCTCGGCCCCATGCAAGGCAAGGTCTGGCGCATCGGGCTGATGGGCCACGGATCGAACCGCAAGAACGTCACCCTCTGCCTCGCCGCCCTCACCGCCGCCCTCCGCGCGCAAGGCCATACCGCCAAAGACGACCCACTCGCCGCCGCCAATGCGGTGTGGGCTTGATCGTCGAACTGATTCGACTGACCGCAGCGCAGATTTGATCACAGCCGACCGGCGGAGAACGCGCTCAACCCCCAATCTCTCGCCCCCGCTACTCCGCGAACATCGCGTCAACAAACGCGCCGGGCTCGAATGGCTCGACGTCGTCCGGCGTTTCGCCGACACCGATGAACTTGACCGGCACGTTCAGTTGCTCGCGGATCGCGATCACGATCCCGCCCTTAGCCGTCCCGTCCAACTTCGATAGAAAAATCCCCGACACATCGATCGCCTCGGTAAACACCTTCGCCTGGTTGATCGCGTTCTGCCCGGTCGTCGCGTCGAGCACGAGGATCACCTCATGAGGCGCACCGGGCACCTTCTTCGCGCAGATGTCGCGGATCTTGGTTAGCTGCCGCATCAGGTGATCCTGCGTGTGCAACCGCCCTGCCGTATCGACCATCAACACATCAACCCCGCGCGCCACCGCCGCCGCGCACGCATCAAACGCCACCGCCGCCGGGTCGCCGCCCTGCTTGCCCTTGACCACCTCCACGCCCAACCGCTGTGACCACACCTCCAACTGCTCGACCGCCGCCGCGCGAAACGTATCGCACGCGGCTAGCAACACGGTCTTACCCTCGTCGCGCAGGCTTTTGGCGATCTTCGCGATGCTTGTCGTCTTGCCCGATCCGTTGATCCCCGACACGAGGATCACCGTCACCGCCCCCGGCTCGGCGAACCGCAACGCGCGGTCCTCATCCGGGTAGTACGCCCGCAACTGATCCTTTAAGTACGCCAGCACCTGGTCGCCGGTCTCGATCTCGCCGCGCTCCCACGCCGCGCGCAGGTCCGCGACCAGTTCCCTGCTCGTCGCAACACCGATGTCGCTGGCGATCATGCGCGTCTCGAGGTCCGCCAGCAGCCCGTCGCTGATCGGCTTGCCCGCCAGCACCGACCGCAACCCACCCACAAACCCCGTACGGGTCTTGGTTAGCCCTTGAGCGATCTTGTTGAATGCGGTCTTGAATAAACCCATGACAGTGTTTCAGCACACGCCCGCAACCGTCAGCCGATCAGCCATCCCCGTCCGGCTCCGCCACGGGCGCCTCGCGAGACTCGCCGACGCGCTTGGTCAACTGCCGCGCCAGCTTATCCAACACCCCGTTAAGAAACGGCGGCGAGTGTTCCGACCCGTACCGCTTGCCGAGTTCGACGGCCTCGTTGATCGCCACCTTCACCGGCACGCGTCCCGACACCATCTCATAGTAAGCTAGCCGCAATATCGCTCGATCAACCGGCGGCTGGCGGTAGCTAGGCCAATCCGGCGCTAGCTCAGTACACATCGCATCCGCCTGCTCGCGACACCCCCACGCCGCGACGGCCAGATCACACGCCTCGTTCACCGACTCAGCCGAACCCGACTCCGCATCGTCGGCAAACCCTTCGCGCACCGCGTCCACATCGCCCTCACCGCGCAGGTCGATCTGATAAAGCGCCTGCATCGCCAGGCGTCGTGTATCGCGGCGGTTCGTTGTCATGATTAAAGTCATCGCGGAACTCAACTCCGACTACACGCTGGCCCCGCCCGCAGGCCCACCGACCTTCTTTAACAGGTTCACCATCTCGATCGCAGCCGACATCGCCTTGGCCCCTTGGTTGCCCTGCTTCGATCCGGCCCGCTCGATCGCCTGCTCCAGGTTGTCCGCCGTGATCACGCCGAACACGACCGGCACGCCCGTCGCCAGCCCGGCCTGGTTGATCCCGCGCGCGGCTTCGCCCGCGACAAAATCGTAGTGGCTCGTCGCACCACGGATCACACACCCCAGGCAAACCACCGCGTCATGCCGACCCGTCTGCGCCAATCGCAACGCCGCGACCGGCAGCTCGAAACTCCCCGGCACGCGCGCCACCGTCAACGCCCCAGCCGCATCGGGATCGCCCCCGTGCCGGCGAAACGCATCGATGGCTGCATCAAGCAATCGCTCGGTGATGAACTCATTAAACCGCGCCACGACGACAGCAACCCGCGCTTTGCCGGTCACCAATTCACCCTCAAGGTACGTCGCCATCCGATTGATTCCTTGCTTTGCACCGAGCCTGTCGATTGTAGACCCACACCCCGAACGACGCTATCCGGGCCGAAACCCGTCCGGTTGCCCGGAACACACGTTGGCCTATCATGGCCGCCGTCCGGAAGCGATCGACTCTCACCCATCAGGACCGCAACGAAAGGGCAACCATGGCCGGCCGCGCGAAAATCACTGTCATCGGAGGCGGAAACGTCGGCGCGAGCTGCGCCCTCTGGGCCGCGAGTAAAGAACTCGGCGACATCGTCGTCATCGACATCCCCGACGCCGAAGACCGCGTCAAGGGCAAGATGCTCGACCTGACCCAGTGTGGGCCCATCGAACGCTTCGACGCGAACATTACCGGCACGTCCGACTACGGGGCCACGACCGGTTCGGACGTCGTCGTCATCACAGCCGGGATCCCGCGCAAGCCCGGCATGAGCCGCGACGACCTGATCGCCACCAACGTCAAGATCGTCCGCTCGGTCAGCGAGAACGTCGCCAAGCACGCGCCCGACGCCGTCGTGATCGTCGTCAGCAACCCGCTCGACGCGATGGTCTACACCGCGTGGAAAGCGACCGGCTTCCCGACCCACCGCATCGTCGGCCAGGCCGGCTGCCTCGACGTCGCCCGCTACCGCGCGTTCATCGCGATGGAACTGGGTGTGTCCGTCGAAGACATCAGCGCACTGCTACTCGGCGGACACGGCGACGACATGGTCCCCTTGCCGCGTTACACCTCCGTCCACGGCGTGCCCGTGGCGCAACTGCTCAGCGAGGAGAAGATCACCGCCTGCGTCGAACGCGCCAAGGTCGGTGGCGGCGAGATCGTCAAGCTCATGGGCACCAGCGCCTACTACGCCCCCGCCAGCGGCGTGGTCCAGATGGTCGAAGCGATCGTCAAAGACAAGAAACGCATCCTCCCGTGTGCCGCGTACTGCGAATCCGAGTATGGCGTCGGCGGCAAGGGTGCCGGGTACTTCGTCGGCGTCCCCTGCGTGCTCGGAGCGAGCGGAGTCGAGCGCATCATCGAGATCGACCTTGATGCCAACGAGAAGTCGCTGATGGACCAATCCGTCAGCCACGTCAAAGAACTCGTCGAAGTTGTCCGAAAGATGTCGCCCGACTTGGCCTAACGCTGCCAAGCGCAGCCGACCGCCGCTCGGGGCAATGAATTTGGATCGATGGGGAAGTAAACGGGGGCTGAAGACCACAGCCCGGATAACCGGCCTTGGGGCGAGCCTAGCAAAGTGCGGCGAAAGTCAGCAGGGTAAGCAGCGCTATCTTGTTGCGCTGGCTCACCTTTTGACGATTCATGTATTCCCAGATAGTCAGCATCCGCGTCTCTCTTTGCAGGTCCCTCTCCTAGACCGATAACAATATTTATACCAGAATCTGCCGCCGCCGTCAATAATTCACGCTAAGATTAGTTCCACTAGGATGTTACAAAGTTCTGCCCATCGCCCGCCTAGCCCCCATCACACCCCAGAGGTGTCGCGTCCGTGCAACACGCGCAAATCCGAAAAATCCGCTCACGCGATTCCAATGGCGCACCCGATCCGCATCGCGATGCTCTTGGCCGCGGCCCTTTTCACTGCCGCGACACCACCCACCGACGCCAACCCGTTATCAGCCCCGTCCGTTGACCGGTCACACGCGATACGCACCCTCACCCTCGTCGAAGACTGGCTGCGCGCAGGCCAAACCGCCCCATCACCGAACGAGTCCCCGATCAACGCCACCGGCATCGCCGCGGTCCGCGTCACACTGCGATGGTCCGGCCTACTGCTCGCCGCCGGTCAATCCGAAAACCCCACGCCAACCAACACATCATCCGAAAGCCCGGACCATCCACCCACCCCCAGCGTCGACCTCGTCCCCCTCGCCCGCGCCGCGACCGACGCCGCGTTCGGCCAGCTCATCCACCGCCTGCGCGACGCCCAACTCGATGCCGCGACAACCACACCACCCTCCGCCTCCACTCAGCCCGCGCCCGCCGACTCCGCACCGCCACCCGACCCAACCGACCACGCCGCACTGATCCGCAGCGCCAGCCACTCCATCCAAGTCGACATCCAGATCGCACGCACCCCCGATCCGATCACCCTCCCACCCAAAGCCGCACCGACTGATCTTTACCACCAATTCGCACCCGGCTACCACGGCCTGCGCATGCGCGCACAAACCGACTCGACCAACAAACCCAACCTCCCCCCCGCGACCACCCCAGCCGCCTGGCTTTGGCCCGCCGACGCGCTCGCCGCCAACCTCCCACCCGACCGCCAGATCACACGCCTGCTCGCCCAACTCGATCTGCCCACCGACACCCTGCCAAACGTCGCCCACCGCGACGGTATCCCTCTCGACCGCTTCCAAGTGATCCACTTGACACGCCCCACACCCGACGCCGCCCCCATCGAACTATCCCGAGGCCGCCACCCCCTACCCCCCACCAGCCTCTCGACACCCGCCCTCGACCAGGCCGCCGCCCGCCTCACCACATTCCTCCTGCGTCGCCAAAACCCGCAAGGCCAATTCGCCGGCACCTACCACCCCTCCGCCGACTGGTACAACCCACCCACCGCCTCCATCGAAGACTCCGCGCTAGCCGTCTATGCCCTCGCACAACGCGCAGCCTACCTCGCCCAAGCCCACGCGCACGACGATCACGCCCGCACCGATCTCAAAACGCTCGAGGATGCAATCGGTCGCGGATTGGACCACCTCGCGCACGTGCTCGAAACAACTCCGGCCTCGCAACCAACAGGGCCCGCGCCGCCACCTTACGACGCCCCAACACCGGCCAGCGCCCTCGCCGCCGCCAAGGCACTCACACTCCTCACTCTCGCCGACGCCCCCGACCACGTTGCTCACAAACCGCTGCGCGACCGCCTTGCGCACGAGTTGCTCGCGTTGCGACACGCCGACGCGTCCTTCCGCACGACAGCCAACGACTCCGCCGCGCCGCTTAGCAACCCCACCCAGGCATTAATCACCGCGGCGCTGGCGGCTCTGCTCGAACAAACACGCGACCCACAGCTCGCCGCCGATGTAATCGAGTCCCAGGACGCGCTCTGGGAATCATCCCGCGGCCGCGTCCCCGGAACACCGTGGGGCGCGATCACTGAGTTCCGCCTCAGGAGATCAGGCCTGCCGGACCGCCCCGCCGCGATCGACCGGTGGCAGCGCCACCGCGCCGCGATCACCGAACACACCGCCGCCCTGCGCACCCGCCAGATCACCGCCCCACCCGAGCACGGCCCCGACGACGTGGTAGGCGGCATTGAGAGCCGCCCGACCCCGCCCGACAGCCCGCCAAATCCCGATTGGACAACCGCCCGCTCCCTTGCGTTGCTCGCTGCCGCATTGCGCCAGCCCGACGTTGTTGAGCCAAACAACCGCATCGACTGCCTGCTCGACTGCGGCCTAGCCGCCCGCTTCTTAACCCAACTCATGTTCGACGAGACCGCCTGCTACTACGCCCGCAACCGCGACGACGCGATCGGCGGCATCAAGCTCGCCCCATGGGACAACCGCCTGGCCACCGGCCCCGCCGCCATGACCCTGCTCGCCTTCACCGAGTTACAACAATCAATCCAAATGATCGAACAAGAAATGCAAGCGAAGCCAGAAACTCAATCGACCCCCGCGCCCTGACGCCGACGGGCTCCCCCCCATCACCCCGCCTTCTCAATCGCCAACACCTTCTCCAACCGCCGCGAGTGGCGCTGCTCGCCGGAAAACTTCGCCGATGCGAACGCCGCGACCAACTCCTCCGCCAGCGCCCCCCCAACGATCCGCGCCCCCAAACACAACACATTCACATCGTCGTGCTCCACCCCCTGGTGTGCCGAGTACGTGTCGTGACACACCCCCGCGCGCACCCCCTTCATCTTGTTCGCCGCCACACACGCCCCGATCCCGCTGCCGCAAAGCAGCACCGCCCGCTCCGCCTGCCCGTGCTGGATCGCCTGCCCGACGTACCGGGCAAAATCCGGGTAATCGTCCTTCGCGTCGTACTGGTGCGCACCGAGGTCGAGCACCTCATGCCCGAGCTTTTCCAGCACCGCGACCAGCTCGGCCTTGAGCGGGAACCCCCCGTGGTCACACGCAATCGCAATTTTCAAAATGGGTTACTCCATGTGTCGTGAATCTAAGACATTACCCGGACGCCCCCTCGATCCGCAACCCCGGCCGACGCGCCTCGTTTCACCCGGCCCGGCCGCTGAGTAACACCACCAAACAGCCGCCGGCAGCCTTGACTTGTCAGATCCTAAGACCTACTGATCGGTAAGCGGGTCACACCTGTCATCAGGACCACGCGGAAAGATGAGTTTCGCCCGATCAAACCGAGCGCCGTTCACCCGCGCTAACCGCGCGTCATCTCTCCCCTTGCCACAGCCGGATATCTACAGCGCATCGCGCCCACTCACCTCACAGTGCGGAACGACATGAATCGACTTTGATACAGGAAGAAAAGGAGCACACACGATGAACAGGATGGCCCCACCCAAGGTTCGGCTGTTGCATCTGGTTGCCGCCGCGCTCATCGCATTCCAATCCGCCAACCACGCGCGTGCCCAACCTACTTTCTCCATCGACGCCCAAGGCCCGACCGTTGGCGGCGGGGCCGTCACAGAAGGCGACATCCTCACCGCGATCGGCACCAGCATGGGCAGCCCCCCCATCGCCATCGTCCCCGCAGGCGGAGCCGGACTGGCCATCGGTGCGACCCCGGCGGGCCATGTCGAACTCGACGCGCTTTCCTACGGGCTGGACCCCCGCCTCGACCCCGCCGTCTCTACCAGTAACGACTGGTTCTTCTCGGTTGATGAGTTCGCGGTCGGTCTGCCCGGCGTGGCCGCCCCGTCAGTCACAAGCGAAGGCGCGCTTGGTAAAGCCGAGGCCTCCGGCGACATCTATACCACTGCGACATCTTCGGCCGCACCGATCCCGCCCTTCGTTCCCGGCCTGAACAGTTTGATCATCGACGCTGACGGCAGCCCGTTCCCCGGCCTGGGCCCCGGCCTTAACCTTTTCGAACCAAACCCACCCACCATCGCCACGTTGCCCGACACCGGCGACAACGTCGACGCCTTCGACCTGGATACACCCCTCCACATTCTCTTCCCGCTGCCGGTCTACTTTTCCCTCGATGGCTCGACTACCGACCCCATCGAGTTCCCCGCAGGTCTGCCTGCGTTCCCCAACCTGGGCACCGCCACGGCCAACTCCGTCCTTCCCGGTGACATCCTGGTCACCGCAGCCCCCGGCCCGCTGACCGTCTACGCGCCGGCGGTAACCCTTGGGTTGGATATCGCAGCCCCCGGCGGTGTCACCGCACTGCCCGACCCGGGCACCGATGTCGACGCACTGGTCCTCTGGGACGACGGCGACGCCGTCTACCAACCCACCACCGGCCCATACAGTTGGCTGCCCGGCGGCCCGCTCCCGCCGACCGACATGCTGCTGTTTTCCATCCGCCGCGGTTCGTCCTACATCGGGGCCATCGACGTGCTCCAAGGACTGCCGATCGAAGAAGGCGACATCCTCATCCCCGTCTTCGACCCGGTAGACGGGGTCTTGGTACAAGATGGGATCGAGGGTGATTTCGACGTCGGCATCTACATCGCCGCCGAGGCACTCGGCCTGGCCACCGTGCGATCCGGCGTCCCGCTGTTCGGCGCCCTTGGCCACGGCGACGACCTGACCGCGCTGGATGTCCTCCAAGCGGTGATCCCCGAGCCGGCGACCCTCGCGATGCTCGCAGTCGGCGTGGTGCTGGTCACCCGTCGCCGCACACAACGCACCTGACCGCGCCGCACACCCGCGCGACACCACTTACCCACCACCCACGGTCCGGGCGCCCCCGGGCCGTTTCGTGCGCACAACGTGATTCGGACTCACCGACGGTCTAACCCCACCAATGCGCCCGGGAGGACTCGAACCTCCGACCTGTGGTTTAGGAAACCACCGCTCTATCCTGCTGAGCTACGAGCGCAACGATCAAAGGATACCCACTGCCCGGTCACCGCTGACGCCTCGAGCGGGCCCGACCCGACCTCTCCGGGCCCCGCCCCCGCCGGGTTGGCCCGCGCCAACATTGTCCGTTATAGTCGGCCCGCCCACGCGGTCCAGCCTACCGACGCCTCTCACGCATCGACAGGCCCGAATCGGGAGCACCAACACTCCCCAGGCCACCGCCACTACCGACCGCCCACACGTGCGGCCGCGACGCACCCGACACCCAACCGGCGTCCAAGCGCCGCCACAGGATCCCCACTGAATGAGCATGCACTGGGTTGACTGGACGATCGTCGCCGTGGTCACCGTCCTGGTCACCATGCTCGCCTATTGGACCAAGCAGTACACACGCAGCGTCGCCGACTTCCTCGCGGCCAACCGCTGCGCCGGCAAGTACCTGCTCGGCATCGCCGACGGCATCTCCGGCCTGGGCGCGATCTCGATCATCGCCTACTTCCAGGAGTACTACGAAGCCGGCTTCACCGGCATGTGGTGGGGCTGGATGCGCGTCCCCCTGTTCCTGATGATCACCCTCTCAGGCTGGGTGATCTACCGCTTCCGCCAGACCCGTGCGCTGACGATGGCCCAGTTCTTCGAGGTCCGCTACAGCAAAAACTTCCGCATCTTCACCGGCATCATCGCCTTCGTCGCCGGCGTCGTGAACTTCGGCATCTTCCCCGCCGTCACTGCCAAGTTCTTCGTCTACTTCTGCGGCATGCCCGAGTACATGGTGTCGATCGGGTCGTTCGACTTCTCGCTGACCTACACCCTCGTGATGGCGTTCGTGATCCTGATCGCCCTGCTGTTCACCTTCATGGGCGGGCAGATCACCGTCATCGTCACCGACTTCGTCCAGGGATTCTTTGTCAACATCATGTTCGTCGTGATCCTCGCCGTCGTGCTCACCAAAGTAAACTGGTCGCACATCGCCGAGACACTCGCCGCCGCCCCCGTCGGCCAATCCGTCGCCAACCCGTTCGACGGCGACAAGCTCGAAAACTTCAACTTCACCTTCTACGCGATCTGGTCGGTGATCATCCTCTACCAATACAAAGCGTGGCAGGGCAGCCAGGCGTACAACTCCTCCGCCAAGAGCGCCCACGAAGCGAAAATGGCCGGGATCCTCGGCACGTTCCGCGAGTTCGGCCAGATGCTCTTTTTGCTGCTGCTGCCGATGTGCGCCTACACCCTCCTCCGCAACCCGGCATTCACCGCCGACGCCAACGCGGTCAACGCCGCCCTCGACACCATCGGCAACCCCGAGGTCCGCAACCAGGCCATCACCCCCCTGGCCATCCGCCAGCTCCTGCCTGTCGGCCTGATCGGCGCGTTCGCAGCCGTCATGGTCGTCGCCTCGATCAGCGTGCACGACACCTACCTGCACTCGTGGGGCAGCATCTTCATCCAGGACGTCGTCGCCCCGTTCCGCAAAAAACCGATGGAGCCAAAAGCCCATATCCGCGCCTTGCGACTATCAATCATCGGCGTCGCGATTTTCATCTTCCTCTGGGGCTGGCTCATCCCGCAGTTCATGCCCATCCGCTACTTCTTCCTGATCACCGGCCAGCTCTACATCGGCGGCGCCGGTACGGTCATCATCGGCGGCTTGTATTGGAAACGGGCGACCACCGCCGGCGCATGGACCTCGATGATCACGGGCGGCGTCCTGTCCTGCTCGGGCATGGTGCTCAACTACCTGCACGGCGACGACCTGCTCTCGCCCGGCGCCAAAGCATTCTTCGAGAACAACCTCCCCCTACTGCTAAAGATCCCCTGGGTCCTGCTGTTCAGCATGGCCGCCGCCATCGGCACCTTCATCATCGTGTCACTGCTGACCGGCAAGGAAGCCTTCCCGATGGACCGCATGCTGCATAAGGGCAAGTTCGCCGTCGAAGACGATAAGCCCGAGGGCGACGAGGAACCGGCATGGGGATGGAAAGCCTTCGGCATGGGCAAGGAGTTCACCCGCGGCGACAAGATCATCTACATCCTGGCCATGGGTCAGGCCCTGGCCACCTTCGGCGTGTTCGTCATCGGAACCATCCTGAACCTGACCGTCTTCAAGGACGCCTCCGCCGCCGGGTGGATCGAGTTCTGGAAGTGGTACGTGATGATCTACTTCGTCCTCGCCGTCGTCGTCACCATCTGGCTGTCGATCGGCGGGCTGCGCGACCTCAAGTACATGTTCGCCAAGCTGCGCAGCGTTGTCCGCGACTCGCGCGACGACGGGACCGTCGTGGACCACCACAACCTCGATGAAAACGGCAAGTCGGCCTGATGCCGGCCTCGCCACGAGAGTCAAGTGTGAAACCCGAGAGAATGATGATGCAGATGCGCACCCGGTTGACGGAACTGACAAGACCTTTGCGAAGACCGGCGATCGTCTTAGTGGTCGCGTTGATGTCGCCCTACGCCTGTGCCGCCGGCGATCACGACGCGGATCTTGATATGCACCAGGCCGACGACGCCCTCCCCATCATGCAAGCCAAACACACTGACGCCCCTGTCAATATCGACGGCGTCCTCGACGAAACTGTCTGGCAGGACGCCACCGCGTACCCCCTCGCGCTCGCCGCCGATCGCGCACGCTCCGGCGCGACCGTGCAGGAAGCTGGCACCGTCAAGCTGGCCTGGGATGACGAGAACTTCTACGTCGCAATCGAGTTCACCGAATCCGACATCGTCGCCGAGGGTGATGAGGACCAACTGCCCCACTTCCAGCTAGGCGACCTCTGCGAGCTGTTCCTACGCCCGCAGGATCAGACCTGGTACTGGGAGCTCTACGTCACACCCCGCGGAAAAAAGACCAGCTACTGGTTCCCAGGCCGTGGGCGGTTCGGCCTACCGAGCAACTTCAAGTACGACTGCGGCCTCCGCGTCGCCGCCCAGACCGACGGCACCGTCAACGACTGGCAGGACCGCGACACGGGCTGGACCGCCGAGATGGCCATGCCGATCAAGGACCTGACCCTCGGCGGCCAACTCTTCGAGCCCGGGGCCGACTGGCGGATCCTCGTCGCCCGTTATAATTACTCGCGGTACCGGGTCGAACGCGGGCCGGAGCTGACCATGAGCCCGGCCATGTCAGCGACCAACTTCCACTTATTGGAAGATTACGCCAGGCTGCGACTAACCCGATAAAAACCACGGCGACCCCCATCGCCCACCGCCACCTTAGCTCAGTGGTAGAGCAATGCTTTCGTAAAGCATAGGTCCGGGGTTCAAATCCCCGAGGTGGCTTTCCGGCCGGTGCCAACACGGTCACCGAGACCGGCCGCCGCGCCGCCGATCTCCCCCAGTCTCCCGCCAGACCGGCAGATTCCGCCGCGAAAGCAGTGCCCGCCCGCTCCACCTCCCACGGATTCGCCTCGCCGGCCGCGGGGCGGTGGGATTCGACCAGTCGGCCGATGCCGGCGATGGGCGTCTCTGCGTTGGTGTGTTCGGCGGTGACGGTGCCGTTGGCGGCGCGCTCTTGCAAGATATCCAAGCCGTCCCAGAGGAAGTAGGTCAGCGTGCCGTGCTCGTCCATCGCGTAGCGCTGCAGGTTGGCGTCGTAGTAGAAACGGGTGATCGAGGCGTCTTTCCAGACGACGCGCTCGGCCAGGCCGGCCGGGTTGTAGCGGAAGTACGTCGTGCCGTCGGGTTCGTGTTGGCGGATCAGTTTCCGGGGGGAGCCGTTGAGGTCGTAGGCGTAGTTGGTGGCGTTGGCGAACAGCGCATCGTCACCACTCTTGGTGAGTTGGTTGCCCGCGTTGTATTCGTAATAAGTGTCCACCCCGTTACGCCTGGCTTTGGTCCGGTTGCCCGCTGCATCATAGGCGTAGGCGAACGCGTAGACCTCGCTGGGCGATGCATCGGTCGTCGTCCACAATTCCTGAGTAAGTCGATCGTCGGTGTCATAGCTGTAATAAATCGTATGGTTCCCAACACGGATCACCCTGTCATTTCCTGGGGCACGCTACGCTTAGCCCCAGCCACCCGCCGTCGGTAGTTGAAATTTATAACCCATGATCCCTTTTCTCCACTTTCTTATTCTGCCCATGATAGTCACCCACAGGCATGCGCTTATCAAAATCGACATAGACTTCTCTATCGAGAACAGAAATCTTGTCTCCATGCTGAATAGACCCATAGGATTGATTGTTGAGAATTAGGCGCCCTTCGATTATACGCAAATCGATGCCCTCTTGAATAAGGCGATACTCATCATACTTCGTAGAATATTCACAATTCCATTTGGCAGGTAAATCCATCACTGATGGAAATGCAACGTAATAGGGGCCTACGGGATAATTTGGATATCGTGATATCTCAATCATTCTTTGTAGAGAACTCGAAATGTCTTTTCTTGTTACCGCTTTTCCATTGATGAGAATGGCGTTGGGAAGAACTTTAATGAGGTCGCCGGCGGAAAGTACGCCATAGTACTTCTTGTCTACAAATAACCTATTGTTGCATACGGTGACATGGTGCTCATTTGACTCATATTCGACTAGTCCGGCTCTGGGGGGGCCGGCAGGAAGTGTCATTTTTCCTGAGGGAGTCCACGGTTGAACAAGAAGATAATAGGCCCCGAACCGTTCGGCAGGGCCACCGAACACCCTGATGTTTTGCACCTGATTGCCGTTAGGTTGTTCATCGCAGGCTATAAGAGATATTCCGGCTGAGATGATAGCGATGAGGATAGCCGAGTATTTTAAGGGTTTGTTGGGGGCCATGCTCATATTTCAAGTCGTCATAAGATATTAATGTGATGTAAAATGTAAAATTAGATTGCTCATTTAGAATGCCTCTGTCGATCTTTTAGTGTGGTCGAAATCGAATCAGTGCCTATTGTCTGTGGATAGTGCAAGTTGATCATCCAGTAGATGTGCCAGTTATGCTTGCCATATTCTCAAGCGGCGGATTCCAATGGCCCTCTGGTAGGCGACGACCCCAGTACTGCGACGTCTCTATGAATCTGGTCTTAGTTTTTTGCGGCCCCATTCCATAATCTATCTCTATCCACTCTCCCTCATTGCAGCCTTCTATGCAGGACTTTGTGATCTCCCGATAAGTTGTCACATGACGAACACGCTTGGTCAGTAGGCCTTTGCCATCTCCTGCTTCATCTATCGCTGGGTCAGTCAAGGGGTTCGATATCTTTGATGATACTAGTCCGAGACTGCGTAATATTTTGAAGTAAAGCGGTAGCTTAAACTCATAGAATTCTAATTCCGCAGGCAGAGGCACAGTCTTGACAATATGAATCCGAATGCGATCATTCCAGCCAAATTCCACTCCTTCAATTATATCTGGGCAACTGGGCCATGGGCGAGTCATAGCTTTCCACCATAGCGGATCGGAATCTTCCACTTCTTTCCATCGGAACGCGCCTTGCTCAACGTCGAACAGCCCGTATGGATCGACGGTTACCGTAAGCTTGTAGTGCACATAGTTATACAACACCGAATCAAACTGTACCCGATCTCTTTGCGAAAATAGCCCATTCTCAAAGTCATAAATCCTCGTTGGCGAGAGGCCAAGTCTCTGCTCACCATCTGCCGAGGCGATTTCCATCCACGCCTGGCCCTGGTAGCCGAATCGTGACGGCCAGGTGCCGGTCTCAGAAATGATTTCGCCGAAGGCGTCGTAGGTGCGGTTCGCCAGGGCAGTCTCACCGTCGTCTTGTAGCCATTGTTCGATGGTGCCGCGGGGGTCCATGATGGGGTAGAGCTTGCGTTCGCCGACGGCGGCGGCGGGGTGGTGGGTTTCGACCAGTTGGCCGATGCCGGGGATCGGAGTCTCGGCGTTGGTGTGTTCGGCGGTAACGGTGCCGTTGGCGGCGCGCTCCTGGAGGATGTCGAGCCCGTCCCAGAGGAAGTAGGTCAGCGTGCCGTGCTCGTCCATCGCGTAGCGTTGGAGGTTGGCGTCATAATAAAAACGGGTGATCGAGTCGTCTTTCCAGACGACGCGCTCGGCCAAGCCGGCCGGGTTGTAGCGGAAGTACGTCGTCCCGTCGGGTTCGTGTTGGCGGATCAGCGAGCCGTTGAGGTCGTAGGCGTAGTTGGTGGCGTTGGCGAACAGCGCATCGTCCCCGCTCTTGGTGAGTTGGTTGCCCGCGTTGTACTCGTAGTAGGTGTCCACCCCGTTACGCCTGGCTTTGAGCCGGTTGCCAGCTGCATCATAGGCGTACGCGAACGCGTAGACCTCGCTGGGCGATGCATCGGTCGTCGTCCACAACTCCTTGGTCAGCCGATCATCGGCATCGTAGCTGTAGTAGATCGTGTGGTTGGCGTCGCGGACGGCTTTGGTCGGCAGGCCTTTGGGGTCGCGGGTGTAGTGGAAGCTGGGTAGCTCGGCACCGGCGGAATCGGTGTGGGTCCAATCGGTCATGCGGCCGGCGGCGTCATAGGCGGCGAGCTGCTCGGCCCCGTTGGCCAGCAGGCGGCGGACGGGCTGGTTGGCTCGGTTGTAGGCGAAATATGCAGTTTGCCCGGAGGGCGATTGCAGCTTGGTCTGGCGGTTGCGCGAGTCGTAGGCGGTGCCGGCGGTGCCGGGCGTGCCCGTGGCGTCGGGGTAGACCCGGCCGGTGATGTTGGCGTTGGCGTCGTACTCGAAGTAGACGGTGCTCGAATCCGGGTAGCGGTGCCTGGTCATCAGGTTGCGGGCGTCGTAGCCCATCTGATGCAGCCCCCACAGGTCGCCTTGGTCGGTGGGGTTACCGACGGCGTCGTAGACGGCACTACGGTTTGGTCGCGGCACTAGCCGCTGAACGGGTCAAAAGCCACCGACCGGAATCGAACCGGTAACCTCAGGTTTACAAAACCTGTGCTCTGCCAATTGAGCTACGGTGGCGTTGCGGGGTGGATTCTAGAGGCTGGCGGGGCTGGAGGCCAGCTAGTGGCCAGTTTGGGCCTCTGAGGGGGGTTTTGACGGGCGGATAGGGTCTGTCTGGTGGGGTTATATCGAGCCGAAAACTGCGGAATATTTCCCGAAATACTTGACAAAATCCGCGAATCAGGGTATCTTTGCGTAGTGGTTCTAGGAGGGAACGCCGTTTTCGAGACGGTACGTTTTTCACACATCGGGAGGAAGACACCTTGCAACGACATCACCTGACACTTACCAAATCGTTCGTCTGTGCCGCGGTAGCGCTCGGCCTGTTCGCCGCTTCGTCGGCCAACGCCGCGCCAAAGGTCTACACCGTAGACCACACGATGAGCTCGTTGACACTCTCGGGCTCGATGACGGTATTGGGTGTACCGCTGCCACTGATGGCTCAAGCGCCGGGGAGTTTGACGACTACCTACGGTGCCGCTGGGACGTCGACGATTACTGCCGACGTCACGGCAACAACTATCGACATCATCGGCGCATCGATCCTCGCGGACGACAACACGAGCGCCCCCGGCTTATGGACTCCGGCACCGGGAAGCACCGCTGGCTCAGCACCCGGCAGCTACGGTAGCGCGTTTACGATCTTCACTCCGTTTGACCTCCCGCTCGCAACGCGTGCATTTGGACTGACTCTGAGTTCAGGTGGAACAATCGCCCTTTCCGGCAGTGGCGACTTTTCAACGATACCGGTGATTGGAACAGTCAGCAGCGGTGTGACAGACCTTGGTGGCCCACTCGTTCCGGGGCCTGTCCCGGTTCCAATGGTCGGGCTCGGTGGCGTCTCAATCGACCCGGCTGGGATGGGATCGCTGACGACGGTCGGGTTGGAAGAGATTCTCACAGTGCCGGTTGACATCTCCATCGCCTTCTTGGTTCCGGCCCCCCCGCCGGCACCTCTCGGAACGATGATCCCGATCACCGCCACACTTACCGGCACCATCGTTGCCAAAACTCCCGTCGTCCCTGAGCCGGCAAGCATGAGCATGCTGCTCGCAGCCGTCGGCCTCTGCGTGCCCGGGCGGCGTAGTCGCCCTCGCAAGTAAACTCGCTTCGATCTAGCTGAATCAACCCAAGCGCCCGCTCTTCGCAGCGGGCGCTTGTTTTATTAAGGCGTCGATATCGGGTGATCGGCCCGGCGGTATCGCGGCGGATATACTGCCCCGGTGCTGACGACCACCGACACGCAAACCGCCGAGCCCCCCACCGCAGCGCCCCCACTGCTGAACGTCCAAGACCTGCGGACGTACTTCCCCGTGCGCCGCGGGTTGATGCGTCGGACCGTCGCGCATGTGCGCGCGGTGGACGGGGTGTCGCTGCACGTACAACCGAAAGAAACGGTGGGCCTGGTCGGGGAGTCCGGCTGCGGCAAGTCCACAGCCGGGCGCACGATCCTGCGGCTGATTCCGGCGACCTCGGGCCGCGTGACCTTCGACGGCGAATCGGTTTTCGAGATGGACCGGGCCCAGCTCAAAGCCATGCGCCGCCGGATGCAGATCGTGTTCCAGGACCCGGTCGGCTCGCTGAACCCGCGCATGACCGTCGGCAACATCATCGGTGAGCCGATCCGGGTGCACGGGCTAGCCAGGGGGGCGGCGCTGCGAGACCGGGTCGCGGCGCTGCTCGAACGCGTCGGACTGAACGCGGACTACGCCCAGCGATACCCGCACGAGTTCTCCGGGGGCCAGCGCCAACGGGTGGGGATCGCCCGAGCGCTCGCACTCGAACCAAGCTTTATTGTTTGCGATGAGCCGGTCAGTGCGCTCGACGTGTCGATCCAGAGTCAGATCCTGAACCTGCTTTCAGACCTCAAGGATGAGTTGGGCCTGTCGTACCTGTTTATCGCGCACAACCTGGCGGTCGTCGAGCACTTTTGTGATCGCGTAGCGGTGATGTACCTGGGCAAGATCGTCGAGTCCGCCAGTCGCGATCGGCTGTACGACCACGCGCAACACCCGTACACCCGCGCCCTGCTCAGCGCGGCGCCCCGGCCGGAACCGCTCAAGAAAAAAGCCCGCATCATCCTGCCCGGCGAAGTCCCCTCACCGATGTCGCCGCCGACCGGCTGCGCTTTCCACCCACGCTGCCCGCGCACCCGCGAGTGCGCTGCCGGCGCCGACGCCAGCCAAACCGTACCAATCACAACCCTCGGCGAAACCACCTCAGTCATGCGCCGCTGCGTCGAAGAAACACCAACCCTCGACCCACTCACCGACACCCCCGACCACCTCGCGGCCTGCTGGTTCAAGCCGGAAGACGGGTAGTCGGATCACGCGCCGCCCTCAGAACAACCGCCCCTGCCCCGGCCCGTCCGGCGATTGGCCGTCGAAGATGTCGCGGACCTCGGCGACGAAATCGTCGAGGCTGCGGAACTGTTTGTAGACGCTGGCGAACCGGACGTACGCGACCTGGTCGATACGGCGCAACCGCTCGGCGACGGCCTGGCCGATGTCGGCCGCCTGGACCTCGCGGTCGTGCCGGGCGAACAGGTCTTCCTCGACGGACTCGGCCAGGCGGGTGAGGTCGTCTACCGAGATGGGGCGTTTGTAGCAGGCTTTCTCGAGCCCATCGAGGACCTTCTGCCGGTCGTACGGGACGCGCACGCCGTCCTTCTTGATAACCCAGACGCGGGCCTTCTCGTCGACGTGCTCGTAGGTGGTGAACCGCTTCTGGCAATCCAGGCACTCGCGGCGACGGCGGATCACCCTGCCGGCGTCGGCGGCGCGCGAGTCGATCACTTTGTCACGGTTCTTCCCACAGAAGGGGCAGCGCATCAGAATCCCCAGCAAACACAATAACTTGAGGCCGTCACCGGGCCTACATACCAAGTATTGACCTGTCAGCGGCAACAGTCAACGAGCGGGGACCCAAAAGGTAAGATTTTTCACCGCCCGTCGAGACCCAACCCGGGAGTCGCGCTGTCGGGTCCGGGTCGATCCTCGCAGGCTAATCCGCGTCGAGATCGAACACCTGATCGAGAAAGGCCTTCATCTTCGCCCACGAGGCCCGGTCGGCATCCGCGTTGTAGGACACACCGTCGATGCCGAAGCCGTCCGCAGCCGGGTTGGTGAAGCTGTGCGCGGCACCGGGGTACGCGACGAGTTCCCAGTCAACGATGCTCTTGGCGAGCGAAGTGGTGAACTTCTCGACCCGGTCCGGCGGGACCAGCGGGTCATCCGCGCCGTGGCAGACCAGGATGGCTGCCTGGAGAGCTCGGACGTCCTGCGGCGTGGCCGGTGGCAGGCTGCCGTGGAAACTGACGACACCGCGTATGTCCGCACCGCTGTAGGCCAGTTGCAGGACCGTCGCCCCGCCGAAGCAATACCCGATCGCGGCGAGCCGGTCCGGGTCGGTCATGGGGTGGTGACGCAGGACGTTCAGCCCGGCTGTGGCTCGCTCGCGCATCAACGCGACGTCGGCGAGTTGGCCGGACCACTCCTTGGCCTGCTCGGGGTGCTCGGTCTTCCTGCCCTGGCCGTACATATCCAAAGCAAACGCGACGTAGCCGAGCCTGGCGAGCTTCCTGGTACGCAGGCGGGCGTAGTCGTTCTGGCCCCACCACTCGTGAACCACCAGGACGCCGGGGCGGGGATACTTGAGCGAATCATCGAAGGCGATGTAGCCGAGGTACTCGGCCTCGTCGTATTTGTAGACGGCTTCGCCGGTGACGATCTTCGCTTCAAGGATGCCCGGCGACAGCAGCACCACCGAGAGCATCGTCAGCAACACCGTCTTGCGGGTCTGATGGGACATTTAGTGGCTCCTTCGCTCGGCCGGCTCGCGTCGAGCCGGAAGTATCGACAATTGTCGTTTGTATACCATAGGCATCGCTATGGCGAATCAGCGGTCAACCCGGGATCTCGGGCCGCACGGCGACGGGGCCGGGCGGGTCGTCGTCGCCGGGTACGGGCCCGTCGGACGCGCGGTCGTGCAGGGGCTCGAACAGGCGGGGTTCGGTGTGACCATCATCGAGCTGAACCTCAAGACGATCGAGTCCCAACTGGGCCTGAACAAGTCCGTCGTTTACGGAAGCGCGACGGACCCGGCTGTGCTCAAGCGGGCCGGTGTGGCCCAAGCGCGGGCGCTGATCCTGGCGATCCCGGATGAGCACGCGGCACTCGAGGCGTGTGAGCAGGCACGACGCATCGCGCCCGATATCTTCATCGCCGCCCGCACCAACTATCTGAGCAAGGGCCTGCTGTGCACGCAGGCCGGGGCGGATCATGTCACTATCGAGGAAGTCGTCACAGCCCAGGCGATGCAGCATGCCGTCGTCGAGCGACTGACCGGCAACTCAGCCAACCCCACCAGTTAACCCGCCCCGATCGATCCCACACACAACAATAACCCCGCGCGGACGTCAGCCGACACCGGATGCGGCCGATACATCTCTTGATAGGGGCCTCGTTGTGCCCCGGTCAGACCAGACCCCAACCCGGATCGGCTGTGTCAAGTATTTCAATCAACACCCTGTTGGCCGGGCTAAACCCAGCGGCCGTACAGCCGCGCGGGGCTGGGCCCGACCGCACGCCCAACCACGGCGACAACGCCGACGGTTCAATTTCTCGCGGACCCAGCGCGATCGTCGAGATCACCGGCACCCACCCCGCCGAGACACCCGGCGAACCCGACACCGAAGACCAGACCAACGATCAAGAGAACCCGACACCGGCTGGTGCGGCTCCTGAACGGACGACCGACTCATCACACACCAAGGACACCGACAGCGCGACAACCGCCGAAACGGACAACACCGCGACCGACGAAAGCCAGTCGCCCGCCGGACAGAAACTCACGGAGCAAGAGCAGGCCCAGGTTGATGAGCTAAAGGAGCGCGACCGCGAGGTCCGCCGCCACGAAGCAGCGCACAAGGGCGCAGCCGGCGGGTTCGCCAAGGGCGGCCCGACATACTCCTATCAACAAGGGCCCGACGGCAAGCGATACGCGGTCGGGGGTGAGGTCCAGATCGACACCAGCTCCGTGCCCGGCGACCCCGCCGCAACAATCCGCAAGATGCAAACCATCCAGCGCGCGGCCGCAGCGCCGGCAGACCCCTCGTCACAAGACCGTGCCGTCGCGGCACAGGCCGCACGTGCCGAACAAAACGCACGCCAGGAACTGCGAGCCCAACAGGCCGAGAAGACCGAGGCTGCATCGAGCGCGCCCGAAGGCAATGCCGAGAGCAGCAAAAGACAAGCCTCATCAGAAACGGATCGTGGTTCGGAAACACCAACCGTGACGCACAACGCGACGAACGCCGGAACCGATCCAAACGCCGACATCGGGCGCTTGATCGACATCGCGGCCTAGGGCGAAGCCCGCCAGGTAGCGCAAGTGACAGAACCCCAACACCTCTAAAGCTCAGCCTGTATCGCCGCGACAAGCTCGGTCGCTCGATCGGTGTCGAGTTTCCCCGCCGGCCAGCGGTAGCCCAGCCCATCGCCCCCGTGACGCGGGATCAGGTGAAAATGCACATGGTCGACAGCCTGCCCCGCGACGGCACCGTTGTTCTGAAGCACATTCCAACCGGGCGCATTGGTCACCGCGATCAACGCCTTGCTCAGCCGCGGGATCAGAGATGTGCACGCGGCAACTAGGTCGCCGGGCATCTGATCGATCGTCGCATAGTGCGCGTTGGGGATGATCAGACAGTGACCTTCGGAGAGCGGTCCGATGTCGAGGAACGCGAGCACCCGATCATCTTCGTACAGCCGGTGACAAGGAATCTCCCCCGCCACGATCCGGCAGAAGATGCAATCGGGTTCAGTCAAGGGCCGTGCTCCTATCGCCGGGCATGGACCGGGTAAGCACCCCGGCTAATACCCGTACACACCAAGAAGTTTGGGCTGATCAGTGCCCGCGACCATCTCCGATCGATCAAAGATCGCGAAGAACCGGGCGAACTCCACCGGGGGCTCCAAGAAGTTCTGATTATTGCTCGTGTCGTAACCCTTAATCACGACATAGGCCGTGAAAATATCACTGCGGGTAGTAAGCACCTGGCTAAGGAACTGGAAGCGCGACATAGCCTCCTCGGCACTGCCGGCGGCGCTATAGGACGTCGCGGTCGCAGAGGCGACATCTTCAGGCCGCGGGTAGAGGTTAATATCCAGACCCATGTCGTCCGTCGCATCCCCATAAAGCTGCATGTCGTTGGTCGTCCCGGTCGTGCCGACCCACATCAGCTCGCCGATACTCTCGATCCCGGGGTTCGTGCGGAAGCCGGCTGGGCGGGAACCGGCCTCAACGTTCCGGTAGTTGACGACAGCCGTCATCAGATCTTCGATGTTCGGCGGGTTCGTCCCGGGATTGCTGATCGCCTCAGGCAACGGGCTCACCAGCGCCAACAGATGGCGCGGCATGGTATTCACATTGATCGTGCCGGGAACGAGTTGCTCGGCTTCGTTGTCGTCGCTGGTTGTGTCGTCGTTATCCAGATCGTCGTTGTCGTTATCAACCCCGTCGTAGCGCGGATTGAGCGTCGTGAACTGATCCATCACCATCGCCGCGTGCGGGATACCGGTGGAGGTGGGAATCGTGGCCGTAGAGGAGAAATCCAGCGTGCGCCGACTGGCATTCAGCGCATCGAATCGCTGCGGGAAATCCCCGTTGGTGTCATTGGTGAATCCAAACATGTGAACCCAACCAAGCTCGGCCACACTGCGGAAATCCGAGTCCGCCATCGGGATCTGAAAATTCTCAAGCTCGGCAAGCCCATCGACCCCCTTCGCATCGCTATCGAGGTTGTCGGCCGTCGTGCTATAGCCCGCGGTGTTGACGCTGCGCTCCTGCAGCCGAGGCGTGGCCGTTCCGCTGTTCTCATTGGAGATGTAATAGATCCCCGCTACGCCCGACCGCTCACACGCACGGGCGATCGAGATCTGCCCGTGGTGGTAAGGAACGGGACTCGCCGAGATCGTGCCGACCACAGCCGGCGACGCGACGAAGTCAAACCCCGTTGTGGTGATGCGGTCATATGCGACCCAGGTCGGCGTGCTGTCGACGGCTACCTCGAGAGCAACCGTGACTTGCGACCCGTCTACGTCAAAGAATAGTGTCCCGTCGCCCATATCCGTTGCACCTGCAGGTAGGCCGAGATCGGTTTGGATCGCATTGCCAGAGGTGGACTCGCTGCTGGTCTGGTCCGAGGGGTTCGAGTAGAACAGGTGCAGCGTGCGGGGGGCCAGGGTGATTGTGTTGGGCAGTTCGTAGGACGACTTTAAGGTGCCGGGCGCACCCTGGTATACCGCAACACGGACGCGCGGCTGCGTGCTCGGAACAGACCCCGAAGAGCCGCCAAACGAGATCGAACGATCAAACGGATTACCAATCTCGACCGCCATCGCGGTGGCCTTCACCGAGGTCGGGTTCGGCGAGGGCTCGTCTAGCGTCCAGGTGTCGACGTTGCCATCAAGCGGGATGGTGTCCGTGCCCTTGTACCGTGCTTGGATATACGCCTCACGCAGAAACGGCAGGGTCTCCATGCCGTAAGCCTTTTCGTCTTCCGTGCCATCGAAATCCGTGTCGACATCGTGCTCGGTCGGTGTGCTGTCGGCATCGGAATAGTCGTTAATGGCCAAGGCGAACTCGTCGGCGATCAGACGCAGCTCGGGGCCGTCGAGAGTGTCGACAGAGGACGAGTCGTACTGCAGCCCGAGGTACGCGTTCGTTGTTCCACTCGTATTGGTGACCAGGAAGATCTTCCGAAGCCGGTCGGCCATGTTGGTAACCCGGACAGCTTCATCCGTGTCATCCTGATGGACCAGGTCGTAGCGCAGCGTGTGAGCGCCCGAGTGCATATCGGCGTGGTTCGCGGCATACACGGCCGCACCGCTGATCGCGGTCACCATGTGGCGGATCGCGGGGAACGTACGGCTGGCGACGATCGGCGTGCCGTCCTTGCTGCCGGCGGATTGAGACGGATCGACGCCGACGAAATACGCCACGCGCTTGTCCGCCGCGTCCGACACACTCAGCCCGGTGTATGAGACGTCCTCATAGGTTGTCTCATCGGTCTCCGCTTCGCGCACCAGTGTCGAGAGCGTCTCCTCAAAATCACGGTTCTGATCCGCGTTGTTCAACCCG
Organism: Phycisphaeraceae bacterium; assembly: GCA_029260595.1. Lineage (GTDB taxonomy): Bacteria > Planctomycetota > Phycisphaerae > Phycisphaerales > Phycisphaeraceae > OFTM57. Next base: position 631,635 of record JAJDCY010000010.1, on the reverse strand, counting down.
TTGCGGTAGCGCAGCTCGAACTCGTCGGCGAGTGTGATGCGGTCCTCAACCTCGCCGTACAACCGTACGCGGTCCTCCCATTGGTCCTCTCGCGTAACGGCTTCGAGCGGCAGTGTTGGCGTCGGCGAGAAACCGCGATCGTCGTCGAGGAAATCGATCAACTGTGCCCGGCCACCGGTGGACGCCGTCGTCCAGACATTCCCGCCTGTCAGCAGCGTCCGCTTCATCAGCCGGGTCAGGTCCACGCCGGTGGGGTAGTACCCACGAATCAGCTTGGTGTTCGACGACGCGCCGACGAAATCGTTGTCGCCGTCCAGCGTCATGCCCGTAGCCGCGTTGAGGTTAGCCATCGAACTATTGTCGACGATCCGCACCGCCATCACGTACTTGACACTGCCGATCTTCCACAGCGGCGCCCAGGTCCAACGGCTGTCGCCGACACCATCGCCGTCGCAATCGTAGAGCTGGCTGTAGGCCAGTTGAAGGCTCGAGTCCGAATTGTTCGGTGAAGACGACGCATCGACCACACGCAGTGTTGGCTGAGACGCCGACCCAACGCTATCGAGGTAGTACCCGTTGAGGTTCGTGATATGCCGCCAGAACGCGGAAGTCGGCGAAGGAAATTCCGGCGTCGCGGATGCGAGCCAGGTGTCGTCGAAGTCGCCACCCTTCGCTGACGCCGTGCTACCGGTCGAAGGCACGGACACGGTCCATGTATTGGTATTGGTCCACGGGTGGTCATAGGCCTCATCGTCGCCGCCGGTCGTGCCGGCTTTGAAAAAGTCGCCGTTGTCGTCCAACAGGTCGTCGCGCAGCGCCGTCTTGATCTTGGCCAGTGTCGCTGCGATGACCGCATCGATGTTGCTGTCGTTCGCCGCGTCCGTCGACACACGCCCGACACGCGTTAGCTGCAGAAACGACGTCGCGATGACTGTCAGCAGCACAAGCGAAACCATCACCAGGAACAACGCTGACCCGCGAGCCTTGCGTGGTATCGACCGGCGCGGGCGCGACGCATCCATCGGGATATTGCGGTCATTATTCATAGGCCAATGTTCTGCGCATTACGGCGATAAGCTCACCCCAAGTATCGGACGGCGGGCTATGGACGATCAACCTCAATCACTTTCTCGAACCACATCCCTGATTCTTCCTCCCCGATGAAAACACTGTTGTCGGTGTCGTACTGCCCGACATACCGGCGGAACTTGGACCGCGGGTCGTGCACGCGGTAGCGGATACGAATCAAGTACGGCCAAAGGTTTAGTTCGCCCGGTTTGTAGTCATCGTGACGGAATACGAACGCCGCGTCCGCGTGCGGCAACGCCGACGGATTCGTGTCATAGGGCAGAGTCCCAACCGGCGGCGGGTAGGTAAACGGCTGTGTCGCGTCGGCCGGCGCATGCTCTTCGTTCTTAAAGCCATCGTGTGTTAGCCAACGGATGTTGCCGCCGTCGATCCAATCCAGCTTCTTGTCGCCGGGCGAGTCCTGGCCGTCGGTCTTGAAATAGTCGCCGGCGAACTCAACGATGAAGTCACTTACGTTGGCCATGAAGTAGGGGTGCATCTGGGCAATCTGCCACGCGTCGTAGGTGTTGCCGCTAGGGTTCGGATTGACCCTGAGGCGCTTCTTGCCATACGTGTAGTCGTATGCGCGGTTGCGGTACTCGGTGTACTGATCGGAGTCCGATGATCCCACGGGGCTGGCGAACGTGCTCCACAGCCGACGGCTGGTGTTGGTCGGCGGCGAAGAAGTCGGCTCGATCCCGCCGACCATCGCCCCGTTGGTCGTGTCACCGTCCAAAGCGAATAGCGCGTAGTCGGTCAGGCCCATAAATAGGTATCGGATCGCCGCCGCGGGTGTGCTGTACCCGGACATATCCGTAGCGCCGCCGACGTTGTACCACGCACCCTTGACGTGGATCGTCGAGGAGGTCGTCCCGAGAAACAATGCCTGGCGACCCAGGACCCAGTTGTTCGCCAAGCGGTTCGGGCCGGCCTGGCCAAGCGCGCCATTGGCCGTGACCGTGTCGACCGAGCCGGGTGCGTCGTCCGGGTCCGTCCCGTCGGGATCGGTCCGCAGCACGTGCCCGTACCAGACACGGATGTAGGGCGCAGTCTCTTCGGAGATATCGGGGCTGGTAAAGGTGCTCTCAGCCGACGGGCAGATCGGAAACGTGTTGCGGCGCGAGTGCGGGTCTTTGGTGAACGGTGCACGGCGCTCACGGATAAACATTAACTGATCGCTGCGAACCGAGCGCGTGCCCTCGCTCCCGTCCGGGAGAATGTACGGGGCATTCGGAATCTCTCGCTGTAGGATCACCAGGACACCACCGGTCTCGGTCGGGAGCATCCCCTCGGTCCCGCTATGGGGGCCGACCATGGCTTGGGAGTCTCGCTCAAGCTGCTCGTTGATGCTGCGGCTGGCGGCGATGATGTCGTTTAGCGCGGCACCCTGACCGACCGCATTTACGGTGTTGTAAAAGACCTGATCGATCAGAAAAAGCAGCAGGAGCGTGATCACGGTTGCGACAAGCAACTCGATCAGCGTGAAGGCACCACTGCTCTCATGATGGGTGGGTACGGAGTGTTTCATGGCGCGATCACGTTCAAGAGCGGCCCCATCACCAACACGGCCGGGCTTTTTTTTCCGCCTTCACCCGGGGGGCCAAATGGCGGGGGGGCGTACCAGAAATTAATCGGCGTCTCCGGCGAGACCGGGATGGTCTCCGCAACATTCACACCGGTCGTGTCGGAAACCGTCACCGTGTGAATGAACCCGTTACTGTCGAGGATCTGATCGCCGACGTGAACCTGGTCAGCCTCGCCATCGGGGAACAGCGCGAACAACCCACCGCCCGGAGTCCAAAAATCGTTTGGAAAATTCATCCGGTTTCCCGACACGCTGGTGATGGTGATCGATCTGATACCGGGCACGGCGTCGGTATGGTCAACAGACGCCCACGCCTGCGCATACTGAGGGGTTTGGTAGATCAGGTGCTCCTCGCGCTTGAGTACAAAGATGTACACCGCCCATTGTGCCTCTGAAGTGGTCGGCAACTCCATGCGCTGGACGAGCGGGAACCAGTAATACTCCCGCGCCAGTGGATCGTGGATCGTGTACGGGTAACTACGAAGCTTAACGCTAAGGTTCACCCCGCCTGCCGTCTGACTTGGTAATCGGTTGACGCGCTTGTTCAACGGAACGAAGTTCACGTCGACCTGGTCGCCCGAGTGTAATTCGCGGGCCGTCTCACCGAGGATATGGTTGTCGTGGCTAAGCTGAAAGGCCTTGATGATCGTGACGGCGCTTTCGCCGACCTGGCGGGCGGTGGCCTGTTCGACGGTGCGCTTCTGCAGGAGCGCGGCAACCGGGAAGACCGAGGCGACGGCGATGAAGCCGATCGCGAAGATCGCCAACGCGAGCATGACCTCGGGCATCGAGAACGCCCAAGCGACGAACCGCCAGCGTGGGGAGCGGGTATTCGTTGCGGCTGTCTGCATCGTCATTGGATGTGTTTCTCCCTCGCGATGTTGCCCGTGTAGCGGCTAAACAAAAGCTCGCGGCTGTTGGGATTCGCACCGTCGGTATCTTTCAACCATGTGTTGATCTGCGTGGCGGTGCTCGTACCCCAGTTGAGCCCGGCATCCTTGAACGCGTATTTGGAATAGATCAGCACACCGATAACGGTCTCGATCTCTTCGAGCGGCAACTCGTACTTGCGGTTCGTGTCGTTCCACCGATCGACGTACTCGCCACTCTCCGGGTCCCAGCCATCGACGTCGTAAAGGCTCGATCGCCCGACCGTGGTGTAGTCGCCGTCGTAGTCCTTGTCGTAGTAGACCAACCGGTCGGTGCTGGATGCATTGCCGGCAATCAAGTGACCGTGCTCGTTGAACCGGATCGCGAACGGCGGCGTCAACAGCAGCAGCCCGCCCGAACCGGTCGCATTACGACCAATCCCCACCACACCCGTCCCGCTGGGCAGCGTGATGTAGTCCACACCGTCGATGTCGCGGTATCCGTTGAGCGGCGGCGTCTTGATTTCTAACTTGTTGCCACTGCCGTCGGCGGCGTTCTGGTCGTTCTCCACGAGCCGGATCTCACCCATCGGCGTAAACAACGCCGCCGCACCGCTGTAACCGTCGACCGAAACCTGATCGCCCGGAGCGCCGACACTGGTATCGAGGTCTTCAGCGAAACCGATACCACGAACGGAATAAGCCCGCGCGGCCGCAACGGCTGCACCAATAGTGTTCACAGCTGCGCTGCGGCGATTACTGCGGATCATCGCCGACATCGCCGGAAACGTGATCGCAACCAACAGCGTGATCGTGGCGATGACCACGACCATCTCGATCACGGAGAAGCCCCAGGAGCGGCGAGGTTGTCGGTTCACAGTGACCATCAGTTGCTTACTCATCAACGCTGCGGCATCTTGCCTTCCAGATCAAAGCTGTACAGGTTGTCCTCGGTTTGCGCAAGCGCGGCGCTGCCCGACGCCGCCTGCACATCGCCCCACTGCCCGTCGGCGCCGGCTGAGACGAAGTACGGCTTGGGGTATTCCGGGAGATAATCGTCGTCGGTTACCGAATCCCCGTGATCGACACCGGAGACATAGATCAGCTTGCGGCCCCACCCGTCGACAAGCTCGAGGAAGCCTTCACCCGTCACGCCCGTCCCGTCGCTATCCGTCAACACCTCCGTGCCGAGGTTGCGCAGCATCTGCTCGGTCGCGGGCAGCTGATTGACCGCCCAGACGAAACGCTCGCTGGCACTGACGGCAACGGTCCCGTTAAGCATGCCCGTACCCGAGGCGCCGTTCGCGTTCTTGGTTTTGGCCGTCGACCAGTCGAACGGCGTAGTGCTCGCATGATTCACCACCACGCTGGTCTGCAACCGGTATTCCGTCGCAACTGCGTGTGCCGTCGAGAGGATCATCTGCGTGTGACGGTCGGCCGCGGGGCTCGCGGTCACCGATAGAAGAATGCTCACCATGATGATGATGATCGCGGTGACCACCATCAGCTCGACCAGACTGAACCCGCGACGAAGCTCGCGCGCCGCGCGCGTCGGGCTCACATACCGGGTTGTCGCGCTCGTGTTCATCCCGAGTTCTCCACGTCCGACCCGTACACATCGTCCGCGGCCGCCTGGCGGATCGCCGCGTCGGATGAATCCGCGTCGCCGAGCACACCGTCGGGGCCGGCTGACACAAAGTCACCCGCTGGAACCTCGTCGGTGTAATGAACCGCCCGCCCGTAGCCGTCTCGGATCATCACTGTACCCGACTCATTAACCGTCATGCTCAACTCCAAAACCATTGGCCCCGCGGCCTCGTCGCCGAGCAGCGCCCGCAGCGCCGCTTCGGTTGGCTCGGGCGGCGGCTGCCCTTGCCCGGCCGAATATGCCGCCAACGCATCGTGCAGCCGGCGGAGTGTTACCCGCGTGTCGCGGTCAGCCGTGCCGATCCGCAGGGTGTCGCTGACCACCACCGCCGCTCCGAGCAACACCCCGACCGCAGCGAGGCTCAGCATCAACCCGACAAAACTCATCCCATGCGCCCCGACCCGCCGCGAGCGACTCGGCCTGTCACGACCAGCGCCGCTCGCCAATATCCCCGCGTTACTAATCCCGCCGGACCCGCTCATCGCCATCACCCGACCTCACGCCCCGCACCGCGCTCCGGTACCCATCGGCTACGTCACCGATTGAATCAGAGTCACCAGCGGCAGGAACAACGCAATCACAATAAACCCAACGATCCCACCCAGCAGGACCACCATGATCGGCTCGAGCAACGACACGAGCGCGGCGACGAGTGTGTCGACCTCCTCGTCGTAGTTGTCCGCGATCTTCATCAGCATCTTGTCCAGCTCACCGGTCTCTTCACCAACGTCGATCATATTCACGACAATCGCATCACAGACCTTGGTCGTCCGCAGCGGCTCGGCGAAGCTGTCGCCCTGCCGCACCGAGTCGTGCACAGCCGCGAGCGCTGTGACAAACACATGATTGCTCGCGGTCTCTTTCGTAATCAGGATCGCGTCGAGGATCGGCACGCCGGCGCTGATCAGTGTCCCGAGCGTCCGGGTGAACTTAGCGATCGTGCTCTTGGAGACCAGCATGCCCATGACCGGGATCTTGAGGATGACACGGTCCAACAGCGCTTTGCCCAGGCTGCTCTTTCGGATCAGCTTGATCCCGAAAAAGAGCACAAACGGCATGAACATCATGTAGACGATCCCGGGCACCATCTGATCGGGATACAGGCGACCGCCCAACCACCGGCTACCGTTGATCAGGAACTTAGTCAGCCCCGGCAACTCGGTATCGAAGTCGTCGAAGATCTTCTCGAAGCTCGGCACGATGAACACCATGATGCCGAGCACAATCGCACCCGCGACCGAGAGCACCACCGCCGGGTAGATCATCGCCCCGATGATCCGCCGGCGCAGCTTGGCCGCTTTTTCCATGAAGTCCGCGAGCCGCTGGAGGATCAGGTCGAGCACACCACCGACCTCACCCGCCGCGATCATCTTGGTGTACAGCCTGTCGAAAACCTTCGGGTGCTTCGCCATCGCATCCGACAGCGTCGATCCACCCGAAACATCTTCGTGGACGCTGGTGAGCACATTCTTGAGCAGCCCGGGTTTTTGTTGCTCCTGGAGGATCGCCAGCGATCGCAGAATCGGCAGCCCCGCATCCTGCAGCGTCGACATCTGGCGGGTGAACGTCGTGAGGATCTTCTGGCTGACGCCACCGATCGTGATCGTCATCTCCGTCCATTTTTTCGGCTCGTCACCGCCCTTGATCGCACTGGCCGAAGACTTGCCTCCACGCGACGACTTTTTCTTGACCTTCTGCTCGCGGACGGACGTGGGGAAGTACCCCTGCCCGCGGATCTGCGCGACCGCTTCGTCACTGCTTACCGCGGTGATCTCGCCCTTGGTCGGCTTGCCTGCTTCGTTGAGTGCTTCGTAGACGTAATTGGGCATCGCCCTGCTCCTGGTTGTCTTAGACGAACCCCCGTGCCGCGCACCAGGCCGTCAGACCCGTTAACCCCTGGACCTCTACTCTTCCATCATCGTTTCAAGAACCACTTCATCGATTGTCGTCAGCCCGTCGAAGATCGCGGTCAGCCCGCTCTGACGCAGCGTTCTCATCCCGCGCTTGCGGGCCTCGGCACGCAACACCTGCGACGAGGCGTTCTGCAATATCAACTCACGCAACTCGTCGTCGAGCACCATGATCTCGAACAGGCCAAGCCGCCCTTTGTATCCGCTTTGGTGGCAGTAATCGCAGCCCTTGCCGCGATACACCACACGGCCCTGGATGTCCTCGGGCAACAACCCCAACTCCATCAGTTGCTGCTCGCTTGGGTTGTACGCTTCACGACACTTGGGGCACACACGTCGCACAAGACGCTGCGCCACGATGCCCTCGATTGTCGCTGTGATCAGAAACGACTCCAGCCCAAGGTCCAGCAACCGCGCGATCGAGCTGGGCGCATCGTTGGTGTGCAGCGTGCTGAACACCAGGTGCCCGGTCAGCGACGCCTGCACCGCGATCTGTGCGGTCTCAAGGTCACGCGTCTCGCCGACGAGGATGATGTCCGGGTCTTGTCGCAAAAAACTGCGCAGCGCAGCGGCGAACGTCAGCCCAACGTTGGGGTTGACCTGCACCTGCACCAACCCGTCGATGTCGTACTCGACCGGGTCTTCCACGGTCAGGATTTTTGTGTGGACTTCGTTCAGCTCACTCAGCGCCGAGTACAGCGTTGTCGTCTTGCCGCTGCCGGTCGGCCCGGTCACGATCACGATCCCGTTTGGCTTGTGGATCAGTTGGCGGACCAGGTCCAGATCGTTCGCTCGCAACCCAACTTTCTCCAGGTCGAGCGACACGTTCGTCCGGTCGAGCACACGCATCACCACCGACTCACCGAACATCGTCGGCAGCACAGACACACGCAAGTCGACCGGATTACCGTTAACGACCAACTCGATCCGCCCGTCCTGAGGCATCCGTCGTTCAGCGATATCCAGGTCGGCCATGACCTTGATGCGGCTGACGATCGGCATCGCCAGATACTTCGGCGGCGGGACCATCTCGTAGAGCACCCCGTCGATCCGGTACCGCATCTTGAACTCGTCTTCAAACGGCTCGAAGTGCACGTCCGATGCCCGGTCCTTGATCGCCTGCATCAGCACAAGGTTCAGCAGCCGCTTAACTTTGTTCGACTCCGCCGCCTGGATCAGCGTCTCGAGATCGATCGACTCATCACGGTCTTTGAGTTCTTCAAGATCGGTGTCGGAAGCGATCTCGCCAATCAGCGAGCTAAGCGACTCTTCCTCGCCCCCGTAGAACCGGCCCAGAAGCTTGTCGACCTGCTCCGGGTCAGCCGTGACCGGCCGGACGTTGTAGCCCATCAGCAACCGCAGGTCGTCGACCGCGCGGAAATTGTCCGCACTCTTAAGCGCGATGGTCAGTGTGTTGGTGTCTTTGTCGTACTGCAGCGGGACGACCTGATAAGCACGGGCCGTCTCGGCCGGCAGCACACGCGCGACTTCCTCAGAGATGTCCATCGCGTCGAGATCGATGATCTCCATCCCGACCTGGGCGGCCAGCGCGGCGTTGACATCGTTCTCCGTGATGTACCCGAGTTCGATCAGCAACTGGCCCAGCGGCATGCGGCGCTGCTGCTGCAGATCCAGCCCCTCCTGGACCTGGTCACGGGTGACCTTGCCCATCTTCGTAAGGATGCGGCCGATCTTGCGCCCCTTAAGGTCGCCAAGTGCCGGCTTTTCCGCCTGAGTTGGTTTGGCTTCGGCCATGTTGGTCCTGACATCCCCTGCCGTAATCGTGCTCGTCCGCAACCGCCTTGCACCGTCCCGTCAAATCCCACCCCCCCCACAATCAATACCGCTTAGTCCCGCCTAGTCCCCCCGACCGGTCCCGCCTGCTCGCGCTAGAAGCCCACCGCCCACCGCCCATGTTCCTTTTCGCCGCGACACTTGCCAAGCTGGCCCAACCCAATCCACTATCCGTTCCGTATCCGTCCCGCCCGTCCCGGTGTTCGTACCTGCCTAACGCTAACCGGCTTGCGCTAGTCCAACCGGATCGAGCAGCTTCGCCCGTAAATTCGCCAAGTGCGCCGATTCCCGAACCCAGGTCCATTATACGGCATTGCTTACATCGCAACACCATCGCCGGCCCGACCTCTCACTCCCCTGCCCCCCTCCCAACCCACGCTCCCCGAACGGCCCTGACTTGGGGTGAACCTCGGTGGCCCCCGCCACCCCGCACCCTCTGGCCTACCCCGACCAAGTTACGGCCGCCCGACTAATCTCCTACCAACCCCAACTCTCCCCCCGAAAACTCCCCCCGGGCCCCACCGCCCCATTGTGCCCTGCCGCTCGCCGACAAGGCCTAGCGTCAACCGACTCCCACCAGCCCGCCCCAATCTCGGCCATCTCCCGATCTCGGCCAGCCCCGATCTCAATCAGCCCCGATATCGATTATCCCCGATCTAGGCCAGCCCCGATCGAAGATCGTCATATCCATCTTGCGCCCCGCCCTGGCGCCCCGCCAAACCAACCCCCTCAGGGTGGCCACGCCTCTCCTTTCACATCGAGGTACGCCGACTCGGCTGATATCGTGCCTGGCTGCCGATGCTCGTATCCATTTCTCGTGGCGGCGAGTATTCGACGGCTCGCCAGTGGTTTTCGACAGCGCCAAACGGCACTTTTACTTCCAAAATCCAAGTGTCTATTTCGTCACCCCTGGGGGGCGGGCCGGTGAGGAACCCGCACAAGCGCTTCAGGCGGGGTCGTTTTCGGGTCACTCCGGAGTCACTAATCCGGCACCCTTTCGCAGAGTCTTGCTCGTCACATCCGAGACTCAAGCAATTTTCCGAGCTTGATCGAGGTTCTTGTCGAGCGTCCACTGTCTATTCTATAAACCAATCGGACCGTAGCCAACCCCTTGTCCAGAGGTTTAGAGATATGTACACCTAGATTTCGGCGCGGATTCTGCTAAAGTAGGTCGCCAACGCCAGCCCAAACAGGGCTATCCCGCCTCGTCCGCCCCATCGTCTTTCATCTCAGGCCGGGAAACGCTACCCCCTGCCCGCTGCAGCTTCACCGTCATATCCTGCGGGTTCTTGCTCTTATCCACCAACTGCTCCGGGGAGATCACCCCCTTGCTGTACAGTGACCACAGGTGGTCGTCCAGCAACTGCATCCCGAATTTCCGCCCCGTCTGGATCGCCGAGTCGATCCGGAACGTCTTATTCTCCCGGATCAGGTTCTGAACCGCCGGTGTCACCACCAGGAACTCATAACTGGCGACCATCCCCTTGCGATCAATCCGCGGCAGTAGCTGCTGGCTGAGCACCGCCATCAGCCCGGTGCTCAACTGAACCCGGATCTGGTCCTGCTGCGCGACCGGAAAAGCGTCAATCAAGCGCGTAATCGTCCCGCTAGCACCCGTAGTATGCAAAGTCCCAAACACCAGGTGCCCGGTCTCGGCGGCCTGGACCGCGGCTTCGATGGTCTCCAGGTCACGCATCTCACCGACGAGGACCACATCCGGATCCTGACGTAGGGCACGCCGCAGAGCCTCGGCGAACGACGGGACGTCCGTGCCCACCTCCCTCTGATTCACGATGCTCGTCTTATGTGGGTGGTAATACTCAATCGGATCCTCAATCGTGATGATGTGGTGGTCCATCGTCTCGTTGATGAAATTGATCATCGAGGCCAGCGTGGTGGTCTTACCGCTGCCGGTCGGGCCGGTGACAAGAAACAGCCCACGCGGCCGCCTGCAGAGGTCGGAGACAATCTTGGGCAACCCGATCTGATCGAAGCTCAGCAGGTCCGTCGGGATGCGGCGAAGCACCAGCGACAAATTCCCCTTGACGCGGAAGATTGAGACACGAAAACGGGCCTTGTCCTGAAACCCGAACCCGAAGTCGGCCGTGCCCATCTCCTGCAACTCGTGCTGGGCCCGCTCGGGTGCGATGGATTTCATCAACGCCGCCGTGTCGGCCGGCTCAAGAACCTTGGTCTTTAGCTCCTTCAAGTGCCCGCCCATACGCAGCGTCGGCGGCTTGCCCACGGTCAGGTGCAGATCGCTTGCGTTCTGCTGGACGGTGGTGTCCAAAAGACGGTCCATCTGAACGGTTGCCATGGTGTCCTCCTGGTGGGGGTGTCGGGGAATGGCGGATCCCGGCCCGGATCGGTCGCTTTACGCCACCATCGTGTCTTCGTCCGGGCCCGAGTCCACCACACCCTCGACCTGGGTGATGCGGGCGATCTCGTCCGGGGTGGTCTTACCATCAAGTATCTTCAGCCGGCCGTCGCCCAACAGGTTCCGCATTCCCGACGCGAGTGCGGCCGCACGGAGCTTATTCAGCGAAGACCCCTTAAACGCCAACTCGCGCAACTGCGAGTTCATGATCATCATCTCGTAGATGCCCCGTCGCCCGTGGTAACCGGTTTCGGCACAGCGGGAGCAGCCGACGGCGCGGTAGATCACCTTGTCGCCGATTTTGTTCGGGTCCAGCCCGCACAGCCGCAGCAGCTTGGGGTTCGGGTCGGTGTCCGGCTCCTTGCAGTGCTCACACAGGACGCGCACAAGCCGCTGGGCCAGCACCGCCTGGATTGAACTGGCGACGAGGAAGGGCTTGACGCCCATGTCGGCCAATCGGGTGATCGCGGATGGGGCGTCGTTGGTGTGCAGCGTCGAGAACACCAGGTGGCCGGTCAACGCGGCCTGGATCGCAACGTCGGCGACCTCTTTGTCACGGATCTCACCGACCAGGATGATGTTCGGTGCCTGGCGGAGCATAGCCCGTAACACGGTCGAGAAGCTCAGCCCGATGTGCTCATTGATCTGACACTGATTAATGCCCTTGAAGTTGTATTCGATCGGGTCCTCAGCGGTGATGATCTTTTTGTCCGGGCGGTTGAGCACGTCCAACGCCGAGTAGAGCGTCGTCGTCTTGCCTGAACCGGTTGGACCGGTGACCAGGAAGATCCCGTTCGGCCTACGGATGATTTTTTCGAACGCTTCGAGCGTGTCGGCGCGCAGGCCCAGCGACGCGAGGCCGACGCGGGCGGAGTCCGGGCGGAGGATACGCAGGACGCAGCTTTCGCCGTGATACGCCGGACAAACACTAAAGCGAAAGTCGATCACCTCGTCGTTGATCCGCAGCTTGATGCGCCCGTCCTGGGGGATGCGTTTCTCCTCGACACGCACCCCGGCCATGATCTTCAGGCGGGCGATTACCGACGCCTGTGTCCGCTTCGGCACACGGTCGCGCTCGTGGCAGACGCCGTCGATGCGGTAGCGCAACCGGACGCGGTCGGCGAAGGGTTCGACGTGGATGTCGCTGGCACGGGAATTGACCGCTTCGCTGATGATCTGGTTCACCAGCCGGATGATCGGGGCCTGTTGTGCGTCGTTGGCATTGCCGGCGGCGGCTTGTTCCTCTTGCCCGTCGACGACCTGCAGGTCGATCGATGAGTCGCGCGAATCGACGGTCAGCTCGCGCACGGCCTGGTCGATCGAGGCCTGCGTCTCGCTGAGCAGGTGGTCGATGTACTCCTTGATCTTGCTACGTGCGCCGAGGGAGGTCTCGATCTCGCAGTTCATGCGGAAGCGCAGGTTGTCCAGTGTCTCCAGGTCCATGGGGTCGTAGACGAGAACCTTGAGCCGGCCGTTGGATTTTTCAAGTGGCAGGACGAGATATTTCTTGATCAGGTCGATTGGCAGCAGCGAGATGTTGTCTTTGTTGATCGCGTCGGGCTGGTCGAGATCGATGTACTCCATCCCGAACTGCGTAGCCAGGCCCTTGGCGACGTCCGTCTCGCTGACATACCCCAGATCGACAAGCACCTCGCCAAGTTGCTGGCGAGACCCGTCGGCGACCTTGAGGGCCTCGCTGAGTTGGGCGTCCTCAAGCAGGCCCCAACGCTTGAGGATATCGCCTAATTTTCGAGGCTTTTTCGCCATAAAGACACCGATGCCGGATCAAGGCCGCTCGAATCGATCGCCACAAGTGATTATCCACCGGTAGAGCGACGCGGGCAAACACCGATCTATTCTATATCGCGGTCGGCCGGGCGACGCACGCGGCGCGGCGAGTTCGCTAGACTGACGGTTTCGCTCGCGATGGCGGTGTGCGATCCAGCGTCCGCGGCGAGCATCCGCACCCGGGCATCAGCAAGATGAAGATCAGCCTCAACTGGCTCAACACCTATCTCGACAAGCCCATCGGCGCGGATGAGCTTGAGGATCGCCTGACCAATCTCGGGTTTCCCATCGATGAGCGCCGGGTGATCGACGCGACGGGCAACGGCGGCGAAGCCGATGAGATGCTCGATGTCGAAGTGACCAACAACCGCGGTGATTGCTTGTCGCACGTGAACCTGGCACGCGAGGTGGCGGCGGCGACGGGTTGGGCATTGCGGGCGCCGGACTGTGGGCTACCTGAGGCCGGCGATGACACGGGCATCGACGAGATCGTGACTGTCGAGCAGTGCGCGGGCAATTTGTGCAGGCTGTACACCGCCCGGGTGATCCGCGGTGTGCGGATCGGGCCGAGCCCGGACTGGTTGGTGCGGCGGCTCGAAGCGATCGGGCTGCGCAGCGTCAACAATGTCGTCGATGTGACCAACTTTGTCATGATGGAGTTGGGCCACCCGTTGCACGCGTTCGACCTGAATCTGCTTAGCGGCAAGAAAATCGTGATCCGGTCCGCGAACAAGGGCGAGCCGTTCGGCGCGATCGATGGGTCGCGTCACGAGCTTGGACCCGGCACGCTGGTGATCGCGGACGCCGAGAAGCCGGTCGCGGTAGCCGGCGTGATGGGCGGGCAGGACAGTGAGGTCCGCCCGGAGACGACCGATCTGCTGATCGAAGCGGCGGTGTTCGATCCGTTGACGGTCCGGCACGCGGCGCGGCGGATGAAGCTGGCCAGCGATTCGAGCTACCGGTTTGAGCGCGGTGTGGACCCGGCCGGGGTCGATGCGGCCAGCCGGCGCGCGGCGAAACTGATCATGGAGCTTGCCGGTGGGCAACTAGCAAACGGCGTGATCCGCGTCGGGCCCGAGTTGCCGCCGCCGCGGGAGGTCGCGCTCCGCGTCGACCGTTGTAACCGGCTGCTGGGTCTGGATCTGACCGCTGAGCAGACATCCGAATTGCTCGCACGCCTGAGCTTCTCACCCAAGGCCGGAGCGGACGCAAACCAGATCGTCTGCACAATCCCGACCTACCGGCTGGACCTGACGCGTGAGGTGGACTTGATCGAAGAGGTTGCACGGCTGCACGGGTATGACGGGATCGGGGTGACCGAGAAGATCCACATCACCGCGAAACCGTTGGAAGCGCCCGTAGCCGCACTTCAGGAGTTGCGCGGGGCGCTGACGTCGTTGGGGTACTACGAAACGATCACCTTCACTTTTGTGCGCACAACACAGGGCGAGCCGTTCGTCCCGCCCGGGCACCTGGCCGTAACGATCGAGGACGATCGACGCAAAGCGGAACCGATGCTCCGCCCGAGCCTGCTGCCGAGCCTGTTGGCCTGTCGCCACGCGAATCAGTCAGCGGGCAACCGCGGCGTTCGCCTGTTCGAGACGGCGGCGACGTGGTCTCGCAAAGACGGCGCGCTGATCGAGCGGAACCTGCTGACCCTGATCCGCGACGCCGACGAACCACAACAGGATTTGCGGGCAATGCGCGGCGCGATCGAGCAAGCGATCGATCGGATGCGCGGGCCCGGCAGGGTCGAGGTCTCGCCGATCGATGCACCGGGTTACGACGCGGCGGCGAGCGTCCGGCTTGGCGATACCGACCTCGGTCGGTTCGGGCTGTTGGACGCGGCAACGACCAAGCTGTTTAACCTGCACACACCGGTCATCGCGGCTGAGATCGACCTCGACACGCTGACCCGCGGCTACCCGCCCCAGCGGCCGGTGAGTCCGCTGGCGAGGTTCCCCGGGATCGAGCGCGACCTGTCGATTGTCGTGGCCGAGTCGGTGCGCTGGTCGCAAGTCGAGCGAGCGGTCAATGAAACGCGGCCGGAGGGGCTGGACCGGATCGATTTCATCGGCGTCTACCGCGGCAAGCCGATCGCCACGGGCAGCAAGAGCGTGAGTTTTCGCCTGCTGTTCCGCGACACGGCTGGGACGCTGCGACACGAGCAGGTCGACCCGCAAGTCAACCAGGTGGTTGACCGCCTCAAGGCCGAACTGTCCGCCGAATTGCGGGCGTGATCACCGACGACATCACTTCTGACGCCCATCAGCCACCGCGACGACCGCGACACCGATGTGCTCAGCGCCCGCGCCGCGGAGCAACCGTGCGCATCGCTTGAGAGTCGAACCGGTGGTCTTGACATCGTCGACCAGCCAGACGCTCCACCCAGCGAGGTCGACGGGGAGAACGCGGACCGATCGCTGTTGGTTGCGACGGCGCTCGGTGTGGGGTGTCTGCGTCTGCGGGCGCGTGTAACGGATGCGCTGCAGCAGCGGCACGACCGGGTAATCCAGATGCTCGCCGATGCGCGACGCGATCACCTGCGACTGGTTGTACCCGCGCCGCAGTCGCCTGGCCCAGTGCATCGGCACCGGGCAGATCACGACCCGCTCGTGCGGCTCATCGCAGCCGATCGTGTCGGCCAGACGGTCGCCGAACCACCGGCCCCACGACCAGGCGTGCGAGAATTTCATCGCGATAATCCAGTCGCGCAGCGGTTCGCGGTAGGGGCCGATGCGGACCACCTCGTCCCACGGCAACGACAAGCCCGCGCACGTTGGACAGCCGTGCGGGCCGGTGGTGTACGGACCAACGGTCTCACCACACCGGCTGCAGTAGTGCTCCGGGTCGTCCGGCGACCAGCCGTGTTGAATCGCGTCGTCAGCTTGGGTCGTGCAGCGATCGGCGAAAAGCTCGCCCCAGGCGACCCCGGCGAGTTGGGCGAGTCGGGTGGGGCGTTGGTGAATGACCATGACGGCGAGTCCGCTAGAGTGCGTGACGCAGCCGCACGTTGCAATCGACCAAGCGGTGGGCGAGCAACGTCGCGATGTTGCGCATCAGGGTGTAGCCGGTGTGGGCGCTGCGCTCGAAAAGCCCGTGCAGACGATCGCCGTTTAGTCTTAGGACGCGCCCGTCGGTCGTGGCGATGACGGTGGCGCTACGGCGTTTCTCCTCGACGAAGCCAACCTCACCAAACACATCGCCCTCGGTAAGCGTCGCGAGCCGGGTACGCATCGGGTCGTCCGTGTCGGGCTTGGTCGCCGCCATCTCGACGCTAACCTTGCCATCGAGGATCACGAACAGATCGACGCTGATGGCTGATTCTTCCAAGAGCAGCTTCCCGGAGAGGAAGCCCTCCTCATCGCCGCAAGCGAGCACTTCTTCAAGTTCCTGCTTGTTCAGCCCGCGGAAGAGGTTCAGCCACGCGATCGAGTCTCGTGTAAGCATTGGCGGCACTCCAATCGGCCTCATCAAAATACCTGAAAAAGCCCGGCGGGTGAAAACGCCGATCCTACTATGATGCGTCGCGGTGCGGTGTCCGCGGTTATCGGGCGGGGCGCTCGGAAACTTGCACTGCCCAAGTGACTGCGATGCCGAGTTTGTTCGATCAAGACACTGCTTTGACCGATGATAGAGCCTGTATGGAACTGTTGACGGCGACAAACTCGGCGAAGTCGCGGGTTATGGACGCGTTGCTAGGCGTTTTCGCCGTCGACCTGCGCAGCCTGGCTGTGTTGCGGATCGGCCTGGGGCTGCTGATCCTCGGCGATCTGGCTGTCCGGGCGACAGACCTCCAGGCCCACTACTCGGATTACGGCGTCCTGTCGCGTGCCTATCAGGCCGCGTCAACCGCGCACAAGCTGTACTTCATCAGCGGCGAGGTATGGTTCCAGGGGCTGCTGTTCCTTATCGCCGCGGCATTCGCTGTCGCGTTGATGCTGGGCTACTTCACCCGGCTGGCGACCGCGGTGTGCTGGTACTTTGTGATCGCGATCCAGGCACGCAACGAGGTGGTGCTCTACGGCGGGGATGTGGTGTTTCGCATGCTCCTTTTCTGGGGGATGTTCCTGCCGCTGGGGGCGCGCTGGTCGCTCGATGCGAAACGCCAAGCCGGCCGGTTCGCCGTGTCGCCGGATCAGAACCGCGTTGTCACTGCCGCGACGGCGGCGATCCTGTTGCAGACGTGCATCATCTATTGGACGACCGCAATCTTTAAGAATCACCCTGTGTGGCTCAGCGAGGGCAACGCGGTGTACTACGCGCTGCAGCTCGACGAATTCACAACGCCCCTCGGCCGGTGGCTCGGGCAGTTCCCCGACATGCTGCGGTACCTGACCCGCTCGACGATGGTTCTCGAGTTTTTCGGCCCGTGCATTGTGCTTTGCCCCTGGCGGAACGGCCCTGTGCGCATGGGTGTGGTGCTGGCGTTCTTCGGATTGCACCTCGGGTTCCTGATGTGCATGACGCTGGGGATATTCCCGTACGCATCGCTGCTGTGCTGGGTGCCGTTCATCCCCGGGTGGTTCTGGGACCGCGTGCTCAAGCGGCGTGCGTGCGAGTCGGCACCCGCCGAGCAAGGAAAACCAGCCCGCGGGGTGCCACCCATGGCGTGGGGGCAGCAAGCGATCGTCGGGCTGTTTCTGCTTTATGTGATCCTCTGGAACATCCGAGATGTCGTGCCGGATCATGTATCGCGGTTCTTCCCCGCCAAGTACGACAGGGTGGCGAACATCTTCCGCCTGGACCAGCACTGGGCGATGTTCGCGCCGCACCCGCTGACGGACGACGGGTGGTTCGTCATGCCGGCCCGGCTGCGCAACGGCCACGAGTTCGACCTGTGGTCCGGCGACGACCCGGTGCGCTGGGACAAGCCCGCCAACGTCGCGGCCACGTTCCCGAATATGCGCTGGCGGAAATACATGCGCAACATCTGGACGGACAGCTACGCCGAACCGCACCGCGGGCTGGCGATGCTCCACTGGCGAGAACAGTGGAACCGCTCCCACCCGTACGACGAACAAATCGACATGATCCGCCTGTTTTACATGCTCGAAACCACCCCCCCACCGGGGCAAAAGCCGGTGGTCGAGAAGCTGCTGCTGTACGGCGTCGAGTACCACGATTAGCGGCCTGGCACAGGGCGAGCGCGAGGCTGTGTTCACCGCTATCGACCACCGCTACTGGATGACCGTGCACGCCGATCACTACCCGGAGATCTCGTTCCGCGCGATGCACATCGCGTTCGACGACCCGCGACCGTCTCGATCGTTGTATTCGGCGACTCGGGGACGCGCGACCCGATCTCTGATTGGCAGGTTGTCCGCGCGGCGGCAGCTAAAGCGCTCGACCGTGACGTGTCGGTGCACGACCTGACCGCCAAGGGGATGAATCTGATCGAGATGGCCGGGCTGATGAGCCTGATCGACACGGACTTTAACGGCGTCGTGCTCATGCAAATCGGGATGTTCCACCTGGCTCAGACTCCGAAGGAGCTGGCCGTGATCGCGGACCTCCCTCGTCTGATGCTCGACACGCCGCACTACGACCGGGAAATCGCCAATGTCGCGGTGGCGCCGGGTCGGACGGGCAACTACTTCCTCGATCATTGGAAACAGTATTCCTACCACTTCAACACCAAATTCTTTCTGCAACTATTGAATGGTCCCATCCCCGAGGTCCGCGAGCCGAATCAGCCGCTGACCGACGCCGCATGGGAGAAAGAAACGGCCGAAGTAAGCGCGTATGTCGGCAACTACAAGGCGCAGCGAGACCGCAACCGGGCGATCGTCGATCGGATGATCGACCGCATACGCCGCCATGGGCAGACCGAGATCATCCTGCTCGAGCCACCGTTCAATCCACGGGGAGATCGCCTGATCAGCGCCGAACTCCGCCAGGACCACGACCAGTACATGGCCCCATGGGCCCAAACCCGCGGACTGCACTACTGGGCTCTGAACCGCGACGCGGACCTGCTCGAACGACATTTTTTTGACTTCGTGCATGTCCATAGTGTCGTAGCGGAAACCCGCTACACCCACCTGCTCGCGGAACGAATCGCGACGTTTCTTTCCACGAATCAGGCCACCGAGGAATCACCATGAACCGACCGGGACGCGCCGCGGGATGGGCCATACAAGTCCTCGTGACGGGCTCGCTGCTATTCGTCGCGCTGTTCCGGTTGGCCGGGTTGGTCGGCGTCGCACGCGTGTTCCAATACGAGGGTTTCTAACTACCGGCGTCAGGCTTGATCCAAACACCGACATACTGGGCCGTGCTGATTGGCGCGGTCGCCTTGTTCTGGCTGATCCCACGCCCGTACCGCCTCGGTGCGCTGGCCGTGACCTCGTTCGCCTACCTGTGCAAGCTCGACCCGGTCAACACCGGCGTGCTCGCCGTGTGGGTGCTACTGTTTTATGTGCTCGCACCCAAAGCCGCGGATAAGAAGTCCGCCTGGCGGTGGGCGACGCCCGTTTTCGGGTAGACAAAGTTGTTCTCGAGCGGCGTAAAGTCCAGCGCGCGCACAAACCGCTCGAGCCGGTCAAACGCCCACCCAAAGTCCACGCGCCCGTCGTTGGGGGTGTCCTTGAGCGAGTAGTAGACGGCCTGTGAATGGTCCTGTGGGGTGGGCTTGATAGCTCCGCCCAGGATGCCGGGGAGAGTTTCGCCCAGCAGTTCGACGCCGGTCTGGAAGCACTTGCGGGCCAGGGTGAAGGGTGTCTCGTCGTCGTCGATCGCGAACCGCTTCTCGGCGATGACGCCGCCGGTGTCGATCCCCTCGTTGACGAAATGCCAGGTCACCCCGTGCTCTTTCTCGCCGTTAAGGATCGCCCACGAGTAGATGTTGACGCCGCGGTATCTTGGCGGTGGCCCGTTGTGATAGTTGATCACCCCCAGACGAGGCAGAGCCAATACACGTGTCTTAATGATCCGCAGGTTGTAGATGCTGAACAGGTAGTCCGGCTGGGCTGATCCGATCGCGTCGACAATCTCGTCGGTGTTGATCTTCTCGGTTTCGATGAAGCGGACGCCGTGATCTGCGCAGTGCTTGCGGACCAACCCCCCCCATCGTCGGGAGCTTCGGGTCGCAGATCGCCAGCCGCACATCGGCCTCGGGCGTGTCAGCCATCACCCGCAAACAGTCGACGACGAACTTGCCGTTGCCGATTACGACGATCTTCCTCAAAGCAGCACCTCGGCTGATCTGTCCAGATACCGTGATGGTCACAGGCCGCGACACACCACGGCAATGCCGGTGAAAGGACTCGAACCTTCACGGGGGGTGAACCCCAACGGATTTTGAATCCGTCGCGTCTGCCAATTCCGCCACACCGGCCAGTGTGCTTGGATCTTTAAGCGGTAACGATACCGCCGCGACCGGTTGGAATCCAGCGTCAAGAGAGTCCTAGCCGGGCGGGCACCGCCTCATATGTATGGGCTGACGGATTGGCTCGATCAACTCACCGGCTGAGTCGGAGATTAATTGGTCGCATCGGCTGCCGGTGTGCAACGCGGCTCGCGCTGCGCCGGTGCAACCACCAGCCCCACAGCGCGACGTAGCCACACCATGACACGGCGGACACCCACCACCCGGCCGTGTAACCGGACGGCTGATACACCATGAGGAACCCGTGTCGGCCGAGTGTTAACAGGGTGGCGCCCAGCGTGTGGTCGGCGGGGACGACCTGGCACCGCTCGTGGGAACTGCCGGGCAGTGCCTCGGCGCGCCAGCCACTCGCGTAAATATTGGTGACCAACAGGATGACGGAGCGCTTGACCAGCGCGTCAATCACCATCTCGTCGGCGTTCACTGTTTCAATCCGAGCCGGTTCGAGCGGACAGTCGGTGCTCGCTGACTCCCGGTCCATCCACGCCGCGGCCTCGTCGGTAAACAACGAAACCAATCGCCGGGGGACCTGGCTCACCGATGCAACATCACGATCAAAAAGTGCTCCCCCAATCAACCCACCTTGCCTACATGAGTGAAAAAAATGAATGGGCGATACAGGACTCGAACCTGTGACCTCACGGGTGTGATCCGTGCGCTCTAGCCAACTGAGCTAATCGCCCTGCCTTAGGACAGTACGCTTTCGTACCAACCCAAGCGGTATCAGACGATAGCTTTCTGCGGGCTCGGGTCAAGTAGAGGGTTGGCACGCGGGTCCGGGCGCGACATCGGGCGCGACATCGAGCGTGGGGGCGACACCGTGGTGTGTATCAGACGTCGCGCGAGGGTGACTTGGCGGCTGACTGCTCTTCGGCGTCGGCGGCGGCATCGGGACGAGGCAGATTGGCCGTGTCGGATGGTTGATCAAGCGGCGGCGTGCCGCCGGATGCACCGGCATCGGTACCGCTGTTCCTGACCTGGTCTTCGATCCCGGACAAGCCTTTTTTGAATTCAACGATGCCACGGCCGAGGTTCTTGCCGACCTCGGGCAGGCGCTTGCCGAAGATGAGCAGACCGATGATCCCCAGGACCAGCAGTTCTCCCCAGCCCGGCATGCCAAAAAACACTGCCAACATCGGATTCCCTGCTTTCTGCGGTACCACCGGGGTTCGCGAAGCTGTCGCGTCGGTGGATCGGCGGACGCCTGATCGATCACATTCAAGAGGAGACACGCCCCACGGTCAAATCGGCATATCGGCTGCCCGGGTCAAACCGCGTTGGGAAATATCAGACTTTACCGAAGACCAGGCTCACATTGTGGCCACCAAACCCAAATGAGTTGCTCATCGCCACGCTGATGTCGGCATCGCGGGCGCCATCCGCGACAAAGTCCATGTCGCATTCTTCGTCCGGCTCGGTCAGGTTGATGGTTGGGGGGATCTTCCCGTGCTTGATGGCCTTGGCGACGATGATGGCTTCGACGCCGCCCGATGCGCCCAGCAGGTGCCCGGTCATGCTCTTGGTCGCGCTCATCATGGTGTTGTAGGCGTCTTTGCCGAACAGGCCTTTGACCGCGCGGATCTCGGCCAGGTCGCCCAGGTGCGTACTTGTCGCGTGTGCGTTGATGTAATCAACGTCGGCCGGTGATCGTTTGCAATCATCAAGCGCGACTGCCATCGCGTGCGCCGCGCCGGCACCCTGCTCATCGGGGGCGGTGATGTGGAACCCATCGGCGGATTGCCCGTAGCCGAGCAGCTCTGCGTAGATGTTCGCGCCGCGGGCCTTGGCGTGCTCGTACTCTTCCAGCACGACGATGCCGGCACCCTCGGCGAGGATGAAGCCGTCGCGTTCCTTATCAAATGGGCGTGACGCGCCGGCCGGGTCGCCGTTGCGGCTGGACAGTGCTTTGAGCGCGATAAAACTGGCCAACCCGATCGGCGACAGCGCCGCTTCCGATCCACCGGCGAGCATCACGTCCGCGACACCCTGGCGGATGGCCTGGCCGGCTTCACCGATCGCATGGGCGCCGCTGGCACACGCGGTCGCGATCGCGGTGTTCGGGCCACACAGGCGGAAACGGATCGAGACGTTGCCCGCGGCCGCGTTGCACATCAGCTTGGGCACGAGGAAGGGGCTGACCCGGCCTGGGCCTTTGCTGTCGAGTTTGCGGACACCGGCACAAAATTCGTCCATCCCGCCGACGCCGGAGCCGATGATCGCACCGCAGCGCCAGCGATCCTCCTTAGTAAAATCGATCCCCGAATCTTCCACCGCGTCGACGCTCGCGTTGACCGCGAACTGGGCGAAGCGGTCCAGCCGCTTGGCGGTGCGCGGATCGACCTTCGGCCCACCATCCCATTCGGCAACCTCGCCGGCGAAGGTGGTCCCGAAGCCGTCCGTATCGAACCGGGTAATGGTGGTGATGCCGCTTTCGCCATCGAGCAGGCGTTGCCAAACCTTGTCGACGGACAGGCCCATGCTGGTCACCCAACCCAACCCGGTTACCACGACGCGTCGAGGATTCGTCATCGGATGCTGTTCCAGAGACCGGCCACGCAGACCACAGCCCCGGCGGGGGGCCGGACCGCGGCAAAACCGCCTAACACACTAACCAAAAACAAATTAAGAACTCTTGCCGAAGTGTTCCGAGATGAACTCAATCGCCTGGCCGACGGTCTGGATCTTCTCAGCCTGGTCGTCGGGGATCGAGGTCTCGAACTCGTCTTCGAACTCCATGACCAGCTCTACGGTGTCCAGGCTGTCGGCGTTCAGGTCGTTGACGAAGTTCGTGTCCCGGTTGATCTCGCCTTTGTCGACGCCCATCTGCTCGGCGACAATCGAAATCACTTTTTCTTCAATCGCGGTGGCGTCCATTGGGTCTACTCCTTGCTATACCAACGGTTCGTGTCCGTCGGGCGGGTTAGCGGCGTTGGCACAGGGTCGCGGAAAACCGAGGGAATATAGTCTCAACCACCGGCTGTGCCAAGCCGTGCGGCCGATACTAAACACCGGTTAACTCATGGTCAGGCCCCCGTCAACTGTCAACACCTGCCCGGTGATGAAACCGGCGTCCTCCGAAGCGAGGTAGGCCACGGCTGAGGCGATCTCCTGAGGCTGCCCATACCGACGCATCGGGGTCACTGTCAGCACCCCGGCCCGGACCTGCTCGGGTAGCTCGGCCGTCATATCGGTCTCGATAAATCCGGGTGCGACGACGTTGGCGGTGATCTTCTTCGCGGCCATCTCTTTGGCCAGCGACTTGGTCAGCCCGATCAGCCCGGCTTTGGCGGCCGCGTAGTTGGCCTGGCCGGAGTTGCCGGTGTTGCCCGCGACCGAACCAATATTAATGATCCGACCCCACTTGCCGCGCATCATCGGTCGCAGAGCCGCCCGGCAGGCGATAAACGCGCTGCGCAGATTGGTCAGGATCACGTCATCGAACTCGGCGTCCGTCATCCGCAGCAGCAGGTTGTCGCGCGTGATCCCGGCGTTGTTGACCAAAATATCCAACCGTTTGTGGTCGGTAACGACCTGATCGATGACCTGCGCGAGGGCCTCGCCGTCCGAAACATCGCACGCCGCGACCGATGATTTGTCCGCACCGATCTCCTGCTGGACCGCTTCGAGCCGCTCGCGGTTGCGCGCGACCAGGACCACGTGACGGCCCTGGTCGGCCAGGGCTTTGGCGATCTGGGCACCGATCCCGCGCGACGCCCCGGTCACGACGGCGACTCTGGCTCCGCCGGCAGCACTATCTTTATTACCCATAAGAAAATACCGAAATATTTCGCTTTCGAGCCCGGCAAAGAGTCAGCTAAATCACCCTGATCTGACCGCCAGCGGGGATACCGGGCTGTACGTTAGCAGGCGTGCAGCCGTTTGGCCACAGCTTGTGCAGAGCGGGTGATCCGCGGGTGTGGATGGGCTCTCAATGGGTGCAGGGCGCGGCCGATTCGGCTTTGGCGAAGTTCTGGACCTTGACGTTGCGATCGATCCGCCTCATCAGGCCGGACAGGACGTTGCCGGGGGCCAGCTCGATCATCGGATCGGTGTAGTTGTTGTTCAGCCAGCGGATCGAGGCCTCCCAGCGGACCGGGCTGGTGAGCTGATCCACCAGCCGCGTCTTGATCGACTCGGCATCGAGGCGGTGTGGCTGGGCCGTCACGTTTGAGACCACATCGATCGTCGGCGGGGCGAAATCCGCTTGGGCCAGCGCCTTGGCGAGCCGGTCGGCGGCCGGCTGCATCAGCGGGGAGTGGAACGCACCGGCGACGGGCAGCGGGGTGGCCCGCAGACCCATGTCGCGGGCGGCCTCGAGCGCGCGGTCGCACGCGGACGCCGCACCGCTGATCACCACCTGGCCGGGGCAGTTGAAGTTGGCCGGGACCAGAACCTCGCTACCTTTGGCACGCTGGCAGAGTGTCTCGGCAATCTCTTCATCAGCACCGACCACCGCGAGCATCCCGCTGGGGACGGCTTCGGCGGCTTCCTGCATGGCTTTGCCGCGTACGCGGACCAATTCCAGCCCGGTCGCAAAGTCGAACACCCCGGCCAAGTGCAGCGCGGTGAACTCACCGAGGCTCAGCCCGGCCGCCGCGATTGTTTGCCCGATCCGCCCGGCCTCGCTCAGCCCGCGGTAGCACGCGACGGACGCGACGTAGATCGCCGGCTGGCCGATATCGGTGCGGGTCAGGCGCTCAGCCGGCCCGTTGAAACAGACCTCTCCCAGCCCGAACCCAAGCAGGGTATCGGCCTCGGCGAAGACACGCCCGGCTGCGGGCGACTGCTCGAACCAGCTCTGCGCCATCCCGACATGCTGCGCGCCCTGCCCGGGGCAGAGCACCACGTGTTTCGCCAAGTTGGAGTCGGTCATGATGGCTCCGTTTCAAAAGACAGGCCGTGTTCTTTTACTCTAGCGGGATCGCGACTGAGGTCCAGCGATGCCGGCGATTACCCACCCAGCGGGGCCGGATCCGCCCCGGCACCCCGACGGAATACTGTCAAACCCGCACCGGGTCAAAGTCGCCAGAGGCTCGATGCCCAGGTCATCCCGCCGCCCAGGCCGACGAAAAGGACCAGGTCGCCCCGCTTGAGGCACCTGGCTTCCATCAGTTCGTGCAGGCAGATCGGGACGCTCGCGGCCGAGGTATTCCCGTACCGATCGATATTGATATAGAGCTGCTCGGGCCGCAGGCCGAGCTTGTCGGCCGCGCTCTCGAGAATCCGACGGTTGGACTGATGCGGAACGATCATCGCCAGGTCGCTCGCAGACAGGTCGCGGGCGGCAAGCGCGTCCTCGACCGCTTTGAGCAGGGTGGTGACGGCGTACTTGTAGACCTCGCGGCCGTTCATCTGCAGCGTGCCGAGCTTGCCGGAAAATGCCGCGCCCTCGGCGATGTCCGACTCGCAGCGAGGCACATAGAGTTCCTTCCACAGGTCGCCGCGGCTGGCCATCGATTGGTAGAGGCAGCCTCGGTCCGGCTGATCGTCCGCGGTGAGCACCACCGCCCCGGCACCATCACCGAACAGCACGCACGTCCGCCGGTCGTCCCAATCGAGAATCTCGCTAAGCGTCTCCGTCCCGACCACCGCGACCGTGCGGTAGTGTCCG
Organism: Phycisphaeraceae bacterium; assembly: GCA_029260595.1. Lineage (GTDB taxonomy): Bacteria > Planctomycetota > Phycisphaerae > Phycisphaerales > Phycisphaeraceae > OFTM57. The sequence continues at coordinate 605,595 of JAJDCY010000010.1, read as the reverse complement.
GACTCGATCAGGCTCGACGCCATGTTCAGCCCGTAGACAAACCCGCTGCAGGCAGCGCTGATATCGACGGCGCCAGCCGGGACCGCGCCGATCTCGCTGACCACACGGGCCGCCGTCGATGGGCAGCACATCTCGGACGTCATCGTCGCGCAGATCAGCATGTCGAGTTGGCCGGGCTCGATGTCGGCGTTTTTGAGTGCTTGTTGGACGGCGTCGCGGGCGAGGTCGCGCTCGGATGTGCCATCATCGGCGATGTAGCGCTGCTTGATCCCGGTGCGTTGGCTGATCCACTCGTCGCTGGTGTCGATCCGCTCGGCCAACTGCTCGTTGGTGACCCGGTTCGGTGGGACAGCCATGCCCGTGCCCGCCAGGCGGACACCGGCCGGGTGGTGGGCGTCGCGGCCGGTTGTCATGCCGCTCCCTCGGGTGCCGGGGCGAATTTGGCCAACGTCTCAGTGATGGCGTCGTTGACGCCGAGCTTGGCGTAGGTGATCGCACCGCGGATCGCAGCCGTGATGGTCCGGGCCTCGCTCGACCCGTGGCAGATCAGGCAAACGCCGTTGGCCCCGAGCAGCGGCGCCCCGCCAAACTCGTGGTAGTCGTGCTTCTTGTAGATCGTCTTGACGATCCCCCCGAACCGCTCGACCAAGCCGCTGTCGAGTTGCTGGATCTCGTAGCCGATTGTTTTGAACAGCCCGGCCGCGAGGCCCTCGCAGAGCTTGATGACGACGTTGCCGGTGAAGCCCTCGGTGATCACCACATCGGCGCGGTTGGCGAACAGGTCGCGACCCTCGATGAAGCCGACGTAGTTGATCGAATCGTCGGCACGCATGAGCTTGACCGACTCGCGGACCAGGGCGTTGCCCTTGCTCTCCTCACCGCCGATCGACAGCAGCGCGACGCGCGGCTCGGCCACCGCGGCGACCTTGGCCGCATAAACCGAGGCCATCTGCCCGTATTGATGCAGGTGGTGGGGCTTGGGCTCGGGGTTGGCACCCACATCGCAGACGATCAGCGGGCCCGAGAAGGTCGGCATCGTCACCGCGATCCCCGGGCGATTCACGCCGGGGAGCCGCCGCATCGCCATCTGCGCCGCGGCGACAAACGCCCCGGTGTTGCCGGCACTGATGATCACGTCGCAGTGCTTGTCGCCGGCGCTGCGTTTGCCCAGTTCGGCTAAACGCACGATCGAGCTGTCCGGCTTGCCGCGCAGCGCGGTGACGGGCGACTCGTCCATCGTAATGATTTCGGTGGTTGCCTCGATCTCGACACGGGCGTCGCCGGCGAGCCCCTTGGCCTGGAGCGCCTGGCTGATCGCACCGCTGTCGCCGACGAGCACAAGCTGATCGCCTTCACCGAGCAGTGGCACGGCATCGAGGCTGCCAGCAAGAATCGCGTCGGGGGCGTGGTCTCCCCCCATCACGTCGATCGCGATACGCACTAGTCTTTGTCCTTACTCAGATCGAGCTTGAGCCCCGGCCGGACATACCCACACTCGCGGCAGGCCGCGTGCGGAAACTTGGCCGCGCCGCAACTGGGGCAGCGGACGCTGTGGACCGGGGTGAGCGCGTCGTGAGCCCGGCGCATGCGGCCTTGGGTTCGGGTTTGGCGTTGACAGGGGACCATGGGATTACCTCGGGATTAGGTCGGGATGACGTCGGGATTGGCCTGTTTGCGACAAGTGCCTTTCGTGGTGCCCGCCGAGGACGCCTAGGGGGCTTCGGGGCGGAAAAACCAGACCACGAAACGTATTCGCCGGGCCCCGATCCGTCAAGGCGGGCGTCCCGCTAGGTTTGGGTCAAAATACAACCCGCCGGGTGGCGGAATCGCTCGGATCAGGCGCTGTCCCGGTCGATCACGCGGTAATCCTCGCGCTCCTTACGGCCGCGGAGGGGGTAATCCTTCCGCAGCGGGTGGGCCGGGTACGACTCCCACGTCAGGATCCGCCGTAGGTCCGGGTGCCCGTCGAAGCGGATCCCGAACATGTCGAAAACCTCGCGCTCGGGCCACTCGGCGCCCGGCCAGAGGTGGCAGACACTGGGCACGTGCAACGCGGGGTCGGCTTCGATCCCACTGGTGTCGAGCGTGGGTGACAGCAGGACTTTGACGAACAGCCGCAGGTTCGTCGTGTGGCTGGACAGGTTGTAGACCACCGCGAACCGGCCTTCGAGCCCGGTCGGCACGGACGACAGATCGTCGGACGGCTCAGCCGCACCGAGACTCGCCGCGGGGTAGTTCAGGTAGTCGATGCCGATCACATCCGAAAGAAAGTTGTATGCGCAGCGCTCATCGTTTCGCAAAAACGCCATCACATCGGCGAAGTACTCACGGGGCACAACCAGCGTTGTCTGCCCGCGGAACTCGGTGGCCAGCAGCTTGGCATCGGCGAATCGCTCTTTGACCAGCGCCAGTGTCGGGTGATCGAGATTGGGTTTAGCCATGACGGGGCGTCCTGATTGAGGCGCGGATTACGATCGGCCGTCCGCGACCTCGTCGCCGCCCAACCACACGATCATCTGCTCGATCAGTCGATCCCAGCGCTGCGCCGTCTGCGGCCACTCGTATGCAAATGCGTCGGCGATGCCCACCGTGTCACCCGACTGGATCAGGTCGCGCAGGTCCTTGACCTGTTCGACCAACTCGCCGGTCATCTCGGTCAGTGGCTTGCCGTCGAGGGACTTGGCGTCCAGGTCCAGCCCCGCGAGCCGGCCGCAGTTGAGCACGGCCTCCTGAACGTGTCGCCAGGACTCGACCACCTGCCCGACCTCGGTCATGGCTTCGGCGTGTTGGTCCTGTTGAAGAAGCTGGGCCGCCTGGGCCTGGCTGCCCTTGATCTGTTCGAGCAGCTCGCGGACCTGACCGAGTGCGTCGATACTCAGCGATCGCGGGTCCTCGCTGTACAGGCGGACATCCGAGCCGATCACGCTGGCGGCCGACCGCTCATCGAGGCGCTCGCCGGCGAGCATCTCGCCATCCAGGTGCACCTCGACGACCATCCGCCCCCTGACGGACAACCGCTCGTTCGCCTCCGCCAAAAGCGATCGCAGGTCCGGCTGATCGATGGCTACGGGTTCGTCGTCGACGTAAACCGGCATCGCCGCATGATACGGCCTAGCCGACGGCCCGACCACCGCGTATGGCAGGGCGCCGCAGGGCCGAACCGGCGTCCACCGCCAAGCGACCGGACAATGATCGACTCGGGTATAATGCGTGGCCCGCACCCGCTGCCCCGCCCGCCCGCCCGCCAATAGCCGCTTTCTTCAATCACCATGGGAACGCCCACCACTATTCACGAACCCGTCGTCGCTTTGTCTGCCGCGGTGACCACCGAGATCACCCCGACCGTGCGCCGGTTCCGTCTGACCGCAAGCGGCAACGAGTTCCACGGGCGGGTCGGCCGAGCGCGCGTCGTCGCGGTCGTCAGCGGCATGGGGGCCGAGCGAGCGCTCCGCACCTTCCACCAACTGTTGGACCAACACCACCCGACGCACGTCGTCCTGCTGGGCTTCGCCGGTGGGCTGGACCCATCGCTAAAAGCTGCCGACGCCGTGCGCGTGGATTGGGTGTCCGACGGCCGCGGCACGGTCGCGGACCTCAACGACCACACCCCGACGCTCGGCCCGGACGACCCGGCGCGCGACCCCAGGCGGTCTCTGGTCACGCTACAAACCGTCGCATGCACCCGCGAGCAAAAAAGAACGCTCTTCGCTCAGCACCGATGCGCCGCCGTCGACACCGAGACCTTCCACGTCGCCCAGGCCGCCAGCCAGACCGGGACAAGGCTGAGCGTGATCCGCGTGATCTCCGACACGGCTTCCTGCTCACTGCCCAACGTGGCGGACAAGTGGGTGCGGCCGGATGGCTCACCGGACATCGGCGCGGTGGTGCGGCACCTCGCTCGCCACCCCTGGCAACTGCCCGCGGTGATGCGGCTGGGGCGTGCGGCGCGTCAGGCCGCGGAACGTTTATCCAAAGAGGTCGACGCGACGATCCACAGCGAGTTGTAACGCGATGAGCCTCGAGCATTGGCGACACATCGTGATCTTCGGCGGCAGCTTCGACCCGCCGCACCTGGCGCACACGGCTTTGCCGCCGATCGCGATGTGTGCGATCGATGCCGAGGGCGTCGCCTACATCCCGACGGGGCGACAACCGCTTAAGTCGCAGACGCCCGCCACGCCGGCCCGCCACCGGCTGGCCATGCTGCGGCTCGCGCTCGAAGGCGTGCCCGACGCCGCGATCGTCACCGACGAGATCGACCGCGCCGCCGATCCAACCAACCCCTCACCCAGCTTTACAGCCAACACCTTGGCAACACTCCGCGAGCGGCTTGATCCGAGCACGCGGCTGCGGCTGTTGATCGGCGGGGATCAGCTACGAGCGTTCGACCAGTGGCACGATCCCCAGCGTGTGATCGCGCTGGCCGAGCCGCTGGTCATGGTCCGCCCCCCGGACACCCGCGAATCCCTCCTCGAATCACTCCCGGCCGGATTCGACGCCGACGACTGGGCGCGGCGGCTGGTCGATGTACCAACGACGCCTATCAGTTCGACATTGGTCCGTGAGCACGTCGCCGCCGGCGAGCCTTTGGCCGGCCTGGTCCACCCCGCCGTCGCACAGTACATCGCCGAACATGGCCTGTACGGGGCCACCGACTGAACCCGCGATCGCGTGTGATAATCTGGCGGTATGTCTGGACGAACGTATGCGGTCATCGGTACCGGTGCCTTGGGCGGGTACTACGGCGCTCGGCTGAACCACGCCGGGTTTGATGTCCACTACCTGCTGCGCAGCGACTACGAGCATGTGCGCACAAACGGGCTGCGGATCGACTCGAAAGACGGCGATTTCACCCTCCCGACCGTCAACGCCTACCGCAACGCGGCCGACATGCCCCGCTGTGACGTGGTGATCGTGTCGCTGAAGACCACCCAGAACCACCTGCTGGGCGAGCTGCTCCCGCCGGTGATCGCCGACGACGGCTGCGTGCTGGTTTTGCAGAACGGCCTGGGGATGGAGGGCCCGATCGGCGAGATCGTTGGCCACCACCGAGTCGTCGGCGGCCTGGCCTTCCTCTGCTCCAACAAACTCGGACCCGGCCATATCCACCACATGGACTACGGGCAGATCACGCTCGCCGAGCACACACCCGATGGCTCGCCGGGCGGGGAGACCAATCGGATCAAGCAAATTGCGGCCGACCTGGAGGCAGCCGGCATCCCGGTGCGCACATCACGCGACCTGGTCAAATCGCGGTGGAAAAAACTCGTGTGGAACGTGCCGTTTAATGGCCTGTCGGTTGTGCTCGATGCGACGACCGATCGGATCATGGCCGACAAGCACGCGCGGATCCTCGCCGAGCAACTCATGGCCGAAGTCGTCGCGGCCGCCGCCGCCTGCGGGCACCCACTCGACGCCAACATCACCCAGATCATGCTCGACCAGACCGCGACGATGACCCCCTACCGCACAAGCATGAAGATCGACCACGACGCCGGACGGCTAATGGAAATCGAAGCGATCTTCGGCAACCCGTGGCGCGCGGCCAAACAGGCCGGGCTCGACTGCCCACGGCTGGAGAGTCTGTACCGCCTGCTGGGTTTCCTCAACGGTGGCGGGTCGTGCCCTCCGGCTGGATAGGCAGCCCCACTGTGGGCGGGTCGGATCAGCCAGAACAGGTCAGTGTTAATCTGGGAAAGTATAGAAAGCTGCGCAACGGCGTGCGGGGTTGTCGTCGCGGGCAGCGATCGAAATCCCCGAAAATTCCTTGGAAAATGCGGGCTATCGTAGTACAATATCAATATCGCCAAGCGAACTGTCTCAGGGCCGCACCGTGTCTCGTGCGTACTTTAGGAGAGATTCAGGAGATGGACGTGAAAACAATTAATGAGTGGAACGCCGCTGGTATTGCGGTGTGCGTGGCGGCCTGGCTGGCGTTGGCAACGACTCCGACGTTCGCGGCGAGCAACGAGTATCAAGCCCTGGTGCTCGGTGACAGCCCGGTTCTGTATTACCAATTCAATGAGCCGTCCGGCGACGCCGTCAACCACGGGTCACTCGGGGCCGGACACAACGGCGTACACAACGGGACCGTGACACGGGGCGTATCCACGCTCGCCGGTGACACGGGTGTCAGCTTCGACTCGGTCGGTGACTTTATCGAGTCGATCGGAACCGCCCCGGCCGGGCTGACCGGGAACCCGACGTTTACCGCCGAAGCGGTGGTGTTCCTGCCGACCGGCGGCGCGGGCTTGACATGGGCGCCGTTCCTTCACTGGGGTGAATCCATTGGCAGTCAGGCCAACAAGACCATGAAGTCGGTCTACTTCAGCATCAGCAACGATGACCCCGACGAGGTGTTTACCGGGTTCTACAACGGCGGCCTGCAGACAGTCGACCCGGTCACCACCGGCCGGTGGCACCACGTGGCCTGGGTCCGCACCGGCGGTGGGGCCGCGAACGTCGGGAGCACTCTGTACATCGACGGCGTCAGCGTCAGCCTGGAGGACGACCCGGACCTGCCGAGCAACGACGGGACGCCGGTGGTGACGTCGACGGCGTTCCGCGTCAACCGGGCACAAGACCTCACCCGCTGGTTCGAGGGTTCGATCGATGAGTTGGCCCTTTATGACCGCGCGCTCGAGCCGGGCGAGGTGCAGGCACACTTCCAATCGCTGCCCGAGCCCGCATCGCTGGTGTTGCTGCTAGCCAGTGGCGCGTCCCTGCTTGCCCGCCGACGGTCGCCGGCAAGTGGCGCCTGAGCGTTACCCCGCCTCACTCCAATATCCGGTCCACCTGTGAGCACCTGTAGGCGAAGATCGCGCGCAGGTCGGGTTCGACAAACCATCGGTTCACCAGTGCACCTCCCAGCACGCCGTATTCGACGCGGTCGGCAACGGTCGTGCGGCCGTCGGTCTCTTTAAAGGTGTGTTCGTGCTTCCACCAGCGGTAGGGGCCGCGGCGTTGCTCGTCGACGAAGCGGTTGGGCGGGTCCCACACCGTGATCTCGCTTTGCCAGCGGATCGGGATGCCGCGCGGCCGCACGCGGTAGTCGATCCGGAACCCCTCGGCCATGACGATCGGCGACGGGGTCAAAACCTCGAAGTGCAGGCGGGCGGGCATCAGCTGATTCAGATTCGTCGCATCGGCAAAGAACGGGAACACATCGACGAGCGGCCGATCGACCTCGACCCGCGCCGTGAGCACATACCCCCGTCCGTCGCGTTCAATGTTGATCGTCATCGCGTGCTTCAGCTCCGTCAGCGGCGGCAGTCGGCTGGCCTGATCATAGGAAAGGATCGGGCTGGGATTGTCGCCCGGCTCTTACGACGGGCGGCGCACTGTTTGACGCTATCCGGGGCGGAGGGGATACTGGCTTATCGCCGCGCCTGGATCGGTTTTCAACGGCCTAAACAGGCTCGGCAGACGCGTTAAGAGGCCGTCTCTTATCGCTCAAACTAACCCCGCCCCGCAGCCGATCGGGGGCGGCCGCACCGGCGAATCAACCCTGTTGGGACCTTGAAGATTATGACAGACCAAGCATTACAAGAGCCCGAACAGGCCGACGAAACCGGGCGCGGCGAGCAGCGCGGGGAACAGAAGGTCACCGTCGAGGACATCGGCCCGGCCCGCAAGCGGCTGACGATCGAGGTCCCGGCCGAGCGGATCGCCGAGAAGCTCGGGTCGACCTTCGACCGCCTCAAAGACGAGGCGGCGGTCCCGGGATTTCGAAAGGGGCGGGCGCCGATGCGGCTGCTCGAGCGGCGGTTCGGCGGGTCGGTCCGCGACGATGTCCGCGGGCAGTTGATGACCGAATGCTACACCCAGGCCGTCGAGGATGAGAAGCTCGACGTGATCGGTGAGCCGGATATTAAGGACCATGAGAACATCAAGCTGCCCGACGATGGGGCGCTGACGTTCCAGGTTGAGGTCGAGGTCACACCCGAGGTGAAGCTGCCCAGCCTCGAGGGGATCAAGGTCGATAAGCAGCCGGTCGTGGTGACCGACGACGATATCCGGGAGCAGACCAATCGCCTGTGCAAGCGGCTGGGCAAGACGCTGACGCTCACGGACGAGAAAATCGACCACGGCGACTATGTCAAAGCGGACGTGCGGGTGCTGCCGGGCAAGGACGCGGATGACTCGGCTGAGCCGATCGCGGCGCAGGAGGATGTGTGGGTGATCGTGCCCGAGAAGGGGCGCGACGACCGCGGGCACGTCGTCGGGATCGTGGTGGACGGGCTGGCCAAGCAGCTACGCGGCAAGAAGGCCCCGGACACGGTCAAGGTCTCGCTCACCGGGCCCGAGGGACACGAGGAAGAGAAGATCAAAGGCCAGCCGATCACGATCGTGATCAACATCAAGTCGATCGACCGAATCACACCGGCGACCGTTGAAGAGGCGTGGAAGGGCCAGGGCTTTGAATCACAAGACCAGTTGAGCGACCACATCCGACTGGCGCTGATCGAGCGCGGCGAGCGCGAGCAACTGACCGCGATGCGGAACCAGGTCAGCGAATATCTGCTCGACAAAGTATCGCTCGAACTGCCTGAGAACATGACCCAGCGGCAATCGGCGCGGACACTGCGGCGGCAGGCGATGGAGCTGGCCTACCGCGGGATGGACCGTCAGCAGATCGAGCAGCAGGTCGCGGAGATGCGTGAAAGCAGCATGGAGCAGGCCCGCAAACGGTTGAAGCTGTTCTTCATCCTCGACCGCGCGGCGAAGGACCTGGAGGTCGACGTGACCGAGGGCGAGTTGAACAGCCGCATCTCGATGATGGCGATGCAGGAAGGCCGACGCCCCGAGAAGATGCGCCAGCAGTTGCAGCGCTCCGGCGAGATCGAACACCTGTACATGCTGATGCGCGAACAGAAGACGCTCGACAAGGTGATCGAAAAGGCCAAGGTCGACGAGAAAACGGCTGCGACGGACAAGAAGCCCAAGCCCGCGGGCAAGACACCGAAAAAGACGGCCGAGAAGCCCTCAGACAAACCCGAAGCCAAGAGCGAAAAGAAAAAAACCACCAAGAAGTCGACGAAAAAGTCGCCGAAGAAGGCTCCGCCGAAGAAGAAAAAAGACGGCGATTGAGTGCGACTGATGGGTTGATCACATGGGGCGAAAAGGCATCTCAACGGTGAGTCCGATGCGCACGACTTGCCTTGGCCTACGCGGGATCGATCGTTCGCGGATCAACGAGGCCGCAATGGCAGCGCAGCCATGAGCCACACCAACCGCACCTACCTGGACAACGCCGCGACCAGCTTCCCCAAGCCGCGGGCGGTTCACGATGCGATGCTCCGGTTTGCCACCGAGGTGGGCGCCAGCCCCGGGCGCGGTGCATACGCTCAGGCCCGGGACGCCGGGCACATGCTGTACGAGTGTCGGCGCCGCCTGTGCACCCTGTTCAACGGCGAGAACCCCGACCACGTCATCTTCACGCTCAACGCGACCGACGCGTTGAACATGGCCATCCACGGGCTAATCGGCGGCGGTGGGCACCTGATCACCACATGGATGGATCACAACTCGGTGCTGCGACCATTCAACGCGCTGACGCCGCGACCCGGTGTCGAGCAATCCCGCGTCGAGTGCGACCCGGCGACCTGCCTCGTTGATCCCGATGCGATCCGTAAGGCGATTCGGCCAACCACCAAAATCATCGCCGTCACCCACGGGTCGAACGTAACGGGCACGCTCCAGCCGATCCGCCAGATCGGGGCCATCGCCCGCGAGCACGATATCCCCCTGCTGGTCGACGCTTCGCAGACGCTCGGGCACGTGCCGATCGACGTGCAAGCCGATCACATCGACCTGCTCGCATTCCCCGGACACAAGGGCTTGCTCGGCCCACTGGGCACGGGGGGACTGTACATCCGCCCGGGCGTCGAGAAACACATGCACCCCTACCGCCAGGGCGGCACAGGCTCGGCCAGCGAAAGCGACACACAGCCTGACTTCATGCCCGACCGGTTTGAGCCGGGCAGTCATAATGCGGTGGGGGTTGCGGGGTTGACGGCGGCGGTGGGGTGGGTGGTTGAGCGTGGGGTTGAGGAGTTGTGGCGTCATGAGCGCGCGTTGTGCGCACAGATGATCGAGAGCCTGACCAGTCGTGACGAGCTGCCGGGGCTGAGGCTTTACGGGCCGCAGGGGGTTGGGGACCGGTGCGGGGTCTTCTCGATCCGTGTTGACGGGTTTGATCGGCCTCAGGACCTGTCGGACCTGCTCGAGCGCGAGTATGGGATTCTCACACGGTCGGGTTTGCACTGCGCACCGCTGGCCCACCAGACGATCGGGACTGATCGCGTGGGGGGGACGACGCGTCTGAGCCTGGGTCCGTTTTTGACCGCGCGTGACATCCAGTATGTCACCGATGCGCTGGCGCAGGTGTGCTGCGTGCGCGCGGGCTGACGGGTCCATTTATAAGCAGCGGTCGATCAGGTAGCGGACGGCGTTTTTCGGGTCGAGGTGTGTGACGTCGAAGACCTTGTCGGCCACGTCGCGGTAGACCGGGTCGCGTTCCATGAGCACGCGTTTGACTTCCTCGTAGGTGCCCTGGTGCTCGGTGAGCGCCGGGCGCATGGCGGCGGACCGGGTGTCGTCGGTGATGCGTCGGTACAGCACGGCCGGCTCACACAATAAATAGATGCGCACCGATTCGGCGGCGTCTTTGACGGTTTTTCGGGTCGCGGGCTCGATCAGCGCCCCCCCGCCGAGTGCGATCACGGTGTCGGACTTGCCGCAGACCTCGCGGGTGACCTCGGCTTCTGCCTTTCGCCAGGCTTTTTCCCCGTGTTCCTTCCAGATTTCAGCGACCGAATCGTTGGCGAAGCGTGCACAGGTCTCGCTGTCCGTATCGACAAACGTTTTCCAGACCTGATCGGCGAGTAGTTTGCCGAGGGTGCTCTTTCCGCAGCCGCGATACCCGAGGAGGATGACGTTCATGGCGGGGATTGTATCGACGGCGGCGGGCTGGCCAATCTGACGTCACCGGGCATCGACCGGCTGTATCGCGAACGTCGCCGACCAGCCGTGCATCCCGACGAAGGCGTAGCCGTATCGACGGAGCCTGTGCGTCCAGCGCAGGGCGTTGAAAAACGCCCACCGCCCCTCGAAGGTAAGCGTCAGGACGGGCGGCTTGATCCTGTCGGCGATCATGGCGGTGAGGACCTGGTATTCGGCCCCTTCGATATTCATCTTGAGCAGGTCGATGCGTTCGTGCCCCAGTTCGCTCATCAGCGACGACAGGCGGCGACACGGCGCATCGAAGAAGTCCTTGGTGGTGTCCGGGTCGACCACCGAGTGTGAGACGAAGCCCGGGTTGTCGGGGGCGACGAAACGCAGCGTCGTGTCCTCGCTCCACAGCCCGACGGGCATGAAGGTCAGGCGGGAGGGATCGGGCTTGCGTTGTTCGATGAACCGGATCGCCCGCGGTGTCGGGTCGAACGCGAAAACGCGGGCCCCGTAGAGCTCCATGAGGCCATCTTCGAGGTCGATGTTCTCGCCGACCCCGGCGCAGTAGCACACCGGTGGCGGGCTGATCGATGCGGGCAAGACCCAGCCGTGGACCAGCCGGGACGCACCGCGATAGTCGCGGCGTGTAAGCCAGCGGTACAGGTGCTTGGTGACGTGCCACCGGGTGAAGTCTGAGATCCGTTTGAGCATTGGTGCGCTCGGCGGTGGAGGCGGTTGGAATCGGACGCCGGGTTCGTGATCGCGGACGTACTCTAACCTCTTGGTGAACCCGTATCGTAATGGCTCCGGACCGGGGCGAAGTCGCCGTGCCCTCACGGGCCCGGGTTGGGTCGGGAGCCCGCGTACACACCTGCGCAAAACACGGTTATAATCGCGCCGCATGAGCGTAGAGCCCCCCCCCAATCGCATCGCCCGCCTGGCGCTCGAAGACGGCAGTGTCTTTGAAGGCCACGCATTTGGCGCGGCCGAGCCCCGGACGATCGACGGGGAAGTTTGTTTTAACACCTCGCTGTGCGGGTATCAGGAGGTGCTGACTGACCCGTCCTACGCCGGGCAGATTGTGACCATGACGTGCCCGCTGATCGGCAACTACGGGGTAAACCCTGAAGACTTCGAATCCGCGGGGATCCATGTCGCCGGATTCGTCGTGCGCGAATTGTCGAACGTCGCGAGTAATCATCGCTCGACGCAGAAACTCGAACATTGGCTGGCAGACGCGGGGGTCACCGGGATTACCGGGATCGATACCCGGTCGCTGACGCGCAAGCTTCGCATCGAAGGTGCGCTCAACGGGGTCTTGTCCACGCTGGCGATGGAGGAGTGGACGGACGAACAATTGATCGAGCAGGCGCGCGAGGCGCCCGGGCTGGTCGGGCGTAACCTTGTGCGGACCGTCAGTGGGCCGGACGCGGTGACGTGGGAGACCGACCTTGGCGCGTGGGCGGGCGAAGGGGACTCGAGCGAATCGCTGACGCGCAGGTTCGACGTCGTCGCGCTGGACTGCGGGATCAAACACAACATTCTGCGGAACCTGGTGCAGTCGGGCTGCCGCGTCACGGTGCTGCCATTCGATACGCCGGCGGACGCGATCCTCGAGCGCAAGCCCGACGGGTTGTTCGTCTCGAACGGCCCGGGCGACCCGGCGGCTGTGACCGAGACGGTCGCGTCGCTCAAGGGCGTGATTGGGAAGCTGCCGATTTTTGGGATCTGCCTGGGCAACCAGTTGTTGAGCCTGGCGCTGGGTGCCGAGACGTACAAGCTCAAGTTTGGCCACCGCGGCGGGAATCAGCCGGTACAGAACCTGCACACGCGCAAGGTCGAGATCACCAGCCAGAACCACGGGTTCGCGGTCGACAACGACAGCCTGGAGCGGGCGGGCGGTGAGCCGACGCACATCAATCTCAACGACCAGACGCTCGAGGGGTTCCGCCACAAGTCCGACCCGGTGTTCGCCGTGCAATACCACCCGGAAGCGAGCCCCGGGCCGCACGATGCGCGGTATCTGTTTGACTGTTTCGTCGACATGATGACCAGCGGGGCGAGCCCCACGGGCGAGCAGATGGACGAGGCGCAGCACCGGCGAAACTCTGTGGCGTGATTTGTTGCCGGCGGCGATGGGCGTTGCGGCCCCCCTACGCAACCAGTTCAGCGACTACTTGGCGCACCGCGGCGAGTTGCGGGCACTGGTCGACGACGGCGTGCAAAAAACGAAGTTGATCGGTGAGGCTTAGTTGGTCTTCGGTGACTTTGCGTCGCATCACCGCGAGCATCCGCGTGACGCGGTCCGGGCGATCGGATCGCTGGAGCCCACCGACATCGATCAGCCAGGCGGCGCCCGCATCATCGATCAGGATGTTGCTCGGTTTGAAGTCTCGGAAGTAATAACCGCCGCGGATCAGCAGCCCGGCAAGATCGGCGACGACTTGAATCAGCCGGAGTCGCTCGCCGCGAGCGATCGGTTGGCCGCGCATCAGGCATTGCAACGACCGGCCCACCAACGGGGTCATCAGCCAGAACCGGCAACCCGCGCCGGCTGGTATCGTCCCGTGCGCGGTAATCGGCACGACCGGCAGGCCCGCGGCCCGCAAGCGCTCGTTCGATCGCAACTCGCGCTGTGCCGGATGCGCGCCGACCCAATCGGCAAGTCGCTGGCGCAGTGGGCTGTACTCGAATCGTTTGATCACGACGGGTCCGCCCTGCTCGCGCGGCCGATCGACACGCCAGACACGGCTGCGCCCGTCGGTCTTGTAGACCTGGGCCGGTTCGGCGTTCAGGAGTGGCTGGATGTTGGCTTGATCGGCGTCGGCCATAGGATGGCTGGGAGGTCAGGGGGGCGAAAATACTTGGTCGTGGCGGCATCGACTTTACCAGATCAAAACAGGGCGCAACAATATGAGTCGGATCATCGGTCGGCTTGGTCAAGGCTCGTTAAGCGGCCGGGCGAATCCCGGTCGCTATACTCATCAGCCGACCGCGATACCGCCTCAATCCCCTGTGAAACCCTTACTCGATCGACCGCACGCCGGATGACGTACGCCCCCTCGATCTTGCTGTTGGTGCTCTGGTCGGCGTGGCTGATCCAAGCGTTGGTGTCGGCGATCCAGGCCCGCAAGTTCACCCGGCTGTACGACCACAAGACGCAGGGGCGGTTTGATCCGTATCTCGCGCCGGCGGCGGTGATCGTGCCGTTCAAGGGGCTTGATCCGTGCATGGGCGAGCACCTGCGGGGGCTTTTCGAGCAGCAATACGCTGATTATGAGTTGCTGCTGGTGGTCGATTCGGTGCGGGACCCGGCGTATGCGGCGCTGCAACGGGAGTTGGAGAAGTACCCGCACCGCAAGGCCCAGGTGCTCGTGGCAGGGCCGGCGGGGGCGACCGAGGGGCAGAAGGTCCGCAATCAGTTATACGCGATCGATCACCTGCTCGGCCGGGCGGGGACGCGGCCGGACCCGTGGGTGTGGGTGTTCGCCGACAGCGACGCCGTGCCGGGACCGCGGTGGCTGGCGGACCTGGCCGGGCCGCTGTGCGAGATCGGCAAGACGGGCGTGACGACGGGGTATCGCTGGCTCGTGCCGCAGCCGCGCGGGGGTGGGACTGGGGCGTCGGTCTGGTCGCACCTGGCGAGCATTATGAATAGTTCGGTCGCGTGCGGGTTCGGGCGCGACGCGTTCAACCACGCGTGGGGCGGGTCGATGGCGGTGCGGGCGGATGTGGCTGAGCGCGGCGGGCTACGCGACAAGCTCGTCGGTGCGCTTTGCGACGACTACCAGTTCACGCGCATGAGCCGCGAGTTGGGCGAGCGCGTCTACTTCGTCCCGTGGTGCGTGGTCGCGACGCCGGTTGATTTTGATCTGCGCGGGTTGATTAATTTCGCGCATCGGCAGTATCTGTTGACGCGGGTGTATGCGCCGAAATTATTTGCGGCGGCGGCGGCGCTAATGACGCTGTACGTGGCGGGATTGGTGAGCGCGTGGGTGTGCCTGATCGCGGGGCTCACCAGCGATGCCGGTGGCGGAGCGTGGGGGTGGGGGTGGGGGTGGCCGGTGGGAGTGCTCGTAACGGCTTTCGTTTTGAATCAGATGCGCGCGACGTTTCGTCGTGCTGCCGTCGCGCGGGCGCTGGGGACGGAGGCGATGGATGGGCTGCGCACTACGCTGCGGCTGGACCGATGGGCGACGCCGGTTTGGATGACGCTGCACTGGCTGCTGATCGTGCGATCCGCGTTTGGCAGGACGATGAACTGGCGGGGGATCCGTTACCGCCTATTCGACCCGCAACGAGTCAAGCGGCTCGACCCGTCGCCCGCGAAATGCGGTTAATCAGCGGGAATGGTAAGCTGTGCCAGTTGCAACCACCGGAGACCGCCGGAGACCGCCGGGATGAATGACCGCGTAGAAACCTGTATCCGACCGGGCCGCGAGACGCCGCCCACGGTATCGATCTGCATCCCCCACTACCAGGTCAAGCAACTGATGACGGCGTGCCTGCGCGCGATCCGCAAGCACACCGATGGGCCGACGTACGAGGTGATCGTCGTCGACAACGGCTCGCGGGACGAGTCGCTCGATTGGCTGCGATCGCTGAGCTGGATCAACCTGGTCGAGCGCGGCGAATCGACGCCGGACAACTGGATCCGCGCGATGGCGACGGCGCTGGACATCGGTTTGGAGCGGGCACGTGGCGAGTACTACCTGATCATGCACAGCGACACGATCGCGAAGCGGGCCGGCTGGCTGCAACGGCTGGTCGATGCGATGAACAGCGGGCCGGACATCGGATCAGCCGGCACGGGCAAGCTGGAGGTGCGCGGGCGGCTGAACAGCGCGATCCGCAGCGCGACCGACACCAAACGATTCCGCCTGTGGCTGCGACGCACGTTCCTTGGCGATCAGGGCGCCCGCCAGCTCGAACGCGAGCCGTGTGCACGTGATTTTTGCGCGATGTACCGCACGGGTGTGCTGCGCGAGCACAGCCTGAGCTTCCTGCAGAAAGGCGGCTACAGCGCCGGCGAGACCATGCACTACGACCTCAAAGCGCTCGGGTACCGCCCGGGTATCGTCCCGGTGCGCGAAATGATGAAATACATCGACCACATCGCCCACGCGACGGGTGCGATCGTTCCGGAGCGCAAGCTCGAACGGGCGCACATGTTCCGAAAAACCCGCCGTCGCATCGCCGGGCTGCTCGACCGCCAGGACATCCAATCTCTGCTAGCCGACCCATCGCTGGACATCTAACCGCTGCCGCGCAGCCGACCCCCATCAACCCCGCGTGGCGTGCACAAGTGGCCGACCGACTAAACATCCTCGCGGTCACCCGCAAGCCGGAATCGGCTTCATTCGAGCAGCGCGTGGTCAATTATGTCGGGCCGCTACGCGACCGGGGGATCGACGTGACGTGCCGGGCGCTCGATGAGTCGCGTGGGTGGTTGCGAAGGCTCGTTGGCGAAGCGGGGGCGTACGACGGGGTGTGGTGGCACCGGCACCTGCCGCCGATCTGGGCGACGCGCAGCATCAGCAAACTGCCTTGCCCGATCGTGTTTGATTACGACGACCCGCTGATCTACTCGGCCAAGCGCGACGGGGATGAGAGCATCGCCCGGCGGTTCAAGTTCGCCGCGATGCTCAAGCGGTGTGATGCGGCGTTCGCCGCGAGTGAGTACCTGCGTTACCTGGCACAGAAGTACTGCGCGAACATTTCGATCCAGCCGATGGCGGTGGACTTGCCGGAGACCATCGCGGCTCGGCTGAGCGAGAAGAGACCCATCGAGTTGCTGTGGATCGGCCAGCGGCCGACGCAGCCGTATTTGGAACTGATCCGTGCCACGCTCACGCGTCTGGGTGAGCAGCGATCGGATGTGCGATTGCGTCTGGTCGCGCACGAACCGATGGCGTTCGACCCGCTGGCGGTGGATTTTCGGCGGTGGTCGCGCGACGAGCAGGCGTCGGCGATGCGCGAGTGTGACATCGGGTTGTGCCCGATGCCTGATACGCCGTGGACGCGAGGCAAGTGCCCGTACAAGGTGCTCCAGTACATGGCGCACGCGATGCCGTGGGTTGGATCGGCGGTGGGCGAGAACACGGTCGCGGCCGGTCGGCCGGATACGGATTATGCCACGGGGTTTTGTGCGGACGGCACGGCTGGGTGGCTGACGGCGTTGCATGATCTGATCGCGGACGCGGCGCTGAGGGAAAGGATGGGTAGTGCGGGCAGGCGACGCGTTGAAAGCGAGCACAGCCGCGATGCGCTGGCGGACCGGATTGCCGGCGCATGGCGCGGCGTGATCGGCGGCTAACGGCCGAGCTTCTTGCGGTTCCAGTAGATCGCGTTGCCCCAGAGCAGCACGTCGTCGCCGTCGGATTTGGGCGAGAAGAGGTTGTATAGCTCGAATCCGCGTTCACGCAGGAGCAGGTCGACCTCGCTGAAGATGGCTCCGCCTTCGTAGACGCGGTTGAACCAGACCTCGATGTAGATCATCAGGACGGATGTTTCGAGCACGCGCTCGCCGCCGCGCAGGGCGGCAAGCTCGGCACCCTGGATGTCGAACTTCATCAATTCGATTGGGGGGTCGCCCTGCTCGCGGGACCACTGGTCGATCGTCGTAGCGGGCACGGTGCTGACCCGCTTGGCCTGCTCGTCGACGGGTTTGAACAGTGAGCAGCCGCCGAGTGACTCGGTCTCGTAGTACGTTAGCTCGTCGCGGCGATCCGACAGCGCGCAGTGGAATGGTTTGTAGCGAGCGTCGTGATCGGCGAGTGTCACGAGCGCATCGCGGTAGGCCGGGTTCGGCTCGAACAGGTACGCGGTCGCATCAGGGAACAGCCGCGTGAATCGTTTGGCGACCCGCCCGTCGCTGGCACCGGCGTCGAGGATCCCGTTGACGCGGTGACCTTTAAGCAGGCGGTGGATGATCGGGTACGGGCTGTCGAGCGTGACGAGGTTTCCCTTGCCGCGGTAGAGTGTCCGCCGCAGAAGATCACGCACAGGTTTGCCCATGTTGGTTGCTTCTTAATTGAGTCGCGGGGGTGTTAAGAGACGCCTTGTTGAATCGCCGGCGACGATCGGTCTATCACCCGATGGAACGCCTGCGGGTCCTTGGCGGCAACAATATTGACGGTCGCCGGGTCGGCTTGGTCCGGGGACCACGGGTTGAGCCGGCGAGATTCGAGGTCAAACGAAAACAGTTGGTACCCGAGCGATTCCAACTCGCCGCGTAGCGCGTGGGTGGTGCTGCCCATCCGCCGTGCGGTCTCGTCGCTGAACTCGAGCACCAGCGGTGGTGCGTCGGCCGCCCCCAGCACACGGCCTGCGCCTCGGAGAGCCATCAGTTCGGCGCCTTCGACGTCGATCTTCATCAGGTCGATGTGCTGGACGCCGGCGCGGTCGCAGTAGGCGTCGAGTGTGACGGCGTCGACGGATTCCTGCCCGGTCACCTGGTCATCCGGCCGCAACGGTCGGCCGATCGAGTTGAATGCTTCCTTGCCCGGCGTGCAGGTGTTCAGTTGCACGCTGCCTTCGTGGTCGCAGACGGCGGCGTGTGTCGAACGGACCCATGGGAACTCGTTAATCGCGATGTTGCAGACCAGGTGTTCGTAGGTCGAGCTGCTGGCCTCGAAGCTGTGCACCGCGCCGGTGGGGCCGACGCGTTTGGCGGCCATGAGGGTGAACTGGCCGATGTGGGCGCCGACGTCGAAGTAGGTCATTGCGGGGGCGAGGTACGCGTCGAGCAGGGCGGCCAGGTGCGGGTCGCTGTTGCTCGCTGAGACGTAGATCGCTTTGCCGAACCGGTCGATCGGCCTGAGGCGGATACGCAGGTCGCCATCGAAGGGCACGACGAACGGGTGTGCCGGCGCCAGGCGGCGCAACACGGACCACCGGAGCCTTCGTAGGCCGCGAGCCGCCGGCGTGAGGGATTGGGTCGCTGGGGCCATCGGAATTCGCTTGATTAATCGGGATTCGCAGGTCGACGCCACCCCTACGATACGCGGGCGAGGCAGCCGGGACAAACGGATGGGACCGGCAGGCGTGCGTCTGATCGCGCACCTATCGCGTGGTCACAACCCGTGTTTTTTTGTGTGCCGCGCGATCGCGTGCGACTTGGTGAGAACTTTTCGGATCAACGGTTTGTCGCGGGGCTCGAGTGGGCGTCCGAAATAGGCACGCAGGAATCGCACGCGGTCGGTCCGGTGGATCAGGTGTGCCGAGTAATTCAGTTGCGCGAGGTCTTTGACGATCCACCGTTCGGCGAGACAGGCGCACCTGCGAGCACGGCCGAGGTCGATCACGTGGATGCCGTCCGGGTCACCGTTGACCGGCAACAAGAGGTGCCCGATGTAGAAATCCTGATGGTGCAGGTTGGCCCCGTGCATCGTCCGGGTCAACCGACCCAGCGCGGCGGCGATCGCGCGCACGTCACGATGATGCGCGGAGCGCGGGTCGTCCAGACGATCGTTCATCCAATCGGAGAGTTTCTCGAACCCATCCAGCGCCTCGGTGAGGACGAACGAGTAGCGTCCCTGACGCCCCACCGCGACGGGCGTCATGGTGGGGATCCCTTCGCGTTGAAAGTGGATCATCGCGTCCCACTCGCCACGCGCATCGACGACGGGTCGGCGCAGCCTCAAGAACGATTTGAGGTATGCCTTGAGCGTCGGCGGTCGTTGGCGCTTGAGATAGAACGCGTGGTCACGCCCCTCGAACGGCAAGACGTGTCGCGTGGTCGTTCGGCCGCGCTGCGCCTGCTTGGCCGCCTGGCCACCGGCGAGTTCCATGACCGCGTCGAACGTCGTCAACCCGTGCTCGGCCAACACGGGGGCGAAGTCGGTGTTGACGCGCAGTCGGGACCGTTCCCAGTGCTCGAACGAGAAACGCTTGGTTATTAGGGGTGTCATCGCCACGGGTCGGTGCACAGAGTCTACCCGTGCGCGGCGGGCGTGGGGTCGGCCTGGGCGACAGCGCGAAACGCGGTCGCGTTATTTGGTTTCTCGAGTGGGGCTGGCGAAACGGCGGGGATCGGCCGGCCGAGTCGCTTGCGGGCCCGACGCCGCGCGGTGTTCAGCACACGGCCGCCCCATCGGCGACGGCTCGCGGGCGAGAACCCCATCCGCACAAAGTAGGCATCGAGGAATCGCAGCGCGAGTCCGTCGGCGTGCGGGTATTGCGGGTGGCCGATCAGGCGGTGGACGAACTGGGTGAGGTTCCAGACTCGGCCCGGCCAGCGAGCCATCGCGGGTCGCCAGTAGGTCTCGTCGTTGTCGATGAAGGTCACGGTGTTCTGATCGGCGGCGACGTAGAGATGGCCGGGCAGGAGGTGGCCGTGGATGAAGCCGGTGCGGTGCAGCTCGGCGACGCGGCGCCCGGCTAGATCGAACAGGCCGTGGGTGGCCTCGTCGTGCGAGCGGTGCAGGAAGACCTCGGCCAACGATGTGCCCTCGGCCGCGGTGCTGACGATCAGGTCGTCGCGTCGCAGGCCGCGGCGCAGTGTCGTTGCCAGGATTGTCGTGGGCACCCGCACGCCACCGCCGGACATCCGCCGGCTGACGCGCAACGCACGGGCCGCGACCGATGGGCGGAAGAACTGTTTGATGCGTTCCTCGGCAGAGCCCGTGTCGACGCCGCGCCGGCCTGATGTGGTGACGTACTTGGCGAACAGCGTCTGCCCCGGCGCGTCGACGCGCCAGGTGCACGATAACTCGCGCTGGTGGATTTTTTCGTGCGGCCAGTCGAGCAGGCGATCGAGCGGATCACCACCGGTCAACGAGGCGGCCCAGTCGCCATGTACCCAGCCGCGCCAACTATCGACACGTATCGAGCGGTAGCCCAGTTTCATGGCAGGGGCTTGACGATGGGGTGGCTGGGCGTTCATGAAGATCGTTGAAAAGCTCGGAAACGCAGCGGTATGCGACAGTAATGAACAGGGCACCGGCGGCTCTGTAAGGCCACCACCATACCCGCAGACGGCTGTCATCACCAGAACGGACCATTGCCAGCGAGGGCCGGGACAATATCAAAATAAACAGAATGACACCCGGAACACGGCGTCGAGGACGAGAGGATCACCCGGAAAATGGAGGTGGAGGGAATCGAACCCACGACCTCTTGCATGCCATGCAAGCGCTCTCCCAACTGAGCTACACCCCCAATACAACCCCGCCGTTTGGGAAGGCGGGGATTCTAGCGTATCGGCCAGTGGATGGGCAAGGCGGTAGTAATTCGGCGTTGTTGCGGGCATTTTTGTCAACACAAACCCCCGATTACGCGGCTGATATCGACATGGGGGGGCCGGTGTGATACCTTCGGGCGTTGGCTGAGGGTCGCTGCGGCCGGGTGGTCGAGTCGGGCGATCCGATCGGATTTACTACCCGCAAACTTATGATTGAGTGGTGTTTATGGATATAAGGCGCCAAATGACCGGCTGTGCACCAAGCGATGCATGGTTGTGGGTGATCGGTTTGCTTGTCGTCGGGTTGGCGGCGACCGGGCCGGTGACCGCCAGTGAGATACTCGCGGAGGCTTCGGGCGATGCGGACTGGTACGCGCCCGAGGGGTCGGATGAGGCGGTGTTCGTCGGCGACGCGACTCAGGGTGATCCTCAGATCGTGGTGAACAAAGCGCCGATCGCACGGGGGGCGGTGCTGATTGAACTGACCACGGACTCGAGCCAGTGCGTGATCGAATCGGCGGGATCACAACTGGCGATCGAGATCGAACCGGACACGCCCAACCAACTCACGCTCAATGGCGATCGGCTGCACCCGCGCGTCAAGCTGCAGAACCTGGAGGTCGCGGCGCTGCGCGGGCGGTGGATCCGGATGGTGGTGATGGGCGACGGCGAGACGCTGACGCTGCGGTTCGTCGGGGCGACGTATGTGAACCTGCGCTTCGCCGGGCCTTGGCAGCCTCGGGGAGCGGCGTCGGCGCACGTGCCGTCGATTGGCGCGGGTAGGTCATCAATCAGTGCGGCGGCGAGTCGGGCGACGGCGACGGTGGCGTACAGCAGCCCGGATGTGTTCGCGGATCGATCGATGACGATCTCGCCGGACGGCGGTGTGAGGCGGATGTCGGTCCCGCCGGTGCCCGCACCGCATGCGAGCCCGG
Source organism: Phycisphaeraceae bacterium (assembly GCA_029260595.1). GTDB lineage: Bacteria > Planctomycetota > Phycisphaerae > Phycisphaerales > Phycisphaeraceae > OFTM57. The sequence continues at coordinate 583,524 of JAJDCY010000010.1, read as the reverse complement.
CGCCGGCACAGTCGTGGACGGCGTGGTCCGGGCCGGTCGAGATCGACTCGGAGAATCAGTGGTCGGTGTCGCTCGCGGCCGGGATCGGGACGACCAACACCTACATCTATCGCGGGATCATGCAGGAGAACCAGGAGAAGATCATTCAGCCCTGGATGACGGGCACGATCACCGTGTTCGAAGCCGATGACTCGGGCATTCTGCGGCAGGTGGACATCGACATGGGGTTTGAGACCAGCCACCACTACGGGCCGAGCGGCCGGGTGCTGGGCGAGAAGTTTTATGAGATTGATTGGTTCGGCGGTGCGACGTTTCATCTGTTTGAGCGGTGGACGGTGGCGATCCACTACAACAACCGCGAGAACATCAGCAATGCGTTCCAGGACATCCACCAGGCGAACTTCCTGATCACGTACGACGACCGCGACGCGCAGTACAGCTTCTGCCTGTCGCCGTACGCGTTGATCTCGATCGAGGGCGAGGGCGAATCGGACGCCGGCGGGATTCGGATCCCGGGGCTAAGCACCAGCAAGGGTGTGTACCTGGAGTTGGGCGTCCGCCCGGTGTTCGATGTCAAGCAGATCGGGCCGAACCAGATGATCACGCTGGCGGTGCCGGCTGCGATCGGGCTGGGGATCAGCGACTACTACGAAGACGCGACGGGCGATGATGATGTGTTTGGGTTCTTTGATATCGGGGTCGAGTTGGATATCCCGATGGCGGTGCTGGTCGCGGCGGATGCGGGGCGGCAGTTCAACTTCAGCCTGGTGCCGACGCTGCATGTGGTGGTGCTGGGCGACACGGCTGAGGCGCTTAGCAAGACGCGCGGTGGGGGTGGTGATTCGGTCGAGGTGATCGGGTCGGTCGGGATGGAAGTGACGTACTAGGCGGGCGGGCGCTGGCGGCGCTGATGGCGCGCACGGGCACACTTCAGCGCTGACGATTCTTTTTTTTATCGGTCACGATACCGGCTGGGGCTTGCGGTCTTTGTAGCCGTTGGGGTAGGCGTGGTGCCAGCGCCATGCGGTCTCGACGATCTGTTCGATCTGGGTGTATTGGGGCTTCCAGCCGAGTTCGGCGGAGATCTTTTTCGGGGTGGCGACGAGCACGGCGGGGTCGCCGGGGCGGCGGTCGACGCGCTGCTGGTTGATCGGTTGGCCGACGACTTTTTCGCACGCGGCGAGCACTTCGGCGACGGAGACGCCCGTGCCGCTGCCAAGGTTATAGACGCGCTCGTCGCCGGGCTTGAGCACCTCGAGCGCTAGCTGGTGGGCCTGGGCGAGGTCGTCGTTGTGGATGTAGTCGCGGACGCAGGTGCCGTCGGGGGTGGGGTAGTCGTGGCCGTAGATTTTGAGGTGGTCGCGCCGGCCGACGGCGGCTTGCAGGGCCAGGGGGATCAGGTGGGTTTCGTGGTCGCGGTCTTCGCCGAACTGGCCGTCGGCGTCGGCGCCGCAGGCGTTGAAGTAGCGCATAATCGCGAAGCCGATCCCGTAGGCTTTGCGGTAGTCGCGGATCATCCACTCGGCGGCGAGCTTGGTCGTGCCGTAGGGGACTTGAGGCTGTTGCTCGGACTCCTCGGTCAGCGGCATCTTGTCGGTGAAGGCGTAGGTCGCGGCCGTGCTGGAGAACACCAGGCGCTTGATCCCGCATTGGAGCATCGCGTCGAGCACGTTCTTCGTGCCGATGACGTTCTGGCGGTAGTAGAGGTCCGGGTCTTCGATCGATTCGGGCACGGACGCGGAGGCGGCGAAGTGCATCACGCCCTCGATGTTGTGCTCGGTCATCGCGGCGGTGAGCGCGTCGCGGTCGGCGATGTCGCCGCGCACGAGTCGCTTGTCGGGATCGGGTACGGCGGCGGTGTGGCCTACGGAGAGGTTGTCGAACGCGATCGGGTCGTGGCCGTTGCGTAGCAGCCAGCGTAAACACGCGCCACCGACGTATCCCGCGCCGCCTGTGCAGAGAATCTTCATGACCGAAGCACCCCTTTTTCCTGATCGGTTGTGAGTTGGTTTGAGATTTGGACCGTGAGGCCCTGGTTGAGAATCAGTTTCGCGGCCGCGCCGAGGTCGGCGACGGTGTGATTGATCGAGTGGTGAGCCGGCTGGCGTCGGCCGTAGCCGGTCTGGACGAGGATGGTTGCCCGGCAGCCGGCGTTTTTGCCGGCGAGGGTGTCGCTGATCGCATCGCCGACCATCCAGGATTGCGGCAGGTCCAGGTCGAGTTCCTTCGCGGCTTGCTGGAGCATGCCGGGGCCGGGCTTGCGGTCGGGGTGCTCGATCGCTTCGGGGTCGGTGACGGTCGGTGCGATCGGGCAGGCGTAGATGCCGTCGATCTTGGTGCTGTGTGCGGCGAGTTGGTTGAAGAGTTCGGCGTGGATCTCGGCGAGACCGTCATCGGTAAGCATGCCGCGGCCGATGACTGATTGGTTGGTCACCACCACAACGGCGTAACCGGATTCGCGCAGCTTGCGGATCGCGGCGCCGGCGCCGGCGATGAGTTGTACGGCTTGCGGGTCGCGCAGGTGGTGGACCTGCTCGATCACCGTGCCGTCGCGGTCGAGGAACACAGCCGGCTTCATCGGGTCGGCTCCAACGGTTGGGCGAAGACGCCGGGCGCATCTCGCCGTGCGGCGTCGAGCGCTTCGTGCGTGCCAATGTCGAGGTGGTAGCCGTCCCAGGGCCACCCGTGCATGCGGCCGACGAATTGGGGAAGGACATCGAAGCCGAGGTCAAACCCGTTCATGTCGGCCATCTCGCGGTAGGCGTCGGCGGAGACAACGTAGACGCCGGCATTGGCGAGGTTGCTCGTCGGGTTCTTCGGTTTTTCCTCGAACGCGGTGATGCGCCGATCGGCGTCGAGCGTCGCGATGCCGCAGCGCTCGGGGTGTTGGGCGCGGAAGAGCATCATCGTGAACGGGCCGCCGTGCTCGCGGTGGAATCGCATCAACCCGGCGATGTCCACATCGCTGAGGTTGTCGGCGTAGACGATCAAGCAGTCGCTCGCGCCGTCGACCAGGTCACGGTTGGCGGTGACGGTGCCCGCGGAGCCGAGCAGCGTGGGCTCGTACATTTCCTCAACGCGGAACCGCCCGGCGGCGTTGTGGGCGGCGATGTAGTCGCGGACCTGTTCGGGCAGGTGGTGGGTGTTGATGCGCACGTGCGACAAACCGGCGGCGTCGAAGCGGTCGAACCAGTAATCGAGCAGGGGTCGCCCGTCGATGGGGACCAGGCATTTGGGGCAGGTGTCGGTGATCGGTTGCAACCGCGTGCCGAGCCCGCCGGCGAGCAGCAGGACGCGCGTTGAGGCGTCGGCTGTGCGAGTGGTGGGGTCACGAGCGGTCATACCAGCACCCTCACGCTCGGGACGCGGTCGCCGGAGACGCGATCCTTGAGCCCCTGGGCCGCGGCGTGGCCGATGGACATGTGCAGGTCTTCGATCACGCCGTAGTTCTCACTGGGCACGTTGATGTGTACATCGGCGAGGGGTTTGATCGTGCCGCCGTCGAAGCCGGTCAGCGCGACGACGGCCAGCTTATTGTCCTTGGCCCATTGGCATGCCCGGACGACGTTCGGCGAGGTGCCCGAACAACTGATCGCAACAGCGAGGTCGCCCGACTTGGCGTAGGACTTGAGGGCGTAGGTGAAGGTGTCTTCGTAGGCGATGTCGTTGGCAATGGCGGTCAGCAGGCCGGTGTTGTCGACCAGGCTGATCGCACGCAGGCGGCGTTGCCCGTCCACGGCGGCGGTCTTGACGAAATCGCAGACGTGGTGGCTTGCGGTCAGGGCGCTGCCGCCGTTGCCGAACACGAGCACCTGGCGGTCGGCTTCCCACGCTGCGAAAAGCAACTCGGCGAAGCGGTTGATCGCGGCGCGGTCCAGCCGGTTGGTGGCGGCGGTGAGTGCGTCGAGGTAGGTGCCTGCGGAGTTGGCGTCTGGGCGGGTGGTCATCGGTTGCGGGTGCTCGTCAGTGGTCGCTGATAAAGATAATCCTGCTGCCGGTTCGGCTGAACGAGACGCCAAGCTCCCTGGGGTTTCCCAGGGCCTCGCGGATACGGTCGTGGCGATCGGGTGGGGCCAATAGAAGCAGGAATCCGCCCCCCCCTGCCCCGAGCAGTTTACCACCCTGGGCGCCGGCCTGCCGGGCGGCCTCGTATTGGGCGTTGATGGCGTCGCCGCTGATGCCGAAGCCGAGGGACCGCTTGAGCACCCACCCTTCGTGCAGCAGTCGGGCAAACTGGTCCAGGTCGCCCTTACCAGCAAGCACGGTGCACATCTGCCAAGCCATGTCGCGCATCTGTCGCAGCACATCCATGCGGTCGGCGGTGCCTTCGCTTTGTTTTTTGAGGATCGTGTCGGCGCTGCGTGTCTGATCGGTGAACAAGACCAGCGAGCGGGCCTGCAGCTCGGCCCAGACCGACGCATCGCAGGGGATCGGCTGAACCTCGACGGTGTCATCGGGGTTGAAGCGGATGTAGTTGAGCCCGCCGTAGGCCGAGGCGTACTGGTCCTGACGGCCGATGGGTTTGCCGAGGATATCGATCTCGATGCGGCAGGCCTCGGCGGCGAGCCGCTCACGGCTGACGATCTGGCCGCGGTGGGCGTAGAACGCGGCGAGCAGACCGACGGTCAGGGAGCTGCTCGAACCCATGCCCGTGCCGGCGGGGACGTCGCCGATGGTGGTGATCTCCAGCGGCTCATCGACGCCGGTGAGCGTCATGGCTTCGCGGACCAGGTCGTGGTGGATCGCGTCGACGTTGTCGGCCGTTTCGGTGGTCGAATAGGCCACGCGGATGTTCCGCTCGAAGCGGCGGTGGACGGTGACGTACATGTGCTGATCGATCGTCGCGCTGAGGACGGCGCCGTAGTCTTCGCGGTAGAAGGCGGGAAGGTCGGTGCCCCCGCCGGCGAAGCTGATGCGGTACGGCGACTGAGAAATAATCATGCAATCAACCTAGCAAGGCCGTGCGGCCGGGGCGTGGAGCCCAACTATAAAGTAGAGAGATCCGTCGTTGGCAGTGGGTCGGCCCGGTGACGCGTGTCGGCGGGTGGCCTGCGGCGGCGGAGATGGCCCTAGCCGCCGAGTGTTTCGGATTTTATAAGCGTCGTTGCGCGTGGCGGCAAGTCAACGGACAGGCGAGGCGGTTGACAATGTCGGCGGCGCGAGATATCCATTAAGTATTGATCCGTGCAGCATCAAGATCAGGTTAACGCGATCTCACCTTTGAAGCATCACACTAGCGTACCGACCCGCCGAAACAGGCCGGGGCAATCCGGCCGCGATGTGATGGCGCCGCGCCGCAATCGGCCGCGTTGCGTTGGACATGCTGTAGAGTGCTAAGGCGTTTGGACTCCCTGGGGGTTATGGATGACCGAAGCGGCAGTATCGACATCGACAGTGAGGCTGGCGCCCAACCTGGACGCCGTGCTCGACTATGCCTCCGCGAAAGTGGATCGCCAGGCGGCAGCACGCGTGGCGCAGGCGGCGGCGCTACCGTTCAGGGCGCGGTGGTGGGCGCCGTGGGCGCTGGTGGTCACGGACATCCTTGCGCTTGAATTGGCGTTGCTCGGCGGGTTGCTGCTGCGGTGGGCGATCAGCCCGGTCGTGGCGTTCGAACTGACCGCGCTGCAGTACACGGGCATGGCCGTCGGGCTGCTGGTGCTGCCGCTTCGCCACACACTCGACGGGTTGTACCCTGGCTACGGGCTCGGGCCGGTCGAGCGATTGCGGCGGCGGGTGTGCGGAGTGGCGGTGCTGATTACCGTGCTGATCTGTTGGGATTTCCTGGCGGGTTATTACTCAGGAAGAGACCCATCGCCTGTGCGCGGAGTGCTGATCGGGACGCTGGCGTTCGCGGTCGTGATCTGCCCGTTGGCGGAGGCGGCGACGCGGTGGTTGCTGGTCCGGCTAAGGTGCTGGGGCATCCCGGTGGCGGTGCTCGGGGCGGGACGGACCGGCGAGTTGATCCTAAAAACACTGGAAAAAGACCCGAGTCTGGGGTTGGTCCCGGTCGGGGTGTTTGACGACGATCCGCATAAATGGCGACGGCCGATCCGCGGGGTGCCGGTGCTCGGGCCGGTCGCGCGGGTGAAGTCGCTGGCGAAAACCGTTCGCGTCGCGCTGGTCGCGATGCCGGGGATGCACCGGGAACAACTGACCCTTTTGAGCGCCCGCCTGCCGTTCCCACGGGTGATCCTCGTCCCGGATCTGATGGGGTTGAGCACGGTGGGGATCGCGGCGTGCGATCTGTCGGGTGTGTTGGCGATCGAGGTCCGCAAGAACCTGCTCGTGCGGCGGAACCTTATCATCAAGCGTGTGCTCGATTACGTGCTGGGCATCCCGTTATTCATTGTCTCGCTGCCGCTGTTCGCGCTGTTCGCGGCGTGGATCCGGTGCGTGAGCCCGGGTCCGGCGTTCTACGCACAGGACCGCGTCGGGCTTGGCGGCAAGACGATCCGGGTGTGGAAGCTGCGGACGATGTATCTCGACGCGGACGAACGGTTGGCCGCGCATCTCGAGCGCAGCCCCGCGGCGCGGCGCGAGTGGGACGAGTACTTCAAGCTCAAGGACGACCCGCGCATCCTGCCGGGGATCGGGTACCTGCTCCGCAAGACCAGCCTCGACGAGTTGCCGCAGCTATGGAATGTCTTGCAGGGCAACATGAGCCTCGTGGGGCCGCGGCCGTTTCCGCGGTACCACCTGGCGCGGTTCCGACGCGACTTCAGCGTGCTGCGGCGCGGCGTGCTGCCGGGGATCACCGGGCTGTGGCAGGTGACGTCGCGGAGTAATGGGAACCTTGAAGCGCAGGAATCGTGCGATACGTACTACATCCGCAACTGGTCGGTGTGGATGGACCTGCACCTGCTGGCCAGGACGGTCTCGGCGGTGCTGAGTCAGAACGGCGCGTATTGACGGCCGCATCTTGTCACGGGCGCGGGCGTCGATCACCCGGCATCAAAAACACGATCTACCGAGACGCGCGTTGAATCTTGCCGACGAACAGATCCTGGTCACCGGCGCCGATGGGTTTATCGGGTCACACCTGACCGAAGAACTGCTTCGCCGCGGGTGCCGGGTTCGTGCGTTCGTCTACTACAACTCGCTGAACTCGTGGGGCTGGCTCGACTCGCTCGCGGCCGAGCCGCCGGCGAACCTCGATGTCGTCGCCGGTGATGTGCGCGATGCGGCGTCGGTCGAGCAGGCGATGGACGGGTGCGGCGTGGTGCTGCACCTGGCCGCGTTGATCGCGATCCCGTATTCCTACCGCTGCCCGTCGAGCTACGTCGAAACCAATATCCGCGGGACGATGAACGTGCTCGACTCCGGGCGGAAGCTTGGCGTGAAGAAGATCGTTCACACTTCGACAAGCGAGGTGTACGGGAGCGCTCAATCGGTTCCGATCAACGAATCGCACCCGCTCAATGCGCAGAGCCCGTACGCCGCGACCAAGATCGCGGGCGACCAGCTCGCGTTGTCCTATGCGCAATCCTTCGACCTGCCCGTCGCGGTGATCCGCCCGTTCAACACCTACGGCCCGCGCCAATCGGCCCGCGCTGTGATCCCGACGGTGATCACGCAGATCGCGGCAGGGCAGGAAGTGATTCGGCTGGGCGCGACCGAGCCGACGCGCGACTTTAATTATGTTGCCGACACCGTCGCGGGCTTCATCGCGGTTGCGGAATCGGATCAGACGATCGGGCGAGTGCTCAACACGGGCACCGGACACGAGATCAGCATCGCCGACACGGCTGCGCTGATCGCGCGCGTGATGGACCGCCAAGTGATGATCGAGCAAGACCCGGATCGGCTTCGGCCGTCGGGCAGCGAGGTGGATCGGCTGTGCGCGGATGCGAGCCTCGCGAAACAACTCACGGGGTGGGAGCCCGCGTACGCTGGGGTCGAAGGGCTCGAGCGCGGATTAGCGCAGACGGCGGCGTGGTTTGGTAACGCGCAGAATCTCGCCCGATACCGCGTTGGTCAGTACCAGGTCTAACGCCGCACGAACGCTACTCGTTCGGCAATAGAAAACTCAGGTGGTGCATCGCGTGGATGGTCAGGAAGTCCTGCCATTGCTGGTGCGTGAGTCGCCCGAACACCGGGTGGGGCTTGAACTCGCCGCGATGGTTTTTCACGCGATCGGCCGCGTCATGCATCGCCTGAATCGCTGCGGCGGGGTCGTGGCCGGGCTCGGGGACCATCGGCGCCGGCGCCTTCAAGCCCGCTTTGATGTGGCGCTTGGCGAAGAACGATTTTTTCATGAACAAGGTCGCGATCAGCCGCACGGGCAGCGGCGCGTTGAACACGAATCCGTCGATGCTCTGATTCATCGGCATCGTGCTGTGCTCGCACGCCTGGGCGAGGTCCCACTGCCCGGCTTTGCGGTAGCCGACTTCGTTGAGCCGGCGGGCTTCTCGCACAACGGCATCGAGATCGGGCAGGTCCAAATCGCGTCGTTCCATCGTGGGTCTCCAACAGTTTGGGATTCTGCAACCCTCACTGAACCGCGTTGGCCTCGGCGATATTCCCGGTCTAATTCAAGATTGTCTGGTCGTACCGCTCGCGGTGGAGCAGGTACCACCACCGAAGCGTCTCGACCTGGAATCGCTCGAGCGCCGGGTCGGCCCACACCCAGAACGGCGGTGCAGCGGTCAAACTGTCGTGATCCGTTCCGGGTAGGTATCGCCGAAGCACGCCCCACCACCGCCGCTGATCAAGCAGTTCAACCAGGTCGATCGGCTCTTCGTGATCGGCGAGGAACAGATAGTCGAGCGCAGCGGGGTCGCCCATGTGCAGCATGGCCAGCAGGACGGTCGTCGTTGGCAGGTCGTCGCGCGTGAGCATCCCCGCGACCGATCGGCTTCGCTCGGGCAGTTGCCCCTGCATCCACAGGCCGAGCTGCATCACCTCGCGCACGGCCCAGACGTCTTCGAGATCGGCTTTGCGCGCCAGGATTTTGGATTGCAGCCCGGTGAGCCCGGCCAACACGCCACCGGATTGCTTGGCGTGATCGCTGAAGTCGTTGAGCAACGACTCGACGAGCGGATCGAGCTGCGCGGTCGAGAAGCGTTCGGCCGCCACGACGCACGCCAGGTCGCGCACGGCGGAGTCGGTCGCCGCGAACACCGGGCGAAGGTCGGCCGGGTCGGGCTCGGAACTGACCGCGACGGCGGCGATGCGTAGCAGGTCCGGGGAATCGGCTGACACGACAACGCGGGAACGCCCGGGTGCGAGCCCCTCCAACACGGCCAGGCCGACGACGGGGTCGGACGACCCGCCGACCAACAGGTCTTCGGCCGCGTCGGGGTCGGCTTGGCCGAGGCGATACATCCATGCGTTGCGGAGCATGCGCGCGGCGGTTGACGCCGAGTCGTTCTCATCGGCGGCGTCGGTTTCGGGTGTGTGCTCGAATGCCAGCGGGTCGATCCCAAGGATTTTCTCAGGGGGCATCGCCAGGATTGCCCGCCACGCGACGAGCAGGGATTCCGCGGACCACGAAGCACCGTCCATCCCCTCGGTGCTGAGTGCGAGCAGGGCGTCGGCCGCGTCGGCTGTGGAACAGAGGTGCAACGCATACGCGGCCATCGCTCGGACGGGCGCGTCGGCTTGTTGATTGGACAAGACTTTGATGGCGACGCCGGCATCACTCTGATCGGTCCGCAATCTCGCCCAGAGCGCGGCGGCGTGCACAGCATCAAGGGGGTCCTGCTCGTCGGGCTCTGTGATATCGGGAAGCGAGAGATCATCAGCCGCGCGGAGCACGCCAAGCACAATCCATGCACCGGCTGCGATGGTCGGGTTGTCGTCACCGGCTGCGCGGCGGAACCACTGTGTATATGGGTCCATTTCCCGAGACGCGCCGTACAGCAGCGCGGCGGTGCGCATCGCGCGGTATCTGACCGCGGCCTCGGCGTCGGTCAATAGTCGGTCGAGCACACCGCGCAGGTCGTCCCGGTCGGCCAGGTCGGTCAGCACCGCCAACCGCTCGACCGCGATCAACCGCGACGCCGCCCCGTCCGCACTGGCCAACACGCCCAGCCACCGTAGCCAAGCGTCGTCGGGCACAACGGGGCGCTTCCAGTACCCGGCAAAATCCAGGGCGCCGGCGATCTGGAGGAAGTGATCGGTGTCCGGCACATCCAGCCGCTCGATCGCCCCGCGACGCAGCCGATCGTCACGGCTGGCGAACTGGATCAGGTAGTTGAGCCCGCGTTCGCGTTCGGCCAGGTCGGCTGAGGTGATCCGCCGGAGCATCTGCCACCGCTGCACGTGGGGGATCGCGAACGATGCCACGACCGCAGCGGTCGGGATCGTCGCGAAGGCCGAGACCAACACCCACACCCAACGTTTGGACACACGGCGGCGTTGGACCATGAACAGGAGCCCCCTCTGTGGACGCGACGAGCAAAGCACCCGCCCGGCCGCATCATACCCCCACCGTTGTCACATTTGCGGTGTGCGGCGAGTCGGTGGGCCGATTACCGGACCTGCTTGTTGTCGTAGGCGAGAGCAAACCTTTATGCTCCACGTCGCCGAGCATGCTTCACCACGCTGCGATACACCGGCCCGATAACGCGCCGATTCCGCGAACCTCCTCGGCGCGACGGGAGTAGTAAGTCAAACCGGGCATCCGGCCGATAAAGCAGGTGAACGAACGACCTTGCCACGCAGGAAACCCCATGACTGACCCAACAAGTGCCTCGATACGCAGTCGGATTCAATACGCGGTGATCGCCCTGGGCGTCGGTCTGGTGACGCTGGCGGGCGGGTGCTCGACCGTCGGCTGGAACCTGCCACGCGACGACGGGCCGTCAACCGCGACGTATCGCTACGAAGCCGAACTCATTCCTAACGCTGAGTTTATGCGAGACAACACCTCGCCGGACTGGCAATTGGGCCGGTATACGTTCAAGCGCGGTGCCGACCGGCTCTTGGTGATCAGCCGGATCACCACGCTCGACCAGCAGCTACCCGAAGGCGAAAAACGCAAACGCAACACCCCGACCGAACGCATCGACGCGGTGATTGAACGCGTCTGGATCACGCTGCCGCTGGGCACGCCGATCGGACAGGTGCTGATGCTCGAGGAACTCGAAGACGAATTCCTGATCGGGTACGACGAGTGGGATATTGATTCGGGCAACTACTACATCCAGCCAAACAAGATCTACGGCAAGCTGACCATCATCGAGGACGGCACCGACGAGATGATCATCAGCGCCAACATGCGTGTCGAGCCGGACCGGCTGCCACGCTGGAACTTCCGCCGCGACAACCTGAACGTCCCGGTCGCGATCTCGGGCATCCGTGCCGAACCGACCTCAGAGGACATCGGCGGCGACGAGCCCGAAGGCCCCGGCATCGTCGGCGACCCGCTGCTGGAAGGCCCGACCAATCGACCGGCCGTCGTCGTGCCGGGCTTGATTACGCCGGCGGGTCAGGCCACCGACCCGGGCACCCTGCTCGCCGGGCAGTGGCTTGGCATCAATGATGACCGTGAGATCCGCATCCAGTTCGATCCGGACGGGCAGCGTTTCGTCTTTTCGAGCACACGCGAAGGCGGGCACGACCCCGGGATGCGCTACGGGACGTACCGGATCAAAGCCACGTACCTGATCCTGGACCTGAACCGGTTCGTCTACGGCAACGTCGACCACATGCCGTTTCTCTTGCCACCGCACGACCCCGAGGGGACACGGTTCATGGTGCTTCGGTTCCACACCGACGGCGAAAAGCTCGCGCTCGAGGGCGACTTCCGCGACCCGATCGGACACAAGCGGCTGCGGCTTACCCGTGATGAATACGAAGACATGAACGAAACGCCGCCGCCGGCACGGCCGTAGCCCTGTCAAGCCCGCGAATCAGGCAAGGCGTGACTAGCCGCACCCAGCGCGACGACTCGGAGATCGCAAGATGCCCACTCTCGCGGAAGAGAATCAGCCCAACGCGGGCCGAACGTGGATTCCTTCGAGCGCCAGATTCGGCCTGGTGGTGTTGCTTCTGCTCGCAATCGCGTCGCGTTTTATCGGCCTCGGGTGGCACGATCCGTGGGGGGACGAGGTCTACTCTTATCAGTCATCGATCGACCTGATCAGCAAATTACTCGTCTGGGATACGCCCGGGAACAACAGTGTCTCCCCGCTGCCCTACATCGAGATCAAGGTAGCCCGCCAACTGCTAGGTGATTCCGATTGGGCGCTTCGTACACCCAGTGCCGTCTATGGGGTGGCGTCGGTAGTGGGGTTGTATTTACTCGTCGGCTGGCGGGTAAGTTGGCCGGTCGCCTTCTTCTCAGCATTTCTACTCGCCCTACACCCGCTGGCTCTGGAATGGAGCCGCGAAGCGCGGATGTACACACAGTGGCTCGTGTTCGCCATGGTCACCGTCGCGATGGCGTTGTTGTGCGTCGATCGATCACGCCATGAACGGGGCTCCGCGGTCGACTGGAGTTGGTGGCTGCTCGGCCTGCTTTGGATGCCGATGCAAGCCAGCCACGTGCTGGCCGTAACTACCATCGGTGCGGTCGGGATATGGCTGGCGGTCATGGTGTTAATCCACTGGGCTTGCGACCGTCGAGCGAGCCTGATCATCATGGGTGGATCGATGGTCTCGGTCGGCGTCTTCCTGTCCAGTTGGGCGCTGGCGGGCATCGGCAAGCTCATGGTTGAAGCACGAGCGCCCAAGTATGAGGAAGGGGAGGTCGACAAGGTTGCGCAACTCTTCGACGCCGTGCGGGAGGTCGCTAGCCAGATCGGTGGGTATCTGACCATGACCTGGGCGACCCCGCTGTGGGTGGTCGCAGCGCTCGGCCTGATCCGGCTTCTCAAGCGCGGCCACTGGCGATTTACGCTGCTGATCACGCTGGTCGCGACAACTCCGTGGTTACTCTATCCGAACATTGCCAGCCGCCACTTCTTTACGGCGCGCTACGTCTTTGTCGCATTGATAGCGTTCTGCGTCGGGTTGGGTGCTGCATTGGATTGGGCCTGGGACCCGAGGTCATGGCGAGTTAAATCCGTACCTCGGATCGCATCCGTAGTACTACTCGCCGGGCTTGCGGCCGTCTGGCTGCCGGTGTGGAGGTCCGTCTATCTCGAACCCAAGATGCAGGTCCGTCGTGCATTGGCACCCATCCTGGAACATGCCAACGAGGGTGATGTCCTGGTGATGGTTCCCGACTGGTACACCGACCTGCGTCAATATTACGACTTCGAGGACGCTGCGAGTATGATCAGGCCACCGCGCGAGGCACGTTACAAGGGCTTGGAAGCGGACCGGATACCCAACGGTTCGATCGATCCCTACGTTGCAGATTTTGAAGACCTCTACTATCCCAACGATCAGTTAACCGACCAGCCGCCCCAAGCCGCGTGGCTGTTCCTCCAAAATCCGAGCCTGCGGCTCGATGAGGTAAGCCGATTATTCAGCGCTTACGGGCTGGATACACCTGAACACCAAGCGACGATCGCCCAAGCGTGCGAGGGCGCGTATACGCTAACGATGCGCCTCAGCCAGGGGCGGATCGACCATGTCGTGATAACCCCTGGCAGACGGTATCGATAGCCTGCTTGCAAAGTGGAAGCGGCTATCGGTCGGGGCGGGCCTGATCAGGTTGGCGGGTCTCAAGAAGGCGCGGATATCCCGTGGCGCCGGCCAACGATGTAGAGCGGCCGCTGCTTCACCTCGTCGTAGATGCGACCGAGATATTCACCCAAGAGCCCCAGCGCGATCAGTTGCACGCCGCCGAGTGTCAGACTGACTGTGATCAGGGTGGTAAAGCCGGTCTGTGCCACCTCGAAACCCGCCAGGCGCCTCACAATAAAAGTGATCGCAGTGGCGAATCCCAGGCCACTAATACCCGCACCTGCGTAGGTCATTATGCGTAGCGGCTTATAGGAAAACCCAAAGACGCCGTCCATCGCATACCGGAACAGGCGGCCCAATGACTGCTTCGGCTCGCCGGCCTGGCGGTCCATGCGGTCGTAGCTCACCGTTCGCTGATCAAATCCGATCCAGCTTCGCAGGCCCGGTATGAACCGATTGCGTTCCGGCAGCCGGTTAAACTCGGCGACGGCCCGACGGTCCAAGAGCCCGAACACGCCCGCCTGTGCGGGGATCGGAAAATCGCTAATCCAGCCAAAAATGGCGTGGAATGCGGAGAATCCGAGGCGTCGCAAGCCGCGTTCCTGCCGGCTGGTCCGTTCGGCGCGAACCACCTCGCCGCCGGCCCGCCAACAGTCGATCAGCTTTGGGATGACTTCAGGCGGGTCCTGTAGGTCGGCATCCATCACCACCACGGCATCCGCATCGGCATGCGCCAGGCCGGCTGAAATCGCGGCCTGGTGCCCGAAGTTTCGAGAAAGATTGACCAAACAGAACCGCGAGTCTTCCGCGTGTTGATCAAGGACCACACGGACGGAGTCGTCCAGGCTGCCGTCGTTGACATAGATGACCTGCCACTGAACTGCATCAATGCCGTCGCAGACTTGTTTGAGCCTGCTGTAGAGTTCCGGGAGGATCTCCTGTTCGTTATAGATTGGGATGACAATCGCGAGTTGCACTAGTTGTGTCCTTACGGTGTCGTCATGACGCATCGTACACTTTGCGCGGACGTGGCTCGACTAGCCCCGCCCCATCAGCCTGCGTAATGCCTCGCCGACGTCGGGTTGGCGCATCAGGTGTTCGCCGACGAGGATGCGGTGGACGCCGGCCAGGCGCAAGCGCGTCACATCCTCGGGCGTCGTGATCCCGGACTCGCTGACCAAAGTATCGAGGTTCTCCACCAGATCGACCAGCCGCAGCGTGTGGCCAACGTCGGTCGTCATCGTCTTGAGGTCTCGGTTGTTGATCCCGAGCAGCGCGTATGACGGGTGGGGGAAGCCGATATGCGGGCGGACCTTTAGGAGGTTGTCGACATCGTGCACTTCCAGCAGCGTGGTGAGTTTCAGCTCTGTCGCGAGGATCAGCAGATCCAGCAGCTTGGCTTCGCCGAGACACTCGGAGATCAGCAGCACGGCATCGGCTCCGTTGGCGCGGGCCTCGTAGATCTGATACGGCTCGACGATGAAGTCTTTTTGCAGCAGCGGCAGCGGCACGGCCTGGCGAACACGGCGAAGGTCGTCGAACGATCCCTGGAAGTACTTTTGATCCGTCAGACAACTGATCGCGGCAGCGCCGTTGTCGTGGTACGCCATCGCGATCAACACGGGGTCGAATTCCTCGCGAATCACGCCGGCGGACGGGCTGGCGCGTTTGATCTCGGCGATCACCCGCAGTTCGCCCTTGGGCTGAGTAACGGCTTTGAAGAAGTTCCGCGGCTTGGGCGCGTCCAGTGCCCGTCGCTTGAGCTCATCGAGCGGCTCGGCCCGCCGGCGTTCGGCGACCTCCTGGCGCTTATGGGCGACGATCTTTGAGAGCAGGTCGGCCATCAACCCAGCTTAGCAGATCGCGGAACTCCCCTAGTAGGCCACAAGCGATCAGCAACTGGGCACCCCGGCGGACCGATGGCGTAACCCGAATCGGATCAGCAGCCGACCACCCCTGGCAGGCTCAAGGCGCCGCCGGGCCGTGGGTGGTTGAAGTGTCCCCTGACCCCGCTACACTCCGTGCTGAAATGGGCAGGATGCACCGCGTTGGAAGGTGATAGGTACACCGGTTGGCACGCATCGGACTACTGTCGGATTCTCACGGGCGAGCCGCGACCACGCGAAGTGCCGTGCGGGTTTTGCTCGATCAGGGCGCGGCCGTGATGATCCATCTGGGCGACGTCGGCGGGGTCGAGGTCATCGACGCGTTGGTCGGACACACCCAGAATGATCACGCCGTCGAGTCGCGGTTGGTGTTCGGCAACACCGACTGGGATATCGAGAGCATGACACGGTACGCGGCCGGCCTCGGCGTTGTGGTCGAGCACCCGGCAGGGCGGGTGAAGCTGGGCGAGCGAGTGCTCGCGTACACCCACGGTCACGACGGCGACGCGGTGCGAGCGGCGCTCGAGCAAGAGGTTGATTATCTTTGCCATGGACACACCCATCAGCAATGCGATCAGATGCAGGGGGCAACGCGGGTGATCAATCCCGGCGCCCTGTTTCGAGCGCCCGCATACAGCGTCGCGGTGCTGGATACGACGGCCGACGACCTGTCCTTCTACCCGGTGCCCCGTTAGGCTAGGCCGAACCGGCACGACTGCAATGAGCCACCACCCCCACCACGACACACTCGACCGCCTGGACGTCCGCAGCTACACGGCTGACGACCACCCGCACGTGAGTCGGCTATATACCGAAGGGCTGCTGGATGGGAAAATCTCACCGAATGACACGGGCGCGGACATCGAACACATCGACGATGCGTATTTCAGCGACCCGGCAAGCCACCTGTGGATCGCCGAGATGGACGGGCAGATCGTCGGGATGATCGGCGTCGCGCGCGACCAGGAGCACACGGCCGAGATCCGCCGCCTGCGCGTGCAACAACAGTGGCAGGGCTCGCCGCTCGGGGCCAGGCTGATGGAGACGGCGCTGCAGCACTGCAAGCTTCACGGGTTCCTCAAGGTCGTGCTCGACACCCGCTTCGACGCCGACGCCGTGCGCGACCTGTTCGACCGGTTCGGCTTCCTGCACACCCGCACCAAGACCCTGCACGGCAAAGAACTGCCCGAGTTCTACCTCGACCTCTACCGCAGCCCGACAGACGACGGGCAAGACTAGGCCGCACTCCCGACGCTGACCCGTTCGATTCGCCCCCCCTACCGCCGCCCGCGCATGGCCACGCCAACGCATTCAACCGACACACCGGACGATCAGGAAGCCGAACTGTTCCACGAGGGCTTGCGGCTATTCAATAGCGGCGAATGGTTCGAGGCCCACGAAGTCTGGGAGGACATCTGGCACATGGCCGGGGGCGACCGCAAACGGTTTTACCAGGGGCTGATCCAATTCGCCGTGACGCTCGTACACCTGCAACGCGGGAATCCGCGCGGGGTGCGCAGCGTGTCGCGATCGGCACGCGGCAAGTTTGACGGGTTGCCCAAGATTTATCAGGGGATCGATACCGTGAAGCTGCTTGCGGATCTCGAAGCGTTGGTGCGGCCGGTGTTGGATATGCCGGCCGAGACTTTCGAGCCGGGTCGCGGGCGCGGGCAGGTGCTGCCGTTCGATCCCGATCGCGCGCCGAAGATCACTCTTGCATACGACCCCTTCGCGCCTCCCCCGGCAGACCGCTGAACAGGAAGTACTCCATCAGTTCGTGGCCGAAGTCGATGTGCAGGTCGGACTCGTCGGCGTTGCGCTCCATGAACGGGCGCTGGAGCACACTCGTAACGTGCTTGCCGCAGATCGCGAACGGGACGGGCGTCGGGTCGTGCTTGCGGGTGGCGACCGAGGTGTAGTGGTCGGGCAGATAGAGGATGCGGTAATCCGGGTCCCTGCTATCCAGGGCGTGGCGGATCGGTGCGACGATGGCCTGGTCCATGCGCTCGATGGCCTGGACCTTGGTCGCCGCATCGCCGCTGTGCGAGGCCTCGTCGGGCGCTTCGACGTGGACGCAGACGATGTCGTAATCGTCGAGCGCCTCGATCGCGTACCGCCCGGCCGCGTCGTAGTCGTTGTCGTGGTAGCTGGTCTGGCCCGGGACATCGAGCCGGTCCCAACCGATCAGGCCGGCCAACCCCGCGAGCAAATCCACCGCGGTAATCATCGCGCCGCGCAAACCGAACCGCGATTCGAAGCTCGGCATCGCCGGCCTACGCCCCTGCCCCCAGGGCCAAACATGAGTCACCGGCGGCTCACCCAACTCACGTCGCGTCTGATTGATCTCGTGGTCGGCGAAAACTTCGGCACTGAGTTCGATCAACTCCCGCAAAACCTTCGATGCGCTCCCGCCCGAAGGCAGGTAGTCCTTGATCGCCTCGCCGGGGATGTCGTGCGGTGGGGTCGAGCGCAGCCGATCCCACGGCCGATCGCCGCTGGTATCAACCATGATGTTGCGGTAGCTGACACCGGGGTGGAACCGCAACCCCTCAGCCGTAACGCGCGCGGCGAGGTCTTCCAGGAGCGTCCGCCCTTCTTCCGATCGGATCTGACCCGCGGAGTGGTCCTGCATCAGCCCGTCGATCACCGTGACCAGGTTCACGCGGAACACCCAGTCGTGCTCGCCCAACTCGATGCCGAGCGCCTCGGCTTCGAGCGGCGCACGGCCGGTGTGATACCGCAGCGGGTCGTAGCCGATCAGGCTCATCGTGCACGTATCCGAGCCGCAGGGCATCCCCTCGGGCGTCGTGACCACCGTGCCCTGCCGTCCCTCAATGCTTAGCTGATCGGTGTTCGGTTTTCGGGCCGTTTCAAACGGCGTCTTCCCGTCAAGGTCGTCCAGCGGGTGGTCGGCCGCACCGTCCGGGATGATAATCACGTACTTCATGGTGCCCAGCGATACGAAATCCGAGGTGGGCCGCCCGGTGCGACAAGGCGGCCAGGCAAGCGGCGTCGATCAGAACTGAACGCCCAACCCCTCGGCCGACCACTTCTGGATCAACAACCTACCCTCGACCAGCACCTGTTCGAGCCGCTCGGCCGCGTCATTAAGCCGGTTGTACAGTGCCGGGTCGTGCAGCAGCTTGCCGACCGTCCCGTCGCCGTCGCGCACCTTCTCGATCGCGGGGCGGAGCAGTGTGATCAGCCCAGCCGCCTCGTCCGCGACGGCGGTGTAACGCGCGGTGAGGCGGTCGAGGTTCAACCGCGTCTGATCGATCAGCACGGTCGTCTGATCCGCGCCGTCGCCGATCTTCTCGCTCGTCTGGCGGACCGACGCGACGGTCGCGTGGACCTCGTCCCACAACTCGGTATCGCCGACCCAACGGTTCAGACCGTCGATCAACTTGCGCAGCTCGGTGAGGTCCTGGTCGGCACGCGCAAGCACCGAGCTGAGGTTCGCCGCCGCGCTGCCCGAATCAACCTGGGCGGCCGTGCGGTGCTCGATCAGGCGATTGATGTTCGCGCCGACCAGCGTCCACTCTTCGCTTAGCCGTTGAAAGTCCTTGGTCACGCGCTTGAGCATCGCCGTCGGCTCGCTCAGCGCGGCCTGCATCTCGCCGGCGAACTGGCTGACCATCGTCAGCGCCTCGCCCTCGATCACGGCGCTCCCGTCGATCGGCAGGTTCTTGCCCTCGGTGCCGGGTGCGATGCGCTCGATCTTGAACGCGAGCGTCGGGTTTCCACCCAGCAGCGGGCTCTGCGCCTGGACACGCACCCCCAGCGGCACGTGAACGTCCTCACGAATCAGCGCGGTGATGACGGTGTTCAGGCGCGGCGGGTCGTCCAGCCGCACCCCGATCACCCGCCCGATATCGATCCCGTTAAGTTTGACGCGGCTGTCCGGCGTCAGCCCACTCGCGTTCGCCAACCGGACGTGGACCTCGTATCCACTCTCCAGCCATGCCGGGACCGAGCCGAACAAAATCAGCAGAAAGAAAATCCCGCCGAGCCCACCAATCGCGGTCATGCCCACGGCGAGATGGCGTATCCGATCGGTCATGCGACGCGTCTCAACTGTGGGTGAACTAGCAAGTGCGATGCCGAGTTCGCGGCGGGTTGCGGGTCATCCGTGGCCCGGCTGCACACCCGATTCGGGGTTATACCCGTTGCGGATCCGGTCCAACTCATCCTGGTCGGCTTGCCCACGGATAAAGCGTTGAACCAGGTCATTATCGAGCCGGTGAAACGCGTCGGGCGCTTCATCAGCAACGACGTGGCCATCGTAAAGCATCACCATGCGGTCAGCAATTTTGTCGGCACTGGCCATGTCGTGCGTGACGACAACGCTGGTGATCCCCAGCCGCTTAGCCAAACTGATGATCAGTTCGTTAATCACATCCGCGCGGATCGGGTCCAGCCCGGTCGTCGGCTCGTCGTAGAGAACCAGCCGCGGCTCGAGCACGATCGCGCGGGCGAGCGCGACGCGCTTACGCTGCCCGCCGGACAGATCGCCGGGCATCTTCTGCTCGATCCCGCCGAGTCCAACCATCCGCAGCACCCGGTCGCACCGGACTCGCTGCTCGTCGTCGGTCGCGTCGGTGTGCTCGCGCAGCGGGAAGGTGATGTTCTGCTCGACGTTCATAGAATCGAACAGCGCCCCCATCTGAAAAAGAAAACCGATCTTCTTGCGGACCTGCACGAGCTGTTCCGGCGTGAGGCGGTCGACGCGGTGGCCTTCAAAATACACCTCGCCCCGATCCGGTTTGAGCAGCCCGACGATCAGCTTCAGGAGCACACTCTTGCCGGTCCCGCTGGGCCCGATGATCACGGTCGTCTCGCCGCGGCGAAGTTCAAGATCGATCCCGCGCAAGACATGCTGCTTGCCGAACGATTTGTGCACATCGACCAGCCGAAGCATCACGGAACCGTCACCCGAGGCACCTTGATGAGCCGAACTCGAGTCGGCAGCGGGGTCGGCGTTGGGTGTGGCGGCGTTGGTTGGCGGCTGGTTCACTGGTAGGCCTGGCGTTAGATCGCACGGCGGGGTGGCACCGGCGACTGGGTCGTGGGCGGCATACTAATAAGTCTCGACCCCGATCAGGTGCGCGAGCGAATCGCCGCCGCGCCCGGCCACAGCTAGCGTCCGCGCCAAGGGTACACGCTGCCGCCGGGTTAACCTCGGCAAACTGGGCGAAATAGGCAGCGAGGATCGACCGGATCCATCGGGAAAAATCCACCAGCCGCGAGAAAATTCTGGCCCTTTGTCCGTCCGGGGGTAGGCTTTTTCATAGGAAACCCTACTGACCCACCCCGGCGGAGCCGGGCGACGAATCGAAGTTGAAGGAGGTGGATAGATGAGACCCACAAGAAAATCGAACGCGGCTTGCCTGCTGGCACTCGCAGTTACGCTGACCGGCGGTGTGCCCCTGCTAGCACAGTTTGAGGATCAACCGGCGAACAAGAGTTCTACGCTGATCGACAAAGACGGCGCCCGTATCCTCGACAGCGAGTTGGCCGGGTGGATCCGCGACGTCGTGGTCGAGAACGGGATGCGGGACGCACTCGATGCCCAGTTCTTCTTCAACCAATGCTTCGGCGGCGGGTTCCTCGACGATATGTCCGAGCAGATGGGCACGATCGTCCCCTGGGTCGGCGGGTCCGCATCGAAGCACGATCAGACCGCGACCGGGCAGGTCAGCGACGCCGAGAACGACGCACGCGAAGCCGGTGGCAAAGCGCGATACAACGCGATCTGGGAGGACGACCCGCCGTTCAGCTTCTGGGGCGAGCAGATCATTTCGAACTTGGACGATGACGAGACGACGCTCAAGTCGATCCAGGACGCGGGCAAGGACAGCAAGTCCGGCAAGGACTCGACCGCGCCGCAGGGCGGGCACGACACCGGGCAGTCCGGCCACGGCAACGGCGGCGACATGATCCGCCTGAACAACACCAGCGCGACGTCGCACCACGCGGTGATCTTTGCCGGGCTGACCGACGCCGAGCGCCACTTCAATACCGTCAAGGGTGTCTACGATGGGCTTGTCAACGCCTGGGGCGACCCGGCCAGCAACCCGGAAGTCACCATCACCGTGCTGTTCGGCGACGGGATGAAAAACTCCAAGGGCGAAGACCTACCCGCCGGGTGGAACGCGATGCCCGCGACCAAGTCCGGCTTGCAGGCCGCGCTGATGGGCGTCGAGCAAGTGATGAACCCCAACGAGCAGTTCCTGTTCTACGGTTACGACCACGGCGGAAACCAGACGGTCGTCGTGCCGCCAACACCGCCCGAGACGCCAGCCGTCACAATCGATGCGTGGCAAGCCTTGCCCATGCCGAACTTGCTGGAACTCACACCCGGCGAGTTAGAAGGCTTGTTCCTCACGCCGGACAACAACCCGGTGCTGATCCTCGAGTACGACTGGCTGGGCACGGAATTCGAACCTATCCCAATCGGCCTTGACTTCATCATCAATGGGGTATCGTTAGTCACTCCTTTCTTCCCACTTCCTGGGCAGAACACCGTCGAAGTCCTACTCCCTGAGTTCCCCCCTGGTGACCCGCTGCTCGGCGACGACCTGGCCATCGAAGACATGCTGCTCCAAGCCGTCAATACCCTGGCGCTATTCAACGGCACGGACTCGACGCTCAACGTCCTCGGGCTGGAGTTCTTCACCGGAGCCATCGCTGACAACCCGCACAGCTTCGAAGCCGTGCCCGAGCCGGGCACGATCGCCGCGCTGGCGTTCATGACGTTGATCGCGGGCAACCGGCGGCGCACACGCAACGCTTAATGCCGTCGATCGAACGATTGACTCTAATTTTGATAGAGAATCCAAGACGCGGGGCGGGTCGAAAGGCTCGTCTCGTTTTTTTTGGGTATTACGCCGCCGACGGACTTAGCACGGGCAGTGGAACACCGTCTCGCGCGTCGTCGCCCGCCTGCTCGGCTTCGTCGAGCTTTCGCTTCGCCGCCGGGTTGGCATACGTGTTGAAAACCATCGCCTTGATCGTCCCCCACATCCCCGACACGCTGGAGAACGTGTGGTCCACCGCCGTCGGCTCATACCCGCAGTGGACCATGCAGTCGCGACACTGCGGGTTGCCCGAAGCTTTGCCGAAGTTGTCCCACTCGGTCGTCTCGATCAGTTCGTCAAACGTGTCCACATACCCGTCCTGCAACAAATAACACGGCTTCTGCCAGCCGAAGATGTTGTAGGTCGGGTTGCCCCACGGCGTGCACTCGTAGTCGCGCTTGCCCATCAGAAACTCGAGAAACAACGGCGACTGGTTGAACCCCCACGCCTTCTTGCGGTTCGACAGGATCAACTCGAACAGCTCGTTCGTCCGACCGCGGTGCAGAAAGTGCCCCTGGTCCGGCGCTTTCGAGTAGCTATACCCCGGGCTGACCATCATCCCCTCGACGCCCAGGTCCGTCATCTGATCGAAGTATCGCCGCACCTCGACCGGGTCGGCCCCATCAAAGAGCGTCGCGTTGGTTGTCACACGGAACCCGCCCCGCACCGCCAGTTGGATCGCCTCAGCCGCGACCTCGTACGTCCCCTCACGACAAACGGCAAAGTCGTGGTGCTCCTCGGTCCCATCCATATGCACGCTGAACGACAGATACTTGCTCGGCGTGAACAGGTGCAGTTTTTCCTTGAGCAGCAGCGCGTTGGTGCACAGGTAAACGTACTTTCGCCGCTCGACCAGCCCCGCGACGATCTCGTCGATCTGCGGGTGCATCAGTGGCTCACCGCCGGGGATGCTGACCATTGGTGCGCCACATTGATCGACGGCATCGAAGCACTGCTCGGGCGTCAGTTGTTGTTTAAGGATGTGAGCCGGGTACTGGATCTTCCCACACCCGGCACACGCGAGGTTGCAGCGGAACAGCGGTTCAAGCATCAGCACCAGCGGGTAGTGCTTGCGGCGGCGCAGCTTCTGCCCGAGCACGTACGTCGCCACGGTCCACATCTGCGAGACTGGCACTGGCATGAGAGAGTCCTAAAGCGGATCGAGCCAAGGCGTTGGAACGACCTTTGCTGACCGACCAACCGCCAGCTAATCGTAGTCGATCAACCCGCCTTATCAAGCGGCGACACGGCCTATTTGTATAATGGGGCTTTGGCCGACCGCCCCCCCCACCCCCAGGACGAGACCCAAGCGATGCCTGAAGGACCTGACGTGACCACGCCCGGCGATCTGACCGCTCGCCTGGTCGTCGGGATGGAAGTCCACGTCGAGCTGGCCACGCGGTCGAAGATGTTCACCGCCGCACCGAACCTCGCCCACCGCGACCACTACGACGCCGAGCCGAATACCCTCTGCGACCCCGTCGTGCTGGGCATGCCCGGCGTGCTGCCCGTGATCAACCGCCAAGCCGTCGAGATGTCGATGCGCGTCGGCCTGGCGCTCGGGTGCGATATCGCGGGCACGACCAAGTGGGACCGCAAGAGCTACTACTACCCCGACCTTCCCAAGAATTATCAGATCAGCCAGTACGACCAGCCGCTGTGCATCGGCGGCGTCTTCGAGATCCCCATCAGCGACGCGCCCGACGCCGCAACCAAAGAAATCCGCATCACCCGCGCCCACCTCGAAGAAGACGCCGGCAAGCTGCTGCACGAAGCACCCGGCGGCCAGGCCATCGACGGTTCGATCGTCGACCTGAACCGCGCCGGCACACCCCTGCTCGAGATCGTCACCGAACCGGACTTCGCCTCGCCCGAAGAGGCCGTGCAGTTCGGCCAGGCCCTGCGAAACCTCTGCCGACACCTCGGCGTCACCGAAGGCATCATGCAAAAAGGCCACATGCGGTTCGAGCCCAACATCAACGTCGTGATCGAGCGCGGCGGGCAAACCTATAAAACCCCCATCGTCGAAATCAAAAACCTTAATAGCTTCAAAGCCGTCGACGGCGCGATCCGGTTCGAATACAGCCGACAGATCGAGGATTGGCTAGAGACCGGCCGCGTGATGGGTGCGGGCGCAAAATCAACGCGAGGCTGGGACGACCTCAAGCAGGTCACCATCCTGCAGCGCGAGAAAGAAGACGCCCACGACTACCGCTACTTCCCCGACCCCGACCTCGTGCCCGTGGTCGTCGATGACCAATGGCGTGCTCGCGTCCAATCGCAGCTCTCCGAACTACCGCTGGCGCGCGAGCGGCGATACATCCACGAACTCGGGCTGGTGTTCAAGGACGCGCGCGCGATCCTAAGCGAACCGTCGGTCACTGAATTCTTCGAGCAAACCCTCGCCGAAGGTGCCGAACCCAAGCGTGCCGCCGCGATGCTGCTTAACTATGGCGCCAAGCGCGCCAACGAACGCGGCTGTCTGATCAACGAGCTCGGCATCGCCCCCGAACAAGTGCGCGACATCGCCGACCTGGCCACAGCCGACAAGATCGGCTCGAGCGCAGCCGACGACCTGTTCGGCCACTGCTGCGACAGCGACGAGCCCGCCCACGCGCTCGCCGAGAAGCACGGCCTGATCCAGGTCAGTGACACCGGGCAGCTCGAAGGCTTCGTCGAGCAGGTCCTCGCCGCCGCCGCCAACGCCAAAGCCGTCGCCGACGTCCGCGGCGGCAAAGACAAAGCCATCGGCGCCCTCGTCGGGCAGGTGATGAAGCTCAGCCACGGCAAAGCCAACGCCAAGGTAGTAGGCCAACTGATCCAAGAAAAACTCCAGGCCGGCTAACCCGCGATTGCCTTCCACCCACACCCAATCGCCCCACTCAACCGCTAGTTTTTCACCGCCGTTTCTGGTATACTGCTGCTCGATTTGGAGAATTTGCTCGGCTCATCGGAGGGCTGTGGAGCGAAGGCATGATGCGAGGATTGGTACTTGGTGTGACCGCGGCGGTAATGGCCCTGTCGGCGACAGCCGCGTGGGCGCAAACCAATCTCGAACGCTTCGAACGCCAGCTCGAACAGATCCAGCGCCAGACCCGCGCCGAAGCCGACCTGTCCATCCCAACCGACCAGCGGATACTGTTCGACTACGGCGGGTACCTCACGTTCACCCTCGGCGCCATCGACGACACCGGCCAGAACACCCACATCCTGCGGCAACTCGACGAGACCAGTTACCTGCGCATCAACATCGACGGCGCACACGAGTTCTACGCCCGCGTGCGCAACAGTTACCGCGACTTCAACCACGGCGACGACTTCGACGGCAACGGAGACGACTACGTCGAGACCACGCTCGACCGCGGCTACTACCGCTTCGACCTCCGCCGCTACCTCGCCGCATACGAAGGCCGAACGATCGACGGCAACATCACCGTGCAAGCCGGGCGGCAACTGATGCACTGGGCCAACGGGCTGACCCTCAGCGAAGAGATCGACGGCGCCGTGTTCACCGCCACCGCCAACGGCCTGTCGCTCGACCTGATCGTCGGCCAGACGCGCGAGAGCATCACCGACTTTGATAGCTCGCGACCCGAGTTCGACAACAGCACGAAGCGCGGGTTCTACGGTGCCAAACTCACCTTCGCCGAGTCCGAAAACCACCAGCCATTCATCTATGGCCTGGTCCAGGAAGACGCCAACGACTCGGACATCCTGCTCATCGGCCCGACGACCACGCGATTTGGATATGACAGCTTCTACATCGGGATCGGCTCGAACGGGAGCCTCAGCAATAACGTGACCTACGGCGTCGAGTTGGTCTACCAGGGCGGGCAGGGGCTCTCGAACAGCTTCCTCGCCGCAACCGGCACCCCGATCGTCCAGACGACCGAAGACATCACGGCATGGGCGATCGACTTCCAGATCAACTACCTGTTGCGCGATGAGAACCGCACACGATTCTCCGGCGAGATCCTCCTTGCCAGCGGCGACGAGGACCGGCTGCACACGTCCGACACGTTCGGCGGCAACGCCACCGGCACCAAAGACCTCGCGTTCAACGCGTTCGGGCTGATCGACACCGGCTTGGCGTTCTCCGCCAACCCATCAAACCTAATAATGGTCCGCGGCGGCGTCTCGACATTCCCGCTGCCCAACAGCGAGATGTTCGGCCGACTGCAGATCGGCTCCAACATCTTCATCTTCAACAAACTCCAACAACACGCACCGATCGACGAGCCGACCAGCGGCAGCGGCTACCTCGGCTTCGAGGCCGACTTCCTGGCCAACTGGCAGATCACCAGCGACCTGACGTTGGCCGCGCGCTACGGCGTGTTTTTCCCCGGCGAAGCGATCTTGTCCGACCACGACCCGCGCCACTTTTTCCTGACTTCGCTGACGTTCGCTTACTAGTGATCTGAACCGACCAGGCGGTATGAAACGAATGTTTACAAACAACACAACCCGGCAGACGGCCGCAGCGACGGCGTTGTTTTTGGGCGTGGCCCTGCTGACCGGCTGCAACTCAGCGAAAGTCCCCGCCCCGCTGCTGACCGAGACACTGTCGGGCACCGACGCCGAATCGCAAATCTCGTTCTGGCACGGGCTCGCCGAGCGGCCGATGGTCAGCAACGACGAAGCCTTCCACGCACTGATGCTGTTCATGGAACAGAACGACCCGCCGCAGGACTACGCCGCCCGAGTGGCATCGTTACAAAACCAAGGCCTGCTGCCCGCCGACCTGGACCCGCCCGCCGACGACGCGATCCAGCGCGGCACACTCGCGATCGCACTGGCACGCATGCTCCGGCTCGAGGGCGGGCTCGCGCTGCGGTTCCTGCCTTACTCGCCGCGCTACGCGATGCGCGAGCTGGTCTACCTCGGCCTGTACCCGCCCAGCAGCGAGTTCCAGACATTCACCGGCGCCGAATTCGTCGGCGTCATCGGCAAGATCGAGGACTATCAGAACCACCACCCCGGGTCCCTGCCCGCCAAGCAACTCGATACGAACGGCTTGGCGGCCGACCACCCGGAATCAATGGACGCAGCGGACAGCCCGGACGACGCAGACACACCGGCCCCGACCGGCGACGACGCAAAATCCAAGGGCTGATTTCGACGCAGCAGCACGGCTTGAGCCTTGGCGACCCAACAACTGCGGTCCGGGCCGGCCTGGAGGTACTCGCGGCATGGGCACTTGGCACAACACATCTCGAATCGCGTGGGCGGTGATCTTCGCAGGCGTCCTGACAGCAACCGGTAACGCGGCAAACGCCGAGAACGAATCCGTCGAGCCGGTTGAACAACCAACCGCCCCGCTCGTACAGCCGGCGATGGACACCATCGATCAGCCCCCCGCCGAGCACTATGAATCGCTCGAAGTCCGCGTCGTCGCCGTCAAAGGCATGGTTCAGGTGCGCGGCGCGATCGACCAACCCTGGCAGACAGCCGAACCCGGCATGGTCCTCTCCCCCGGCGCCGAGTTCCGCACCGGCCCGCGCAGCGCCGTCCAGTTCGTCATCCCGCCCAGCCAGGTCGTCACCCTCGACCGCCTCGGCGTCATCCAGGTTCTCGACGCGATCCGCTCCGCCAACCACATCAAAACCGACCTCGGGATGAAGTACGGCCGGACGCGCTACAACGTCGAGGCCGCGGGCCTCGAGTACGAAACCACGATCTCCAGCCCCAGCGCCACCCTCGCCGTCCGCGGCACCGATACCGGCGTATTCGATCAACCCCCATTCACCCCCTTCGCCTGGAAGCTGACCGGCCAGACGGTCGCCCAGTTCCGCGGCGTCAAGCGGCAAAAGCGAACGCTCGCCGGGGACGGCGCGACCGGCGCAACGCCGGATGAGGGGCCGGCGCAGGGCGAGGAACGCAGGACCGCGTCCGATCCGGTGACCCCATTCGACGGCGACTCGCAGAACATCTGGCAGTTAATGCAACTCTGGCTGGGCATGGGCGGCAACCACCTGCGCAGCACCGACGTGCTCGACTTCCAGGCATTCGCCAAGAACTCCTCCTCAATGGAGAGCCTGGCCAGCGTCATCGAAGACTGCCCAGAGATGCACCACCATGAGAGCTATGGGAATTCCTACGGTGAGAATTACGGGTCGCACTACGGAGACTGGGAGGAGTACGGAGATTGGGAGGAATATGGAGACTGGGAGGAGCACGGCAGCTACGGCGAACATTATCGTAGCGATTGCCCTATGCCCCAGTATGTCGAGTAGAGCAGCGTATCATAGCGCCCCTCTATGACCCGCAACGAGCGTAAGCTGACACTGCAGATTGTTGGGATCGGCGCGGCGTTGACGGCCGTGCTGGTCGTGGCCGACGCTGCCGGGTTGCTCGGACCGCTTGAGCACTGGCTGTACGATCTGCGCGCACGCCGCTGCCAGTTCTTCACCCCCCCACCGACCGACCGCCTCGCCCACGTCGATATCGACGACCGCTCACTCGAATCAATCGGCCCCTGGCCCTGGCCGCGAAGCCACCTCGCCGCCATCGTCGACGAGGTCCGCCTCGCCGGTGCCAAAGCGCTGGCGATGGATATCCTCATCACCGAACCGCAGGACCCGCGGTACCTGCCCGGCCCCGACGGCGAGTTCGAACAGGTCAGCGACGACGATGCGCTTTGCGCCGCAGTCGCCCGCTTCGACAACACACTCATCCCCTTCTCATTCGCGCCCAGGCAGCCACCCAGCGGCCGCGCCCAGGCGATGCAAACCCTGTTGGCGAACCAACCCGGCCTGACGCCTCAGCAGGCCGTCGCCGCGCTCGGACCCGAGCATCAAACCCCACCGGCCGACATGAGCCCGGCCGACGAGTTTTTACTTGCACGCCGCCACGGCGTCTATGAGCGGATCGCCCGCGAAATGGACCGCGGCCACCTGTCATTCCCACAGGTGCGCGACCGCTTGCTACCGGGTGCCAACGCGGGCGTCCTGGGCGGCTCCCCGCTGCTACGCACACTCGACAGCCAATACAACCGCGCGATTTCGATCCGGTCGCTCCGCCGCTTCTCATCGCCGCGACCCGACAACACCCACGACACGCTGCGGGCAACGATCAGCCTCGCGCCAATCGCCCCACTCGCCGAAGCGGCCGGGGCCACCGGTTTCGTCAACTACCTCGCCGACACGGACGGCGTCGTCCGGTCCGTGCCCCTGCTGATCGAACACGACGGGCGCCTCTACCCGCAGATGGGCCTGTCGCTCGCGCTGCTGGCACTCGACGCAGACATCAACGACATCGAGTTAGGACCGCATCGCCTGACGATCACCCATCCCGACGGCCGACGCGTGATCCCACTGCGACGCCAGCGATCGCCACGATTGGGTGTGCGGGTCGGCGCCCTGATGGACATCCCATGGTTCGGCTCGCAGCGGTGGTCGGTCATGTACGACCGCGCCGACCGGGCAGCGTCCCACCAGCACCTGCCGGTCAGCCAGATCTGGCAGGTCATCGAGACCCAGCGCCGCCTCGCGCACAACCGCGCCCAAGCCGACGACGCACTACTCGCATTGCTCTTCGTATTGGATGCGTCACGATTCGAGCAATACAAGGCCCAGCCCGACTCGGGTAGTACACCCCACACGCGCCAGGCAATGATCCGCTGGACACTCGCCGAATTGGACCGCGCCGGGTGGTTGGACCTTTACAAAGATGTCCCGGACGACCAACTGACCGATCAGGATCGCCGGCTGATCCAGTCCGCCCGCGCACTGAACGCGGTCGCCCGCCAGAACGCGCTCCTGGAAGAGCAACTCGCCGCCGGGCGTGACCTGCTGCGCGCACACCTCGACGGTCGGGCCGTGCTGCTCGGGTGGACCGCGACGGCGACCGCGGCGGACTTCGTACCCACCAGCCTGCACGCCGAGTGCCCGGGCGTCGTCGTCCACGGCGTGATCTTCAACGCGATCATGACCGGTGACGTCTGGCGGCGCGCCGGACCGTGGACCGCAGCCGTAATGACCTGCCTCATGGGGCTGCTCGCAGCCGTCGCCACCGCACGCTTCACCCCGCTGGTCGCCCTCACAACCGCCGGCGGGTTGGCCGGCGCGTACGCGCTCATCAACGGTGTGCTCCTATTCGACTTCGCCAACACGCTGGTCGGGATCGCCGGGCCGATCGCGGCTGTGCTTCTGGTTTGGACCGGTTGCACGGTCGCCCGCTTCGTCATCGAGCGCGGCGAACGTGTACGTATCACCAAGCGGTTCCGCAGCTACGTCGACCCGGTGCTGGTCAACTACGTGCTCGAACACCCGGAAATGGCGCGCCTGGACGGGCAGGTGCGCGAGCTAACCGTGTGCTTCGCCGACCTCTCGGGCTTCACCGCGATCTCCGAGACACTCCGTGAGCATACCGTGCCGCTTCTTAGCGCGTATATGGAATTGATGGTGCCGATCATCCGCAAGCGCGGCGGGTATGTGAACAAGTTTCTCGGCGACGGGATCATGTTTTTCTTCGGCGCGCCCCAGACCAGCGACACCCACGCCGCCGACGCCGTCGCAACGGCACTCGAGATGCAAGCCGCGATGGGCACGTTCACCGACACTGTGCGCACAAGCGGGTTGTACAACCTGGACCAAACGTTGTCTCTGCGGTGCGGCGTTGCCAGTGGGACGATGGTCGTCGGCGACGCCGGCCCCTCCGACGCAAGCGACTACACCGTGCTCGGCGACACCGTCAACCTCGCCGCGCGTCTCGAGTCGGCCAACAAAGCCGTCGGCACCGGGATCCTCATCAACGGGCGCACAACCGAGCTGATGGGCGACCGTTTTCTCGTCCGGCCGATCGCCAAGCTGCGCGTCGTCGGCAAGTCCGAAGGCGTGATGGTTTTCGAACCGTTGTGCGATACCCCCGCCGCGTCCGACGCACTGCTCGCACGTGTATCGCAGACGCGCACCGTGGTGACCGCGTACCTGCGAGGCGACTTCGACACCGCCCTCGCGGCGATCGCGAAAGTCGAAGCAACCCAAGGCTCAGACCCGCTGACCGACCTCTACCGCGCCGCGTGCGAACAGCACCTGCAGGCGCCGCCGGGCGATCAGTTCGACGGGCATATCATCCTTGAACGCAAGTAGCCGCCAGCCGCACGGCCCGCGCGCACTGTGGCGGCTGGGCAACGGTAAGTGTTGTGTGGAAACGACTTTTCGTCGCGAGCAGCGACAAGACGTTTTCTAACGCACCAACACAATCTGCGGCCAACACTGATCTTATAGCGACGCGCCTCGCCCACCCCTGCCGTGGCACCCTGATTGCAACATATCAAGTGCAGTCGCCCGGAGCGGATCGTCACGAGGATGGACTCGACGACGATTCATCGCCTAACGCCGTTGGAGAGACCGGCCTAGGCACGTTACCTGCAGCAGTCGCCCGGAGGGCGAAGGAGAGGCAAAGTGAGAAGGAAACTTATGGCATTGTTGGTCTGCCCGTTGGCTATCAGCGGGTGGTCGTCGCTCGCGCTGGCTGAAGGGCCATGTGCGCAGGTTGTTACGCGCAGCTCGGGGATGCGGACGGCACAGGTTGTCCGCTCGTCGGCATCGACGCTGCCCGGGTCGCGTGTGTCCTACATCGTGACGCGCGGCATTGTTGAGCCGGCCGCGATCGTAAGCAGGCAACTCGCCAACCAGCCGGTGTACACACACCTCGCCGAGGTGCAGGTCGATCACGCGACCGTCTACATCGACCCCGACGTCGACTACCGCCGGCAAAACCGACACATGGTCATGCCCGACAACCACTGGCTGATGGAAGCTCAGCGTGCGCAAAACGTAGTCGCGGCCAAGCAGCGCTCCCGCATCGTAACCAACCCCAACGGCGTACACGGTGGCCCGCACCCTTACGTCTCACCGCGGATGATCATCCTCAAGCCGGACCTGCTCGACCGCCGCGCTCAACCGCGCAATAAAGTCAAGAAGGCTCCGATCCCGAACGTCCCGGCATCGCCGGACACGCACGACCGCCTCAAGACGATGGCGATGGCCGACTAAGCCGTCATTACAATCTGACCCTGATCGAGTACGGCCCGTTGCATCCCCTGCACGGGCCGTGCTTCATTCTAGAAGTGCCTTCTTGTTACCCGCTTCACACCCGGATCTACGCGCCACCGGCGTTCGCCAACGCGGCACGCACGCCGGCCGCATAATCGGGGTGCACCTGCTCGAAGTGTCCGAGTTGGCGGTCGACAATCTCTTGCGCAACGCCCTTCATGGCCGCCGCGATGTTGGAGTACAGCCGTGCCTTCTGACCGGCATCGAATAAATCGAACAGCGCGCGGGGTTGGCTGTAGTCGTCGTTGCCCTCGCGGTGGTTGTACCGGTCGGCGTCGCCGCTAACGCTCAACGGCGGCTCGCCAAACTCGGGTCGCTCGACCGGCCCGTC
Source organism: Phycisphaeraceae bacterium (assembly GCA_029260595.1). Lineage (GTDB taxonomy): Bacteria > Planctomycetota > Phycisphaerae > Phycisphaerales > Phycisphaeraceae > OFTM57. The sequence continues at coordinate 550,814 of JAJDCY010000010.1, read as the reverse complement.
AAATGAATTCGGCTCGTAGTATGCATCAGGATTGGGGTTGTTCGCGGTGAAGCGCATCTGCCCGTCTTTGTGGTAGTGGTTCACCGCGGACTTCGGCGCGTTGACGGGCAAGGCCTCATAGTGTGTGCCGAGGCGGTGACGGTGGGCATCGGCATAAGAAAACACCCGGGCCTGAAGCATCTTGTCCGGCGAAAAACCGATACCGGGCACGATATTCGACGGCGAGAACGCCGCCTGCTCGATCTGTGCGAAGTAATTCTCAGGGTTACGGTTTAGCTCCATCACCCCGACGTCAATCAGCGGGTAGTCACCGTGTGGCCATACCTTCGTCAGGTCAAAGGGGTTGAACGGTGCCTTGTCCGCATCGCCTTCGGGCATGACCTGGATGCAAAACCGCCACTTGGGGTAATCGCCCTTCTCGATCGCATAGAACAGGTCCTCCTGCGTCGACTCGCGCGTCTTGCCAACGACTCGTTCGGCCTCTTCATTTGTCCAGTGCTTGTGACCCTGCATCGTCTTGAAGTGGAACTTGACCCAGACGCGCTCATTCTTCGCATTAATAAGACTGAACGTGTGGCTGCCGTAGCCATTGATATGGCGCACGCCGATCGGCAAACCCCGGTCGGACATCAGGATCGTGACCTGATGCAACGACTCGGGCGACAGCGACCAAAAATCCCACATCGCCGTGGGCGACCGCAGATTCGTCTTGGGGTGTCGCTTCTGTGTGTGTATGAAGTCGGGAAACTTGTACGGGTCGCGCACAAAGAACACCGGCGTGTTGTTGCCAACCATGTCCCAGTTGCCCTGGTCAGAATAAAACTTCAGCGCAAAGCCGCGTACGTCGCGCTCGGCGTCCGCCGCCCCGGCCTCTCCGGCCACGGTCGAGAAGCGCGCGAGCACCTCGGTCTTCTTGCCGACTTTGGTGAACAAGTCCGCCTTGGTGTACCGGGTAACGTCGTGGGTCACGGTCAGCGTGCCGAACGCCCCCCACCCCTTGGCGTGCACGGTGCGCTCGGCGATACGCTCGCGGTTCTGATGCGCGAGCTTCTCGAGCAATTGGTAGTCCTGCATCAGCACCGGCCCGCGCGGACCCGCGGTGATCGAGTTCTGATTGTCAGCGATCGGAGCGCCGCCGGTCGTCGTTAGGGTCGGTTTCTTAGCCATGGGAAGTGGTCCTTTGGAGTGTCTCCGGCTCAGACAACGAGGGTACGCCAAGCCCGGAGAAACGCAAGCGAACCATCAGAAGGACCCGGCGTTCGGACATCTCTCGCAAGTAGGCCGCGCCTATCCGGCGGCTTGACTGCCTCGAGACGATCGGGCCGTGCTTCTTTTTGGACTGCGAGTTACCTGATGTGCGTTGCAGAGGCTATTCCTGCTCAGCTCGTACAGTTTGTTCCCCACTGCGGTCAGTAAACTCTTGTAGGCAGGCATTGAGAAGGTCGGCAAGGTCTTCCGCTCTTTGTCCATAGGTGTCTGGGAGTGCGCCATCACACCCTGATAGCGCAGAGCTAACGCGCCTGCCGAGGCGGGAACCATCGTATGACGACACGAAGTTGATCCCCACCATCTTGTGGATGGTCATGCCTGTTTGTTTCATGGTTATGACCATGAACTCATCGATGACATCCCATGAGATTGACGTCTCGCGAAACATGATTGTGAACGTGAGCTCGTTTTCAGTGATTCGTAGGTATGTGCTGCCAGGCAACAATTGAACAACCGCAACCGGAATACCCAGCGAGAAGAATCCCGCAACTAGATAACCGCCCCAGCCTATTGTTTGTGCTATCCAAATACCCAAGACAACGAATAGCACACTACTAAGCAATAGCCAGATAGCTGATGATTTCCTGCGATGGAAGACGATCGGTTCTGCGTCGCCACTCATATCGATCACACTGGTGAATAGATACCCAACCACCCAATATAGGGGCTGGGCAGAGTGTCAGGGACAGCAGTTCCACGGGCAGATGGATGACGCGGCCTGTGTGATCAGCGGGATCACAATCACTATGTCAATCTAAAACCCGGTTTCACTTATCCCGCGGTGCCACCCTCAAGAACTGTCTTGGTGATGTTCGGTGGGACCGGGCGGTAGTCGAGTGGTTCCATGACGTAGGTCGCACGGCCCTGGCTCATGCCGCGGAGGACGGTGGAGTAGCCGAACATCTCGCTGAGCGGGGCTTCGGCCGAGACGATCCGGGTGTTGCCGCGCTCGTCGGTGCCCGCGATGATCCCGCGTCGGCGGTTCAGGTCGCCGGTGACCGACCCCAGATACTCGTCCGGCGTCGTGACCGTCACCTTCATCACCGGTTCGAGTAGTTGCAGCCCGCTCTTTCGCGCACCGTCGCGGAACGCGTGGATGCCGGCCTGCTCGAACGCGATCTGCGACGAGTCGACGTCGTGGTACGACCCGTCGATCAGCGTGATCTTCACATCGATCAACGGGTACCCGGCGAGCACACCACTCTTGGCCGCGCCTCGGCAGCCGGCCTCGACACTGGGGATATATTCCTTGGGGATCTTCCCGCCGATGATCTTGTTTTCGAAGGCCATGTGGTCCTTGAAATCAAGCTCGGCCTCCTCCGCCTGCTTCGCGGTGAACGGCTCGATTGTGATCGTACAATCGCCGAACTGCCCGCGGCCGCCGGTCTGCTTCTTGTGGATCCCGCGGACCTCGGACTTCTTGGTGATGGTTTCTTTGTAGGCCACGCGCGGTCGGCCGACGTTCACCCCGACGTTCATGTCGCGGGTGAGTTTGTTCTTGATGATCTCCAGGTGCAACTCACCCATCCCCGCGATGATCGTCTGCCCGGTCTCGTCATCGAAGTGACTATGAAACGACGGGTCTTCGCGGCGGATCACAACCAGCGCGTTGGCGAGCTTCTCTTTGTCGGCCTGGGTCGCCGGCTCGATGCTCATGCTGATCACCGGTTCGGGGAACTCCATCCGCTCGAGCACGATCGGATTGTCCGCGTCGCAGAGCGTCTCGCCGGTGATCGAGTTTTTCAGCCCGACCAGCGCGACGATCGTGCCCGCGCTGACCTCGTCGCGCGGGATGCGCTCCTTGGCGTGCATCTCGAAGATGCGGCTGACGATCTCCTTGCGGCCGTTGTTCGAGTTCAACACGCGCGAGCCCTTGGCCAGCGTACCGGAATAAATCCGGGCGTAGGTCAGGTCCCCGTGCATGTCCGAAACCACCTTGAACACCAACGCCGAGAACGGCGCGTCGGCTTCGGGCGGGCGTGTCAGCTTCTTGGTCTTGTCGCGGACGTCCAACCCCTGGACTTCCGGGACCTCGGTCGGGTTGGGCAGGTAATCGACCACGGCGTCGATCAGCCGCTGCACCCCGATGTACTTGAGCGCCGAGCCACAGAGGGTCGGGTAAACCTTGCGGGCGAGAGTGCCCTTGCGTAGGGCGGCTTTGATCTCGTCGGCTGAGATCTCCTCCTCCATGATGAACTTTTCGGTCAGGGCCTCGTCACACTCGGCGGCCTTCTCGACCAGGTCGTGACGCCAGCGGGCCGCCTCTTCGCGCAGCGCTTCGGGGATGTCGCGCTCCTCGACCTTCGCGCCCAGTTCCTCGGCCGAAAAGTAAAACGCCTTCATCGACAGCAGGTCGATGATACCCTCGAAGTCGTTGCCCGCGCCGATCGGGATCTGGATCGCGACCGCATTAGCACCGAGACGCTCGCTGATCGACTTGAAGCTAAACGCGAAATCGGCCCCGAGCTTGTCCATCTTGTTGATGAAGCACATGCGGGGCACGTCGTAATTGTCGGCCTGCCGCCAGACGGTTTCGGACTGCGCCTCGACGCCCTCCTTCCCGTCGAACACCGCGACCGCCCCGTCCAGCACGCGAAGCGACCGCTCAACCTCAATGGTGAAGTCCACGTGCCCCGGCGTGTCGATCAGGTTCAGCGTGTACTCGGTCCCCTCGTGCTTCCACAAGCAAGTCGTCGCGGCCGACTGGATGGTGATTCCGCGTTCCTGCTCTTCCTGTAGGAAGTCCATGGTGGCGGTGCCCTCGTGGACCTCGCCCATCTTGTAGGTCTTGCCGGTGTAGTAGAGGACGCGCTCGGTGACGGTGGTCTTGCCGGCATCGATGTGCGCACAGATTCCAAAGTTGCGGGTGCGGGCGAGCGTGCCCATTTTGCGTCCCTCTTGCGGTTTGGTCGTGGCGGTCGTCATGATCCTGTCTCCTCCCGGGCGGCGGGGTTTTGCGAAACCCCTTCCAGCCAAGGGTCTACCTACACTGGCGACTTATCGGTTGGTTCGTTCGGTGAATTTCGGGTATCGCCCGCCCGAAGCGTGAAAAGCGGCCCCGCAATGCCAACCCCTCCACCGGCGGCGATACCCGCCCCGCCTGTGGAAAAAGATGCGTAAGGATAGCGGCGGATCGCTCGGCGTCAACCCCGGCTAGGCCAAACCCTTGCAGGACGTCGCGTTGCGGATGAGGGTCGCAACACCGGCCCGAAGGGGGCGTTGGGGAGGATTCGTGGGTTTTGGATCAACCCTGTAGCAGTTCTATCCCCATCGCCAGCCGACCCAATCCGATTTAAGGCTCTTTAAACGATTTCTTTGCCACAGCGAGACGGCTAGTCGCGATCGCAGGTGCCTATGCGCCGCCCAAAACAGGCAGTGCTACGCCGCCCTCGGCGTTGACTTCGATGCGTACCGGGGTGGCCGGGGCGGTGGCCTCGTGCTCGACCTCGTCGAAGGTCAGATACGGCAAGCCCAGGTCGCGGAGCATCTGCAGATCGTCGCCGGGCTCCCTGCCGAACGTGGTGAGGTAATTCCCGATCAGGAAGCTCGACCCGCCGGCGAAGAAGATCCAACTCTGCATGTCACGCAGGATCTTTTCGCGTCCGCCGGCGATCTTCAGCTCCCGGTCCGGGAGGATGAACCGGAAGATCGCGATGATCTTCAATGCCTGCATCGGCGCGAGGTCGGGCTGCTTGCCGTACATCGGCGTGCCTTGGATCGCGTTGAGGAAGTTGATCGGGACGACATCCACGCCGATGTCGCGTAGCTCGAACGCGATGTCCAGGCGGTCTTCCCACTGCTCGCCCATCCCGAAGATCCCGCCGCTGCACAGCGACAAGCCCGCGGCTTTGGCGACCTTGAGTGTGCGCACACGGTCGTCGTAGGTATGAGTCGTGACCACATTGCCAAAGTGCCGTCGGCTGGTCTCGAGGTTGTGGTTGACCCGCAGCACGCCCATCGACTTGAGGCGTTCGGCCTGGTCGGCGGTGAGTTCCCCGAGCGTCGCGCACGGGCGGATGCTGCCCTCCTCGGCGGTTTTCTTAAAGAACGGTTCCAGCCAATCCAACTCGCGCTCGGTCGGGCCACGGCCGGAGTTGACGATCCCGAAACTGCTGGCGCCGTTTTTCATGGCCTCGTCGGAGGCGGCTTGCATGTCTTCTACGCTGAGCTTGGTGGGGGTCACGTCGGTCTGAAAATGCTTGGACTGTGAGCAATACCCACAGTCTTCGCTGCAGGCGCCGACCTTGGCGGCGAGGATCGAGCAGAACTTGACCTGCCGGCCGACGTGGCGGATGCGGATCTTGTTGGCCCAGAAGAACAGGTCGTAGAGGTCATCGCCCTCGACCCGGCAGAGCTCACGTGCTTCGTCGCGGTCCAGTGGCTCGCCTGCCAAGACGCGCTGTGCGATGGCCGCGATGCGCTCGTCAACGGTCCCGGTGTGATTAATGACCATCATTGCTCGATGAGAGGTTGGCTGGCTGCGTTATCAATACAGTCGTGATTCACGCTCGATTCGGCTGACTTATCTTCAGCGTGACCGCCGCCCGTCGCCGCCTTGCCCGCCGGTGCCCATCAGGCGCCCCAGGTCCGCGGTGGTCGCGAGCTCCAGCCGCTTTTTCGTGACGTCCAGCCGGTAGATCAGCAGTTTCTCGTTGAAGCTGTCGAGCACGAACAGCGCCTGCTCATCCTCGCGGGTGCGGGTCGTGAGCATCGAGAAGCCCTGGCGGTCGACCACGAGGTCGGCGTATGCGGTCGGGGTCAGCGGCGCCTGGACGCGGGTCATGACCAGCCCGCCGAGGACGAATGCCGACGCGGTCAGGCACCAGCACGCTAATTGGATTCGGTTCATGGCATCTACCTTTCAGGTCCGGCAAGGCCGGCCGCGGGTCGCGCGACCGGGCAACGGGCGGCTGATTACTTACGGATATCCTTTGCGATCGGGCGGCGGGCGAGCTGTTCGAGATCGCCGTTGCGCGAGTCGTACGTCACCGCGACCATCGTCTGCGATCGCAGGTCGAGGATGTAGACCGCGGCCTGGTTTTCTCGGCCGGTGACCGCCCCGGCGATCATGACGTAGTCGCCCTGTGCCCCGAGTTGTGCGGACGCCGGCTGGGCGTGGTTGCCCATCATCACCAGCGCCATCAGCAGCCCGACATTCAGCGCCAGCAGCGCTCCGAGAGACCCTCTGTTCATGCGATGTCTCCTTCCGAGAGTGTACCCATCCGGCGGGTGCGGACTAGTCGCGGTGGCCGCGTTTCGAGCTGATCATGCTCGCGGTCAACACCAACGCGATCAGCAGGATCGCCACGGCGTAGGCCATGACTTTGCTGACTGTCGGTGCCGGCTCGATCTGCGCGGACGCCGTGCCGGTTACCACCAGCAGTACGCAGACGACGGTCGCGGCGTTCTTCAATCCCATGCGGCGATGATACGCCAGCCGCGATAGGGTGTAAATCCGTTGTGGGCGATCGTTAAACAGTTCGCCGGGCCACGCGGCCGCTCTGCTACGATACGCCCGTGACGGACCAATGGTATTTCTGGGCGGCGGTCGCGTACGCCAGCGGGTCGGTGCCGTTCGGGCTGCTGATCGGGTGGGCGCGCGGGGTGGACCTGCGCCGCCACGGCAGCGGGAACCTGGGCGCGACCAACGCGGTGCGGGTGCTCGGCAAGGGCTGGGGCGGGCTGTGCTTCGTGCTCGACCTGCTCAAGGGTTTTGTCCCGGTGTTCGCGGCGGGGATCGCGTTGGGGATGTTCGAGCAGGTGCCGACATCCGCGCAGGCTACACAGGCCGCCCAGGCCGCGCAAGTCGCCCAGGTGTGGGGTTGGTTGGGCGTGGCGGCGGGCGCGTTGCTCGGGCACGTATTCCCGGTGTGGCTGCGCTTCAAGGGCGGCAAGGGCGTCGCGACCGGGCTCGGTGCGCTGCTGGGGGTTTACCCGACACTCACTTGGCCGGTGCTCGCGGCGGCGGTGGTGTGGATTGTGATCGCGACGGTCACGCGCTTCGTCAGCCTCGCGAGCATGACGGCTGCGGCGGCAATCCCGTTGATGCTGCTGGCGATCACAGTGTTGCGGCAAGAGGACGTCGCGCAGGCACAACCGTTCATCATCGCAACCGGGCTGATGGCCGTGCTCGTGATCTTCCGCCACCGCGGGAACGTCCGGCGGCTGATCGTGGGGAACGAGCCGCGCATCGGTGAGCGGGCGGATCGCGCGTCTACGACACCCGAGCCCGCGCAGGACCAGCCGACCCAGCCGGCCTAGATCAGCATCTCCGCGATTTGCACGGCGTTGAGGGCGGCGCCTTTGCGCAGTTGGTCGCCGCACACGAACAGATCCAATCCGCCGCCTGGGCCGCCGTTTCGGCTGATGTCCGCGCGGATGCGGCCGACGAGCACGTCGTCGTTCCCGGACGCATCAAGCGGCATGGGGAAGCGGTTGTTGTCGTTGTCGTTGATCACACTCACGCCGGGCGCGTTACGAAGCAGCCGTTCGGCCTCGGCCGCGTCGAGCGGGTTGCGCAGTGTCAGGTTGATGCTCTCGGCGTGGGCGCGCATCACGGGTACGCGGATGCAGGTCGCGGTGATCCCCACGCGCTTGGCGCTGCCTTCGCCGTCACTTTGGCCCCAGATTTTGTGTGTCTCGCGGACCATCTTCATCTCTTCGGTGTTGTAGCCGTTCGATTCGATCGCGGAGTTGTGGCTAAACAGATTGAATGCGTACTGGCAGGGGAACACGTCGCAGGTCGGCGGGTCGCCGGCGAGCACCTGGCGAGTCTGACTTTCTAGTTCCAGCATCGCCGCCGCGCCGGCGCCGCTCGCGGCCTGGTAGGTGCTCACGACGATGCGCTCGACACCGGCGGCGCGGTGCAGGGGTGTTACCGCGACGAGCATGATGATCGTCGAGCAGTTGGGGTTGGCGATGATCCCCGCGCTGCCGTCGGCCGATCGCCGGCCCAGCCGCCAGCCGTCGATCGCCTCGGGGTTGACCTCGGGCACGACCAGCGGGACGCCGTCGGTCATGCGGAACGCGGAGCTGTTGTCGACCACGACCGCGCCGGCCTGGGCTGCGATTGGGGCGAACTGCTTGCTGATCCCGCCGCCGGCGCTGAACAGGGCCAGATCGATGCCCTTGAAGCTGTCGTCGGTCAGTTCCTCGACCGTGTAGTTTGCGCCCTGAAAGTTCACACGCTTACCGGCGCTGCGCGCACTGGCCAACGGGACGAGCTTGCCGATGGGGAACTTGCGCTCGGCCAGGACGCGTAAAAACTCCTGGCCCACCGCGCCGGTCGCTCCGACGATCGCAACATTGGGGGTACTGACTGCGTTGGCTGACACGTTGACCTCCGGGCATCTGGCCGCGGGACTGTAAGGCGGCCATTTAAAAAAGCCGGGCATTATAGCCGTGGATCACGCGGCGCGTCGGGTACGCTGGCGGCGCGCGGGCCGACGAACGCGCCCGGCGGGGCGACGCTGCTTAGAATCCCATGGATATGAACCGCGCACCACGATGGAGTTTAGCCCTGTGCCTGGGGGCGGTCGGGCTGTTGGTCAGTGCCGCCCCGCTGCCACAGACGCCGGTGTACACCGAGTATTCGCCGGTCGCACAGGACATGGCTGACCGGGCCGCGATGCTGCGCGACCAGGGCCGGCTGGCCGAGGCGGCGAGGCTGTACCAGCAGATCATCGAGGAGTACGGCCGACGCCTCATGCCCACCGGCGACGGGCTGCGCATCGACGCCGGGCTGTGGGTCCAACGTCGCATGCGCGGCGATCAGGAGTTGCTCACCGCCTACCGCGACCAGCACGAGATCGCCTGCCAGCGGGCGCTCGCGCTCGTGACCGATCCGCTGAACAACCCGGACGCGCTCGAAGCAATCGTCGCCCGGTACGCGCTGTGCGAAAGCGGCATGGAAGCTGCCTTGCGGCTGACCGGGGTCTACCTCGAACAAGCCGACGCCTCGAACGCGCTGACGGTGCTTGACGACCTTCAAGCCCACCCGGACTTCGACCGCTACGCACGACGATGCCACGAGCTGTGGGCGACGGCCGCGATGATCCTTAATGACGCCGACGCCTTCGAAGATCAGAGCCTCGCCCTGCGCGCACTGGGCGCGAACCGCATGGCGGATCGCCTCATGGCTCAAGCGGCGACGCTGCGGCACCCTGAGCCACACAGCGCCACCTCAGAGCTGGCCACGCCGCCCGAGATCGCCCTGCCGTCGAAACTCGACGAGCCGCTTTGGCAAACCGCTTTTCGCGAGCAACCGCCGCCCCAACCGGTCGTCCGCCACACCCGCCATCGAAATCAGACCGCGGGGCTTAGCTTCGCCGGCTCGCTGCCTTTCTACAGGCCGCTGCCCGTCACGGACGGCGACCGGTTGTTCCTGAATATCACCGACAACATCGTCGCGTTCGACCCGATCTCCGGGCGGTTGCTGTGGTCCTACGCGGGGTCCGATTCCGACGACAACACCCAGGCACAGCAACTCGCCCGCCGCGGCCAGGCGGTCGCCGCCGATCACCGCGCGGTGCTGATCCGTGGGAATCGGATCGTCGCCGTGGTCGGGCACGGCATCGGGTATTTCACCGGCAGGCGCAACGAGCGGTCGCTGACTTCGCTGGTTTGTCTTGACCGAGACACCGGCCAACCGCTGTGGCGGGTCGAGCCCGGCGAGTTGGACGACACACTTACCCGCGCCGATTTCGTCGGCACGCCGGTCCAGACCCAAGGCATGGTGTACACCGTCGCATCGCGGATGCAGGTCGCCGGGTTCCATGACGTGTACATCGTTGCGATCGACCCGCGCAACGGCGAGATGCGCTGGCGGCGACACCTGTCCAGCGTTGCGGCCGACCACCAGGCCCAGCCGCGTCAAATCGCGTTGATCGTCGACCGGGGGCGGCTGTTCGCCTGCGACAATCGATCGACCGTCGCCTGCCTCGACGGTCGCAACGGATCGGTCCGTTGGATGAAGGTCCAGCCGACCGGCCCGCGCGAGCCGCAGGAGTTCGACCAGCGAGCGGCGCGTGCGCGTCAAACGCCCCAACCCGGGCGCGGGCCTGCCCTGGTGATGACCGGCGCGGGGCTATTGCTGCTGACCTCGGCCGGGAGCGATTCGACGGGGCTGTTGCTCGACGCCGAATCGGGCAGTGAGTTACGCCGCTTCGATGGGCCGTACTGGAGCGATACCGCCTACCTACTACCGACTGAAAACGGCGTCATCACCGTCGGACGGACGGTTCAATATCTGCGAGGACCCGGGCTGACCGCCGCGTGGACGCGCACACTCGGCGAGACGCAAAACGTCGACCCATTCGGCCGCGGCGCCGTCACCGGCGATCGGGTGCTGATCCCAACGCGAACCCGGCTGATCGTGCTGGACCTGGCCGACGGTTCGGTCGTCGACAGCCACCGCCTTAGCCGCCCGGGCAACATCGCCCCCCTGCCCGACCAGTTGATTGTGATCGACAACCACTCGGTGCGCAGCTACCTCGCGTGGGCACGTGCCTATGAACACCTCACGCGTCAGATCGCGCACGACCCGCTGGACCCCGGCCCGGCACTGGCGTTGGCGCATGTCTCGATGGCGGCCGGGCGGCCCAAAGCCGTCCTCGAAGGGGTCGATCAGGCGCTCGAGGCATTGACCCTGCGGGTCGAGATCGACAAACCGGACAACCCCGAGGCGACAGCCGAGCACGGGTCGCTGCGGCAGCAGGTGTTCGATCAGGTTCTACGCCTGGTGCACCCGGAGCGGACCGACGACCTGAAGCTGCGGCGAAAGCTGTTCGATCGCCTGGCCAAAGCGACGACCGGCCCGGCCAACGAAGTCGCGTATCAGTTCGAGCTCGGTGCGTTTCTGGTCGAGGCCGGCAAGCCGGCCGAAGCGGTCGAGCGTTACCAGGCCGTGTTGCTCGACCGGCAACTGTCGGCTGAGCTGTACACCTACGCAGACGGGTCCGTGCAGGCCGCGACCGAGGCCACCCACCGCCTCACCGAGTTGATCGAGGAGCACGGGCGACAGATTTACCAGCGATACGACACCCAGGCCGCACAGCGACTGGTCGAACTCGGGTCCGTGCCCGGTGCCGATCTAGCCTCGCTGCGGGCGCTGGCCAGGCAATTCCCGGTCTCACGCTCGGCGCCCGCCGCCATGATCGCCGCGGCTGAGGCGCTGGCGGACCACGGGCAACTGTTCGCCGCGATCCGCCAGCTCGAGCGTGCCTATCGCAACACCGGCGAGGCCGCATCACTCCAACGGATCGTCGGCCGGCTGGTTGAGTTGAACCTCCAAGCCGACCGCACTCGGCACGCCCGCAACTGGCTGACGCGCCTGCGGTCCGATCACCCCGGCCTCAGGCCGCTGCGTGACGGGCGACCCGAATCCGTCACCCGGTGGCTGGCCGACCTCGCCGCCGATCCGAACCGCGTGATCTCGTTGTCTTCGATCCGGCTACCGATCCATCGCGCGGTGATCTTCCCCGGCCAGGCGATGGTGCCCACCGAGCAGCCGCGTGAGGATTGGCCGACTGACCTTTTGGTGTTGCAGGGCTCCGATGCGATCAGCCTGCGATCCGGGCCGGCGCTGCTCGAACGCTGGCGTGTGCCCCGGCCCAACGGCCACGCCCAGCTACTGTCGCTCACACCCGAGCAGGCCCTGTTCTGGATCGACCCGAACCGTGCCCACCAGCACGCTCAGCCACGCAGCCGCCGGGGCCAACCGCCGGCCAGGCCCACGATCGAGCCCGGCTACCTGCTGGCATTGGACACCCGGACGGGCCAACCGCTCTGGCCGACCGTCGAACTCGCCGAGTTGCTGCACACCGTGACCGGCAAGGGTGCGGACGGCCCCGGCGTACCCGCGGCACTGCGTCAGCCCGAGATGATCGACCCGGCCGTCCGCGCACGCGTGGCCACGGCCGCCCTGGCGAACAGGCTACTTGTCAGCGAGACAGCCGCGGGGATCGTCGACAATGCCGGGCGGATCGTCATGGTCGACCGGCACACCGGCCAGGTGCTCTGGGGCCGACGAACCGGTTTGGACCAGGCCCGCCTGCCGCAGATCAGCAGCACCATCGTGGCCCTCACGGGGATGCGACAATCACTGGCGACGACCCGACAGTGGGAGATCCACGCCTACGACGCGAGCACCGGCCGACCGCTGCTGACCACCGCTCAAGGCCAGGATATCATTCGGTGGATCGGCCTAAGCCATGAAGACAAAATATTTTATACCACTTCGAACGCACTGTCGGGCATCGCGATCGACTCTGCGGACCCGCCCTGGCGGATCGACCTGCCCGGCCACCGCCACGGCGGGCACGGGTGGATCGGGCCTAAGACGCTGCTGCTCCAGATGCTCGGGTCGAATAAGCCGTTGGTTCTGATCGATCACCGCTCGGGCACACCAATCAGCCGCGTCGCGGCGACCATCGCACAGCCACACCACCCCCCGGCGGTCCAATGGATCGGTGAACACGCGTATCTCCAGTCAGACACATCACTCATCAGCGTTTCGCCCGGCGGCGACGTGCTCTGGACGGACGCGATCAGCGGGGTCGCGAACAGCAACACCCGCACCTGCCTGACGGGCGAGTCCGTGGTCGCGGTGGTCGAGCAGATCGCCAGTGGCCGCGAGCCGACGCAGACCCTGCCGAAGCTGGCGGCCTTGCCGTTGGACGCACAGGCCCCCCAGGTGCCCGCACACCGCGTCACATCTAAGAATGGCTACTGGTACGCCCTGCGGCTGTTGGATCGCCACAGCGGCGTCCTGATCGCTGAGCACCTGATCGGCCCACTGCCCGAGCCCCTGCTTCCCCGACACGGGATGATCGTCGACCAGTCCCTGATCCTGAGCATGGGTCGGTCGACGCTGGTTCTGCATGGTCCGTCACATATGCAGTGAGGAAAGCGAGTTACAACGCAATACTGGCCGCAGATGCCCGCAGTGACCGCGGCCGGGCTTATCGGACGCCCCTACTGCTCGCCGGTCGGGGTTGGTCTGGATACCCCAGTTTCCCATCCTGGCCCAAACCGATCCGGCGGTCGGAATTTTTTATTTGCCGTAAATAGTTCTTACGACGCTGTTTACCCAGATTCCGATTGTATCGATTATATTATTGATGCATATTTCTCTTGCATTACGGGCCCCGACAGGGTAATTTATAGCGTGAAAAGTGCGGTTCGTCTGGCTCAGACGTACCGGCAAAGTGTACGCAGGGGCGGTAGCGCTCAGCAGGTTACAGGTAGTAGGGAGAGAACAGGCCTGTCAATGGAGGAGATATCAGGCTCAAATGCTTGATTTCCGATGTGGCGGGCACGACCTATCGCAAGACGAACGGGCGATTCGAAAGCTTGTGAGCTTTGGCGTCCGGAGGAAGGAGTTGATGCATGCTTGGTTCTAACAATCATCGGTCACTGAGAAACAAAGCGCTTGGCTTGATCGCCACCGGCGCGGTGCTGCTTGCCCCCGTGGGTGTCGCCCAAGCCGAGGTCTCGCTGGGCGTGACCGCGTTTCGGACCGCGTTTGACCACATCGCATTCGACACGTTCGTCCGGCCGATGGGCACCGACAGCCCCGACCCGCCGTACAACATCGTCGGCGTGGACCTCACTCCCGGACAACCCCCCCTGCCCTCCCCCGGCTTCCCGCTGCCAAGCATCGGCCCAACGTCTACGTTTGAGGACAAGGAAGACTCGGCCTACTACAGCCTTCGTGGCCTACAGATCGACCCGACGGGTACTTACATGTACTCAAGCTGGCTGCACGGTTTCGGCAGCCGCTGGATCGTGAGGCACGAGCTAACCGACCTGCAGGGCACCACGTCCGTTGGCGCGACGTCAGACTTCCGCGACGTCACCGCGCGGTTCGGCGCAGCCAACGATCAGCCGCACGCCCGCTTCGATTCCCGCTTCGAGGACACGCAATCGCAGCCTAAATCGGTGGCGATCGACAGCGATGGGGTCGTCTACTCCTCCGTTCTCCAGGGCGCGTTCGTCAACTCGGCACCGCCCGCGTTCAACGATATTTTTATCTACCCGGCAACACTCAACGGCAACGGCCCGGTCTACTTCGGCACCAACTCGCCGAGCTTCGGGACAGTCGACGTTGATGGCGATTTCGACAACACACCCCCTAAGCCCCAAACCTTGGCCAACGTCCCCAACCCGGAAGGGCTGGCCACGTTCGGCGATCGTGACACGGGCGACGAGGTGCTCTACGCGACCAGCCGCAACGAAGACGACCCGCGTCTGCTCCGGTACGACATCACCGCCAGGCCGGGCAGCTCGTCCCTGGGCACCGTGAACCCGCCGGTCGTCGACCTGGGATTCGGCACCAACGGATCGTTGGCGATCCCCAGCCCGATCGGGTCTTTCCCCGGCATCAACTACTTCCCGAGCCTCCGCGGCGTCACCGTCGCGCCGGACGGAACGGTATACATCGCCGACTTGGGTGGGCAACGAATTATCCGGATCGCGGACCCGGACAATACCGCGGTGATCTCTCAGATCCACCTCAACGACGGGGTCGGTGACGTGTTCGCCGACTCGGTTGAGCCGCACCACCTGACCGTCGCCAGTATCGATGGCGAAGAGATCCTCTTCGTAACCAACCGCACGGACATGACGGTGCTCTACGTCGACACCGACGACTTCTCCGAAGCGAGCTTCCGTGAGTTCGAGCCGGAAGTCAGCGCGGGCGTCACACTGTCCGATCGTTTCCCGCTGGCTTACGGGCTTGGATCGATCGTGGCGGTCGGCAGCGACCTGTTCATCACGCTTGAGGACGCCGAAGAGTTCCACGACCTGGCACTGCCGCTGGCGAACGGCCCGGTAACGGATATCTATGACATCGGCCGTGACCAGATTATCCAGGTCACGGTTGGCGATCTTGTGCTCGACCCCTTCGTCGGCGGCGGAGGCGACGCCAACGTGGCGGTCACCCCCGAGCCAAGCACACTGGCGGTTGCCGGGTTGCTCGGCCTGCTGACCCTGCCGAGACGACGCCGGGCCAACTAAAGTCGCAATCAAAACTCGATAGTTGCCTTCGAAGGGCGGTTCTCAACGGACCGCCCTTTTTTTACGTAGGCCGTCGATCGGTCCAACGCAACCCACGCGGCCCCTGTGATCGGATACTATGCGCGGCTTGGAAATCGCCTGCGAGCCGGTGTGTTGACCGGACGCAACCAACGCCCCGTCACCCCGGTTGAGGAAGGCCGATGAGTATCAGCGAAGTGGATGTATCCCCAACGGCAGACCCTCTGGATAACCCTATCGCCAGCACGGACCAGGAGGTCTGGCGCCTGATCCGCGCCGAGCAGGAGCGACAGGAACACACGCTCGAACTGATCGCAAGCGAGAACCACGCCAGCCGCGCGGTGATGGCTGCGATGGGCACCTGCCTGACCAACAAGTACGCCGAGGGATATCCCGGCGCCCGGTACTACGGCGGCTGCAAGTTCGTCGACGGGATCGAGGACCACGCCCGCGACCGCGCGAAGAAGCTGTTCGGCTGTGCGCACGCCAACGTGCAGCCGCACTCGGGTGCGCAGGCCAACGCGGCCGCGTTCTTCGCCCTGCTCAACCCGGGCGACACCTTCGCCAGCCTGGTGCTAGCCGACGGAGGGCACCTCAGCCACGGGATGAAGATCAATCTCTCGGGCAAGTATTACAAGCCCGTCCACTACCCGCTGCGATACGACCAGGACGCCGACGGGTACGAGCAGATCGACTTTGATGCTGTGCGCACGGTCTGCCGCGAGCACAAGCCCAAGATGATCCTCTGTGGCTACTCGGCCTACCCGCGAACGATTGACTTCGCCCGCTTCCGTGAGATCGCCGACGAATGCGGCGCCCTGCTCATGGCCGACATCGCGCACATCGCCGGCCTGGTCGCCGCCGGTGTGCACCCGTCGCCGTTCCCGCACTGCGACATCGTCACGACAACGACGCACAAAACACTGCGCGGCCCGCGCGGCGGGATGATCCTGACCAACGACGAACAGATCGCCAAGAAAGTCGACAAAGCGGTCTTCCCCGGGTTGCAGGGCGGCCCGCTGATGCACGTGATCGCCGCGAAGGCGGTGTGTTTTAATGAGGCGTTGCAGCCGGCTTTCAAGGCGTATGCGAAGCAGGTCGCGGCCAATGCGAAGGCGCTGGCAGGGGCGCTGGTTGAGAAGGGGTATCGGCTGGTCAGCGGGGGCACGGACACGCACCTGATGCTGGTCGACCTGCGCGCACGAAACGCCGACGTGACCGGCGTCGATGCCGAGCACTGGCTCGAAGCGGCGGGGATCATTACCAACAAGAACGGGGTCCCGCAGGACCCCAGGCCGCCACGCGTCACCAGCGGGCTGAGGCTGGGCACGCCCGCGACGACCACCCGCGGGCTGACCGAGCCGCAGATGGGCCAGCTCGCCGATTGGATCGATCGGATCGTGGCCAGCGGCGGCGACGAGAAGGTGACGCGCGAGGTGCGTGAGCAAGTGGTTGGGCTGTGCAAGCAGTACCCGATCGCCCACTAGCGCACGGATGTGACGGCCTGGCATCCGACGGCCTAGCACCCGACGGGCCGTCGGCAACTTCAACGACCTATGGATCACCGCGGACAAACCGGCGACATGCGGTGTCTGGCGATCGTCCCGGCGTTTAATGAACGCGGTTCGGTCGGCCCACTGGTCAGCGAGTTGCAGCGGTGCACCCCACAACTGGACATCGTTGTGATCGACGACGGCTCGACGGACGCGACATCGCAACACGTCCCGCCGGGCGCGGTGGTGCTGCGGCTGCCCTTTAATCTGGGCATCGGGTCGGCGATGCAGACCGGGTACCGTTACGCGGCGCTGCACGGGTACGACCTGGCGGTGCAGGTCGACGGCGACGGGCAGCACCCGCCGTCGGAAATCAATCTGTTAATCGATACGTTGGTCGCACAGAAGGCGGATATGGTTGTTGGGTCGCGGTTCCTCGGTGGCGAGCGGTACGACCAGGGATTCGCCCGGCGGCTTGGCAGCGGCGTGCTCCGGTTGCTGATCCGCGCGTTGACGGGGCGGACGTACACGGACTGCACCAGCGGGTTTCGTGTGGCCAACGCGTCGGTGATCCGGGCGTTCGCCCACTGGTACCCGGAAGATTACCCGGAGCCGGAGGTGATCCCCCTGCTGCACCGCGCTGGTTTTCGTGTGATCGAGACACCCGTGCGTATGGACCCGCGGGTCAGCGGTCGGACGAGCATCACACTGCTGGGCGGGCTGTTTTATGTTATCAAGGTCGCGGGCTGCCTCGTGTTGGACATGATCCGCGAGCCCTGGCCGCCCGAGGAGTTGGCCGCGTCATGATCCGGTCCTTGTTCCTTCTCATCGTCGGCGGGTCGCTGCTGCTGATGGCGCTGCGCAGCCTGCGGGCGATGCGACTCAAAGAGCGGTACGCGCTGCTGTTCTTCCTGACGGGCTTGCCGTTCCTCGTGCTGGCGGTTTGGCCGGACGGGATCGTTTTTCTCGAGCGCACACTCGGCATCGAAAAGCCGACTATCATGGTGCTCTGCCTGGCGGCGTTCGTGCTGATGGTGTTGTTTCAACTGCTCTCGATCGTCAGCGTGCAGGACCGGCAGATCGCGACGCTGACACAAATCGTCGCAATCCTCGAGCAGGATCGCCCCGTGCCCACACCGACCGATCCTAAGACTCACACTAAGGCTCAGACCGAAACCTGATCCCGCCGTCTTCGCACATCGGTAGCGCGCTGAAGCAGCTACAGTTGCGGGTTACTCAGCTGCGGCGATCACCGATTTTGATTTGCCGGCGTGCTCGGCGACGAGCGCGATGAGTTGTTGTCGATCGATCGGCTTGGTCGCGTAATCGTCGCAACCCGCAGCGATGCACCGCTCGCGGTCACCCTTCATCGCGTGTGCGGTCAGCGCGACGATCGGCCCGGTATATCCGTCGCTGCGGAGCAGGCTGGTGGCGCTATACCCATCCATCTCCGGCATCTGCATGTCCATCAGGATCACGTCGAAGGGCTCTCCCGCACGCCACGCCTCGGCAGCGCGCTCATAGGCGATTTGACCGTTCTCACACACCGACACCTGGGCGCCCGCTTTACGCAGGTGGAAGCTGATCAGGCGCTGATTGTCCGGGCCGTCCTCGGCGAGCAGGACGCGCGCCTCACAGCTGGTTTGTGTCCCATCGAGCGTCTGTGCCCCGGTGTCAGCGAAAAAAGCCTCGGTCGGCTGCTGAATCATCGCGACACCATCGAGCGCGCCGGTCTCGATCATAAAGTGGAACGCGCTGCCTTCGCCCGGTTCGCTCTGCACCGTGATCTGCCCGCTGAGCATGTCCACGAGGCGTTTGGTAATCGTCAGCCCAAGCCCCATCCCGCCGAACTGCCGGGACATCGTCGTGTCGGCCTGGCTGAACGCGGTAAAGACCTCGTCGACACTGTCGGGGCTCATCCCGATGCCGGTGTCGATCACCTCGAAGGCGAGACGCGTGCCGCCCGGACCATCGATCAGCTTCATCACGATGCGGACCCCGCCGGACTCGGTGAACTTGATCGCGTTACCCACCAGGTTGGTCAGGATCTGCCGCACCCGGTTTGGATCGCTGCGGATCGTCGCCGGGATAGGGCCAAGGAACTCGAGGTCCAGGGACAGCGATTTGTCGGCTGCACGCGGGCGCATCATCGAGACGACCTCACACACGATCTGGTTGGGAGAACAGACCACCGGGCTGACGCTGAGGAGGCCGCTCTCGATCTTCGAGATGTCCAGGATGTCATTGATGATGGATAACAGGTGCTCACCGTTGCGGTGGATCGCCTGGATCGCGCGGCTGCGATCTTCGGCGGCCTGCTGCGGGGATAACAGCAGGTCGGTGTAACCGAGGATCGCGGTCATGGGTGTGCGGATCTCGTGGCTCATATTGGCCAGGAAGTCGCTCTTGGCCTTGGTGGCGGATTCGGCGGCGACGCGTGCCTCTTCGAGCTGCCGCGAATTGGCCGTCAGCATCTCGGCGTGTTCGGTGATCTCGTCACGGGCAAGCGTGAGGTCCTCGGTCTGCTTGAGAAGCATCTGCTCAGCGGCGCGCTGGCAGACCGCGCCGGCGAGGACCGTCCCGACGGCGGTAATAAATCGCGCATCGTCCCGCAAGAAGTGCGCCGGTGTTCTCGAGAACACACCGACCACGCCGTAGGGCTGAGTGCCGGTTCTGATCGTGACCAAAATCCCGCTGGCGACGCCCTGGTCCTTAAGCACAGATGAGCCCGGGAAGCGGACATCCGTGTCCAGGCACTCGATGATGACCGGGGCATCGACCTTGAGCGCGTATCCGGCATACGAATCCATCGGCATCTTGGAGTCGCGATCGACTCCGTCACCGCCGAGTGATGCCCGAACGCGGAACTCGCGCCCGCCCGGGAGCAACTCAAGGATCTGAGCGAAGTCCAACCCCATCAACTCACGGATCGACGACAGTGCCGACGCCATGAGCTGATCGACTGTGTCGCCGGCAAGGGCGCATTGACCGAGCTCGGTCATGGCTTGTTGCTGGGCGACTCGCATCCGCAGCGCTCGGTCGGCATGCCGGCGCTCCGTAACGTAACCGCGTACGACAACCACGCCGAAGGCCAGCGTCATCAGGGTCAGCAGCGAACAACCCGCCAACACACCCAATAGTGCTTTGCGCATCCTCGCCAGCGCGAGGCCGCGTTGTTCGATCGCGCGGTCGGCGTGCTCGATCAGGGCTTCGAGCGCGGTGTTGATCGCCTGGTGATCCCGCCCGTCGGTGGCCTGGCGCAGCTCGGGATCAACGACCTTCAGCAGCAGCGGCTCGAGGCGTTGCCACTGCTCATCCCACTGGGTGAGGATGACGTGGATGTCGGGCGTGGGTGGCGGCAAAGTCTGTCCGTTGAGGACACCGCCGTGTTGGAGCGCGGTAAGCCGCCGATCGTATAGTGCGATCAAATCGTCGAGCGCGTCGCCATGATCGCCGGTGGGTTGCGCGAACGACTGATCGACGACTCTGCCGATGCGCTCGGCCAGCATCCGCTCGCCGCCGACGAAGTTGATGAAGTGGTCGGTGCCGGCGTGCATGTTCAGATAGAGCACGAAACCGACCAAGGCGATAGCCGAGCCTGCGATGGGAAGCAGCAGCAGGACGGTCAGTTTCCACACGAGCGTCCGGTCGCTGACTGATTTCGGTGTGCCCCGTGGCAGCGATTCGTGATCGGTTCGCCCGAGCATGCGTATCCCCCGTGCGTACCATCAAGGCGAACCGGGGGCTTGGTGGCCGACCCGGTGGAAACGCCTATCTGACAGCCACACAATACGTGTGCCGATAGCCGGCCAGGTGTATTCGCGTCACCGTGGCCAAGGGCCGATGAAAGGATCCTCGTACCCCCGTACAAGGGTTTATCGGCCAGAGTGTTCCGGTGATGCAGAGCGAAGAGTACCTAGTGCCGACAAGTGGGACCGATAATGTCTTGTGGGGCGCTGGTGTAAGGGGGGCCTGGTCAGGGCAGTGAGGAAACGCCCATCAGGTAGCGGTCGCACTCGCGGGCGGCTTCGCGGCCCTCGTTGATGGCCCAGACGACCAGGGATTGGCCGCGTCGGCAGTCGCCGGCGGCGAAGACGCCTTCGACCGAGGTGGCGTATTGGCCGTACTCGGCTTTGAAGTTCGAGCGCTGGTCGGTCTCGAGCCCGAGTGATTTGACGATCGTCTCCTCCGGGCCGAGGAAACCCATCGCCAGCAGCACGAGCTGCGCCGGGTAGACTTTCTCGGAGCCGGGGATCTCCTTGGGCGCGAAGCGGCCGTCGTCTCCCTTGACCCACTCGATCAGCACAGTGTGCAGCTCTTTGACGTACCCATCGTCGTCGCCGACGAACTTCTTGGTCATGATGCAGTACTGGCGCGGATCGTCGCCAAACTTGGCGGCCGCTTCGGCCTGGCCGTAGTCGAGCAGGTAGACCTTCGGCCACTGTGGCCAAGGGTTGTTCTCGGCGCGCTCGCCGGGCGGCTTAGGCATGATCTCGAACTGAACCAGGCTCTTGCAGTGATGACGCATTGATGTGCCGACGCAGTCCGTGCCGGTATCGCCGCCGCCTATCACGACGACGTCCTTGCCAGCCGCGTCGATGTAATTCCCATCGCCGTGCTTCGAGTCGAGCAGGCTCTTGGTGTTCGCGTGCAGGAACGACATCGCGAAGTGGATTCCCTTGAGGTCGCGGCCGGGGATTGGCAGGTCGCGCGGCTTGGTTGCGCCGCAGCAGAGCACCACTGCATCGTTGTCTTTGACGAGCTTTTCGGCGGGTAGGTCAACGCCGATGTGGGTGGAGGTGATGAACTTCACACCCTCGGCCGCGAGCAAATCGACGCGCCGCTGCACGACCGCTTTGTCGAGTTTCATGTTCGGGATGCCGTACATCAGCAGGCCGCCCGCGCGATCGGCGCGTTCGTAGACGGTCACGTCGTGCCCAGCTTGATTGAGCTGCGCAGCGCAGGACAAACCCGCCGGGCCGGATCCAATCACGGCGATCTTTTTGCCGGTGCGTTGAGCGGGGATGAGGGGCGTGACCCAGCCCTCGCTGAACGCGCGGTCGATGATCGAGACTTCGATGTTCTTGATCGTCACCGGCGGGTCGTTGATGCCGAGCACGCACGAACCTTCGCACGGGGCGGGGCAGACGCGTCCGGTGAATTCGGGGAAGTTGTTGGTTTTGTGCAGCCGATCGATGGCCTCGCGCCAGTGCCCGTGGTAGACCAGATCGTTCCACTCGGGGATGAGGTTGTGGATCGGGCAGCCGGCGGCCATGCCCTCGATCAACTCGCCGGTGTGGCAAAACGGCACGCCGCAGTCCATGCACCGCGCGCCCTGCGACCGCAGATCGGCTTCGGGCATGTGCTTGTGGAACTCCTGCCAGTCCTCGATCCGCTTGGTGGGGGATCGGTCCTCCGGCAGAACCCTGGTGTATTCCATGAAGCCGGTCGGCTTACCCATCGTGTCGCTCCGTTGCCGGCACGCCGTCGCGGCGCGCCGCGGTGAAGGTTCTTACGAAACCAATCCCTTGCTAGCCGTCTCCTCGGGCACCACCACGCCGCCGGGCAGGTCCACCACGTCGCCGTCGGTCGACGCGGACGCCATGTGTTTTTCTTCCTCGATCTCGGCCAATGCCCGCTTGTAATCGCTGGGCATGATCTTGTGGAACTTCGTTATCGTGGTCGCCCAGTGATCGACAATCGACTTGGCGACGGTGGAGCCGGTCAGGCGGTGGTGTTGTTCGATGATGTCGCGCAGCTCGGCTGTGTCTTCCGGCTGCTCGACGCGCTCGAGCTCGACCATGCCGAGGTTGCACTTGGGCAGGAACTCGTCGCGCGGGTCGTAGACATACGCGATCCCGCCGGACATCCCCGCGGCGAAGTTGCGGCCGGTCGGCCCGAGGATCACAACACGGCCGTTGGTCATGTACTCGCAGCCGTGATCGCCGACGCCCTCGACGACGGTCGTCGCGCCGGAGTTGCGAACCGCGAACCGCTCGCCGGCGATACCACGGAAGAATGCCTGCCCATCGGTCGCCCCGTAGAGCGCGACGTTGCCGATCAGGATATTGCCTTCGGGCACGAAGCCGGCGTCGACCGCGGACTTGGAGGGGTAGACGACCACGCGTCCGCCGCTAAGGCCCTTGCCGACGTAGTCGTTCGCGTCGCCCTCGAGTTCGAGCGTCACGCCGCGTGCAAGCCAGGCGCCGAAGCTCTGTCCGGCGGACCCAGCGAGCTTCACCTGAATACACCCGTCGGCCAACCCGTCCGCGCCGTGGCGCTTGGAGATCTCGTGGCTGAGCATCCCGCCGACGGTGCGGTTGGTGTTCTTGATGGGCATCTCGATTTTGACCGGCGTGCCGTGTTCGAGCGCCGGCTGGGCCATGCGGATCAGCTCGTTATCGAGCGCTTTCTCCAAGCCGTGGTCCTGCTTCATCGTGCAGTAGACATCGACCTTGGCGTGGGGCTTGTGCGCCGCGGCGAGGATCGGAGTCAGGTCGAGGCCCTGGGCCTTCCAGTGGTCGATGGCTTTGCCCACGCCGAGCATGTCGGAACGCCCGATCATCTCGTTGAAGGTGCGGAAGCCCATGCGGGCCATGTGCTGGCGGACCTGCTCGGCGAGCAGGAAGAAGAAGTTGATCACCGACTCGGGCTTGCCTTCAAACTTCTTGCGAAGCTCCTTGTCTTGCGTCGCGATACCGACCGGGCAGGTGTTCAGGTGACACGCGCGCATCATGATGCAGCCGATGGTGATCAGCGGGGCGGTGGAGAAGCCGAATTCCTCGGCACCGAGCAGGGCGCCGATCACGACATCGCGGCCGGTCTTGAGTTGGCCGTCGGTCTGCACGACGACGCGCGAGCGAAGGTCGTTGAGCACGAGAGTCTGATGCGTTTCCGCCAAACCGAGTTCCCACGGGAGCCCGGCGTGCTTGATGCTGGTCAGCGGCGACGCGCCGGTCCCGCCGTCGTGCCCGGCGATCAGAATATGGTCGGAGAACGCCTTGGCAACGCCGGCTGCGACGGTGCCGACACCGACCTCGGCGACGAGTTTCACACTGACACGCGCCGACGGATTGGCGTTTTTCAGGTCGTGAATCAGTTGCGCCAGGTCCTCGATCGAGTAGATATCGTGGTGCGGCGGTGGGCTGATCAGCGTCACGCCCGGCGTCGAGTGACGCAGCCAACCGATGTAGCGATCGACCTTGTGGCCGGGCAGTTGTCCGCCCTCGCCAGGCTTGGCACCCTGAGCCATCTTGATCTGCAACTCGTCGGCGTTGGTCAGGTAGTGGCTGGTCACGCCGAACCGCGCCGACGCGACCTGCTTGATCGCGGATCGCCGCAGCGCACCGTCCGCGTCGGGGTGGAAGCGTCGCGGGTCCTCGCCGCCCTCACCGGTGTTGCTCTTGCCGCCGATCTTGTTCATCGCGATCGCGAGCGTCTCGTGCGCCTCGGTCGAGATCGACCCGAGGCTCATCGCGCCGGTGCAGAACCGCTTGACGATTTCTTTGGCGGGCTCGACCTCCTCGATCGGGACGGGGCTGCCTTCTTTGAGTTCGAGCAGGCCGCGGAGCGTGCAGCGCTGGGCGGATTCATCGTCGATCATCCGTGTGAAGCGCTCGAATACCTCCGGGCTGTTGATGCGCGTGGCCTGCTGGAGGTTGGCGATCGTCTGCGGGTTGTACATGTGCTTCTCGCCGTCGGCGCGCCACTGGTACTGCCCGCCGCTGGGCAACACGGTCAGCCGGCGCGTCTCCGGGCGGAGCGGGAAGCCGATGGCGTGTCGTCGGGCGGCCTCGGCCGCGAGCGCCTCGAACCCGACGCCTTCGAGGCGCGACGGCGTCGAGGCGAAGCAGTGATCGATCACCTCGCAGTTGAGGCCGACAGCTTCGAAGATCTGTGCGCCCTTGTAGCTTTGGATCGTGGAGATCCCCATCTTGCTCATGACCTTGAGCATCCCCTTGCCGACGGCTTTGATGTAGTTGCGGACGAGCTTGTCGTCGCTGAATTTTTCGTCGCTAAGCGTTCCGTCGCGCGTCAGGCCCCACAGCGCTTCGTACGCCAGATATGGATTAATCGCGTCGGCCCCGTAGCCGACCAGCAGGCAGTGGTGGTGGATCTCGCGCGCCTCGCCGGACTCGACCACGATCCCAATCTGTGTGCGTGTGCCCTCGCGCACCAGGTGGTGGTGCACGGCACCGCAGGCCAGCAGTGTCGGCAGCGCGATGTGGTCGGCGTCGATCCCACGATCCGACAGCACGATCAGGCTGTAACCGTCGCGGATCGCGGCGCTGGCTTCGCGGCTGATGCGGTCGAGCGCGTTGCGCATCGCGCCGGTCAGCCCACCGTCGCAGTGGCGCGACATCAGGATGTCGATGACCTTCGTCTTCCACCCGCGGTGATCGAGATGCTTGAGCCGGGCCAACTCGTCATTCGTCAGGATCGGCTGCGGGATCAGCATCCGGTGCGCGTGCTCGGGCTGTGCGTCGAGCAGGTTGCGCTCGGGCCCGATGTAGCACTCGAGCGTCATGACCAACTCTTCGCGGATCGGGTCGATCGGTGGGTTGGTCACCTGCGCGAATAGCTGCTTGAAGTAGTCGTAGATCATCCGCGGCTGATCGCTCAGGCACGCCAGCGACGCGTCGTTACCCATCGAGCCGGTGGCCTCGTAGGCGTCGGTGGCCATGGGGATCAGCAGCTTGTGGACTTCTTCGTGCGTGTAGCCCCTGCACTGCATGCGCAGCATCCGGGTGTCCATATTCAGGCCGGGGACATCGGACGGATCGGGCGCGGGCAGTTCGTCGAGGGTTATGCGTTGCTCGCGCAGCCAGGCTTCGTAGTCGTGCTCGTTGGCGTATTCGGTTTTGAGCTCCTGGTCGTTGACGATGCGGCCGCGGTCGAAGTCGACCAGGAACATGCGCCCGGGCTGGAGGCGACCTTTGACCACGACGTTTTCGGGATCGACCGGCAACACACCGACCTCGCTGGCCATGATGACCAGGTCGTCTTTCGTGACGTAGTACCGGCTGGGCCGCAACCCGTTGCGGTCGAGCACGGCACCGATCACATGCCCATCAGTGAAAGAGATCGACGCCGGGCCATCCCACGGCTCCATCATGCACGAGTGATACTCGTAGAACGCGCGGCGCTTGGCATCCATCGCCTCGTGGTTCTGCCACGCCTCGGGGATCATCATCATCACCGCGTGCGGCAGTGGGCGGCCGGTGTGCAGGAGCATTTCGAGGCAGTTGTCGAACGTGCCGGAATCGGAGGTATCGGGCTCGCAGACGGGGAATATTTTGTGGATCTCTTCGCCGAAAAGGTCGCTCTTGAACATCGACTCGCGGGCGTGCATCCAGTTGATGTTGCCGCGGAGGGTGTTGATCTCGCCGTTGTGGGACATGAAGCGCATCGGCTGGGCGCGGTCCCACGACGGGAAGGTGTTGGTGCTGAAGCGTGAGTGGACCATGGCCAGGTGGCTGAGGTAGTCCGGGTCGCGGATGTCCTCGTAATACTCGCGCACCTGGTGGCTGGTGAGCTGGCCTTTGTAGATCATCACCTTCGTCGACAGGCTGCAGATGTAGAACCGGTCGGCCAGTTCCATGTCGCTGTTGCGCAGCTCAAACGTGACGCGTTTGCGGATGATGTAGAGGTGGCGTTCGAGCGCCTCGGGGTCTTCGCCCTCGGGGGCACCGATGAAGACCATGCGCATCTTGGGCTCGGTCGAGCGCGCGGTCGGGCCGATGGTCGAGTTGTCCTGCGGGACGTCGCGCCAGCCGAGGAACACCTGGCCCTGCTCGTGGACGATGCGCTCGAGCGCTTGCTCGCAGCGGAAGCGCTGCTGGTCGTCGTCGGGCAGGAAGACGAGGCCCGCGCCGTATTGGCCGGGGTCGGGCAAGTCGAGGTCGGCGTCGCGTTTGGCGACTTTGACCAGGAATCGGTGTGGGAGTGCGGTGAGGATGCCGGCTCCGTCGCCGGTGTTGGCTTCGCAGCCGCAGGCGCCGCGGTGGTCCATGGCCTGGAGCATGGTCAAGGCGTTCTCGACGATCTCGTGGCTGGGCTGGCCTTTGATGTGGGCGATAAAGCCGACGCCGCAGGAGTCCTTCTCGTTGGCGGGGTCGTAGAGGCCCTGCTTCACGGGGAGTCCGCCGCGGAACCCTGGTTTTTGTTCGCTGTGCATCGCTTGGTCGTCCTTGGGTTGCTGGCTCATGTCTTGCCGATCGGTTGTGGCGCCGCGGCGCCCGCTTCGGTAAGGCTGTGCGATCCGCCGGGTGCGGTGTGGCCTTGCGGGCCCGCCTGCTTGAGCAGCAGGTCGACGAACGCCTGGATCGCGGGGCGGAACCCCTTGCCGGATCGGCAGTGATGGATCACACCCATCGGCCGGGTTAGCGGCGGTTCGAGCTCCGCAGCGGTTAGTGTGCCGGCGGCCACCTCCGGCAGAACGGTCCGTTTGGGAACAATGGCCATGCCGTGGGTCGCAGCCACGGCGCTCTTGATGGTGTCTATGTTATCGAAAACCGACGCGACGGTGGGCTTGACCCCGTGCTCGCGCAGGTAGGCCCGGATTCGCCGGCTCACGGGCAGGCTGGGCTCGAAGGCGACCATCGCCAGGCCGTCCAATGTGGACACATCGACCTGCTCGTGGCCGGCCAGGGGGTGGTCGGGGGCACAGACGACGGCCATGGGCTCGTCGCGGAGGGGGATGACCTGGACGTCGCGCAGGCGGTCGGGGTAGGAGACGATGCCCAGGTCGCAGCGGTCGTGGCGGACGGCGTCGTGGACCTGGTCGGGGTGTTTGTACTCGAGGACAACCCTGATATTGGGGTGTTTGGCCTCGAACTGCTCTTTGACCTGATTGAGCAGGTCGATCCCGGCCGAGTAGATCGCGTCAATGCGGATGGTGGTATCAGCGGGGGAGCGGAATCGGGCGATGCTGGATTCGACCGTCTCATAAAGGCCCAGAATCTCCTGACAGCCGCGAAGAAAGACCTCGCCGGCTTCGGTCAGGGCCAGGGGGCGGACGGATCGATCGATCAATTTGACGGCCAATCGCTTCTCGAGGTGGCCGACGCGTTGGCTGGCTGCGGATTGGGTGATGCCGTGATCGGCGGCCGCTTGGCTGAAGCTCCGGCAGCGAGCGACATCAAAATATAGACGCAAATCATTCATTATCAGGTCTTTGAGAGACATATCCCGCGACGGAATCCGGCCGAGAAGCGGCCGAATCAAGGCATCATAGCATTAATTATACTAATGTCTAGCCATGAAAGCATTATTTTGACTAATTTTATGTTCCCCGGCTTGGCCCGGTTGCAACACCGGAGAAGGTGGCCCGGCACAGGTGTGCCATCGCAGCCATGAGGCCTGATGGCTGGCTGGGGGCCGACCGCCGTCGATCGGCCCCCAGCCGAGCGAGCCACTTGACGCGGTTGGTGATCTGTTGACAATGCTGGCGTTAGGGACGTCGGGCCGGATCAATCGGCTCGGCGGGATCGGCTCGATCAGGGTTAGCGAGCCATCTTTTATCGGCGTGGACGTCGGGGTCTACGAAGCCTTCTCCGCCTTGGGGTGCGTGGCCCTTGGCGTCGTTTCGATCGCGGCCGGCGGACGCCGGTGCTTGCGGGGTCCTCATTTATTTAAAGGAGACGCGGCCCATGGGAATCAAGAACAGATGGATCATTTTGGGGGTGATGGGACTGATGACGATCGTGCCTGCGGCAGCGTCGGCTGAGCAGGACCGGGTCCGGGCCGAGCTGGACGCTCTGCGGGCACGGATCGCGGAGTTGGAGGCGAAAGAGAATGCGACCTGGCTGAATGAACGGCGGGCCGAGGAGGTCAAGGGGCTGATCCGCGAGGTGCTGGCTGATGCGGATATGCGGGCGAGCATGCTGGATCGGGGGGTCTCGGCCGGGCACGACGGGAAGCACTTTTTCCTGGCCAGCGCCGACGGGCAGTTCCTGATGAATGTCAAGGGGCAGGTCCAGTTCCGCTACATCTATAACAACCGCAGCGGTGCCAACGCGGCTGGGCCGATCGGGACGGACGACGAGGAGTACGGGTTCGAGCTTAGACGGACCAAGCTGACGTTCGCCGGGCACGTCGGCAACCCGCGGATCGCGTACTCGGTCGGGCTGTCGGTCGATCGCAACACGCAGACGGTCTTCGCCGATCACGCGTACATCGGGTACCAGCTCAACGAGCAGGTGACGATCCAGGGCGGTGAGGCCAAGGGCCCGTTCCTGCGTGAAGAGATGATCAGCAGCTCGAAGCAACTGACCGTCGAGCGGTCGCTGATGAACGAGTTCTTCACGGTCGGGAAGATCCAGGGTATCTGGGCGATCATCGAGCCGAACGACCAGGTCAAGTACCACATCGCGATCAGCGACGGTGTGGGCTCGGGCGAGAGCGGTGATGCGATCGTCGCCGGTGTCGGCGGTGTCGCGGGCACGACGAAGAACTTTGCCAGCGACCGGGCGGACATCGCGATCACGGCGCGTGTGGATATTAAGCTGGCCGGGTCGTGGCGGCAGTGGAAGGAGTTCTCGGCGTGGTCGGACCAGGAGCACGCGGCGTTCCTCGGTGCGGCTGTGCACTACGAGTCGGCTGAGACGGGCGACAACCAGATCGCGTCGCTGGGGGCGGCGCCGATCGTCGCGGGCGTGGACCAGTTCTTCATGTGGACCGTCGACGGGTCGTGCAAGCAGAACGGGGCCAACGTGTACTTCGCCGCGGTCGGTGTGCATACCGACGGGACGGGGGCGGTGCCCGGCGGCGACAACTACGGCGTCGTGGTCCAGGGCGGGTACATGCTGATCCCGGACGTGCTCGAGCCGTTTGTGCGCTGGGAGTGGATCGACCCGTCGTTCACGGATGAGGTGCACCTGGTCACGGCTGGGGCGAACTACTTCATGAACAAGCACAACGCCAAGCTGACCGTTGACGTGGTGTGGGTGCCGTCGGGCACGCTGAGCGTGATTGGTGGCAGCAGCGGCCTGGGCTTGCTCACCGACATCGCGGGCAACAACAACCAGACCGCGTTGCGGGCGCAGTATCAAGTGTTGTTCTAGGCGTCTGTGAAACCAGCGATCACAATTGGATTATCAGACCGGCCGGCTCTTCGCGAGAGTCGGCCGGTTTTCTATTGGACGAATGATCTCAGCGATGCCTTCGAAGGCAGCCTTGGGAATGCTGCGTGACTCGGCGTGACAGGTCCGCGCGTCTATTTCTTGCCAGAATAAGCAGATACAAAGAAACGGCTCATATCTCCCATCTCGCGGTACAATACTAGTTGTGGCAATCTTGAATGCCGCATTCGGCTCGACTAGCCGCCAACCACGCGGCGTTACCTATCGGTTGCCTGCTGATTGGGGTGAGCCATGAATCGTCAGCCAGTCCGCGTTCGCACGACCTGCAAATCTAATGTCGCCGCGGGCAGGCCCGGCGTGCTCACCGCGGTGCTCGCGGTCGCTGTTTGGGGGTTGGTCACACCGGCGACCGCGTTGAATATCACGGTGGTGCCGGACCTTATTCTTTCGGGGCACCCGGCTCAGGACCTGGGGTTGACCAAACTCGTCGCGATCACGGACGCGGCTGCGAACGCGTGGGAACAGATCATTCAGGAACCGTGGAACCTGCAGGTCACCGTTTCCTATTTTCCCACCGGCCACGCCGGGGGTGCCGAGACAAATCTGCAACAGATCGCTGTCGGGAAACCGCTGTTCGCAACCATCGAACTGGCGGTATTCGACGGGGGCGGCGGCGAGTATGAGTTGTTTTTCGACCCCACCCCGACGGACCACAGCGAGTACGACCTCGAAACGAACCTCTACGCCGGGCTCGATGCAGAAACGCAAACCGAGTACTTCAACGGCAATGTCCCGGCTGGCTTGGAGGTTGCGCACGTCGGCAATGCGAAGCCGGGACAAACGGCTGCAGAGGATGGCTGGGATGTATTCAGTGTCATGCTGCACGAGTTGGGGCACGCTCTGGGCATGAGCAACCTGCTCGGTTCGATGTCGACTCCGGCGTTGGTCGAGACACAGAACGATTTCGACTACGACGTCCCGTCCGCTCTGGTCGGTGGGCAATCGATGGCTGTTCGAACTTTTGGGGAGGACAACGACCCGGGTGATCCGAGGGACTGGGCCCATATCGCCAATGAATCGCTGATGCACGCGGCGGGATTCCCGGATGGCAGGCGCGAGCTGATTACGGCGACGGATGTCTTCGCCGTGGTGTCGGCGTCGAGTTTCGACCCGACGCAGGTCGATCTGCCGGGTGCGCGCTACTTCATCAGCGGCGACCTGGCTGATGACAGCCGATGGATCGGTGGGCGCAAGCCGAACCCCGCCCGCGACGCGTATGTGATCAGCGGTGTCGGCCTGGCCACGACTGGCTCGATCCAGACCGAGGATTTCCGAGTGGGATTGGAGGGCAGCAGCGACGGGGCGACAGTGCTGACGCTGGCGAACACGATCGAGGTTTTCGGCGACGTGTTTATTGAGGGCAACTCGTTGATCGAGAACGATGTGTCGACGCTGTCGGTTTCGAGCGGCGGGTTGTTGCTTGCGCGCAGCGACGTGTTCGTCCAGCCGGCCGGCATCCTGAACCTGTCGGGCGGGGATGTTCGTGTGGACGGGTTGCTGGGCACGTTCGCCGAGGGCACCGTCAAGGGGCATGGGCAGGTGTTGCTGGTTTTCGGGCCGAATCTGCTGATTAACAACGGTTTGATCCAGGGCACCGGCGGTGCGGACGAGTTGTTCATCAGTTCGGTGGGGTTCAACACACTGGATATCGACGGCAGCCTGGAGAACGGGCGGATCGAGGCGGTGCTCGGCGATGTCCGGTTCGGGGCGGGCACGCTGGCGGATGCGTTTGATGGCACGCTCACGGTGGGGGCGGGGCGGAAGTTCACGTTCACGCAGGATTGGGAGGTGGGCGCGGACGGAGACGTGGCGCTGAATGGCACGGCGGACAGCCCCGCGGTGATCGCCGGGGGGACGGTGACGATCGGGGGTGCGGTGACGGCTGACGGGGCGGGGGAGTTTCGTTCGCCAACGGTGTTCACGGGCACGGCGGATGTCCGGGTACCGAACGCTGGCGATATGATTCTTCTGACCGGTCACAGCGAGTTTGCCGGTGCTGCGTTTACCGGGGATGGGTCGTTGGTGCAGGGCGCTGACATTGATGTTGTTGAGGACACGACGATCGACAGCGTCACGTTCGACTGGGGCAACGGTGTTGAGGAGTCACTCCACCAGATCACGGTTCATGCTGAGCGTGAGTTGGTGGTAAATGCGTCGGGCAGCGGCGAAGCGGAAAACCCGTACCGTGGGGTGGTGTTGCTCGACGGGGGGACGCTAACGGTGAACATGGCCGGGCCGTGGCTGCTGCCCGGGGTCCTCAGCGAGCAGTTCCCGGACAGTTTCGGCCAGCTTACTTTGCAGAAACCCGATGGCGCGGGGACCGCCCACCTGCGCGGCCAACCGGTCACGGTCGACGGAACCGTGGTGGCCAAGGGCGGGACGAGTTTTATTCATGCCGATATCACCGTCCGCGCATCCGGGCAGATCAACGTTGATGGATCGAACGATGTGTTGGTGCTGGAGAAAAACACAGGCACATTCGCGGGCGGCAAGATTGTCGGCAACGGGACGCTCGCACAACACGGTGATATCCACGTGACGGCGGATACCGGTATCGATACGACGACGTTTGATTGGGGCAACAGCATCACGAGCGCAGCGGAGAATCGCGCGACGACGCTGACGGTCGATGAGGGGGTGGTGTTCACGGTCAACTCGACCGGGACCGGGACGCCCGCCAATGATTACCGCGGGACGATTAACGTCGATGGCGGTCGGCTGATCGTCAATACCAACTCCGAATGGGCGGTCCCGACGGCCGGGACGATCGCGGGCGGCACGCTTCCCGCCGGGGTGTTGAACCTGAACCAGCCCGGTTCGGGGGTGCCGAGTGTCGAGAACCAGCATGTCCGGATCGGTGGGCAGCTCAACGTTGATGCGTCGCGTGCGCAGATCGATAGCGTGACGCTCGACACGGGTTCGCTGACTTCGTTCGTTCAGAACGGTGACCTGCTGGTCCGCCAAGCGTTACACCTCGCGGCCGGAGCCATCGATCACGGCACCCACAGCGCGGGCATCATTACCGAGAACAACAGCACGCTGATCGAATGGGTTGGGGATACGGACCTGACGCTCGAGGGCGAAGCGGCCGGGGTGCTGTCCATCGCGTTGGGGGCGAACACCACCGTTTCCGTCAGCCCCAACCACACGCCCACGCTCACGATCGATCCCGGCGCGACACTGACGGTCGCGGGCGACGTCGATCCCTTCCAGGATTCAAGCAACCCGGCCGCGCAGGTCACCGTCATCAACAACAGCACAAATACGCTGAACCTCAAGGACGGTATCGCGGTCGACCTGGCCGAACTCACGGGTGTCGGGCACACGGTTATCCAGGCGGGTTCGAGCCTGGCCGCCGACGCGATCGAGCAAGGCAACATCCGCGTCGAGCCCACTGCTGAGGTGTCGATCCGACAAGTCGACAGCCGGATCGCCACGACAGCGGGGCTGGTCATCGACGGGCGGCTGAGTGTTGACGCGGACAAACTGGCGGTGTTCGGCCCGACGACCAACAACGGTGAGGTCCACCTGCCGTTCGGACATACCGTGCGCTTCATCGACGCGGTGAACGGCGCGGGTACGGTTACGGGCAGCGGAACGGTGGTGTACGAAGGCGAACTGAGCCCGGGCAACAGCACGGCTGCGGTGACCGCTAGCAATATCGAGTTCGCTGAATCCGGGGGGCTTGTGATCGAACTGGCCGGGGCCGGGCAGGTCGCGGGGCAGGACTTCGATCAGGTCAATATCACCGGGAACGTAGCGCTGGACGGGGAGCTGACGATCGATGTGTTGGCCCGGTTCGACGATCAGATCATCCCGACGGACGACTTCAAGATCATGACCTGGGCCAGCAACTTCGGCCAGACCAAGTTCGCGGCAGTCGGCGTGGCGAATGAGGGTCTGCGCGGGTTGGTTTTCGATCTGATTTACGACGAGAACAGCCTGACAATTATTGCCGGCGCGCTCGACGGGGACGCGAACCTGGACGGGACCGTCGGCCTGGACGATCTGGTGGCCCTGGCGGCAAACTATTTAGACGCGGCGGACCCGCGCGACTGGCGGCGGGGCAATTTCAATATGGATGCGGTGATCGACGCCGATGACCTCGCGCTGATGGCGGCGAACTTCGGGCTATCGCCGTCGTCAGACCCCTTGGGGCTAACCGTAGGCGAGTTGGCCGACCGCATCGGCTTGCCGCTGACGGCAACACCGGAGCCGGCGACCTTGGCATTGATGAGCGTCGGCGGAGTGGTCATGCTGCGCCGAGGCGTAGTTGCAGGGGTCTGAGCGGTCCCGAGCCTGTGCGAGGATTACTGCAAACGAGGGTGACGGGAATCGAACCCGCAACCTCCGGATCGACAGTCCGGTGCTCTAACCAATTGAGCTACACCCCCAAGGCCATCGGTCGGCCCCTCGTCCGGGGGAACGAATAATTAAGCCCCCGCACCGCCATTGTCAACTGGCGGGGGCCGGAACAGGCTGTGTCGGCCGTATCGATCGGGTAGTTTACCGGGGATGAGTGGTGAACCATTTGAGGCGTTGGTGGTGAGGCGTCGGCCGGGCAGTGTGTCGTATTCGAGACAGATCGAACAGCGGTGCGTCGACGAGCTGCCGGCGGGGGACACACTGATCCGGGTGCGGTACTCGTCGCTGAACTATAAGGATGCGCTGTCGGCGACGGGGCACCGCGGGATCACCCGCAAGTATCCGCACACGCCGGGCATCGACGCGGCTGGGGTAGTTGAGGCCGGCGGCGGTGATCGGTTCGGGCCCGGCGACGAGGTGGTGGTGACGGGGTACGACCTGGGGATGAACACGGCGGGCGGGTTCGGGCAATACATCCGAGTGCCGAGCGAGTGGGTGGTGGCGAAGCCGGCTGGGCTGTCGCTGGAACAGTGCATGGTGTTAGGGACGGCGGGGCTGACGGCAGCGTGGTGTGTGCACCGGCTGTGTGAGGTTGGGGTCGAGGCGGGCGGCGAGCCCGTGCTTGTCACGGGGGCAACGGGTGGTGTTGGGAGCTTGGCGGTGGTGTTGTTGGCGCGAGCGGGTTATCGGGTGGTCGCGGCGACGGGGAAGGTAGCCGAAGCGGCGTATCTGAAACAGCTCGGCGCGGCGGAGGTGGTCGGGCGGGAAGACGTTCGTGATACGAGTGGGCGGGGATTGTTGGCGGAGCGGTGGGCGGGGGTCGTCGACACGGTGGGTGGTGAGACGCTGAATACAGCGCTCAAGTCGACGCGGTTTGGCGGGGCGGTGACGTGTTGCGGGATGGTGGAGTCGGCAGAGTTGGTGACGACGGTGTATCCCCAGATTTTGCGGGCGGTGGCGCTGCTGGGTGTGGCGTCCGCTGAGTGCCCGATGGCGACGCGGCTGATGTTGTGGGATCGGCTTGCCGCTTCGTGGGATCAGGGGTTGATGGATGCGATCACGACGCGGTGCATGCTGAATGAGCTTGATGGTTGGATCGACAAGATCCTGGCGGGGCAGGTTCGTGGGCGCATCGTGGGTGGGCTGGACGGGTGAGATAGCGCAGCAAGTCGCGAGCTACCGACGGCGGCGTGATGCGCGCAGGGCGCGCCAGGGGGTGCCGATCCAGACCTTGCGGTAGAGCTTGAGTTTCTCGAGCGGGCCGGTCATCGTGAAGCAGGTGCCCTCGGGGACGTACCAGTTGTTCAACGCGGTGCGTTTGACCAGGCGGTAGCCGCGCCGGGTGATGTAGCGGTGGGTCTCGATCCCGAGCAGGTGGTCCTCGATCAGCAGCAGCTTTGGGCGGTGCTTGTCGAGCGAGAATCCGCGCATCACGTCGAGTTGCAGGCCTTCGACATCGATCGATAGGAAGTCCAGTTCGGGTGAGCCGGCATCTTCAAGGATCTGGTCGAGGGTTTTGACCTGGACTTCGATCGCATCCTGGACTTCGGTCTTGAAGTTGAGGCGGTCGGGGGCGAGGGTGGACTGGCTGCCGGCTGCGGAGAGGTAGAACTTGGCGACGGGCGGCGAGTCGGGCGCGCCGCAGGCGGCTTGGACAACGGTCGAGCGCGGGCGTTTCTCGCGGAGAAGATCGCAGAGGGAGGGCGTGGGTTCGACGAGTAAGCCGGTCCACCCGGCTTGCTCGAGGCCCCAGGTTTGTGAGGAGACGGTGGGGTGGTAGGCGCCGACTTCGACGAAAAATCCGTTTGATCGCCGGGCGAAGAACAGGTGGGTCAGGTCGGTCTCGGCGGCGTGCTCGCGCTGCTTGCGGTCGGGGATGTCGGGGAAGTGGGCGGCGGCGTAGGTCGCGAGCTGGTAGTCGGTGGCCATGGGTCTCGGGCTCGAAAGGCTTTGATTCGTCGCGTGAATCATATTCACACGCGGTGACGGCCGCAATAATAGCGGGGCGATATGCGGGAGGCGATACGGTGGCGAGGGAATCGATCTAAGATAGACTTCCCGCCCAACAACCCACCTGACCGGAGTGAGGGGCAGGCAGCGGCAAGGCGATCTATGAATATCCGCAACTTCTGCATTATCGCGCACATCGACCACGGCAAGAGCACGCTGGCCGACCGGATGCTCCAGCGCACCGGGGCGATCAGCGAGCGGGACATGCGCGAGCAGGTGCTCGACGGGATGGACTTGGAGCGGGAGCGCGGGATCACGATCAAGGCGTCGGCGGTGAGCGTGAAGCACGTGCACGGGGGACAGCCGTACCTGCTGAACTTTATTGATACGCCGGGGCATGTGGACTTTCACTACGAGGTGAGCAGGGCGCTGACGGCGTGCGAGGGGGCGATCCTGGTGGTGGACGCGACGCAGGGGGTGGAGGCGCAGACCGTCGCAAATGCGTACATGGCGGTGGAGGCGAATCTCGAGATCATCCCGGTGGTGAACAAGATCGATCTGCCGTCGGCCCGGCCTGAGGACGTGGCGCTGGAGATCGAGCAGGTGCTGGGGCTGCCGGCGCAGGATGTGATTTTCGTGTCAGCCAAGTCGGGGGCGGGGATTGATGAGTTGTTCACCGCGATCTGTGAGCGGTTGCCCGGGCCGCGCGGAGATGCGGACGCGAAGACGCAGGCACTGATATTTGACAGTGTGTACGACGACTACCGCGGGGTGGTGGTTTACTTTCGGCTGTTCAACGGGCGGCTAAAACTTACGGACAAGGTGCTGATGATGGGCACGGGGCGGACGTACACGCTCACGGAGATGGGCAAGTTCATCCCGAAGATGACGGTGATGCGCGAGCCGATGGCGGCGGGCGAAGTGGGGTATGCCGTCGCGTCGATCAAGAACCTCGAAGAGGTCAATATCGGGGACACCATCACGCTGGCGACCAACCCGGCCGATGAGGCACTGGCGGGGTACCAGGAACCGCAGCGGATGGTGTTCTGTGATTTTTACCCTGCGGGCGATACGCAATACGACGATCTGCGCGACGCGATCGACCGGCTGCATGTGAACGATGCGAGTTTCACGTATGCGCCGCAGTCCAGCGATGCGCTGGGGTTTGGGTTTCGCTGCGGGTTTCTGGGGATGCTGCACATGGAGATCATCCAGGAGCGGCTGGAGCGCGAGGGCGGTGTGAAGATCGTGCAGACCGCGCCGACGGTGACTTACGAGATTCAGGCGACCGATGGGAATGTAACTCGGATCACCAACCCGGCGGACCTGCCGGACCCGTCTCAGGTCCAGGAGGTGCGTGAACCGATCGTCTCGGTCGAGATCATCACGCCGAACCAGTCGATCGGGGACCTGATGAAGCTGTGTGAGTCGCGGCGGGGGCTGTACAAAAAGCAGCAGTTTCTTAGCGATACGCGGCAAATTCTGGTGTATGAGTTGCCACTGGCGGAGATCATTTACGACTTCTATGACAAGCTCAAGTCGATCACACGCGGGTACGGGACGATGGACTACACGCTGACCGGGTTCCACCGTGACCAGTTGGTGAAGATGGACATCCTGATCAACGGGTCGCGGGTCGATGCGCTGTCGGTGATCGTTCACCGGGACAAAGCCGAGGCCCGTGGGCGGTCGCTGCTGGTGCGGCTGAAGAAGGAGATCGATCGCCACCTGTTCGAGATCCCGCTGCAGGCGGCGATCGGGGGGAAGATCATCGCGCGCGAGACGATTAAGAGCGTTGGGAAGAACGTGACGGCCAAGTGCTACGGCGGGGACGTGTCGCGCAAGCGCAAGCTGCTGGAGAAGCAGAAAGAGGGCAAGCGCCGGATGAAACGTGTCGGGACGGTCGATATCCCGCAGGAAGCGTTCATGGCGGTGTTGGGGACGGACGATTAGCGGGCATTTCGGCGGTCGAGGGTGGGGCGGGTTGGAAAGAGACAGTGGCGAGTCCGGTTGTGACGGCGCCCAAGCGGCACATATCGGCCTGAACTGACAATTCTTACGCCATCGGCTTGCGTTTCACGGATCCGAATCGTTTGTTTACCGGGCACACGCGGTGACAGGTTGTCCGCCCTCAAAAGGGTCTGTGACGCCGATGCCTCAAGGGATCGGTAAAGTCGCGGTCGGGACTGGACGATGGAACACCGGGTAGGACATGGCGTCAATGCTCTGTTTGCGGGCCCGCACAGAGAGTAGGCGACCGGACAGGCCAAGCGGAAGTTTGGCCAGCGAAGCGGTATTGAAGTGGTCGGAGTCCGTGTGGACCCGCGCAGACAAAACGGGTTTGGTTCAGTTCTTTTTTGAGGAGAGTAAGCATGATGACTCGCAGAAGTAAGAATCAAGGGTTCACCTTGGTTGAAATCCTGATTGTGGTGGTGATCCTCGGCATTTTGGCCGCGATCGTCATCCCGCAGTTCACCAGTGCCAGTGAGACGGCCAAGGGCAGCAGTGTGGTTTCGCAGTTGCAGACCATCCGCAGCCAGCTTGAGCTGTACCAGGTTCAGCACAACGGTAACTACCCGACTCTGACGCTGATGCAGCAGGGCACGGATGACTGGGAAGTACTTACGCTCGAGACCGACGCCGCCGGTGCGACCGGAACGGGTAACCCGTTCGGCCCGTACCTGCAGAAGGCCCCGGTCAATCCTTTCACGAACAGCTCGCTCGTTGGTGACGCGGGTAGCGCGGCTTCGACCGACGGCTGGTCTTACGACGAGGCCACCGGCGTGCTGCTGATCGCGATGAGCGATGCGATCGATCTGGCCAACGTCGGCCTCGACTCCGATGACGTCGAGACCTTCTCAGGCGGTGGCACCTAATCCACAACGCTTAGTACAGTCACCCGGGCCTAACGGCCCGGGTGACTTTTTTTTTAGGTGTGTGGCGGCGGGTTCAGAGACGCAACTGGAAGCGGTGGGTCGCTCGCACAAGTGGTGGCGGGATAGAGCCGATAAGAGTGAAACACTCCGTCCGGGCAGTCTGCCGACCATCGGCGGGTGCCGGGCTCAGCCACAGGGTGGGGTGAGACAGCAAGGAGAACGATTATGGGTGCGCTGCGTTACCTGAACACTGTGCTGACCGTGCTGGCGATATTGCTCGCGTTTCAGCTATGGACCTCGTGGACCGGTGGGCCGGCGGACACCACGGCGAGTGTGGCGACCCCGGCGTACGCAAGCGGGATCCCCAATGCCGGCGCCCAGCGTCAGCAGATGGTTGATCTTCTCAAGCGGCAATCACAGCAGCTCGACGCGCTGACGAAGCTCTTTGAGTCCGGTCAGGCGCGTGTGCGGCTCGACGGAGGCTGAACACCAACAGCCGGGGTGACGGGGAGAAATGTATGCACGTATCAAGTCGGTTGCCCGGCGAGCGGGCGTTTACGCTGGTCGAAGTCCTGATCGTTGTCGCGATCATGGGGTTGGCCGGGGCGGTGCTCGTGCCACACATGATGCAGGCCGGGACGCTGGGGGTTCAGGCCGCGGGCCGTATGGTCATCTCAGACATCCTGATCGCTCAGAACGAAGCCATCGCCCAGCAGGAAGTGCGGCGAGTGGTTTTCGACACGACGAATAACCGGTACCGGGTCACCGACGGGAGTGGAAACACGCTCAATGTCACCTGGAAGGCGCCGACCGCGGGCGGGAATTACATCATCGACTTCGCCAACGATGCACGGTTCGACGGTGTAGCGCTCGCCAACGTCGACTTCGACGACGACACACCGTTGATCCTGGAGTTCGACGCGCTGGGCACGCCGACGAGCGACGGCGGGTCGCTGGAGCTGACG
Source organism: Phycisphaeraceae bacterium (assembly GCA_029260595.1). Lineage (GTDB taxonomy): Bacteria > Planctomycetota > Phycisphaerae > Phycisphaerales > Phycisphaeraceae > OFTM57. The sequence goes on along the minus strand of JAJDCY010000010.1, from coordinate 510,720 downwards.
GCTGGGGAGCAGCGCTTCCGGGTTTCGGTCGCGCCGTTCACCGGCAGGGTGACGATCGCGGAGATTGTTGAGGAACCGGAGGAGCCGTAAGCGGCCAATTGGGGGACACGACGAACCGAATCAAGTACACCGGGCGGCACCAGGGAGAAAGCGGTGCTCGGAGGCAAATTTCTTCGCGGTAGGCAACCGATCGGGCTGGACGTTGGCAGCCACTCGATCCGGATGCTCCAATTGCGACATGTCCAGAACGGTTGGGCACCCGTCGCGGCTGCGCACACCGAGATCCCCGGCGACATTCCCACCGATCGCACAGAGCGAACAACCGCATTGGCTAAACTGATCCGTGGGCTGCTGGACGAGGGATCGTTCCAGGGGCGACAGGTGGTAAGCTGCCTCCCGGCCGGGTCCCTCCAGTACAAGAATCTACGGCTGCCGGCCATGCCGGACGATGAACTGCGCGCGGCGGTGGCCTGGGAGGCCAAGGATCGGTTGCTGCTAGGCGGTGACGGGGGTCAGGTGCAGTACTTCGACGCGGGGGATGTCCGCCAGGGCGAGGACCTTCGCCGTGAGGTGATCCTTATGGGCGCACCGCCCGGGCTGGTGGACGAGCACGTCCATGTCATACAAAAGTGTGGGCTGATCCCGGCCGCGGTCGACGCTGTGCCGGGAGCCTTGGCCCGCTGCATCACGTCGCGCCGCACGGAAGACCTGAACGATCAGGCCGACATGGCGATCGACATCGGGCACACCTGTTCAAAAGTATTGATCACGCGCAATGGGCGGGTTCTTTTCTTCAAGTTGATCGAGATCGGCGGGCGGGTGTTCGACGAGGCGGTCGCGGAATGGCTCGGTATCTCGCCGGGTATCGCGTCGCGGGTGCGTCAGTCATGCGCCGGTCGGGGCGGCGTCGGTATCCCTGACGACGGCAGCGTTGACCCCGTGAGCGCTAAGGATGCGGTGGTCGATGCGATCAAACGCCCAGTCGAGCAACTCGCCAACGAGATCAATCTCTGCCTGCGTTACTTCAACGTGACGTTCCGCGGCTCGCGTCCGGGCGTTGCGCGGGTCTTCGGCGGACAAGCCCATGATCCGATTTTGGTGCGGACGCTCGGGGACAACCTGTCGTTCGAACTGGATGCCAACGCACCGGTCACAGGGCTCGACCTCGGGGCGGTTTCTAAGGAGAGCGGGACAGGCATGGGGATCGGCAAGTGGGCGGTCGCCGTCGGGCTCTCGATGCGCCAGATCCACGGGAACGCGAAGCGGGGCGCGGCATGAACGAGATCAACTTCCTGCCCCAGTCATTGTTGGACGAGTACGCGAGGCGGCGCCGGGTCACTCGGCAAGTGATGCTTACGGTATTGATGGTTTGCAGCCTTTTCGGAGGGCACCTGTATGCGAATGCGCAGCTAACGTCACTCGAAGCGTACGCGTCGCATCTAACTGAGCAGAGCAACGCGGCGCGAGATCGTCTGGAGGAAATGGCGAGGCTGGAGTGCGAGTATCACACGCTGGCCAATCATGCTCGGGTCAGAAAGCAACTCGCAGCGCCTGTGCGAGCGTCGCAGGTGCTCGGGTGTATCGCACAGGCGATGCCGGATGGAATCGCGATGACCGGGGTCTCGCTGAGAGCACCTACGCCGAACCCCAATGCCGACAAAGGCGAAGCGGCGCCCGCGGCGACGAAACATCCGGCGGTAGGCGACCTGCGACAACCCGTGATCGATGTTCAGATCGACGGGCTGGCATCGGACGATCTAGTGATCGCCGAGTTGATTGGCACTCTAAGCGATCACCCGCTTTTCAAGAGTGTAAATCTTCCCTACACCAAGGAGGTCTCGTACGACACGTTCGTCGCGCGTCGGTTCCGCGTGGACGCGCGGGTCCGGCTTGATCGGCCGGTCGTCACGACCACTGCCGTGCAGGAGCAATCCCCCTGATGCTCCATCGCGACCAAGCCAAGATGTTAGCGGTGGTGTGCGGGCTCGTTGCCGCGTTCATCATCGGATTCTGGATGCCGCGCAAGGCACGCGAGAATCACCTGTGGCGAGCGGTCGAGCAGTCACAGCAGCTCGTCGAGCAAAGCGACATGGGCGGGAGCGGGCTGATCCGACTGGCGGGGCAGGTGGTGCAACTCCAGAACGCCGCCGCGCAGGCTGAAAAGTACGTGCCCGAAGGCGATCATCTCGCGGATCTGCTGCGGTCGCTCAGTACAAGCCTTGCCGAAATTGAGGCGCAGAGTGTGATCACGGAGACACAGCCGCCGGTCATCGGCCCGCAATACGGGGTGATCCCGGTCAAGCAAAGGTTCCGTGCGTCGTTCACTCAGGTCCACGATTATTTGCAGCGTGTTGAAGCGATACAGCGGCTGGTGCAGATCAATCACGTACAGGTCCGCCGACCGATGCGAGAAAGCGATCCATTGCTCGAGATCAGTATCGATCTGTCTGCATTCTTCATCCCGGAGACCGGGGGTGGGCCATGAAGGCGCGGGCACGGAAGCTCCTGCGGCGGATGATGGCGGAGAAGGGCAAGTTCTCGACCATGCTCTGCCTGGTGATGGTCGCCCTGCTGATGTGGGGGAGGCTTCTTCTTAAGCAGGTGCCGCGTACGGCTGTCGCAACGCCGGAACAAGTGGCCCTCGACGTGCTGCCGCAACGCGATCCGCTGTCAGAGCGTCAGACCGCCGAACCCCTACAGCCGATAGAGCTGGACCTACCGGCGTTGATCGGGCGGGATCTGTTTGCAGTAGATGCCAGCCGATACCCCTCTCGCGGGAATCCTGCCCCACTTCCCGAAGTGGTAGAAAAGTCGCGACCCGATGCGACCGATGAAGTGCCAAAGGCCCGAGAGATTGTTGAGCAAGCGGCCGCGCTTCGGCTGCATTCAACGCTTCACGACGGGCGGGAACGAGCGGTGATCAGCGGAAGGCTGCTTGCCGTGGGACAGGAAATCGACGGGTTCACCCTGGTTCGCGTAATGAACCGGCGGGTGCTCCTGAGAAAGATGGGATTTGAAGTTTGGCTCGAGATGTAGACCGGGTTCGGTCAAGACGGAGGTCGGCCGGGAGGCCCAAAGGAGTTCACGATGCTTAGCAACAGCAAGAATCTTCGGTGGATCGTTTTTTTTTGCCTGACAGGGTGGGTCTGTGCCGGTCCGGTAATCGGGGCTGACGGCGCCGCCGACACGGGCGACAGTGAGACAGAGACCGATCTGTTCGCCGAGGACGCCGCCACGATTGGCGACGAAGGCATCTCGGCCGACCAGACAGTGAATGTCGGGTCGTTCGGCCAGATTGACCTGCACGTCAAAGACCTCGAGCTGTCGCGGGTCCTCCAACTGCTGAGCATTCAGTCGCAGCGCAACATCGTCGCCAGCCGCAATGTGGCCGGGTCGGTGTCGGCTGACCTTTACGGAGTCGACTTCTACGAGGCTCTTGACGCGATCCTGCAGCCGAACGGCTTCGGATACCGCGAGAAGGGCAACTTTGTTTACGTCTACACGACGGCTGAGATCCAGGCGATCGAGGAAGCCGAGCGTAGCCTGGTGCACAAGATCGTCCGGCTGAACTACATGTCGGCCGAAGACATTTCGACGTTTGTATCGCCGCTGTTGTCGCCCGCGGGTTCAATATCGATGAGCGCCGCGCCGGCCGCGGGCATTCAGCCGAGCATCTCGGATGCCGGTGAAAACACCTATGCCTACAGCGACATGGTCATCATCCGCGACTACCCCGAGAACGTCGATGAGATCCTGGCCGTCATCAAAGAACTGGATATCAAGCCCAAGCAGGTTCTGATCGAAGCCAGCGTTCTGCAGGCACAACTCGACGAGGCCAACGCATTCGGCGTCGACTTCAGCATCCTGATCGACTACGAGCTGGGCAACTTCCTTCGTCCGCTGAATGTGGTCGACACGCTGATCTCCGGATCTGTTGTTGGCTCGCCGGCAACTCCGATCGTCAGTGCGGCCGGGACCGGCGAAGGGCTGCAGAGCACGGTGGGTAGCACGCTTACCGGTGATGCGGGCTTCAAGCTGGGCATCATCCAGGAAGACTTCGCCGTGTTCATGCGTGCACTGGACCGCGTCGCAGACACGACTGTGATCGCGAATCCGAAGCTGCTCGTTCTCAACCGCCAGCGTGCCGACCTGCTCGTCGGTGCCAAGCTCGGCTACCTGAGCACGACCGCGACCGAATCGACGACAACGCAAACGGTGAACTTCCTGGAGGTTGGTACGCAGCTTTCCGTGCGGCCGTTTGTTAGCCAGGACGAGTTCATCCGCTTGGAGATCCGCCCGTCGATCTCGGACGGCACGACGACCGCGATCTCGGGCATCGTGATCCCGAACCAGACGACGCAGGAGATGACCAGCAACATCCTGGTTCGAAACGGCCAAACGGTCGTGTTGGGTGGTCTGTTTAAGGAAGACACCGAGATCTCACGCGAGCAGGTGCCCATCGCCGGCGACATCCCGCTGCTGGGCGCCGCGTTCAAGGGCTATGACGACAAGAACGAGCGGTCAGAGGTGATCTTCCTGATTAAGCCGACGATCATGAACGATGAGGTGCTGTACGCCCAGGGTGATCGCGCCGCGGACTACATCGAGATGACCCGGCTGGGTGCCCGCGAAGGGTTGCTGCCCTGGTCACGCACTCGGATGACGGCCAGCCATGTGCGGTACGCCCTGAAGTACTACAACGAAGGCGACATGAAGAAGGCTCTGTGGTGGGTCAACATCGCGCTAACGCTCGACCCGAACCACCGCGATGCCCGTCAGATCAAAGAGAAGATCACCGGCGAGCGGATCTTCTGGCCGCACCGCAGCAGCCTGATCGAAGCGGTCGACCAGATCATCGAGAAGAAGCTCGAAGGTGGCATGGCTGATGCCAGTGGTCAGTCCGGACCGGTTGCCCCGGCGGCAACGGCTTCGGCCCGGACGCCGGCGGATACTGACGCAGACACCAACGCGGATGCCGATGCAGGCGACACGGTGGCGGTGGATTGGCCGCTCGACGAACAGGCGGCTGAAGACGCCACGGCTGCGGCCGATGCGGCTGACGATGCCGAGGCGGGTGCTGATGCGACTATCGCCGACGCTACTAACACTGTTGCCGACTCAGACACCAACGGCGAAACGGCTGAGGCGTTCGGCAACGAAGTCGCCCACATCGAAGCCATCGACCCGGCGGACGACGCAATCGGTTTCAACGACGATGAAGTTGATCCCGACCCGATTGCTCCGCAGGCTCCTGGACACACTGAAGAAGCCATCTTGATTGATGGTGTGCCGATCAGCACGGGCCCGGCATCGCCTGAGGGTGACGAGCAGGCCGGCGACTTCGCCGCGACGACGGACGAAGCTGCAGAAGAAGCCGGTGACGAGGCTTTTGATGCGGGCGATGCCGCTGAGGTTGCGGCGGCCGAGGGCGAGTCCGATGAGTTCGCTTCGGACGCGGGCTTTGGTGACGCGGTGGACGCGGACCAGACGGCGGCGGCCGACAACGCTGACGCTTCGGCCGAGAGCGATGCCACTGCAGACGTTGCTGATGCTACGGCGGATTCGAGTGATCCTACGGAAGAAGCCAGCGATGCCGCGGCGGACGCGAGCGATACGGAGTCGGCTGACGCTTCGAGTTCCATTGAGGAATGGTTCCCCGAGGACAGCGCCGAGGCTGACGGTTCGGCCAGCACGGCGGAGGTCCCCGTCGGCGATATCGACTGATTGACCTACGAACGGGGCCGGGTTGTGCCCGGCCCCGCCTTATCAATGCCCCGGGTAGGTGAGAAAGCCTGGAGAACGCGTTGATGAATCGACTAGCCGCATTCCTGAAGATGTCCGTGTTTGGTCTGGTGGTCTTTGGCCTGACCGGGTGCGAAGCCGCCCAGCGTCAACACGCCAAAAACATCGATGACGCCAACAACCGCTGGAACAACGTCCGATCGGCGTCCATGGCCAAGGTCGCGCAGCAGCACTTCGAAGCCGGTGATCTGGACCAAGCCGAGAAGACACTCGCATCGGCGATCAGTGTCGACCAGAAGAACCCCCATCTGTTGGTGTTGTCGGGTCGGGTCGCCCTGGAGCGCGGACAGCTCGAGCGTAGCTACCACCGGTTCCAAGCGGCGCTCGATATGGCGCAGGAGACTGATCTTCCGACAGCGAGCTACTTCCAGGGGATCATTCTGCAGCGATGGAGCCGGTTCGATGCTTCGCTCGAAAAATACCGAGCCGCATACGACCAGGCACCGGACAACGTGAGCTATCTACTCGCAACTGCTGAGATGCTCGTCGCACTGGACCGGGAAGATGAGGCACTCAAGCTGCTGGTCGACCGGGTTGTATATTTCGATCAGAACGCCGGGATCCGGACGGCTGTCGGACATCTGTACGGCATCAAGGGCGACTTCAAGAAGGCTACGGAGTACTTCGAGGAAGCGGCGCTGCTGCAGCCTGAGGATCTCCAGATTCTCGAGGATCTTGCGCTGGCGCAGGTCGCGGCCGGGCGGTACCGAGACGCGATTGAGAACCTGCGTCGCCTGGGTTCTGAGCCGGGGCACTCGACGCGGCTGGACCTGAAGCGGGCGCTGGCGTGTGCGTATCAGGGAGCCGGACTGTCGGCTGACGCACGCGCGATCTACATCAAACTTACGCACGACGATCCAAACGACATTCAGTCCTGGGTCAGCCTGGGCCAACTGTCGTGGGAGCAAGGTGACACCACGGGGGCGCTGCTGGCTGCCGGTCGTATTGAAGAACTTGATTCGTCGCGCCACGAAGGGTTCCTGCTGGCCGGAATGGTTTGGTATCAGCGCGGGCAGATCGACCGAGCATTGGAGATGTACGAGCAAGCGGCGAGTCTGGCGCCCGATAGCGCCGCACCGGTCCTGCTGCGGGGGATTGCCTTGGAAGAAGCCGGGCGTGCCTCCGACGCGGCCGACGCGTACAACGAGGCCTTACGCCGCAACCCGGATGATGCACGCGCTCGACAACTGCTCACGGCGGTGTCCATCAGCATAGAAGGCGAGTGAGGATCAGGCCTCAGGGACCGACAGCATCTCAACAACTCAAGAGCCTCAAGTCTCTCAACCGGGTCTGCGAGGCCACCTAACCCGCAACCAAGCCGGTCGTCCCTCACGCCGCGCCCGCAGATAACCGACATATAAACAGAGGTTTATTGTTTACGTGGTCGGGGAGGACCCAGCGATGGCGGGTGAGAAACCCTTGATCCTAATCGCCGATGACGAGGTGCATATCCTCCACGTCCTCGGGCTGAAGCTGCACAACGCCGGCTACCTGGTGGTAACCGCGGCGAACGGACGCGATGCGCTCGAGATCGCGCGCCGCGAACGCCCCAGTGTCATCATCACCGACTATCAAATGCCGTACGTAACCGGGATCGAGTTGGCCGAACAACTTGCGATTTATCCGGAGACGCGTGAGACACCGGTGTTGTTGTTGACCGCGCGCGGGGCGAGCCTCACGTCGGCATACCTCGATCAAGCCAACATCACGAGCGTGATCACCAAACCGTTCAGCCCAAGAGAGGTACTCGCCCGCGTGCAAGAACTAGTCGCGCAGCGTGTCAGCCCAGAGTGGAAAGAAGCGTCTTGACCGCAGCCACGAGCCAATACAGCCCTGCGAGCCCTGCGAATCCGATCAGACACCGGCTCGAGACACTCGGCCTGACGCTCGCATCCGTTGCGTCGGATGGCTGGGTCACGGCGCACGGTCCGTCGCGCTGGATCGAGCGATTGATCACTGATTCTCCACAGTTTGCCGCCGTGGTGGGACAACACCTTTCGGCGCTTCGCAATTCGCAAGGCGGCGCGGTGCAGGTCTGGCAAGGCGTCTGGCTGGTGCCGCTCACGCCGGGACGCTGGGACCATGACAACCCACCCGGCGAACACGGGACATTCGAGGTCGTAATCGTTCTGACACGTGATCTTCTGGACAGCGAGTGGCTGACGCTTCTTTGCGACACAAACCAGATTGACCATCTATCGGTGGTCGATCGGATCGAACCCGACTGCCTGGTGAGCCCGGCGGAGGCCGGCCGCGTCGCAGCGCTGCTTGATTGGATGCAGCAGGACGCGACCGAGATCAAGCGGCGGACGGCTGAGCTGTACACGATGAGCCTACAACTAGGTGAGTCGTACGAAGAGATGAGCCTGCTGTACAAGCTATCCGCCGGGATGACCGTCAAACAGACGCCGGCGAGCTTCTTCACCGAGGCTTGTCGGGAGTTGCGGCAGGTCGTCGGGCTGCGATGGATGGCGTTGGTGCTTACCACCACCGAGCCGCGTCTCAATGAGTTGGCCGGTGCGGTGTTTACTGCTGGGACAATCGGCTGCGACACGGAGCAGATCCGGCGGATCGGTGACGAGCTGATGCTGCGGCAACTAAACCCCGAGCCGGCATTTCCCGCCGTAATCAACGACACACGCAAGCTTGGGATCGCCAGCCTGGAACAGATCGCCGGGACGCTGCTGATCGTCCCGCTGCGGATCAACGGCCGAACGGTCGGGATTCTGTTCGGCGGGGATAAACTCGACGGATCGCATATCAGCAGCATCGACTCGACGCTGAGCGGGTCGCTGGGCAGCAGCCTGTCGATCTTCCTGGAAAACGCCATCCACTTCGACGATATGCAGGCGATGTTCATGGGCACGCTGCACGCGCTGACCGCCTCGATCGACGCGAAGGACAGCTACACCCACGGTCACTCCGAGCGCGTCGCCGAGCTGTCGAAACAGCTCGCGGTGGCGGCCGGGCTAGATGCGACTGCCGTCAATCGCGTCTACCTGTCGGCCCTGATACACGATGTGGGGAAGATCGGTGTGCCCGAATCGGTTCTGTGCAAAGCCGGGCCGCTGACCGACGACGAGTTCGATCTGATTAAGCAGCACACTCTCATCGGCGCGGGGATTCTCTCAGACATCCGACAGATGCAGGATCTGATCCCCGGCGTGCTTTACCACCACGAGCGGTGGGACGGGCGCGGGTACCCCCACGGGCTGGAGCGTGAGAACATCCCGATCTTCGGCCGACTGATCTGCCTGGCCGACTCGTTTGACGCGATGAGTTCAAACCGGACGTACCGCAGCTCATTGACCCACGACAAGACGATCGTGGAGATCGAGCGTTGCGCCGGGAGCCAGTTCGACCCGCAGTTGGCGGAGCTGTTCGTACACCTCGACTTTGATCCATTTTTTAAGATGCTCGCCGAGCACCAGGCGCAGGCCGGCTCAGCGGAAGACCTGACCGATGAATATTAATTGTACCACTGACGGTAGCTTCGCGGTAATGAAGCTCAGCGGCGACCTCGGCGCCGACCAGACAGACCGGATACGTAAAACCGTTCTGAATCTGACGAGCCAGTCTGTCCGCGACATCGTTATCGACGCTAGCGAGTTGGAATCGATTGACTCGAAAGGTCTCGAAACGCTTCTGTGGATCCAGACAACCTGCGCTGATCATCTTGGCGAGATCCGCCTGGCCGGGTCGACACAAAACATCCATACGGTCCTCGAGATGACGCGCCTGCGCGGGCGACTGATCTGTTGTGACACGGTCGAAGCATCGCATGCCAGCCTGAACAGCACACCATGACACTAGCAACGACCAAGCCAACACGACCGGCCGACGGCGACAACGCCGCCCCGATCCGCGTGGGTGATCTTCTGCTTGACCAGGGGGTGATCACGCGTGAACAAATCAATCAGGCACTGTCGTACCAGCGAGACCGCGGGAAGAGGAAGCTGCTCGGCGAGATCCTCGTCGAAATGAACTTCGTCACACGAGAGCAGGTTGTCCAGGCGGTCGCGAAGGCGTACGACCTACCGTTCGCGCGGATCACGCCCAAGGTTGCCGACCCGGTTGTCATCGAGCTGCTCCCGCGCGAGTTCGTAGACCAGCAAGGTGTGTTGCCGCTGTTTCTGGTCGAAGGCAAGCTGACCGTCGCGGTGCACGAGCCGGCGAATGTTTTTCTCCTCGAAGAGCTCGAGCGGCTGTCCGGCCACTCGGTGCAACTGGTCGTCGCGACACTCAACGATATCCGACAGACGCTTCAGACATACCTGTCTGACGCGAACGTTTTCGTGATCGATGACATCGTGGATGATCTGCACGCGGACGACCTCGCGATCGTCGAAAACCCGCTGGCAAGCCTGACGGACCTGGAGTCCGCGGCGAGTGATTCGCCGGTGATCAAACTGGTGAACTACACGATCCACACCGCGGTGCGCGAAGGCGCCAGCGATATACACATAGAGCCAGGCAACCAATCGTTGCGCATCCGGTTCCGAATCGACGGGAAGCTATTCGAGAAGTTGCAGCCGCCTGTCCAACTCGCGCCGGCAATCGTTAGCCGGATCAAGATCATGTCCGGGCTGGATATTTCGGAACGGCGCCAGCCCCAGGACGGTGGGATCACGGTCATGATCCAGGGCCGACCAATCGACCTTCGCGTGTCGACGATGCCGGGCAAGTTCGGCGAGAAGGTCGTGATGCGTGTCACCGACAACCGGTCGGGCATGGCCACGCTCGAACAACTCGGGTTCCCGCCCACGCTGCTCGAGCGGTTCCGCGGGTTGATCCGCCAGCCGAACGGGGTCGTTCTCGTGACCGGCCCGACCGGGAGCGGCAAATCGACGACGCTGTATGCGGCGCTTAATGAGATCAATAACGAATCAGTCAACATCTGTACGGTGGAAGACCCCGTCGAGAACAATGTCACCGGGGTGAATCAATTCCAAGTTAATGACAAGGCGAAGTTCACCTTTGCCAGTGCGCTGCGATCATTGCTGCGGCAGGACCCGGACATTCTGATGGTCGGCGAGGTGCGCGACCCGGAGACGGCGCTGATCGCGTCGCAGGCGGCGCTTACCGGGCACCTGGTCTTGTCAACGCTGCACACCAATGACGCGATGAGTGCGATCACCCGCCTGATCAACATCGGGGTTGAACCGTTCCTCGTGGCGGCGTCGGTCAAAGGCATCCTCGCTCAGCGCCTGATCCGTCGCATCTGTAGCAATTGCAAAACCACCGTCCCGCCGACTAGCGACAATCCGCGCATCTCACAACTACTTGAGCACGCAAGCCCACCGTTCGAAACACTCTATCGCGGCACAGGCTGCGTCAAGTGTCATAACACAGGCTACGCTGGTCGCGTCGGGATTTATGAACTGTTCACCCCCAATGATGCGGTATTGGAATCGATTACCCGTGGGGATACGGTCCAGGAGATGAAGCGTTTGCTGGAGCCGGGCGACTACACCACTCTGTTGGAAGACGGGATCGCGAAGATCCGTGCTGGCTTGACCACCGCCGAGGAAGTGATCACCGCTACGGCTGTCAACTGATGCGCCAAGTGACAGCCAACGCCGACTGTCAGTCGTTACAACCCCTACCACCGTTACAATACGCCGGTACCGGTCGACCGGTATGTTCGGTCTGACCGTCAGAATGCCGATAACTCTATCGGCCTAGCGACTCGCGCGGACGCCGCGGGGTGACGGAGTGGGCCAACGGATCTCGAATCCATGCCACGATATACGTACCAGTCTCGCAATGGCCAGGGCACCCTGCTCACGGGTCAGGTTTCCGCGCAGAGTGTGGACCAGGCCAGTCAGATCCTTCATACCGAGGGGAAGTTCGTCACCAAGCTCACCGAGGTGGCCGACGACGATCTCGACGGCGACCTGATCCCGATCGAGACCCGAGCCAAGCGCGTCAAGCGTGCGGAGGTGATCTACTTCACACACCAATTGGCGATCATGATCGAGACAGGGGTCCCGATGAGTGAGGCGCTGGATTGTCTGACCAGACAGGTCGGTAACGACAATTTCAAAGCAGTCCTTGAGGACATCTCCGCGACTGTTCAGGCCGGCGGTGAACTCTCTCTGGCTATGAAAAGATTTCCCAAGGTCTTCCCGAAAGTGATGACCGGGCTAGTCCGCGCGAGCGAAGCTAGCGGAACGATGGGCCCAATGCTCGGGCGTATCTCGGAGTACCTGGCAAAGGAGCAACAGATCCTGCGCCAGGCCCGCGGCGCGCTGACATACCCGTTGTTTATGCTGTTCATGACGATCGGTGTCACGGTGTTCCTGCTCATGTTTGTTCTGCCGCGCTTCGGCACGATCTACGAAACGCGCAACGCCGTGCTGCCACTGCCAACCCAGGCGCTGCTCTCGGCCAGCTCCGGAGCTGTTCACTACTGGTACTACTGGCTTGTGTTGAGCATTACCGCTGTGATCGGGTTCATGCTGCTGGTCCGCACGGCATTGGGTCGTCGGTTGTTCGACGGATTGAAACTGAAAACCCCAGTTATTGGAAATCTATTCTCGAGCCTTTACCTTAGCCGGGCCTGCCGGACCATGGGGACGATGATCGATGCAGGCGTGCCAATCCTCGATTCGGTTTCGATCGTCAGGTACGTCACGGGCAACGTCTACTACGATGACCTGTGGGAGCGCGTCGATGATCGGCTTCGCCAGGGAGCCCAACTATCTGAGCCGCTTTTTCAGTCGCGCCTGATCCCGCGGTCGATCGCCCAGATGATCTATAGTGGCGAGAAGGCCGGGCGTCTCGGCCAGGTCATGTCCCGCGTCGCGACCGTCACGGAAGAGGAGTTCGACGACGCGGTCAAGACCACAACACAATTCATTGAACCGCTGATGGTCGTCGTGATGGGCTCGATCATCGGGTTCGTCGCGGTAGCCATGCTCATGCCCATCTTCAGCGTTGGCCGAGTCATGGCGGGCAACTGATCTACGGGCTCGCGGCACTCATCGCGACTGACTCCCCATAGAATATGAGGCTCAGACCCGCACCCGGTACGAGTCTCGGTATGCACGCACTCCTTACGCCTGTCGGTAGCAGCGGCGACGTCCACCCTTTCATCGCGTTGGGCCTCGCGCTGCGCGCTCGCGGCCACCGAGTGTCCTTCGTGGCCAATGGTCACTTCGGGCCGCTGATCCAACGCGTCGGGCTGGACTTCGTTGAGTTTGGCACCGCCGATGAGTACGACACGATGCTGACGGACCCGGACCTTTGGCACCCGACACGTGGGTTCGCAAAGATTATGGATCGGGTGCTGGGGGTCGTACCCGACGCGTATCAGCTCGTCGCCGAGTACCATTCGCGCGAGCCGATCACGCTGGTGTCGTCGGCGTTGGCGTTTGGCGCCAGGATCGCACACGAGAGGTTGGGCATTTCTCTGGCGACCATCCACCTCCAACCGTCCGTGTTCCGCAGCGTCACCGCACCACCACGCATGCCGGCTGTGTGGATGCCGCAGGGGTCGCCGCGGTGGTACACCCGCCTGCTGTACTGGATGATGGATGCGGCAGTGATCGATCGGGTTGTGGCACCACCGATCAATCGGTTTCGCGCCGAGTTGGGCTTGCCCCCAGTGAAGCGGGCGCTGGATCGCTGGTGGCACTCACCGCAGTGTGTGATCGGGCTGTTCCCACCGTGGTTCGCGCCGCCACAACCCGATTGGCCGCCGAACACATTTCTAACGGGATTTCCGCTGTGGGACGAGCGCGGTGTCGAACCGGTGGACCAAGCCGTTGAAGGCTTCCTAGACGCAGGCACACCGCCTATTGTGTTCACGCCGGGGTCCGCGATGCGGCATGGGAGAGCGTTCTTCGACGCGGCGGTGGCGGCATGTGATCGACTCGATCGCCGTGGCATCCTGTTGACGCGGTACCGCGACCACCTGCCGGCAGACCTGCCAAACACGGTCCGCCACTTTGACTATGTCCCACTTAGCCAGTTGCTGCCACGTGCGGCTGCACTGGTGCACCACGGCGGTATCGGTACAACGGCCCAGGCGCTCGCGGCTGGGACGCCGCAACTACTCATGCCGATGGGGTTTGATCAGCCTGACAACGCCGAACGGATCGCACGCCTGGGCGTGGGTGATTGGCTGCCGCCCAAGCGGTTTCGCAAGGAGCTCGCCGAGTCGCTGCATCGGATCCTGGACAACCCGGATGTTGCGGAGAACTGCCGCAATGTTGCCGGCCGAATTGAGGGCACCAACCCGATCGACGAGGCCTGTGCGCACATCGAGAAGATCGCGGATGAGAGTTAGCGAACGCGAGGTCGCGGTACTCTACAGATCGAGCGCTTCGGCCTGTTCGGCACGCTCGGTGACGAAACGCAGGCGCTCGGATACGTCCTTGCCCATCAGCCCACAGATCACACGGTCGGTCTGCAACGCATCAGAGATCTCGACGCGGAGTAGGCGGCGGGTCGCGGGGTTGAGTGTGGTTTCCCACAGCACCTTAGGCATCATCTCGCCGAGGCCTTTGAAGCGGGTGATCTCGGCGTTGGCTCGGCCGTTGCCGTGTTTGGCGAGGATCGCGTCGCGGTCCGGATCGTCCTTGGCCCAGTACGTCTCTTTGCCGATGTTGATGCGGTAGAGCGGTGGTTGGGCGAGGTAGACACGCTCGGCGCGGATCAGTTCCTGCATGTGCCTGTAGAGAAATGTCAGCAGAAGCGTCGTGATGTGGTGCCCATCGGAGTCCGCGTCAGCCAACAGGATCACACGCCCGTAACGCATTTTTGACACATCAAGGTCACGCCCCATCCCACAGCCGAGCGCGGTGACGAGATCGGAAAGCTCCTTGTTTTCCCGGATCTTCGTCATCGTCGCCTGCTCGGTGTTCAGCACCTTTCCTCGCAATGGGAGGATCGCCTGACGCCGCCGATCGCGTCCCTGCTTAGCGGACCCGCCGGCCGAGTCCCCCTCGACGATGAACAATTCGCTGTTGGCCTTGCCACGGTCGGAACAGTCGCTGAGCTTGCCGGGCAGGTTCAGGCGCGCCGACGTCGCGCTCTTGCGGGTGACCTGCTGCGCGGCGCGTGACGCCTCGCGAGCGCGGGCGGCGAGGATGATGCGCGCGACGATCGCTTCGGCGGCAGTGCCGTTCTGGTTCAGCCACTGCTCGAGCGTCGGGCGGACGACCGAATCGATCTGTGCCTGTAACTCGGCGTTGTTCAGCCGGTCCTTCGTCTGGCCTTGGAACTGTGGGTCGGTAATGAAAACCGACAAGACACCGACCAGCCCTTCGCGGATATCGTCGCCGGTTAGCGTGACGCCCTTGGGCGACAGGGTGTGTGTCTCGATGTAGTTGCGGATGGCTTTGCCGATCCCGGCGCGCAGGCCGTTCTCGTGCGTGCCGCCTGACCCGGTCGGAATCCCATTGACGTAGCTGCGGATGTGCTCGTCAGTCGCCTCGGTCCAGCGCATGGCCAGGTCGACTCGGGCTCCGCCGCCGTTGCCGTGCTCGCGATTCACGGTGAACGGCGTATCGTGAACCGGCCGGCCGACGCGGTCGCCTTCGATCTTTTCGAGGTAATCCACAACGCCGCGCTCGTGCTGAAACGCGTGCTTCTCACCGCTCACTTGATTCTCGAATGTAACGCGCACGCCGCGGTGCAGGTAACTGACCACTTCCAACCGATGGCAGATCGTCTCGGCATCGAACTCGGTCTTGGGGAATACCGTCGGATCGGGGTGGAAATAAATAGTTGTGCCGGTCCCACGTGCGGGCTTGAGTTTCTTGAGCTTGCCGAGCGGCTTACCGAGGCCGAATTTCTGTTCCCAGGTAAACCCGTCGCGCTTCACGGTCGCGACTAGTTGCTTCGACAGCGCGTTGACGACGCTCGCGCCCACGCCGTGCAGCCCACCGGACGTCTTGTATCCGCTACCGCCATCGTCGAACTTCCCGCCCGCGTGCAGGGTGGTGAGGATCACTTCCAGCGCGGGTTTCTTGTGCGTTGGGTGGCGGTCGACGGGGATCCCGCGGCCGTTGTCGGTCACGGTGATGCTCGTGCCGTCGCGGTGGAGCGTCAGGGTGATCTCCGTCGCGTGACCGTTCATGGCTTCGTCGACGGCGTTGTCGAGGACCTCCCACACCAGGTGATGCAGCCCGGCTGAGCCGACACCGCCGATGTACATCCCCGGCCGCTTGCGCACGGGCTCGAGGCCTTCCAACACAGCGATGTCTTTTGCGGAGTAGGTCGGAGTCATAGTGTCTGTCGCGGTCGCTGTTGCGTTTATCTAGCTAGATCGGCGCGTGCGCTACTTTTTGGTCTCTGGCAGGTCGGGCACAACCGGGTCGGCCTCGATGATCTGCACCAATGACCCGCGCTTGAGCAACTCGCGGCCCTTGCCGCCGCGGCTGGTGACTTCGTAGCGCGCGGTGCTGACGTTCTGGTTTCCGCCACGGCTGGTCGCGACGGTGAGCAAGTCGCGGTCGCCCTTTGAAGCGACAAAACCCAGCACGCTGTCGGCATTGCCGAGTTTAATCAGGATCACGCCCTTGCCCGGGCCGCTGAGGTAGTTGATCTCTTCGATTGCACACAGGATCGCGCGGGCCTGGCGGGTCACAACGATCATGGTTTCCTCGCCGCCGATCACCGCGACGCCGATTACTCGGGCCTGATTTACCGGCTTG
The DNA here is from genome assembly GCA_029260595.1 of Phycisphaeraceae bacterium. Taxonomy (GTDB): domain Bacteria; phylum Planctomycetota; class Phycisphaerae; order Phycisphaerales; family Phycisphaeraceae; genus OFTM57. The sequence goes on along the minus strand of JAJDCY010000010.1, from coordinate 494,254 downwards.
GCGTATCGCCGCCCGTTTCGTGTGCTCGGCTCAACGAGCTGCTGCAGCCCGAACCGCAGGCTGTACCCATCGCTGGTGACCGCCACAGCGTGGGTTGGCGGAACCTCGTCGTCGCCCGCATCAATCCCAGCCATGACTCGATAGTCCAAACTCACAGCACCGACGATGTGCTCACCATCTTTGAGTTTGAACAGCTTCTGAATTGGCTCGCCGTACCCGGTTGTCGCGGGGATGTCGGCTATGCGGCAGGTGTACGCCGTTCCGAAATCCGAGAAGAACACAGCGGTGCTTCGCGTGCTGCCCGCGAGCGCCGCGAGGACGCGGTCGCCCTCACGAAGCCGAGTGGTGCTCAGGTCGCGTACTTCCTTCTGTCGTTTGACCCACCCGTCGCGCGTGACGATGACCACGGCGTCTTCGGCGACGATGAAGTCGTCGGCCGAGAACTGCGGCTCTTCTTGTACGGCCTCGATCACGGTTCGCCGACGGTCGGGCTTGCCGTATTGCTTTTGGACGGCCAGGATCTCTTCATGGACGATAGCCCAGCGTTCCTTCTCGCTGGAAAGCAGGCCGGCGATCTGTTTGATCCGGGCTCGCTTCTGTTTCAGCTCTTCGCGGATCACCAGAATTTCGAGTTTGGCCAGGCGGTAGAGCTTGAGTTCGAGGATTGCGTCGGTCTGTTCGGCGTCGAGTTTGAACTTGGTGATGATGGTCTTGGCCGCGTCGGCTTTGCCGTCGGACTTGCGGACAATCTTGATGATCGCGTCGAGCGCATCAAAGACTGTCTCGAAGCCTTCGAGCACGTGGACACGTTTTCGCAGTGTGTCGAGCTCGTGCTCGAGTCGGCGGGTGACGACGCGCATGCGGAACAACAAAAAGTTCCACAATATCTCGCGCAAGCCGAGGCGTTCGGGGCGGCAGACCTGCGGGTTCTCCGTCGGGACCAGGCATGTGAGGTTGACGTTGAAGTTGACTTGCAGCGGGGTGTGTTTGAATAGGTAGGCAAGCACCATCTGCTCGTCGGCGTCTTTTTTAAGCTCGAGCGCGATACGCACGTCGTCGGTGGACAGGTCGGTGACATCCAACAGTGGAGGCAGCTTGCGGCCGATCACAATCTCGGCGATCCGCTCGACGAGGGTTGCTTTGTTGACGGCGTAGGGGACCCCGGTGATGTAAAGCGTTTTGGATGTACGGCCGACGGTGCCCGGTTCGTGTGTTGCGCGGACGCGGACGACACCGGTGCCATCCTGGTAGATGGCTTTGAGCTCGTCGGGGGTGTTAAAGATGCGGCCGCCGGTCGGGAAGTCGGGGCCCTTGACGTAACGGCAAAGTTGATGCGTCTTGAGCTCCGGGTCATCCAGCAGCTTGACGAGTGCGGTGCAAACTTCACCGAGGTTGTGCGGTGGGATGTTGGTCGCCATCCCGACGGCGATCCCGGTTGCGCCGTTGACGAGCAGGTTGGGGATGCGCGCCGGGAGGACGGCTGGCTCGCTCTTGGTTCCGTCGTAGTTGGGGCGGAAGTCGACAGTGGCCTGGCCGATCTCGGTGAGCATCTCGTCGGAGATGCGCGCGAGGCGGCACTCCGTGTATCGCATCGCGGCCGGGGGGTCACCGTCGAGTGAGCCGAAGTTGCCGCTGCCATCGACCAATGGGGCGCGGACGGAGAACGGCTGTGCTATACGCACTAGCGCGTCGTAGATGGCTGAGTCGCCGTGCGGGTGGTAGTTGCCCATCACGTCGCCGACGACCTTGGCGCACTTGCGGTGCTTGGCGTCGAAGGTCAGCCGCTGCTGCCACATGGTGTAGAGGATGCGTCGCTGGACCGGCTTGAGCCCGTCGCGCACGTCGGGGAGCGCTCGGCTGGTGATCACGGACAGGGCGTAGTTGAGGTACCGCTCCTGTGCGGCTTCGTGCAGGGCGACGACCTGGCCGTTGCCGCTGCTGTCGCCGGCGTGGGGACCGCTGGGATCGACGGGCGCGCCACCGCCGGCACTGCCGCCGGGCTCAGCGGCCTCGAACAGCGTTTTTTCAGCGGTTTTACTGCGGCGTTTGGCCAAGGACTCGGCCCTCCCAGTTAGCCGGGGTTACGGAATACACCGGCAAGCCATCGCCCCACGCGGGGCCGAAGCAACTTATGCCAGAACCCCCCTACTGACAACGCTGGCGCGACGAGACCCGCGATGCGGTGGGTATACACCTGATCGTGGGTGGCTTAACCTAGTTGGGATGATGCGTGTGCTTGGTATTGATCCGGGGTTGAGGTTGACCGGCTACGGCGTGTTGGCCCTGGCGGACACAGCGGCGAGCGCATTGGCGGACCCGACGATCGTCGAGGCCGGGGTGATCCGGCTGGATGCTAAGGCGGATGTCGAATCTCGCCTGGTGCAACTCCACGACGATTTGTGCGGCGTGATCGACGAGCACAAGCCGGATTGCATCGTTGTTGAGAAGCTGTATGCGCATTACAAGCATCCGCGAACGGCGATCTTGATGGCCCATGCGCGCGGGGTGATCCTGCTGGCCGCGAAGCAGCGAGGGATGGCGGTGGAGCATCTCCCCTCGACGGAGGTCAAGAAGGCTGTCACCTCATACGGGCATGCGTCTAAGCAGCAGGTGCAGCGGTCGATCCAGGCACAGTTCGGGTTGCCTGAATTGCCGAGCCCGCCCGACGTGGCCGATGCGCTGGCGATCGCGCTGACGTATGCACGGCGGTTCGCGCTATCGCGGGTTTGATTCGATCGATCGAGGGGAGCGAATCTACGCGGCGCCGGCGGTCGCGACGCCCATCGCCTGGAGGATCCCTTCACAGAATTGAGGCAGATCGTCCGGCTTGCGGCTGGAGACGAAGTGGCCGTCGACGACTACGGGCGCGTCCTCCCAGACCGCGCCGGCGTTGATCAGGTCATCCTTGATGCCCGGTGAGCCGGTGACGCGGATGCCGGGGTATACGCCTGCGGAAATCGGGATCCACCCGCCGTGGCAGATTGCGGCGACGAGCTTGCCGGCGCCGGCGAACTCGTGGACAAGCTCCTTCACCTTGTCGTCACGCCGGAGTTTGTCGGGCATCCACCCGCCGGGCACGATCACGCCGTTGAAGTCGGCCGACTCCATCAGCTCGATCGCGGCGTCGCTGACGCAGGGGTAGCCGTTCTTGCCGGTGTATTTGGCTCCACCCTCGTGCCCCGCGACGGTGACGCCGGCGCCGGCTTCGATCATGCGGTACTTGGGGTACCACAACTCGAGGTCTTCGTAGCCGTCACCGACAAAGATCAGGAAGTGTTTGCCTTGAAGCGGCTGCATGACCGACACTCCTTCAACGTTGGTGGGCATGGGATCGATCGGCATGCCCGCATGCACACAGTCTCTATCATAACCGACACCGATTACTCCTGTGGCAGGCCTACCTTGAGCGTGAGGGGTTGATCGTCCGACTCTGCGAGCCGTACGGAGACGACCTCAAACCCGGCGTCGATCCACCTGATCTGGAACGGCTGATTGCTGTGCGGGTTCGGGACTTTCGCGAAGGCCTCCTCGCCGTCTAGCAGCATCGCGATGGAGGCCTCGAGCATCACAGATTTTGCAATCTCCATCTCAGACATTCGCCGGTTGCTCAAGATGCGTGGAGCGACGAGCCCCCCATAGCCGTCCGGCGCGAGGCTCAACCACTTTTTCTTCTTGCGAAGCTGGGGCCAGGGGGCGTCGCTAACCTCGATCAGTTCCGTGAAATGACGGTCCGCATCATTGAATTGTTTGTTGAACAGGATCAGCGTTCTAGGGATCGCCTCCTTAGGGAAATGATCTCGGTTGCCAAGGCACTCGAAGACCCGGCGACGGCTTAGCTCATCGTAATCCTTCGCGTTTGCTGTCCGGATCAACCAATCAACCTTCAAGCGTTTCTCGTTGATCATCATCTGACGAAAGTCGGCGCGATCGGGAAGGTCGTGGTCGCGTATCCTTCGGAGTTGGTCCGGGGCAAGGTCGGGCAGCCAGTGTGCCAACAATTGAATGGCAGATAGCTCGGCGGCCATGCCACACAAACCGGCCCACTCCAGGTTCACGCCGGCAACGTGCCGCGCCATGGTGCGCAGCGTGAGAAGGTCCGTTATGGCCTCGTCCATCCGGCCGTGGTGTTGGTGGATTCTCGCGCGGAGGAGCAGTGCGTTACGCAGATTTTTGAAGCTGTCGACGTCCAAGACCCCGGCATCGGGGTAGACCGGGTCGAATACCCCGTTGTGGAAGGGCGCGTCGTAGTCGCATTGCCAGTCACAGTGATCGATCGCCGCTGCGCGTGCGACAAGATCCAGTGCCGGGCGCAGGTGATCGACGATCGAGATGGAGTGCTCACAAACAAGGATGTTTTTCCAATCCCAAAGGTTCTCGCAGAGTGATTCAGGCTGTGCCCGTAGGAACTTGAAGGCCTTGGCGTAATCGTCCGCCGCGTTGCCCGCCGCCACCGGCCCGCCATATACGGGGGCCCCCAAACCAAGCGTCAAACCGGCAAGGATCGCGATCGATCTCAAGGTGTGTGTGCGCATAACGATACCTCTCAAAAGGAAGACGAAATCACACTCTCACCTCACCGGGATTGGCCGACGCTACTTTGATGGGGCCGGGGCGTCGGCTTTGCTCACCACTGTGATTTTAGGCAGCCAACGCTTGGAAATCTTGTCCGCGGGCTCGTCGGGGTGTGCGCGGCGGATGGCGGAGGCGACCAGCCCGAGGAACATGGGGTGGGGGCGCAGCGGGCGGCCGGTGAGCTCGGGGTGGAACTGCGCGCCGATGAAGTAAGGGTGGACCGAGCCCGGCAACTCGAGGATCTGCATGATCGGTTGTTGCGGGTGGCGGCCGCTGAATATCAGGCCGTGCTTTTCGAGCTGGTCGATGTACTTGGGATCGACTTCGTAGCGGTGGCGGAAGCGTTGGCGGACCGAAGCCTTCTTATCGAATAAGAACGAGGCGAGCGTGCGGACGTGGACCTGCACGTCGTGTCCGCCCAGGCGCATGTTGCCGCCCAGGCCCTCGATCTTTTTCTGTTCAGGCAGCACGTCGATGACGGGGTGGGCGGACTGCGGGTCGAACTCGGTGCTGCCAGCGCCGTCGAGGCCGCAGACGTGGCGGGCATATTCGACGACAGCCATCTGGAAACCCATGCAGATGCCGAGGTAGGGCAGGCCGGTTTCGCGGCAGTGGCGGATGCAGCCGATCTTGCCTTCCGTGCCGCGGTGGCCGAAGCCGCCGGGGACGATCACCGCGTCGATCCCGTCGAGTAGCTGCGCGATGCCGCCGCCGGTGTCCTTGCGATCGAGCTGGGCAGCGTCGATCTCGGTGGTGTCGATCCAGCGGACTTCGAGTTTGGCCGAGAGGTGGGCGCCGGCGTGTTCGAGGGCTTTGTCGATTGATGCGTAGGCGTCGCGAAGCGCGGTGTACTTGCCGGTGATCCCGACGCAGACGCTGTACCGCCGCTCGCCGGTGAGGCGCGAGACGAAGCCGCCCCACTGCTCGCGGGCGCGGTCCTCGGCGACCTGGTTCACGCGGTCGTGCAGGTTGAGGATGCTCAGTGTCTCGCGGTCCAGTCCGGCATCGCGGATCGCGTCGGGGATGGTGTAGATCGACGAGCGGTCGTGCATCGAGAACACGCGCTTGATCGGGACGTTACTGAACATCGCGATCTTCTGGCAGGCCGAGTCGCTGACCGGGTGTTGGGCGCGGCAGGCGACCAGGTGCGGCTGAATCCCGGCTTCCATGAGTTTTTTCAGCCCGAGCTGGGCGGCTTTGGATTTTTGCTCGCCCAGGGCGTTCGGCTCGATGATGTAGGTCAGCGCGACGAAGCAGACGCTGCCGGGTCCCTCTTCAAATGCCAACTCACGCAAGGCCTCGATGTAGAAACCGTTTTCGTAGTCGCCCGCAGTCCCGCCGACCTCGACAAACACCACATCCGCTTTGCGCTGCACGGCGAGGTTGCGGATCATGTACTTCACCTCGCCGGTGACGTGCGGGATCATCTGCACGTCACGGCCGAGGTAGCCGCCATGGCGCTCCTTGTCGAGCACGCGGCGGAACACCTGCCCGCTGGTGACGTAGTTGTCGCGGGTGAGGTCCTGGTCGAGCATGCGCTCGTAGGTGCCCAGGTCCATGTCGGTTTCCATCCCGTCGTCAAGGACGAAGACCTCGCCGTGGCGGTAAGGATTGAGCGTGCCCGAATCGATGTTCAGGTACCCCTCCATCTTGATCGGGGCGACGACCAGGCCTTTGTCTTTGAGCAGCTTGGCGAGCGAGCTGGAGAGGATGCCCTTGCCTAGGCCGCTCATCACGGTGCCCATGACAACGACGTACTTGTGGCGGCCCGGGGTGTAGCCGGGTGGGATCGGGTTGTAGAACTCGGACTCCTGCGTGGCGTGGCCGGTGTCGGCGAGGAGCTGCTGCGAGCCACGGGCATCGCGACTCGTCGAGCCCTGCTGCTGATTCGGTTCTGGCGGCGTCAGTCCTGATGCAATATGGATTTGTGGTGGGTGGTTCGACCCGACATCAGAGGCTTCTTGATGTCTGTTGAGCATGACCTACCGTATCACGGTCGGCGTCGGAACACAAGTATCCGAGATGGTCGATCGACTTGCGGGCGGCGCATAGGCAACGATAGGTTGATGCGGAGCCTCGCGGGTCGTCCTGCACAAGAAGCGCGAACATGAGCCCCTACCAGCAACTAATCACGGCCAGCGTCGCCGCTGTGGAATCGCTCCGCGGACTGGAGAGCGGGGTCACGCGTGCGGCCGGGCTGATCACCGACTGCCTTGCGGGCGGGCGGAAGTTGCTGGCGTGTGGGAACGGCGGGAGTGCGGCGGATGCGGCGCATCTGGCGACGGAGTTCGTGGTGCGGTTCGATCGGGAGCGCCGGCCTTACCCGGCGATCGCGCTTTCGGACTCAGGCAGCACACTGACGGCGGCGGGCAATGATTATGAGTTTGCCGAGGTGTTTGCCCGACAGGTTAATGCGTTTGCGCAACCGGGCGATGTCCTGGTTGCGATCTCAACGTCGGGGCGGTCGTCGAACGTGATCAAAGCGCTCGACGCGGCGCGGTGTGCCGGGATCGAGAGTATCGCGTTGCTCGGGCGCGACGGCGGCCCGGCAAAGGGGTTGGCGACGGTCGATCTGATCGTTGCGGACGAAACGACCGCGCGGATCCAGGAAGCGCACGCGGTGCTGATCCACGCACTGCTTGAGGACGTCGAAGCCCGTCTGGCTGACCGATCTGGCTGAGTTGAGATTATTTCGCCGGCGTCGCGGCTGTGCCGTGCTTGATGCGCTGCACAAAGGCCGCGTATTGCTCGGGCGTGTCGATCCCGTGGTGGCGGACGGCAGCTTTGACGACGGCGATCGCGACGCCGTGTTCGAGGGCGCGTAGTTGTTCGAGTCGTTCGGCCTGCTCGAGCGGGGTTGGGCTCATGGCCGCGTACCGTGGGAGGAATCCGGCGCGATACGCATACAAACCGGGGTGTTTGAGCGGGGCGACTTCGCTCTTGCCGTCGCGGTCGTACGGCACGAGTGAACGGGAGAAGTACAGCGCTCGGCCGCGGTCGCGGGCGGGGCCCCACGCAACGACGATCTTGACGATGTTGGGGTCGCGCGGGTCTTCGCCTTCGCTAAAGTCGCTGGCCAACGTCGCCATCGGGGCGGCGTTGTCGTCAGGCTCGGCTTCGAGGCCGGTGATTAGCTGGTCGATCACGTTCGGTTCGATCTCCGGCTCGTCGCCCTGGACGTTGACGATAATCCGCGTTGGGTCGGCTTCGTCGATCGCTTCGACCACCTCGGCGATACGGCTGGTGCCGTTGGGGTGGTCGCCGCGGGTCATCACGGCGTCGCCGCCGAACGCAATCGTCGCGTCAAAGATCCGCTGGTCGTCGGTCGCGACGATCACGCGGTCAACGCGCCGGGCCTGTCGGACGCGCTCGACGACGTGTTGGATGAGGGGTTTGCCGGTCTGATCGACAAGGGGTTTGCCGGGGAAACGCGAGGAAGCGAACCGGGCGGGGATCACGGCGATAGCGCCGCGGTCGGCGTTGGGGGAATGGGTGAGTTTGGCGTCGGTTAGGGCCACGTTTCCGGGTGATCCGTTGGGGGCCTCGTCGGCCGCACCGTGATGCAGCCATGGACGTCTAGAAAGGCACGATCAGGCCAGCGTAGAGTAGGGCGGAATCGTAGCCGGGGTTGCGCACGCCGCCGTTCTTGTCGTTGTTCGAAAGGTGATACCAGCGCACACCGCCGATCAGGTGCGATCGGCCGTGGAGTTTTAAGGTTCCACCGATGCCGCCCTGGGGAGTGAAATTGAAGTGCGTCCCGCTGGCAGGAAACGTCTCGCTGGTTTGGAGCAGCCCGGCGCCGCCGTCCAGGTAAACGGTCCAGTCCTCCCCTTCCATGAAGTGCCATCGGAAGAGGATGTTGATCCCGACGGCGCTGGCGTCGTCGTCCGGGCCGTCTTCGATCACAATCCCGCCGCCGAGCAGCTCGCCGTTCACGGAGAGGTTATCCCTGAAGTAATACCCTAGCCCGGCGTGCGCAGTGTAGATCTCGCCGGCGTGGTCGCCGAACGCGGCGGACGCATATCCGTGATACACCCAACTGCCCTGGTCGAACGGGTCGCCGGTGATGCGCGGAACTTCGCCAGCCAGATTAACCTCCGGTTCGGCATGGACGGGGCTCACCGAGCCCATCGCACTCGCCAAAATCGCCATGGCTATCAACGCGCTTCGATAGCCACCCATACACTGCCACCTGTGTAAGCTGTTGCCCATCATTGTTGCTCCAACAATCCGGGTTGCGCTCGATGCCCGCAGAAAGTACATTGCGGGGACGCACGGGCCCGCCGGCCACGCAGCCGGCGACCGGACCACTAACCAAGGCCGCCCCATGACAACCGCTCAGGATCATAACGCCCCGGCAGCGACGCCGCACCGCCCCCGCGGGGTGGACTTTATCGATTGCTCGCTCCGCGATGGGCACCAGTCGCTGCTGGCCACGCGGATGAGCACGGACCAGTGTATGGCCGTGCTGCCGATGCTCCGCGACAGCGGGTATTCGATCCTCGAGTTGTGGGGCGGGGCGACGCTGGACTCGGCGTTGCGGTTCACGGGCGATGACCCGTTTGATCGGCTGGACCGGTTCCGCGAGACACTGGGAGACCCGGCCGACGGGGGCGTGACGATCCGCTCGCTGTGCAGGGGCCAGAACCTGTTCGGATACACGCCCTACCCGGACAACGTGGTCGTCGAGTTCCTCAAGGTCGCGGTGCGGTCCGGCTCAACCCGAATGCGGGTATTCGATGCGCTCAACGATCCGCGTAACCTCATCACCGCGATCATGGCGACCAAGACCTATAACGGGCATGCGGAAGCCGCGCTGTCGTACACCACCAGTCCGGTCCACGATCTGAACCACTTTTTAGAGTTCGCACGTGCCGCGATCGACTCAGGCGCCGACTCGCTGGCCATCAAGGACATGGCCGGGCTGCTGCACCCCGTTGATGCGAATGAACTAATCGAAGCACTGAAAAGAGAGTTCCCGACGACCGAGCTGACGCTGCACTCGCACTGCACCAACGGCTTGGCGGTGACGGCGTACATCGTTGGGATGCTTACGGGGGTGGATCACCTGGATACGTGTTATGGGCCGATGGCGGGCGCGACATCGCAACCGCCGGTCGAGTTGCTGGCGTATTTCGCACGCGAGTTGGATATCCCGATCAACGCCGACCTGTCGCTGGTGCCCAAGATCGATGCGGCGCTTCGCAAGGCACGCGGCGAGTTGGCCGACATCGACAAAGACCCCGAGCACATGGGCAACCCCTGGCCGGCTGAACCGACAGCCGAGATGCGCCCGCTCATCAAGCAGGCGGCCAAGCTGATCCAGAAACGCGACCGCGAATCACTCGACCAGGCGATCGCGATTATCGAAGACCAGATCCTGGTTCCGCAGGGTTACCCCAAAATCGACCGCGCCCAGCTCGACGCCCAGGTCCCCGGCGGGATGCTGTCGAACCTGCACAACCAGCTAAAAGAACAGGGCAAGCTCGAGCAACTGCCCAAGATCCTCGAAGAGGTCCCGCGCGTCCGCAAAGCCGCCGGCTACGTCCCGCTGGTGACGCCGACCAGTCAGATCGTCGGCACGCAGGCCGCGTTCAATGTGATCCAGGGCAAGCCTTACAGCTTTGTCTCTGAGCCGTTTCGCGACCTGTTGATGGGCAAGTATGGGCGGCTGCCCGGCCCGCCCGACCCCGATGTGCTCGAGACCGTCTCGCGCGGCGAGCAACCGGCCACGCAGCGCCCGGCCGACTACGTCCAAGACACCGACCTGCAAGCAATCTACAAAGACAACGCCGACCTGATCCAATCCCACCGCGACCTGCTGCTGCTAATCCTATTCCCGATGCCGGCGAAGCAGTTCCTGACGCAGCGTCAACAGAGCCTCGCGCCCGCTACGGCGTGAATCGGGCGACGGCGGATCAAGAACCTGACCGACGACGCCGGGCAGCCAGGGTGAGTCCGACGGCCAACAGCGCGAGGGAGGACGGTTCGGGCACGGCGGGGAGCGTCTCGGCGACGAGACTTGCGTAGTCAAAGCCGGACTGCCCCGCGATGGCCACGTTGGGCACATCGTCGAGCACGACGCCGACAAGTTGAGCTGTATTAAAGAAATTCACCTCGACTGAATCAATCGGTTTGCTGCCGCTGAACGGATTCCCCTCGGCGCGCGCGTACAGGCTCACCTGAACGGCAACCGGATCGCCGTAGACAAACGGGACATCGAACGACAACGCGATGAGCGGGAACGGAGCTGCGGCAACCTTGTCACCGGCGAGGAAGGACCCATCGTATTGAAGCCTGAGATTGTCGTTGTGCGTGATGCTCGAATCGTCGTCCAGAGCCGAGAAGGCGAAAAACGAGACGCTGCCGATCATAAAGCCAGGGTCGATGGGGACGTTGGGGACGTAGGTCGCGTTCGAGTGGCCTTCGACATGGAATCCCATCCGCATCGTGCCGGCGGTACCGGGTGTAACAGCCGGGTTAGTGATCGTGAATATATCGTTGAAACGGGATGACACCCGGGAATAGCCGCCTTGAGGCCCTGAGATCTTTGCTTTGGCCTTGAGTATCCCGAAGTCGGCGAAACCTTCCCCCTCGAACATACCGCCGTTGCTTATGCTTTCACCGGAAGCGGATGTCGCCCCATCGATGGTATGGTCGTTGAAGTTCGGGAATCCCTTATCCCACAGGCGGCCCTGCCCTATGATCGCTGTGTAGGCATCGGTGAGCGGGTCCAGCGCCTGGGCGAACGCGGGTGCTGAGACGAACAGGGTAAGTACAAGGCATGCTTGAGCGAAACGAGCCATCAACGATCGCGTGCTTCGGAGCATCAACTTCCTTTCTCTCGGGTGGCTGTGTTGAATAACGAAGGCGGCTTCGCCGTGGGGGAACCTGGCAGGAATCGATCTAAATCTCTACGCCCGGCAGCCGCGTCGCCGAGCCCGGACACCCAGGCCCGATACGACTGCGGCGAGCATGACCGCCCCAGCGCCCGGCTCGGGCACCGTGGTCGCGGTTAGCTGCACGTCATCAAAATCCACTTCGATGCCCGGGTCGTCCTGGGAGTCTTCCATGTTCAGGTTGATCACACGGACCTCTAACAACTCGCCGATCTGTGGGTGGCCCGGGAGGATGGTTACGTCGACGGTGCTTAGCGCGAACTCACCCTCGGGGATTGACCCTGCGAGCGTGTTGAGGTCTTCGTCGATGATGACGCCGCCGGCGAGTAGCTGCACGGCGTAGCCGGGGAAGCCGTCGAGATGAAAGGGCACGCCGCCCGTGCTGGTCCCCGATGCGATGTTGCCGACCTCGACTGTCAGCGTGTACCGCGTGTTGGCTTCGAGCACATCGGTCAACTCCTGGGTCAGCCCGACCGGGCCGTCGCCAATATTGTCCTCGATGTATACCAACGCGGCGTTGTCGCCCTCGGGGGCGCCCGCGGGGAAGAAGTCCGAACCGGTCGGGTTGATCACGCCGATGGCGTTGTTCCCACTTAGGGGTAGCAACCCGTTGGGGTCAAAGGCTGTCCAATCGGTGACCTGTGTGAGAACAACAAACTCCCCGTCGCCGGCGGGGTCTGCCTCAAACCCCGGGTTCAGGATTGGGATCATCACGGCTGCACCCGCAGGCGAAACAATCGCGCAGACCAAAGCGACAACACTCACCCATCCAGATCCCTTACTCATAGTGATTTCTCCTCGTTGGGGTTCAATCATAGCTCACAGCAGCAAAAAAAGCGACCGGAATCTCATTTTCCCGCGATCGGCAGTGGGGGCGTGGTTGACGGGGTCACTGCAAAGTCAACATTGGCAACTAGTAAGGACATCTTGGGCGCCCCCGCTGCGCAGCGTATCGATGATGTGCTTGGCCAACGCGTCCAGCGCCCCTTTTCCGGCTTGGCGATCGTCGGCCGAGACGACGCGATCGCCGACGGCACTCAACACCCGCGCGCGCATCCGATACTCACCACTCGAATTGTCCGCTGCACGCTCGGCCAGCACCGCGATCGGCGAATGGCAGTCGCCGTCAAGGGCCGCGACCACCGCACGCTCGGCCGCGACTAACTCGGCCGCGACCGGGTCGTTGAGCGCGACGCATCGCATGATCGCGGCGTGATCGTCACGGCGACACTGCACGGCCAGCGCGCCCTGCCCCGCCGCAGGTAGCAGTTGCTCCGGATCAATGGGGTGTTGTGCATACTCGCCCATGCCGACGCGCTGGAGACCGGCGACAGCTAAGAGGGTCGCGTCAAAAACGCCCTCGTCAACGACCTTGCGGACCCGGGTCTGGACGTTGCCGCGGATTGGTCGCACTTCGAGATCCGCCCGCAGGCGCTTTATCTGTGCAACGCGCCGCGGGCCGGATGTACCAACCGTCGCGCCGGCAGGCAGCGCGTCCAACCCACCGCCCACTAGGCTGACCAGGCAATCGTGCACATCCCCGCGCCGCGGTACGGCCGCGACGACCAACCCGCGCTCGACCCCGTCTGCGACGGGCAGGTCTTTCATGCTGTGGACGGCGACATCGATCGTCCCGGCTAACAACTCGCGCTCGATGGCGCTCGTGAACAGGCCTTTCCCGCCGACGTCCGCGAGCGTGCCCTGGACCGCATCGCCTTCCGACTCGATCCAGTGATACCGCACGGTCAGCCCGGCGTGGGCTCGGCCGAGCGCGCGCCCGACAGCTTCGGCTTGAGTTCGTGCTAAGGTGCTGCGTCTCGCCCCGATCGAGATTGTCTTCCGGTACCGCCCCATTGAATCCCTTTGCCTGGCCATCTACCATCAAAGCTGGCTTGGATCACAAGTTGTCGCCGCGGGCCAACCCGATCGGCCGCAACCCCCTGGAACAATCTCATGCCCGCGACACCGCCTTGCGTAGCACTCACCGGCGCCACAGGCTTCGTCGGCCGTCACCTCCTGGCCCAGCTTCGGCTGAGCGGTTGCTCGGTCCGCGTGCTTGCACGTGACGCGTCGCGGCTGCCACCGATCGACAGCAAGGTGCACACCGTCAAAGGCGGGCTGTTCGATGATAACGCGATCGCGGCGCTCGTTGATGGCGCGGACGCGGTGATCCACGTCGTCGGCATCATCATGGAGAAGCCGCGGCGAGGACAAACGTTCGAGCGCGTCCACACATCCGGGACGGAACGCTTGCTGGCGACCGCAACCAAAGCAGGCGTCCGACGGTGGGTTCAGATGTCCGCGATCGGCGCCCGGCCGAACGCGGTCAGCCGGTACCACCTGACCAAGTGGCATGCCGAACAGGCCGTGCGAGACAGTGGGATGGCGTACACAATCTTTCGCCCGTCGGTCATCCACGGGCCCGATGGCGAGTTCATGCAGATGGTCAAGGGCTTCTGCTGCGGGCCATTCCCCCCGTTCATGCCCTACTTCGGCGCCGGGCTTCTCGGCCGCGGCGGCGCGGGGTCGCTACAGCCGGTCTGGGTCGAGGATGTCGCGCACTGCTTCGCGAACGCAGTGACGAACGATCGGTCGATCGGAGAGACGTATCCGCTCGGCGGGCCCGACAGGTACACATGGCCTGCGCTGTACCAAACATGCCAAAAACACCTGCCCAAGGCCAAAGAAAATCGCAAGCCCCTGGCGATCCCGGTCTGGTACGCCAACCTGATCGCCGCGATGCCGGGCGCACCGTTCAACCGTGACCAGGTCATCATGAGCCAGGAAGACGCGGTGTGTGAGTCGGCCAAGGCCCGGGAGACATTCGGGCGAGAGTTTGCTGAGTTCGAGTCGACTTTCGCGGGATACGCTGATCAGATCTAGTCGTACCCGACCGTAGCCACACAACTAATCAAACCCCATGAAGCTCAACCCGCACACCATTCTGACCGTCGGGATCATCGCCGGACTCGTCTTCGGTGCGGCGTTCGGCGAGACGCTCTACCGCGTCTATGAAGCCGACGTCCCGGGCGGCACCCTTGAAGCGCTGCACTTCGTCGGAACCACGCTGTTCGTCGGGTTGCTCAAGATGATCCTCGTGCCGCTGGTCGCGTCGTCGGTGATTGTCGGGGTCGCGTCGATCGGGAATCCGTCGGACCTGGGCCGCATCGGCGCGGGGGCAGTCGCCTACTACTTCGTCACGATGGTGATCGCGGTCGTGCTCGGGGTTGTTTTGGTGACGGCGATCCAACCCGGAGAGGGCTTCGACGCCGCGTTCCGTGATCAGCAGGTCAGTGAGTTCAACGCATCCACCGGCACCGTGCAGCAGCGAGTCCAGGAAGCGCAAACTCAAGGCCTGTGGACCGCGTTCCAGAACCTCACCCGCCAGGTCCTCCCGGCCAACCCGATTGGCGACGCGGCCAACGGCCGATTGCTTCCGGTCATCTCATTTAGCCTGATCCTCGGCGTGGTGCTCACAACGATCGGGGCGCGCGGGCGGCCGATCATCGAGTTCTTCGACGCCCTGTTCACCGCGATCATGCAGCTCGTCGGGTGGATCCTGTGGCTGGCGCCGCTCGGCGTGCTGTGCCTGGTCGCATGGACGGTCGCCCGCATCGGCACCGCAAGCCTTCTGGGCCCGCTGGGTAAATACATGATCACCGTCATCATTGCCCTGGCCATGCACGCGTTGATTGTCCTGCCGCTGATCCTTTGGCTGGTCGGCCGCACGAATCCTTATCGCTTCATGCACCAGATGCGCGAGGCGCTGATGACCGCGTTCGGCACGGCGTCGAGTTCCGCGACCCTGCCGGTCACACTCGAGTGTGCCGAGGAACTCGGCGGTGTTTCGAAGCGGTCCGCAGGGTTCGTTCTGCCACTGGGCGCGACGATCAACATGGACGGAACGGCCCTCTACGAAGCCGTCGCCGTTGTGTTCCTCTTCCAGTGTTTCGGGATCGACCTGGGCGGGACGGAACTGGCCATCATCGTGATCACCGCGACGCTCGCCGCAGTCGGCGCAGCAGGCATCCCCAGCGCCGGGCTCGTCACCATGGTGATCGTCGTCGAAGCGGTCAACGACTCGCTCGGCCGGGTCGGTGACGACCGATTGCCGCTCGCCGCCGTCGGCATCATCCTCGGTGTCGACCGCATCCTGGATATGTGTCGCACGTGCGTGAACGTCTGGGGCGACAGCGTCGGTGCGAAGATCATCTCACGCATCGCACCGGACCCGGCGTGACACCCGGCACGGTCGGTCGTCCCATCGCCTACAATCGACGTTGAATACCCGCCACTCGATCTTCTAAACAGGGAGCGCCCATGCCCAGACTCATCCGCCACGAAGCGACCGGCCCGATCGAACTCAAGCCCCAGGAAAAGAGCGCATGGATCTGTGCCTGCGGCCTAAGCCAGGCGCTGCCCCTGTGCGACGGTTCACACAAAGTCACTAAAGCCGAAGACCCCACCAAGTGCTGCGTCTATGACAAAGACCGCAAGACCGTCATCGAGATCCGTGACGACAAGTAATGTGAGACACGAGTAGAGACCCGCTAGCAACGCGGCGCGAAAGATGCCGGCGCACGTTAATACCGATCGATACTGTCGCAAGTCTCCTCAGCCGTCTTGTCCACGAATAAGCTTGGCAAACCCTGATCCTGATCCGCAACCGCATCAGGATCAATCACCAGCTTCATGGGGCCGATCAGGTCACAACCGCCGCGCCCACGGAGCACAGCCGTGACGCGATCGGGCAGGTCTTTTCGGACACCCACTCGGAGACCGTCCAGCCGCAGGCACGCCTCGAACCCACTGTCGCAAACCTCAACCAACACCAACGCGGCATCGCGCCCGGCGCTGCTCGATTCCTGACGCAACAGTGTCTTTAGATTGTCTAACTCGCGCGATACTTCATCGCCCGCACCATCGAGGCCGCCTAGCCGAATCTTGATCTCCTTGGTGAAAGTCTCGGCCGCATCATCCACCGCAACAAGCTTATCGACGATCACGCTCGGTTCGGCCCGTCGGCGGTCGACCTTGCCTTTGACCACGACGATTGAGTCGACCTCAAGAAGATCGGCGACGGCCCCGTAGAGATCCGAAAACACCACACCCTCAAACGACCCCGTCGGATCCTCAACAGTCAGCATCGCCATCTTTTGGCCGGCGCTGCGGCCCTTGCGGACGAACGTTTGACGCACACGTGTCAGGATCCCGCCCATGACCACCTCGGCACCGGCGCCGAGCGATTGAAGGCCCTTGGCTGAAACACTCGTAAATCGGTCGAGCGTCTCACGGTGCTCGTCGAGCGGGTTACTAGACACGAAAAAGCCCAGAACACTTTTTTCGTGATCGAGAAGAGTCTTGTTCGGCCAGGGTTCGACGGTCGGCAGTGACACGGCTGCGCTGGGCGCCGGTGAATCAGACTCCGTTTCCGCGGTGGCGTCAGCGAAGCCGCCGAAGAAGTTCATCTGCCCGCTGTTGCGATCGCTGGCTGCACGCTGCCCGGCTTGAACCGCGTCGTCGAGCGCATCGATCATCGCCGCGCGTTGCTCCAGGCTGTGCAACGAATCAAACGCCCCGCACTTGATCAGCGCCTCGATCGTCGCTCTGCCAACGGCGCCTAGCGGCACGCGTTCGGCGAATTCGTAGAGGCTCTGGAAGGGCACACCCTCGTCACGCGTCTTGATCATCGCGTTGATGGCTTTCTCACCGACGCCCTTGACCGCGCCGAGCCCGAACCGGATGTGCCCCGAGTTCGGGGTATGCGCCTCGTCCTTTCCATACGCCACCGTGAAATCGACCTCGGACAGGTTGATGTCCGGCGGCCGCACGTCCACGCCCTGGCGCCTGTCGGGCAGGACCAATCGCTTGCACTGGTCGATGTACTCGACCACTTTGTCGGTGCTGACCGATTCGTAGGTCAGCACGGCGGTCATGTACTGCACGGGGAAGTACGTCTTGAGGTATGCGGTCTGGTACGCCACGATCGCGTAGCCGGTCGAGTGGCTCTTGTTGAACCCGTAACCGGCGAACTTGAGGATCAGATCGAACAACTCTTGAGCGCGGTCCTCGGAAAGCCCCTGTGACTTGGACCCTTCCAGGAACCGTTCCCGGTTCGCGTCGATCACTTTCTCTTTCTTCTTGCTGATGGCTTTGATCAGCGTGTACGCCTCGCGCAGCGACACGCCGCCGAGCTCGTGCACGATCTGCATCACCTGTTCCTGATAGACCATGATCCCGTACGTTTCGTCGGTGAAGCGATCGACAATCGGGTGGGCTTTGGGGACCGGCTGCTGGCCGTGCTTTCGCGCGTTGTAGTCGTCGATCAGCGCCATCGGGCCCGGGCGGAACAGCGCATTCGCCGCGATCAGGTCCTCGAGCCGGTCCGGCTTCATCGCCATCAGCAGGTTGCGCATCCCGCCGGACTCGAACTGAAACACCCCGGCCGTATCCCCACGACAAAACAGATCTAACACCTTTGGGTCGTCATACGCCAAGCGGTCCAGGTCGAGCGGGTTCCAGCCCGCGGGCTGCTTACCCTCGGGATCAACGGCGAGCCGGATCGTCTGCTCGTCGAGTGTCTGCCGGACGAGCTTTTTCGCCCGCTCGATAATGCTGAGTGTGCGAAGGCCCAAGAAGTCCATCTTCAGTAACCCGACACGCTCGACGGTCGGCCCATCCCACTGCGTCACCACCTGGTCCGTACCGGACGGGCGATACAGCGGCACGATGTTTTCGAGCGGCTGGGTCGCGATCACGACGCCCGCTGCGTGCACACCCGCGTGTCGGGCCAGGCCCTCCAACCGCTTGGCCGTGTCGATCATCCGGCGGTGCGTCGGGTCGTCGTCGTAGAGCTTGCGCAGATCGGGTTCCTGGTCGAGCGCTTTGTCGAGTGTGATCCCGAGCCCGTCGCCGACGAGCTTGCAAACCTTATCGACCTCCGGCAGCGGCACACCCATCACGCGGCCGACGTCGCGGATCGCGGCGCGGGCTTTGAGCGTTCCGAACGTGATGATCTGCGCGACGTGCCCGTACTTCTGGCGGACGTACTCGAGGATCTCCTGCCGCCCGTCCTGGCAGATATCGATATCGATGTCCGGGTACTCGCTGCGGTCCGGGTCGGTGAACCGCTCAAATAGCAGCCCGTAGCGCACCGGGCAGGCGTTGGATAAACCGAGGCAGTACCCGACCATCGTCCCAACACCCGAGCCACGGGCGTTCGCCGGGATCCCGCGGCGCCGTGCTTCGTGCACGAAATCCCAGACAATCAGGAAGTACGCGGAAATATCTTTGTCGGCAAGGATCTTCAGCTCGCGATCGAGGCGCGTGCGGTGCTCGTCGGTGACACCGGCCTGCCCGTACCGCCAGACCAGCCCGGCCTCGGCCAACTCGCGTAATGCGCCGTCGCAGCGCTCCTTGAGCTGGGCCTTGGAGATTTTCTTGTCGTTGATCTGATCGAACGGTGCGAGCTGGTATTGCGAACAGACCGACTCATACCACGCCGTGCTCCCGGGCTGGTCACCGGCGCCGTTCTCGCCCACCCGCTTCTTCTTACCGCCCTTCTTACCCTTTGCCGGCTTCGCTGCGTCCTCTTTCTCGATCTTCACAACCGGCGCGTGGCTGACGCTGAAGTCCAGGTCCAACTCACACCGCTGGGCGATCCCGACCGTGTTCTCACACGCACTAACCCAGCCGGGGTGCTCCATCGCCGCGTACATCTCGTCGGCCGACTTGAGATAGAGCTCGGTCGGGTAGGTCATCCGCGCCTCGTCACTGAGAAGCTTCCCAGTTGAGATGCAGCAAAGCGCATCGTGCGGCGCGTGATCGCCCTCGAGCAAAAAGTGAACGTCGTTCGTCGCGACGCAACCAATCCCCATCCGGTCGGCCAGGTCCATCAATTCCGGGTTGACCCGGTCCTGCTCGGCAACGTGCTTTTGCAACTCGATGAAGAAGTGTTCAGGCCCAAACACGCTCAGGTAGTACTCGGCCAGTTCCTTGGCCTTCTTGCGATCGTCGCGCATCAGCGCAGCCGGGATCTCTCCACCGAGGCACGCGCTCGTGCAGATCAGACCCTCGCGGTGCGCTTCGAGCACCTCGCGATCGATGCGCGGTTTGTAATAGAACCCCTCGATGTACGCGGTCGACGCGAGCTTGAGCAGGTTCCCGTAGCCGACACGGTCCTTGGCGAGCAGCAGCAGGTGATACCCGCCGTCCTTGACGCCCGTTGTCTGCCGGTCGTGCCGCGACCCGGGGGCCATGTAGGCCTCGATCCCAAGGATCGGCTTGACGCCGGCTGCGACCGCTTTGCTGTAGAAGTCGATCGCCCCAAAGAAACACCCGTGGTCCGTGATCGCCAGGGAGCTCTGCCCCAACTCCTTCGCCCGCGCAACCATGTCGTTGATACGACAGGCGCCGTCGAGTAACGAATACTGGCTATGCACATGCAGGTGTACGAACTGTCGGGTGTGAGTAGTCATTTCACTGTCCATGCATTCGCGCTCAGCACCGAGCGGATCCTCGAACAATCCCCGAAGCGTGTCAGCCCACCACTCGCCTCAATCCCGGCACGAGTCGGATCACCCACACGGCCACCGTGCAAATGACGAACGATCCGAGGACGCGAACGCCAAGATCAAGCCCAATCATATCCGGGCGGAGCGTGGTGAAGCCCTGCCGATAGAAAACGTCGAGCACAGCCGGCTGGAGCAGATACACGCCGAGGACCAGCGGCGCCAACCACCCGATCACTCGACCGACGAAGCGGCCCGACGGGTGCGCGAAGCGCGCGGCGAGGATCAGAAAAACGCTGATCGATCCCACGATACAAAACGGGTTGAGGTACCAATAAAAAATCAAACCGCCCGGGCGGCCTAGCGCCCCCAACGCCACCCGCGCACCCACCACGGACACCGCCACGCAAACGACCAACACGCACCAGGCCGCTACCCGCCCACCCCTGGACATCGTAAGGTCCCGCAGGAAATACCCCATCAAGAAGTACCCGACAAACGGCACGAAACGTGCCAATCCATTTTGCAGGTCAAACAACAGATGCCCCCGCCCGGTTTGGATCACCTGATTCCCGCACGCGACGGCCAGCGCGACGACGGCTGCACCCAATAACTCCTGCCGGCTGGCATGGCGTACAAAAACCCGCAGCGCCGGCGTCACGAGATAAAGCCCCGCCATCACAAATAAAAAGTACAGGTGGTACTTGGGCGTGCCCAGCACGAGCGACCTCACCGCGCCGCCGAGCCCCACCGGGTTGCCCATGTAGACGCGCGACCAAATCAAGTAGACGCCAGACCAGAACAACAACGGAACACCCACGCGCATGAATCGCTTGCGGAAGAACACGCTCCAGTTTTCTTGTTTAGCCGGGTCGAGCATCAGCGCGCCGCTAAGCATCACGAAGACAGGCACCGCCCAGAGCATCGTGCACTTGATCGTGTTGCAAACCCACCAGTTGATCCGCGGGGCGGAATCGAACAGAAACACCGCCGGGTCCGCGCAGTGGAGCAGCACGACGGCGAACAGGCCAACCACCCGCATCGAGTCGCCGTAGGGCAACACGCGCGGCGAACCGACCGGACTGACCGTCGCCGTGTTGGGTTGGTTGGTCACCGAAGTTTTACCCGCCGACTTGTGCGGACCGCCGCTCGGCATCAAGCCGCTTCAGGTCCGCCAACACAGCCTCGTTGCCCCATATCGCACCCTGGTAGTCGCGGACGTACCGGCCATCACTGTCGATCAGGAGCAGCTCAATGAAGTGCCCGATCGAACCGTCGGCGTTGTAGCTCACGCCGATGCGCAGCTCGTCGATCAACTCACGGAATCGATCCGGGTCCGGCCGCAACATCAGCGCGTTAGTGAACTGCAGTCCTCGCCCGGCTCCATAGGCCTTGAGTCGTGCAGGCGTGTCGTAGGTCGGGTCATACGTCATCATCACCAGGCGGACGCGATCGCTGAGCCCCGCCTGCTCGACACGTTCCTGCAGCCCGGCCATCGTAGCCGTCATCAGCGGACACATATCAGGGCTCGGACAACGCGTGAAGATGAACGTCAACGCGATCGGCTTACCCACAAGGTCTTGCAGGTTCAACTCGCGCCCGTCCTGGTCCGTCACCGCGAAGTCCAGGTAAAACACATCGCGATCCGCCGGCTCTAACCAGGGCCCGGCGCGCCAGCCACCGCTCGCACCACTAGCCGCGCGATCTGTGTCGTCGTGCGATCCACCGGTTGCCGGCTGTGATTGGGCCACGTTGGATTCGCTCGGCTGGCTTGCTGCAACGACGCCAGCACTGGCGTCCGCGCCACCTTTGACAAGTCCAGGCGGGCAACACGCCTCAAGCGAGTCGACCGCCAACGAAGGCGCATCCGTCTGCATCGGCACCCCCTCGTCACATCCGATAAACAACGCGATAGCTATCAACACCACCGCGATACCCAACGTGCTGGTTTGGTGACACCTCATGCCAATCATTCCTGTTGAAACCACCTGTCCAGACCGAATCGTGGCGGAGCAGCAGGCCGTTGCGTTCCTCACGCCGACGGATCAAACAATCGTTTCTCCGCAGTCACGATATCGCGAACCGTTACAACCGGCTCACCCCGCGAGGCCGTCTTCTGCTCATCCGCTGGTGTAACAGCTACGATCCGCTCAAGCGCCTTCTCCGCGTACGCCTCACTTACCTCACAACCCAACCAACGCCGACCCAGCCGCCGCGCCACCGCGAGCGTCGTCCCACTCCCAACAAACGGGTCAAACACCAGATCACCGAGGTTGCTCGATACCTTTACGATCCGCTCAAGCAGCGCCTCCGGCAACTGACAAGGGTGCCACGAGGTCCGCTCCTTGAACGTCCCGCACAGCCGCGACTGATACCACGTATCCTCACCCGGCCGAAAATACTCGCCCCCCGCCTCCTGCGGGCGTAGGTACCACGTGTCGTCCGGAACCTTGCCAGCCGGATTCGCGCGCCGGTCCGCATAGGTCGTCTGCCGCGCACTCGGCACAGCAATCGCATCGCGGTTAAACGTAAACGCCCCACCCGGTCCGACCGCATAGAAAAGATGTGCGTGCGACCGGTTGAACTTCTTCTTGCAATTCTGCCCGAATGTGTAATGCCACACGATCCAATTGCGGAACACCAACCGCCCGCCGCGCTCATGGTGACGCAGCCGCATCCGTACCTCAGCCGCGTACTCGTCACCGATCAGGACATAGAAACTCCCGTCGGGCTTGATCAGCCGCACAGCCGCATCGATCCAATCGTCCGTCCACCCGACATACTCGTCGTGGTCGCGCTTGTCGTGGTACGCATCGTAGTCATACCCGATGTTGTAAGGCGGATCGGCAAAAACCAGATCCACGCTCCCCGCCGGCCAGGAAGCCATCGCCTCGATGCAATCGCCTTGAACGACGGTGTCGGCCGGTATTTTTCGAGCATGTTTCGCCATCACGACTGCGATTGTAACAGCCGTGGCGCCCACGGGGCCCGGACGTGTGGCACCGCTCCGTCACAGGTCCCACCCCTCATAATCGCTCCGCCAACCAACCTCTTTTTGCAAGTTGCCCCCGGCCAAAGCCGACATATACTTCACACGGGCAGTCATCCGACCCGGATCACGCCCGCCAGGAACCGATCGCCGGGAAAAACGCTTCAAACGCAACGCTTAGAACGCTTAGAAAGAGGGCCAACCCATGCCACACATCATCGCCGAACCGTGCATCGGGACCAAAGACACCGCCTGCGTCGAGGTCTGCCCGGTCGATTGCATTCATCCGACCAAGGACGAGCCCGAGTTCGAAAACGCCGAGATGCTCTACATCGAACCGGACACCTGCATCGACTGCGGCCTGTGTGTGGACGAATGCCCCGTCAAGGCGATCTTCCCCGAGGAAGACCTGCCCAGCGAGTGGGATTCGTTCATCCAGAAGAACGCCGACTACTACAAGTAGCCGATCCCCCAGCCGCTCCGCACTCCCACACCGCCCAAGGCCACGGGATGCCCCCTACCGTTGTCGTCACCGAACCGATCGACGCACCGTGCGCCGACTGGCTTGCGGGGCGCGCTACCGTGCTGCAGCGCCCCTACCAACAACTGGACGCCCTGCATGCCGCGCTCGCGACAGCCGACGCACTCATCGTCCGCACCTACACCCGCGTCGATGCAGCACTGCTGGATCGAGCGCCGAACCTCCGCGTGGTCGGGCGTGCCGGCGTCGGACTGGACAACATCGATCTGCCCGCATGTCGCGATCGCGGCATCACCGTCGTCTACACGCCTGATGCCAACTCCGCCGCCGTCGCCGAATACGTCTTCGCACTCATCCTCGACCAGCTCCGCCCACGCACCACCCTCACCCCCGACACCACACCCGAAACCTTCCACCAACTCCGTAAACAAGACACCGGCACCCAGCTCGACACGCTCACACTCGGCGTGCTCGGTTTCGGCCGTATCGGCCGGCGCGTCGCCCGCATCGCGCATGCGATTGGGATGCGAACGCTCGTGCACGACGTCCTTCCAATCCCTGACCCACCGACCAACCCCCCGTGCATACCGGTTGATCAACCCACGCTTCTGAGCGACTCCGACATCCTCACCATCCACACCGACGGCCGTCCCGACAACCGCCATTTGCTCACCCGCGACCAGCTCACCGCCCTCAAACCCACGTGCATCTTGATCAACACCGCGCGCGGCATGCTGATCGACCACAACGCCCTCGCCGCCTGGGCCGCAGCCAATCCGCAGGCTCGCGCGATCCTCGATGTCCACGACCCCGAACCGCCCAACCCCGCCGACCCACTGTTCGCGCTGCCCAACGTCCGGCTCCTCCCCCACACCGCCTCTCGCACAAACCACGCATTGCGCAACATGAGTTGGGTCGTCCGCGACGTCGCAGCCGTGCTCGACGGTCGCACCCCCGATCACCCGGCCTGATTACCGGCGGACAAGCTCGCCAAGCCCACCACGACCCACTATCCTTCTGCCCATGCCCAGCGTGGTTTCGATCGGCAATTTCGACGGTGTGCACCTGGGGCACCAACGCATCATCGCGCGAGCCGCCGAGCTTGCCCGCCGCACCGATCAACCCACCGCCCTGACAGTCACCGCGCTCACATTTGAGCCCCATCCCGCCGCAACACTCCGCCCCGGCCACGAACCGCCACGGCTGATGACCGCGGAACAGAAATCCATAGCCCTCAAAGCCGCCGGTGCAGATCGCGTCATCGAGATCGAACCGACCCACCAGACCCTCAGACTCGACCCAGCCGATTTCGTCCGACAACTCGCCGAGCAGCACCACCCAGCCGTCGTCGTCGAGGGAGCCGACTTTCGCTTCGGCCGCAACCGCGCCGGCGACTGCGCCACACTGATGCAACTCGCAGCCGCCCTCCCACCCGACCTGCGATTCGACACCGAAGTCGTCGGCCAGGTTAGCGTCACACTGCACGACCAGCTCAACACACCCGTCAGCAGCTCGCTGATCCGCGGCTTACTCGCGCACGGCCGTGTCGCCGACGCCGCCCGATGCCTGGGCAAGGCGTTCTGCCTCACCGCCCCGATCGCCCGTGGCGAGGCACGAGGCCGCGACCTGGGTTTCCCCACCGCCAACCTCAACCCTGCCTCACTCATCGCCATGATGGTCCCCGCCGAGGGCGTTTACGCCGGACACGCCGTTCTACCTGACGGCTCGGCCCACACCGCCGCGATCAGCATCGGCCACAAGCCCACGTTCAGCCAGAACGCGCTGTGCATCGAAGCCCACCTGCTCGACTTCAACGCCGACCTCTATGACCAGCCGGTCACCCTGCACTTTGCACGCTGGGTGCGCGACCAGATACCCTTCCCCGGCATCGCGGAACTAACCGATCAAATAAAGCGCGACGTCGATCTGACCCGCCAGTGGGACGCCGCAGGCCTGCTGTCGCCAAGCACAATCAACACGCCCACAGCCGCAGCCGGATAAACCGAGCCCATGACCGCCAAGCCAGCAACACCATCCCAACCCCCCGCCGGGTACGAGTCCACAATCTCGCTCGCGGACGCGGCGAAGAAAGCCGGCGCAGCCGAACGCATTGCGATCACCACTCACGCTAAACCCGACGGCGACGCGTTCGGCAGCGTGGTCGCGCTCACAGCCGCCCTACGCGGGCTCGGCCGCGACGCCACCGGTTGGCTCATGCCCCCGGTCCCAGCCAACTTCGCCAGCCTCAAAGGCCATGAGCTGGTCGAGACAGTCGGCCCGGATACTCCCCCGGGCCCCGACCCCGATCTGCTGATTGTCTGCGACACCGGTGCCTGGTCGCAGGTCTCACCGCTCAAGCCGACGATCACGCGGCTGCTCGACCGCACGCTGATCATCGATCACCACCTCAACGGCGATATCCCCGCGGCCTGGCGGCACGTCGATGGCAAAGCCGCAGCCTGCTGCGAGGTGATCGCGCGTTTCATCGATCAACTCCAGTTGCTCGCCGCGCCCGGGACCGACCTGCTGTCCCCGACCGCGTGTGATGCGCTCTACGTCGGCCTAGCGTCGGACACCGGCTGGTTCCGATTCTCAAACACCGGACCACAAACCCACGAGCTCGCCGCCCAACTGATCCGCCGCGGCGTCGATACCGCGACGCTCTACCAGACGCTCGAACAGGCCGAGCGCCCCGAGAAACTCGCACTGCAAACGCGGGCACTCACCAACCTGCGATTTCTCGCCGATAAGCGTGTCGCAATCATCGTCCTGCGCGCGGACGACTTCGCCGAAACCGGCGCACTGGCGGAAGAGACCGAGCGCCTCGTCGAGTTGCCACAAGCCGTCGCGTCAGTCGAGCTGGTCGTGCTGATCACCGAAACACCCGCCGCCGCCGGAACCGACCTGGGTCCGATCCGCCTGAGTTTCCGCAGCAAACACAGCCCCACCGCCGTTGACGTCTCGCAACTTGCACAACAATTTGGCGGCGGCGGCCACGCCCGCGCCGCTGGCGCCAAGGTCCATGCCCCGCTCAACGAAGTGATCGCGAAAGTCGAGGCCGCCATCACCGCGGCCGCCGGCTAACCCGTCGCCGCGTCCCCCGTGGACGGAGCCAGCAAGTCTTTCTCCTCGATCCCCAACTGCTCAAGCGTGTACGTTTCCCCGCACTCCGGACACGTCACACTCCCGCTCGCTGACGACACACCGATCAGTAAATAATCACACTTGCCACAACGCAGGTGCTGCAATCGGCCTCGCAGCCCCTTCTTGACCCGGACCCCGAGCATCCGATCGCGTACTAACAATGCACAGAGCGCCGGCAGCAAGAGCTGCATCACGAGCAAGATCACCCACCCGAGTCGCTGCCCGAACCCGCCCCCGTCAAGCAGCGACATGGCATTCAAAAACAACAGACACAGGATGCTAAAAACGGACGCAGAAATGTAGAATACGATCACCGCCACGAGCCACATCCACAGTCGCCATAGCCACCACCGCCCTCGCGCTTTTCGGATCACGCGCCGACACGCCTCGTCGCTTAGGTGATCCAACACCGGAAACGCCCGGTAGATCTTCTGCGTGATTAGTCGCAATGGGCCTCCGATACCATCGGTTTACACAGCGACCGCGTCGTGTTGGCGATGCGGGCTGGCAGCTACAGCATCCGCCCTCACGTCCCACTGCTGCTTCTTACTACGGCTGAGATGGGGATTCTGTTGGAAGGCAACCGGCGACAACTGTAGTTCTCATCCGGCTCCACGTCAGCGACGTCTCACCGCCAACCCCAAACACCCGGTCAGATCCCGCGGTAGCGCATCAACAGCCCAACAATCCGAGCCTGCCCGGGCTGGTGCTGGATGCTCCGCCGCCACGCGTCGAGCGCCTCATCGTGGTACGCCTGCTCGGCCCGGCCGGACTGGAGGTACAGCGTCATCAGGCAAACGCCCAGCCCGTTCAGCGACGCGACATCGTCCCCATCGATCGCCAGCGCCCGCCGATAGCTGGCCAACGCGTCCCCGTAACGCCGCATCTTGAACCGCGCCAAACCAAGCCGCTCGTAAAGCGTCACGCTGGGGCTCTCGGCCTCGAGCGATTCAAGCACAACCACCGCCTGCTCGAAGTGGCCCAACCGAAGATGCGCATCAGCCAACCCCAGCAGCACCGGCTCAGCCATCTCGCCCAGTTCGACCGCTTGCCGGTACGCATTAACAGCATCCTCGGGCATCCCGAGCATGCTGTACGCCGTCCCGACAGTCGCCCAGGCGGCCTGGCTCTCCGGGTCCAACTCCACCGCACGCTCGGCGTACACCCGCGCCTCGCCCGGCTCACCCATCTGCAAATAAGCCCCGGCTAAGTGATGGTTCGCCACAAAACTGTCCGGCCGAATCACCAACGCGCGTAAATACCGCGCCACCGCTTTGGCCAACTGCCCTTCCAACTGCCGCACCAGCCCCAGGCTATGCTGCGCGTCAAAGCTCTTCGGCCGCAGCCGCACCGCTTTACGATAAAGCTCCGCCGCACGATCAAGCTCACCCTCGTACCGGTAGAAGTCGCCCAAACCGAGCAGCGCTTCGACAAGCTTCGGGTTCTGATCCAACGCCAGCTCAAACTGCAGCAGCGCCGTCTCGGGCAGCTCGTACTCCATGTACAACCGCGCACGGGTCAGGTGATAGTCCGCACGCGCCGCCCGTTCGGCTTCGGCGATCGCACACCCGGCCCCGGCCATGACCACCAACAACACCGGCACACACCCTGCAACCCTTGCCAATTGTCTGCTCATACCACCCAAAGTATGCCCCCCCCACCGCCGGGTCAACGACCGTGAACGGTCAGACCGCCCCACACGCACAGGCCATCGCTGCCGCGTGTTCCAGCCGCTCACACGGCCTATAGTGGTAGCGACAAACACGTTTCCCACCCTCAACGCCAAACGGACCCCACCCGTGAAGATCGCCCTGGCTCAAACGAATCCGACCATTGGCGACATCGCTGCCAACACCGCCGAGCTGCGCGACGCGATCAACCGCGCGGGCGACCTCGGCGCCGACCTGGTCGTGTTCCCCGAACTGGCGATCATCGGTTACCCGCCCAAAGACCTGCTGCTCAAACCGGCGGTGATCCGGCGCTGCGCCGAAGCCGTTGAGGAACTCGCCTCCCATTGCACCGGGATCGCGGCGCTAATCGGATACCCGCGTGCGACCGGTGCGCCCCGCGGCCGCCCGCTGCACAACGCGGTTGCCTTTTGCCGCGACGGCCGAGTCGAATCCAACGCCGCGAAAACACTCTTGCCAACGTACGACGTGTTCGACGAGCACCGGTACTTCGAACCCGCACCGCCTGATCAGTCGAGTACCGTCGACCTGCTCGGCCAGCGGCTGGGCGTAAGCATCTGCGAAGACATGTGGAACGACCACGACCTGATCCCCCACCGCCGCTACGACGACTCGCCGATCGACCGCCTCGCGGCCGCGGGCGCCCAAGTGCACATCAACTGTTCCGCGTCACCGTTTGTCGTGGGCAAACACGAGTTCCGCCTGCGCCTGCTTGCCGCCGCGGCGATGCGTCACGGACTTCCCGTGCTGTTCTGCAACCAGGTCGGCGGGAACGACGAGTTGGTGTTCGACGGACAAAGCTGTGCGATCGACCCGACCGGCCAGGTGATCGCACACGCCAAAGGATTCGAACCAGACCTGCTGATCGTGGACCTTCCTGCAGCGGGCGGGCAGCGCATCGAATCACCCCTGACCGGAGATGCGTCCGCCTACCACGCTCTGGTGTTGGGATTGCGCGACTACTGTCGCAAGTGCGGCTTCAAGTCGCTTGTACTCGGGCTTTCCGGTGGGATCGACTCCGCGGTTACTGCCGCGCTCTCCGTCGCGGCACTCGGGCCCGACGCCGTGACCGGCATCGCGATGCCGTCTCAATACAGCTCACCCGGATCGATCGACGACGCAGCCGACCTCGCCAAACGCCTGGGAATCAAGCTGCACCAGATCTCAATCCACGACGCGAATCAGGCGTTCGAAAATGCGCTCGCGCCCGTGTTTCAGGGGCGAGCGCCGGACACCACCGAAGAAAACCTCCAGGCACGTATCCGCGGCACACTGCTGATGGCGATCAGCAACAAGTTCGGCTCACTGCTCGTGACCACCGGCAACAAAAGCGAGCTAGCCGTCGGGTACTGCACTCTCTACGGCGACATGTGCGGCGGGTTAGCCGTGCTCAGCGACGTGCCAAAAACCATGGTGTGGCGACTGGGCAACTGGATCAACGACTCGCCCGACTCCCCGCTACGCGCACGCTACGGTGGCCCGGTAATCCCCCCATCATCAATCACCAAAGCGCCCAGCGCCGAGCTGCGCCCCGATCAGACCGATCAGGACTCGCTACCACCATATGAATTATTGGATCGCATCATCGAGTTGTACGTCGAGCACGAACACTCAATCGACCAGATCGCAGCCGAAATACACAACACCGACCCGGCTGTGATCCTGCGGGTTGTGCGCATGATCGACACGAACGAGTACAAGCGAAAGCAGGCCGCACCCGGCCTAAAGATCACCGGCCGTGCGTTTGGTTTCGGCCGACGCATGCCGATCGCGCAGGGTTACCGTTCCGACAAACCTTAAACGCGCAGTTGCGGGCGCTTCGGGTCCGGCCAATCCACATGGAAGCGGTGCCCGCGCGGCGAGTCGACCCGCTGGTAGGTGTGCGCACCAAAGTAGTCGCGCTGGCCCTGCAACAGATTCGCCGGTAGCCCGGCCGATCGGTAGCTGTCGTAGTAGGACAGCGCCGACATGAACGCGGGGCAGGCGACCCCGGCCTCGGCGGACAGCGCGACGACTTTCCGCCAATTCGCCTGCATGCGGCCAACCTGCCGTCGGAAGTACGGATCGAGCAGCAGGTTCGCCAGACGACGGTCCGTTGTGAACGCATCGGTGATCTTCTGCAGGAACGCGGCGCGGATGATGCACCCGCCGCGCCACAGCTTCGCGATCTGCCCGAAATTCAGCTTCCACCCGTACTGCTGCTGCGCCTCAGCCATCAGGGCGAAACCCTGCGCGTAGCTGCAGACCTTCGAGCAGTACAACGCATCGTGGATCGCGCGAATCAGCGCGGCTTTGGAACCCTTGTAGCGATAGCGCGGCCCCTTGAGGATCTTGCTCGCGGCGACGCGCTGATCCTTGATCGCACTCATGCAGCGGGCGAATACAGCCTCCGCGATCGTCGCGGCCGGCACGCCCATATCCAGCGCGTTCACACCCGTCCACTTACCAGTGCCCTTCTGACCAGCCGTGTCGAGAATCGAATCGACCAGGAACCGCCGACGGTTAGCGGGGTCTCTCTGCCCGAGAACATCGGCCGTAATCTGGATCAGGAATGAGTCGAGATCTCCGCGGTTCCACTGCTCAAACACGCGCCCGGCTTCATCGGGCTTCATCCCGAGCAGTTCTCGCATCAAGTAGTACGCCTCGCCAATCAGTTGCATGTCGGCGTACTCGATCCCGTTATGCACCATCTTGACGTAATGCCCGGCGCCGTCCTCACCGACGTACGCGGTGCACGGCACACCGCCCTTAATCGGCTTGCCGGGCGCAGCACCTTCGAGCGGGCGGCCGGTCTTACGGTCAACTTTGGCGGCGATCGCGGTCCAGATGGGTTTGAGTTGTTCCCAGGCTTTTTTCGATCCGCCCGGCATCAGCGACGGGCCGAAACGTGCGCCCTCTTCACCGCCCGAAACACCGGACCCGAAGAAGCAAAGCCCCTTGGCCGCAAGCTCCTTCTCACGGCGGATCGTGTCGGTCCACAGCGAGTTGCCGCCGTCGACAATCACATCCCCGCGATCGAGGTGCGGCAGCAGCCCGGCGACCACCGCATCAACAGCGGGACCGGCTTTGACCAGCAACACAATCCGGCGCGGGCGGCGGATCACCGAGACGAATCGCTTGACCGTCTTGCAGCCTACGAGCCCACCGGGTGTGTCCGGGTTCTCGGCCACGAACTGATCGGTAACTTTGGCCGTGCGGTTGTAGACGGCTGTACGAAAACCATGGTCGGCCATGTTCAGCGCGAGGTTCTGACCCATCACAGCCAGGCCGATCAGGCCGACGTCGGCCGAAGCAGAGCCCTTCTTCGCCGTTGTCTTCTTTGCTCGGGTCTTTTTTGCCGCGGTCTTCCTTGCCATGGCCGGTCACTCCGTTACTTAAGAGGGTGTTATTCCGTCGCTGTTGCGAGCCGGAGCCTACCACTCTATCGGGCAGGTGGCCAAACCAGTTGAAAGTGATTCAACCGCGGGTCCGCCCCCCATCCAGCGTGAGGCGCCGGTCGGCAGCGGCGGCGACCTTGCTGTCGTGCGTCACCATCACGATCGACTGCCCATCGCGGTGAAGTCCTCGCAGGATGTCGAGGATCTGCTCGCCGGTCTTCGCGTCGAGGTTCCCGGTCGGCTCATCCGCCAGCAATACGGCAGGCTGATTGATCAGGGCTCGACCGATCGCGACTCGTTGACGCTCGCCACCGGACAGCTTCGCCGGGCGGTGCTTGGCACGGGCGGCAAGCCCGAGTCGGTCGAGCAATTCCGCCGCGCGCCGGCGACACTCGGATCGCGCGCCGATCCAGCCAAGCACAGACTGCCCCACCATCGCCGCGATCGCAATATTTTCAAGCGCGCTCAGTTCGGGCAACAGGTGGTACGACTGGAACACAAACCCAACTTTTCGGTTGCGGTAACGATCGACTGCTTTGCCACCCATCGCGAAGACGTCGCGCCCCTCAAACGAGACGCTGCCCTCGGTTGGCCGATCCAGACCGCCGAGCAGGTGAAGCAGCGTGCTCTTGCCGGAACCGGATGCACCGAGCACCGCGACCCACTCGCCCGCTTCAACCTGGATGTCAACGCCCCGCAAAACCTCGAGCGGCTGCCCACCCATGCGGTAGCTCTTGTGCAGCGACTTGGCGGCGAGCAACGAGGTTTGATTCACGGTTTCAGGCATGAGGATCGTCAAATAATTACTCGTACCGCAGCGACTCGACCGGGTCCAGGCGGGCCGCGAGCAGTGCCGGGATCAGCCCACCCATCACGCTGGACAAGACCGCACCAAGCGCAATCAACCCGGCTTCGAGCGGGTCGACACGCTCGGGGATCTGATCAAAGTAGTACGTCTGCGGGTTCCACATCCGCCAGCCGAACCAGGCATCGAGCAGGTCTTGCAACTCGTTGAGGTTGTAGACAATCCCGACGGCGAGTGTGAGCCCGGCGGCGGCGCCAATGATGCCGATCACCAAGCCGTAGCCGACAAAGATATTGGCCACGCCCCAACGCGACGCGCCAATCGACCGCAACACGCCGATATCGCGCGTCTTCTCGAACACGATCATCGAGAACGTCGTCGCAACCATCACCACGGCAACGAGACTGATAAAAACGAATAGGAACGTAATCAGGCCTTTTTCGTTTTGGACGGCGTTGAGTAGCGGGGCGTGTATGTCTTCCCAAGTCATGACGTTGGTCGGCGGCATGTCGGGGTGCTGGTGTTGAAGGTTGTCGCGAGCGGCGGTGACGGCTTCATTAAGCGAATCGAGCGGGACACCTGGGGCGCCGCGGATAACGACCCCGGTGGCGCGGGCGGGGATGGTGCGGCCGGTGGGTTCGCCGGTTTCGGGGTCGGCCTCCTCTGCGGCATCCATATTGAGCATCTCTTGCAGCAACTTGAATGGGACGTAGGAGCGGCTGGCGTCGACGTCGTGAAGGCCACTCTTGAATTCATTAACAATGATGAAGTCACGAACGGCAGGTTCAAGTACACCACCTGTGGTAGTAATCCGCGGCATGGTCAGTGTCACGGTGCGACCTAATTGGCTTCCATGCAAGTGGTATTGGCCGGAATCATCAGGGATATTCCACGGGTAAACCTTTATGCCTGGAACAATCCCACGGATGTGTGAATTACCCTGGGTCCAGTGCGCTGGTGGGTTGAAATGCATCGCGAGTTCTTCTGGGTCTGGAACTAGCTCGGCTGGTATATCGCCGTCCGGGTTTAAATGTTGTTGTGTCCAATAGAAGGCGTCGCTGTATCGGGTGACGGCATCAAGGCCGACGGGGTCGATGCCCAGTACTTCGCGGACCACATAGACCTGGTCGCGGCCGTACTTGATCATCCCGGGCGCGGCAATGAAGGCGGTGGCGGCTTGGACTTCGGGTAGTGCGTCGAGGTCGTCTATGAGTGATTCGTAGTGAGGAAATCCGGTGAAAGAAGCAAAGATGGTGACATCACCGGTGATGGATTTCGCCGAGCCGCGCATCATGTCCAAAAATCCGCCCATCACGCTGATCACGATGATTACCATCGCCGTGCAGAGCGTGACCGCGAGCGCCGCGAACATCGGCGCGAGCTTGCGCCGGAGGTACTTCTGGATCAGCAGGAGCTTGTACATGCGTTAGCCGTCGGCATCGCGGCCGGCAACATCCGGTGAGTCGCCGGCGACACCCGTGTCGGCTGTGCCCTGCGGGCGCATCAGCGGGAAAAGGATCACGTCACGGATGCTGTGCGAACCGGTAATCAGCATCACCAGCCGGTCGACGCCCAGACCGAGCCCGCCGGCGGGCGGCATGCCGACGCGCAACGCTTCGAGGAAGTCATCGTCCATCGTGCGGAACGTTTGCTCGTCGGCGTCGAGCCCGGCGACCTGCTGGCGAAAGTTCGCCTCCTGAGTGTCCGGGTCGTTCAACTCGGTATAGGCGTTCGCCAGCTCCATCCCGGCGATAAACAACTCGAAACGCTCGGCGATCTCCGGCGTGTCGGCTTTGCGTTTGGTCAGCGGGCAGAGGCTCGCGGGGTAGTCGATCACAAACGTCGGCTGCGTGAGGTGCTGCTCGACCGTCGCCTCCCAGACCTCATTCAGCAGGACGTCGTGGTCCTTGCCCGCGTGCGCGATATCGAGTTCGCCGGCGCGGCCCGTGAGTTTGGCATGATCGGCTGGGTCGAACCCATTGTGCTCCTCGAACAGCGCGTGGTAGCCGGCGCGACGAAACGGCAGGCTGTAGTCGATCTGCTGCTCGCGAAACGGCAGCGTCGCAGCACCACCGACCTCAACCGCAACCGTGTGGATCAACTGCTCGGTCAGGTCCATCATCGACCGGTAATCCCCAAACGCCTGATACAGCTCGAGCATCGTGAACTCGGGGTTGTGGCTGTGATCGATCCCCTCGTTGCGGAAATTCCGGTTGATCTCGAACACGCGCGGCATACCGCCAACGAGCAATCGCTTCAGATACAGCTCCGGCGCAACGCGAAGGAACAGCGACAGACCCAAGGCGTTGTGCTCAGTAACAAACGGGCGCGCCGCCGCACCCCCGGCGATCGTCTGCATCATCGGCGTCTCGACCTCGACGTACCCAGGCTCCAGATCAGGCGGCGGGCCTTCGAGGAAGTCGCGGACCCGCTTGACCAGGCGGCTGCGCATCTGAAACGTGCGCATCGCGTCGGGGTTGGTGTAGAGGTCAACGTACCGCTTGCGGTACCGCAATCCCTGGTCCTGCAAGCCGTGCCACTTTTCGGGCGGCGGAGCCAGGCTCTTACAGGCGATGCTCAGTCGGTCGGCCCAGATGGTGATCTCACCGGTCTTGGTCGTCCCTACGCGCCCGGCCGTAACGATGATGTCGCCCAGGTCAGCGATCTTGGCTTGTTTGAACGAGGCCTCACAGACGGTCTTCTTACTCACGCCGATCTGCAGGTCGCCGGTCGCGTCGCGCACGGTGATGAACACCAGCTTGCCGATGTCGCGGTGCAGAACGATGCGACCCGCGACGTGCGCCGTCGCCCGTGTGTCGGTGTCCGGATCGGCTTTGACCGCGTCATCGGCGGCAACGTTGTGCAGAGCACGGGCGTCGGCAAGAGTGACCAGCCCATCGATGCGCCGGCCGAACGGGTCGATGCCCAGATCGTCGCGGAGCTTGGCGAGCTTGGCGCGGCGGTCGGCAATAAGGTCACCCCCGGTCCGGGCCGAGCTGTCCGGCGCCTGGGCGGGCGAGTGTTTGGCTCGGCCGGGATTAGCGGATTCGCGGCTGGCTGCGGAGTCGCTCGACGGGCTGGTTTCCTGGGTGCCGCTCATGGGCGCTGCATCCTATCGGGGCGATGGATCGGGGCCAACACGCGACACGAGCATCGGCCAACTGCGTCGGGAGTAGGCGAGGTGCGAATGAGGTGCGAGTCGGATCAGGCTGTGCGAACGGGCCAGCGCGATATCGATCGGCTGGCGGGCAGAATCCCCTGCCTCACAGTCGTGGCTCATCATGGTGGCTAAAAGATGGCAGCGCTTCAGGAAGCCAGCACCGGCTCGCCCTCGGGCGCCGCGTCGGGCGCTTTCGGCTCGGCTGACGGTGTGGTCGGTGCGGCCTGTACCAGGTGCCCCAACCCGCGGCGGCGATCGCGCAGGCGACGCTTCTTACCGACACGCTCACGCAGGTAGTACAGCTTCGCCCGGCGCACATGCCCGTGACGCTTGACATGGATCTCGGCAATCCGCGGGCTGTGCAGCGGGAAGACGCGCTCGACACCCTCGTTGGCAACGATCCGCCGGACGGTGATGGTCTGAGCGATACCCGACCCCTTGCGGCCGATGATCACGCCGTTGAACACCTGGATGCGCTCCTTAGCCCCTTCCACAATCCGCACGTGCACATCAACCGTGTCGCCGACATGGAGGTTCGGCATATCGGTTTTGAGCTGAGCCTGTTCGACGGCTTGAATGAGTGAGGTACTCATGATTCGTTCCTTTAGCTAACACCCGAAACTGGCACCCGAGCCACCCGATACACCAGCCACGGGCACCCGTCATCCCTAACGCACAAATCCCTAAGGATCAAAAGGCAAGCCACGTATCTTAAAGGCTGTGTTCGGGCGAAGCAACCGATCACCGGACAGGCCTGCGGCCTCATCCAGGGGTATCGGCGATCGCGCCCATCCCCTTCAAACCGGGCCGGCTGCGCGGGTTAGCTAAGCAGATCCGGCCGGCGATCGCGCGTCCGGGCCATGGCCTGCTGACGCCGCCAGGCCTCAATCGCCGCGTGATCACCGCTGATAAGCACCTCAGGCACCGCCATACCCTCCCAGACACGCGGCCGTGTGTAGTGTGGGTGGTCTAGCACACCGCCGATCTCGCTGGCAAAACTGTCCGCGCCGGCCGACTCATCATCACCAAGCACACCGGGAATCAGACGGGTAACCGCATCAATCAACACCATCGCAGCCAGCTCGCCGCCGGTAAGCACATAGTCGCCAATGCTGATCTCACGGATCGGAGCCAGCCGCTCGACAACACGCTCATCGATCCCTTCATACCGACCGGCAATAATCAGTAACCGCGGCAGTTGGGCGAGCTCTTCAACCATCGATTGATCAAGACGCCGCCCCTGTGGGGTCATGACGATGCGCGTCGCCGGCCTCGCGTCAAGCGGTTCGACCGATTGGACCGCATCCCACACCGGCTGACACTGCAGCACCATCCCCGGCCCCCCCCCAAAGGGACGCTGATCGACTTTCTGGTGTTTGTCGACGGTGAAGTCCCGGATATTCGTCAGGTGATAACTGAGCCGCGGAGCGGAATCAGGGGCCGAGTCGGCCGGGTGGGTTGCCGCCCGCCCCAGGATGCTGGCAGCCAACACACCCTCGAACATCTCAGGGAACAATGTCAAAACGTCGAATCGCATAATAGAACTCGTCTACATACTCCCCCTCGCCCGGCAAGGACAATCCTAACCCCCGAACCGCCCTCCAGCCGGCCGCGCCGACAGACACCCGCATATCCTATCTCCCGTGGCGCCATCGTTGATGCACACTTGCCATTTTCACGCCGGCCCGACACCGCATCAACGCCCAAGTCCAAGTGGGCCACCGGTCCTCGTCAACAGCTACTTAGCGGTATAAGGGGATAAATTCGCCTGAACCCAAGCGGTTGCGATAGGAGATTTCTTCCTTCATTCGCCCAGAAAGCGCTTGCATGAAATCGCGCCTTAGGCTAAAATACTTATTCTGAGGGAATGACTGTTTCACATTACTTCCGGGCTCGGCTATGCGTTGGGATCCCGTTTCCAATGGCTGCGTCCGCGCGTCATCGACACTTCCGGCCGGCCGCGGAAACGGCAAACATCTGATCGCGAGGGAGGCACCGTGATAGCCCGGCAATACCAAAACAACCGACAGTGGGCTTCTGTTACGACACCGATAAGGACCACTGGCCGCACATCGCGCGGGGCGCGCCGAGTTCTGTGTGCCGTCATCGCGTCTACTGTCGTGGGCTTGTTGGGTACCCCCGCAGACGCTCAGGTTCCGCCCGGACAGCCGGACTTCATCGAGTGGAACAAACCGAGCAGTGGGTCGTACTTCAATAACGACGTCGTCGATCCCGCGTCGAACTGGATCAGCCACAACTACCTGCCCTTCCCCATCGGGACAGACCCTCAGCCGCCGGGCCTGATGCCGAGCCAGATTGACACGATCTACTTTGACGGTCTGTGCGAGCCGGGCACGATTGGTGGGCTTGCCTGCGGCACGCCGACCACGATCAACATGGCTGACGGCGCGGATACCTCGCCGGTGTTCGTAGGCAATGTCGACGTGGGCTCGGGCGACTGGATATTCAACTTCGCCGACCGCAAGTTTGATGTGAATGGGATTGGAGACGACGAATTCCAGGAGCCCGGCGAGTTGTCTGTAGGCACCACGTCTGAGATCTCCGCACGGCTGACGCTGTACCCGGGCGATTCGCCCACGGACACCGGGTTGATGGAAACCGACAACGGCTACCTCGGTCTGGACCCACGCTCGTCAGGCACCGTGGTTGTAGATTTCGGGACACAGTGGATCAACGTTGAGCGCCAGGCGACGCCGACTTCTCCGGGGGTACCGGGATCCGGACATATGGGTATCGGGTATTCCGGGTTCGGCTTGCTCGATATCCATGACGGTGGCTATGTGTTGACACGGCAGGCGATGGTGGGCGGCGGGATCGATGATCAGGGCGGGTTCGAGGAAGGCTTCGGGGAGGTGTATATCGATGCGGGGGAGTTCTTAGGTACGTCGCGGTGGGACGTGCAGGAGACACTCTGGGTGGGTGGGTTTACGGGAACCGCCTTGGTGTCTGTCCAAGCTAACGGCCACCTCGCCGTAGGCGGCGATACCTTGATCACGGGCGACGGACCGCCCGACAGCATATTCGACGACCCGGGTCGGCTGCTCGAGGTCCAAACCGGCGGCTCGGCCTATGTCGGCGACCGCATCTCGATTGTCGACCACGGCGCACTGCATATCGAAGGCGGGTTCGTTGAAACTCACAACCTCGACTTCTCGGCCAGGCCTGCTGCCGGCTTCGATGACCCGGGGAGATTTCGCTTGTACCACGGCACCATCGACATCATGCAGGGGACGTACAAGGGGTCGGACGACCAGTTGAGGATCGATTCAATCAGCGACGACCTGACCGCGCACATGATCTTCTCGGACGGTGCGTCTAATGTCGATAGCTTCGACAGCGGGATCATCGTCGGTGACCAAAGCAACGCCACGCTAACGATTCGTGGCGGGCCCAATAACGGCACCTCAGTCGTGACCGGCAGCGATCTGGACGTGGTCACCACGACCGCCGAGTCGTCCGGCACGGTCTACACCCAGGATGGGAGCGTCCTGGCGCTATCGGGAGACCTGCGGGTATCCGGTAGCTTTAACCCCGCCTCCCCGCTGCTCGGCGGCCAGGGCGGACAGGGCTTTGTCAGCATTCAGACCGACTCGCTCGTTTCGGTCGGTGACGATGTCTACATCGGCTACACCGTCGAGCCCGTCACCGACCCAGGGGATCCCGACTTCCCCAACCGATACATCCCATCCGGCATCGCGGCGAACACCGGGGGATCGCTCGTTGTCGCAGACCACCTCGATAATCACGGCGGGCTATTCATCAATAGCGGAGGCACTGTCGATGCCGACACGGTCTTCAATCGTGGGGAAATTGAGTTTCATACCAACGGCACGCTCAGCCTGTTCACAGAGTTAGTTAACTCCAATGACTCGGAAAATGACGCCTTCAACGGCCTAATCCGATTCCATGGCGGGGGCTTGGCAGGCACGATCTCTAGCACACCATCAGACCCACTTAATGATTCACTTAGCCATGATGTACAGGTCCACAACTTCAGCGGCTCAACGATCGAAATGATCGAAGGATCCAAAGCCGTCTTCACGGCTAACGTCAGCCACTACGCCGGGGCTACCTTCTTCGTCAGCCCCGGCAGCGAGGCCCGATTCGAAGGCGAGCTCAACGCCAGCGGCCACTTCAACGGATTCGGGCTGCACACCATCGCCGGAACCTTCTCACGCATCGACGGCAGCCCGTTCGACCGCACCTTCTTCAGCTACAACCTCACCGTCGAGGACACAGCCGTCATCAGGCTTGGCCTGGCCGGAACCAACGACAGCGTCGGCGAGCCGGGCGAAACCCCGCAATACGATTGGCTGGATGTCCGCTTCGGTGATGTCATCCTCGCCGGCACGCTCGAGGTCTCCCTGTTCGACGGCTTCGTGCCCGAGATCGGCGACGAGTTCTTCCTGGTCGAGGCGATCAATGTGACCGGCGAGTTCGACAACCTCAACCTCCCGGACCTGGGCAGCACCGTGGAGTGGGACCTCGACTACCTCACCGATTTCTACGAGCTGGACGGCGTCTTGATCGATTCCGTCCGGCTGACCCTCCGCGAGGCCCAGACCCCGATCCCCGAACCGGCGACCCTCTCGCTGCTCGCTCTTGGGCTCGCCGCGATCAGGCCACGCGCGTCTCGGCGCTGCTCTCGGCGCTGATCTGAGATCGCAGTAGACACCTCAGCAACCGGGGTAGATCAACCGCAACACCCCGGGACCAACCGCCTCCAAACCGACCACCGGACCGTCATTACTCCTTTTTTACTCTAGACATAGAAATATCAATTTTTCTTCCCCGCCGACCTACTGGATCGCTCCACTATCGGTATGGAATAGTGGAGGGACTTTTTGCGTTCGAGGCCCAGCCATATCCATTGCACGCGATCGCGGGGGAGACCGCCCTCCACCGATGACACCGCCTGTCCGGGGCACTTTCGATGGTGAAACCCAACCAATCTTCGCCGCAACAAAGCGGATCGCTAGGCCGGGGGTATCGCGTCGCGCTCGGTCCGCTCGTCCCGCCACCGGTCGTCGTCCAATGCGACGACCCGCCTTCTGAGATCGCCCCGGCCGAGACCGGCCAATCGTGGGACCACTCCGGGCTCGTGCCCCATCGCCGCAAGGGCCGGCTCGGTGTCGCGTTGGTGTTGGCCGTGATCGCGCTGGTCACGGTCTGGGCCGTCTGGGAAGCGGTATTCCGGTACCACGCGTACGGGATCATCGACGGCCACTTGGTCGCAGCCACATCACCGCAAGCCGGGCAACTCAATTCCATCGCGGTGATCGAAGGCCAACGCGTCGTGCGCGGGCAGGTCCTGGCCGAGCTGACTAACACCGCGATGGACCGCCAACTGCAGTCGCTAACCAGCGAGCTCGAGCTCGCACGCGCCCAGTTGGAGACCGATCAGGTCTCCCTCGAATGGCGGCGCGCCTCGCAGGCCGATCAGTTCTACGAGTCGCTCGGCGAGTACCACACCCTGCGCGCACGCTTCGAGATCGAACAAGCACGTCTCGAGGAAATGCAAATCACCACCGCGACAACGCGCACGATGCACGCGGCATCCGCCGCGACGGATCACGAGCTGCGCATCCAGGAAGTCACTCTCCACGGGCAACAGCGGCAGGTCGCCGACCTCGCCGCAGCCGTCGGCGACCTCGCGGACCGCGTCGAGGGATCGCGCGGACTGATCACTGAGGCCGCCGACCCCTTGGCAGCCGCGCGCGCCCGCGTCCATCACCTCACCGGCGAGGTCAATCGCATGCGCCAGCAACTGGCCGAGTGCGTCGTGCGCAGCCCCGTCGACGGCATCGTCGTCGAGCAACACCTGCGGGTCGGCGAACACAGCGACGCCTCACAACCGCTGATCTCCATCCTCGACGAAGCATCGTTGCGAGCGATTGTGTATGTCCGCCAGCCGGCGAGCGAACGCCTCGCCCCGGGCGACCGCGTCAGCATCCAGGCCGAACCGACCGGCACGCTGCTGCGCGCACAGGTCGAGCGCCTCGATGCTCGCTTCACGCGCGCCGGCCCGAGCATCGCGCGGTGGTACCGCGCCGGTGAGCCGCTGCTGCGCGTCTACCTGCTGATCGAGCCGGACGACACCGAACCAATCACCCTGCGCCCCGGCCAGATCGTCAAACTGCCGAGGGGTTGGCGATGAGCGCAGACACCA
Source organism: Phycisphaeraceae bacterium (assembly GCA_029260595.1). Taxonomy (GTDB): domain Bacteria; phylum Planctomycetota; class Phycisphaerae; order Phycisphaerales; family Phycisphaeraceae; genus OFTM57. Next base: position 452,439 of record JAJDCY010000010.1, on the reverse strand, counting down.
ACACCGCCGTGCCGGCCCTGTCACGCGGCGCGGTCGCCGACATCTGGCCGGCCCAGGCCGACGGACAGCTCCGCGTCAACCGGCGAACCGAAGGACGACTGTGCAGCATGTCCGCAACCGAGATCGACCTGGCACTGCACACGCCACCCAGCCGCGCGTTCCCCTCGGCCTTAATCGGCTTGCCCGGCGGCGCCGACGGACGCTCGCGCTGTGCGGGCATCGAGATCACCGATCACTACACCACGGACGACGGCCGTGCCCGCATTACCGGACGATTCGCCGGACGCATCCACGACGTAGTCAGCTCCCAATGGCTCCTGCCCGACTTCGACCCGACCACGATGGCGTACCGACTCCCGGTCGACCCAGCCGTGATGCGCACCTGGCAGGCGGCGAAAATCTATGAACCCGTCCTGCTCGACCGCGTCGCCGGGTGCCCGCGCTGCGGATGTGTACCAACCTTCCGATCGGGCTGCGGCCGCTGCCGATCGGGACGCACCGACCCGATCAAGCTGATCCACCACTACGCCTGCGCGCACGTCGGGTCCGTAAAAGAGTACGAAGCCGAGGGCTCGCTGATCTGCCCCAAGTGCCGCACGCGAGACCCAATGGTAGGCACCGACTACGAGTACCTGACAACCCACCGCTGCCGCGACTGCGGCTGGGAAGAGTCCCAGCTCGCGTCCGTCGGACACTGTCTCGCCTGCGACGAACGCTTCGCAGGCAACGCCGCGCAACAAATCGTCCTCGTGGGGTACCGCCGCTGTGTTGACCGACTGGATCCACTGGCTCACGTCACTGAGTCTTGAAACCCACTTCTGGCTCCTTAGCCTCCTGCTATTAGCCGACGTGGTGCGCTACGCGCTCTCATACACACTCATGGCCGTATACGACGCCGCCCGCGCATTCACACGCCGCATCCGCCCAAACCGTCGCACCCTAAACCGCCCGTACATACCCTCCGTCTGCGTCATCATGAGCGGACACAACGAAGAGTCCGGCGTCGTCGCTACGCTCGCCTCCGTCTGGGGCAGCTACCCGAACCTCAAAATCATCGTCGTCGACGACGGCTCGACCGACCAGACCGCCGCACGCACCGCCCAATTCACAGCCGACCGCAACGCCGATGTCCGACTCCTGCGCAAACCCGCCCGCGGCGGCAAGGCCTCCAGCTACAACTTCGCGATGCGCTACGCAGACGCCGACATCGTCATCACCATCGACTGCGACTCGACCCTCGCTCCCGGCGCGATCTACCGCATCGTTCAGCCGTTCCGCGACCCGCGCGTCGGCGTCGTCTCAGGCAACGTCGAGGTCCGCCGCCCGATGACCAACACGCTGACATGGATGCAGGCGCACGAGTACCTGCTGGGAATATCCGTCGGCCGGCGGCTCAGCTCACTGCTCGGCACGATGGTCGTCGCGTCGGGCGCGTTCGCCGCCTTTCGCCGCGAAGCCGTCAACCGCGTCGGTGGCTGGGACGTCGGCCCAGGCGAGGACAGCGACATCACCCTACGCCTGCGCAAAGCCGGCCACCGGATCATGTTCGCCCCGCGCGCCACCTGCCTGACCGACGTCCCCACCACCTGGGGCCGCTTCTTCCGCCAGCGCTGCCGCTGGAACCGCAGCCAGGTGCGCGAGCTGTCCCGCAAACACCTCGACCTCGCCTACCCCACAACACACTTCTTCCGCTGGACCAACCTGCTGATGATGGTCGATGTCTGGGTCTTCCAGGTTCTGCGCCTGTACGCGATCCTGCTCTACCTCGGCTGGGTCATAATCCACCCGACACCACACACCTGGAGCACATTGGTCTACGTCTACCTCATGTACATCCTCGTCTCCGCGTACGGCGGCTTGCTGATCCTGGGCTATTGCGACAACCGGCGCAAGCACCTGCGCGTGTGCGCAGCGTGCGTGTTGATCCCGTTCTATCACTTCGTACGACGGCTAATCTGCGCGTTCTCGATGACGGGAGAGGTGTTGTTTCGCCGGTCGTACCACGACGCGTTCTACCCGCGCCGTGTGCGCGCCGCGACGTGGCGGTGGTAGCACTTAGCGCGGCTTGTGAACCCGCTCACTTGCCAAATATCTTTCGCCGAGGCGCATCGACGATCAAACGATCAATCGCATCCTGCCCAAACTCAGCCTCAGCCAGCGACAACCCATCCAGCCGCGCATTGAGGCTGTCCGCGCGGTGAAGATCAGTCGCGAGAAAATCGTATTGCCCTTCACGCAGCAACTGCCGAATCAATCGGTTCGGCTCGAACCCCTCCTCACCGGTCATGCAGCGCAGATTCCCCTGCAGCCAAACTCCCATCTGCTTCAGCTCGGCCAGGTGCTTCTCAAGCCCGCGCACACACCCGAGCCGCTCAGGGTGCGCAAGGATCGGCTGGTAGCGCTGCTGCAGCAACCAATCGAACGCCGGGACCGCCCACTTGGGCCACTTGTCCACCCAAAAATCCACCAGCACGCAGCGCGAATCCGCCAGCGTCGGCGGCCCGTGCTGCTTCATCCAATCGATCACACCCTTATAAAGCTTCAACTCCCCACCGGGCCACAGCGGATAGTCCTCACCCTCCTCGCGGAGCTGGCCCTGTAGCTGCGCCGTCCACGCCCGGATGTGTTCCGGCGTGTTGTACGCGACCTGATCCGACCACACATGCGGCGTGCAGATCGAACCGGTGAACCCTGCGCGCCGCAATGCGCGCACACAATCAATCGACTGCTCAAAGCTCTCACACCCGTCGTCGATCATCGGCACCAGATGGCAGTGGATATCGATGCGGCCGGTTGGTGGCAGCGGATTAACCTGATCGAACTCGTCGTCCGTTTGCGTATTCATCAACAGCCTGACCAAATCGCGCTACAACTCGCGAGCATCAACCATACCACATCCCAATCGCCCACCCGGCCACTCCACGCTTCGTCAACTCCACCTATCAGAATCATCGGCCGATCCAGCTCGCCCTATCAGCGCCCCGACGGCGCCGCACCGTCCGCGAGAGTTGAAATGGGCTGATCGAGCAGAATCAAGCGCACCGCCTCGATCGAAGCCCCAGCCGCGCGGCCCCGGACCTCGCCACGATCACCCGCAAACTCGCAGCGCACAGCCTGCACGATCGGTAAACCAGCGCCGCCCCGCCATGCCACACCGACCCAAACCGTCCCAATCGGTCGGTCAGCCGTCCCACCGCCGGGCCCCGCGACACCGCTGACCGCAACCGCGACATCGGCACCACTCCTTTCGATCGCACCCGCCGCCATCGCCCTGACCACCGGCTCACTCACAGCCCCCTGCTGATCGAGCACCTCTTGCGGAACACCAAGTTGCTCGCACTTCATCCGGTTCGAATACGTCACCCACCCGCCGAGATACGCACCGCTCGCACCCGGCACGTCGGTCAATCGCTTACCGATCAGGCCACCGGTGCAACTCTCCGCCGTCACCAGCGACAGCCCGCGCTCGGTGAGCAGCCGGATCAGCTCGGCGGTCGAGGCGGCGTCGTTCACAGCGGACACTCCTGCTAAAATAAGACCCTCACGGCGTGCCAGCGCCGCGGCTGGAACGGGCCCAAAATACCTTATACTTGGCTTTGATGACCATGACTGCAACAATTCTTGACGGGACCGAAACCGCCCGCGAACTGGCCGAGCGCACGGCCCGGCGGGTCAAAAGCCTGTCCGACCGGACCGGCCAGACCCCCTGCCTGGCCACCGTGCTGGTCGGCGAGGACCCGGCCTCGGTGACCTACGTGCGGATGAAACGCCGGCGCTGCGAAGCCGTCGGGATGCGATCGATCAAGGTCGAGCTGCCTGATACGACCACGACCAAGCAGTTGGTCGATCAGATCACCACGCTGAGCAACGACGACAGCGTCGACGGCATCCTTCTTCAACACCCCGTACCGAAACAAATCGACGAACGGGCCGCATTCGAGGCGATCGCACCGCAGAAAGACGTCGACGGCGTCACGCTGCACAGTTTTGGCGCGACCTCGTTGGGGCTGGCCGGATCGGGCTACGGCTCGTGCACGCCGGCCGGGATCATGCACCTGCTCAAAGCCTATGACGTGACGATCGCCGGGGCGCACGCCTTGGTGATCGGCCGAAGCCCGATACTCGGCAAGCCCATGGCGATGATGCTGCTCGCCGCCGACGCGACCGTGACGATCGCCCACTCGAAAACGCAGGGGTTGGGCGAACTCGCCAAACAGGCGGACATCCTCGTCGCAGCCGTCGGCCGACCCCGGTTCGTGCCCGGCGAGTGGGTCAAGCACGGTGCCGTCGTGATCGACGCCGGATACAACCCCGGCAACGTAGGCGACGTCGATTTCGAATCAGCCATCGAGCACGCATCGATGATCACGCCCGTACCGGGTGGCGTCGGCCCGATGACCATCGCCACACTGATCGACCAAACCGCGATCGCGGCCGCACGCCGGCGCGGGATCGATCCGGACGGCTAAAAGCACCACATGACCGCGCTGAACCAGCCCACCTACGACATCCAACAGCCGACACGCTGCTGTGCGCTGACCGGCTGCGACCTCCTACCCGGACAGCCATACATGGCGACGCTCGTCGAGGTCGATGACGACCCGGACAGCGCCGGGCTGCGCCGCCTGGATATCTCGATCGATGCCTGGCAGTCGCCCGACCGACCCCAGAAACTGTTCAGCTACTGGCGGACGACCGTACCCGAGGCCAAAGCCAAGAAAAAACTATTCGTCGATGACGACGTCCTGATGAACCTGTTTCGCCGGTTGGCGGACACCGATCAACCACAACGCATCGCGTTCCGATTCGTACTGGCCCTGGTATTGATGCGTAAAAAAGCACTGCGGTACGACGCGACCGAGGTACGCCAGACCGAAACCGATCGCGAAGAATGGTGGTTGATGTCGGCTCGGCCGGGCGTCCCCGGTGGTGAGCGCGAGAGCTTCGAAGCGCTAAACCCACGCCTGGACGAAGCCCAAACCCAACAAGTCAGCGAGCAACTCAGCGAGATCCTCGAGGCCGAGCTATGACCCGCAGCGGTCCCCCCGCGCGGGTTTGTCTGTTGTGTCTGCTGTGTCTGCTATGGGGATGCACTTCCGCCCCACCGATAACCACGCCGCCCGTACAGAAGTTGCCGACGTACGCAGATCTGATCGCGCGGTACAACCAAAACCTTGCCGGCGTCGACCGGCTTTGGTCGCGCGCGGTGGTCGAGATCGAATGGCACGACGATGACGGGCGACACTTCGAGCAGGGCGAAGGCAACCTGATCGCCCTGCTGCCGGACCGCCTGGCCCTGTCGGTCGGCAAGCTCGGCAACGCCATCCTCTGGGCCGGATGCGATGCGAACCAGTACTGGTATTTCGATCTACGCGAGGGACCAACGCTCTATGTCGGGACGCACGACGCCGCCACCGGGCGCGCTGCGGCGACCGCGCAAGTGGCATCGCCGATGCCGATCCGCCCGAGCGACCTCGTGCTGCTGCTCGGGCTGAGCACCCTCAACCCGAACGCGTTGCCGCCCGAGCCGCGAGTCGAGTTGTACAACGGACATTTTTTGATCGAGCCGCCCGATCGGCCGGTACGCATCCTGATCGATCCCGCGACCAGTCGGCCCGTGCGAATCGACCTTCTAGACCCGACAGGACGCAGCGCCGTCATCGCCACACTGTCACGCCCCGAGCGGATGACCGTGCAAGGGCGTCATCCCGGGGCATACCCGACGATACCAACCCGGTACGAAATCTCGCTGGTCGATGGCGACGGGCGCATCACACTCTTCCTGGCTGACGCATCGGACGGCCGAGCGGGTGCTCGTATCAAAGACGGCGTATTCGATCTGACCCGGCTACAGGAAATCTTCAAACCCGCCCGGTTCGTCCCGCTCGATGAGCCTGCTCAATAACTCACAACGCAACCCGACTTGACTTGCGCCCGGGCCGCACCGCTCAAACCCGCGCAGCACGGCGGTCGCCGCGGAGCACACGTAGCGAAATCGGCAACTCGAAGTGCATGTCTTCATCGACCACGTTGCTGGTCTCGATATGCCCCGCGTAGCGTTCGAGCAGTTCGTCGGTGATCTGCTCAACCAGGTGCTCGGGCGCCGACGCCCCGGCTGTCACGAGGACCGATCCGATACCCTCGAACCACCGGTGGTCGATCTCACTCGAGTCATCCACCAGGTACGCCCGCGTGCCGACATTCTCAGAGATCTCAGTCAGACGCACCGAGTTGGAGCTGTTCTTCGACCCGACGACGAGCACAAGATCCACGTCCGGCGCGAGCTTGCGCACAGCCAGTTGCCGGTTCGTCGTCGCGTAACAGATATCGTCGCTGGGCGGGGCCTTGACCCTGGGATACTTGACTTTGATCGCTTCGATGATGACGTTCGCGTCGTCCATGCTCAGGGTCGTCTGGGTCAGGTAGACCAACCGATCGTCCTGCGTGAACGAAAGCCGATCGACATCCTCCGGCGACTCGACAATCGTGATCGCATCGGGCGCCTCGCCGAACGTCCCCACAACCTCGTCGTGCCCGGCGTGCCCGACCAGCAGGATCTTGTACCCCTGCTGGGCATAGCGAATCGCTTCCATGTGGACCTTGGTCACCAGCGGGCACGTCGCGTCGATCATCGTGCACCCACGGTCCTTCGCACGCTGGCGGACCTCCGGGCTGACGCCGTGAGCGCTGAAGATTACCGTACGCTTAGGCGGAACCTCATCGATCGTATCTACAAACACCACGCCTTCCTTGACGAACTGCTCAACGACGTGACGGTTGTGCACGATCTCGTGATAGACGTACAACGGTGAGCCAACCAACTCCAGCGCCTCCTCGACACACTGGATGGCCATGTTCACACCGGCGCAAAAACCACGGGGGCTGGCCAGAATTATCTTCATGCGATCACCGTTCCATTTAAGCGTGAATGTATCTCTCACTATATCCACGCACGGCCCACAAAGCCACAGGCATCGAATACCGTCGAAACGTCCAACCAGCCCATCGCCCGCGGTGTTCGCGGGGCAATCACCCGAACAAGCGGCCCGATCGGGGCCCACAACGCCGGCCGCGTCGGGCCGAACAAGCCGACCGTCGCCACGCCCAACTGCGCCGCCAGGTGGGTCGGACCGGCGTCGTTGCCGATGAACACCGCGGCACCGGCAAGGCAACGATGAAGCCCTTCAAGCGACCCGACAACCCGCGCCTCGTGCACGCGCTCCCAATGGGCCAGGTCAGCGCCCGCCCAACGATCCGTTTCGGCTTCACCAAGAATCACACGAACAACCCGCCCGCTGCCCCGGACACGATCAACCAGTTCTTCATAGCGCGCCAACGGCCAACACTTCTCGCGCCCGCCGCTGCCCGGATGAATCACGATCGGACCATCCGGATCGCCGCCAGGCGCGGGCTGGATCGGCCGATACCGCATGCCCTGACGCCGCAGCTCCCACCGGTGCCAGCGCGTGATGTGTGATCGCCAACCCGCCGACGGATCCGTGCGCACGGTTGCGACGGTGACACCCTGCAGCGCGCGACCAAGGTTTGCCGCCCACACACCCTCAGACGCCCCAACGAACGCGATCACCCGCACCACACCCTCCAGACACCCACCAAGACCACCCGCCACGTCACCCCCCCCATCTCGCCGGTGCAGCGCCGTGAACTCAGGCCGCTCAATGTTCACCGCCCGCGCGAGGTTCGCTTTCGACCACCCCGTCACCGCGACCACCCCCGACCCGCGAGCCGCCAAAGCACGCAGCAACCCAAACAATAGCACCCAATCACCCAGCGCCCCCTGGTGGATCACCGCCGTCGCGCCCCCCTCACCGCGAGCCGAATCTTGACCGGGATTCGTCAACTACGGACTCCACAAAATCCATCGAATCAGGGCAACTAAAGCCCCGCCCACCGCCGTCTTGAGCGGTTGTAGCGATCAGGCCCGACCACGATGCCTGGCCCGCAACCCACAGCCCCCCTCGCGGTTAAGCCCCCCCACCATCACGCCGACGATTACCCCGTGGCAGCCCGTGGGCGGTCGGTCTACGGGATCGTCGCGAGCAGGCCCGATAACGGCAGTGCCCATGGCAAAAACATCCGTCAAAAGCGGCCTGGAACTCTATCTTAAGCAGATCGACGAAGCACAACTGCTCACCGCGGACCAGGAAAAGCAGCTGTGTTGGAAGATCATGCACGAGAACTGCCCCTACGCCAGGGAGCAGATGATCCGCGCCAACCTCCGCCTCGTCGTCAGCGTCGCCAAACGCTACGGCAACCGCGGCCTACCGCTGACCGACCTGATCGAAGAAGGCAACCTCGGCCTCATGCGAGCCGTCGAGGCCTTCGACCCCGACCAGGGCGCCCGCTTCAGCACCTACGCATCCTGGTGGATCAAGCAGGCCATCAAGCGCGCACTGATCAACGCCGTACAGCCGATCCACATCCCGGCGTACATGGTCGAGCTGATCGCCAAGTGGAAGAAAGCCTGTCAGGAACTCGAAGAAGACCTCGGCCGTACACCGTCGATCCAGGAACTCGCACTCGCGATGGAACTGCCAACCAAAAAAATCCGCATGATCCGCAAAGCCGTCCGCGCATTCCAGCGCCCGGCCCAGACCGGCTCAGGCGATGAAGACAGCCTATCGCTGTCGGAGGTTCTAAAGGACCACAAGACCCCGTCACCCGAGCTGCAAGTCCTCGAACTGGACGACCTCGAAACCATCCGCAAACTGCTCAACTCCATCGACCAGCGCGAGGCAACAATCCTGCGCCTGCGCTTCGGACTCGACGGACAGGAACCCATGACCCTCAAAGAGATCGGCGCACGCGTCGGCCTTACACGCGAGCGCGTACGTCAGATCGAGATCGAATCATTACGCAAACTCAACCAGCGCCTGATGAGCAAAAAACCTTTCTGCCCCTCCCACGACGAAACCAAACGCCGACGCCGCTCGGCATAACCGCGCCCTGACCGTCGGCCGCATCTCTACTAAATAAAGCGATAAAGATCATCCGCCGCACGAGCGCCCGACATCCGCACCAGCCGCGGCAACGCCCGGTTCACGCCGGCGAGGCCGCCCCGGCCGACACCAGATAGTCCGCGACCACGCCCAGGTCGATGTACGCCTGACGCACCCGCGCGGGCAGCAGCGAAAAATCTTCGACCACACCGCGGCAGTTGGCCGAGCCGCACGCGCACGCCATCGTGCACGGGGCATTGAGCATCGAGGTCGAGTAGTCGAAACAGACAGTATCCCCCGCGGCGATCGGCCGCAGCGCGACGAGCCCGGCTCCGATATCGGTTTCGACCACCAGACCCGTGTTGGGGTCGCAGGAATGGTTGATAAAATCGTCGACCTCGCCGGACGGTCCGAGGAACGTGTCCGGGCCGATCTGCAGGTAGTAATCGTTCTGAGGGCACAACTCGCGGGGCAATGTCTCGCGGTGCAGCACGTCACCCGTGAACCGCATGATCGGCTCACCGGCGCTGAACGCGCGAGTAGCCTTTACCCCTTTACCGTGTGCACAAGATACGACCTGAAGTTCGGCGACGGCCTGTGTCATAGATCCCACCAGCAGACACCAGTGAAGACAGTACGATCGGAAAGCCAGCCATCACAGGTGGCTACCCGGCGAGAATTATCGATGGCCGTCATCCGCCGGTCAACAGTGCCGGCCCTGAAACCTCGGGTTTGACACGCCTCGGGCTCAGCCCGGGCTCTGGCCCGGACCCGGATGGGGCGCAGGAACACCGGCGATAAAAAAAATCTTTTCCCCGTTATTGACTTCCGCCAATCCACCGATTTAATAGCAGCGAAGAGAAGCGGTGGGTGTCTGCCCCTAGGTGCGTAGACCCGGCTGCTTTCACACCCCTCCCGGGCTTCTCTTGTGGAGCTGATCGCCGCAGCATAGAGCCTGCAGCGCGGCACCGATCCGGCAACCAACAACCTATTTTTCGGGCAGGCGTGTCCGCCATGTTGGCGTGGCCCGTCGGCCCGGCAATAGCCGACGCGATACGCGCGGCTTGAAGAAGGAGGCCAGTCATGGCCGTAAACAGCAAGTCCGGTAGCAAGGCCAAATCCAAACCAGCCATTAAGCCCAAGCCGCCGGCCAAGCCCAAGTCGGGCAAGTAGCCCACCGTTCGCCCGTTATCAGGCCGCAACACGATATGCTGCGGCCGACAGGACTCGCGGGGGGCCCAACGGCCCTCCGCGGTCTTTTTCGCCACCGATGCGCCCACAAACGAATAGCTCAACGACCGCGCAGACACGCGTGCCATTCGGCTCGATCAACCGCCGTCCAGCGCCGGCGTGAAATCAAATCGGTCGACAATTAGTTCAACTTCACGCATGTCCTTTGGCCAGCTCCCGCGGTGCAGCCAGAGGTTCAGGTGCAGGTGCTCCTCACCCGCGATCGGGATGTGATCCTTAGCGAATGTCCAGGTGCGATACGGCGACGGTTTTTTCTTGCCGTGGCCGAGATAACTGGCAAACTCAACACGATCCTTGAGCCACGTGAATGCGTGCGCCGTGCGCGCGAACCCCGGCGGGTAATCGCGGCGATTGATGTGCCCCGGCGACTGGTATGGCTGCACCGTGAACTGCTCGTGATGGTGCGCAATGTCCTTGCCCCACTTGGTGATCTCGATATCGATCTCGTTGTTGTCGTCGAGGTACGTGAACAGCCCAATGACCACGGATTTGTCGAGCTTCCCATACGGCCCGGTCAGTTGGAACTCGTACCGCCCGTACCCGAACGACCCTTTCGACACGATCTCGCTGCAATACCAATTGCCCTCATAAAACCGGATCGTCAGGTGTAGCCGCCCCTGCTCATCCACCCAAACCGCATCCGCCGAGTCCGTCCAGTGATTCGGCCCGGGGTACCGCGTCACCCACTTCGGCGGGCGCACCCGCCAGTCGTAGCCAGACCAGGTAATCGACCGCCCCCCGTCCAAGCCGTGGTCGTCCGGCAACGGGTTGAACGGGATCTGCGGCGCATCGTCCGCGCTCAGCGCCCCCGCAAACGTGAAGTCGTCCATGCTCAACGTCCCCTCACCGCCGCTAAACACGATCGCAATGTTGATCGGCCGGCCCAGGATCTCCGGCGGCGCATGGTGAAACGGCGTAAGCGGGATCCGCACCTCGGACCACCCTCGGCCAAGTTCCCGAAGATGCGGCGTAATCACAACCGACTTGCGCAAACGCGTCGACCCGGTGATCTGCAGATTCACCTTGGGCACACGCCCTCCATCGAGCCTCGCGCGAAACGCGAACTCTCGGAACGAATGCAGCGCTCGGCCGTTCAGCGACAGCGCAAACCCCGCATACCCGTTCTCATCGACCCGGTACGTTGCCTGCAACGCCTGCCCGTCACCGTCTTTGATCGGCTTGACCGTCAGGACCGTGTCCGACCCCGCCGCTTCGTCTTTATCCGAAAACGGCGTGACCGCGAATCGCTGGTTGAAATCCGCCACCACCCAAGGCTCAGATCGCGCAGCCGGGCCCGTTTCGGCAACAGCCCTCGCACCGTCGTCCATGCCGGGCACCAACAGCCCCAACACCACAACCAACCCGACACACCAACCGGCGATACGTCCCCAGCAAGTCATACGCACTCCTTAAATCCCGAAATCCCGCGTCCCCGGCGATCCGACCCCAATCCACACCACCGTCAACCCTTCAGACGCCTAACCAGGCCGAAAGGGTCCGGATTATAGACCGATCAGCCGCACCGGGTACGCGGATTCTTCCCATCTGACCCAAACAGAAACGGTCCCTGCAACACCCCAGCGCCCGCGTTAGTCGCTTTTTCAAGGCCAGTTACAGCAAACATCCCACTATCGTACCTATTTGGAAGAATTCTTATCACCCCGCCCTGCACCGATTATTCCGAAGATCGGCCCATGAATCACAAAAAAAGTTGCAAATCACCGTTTATCGGGGTAGATTTGTACTAATAGCTGCGTCGGGTGGGGTTCGAGAGCCGAATATTCTTGATCGGTCGGTTCAAACCCCAACACATTCCTGGATGGCCCCAGCAGGCCGTCAGCGGAGGCGGAACCCGAGCGGCGAGGGACGGGGAGCAGAGCCCTCATCACCATATTGACTTGCCCACTGGGCAGATGCGCCGTGGGCCGCGTGGGAGGAGCGTCACTGCATGGTGCGATGCGTCAGCCGTCTGTCGATCGCGCCACGGAGTCGCACGAAATAGACCGGTGTGTGCAATAACGGAGCCCACGGTGCGTTGAGCTAAGGGTTGTGCATGGTCGCAAGCCTTGACCCGCCGCAAGCCCTGACCCGCGCTAATTCAGACGCAGCACCCACCGCATCGGCCGTCGTGTGAGTAGATGAGGCATCCGCTCGACAAAGTCCAACAGACACGAAGGAACGAAGGAGATTAACGAGATGACCCAACGGACAATCCCCACCGCGATCTGCGCCACGCTGCTGATAGCGTCCGCCACGCAAGCGGTCAGCTTCCGATCCGTCGACGGCTCGGGCAACAACATCGCCAACCCCGATTGGGGCAAGGCCAACACCCAACTACTCCGCATGGCCACACCGGCATACGAAGACGGACTCTCCGTCCCGCGTGGCGGCGACCCCAGTACGCTACCGAGCGCCCGCTTGGTCAGCAACGCCGTATCCGCTCAAACCAGTTCAATCCCGAACGCCGCCAAGACGAGCGACTGGATCTGGCAGTGGGGCCAGTTCCTCGATCACGACCTGGACCTCACCGTCGGCGCCGACCCGGCCGAGGAGTTCAACATCATCGTGCCGACCGGTGACCCGTCCTTCGACCCATTTAATACCGGCACCCAGGAAATGCCGTTTGGCCGGTCCGATTACGACCCCGCGACCGGAACAACCAACGCACGACAACAGGTCAACCAGATCACCTCCTACATCGACGGCTCACAGGTGTACGGTTCGGACACGACCCGCGCTGACGAACTGCGGACGATGGCCGGCGACGGAAAGCTCAAGACCAGCACCGGCGACCTGCTCCCGTTCAACACAGCCGGGCTGCCCAACGCAGGCGGCGACACGAATACCGGACTGTTCCTCGCGGGTGATATCCGGGCGAACGAACAGGTCGGGCTAACCGCGACGCACACCTTGTTCATGCGCGAGCACAACCTCCTCGCTGACGAAATCAAAACCAAGATCGACGGCGCCGACACCGCGGTCCTGCAGAAGCTGGCCGACTCGGGCCTGAGCGAAGGCGACTTTATCTATCAAGTTGCCCGCAAGATCGTCGGTGCCAAGATCCAGGCGATCACCTACACCGAGTACCTGCCCGTGCTGCTCGGTGACGGGGCGCTCCCGGCCTTCACCGGCTATGACGACACCGTCGATGCCGGGATCAGCAACGAGTTTTCGACCGCCGCGTTCCGCTTCGGACACACCCAGTTGCCCAACACGATCCTTCGCGTCAGCGACGGGGGCGGGACGGCGCCGGAAGGCAACCTCTCCTTCGCCGATGCGTTTTTCAGCCCCGGCGAGATCACCAGTAACGGGATCGAGTCGCTGCTGCTTGGCTTGGCCACAGGCCGGTCGGAAGAGGTCGATACGCTCCTCGTCGATGGGATCCGCGACTTCCTTTTCGGACCTCCCGGCGCCGGTGGGCTGGACCTCGGCGCCATGGACATCCAGCGCGTGCGCGACCACGGGCTGCCCGACATCAACACCATCCGCAGCGCGTTTGGGCTGCTGCCACACGCTGATTTTATCGACCTGACCGGTGGTGATGTCGCGCTGGCGAACTCGTTCGCGAGTGTTTACACCACCGTTGACGACGTGGACGTCTGGATCGGCGGCCTGGCCGAAACCCACTTCGGCGGCGGGATCCTCGGCGAAACCTTCCACAAGATCATCGCCGATCAGTTCATCCGCCTGCGCGACGGCGATCGCTTCTTTTTCCTCGAAGAGCTCGACCACCTTTTGGTTTTCGATGGAAACATCGAAAGCACCCGCCTGTCGGACATCATCCGTCGCAACACCGACATCGCGAGCATCCAGGACAACGCATTCCTGGTCGTCGTCCCCGAACCGGTGACGGGTGTACTCGGCCTGCTGTCGCTGGCCACGCTCAGTGCGGCAACGCGCCGACGCAGCGCATAACCCTTTGATTCCCAGAAAAAACAACCACCCCCGGCCTGCCAGGACCGGGGGTGTTTTTTAACGCGGGCCACGCGGCGATATCAGCCGTTGGGTACGCGGCGCAGCGAGCGCGCCGAGTGGATGACATACGGCAAGCCGCTTAGCAGCGTCGCGACGACCGTACCGTAGACCAGCGTGTCGCGCACCACCGCCAACCAGCCGTACCCGTCAGCTCGCGGATCCAGCCAGACGATCCCGAGGATCACCGGGACCCCGACCGACTGCAACGCCATCTTGACCTTCCCGAACCAGTTCGCCCCAAACGCTTCACCCTGCGACTCGACCTCGCTGCGCACCGCCGTCACCAGCAGCTCGCGAGCCAGCATCAGCGCCACCATCCACGTGTACACGCCGCTCACCATCGTCACCACGCCGCTCTGCCCGACCGCCGACTCGACCGCGAATCGCGGCCCCGACAGATAGATGTACGCGCCCAGCACCAGCACCTTGTCGCAAAACGGGTCCATGATCCGCCCGAAGGTGCTCTCCGCCGACCACTTGCGGGCCAGGTACCCATCGAGCAAATCGGTGATCGCCGCGAGCACAAACACCACGCCGGCTGTGAACAACCAACGGTCAGCGATCACATCACCGGGGTATCGATACTGGTTAAGCACCAGAAAAAACACCCCGGCCAACACCAGCCGCAGCAACGTGAGTTGATTGGGTACGTGCCGATACATCACAGGCGCTATGATACGCCGCGCATCGGTCGGTCGTGAATCGCCGCGGGCAATAATGAAAGAACAGTCGTCGCCTAGAGCTTGAGGTCGCCCAGACCGATCCCGAGGCCGCCCGCGGACCCCATACCGCCCTTGAGCGGTCCCGTGGGTTTCTTGTGGGCCTTGGCGGACTTCGTTGGGGTGGCGGGCGAAGCGCTCTGTGGCGCCGGCGCGGCAACCGCTTTGAGCGACAGGCTGATCCGGCGGTTGTCTTCATCAACCTCGAGCACCCGGAACTGCTCGCGTTGGCCAACCGACAAAACATCCTCGACGCGCGCCACGTGGCGGTCGGCCAGCTCGGAGATATGCACCAGCCCCTCGACGCCGCGATCAATCTCGACAAACGCCCCGAAATCAGTCACACGCAATACAGTCGCTTCGATGAGGCCGCTCTTGGCGTACTTGTGTGCCGCGCCGACCCACGGGTCGCCCTCGGCTTGCTTGAGGCTCAACGCGATCCGCTGGCGCTCCGTGTCCACCTGCAAAACCACCACGCGGATCGTGTCGCCGTCATTGACCACCTCCGCCGGCCGGTGGATCCGCTTCCAACTCATCTCGCTGATCGGGATCAGCCCCTCAACACCCGGCTCAACTTCGACAAACGCACCAAACTCAGCCAAACGCATCACGCGACCGGTCAGATAGTCGCCCTGCTTCACCCGGTCGCCGATCCCCTCCCACGGGTTGCCCTCAAGCTGCTTGAGCCCCAGGCTGATCCGCTCCTGCTCACGGTCAACCTTGAGCACCTTCACCGTGACAGCCTGCCCAACTTGGACAACATCCGCCGGCGTGTCGACGCGGCTGTGCCGCATGTCGCTGACATGCAGCAGCCCGTCCAGACCGCCCAGATCAATAAACGCCCCGTAGTTGGTCACACTGCTAACGACACCCTCACGCGATTGACCAACCTCGATCTCATTCCAAAGCTTGGCCGAGTTCGCCCGGCGCTCCGTTTCGAGGTGCGCGCGGCGGCTAAGGACAACGTTCCGCGCGCGGCGGTCGATCTGCTGAACCGTCGCCGCGATCTTCTGCCCGACGAACGTCTCCGGATCATCGACGTGATGCAGGTCGATCTGACTCATCGGCATGAACCCGCGGATGCGCCCGATCAACTCCAACTCCAGACCGCCCTTGTTCGTCCCCGTGACCCTCGCTTCGACAACCGACCCCTTGTGGATGTTGTCCCACGTCTCGTTCCCGACCGCCCCCTCACGCGAAAGAATCAGCAACCCCTCGGCCTCGTCGAACCGCTGGATCACAAAATCCATGATGCTGCCGATGCGCGGCGGCCGGTCAAACTGCTTCGCCGGGACCACCCCCTCGTGCTTGCCCTCGATCCCCGCCAGCTTGACGAAGACATCCTCCCCACGGATATCCGCGATCCGCCCCCGCGCTACCTGCTGCCGTGCTGGCGCCGCTTCACGCCCGGACCCACGATCAGGACGGCGATCGGCGGTGGGTGCGGGCTGGAGATCGGCGGGGGGATCGGCCGACGGGACCGCATCCGCGGCGGCCGCCGCCTCCATCAGTTGCTCAAGGCTCCCGTCGCCAAGGGCCTCGGCCATCTCCTTTTCGACTTGGGCGTCGATCTGGTCGGGGTTAGGAACATTGTCGCCGTGCTGGTGGGTGTCGCTCATGATCTTTCCGCCCAGATTCGCCTGGTTTAGCTAAAATTGCCTCAAACCGGGCGAAGCCGCTCGGCCAACTTGTCTATTTTAACCCCCCGCGAAGCCCGGACCAAACAGCCACGGAAAACCGGCGTTACGCGGTCATTAAGGGTTATCGGTTGGACGGCAGGGGTCATTCAGCCGCAGATGGGTGCCGGCCGACGGGGTCAAGCGGGATCCCGCCGCGACCGGTCATTACGAAGCTGCTGCCGCCGCCTTTAACCTGGGCGTAGCAGGTCTGGGTCAGGACGGCCCGCGCGTTGAGCAATGCGTCGGAAAGTCGGCCCAAGCTCGCGGCGAGGTTCGTGTCCGGAGAAGTGATCTGGACGCTGCCAGACACGCCGAACTGCGACGATGCATCAATCACACTGCCTGGCGTGACCAGGAACGCCTGCGTAACGATCGAGATATCACCCCCGTCGCCGGCGACAGCGCTGGCACGGACCAAGCTATCGTTAAGCAAAACGGCACCCGAGCGGATGGTGATGTTGCCGCCGTCGTTGCCGGCCTCGGCCGTGAGGTCCGTGCGATTGAAGCTAACACGCTCTGCCGCGCTCAGTTCGATCCGACCACCGTCCAATTCGGCGCGTGCGGAGAGCGTGGCATCTTGTGCATCAATGAACAATCCCGCGTCAACGGTGATGTTGCCACCCGTCGATTGATCCGCCGCGGTCGTGATCGACCCGCCGGTGCGGATATTGACGCCGGTTTGCGCGTTGATGACCACATCACCGGCTCGGCCAAGGCTTGTCGCGGTGCTGCGCACCAGTCCACCGTCGGCGATTCGCAGCGTGTGGGTGTCGATCGTCACGTCGCCGCCGGCGCCAGTCCCGAACGACGCAGCGGATACCAACCCGCCGGCGCCGAGATCCATCTGCTCAGCGGTCACGCGGATGTCACCGCCCGGGGCCGCAGTGTCGGCGTAGGTCTCCGCCAGGATCGCGGCGAACGAGTCCGCCCCGTTCAGCGACAGCGTGTCCGTAACGATATCAACTTGGCCGCCGCCCCCCGCACCGAATGTCGCGGCCGAGATGATCGCACCCGGTCCGGCGTCGATGTGACTTGCGTTGAGCTGAACATTGCCGCCGGTCGCGGAGGGGAACAGCGGGTGCGTCTCGGCACCGATGAGCGTCACTCTGCCGGAAGGCCGGCTGTCGAGGTGGATCCGATCGGCGTCGATGATGACGTCACCCCCGATGGCCGGGCCAAACGTGTCGGCGGAGATCAATCCACCGTCGACGACGTCGAGGCGCTCGGCTGTGATCCGGATCGTTCCGCCGGGGCCGAACCCCAGGGCGCCGCTGGCGATCCCGGTAAAGAACGGCGTCTCACCGCGTGTCAGAGTGACGATCCCGGCGTCGATCGTGATGTCGCCAGCCGCGCCGGTCCCGAGCGACGAAGCCGAGACCTCGGCGACATCGCGGATATCAAGCAACCCCGCCGTGATGCTGATATCTCCGGCCTGCCCGGAACCGATCGTCACCGTCGTAATTGACGTCTCGCCGATCGTGACGATCGGCTCGATCACGCCATCCGGCCTGAGGAAGTTGACTACGGTGGACACCTGTGAGCCCGGGCCGTAGTCCAGCGGCTCTCCCTGGCCGTCGATAGACAACACATCGGCGACCACCGATACATCACCACCATCACCGGTACCGAACGTGTTGTTGAATACACCGGATCGGGTCGTGATGTGAACGGTGTCGGACGTGATCTGGATATTTCCGCCGCGGCCGCTACCGGACGTGTCGGCGGAGATCACAGCGCGGTCCTTCAGTTCGAAGGCGCCGGCGTGGATCTCGATGCCGCCGCCGTCACCGGGGCCGACGGTGGGGGCGATAAGCCCGGTCAGGTTGAGGTTTGAAGGATCAGCCAACCCATCAGGGATAAACCCGTCGCCGTCGACCGTCAGAGCATCGGCAAAGACGGTCAGGACCCCGCCCTGACCGCTACCGAACGACACGGAGCTGACAACACCGCCGCCGATCACGTGCATCTCGGATATTGGTTGATCGGGTTGGCCGAACTGGATGTCACCGCCGATGCCGGTGCCGGTTGTGTCGGCGAAGATACCTGTCTGGAAGGATGCCCCGCTCCGGTCAATGGTGATCGAGCGCGCGTCGATCTGCACACGCCCGCCATCGCCGGAGCCGAGCGTTGATGATGAGACACCCGCGCCGCGGAGGATGACCAGTTGATCCGCCATGATCTGAACGGCCCCGGCGTCGCCACCGCTGATCGGCGAGAAAGTAGGCGAGCCGATGCCGGTCCCGGTTCGCAAACCCGGCAATGGCTGAAAGTCCTCGCCGTCGAGCAGGATCGTCGCAGCGCGGATGTCGATCGATCCGGCATTGCCGGAAGCGAATGCCGACGCGGCGATCACCGCGCCGTTACGGATGTTCAGCTCATCGGCGACGACCGAGATCGATCCGGCGTTGCCCGGCCCGCTGGTCAGCGTGGCGATACCCGTTCCTTCCTGGAGGTTACCGGGGCTGGAAAACCCTCGGCCGTCGATCTCCAGAAGCTCGGTCGTCACGGTGATCTGACCGGCATCGCCCGTGCCAGTCGTTGATACTCCGATGCCCGCTCCGTTGAACAGCTCGATCTGATCGGCGGTGATGTGGATCGACCCGGACGGCCCGGCGCCCGCGGTGTCGGCCCCGAGACCGGCGCCGCCAACGCCCTGCCCGTCGGCCAGAAAGGTGCGCGCGTGGATCATGATGTCACCGCCCGGAGCGCTGCCCGTCGTCCTGGTGGACAAGCCGCTCTGGGCAATCCGGACATCGCCTGATGTCTCGATATCAATCCCCCGTCCAGCCGTCGCGTCATCGGTCAGTTGCGCGATGTCGGATCCGGCCAGCTCCAATTCGCCGGCTCGAATCACCACCGTGCCGCCACCCGGTCCGGCAACGATCACGGCGGACCCGTCGAGCAACGCGATGGGCCCACCGTCGGTGGTCGGATCGAGCTCGAGCGACGCGGCCGGGTCGGCGGGGTCCAGTTCGACGCGGCCGGCGGACGCGGCGCTGGCGAGATTCACGGTGCCATTGGGTGCAACCAGTTGCCCGGCGGTGAGGGTGACCGGGCCGCCGATTAGCGCGAGCGTCTGCCCGGGCGCGGTAACGAGCGCCGCGCTTTGGAGTGTGATACCGCCTTGCGGGTCGGCGAGAAAGCCGAACGCGACCGGTGGTGCGGCGGTCAGGATGCTCGCGGGTGGGTCGGCCACGGAAAAATGGTTGCCGTCGTCGAGTTCAACAAAGTCGGCTGAGGTCGCGATGAATGAGCCGGTGAGATCCAACGAACTGTTCGGGCCGAATACGATCCCGCTAGGGTTGACCAGATACAGATCGGCACTCGCGATGGTCGATCGGATCGTGCCGTCGATCTGCGAGGCCGCGCCGCCCGTCACACGCGAGATGATGCGCGACACGTCGGCGGGGCCGGAGAAGACGGCTGATTCTCCCGATGCGAGATCAAACTGGCTGAAGCTGTGGAAGAGATTGGCGCCGGCTTGCAAGCCGAAGTCAGCGGTAATCTGGTAGTCGGGGCCGGGTAACGCCCCGGCTGTCCCGAGGCTTGCGTCCAACACAACCTGCCCGAGTGCGTCGGTCGGACGGACGGCACACAGCCCAACGATCCCGACGCAGATGGCCCAATGCGTGGCGGATGAATGCTGCACGGGCGTCCCATCTGCGCTGCTGTTAGTCGGAGTGCGGCTGTCTGCGTCGTGCCAGCAACAAGGCGGCGATTCCGAACAACACGGCGCTGGCCGGCTCGGGTGTTTGCACAATGGTAATGCCGACTTGGGCGGCGAGCTCTTCGGCCGTCCAGCCTAGCGGGTCGGTTGTCGGCGAGACGCCGAAATTGACGGCCATCAGATTGAGGTCGGCGGCGTTAACGAAACCGTCGCCGTTGAAATCGCCGTCTCCCCATGCGCGTGTGCCAACGGCTTGGAGGAAGTTGGCCGCGAGGACAACGAGGTCGTCAAGATCAACTGCTGCATCGAGGTTGACATCGCCGTCAGCGGCGGCGGCGAGCAGGGTCAGGTCGCCGGTGTTGTATTGCGCCTTAAAGAACAGCCCGGGCACGGCGCTGGGTGGGGTGAAGTCGATCGCGTCGAACTTGCTCTCGCCGGGGTTGGACGCGAAGGTCATCACGATGAACGGGTCGAGTGGGACCAGGTCTGACTCGAGTGCGGACGAGACGGTCACCAGCAGTGTCCCATCGAAGGACACATTGCCGTCGACGATGACTTGGTCGTGACCGGTACCAGGGGCGTGGCCTTCAAGCTCGATCTTGGTCATCGCGCTGTTGCCGAGGGCCAGCGACCCGGCGATGCTGACGGTTGCGACGCTGTCACCCGGATCGAAGCCGGCGTTGAACCCGGCTGTGCCGTTGCCGGTGAATGCGCCCGCACCGCTGTAATCATCGTTGAAGCTGCTCGTACCGGCGATATCGATCGACGACCCGCTCGGGCTGTTTACCTCGCCGTTCACCGTGGTGCCGTTGAGGCTCATGGTGTTCTGGTTGAGCAGCCCGCCATTGAAATTGAGTGTGCCGCCGGTGGCGTTGATCTGGCCGGTGCCGGCCTGGTTAGTAACCAGGCTCTCGAAGGTCGCGGTCGCCGCGTTGACCGTGATCATCCCGGCGTTGGAAACACTGTCGGTGTCGGCTTCGAGCGTCCCGCCACCCGATACGGAAAGCTCACCACCGGCGTCGATCTGCAACGGCCCACCGGTAATCGTCCCGCCGCCTGACACGCGGCCGTCGTCCTTGATCGTCAGCCCGTTGAGCGTGTAGATCGTGCCTGTTGATTGGAGCTGCAGGTCGGCCAGGTGCCCGTTGCCGGACCCGATCTCGAGCGACTGCATCATCGCGACGCCGGCCGGGCCGGTGATCACCGCGGCCGATGTCGGCGCGAGTGTCACCGTGTGCGCAAACCCGGGTGCGTGCGGGTTGTCCCAGTTCGTGTCGGAGTCCCAATCGCCCCCGCCGGCCACCTGCCAGGCGACGGCTTCGGGCTGGTACACCCCCAAGCTGCTAAAGCCGGTCTTATCGGCAGTAGCGACGTCATCAGAGATATCTTCATCGAGACCGTCTATATCAAAAATGCTAAAGATCTCACCGCCCTCTGAGAGAATGCCCCAGATCAGGTCGGGGGTTTCTTCGTAGTCGAGCCCGAGGTTCGAACCGCCGAATACGGAGGACGTGGTATAGAAGCCGAAGACCAACAGCGACTCAGCCACACCCTCCTCAGTGTTGTTGAACTGCCAAACCTGCCCGGCGCCGAACGCGGAGGTGAAACCAAAGAGCGTGTTGCCCGGACGATCGACCAGGGCGGTGGGCACCTCATATTCCTCGAAGACAGGGTCGTCAAACTCGTTGGTCAGCGCCGCCTCTGACACCGGCGCCCCGGTCGTCAGGCTCAGCACGTAGCGCGTCCCCTCATAAAAAGTGAACGGCGCGGGGTCGACCCCTTTGAAATCCGTCAGGTACAGCGACCCGAGTGGCCCACCGAGGAGGTTGCCGGGATCGAAGGACAGGCCGACGGCTTCGCCGTTCATGGTCGCGGCGTCCTCGGCCAGATCAAACCCCAACCCGTCCACCCCATTCGTCCCGCCGATCGGGAATGCCTGCCCGGTCGCCGGGTTGATCCGAATCAACTGGTCTTTGTCGTAATCCACCCCGTACAAGTCACCACCGATAAAATCGATGGCAGCGACCCGGTCATACGTCACACCGCCCCCGCCGGACAGGTTAGCCGTGATCGGCCCGACCAAGGTCGTCACCCCGGTCTCCAGATCGATCGAATACAGGCTGTGGTCGCCCGAATCGGTGTCGTGGCGGACCGAGTATGCCGTCGTGGCACGTGCCGGTATCGCCGATATGCCGCCCACGGCGACAATGACCGCCATAGGAATCCATCTAGTCAAACGCATAGACCTGTCCTTTCAGGGCCGATCAGAAGGATCAAGAAACGAAGCGCAGATTAAGACTCCCCGTATGCGCACTGACATTATAGGGTGGTGGCGGGGATTGGCCTAGAGTAATTTCGGGATTTTCAGGCGAAAGTCCCAACTATGTGCTTTCGATAGCGATGGGGATAACCGGCCGATGTTCGCGGCGGGATGTTCGGATTATTTACTCGGCTTTGGGGTGCCCGTAGCGTTGCTCCATGGCTCTGCGAATATGGGCGGTTTGGTCTTCGGCACCCTCGGTAAACCACTGGTGTTCCGGGCGAGCGAGGACGGCGTCGATCGCCGCGTTGACGGCGGCGGCCTGGTCGGCGTGACCCGCATCGGCCGCATGGTGGGCCAACTCACGAGCCTGTGGGATCAGTTCCATATAAAAGCGTTCGGCGACCTCGAACATGCCGTGCCAGTGCGCATAATCGGGAGCCATCATCGAGGCGCCGTGGCGGGCGCGTCGGCCCTCATGGTGCCAGAGATAGAACCAGGTCCACTCGATCTCGTCGTCGAACGCGGTCGGCGTGATCAGTTCGTTCGCGCGGAGCGCATCGATGATCTTGCGGCCGGGCTTGGCGAACTTCTCGTTATAGAGAACCACGAAGTCGTCGTACTGCTCATAAAATGCGTTGATGTAATCGGGCGTGTGGCAGTGCGAGCAGACATTCTTCATACGGATGCGCTTGGCGACCGCGGTGTCGGCGATCAACTCGGCACGCCGGGACGGGTCGGTCTCGGTGACGATCTTGTGATCGGAATCCGTGTCCATCACGACGCTGACGGGCGGGCGGTTGGACCAACTGATGCGCTCGCCGGGGTCGTGGGTGACCTTGCCGCCGTTGCGCAGGTGGCCGGACATGTGGCAGGTGGCGCAGGTGGGCGCGGCCGCGTAGTCCTTGCCGAGGATCCAGTCGTCGGCGTCGAGGTTCATCTGGTCTTTCAGGTCGCGGAACGCGACGCCGTGTTTGGACTCCTCATAGATCTCTTTTTGCGGGTGGTCGGGACCGAGGTGGCATTTACCGCAGTTTTCCGGTTGGCGGGCCCGGCGCGGCGAGAAGTCGTGTCGGCTGTGACATGCCGAGCACGACCCGAGCGAGCCGTCGAGGTTGATCCGGCCGATGCCGGTGTTCGGCCAGGTCCCGGAGTGGAACACGGGTCGCCCGTGCTCGTTGCGCAGGACTTTATTCACGGCGTCGGCGTTGGTCGGCGCCCCCGTGTAATCGGGCTCGAGATCGTCAACGGTGATCATCCCGCCGTCGACCGATTCGAGCGCAACCTTCGAGCCGTGGCACTGGAGGCAACCGGTAAATGCGCTGGCCATCCCATTGACCGACTCGACAGCCATGCCGGGTGTCGGCGAGTGCGGGCTAAACGGCAGACGGTTGCCTTCGACGGTCTCGGCGAGGAAGTTGTCGAGCGATGCCAGGATATTTCCGGCTTTAGCGTGGTGGCTTTGCTCGAACTCGTTGAACTCGGTCGCGTGGCAGTGTGAGCAGTCCATGGGGGTGACGACGGTCGCGATGAACGCTCCGTAGTGATCGAAACCGTCTGCGTCGGTTTTCTCCGCGTGGTGACAGTCGACACAGCCGACGCCCTTGGCCGCGTGGGTGCTTAGCTCCCAGTGCTCAATGATGCCGGGAGTCTCGCGGCGGTGGCAGTCAACGCATTGCATGGAGCTGGCCGGGATGACGATGTGGGCGCGCTCCAAACCGGCTTCCTCACGCTTACGCGCTACCTCCATGTACTGCACCAACACGAGCGACAAGAGAAAAATCACGCCCAGGACGAAGATGATCCATTGTTTTGCGCGTAGCGACATGGCTGAGTCACTCCTGCATGATTTATCGCGCTAATGCGCGACGACCGCTTCCCAAACCGTCAAGCCGACGATCACAAAAACACCAACAATACCGATCCAAACACTCGCTTCGGTGTAGCGCGAGTAGCGGCGAATAGCCGCATCGATGAACGGCCAGATAAACATCAGGAAGACTGCCAGGCCCATCGTCAAGACGGCAACGGTTCCGGAGAAGAGCTTGAGCCAGCGGAACGTCACGTAGAAAAACCACTCGGGCTTGATGACCTCGGGGGTGGTCAGCGGGTCGGCCGGCGGGCCCATCGTGGCCGGGAGGCAAGTAGCCAGGACGCTTAACAAGATCATCAGGACCAGCCCGATCGTCAGCTCGGTGCAGAAATGCTCGGGGAAGAAGTTGAAATGAGCCGGCTCGTCGTCGGGCTCGTCTCCGTCGGATAGTTCGGTGACTCCGTGCAGGCGGATCAAACCGACGTGGATGACCAGAAGCATCACCATGGTGGTGGGCAGGACGGCTGCGTGCAGAACAAAGAAGCGCGGCAGTGTGTGGTCGTTGTACGTCTCGCCGCCGAGCATCATGTTCTTGAGCAACCCGCCGACCACGGGGACCGTGTCGGAAATATTCGCGCCGACCGTCGCACCCCAGTAGCTGAGTTGTTCGTACACCAGGCTGTACCCCGTGAAACCAACCATCAAGGTGCATAGCAGCAAACACATCCCGATCATCCAATTGATCTCGCGCGGCTTGCGGTAGCCACCGGTGAAGTAAACGCGCATCTGGTGGAGGATCACCGAGGCGATCATGAGCGTTGCCGCCCACTTATGCATCCCGCGGATGTACCAGCCGTAGGCCGCTTCTTCAGTGATGTACCGGACGGATTCGTACGCGGTCGCCGGTGCGGGCTGGTAGTAGACGGCCAGGAGGATGCCCGTGACGATCTGCACGACGAACAGGTAAGCCGGCGTCCCGCCGAGGCAAAACCACCAACGCTTCAAGTGGCTCGGGACCGGCTCATTGGTCATCTCGCGCAACTGATCGCCGGTGACGGGGACACGTTCGTACCACCAGCGTTTGATGACCGACATAGCGTTACCCCGATCCGCGTCGCTCTAGCCGAGCGACACAAGTTTCACCCTGATAAATAGCAGCCCGGCATCGATCATCAGTTCGTACTCGGGCAGCGATTGCCCGGCATCGGCAGGTGGCCCGGCCGTCGGTTGCCCGGACGGGTCGAACGCCCCGTTGTGACACGGGCAGAAAAATCGGTTGTTCTGCGCCTCCCAATGCACCTGACAACCCAGGTGCGGACAGGTGCTCGACAACGCGATGAAGTCGTCGACGGTGCCTGTATCGCCCTGACGCGTGATCGACACAGCCGCGCCGGCCGGGGTGCGGTATCGCATCGAGTCGCCCTTCTTCAGGCGCGATATGGGGGCAACATACATCCAGCCCGTGGGCTGGTCGCGGGCGGGGTAGAGGTAGCGCGCGGCGTACGCGGCACACAGCCCATAGCTGACGAGCAAACCCCCACCCATCGCGGCGGTGGATGCGGCCGAGAGGAACGATCGTCTGGGCGGATCCGGCGGATCTGTGTCAGGTGTGAGATTCCGTTCCATCGCATACCTCGAGGGTGGCAGCGGGATCCTGGCCGGGCCCGCAATCTAAATATTATTTTATCTTGTTTTGTCCGCCCAGTCCATCCCACGGCCAGGCCGCTGTATTCAGCGACACCGGGCGGCAAGTACGCCCTTGGATAAACCGATTTCCCCGATATGGAAACCTCCGTGGCTCGCCCGCCGGTCAAGAATCCGCCCATCGCCGGCCCGCCCACCGCCAGTCCCCTATCCGAACACCACCTCCGAACCATCGCCGAGGCGGAGCGACGCACGCGGTCCATCCGCAATGCCGCGCGGGTCGCCGCATTCAACGGGTACTCGTGCGCGATCGTCGCCGCCTTGTCGGCACCGTTCGCCCTGTTTAGCCTCGCCACCGCGGTGATGACGATCGCCGTGTCAGCCGTGGCCTACAACGAGTTCCGTGGCCGAAGGCTGATCTACCGGCTTGATGTTCGCGGGCCACGGGTGCTGGGCTGGAACCAGATCGCCCTGCTCAGCGTCGTGGTGGGGTACTGCGTATACAGCATCGCAATCGCCTGCCTGAGCCCGAACCCCTATGGCGAATACATCCAGCGGACGCCTGAACTCGCCCCATACCTCACCCCGATCGCAAAGTGGTATGTCACCGTGACCGGCGCGGTCTACACCGTCGTCATCGTGGTCAGCATCGCCGTGCAGGGCATCACCGCGCGCTACTACTTCAAGCGAGAGCGGCTGATCCGCGAGCACCTGGCCCGCACACCCCACTGGGTGACCGACTTTCAGCGACGGGCTGCATAGGCAGCACCAGCCGCGTCACGGTGATCTGCGACACACGCGAAGATCCCGAGGCGCCCAGACTGCGCAGGCATAGGATCGCGCCCCGATGCTGACCGGGGAGCTTCAATCGAAGGGTCAATGGAAACTCAATGGGCGCGGCTGGATTCGAACCAGCGGAGGCATAAGCCAGCAGATTTACAGTCTGCCCCGTTTGTCCACTTCGGTACACGCCCGAGACGTGGGATTCTACGCCATCACTCTCGGTTGGCAAGCTTGCTGGGCTGGACGGCCCCGCGTGTTTATCGCTTGAACCCACGGCTACTTCCGGTCGGATCCGATGTCTTGCTCCTGGTGAGACAAAGTCCCGTACCCGTCAAGCCGTCCTGCTATCGGTGCTTGAGCACGGCTGCTCTTCTAGCGAGGAAGCGAGACAGCGCCGGGGCGAGTGGTTTAGACGAATCGAGCAGCAGGTAATCAAAATGGAACCGGCGGGCCAGGGCACGGGTGCGATCGAGGTGGGCCTGGAGCGCATCGATGTAGGCCGCCCGAATGGCGGGCGGGTCCAAGGGTGTGCGCGAGCCGTCCTCCAGCCCGATGAAATCTGCGGGCGCACGGAATGGAAAGGTCAACTCTGCCGGATCGAGCACCTGGAGGATGACCACGTCGTGGCGGCGGTGGAACGCCTGCGCCAGGCTGCGCTCGATCGCGTCAGGGTCGTCGAATAAATCGCTTACCAAAACCAGAAGCGAGCGACGCGAGTGCTTGGCTAAGACCTGGTCGAACAGGCGGGCGAGGTCGGTCCCGCGCGTGTGGGCGTCAGGGGCAACCGTGTTCGCGGTGAGCGCCTCGGGCTCGGGGGTGTGGGCGGTGAGCGTCTCCATGATGGCGTGCCACTGGCCTTGGGCGCTGGACATGCGGGTGGTGGCCAGGACGGTGTCGGCGAAAAGAATCAGCCCGACCCGGTCGCGCTGATTCAGCGCCATGTACGCCAGCGCCGCCGTGAGCCCGGCCGCATGATCGAACTTGCGCCAGGTAGGCAGCGTCTTGGTCGCGCGACCGGCGGCTGCGGCCGGCTGCGACGCATAGGCCATCGAGTCGGAACAATCCACCAGAAACAGGATGTCGAGATTGGTTTCTTTGAGGTGCTGCTTGAGGTGAAGTTTGTCGGTCCGCGCGTAGACCTTCCAATCCAGGTGCCGCGTGTCGTCACCGGGCGCATACTGACGGTGCTGAGCAAACTCCACGCTCAACCCGTGGTGCGCCGACCGGTGCATCCCGGTGACCAACCCCTGCACGATCATCCGCGCGCGTAATTCAAGCGAATCGATCGAAGCAAGGTGCGCGGGGTCAAGATAGTGGGCAACCGGTGCGGGCATCACACCATGATAGAGCAGCGCCGTCCGGCATTGCTAACCCTTCATGTTCACATACTGTAGTGGCACGCCAATATCCGCGCCCTTGAGCAGTGAGATCACAGCCTGCAGGTCGTCGAGTTTTTTACCCGACACGCGCACCTGATCTTTCTGGATTGAGGCCTGGACCTTGAGCTTGGTCTCTTTGATCATTTTTACGATCTTCTTAGCCGTCGGCTGATCGATCCCCTCTCGGATATTCACCTCGCGTTTGAACGCGGCGTCGGAGGTCGGCTCGATTTCCTGAAACTCGAAGCTCTTCAGGTCGAGCTTGCGCTTCGCAGCCTGGTTCATCAGCATCTCGCGTACGGCCTCCATCTTCATCTTGTCCCCGGCCAGGATCTTGATCTTCTTTTCCTTTTTATCGAGGTCCACCTGCGTCTTGGTGTTGCGAAAGTCATACCGCGTCACGATCTCCTTGCGCGTATTGTTCACCGCGTTATCGACCTCATGCATCTCAACCTGGCTAACCACATCAAACGTCGGCATGGCAATATCCTCTACAAGAAAGATCGTTCAACGGCCACACCGTCTTTGGCCAAACCACCCAAGGTAGGATAATCCCGAACGATCCACACCCCTGCAGACTAACGCTGGACCTTATATAGGGGCGCCAGCCATCGTTCCAGCACAGACCCATGAAATGAGCTAACTGGGTGAGTTAGACATGTGGACGGATAGAGGTCGAGTTGCCGGAGATCACACCGGCTGGCGCTCGTCATACGGCACTGCGGGGCAAGCCTGCGGTGCCACCCGGCGGAATTATCGGCTGCCTCTCCCCCCTTTTTGTTGTCAGTCACAACACTATTTGCCAGCAATCTTTGGTCGCACATGGCATGTCATTGACGTTCTCGTTAGCCCGGCCTTGCCAAGCAATGGGCAGGCCGGCAAACCACCCAATATCGCCTCTTGATTTTAAATTTTCGCCCTTTCGATAAAATCGCTCGATCAAAAAACCCCATATCTCCGCGAGCCCCGAGAGGCCAAGAACAACCATAATCATTTATACAATGCCGAAATCACCTATTCTTGCGTTCCAGAATGCACCAAACAAGCCCCGATCAAATTAGCGCAAAAACGCCTTTTGCTTTTTTCGCATCTTGGACAGTTGCATTTTTTCCATGGGCGGACTACAGTTTTTGGAGCCCCCCCCCAATAAGGAGCCCAGAAATGGCCAGCGACCAGAAATTGAAGAAACGAACCCCGCCATATGTCGCCTATAAGACTTTCAAAAGTTCCATCGCCGGGCTCGACCACGTGCCGGACACAATCGACTACTCCATGTACGACCGCATGAATGGTAGCGCACGTACGCTCTTGTTCGGGGCACTGAAATTCTTTGAGTTGATCGACGACAAAGAGAAGCCGTCTCAAGAGTTCCGCCGTCTTGCCGGGGGTGAAGGCGAGGCATGGAACGGCACATTGAAATCCTTGATTGAGCGGCACTATGCCGACCAGCTCTCCTTTCTTAAGAGTGGTACTGTCGCATCCCTGAAACGTTCGTTCGGCGATGAAATCGGGCCCTCGATTGTATCTCCGGCCTGCCGGTTTCTAATGCAAGCAGCACAAGACGTTGGGCTGCCGGTATCGCCGTCGATTGCAAAGGGCAAGTTTGGGAGCGCGCCGCCACTGAACCGAAGGAAAAAAAAGGCCCCCACGCCGCAAACTAGCAATGGTAGTGGAGGGGGGCACACGACTAAGACTCTGTCAGAAACGGTGCGATTTCCGATTCCGATTGCGGGCAAACTGGCTGGCGAGATTTCGGTGCCCAAGAACTTGACTGAAGCCGATCTGCCTATGTTGAAGGCGATGTTCGCTGCTGTTGAGCAGTATGCGAAGCAGAACGTAGATCAGGAAGGAGGTGTCGTTTGATGAGGATAGACGAAAGCTCCCGCCACGCTGTCGAGCGGCGGGAGCGATGACCTCTTAGTCGAACGGATTCACAATCAAGCAGGATCCGTTCGGCAAGACAGTGCTTGCCCGGGGATGGCTTAGCGGCCATCCTCGGGATTCTTGTCTATTATAGCTACATTTTGCCTGATTTCAAGAGCTGTCGCATACTGCCGCTAGCTTGCTCAACAGTAACGAACGTAAACAAGCCATTGGCGATCTTGCTCCGGCCTGGTGGTTGGATCGGAGCCTGCCCTCATCGCGATTGCGGCAGCAGGCGTTCGTAGTCAGTGACGGCGGCACCGTCGAGCGTGGCCTGGATGATCTCGCGGCCGAGCGGTGACAGATCGGGCTCGAGGTATTGCATGAGGTTTTCGGTGAAGAAGTCGCGGAGGATCGCGGCGCCCTTGGCGTAGCCTTCCGGGCCGACCTCCGGCTGGAGGGCGACATCGAGCAAACGGCGGGGCATGCGAACACCCTCGATGCGCATCGAGTTGAGGGTGTAGCCGAGCAGCGGGCAGACGGCTGGGCTGATCTGGGCGTCGGAAAACTTGGCGCTGCCGCGTCGGGCGAGGTAGTCGCGTGCGAGCCACTGGGGCATGAAACCGACCTCCCATGCGCCGATGTGCTGGTTGGGGATCACGACGTAGCGCGTCGCGGGGGTTTGTTCGATCTGGCGGAGGATGAGGTTGGCCTGGTCGACTCGTCGGCCGGTGGCGAACGGCCAATAGCTGCCGACACCCTCGCTGGACATTTTGTCCGAGCCGACGATGCTCGGGTTGGCGTAGCCGCGCGGGGCGACCAACCGCCATACCCACGCCAACGCCGGCGGAAGAATGTGGCAGATCCCGATGATCCCGTAGCTGGGCTTTTCCTGCGTGAACGGTGGCGTGCGGATGCCGATGCTGCGGATGTCGATGCTCACCGGTTCATTGACGATGTTGGGGATGATGGTGCGCGGGATGACGACGCGCGGGTTGGGGCACGGCTTGCCGGGTTCGTCCTCGATGTGCTCCCAGATCAGGGCGCGGCTGTTGGGGACCGAGTCGATGTTCAGGAACAACAGCGGGCGCGGCGGATTGGCGGTGAGGCGCTCGATGTCGATGTCGGTGCCGTAGCCGGTGATGTGGTTGACGCGGACAAACCAGGAGTCTTCGGCATCGGTCAGCCAGAGCTTGCGGTTGGCCTGCTGGATCGCGGGGTGGCACAGGGCCATGTCGTCGCAGACCGGGTGCAGCTCGCACGTGCGGGGGATTTCAACGTAGCGTTCTTCGCCGGAGATAAAATTGTGGCCGACGAGGAGTTGGCCGTCGGGCAGGCGGTGCGGCTGTTCGAGCATCTCGCTCTTGCCGCCACCGCTGGCCCCCTCGTGCATGATGGTGACGACGTTGTCGTAAGGGGTGACGACCTGGACGGCCGAGCAGTGCGCGGTGATCCAGCCTTCCTCCGCACCCTGGCGGATCAGCGCACCGTAGATGCCTTTCTTCGCGCTGGGGCCGGGGTACAGGTTGTACGCGAAGATCTCGTGCAGCCCGCCGGTGCGGTCATGAACGACGACCTGCTTGCCGGCGAAATGCGTGTGTCGAAACGGCGGGGCCACGTAAATAATCGTCTGCGGGTTGAACCCGGACGGAAGGTCGGCCGGGTCGCGGATTCCCTGGAGCAGCGCCAGGCCGAGCGCGAAAAACGCGGCGTTGGTCGGGGCGACGGCGATCGCATCGGTGCCCATCCCGGGTTGACCGGCCTGGAACGCGAAAACAGTGAGTTCTTGTTTCGCCAGCCAATCGAATGTTTCCGTGCGCAACGAGTCGAACGACTTGCCGAAGCGGTCGCGGTAGCGCGCTTTGTCGGTCGGCTGGTCGTCGGCGATGACCATGCAGTCGGGGTCGCGCCGCCTCATGTAGGGATCGGGGTAGTTTGCGACGATGCCGTTGCGGACACGGGCGACGGTGGCTTCGGACTCGGTGCGCCCGTCGGGCAGGTCGTAGGTGACTTCGAGCAGGTCGTCCTCGGGGCGGCCACAAGCGGCGGCGGTGAGCTGCTCGACGTTGGCCGCGACGGTGACGTGGCGGCAACTCTCGAGCGCTTTTTTCAGTTGGGGTGGCGGGTTCAGTGATGGCCAATTCGCGGTGGTCACGGCGTGACGTCCTTCCTGATGCCAAGCGGCTGATATCGCCGCGGCTGAATGCGTTTGAGCGGCAAACGTCACCGCTATTGGGCGGGTCGCCCACCGATAAACCTTAGCAAACGCACGCCCCACCACCAATCGGCGGTGGCGCCGTCCGCCGTGCAAGAGGATGCGTGCGATTAGATTTCGGGTCAGGACGGGCTGGTCAGACGGCGTTCGACCACCGTGCCCGACGCGGTGTTCAACACGACGTAGCCGGCATCACGCAGCTCGTCGCGCAGGCGATCGGCGGTTTCAAAATCCTTGGCATCACGAGCGGCATCGATGGCGCGGCACTTGGCGGTGGCGTCGCCCTCGCCGCCCTGCTCGGTGTCGCTGTCAAGAACCGCTAGCACGCTGTCAAGTCTCTCAATCACAGCAAGCGCCTGCGCCGGGCCTTCCCGGTCGTGTCGGCCAAGCCAGTCGAAAACAACGCCGAGCGCACCGCCAATGTTCAGGTCGTCAGACAACGCTTCGGCGAATGCGGCGAGCGCGGGGTGGGCCGGATCCACCTCGACGGCCGCGGGCGCATCGAGTGCGGCGAGTTTCTTTCGCAAAGCGCCGGCTGTCACGCGGAGCCGTTGGACCTGGATCGCCGATTCTTCGATGCTTTTCGCCGAGAGGTTCAGGTTTGACCGGTAGTGAGCCTTTAATAGTTCGTAGCGCAAAACCCTCGGGTCGACCGGCGAGCCGGTTAGCTTCCCGGCAAGAATCTCGCGCACCGTATAGAAGTTGCCCTTGGATTTGGACATCTTCTGCCCGTCGACCAGCAGGAACCGAGTGTGCATCCAGAACCGCGCGAACGGCTGACCGGTTGCCGCCGTGGATTGCGCGATTTCACACTCGTGGTGCGGGAATATGTTGTCCTCACCACCGGTGTGGATGTCGATGGTCGAGCGGCCAAGCAGCTTCATCGCCATGGCTGAACACTCGATGTGCCAACCCGGGTAGCCCGCGCCCCACGGCGAGTCCCACTTCATCAAGTGGTGCGGGTCGGGCTTCCATAAAAGGAAGTCGGCCGGGTGGCGTTTGACGGCCTGATGCTCGCCCTGAACGCGGCCACCCGCCCCGGCGCGCAGGCGTTCGAGCGTGTTGCCGCTAAGCCGCCCGTAGTCGGGGAACGATTGAACGCTGTAGTACACCGCCCCGTCCGCGGCGAGGTATGCATGGTCGTTCTCGATCAGTTTGCCGATCAGATCCTGCATCGCCGGGATGTGGTCGGTCGCGCGCGGCATGTGATCGGCCGCCTCATCGGCGATCTTCAGACCGAGCAGTTTCGCATCGTCCACAAATGCACCCGCGTAATACCTGGCGACCTGGTATGGGTCGCTCGGATCAGTAACCGCGTTATCCGGCAGCTTGCCTGACTTCTTCGCGGTCTTGACCCGCTCCACCGCGACGTGCATCTTGTCCTGCCCCCCGCCATCGGCGAGCTGGTCCTCGGTCATGTGCCCGACGTCCGTGATGTTCATCACCTGCTGCACATCGTGCTCGGCAAACTCCAGAAATCGCCGCAACAGATCGGCAAAAACGAACGCCCGGAAGTTGCCGATATGGGCGAAGTCGTAAACGGTCGGGCCGCAGTTGTAGATGTAAACCTTAGGCGGATCGACGGGGAGAAAGTCTTCCAGCCCGTGTGAGAGTGTGTTGTAGAACCGTATTGCCATGCGGCCGGCCAGTCTACCGCACGCTACTTATCGATGACACCCGATGCAGCCACCCGGCGACACCTTGCCGGCCGCACCGAAAACCCCAACAATCACCGCGTTAGTTCGCCACCCGTGACCCCGGGTACTGGAACCACAGGTACTCGTCGATATGCCCGGCGAGCACGGCTAACGAGTGCGGGCGGGCCGGGCGGAGGGTGTGGCGGCTGGCGAAGCAATCAGGATTGATCGGGTCATCAAGCATCGCGCGCCAGGTCGCGGGAAGCGGGCCGCGGTCGAGCATCGCTTCCACATTCACACGCATCAGCACCATCGGACGCCGCCGCGGCGCATCACCGTCCCGTGGCAATCCGATCTGCAATAAGCCAAACGCAACCGAAAAGTAGCGGGCCTGTGCGGGGTGTGCCGCGACGACGAAGTCCGTCACGCCATGGTGAATGCCGTACCAAAATGCAATCCGCAGCATCCCGAACAAGCTCGCCCCCATCTCGGCCGACCGTTGTGCGGCGGGGATGGCGCCACATCGTGGATAGCCGGAACCGGGCGACTCATCGACAGGCTCAGGTAGCTGCCCGGCATGCGCGAACAGCCCGACCTCCATCAAGTGCCCGCCCTGCTCACGCAACCGATCCAACTCGGGACGGAACCAGCGGTCGAGCGAGAGGCCTTGGGGCGAATCCTCAACCACCGTCAGCGTCCCACTGACATCATCGCCAGGCTGATCGATCAACACCATCGCCCCCTCACCGGTCGCGGCCGGCGTCGTATGCAGGAGGTACGGATTGGAGTAAATCAACCCGGCATGGTGGTATGCGCGGTAGACCAGGTGCCACGCTCGGCTGATCTCATGAACCGACCGCACCGGGCGGAAGCGCTGCGACATACGTGGCTCGGTCGCCAACGCATCGACAGCCACGTCAGCCAACTGGCGATCCAGATCGGGTGATTTTTCAGCGGCTAGGATCACAACGACACCTCCAAACTCTGTCCGACTGCAGGGCGCGGACGGCCATGTTTCTTGCGGCAGGGGCAACCGCCGGCGCCGGGCCGGCCGCAGGCGCCGCCGCACGCATGAGGCTCACTTGCGCCCAGCGTCAGAGCCACCGGCTGATGGCGAGACTGGTGTGACGACACCCCGAACAGCCGAGCGACCAACAGCATGAGCTGATCGGCCAGGCGAGCGTCGCCCTCGGGTGTACCCACGTGTGTGGCCGCAGTTGTGGCCTTGGACTCGTTCCGGCGGCTCCTTCCGCATTTCAACCCCCGGCAGGGCTCGGTGCAGCACTTGGAACCACTTGAGTTTGTCACTGGGTCATCGCTCCTTTCGATCGCGTTGCGGGTACAATTCAACGGCAGTGGCCGCGGTGCCCGGTCTACGTTGCCGGTTCACATTCTGATCGTATGTCCAGCGAGCGGGGGCAATGGCGGGAACCCATCAGCCATGACTAACAAAAGCGGGAAAGGCAATCTGCTCAGCGAGACGCTGCAACAACTGATCAGCGAGAAGCTCGCGACCGGTATCGAGTTGGCCGAGCTGGCCGGCGTCAGCGACAGCGCCGTCGGACGCTACGTCAACAACGAAGGCCAACCGAAGTTCGAGACGGTTCGTCAATGGATCAGGCATCACCCCGAACGCGAAGTGAAGCTGCGGCTGGCACAAGCGCTCACCGCGGGCACACCGATCCGCCAGATCTGGACCAACTCCGACCTGGATGTGAATCGCGACGGCAAGGTGGATCGATTCGATGCGCTGCGCGCAATGGTGATGGCGTTCCAGAACCTCAGCGAAACACTCACCAAAGTCGAAGCCGCGATCCAGGACGACCACATCAACAACGATCAGCTAACACGGATCGTCCCGGACGGATACCAGGCGATCGAACAGATCGCGACGGGGCTGCGGGTGTTGTCGGAGATCAGCCAACAGCCTGCGTCGCGCCGCAAAGCCAAGCCGTTGCGACCGGTCGACGAGTGATCCACGGTCGAGTATCAGCCGGCCCGTGCCGCCTGTCGCTGATACATCCACATCAGCCAGCCGACCACAACCAAAATGGTGAGGTACGCGAGCAAGCGACGAACAATCGTTACCGACGACTCGGCGACCGCACGCCCACTTAATTGAACCTGACCGCGTGGCGTGGTGAACCGATACTCCGTCCCAGCCGTCACGATCTGCACATCAAGGCTCGCGATCCCATTGGCGAAACCGCCCGCCTCCCACTCGCCGCCACCACCGCGAACCACCGAGCTCAGCATGTCGCGATCGTGCAGAGTGACCGTATCGCGGAGCAAACCGTCACTACTGAATGCTTCAACAAGCTCATCGTCCGTGCGATCACCGCGAGCCCGATTCAGCTTGCGTCGATAGAGGTCTCTCTTGGTGAGGGCCGGCTTGTTGCCCGACTCGCGCGAAGCTTGTGACTGCTCTTCATCGTCCGGCCGATGCAACTGCACGCTCTCGCTCTCTGTGAGGCGGTCCCATCGGGGCGCTTGCGGCTGCTGATTGATGCGCTGGTCACCGATCTCGAGCGGCCCGGTCGGCCGAGCGGTCGGTCGACCGGTTGGCCGAGGCTGGCCGACCTGATCCAACCCCGGAGCATTGTCAGCCTGCTTCGCCAACCCGTGATCCGCGAGCCACTGGTAGGAAAACTCCCCGCCGACACCGGGATCGGTGCCTTCAGTTTTTGGTTGCGGCGACGGCACCGCGCGAAAATTCGCGTCGAGTTGCTCGATCGCTTTGCCTGATCGCACGTTTTTTTGTGTCGCCCAAACCTCATTAAGCCGCGCACGCCCACCGGCGTAAACAGGCGCGGCCTCGTCGGCCTCGACACGCTTGGCTTCGCGCTCAGCCTGCTCGAGGATCGCCGCGTTGGATGCCTGTTGGCGGCGAAGCTCCTCATTCCCACCGACACGCCCGAGCTGATCCTGATACGCCCCGATCTGCCCCTTCAGGTCCGCGATGTTGTGAGACGCACGGGCCTGCGCATAGGGGTTCGAATCCTTAAGTGTGTGTGTCAGCCGCTCGACTTGCTTGGACGTGTAGGACAGGTAACCCGCTTCGAGATCGCCGGCACGGGTGACGCGACGCATGCTCCCTTCGAACCCGAACCACCGGTGCGTGTCCGGAAGGAACAGCCGCGCCTGGCTAAGCTCAACACCGATATTGGTCGCGCGGATCATCGGAAAATCCATCGAGGCAAGGCGGTGCAGCCGGCCTAGCTCGCCCGCATACGTCACCGTGACTTCGTAATCGAGATCGCCCGGCGCGGTCTTGATCAGCGGGATGCGGATAAGCCCCGCCGAAGCAGCGCCGGGCGGCCGAACCGGCTTGACCGGGTTGCCGGCGACGGTCGCAGCCCAAAGCTCCGCACCACCCGGAAGCTCAATCTCCAAATACTGCTCGGTGCCGTTGTCGATCCGATACGACTGCGCCGCCCGGTAGGCCCCCGCCGCGTCAAGCACGAACACCGTCTGCGCCAACCCAATCCGCGCATCGACCGTTCTGACAGTCTCCCGCGACTTCATCCGAAACGTGAACTTAGGCTCAACGTCCGGCCCCGTCGCTTCGTAAGACTGGGCCGACCCCAGCGCGAGCAATCGGCTTAACCCGTGGTGCTTGGCCAATCGATCCGTCAGCGGCTGCATGCCCGCGTACGATTCGATAACGGCTTCGTCCGACCCGGTGTTCTCCAGTGACATCAGCCGCTGTTCCACGAGGCCGGTCTCAACGATGGGGATCGGCCCATCCTGCACCTCGTGGCTGAGCGGTCGATCATGCTCGACCAGGACACGCAGCGGGCCGATCACGCTGTCCTGTAATTGCAACCGCACCCGTACCCAACCGGCATTGCCCTCGGCCGACATCACCGTCTTGCGACGAAGCAGCGGAACGGAAACGCGTGCATCGGCCAGTCGATCGGGTAGGAGAAACGCAACCTCGCGCAGCCCGGCGTTGCTGACTTGAAAGTCGAAAAGGATCGTCTCTTCGATCGCGCGATCCGTAACGCGGATACTGGTGACCGTGCTGCACGACACCTCCGCCCCTCGTTGTGACAACACGATCGTCCCGCGATAGGCCGCCTTCTCGTACGTCAGCGCAAGCCGGGCCAATGGGCGCTGTGCCGGGCTTAACCACGAGTCGGCGCGGGCAAGCGCGATTGATCGACACCCGGCCAGGCCTTCCATCGCGGCGTCCGTACCGGGGTCGGTCTGGATAACAATGTCGCCCCGCTGGTCCTCGACGTCTCCCACCACGATCCGAGGCAGTGGCAACTTCGTAGCCGCACCGTCACTGGACAGCGCGCCCTTGATCACAATCGCGAACTCATCGCGCTGCCCAACCCCAAGCGATACCGTGATCCGCTGCCCGTCCCGACTGGGCACGATCGCCCACTCAAACGGCATCGGTGCCGAGACGGCGTCGGTGGTGAACCCTCGCGGAACATCGACCGTTGCTGCGTGTACAACGCCCTGTTTCACGTTCATCACCACACGCGACTCAACCGTGTGCTCGTTGCTGCCAAGGCGGACCAAAGTCTGGACCCGGGCCGACCGACGGATCGGCGTGGGCGAAACCGCCATGCGAATACCCAACCCCGACGACGCAAAACGGTAAGCCTCATGAGGCGTCGTCCGCATCACCCCGCCGGATTCGCGGGCCGCGGCATGATGGGAGGCGGCCTGGGGCATATCCGTGCGCGATGCACCGGTCGCGGCCAGCGTGCGAACCGTTAAGCCGGGGCTCCGACGGATCACAAGCGTCCCGCTCTGAACCGCCGCACCGGTGACGACCAGACTTGGCGCGTCGATCTCCGTCGCCTCGCCATACCCGTCGCCCTGCTCGCGGCGCACCCGAACCACAAAACTCTCTCGATCCTTCGCCGGCCGCAGAAGGCTGATGCGTACCGTCGACTCCTGAGAATCGTCAGCCCGCCACCCGCGGATATTGGCCCCCTCAACTGACTCGACCAGGTAACCATCGGGAATCCGCACCTCGAACCCCTCGCGCTCACCGCGCGGAAACGCCAGATCAAACGACCAGGTCGATCGTACGCGCCCGTGCTCAACCTCGACGATGGCGTGGCAGTCGGCTTTGAGCCCGCGATCAACGCCACCCAGATCAACCTTCGCCCGCCAATGGATCGCGACCCGCCCATCACGCCCAACCGCGGTCTCAATCCGCTGCCCGGTCTCCTTGGTCTCAACCAAACTCTGATCCGTTACGTCCGTGAGACGCACCTCAGTACCCGCATCGGGGACCGTCAGCGCAAGCGACGCCGCGACACCCGACGGCAGACGGCACGCCGCGATGCGCCACCCGCCCTGCCGCGTTAGCGGGACATGAACCTGCAACCCAACCCGATGTCGCCCACGCCCGCGCACCTGCAAAACCGACAACTCGTTGCCCGCGTCCTGTGGCAAAAATCGGGCTTGTCGATCGGCCACGAGATCGAGCCCAACCGTTCGCACCGGTGCCGGCTGCCCGTCGAGCGTCGCCGACGCGAACACCCCCCCCACCAACGCCAGCGGGACCGAAACAACACCATCCGTAAAAACCTCTACCTCAAACCCGCCCTCAAATACCAGATGTGATTGACTCGTCAGCGTCGCGGTGAACGCCGTGCCCGCCAAGGCATACGGCACCACCAGATCGACTGCTTCGATCGCCTCATTTGGATAGGCCAGGTTCCACAGCTCGACGAATCGCTCATAAGGCACCAACAGCCGGTCGTCCGCCGGATCGCTCGAAGCATCCGCCGGGTCATAGGGGACGACAACCGCGTCATCCGGCACCACGACCGGCGGGCCGACGTCCTCTGGCTCGTCAGCGGCCGATGCGGGGTTGACGCCCAACCCGATCAGCACCGCCACGACGACCGCGCCCGTGGCAACCGCCCCGACCGGCAGCCGCGGCGTCCGCACACGCCGCGCGATGAATGCGATGACGCCTGCACACGCATAGAACGGCACCAAACACATCACGCCCATCAGCCCCGCGTAACCAACCTGCGCCAAATCAGGCCGGCTAAACAGCAGCGGCACTGTGGCGACAAAACTCGTCACCAGCAAGTACCGTACTTTCGTGATCGGCGTTCTGGTCACCAACGCAACCCCGATCGTAAATACCAGCAACCCGACGGCACGCGCGAACGCATCAATACGCCGATGGTCCACAAGCGTGACCTGCAACCGCGGCGATGCACCCAGGCTGTGAAAACGGATGGGATCACCTTCGGCATCCAACGCGATGTCTAAACCACGAACACCCAGAAGCTCGTCGGCTGACTTCTTTGATGATTTCTTGGCGGTTACCTTGAAGCCACTGCGCCCGTCCGGCACCGAAAGCTTAGATAGCGCGCGCTCGAGATGGCTGTGGTCCGATGGACTCGCCCGTGACGCCGTGCCTGCAGAGCCGCCAAACAGCACGGCACCGCTTCCGCGCGGCCACGCCGCGGCCTCCGTGGTGACGGTCCCATGTGAAGCGACCATTCGGTAACCACGCGGTGGGTACAGAATCCATTCGAACTCGGTGACAGGCACAGCCGCAGCCGGGCTGTAATCGCCTGAATCTGCTGGCATACCACTATGAAACACCATCCCCGGTGCACCCAGAGCTAGATCACCGTAAGCGCCGATCGCATCGACCGGTGTTTCGTAGACGATCACAAGCTCCCGATCAACGGAGTAAGGTGACGCAGGCAGATCCAGCAAAATACGCCCCGACTCGCGCTGCGGCTTAATCGGCTCGCCATCAAGCGTCGCAGTCCACAGACGTGATTGATCCGGCAGGCGGACCTCAAGAAACAGCGCTTGTGCGCGCAACCGATACGCGGCGACAGTCTGCGCTAGCCCGTTCGCCGATACCGCCGTCCTCAACCCCGCATGCTGGATGACCGCCGGCGGCAAGCCGTACCCGCCGCTTCGTTCGTGCACCACGGTGACCGCATCCGGGTGCCCAACGAACTGATACACACCCAGCAGCCGCGGGCCCGGCTGATAGGTCGCATCGACCAGCTCGCCGACATCAACACGCCGCGGGTGCGCCGTGACCTCGATATCCAATTCGTCGCTGCCCTCGATCGATACGAGGCCCGACTGATACTCCACCGCATCGGCGACAACCACAGGCAGCGTCAGCTCACTCTCACCGTTGCCGGTGATCCGTTGCTGAAAATCGACGGCAAGTCGGACGCTCCCTCGCACCGGTTCAGCCAGTGTGACGGACCAATGCCGCATTCCCCCTTCGGCCGGGTGATCGGTGAACTCCTTGACCGTCGCACCGCTGACGCTGGTGATTGAAATCGCTATTGGTGTGCTCTGCGGAAGCAACAACGCCAGCCGATCGGTCCGGGCCCGGTCGATCCGAAACACCAACTCATAATGCGCATCGAGCGTGTCCGGGTTAAGCCGAAAGCTCGACACCGTCTCGGCCGACAGACGCGGCTGGTATCGACTGACTCGGAAGACGCCTTCGTAACCCGGTTCGTCGTACCGGTACGCCGTCGCATCGCCGCCGCCGAGCCCGTACTCAGCCTTTTCGTTCTCATCGAGCGCGGCTAGGCCAACCAACCGATCCGGCACGACCGCCAGATCATCGTCTCCGATCACCATCACCACACCCGTCTGGGCCGACGCGCCCGCGACCGCAAAGTTTGGCATCGCAACCTGAATGTCACGCCATCCACCGAGCCAGCCTTGAGGCAGGGCCTCGGCTTCGAAATACACGATCCGCTGCTCGCCCGGCAGGATCCCCGCGGGCAATCGCACCCGCAGTCGTTCGTGCGTCTGTCCGCCCGCCCCCTCGCGCACCGGATCGAACCGCAGCGGCGCGCGGTCGCTGTCAGTCAACGCCGTGACCCGCCAACCGCCGGGCACGAGTAGATCAAACCCGTAGCACGCCTCCCCCAGCGGTGCCAGCGTCAACCCGCCGCGCACGCGCTGCGTCGAACGATCAAGTGTCATCGACAACGTCGCCGCGACCCGCAACTCGGCCGGCGCTTTCTCAATCTCGGCCTTCAATCCGAACCCACCTTGCGGTGCATAGAACGCGAGCACCGGTCGCGTCGCTGACACAACCGGCACGCCGGCGGGCCTGTCGCCTGCGACCACCGCGTCGATCACAGCGGTGTCAAGCGGGATCAACCCCTCCGGCATCGCCGCGCGCACACTCAAACGCTGATCGAGCACCAAGCCGACAATTGAAACATCGCTGACAACACCAAGCGGCGCGATGCGTTGCAGCGACCATTCAGCCGGCGTAGGAACCTGGCGATTCGCCGTGATCCGAACGACCTCCGTATCGGCAACAGGCTCGCTCAGCTCAATCTCCAGCACCTTCGATGCCCCGGTCTCGGCAACCGTCCAACTCGCCAGGTGTGGGCAAGTCACACGCGTCACCTCGAATCCCTGCGGCACACTGAAGCGCAACCGCTCGACGGCGCGGTGCAGGACGCTGATCGACGCCGTCGTCTCGATCTGTTCGGTGGTTCCCTGC
This sequence comes from Phycisphaeraceae bacterium, assembly GCA_029260595.1. GTDB lineage: Bacteria > Planctomycetota > Phycisphaerae > Phycisphaerales > Phycisphaeraceae > OFTM57. Next base: position 410,100 of record JAJDCY010000010.1, on the reverse strand, counting down.
ACGGTCGCGACGGTTACGGATCGCGAGAGCAGCGTGGCCTGCGATTGCTCAAAGCGGTGGTTCATCGATACCACCAGAGAGACCGGCCCGCGCTCGGGCAGCAGTTCGAATCGCGTAACCCCGGCAGCGGCGTCGTAGTCCCGTCGGATCACCGTCAGCCCGCTGCGGATCTCGACATCCCCCACAGCCGTCACACTGATTCGCGTCGACGCCGGGGTCGGAATCTTTATCTGCAGTGCCCGGTGGGCATCGACCGGTCGCAGCGGGGCGACAGCTTCGACGCGCAACTCACGCCGCCCGACATCACGAACAAAAACAACAGGCCGACCGTCGTCGCCGATCGCGATCGGCGCATCGACACCGTCGATGACCGCACCGCGGATCCCGACACCGCTAAAGTCCAGCGGAACCGGATGCAACCCGTCCTCGAGCCCGTCGATTGTTAGCGTTGCGCGGATCACTGCCCGTGCGTCATCAATCGCGATCTCGTAGTCGCCGGCGATCAGCGCGGCCCTCAGCGGCGCGGCGTCCACCGGCTGTCGCTTCGAGTGGGCCAGCAGCGACTCGTATTCCTGACGGGTCATGAGCACGCGCTCGACACCGCCTTCCAGCAGGATGTTCAGGTCGTCGTACGGGACGTGCAATTCCCGATCTACCCGCAGTTCCGACGGTGGCTGAACCGCCGACGCCACGGCGGCATGCCCCACCAAAGACGCCATCAGTATCACTACCGACATTACCCGACAATAAGTCTGCTTAGTCATGGCTCGCCCCTCCGGATTCCTTTGGCGAGTCGGCGCCGCCTGCCGCGACGTCCTTCGATGTCCCCGGCGATGTCGGCGGGTCAGTGCCCACCGACGCGGCCGCAACCGCATTGGCGAGCCAGGCGCGCCGCTCGGCGAGCAGCCGAGGCCGTACCCATCCGCGGTAATGAACTGCCCAGATAATCAGCACAACGAGCGCCGCGACCAAGGCCGTCACACTGGATATCTCCGCGGCGAACCTCGGCGCGAAGACACCTGACAACAGCAGCCCAACCGCGGCAACCCCCACCGCAACACACCGCGACAGCGCCCCGGTTAGCAACAACACCAACCCACAGCCCGGGATCAGAATCAGCGTCGCCATCCGCAATACCGTTCGGTTGATCGTCACCAGCCGTAACGATCCGTCCGGCGGTGGCTGCGGGCTCAATGTCGAGAACAAATACCGCCGTCCGTCTGTTTGGAATCCAACGACGGGATCGGACGACACCGGCACGTTCTCGATGACCCATCGGATCAATGACTCGTCCGGCTTGTTGCGTGCCGAGGCTTCACCGTCGAGGCGCCCCAGCCAGCCGCCGCTGTGACCGGTCCACGGCCCGGCTGTACCGATCAGTGCGCGTTTGCGCGGCAGATAGACCGACAAGTAAACGTTCTGTGCCGCCGGATCGTCGACGAACTGCGGCAAGTCCAACAGAGAGGTCGCATCGGGCACCGTGTACCGGACCTCCAGGATGAACGGGGTTTCCGCGCTCCGCCCGACCAGCGGGACCATGAACTCGTTCTGATCGCCGCGTTCAAGGGGCGTCGTCGCGCCATTGATGCGCAGCGGGTGCGTGTCGAAACGCGCTTCGTCCGGCAGCCTCAGCCGCAGGCGCTGACGGGCACTGCGCATCCGATACAGCGCCTGAACCGCGATCTGGTCGCTGCGGGTCAGAACCATCCTGACGACGGCCCGCTCGATGCTGGTGCGCTTGATGCGCTCGAGCTCGTAGTGGGTCGCAGCCAACTCCAGCGACCAGCCCGCGTCGTGAAACTCGAACGCACGCGCCGCATCGGACACACCAGCGTCGGGCATCAGGTCGTGTCGCGGGTCGATTGGCCAGAGCTTCAAGACACCCTCGGTCGGCTGCACGTCGATGCCCTCGGCCCGCGTCAACACAACCTGACCCCACGCGCGCTGCGTCCCAGACGGCGACAGCTTCGGGACGCGGACCAGCACCGGCTTACCGGTTTCGGTATCATCAAGCCGATCCTCCCACGCGAGTTGAATCACCACGTTACCGAGGAACTGATCGCGCCCAACGAACCCCCAGGCGACAGTATCAGCCGCGAGATCTTCGGGCTGCGGGTCCAACGGCTGAACGCGGATCTCAGTGGAAAGGTTGCGGATGCGCGGCGCAACTTCCGCAGGAACATCGATGCGCAGTGTCTCAAGCGGGCTGTAACGAATGTCGTAGGAAAAACGCGCGCGGTACTCGACCGCGCCGGGTTTGATCCCCGCCACAAGCAGTTGACGCACCACCGCATGAGGCTGACGCCGGTCAACCCGAAGCGGCAACGCACCGGCGGTTGGCTCGTACGCAAACGCGAGCACCGGATCACCCGTCACGATCCCGGCCTGTTGCGGCATCAGATGCTCCAACGCTTCACGGACCGGCACCGCGCGGTACCCGCTCGCATCCTGCGGCATCACGCGCAACGACTCAGGCACGCGGATCACAACCCGGCCGGTCTGACTCTCGACAAACGACGCCGGCGCCCGGGCCGCCGGCAAGCTGATCTGCGCCGATTCGCCGGTGGGCGCCAGCAGATTCGGCTCGTCAAGCGGCCGCGACAGATCTACGACTAGCCCGGTTTCGCCCATTGCTCTGCGCGAGAGGTTCACCGTCAAGCGCCGCGATGCCTCGTCTAAGTGGTGCGTCTCGACGGTTGCGGCGGCGGATCCCGCCAGCGCGACACCGCGAACGCTCTCAACATCAAATCCGCTTGGAACGACCAGCTCGAACTGAAAAACACCCGTCCGCTGCACATCGAAAACCACATTTGAGACCAGCCGAAGCGAACGCGGCTGAATGTGCGCTTCGCTCAACACCCGCGCCCTGACGACGGGCTCAATCTTCTCAACTGACACGACGAGGCTGTACGGCAACGCCGCGTACCGGTATGCGAAGTCCCACCCGCCGGCTCGCCAATCCGCGGTCAACTCATCGACACCGACCTGCAACACGCCCCTGCTGCTCGCAACCTCACACACCAGCCCCGCCCCACTGTGGACCGCGATCACCCCGCGCTGCCGGGCGACGCCGTGTGCCTTGATCACCGGCGTGACCAACTCCTGCCGCGGCGAATCACCAATCAGCCGCTCCAGTAAAATCGTGAGCGCTTGCGACTCGTCCGCCGGCTCGAATAGATCAACCGTGAGCCGTTGCCCATCGCCATTGGTCTCAACAGACCACCTCCTGGCGTTGGCATCGATCACGTCGGTGATCTTGTAGTCACTCGGCAGATCAAGCGTCAGGCTCGTCAACTCCGCCCGGCTGATCTGATAGTGCAGATCGGCGCGCACACGGGCGACGCCCTCCTCGACCCAAACCCGCTGCCGCAGGCGCAGCTCGGCCAACGCAGCCATCCCCACCGCGCCCTCAGATTTGGGCGTCCAATGGATCCGGACCAGCGGCGCAGCGCCGACAAACGCCAACACCGTCGTCCGCCCGTCATCGCCCGTACCCGCCGGCTTGATCGTGTGCTTGTCGCTAGCCGTCTGCGTTGTCGCGATCATCGGCTCAAGCTCGACCTTCGCGTCGGGCTCGGGGACCGTGATCCGCCAGCGGCTCACCGGCGCCTGCGGCGGCCCAAACGCCACGCCGTGTCGCCCCGGCGACTTATTGACCGCTTTGGCGTATTCGAGACGGAGCTGAATGTCCGCCGGCCCATCTTCTTGATGCTGATAAATAAGTTCGTGCCCGTGCGCGGGATCGAATACCACGCGTGCGGGCTGATCCGCGATGGTCGCCCGAATAATCGCCGCGTCGCGCAGCCGCAGCGGGACACGCACCCAACCCTTTTTGAATACCTCGATATGGATCATGCTGCTGACGCGAACGGCATCGCCGACAACCTCGGCTTCGTTCTGTGTCGTCAATATCAGGGCATCAGCCGGCGTCGCATCGTTCTGCGGATCCGGCGTTGCCCGGCGGGCGGCTTCCCACAGCGTGCGAAACTGCTCGTAGGGGATGAAGACGCCGCGGCCTTCGCGTTCAAACACCTCGCGGAGCTTCTTGTAAGGAATGTAGATGCTCTGTTCAGCCAGCGCTTCGGGCGGCGCTCCCACAACCGAATCGACGGCGTCGGGCGGCAAGGATCGTTCGGCTTGTGTCGGACCGGTAATCGTCAGAAGCAGGATCAACGCCGCGAGAATGGTCATCGCACCGCCGCAGGTGCTCCGCACTGTGGTCATCGGCATCGGGGTATCCTTATTAGTTCATGTCGGATCCGCATCAAGTCCGGTTCAGTCTCGCCCGCGACGCATCCGCGCAACACCGCGCAGCCGCGTCACACCGCGCGGTTGTTCGCCGGGGCCAGTCATCGATGGTCAAGCCAATACGACGCACCAGTCGCCAATGGGTTCACAAAAAAACTCCCACGACGGAATATTTCCGGCAAATCCGCCTAAGAAACCCGACCAGTCGGTCCGCTCGACCCACCCAACGGAATAACCCGCCGCGTTTGCCGGTTAATTCGGTCGGTGTGTATCATGCGCGTGTTCGACGCCGCTGGCTAGCGGCCACTGACTGGACCTTGACCGGAGAAACCCCGATGTCCTCAGAGAATAGTTCGTGTGTTGATATCCGTGACCAGGTTTCCCAGCGTTACGGACAGATCGCCCAGAGCGGCGGCGCCTGCTGCTGCGGGCCCAGCGACAGCGGGTCCATCAAGGAACACGGCCAGGCGATCGGCTACAGCGAGCAAGACCTCGCATCGCTTCCCGACGGGGCGAATCTCGGCCTCGGCTGCGGCAGCCCCACCAGCCTGACGTTGATCGCCGAGGGCATGACCGTCCTCGACCTGGGCAGCGGTGCCGGCGTCGATTGCTTCATCGCGGCGAAGAAGGTCGGCCCATCGGGCCGCGTGATCGGTGTCGATATGACCGACGCGATGCTCGAAAAAGCCCGCCGTTTCGCCGCCGACCACGGCTACGACAACGTCGAGTTCCGTAAGGGAGTGATCGAGGACCTGCCGATCGACGACAACTGCGTCGATCTGGTCATCAGCAACTGCGTCGTCAACCTCTCGCCGCAAAAACCCCGCGTCTTCGCCGAGATCGAGCGCGTGCTCAAGCCCGGCGGCCAAGCAGCGATCAGCGACATCGTCCTGCTCAAAGAACTGCCCGAAGCGATCACCCAGGACCTTGAAGCCTACATCGGCTGCATCTCCGGCGCGGTGCTGATCAACGAGTACCTCGCGCACACTGTCGCCGCCGGCCTGAACATCGCCAAAGCCGATCGCAAAGGCTACGACGTGCTCTCGGTGCTCGGCTGCAGCCCGGAGGCGGGCAAGCTGCTCGAAAAACTCCCCAAAGACTTCGACGGCGCGGCCCACGTTTCCAGCCTCGACCTGCTCGCGGTCAAGCCCACGAGTGTCGAGATGCCCCAATCATCCTGCTGCTCCGGCGGAACCTGCTAACCGACGCCCTGCTCGATCAGCCCTACCCCAACCCTGTCGATCCGGGTAAGCTGGCTCCGCGATGAGTCACAAGCCCAAGATCTGCGTCGTCACCGGCTCGCGTGCGGAATACGGGCTGCTTTATTGGCTGATCAAGCGCATCGATCAAGACCCGCAACTGGCCCTGCAACTGGTCGTAACCGGGGCGCACCTGTCGGCGCAGTTTGGGCAGACCTATCAGACGATCGAGAAGGACGGATTCACGATCGACCAAAAGGTCGGGATGCTCCTCACGGGCGACTCGCCGGTCGAGATCACCAAATCGATGGGCCTGGGGATGATCGGTTTCGCCGACACCTTCGCCGAGCTCGCGCCGGACATCGTGGTGGTGCTCGGCGATCGATATGAGATCCTCGCCGCGACAACCGCCGCCGCGGTCGCCGGGATCCCGATCGCCCACCTTCACGGCGGCGAGCTGAGCGAGGGCGTCTTCGACGACGCCGCCCGCCACAGCATCACCAAGCTGTCCCACCTGCACTTCGTCGCGGCCGAGCCGTACCGCCAACGCGTCATCCAACTCGGCGAGCAGCCCGACCGGGTATTCAACGTAGGTGCCACCGGCCTCGAATCCGTCGCCCGGCTCGACCCGCTTAGCCGCGCCAAAGTCGATCAAGCCCTCGGCCTACCGCTGGGCAAACAGAACTTCCTGGTGACCTACCACCCGGTGATCCAAGGCCAGCAACCGCCCGAATCAGCCTTCTCCAACCTGCTCGCCGCGTTGGACCGGTTCTCGGATACACGCATCATCCTCACCCGAGCCAACGCCGACGCCGGCGGCCGCACGATCAACGCGATGATCGACCAGTACGCCGCGAACCACCCCGACCGCGTCACCGCCCACGCCTCGCTCGGCACGCACCTCTATCTAAGCTGCATCACTCACGCCGACGCCGTGATCGGCAACTCATCCAGCGGCCTGATCGAGGTCCCGGCACTGAGCAAGCCAACCGTCAACATCGGCGACCGCCAGCTAGGCCGACTCCGCGCGTCGTCTGTCATCGACTGCCCCGCCGACACCGACGCGATCACCGACGCGATCCGCCAAGCCCTTTCCGACCCGTTCCAGCGGCAACTCGCGTCGATCGACCACCCCTACGGCCGCGGCAATACCTCCAGCCAGATCATCGAGATCCTCAAGACCACCGACCTCGCCTCGCTAACCACCAAGCATTTCTACGACGTACCCGCCCTGGCTGGGTCCGACAGCGCCCCGTCGCCCACCCCAACCCCCACCGATCACTGCGGCGAATCGCCCGTTCCTGCCGATAAGCCCCTGAGCGTATGAATCGACCCGTGATTGTGCTTGGAGCCGGCGGGCACGCCAAAGTGCTCCTGGGCGCGTTGCGAGCCGCCGGCGAACGGATCCTCGGCGTAACCGACCTGGACCCGTCGCGCGTGGGCCAGAAGGTGCTCGGCGTCGAGGTCATCGGCGACGACCGTGTTGTGCTCGGCTACCGCGCGGACGAGATCCACCTGGTCAATGGGCTGGGCGGAACCGGGTCGACCGACAAGCGGCGTAGCGTGTACGAGGCGTTCGCTGATGAGGGATACAGCTTCGCCACGGTCACCCACCCGTCCGCGGTGATCGGGCTGGACGTAACGCTCGGCGAGGGCGCCCAGGTGATGGCCGGCGTGGTGATCCAACCGGGCTCCCGGATCGCAGCCAACGCGTTGGTGAACACCCGGGCCTCGATCGACCACGACGCCCGGATCGGCGAGCACGCCCACATCGCCCCGGGGGCGACGCTCAGCGGCGGTGTGCGGGTCGGACCCGGCGCACACGTGGGCACCGGGGCATCGGTGATTCAGGCGGTAACGCTCGGCCGATCGTGCCTGGTCGGCGCCGGCTCGGCAGTGATCGAAGACGTCCCGGACAACGCCACCGTCGTTGGCGTGCCGGCAAAGGTGGTCAAAACCAGATGACAGATTGGACACAAAGCCTCGTCGCGCCCGCATCGCCGATCCTCGACGCCGTCGCGGTGATCAACGCGTCCAGCCTGCAGGTCGCGCTGGTCGTCACCGAAGACCGCAAGCTGCTCGGCACGGTGACCGACGGCGATGTCCGACGCGGGCTGCTCAAGCGCGTCGCGCTCGAAGACCCGGTCAACCGGATCATGAACGCGCACCCGACCACCGCATCACCAACCGACACCCGCCAACAGGTGTTAGCCGTGATGCGCCAACGCAAGATCAACCAGATCCCCGTCGTCGACGCCCATGGCCGCGTCGCCGGTCTCTACCTGCTCAACGACCTCATTCAGCCGACCCAGCGCGACAACTGGGTCGTGCTCCAAGCCGGCGGGCTCGGGTCGCGCCTCAAGCCCCTCACCGACGGCTGCCCCAAGCCGATGCTGCAGATCGGTAGCCGCCCGCTGCTCGAATCGATCCTCGTCAACTTCATCGAGCAGGGCTTTAACCGCTTCTTTATCTCCGTCAACTACAAAGCCGAGATGGTCCAGCGCTACTTCGCCGACGGCAGCAAGTGGGGCGCACAGATCGAATACCTGCGCGAAGACGAACAACTCGGCACCGCCGGCGCCCTGAGCCTGCTGCCCGAAACACCCACCCTCCCCATGGTCGTGATGAACGGCGATTTACTGACACTGGTGAACTTCAACCAGATGCTCGATTTTCACAACGAACAGTCCGCCACCGCCACAATGGGTGTGCGCGAGTACGACTTCCAGGTCCCCTTCGGCGTCGTCAAGCTGGACGAGCAGCGCCTGGTCGCGCTCGAAGAGAAACCCGTCCAGCGCTACTTCATCAACGCCGGCGTCTACGTCCTCGAACCGAGCACCCTCAGCCTGATCCACCCGGGCCAGCGCACCGACATGACCACCGTCTTCCGCCAGCTCATGGACAACAACGCCGAAACCGCCGTCTTCCCCATCCGCGAATACTGGCTGGACATAGGCCGCTACGACGACCTCGAACGCGCCAACCGAGAATTCAACCAGGTCTTCGCCGCATAGCTGGCACCTCAGCAACTATACTTAATCTATCGTGTCGGCCTTCCGACACTCCTTCGGACGAGTGGGCCGCAGCGCGAGTAGGGAATGGCTGCACCTTGCGACCGGGGATATAATGTCTACCAATATGGACAGTCATTGGTGGGTACAACTTGCTGACAAGGATAGCGCTATATGCACTAGTCTGTCGATAGGTCGATCGGTGCTTGAGATCTTATATTTTCTATCGGGGCCAATCATCGCCATTTGTGCATGGCAAGCGCTTAAACAGATTAAGGTCGGGGCGGCACAAGTGACTGCCACAAAGAAGGCCACACAAGTGATCGCACAACGCGAATCAATCCGCATCGCTATTGAGCAAGCAATCGCATACGCGGACAAAGTAGTACCTAGCGCAAATGCATTCAACCAGCTTCGCAATGATGGCAAATATCCAATTTTGAATAGCTGTAAAATTGCAGGCGAATGGCCTAATCTCGAATGCCGCGTAAGTGATGGCCCAGGTTTAGTTGAAGAGATTAAGTCGAATGATGGGTTAGTTCAGGAAATACTTAATACGATGGAAGGCATCGCCATGCACTTTATCTGTGGAATCGCGGATGCAAAGGTTGCATACGCGCCCCTCAGCAAAAGTTTTTGCGGCCTAGTCACGTTATTCCTACCCTACGTGATAATTGCTAACGATACGGACAAGCACTTTACTAACACGTTGACCCTATATGGATTGTGGGCAGGGCAAGACCTCAAGGAACGCACGGCAAGAGCATGCGTTGAGTCTGAGAAACAGCTCAACCAAAAGAAAGAACAACTGAGTAAAATAACTGTCCCTGAGTATCGGCCTATCGGTTGCGCTGGAGACGATGAGTAGCAGCTGCAACCATAGTGCTGTAGTAAGTAGGGTGGGTTGAGCGAAGCGAAACCCACCATTCCGCGTCGCCGTGACACGGCGGATGGCCGGCTGATCGGTTTGCCCGCGTGGTGGGATGCGCTAGCGCTTATCCCACCCTACTTGTACAAACGCACTGACTGTGTATCCAGCCTGATGGGTGGCAGTCGGGCTGGTGCCTACACCCCAGCCAACACCGGCTCCTCGGCCGTTTCGACTTCCGCGCACAAATCGTTGATCGAATCGACGACCAGGTCCGGGCGGTAGGCGAAGCGGGACAGGTCCTCGCGGCTGGTGCCGCCGGACAGAACCAACGCGGTGCGGTAGCCCATCTGGACGCCGCCTAGGATGTCCGTCTCCATCGTGTCGCCGATCATGGTCACGTCCGCGGTACGCAAGCCCAACTGCTTACGCGCCATCCGCATCATCACGGGGCTGGGTTTGCCGACGGAAAACGCCTCGGTCCCGGTCGCTTTTTCGAGCATCGCGACGATCGCGCCGCAGCCGGGCCGCAGGCCGTGCTCGGTCGGGCAGTTCGGGTCCATGTTGGTCGCGATCAGCTTCGCGCCGTTTTGGATCATGCGCACGGCCTTCTCGACCATCTCGAAGGTCACGGTCCGGCCCTCGCCGACGACCACATAATCCGGGTCGCTGTCGACGATCGCGTAGCGGTTGCTGTGCAGCGCGTTGAGCAGCCCGCCCTCACCGATCACGAAGGCCGTGCCCTCCGGGTCCTGCATGGCTAAAAACCGCGCGGTCGCATCCGCACACGTAAACACGTCATCCCAGTCGGCATCGATGCCCATCCGCTGGATCTTCGTCGCCACGTCGCGGCGCGTACGCTGGCTGTTGTTCGTCAAAAACAGGAACGGGATGTCCCGCTCGCGCAGCAGGCCGATAAACCGGTCCGCACCGGGGATCAGCTCGCTGCCGCGGTAGATCACACCATCCATGTCGATCAAATATCCCTGACTCATCGTTCGGTCCTTTCTTGCAAGCCCTCGGCTCGCGGTCTCTCTGAAAAAGGCGGCGGATCATCCGCACCCACCGCCGGCGGTGTCCTTACGGTCGGCAAGCCGGGCGGTTCGATGAACCACCCTGACGCCGCCCATTGGCCGTATGGTTCGGTTGTTACTCGGTAACGATCACGGATTGGCAGGTCGAACTAATCATGGTCTCTTCGCCGTCCTATCTCTCCGGGCCCCGGCTCCCCCGGCTCGAAGCGAGCAGAACTATACGCCTGCGATGCCGCAGTGTCCATTCTTTGCCAATCCCCCATCAATAAATCAACTTAACTTATTTTCCAAGAACAACTTACCTGCATTCTTACTAATCCACTACCGCACTTGATCTTACATATCATACGCCGCCTGTGGTATGTGACGCGTTAGAAACCCGTGATGTTTCAACCAAAACCCCAGCAGATCTGGCAGAGTCGGCAGGATCGGCCGGGCCGCAAGGCACCCTTAGGACAGCCGCATCGACACAATATCTTTTAGAAATTGATTTTACGGATTTCAGTCAGGACTGAACGCTCAGAAAATCAAGCGCCGCCACCGATCCGCTCTACCCCCGGCCCCCCTACCCGACCGACCGAAGCCGCTCCGCCGCCACCCGCGTCTGCTCCGGGCCATCGCCCACGAGATAGTAGACCACATCCCCCACCCGCCAGACCAGGACGGGATGGACGGCACTCGGACCGCTCGCCGTGTATAGCTTGCCCGGCTCGATGTCTGTTTTCCCATCGTACGCCCGGATCCAGAGGCTCAACGAATCGCTCCGAGCCGTCCGCTCAGCGGCCTCATAGACCAGGTGCACCGACCCGGTCCCCGGCACAAGGCACTTACCCGCGCCGACGAACCGATACCCCAGCCCCGTCAGATCCAGCGAACCCAGAACCGGCCCGCTATCGCCAAGGTAGGCCGTGAGCGCACCGGGCAGTTGCGAAACCTGCCGCGGGAACAATTCAGACCCGTGCAGGCGATCCAGCATCCGCGAGCAACTGACGTGACGCCGGCCAAATTCCTGGACCTTCGCCGCAGAAAAAAGCACGTCCGCCCCAGCGACCGCCGGCCCGGAAGAATCCGCCGTCCGCAAAACCGTCAACGCCGAGACCAGCAACACCGCCGCGACCGCAGCCGGAGCCCACCGCCCGATCACCGCGAGGACCGATCGGGGCGCCCGCGTGGACCGAGGAGTATTCGTCGCAGGCACATCCGCCAACGCAGCCTCGACCTTCCCACGAAGATCCGCCGGCGCCCCCGGCGCATCGCCGCGGATCACCCGCCCGACTGCCTGGCGCAACTGCTGCTGGTGCATGACCCTGCGCGTCGACTGCGGGTCCATCGCCATGTGCTCTAGCACACGCAGATTCTGCTCGACGTCCAGTTCCCCGTCCGCGAATGCCGCGAGATAGCCGCGGACCTCATCATGATCTAGCTTCCGATCCATCACACTCCACCCGATCTTCTAATGACCCCGCCTCCAATAAACTCCACCGTCCCCTGGAATAAACCTCTGATCGGCTAATTTCATTCCCCAACCTTGATCCCGTGTTCAGCCGCTAATCCGGCCAATTTCTCCGATAAGATCACCCGCGCCCGGTACAGCCGGCTCATCACCGTCCCCAGCGCGATATCCAGCACATCGGCGATCTCGCGGTACTTGAGCCCCTCGACCGCCCACAGCAGCAGCACCAGCCGATACGGCTCAGCCAACTCCTCGATCGCGTGCTTGAGACGCTCATCAACGTGCTCCCAATTCAGACTCCCCATGTCCCATGCGGGCGGGGGCGTCTCAAGCTCAGCCGCGGCCGCCTCGTGCTGCAGATCGTCCGCCAGCGTCGGCTCACGCCGCTTGCGGCTGATCTTCGTGTAAAAAACGTTGCGGAGGATCTTGAACAACCACGGGCGGATCCCGCGGTCACGCAGCTCGAACCCCGCCTCCGCGCCCAGCGCGCGCACATACGTGTCCTGCACCAGATCGGACGCCTCATCGGGGTGGCGGGTCAGGTGCAACGCCATCCGATAGACAGCATCGATCTCGGCCAACGCGAGTTGTCGGAACTCCTGCGACTCCATCGCGGCCCTTGGTGAACGGAATCGATCGCGCCACAGCAGGCACGGACCAATAGATCATTATAACCGAACTCTACCCGCAACTCGGGCGACATTCGCAAAGCCCGCCGCGAGCACGGCCCGACTGATCGTCCGGGATCGGTTACGGTATGGCTCCGCGTCGCGAGACTTCCGCGAGACTTCGAAGCTGCGGGATTGGATCAGCAGGAGACAAGGATGTCGTGGCAAGGCTCCGGCCAGATGCTATTGTTCCCGCAGGCAACCGCGCCACGGAAGGGCCGCGGCCGAACCCGCACAACGCCACGCGACCGATTCACCTCGAATCAAGCGGTTATTCCCGAGTTATTCGACCCCAACCCACCGACCCGCCAGGCGCGGCTGTGCGTGCTTGGCAGCGGGTCGTCGGGCAACGCATCCGTGCTGAATATCGCGGACGATACGGAACCCGCCCGGCTGCTGTTGATCGACGCCGGGCTGGGGCCGCGAACCGTCGCCAAACGCCTTGCCGGCACGGGCGCGACTGTCCAGGATATTCAAGCGCTGTGCGTGACGCATCTCGATCGAGATCATTTTTCGCCCACGTGGATTTCAACGCTCGTGCGCGAACGCATCACGGTGTTTGTTCACCGCGGGCACCTGCGGCAACTCGAACGTGTCCCCGGATCGGAACGGCTGATCGCCGCCGGGTTGATCGAAGCGATCGATCAAGACGGTGTCACCGTTGACATCGCAGCCGGGCTGCGCGCACGAACCGCGTTGCTCCCCCACGACCGCACCGGCTCCGCGGGCTACGTGTTTGAACTCGTCGAAACGACTCGATCGAACACGAATCAGCCCACCCGCATCGGCTACGCCACCGACGTCGGCCGCGTCACCGACGCGATGCTTGACCACCTCACCGGCGTCGACCTGCTAGCGATCGAGAGCAACTACGACCCGGCGATGCAGCAAAACAGCGCCCGCCCCGAGTCGCTCAAACGTCGGGTCATGGGCGGGTGGGGCCACCTGTCTAACGAGCAGGCATTCGACGCGATTCAGACGCTGGCCGGCCGCTGCCCACGCGGCGGACCTCGCCGGATCGTCCTCCTTCACCGCAGCCGCCAATGCAACCACCCCGACGCCATCCACCGTGTGCTCAGCCACAACCCCCAACTCGCCGCTCGGGTCACCCTCAGCGACCAGAGCCAACGGTCCGGTTGGTTAACCGTGCGTTGACAACAATTAACGCTCTCTAATGCTTGATCGTTGTCGTGACCTCAGCGGACCCCGGCCCAGAGCCCATCGTGCGAACACTACTCAAAAACTGTCCTGACGGTATACTCGTCATGACCTGTAATCCTCAGCGCAGGCATTGGAAGAAGGAGAAATCCCATGGTTGTTCGCTCCGCTCAATCGGTGGTCCGCTCAAATCGTACGCCGACGATCAGGCGCCGGCTCGGCACGGTGCTCTCGGTAGTCGCGTTGGCTGCGGCACCCGCTGCCACAAGCGCAGCCGTGATCACCTTTGACGACGGATCGCCGCACGACATCAACGACGCGACGCACGCGGCCGACATGTTGGTGCTGCAAGACGGACCCGGTGCGGCCCCGGACGTAACGACGTTGAACGTGCAAGCCGGCGCCGAGATCAACACCCCGCCGACGGATCAGGACAACAGCATCGGCGTCCACGCGCAGGAGAACTCCGCCGTGAACGTATCCGGCGGGCAGATCGGCGCACGCGGCGGCACCAGTATGGCGCTGGCCGCGGTCGGCCAGAGCGTGATCGATGTCACGGGTGGTGCGCTTAGTTCGATCGGGATCGGCAGTTCGGGCCTGGCGCTGGCCGATACCGCTACGGCGACGATCTCGAATGGGACCATCAGCGCCGATGGTTTCAGCGTCGGGGCGTTGACCCTCCGGGGCGACTCCCACGTCGAGATGACCGGCGGGACGATATCGACGACCGGCGACTCGGGCGATGCGGTACGCATCTTCGACACCGCGTCGATCAACATCTCCGGCGGCTCACTGACCGGGTCGGGCACATTCGGCGGAACGGGCCTGGAAGTCTCAAGTGGTAACGCGACCGTCACCGGCGGGACGATTGCCGGCGGCGCGGGGTCGCTCAGCCAGGGCATTGACGCGATTTTCACTGCCGATGTCAGCATTGAGGGCGGGACAGTCACCGGAAACACCGCGGTCAACAGCTCGTTCAACAGCTCCATCGAGATCACCGGCGGGATGATCACGGGAGACAGCTATGGTGTACAGACGTCACTTAGCGGGCAGGCCAATATCCGCGGCGGGCAGATCAGCGGCTCCCTGTTCGACATCCGCGCGATCAACACCTCGGTCATCCGCATCTTCGGCACGGACTTTGACCGCCCACTCGGCACGATCAGCGACCTGAGCGGATCAGTCAGCGGCACGCTGCGCGACGGGACTCCGTTCACCTACAGCTTCGAGCGCTTTCACAGCTCGGCGACGATCCGGCTCATCCCCACGCCGGCGACTGCAATGATCCTGTTGCCGTCGCTGCTGGCGCTGGCTGGATCTCGATCCGTGCGCACGAAATGCCGCGGCTGATCACCGATTCCCGCAAGCGGTCAACTGCCGAGCGCCGGCGTTCCCGGAGCCGTCACCACGGTGGGAACCGCCGCGCTCATCTGCGTCCGCGTCAGTGTTTGATAGGTCTCGCATCGAGCGAGCAAGTCGTTGTGCGTGCCTTGATCGACCACCCTACCGCCCGCCATCACGACAATCAGATCCGCGTCGATCACCGTGCTTAGCCGGTGGGCGATCACGAACGTCGTGCGCCCGGCCCGCAGAGACTTGAGCGCCTGGTTGATCTTCTGCTCGCTGTCCGCATCCACCTGGCTGGTCGCCTCGTCCAGGATCAGAATCGACGGGTCGCGCAACACCGCCCGTGCGATGCACAGCCGCTGGCCCTGACCGCCGGACAGCCCCTCGCCGTTCTCACCGAGAGCCGTGTCGTACCCCTCGGGGAGACGGCGCACAAAGTCGTCGGCGTAGGCCGCTTTTGCCGCTGCGGTGATGTCCGCTCGGCTGGTGTGCGATCGCCCGTACGCGATGTTCTGCGCGATCGTCCCTTCAAATAGCACCGTCTGTTGCGTCACCATCGCGATCTGTGCGCGCAGCGTGCGCAGCCGAACGTTAGCGATATCGTGTCCGTCGATCTCGATCCGCCCGCTACCGGTGACGATCAATCGCGGCAACAAGCTCAATAGCGTCGTCTTCCCGCAGCCGTTCGGCCCGACTATCGCTACCGTCTGGCCGAACTGTGCGCGCAGGCTCACGTCACTGAGCGCCGGCTCGGATTGCTCCGGATAGCTAAAGCAGACGTTGTCGAAAACAATCTCACGCGCGTGCCGCGGCAACATCTGTCCCTGTTCGATCGCGTCAGCCGGGCGCGGTTCGATGGGTATCTCAACCGTCTCCAAAATCCGCGACGCCGCGGCCTCAGCCTCACGCAGGTTGTTGTTCAGGGTTGACAGCGGCTTGAGGCTGCTCGCCGCGCCCGCCAACGCGATCAACACCGTCAGGAACCGCTCGGGCGCGATGTCTCGGCGGAAGATGTACCACGCCGCGATCGACGCAACGCTCAGAACACCCAGCAACCCCAGGGTTTCGATCACGGGTGCAGCGATCGCACGCACCTGTCGCAGCGACATTTCCTCGGCGTAGAGCCCGCGGTTGATCCGGGCGAATCGGCGGCGCTCATACCCCTCGGCGTGGTGGACCTTCACGATGCGCAACCCGGCGAGCACCTCGTGGAGGATCGCTTGCATATGCCCGTGCTGGCGGAGCAGGCGCTTGGACGCCCGACGGATCTTGCGCCCGAATGTGCGCAGCAGCGACGTGCCGATCGGAGCGGAGATCAGCGCGATCATCGACAGCCGCCAGTCCAACCACAACGCGACGCCCAGCGCACCGATCCCGTTGAGGATCTTGGGCAGGGCCTTGCCGAGCACCGCGTGATACCCACGCCCGAGCAGCCGCGCATCAGCCAGCACACGGCTGATCTGGTCGGCCTGGCTGGTCACCATCAACTGAACAAGCTCGGCCTGGATCAACCGATTGAACAGCCGTGCGCGCCAAAGCATCACCGCCCGCGCGACCACGGTGAGCGTAAGCAACTCGTGAATGTAACGCCCGACGTTGCTGATCAGCGTCAGCGCCATGATGATGCCGACCACGGCGAGGAACGCATAGAACGGGTCAGTCGGCACCTGCGCGGCCAACCAGTTGCCGAAATCCTGGACAGCCAACGGGCGGTCCGGGCCGGCGAGTTGGTTGGTGATCAACTCCTGGAGGGCCTGCTTTTCTTGCAGCAGGAGCTGGAGCACCGGGAGGATCATGGTGATCCCGCCGCCGAAACACACCGCGGACACCGCCGCGCCCGAGAAAGCGACGGCCAGTTGCCGCTTGTAGTTGAACAAGACACCGGCGGTTTTTAGAAACGGGTTACGCATGGCTTAGACGCGCAAGATAGCTGAAATAATCGGGAAAAGTCTTGGCGACGCAATCGGGATCGTTGATCGTGATGCCGGGGGCCCGCAGCCCGGCGATCGCGAAGCTCATCGCCATGCGGTGATCGTCGTATGTGTCGATCGTGGTTGGTGTGAGCTGGTTGCCGGGCGGCGGTTCGATCGTCATGTCGTCGCCGTCCACCGTGACGTTCGCACCGAGTTTGGTGAGCTCGGCTTCGAGAGCGGCGACGCGGTCGGTTTCTTTGATCCGCAGCGTTCCGATCCCGCGCATTGTCGTCGGGCTTTGCGCGAACAGCGCGGCGATAGCGAGCGTCTGCGCCGTGTCGGGTATCGCGCTAAGGTCCGTGTCGATGCCTCGCAGCGGTTTGTCCTCGGGCGGGCCGATGACGGTGATGAAGTCAGAGCCATACGTCAGCCCGGCACCCATCTCATGCAGCGTGTCGGCGAACGCGATATCGCCCTGCAGCGACTGCTTGCCCAGCCCCTGGATCGTGCACTTGCTGCCGGGCACGATCGCCGCCGCCGCGAGGAAGTAGCTGGCGCTCGATGCGTCCGGCTCGATCGTGTAATCCTTGGCTCGGTACCGCCCCGGCTCGACGCGGATCCGGGTAAACCGCGGGCTGACGATCGCAATCCCATCGAAGTGGTTCATCAGTTCAACCGTCATCCGCACGTAAGGCTGGCTCGTTACCGGCCCGTCAAAACTCAGTGTCAGGCCGTGTTCACAGCACGGCCCGATCTGCAGCAATGCGCTGATGTACTGGCTGGAAAGCGTTGGTGGCATGGTGACCTCGCCACCGACCAGGCCGGTCCCAGCAACACGCAACGGTGGGAAACCGTCCTCACCCATGTAGTCGATCAACGCGCCGATCGCCTGTAGGGCGTCGACGAGTTGCCCGATCGGCCGCTCGTGCATACGCGCGATCCCGTCGAGACGGTAGTCGCCGCGCCCCAAGCAACACGCCGCCGTCAGGAAGCGGTACGCCGTCCCCGCATTGCCCAGGTGCAACGCTCCGGCTGCGGGTCCGACCCGCCCACCGAGCCCCTTGACCAGCACCGACCCCGCCTCCGGTCCCTCGCGCATCTCGACCCCGACCGACTGCAACGCGCCCAACATATGGTTGGTGTCTTCCGCGACGAGCACGTTGCGCAGTGTCGACTCGCCGTCCGCCAGCGCGGCTAGCAGCAGCGCGCGGTTGGTCAGGCTCTTCGAGCCCGGCGGAGTCAGCGTCACGTCGAAGGCATGAATCGGGGTGATCAGTTGGCTGTCGGTCACGGCGGCGGGCTCCAGGCGCTCGGCCAATCGGTCGGGCAGTCGGCGTCGAGTCGCCCGACACCGCGCGGCATTGAACAGGCCGGTTACTTGGCTTTGCGGATCACCGCGACGATGTTCTCGATCGGGATCACGAACAAGCGGTTGTCGCCCTCGAAGTCCACGGGGACGGCGTCCTTCGGGTTGAACAACACGCGGTCGTACTGCGTCAGCGGGTAGTTCTCGTCCGTCTCGATCTCCGCGGAGACCGAGACGATCCGCCCCGTCAGCGTCGGGATC
The DNA here is from genome assembly GCA_029260595.1 of Phycisphaeraceae bacterium. Classification (GTDB taxonomy): domain Bacteria; phylum Planctomycetota; class Phycisphaerae; order Phycisphaerales; family Phycisphaeraceae; genus OFTM57. Next base: position 391,634 of record JAJDCY010000010.1, on the reverse strand, counting down.
TCGATCTTGTCCGGCAGGTGGATGCCGGATTTGGTCTGCTTTTTGTCCTGGTCCTTGCGGATCAGGACGCGCTTGCCGATCGGTTCGACGACCTCCAGCACGGTCTTGCTCTGGGTGGACTCGCTCATAGTCACATTGTATCGGCGATCGACGGTGAGGCGTCAATCGAACGCAAACCGTTGCGCGGCGGTTCGCTGCCTCACGCAGGATCGCCGGGGACCGTGACCAACCGACACTTGGTCGGCGGTCGGCCGTGCTCATCAAACAGAAGTAGCTCGTTCGGGCGATCGGTGCATAGCCACGGCTCGGGGAGGTAGTAGCGCGTCTGCGGGGCGACGGATTTACCGGTATGGGTAGCGACAAAATATCGCCCTGCATTGTGGCCGTTGATGAAAACCTGACCCTTTGACATCCCCTCGGGCACCAACCACACCGGAGCATCAGCCGCGGCGAGTTTGAAGCTGCAGCGAAACCAGATCGGCTTGCGCTCAGCCGACTTGGTCAACCGACGAAACGCCTTCTCATCGGGCATCGACCACGGCGCGAACGACCAGCGTGCACTCTTAGTCAGATTCGCCGTCGCGTGATGGACAGATACGCCCTTGGCGATCGCTGCGAGCGGTGGGTCGGGGCTCGGGTCGTAGATCGCCAGCGTCAACTGGTTGTTGCCGGCTTTGAGCGCAGCCGTTTCGCTGTCGCTGTGGAGCACGAACCTCGCAAAGCCGGCGCTCTGAATCGGGTCGTAGGCCGCGACGGGTTGATCGTTCACCAAGAGCAAAACGCGCGCGGGCAGGTGGTCGAACTCGATGATCAACGGTTGCTTGCCCTTGGGACGAACAGTCCACGAGAGCGCCCTGGCGATCGGCCGCTCAGTCTGGCGCGCCTCGGGAAAGAACTCGCGCAGCTTGAAAAGGTCCGCATCCCCGACAGGCACCGTCTTTGGCTTACCCAGCTTGATCGATTCGACCGCGTAGAAATGCCCGAACAAACCCTTGGATTCGCCCATCTGCCAGCCGAGGCTGTATCGCCCGAGGTTATCCGCAAGGATCACCGTATCGCCTGACAAATCCAGTTTCGTCGCACCGTCCGTTGCGCCCGGCCCCTCGCCCAGCAGGTCGCTGAGCTTGCCATCCCTGTATAGATGTAGCCGATCTCCGGACTCGGGCGCAATCACCATTGGCCCGGCCGCCGCGGCTTTATTAGAGACCCGGTACCACCCATAGCCACTGCCGTGACCGAGCGCCTCGAGCGACGCCGGCCCATCAATCGCCTCATACGCCGGGCTCGACCCGTCTAGAACGTCACCGAGGCGCGCCTGCTGCCAACCCGTTAGCTTCGGCGGCGTCGTGCGCGCACGCTCGACCGGCGTCCGTCGGCGCACTTTCCCGTCGTGATCGATCACTGTCGCGCGCGACCAGCCGGCAAGCTCGATGGGCCGGTCCTGCTCATCCAATCCGTCGGCGCCGATCAACAACCCGTCCGGCGAGAGCAAGGCCGCGTCGACCTGCTGCTCATTCAGCACGACCACCGTCACCGGGTCGTGATGCTCGACGGCCGGCGTACGCCCCTTGGGTACGTCGATGAACAGCGTCGAGTCGTTGATACAGACCTGCCCCGCCGCGCCGGCCGGGCCGAATACAACCAGCAGGCGACCACCCAGGAAAGCCCACGGGCGCAGGTTGGTGTAGGTGAGTCTGGCAACCCCGGACAAGTCGGCGTCAAACAGGAACCACGTCACCGGATCACTACCCAACGGAACGGGCAACGTGATGCCGTTGGGTAGCAGGACATCGGCCGTTTCGCCCTTGCGGTCGCCGTCGCCCCTGAAGAGGAACACAACACGGCCTTGCGACCCGCGCTGTCGGATGACACTCAGCGCATGCTCGCCCTCGGTCAGGGCGACGCACGGGTGGTGATCGTCCGGGTCAAGGTGGGCGAAAAGCTGGGCGAACTGACTGGCAAACACGCTGATGCGTTTGAGCGCGGCATAGTGTGGTCCGCGTGTGCCCGCCTCGCCAAGCAGCGCGCCTTCACCAAACGAAGTGGCAAAGAAATCGCTTGTATCTCCGATCCCGCGCCCTGCCGAAAACGCGAAGTTCGTGCCCGCGTAGAACGGGTCGGTGTTGTACTGCGCACCAGCCGCGAGGATCCCGGCCAACCGATAAAGCAATCGATCGGGGCCAGTCCCGCCGCCGAGCCGCTTGCCCCAACGGTCGGGCTCGCCGCAGGGAAACTCCGCGACGATGCGGGGAGTCTCCGGACGCACCAGATGCAACTGTCGCAGGTCGCCCGTCAGTAAGTCTGCCCCGCTCCAGCAGGGGATCACGCCGTCGGTCGACGCCCAAAGGTTGTTGCACTCGCTGATCGGGACCGTGCAGCCGTGCTCGCGTAGGAATCGTGTCAGCTCGGTCAGGTAACTCCGCGGCTTGGTCGGCTCATCGCATTGCCAGTGGTTCTCGATCTGCATCATCACAATCGGATACCCGCCGAACCCGCTGTCGGCCCCGGGCCCAACGCGAGCCGATGTTGACGTGGCCTGCAGGTCCGACACCTGCGCTAACAGCGCGCTGATGTACCGTGCGCACGCCTCCTTGAACGGCCCATTGTTCTCGCGCAGCGCCATCCCCGGGACATTCAACAGCCATGGCGGCAACCCGCCCATGTCCCATCGCGCGCCGACGTACGGCCCGGGGCAAAGAACGCAGCTCATACCCTCCTCGGCGACGATCTCGATAAAGCGGCGGATATCGCGATCGCCCTCGAAATCGAATTCACCCGGATTGCGCTCGTGGTAGTTCCAGAAGACGCACGTGCGGATACAGTTCAGCCCCGCCTGCTTCGCCGCGCGGATGCGCTGACGCCATAGCTGGTGTGGCACCCGCGCGTATTGGATCGAGCCGCTGACCAGCCAGACCCGGTGCCCGCCGATGATCAGGCTTTGCCCGTCGTAACTGATGCTTGGCATAAAAGTCCAATCGAGCCGCGGCTGGGTACACGGAAAGGGTGTTTAGTTGAGGCGCCTGATCGACGCACCCTGATCGACGCGGCCCGCCGGATCATCGGATCACGTCCCGCCGATTAGCACTAGAAATTAGGCGTTCTAAACGAACTACGCAACGCCGTGGGGCGTAGAGACGCTAGGTGAGATTGTCGCGGCCTTCATGCCGCGGGCACTTGAGCCGAATAGAATGCAGTGATGGCAGTTAGGTTTCTATTGCTACTCTTGGCCAGCTCAGCGATCGGATGCGCTGGCCCGGACCGCCTGAGCCTGATCGATCAGCAGGTCGACTCACTCATACGCGACCGGCAGGCCCAAGCCCTCGGCCAAGGGTCGCAGAACGACACCAGCCCACTGCCGCCCGACCGGACGACTGCGATCGGCCAAGACCTTTATGACCCTATCCCCACGACGGTCAACCCCGCCGCCAAGCACTTGGCCGTTGAGAACACTTCGGCACCCGACCAGCAACACCTGCCGAAAGCAGATCGGAACCAACAAGTAGACGCGCAAACAACTGACGCGCTCTCGCTCGATATCGAAGGCGCCCTGGCGTACGCGATCGCGCACAGCCGTGAGTATCGGCGAGAGAAAGAGAACCTGTTCCTGGCGACGCTCGCGTTCCTCCGTGAGGAGCACCTATGGGGGCCGCGCTTCTTCGACACGGTGACCAGCCAATTCGCCGGCACACCCGAATCGGGCGATCACGACCAGGCGTTCGAGTTGATTAACGAGCTTCGCGTCACCCAACGCCTCCCTTACGGTGGCGAGGTGTCAGCCAGCGCGCTGGTGACGTTGGTGGATCAACTGCGCGCCGCCAGCGGCAGCACCGCGACCGACCAGCAGGACGCGGAGTTGGTTCTTGAGGCCGCGATCCCGCTGCTGCGCGGCGCCGGGTGGGCGGCGCGTGAAGACCTCATCCAAGCCAAGCGCGGTCTTGTCTACGCTGTGCGCGCGTTCGAGCGGTACCGCCGCGAGTTCCTCGTAGACATCTCGACATCGTACTACGAGTTGCTCCGCAGCCAGGCCGAGATCGAGAACCTTAAACACCAGGTCGACAACCTCGACTGGCTCAGCCGACGCATCACCGCGCTGGCCGAGGCCGGACGCGAACCGTACTTCGAAGTCCAGCGGTCCGAAGCCCAGGCAGTATTCGCCCGAAACAACCTGCTCAACGCCCGCGAGCGCTACGCCAACGCCCTCGACCGATTCAAGATCCAATTAGGCATGCGGACAACCGATCCGTTGGTTGTCGTGCCCGCCGATGTGAACGTTGCCGACCCGGTGCTCGACCCGGTGCGATCGGTTCAGTCGGCCTACCGCCTGCGGCTGGACCTGCAGACGACCGGCGACCGTGTTAATGATGCGCGGCGACGCGTCCGGGTCGCATCAAACCAGTTGCTGCCCGATCTGGACCTGTTTGCTGATGTCACGCTCCCGAGCGATCCGGACAAAAAGTACGCGGGGCTCGACGTGGACGCCGGGTCAGCCGCCTACACCGCGGGTGTTACCTTCGGTGTGCCGCTCGACCGCCGCATCGAGAGCCTCGACCACCGCGAGTCTTTGATCGAAATGGAACGTGCGCACCGCGACTACGCGCAACAACGCGATGCCATCGCGCTACAGGTCCGCTCCGCCATCCGCAGCCTCGAGCAGGCGAAAGCCACGCTGGGCCTGCAGAACCGGAACATTGATCTCGCGCAAAAGCGACTGCGCGGCGTCGTGCTACGCCTGCGCGCCCTGGGCCCACGCGACTTCATCGAGGCGCAGGAAGATCTCCTCGACGCGATGAACAGCCGCGACGAGGCGCTGCGCGACGTCCGCGTAAGCCTGCTGCAATACCTCGTCGCAACGGGGCAGATGCGCGTCACGCCGCAGGGCCAGTGGCAACTGCCCGCCAAGCTCGAACCGATCGATCCGGCCGCGGCCCCAGACAATGCCCAGCGCATGATGGAGGCATCATGACGAAGCGCCGGACCATCGCGGTGGGGGTGACGCTCGGCGCTGTGGCGCTGATGTTCGCTGTCGCGCTAGGCATCGGCCGTCTCGGCGACCGTGATAGCTCGCCCGACACGGGTACAACGAATCCCAATACCGGATTCGACCCGTCGTCGCAGTATTTCGAAGTTCAGCCGCGATCCTTCCCCGTCACCGTCCTCGCGTCCGGTGAGCTCGAAGCCAAACGCGTTGTCGAGATCAAGTGTCAGGTTGATGGCGACACCACCATTACCGAGGTGATCGAGGAAGGGACGCCCGTCGCCGAGGGCGATGTCCTGATGCGGTTGGCTGACGATGCGATCTCCGAGAAGATCGAACAGGAGGAGTTGCAGGTCGAGCAGGCCCGTGCCGAGCACGTCGCAGCCGAGCAGCAACTCGCGATACAGGACAGCCAGTCCACCAGCCGACGCGGTGCCGCCGAACTCGCCCGCGACCTGGCCCGCCTGGACCTGGCCCGGTGGGAGCAAGGCGTCGACCCGCAACGCGTCCGCGAGTTGCGGCTGCTGCTGGAAAAAGCCAAGCGCAACGTCGTTCGATCGGAGCGCGACCTGGAGCTTAGCCGCCAGCTCTACCAGGAAAAGTTCATCAGCCTCGGCGAGTTGGAAGACGACGAGATCGCCGTGATCGACGCGGAAAATACACTGGCGACGGCTGAGTTGGATATCCAGGTTTACGACGATTACACACGTCCAATGGAGCACAGGCGCGTCCAGTCGGCGCTCGAGCAAGCACAGGCCGAACTCGACCGCACGATCCAAAGCAACCAAAGCGAAGTCGCCCAGGCGCGCGCACAGCTACAGAGCAAGCAGCGCGCACTGAGCATCCGCCAGACGAAGCTCGAAAAGCTGCGAGAGCAGTTGGCCAACACCGTCGTCCGCGCACCGCAAGCGGGGATCGTGGTCTACGCCACCTCCATCGGCCCACACTGGCGGCGGGACAGCCCGATCACCACTGGGCGGCAGGTCAAGTTCAACGAAACAATGCTGATCCTCCCGGACACACGGCAGATGGTCGCGGCGCTGAAGGTGCACGAGTCGATGCTCCCACAGGTCGCAGCCGCGCAGCGGGTCGAGGTCAACATCGATGCCAGGCCCGGTACAGCCGTACAGGGCGTCGTGAGTCAGATCGGCGTGATGGCGGAGGACGGGGGTTGGCTGAACCCCGAGCTGCGCGAGTATGTCGTGCGCGTCGACCTCCCGCCCGATTTCGACCCGTCGTTGAAGCCGGCCATGCGATGCTCCGGGCGCATCATGGTGGATCATGCGCGCGACGTGCTCGCCGTGCCCATCCAGGCCGTGCGATCCAAGGGGGTCGAGCGCTACTGTTACGTCGCGTCGAGCAACGGCCGGCGCGTCCGCAAACAAATCATCCGGATCGGCAGGACCGGTGAATCGTTGGTGGAAGTGATCGACGGCCTATCCAGCGGTGCCCGGGTACTGCTGCGGGAACCAAAGCCCGGCGAGGTGGATCGTTCGTAGCGGACAGTCTTAAACAAACCAACTCGCTGCATCAGTCCGGCGGTCACGGCGTGGTGGTTTGCTGCCACACGGGCTGTACCAATTGCCTCGGGGCCACCAGCACCGCGTCCAGCCCGAACCCGATCGGCTGAAACCACATGTCCGTCAGATTCGCGCCGGACCAACCTGCGGCGTCCGCCCCCTCGAGCGCAGCGGTCAACGGGCGATCGAGCGGCTTGTCGGCGTCGGACTTGGGCGGCAGTGTCGGCGCGACGGCGTCAGAAAAATAATGCGGCCAATGGGGCGTGCGGCCGTCGGCCACGGCGACCGATACCGCGGGCCAATGCGACCTATCCAGCCCGCGAAGCGAAGGCTCATCCGGCGCGATCACCACGACGACCACTTCCTCCGCAGCGTCCTCAGTTTCCTCGTGCGTCTGATCCACGGCGCCGGCCAGTTCAACCGACTGGACCGCTGTGTCCGACTGGTCCGCCGCGATCTCACCGGCCTCGTCGCCAGTTTCGCTCCCGGCCGCGTCAGTCAACTCAACAATCTGCCCCGCATCCGATGAGGCAGCCTCGGACATCGGGTCGGCCTCGACCTCCGTTTCAACCTCAACCTCAACTTCAACCTCGGCGTCGGCGTCGGCGTCGATATCAGATGCCGATTCATGGGCGATCGTCGATGGGTCTGTGGCAACATCCACTTCGGCCGACGGCTCACCCGTAGTCCCCGACGGCTCGCCCGCGGCCCCCCCGTGCCCGGCACACCCGGTGAACACCCACCCACAAGCCGCCGCCAATCCGATCACCGCGTGACAGGAGAAATGTCGCATACCGCTGACTCCGTAAAATACCATGGGTCAGCGGCCACTATACCCTCGGCCACGGGGCCTCACAAAAAGGACATGCCGATGAACGCCAAGGAACTATACATCCCCGAAGCAATGATCATCGCCGGCGTCGCGATGCACCTGCTCGCACCCGGCGAGGAAGGCACCACGATCGTAGGCCTCGCGCTGGCGATGGTGGTTCACGTCGCCTTCGCGCTGGCTGGATGCTTCATCACCGCCGGCCTACTAAAGATCTCATTCGGCGGGCTCTTCAGCGCGGTGATCAAGCTCGCCGCCGTGATCATCTTCCCGACGGGCATCTCCGCGATCGCGCCAATCACGCAACTGTTCTTCCTAGAACCCGTGCTCTACTTGGGATTGATGGTTTGGCTGTTCGAGATCGAGTGGTTCGAAGCGGTGGTCTGCTCAGCGGTCATCTTCGTCATGAAGATGCTCGCCGCGACGCTGATCTTCACGCTGCTCGCCGGCTAGCACGACCTCGACTAGACAGATTCTGAAAGTGCCCCGCCCCGCTACAGCGCTTCGTCGTCCGTCTCGCCGGTGCGGATGCGGACGACCTTGGTCAGCGGATAGACGAACAGCTTCCCGTCGCCGATCTCGCCGGTGCGGGCTGCCTCGACGATCGCATCGATGGCCTTGTCGCGATCGTCGTCGCGCACGGCGATCTTCAACAGCACCTTGGGGATGAACCCCACGTCCATCCGCGCCCCGCGGTAGCGCTCGGTGTGCCCCTTCTGTCGGCCGTACCCCTTGCATTCCAGCGCCGTCACACCCAGGATGCCGAGTTGGGCCAGGCGGGACTTCACGCGGTCCAACGCCGCGGGTTTGACGACGCATTCGATCATATGCATGGCTGCGCTCCTGTCGCACTGACCCTGAGCCCGATCCCGAGCCGGCGACGAGGCTAGATCTCGCGGCTGTGATAACTCTTGATGTACGTCTGCTGAAAGTCCGGATACGCAGCCATATCGTGCTCGCTCAGGTCCAGGCCCTCGAGCTCTTCACGCTCGCTCACCCGCAGGCCCTTCGTCCGATCAATCACGATGAACACCAACGCGGCGAACGCGACGGTAAACGCCCCGATCGCCACCACGCCGACCAGTTGCACAAAGAACTGCCTCACCCCCAGCGCCGAACCAAGCAGCCCACACGCCAGCGTCCCCCAGATCCCACACACCAGGTGGACCGAGATCGCCCCCACCGGATCATCGATGCGCAGCCGATCGAACCCAATCACCGCGAACACCACCAGGATCCCCGCGACGCTGCCGACGATAATCGCTTCCGTCGGGCCCATGATGTCCGCCCCGGCCGTGATCCCAACCAGCCCGGCCAACACGCCATTGAGCGCCATGGTCAGGTCCGGCTTCCCGGCCAGGAACCACGACACCGTCGTCGCCCCGACGGACCCAGCCGCCCCAGCCAGGCAGGTGGTCACCAACACCAGCGATACCAGTCCGGGGTCGGCACTTAATACCGACCCGCCGTTGAACCCGAACCAGCCTAACCACAGCAGAAACACACCGATCGTCGTTAGCGGCAGGTTGTGCCCGGGGATCGGGTTGACCGCGCCATCGGCGGAAAACTTGCCTAGCCGCGGCCCAAGGACCATCGCCCCGACCAACGCCCCCCACCCTCCGACCGAATGCACCAGCGTCGAGCCGGCAAAATCGATAAAGCCAAGGCCCTTCAGCCAACCCCCACCCCAGTGCCAATACCCCGTGATCGGGTACGCGATCGCGACGAACAGCGTCGAGAAGATTAGAAACGGCCCCAGCCGGATCCGCTCAGCCACCGCACCGGACACGATCGTCGCCGCCGTCGCCGCGAACATCCCCTGGAACAAAAAATCGGTCCAATACGTGTACCCGCCGTCCGCATACCCGGGCGCCAACCCCGCTGCATCCGTCCCGATCCCGAACCCACCGAACGCGATCCACCCGTTGCCTTCGCCGGGGTACATCAGATTGAATCCGATCACCGCATACGTCAGCAGCCCGATACACGGGATCATCGTGTTCTTAAACAGGATGTTGATCGTGTTCTTGGCCCGCGTCAGGCCGGACTCGACCGTCGCGAACCCCAGGTGCATCACAAACACCAGCGTCGTGCACAACATCATCCAGATGTTGTTGGCCGTGAATATCGCATCCATCACCGTCGGCTCTGCCGCGACGACGTCCGCCACCGCTTGAGCCGCCTCGCCAGCATCGCGCACGTCCAGGGACTGGCCCTGCGCGCCGACCGGCAGCACGCAGGCCAACACCACCAACGGGCATAGCCAGCGCAATGCGCGCCGACCCTGCCCCAAGGGCAACCTCGCCGCTGGCCCAGCAACGCCGGCACTACTGTGATCGGCACGATTATCGGGCGTCACCGAGCCCGCGCCAGGCGCCGAAGCGCCTGTTAGTCTAATTGGAAACAGCATTTATGACTCCGGCAAAGCCGCTCGACCACCAGATGCCAAATACGATCATCCCCCCTTCTACGGGGGCAGTCTACCACTGCGGCTTGGTTCGAGAAACCGACCCCGCCCTCGCGGTGGATACCCTGTTGGAGTAGAATGGGGATAACTTCTCGCCGAGGTCACCCCGGCTATACGCCAACCCAAGATGAAACCCAGACCTAGCCCAATCTCCCACGCCCTATGCTTCGCCGCTCGGCTCGGCCGCACCGTTACGGTTACCGCAACCGTAGTCACGCTGGGGACAATCGGTGGGTGTGCAGGCGACAAGCCCACCCAGCAGGCCCACTATCCCGCACCTGGCCCCACCCCCGCGGCACCGGTTGCGACGGCACAGCCGACCCCCCAGGCCCCACCCGAACAGCCAGCCGCACCCAGCCACGGCCCGACGTACACGGTCGATGCCATGGTCGGCCAGGTCAACGGCCAACCGGTCTACGCCGGCTCGACCCTCGAACCGATCGACGACCAGCTCGCCGCGCTCGGCCGCAACCAGACGCGCACCGAGTTCCGCGCGCTCGCTAATCAGTTAATCGCCGGGCGGCTCCGCCAGATCGTCATCGACGCCCTGATCCTCGGCGAAGCCGAACGCGACCTCTCCGCCCAGGAACAAGCCGGCTTGGCAAACATGCTCAAAGTCGAGCGAGAAGAACTGATTCGCCGCTGGGGCAAGGGCTCGATCGCCCTGGCCGAAACGAGCTTGCTCGATGAGACCGACCGGACACTCGATCAAACCCTCCAGGACACCCGCCAGCGCATGCTTGTCCAGCGATACCTGCAGCGCAAGCTATTCCCCAAGATCAACGTCAGCCGCAAACACATCGAGCGCTACTACCACGACAACCCCACGAAGTTCAACCCCCCGCCCAACCGAACCCTGCGCCTGATCCGCGTCAACACACCCGAGACCGCCGACCAGATCGAATCCCTGCTCAAACCCTCGGCCGACTTCGCCACTGTCGCGTCCGACCAGCGCAACCGCTACCGCTCCGACCAGGGCGGTCGCATGTCGGAGATTGCCGTCGGCGACGAGGTATTCGGCGCAGCCGTGCTCAACCAAGCCATGCTCGGGCTCCAACCCGGCCAATGGTCGCAGCGGGTTGAAGCGATGGGCGGTTTCTGGTGGATCTACGTCGAGTCGATCGATCAGCCGCCCAGTCGGCCGCTGCGGGAGGTCCAGCTTGAGATCGAGGAACTGCTCCGCCGCCAGCAATTCCAGGCGCTGACGTCTGACTACCGGCGCGAGTTGTTCGAAAACGGCAGCTACCACCCGCTCGATCAGATGGGCGAAGCGCTCGTCGAGATCGCCGTCAGCCGCTACGCACAGCCGTTATGAGGCGCACCCCCGTTTCCCGCGTCCCCACTTCGCGCACCCCTATCGCCCGCGCCACCAAACTCCGCGTCGCCCTCGCGAACCTGATCAACAAGATCACACTGCCCGCCGCGAACCTCCGCGGCGCGACGGCCGAACGCCTCGCCGCGCGCCACCTGCGCAAAGCCGGATACCGCATCATCGCCCGCAACCTGCGAACGCCGATGGGTGAGATCGACATCCTCGCCGAAGCGCCCGACCGGCAGACCGTCGTATTCATCGAGGTAAAAGGCCGCAATACCAAGGATCGCGACAAAGACACCAACAACGAGTACCGGCCCGAGAACCGCGTCGGCTATCACAAGCAACGACGAATCATCACGATGGCGTCGTACATCGCCCTAAAGTACGGCTACACCGACCGCCCCATCCGCTTCGACGTGATCGGCATCGACATGCCCCGCGGCACCAAGCCCGTGATCCGCCACCACCTGGGTGCCTTCGAATCAAAGGTGTAAAGGGGCGCACGCGCGGCGCACCGATAGCGCTCAATTAACTAACAGAGCGCGCGATGAAAGATTGCCGAATTAGGGCACCGGGTAGCGGCTAAGGCGTAGCGGATGATCGAGGAACCAGATCGCGTCCCAGTCGTCGTGGAGCTGACGCATGGTCTCGTCGGCCGCCCGGGCATTGCGGTTCTTGCGCTGCTGAGCGGTCAGAGCGATCGTCTCTAGCTCAGGGCTCATCTCGCTGCGGACATGATCCGGGCTCAATTTCGCATGCTGCGACTCGCACCCGCCGAGCAATGTCGCGGCCCCTACCAGCCACACGACGCTCAGCATGGACTTCTGATTAATCATCGCACCCGCCTTTCGCAGATCCTGGTTCGCCGACTACTAGATTGACACCTTGCGATCGTCCGTGACCCGCGACCCATCCGGCGTCGGTCCAACCGCCGCTCTCGCCGATCCTTGGCCAGTATATTGTGTCGCTGCCTTGGATTACTGTCAACCCGCCGTGGGAAGTTTCCGACTCCCACCCCGACAGCCCGATCCGCCCTACTTCGGCGGCGATAGGTCTTCCAACGCCTTCCAAAAGCCCTTTTCAGCCTGCTCGAACCGCTCGAATATCGCCTGGAGGTAGGCCAGTTTCTCACGAACCTGATCCTCGCCGCCCTCCAACGCACTGACAGCTTGAAGGCTCTGGGCCGCCGCGTCGAGTGCCCCCGCAGCCAACGCGAACGACCGTGCCGCGTCATATAGATTGTCCGTATCCAACTCGTGATCGTCCGGCTCATACAGCAGCCGCCACGGTGACCGGCGAATCTCGATCGCGGCAAGTTTGAGCTGTGCCGTCGTCAGTTGGGCGTTGGCCAACGCCCGCTCGATCACCGGCCGCTGCCCCGCCGCCAACGCCCGCACCTCGCCGGCGCTCTCGCGGAAGTGAGCCAACGCCACCGCCGCGGACTCGAGCGCTGTGATCACCTGATCGAGCGCCCGATCTTTCACCCCGGCCGTGATCGCCTTGGCGTTGTCGATCGTCTCACCAAGCGCCGGGCCCTTGTCCTCGATCAGCCCGCGCAACGACACCAGCGACCGCTCGACCGCGACCGTGATCGTGTCGATCCGCTCCAGCCACGGCGTCGCACGTTTGCGAACCTCGGCGGTGAGCTCGGCAATATCGTCCACCGCGTCGTTGGTGCGCGCCGTGATCGCGCGTGCATCGGTGATCAGCGGCCCGGCGTCTTCAAGCAGCTTCCGCCCGGCCGCGGTGATCCCCGGCAGGTCCTGACGGATCGTCGCGGTGATCGCCTCGACATTCGCGATGATCCCGCGGATCTGCTCACGCTGGCGGTCCTCGATTCCCATGTCCCGCACAAGGTTTTCGGTCAGCAAACTCCCCGCCAACCGCCCCTCGAGCGCCTCCTGCGGATCGTAAGGCCGCCCATCGCCCACACTCCGAATATTCAACCGCGTCCCCGACCCCAATGCCGGCACCACCATCTCGACCCACGCGTTGTCGTAAATTTGGTATCGCTCGGGGATCGACACAACGACGACCTTGCCCACCACGCGCTGCGGCCCACCGGCTTCGCTCTCAACCCGGTCGCGAATGGTGGTCACCGTGCCGACCGACTCGTCCCCGAGTGTGACCGGCGCCCCGACCTTAAGCCCGCGCAGCCCATCGCCCAGCGGGTAGTAAACCGTCACCGACTGCCGCCCTTCGATCAGGTGCTCCAGGTCGGACAGAATAAGAACGCAAACCAGCATCAACACCGCGCCGCCGAGGACGAACAGGCCGGCTTTGATATTGTCGCGTTGCTGGTTCATGGGGCGCTCGTCATGCGGGCTTCATGAAGGGACCGTGACGCACAGCATACCGTCAGCGGGTCGCCTGTACCGCCGCTCTCTGCAACGACGGCCCGGCCGCACCAAGCAGGTCCTCAGCGAAACCGCTGGTCTGCTGCCGATCCGTGATCGGCCCATCCGCGTCGCCGCGCAGGAACTGCCGCACCAACGCCTCCTTAGGCGACAGGCCGCTCGGGTCAACCCCCTCCCCGCGCAGCCGATCGAAGTAGTCACGCGACTGCTCAACCAGGATCCGCCCGTGGTCCAGCATGGCCATCCGGTCCGCGATCGTGAATGCCGAGTCCATCTCGTGCGTCACCACCACACTGGTCACCCCAAGCTGCTTCGTCAGGCTGATGATCAACTGGTCGAGTTGTGCGCTCGTCACCGGGTCCAGCCCGGCTGAGGGCTCGTCATAAAAGAGGATCTGCGGGTCCAGCGCCAGCGCCCGGGCCAGCCCCGCCCGCTTCTTCATCCCCCCGGAGATCTGGGCCGGGTACTTGTCCGCGTGTTCGCGCAGCCCGACAAGTTCCAGCTTGATCTTGACCATGATGTCGATCGTCTCAGACGGCAGTGGGGTGTGCTCGCGCATCGGCAACGCCACGTTGTCCCGGATCGACATCGAGTTAAATAACGCCCCGGATTGGAACAGGATCCCGATCTTCTTGCGGATTTCATTCAGCCCATCCTCGTCCAGACGGGCGATATCCTGGCCGAAAAGCTCGATCGCCCCCTCATCCGGCTGAATCGATCCGATCATTGTCCGCAGCAGGGTGCTTTTGCCCGACCCCGACCCGCCCATGATCACGACCGTCTGCCCCGGCGATATCGCCAGATCCACCCCATCCAGCACGGTGTGGCCGCTGAACCTCTTTATAAGTCCTCGGACCTGGATCGCGTATTCCGGGGCCAGCTCGGTGGTGTCGGTCAAGTTCACAGGGCGGATTCTGACCCCAATAGGCCCCGGCCGCAAGCGAACGCTGATCGCCGCCTCGAATCACCAACCGACGCTAACTCAAGGAGTGAAAATACCTAGGCGTAAAATAGCCCCATCAGGCTCCCTTGGGCCCACTACCAACAAGATTTTTTTTACTTTGTTCGGAAATTTTTATCTCTGGGTCTTGCATCAGACCCGGATTGTAGTATGATATTGCCAGGAGTAGAGCAGTGCCCGCCCCTATGGGTGTTGCTCGATAGGAGGAGGAACAACCCGCCGTCGCGGCTAGCCTTTGATCAGGCGTGCTGCCCGCCGACGCATTGTTTTTCCGACTGCATAACTTGTTGACTCGTTTTGATGGACCTGAGGGATGATCGGCCTTAATCGTTAAAGGCAGGAGGGTTACGATGGCATTTGAGTTATTCCGTAATAAAAACTACTCGGCGGTGATCGCTGCGGGCTTAGCGCTTGGCGTTACCAGCCCCAGCATGGCGGCCATTCCCCACCACACGCTCAAAATCGGTGATTTGAGCAATGATGGCGATCTGCACGTGAATGTGGGCTACTACGGCTCGTACGGCGAGCGCCTCAGTGAGCCGACCTTCTTCATGGCTGCTAACGGCGTCGGTGCCCACTTCAACCCCGTGGGCGGCGGCGACTTCGCAACTGCCAAGAAAACCGTGCGTGAGTCGGCCGTGGCCATCGAGTTCCTCGACGGCGTCGGCGTCAACTCCAGCGGCACCCCGTTGGATATCACGGGCGAGCGGATGTGGCTGACCTCAGCCGGCATCGGCGGCGCAGGGATCGGGGCGATCCAGAACTTGGGATTTAGCAGCCTCCCGGCCCCCACCGTGGTCGGGGTTCCCAACGATACCTCCATCACGACGATGGTTGACCTGTCGGCCGGAGGCCTGACCGGCTCCGCCCAGTTGCCGTTAGCGATCGAGTTGACCCAGTCTGTCGCCAAAGCGTCCGACTTCGGCGGCAGCATTAACGATGCGATCCTTACCCAGAAGTACACCATTACGAACCCGTTTCCGGTGCCGCCTACCGGTGTGGATCCCGACGCGTTCGATGTGACCTTCGCCGCGATCCGGTTTGCGGACGCGGACATGACATTTGAAACCCAAAATGCGAATGAGAGTGAGAACGCCCGCCTCGACGGTGGTGGCCGTATCGTCCCAGACGCCCTGCAGCCGGACGAAGACATCCTCTTCGAAACCGACTTGCCGGTCGACAGCAACGTGAACAACACGTTCATCGGGATCACAGGCCTGGGCGGCACACAGGAGTCGCCAGCCAACCCCGTGCCGGGTGGCGAGGGCGGTCGGTACCTGTTGGATCAGGTTGGTAACCTCCAGGGTGCGTTGAACGTTGACCTGGTCGGGCTCCCGTCGCTGGCGAACGATATCCAGGATGGAGCCAACAATCCTGACATGGACGACAATGAGTTCATCGACAACGACTACTTCTCGTCGGTGCAGAACCAGAACGACGGCTTGGCCGGCTACGACGTCGCACTGGCGATGCGGAACCTGTTCACGCTCAAGCCGGGTGAATCCGTGATGTTCACCACCCACACGATCTTCGGGTGGGGTGCTCCGGCCTCGATCGCGTTCCCCCGTCCGGGCGGCAACACGACGACCAGCGGTGTTACCAATGGTGTGACAAACGGCGTTACCAACGGTGTGACCAATGGCGTTACTAACGGCGTCACCGGCGGCGGCGTGATCCCCGAGCCGATCTCGGCTTCGCTTGGGATGCTCGGCCTCGGTGCCCTTGGTATCCGGCTGACCGGTCGCCGCAGCTAGTCATCAAGACAACCATCCGGCGGGTCGCCTGACCCGTCAACCGATACTCGATTGATTCGATGCCCGCCGTGCCCGATCAGGCACGGCGGGTTTTTCTATGGTGCCATAACGGTGCCCGCCCTCGCAGGCTGTGGGCCCGACGCGATCCGTCTTACCGTATGTCACGGTTCGTTGTCGCCGCGACCGGTACGACGCAGGGGATCATCGGTCACTCGTGCGCCATTCCGCCGTGAGAGTCCGCACCGGGCAGTTTGATTGCGGCTAGGAACTCGGTGTAGGTCCCCGCATTGAGTGCGGCCGAGCGGCGGGCGGGGTCGTGGAAGCACTCGGCGATCAGCCGCAGTACCTCAAGCTGGCTGTCCTGATCATCCAACGGCGTGAGCAGCATACAGATCAGGTGGGCCGGGTTGCCGTCGGCCGCGTCGAAATCCACCCCGTGCGGGCTGCGGCCGATGATGACAATCGTCTTCTCCAAACCGGCCAAACGGGCATGCGGGATCGCCAACCCGTCTCCAAGGCCGGTGCGCATCGTCTGTTCACGCTTCCAGACGGATTCGAATACCGCGTCGGCCTCGACCGGGCTGTCAGGGCCGAGTGCCGAGCTGAGTTCGCGGATCGCCGCCCGGGCACCGAGCGACTTCATCACCGATACGAAGCGGTCCTCGGTCAGCAGGTCGCCCAGCGACCGCTTCTGGCCGCGTTGGAGAACCCGCTGGATCGCCGGGCCGCTGATGACCGTGCTCAGCAGGGCGACGAACACAATGGCGACGAACAGTTCCTGTGTGATTAGTTCGGCCGTGAGTGCCAACTGCCCAAGGATGATCCCCATCGTGCCTTGTGCCAGCATCCCGCTGGACACAGCCAAGCTGTCGCGCCGGCCCAACCCGGCCCACTTGGACCCGACGTAGCAGCCCGCGACCTTGCCCAGGCACGCCACCAACACGGCCAGGAGCACCACCAGCGGGTTGAACGCGGCGACAAAGTTGACCGTCAGCCCGATCCCCGCGAAGAACACCGGCGCGAAGATGTTGGCGATGAACTGATGAATCGTTTCGCGCGTCCGCTGCCGCAGGTGCTTCGAGTCGCCGATCACAATCCCTGCGAAGAACGCCCCGAGGATCGAGTGGATCCCGATCGCCTCGGTTGCTGCTGCGCACAACAGAGCAACCACGAGCACAAACCCGATCACGCCGCCCGGCCAACTGCCATACGCCTGGATGAACACCAGTGCGCGGTGGGTGAGCCAGCGCCCGATCGTCATGACCCCGGCCAGGAAGCCCATGGTCAAAAGCAAGGTGCCGCCGATCGACGCGCCGCCGTTCTCGCCGGGGTTGATCAGCGCCATGACCACCGCAAAGCCCAGCCAGCCGGCCAGGTCGTTGAACATGGCCGCACTCATGATCAGCATGCCCAGGTCGGACTTGAAGATGTTCAGGTCCATCAGGACCTTGGCGATGACCGGCAGCGCGGTGATCGACAGGGCGATGCCGAGGAAGATCGCGAACGCCAACGGCTGATACGCCGAGCCGAGCGGCCCGAACGCCGTCGGAAACTGCCAACCGAGGGCTGAGCCGATCGTGAACGGCAGCAGCATCCCGGTCATCGCGATGATTAAGGCGGCTTTGCCCTGGCGGTAGGCGGTGGTGAGTTCGATCTCCAGCCCGGAGATCAGCAGCAGCAGCACAACCGAGATGAGAATGTACCCGTCCAGCGCGATCCTGGCCGCGTGGCTGTCGGTGAATAACCAGGCGAATAGGTCGGGGCTGATGGTCCCGAGCACGGTCGGCCCGAGCAGGATGCCGGCCAAAAGCTCACCGAGGACCGCCGGCTGGCCGAGGCGTCGCGCGGTCTCGCCCAGCAGCCGGGCGGTGCCCAGCAGGATCCCCAGCGACAGCAGGAGCATGGCCGTTTCGTGGGTCGTCAGCCCGGCGCCGGCGATCATATACATGGTGTGTCCTGATCCCATCGACTGCCCTCGATCTCGCCGGCCCAACGGCCACCGCGTCAACCCGCCAACTTGAGCGGTTGACGGGGCTTGTTATAGCATGAACCGGTGGATTGATACACGGCCTTGGAATGGCTGGCGTGGCCGGTCGGTTGTTTCCGCGGTCCGGACGTGGACATGATCCCGTTGGCTGCCTACTGATTGAGGGTTGTCGGCCGGACGCTGACGACCGATCGGGTCGCGGCGCGACCGTCGCAGCGACGACCCGTTACACGATCGATCCGTAGGCCGGCCCATGTGGAGGTGTGGATGGCACGACTCGCTTCTGTTGCCGCATTCGGCTTTCCCGATCTGGACACGCCGGCGCTGCTGGGGCTGTTTGGGCGGCTGGGGTGCGTGAACAGCCAGTTCTACCGAAACCCGCAGAACCCTCCGGATGCCGACGAGGCGCGGCGGATGGCCGACGACCTGGGGCTTCCATTCGATTCGTTGCACGGGTGGTTTGGCGATCGGTTCGATCCTTCGTCAACAGACGAGGCGACGCGGCTGGCGTCGATCGAGGCGTACCGGGCGGAAGGCGAGTTGGCAGCGCGTTTGGACGCTCGGCGGGTAGTCGTGCACCCAGCGCCGGCGGCCGCGAAAGGTTCGCCGCCAACCGAAGCCAGCCGGGCCGAACGGATCGGGCCGTTGACTAAATCGCTGGAGGATCTCGCCCGCATCGGGGAAGGGCTTGGTGTGGTGTATCTGATCGAAAATATCCCGGCCGGGTACCGGTTCGGCAGCGACCCGGCACAGCTTGCCGGGATGGTCCGAGCACTGAATCACCCGAGTGTGCGGATGTGCTTTGACACCGGGCATGCCCACATGACGGGTGGCGCGGACACGGCGCTGCGAGACTGCCTGGACGTGATCGGGTACGTGCACATCAACGACAACGACGGGCGGGACGATGCGCACCTGATCCCCGGCGAGGGCACCGTTCCCTGGGCGGCGATGCAGCCGTCGTTCGCGTCGCTACCCGGGGATACCGCGGTAATGCTGGAGCTGTTTACGCCGCAGCCGCAACTGCTGGCCGCGATCGAATCGGGGCTGGCGGAGCGCTTGGCCGATTGGCTCGCGACACGTTAAAAAGTAGTCGGGCGCGAAACAACACGGCCGGTCGTCAACATCCGCCCGGCGGCTGACAACCCTTCGTTCGCAACACTGTCGCCCATCTAGCGTGAGAGATTCTGGCCGATGCTGTACTTGTGCGGGTCCTGGAGTAGGCCGGGGAACCGGTCCTCTTCCTCTTCGGTCTGCACGATGATGGTCGGCTTGATCAGGACCAGCAGGGTCCGCTCATCCTTGACGGTGGTCTTGTTGGTGAAGAAACGGTTGAGCACAGGAACCTTCGAGAGCACCGGGACGCCGGCTTCGATCTCAATATCGTTGACCAGCCGCTGGCCACCCAATAGAAGTGTGCCACGATCGGGCACGCTGACGGTTGTCTTAACCGCGGTCAGTTCCAACTCGGGCAATTCTACCGACCCAGTCACCGTCGTGGTGTCCGCACCGTCGGCCAAAATAACCGTGCCCGTGATGGTGATTGTGCGCAGGGGCTGAATCACATTCGCCAGGCTTGGTCGCACCGTCATAGTGACGTAGCGGCGATCCGCGCTAACCGTGCCCTCGACATCGAGGATAACGCCGGACTGGATGGCACTAACGGTCACATCAAAACCGGCGGCATCGGGCACAGGCTCGAGGTCGCTGACGAACGCGATTTGCCTCGCCACAATCACATAAGCCCGCTGGCCGTTGAAGATGGTCAACCGCGGTGCGGTGAGCGTGATAGACCGACGCGACGCCTGTGTAGCGCGGATCATAAAATTCACTTCAAGGTCATCAAGCAGGCTTAGGGTCCCGGCAAAATCCAACGCTCGGGCACCGGAACGGAAGACATCCGGCGTCAGTGCAGTAGTCGGGCGTGCCGTCAGCCCGAATGAGTCCTGGCCAAGAGATGGGCCCCAGGCAATCGGTGCGGTGGTTATCGGGTCCCTGGCCAGAACCGGGCCGCTTAGCGTCCAGTTGCCTGTCTGTTGGGTCGAGAGCAGATTCACATCGAAGTCCATGCCGACTTCGTCCAGGAAGTTCTGATCGACCAGGAGGAAGCGTGCTTCGATCGCGATCTGCAGGGCGCGCGTCTCGCGAAGTTCTCGCAAAAGTTGCGCGACCTGGGTGTGATTCTTGGGCGTGGAGCGGATGATCAGGTTGCCGTTAAGTTCCCTGATGCTGCTGACATCACCGCCGCTCTCGGCCCACTCGGCGGAGTCGCCGACGGTATCACGGATCAGCCCGGTGATCTGGGCGACCAGTTCCGGGCGGGTAATCTGCTCTTCGGCGGAAAGTTCGCCATCAAACAATTCGCCGCCCTCGCCCTCGTCAAATTCGAGTGCGGTCCTCAGATCAAATTCGGGTGCGTCCGTGAAACTTGGCACCTGGACCAGCAGGTCGCGGATGTCGTAGGTACGCACGTCCGTGGTACGGCTGAGGTCACGCTCGGTCGAGATGGTCACGACACCCTCGATGATGCTGAACCCGGCCGGCTCGAGTTCGTTGGCGGCCGATGCCTGCTGCAACACCAGCCGCAGCGCCTGCTCGAACGGGATGTTCGATAGCTGCAGGGTGATCGGTAGATCCTTCTCGATACCGACATTCTGCAGCGCGGTCCAGTTGACGAAAAAGTTCACACCCGTGGTGTTGCGCAGGTAGTCGATCACGTCGACCAGCTTGTTGCCGTCAAAGTTGATGGGCACCGTATCGCGTAGTTTCTGGGCGATCTGCCGGTTGACTTCCGACTCACTCGAAAGCTCCAGGCTAGCCAACCGTGTGCTGGTGAGTTGCGGCCAATCGGCGGGGTAGGTGACCAAGTCGGTAAAGGGCAGGCTGGCGTGGAGATTTTCGTTGCTGGACTCGGCGGCCAACAGGTTGCGTTGACGGAACAGGTCGCGGGCTTCTAGGAAGATGCGGCTGTCCTCGATCATCTCCTTCATCGCCTGGGCCGCGACATTGGTGGGCTCAAGGAACAACGCCTGGTCGAGTAGTTCGAGGGCCTGGTCATACTTCTGTTCGCGCCTGAAATCGGCCGCACGGCGGAGCAGCCGCTGGACCTCGTCACGTTGGGCTTTTTCCGCTTCGGCGCGGCGCTTCTCAGCTTCCTGTTTCCGCTCGGACTCGACCCGGCGGATCTCGGCATCAACCGCGATGCGCTCGGCTTCGGCGATCTGAGCGGCGAGGTTGACGGCGCGCTCACGCAATGTCTTGTACTGGGCGGCCGGGAGGAAGCGTTGATTCAGATCGAGCGCGATCTTGCCCTGTTGGACAGCCTCACGTGCGGCCGAGTAGCTCTTGGCCTCGAGAAGCTTCACGCCACGGTTGATCAACTGCTCGAACTCCGCCACGGACGCGTTGGCCCGCAGTTTCCGGGACTGGATCTCAGTTTCGAGCACGGATTGAGCGACCACCTGTTGGCTGGCCTTGGCTTCGGCGGCAGCAAGTGCCTGGATCAGCAGTTCGCTGCCCGGGTCGAGCGCTAATGCTTCCTTGTAGTGACTGACAGCGAGGTGGTATTGGCGGTTTTGTTCAGCAACCCGTCCCTCGGCGAGTTTTTCCTGAGCACGCAACAGGCGGGCCTGGGTGAGCAGGTCGCCGGCTTCAACGCCCGTTCCGCGATCGGCGGCGGTTTCGCCACCTTCGGTGTCATCCGTTTCCACGGCGGCAGTCTCTTGCGCCTCGGCTTTCGCAGGCGGATCAGCAGTCTTGGCGGGTGCGACTGGCTGTTTCGCAATCGATTCGGTCGGTGCCTGCGCAGGCTCCGGAGCCTTCTGGGCCGCTTTCGCCGTGGCTGCGGCGGCTCCGTCTGCTATACGCTTCGCCTCAGCCTCGGCCATTTTCTTGGCCTTCGCGTCCGCTTCCCGCTGCTGGCGAGCCGCCTGAGCCTGGGCCTTCTTGCGGGCACTTTCCAGCTTGGCTTGTGCTTGCGATTTCTGTTCGTCACTCGCGTTGGGATGCCGCATCGCGGCCTGATACAGCCCTGCTGCCTGCGAGAACTGCCCGACGGACGCGGCCTTGTCCCCCTGTGCGATCAGTGTCGCGGGGTCGGCAGAGCTGCTGATACGGCGGTTGATGTCCTGGACGGCCTCGTACATGGAGACCCGCTGCTCTTTCGATATCTGCATCGCCTCGACCTGGTCGAATGCGGCGAGCGCTGCGGCGAGGTCGCCTTCGGCGTACCTGCGCATCCCTTGATCGAAGTATTGCACTGCGGCGGTGTCACGCGCCCCCTCGGGGGCCCCGTCAGCGGCCCCAAGCCATGCGGCGACACCAAAAATCAACACTGTGCCGATGAGTAAGAATTCACGACGCAAAGTCGGTCTCCCTAGGTTCATGGCCGCGGCGAAAGCCACGCCTTGGCGTTCAAGTTGCGAGGCCTCGTGCGAGCCATGACCGTGCGGCCTCCATGCCGGGCCAGTACCATGCCACTGGGATCACTCCGCGTGGCTCCCCCCAACGACGAAAACAGTCTAAAGTCCGATCCCATCTGATGCAAGTGCCTGTCATGCCCGGTGGCAAACTGCCTGAAATTTAGAATTCCGCCAATCTTCCGGCTGGCGGGGCAGGGCTCAGACCACTGCTGAGCCAACCTAGCGATACTCGCCCAGATGGCTCTGAATAAGCCCCCAGGCCGCCTCCGTGTCGGCTTCGAGCTGGGCCGGGGGCAGACCGGTCGTGCGGCGTGAGCCAAGCCGCCAGAGCCTGAAAAACCGCTCGTCGAACCGCCCCACAGCCTGATACAGGCTACGACTAAGCTCGGCCCGATCCAGGTCAACCGGGTCGAGCGGCAGGGCCAGGACTTGGCGGATCCGCCGCATTTCGACCGGCCGCAGGGGCGACCAATCGGCCTGATTCAGGTCTGCGGCCTCGATCCCAATACCGCGCAAAATGACGCTGGCGATCACGACGTGGGCGGCCTCGGTCGGCCAACCGCGGGCGTGCGCGAGCGGCTCGCCAACACTGAGATTGGCCGCGTGGTAGACGCTAAGGGTGTGGTCGAAGAGGTCGATGAACAGCATCCCTCGGTCGGCGGCGGTGTGTCGGGCGGCTTTGGATAGCGAGGCCAATCGGGCGTTTTTTCCTCCCGGGTCCGTGCCATCGCCCACCCGCACAGCGACAGCCGGCGGGCCCAGGACGATCACCCGCCGCACCTTCGCCAGCGTAGCCAGTCGGTCGAGCAACCCGCCGAGACTATCGCCGAAACCCTCCGCAACCGTCGGTGTCGACGGGCTGATCACCGCACCGAATCCGAAACACACGAACACCACCGTCGGGTCAGATAGCTCGACTAACTCGTCCAACGACTCGGCTGCGGTCTCGGGCGACGCTCCATCAATCCCGCCGTTGAAGAACCGCAGCCCCGCGTCGTGATACACACTGAGCAACGCCGCAGCCGTCGCCCGTGTGTAGAACATCTGCTGGGTCAGCCCATCACCGATAAACAGCACGCGATCGCCGGGCTGAATAGCCGGGCCACGCTCGGCGTCCGGCGCAGCATCGCGTTGAATCACCGACTCGATCGGCTCATCGGGCGGCCCGGCTGCGAGCGTCGTGGTAGGCGAGCCCAAGCCTGCCAACCCCACACCGATCAACCCGAAGAACAGCGAAACTACCCACAACCAATCGGTCGGCCGTCGTGTGGTTTGCATCATGATGTAAAAGTTAGTCGCCTAAGGGGCGGATGCAACCACCCTCGAAGCGCCGCGGCCGGTCGGGTTAATGATCCGCCGCGCGACCGATCAACCGCTTCATCTCGGCGACGGCTGCCCGGATACCGACAAAAACCGCCCGGCTGACAATCGCGTGGCCAATGTGAAGCTCGCCGAGACCCGTCATCTCGGCGATCGGCTGGACGTTGCGGTAGTTGAGCGCATGCCCGGCATTGAATCGCATTTTCGCGGTGCGAATCCGCTGGCCGGCCTCGCGGATCTTCTTTAGCTCGACGGCGACGGCCTCGCAGGCAAGATCCCCACCCGCCGCGTCGAATGCGTGCGCATACGGCCCGGTGTGAACCTCGCACACGTCCACGCCAATACTCGCGGCCGCGTTGATCTGAGCGATGACCGCATCAATGAACACGCTCGTGGCGATCCCAGCATCTCGAAGCCGCGTCACGGTCGGCCCCAGTTCGGCCAGTTGCCCGGCGACATCCAACCCGCCCTCCGTGGTGACCTCCTGGCGACCCTCCGGCACGAGCATGGCCATGTGCGGCCGCTGTCGGCAGGCGATCGCCACCATCTCGTCCGTCGCGGCCATCTCCAGGTTCACCCGCACATGGCAGGCCGACTGCACCCGCCCAACATCCGCATCCTGAATATGCCGCCGGTCCTCACGCAGGTGGATCGTGATCCCGTCGGCCCCGCCGAGCTGTGCCTCGACCGCGGCCCAGACCGGGTCCGGCTCATACGTCCGCCGGGCCTGACGGATCGTCGCGACGTGATCGATATTGACACTAAGACCCACCACGGCGTGACTCATAGAAGGAGTGTACTTGGATGCATGCCAACGCGACCGTGATGCCGATCGCCCACGGCCTCGCCGTCGCGCCCAGTGATATCGATGGCCCGGATACTTATCAACGCAAGAATCGCCCCGACTTAATTCCGTGCCGCGTCGAGCCGATCGGCTTGCATCAGGGCGATGGTAACGGGTATGATACGATGTTCCGGACCACCCGACCAGATCCCTGACGCCGAGGTAATCAGACATGGCACACAAGAAGGGCCAAGGCAGCACGAAGAACGGCCGCGACTCCAACGCCCAGTTCCGCGGGGTCAAGATGTACGGCGGACAGGCGGTGCGAGCCGGCAACATCATCATCCGACAGTGCGGCACGCCGTTTAAGCCCGGCTACAAAGTCGGCATTGGCAAGGACAACACCCTTTACGCGCTCGACGACGGCGTCGTCCGGTTCCAAGGCCGCCGCGTGCACGTGCAACCCAGCAACGGTCCGTCCCCGGTGCAACTGCAGGCCTAGCCGCCCCACGGCGACGGTTAAACAACGATTGGAACTTTCACACCCAACCGGTCTAGGATCGGTTGGATCATCATGCTTGTCGATCAAGCCACCATCGTCGTCCGCAGCGGCAAAGGGGGTGACGGCCACGTCAGCTTCCGCCGGGAGAAGTACGTCCCCAAAGGCGGGCCGGACGGTGGCGACGGCGGCGACGGTGGCAGCGTGTACCTGGTCACAGCCGAGGGCGTCGACACGCTGCTCGACCTGGCCGGCAAACACCACTGGATCGCCCGCAACGGCCACCCCGGCTCGACTAAGCAAAAACACGGCGCCTCGGCTGAGGATCTGCGGATCCGTATCCCGACCGGCACGCTCGTCTACGACGACGCCACCGGCGAGCTGTTAGCCGACATGGACACGATGGGTGCCGAGCTGATGGTCGCCGCGGGCGGGCGTGGCGGCTGGGGTAACGAGCACTTCAAGCGTGCCAACGATCAGGCCCCGCGGCGATCGACCCCCGGCGAACTGCCGATCGAACACACACTGCGCCTCGAGCTGAAACTCATCGCCGACATCGGGCTGATCGGGATGCCCAACGCCGGCAAGTCAACGCTGCTTAGCCGTGTTTCGATGGCCAAGCCGAAGATCGCCGACTACCCGTTCACCACCCTCTCGCCCAACTTGGGCATCGCCGAGCTAAGCGGGTTCCGCCGATTCATCGTCGCGGACATCCCCGGATTGATCGAGGGCGCCCACCGCGGCCAGGGGCTCGGGATGGAGTTTCTGCGACACATCGAACGGACGCGGCTGTTGGTCCACCTGGTCGAGCCGGACCCGGCGGCGCCGCAGTCCCCCGCCAAACCGATCGAGCAATACCACATTGTGCGTCGCGAGTTGGCCGGTTACTCCGACACACTCGCGGCCAAGCCGCAGATCGTCGTGCTCAGCAAAGCCGACCTGCTGCCCGGCGACGCCGAGCTTGAAGTGTTCACCCAATCCGTCGAGCGGGCAACCGAGTCGCCGGTGTTCGTGATCAGCGCCGCGACCGGCCATGGCCTGCCCGCGCTGCTGGAATCCTGCTGGCAACGCCTCCAAGTCGCGCGGGCCGAACCACAACCTGAAATCCGAATCAAGCCTCAGCCCGACACCCAACCGCCGGTCGAGGCCGAGACCGCATAGCTTTAAGAATCACCTCATGCACTCAAGAGAAGCACGATGAAACCGAACCTTCTGGCCATCAGCGTCGGCAACACCCGCACCCGCATCGGCACGTTCCTCGACGGGGTGCTCGTCGACCGAACCGCCTTCGACCACGGGCTGTCCACCGAAAAAATCACCGAACAACTCAACGCGGCCTATGAACCGCTGCGCGATTCACAGGACCCGGTTGTGATCCTTGCTTCGGTCAACGCGACGCAGGCCGAGCAGATCACCCAGGCCGTCGGCGTCGGCCTGGGACTGGCTGTACAGCGGATCGAGCAGGACGTGCCCGTCCCAATCGGCCGCCAGCTCGACCCCGAGACCATCGTCGGCGACGACCGCTTGCTCAACGCGGCTGCGGCCTACGACGTGCTAAAGCAGGCGTGCATCGTGGTTGATGCGGGCACGGCCCTGACCGTGGATTTTGTTGATGGGGCCGGGACATTCCACGGCGGTGCGATCGCACCTGGCGCCCCACTGATGCTCCGCAGCCTGCACGAACACACCGCCCAACTGCCCGAAGTCACGCTGGCCAAACCCGATGAGCCGATCGGCCACAACACCGTCCAGGCCATGCGCTCTGCCGCGTACCACGGGATACGCGGGATGGTCCGCGAGCTGGTTGAGCAGTTCGCCGAGGTCGCCGGCGCCTACCCGATCGTCATCGCCACCGGCGGCGACGCGGAGGTTCTTTTCAAAGACGACGAACTGTTCGACCGCATCGTCCCCGACCTGACGCTCCAGGGCATCGCGCTGACTCGGCAGTCGGCGATGCAGACGAAGTAAGCAGACCTAACCCAACGCATGGAACCGGACTCTGTGAACGCTGCGCCGACGCGCACACAAGTGCTCCTTACTGCCCGAGTGGTTTGGGGTGCGACCCTCGGTTCGCAGATCGCCGTCGGCGCCAGTCTCCCTGTGCTCTGGCGAGCGGTCAGTGCGGTACCTGAAATTGCTGCTCCTCTAACTTGGATCACGATAGTCGGCACGATCATGCTGCTGCCAGTCGCTTTCGTGCTCCGCACACAGATCTACAAGCGACATTGGCAAGACCAGGCGATCACCCCGAAGGGGTATCTGATCGGAAATATCGTGTTCTTTGCCGTGTGCGAATCGGTTGGGCTGTTCGGCCTGGTCATCACCGTGCTCAACGGCAGTGCATGGCCGACGCTGATATCCACCGTGGCTGCAGTGTTGGTCCAGGGTGTTAACTTCCCCCATGGTCGGCCGATGTCGCCGACACCAAACCCGTACCAAGCCGGCAAAGCAAGCTAAGCCAACGACCTTGACCGATACGCCGCGCATCACGCTCACCACCGCCACCGCCCCCGGCGCGATCGCGATTATTCAGTTGTGCGGGGCTGGTATCGAGCGTTTCCTCGGCAAGATCACCAACCGCGCTGACTGGCCGATGCGCCGCCTGCGCCTGGTCGACCTGGCCGG
This sequence comes from Phycisphaeraceae bacterium, assembly GCA_029260595.1. Taxonomy (GTDB): domain Bacteria; phylum Planctomycetota; class Phycisphaerae; order Phycisphaerales; family Phycisphaeraceae; genus OFTM57. The sequence continues at coordinate 363,820 of JAJDCY010000010.1, read as the reverse complement.
AGTCGATCAAGGGATCGCCGTCCGTCTGGACGACCGCCGTGCCCAACTCATGCCCCACGCCGGGCCGCGTGTTGTGGACCGGCTGATCGAAGAACTCATCAACGCCGGCGCCGAATACACCGCCGACCCACCGGCGGCGCAACTCTTCCCCGAGGCGGCCAGCGAGATCGAGGCCGACATGCTCGTGTGCATCGCACGCGCCGCCAGCCCCGCCGCGATCGACCTGCTACTCGCGCAACCCGACAACTGGCGGCGTTGGATGGATCAACCCGACCGCGGAGCACCGGCATCCGTCCTCGATCAAAGCAAAACACTCGACAAGTTGATCGATCCGCCTTGCGTCGTTGTGGTCGGGCGCCCCAACGTCGGCAAGAGCACGCTGACCAATTACCTGCTGGGCCGATCGGCGAGTCTGGTCGCGGATATGCCCGGGACGACGCGCGATTGGGTCGGCGCACTCACTGAACTCGTCGCCGCGTGCACGCTCAACGAAAGCCCCTGGTCCGTCGCCGTCCACTGGATCGACACGCCGGGCCTGCGAACGGCTGACGATGCGGCCGGCACCTTAAACCCCAACAACGCCCCCGATCATGTCGAACTCCAAGCAATCGAGTTGGCCGCACCGATCATCCGCAACGCCGACGTGGTCATCGCAATGCGCGACCCGGCGACCGATTGGCCGGCCCCATCGTCACTGCCGCGCGACCCTGATCTGTATGTAATCAACAAGATCGATTCGCCGCGGCCGTCTGATGCCCTCGCCGCGGACCACCCCACCACCCCCATCAGCGCCCGCACCGGCCAGGGCATCGAGCAACTTCAGCAACAGATCCTCGACCGGCTGAACCTGTCGCGCCGACCACCGGAAACCCTGTGGGCGTTCACGCCCGCGCTGCGAGACCTCACAGCCGCGGGTGATTGGGATGGGTTAAAGCGCTACCTCGGCGGTTGAATCACGAACCGCTGTCGCCCGAACCCCCGTCCTGAGCGATGCTCGACCGCATGGACGTGTCTGACTGGATGTTCTTCATCCGGTAATAGTCCATGATGCCCATGTTGCCGCTGCGGAACGCCTCGGCCATCGCCTTGGGCACCTCCGCCTCGGCCAGGACGACCAGGGCCTTGTTCTTCTGCGCTTCGGCTTTGAACTCGGTTTCCTGGGCGATCGCCATTGCGCGACGCTTCTCGGCCTCGGCCTGGAACCGGCGTTTGTCGGCCTCAGCCTGATCGGCCTGCAGCTTGGCGCCGACGTTCTCGCCGACGTCGATGTCTGCGATATCGATCGAGAGAATCTCGAACGCGGTGGCCGCATCGAGGCCCTTGGCGAGCACCGTCTTCGAGATGCGGTCCGGGTTCTCCAGAACGGCTTTGTGAGAGATCGACGAGCCAATCGTGGTGACGATGCCCTCGCCGACGCGCGCGATGATAGTTTCTTCGGTCGCACCACCGATCAGCCGTGCGATGTTCGCCCGCACGGTAACGCGGGCGCGAGCCTTGAGCTGGATCCCGTCCTGCGCCACCGCGTCGATCGTCGTCCGCCCCAGGTCGGGGCTGGGCACGTCGATCACCTTCGGGTTCACCGATGTCTGGACCGCTTCGAGGATGTCGCGCCCGGCCAGGTCGATCGCGCAGGCCGTATCCCACGGCAAGTCAATCTTCGCGCGGTTCGCCGCGATCATCGCGGTGATCACCGTCGGCACGCGGCCGCCCGACAGGTAATGCGTCTCCATCTGCGAGGTTGAGATCGGCAGCCCGGCTTTGATCGCTCGGATGCGCGACAGCACGATGATGCGCCGATCGACCTTTCGAAACCACATCCCGATCAGGTCGCCGAATCCGACCGGCGCCCCGGACAGCCTGGCCTGCAGCCACAGCCCGAAGAACTGCGCGGCGAACATGATGAACACGAGCACCGCCAGCGCGACGAGGATCAGCATGACGGTGAAGAACGTTTGGCCGGCGGTGGCGGCGAGGGTTGGGATCAATGATTGCAGAGGCATGGCATCTCCTTGCGGTGAAATTCCCGGCGGCGAGGCTCCCGGTTCCCGCCCCGATCGGGCGAGCGGCTACTATCATGACCAAGCGGCACGGCCAACACAACCCGCCGGCCGAGCCGACGCGAAACACTGGAGTTTTCCGATGCGGACGATCGTCACCGGCCAGGTGGGCATGGACAAAAAAGCCTACGTCGACGCCGTTGCCCGGCTCGCAGCCGACCACGGCGAGCGGATCGAGACGTATCACATCGGCGACATGATGTATGGCGAGGCCTCCGGCATCCGGCCCGGCCGCATCCTCGACCTGCCCCTTAGCCGCCTCCAAGCCGTCCGCCGCGCGGTCTTCCGCGACATCATCGCCGACTCGGCCGACAAATCCCACATCATCGTCAACACACACGCGACGTTCCGCTGGCGGCACGGGTTGTTCCCTGCGTTCGATTTTGACCTGGTCCGCGCGCTCAAGCCCGATGCGCTGATCTGCCTGGTTGACAACATCGAAGTCACCCACCACCGGCTGCACCGCGACCACACGATCGACGCGACGCTTAAAGACGTCATGGTCTGGCGTGAGGAAGAGATTATGGCCACCGAGTTGCTGGCCCAGGCGCTCGGGCTGGAGAACCGCTGCTATGTCCTGTCACGCGGCCGACACAAGGACACAATCGAAACGGCATTTCGCCTGATCTGCCGCCCGCAAACCCGCAAGGTCTACCCGTCATTCCCGATGAGCCACGTGGCCGACCTGCCCGATGTGCTCGCCGAGATCGATGCCTTCCGCGACCAGCAGGCCAAACACTTCATCACGTTCGACCCCGGCGACGTCGATGAAAAAATGCTCCTCGATACCGCCATCGCCGCCGCGAAATCCGGGGAGGATTTTGTCGAGGCGCAGATGTCCCACCCGGACGGCCGCGTCGAGCACTTCCCCGTGCCCGTCAAACAGGTGCTCGACATCGCCGGTGATATCGACGGGCAGATCTACGCGCGCGACTTCAAGCTGATCGACCAGTCGGACATGATCGTCTCGCTGATCCCCGAGCTACCCGCCGCCGCCGGCCAGACGAGCACCGCCGGCGTCCCCGCGATCTCCAGCGGTGTCGAGCGCGAGCTGCAACACGCCTTCGAGCACGGCAAGGAGGTCTACGTCGTCTGGAAGCCGGCCAAGAACCCCAGCCCGTTCATCACCGAGACCGCGACCAAAGTGTTCGCTACGCCCGAGCAGGCACTCGAATACTTTGAAGCCCAAGGCATGCTGCACCCGACGACGCTGTTTGGCCGGTGAATGAGCCGATTCAACCGGCACAACACGCCGTAATTCCCGCCCCACCGCAATAGTTTTTCTCAACCCCCACCGCGACCCTGCACGATACCCAACAGTGCGAATCCCTCTTTAGGAGAACCCAACCATGCTGCGAACACTCGCCCTGGCCGCCTGCCTGCTCGCCACCGGCTGCACGTACTACTCCGTCACCGACCCCGCATCCGGCAAGGTGTACTACACCGACAACTGGAACCAGAAACGCCACGACCAGAGCGGCGCGATCCGCTTTAAGGACGCGGCAACCGGCGACGAGGTCACACTCCAATCCTCGCAGGTCCGCAAGATCTCAGAGGAACGCTTCAAAGAGATGGTCAACCCGGCGCAGCCATAGGCCGGGCGATTACGCGGACAATTCGAGCGAGGCGCACGGCTCCGTCCCTGCCGTGGCGGTCGGGTCTGAATCGATCGCGTAATGATCGTCGAGCACGCCGCGCCAATCGGCCAGGTTCTTGACCGCGATGAAGGCCTTGGCGACCACGTCCGGGTCGTGGTGGTGTCGCGAAAACTTAATCCCGAACTTGCGCATCATCATCCCGGCACGCCGCTCGCCGTGCAGCCCCACGGACAAATCGAAGTGCTCGAGCAACACCGCCCGTTGCTCGGCGACGGTCGGCGGTCGCCTGCCACCCTCCGCATCGCCGGCCATCAACGCGCGGGCCTGTGCGAAGACCCACGGATTCCCAATGCACCCGCGGGCGACGCTGACAGCCTGGACCCCGGTCTGCTCGATCATCGTGAAGATGTCCGACGCCTGCCAGATATCACCCGACCCGAAAATCGGGATTCGACCGCGATACCGCGCAACCAGATCCTTTAAGAACGACCACCGCGACGGGCCGTTGTATTTCTGATCGACTGTCCGCCCATGCACGGTCGCGGCCGCATACCCCAATTCGATCACCGCCTGAAAAATCTGGTGAAAGCGTGCCTCGGCTTCAGATGAATCGTCCGTGCCACGCCGCAGCTTGACCGTGCAGGGGATCGCCGCGGGCACCGCGTCGCGCACCGCCGCAAGAATCGCAATCGCCTCATCGGGAACCTGCAACAGGTGCCCGCCACGACTTTTCTTACGGATCTTCTTCACCGGGCAGGCCAAGTTGATATCAATCACGTCGTAACCGAGCCCGGCTAATACCTGCGCTCCCTCGGCGATGTCGTCCGGGTGCGAGCCCATCAGTTGCCCGGCGATGGGGTGGTCGGCGTCGACAAGTTCGGCCTCGCGCAGGCCCTTGCCGCCGCGGATCAGAAACTGGTCGAGCATGGCTTCGGTCACCGCGTAGGGACAGCCATGCCGCCGCGCGACCAGACGCATCGCCGCGTCGGAATACCCCGCCAATCCCGCTTGGAAGAACGGCGCGTCCAGTTGTAGCTTGCCGATACGCGTCATGCCGGTCATTATAGGCTGTTCACTGTGCAGCGCCCGAGAGGATCGGCCACGATGCGCCTTACCCATCTATCCCAAATCGTCTTGATCTCGTTGCTGACTGTCGCAGGATGCCGCGTGCCCGACACTCCGGTTAACGCCCGTGCCTACGCCGACCACTGGTCCAAAGTCCCCTACCCCGACCTCGCGCCGCACGGGCCCGACCTGGACATCGTGATCGAACGCGACGGGACGTCCCTCGCCGTGACCAACCGCACCGTCACACACTTCCGCGACGTGCAGTTGTGGATCAACCAACAGTATGTCCAACCGGTGATCGAGTTGCCCATCGGCCGCACACCGGTCTTCGACTTGACCTATTTCGTCAACCGACACGGCGAGACGTTCCCCGTCGGCGGCCTGCTCACGCCCGAATTGGCTGAACCGGTCTTGCTGGTCGAACTCTACCACGCGCCGGACCACGACATGCTCGCCGCCACCGCGCCGACCGATCGGCGAAGCGGAACGCGGCACCGCCTGCTGGTCAGGTCCCCGAAGTAACAACAGCGTCCCGCATCGATCACAACCCCCTTCCACGGGAGGCCCGCATGGATCGTCTAACACTCTGGCGGCGTTACCGAAAACATCTATGCACCTGCCCAGCCGTCGGCATCACGCTGGATGCGTCGCGCCTGGACTTCCCCGAAAAGTTCTTTGAGGAGTCCGAGTCCGCCATCTCTCGCGCCTACGACGCGATGAACGCGCTCGAAGCCGGCGATATCGCCAACCCGGACGAGCAGCGCATGGTCGGCCACTACTGGCTGCGCGCCCCGCACCTCGCGCCCAACCAGCAACTCACCGACCTGATTGAGAAGACCGTCGAGGATATCGAGACATTCGCGGCCGACGTACACAACAAAAAGATCACCCCGCCAACCGCCGCTCGCTTCACCGATCTGATCGTCGTCGGGATCGGCGGCAGCGCGCTCGGCCCGCAACTCGTCGCGGACGCGATGACGACCAAGCGCGACAAGCTCAAGCCCCACTTCGTCGACAACACCGACCCGGACGGCGTCGACCGGCTGATCGACAGCCTCGGGGCGCGTCTCAAGAGCACGCTTGTGGTCGTGATCTCGAAATCCGGCGGCACGAAAGAGACGCGCAACGGGATGCTCGAGATCGAAGCCGCGATGCAGCGCAAAGGCCTCCCACTACCCCCGCAAGCCGTCGCGGTGACCGGCGAGGGCAGCCAGCTCGATCGCCACGCGGCCGAACAAGGCTGGCTCCGTCGCTTCCCGATGTGGGACTGGGTCGGCGGGCGGACCAGCCTGATGTCCGCGGTCGGCCTGCTACCAGCCGCGCTGCAGGGTGTCGACGCCCCCGCCATGCTGCAAGGCGCAGCCGAGATGGACACGATCACGCGCAAGCGAGACACGAATAAGAACCCGGCTGCGCGGCTGGCACTGCTGTGGCACTTCGCCACCGAAGGGCGAGGCAGCAAGGACATGGTCGTCCTCCCCTACAAAGACAGGCTGTTGCTCATGAGCCGCTACCTGCAGCAACTCGTGATGGAGTCGCTGGGCAAGGAATACGACCTGGGCGGGCAGGTCGTCCACCAGGGCATCGCGGTCTACGGCAATAAGGGCTCAACCGACCAGCACGCATATATCCAGCAGCTCCGCGACGGGGTGAATAACTTCTTCGCCACGTTCATCGTCGTCCTGCAGGACCGCCAACCCGCGGCGCGCAAGCACGCACCCGAGGTCGACCCGGGCATCACCAGCGGCGACTACCTAAGCGGTTTCTGGCAGGGCACGCGCGAGGCGCTCTACGACGGCGGCCGCGGGTCAATCACCATCACGATCGAGAAACTCGACGCCCGATCACTCGGCGCGCTGATCGCTCTGTACGAGCGTGCCGTCGGCTTCTACGCGACACTGGTCAACATCAACGCATACCACCAACCCGGCGTCGAAGCCGGCAAGAAGGCGGCCGAAGCGGTGATCGCGCTGCAACACCGCGTGGTCGCATTCCTCCAGGAGCACGCCGAGCCGGCCACCGCAGAGCAGATCGCCGACCGCATGGGTGACCCGCACCACGTGGAGACCGTCTACCACATCCTCGAACACCTGGCCGCGAACAAACAAGGCGTCGCCCGCAGCCGAGGCAAGTACCGCGCGAAGGCGTAGCCCAGAGCGTGCCGTAATCAGAGTGAGCGGCTAGCAACTACTCATCAGCAACCGCTGCGGAAGGCTCCGCAACCGGCTTAGCCAAACCGACCGCTTCGCGGAGTTCGGCTTGCGACTGGGATTGGTGGCTAAGCACCACCGCTACAGGCTGACGAAGATACTGCTGCGCGATCGACTGCAGCCCTTCGCTGGTTAGCTGCTGAACTGTCAGGCGGAACCGCTCGGCTTCTTCCTGGCTCAACCCAAACAACTCATTCAGCGCCGCATCCGCCGCGCGATCCGAATTGGACTGCTTGTAAAGATCCTCGTCCATGAGGGTCTTGGCCTTGGCCCGTGCGAGCGTCGGCTCATCGACGGCTGTCGTTATAGCCCGATCGATCACCGCCATCGTGCGTGTGACCGCCTCGCCAACCGACTCGGGCTGTGTGTTGAACAGAACGGAAACATACCCGGGGATCACACCCGTGGCCTGCCGCGCGCCCACCGCGTAGACGAGGCCCGGGCCCCTGCCGCGTAGCTCCTGCTCAAGCCATCCCGTCGGAAACGCGCTAAGCACGCGCGTCAGCACCTGCAGCTTCGGGTAATCCGGATGGTCGCGTGTCACACCCGGTCCAAATCCAATCTGCACCGCGGCCAACGGCTTGTCCGTGCGAACAGCGATCACCGACCCCGCCGGCGGCTGTGCAGCCGTCGGATCCCATTCTGCCTCCGCCACCGCCGGCATCCCACCGAGCAGCCGCTCAACTTCGGCCGCGACCCGGTCGGGATCGACGTCACCAAATACAGCGACCACCGTCGTCGCCGCGCCCAGGTGATGTCGGTGATACTCCCGGAGTTGATCGGTAGTCAACGACTCGACCGTTACCGCACGTCCAAGCGGCGAGACAGCCCAGGGGTGCTCGCCGAAATAGGCCTCACGAAACCGCATACCCAATTCGCCGCGCCAGGTGTCCGCCTCGCGCTCAATCGCCGCGAGCAGGCGCGGCCGCAGCTTCTCCCACTCATCCTCGGGGAACGTCGGGTTAAGAGTCACATCCGCAAGCAACTCCATCACCGCCGGCCAATCCTCACGCAGGCAGACCGCCCGCGCATACGACGTGTTGTTACCGCAAAGCGTCGAGAGGCTCGCGCCAAGGTCCTCGATCTGCTTGGCCAACTCCTGTGCGCTGCGGGTCGTCGTCCCCTTCATCAGCATCATGTCCGCCGCATTCGCGACGCCCTCACGCCCGGGCTCCTCAGCCAACAACCCGCCCAGGCGGTACACCTGGATCGCGACCGCGGGCACAACCGTGCTGCGACCAACCAACAGCCGTAGCCCGTTCGACATCACGTACCGCTTCGTCGGCTGAACCTCGACCGCATTGAACGGATCCGCATCGCCGCCGGCACCCTCCCGCAGCTTGGCGAGGATCCGCCGGTTATCCAGGTCAAACGGCTCAACCCCGGGCGCCTCACCGTCGGGCAGCGTCGGCCGCGACATCGCCGTGGTCGCCTGCTCGCCCGCCGTCGGCAGTAACTCGATTGTGATCAGCCGTTCGGGGTCCAACACCCGCCTCGCTGCGGCCTGAATCGCCTCAGCCGACACCCCCTGCACGTCACGCGCATACCGCTGAAGAAAGTCCGGATCACTCATCCCGATCAGGTCCCGCGCCAACCGCCCCGCCAATGCCTGCGCCGACTGCGCGTGATAGACGACATCGGCGACGGCTTTGCGCTTGGCCCTGGCGACTTCCTCATCCGTCACGCCCTGCTCACGCACAAGGCGGACCTGATCGAGGATCGCTTCTTTCGCCGCTTCGATATGCTGCTGCCGCCACGCCCCCTCCTCGACATCGGAATCGTCCGGCATCGACGGCACCTGCACGGCCGCGTCAATCGCGACGATCCCCTTGCCCCACGCGAAGCTCATGTTGTAAGCGCTGACGGTGTTAACCAGCCGCTGGTCGTCACGCACCGACCGCACCAGCCGGCTGGACTCGCCGTCACCAAGAATGGTGGTGATCAAATCCAATTCGTAGTCGCTCTCACCCGACAGCCGCGCACCGACCCACGCCAGCCGAAGCCGCGGCTGATCGATATTCGCCGCGCCACTCACGGCGATCGGCTGCGATACCGGCGGGTCGTCGGGGAACCCGACCTCGGGCAGCTCACCAGGCACAACGTCGCTCCACAGCCGTGCGATGCGATCGACCACCGCCTGTTTGTCGATGTCGCCGACCACCACAAACACCATGTTGTTGGGCACGTACATCCGTCGATAAAACGCCTCGATCTCGTCGCGCGTGATCGACAAGAAATCTTCGAGGTACCCGATCGTCGGGTGCCTGCCGGGGTGGTGATCGCCGAAGCGCGCCTGCTGCGTGAGCTTCCAGAACACCCGCCCCGGGTCGCCTTGGCCCATCTCGAACTCACGCTGGATCACCGACCGCTCGCGATCAAACTCCTCCTGCGTGATCAGGCTGTTTTGCATCCAATCGCTGAGCAAGTCCAAGGCCTGCCCCGCGTGCTCGCTCGTCGTGTTGATGTAGTAGCGGACGGTATCCAGGCTGGTCGCCGCGTTCGTTTGCGCGCCGATCGCACCGAGAAGTGCGTTGCTCTCTGCCTCGGGTCGCGTCGACGTCGATCCGCCCGCAAGCAGGTGCTCAAGGAAGTGCGACAGCCCCGCCCCGACGTGCTCCTGCTCGAACAGCGACCCGGTCTTGATCCAGACGTGCGCCGAAACGATCGGCGTCGTCCGGACTTCCTGTGCTACCACGATCATCCGGTTCGGCAGCTCGACCAACAGCCGATCAGGCCGCTCCTGCAACACGCGATAAGACATCGCCGATGGCTCCTTCACATTGACCGCAGCAGCGTCTCCGCCGCGCGCCACGCCGCAGCCCAACCCCAACGCAACGCCCCAGAGCACTAACAGTCGGCAGATTCGCTTCAGAGCCACGGCAATTTCCTTTTTTCTTAAGCCCCCAAGGCCGCATGTCGCGGGCAACTGGGCAAAAATCCCGGGGAGCGAGCGAGTTTACCCCGCCGGCCACCGATCATACGCGAATCCAACCCCCTGGTTCCCCGATCGTCGCGTGCCCAGTCAACCCGGCCGTTCAGCTAACCGATACAACCGGTAGCACCGCTACGACCGGCCAATGTGCGCCCGCGGTTTCCGGGACACCCAGCGAGGATCGCCCACCATGTCACAAGCCGTCGCCAATGACCCACGACTGGCGCGAGAGATCGAGTATTTCGAGCACCACTACGCCGAGGAGGCCGCCCGCGGCATCGATCCGCTTTGTGCGCGAGACCGCGTGCGCTACACCACTCCGCCGGCCAACACGATCTTCCCACGCGAGTACTACTACCACCTGCTCGCCCCGCTCAAAGGTAAGGACACACTCGAGGTCGCCTGCGGTAACGGGATCGACGCATCGATCTGTGCGCACAACGGTGCAAACGTTCACGCGTACGATCTAAGTGCGAAGTCAACCGAGATGGTCCGGCGGCGGGCCCACGTCAACGGGGTGTCTGACCGCGTCAAGCTCCAAGTCACCGGGCAGTTCACCGACGCATTCCCCGGCCAGAGCTTCGACGCGATCATCGGGTACGCCGCCTTGCACCACATCCCGCTCGAAGGCTTGGCCGAGCAAGTCTACGACCGGCTGCGACCCGGCGGCGTCGCGGTCTTCGCCGAACCGGTGATCAACAGCCGATGGCTGCACGCCCTGCGCAAGTGCGTGCCGTACTACATCTTCGAACCAACCGAAGACGAGAAGCCCCTCGACGACGACGCGATCAACCAGTTCGCTAAACCGTTCGATCGGATCGTCCGACGCGAGTTCCAACTCACCAGTCGCCTCTGGCCGATGTTCCCCAACAATTGGCCGCTCGCCGTCGCGCTGCACAAGCTCGACCACTACCTGCTCAAAGTCCCGCCGCTAGGGCGGTTCGCCACCGTGGTCGTCTTCGGCCTCTACCGCGATCGATAAGGGATCAACACGCTGCATGGAACCAGCGTGTGCATACGGCGTATGGAATTGGACAATGCGTCGTGAGCTTGGCCCGCTACCTGCCCGGCCCGCCCGCCTGTTCCGCCGCCTCCGCCTCCCGTGCCGCCGCCGCGGCCTCCGCCGCTTCGCGCTGCTGCTTCTCAATGATGTAGCCGTTGCGGAACCCCTCGGCGAATCGGACCACTCGCTGATCGCCCGCCCGCAGCGCCGCATCGATGATCGGCGAGCTACCGTCCCCGATCTGCGTGGCCAGATAAAGCACACGCACCAGCGTCTCGTCGCTGCGCTCCGCGGCGCGATGAACGCCCGGGCACGCCTGCTCGCCACGAACCTCCTGCGGCATGTACCGCACGACCCACGCCCGCCGCACCGGGTCATCCAACGACTCGTAATACCCGTCCAACGCCTCGGACACCCGCCCGATCAACTCCGCCCCACCCGTCACCGACTCGGGCGCCGACCCGATCATCGCGATCAGCCGCGAAAGGCGCGCGACCGCTTCGAACTGCTCGATCGGGTCCGGCTCCGCCAGCACAGCCAACCACAGGTCGATCGCTGCCTGGGTCGCGGGCACCGCCGGACGCTCCACGAGCTTGACGCTCTGGCGCGTTCCGAGCAGCCCGGTCGCATGCCCTCTGCCCGAACCGACACGCGGATCGAGCACAGCGGTCACACCGAAATGGATCGACTCGAACGGATTGGCCTTGAGCAACAGCCCCAGGTCGCCGCGGTCAATCCGCGTCGGCACTTCCAGAGACTCCAGCGGCCCGAGCCGTATCCGTCGCCGCAGATCGATCACGATCGGCGGCATATCACCGACTGACTCACCCGCCCGCCGCGGCGAGACATACAGGAACAACCGCGTCGGCAACGACCCGCCCTCACCCAGCGACAGCGGCAGGCTCGTCGCGTTGCGGAGTGTCAGCCGGGCGGCGATTGGATCGAGGTACCGATACCGAGCCTGATCGAACTCCAGGCTGAGCTGCACCCAGGGCGCACCGATCGGGTCGGGCGATGTCAGCACATCCGGCCACTGCTCGATCGCCTCCGCCAACGCAGCACCCGGGGCCGTGCCCGGTTCGTCCTGACCCGCATCCAACAGATCCCACGCGGCCATCATCCCAAGCAACTCGCCGGGTGCCGCGGCCACAACCCGCCGCAACAGGTCCGCCCGCGGAATCACCCCCTCGACGTCCGTAGCCTGCGCCAGCCCGTACAACGCCAGTGGGATATTCTCCTCGGCTAGCGGCCGAAAGATCTCCTCGGCTTGCGCCAACTGACTATTTCGAAGCGCGGCCCACCCGCGCAGGCACGCGACCCATCGGGCCCGATCGGGGCGCTCTTCCTCGAGCCCATCCAACTCCGCCGCATCGACCGCTCGATCGCCAAAGATCAATCCCAACCAGAGCAACTCGGCGCGCCCCTTGTCGGCCTGCTCATCGAGCTGCGCCCGCATCATTGCCTCAAGCCGCCCGTACGAACCCTCGGCCCGCGCGGTTTGGCCTTGCTTCTGCAACACCGCCAGGCGCAGCAACTCCAGATCAACCGAGACACGCGGCAGTTCAACCGCCGCATCGCCCTCCGTAGCGGCGTCGCTTGTTGCCGGCGACTGCGCCCGTTCCCTCGCCCCGAGCAGCGCCTCGTATTCGCGCACCAAACCAATCGCGTCTTCGCTTCGACCCAGCGCTGCGAGACTCAGGACCCATCGGTAAATGATCGCTTCGGTCGGCGGCTCGGTCGCCAGGCGCTGCGCGATCTCGTACTGCTGCGCCGCGTCTCGGTACGCGCCCTGCGACGCCAACAAATCCGCCAACGCCCGCCGCGGCTGTGAGTCCAGCGGGTTGGCCCGCACCATCAACATCAGCGCCGACCCAATCTGCTCGACCGGCGCACCGCGCGACAGCGCCCACTGATACGTCAGCGCCGCGGCGTGCGCGTTCGTCACGTCCAGCGACACCGCCTGCTTCAAACGCATCACAAATGTGTCAGAGTCGCCGATCTCCAACGCATACCCGGCCGCCATCGACGCCAGCCGTGACCGCAGCGCTTCGCTGAACATCGACGCCGCCGACCCGTCGAGCATCCTGCCGATCGCATCAACACGATCGGGCAGCGTTTGGTAATCGCCGATCAACCGGCTCGTCAGCTCAAGCTGCGCCGCGTCGTCTCGTGGCGACAACGAGCAGTACCGCCGCAACGCCGCCAACTCCGTATCCCCATCACCCAACTGCCGGGCAAGCTCCATCCGCAACCGCCAAACCGACGGATCATCAGGGCTCACCTCACTGGCCAACTCAAGCAGGATCTGTGCGCGCACCACCTGATCGTCGCGCGGCTCACCACCGTTGCCCAGACTCACCCGCGCCAACGCAACCAACTGGTCCGCGACAAGTGAGTTTGGCGAGACCTGATCCCGCGCAAGCACGCCGGCCGACGCCGATGCCCACACCCACGCAGCCATCAACGCTAACACCCCGCACCACCGCCACTTGTTCACTCGAAATCTCATAATGCACCTTTGCCCTATCTTTCCCAGCCGCCTTCACACCACGACCCGGCAGATCAACCAAACCGACCAGCCCAGCGTCCCCATCGCCAGCGTCCCGGTAAAAAACCGCAGGAACCCGCTCAGTGTCATCGGCGCGTTCGGGCACAGGTCGTCGGCAACCAGAAACATATACACAAAAAGCCCGCCCGAGACCGCGAAAACCGAGGCGCAGCGGGCCAGCCTCATGAGCACCACCGGGTCGTCTCCCAGCACGCCACCCAGCCCGGCGATGATCTCGGCGTGGTGCCTCCACAACCACACACCGATCAACAGCAACACCACCGACCAGAGATACCCCAGCACGATCCGTAATGCTCGCACGGTGACCTCCTTGTCTTGCCGGGGCGCGTCAATACACCCCTACCGCTCCGTCGCGGGCCGAGGCTGACGCGACAACCCGCCGGCTAGCTGCTCAACAAACCGCTCGACCCCACCGACCACCGCCTCGCCGCCATCATCGCGCAGCGTCGCAACTCGTTTCATGATCGCCGACCCGACAATCGCGGCGTCCGCCTCCTGCACCACCTCGCTCACCTGATCCGCCGTGCTGATTCCAAATCCAACCGCGATCGGCAGATCAGTCACGGCTCGCAACCTCCGGACCCGCTCGGGCAGCCCGCCGTCCAGTTCCGCCTGCTCGCCGGTCAGCCCGGAGCGCGCCAGCAAGTACACAAACCCGCTGCACGCACGCGCGATCCGCTCGGCGCGGTCGATCGGCGTCGTCGGCGCGATCAACAAACTGCACACCAGCCCGTGTTCCGCCACAGCCGCACGGACTGAGTCCGATTCCTCGACCGGCAAGTCTGGAAAGATCACGCCGTCAAATCCGGCGTCCGCAGCGTCCGTGAGGAACCGCTTCGTGCCAACGCGCTCAACGATCGAGATACTCACCATCGCGACCAACCCAAGCCCGACGCGATCCCGCTGCTCGGCGATCGCCTGCAACACACCGGCCAGCCGAACACCACCACGCAACGCATGCGTCATCGACGCCTGGATCACCGGCCCATCGGCGATCGGATCCGAGTACGGGATCCCAACCTCGCAAATCGACGCGCCGGCGCGCTCCAACGCGGGCAACAGCGCGGCTGTCGTCGCCAGATCCGGATCGCCCGCTGTGATGAACGGCATCAGCGCCTTGCCCCCATCGGCCCGCAACTGCTTGAAAATCGTGTTAATCCTGTTCATCGATTGAGCCGGAGGATACCGCTCGCTGGACCGACCGGCAATTAATTCGAAGCGAATCGTGATCCGAATGGTCCCACAAGAATGGCCGGGAGAATCGGACGCCGCGGCTACGAGCGGATTGTTTGCAGCAATGCGGCGCTCGCCGGCAATAGGATCACCACCGGCAACCACGCAGCCATCACCGGGTTGAACTGCGTCGCGGTCACCTGCAACAGCACCAACCCAAACCCCCAGGCACCGATACACACACCCGCCGCTTTGGCCCCGTCGCGTAGCGGGTTGCCGCTGTCCGTCACCAAAAAGAACGGCAGGCCGATCACCAGCACGAGCATGTTCACGACCATCAAGCTGAATCGGCTGTGCATGATCTTGCGGATCGGCCCATCTTCCGGCGCAAGATTCTGCGACAGCTCACGCAGTTGCACAGAGCTAAGCAGCACCGGGTAGTTCGTCGCGCGGCGCGACAGCAACACGCTCGGCGTCAGCGTTGTCTGGTAGAACTCCTCGGGCTCGACCCCGCGCGTGCCCGGCCCGGCGAACGGGTCCTCCGGCGGCTTGGCACTGATCGCATACCCCCCGATCAACTCCCACCCGCCGCGCCCGGCGTCCCAGAACGCCTGCTCAGCCGTGATCCGCCGCTGCACCATCCCCCGCTCGTCGCGCGTCAGGATCGTCACTCCCTTGAGCATCGCCTGGTCGCGGTAGGGATCGAACTCAGCCGCACTGAGCAGCGAGCGGCGCCGATCGATTGCGTAGTGAACTTGAAGCTGCGGCGCGGTGTCGTATTGCAGGTGGTTCTTCGACCGCGCCAGCTTGTGTGCGAACTGCGGGATCAGTAGCTCCTGGCACGGCAGCGTCAACACATTCAAAAGACACCCGGCAACAATCACCGGCATCGCGGCCCGCCCCATGCTGATCCCGCTGGTCGCCATCGCCACCAGCTCGCCGCTGCGCCCTAGTGATGTCAGCGTGAATCCCATCGCCGCGGCCGCTATCAGGCCCGAGAAAAACACATAAAGCATCAACGACACCGGCCCGTAGTAGTCGCCAACCGTCACAAGGATGCCCGTGAACAGGTTACCCGTCCGCGTAGCCCGCTCACGGCCGGCTTCGACAAACTCGTCCAGATCCACAATCAGATCGATCAAAACAAAAAGGCACAAAAACACCAACAACAGGATCGCAAAGTTGATCAGGAACTGACGGATGATGTAGCGGTCAAGTGTCCTCAATACGGTTGCTCTTCAGGAAAAATCTCCGATCGGACGACCCCGCCTAGTTCCTCGCCAAAACCCAGTACATCACCCCGGTCGTCGCAGCCAACAGCAGATCGCCCAACCACATCACCGATTGTCCGATCCAACTCGGGACGCTCGGGTCCGTCGCGATGTTCTCGCCGCTATGGGTAATGACCACAACGATCACAGCCGGTAAAAAACTCCAGAAGTACGTCACCAACGGGATGCTCCCCGTCATCCGCATGCTGAGCACCGCGCTGAACAGCAGCACTAGCAGACAGGCGACTGCCTGGGCGGCACGCTCGTGAAGCTGCGCGACGACGCCGCGGAACAAACGGTTGATGTGGTACCGCAGCACATACACCCCGTGCTGAACGGCGGCCGAATCCGCGTACTGACCCTTGGCAAGCCCGATCAGGTCGTTGATCGGAACACTTGTTAGCGGCGTGACGACCGGCTTAGGCCAGCGCGCCCTGGGCAGTGCCAACGTCGCGTGCTCCGCGCCGCGGCGCGCCCCGACCCGCGCGTCAATCATCCGCGCAGCCGACAGCTCGATCAGCACCTGCGGCTCAGGCTGCGGGTCCATCGTCTGAGCCTGCACCACCGCCCCGGCCGCTTCGATCCGCCGCACCACCAAACCCCCCTCGATATAGTCCACCCGCACCGGCACCGCTGCGTCGGCCAACAACTCGAGCCCATCCTCCAGCCGCCGCACCACCGGCGCGGAAACCTGATACGACCGCCCCGGCCCAACACCCGGCAGCGTCACCGACGATCGACCGCGCCCGCCGGCCAATCCCGCCTCGATCAGTTGCAACACCTGCTCCTCAGCGATCGCGTTGACCAGCTCACGCCGCGTGATGCGCACAAGATCAAACCGCTCCGGCCGACGGCCCAACCTTCTTAGCTGTGGCCAACTCATGAACCGCGGGCTGTCGCGGAACGGGCTGGGCACGCGTATCTGTGGGACGGACCATTGCTCGACCCAAAACAAGTCCCCGCGCGCCGCATCGTGATACGTCACCTGCTGCAGGCTCATCGTCACCCACGCATCACCGTCGACATGAAACAACAACAAGTCCGCATGCCGAGCCGTCGCGTCATTCAACAGCCGCCCGGCCTCGTCCAACTGCCCCGCCACAACACCCTGCAACCGAATCAGCTTCGACGGCTGCACCGCCGAGTCAGGCAACACCGGCGGCGCCTGCGTGTCGTCAACCGCATCGGCATAGAGCACCATACCCCCGAGCGTCACCGGTTGTTGCTGCTCGATCCGACCAACCAGCAGCCGCGTCAGGTCCGTCTCGAGCATCGCCGCCGCACGCTGATAAAACCCGGGCACCACCCAGTTGCTCAAAAAGAACAACCCCAGCATCAACACCAGCCCGAGGAACACCACCGGGAGCAAGATCGACCCATACCCGATCCCGCCCGCGCGACAGGCGACCAACTCGCGATCATTCGCCATCCGCCCAAACACCAGCGCCCCGGCGAACGCTCCCGCGAACGGCAGCGTAAACCCGAGCATCGTCGGCGCGAGATAAAAAACGTACTTGAGCAGCGCAGCCGGGCCGAGCAACCCCTCGTTAAGCGGCTTGATCGCGGCCGCGAAGCTGATCACAAGCACCAGCACCGTGGTGGTGACGGCCAACAGCTTGAATACTTCTTTGAAGATGTAGCGGTAGAGGGTCCAGGGCATAGTGGTTCGGGCGGGAGTGTAAACGCTGCAACAAGGCCGCCACAAACCCGCGCCGCGCAGCGCTCCTGCACGCCACTAACCCAGCCCCCCAATCCCGCAAACCCGCCGCCTAGTCCAGGCGGTCCTGCGCGTGCCGCACACCCGGCTTGCGGAACGAGTCGATCTGGATGGTCGTCTCTTGTGGCTCCAGCCCGCTGGAGTCGGCCGCATGAGCGTCGTCCGGCGCCGGCTTGGACGTCTCGCAACCGCCGACAACCGCGCAGACCATCATGAGCACGAGCAATCCCGACACACTGCGTAGATTCATAGCCGGTCTCCTTATGCAATCCGTCGCGCAACCACAACGCCCATCACGGGTCGGCAACGCCGGGCAGCGGTTCGTGTCGTGCACCGCTAGGCGCCAGAAAATCGCTCGCGTCGTACCCGACGAATCTTAGCCCGCTCAACTCAACCCGGCCGATCGGCTCGCCGTGCACACCGCGTTGGTGGTCCCAGTTCCAAAACTCCCACACCGTCGACAGCGTCACGCCGTCGATCGTCTCCCAACCGCTGTAGGTAATCGCGTGCGGCTCCTTCTCGGCCTGCTCGACATCGGTCCCGAACGTCACGATGTACGCCATCGCGGCCAACCGCTCGGTCGCCGGATCGCGATACACCAGGTACCAATCGTCCGGCGAATCGCCGATGCCTGGGTCGAACGTCAGCCGACCCGCCCGCATCTCGCCGCCCCGCAACGGGAGCATGCCCGCGTCGGTCAGATGCGACCCCGGGTCATGCAGCTTCATCGGAACCGCGACGAAGTAAGGCCATGTCAAAAGGTGAAACCGCGCGCCCTCGACGGCCGAGTCAGCCGGCGACACCCACGCCTCCTTCCCGTCAAAAGTCATGACGCTGCCGTCGGCCAGTTCCATCCGCACGCGCTCCAACGATGTATCGAACCGGATTGTCCCGTCGAGCACGCGCTGCCCGCCGAAGTCGACGGTGATCCCGGCCCGCACCGCCTGCTTCGACCGCCACGCCCGCGCCCCGTGCGCGGCCTCGATCGACCCGGCGAACCGCTCGGCAAAATTTCTCTCCGGGCTGACGCCGGCGCAACCGACGCCCCCGAGCCCCAATGCGGCCGACACGCCGATAGCCCACACAACCCGCAGAAGGTTTGTCCCCATGGCTGATTCGATCCTTTCTTAAGTGGGATGGACGCCGCCGCGATCGCGCCACGCTGCGCCCCGTTGCATCGGCGACCCTATCATACCGACAACGCTCTTCGATCCGAGCTACCGCGATACAACCCGCGGCCGCCGCCCGTTTATTCCATCCGCGAGCCAAACTCGGCAGACGCCATGACCACTTCCCTTTCACACACCAAGACGCTGGATATCGGCGAGATCGGCATCCTCGACGAACAGCTACCACCGTGGGATAGCGGCCCGCTCGACCTCGCCGGGTGGTTCGATCCGGACCGCCGCGACTGCCCGCTCGAACTCGAAATCGGCTCGGGCAAAGGCACCTTCCTCGTCAACCAGGCCGACCAGACGCCGGGCACCAACTACATCGGGATCGAGTACGCCAAGCAGTACTGGCGACACGCGGCCGACCGCTGCCGGCGACACCAACTCACCAACGTGAAAGTCGTCCGCACCGAAGCCGACCTGTTCGTCCGCCGATACACCCCGCCCGAATCACTGCGACAGACCCACATCTACTTCCCCGACCCCTGGCCGAAGCCGCGACACAACAAACGCAGGCTCATCCAGGAATCATTCCTCCGCAGCCTGCACACCGCCACCGCGCCCAGCGGCCTCGTCCGCATCGTCACCGACCACCCCGACTACTACGAATGGATCGAGCATCACGCCGACCGCGTCGCCGACCTGTGGCGTCGCCTCCCGTTCGAGTGCCCCCAAGCCGCCGGCCCCGGTGAACTGGTCGGCAGCAACTTCGAACGAAAATACCGCCGCCAAGGCCGCCCCTTCCACGCGATGATCCTTGAGAAATACCCAGCGACCTGATTGCAGCCGCCTGCCCTCGCGACGCGCCGGCGCTTTGCGATATGACGTAACGCAACCGGGCAGCTTCAAACGACTAGGCGGTGATGCAAAAGCCGCTAGACGCCAGCCGATCTCACGGAGACAGGTCTCGATCGTGGGTGTCGCGGGCCAAGGTGAAATCCAAACGACTGCTGGGCCGATCCACCTCGGTGATCGGGAGATACCCGCTAGCGATGCGGTAGTAGTACCACCCGACGCGCCGCCCGTCCTTGACCACGGCCCGCCGATGGATCTCGCCCAGCTTGTCCGCGTATCCAGCGAGCCGATCGTCGGCCAGGTCCTCCAGGTCAAACGCCACCAGGATCAAGGTCCGCCCCGCGTGCTCTGCCGGCGGGAACCAGTAGGCATACATCAGCCCGTTGCGATCAAAAAGGTGACGGCTCGTGGAATGCGCAACTCCCTCGTCGTCATGGCGGCGATAGAAGGCCAGCCCACTGGCGAGGAAATACTTGTCCATGCCAACGATAAGCGGCTCGATCCCGCTACGGGATTCGATCTGCTCTTCCAGACGCTCCACCTGATTGGCTAGCTCCTCCCAGGCGACCGGAAGGCGCATGTTGGGGCTGTAACCAACACCCGGCAGCCCGAGCACCAAGTAGTGTAAGAACCCGCCGAACAGCAATAGCACCGTCGCCACCGTCGGGGCCCACATCCGCCTGCCTGCCAACTCGATCCGCGAGTCCTTCGCACCCAGTGTCGGCGTCAACTCTCGCGCCAGCATCGGCAATGCAGCCAGCCAGATCGGGCCGGTCCAACTCAGTTTCGGCGCATGTCTCAGACTGAACAATACGAATACGGATAGCGGCACAAGAGTAAACACCGCAACGAATAACCGCCTGCGCCTGTCGGGACCGCCCCCCTTGCGGAGCACCGACCGCAGTTGCGACGCCGGCGGTTTCGCCATGACCGCCCGAAGGCAACCGACCACCCCGATCGGAGTGATCAGCAGCATGGCAGAGGCCACCAGCAGGTGTAGCGAAAATACCGGCGATCGATTAATCCGCCGCGGCCCCTGAAACCAGAACGACGCCCATTCGTTCTGATAGTTCCACACGATCACAGGGGAAAACACGATCGCTGCGAGGATAACCGCGACATACGGCTCGGGCCGCAACAGCCAACGACGCGACGACCGGTCCAGCACGACAAACATCGCGGCCGCGGGCATCAGCAGGGCAATGGTGTACTTGGACAGCATGCCCAACCCAATACACAGCCCAAAGCCGTACCAAGCGTCCCGGTTCTGCCCCAGTAACGCTCGCTCCAGAAAGAATAGCGAGGCCGCCCAGAAGGCGATCAACGGCGCGTCCGGGGTCATGAACATGCCGAATACAAAGAAAAACGGCAGCACCGCGACGAGCATCAATGTCCGGATCGCCGTACCTCGGTCGGCTAGGTTGCGGGCAAAACCGTAGCAAAAATATGCTGCCACGGCCCAGCAAACCAGCGCACCGACCCGCACACCAAACTCCGTATCACCGAATATTGAAGTGCCCGCGGCGATCAGCCACGCCACCATCGGTGGGTGATCCAGGTACCCTAGATCCAGGTGCTGAGAGTAATTCCAGTAGTAGGCTTCCTCCGGAAGCAGATCGGGCAACCCCAGGTAGGCCAGTCGCAGGATCAAAACGTACCCCACGACCCCGACGGCCGCGACGCGCCACGCGATGCCCTTGGCCAAGGGCGTTTCCGATGGCGCCCATACAAAAAATACGCTGCCGATCAGGGTTACCAGCAACCCCACGACCGCCGCGCTTAAGATTGCCAGTTGCTCGGGTAGACCGGCGCGCTCGATCAACAGCACCAGGATGCCGCCCCTCAAAAACAGCGTCAGGAGAAGCAGAACCAGAAACCGAGGGATCTCGGACCACTGCAGCCGGTGCTCGGAGGTTGGAACAAACGCCCACCGCCCGTTGAACAGAAAAAACAAGACCATCGCGGCGAGAAACCCACCGATGTGGGCGGTAGACAACGCGGCCCCGGCCCCCCGCAATGCTTGGAACGCACACACATCGACCGCCACGCCGAGCAGCGCGGCCAGTGTGCCCCGCAATGTACCGCGAGTACCCCCGCTGGCACCGGCCAGCGAACCGAGCCGCCGCAGATAAAAGTCCACCTGCTTCAAGCCGATCTTCGATACCCCGTGCATACGGTCACGAAACGAAATAGGCACCTCGACGACCCGCAAATGGTCCCCCCCGGCGATCAGCGCTTCCAACCCAATCTTGAATCCCTTGGCGCTGGGATCGACGGTCAGCAACCGGTCCCGACTGACCGCGAAGAATCCCGACATCGGGTCTCGCACGTCAACGAGCGGTGCGGCCAGCAACGTCGCGGCCCGGGAAATCACGCGCCGCGTCCAACCCCAACCCGGCGTCCGCCCGCCCTTCACGTACCGGCTGCCGATGGCCATGTCGTACGACCCGCTAAGCACGTGCTTCGCCAACACCGGGGCGACGTCAACGGGATGGCTCAGGTCAGCATCCAACACCACCACCACGCGACCACTTGCCTGCGCCGCGGCCGCCAACACGTCGCCCGCGAGCCCGCCGCACCCGTCGCTGGTGACCAGCCTGACTGGCGCCCGCCCTTCCCACGCCTGGACCAGCGCCTGCGTGCCATCAGCCGACCCGCCATCCGCGACTAGGATCTCGTATTCCAATCCCTGCGACGCGAACGCATCCAACACGCCCTGGATCAACAGATCAATATTGGCCGCTTCATTGAGCGTCGGGGTGATCACCGACACCAGCGTGCTAGCGTCGTCGCCGGGCCGGCCAGACATGTCGACAGGTGTTGCGGTCGAATTCAAAGCAGTCTGTACTTCCTAGAAAATGATGAATCCCCTAATGACTGATCAGGACGAATCTAGACCTATGGATCGCGCCGAAAACCTTCATCTTCACCGGTACGGTGAAACAGTTACCTTCGTTCGTTGAAATGCAGTCGTGGAGACCGCGCCCCAACCGACCCCTCACGCCACCGTGATATCGCTATCCAGATAAACATCCTGGATCAGGTGCAGCAGCTTGACGCCGTCTTTCATGGGGCGCTGGAACGCCTTGCGGCCGGAGATCAGGCCCATGCCGCCGGCGCGCTTGTTGATCACCGCGGTCTTGGCCGCTTCGGCGAAGTCGTTCTCGCCCGACGCACCGCCCGAGTTGATCAGCGGGCTGCGGCCGAGGTAACAATTCGCCACCTGGTACCGCGTCAGCTCGATCGGGTGGTCGCCCGGCGTCAGCTCGCTGTACACGCTCGGGTGGGTCTTGCCGAACTTCACGGCGTTGTAACCGCCGTTGTTTTCCGGCAACTTCTGCTTGATGATGTCGGCCTGGATCGTCACGCCAAGGTGGTTGGCCTGCCCGGTCAGGTCGGCGGACGTGTGGTAGTCCGTCCCGCCGGTCTTGAACTCGCTGTTACGAAGGTAGCACCAGAGCACCGTGACCAACCCAAGCTCGTGGGCCCGAGCGAACGCAGCGGCGACCTCCTGGATCTGCCGAGTCGACTCATCTGACCCGAAGTAGATCGTCGCACCCACAGCCGTCGCCCCCATGTCGAACGCCTGCTCGACCTGCGAAAACATGATCTGGTCGTACTGGTTCGGGCAGCGCAGCAGCTCGTTGTGGTTCAGCTTGACCATGAACGGAATCTTGTGCGCGAACTTACGGCTGACCGACCCCAACACACCCAGCGTGGAAGCGACCGCGTTACACCCGCCCTCGATCGCGAGCCGGACAATATTCTCCGGGTCGAAGTAGATCGGATTCGGCGCGAAGCTCGCCCCGGCCGAGTGCTCGATCCCCTGATCCACCGGGAGGATCGAGACGTACCCCGTCCCCGCCAGCCGCCCGTGGTTGAGCAGGTTCTGGAAGTTCCGCAGCACCGCGATCGGCCGATCACTGCCGACCAACACGCGGTCGACGAAGTCCGGCCCCGGCAGGTGCAGGTCCTTGCGCTCAAACCCCTTGGCCTGGTAGCCCAGCAGTGCCGTGGCGTCGCCGCCGAGAAGTTCCTCAATACGATTAGCAGTAATGGTTGTTGTCATAGTGGGCGGATTATAGGCGAACAGTCGCCGCCCCGCCCGATTCTCAGTCGGCGGATGGGACGGGCGCCGCGATGACATCCATAAACTGCCTTGAATAATAAAGATATGCAAACATATCGGCGGACTCAGAATCGTCCAATCGCGACTCGGCCGCCATCTCCGGGGCGATCAACTTCCACCGCGCCAGGCTGTAGCGCTCGATCGGTTCGATGCTGTGACACGTGTTGCACTGGGTCAAGTACACCCGCCGCCCACGCTCGAGCGTCTGCGAATCCATCCCCCGGGCCGAGGCGAACTCCGCCAGGCCCGGGCCCACCGGCGGGGCCATCTGAGCCGTGGTCATGCACCCGGCCAAACCGATCCCGACAATCGCAAGGACGAACACGCAGGCGACCACTCGCCGGCTGCCCAGACAATTGGCAAACTCATTTTTCACAACTATTTGCATCACCGATCGCCCTACAGATCGATCCCGAAAAGCACCCGCGTCTGGAAGTCGGCTTCGCTGTCGATATCCGTGACCTGGAACAACTGCGTCAGCGTCATCCACCACGTCTTGGCCCGGTACGCCACGACGGGGCCGAGATACACCACGCTCGGGCCGGTGTGCTCCCAGTCATCGAACTCGACCTCGTGCAGCAGCTCGCCGCCGACCGACCAGTTGGGGTTGATCTGGTAGCTGGCACCGAATACCTGCTCGATCACGCCCTTGTCTTCCTCATAGTCGCTGCCCTCCCACTCGGCTTCGAGGACCAGGTTGTAGGCGAACGTCCAGGCCCCGATGTCCTTTTGCAGCAGGATCTTGCCCTCAAGCTCGAATACCTGGTCGCCGATCTTCACCTCGCCGTACAGGGCGCTTCCGATCGGGTCAGCCACGGGGTCGCTCAGGTTGTAGATCACCTCGAACGCCGTGCCCTTGTACTCAACGCGGTCATTGCCGACCGACCCACCGTCCTGATACCGCCAGTCCGCCAGGTACACAGCCAGTTGGAGCCGATCCGTGATCCCAACCTCGATCTCATGGCGGAAGTCGAACCGGTCAAAGTCCGAGTCGTTGCCTTTGCTGGTCTTCCACGTCACCCACTGCTCGTACTCCCACATCCCCGCCGGCATCGTCGTGACCTCATACACGTAACCAAACTTGCGGTTGTCAGCGTGTGCGGAGGGCGTCCCAAGCCCGATCGCCCCGAGAAACACCGCCCAAAGCACCACGACCGACAACATCCGCATGACGAGCCCGCCGCTACTTGCCCTCCCAATCTCCCGACCCAACGATCGCCGGAGCTCCCGATCACCCGAGCCAAGCCACGCCAACAGTCGCGACACCGGCCGGCCCAACGGCCCTGCCACCGGCCGACCCGCCGCCCCGTCCAACCCACGGCCGATCACACGTTCTGAAGTCCTTGCAAGCATGGCCCGCCCTTTCAATTGAGACTGAGTCTAAATATTCTCCGGCACGATCGCCGCAAATGATAATGAGTTGCAAAATGGTGTCAAGGCCCCCTGCGCCCCCCTCAGACCACCGCAACCGGGCCGAGCTCACACAGCCGCCTGGCGGCCGATCGCTGAGGTGAGAATGGGTCGCGATAGCCTGATACGCCTCTACCGCTGCGAGCGTTTTCCGGTCAGCGGCGCCGCGATTTGTTCGTAGAGCGCGAACAAGTGTTCGACGCGTTGGCGGTCGCCGGTGAACCGGTGCGCGCGGTAGCAGCGGTCCACGGCTGTGTCGAGTGCCCGATGGGCCTCGCTCAGGGCCGGCGGCATCGACAGCGGGTCGTAGAGGTCGGCGAGCGAGGCGTCGGGGAACTGCTCGCGTGTGTCAAGCACTACCTGAGCCGCGAGTTCAACTTTCTCGCGGTTCTTATCCGTCGCCGCCTGGGGCCAGGGATAGTTGTTGTAGACGAGTTTGTTCGAGTAGCGATAGTCGGACTTCAACCGCCCACAAACCTGCCGCACCCACGCCATGTGCATCGCGCTGGACAAGACGCCGAAATGGAAGGCCGTCGCATCGGCAATGATCCCCAGAAGATTGCTAGCGAACGCGGTTGGTGCGAGGTATCCCAGTGGGATATAGGGTCGCTGCGCAGAGGACACATTCGGAACTACGAGAAACGGCGCATCGGGCATGTTCTCAACATGAAAACGGGTTGGCGTCGACGCCAAAGTGCGCGTTGCCGCAGCCTTGCTTTCTGATCGCAGCGTTCGAACGGCTTCCACGCGATTGAGCGCATGAGGCATTCGGCGCAACTCATTCGGCGCCGTATCGCCGAGCCAAAGACACCAACGTTCAAGTCCGTTGAGGAACTCACGCGATCCATACCATCGCCGGAATAACGTGGCCGCCTCGGGCTCTAGTGACAACAACTCTTGCTTCTCCTCCGGGGTAAACAGGTAATTCCCACCGTCGATTGGTTTGTTCCCGATGCCGATCCTCGGAACGTCGCATATCGGCTTGGTCCGATTCACGATGGCCCGATCCGGGCCATCAACCAGGTACGGGCTGATGTTGGCGGCCTTGGTGATCGTCGGGTCGTCCTGGGATGTCTCGTAGTCGTAGAGGTGTTTCGGTTTGGTGTCGAACAGCCCGAACCCGATGATCACGACGTGGACGTGGGCCTTGCCGCGGGCCTCGCTCTGCCAGACGAACGTGCGGTGGGCGAAGTGGATCTTGACCCCGCGGCGGAACAGCTCGTTCCACAGGACGCCGACCTGCTCGCCCTGGGTGATCGAGTTGGTCGAGACGAACCCGACCGGGGTCTTTGTGCAGCGCACGTAGTCGGCGGCCTTGAAGTACCACCCGGCGACGTAGTCGAGCAGCCCGGCGCGGCTGACCCCCTCGGCCACCGCGGCCATGTCGGCCCGCTGAGATTTGTCCTGGTATTTCGCGCCGATGAATGGCGGGTTGCCGAGGATGTAGGAGCAGTCCTGTGCAGGCAGCACTTCGTTCCAGTCGGTCCGCAGGGCGTTGGCCTGGCGGATCGTCGGTGAGCTTTCCAGGGGGACCGTGGCTTTGATCTGGCCGAACCGGTCGAACAACTCGGCGTTCATCTGGTGATCCATCAACCATAGCGCGACCTCTGCGATGCGGACGGGCCACTCCTCGATCTCGATCCCGCAGAACTGATCCACGGTGAGGTGGCAGTTGGCGCGGATATCACCTTCGTTGATCCGCTCACCGAAGCGTGCCTGGAGGATGTCCATCTCGAGCAGTCGCAGCTCGCGGTAGGCCAGAACCAGGAAATTGCCGCAACCGCAGGCCGGATCGAGAAAACGCAACTCGCCAAGCTCGCGGCTGAGCGCGGCGAGTTTTTTCTTGTCGCGCCCGGCCTTTTCGAAGCGGTTGCGGAGCCGATCCAGGAAAAGCGAGCGGATCACCTTCATGATGTCGCGCTCAGACGTGTAGTGAGCGCCGGCGCTGCGGCGGGCGCGCGCATCCATGATGCTCTGGAACAACGAGCCGAAGACCGCGGGCGAGATCTTGTCCCACTTGAACGAGCAGCAGGACAGCAGCGCGTTGCGCATCGCCGTGTCGAAGTCGGCGAATGCCAACCGCTCGGCGAACAGATCGCCGTTGACATAGGGCAGCGCGGCGAGGTCTTCGTCGAGGTTTTTCTGGCGCTTGTCCGGCGGGGTGTTCAAGGTGTCGAAGCAGCGCGATAGCTGGGCACCCAGGTCGGCCGCGTCCGGGCTGGTGCGGTGAAGGATGAAGTTCTTAAAGGCCTCGGGCTCGAAAATCCCGGTGTCCTCGGCGAACAAGCAGAAAAGCACGCGCACCATGAAGCGCTGCAGGTCGTGACCGGCATACCCGCCGTCTTCCAGCCGATCGTGCAGGTTGCCCAGGAGCTCGACGGCTTTGAAGTTGGCCGGGTCCTCCGGGTCGATCCGGCGAGACTCGTAGCCGGCGACGAAACCGAACGCCCGGATGTGTTTGTGAAACTGATCGAGCGTGAATTCAAGCGTCTGGTCTTGCGGTGACTCGGCTTCGAGGTCGTGCAGGGCGAAGCGCGCGAAATCGCAGACCATCAGGTAGCGGGGGCACTCGTCGGCGCGGCCTTGCGAGGCCAAGTGCTGGGTGTAGCCGAACGCCTGCGATGCGGCCTTGGAGAGGTCCTTGCCGCGAGATTTGTGCTCGGCGATCAGGCGGCCCTTCCAGAACAGATCGATGAATTCGTAGTCGCCTTTGAGGTTGCGGACGGGCTCCTCGAACCCGGCGACCGTGCGGCGACGGAGGCCGAAAACGTCGAAAAACTCGTTCCAGAAGGTTTGTGCCTCGCCGCGCTCGCGAGAGGCATCGGCCCATTCCCGCGAAAATCGGATGGCTCGTTGTCGTATCTCATTCCACGAAAGCGGCATGGGCGAGATGCTAATGCTTCCGCTGTCGGGAGGGAACGTCCGGCCGAACCTCCGATAATCGACACCTTATCCACAGAAACCGGCGGATTGGGGGATTGTGTTGCATTGTGGGGCAGGGTGGTTTAAGTTCCCATAACCTGATCGGACGGTGGGGAGTCGCCTGGAGAATCAATGGTTTGGTATTCACAGGCACCTACGAGCACGCGATCGACGCCAAGCAGCGCCTGGCGATCCCTTCTGAGGTCCGCGCCAGGCTGCCGATCGCGGACGACACCCCGGGCAACGGGGGTTTTAGCTGGTATGTCACACTCGGCGAGGGACAGACGCTGTGCCTCTACACCGAGCAGAGTTTCGAGCAGCGGGCCGAAGAGCTGGATCAGAGCGAACTCGAACCGGGCGAGTTGCTGTCATACGAGCGGCTGATGTTCAGCCTGGCGAGGCGGGTCGAGATGGATAAGCAGGGGCGGGTCCGCCTGCCCGAGAACCTGCTGAAAAAGGCCGAACTGGGAAGCGATGTCGTGCTGATCGGCGTGAAAGACCATATGGAGATTAGGGACCGGGCAGCGTGGCAGGCGTATGTCGAGCAGGTGCTCGCGTCGGAGCCGGGGGTGTTGATGAACCCGCGGCGGGCGATGCGAGCCGGGCGAGCGAACAACCGGCCGGGGTAACGGCCGCAACGAACCAGAGTAATGGCGTCGCGCGGACGCGGGGTTGGGATAGTCGAAAGGATCGATCCTTAAGAAAACCTCAGCGAAGGCAGACGGATCGCTCCCGCCGTAGCGGGTAGCCAAGCCCAGCCAAAGGCCGGCTCAAGGACGGGTCGCCGCGGTATGGCAGTCAGGGTGCATCAGTGATCGGATTTTGCTATCGCTCCGATTCTGGCCTGGCCACAGCTACACGTGTCGGCGGAACCTTCGCTGAATTAAGCGAAGCGGTACGCGGCATCCCTTCATGAGCAATTATACCCGGGCGGCGGGAGATTCCCAGCACGCCGGGTAACGCCGGACTCTTTCTCCTCCGCCATGCCCCCGGTGGAATCATTCGGGGGCATGGTTGTATCCGGCGGCTGCGGACCACGCGGACCTTCTATCACATCACAACATAGATTATCCGCTTCACGCACCGGGGTCTGTCGTGCGCTATGCCGGTGTTGATCAGATTGGAAAGCGATGTGCAGGGCATTTATCGCGGTGAAGGTGTCGCCAGGCGATGCGCTGCGTCGTGAGATCGCCACACTGCGCGGCATGGGCCAAGCCGGCCGCGTCGTTGAGCCCGACCGATTGCATGTCACGCTGCGATTCCTGGGCGATATCGATCGCAATCAACTCATCGGGATCACGGCTGCGGTCCGAAACGCGGTGGGTGAGACACCGGCATTTTCTATTGGGCTCGCCGGGGTCGGGGCGTTTCCCACGTTCACCCGACAGGCGTCGGTGTGGGCCGGGGTTTCGGACGACGCCACGCTCGGTGAGATCGAAGCCCGACTCGTGCCCGGGCTTGAGGCGATTGGGTTGTATGGCGATCAGCGCCGGCCTTGGCGTGCGCATGTGACACTGGCGCGGATCAAGGCGAAGCCGCCCGGCGAGTTGGCGGAGTGGCTGGACAAGACGCGCGATAGGCGGTTCGGCGTTTCGCCGGTTGACTCGATCGACGTAGTGTTCAGCGAGCTACGCCCCGATGGGCCGCGATACACCGTTGCCGAAAGGGTGAATCTTGCGCAATCGAGCTGATCTCGCCGGCCATCGCTCGGCGTGGAAGTGGTCGATCCGGGAAACGCGAAGCAACGCGTTGGCTGCTACCATACCCCGGCTATGCAGGTCACCACGGTCAGTCAGCAAGACCAGGCACACGCCGAGCAAACCGCCGCCCAGGCCGGACAGATCCTGCGCGACGGCGGGTTGGTTGTGTTCCCGACCGAGACGGTCTACGGCATCGCGGCGTCGGCGGCGAGCGAGCAGGGATTGGCCGCGCTGCGGGCATTTAAGGAACGG
This sequence comes from Phycisphaeraceae bacterium, assembly GCA_029260595.1. Classification (GTDB taxonomy): domain Bacteria; phylum Planctomycetota; class Phycisphaerae; order Phycisphaerales; family Phycisphaeraceae; genus OFTM57. Next base: position 333,842 of record JAJDCY010000010.1, on the reverse strand, counting down.
CCCAGCGAGCAACCATTTACCATCCATATCCCTGATGCCGATGCGGCGGGGCAGTATGTTGATACGTCGTGGCCACCGCTCAAACGACTGATCGACAAGGTGTTCCCCGGGCCGGTCACACTTGTAGCGGACGTGTCGCAGGAAGTGATTGACCGCAGCCTGTCGGGGCTCGGGTTGGCCGCGGACGACGCGGGTCGGCTGTATCACGAGGGGACGGTCGGGCTGCGCTGCCCGGACTCACCCACAGCGCAGCGTGTGCTCGCCGCGGCTGGCGTTCCGGTCGTCGCCAGCAGTGCGAACCGGCGTGGCGGACAGGCGCCGCTGGATGCACAGGAGGCAGCCGACGCCGTTGCCGACGCGGCCGGGCTGGTGATCGACGGCGGTCGCTGCCGCTACGCGAAGCCGTCGACGATCGTCCGGGTGCGGCAGATCGATGGCCGGTCGCGCGTGAGCGTGGAGCGCGAAGGGGTGTATGACGAGCGAACCATCCGGCGGATGATGCGTTGGACGGCGCTGATGGTGTGCAGCGGCAACACCTGCCGGTCGCCGATGGCGGCGGCGTTGGCACAACAGATGCTAAGCGAGGCGCGATCAATCCCGGTGGAAGACCTTGAGACATCGGGCATCCGCGTGGTCTCGGCGGGGACGTCGGCCGGCAAGGGCAGCCCCGCCAGCCCCGAAGCCGTCGAGGCAATGCAGCGATTAGGCCTCGACCTATCAGACCACCGGTCCGAACCGCTGACAGCACAACTGATCCAGGAAGCGGACGCGGTGTTTTGCATGACCGAGGCACACGCGAAGACAGTCCTGCGGGCCGTGCCGTCAGCCGAGGCGAAGGTCTTCCCGCTGGACCCGAGCCACGATGTCGAAGACCCGATCGGCGGCAGCCTCACGACATACCTGCGCTGTGCGGAGATGATCCGCCGGCGGCTGCGACACCATCTAACCGAACAACACCAGGTTTAGCCCGCGTGTCGACCGGACAACCTGAGCCCGGCGACGGCCAGCGGTGCGCCGCGGGGATTATTGAATCGAGGGTACCCCCATGTTTGATGAGCGCCAGCGTGTACGCGTCGAAGAGATCGATTGGGCCAACCTCCTGCCGCTGACCCGGCTGTTCGGGGCGTTCCGGATGGCGATCCACCCGCCCAAGCTGGTGGTCGGCCTGTTGCTGGTGGCTTCGCTGTGGCTGGGCGGGCGGACGCTCAGTGGGCTCGGCGCAACCGGCGTTTATTCCGGAGAGTTCGATCGCTACACCGCGCTTGACCGCGAAGCGTTTGCACAGTGGCTGGACGCGCAGCCGGACGCGACGCGCGACCGGTTAGGACGTCTGCTCGGACGCTTGCCGGGTGTGGAGGCCGCAACACGCGATGCGTTTAAGACGACGGGTGATCCGCACCGGTTCGTTCTCGCCGGGATCAATGAGTCTTTCGAGGCCAAGCGGCAACGGCTGATCGAGTTGGTTACCAAAGACGGCAATTCGCTGGCAGAAGCCGACCATGAGCGGTTGGCTGACTTCGATCGTCAGCGCCGCGAGATGGTTCGCGCCGTTGAAGAGTTAAGACCGGCCGGGGTCTTCGATGCGCTGATCGAGATTGAAGCCGCCGCGCTGGATCGACTCATCATGGCAGCGTCGGGGTTGCGATTCGGGTTTGATCAGTTGCTGAGTCGCGCCGGGCCCGACCGAGCAACCGTCAGCGGTGCGGTCTACGAGCTGATGGTGACGATCCCCGGTTGGCTCTGGCGGGCACACTGCGGATTCGCGGTTTTGTTCGGCGCTTGGGCGTTAGCGGTGTGGTCGCTGCTCGGCGGAACGCTGGCGCGAATGGCGGCGCTGCACGCAACGCGCGACCGGCGGATCACCCCATTAGCGGCAGGCAGATTCGTCGCGGCCCGCTGGGGGTGGTTCGTGCTGACGCCGCTGCTGCCTTGCGTGATCGCCGGGCTGGTCGGGCTGGCCATGGCACTGGGCGGGATGGTGTTCTTCAATATGTCGGTGACCAGCCCGATCGGCGGAGCGTTGCTTTTCCTCGCGCTATTCGGCGGAGCGATCATCGCGTTCCTGCTCCTGCTACAAGCAGCGGGAATGCACCTGTACTTCCCCGCCCTCGCGGTCGAAGGAACGGATACGTTCGACGCGATCAGCCGGGCGTTCGGGTATGTGGTCGGTCGACCGTGGCGGTGGTTGTTGTATAACGCCGCCGCTTTGGTCTACGGCGCGATCACGCTGATGTTCGTGGAGTTGGTCGTATTCCTGACGCTGTGGAGCACGCACCGGTTCGTGGGTGTGTGGGCAGTCCGCGATGCCGGCCAGGGCGGCGAAACACTTTTTGAAACGGTCTTCCCCGGGCCGCAGTACGGTGTGCCCGGCCCGGAGGGCGCGTGGGATCAACTGAACATGTTCTCCAGCGCGGGCGCGGCGCTGGTGGGACTGTGGGTGTGTCTGGTCAGTGCATTGGTCACGTCGTTCGCAGTGAGTTTCTACTTCAGTGCGAATACCTGGGTCTACCTGCTGCTGCGGCGTGCGGCTGACGGAGCCGAGTTCGATGACGTGTTTGAAGATGAAGATGACGACGAGTTGCCGATTGCCGCCACAACCACTGAGCACGCCCCGGCGAAGACCGAGCAAGGCAAGCAGGAACCAGCGGCCAACGGCGACACCCCCACGCCGTGATACGACAACTCGATGAGCTAACCGCATGGGTGAGCCGGCACGGTATGGAACCGGTGTACCCGAACTCCGGGCGGTTCGAATTCGCCTCCGGTCTGGCCGTCCACCGGTGCTGTTGGCTCGTTGAGGACGATCCGACGATTGCCCCGTCGCTGCGCACACGGTGTCACAAGCTTCCCACTATCGACACGCTCACGACGACCGCCGCTGCTTACCTGGGTACGCGCCTGCCGACGCCGATGTACCTGATCCCACACACGCACTGGGAGCACGAGTTGCTCGATCACTGCCCCCAGGTCTGGCGGCGCGCCCTCGATATCGTGGGCCAGCCGACCAATGACCCGCAACTCACCGCCGCGAACGGTGTGGTGATCGATCCTGGCGCGCACGATCTGGCAATGTTGTTGACGGTGCTGCTCAACGGGCTCGACCGTGCCGACGCAATGATCCTGGTCGACGCGCCAGTGATGATCAAGATCCATCACCACGGGCAACTATGGTTTAGTGCGACCGATCCTGCATGGCTACCCGACCATGTCTAGAGTGGCCGGGTCGCCGATGCCGCAGGCGATCGCCAGTCGGTGTGGGCATGCGCGACGTAAGCTTCGGGCGATTCCGCGACCGCGATTGGCTGAGATGTCACCGGCAGCGGCGCTGCCGACCAGCGATCGATGCGGTTACGGGCTTGGATCAGCCAGATGCCGCACCCGATCGCAGCGAGTGCGCTAAAGCCGGCAAACAGCGGCGACGACTCAGCCGGTTCGGGCAGCGGTGCGTCACGAAGTTCGAGCACGGCAGCACGGTTTCCGACCCGCGCACTGACAATATGCTCATAACCGATAAGCCCGGCGTCGGCTGCGGGTCTCATGACTCCGGCAAGCGGCCCGGCGTCGGGGATCAGATGGCCTTGTCCCTCAAGTGCCTCGACGAACAGCGTGAAGCCACTCCCCTCGATCGGCAGAAAGTAACTCGCGATGCGGCGGGCGGCGGGCCGCACAACAACGGCGTCGGCGGGCAGGATCACCACCGCATTCGCCGGGACGAACACCCCCATCTCGTCGAACCGCTGACGGATCGATTCCATCTCGTGATGCAGCCGGCCTGTGTTCGTGGGGAGGTCGGAGAACAGCGACAGATCGCCGTGGAACTTCGGTGCGCGGAACCACGCCTTCGCCTCGGCGCTGTCCTTGGACGCCAACGCGGGCGAGACGACGAAAACAGTCGCCTCCGACCCCTTGATCGGCGCGATAACTCGGCGTTGTGGCGATGCGGCGTGCGGCGCGGCCGCTGGGTCATCCGTCCAATCAACAACAACTGCTCGAGCGTCCAGTGGCCCAGACGCTTCGACCGAACTACCGAGCAACCCGTCTAACCGATCGAGGTCCAAGCGCCCATCAACAAAAAGTGGTTGCGTATCACCCGGCCGATAGGCGGCGAACGCCGGTGCGGGCAGGCCGGATCGATAAAGTGGATTCGCGCGGTCGACCCGCCCGTCGATCCAATGGACTTGATCGGGCTTTAGTGACAGAGCGAGCAAGGCCGCCGCTTGGTCCGGGCGAACGTACAGATCCTCAGCCGTGGCGGGCTCGGGGAGCAGCCACAACGACCACGCAGCGACCATAGTCAGGCCGCCCAAAAAGAGCATCGCCCAGCGAATCATCCATGTACTCCACGGGAGCCCACCCCAAACATGGATCGTCACGTTGTCCGCAACGCATCACCCGCCGAGATTGACAGGCTCGCAGATAGGGTTCACTGCGCTTGCGCAAATTGAACAGTCCGTATAACCGACCGACAGGCCGCGCAACCGGCCAGCCAACAATTCACCTAAACATCGCTGAAACCTGATCTTTGAGAGCGATCGCCGCATCTCGCACTGCGGACTCCCAGGGCATATCGGTAGCGTGCTCGTAGGCGTAGAGCACCGACCGACTGGCCGTGAGTAGCGCGCCGGTCCCGTCGGGGTGGAAGCAGGCACGCGTGTCCTCGACGGCTGCACCCTGAGCGCCGATCCCGGGCACGAGGAAGATGGTACGCGGCATGAGCTGGCGTAACTGCGCAGCCTCGTCTTTCTTCGTCGCGCCGATAACGGCGCCGAGCAAGCTCAACCCGCACTTGCCAACGTAGCCCGGCTGCGCACCCATCGCGTCGATCATCACCGCAACAGATTCCGCGACGGTTCGCCCCTCGGCCAAGCGCAACGACTGGACCGCATCGCCGCCGGGGTTGCTGGTGCGCACCAGCGCGAACACGCCCTTGCCCATCTCTGCGGCGTGGTCGAGGAAAGGTCGCAAGCTGTCGTCGCCGAGATAGGCATTGACGGTAATCGCATCCGGCCCCGGCGCGTTGTTCAGATCACCAAACGGACTGTCGCCGAGGCAGCCGGCGGCGTAGTGGCTGGCGCTAACACCGATGTCACCGCGTTTGGCATCGCCGATGACGATCAGCCCGAGGTCGCGGGCCTCACGGATCGTTTGAAAGTACGCCTCGACACCCAACCAGAGGTACCGCTCAAAGCACGCGGATTGAATTTTCACGCAAGGGGCGTGCGGCGCGACCGCGTTGAGCACGCCACGGACATAGCGTTGGATCGACGCAACCCGGTCGGCGGCGCTGTCGGGACGGTCGCCCGCCCGCACCTCGTCAGGCAAGCGCTCGTAGACCGGGTCGATGCCGACGCACACAGCCGCGCCAACCTCCTTGCAGCGGTCGCTCAAACGATCGGCGAAATGGGTCTCGTTCACTGCCAACGCTGATCACTTTCGATGAATCACCCGGCCGGCACTACGTTGCGGCCGAGCACGCCCAGAGTTTACGCGACGCCGCCACCGAGTTGTGGGCGGAGCATCCAGACGAACACCGGGCCGCCAAAAATAGCTGTAAAAACACCGATCGGAAGTAAGCCGATCCCAAACCAGGCATCGATGGTGGCTGATGCGGTGTCCGCCAGGACAATCAACATCGCACCGAGCATCGCGGACGCGGCGAGCAGCGGTCGGTGACTAGGGCCCAGCAGCAGCCGGCCGACGTGCGGGCAGACCAGCCCGACGAACGCGATCGGCCCGGCCAACACCACCGCCCCACCGGCGAGAGCGCTCGCCACGAGAAACAGCGCGGCCCGCAGCCGGCGGAGGTTGACCCCTAGGCTGGCAGCTTCATCATCGGAAAAAGTCGCCACATCCATCGCCCGGCCGAGCTTCCACAAAAGCAGCCACCCGAACAGTGTCATCGCGCCGACCACCACCACCGCGGCCGACCCGGAAACCGATTCGTTCAGGTAACCCATCATCCAGCGAGCCAGGTCCTCGCGCAGGCCGGCCGCACCGCCGATGTAGTTCATTAAGAGGATCAGCCCGCCATTAACCGTACCCATCACGACACCGATCAGCAGTAGGCCGAGCGGGTCGAGCACACCGCGCCGGCGGCTGGCACCGTACACAACCACCATCGTGGCGGCAGCGCCAAGCAGTGCGCCAAGGTGGTTCCCACCGACGTCCCGGCCCAAGTGATACGCGACGAGCATCTGCGCCATCACACCGACGCCGGCCCCGCTGGACAACCCGAGGATGTAAGGCTCGGCCAATGGATTTCGCAGCAGCGCCTGCAGAGCGACACCGCTGGTCGCCAGCGCCGCACCGACCAACACCCCGAGCACCAGCCGCAGCGTTCGGATGTCCATCAGCGTGAGTGACGCCGGGGTTCGCGGCCATATGTCGCCCAGGGATACCGCCCACAGTGCCTGCGGCAGGCTGCCGGTCGGCCAACCGAAGTGCTGACCGACGCACAAACGGATCGTCGCAAGAACGATCAATCCGATCGCCAGCGCAATGAGCACGGCGACGCCGCGCGTTGGGCACCCGGCTGGTGCAAAGAGTTTGGAGTTAGTCGTCGAGGGCTGGCTCATCCGCATCGGGCTCGCGCTGCGGCAGCAACCCCGTCGACATGGCCTGGTCGACCTGCTCAGCCAGGTTCGGGTGGATCACCTTGGCCATCGACGCACAGACGCGGGCAAGTGAGCTGCTCGGCAGCAGCGCGGTGGGGTCATTGATCACGGCGATGCGGCCGTCTTCCACAGCCGGCACTGGCAGGCCGCGAAAACTCAGCAATCGGCTGTCGGTTCGGATCGATTCAAGGTCGGCGCCACCGGGTTCGAGCAGCAAAATCACGTCCGGCTGAGCGGCGATGATCTTTTCCTTGTCGTACACCGGCGCCGAGACAGTCGCGTCGCCCGCGGCGTTGACGCCACCGATGAAGGACAACAATTGATCGTGCACGGTGCCGGGGCCGCTGGCCATAAGCGGGTCGGTGCCGATGACCATCAGCACGCGCGGCCAATCCTCCTTCGAGGTGAGGTCGCTTAACTGGGCGAGTTGGACGCCGATCGTCGTGTGCAGCTCGAGGGCTTTGGCCGGTGCGCTCAGGATGATCCCCAGACTCTTCGGTGGGCCCGTGGGCTCGCCTAGCGGGAACGCCTCCTGATAGTCGTAGATGATCTGCAAGATGTCCGACACTTTGGTCGGCGAGGGGTAGGTGACGAGTTGGAACTTGCCGCTATCCGCCATCTCCTGGAGGCGTGGCGGCACACCGGCTTTGTCGGTCATCATCAGCACGTGAGTCGGCTTGACCGACCACAGTGACTCGGTGTGGATGTCTAAATAGTTGCCCACCGTCGGTAAGCCGTCGGGGGCGACCGGGTCCTGATCGGCCGTGGCGGCGATCATTTTTTGCAGGCCCAGGTCGTTCATCATCTGAGTGATGGCCGGGGCCAGCGTGACCACGCGGAAGATAGGCTCGTCGACATTCTGATCGTATCGCTCGCCGTCAGCGCTGCCGTAGTCGTAGTCACTCGGCGGACGATCGCAGGCCGGGGTGGCCATTGCGAACGCGGCAAATAACGCAACAACAACGAGGGTCTTGCAGTTCATTGTGATCGGCCTCGCGGTGACCATGCACGCATCATACCAACTGGCCCAGCGGGTCGCGCCCGGGCACCAGTGTGGCGTATCGGTTCGCAAGGGTCGCGCAGGAAGTGGTAGTCGCAGACACCTATCAGGCGTAGTCGGGACGGACATGGGAGCACTCGCGGCCCATCTAACTAGGCCGCGCGGAGGCCGGCGTCTCGCAGATAATCGGTCAGCCGCAGCAGGTCCTTGCGGTGCGACGTCCGGTCGAACCTCATCGCCATCCTGGCAGGACCGGGGTCGTCCGCGTCGCTGTGGTGGCGGACAACCTGTCCGCTGAGTTGAACCGTGGTGTGAGTCTTGCCGGGCAAGAGCGCACGGGCCTGGATGGTGGTGCCCGCAGCGATCGGCCGATCCAATTCGAACCGCATGCCGGTGGTGCTGACGTCGTAGATGTGGCCGGTCATCGTCGCGCGTGTCTTGCCCGGCTGGGTCACGCGGATGAGGGTATACATGGGGGGGACTTTGAGGCGGGGGTTGTTTCGCAGGTCGGCCGGGGGCTTGGAAGAGTCGGACATGCTTGCTCGCTCCTGCGTTGAGTTGGAGTGCCCCGGGACCACTATCCGGTATCGGCACGCTGACAGTGCGGGTTTAGGTTCGATAACAGCCCCGGTGCGGCGCGAGCAAAAACCGATCGCATGGCGACATTGGGCGCGAGTTTGCCACCACTACGCGGCGCTGATAGGAGTGCGATCATGACAAAACAACGACGCGGCAATCAATTGCGGGATGTGACGATCAAACGGTACCCCACTGGCGCCCCGGGGAGCGTCGTGATCAGCCAGGGCGGGACGCGGGTGCTATGCACGGCAAGCGTCGCGTCGGAGGTGCCCAAGTGGATGATCGGCAAGTCGGGCGAAGCCGAGCGCGGGTGGGTGACGGCTGAGTACTCGATGCTCCCCGGCTCAACCCCGCAGCGAAAACGACGCGGACCGGATGGGCGGTCGACTGAGATCCAGCGACTTATCGGGCGGTCGCTGCGAGCCGCCGTGGACCTGGATCGCATGCCCGGCGTGATGGTGACCTGTGACTGCGACGTGTTGGCCGCGGACGGCGGGACGCGGACGGCGTCGGTGACCGGAGCGTATGTCGCCCTCGCACAGGCGTTGGCCGAGGCGAAACGACGGGGCCTGCTCAGCAAAAACCCGCTGATCGGACCGGTCGCCGCGGTCAGCGTCGGGATCATCGACGGCAAGCCGCGGCTGGATCTGGACTACGAGTTGGATGTCCGAGCCGACGTCGACATGAACGTCGCGATGAACCACCGCGGGCACCTGATCGAGGTCCAGGGCACCGGCGAACGCAACACGTTCTCGCGGGCGGAGCTGGACCAACTGCTCGATCTAGCCGGCACGGGCATCCGCAAGCTGATCCGCGTCCAGCGCGAGGCGATCCGCAAGCTCACTTAGTTTTTCATTAGCTCAACCGGCCGCAGCTCAACCGGCCGCGATCAATCACGGCGCGACTGAAGAGACGTGGGCCACCGCTTGTGCCTGACCGGCGGTGGCGACGTGGGCCGCGTCGACCAGTCGGCCGCCGGCAACACCAAGTACCAATGCACTGATCGCGGCCAACACCGCGCCGGCCCGCCGCCAGGGGACCGCGAGCGAGACGGTCTCAGCGGCCGGGTCGCGAAAATAGCACGCCGCGGCGATGCGCAGGTAGTAAACGGCTGAGACCGCACTGTTGAGGACCGCGATGATGACGAGCAGCGTGTACCCGCGGTCGATCGCCGAGCCGAACAGATAGATCTTGCCGATGAACCCGATCATCGGCGGCAGCCCCAACAACGAAAGCACGCTGATGAGCATCGCCGCACCCAATACCGGGTGACGCCGCCCGAGCCCCGCCAGGTCGTCGTAGGTCTGGGCCTCGTCGCCCCGGCTGCCGATGCAACCAAGCACGGCAAACGCGCCGACCGTCGCGAGCCCATAAGCAACAAGATAGAAAAGTACAGCCGCGGTGCCGTTGCCCAATGCAGTCGACCCCGCTTCGGTAAACCCGACCAGCCCTACCAGGATGTACCCCGAGTGCGCGATCGAGCTGTACGCGAGCACGCGCTTGACGTTGTGTTGCAGCAGGCCGAGCACGTTCCCAACCGTCATCGTCAAAGCCGCCATCAGGCAGAGCAGCCACGTCACGGCGCGGGTCGCTTCGGCACCCGCCGGCTGGACCAAACTCAGCAACAGGATCAACGAGACGAAACCCGCGGTCTTGGGGACAAACGCGAGCATCGCGGTGACCGGCGTCGCAGCACCCTGATAAACATCAGCCGCGTAGAAGTGCATCGGAACCGCGGCGATCTTGAACGACACACCGAGGATCGCCAGGATCAGACCCGTCCGCAGCAACGGCGCCAGCGGCTCACCGGAATCAGCAAACGCCGCGACGTAGGCGCGGATCGCGTCGAAATTGGTCAGGCCCGTACTCCCGTAGATCAGCGTGAACCCGTACAGGAACACAGCCGCGGCCATCGCACCGAGGAAGAAGTACTTGACGGCTGACTCCTGCGCATCGGCCCGGTCTCTCGATGTCGCAACCAAGACGTACGTGGGCAAACTGGTTAACTCGAGCGCCAGGAACAACCACACAAGATCGTTAGCACCGGCACACAACATCGCACCGGCCAGGCTGAACAGAAAAAACGCGAAAAACTCACCTCGCATCACCGAACCGGGGTCGAACTTCCCATCGCCGTCGACCAAACCGCCCGGCGCGTCGCGCTCCAACTCGCTCGGCACCGACGCCGCAACCAGCAGCAACAGCAACCCGACGCCGACGATCGCGGCTTTGACGAAACCGGTCATCCCCGTACCAGCCGCGGCCGCGAGACCTTGGTCGGCTTGCCCAACACCGAATGCCAACAGACCCCCGGCCGCTACGAGACTCAATCCCGCGACCCAAGCACACAACAACCTTGTCCCGGCTCGCGGCGACAGTCCAACCGCCAAGCACACGCACGCACCCACGAGCAGCGCGACCTCAGGCCAAAGCGTGACGATCTTGTCCAGCATATGCGTCATGGCTGAGCGATCCGATCAGTATCGAACAGAACCAACACGCGGCGCGCTGCGGGAAAATCGCTGTCGCGATCGATCCTCTCGGAATCAGAATCAATCGTCACCCCCTTGCCGTACACACCGCCGTCGAGAATCGAGCGGGTCGGTTCGATGATGCCTTCGATCGGGGCTTCGAGTGTCTGCAACACCGTCGTCGGAAACAGCCCCAGCCAGAGGCAGCCGACCGCCAGCGGCGAAAGCACGCCGATCTCTCGCCAGTTCAGGTCGTCCGTCCGAACACCGTGCCCATCGCTGGGGTCGCCCAACGATGGGCCGAGCGTGACGACCGGGCCGAACACGACACGGCCAACCATATACAGCACGTAGATCGCACCAAGAATCATCCCCACGCCGGCGATCGCGGCGTACGCCGGGCCCAACACATCGGTCGCGACGAACGCACCCATCAGCGTCAGGAACTCGCCGACGAAACCGTTCAGCCCAGGCAACCCCACGCTGGCCATGCAGAAAAACACCATAAAAAACGCCCACACCGGCATGATCCGAGCCAGCCCACCCATCCGCGACATCTCGCGTGTGTGCATCCGCTCGTAGATCATCCCGACGCACAGGAACAGCGCACCGGTCGATAACCCGTGATTAATCATGTAAAGGATCGACCCGCCGACGCCCACGCTGTTGAGCGCAAACATCCCTAATACGCAGAACCCCAGGTGCGAGACCGAGGAGTACGCGATCAGCTTCTTGATGTCTTTCTGTACCCAACAGATCAACGCGGTGTAAAGAATCCCGGCGACGGCGAATGCCCCGATGTACGGACCGATCGTAACAACCGCCCAGGGCGTCATCGGCAGCGCGAATCGCAGCAGCCCGTAAGTACCGAGCTTGAGCAACACACCGGCGAGGATGACCGACCCGGATGTCGGCGCTTCGGTGTGCGCCAGCGGCAGCCAGGTGTGCACGGGAAACAGCGGCACCTTCACCGCGAAGCCGGACAGCAACGCGATCAAAACCCACACCTGCTGACCGTGGCTCATCGCCTGGGCCGAGCCGTATAGCGTGCGGATGTCGAACGTCCAGCGGCCGGCGCCCTCAAACAGTGTCCATGGCAGCGTCGTGTTGAACCACGCGACGTACAGCACGCCGGCGAAGGTCAGCATCGAGCCGGTGAAGGTGTAGAGGAAGAACATCTTCGCCGCACGCAGCCGCTGCGTACCGCCGAACACCCCGATCAACAGGTACAGCGGAACGAGCGTGAACTCGAAGCAGATGTAGAAAAAGATCAGGTCCGTCGCGACGAACGTCCCGATCATCGCTGCTTCGAGCACCATTAACCAGCCGTAGAACTCTTTGAACCGGTGCGTCACAGACGAGAACGAGCCGAGCACCACCAGCGGCATCAGCACCGTCGTGAGCAGCACCAGCCACAGCGAGATCGCATCGATCCCAAACCCGAACGATAAGCCGAACCCCTCGACCCAGCCGATCGCCGACGCCATCTGAATGGCCTGCGATTCGCTCCAGTCGAACCGGCAAACGACCAGCAATGAAACGCCGAGCGTCGCCAGCGTCCCGATCAGTGCGTGCGCTTTGATCGCCTTGCCGCCGCTGGGCAGCAGCAACAGCGCCGCACCGCTAAGCAGCGGCAGCACGACCATCATCGGGATCAGCATCGACAATTGCATCTCTGTCCACTTACCTCGTCGTCATTTCGCCGCGGGGGACACGACTCGAATCGGTTAACCATCACCGGACCATCGCAATCAACACGGCGACCACCGCCACGCCGACCGCCATGCCGATCCCGTATCCCTGCAGCGCACCGCGCTGTGTCCGTCGCACAGCCAAACCACCGATCCGCGGCACCCACCCGACCGCGAGCACCAGGCCCTCGATCACCAGCCGATCGAACACGAAGCACAGGTAGCCCATCATCCGAAGCGGCTTGACGATCACAGCATCCATCGCTTCGTCGACGAAATACTTGTTTTCCAGAACGCGGGCCGACCCGGACCACTGCTCAGCCAACCGGTCCGCCGCCGGCCTGTTGAACCAATGCAGATACGCCGCAACGAGGATCCCCAGCACCGACAGACAGGAGCTGATTACCATCATCGCGGTGTGCAGTTCCATCCCCAGCAGCATCGTGTGTGCCTCGGCGTGCCCCGCGGCCGCTTCCACCATACGCGTCGGGTTTGCCGACGACCCTTCAATCACCGAGAGCAGCCAACTGTGCCCGGAACTGTCCGCGTGCCCCAGCCACCCGGCCAGCAGCGCCCCGACGGCTAACACGACCAATGGGCCGTTCATCAGCCAACCCATCTCGTGCGCATCGTGGTGGTGCTCAACCTTGATGTTCCCGTCGTCGATGCTCGTGTCCGCAGATGGGTCGGCTTCATTCCCGTCGGTCGGCGTGTCCTCGACGGCTGCGTGCTCCTCACCCATCTCGTATTCGGTCGGCCCCATGAACACGCGGAACCACACGCGGAACGTGTAGTACGCCGTCAGCAGCGCCGTGAACAACCCCGCGATCCCAAGCACGGTGTACATCGTGCCCTGCCCGGTCAGCCCACGATCCATAGCCGCGGCAAGAATCATGTCCTTGCTGAAAAACCCAGCGGTAAACGGGAACCCCGCCAATGCCAGGCAACCAACAAACATCAACCAACACGTAACAGGCATCTTCGTCCGCAAACCGGACATCTTCCGCATGTCCAACTGCCCGGCGAGCCCGTGCATCACCGACCCGGCCGTCAGGAACAGCAGCGCCTTAAAAAACGCGTGTGTGAACAGGTGAAACACCCCGCCGACGGTCGACAACACGCCAACACCGAGGAACATGTACCCCAGTTGAGACACCGTTGAGTACGCGAAGACGCGCTTGATGTCGTGCTGGCGGAGCGCGATCGTCGCGGCGAACAGCGCCGTCGCCCCGCCCACCACCGCGACCGTGGGCAGCGCATAGGGCGAGAGCTCAAACACCGGCAACAGTCGCGCGATCATGTACACCCCGGCTGTGACCATCGTCGCGGCGTGGATCAGCGCGGAAACCGGTGTCGGCCCCTCCATCGCGTCGGGCAACCAGACATAAAGTGGTAGCTGAGCGCTCTTGCCGAACGCCCCGAGCATCAGCAGAAACGGGATCACCAGGACCGGCGTCTCGACCTGCGCCAGCGTCAACCGGCTGCAATGCTCGAACAAACCGGGATAGACCACGCCGTCAGCGGTGAACGTGGAAAAATGCACCGTCCCGAACTGGTGATAGATGAGCATGATCCCCAGCGCGAAGCCAAGGTCGCCGATCCGGTTGACGATGAACGCTTTCTTCGCGGCCGCCACGGCGGACGGCTTCTGGTAGTAGTAACCAATCAGCAGGTAGGAACACAGCCCGACACCTTCCCACCCCAGGTAGAGCAGGACGAGGTTGTCCGCCATCACCAGCGTCGTCATCGCGAAGATAAACAGGCTGACCGCTGCGAAAAACCGCGCGTACCCGCGATCGCCGGCCATGTACCCAGCCGCGTAGATCGCGACAAGCGACCCCACGCCGGTAACGACCAGCAGCATCAGGACGGTGAGCGTGTCGAGGTAGTAGGCGAAGTCGGCATTGAGCCCGCCGATGCGGATCCACTCGAAGACCTGCAGCCGCGTCCCGGCGTCGGACAGCTCGCCGCCAATCTGCCCCTTCACGCCGAGTGTGATCAGGAACCCGCTGACCAGGGACACGATGCACACCGGCGCGGCCAACGTCCGCATGCGGCGATTGGTGCAGCAAAGCCCGCAGAAAACCGCCGCCGCCGCCGGCAGCCACGGCACCCATTTAGCGAACTCAATACTCATCAACGCTGAACCCATCCCAGCCGGAGGATCGACCCAAACACGGCCCCGGTATGCGGGGCACGATACCAGATTCTCCGCCCGCAAGGCCGCTTAGCGACGCGGCAAGTGTCAACCGCGCAGCCGACCCCACGCCTGGACATCAAGCGTCCCGCGACGCCGAAAAAGCAGGACCACCAACCCAAGCGCCAGTGCCGCCTCAGCCGCCGCGATCGTCAGGACAAAAATCACGAACGTCTGCCCCGTGTCGTTCGCGTGAAAGCGGCTAAACGCCCCGAGCGTCACGACGACGCCCTGGAACATCATCTCGGTGCATAGAAACATCACGATCAGGTTGCGGCGCGAGAGAAACCCGATCAAACCCAGGACGAACAACACCGCCCCGGTCAGCAAGAAGTGAGACAAAACAGCGTGGTGCACTTGAAAATCCCGTGAGTGCTGCGGAGCGGTTGCGGAGTCTGATTCACCTATCCGATCGGGATGAAACCTCTATATAGATACAACGATTCCCACCGACACTACCCGCCAGCCAACCGATCACGGCTGGACTCGCGGACCGGTTCGAGCTCGACGCGCTTGCGTGCGATCACGACCGCACCGACCAATGAGACCAACAGAATGACTCCGGCGAGTTCGAGCCCCAACGGGTGGCTGTCGAACAAGTCGAGCCCCACACGTTCGGCGTTGGTCAGTTGGCTGGCGCTGGCGAGGACAGAGGCCCCTTCGGCATCACCTTGCGCGGCAACCCGAGCAGCCAATCGGACCGCCGGACGCTGGGTGAGGTATTCGGAAACAACCTGCTCGTCGGTGCGGCCGCGGGCGGCCTCGTTCGCGTCGAGGGGGACGAACGCCGCACCCAGCAGCGATGCGAGCAGCACACACCCCGCCGCCACGGCTGCGGCCGGCTCGTAGGACAACCAGTCATACCCGGTATTGGCCTGAGCGGCTGCCGCTTCATCCCACGATTGCTCCGAATCGCGGCTTTGGCCGCTCTGCGATGCGAGCATGATGACGAAAACGTAAGTAACCAAGATCGCCCCGCCGTAGACGATCACCATGGCGATGGCCATGAACTCGGCGCTCAATGC
The DNA here is from genome assembly GCA_029260595.1 of Phycisphaeraceae bacterium. GTDB lineage: Bacteria > Planctomycetota > Phycisphaerae > Phycisphaerales > Phycisphaeraceae > OFTM57. The sequence goes on along the minus strand of JAJDCY010000010.1, from coordinate 318,265 downwards.
GAGCAGCAGCCCGGCACACGCCAGCACGACCATAACGAACCACAGCGCGGCATAGACCGGGCGCTGGTGCGTGACGACACGCGTCGCTGAGCCGATCGCAAGAGCGCTGAAAACGTAGTAGTAGGCGAACGCGGCCCGCTCGACACCCAGCGCCTCCGGCAGCCGCTCCGCGAGGACCAGCCAGAGGCCGCCCAACGTCATCGCACCCAACAAGGCCCCGATCCGTATCGGGTTGTAGCCCAGGCGCGGCATCATCAGATACAACGACAGGCCCCCAAGAGCGCTAGCCAGATAAAGGATGTACAACCGGAACCTTTCGATCGCTTCGGCCGCGGCTCGCCGACCCGCACTCGGTGGGCCTGGCCGGTGGGAAAACCCGTGGGTGCGGCCGTGCACCCGATCCGGCCACCGCCGCCATTGAGGCCAAGATATGTGTGCCCCGCAGTTGAAGCAACAAACAGACCCACCCGGCGAGGGGCCCCATCGTGCGATCGCGTTCATCTGGGGACAACCAAAGGAAGTTACGCGACTTGGCAATTCGTGGGTAACCTAAACCGCGATGGATTCTGGCCCGAATCTGGTATACAGCGCCGTGCCCGGATGCGCCGTTAGGTGCGGAGATCGACCGTGGGCGGCCCCTTGAACGGTTATCGGACGGTTCGGAACTAATGCTCTTCAACTCCTTTGAATTCTTGGCGTTCCTGACCGGCGTCTACGGCCTGTACCTGCTCCTGCGCCACCGCGGGCAAAACTGGCTCCTCCTGTTCGCCAGCTACCTGTTCTATGGCCGGTGGGACTGGCGGTTCCTATCGCTGATCCTCGTGTCCACGTTCGTTGACTACGCATGCGGGCTGTGGATCCACTCCGCATCGACGCGGACCAAGCGCCGGGTCTTCCTGACGCTGAGCATGGTGACCAACCTGGGGATCCTGTTTTCGCTGAAGTATTTCGATTTCTTCCGTGCCAGCTTCGCCGCCCTGCTCCAGTCATTCGGCTATGAGGCCGACTGGCGGCTGTTCAACTTCATCCTCCCGGTGGGTATCTCGTTCTACACGTTCCAGACGATGAGCTACACCATCGATATCTACCGCGGGCAACTAGCGCCCACGCGGAACCTGCGCGACTTCGCCCTGTTCGTCGCGTTCTTCCCACAACTCGTCGCCGGGCCGATCGAGCGGGCCAGCCACCTGTTGCCGCAGGTCACACAGCCGCGCCGCGTCACCTACTGGATGGTCCGACAAGCCTGCTGGCTGATCCTGCTTGGCTACTTCAAGAAAGTCGTCCTCGCCGACAACATGGCCGCGTTTACCAAACCGGTGTTTGATGACCCCGGCGCGGCGGACGGGCTGTCGTCGGCCATCGCCGTCTACGCGTTCGCGTTCCAGATCTACGGCGATTTTTCCGGTTACACCGATATCGCTCGCGGCGTGGCCATGCTCATGGGCTTCGACCTGATGCTCAATTTCCGCATGCCCTACTTCGCGACCAACCCCAGCGACTTCTGGCGCCGCTGGCACATCTCGCTGTCAACGTGGCTGCGCGACTACCTCTACATCCCGCTGGGCGGCAGCCGCGGTGGCCCGATCGCGACCTACCGCAACCTGATCATCACCATGCTCCTCGGCGGGCTGTGGCACGGGGCCGCGTGGCACTTCGTCGCGTGGGGTGCGTTTCACGGCGCGATCCTGGCGATCCACCGCATGATCAGCCCGGCGTTGCGCGCGATCACCCCGCAGACCGGCCGAACGGGGGCGTGGTGGAGGCTGGCGTGCATCGTGTTCTTCTTCCACGTGACGTGTTTCGGGTGGCTGCTGTTCGCGGTGCGAAACCTCTCGGACGTGCCGATCCTGCTCGGGCGGATGCTCGAGCCGTGGCGGACCAACGACTGGCTCGCGATCGCGACGATCGTCATGCTGGCCGGCCCGGTGATGGTGCTGCAGGTGTTCAAAGAGCGCTCAGACAACATGATGGTCGTCAAGACCTGGCCACGGGTGGTCCGGTTGGCGGTGTATGCGTTTGTGTTCTGGATGATCGTCGTCTGCGGTGTCGCCGACCAACATGAGTTCATCTATTTTCAATTCTGATTACGCCAAGCGCTTCCGGGCATTGCCCGCCGGCGAAAAACGGTGGCTCGCTGTCGTCGCGCTCACAATGACGCTCGCCCTCGCGCTCGGCATCGCCGCGCTGCCCAAGCGGATGCGGGTTAACCACATGACTGCCGGCGCGGACGCACTCGATGACCGCACGAAGGTCCTGGTCATCGGCTCGTCGCACGTCTACCGCGCGGTCAACCCCCGGCTGATGTCGACCAGGTCCATGAACCTGGCGGCGGACGCCTTCGATTACGTGTGCATGGAGGCCGCACTCGCAGCCGGCCTCCGCCGCGCACCCAACGTCGAGATGGTCATCGTCGAAGTTGACCCGGTGATCTACCGGATGAACAGCATCAACTACTACTGGGAAGACTTTCGAATCCTGTTCGACCTGCGGTGTGATATTAATACCCTGGATACAACCGTTAAGCGCAAGATCAGTCTTTGGTATCAATGGTTTTGGTATACATCTATCCTGGCACCCGTCGTTGGCGAGGCCAAGCTAACGCCGGCGTACCTTTATGAGAGATTCCATGAACCGCCGCGGCCGCCCGTCGACGCGGGGTTTGTCGCCAGTGACGTCCGGATCAACCCCTCGACCGATGGCGTCGAGCGCGTACGGCGACACATCCGAGACCTCGGCAGAGTCTCCGAAGCTCAATTGAGCAAGAATTACCGCGCGTTAGAGAGGCTCGTGGGCGATCTCCTGGCCGGCGGGTACCGGGTCGCGGTGACCCGGTTGCCACACCACCTCACCTACCGCAATACCCTGCCCGATGACTGGGTCGCGATGCATGGTACCTACGTTGCTCAACTCGAATCACGTTTCGCGGGGATGGGCTTGCGCATATGGGACTTCGATGCCGACCCAAGGTTTACCGACGAGGATTTTTGGGATGGTGACCACCTCAACAACAGCGGCGCCGCCAAATTCACCAAGATACTAGACCAACGGGTCGCTCAAGTCAGGGACGATCGCAGCCGGACGGACCCCTAAAACCAGGAGCCAGGCTGCCACGACGGGCCAATCGACGCCGCGACCCGGCGATGCCCAAGCGGGCCATAGTGATGTTCGATACTAAATACCCTAGACATCTGCATCGACTTCCCTCCATCGAGAAGGCGTGGTTAGCGATCGTGGCCATCACCATGACGGCGACGCTCGCGCTCGGCATCGCAGCGCTACCCGCACGCTCCCGCGTCAACCATATGTCCCTGGCGGCGGATGCCGTCGGCGATAAAACCCGTACGCTTGCACTCGGCTCGTCGCACGTCTACCGGGGCATCAATCCCGAACTAACTACCGCCCGCCACATGAACCTCGCCGCCGACGCGTTCGATTACATCTGCATGTCGGCGGTGCTTGAGGGCGCGCTGCACCGCGCGCCGAACGTAAAAGCGGTCATCATCGAGGCCGACCCTCTGCTCTACCAGCTCGATTCGATCAACTACTACTGGGGCGACTACCGGATCCTGTTCGACCTGCGCTGCGATATCAACGCGTTGGATACCAATATCAAACGAAAAACCGCCCTATGGTATGAGTGGTTCTGGTATCGATCCGTGCTGGGGGCGCTCATGGGCGACGATAAACTCACCCCCACCCACCTGTACGAACGCCGCCGCCAACCCAAACTCGGCCCGCCCCAAGCCGGTTATCTGCCCACTGTCGGGCATATCAGCGCCGAGACCGACGGCGCCGAGCGGGTCCGGCTACAAATCCGAGACCTGGGCAGGGTCAACCAAGCTCAGATGCGCAAAAATATTCATAGGTTCGAGCAGATGGTCGATGGCTTGCTCGCCCGCGGGTATCGCGTCTCGATCATGACCCTACCGCACCATCAAACATACCGAGACAACCGACCGACCGAATGGGTCGATTTGCATCAAGATGTCATGGCCAGGCTTGAGGGGCGCTTCAGCGACCGGGGCATGGAGGTCTGGGACTTCCACGACGACACGCGGTTCGACAACAGCGACTTCTATGATGGCGACCACCTCAACGCCAGCGGCGCGACCAAGTTCACCAAGATCCTCGACGGGCAATTGTCTCGGCTGCTCACCAAATCCCCCGATGGACCGGGCTCGGGATCAACCAATTAGAAATTTTGCTCGCCTGCGATTGACAGACAGAACCGCGACGTATAAAATATGTAAAAGTCCGATTATAGGCGCTGCCAGCCGTCATGCTTGCGATCCGGACGCAACCGCATCAATATAGAGTCAGAAAATTCGGTAAGCCCAGCGCCCGGTATCGCACCGGGCAGCGCTCACCCAACCAGGATCGAGGTGTACCATGACCCGCTCGCTGCTGTTGGAAGAGATCGCGCGTGGCCTCCTGGAGGACGAATGGACCCGCCTAGGCTGGCACGACCCACGGGAGACGCAGCCGGCTGGCTCCGAGCCGAACACAGGCAGACTGACGGCTGAGGCCTGCCCGGCATTGTGGATCCTGCCCGATTTACTAAGTGTGATTGGCGAATCGCCGGGCCATGCCGCCGCCGAATCCGCCCCCGCCATCCGCGGCATGATCACCGACCTCTACTTTGTTGACGAATGCGGCGATACGATCCTCGGCCGTACCGACCGGGACGAGATCGAAGCCCAGGTCTCCGCCGTCATCAGGGTTCTCGAACAGGTCCGAAAGATCGCACTGGCGCAGGGCCATTGGTCCAACCAACTCGTCGGCCCCGAGATGTTCGGCTAGCGGTGCTTTGGCTTACCCGGTGTCTCGCCGTACGCTTGGCGGATGAGCCAATCGCGCGATACTGGACGCCCGCCGCACGCAAATTTACCCGGCGCACCGCGTACGCGAGCCTCCTCCGGGCTTGCCCTGCTGCTTGTCGCTGGTGTGCTCGGCGTCGCGGCCGGCCCGGCTGGGCTCGGCAGGGTCGCGCCGCGCGTTTACGAACGTGTGATGTTCAATTCGCTCGATGCACAGGATGCGCTCGAACAATTCGATCAAGAAGCCACACAAGGGCGTGATCGATTACAGGCAACCGGCGTCACGAACGACGCACTGACGCTGTTCGATGAGTCCATCAAGACCGACCGGCGGCCACTCGTCCAGCACGTCGAGCACGCCCGAGCCCGGCGTACCGATCAACACACCGCATTAGCGTCGGCGTTGGTTATGGCGATCGTGTTCGTAACGGTGATCGAGTCGATCGCCGGTCGGCAGCACCGCAGCCGCAGTCAAACGTCCGCACTCGTGGAGGGACTGCGCACGGCGCGCGTGGGGCTTACGGGCGGCTGGATATTCACGGTATCGGCGCAGCCATCGGTCGTGGCCCACGTGTCGGTGATTTTCGTCGCGCTGCTCATCACCGTGGCGATCGGCGTTTCGCTGATCCCGCTCGGCCGGCAGACACCGGTACCGAATCAGTAACGCTCAACGAACATCAATCACTGTGGCAACATACTTTCGCGCACCGACCGATCGCCTGACGGTTTATTGCAGCAGCGACAACACGCTCTGAGCTGTGCTGTTGGCGATTGCTAACGTCGATGTCCCGGCGTTGGCCAGGATCTGGGCACGGGTCAGGCTCGCCGTTTCTGACGCAAAGTCCGCGTCACGGACCACACTTTCCGCCGACGTTAGATTCTCAAGCGCAATCTGATTGCTCCGCACACTCGTCTGCAGCGTGTTGCGTTCGAAGGCACCGAGCCGCCCACGAAGCGTCGAGACCTGGTCGATTGCTTCTTCAATAATCAGCGACGATTCGCGGGATTTGCTGGCAATCAAACTGTTGTCGCCGCCGGTCACAATCGAGCTGAGGAACCCGATCGCCTCACGCCCGAGGTGGCTCGCCGCGACCGATTGGATCCCGAAGTTCACCTGTTGACCGGGGTTGATATCCTCGCCGATCTGGTAGGTGGTTCCGCCGCCGGTGATCGCGAAGGAATTGACGCCTTGTGTCTGTGCGGCCGCGGTCGTTAGGGTCAGCTCGATGTTCAGCACGGACGATCGCAGGCTGACCTTCGCACCGTCGCCCAATGCCAGATTCCCGTTCACCAGTGCAAACACATCCTCGCCCACGTCGCGATTAACCGCGCTGCCTCCCTGCGCATCGAACGTCTGCAGGAAGTCACCGTCGGCCAGCTTACGGACGCTGACAAACGAATCCGATCCGAGCTCGGAACTGCTGAGCACCAGGCCGGATGTCGCGTCGGCACCGTTGACCAACGAAGCGGACACGCCCGTAACATCGACCACCTGATTCACCGCGAATGCCACGGCAGACAACGCCGTGCCGCTGATGAACTCGAACACCTCCGAACCCAGAGCCCCGTTGATTTCAAAGGTAACGCTCGACAGCAACGCCCCTACGGCGCCGGCTGTATTGCCGGAGATAAACAACTGCGCGGAGTTCGCGCTTGTCAACACCTCGACGGTCACCGGCATGTGTGAGCCGGTCGCAACTGAGGCGCCGAACACCTTGACGTCCTGTATCTGGTTCTGATCAACGCCACTGGTCAGGTAGTCCAATCCGCCGTTGAGCAGCTTCAGCCCCGCGAAGCTCGCCGTGTTGGCGATCCGCGTGATGGACTCGACCGCCGAGTCGATCTGCAACTGGTTCGCTTCCGTTTCGGCTTTGCTGAACCCACCGGTGTTCGCCGCTTCGACCACCAATCCCTTGATATCGGTCAGCAGCGTCGAGACCTCGGTCAGTGCGGCTTCGGTGGTTGCGATGACGTTGGCGGCTCGCTCGGCGTTGTTGATCGCCTGGGAAATACCGGCGATCTCGCTTCGCAACCGCTCGGAGACGATCAGCCCGGACGGGTCATCCGCCCCACGGTTGATCCGCAGACCCGTGCTTAGCCGCTGGAGGCGGGTCGCCAGGTCGGCGTTGGTCTTGCTTAGGTTGTGCTGGGCGATCAGTGCCGTAACGTTGGTATTGATTCTTGACATCGACAATCCTCCTTGATTGTCCCTGTTCGTGATCCTCGCTCGGCCCCGGGGTCTGGCCCCGTCATAGCCGCGCTATCCGCTAGGGTGGTGTCGTTTTCTGTCCGCCGTGCCACGCGGCCGGCAGTGCTCTTGTTCATTCCGATCTATGGTCGCTGCAGGCCGGTACCGGCTCGCCGATCCAGCCGCCGCAGGTTGTCGTCCGCAAGGTCAAGGTCGTCGATCTGCACATTGGATGCCTCGGTGTTCTCTCGCTTGATCGAGTCGTACACTTCTTTTCTGTGCACCTGGACCTGCCGCGGGGCGTTGATCCCCAACCGCACCTTGTCCCCTCGGATATCGACCACGGTGATCTCGATTTGATCACCGATCATGATCGTTTCGTCGCGCTGACGGGAAAGCACGAGCATTGGGTTGAGCTCCTTCCTTGGACGCCGGACCTCCCGGCGACGCTCTGCGTAGCACACACTGGCGGCGCGTCCGTGCGCCGCCCTTCCACGTGTCGGCCCCACACCGTGGAGCCGCCCCCGGTCTACGCCGGGACCGCCTCGACCGCTCGGCCGAGCTCAACCAGCGGCACCCGCGTCGTGAACCGCCGGTCCGAGAGCACCAGTTGCTCACCAACCCGGTCCTTCACGTGGATGACCAACGGCCCCTGCAGGTTCCCCGTCAGCATGCTCCCGTGCTTGTTCACAATCACGAAGACCTCGGCCTCGGAAGGCGTCCGGATGCCCAGGTCTTCCATCTGCTCCGTCTTGAACGGCACGCGGTAGGTCGGCACGAACTGCTTGGGGTCCGTGACGACAAACGCCAGGTCCGCCGCATCGACCGACTGCAGCCACAGGAAGAAGCTGTCGTCGTCCGGCTGCATGAGCACGTACTGCGTGTACTTGGGAAAACCAAGTACCCCCTTGGGGAACGTGATCACGCCGGCTTCGTCGACCTCAACCTGTCCGAATCTCGTGGTGTTGACGATCATCTGACCAAACCTCATCCGGCCATCCATCCTGGTTCGATCCCCGAGGTCGGTTCCGTTGACCCGGGCGACGGCGTCCTGCCGTCATCACTACCCGCGGGCGTCGGCTGGCCGTATTCGCCGCACGCCGCGCAAACCTTGCGCCGTTAGCGCAAAAAATCCAGCAAGTTCAATTCCAATCCTTGCACACCAACCCGCAGGCTCGCCTCGAGTTGTTGCTGCAGCTGCGTGAACCGCGTGATGACCTGCGTCAGGTCCGCATCCCGCAGCTCGCTTAACAGGGATTGTTCTGTCGTTCTCAATTCCGATGACCTTTCCTGCATCTGCTCGACCTGCCTGGCTCGCACGCTGACGTCGGCCCGCGCTGCGATCACCGTGTCCAGGCTGTTCTCTAGACTCTCTCCAGCAAGCGTGATGCCAGACGTGTCATTATTCGCCAATGCCGCTCGCAAATTGATTAATTGTGTGAACACACCCTCCGCCCGAACCGTCGCCCGGTCTTCCCCGGCGATCGTGCCACCCGTCCCGGCGTTCAGATCGATCCCCAAGTCGGTCGCGGCCAATGACCCATTCACCCCGACCACACGGAAGTCGCCGGCACCAGCCGTCCCGTCCTCAAACACCAACCCGTTGCCGTCGGCCGCAAGCCCGATGTTCAGGTCCGTCCCGGCGTCACCGGGCACACCAATCGTCAACCCCGCCCCTGCGGCAGCCGTACCGATCGTTGAGAGCAACTGCGACACGGTAGCGACGCCGTCCAGGTTGACGCCAAACGCCGCCCCGCTGTGCAGCTCGATATCGAAGTCGTCCAGGCCAGCGACCTGCTGAATCCCGCGCCCGTGATTGAAATCCGACAGCCGCGTCCCCGTGCCAAACGACCGGATCCCCAAATCCTGCGCGGTCGTCCCGCCAGCGTTTTCGCCCACAGACAACTCGATCCCGCTCACCTCGCTTCGCAGGTTGAATCCCGTTCCGTCATCGTTGATCTGCAGACGCAGCCCCAGCCCCAGTTGATCGATCGTGTTGACCAGGTCTTGCACGGTCTGAGCGCTGCTGAGATCGACGGTGCGTGTCTCGGCGCCCTGCGTGATCTTCAGCCCACCGGTCAAATCGATCGGCGCCGCCAGCGAACTTAGCGCAGTCAGTTCTGTGAGCCTCGCGTCCAGATCAGCGCCCGGCACCGTCGCGCTCGCCGCGGTGACTGCGATCCCAAGATCGGCCGCGGCCTGCCCGGCGCCGAGATCTGCGATCGTGATCGTGTGCCCACCGTTCGCGGTTACTCCCAACCCACCACCGGACACCGCCACCGCACCAGCAGCGGGGTTCAAGGTAGCGATCGCATCGCTGATCACCGTCGCCGCGTCGCCGAGTGTCTGCACGCCGCCAAGTTCAACGTTCGCCGTTGTTCCGTTGACCGTCACGGCGATGATCGTCGCGCGGACGCCGGCACCCTGCGCCCCGCGTAGGTCGACCAACCGTGTCTGCGCGGTCGCCTGTGGGTCCAGATCAACCGTCCCCGCAACCCGGCTGGACAGCGCACCAAACGCATCAACCCCGTTACTGTTCACCCCCAGCGGGAAGTCCAGACCCAAGTCGCCCGTGAGGGGCAGATCATCGCCCTGATACCGAATCCCCCCCCCGGGGAAGTAGGTGAATACCTGCCCTTCCTCCACGCCGCTCTCGCGCCCCGCGAACAGATTCACGTCGTTGAAACGCCGGTTTCCGATGTCGATCATCGTCTGCAGGTGCGCGTCGACGACACCAACCTGGCTCTGGCGCGTCTGCCCGGTCGCGTCGAGACCGAGCTGCGAAATGGTCAAACTCTTGATCTCCAACAGCTGATCCGTCGCGTCATTGAGAGCCTGATCGGTGTTATTTAGAACGGTGATCGCGTGCTGCTGGTTCTTATTAACCTGTGAGCGCGCCTCGAGGTCCGCCTGGATCGAAAGAATCGCCAGTGTACGCCCCGGGCCGTCCGAGGGGCGACTGATCGCCAGCCCCGAACTGATCTGCTCCTGCGCATCGAGCAACTGCTGCTGTGTGCGACGCAGGTGCCCGAGGAACCGGTCACCGGTCAGCAACAACGAGGAACGGGAGAATGATGAAGTAATCTGGGACATCTAGTTACACCAGCGACAACAGTGTCTGCATCAACTCATCCACAACACTGATAAACCGCGCACTGCCCTGATACGACCGCTGATACGTCAGCAGGTTGATCGCTTCCTCGTCGATGTTCACCCCGCTGATCGATTGCTGCTCGGTCTCGAGGCTCTCACGTACGAGCGTGTCGGCTTCTTGATTCTGCTGCGCCTCGTTCAGCCGCAGGGCGTAATCCTCGACGTGGCGATTCCAATACCCCGTCAAGCTCAGCCCATCGAGGTTCGGATTGGTTTCGTCCCGCAATGCAGCGATCGCCAGCGCCGTGCGGTTATCACCGGGTAGGTGCTCCAACCCCGCTGCGATCACGCCGGGGTTCTCACGGATCGCCTCGGCGACGCCGATGTCCTGGGCGTTAGACCCGGAAAAGAACGTGTTGATCCCCAGTGCGGCCAGGACCCCGCTGGTATCGTCGCTAAACGACACCTGGAAATCACCGCCGGCGGAATCGATTTGCAGCCGCCCGTCTGGCCCGATGGTTGCCGAGATATTCGCTATCGCGTCGATGTCCGCGGTCAAGCTCGTAAGCGTCGTGTCCGTAGCCGGAGCGATCCCGTCCAAGTCGATGTTGATCACGCTTGTGACGCGCTGCCCGGTCGAGACCTGCGTAACGTGTAACTGGAACGACCCGTGCCCCGGCTCGAACGCCAGGCCCGCCGCCGGGTCGGTCAACGGCACCGTCGCGTCAGCCACTTCGGCCTCAGCCGTAACCGACTCAAATCCGCGCGTCCCCTGGCCCTGGCTATGGACACGATTCACCTCAAAAATCAGACGCCCGGCGAAGTCATCGAGCGCATCGATCGCACCGACCACGTCCTGCTGCCGGCCTTGCAACAACGCGCCGATCTCGCCCGCGGTGGGATTGAGCGGGCTGCCATCGTCGCTAATGATCAGACCAACCGGCGCCGACGGATCCCCGGTATCGCGATTGATCTCGACCCCTCGACTCTTCCCATTGAGCACGATCGGTAGCGACCCGACAAACACATCGACTTGGCCAGCCGGCTGCTCGTTGACCGAGATATCCAGGTACTGCGACAGTTCGCCCAACAATAGATCTCGTTGGTCACGTAGATCATTCGCCACACCCCCACCGCCCTCGACAGTATAGATTTTTAGATTGATCCGATCGATCTGCGTAAGCAAGTCGTTCGCCGCGTTCGCCGCGCTCTCGATCGCATCGTCAACCCGCCCGCGTACGTTCGACAAGTCTGACCGGAGCGACTGGGTGAAGGTCGCGAGGCTCTGAGCCTGCTGAGCAATCAACGTCCGGGCTGACGGGTCGTCCGCATTGTTTGCAAGCTCGCTCCATGCGTTGAAGAACTCGCTCAACCGCGACGAAAGATCATTGTCCGTAAACTCGTTCTGCAAACTCTCGATCTGCTCGAGCAACTCCGTGCGTGTCTTTGAGCCGGACTCATCCGCGATGCCGTTGCGGATCCGCCCCTCAAGAGCCCCGTCAACCTGCCGCAGAATCTGCTCGATCTGCACGCCGCGCCCGACAAAAATCCCTTGAGCGATCCGCTCGCGCCCCGCCGGGGCCAAGCCCACCGTCTGACGGTGATACCCGCGCGTCCCGATGTTAGTCAGGTTGTTACCCGCGGTCTCAATGCCCGCCTGGCTGGCGACCAGGCCGGAACGTCCAACATGTAATGCGCCGGTCAAACTCATGGTCTATCTCTGCTCGTCCAAACCCAACCGCTACGCCGTGGCGTTGAACGTACTGACCGCCAACGCGGCCGGCGGCAACCCGCCCTCACGGCTGTACACGGCGACGCCGGTCACCGCCCCACCGATCGTCTGCATGATCCCCTGCATGTGGCTGACCAACGACCCGATCGCACGCTTGGCTATCGCGTTCTCTCGATGCACGCGCTCGATACGCTCACGCAGAGCCTGGCGAAGCACCAGCACACGGCCGCGCGCCGGCTCCGCCAGCCGCTCCGCCAACTCACGAAGCGGCAATGGACTCGACGCCGCAGGATCAATCGCCAGCGTGAGATCACCGACAAGCGCCAGTCGCTGCTTCTCCAACTCGGTGATCTTTTGCACACAACCGTTCTCTAGACCACAGCAGCGGGCCACCTCGGCGTGATTAGCGGACCGAACCGCGTCGCGCTTGCGCGCGATCAGCGACAGCAATTCCTCATGCGCCGAGGTTTGCTGTTTAAGCGCCGTTTCGAGTTCTGCCAACGTCCTATCCATGATCCAACGTTCCTTCGCTAGCCGGCTGTGTCCACCTGCACACCGCCACGCGTGATCTGACGATACACCGCGTCAACCACCGAGAACCCGCTTGACGAGGTGATCCGCTCCGCGAATATCGTGTCCAGCTGCGCGCCAAACGCATCTTCGGTTTGACCACCGTGAAACAGATCCGATTGGAACGGATCGCGGCGCGCCTCTTCGAGCAACGGCTGTACGAGGCTGACCGAAACAAGGTCCCGCGCTGCGTCGCGTGCGGCTTCCTCATGAGGCTTAGCGGCACGATCCGAAGCCGCATCACGCAGCTCCAGCAACCGAGAGAAATGCTCGCCACCGCCCAGCGCGGCGGATAGACCACCCGCGTTCGTCGTATTCGTGATGCCCAGTGCTGCGATATGCATCGTTGGCTCCGCCAGTTGGATTACTCGATCTACTCGATGATCATCTGTGCGTGCAGCTTCCCACTGCGGTGAATCTCTTTGAGGATCGCAATGCGGTCCTCGGCCTGTACCTTCAACTGGTTGAACGCGGCGAGCAGGTCCATCAGCCGCGCATCCGCTCGCTGCTCGGGGTCGATCGAAACAAAGCTGACTTCCTCCACCAACGGGTTCGCCGCGGTGGCAGGCGTCGACGGTGTGATCGTCGTAATCGTCAAACCCTTGTGCGAGATGATCACCGGCGAGATCTGCACCTCACCGCTGACAATGATCGTCCCCGTCCGCTCATTGATCACGACCCGGGCACCCGTACCAATCTGCGACGGGTCGACATACGACTGCAAAATCTGACTGATGAATGCAGCCGGATCCGTGCGCTCATAGTCCGGCACTTCGATCATGATATTTTTGGGGTCAACGGCTTTGGCGATGTTCGGCCCCTCAGGCGCGATCACACCGTTGACCAGATTCGCCAGGTTATTCGCGGTGGGCCACGACGCATTCGCGCCATCGATCACCAGTGTGATCCGACCGCTCGAGTCGATGTACTGCGCCATCACGTCGCGCGTAAGTTGACCACCATCCTCGACAACTCCAACGGTCGGGGTATCCGAATCCTCGATCGTTACCGGTCCCTCGGCAAACATATAAACCGGCGATCCCGGCAACGGCCCCGTCATGGGGATCACGAACAGCCGCCCACCGGCAAGGCTGGACGCCGGGCCGATCGCGCTGACATGCACATCCACACGGTCGCCTTCTCGGACCCCCGACCCCGGCAGCGTCGCGGTGAGTGCGACCAGCGCCACGTTCTTCGCGTTCTTAAGTTCGGCCGACACGACCCCGGGATCAATCAACTGCTGAATCACCGCGGCGAGCGGGCGCATCGCCGGCAGGAACTTCCCGCCGTCACCCGTACCAGCCAAGCCAACAACCAACCCCATCCCGACGAGCTTGCTCGACTCTGACCCTTTTAGTCGCACCAGGTCTTGCACCTGAACCGCCACCGCGACCTGCGAAGCCGCCAGGAAGTACAACACCGCGAAGCACACCCACGCCGGGCGCACAGAAGGGGATTTGAGTTGACGAGCCGGATTAGCCATGCAAGTTCTCATCTCTTCGCAATACGTCTGTTCACTGAGTCCAGGACACCCACTCAGAGGCGATGCTTCTGTAACTAAAAATTAAAAATCGTCTCGAACACCTTGGTCAAAAGGCCCTTTTTCGTTGCTCGCCGCAACTCGCCTTTGTGCTCTTTGACCAATTGCAGATCGTAGATCTGCGTCGATAACACGGTGTTGCTGGCGCTGATGTCATCCTTGCGGCAAGTACCCGTCAGCAGGATGGTCACGCTTTCTTCGTCGGACTGGATCCGCTTGCGAGCCTCAAGCACCAGCGTCCCGTTCGGCTTGATGTCGACGATGCGCGCGGTCATCCGCGTCGTGAACGAATCACTGCGCTGGTAGTCACCGTCGCCTTCAAACTCCCCGGTATACGTAACGTCCACTGCCGGCTCGTTGCCCGCGAGATCACCGCGATCGAGTTTTAGCTGCAGCAGCTTCTCCGGCCGCAAATCCGGGAACTGTGTGAGCTGCCCGGAGATCGTGGTCTCCTTCTCGGTGCTGATGCTGCTCGAGGCGTCGGCTTCGATCGACTCACGCACGATGATGGTGATCAGGTCGTGAACCGAGAACTCCCGCGGCTCGGGGAGAGCCGCGGCGACAAGACTGACCCGTGCGATCTCCGGCGAAAGCCGGTTCTCAAGGTTGCTTCGATTCAAAATCGACGTTGAGTCGGCTTCGACATACAGCGATGAGCTTTGTGCGTTGGCCGCACCGACCACGACATTCACACAAGCCGCGAAAGCCAACATACTCAACCTCGTGGCTGTGATTCTCATAGCCGGCCCTCCGTCGGATCGGCGGCAGGGCTGGTCTCATCGGCAGCCTCGTTCACGGGTTCGCCCGCCACCATCACGCCGACCCGTGGGCCGGTCAGCCGCGCGGTGAACATGTCGCGCGACCGCTCGTTTCGTACCTCGACCAGTTCGCCAAGCCCGGCATTGCGCGTCGCTCGACCGACTGTCTTGATCACCAGGTTTCCCGACACGCAACGCACAGCCATCAGCTCGCCGCGCCGCACCATCAACGGAGGACTTACCTGATCGGTATGCAGAACAGCGCCCGAGGGAATCGACGCACCGGCGACCTGCCCGATGACCGAGTCGATATCGGTTACTGCTGTGGCGGTCTTGTTGGTTAGAAACACCTCACGCAGATCAAGGTCGCCCGGGGCGAGTGTTTGTCCGCGACCGATCGGCCGCGTCGCGACAACCGCGTCCACGCGCATAGCGACATCGAGCGCAACCCGGTGCGTCTGCACCAAACGATCACCCTGGTAGCACCGAATCTCCAGTGGAACGCGCCCGATCGCGGCGGACCCAGCCGGCTCGAATTCATAGCGGGCGTGGGTCGCAACTTGAGACAGTGCTTCGTCGTCTCGACGGGATGGCGTTACGCGTAATCGTGCTCGATCGATCCCGGTGTACCCCTCCAGCCACGTGATCACACGGTCTTGCAGCGTGACCGTCGGCTCGATGCTGATCGGATCAGTCGGATTCGCCAACGCCGACGGTATCGAATCCACCAACTCGCTGGACGGCTGCTCACCGATCGAAACGACACACCGGCTGTGACCACCAAGGGTGACACGTGCCCAGTTGATCCCTTGTGTGTCGAGCAGACTCCGCACTGTTGTCGCGGTCACGGTGAGTGACCCACCCGCGTCGGTCGTCGCCGCGACGACCGTATCCGCGACCTGTGACGCATCAGAACCCTCGATGTCTGCGATATCACCCAGGCGTACCGGTAACTCCGTGGTCATGCCCGACCGGCGTATCCGGATCTCCGCGACTGCATCCGACAGAGACCCCGCATCGGCGCGCATCGGTCCGGACCCGAATAATGTGATCGTCAACGCGATCATCACGCCGCCGACGCGACAGGCTCTTTCCCACCTGAGGTTTTCACATACTGTTCGCATCGAGAAAATCACAACCCTTCATTCACGACCGCTTGTTAGCGGTCAAACCCGGCTAGAACCTTCTAAGATTGCTGACCACCTGAAGCGCCTCGTCGGCGGCCTGGATCGTTTGACTGTTCATCTCAAACGCACGCTGCGTCTTGATCAGCGAGACCAGTTCCTTCACCGGATCAACGTTGGACGACTCGAGAAATCGCTGGATGATCGTCCCGAGTGTCCCCTCACCAGGCACACCCTGGATCGGTGGGCCGGACGCACCGGACTCCACGTAAATGTTCCCGCCGATCGGCTTGAGCCCATTAAGGTTGATGAACGTCGCCAACTCGATCTGCCCGACATTCGACGGCTCGATTGCGCCGGATTGCAGGGCGAACACACTTCCGTCCGCACTGATCTCGACCCGCTCGGTATCCGACGGGACGTTGATCGGCGGGTCCAGCCGTGGCCCGTTGGAGTTACCCAGCACCATGTCACCATCAGCGTTGATGAAGAAATTGCCCGCCCGGGTGTAGCCGATGCCACTGCCGGTTTCCTGCAGGATGCTGACCTGGAACAACCCATCGCCGTCGACCATGATGTCCAGTTGCCGCCCCGTTTCGATCGGCGAACCGGTCGTGAAGTCAGGCTGCGTGTTGCTGATCCGCGTTCCGAGCCCGACGAACAGCCCTGCCGGTCGGCGGTCGCCGTTGGCGTTCTCAACCCCCGGCTGCATCTTTTCCTGGTAGAGCAACGACTCAAAATTCGCACGCGAGCCCTTGAAACCGGTCGTGTTCACGTTCGCCAGGTTATTCGCAATGATGTCAATCTCGGTCGAGAGTGCCGAGAGCCCCGTCGCAGCCGAATGAAGTGCCGTCACAGCCATGCGTTTGGATCCTTTGCGGCTTCCTGCCGCCGATGTCGACTCCAGTTCGATCAGGATGCCCGACCGGCGTAACCCGGCCGCATCAATCCCCGCTATTCAGTCACGCCACCCGCCCCAGCACATTGACCGCGCGGTCCATCACCAGGTCGTGGTAGCGGATCATGTTCCCGTTCGCCGTTACCGCTTTCGTCGCTTCGATCACCTGCATCAACGCCTTGATCGGATCAACCCCGCTGGACTCGATCGCACCGGGGTGCACGATCGCACTCGCCCCAGCCGGGACTCTACCGTCGCGTCCACCCTTAAAACCCAGCAGGTTTTGTCCGAGCTTGATCAGGTGGTCGGTGTCAGCCACCGCGGTGATCTGCAGCCGTGCAACAGGTTGGCCGTCCTGAATCAGGTTCCCCGACGCGTCGATCCGCACCGGCCCATCGCCGCTGACTCGGATCGGCTGATCGTCCGGCCCGAGCACACGGTGCCCGCCGCCTACGGTGACGAGGTATCCCTGGTCGTTGAGGCTGAACCGCCCGTCACGTGTCAGGCTGACTTTCTGCTCGCCCGTCGCGTTGTCGGTCTGGGCTACGGCAAAAAATGTTTTGGGTAACTCGAGCGCTGCATCGAGCGCACCGCCGGTTTGCTCGATTGTGCTCGGCTGAAAGTTGATCCGCTGCGGCCCGGCCATCACACCGCCGCCGAGTCGGTCGAGCAACTCGTCGCTGACGTGACCGCCGAACCCTTCCTCAATCACCTCCGCCGGCCGCTGGCTGACGCTGGCCATGTCACTCTTGAACCCGGCCGTCTTCACGTTGGACAAGTTGTTGGCGAAAACATCCTGGCGATACAGGTTCGTCAGGACGCCCGATGCCGACAGGTATAGACCATAGTTCACGAACCCACCTCCGTGCGGGTTGAGGGGGTGATGTTGGGGGTGGGGTGGATTGGGATGGGGTTGAGCAGTCCGTTGATTGTTAGTGGGCCGTCGAATCGCTCGGCGGCGTCGTATCTGTGCGCGGCGGCGGCGAGGCGGGCGAGGCGTAGGATCGCCTGGCCGGTCGTGGCGGCGGGGGTGTCGCGGACGGCGGAGAGCAGGGATGGCGGCGTCTCGGCGGGCCGGCGGACATTGTTCGGACTCACACCCATGGGGTAAAGGAAGTGCAACGGGTGTGCCGTGGCAGCGGGAAACCACGAGCGAGGCGGCTCGACCGGTCAAATGGCAAGAAAAACAGGCGTTTGGCGTGATCCGAATCGAACAGCGAGCGAAAAGCGGGCTAACGCCGGAGCCGGGCGAGTCATTCGACGCGCAAACCCTGCGAGTCGAGGCGCAACGGCTGCGCGGCGAGGAGGAAGCCTCGCCTTGAGCCTTATAATGTGTCAAGCCAAGGGGTTTGAAGTGAGTTATCGCTGGGGTGAGGCGACTGGCGGTGCTGGGGTGCTCGGTGCGGGCAGCCCTAAGAAATTCGCCAGGATTCTCGGCCCGGCATCGGTCAGGAAGCTTTCCGGGTGGAACTGGACGCCCTCGAGTGGTGCGTCGCCGCCGGGCAGTGCGCCCGGCTTGGCCCGCATGCCCATGATCTCATCCAGGTCGGTCCAGGCGGTGAGTTCGAACCGGTCGGCATCGAAGCTGTCGCGAGTGACGATCAAGCTGTGGTACCGGGTCGCGGTAAAAGGGTTAGTGAGCCCCTGAAACACGCCCCTGCCGTCGTGATGGATGGGTGATGTCTTGCCGTGCATGATCCGGTCGTGCCGGGCAACGGTCATCGCGAAGCATTGGCCGATGCACTGGTGACCGAGACACACCCCGAGCAATGGGACTCGGCCTGCCAGGGCCTGTATCACGTTGGAGGAGACACCGGCTTGGTCCGGTGTGCAGGGGCCGGGCGAGATGATGACGTGATCGGGTTTCAGGCCGGCGGCTTGGTCGGCGGAGATTTTGTCGTGGCGGACGACCCGGACATCCAACCGTGCGTCGAGCTCGCCGATCCGCTGGACGAGATTGTACGTAAAGCTATCGTAGTTATCGATTAACAGCACCAAAACAGCACCTCAAATCGGTCTCGGGCGCGGGTGGGCCTGGGGCTTAGCCTTTGGCCACGATGTTGACCATCCGGCCTTTGACCAGGATCACCTTGCGGACGGTCATTTGGCCGATCTGTACTTGGACTTTTTCGTCGGCGAGTGCGGCGGTCTCGATGGCCTGGTCGTCGGCGTCGGCGGGGACGGTGATCTTAGCGCGGACTTTTCCGTTGATCTGGATTGGGTATTCGATTCGCTCATCAACGAGCATGGCCGGGTCTGGCTGCGGCCAGGCTTCTGTGGCCAGCCCGTGGTCATGGCCCAGGCGGCTCCACAACTCCTCGGCGACATGGGGCGCCATCGGGGACAGCAGCAGTGTGAGCTTCTCGGCGACCTCGCGCGGGATCTTTGGGAGTTGGACGAGTTCGTTGTTGAGTTCGATCAGTGCGGCGATCGCGACGTTTACGGACATCGTGTCCATCGCATCGGTTACGCGCTGGATCGTGCGGTGCAGTCGGCGGCGTAATGCCTCGGTTGGCGGGGCGTCGTCGATCAACAGGTTTCCGGACTCCTCGTCGACAAAGTTACGCCACAGGCGCTGGAGGAAGCGGTGCACGCCGACGATGTCGCGCGTGCGCCAGAGCTTGGACTGGTCGAGCGGCCCGAGGTACATCTCATAGAGTCGCAGGGTGTCACAGCCGTACTGGTCGCAGATATCGTCCGGGGCGATCGCGTTTTTCAGGGACTTGCCCATCTTGCCGAGTTGCTGGCGGACCTCGGCGTCGCCGATGTAGTACTTGCCGTCCTTCTCGACGACATCGTCGGCGGACAGGTGCATCCCGCGCTCGTCGGTGTACGCGTGCGCCTGGATGTAGCCCTGATTAAATAGTCTTCCGAACGGCTCGGGGGTGCTGACGTGGCCCAGGTCGTAGAGCACCTTGTGCCAGAATCGTGAGTAGAGCAGGTGTAGCACGGCGTGCTCGGCGCCGCCTACGTAGAGGTCGACCCCGCTGGTCTGTTCGCTGCCCTTGCCTGGCGATGCGGCCGGGCCCATCCAGTAGCGTTCGGCGTCGCGATCGACAAACCGGTCTGCGTTGTGCGGATCGCAAAAACGCAGGTAATACCAGCACGAACCGGCCCACTGGGGCATCGTGTTGAACTCGCGTGTGTACGTCACACCGTCGCATTCGACGTGCTTCCACGTGTCCGGTGCTCGCGACAGCGGTGGCTGGGGCGGGGCATCGGGGTCGTCGCTGGCGGAGGGTTTGAAGTCGTCCATCGGCGGCAGCTCGACGGGCAACTCGGCTTCGTCCACGGGTCGCACCTCGCCGTCCGGGCCGTGCAGGATCGGGAACGGCTCGCCCCAGTATCGCTGCCGGCTGAACAGCCAGTCGCGCAGCTTGAAGCGCACGGCCTTGCGCCCGATGCCTTGCTGTTCCAACCAATCGGCGATCGCCTGCTTGGCCGGATCGGTGCGTAATCCGTTCAGATCGATTTGAGTGTTAGCGCTGTTCACACACACGCCCGGCTCGGTGACTGGCTGCCCAAGGCGCTCGACCAGCCTCCCGGAACATGCCGCATCGAGTAACCCATCCATATCCCCGGCGACGAGCGATTCAAGTGTGTCGTACCAGATCGCCGCGATGCCGCCGCGCCGCTCGCCGGCACGCGCGGGATCGGCCAAGACCTGGGCGCTGTCGTGGCGATGGCCTGTCACGGTGCGCCAGACGTCACGCGGATTCTGCCCGGGCGCGCTGATGGTCTTGCCGATGAAGTCGGTCATCAATACCAGTGGGTCGCCACCTGTGGGGCCAAGTTCGGCGAACAGCGTCGCGAAGGCCTGGATCGCCGCGAGCACATCGGTGAGCACGACGTCGCGGATCGCCAGGCCGTGGGTCTGAGCGAACTCGAAGTCGCGTTCATCGTGCGCGGGCACGGCCATGATCGCGCCGGTGCCGTAACCCATCATGACGTAGTCCGCGATCCAGATCGGGATGCGGTCGCCGCTGACCGGGTTGATCGCGTATGCCCCGGTGAAAACGCCTGTTTTTTCCTTGTTATCCGCCTGTCGGTCGGCTGCGTCCATCGCCGCGGTCTGCCGCCTGTATGCCTCGACCTGGTCGAGTTGATCGCCGGTTGTGATGGCCTCGACCAAGGGGTGCTCGGGGGCCAGGACCATATAGGTTGCCCCGAACAGCGTGTCGGGGCGCGTGGTGAAGACGCTGATCGCGCCGGCACTTGTCTCGGGGTCCGACTCGCCGTCGAGGCCCTCATCGGCGAGTGCGAAGTCGACCAGCGCCCCGTCCGATCGTCCGATCCAGTTGCGCTGCATCAGCTTGATCGGTTCCGGCCAATTGACCAGCGGCAGGTCGTCGATCAAGCGGTCCGCGTAGGCGGTGATCCGAAGCATCCACTGCTTCAACGGCCGCTTGTAGACCGGGTAATTGCCGCGCTCGCTGCGTCCGTCGTTGGTGACCTCCTCATTGGCAAGGACCGTGCCCAACTGCGGACACCAGTTGACGTCCGACTCATCCATGAACGCCAGGCGGTACTGATCCAGCAGTCGGCGGCGTTCGTGCGTATCCAGTTCGTGCCACTTGCGAGCGCCGACGGGCGAACCGGTCACCGCGTCGAGCCCTTCGCTTGGCCCGGCATCAACCAAGTCACCATCCAACCCGACATACACCTGCTCGGATGCGAGCGCCTGCTCCAGCTCCGCGATCGGCCTGGCCTTGCCGGCCGACGGGTCGAACCAACAGCTATACATTTTTAGAAACACCCACTGGGTCCAGCGGTAGTACCCCGGGTCGGTCGTAGAGAGGCAGCGGTCCCAGTCGTAGCTCAGGCCGAGCCGCTTGAGCTGGCGGGTCATGTTGGCGATGTTTTTTTCGGTCGTGATGCGTGGGTGGACGCCGTGCTCGACGGCGAATTGCTCGGCCGGGAGGCCGAATGCGTCGTACCCCATCGGGTGGAGCACGTTGTGGCCGCGCATCCGTTTGTAGCGCGCGACGATGTCGGTTGCGATATACCCCATCGGGTGGCCGACGTGCAGGCCCACACCCGATGGGTAGGGGAACATATCCAGCACGAAAAACTTAGGTTTCGCGGCGTCGAACCCCTCGTCGTCGGGGTTCGGTGTGCGGAAGACTTGCCGCTCGGCCCAGTGCGTCTGCCACCGTTTCTCGATCGCGGCAAAGTCGTAGCGCATCCGGTCAGGATACCGCAAACACAATCGGCGAACCACAAAACCCTGGGATTCGCTGTGGTTCGTACGGCTGGTATTGCCGGGCGGAGAGTCCCGACCCGAGAGAGTCTGGCCGGGTGCCGATGCTGCCAGACGCGCGCGTAGGATTACGACTCGTTACGACGGTCCTTGGCGGGCTTGCGTAATTCTTCGCCGAGCCCGCGCAACGAATCCATCTGCTCGCGGATGTCGCGGAAGTTGATGTCCGTCTGCAGCACCTGCGAGCCGACCTTCTGGGCCTCGGCCGCCTGCTCGGAGGACTTGGTCTTGGTCGCTTCGGCTTTGAGCGCGAGCATTAGTTGATAGCGCAGTTCCAACCCCAGGCGGTCGTCCGGTATGGGGTGCGCGTCGATCCCCTGGCGGAACGTATCGATCGCCTCGTGGGCCCAGCCCTGCTCGAGGTAGCACCGGCCGAGATAGTCGAGCGCCATCGCCCGGTGCTTGGGGTGGACCTTGGCCTGCTGAAACGCTGCGATCGCCTCGTCGAACTTCTTGAACGCGAAGAATCGCTTGCCCAGCTCGTACCGCATGGCCATATCGGTCGGGTAGTTTTTGACTCGCACGATGTACTCATCCAACTCGAACTTGAGTTTCTTCGCGGTGAACTTGCGCCACTTGTCGGCGACGGCCGGGTCGTCCGGGGCGGCTTGCATGCGTGCCTTGTATCTGCGGTATCGCCGGTTGAGCTGCTTGATCCGGACATCGCCCTGCTGCATTTTGTAGTGGTACTGCGACGTCGCCGCCCAGGCCTTCTCCAACAAAGCGATCGCATCCTTTTCAGCCGTGTCGTCGTCTTTCTGGATCAGTGCGGAGACCAACTTTTGCAGCAGGTCCAGGTCGTCGGGCGCTTGCTCGTATGCCTCGCGGCGGCGGGTGATGGCCTCTTCAATCACTCGATCGGTCTTGGATATGGTTGATTCGTCGCGTGTCGCGGCTTGGGCGCCTTCGTCCTTGACGGTCGCGCGGAAGCCTTCTTCCCGAACCTTCTCAGCCGTGTAGCCGGTCTTTTGCATCATGAGTTCGGCTTCGAGATTTTTCAGGTCGTGTCGGAGGGCGGTGTTGTCCGAATCGAGGTGGACGGCGAGTTGGCAGGCCTTGACGGCCTGATCGAACGCGCCGAGATCCGCGAACAGGTCTCGAACTTTAAGAAAGATCTCCTTGCTGGATTTCTGCCCGGATTGGTTGAGCTCGATCACGAGGCCGCCGGCCCAGTACGCCAACTCTCCGAAATTCAATTCCTCCTGCCCTTGGTCAGCCTCGACGGCTCGGGCCATGACCTCGACAGTCAGCGCGACGTTCAGCGGGTCCTTCGACCACAGCATCTCGGTGTGGAGCAACCGGTCGACCGGGTCCTTACTCCCAAACTTGATCTTCTCGGACAACGTTGCCGGCTTGCCGCCTGCGACCTTGCGTTTGAGCGCGATGTCGTGCAGGGCCTCGTGCTTGGGCATGTTGTCGGGGTCGTGCTTGAGGCCGTTGAGGTAGCACTCGATCGCGTAGTCGTAGTTGCGCGCATCGGCGACGGCCTGGGCGTGCTCGAAAAAGCGTCGGGCCTTGCGGGCATCGCGTTGCGCGGCCGCGGCGGGCTTCTCGGGCTTGTTCTTGCCGAATATTGCCAAGGTGATGCCTGGGGTAAATGGGTCTGGTCGGTCGCGCCGGCCAATCAGCCTGCGGGACCGGGCAGCATCCCTCTATCTACTCTATGTTTGCCAACGCCCGTGTCAACGCTCAGGCGTAGGGAGGTCGTTTGCCCACAGCCCCTAATCCACCTATCGTCTTAGGGTTTAGGAGACTGAATTATGATCACCGTCGGCATGAACTACCAAGTGATTCCGGGCAAGGAAAAGGCGTTCGAGGACGTCTTCCAAGCCGTCAACGGCGCCATGGACAAGATGCCCGGGCACAACCAATCCGCTCTCTACCGCGACGTCCACAAGGACGGTAGCTACCTGATTCTATCCGACTGGAACGACCGCGACGCGTTCGACGACTTCATCCGGTCCGATCAGTTCCGCAATGTCACCGACTGGGGCAAGGAACAAATCCTCGCCGGCCGACCCACCCACGAGTACTACCAGAAATGACCTCGATCGCCGTCCTCGGTGCGGCCGGGCGTATGGGTCGCCGTTTGTTGGCGCTGTCCAGCGAGTTTGAGGGCTTGCGGCTGGCCGCTGCGCTCGAGCACAGCGGGCACCCCGACTTGGGGCGTAGCGCGGCGGAACTCGCGGCCGAGCCTGCGCTCGAATCAACCAACGTCGTGCTCACCGACTCGTTCGACACGGCGGGGCAGATCGACGTGTTGATTGATTTCACCGGTCCGGCTGCGACGCGCGCCGCCCTGGAGACCTGTCAACGGTCCAAGACGGCGATGGTGATCGGCACGACCGGGCTGACCGACAACGACCATCGGCTGATCGACGATGCCGCGAAGATGATCCCGATCCTGCAGGCGCCGAATATGAGCCTCGGGGTCAACCTGCTGTTCGCGCTCGCGGCTCAGGCGGCGACCAGACTCGATCAGTCGTGGGACATCGAGATCACCGAAGCGCACCACCGGTTCAAGAAGGATGCGCCGTCGGGGACGGCTCTGGGGATCGTGTCAGCCATTTGCGATGCAACGGGTAAAAACGCGGACGAAACGGTTGCGTTTGGTGCTTACGGGGCCGATCCCGACAACGCGCCGCGGCAGCCTGGGCAGATCGGGGTGCACAGCATCCGCATGGGGGATGTGGTCGGGGAACACACGGCGACCTTCGCGGCGATGGGTGAGCGGATCGCGCTGACGCACACCGCGTCCAGCCGCGACATCTTCGCACGCGGTGCGCTCAAAGCGGCGGCCTGGCTCGGCGGCAAGTCGCCGGCGCGCTACCGCATGGGCGACGTGCTTGGGCTGTAGCCGACAAGCGACGGTTCACCTTCGCGGTTGATTGGCTGGAACTATTGCAGGATTGGTGGCGGATCGATTACGCCCGACGATGGGTCGGTTTGTATTGCGCGGAGCTTGATGCCCTGGGCCTTGATCGCTTTTTCCAGTTGGGTTCGGCCAAGCGCCTCGTCGAGCACCTGCTGGACAGTCTCGACGAAAACGAATGACAGCTTCTTGCGTACCTGGGGGTCGATCTCTTCGAGGTCGCGGCGGTTGACCTCGGGTAGCAACACGGTCTTGATCCCCGCGCGCGATGCGGCGAGTGTTTTCTCTTTGACGCCGCCGATGGGCAGGACGCGGCCGCGGAGGGTGATCTCGCCGGTCATTGCCAGGCGCGGCTTGATGGGGATATCCAGGAGCACGGATGCGATCGCGGTGTACATCGCGATGCCGGCGCTGGGGCCGTCTTTGGGGACGGCGCCGGCGGGGACGTGGATGTGCAGGTCCAACCCGGACAGCGCGTCTGTTTCGAGATTCATCTCAGCGGCGTGCGCTTTGAACAAACTCAGCGCGGCGCTGGCGGACTCTTTCATGACGTCGCCGATCTGGCCGGTCAGTGTGACGCGTCCCTTGCCGGGATACACGGCGGCTTCGATGAACAGAACCTCCCCACCGGCGGGGGTGTACGCGAGCCCGATCACCACGCCGGTGCCCTTGACTCGGGTATCGAGTTCGCGGGTGTACCGCTCGGCTCCGAGCAGTTCGCGGACAATGGCGGCGTCGATGGTCCACGTCTTAGTTGATCGCTTGGACCGCCCCGCCACCTCCGCGGCGACGCCGCGACAGACCGCGCCGATCTGGCGTTCGAGCTCGCGCACACCGGCTTCACGCGTGTAGTCGTTGATGATCTTGCGGATCGCCGAGACGCGCCACCTGGCGCGGGCCGCGTCCAGCCCGTTTTCTTCGAGCTGCCGCGGGACGAGGTATCGCCGCGCGATCTGCACCTTGTCGTGATCGGTGTACCCGGGGATCTCAATCACTTCCATCCGATCCTGCAGCGCGGCCGGCACGGTGCCCATGTAGTTCGCCGTCGCGATGAATATCACCTGCGACAAATCAAACGGAACATCCAGGTAACGGTCCACAAACGCGTTGTTCTGGCGTGGGTCCAGGACCTCGAGCAGCGCACTGGCCGGGTCGCCGCGGAAGTCGGCCCCGAGTTTGTCGACCTCATCCAACATCAAAACCGGGTTGTTCGTCGCGGCGCGGCGGATCTCCTGGATGATGCGCCCGGGCATCGCACCGATGTAGGTGCGGCGGTGCCCGCGCACCTCGGCCTCGTCGCGGATCCCCCCGAGGCTGATGCGCGAAAACTTGCGGCCCATCGCGTCGGCGATCGATTGCCCCAGGCTGGTTTTGCCCACGCCGGGCGGGCCGACCAGACAGAGGATCGGCCCGCGGCCGTCCGGGTTCAGCTTGCGGACCGCGAGAAACTCGATCAGCCGGCGTTTGACTTTGTCCAGCCCGAAGTGATCGCGATCGAGCACGCGCTGCGCCTCGTCCAGATCGAGCTTGTCCTCGCTCGCTTCATGCCAGGGAAGCTCGGCGAGCAACTCGAGGTATGACATCAGCAGCGAGTACTCCGGGCTCGCCGGTGGGACTGTCTCCAACCGTCCCAGGTCGCGAGTGGCCTCTTTCATCACCCGCTCGGGCAGCTTGGCCTCTTCGATCCGCTCGCGCAGATCAACGAGCGCGCGGTCGGTGCTCCTGGCGTCCTCACCGAGCTCCTTCTGGATGACCTTGAGTTGCTCGCGCAGGAACATCTTGCGCTGCCCCTCGCCAATCGACGACTGCACGTCCTCCTGGATCTTCTTCTGCAGCCGCAGAATCTCTAACTGGTTCGAGACGTATTGGTGAACCATGCGGATGCGCTTGGCCACGTCCAACTCTTCGAGCAGATCCTGCTTTTGCGCATCATCCAGATTCAGGTTCGCCCCAAGGAAGTCCGCCATGTGCCCCGGGTCGCTGATGTTCATCAGAACATTGAGCGCCTGATCGGCCGCATCCGGGGTGATCTCGATCAACTGTTTTGCCTGCTTGCGCAACTGCTCGACGCCCGCGGCGAAGTCCTTGCCCCGGCCGGGCCGCTCGATCAGGCGACGGACCTTGGCCTTGTAAAACGGCTGATGCTGGACGAACGGCCGCACGCGGTACCGCCCCAGGCCGTGCGTGATGATCGACACGGTCCCATCCGATTGGCGCACGAGCTTCAACACGACCACCGCGGTCCCGATCCCGTACAGATTCGCCGGCGGCGGGTTCTGCTCGTCCTCATCCCGCTGCGCGACGAGCGCGATCACTTTCGACTTCGGCAAGCATTCCTCAAGCAGTTTGCGGCTGCGCTGCCGCCCCACGCCCATGGGCATGACCGTCCCGGGAAACATCACGGTCCCGCGGATCGGGAGCACGGGCAAAATGTCCGGGACCTCGATCTGCCCCGGCTGTACCGCTTCGGTCACGGCTCGAACAGCGGGCGTGACCACACTGGATTTTTTATCGTTCGCCACAGAACAGCCTATCGAGGTTTCGCAAACTCAATCGTTCGCCCGGCACCGCCCACCTACCTCGGCAGACTCTGATCCAGGTCTTCATCCCGCCGCATCACGCCGAGCCGGCCCTGGAACGCCTGCCGCTGCGTGCGCTGCTGGGCAATATCAAACGCACGGACCGCCCAAAGCGGCAGCGGTCCGGACTTACCCGCGAACCACTGCTTGAGCAGCCGTCCCGCACGCGGCGCGTGCTTAACAATTACATCGTCTTCCAGACTGATGATCACGCGTGCCGAACCGGGATCGCCCTGCCGCCCCGCGCGCCCGATCAACTGCCGGTCGATGCGGCTGGCCCGGTGGCGCTCGGTCAGGATCACGTGCAGCCCGCCCAGCTCCGCGACGCCGGTGGCGAGTTTGATGTCCGTGCCGCGGCCGGCCATGTTGGTCGCGACGGTGACCTCGCCGCGCTGCCCGGCCTTCTCGATGATTTGTGCTTCGACCTGGTGGTGCACGGCGTTAAGCACCTGGTGCTCGATGCCACGGCTGGTAAGCAACGCACCGAGTTCCTCCGACGCCTCGATGCACCGCGTCCCGACCAGCACGGGCCGGCCTTGCCGGTTCATCTCCTCGATTTCCTGAACGACCCATTGCCATTTCTCTTGATCGGTGCGCAGGATGATGTCGGGCAAGCGCGTGCGTTGTAGTGGGCGGTTCGTCGGGATCACCCGCACCGGAACGCGGTAGGTCGTCTCGAGCTCGGCTTTGGCGTCCGCCGCCGTGCCGGTCATCCCGCACAGGTGTTTGTACTGGCGGAAAAACCGCTGAAAACTCATGCTCGCCAGCGTGTCGCGGTCGGCTGTGACCTCCAGGTCATGCTTCGCTTCAACCGATTGGTGCAGCCCGTGCTCCCACTGACGGTCGGCCATGAACCGCCCGGTGTACTCGTCGACAATCACGACCTGGTCCTCGACGATCTGGTAGTGCTCGCCCTTGTGAAAACAATGCGTCGCGACCAATGCCTGCTCGATCAGTTCCTCACGCCGGCGCTCCGCCCGCCAGATCCCGTGCTCTTGCGGCTCCAACAGCGACGTCAGCCGAGCCCGCCCCGCCGGCGTTAGGCGCACGCGGCGCTTGGCGAGTTCGACGGTGTAGTCCTTTGTAAGGGCCAGTTCGCGCGCGAGATCGCGCGCACGCCCGTACAACTCCGCCTGCGCATCCTCCTGCCGCGGCTGCGCGATGATCAGCGGGGTCACCGCTTCGTCGATCAACACCGCGTCGGCTTCGTCCACGACCACCGCGTGCAAGCCCGGCACGAGCACCTCGGACCGCCCCACGCCGAACGATCCGGCCGCGACCTCGTCCTCGCGCATCCAACGCGTCGAGACCGGGTCGGCGATCCGCCCCAGCCGCAGCTTGTCGCGCAGCCAATCGGCGACGAGTTCCTTCTGCGTCGTGTACACGATCGGTTGGCGGTAAGCGTGGATCCGCTCGTTCGGCTGTGTTTCGTTGAGCACGGGCGCGGCGATAAGCCCGCACCGCCGGAAGATCGGTTGGCGTCCGTCGGCGTCGCGCTCCGCGAGGTAGTCGTTAACCGTGATCACATGCACCGGCCGGCGCAACCAACCGAGCATCGTCGCCGCGACGGCCGCGGTGAGCGTCTTGCCCTCGCCGGTCACCATCTCGACGATCTGCCCGTGGAACATCCCCAGCGCGCCCATGATCTGAACGCGATAGGGTCGCTCGCCGGTCTCACGATGGGCTACCTCGCGCACCGCCGCCAATCCTTCGCGGACAAGGTCGCGGTCGTGCCTTCGCCGGGCGAACACCTCGCGCAGCTTCAACACGCGCTCGTCCAATTTCGTGTCGCCGAGTTCGGCCCATTCGCGTTCCATCGCGACGACGGCATCGGCCTCCTGATGCAGATAGCGCATCCCGATCCGTGCGTGCTTGAGCCGCGTCAGCCAACGGTTGGCGACGGCATCCGGCCCGCGCAAGGGCTCGTGAAACCGCCGGCGCGTCCGCAGGTTGTCCCACAACACCATCTCGGATTGGATCGGGCTTGCCGTCATAGATTCACTGCCTCGCCTCTCAGCCGTCAATCATAGCGCTGCCGATCCGCTCAGCCCACCGCCGAACCACTAACCACATCGATAAAATGGCAAGCCCACGACCTCGCCATCGAGCGCCGCGCGGGATCCGGCGACGACGCCAACCATATCACCCTCGCCGCACGCCCCCGACTCTACATACGCCATCGCAATCGGGTAACCCAGCGTCGGCGACAAGCACCCGCTGGTCACCTGCCCGATCGCTCGATCGCCCACACGAACCTCCATCCCCTGACGCGCGGTCCGCTTGCCGGCCAACTTGATCCCGATCAGTTGACGCCCCGATCCCTCAGCCGCGATCTTCTTTAGCGCGGCCTGCCCGATGAATCCCTCGCCGTCGCCGTCCGCATCTTTATCAAGGCTCACCGCGAACGCCAGCCCGGCGCTGAGCGGGTCCGTATCCTCGTCCAACTCGTGCCCATAAAGCGGCATCGCGGCTTCCATCCGTAGGGTGTCGCGCGCGCCCAAACCCGCGGGCGCCGCCGCGCCGGCTTGTTCGGCCTTGCCGAGCAGCAGCTTCACCGCCATCGGCGCCATCGATGCCGGCATGATCACCTCGACACCATCCTCACCCGTATAGCCCGTGCGGCTGATCGTCATCTTCAACCCGAGCAGATTCTTCACGCAGAACCGATACCGTTTCAGGGTTGGCACCTGCTGCGAAAACTTCGCGATCACCGGGACCACCTTCGGGCCTTGCAACGCCACCATCGCGGTGCGCATCGTCTCGTCGTCGACCCGCACGTCGCGCCCCGCCGCCTGCTCGGCGAGGTGGGCGAGCACCTTCTCGCGATTCGATGCGTTGACGACCAGCAGCCAGTCTTCGTCGAACCGGTACACCAGGATGTCGTCGATCGTCCCGCCGCGATCATTGCACAGCAGGCTGTACCTGCACTGACCTTCGACCATGTCGCTGACGCGCCGCGTGCACACCCGTTCGAGCAGCCGGCGTGCATCGGGACCGGCGATCCGCACGCGGCCCATGTGCGACACGTCGAACATCCCGCCGGCTTCGCGCACGCACCGGTGCTCCTCATGAATCGAACGATACATGATCGGCATTTCCCACCCGGCGAAGTCGACGAAGCGCGCTTCGTGTTCGCTGTGAAACCTCTTAAACGGTGTATGCAGCACGACAAGACCCTCGGTACCGGTTGGGAAGCAATCGATGCAGGCCCCGGTCCGCCGGGGAGTTGGCCTAGCTTAGCCGATTTGCGATTGCGGTCAGGGCGGATCCGCCCGGTAAAGCGTGCGGGCTGACGGGCGGCCTATTCGCGTGCGACCAACGAGCCGGCCGGGATCGCGTCAGGCGCGGCGAGCGTCGGAACGCCGAGATAGACCAGGCTTTTTTCGATCACTCGCCGCACAGCCGGCGCCGCGACGGCGCCGCCATAGTGGCCGATGGATTTGTCCGGGCGATGGATCACACACACCACCACCACGGCGGGCCGCTCCAGCGGAGCACCCGCAACGAACGACGAGATGTATTGATCCTCCAGGTACCCGCCGCCATCCGGATTGGCGACCTGGGCGGTCCCGGTCTTGCCGAATATCTCGTACAACGGGCTGTTCGCACGTCGGCCCGTGCCGTGCGGGTCCGACACCGCTGTGCGTAACACACGCTTGGTCAGCTCGGCCGTCTGCTCGGTCAAGACTCGCCCGAGCACTGGTGAGTACGGTGTAGCCGGCGCGGCGATAACGCTGGGGCGGATCAACTCTCCGCCGTTCGCGATCACGCCGAACGCGACCGCGAGTTGCAGCGGCGTCACCGCGACCTCCTGACCCATCGGGACACTGGTTACGGAGTAGTGGTTCCACTTGTGTAACGGGTGGACCGTTCCGGCGACTTCACCGGGCAAGCCGCTGGCGGTTGTCGTGCCCAGGCCGAACGCGCGGACCGTTTGGTGCAGCCGAGCGGCGCCCATGCGCTGCCCGATAATCGCCATGCCTATATTGCTTGATCGCGCCAGCACACCGGCCCAGGTCAGCTTGCCCAACCCGTGAGCGTCGCGCAAACGCCGCCCGCCCTCGGTCACAAAAAAGCCGGACTCTGTGCAATCGATCACCTCGTCAATGCCGGCGGTACCGGCCTGCGTCGCGGCGGCCCAGACCATCGGTTTGAGCGTGGAGCCGGGCTCGAATGTGTCGGTGACGCAGCGGTTGCGGCGCAGCGCGGCGTTGGAATCGCGGAAGAGATTCGGGTCGAATACCGGGTGGTTCGCCATTGCCAGGACCTGGCCGGTCTGCGGATCGATCATGACCATCTGGCCGGACTCGGCGTCAAACTCGTTGCACGCCGCGGCTAACTCCGTCTCGGCGAAGTGCTGCAGCGTCGCGTCGATCGACAGGCGGATCGCGTCGCCGTCGGATGGGGTCGCGTAGGCCGACTGCTCGACCCACAGCACGCGCCGGCCGGAGTCGCGCAAGTAACGGAGTTCTCCGTCACGGCCGATCAAGTCGCGATCATAGACACGCTCGAGCCCCTCGAGGCCGAGCCCGTCAGCCCCGACGAAGCCGATCAACTGCCCGGCGAGCGACCCCTGGGGGTAGTCGCGCACGGCGTGGTCCTGCGTGCCCAGACCACGAAGGCGGAAGTGCTTGACGCGCTCGATACGGTCGTCGCTCAGGCGGGTATCGAGCGCGACGTATCGGCTGTGGGGGCGGCGGTCGATCTTGCGTGCGAGCCACGCCGGGTCGTAATCGAGTTCGTGTCCGACGCGCTCGACGAAGGTGCCGGGCTCCTCGATTAGGCCGGGGTCGGCGAACAGACGTTTGACGACGCGACTCGTCGCCAACACGCGTCCGCGTCGATCCAACAGATTGCCGCGCCGTGCGAGGATCGGCCGCGTCCCGTGCTGCGATCCGATGCGGCTGGCGATCGGCGTGCTCGGCTGTGTTTGCAGCAAGATCACTCTGCCAAGCAGCGCCACCATTAATAACGAGATCAACCCGATCAGACCCGAGCCAACCCACAGCACGCGACGAGCGCCGTCCTCGGTGTTTCCCGGGCGCAGCACGACTCCACGAGGCACAGGCGAATCATCGCACGACTGCGGCGGAGCCTCAGTGACCAGATCCTTCTCGGTAACGAGGCGCAAATGAGGCTGGGGTGCGTCATCGTGCATCGGCGGACTCCACCCCCTCGATCGCCGGCGGCATCTGCCCGGTCAACGGGGTGACCGGCTCAAGCTCGATCTGCGACCACTCGATCACCTCGTGTAACGAGCGAGGCCCGACGCGCGACGCGATCCGCGACTGCATGTCCCAAAGGTCCTGGCGGGCGCGTGCGATGCCCCCGTGGTGCCCGGACATCGCGTGCATCCGGTCGAACCGCTCCTGTCGCATCGAGAGCAACGCGATCCCCATCAACGCGAGGAAGACAATCACCACCGCCATCTTTAATGCAACCGACGACGCGGCCGTCCGATCGCCCTCGGCCAAGCGATCAGCCTTGCTGTGCGTGCGACTAGTCATAAGAATCCCGAACCGATCGTGCGCAGAAACCCGCCCGCCGTGGCGTTGGCTATGGGTCGCCGCTACCGGGCGTCGGCCGAACTCATCGGCGCCGGGATGCGGAGCTTTTGCCCCGGCCGGATATCGTTGGGGCTCGACAGCCGATCGCGATTGGCCTGATAAATCGCATACCACTTGCCTTCGTCGCCAAGCACATCACGCGCGATCGACGAGAGCGTCTCACTCGATCGAACGGTGTGCGTTTGCGTCGCGGGCTTGATAGCCGGCTTAGCACTTCGATCGCTCTCGACCGGCGGTGCCGACGAGCGAGCCGTCTGTGGCAACACCAACTTCATCCCCGGCCGCAGCGAGTCCGCGTCCGGCAACTGGTCGCGGTTGGCTTCGAACAGCTCCGGCCAGCGTGTGTCCGAGCCCAGGTGCCGCCGCGCGAGGCTGCTTAGATGGTCGCCCGCCTTCACCAGGATCACCCGAGACCGATCCGTTGCGCTAGGCGTTACCTGTTCAGGCTGACTCTGCTTCTGCATCGTCCTCGCCGCCGTCTGCGGAACATACGGCAACCGCCCAGCCTCAATAACGCGATCAGAATTGACACTGCCCGGCGCACCGGGGATCACGAGCGACGCCCCACTCTGGACGACACCGCCCGCGCCGACCTCGCCCGGGTTGGCCTTGGCGATCTCGCGCCAACGACCGCCATCGCCGTAGTACCGCTGTGCGATCACCCACAACGACTCGCCCCCCGCAACGGTGTGGCGAACCGTCGAAGCCGTCGCGCGAGATGTGTTGGTCTGATATCGCGCCGGTGTGGTCTGGTCCTGCGACGTCTGCCGGGCGCTCCAGAACTGCTGATATTCACCCGTCGGCAACATCGCTGTCCGCGCCCGCGGGTCAGGCGTCGCGTCCGGCTCGGTCACCGGAGCGTAGGTCGTCGGTGAACCGGGTCGAACCGCCGGGATCGACACTGTGTCGGTCTGACTGAGCGTCGGGATATCGGTGTTGGGCAGCGCCGCGAACAACGGGCCGCGCTGTGGCGAGGTCTGATCGAGGGGCACTTGCGGACCCGGCTCAATGATCGGCTGCGGATGGGCGCGTGCTGACCTCGGCTTGATCGGAAGGTCTTCGGCGATCGGCAAGACCTCGCGACGCTGTGCCGTTGTTGCCGCCGCCGGCCGCTCAGCCACCGGGACGGCGGTGCGACTGGTCGTCAGCCGATCGGTAATGCTGCGCTGTGCCTGATCGGCGAAGCGCGTCATCTCGGCAGGGTTCTGCCGCTGCACCGTCGCCAGGTGATCGCTGACAATAATCCCGATCAGCAGGATGACCGCGGTGCCGACCAGGAGTCCGATTTTCGTTTCGCGTGCCATAGCCCATCCATCCGTGGAGGTTCTTGTTCCGCCGTCCGCCATAACGGCTCAATCGATTCACCGCCCGCCTAGCCCCCCCGCCTCGCCTGCCTCGCCCGCCTCGCCCGCCGCCGTAGCGCCAAGCCACCGGATCGCTCGCAGCTTGGCCGACCGGCTCCGTGGGTTGCTCAGCCGCTCGCTTTCCTCGGCGACCACCGGCTTGGCCGTCAGCCGCTCGCCGCGCCCTTCCCGGTGCCAGCCCATGAACGCCCGCTTGACCATACGGTCCTCGTGCGAGTGGAAGCTGATCACCGCCGCCACACCGCCGGGCCTCATCAATTCGCCAAGCGACGCGAGCAATGCCTCAAGCGATTCCAGCTCGCGATTCACGGCGATCCGTAGTGCCATGAACGTCCGTGTCGCCGGGTCGATCCGTTTGGGCCCGGCCCGGCGCTTGCGACTGGACGGCTTGGACCGCCCCCGCACCGACGCATACGCAGCGCGAACCAGCGCGGCCAGTTCGCCAGTGGTATTAATCGGTGAACGCCGCCGGTGTTCGACAATCTTTCGCGCGATTCGACGGCTACGCCGCTCATCGCCGTACCGATACAACAGATTGGCCAACTCCGTCTCATCCAATCCGGCGATCAGGTCCGCCGCCGTCTCGGTGAGCGTTGGGTCCAACCGCATGTCCAGCGGCCCATCGCTGTTAAACGACAGCCCGCGCTGCGGATCGCCCATCTGGTTTGACGCGAAGCCCAGATCGGCCAACACCCCATCGACCCGGTCAATCCCCAATTCGTCCAGCACCGCTCGTGCCGTCGTGAAATTCGCCTGGATCAGGTCCGCCTCGACATCGCTACCAACCGCGACCGAGTCCAATCGCTCCCGAGCCAGCGCGACATTCGCCGGGTCCAGGTCCAGGCCCACATACCGCCCACCCGGTGCCAGCAAGGGCGCTATCCGCGTCGCGTGGCCCGCCAGCCCAACCGTGCAGTCCAGGACCACTTGCCCGGCCTGCGGAGCCAGCAGGCCCAGCACCTGCTCGACCAACACCGGCACGTGCCCCGCAGCATCCGTATCGCCCTCTCCCACACCCCCCGGTGCTTCCGCGTTGGCATCCTCGTTCATCAGCGGGTATTAACACGCTCGGTCAGCCGACTCAATCCGGCTCGCCGCCGAGCACGGCCCCACGCGGGGGCAAACCACGACCCACCAGGACTCACCATGAGCGGATTCCACGCGACCACCATCCTCTCCGCACGCCGCGGCACCCACGTCGCGATCGCCGGCGACGGGCAGGTCACGATGGATAAGATCATCGCCAAAGCCGATGCCGTGAAGGTGCGCAAGCTCGACGCCGGCGGCACCGACGACGCCGGGGTGCTGGTCGGTTTCGCCGGTGCCGCAGCCGACGCCTTCGCCCTGCTCGAAAGGTTCGAGTCCACATTGAAGCAATCGCCGGCGAATATCAAAAAAGCCGCGATCGAGCTGGCCAAGCTGTGGCGGACGGATCGGATGTTGCGGCGGCTCGAAAGCCTGCTGATCGTCGCCGACCGGTCGTGCAGCCTGCTGATTTCCGGTTCCGGCGACGTGATTGAGCCCAGCGACGGAGTGCTTGGGATCGGCTCAGGCGGCGCCTATGCCACGGCCGCCGCGCGGGCGCTGATGGACCACACCGATCAGCCGGCCGACGAGGTCGCGCGCAACGCCCTGACCATCGCCGGCGAGATCTGCGTCTACACCAACACCCACATCACGGTGCTGAGCCTCTAGGCCGACGCCGCTCGATCCGCCCGCCCGACAACCTCAACCAATATCGCGGGCTTGATTGATCCCCGGAATCGTCTAGACTTCCGCTGCTACAGCGACGCGGCCGTGGCGAAATTGGCAGACGCGCTAGGTTCAGGTCCTAGTGGGGCTAAACACCCCGTGGAGGTTCGACTCCTCTCGGCCGCATTCGATTCCCGGGATCAAACTTCCCCCATCCGACCCGCCATCGGGCTGGACCCAACCCAATCCCCGCCAGCGCGAACGCCCACCCGGGTATCATGCCCGCATGGCCACCCCCCCTGCGACCGCGCCAACCCGCCGCCCGTGGCTATCCAAACTACTCCTGCTTATCCCCATCAGCCTGACGGCGCTGTATATTATTTTCGTCCTGCTAATCCCCGTCCGACTCTACCTAATCCACCGCGTCGCACAGGAACTGGATCGCATCCGGGCAGAGGGGTACCCGGCAACGCTTGAAGAGCTTGATCGGTGGCACACAATCCCAGAAGGCCCGAACGCAGCGCACGCCTACATGAACGCGTATGGGGCTCGGGTACACGACGACGCCACGGTTGCCAATCTACCCGTGCTAGGTGATGCCGAGCTACCCGACATCGGCGCGGTAACACCAGAACCGGTCGTCGCAGCAATCACCGAATACCTAGCCGCCAACCAGCGCCCATTGGCGCTCATGCATCAAACCGATCCAAACGCTCCTAGCCGTTACGGCGTCGATCATACCGACGGCCGGGGCGCGTCGCTCCTACATCTGGCTGCCCTGCGATACTTAACGCGACTCTTATTCCTCGAAGCAATGAGCCACAAGCTCGAGCACCAAGACGAGAAAGCGATCGAGTCGATCCTGCAGATCGTGGCACTTGGCAAATCCTTGAACCGTGAGCCCCGCCTCTTCGCTCACTTGATTCGCGTGACCGTTTTCGCCGGTGCCCTATGGAGCCTGGAGCACAACCTAAGCGACCTACAGGCGTCAGATGAATCGCTTGATCGATTGTCGAATGCACTTGACTCAGTAAACGACAACACCGTGTTGGCACGTGCCCTGACCGGCGAGCGCATCATCGGCCTTGCTGACTTTGACGACCTCGGCACCGACAGGTCGAAGAACCTCCTCATTGACACCCCGGCACAAGCGCCCAACTGGTGTAAGGCGCTGGCTTGGAATCTGTTCGGAAACTATCAACGAGACCAACTCACCTATCTGCACCTGATGCGACAGATGATCGATAGTGCTAAACAGCCGCACCAACTTGAACGAATGGATATCGCTTCGATCCGCGAGTCGATGCCTCGGCAGTTTTACAGATCACGGGCGCTGCTCCCCACCTATAGGACCTGGATCTCTACAACGCAGCAGATTCTCACGGCGACGGAGCTCGCTCAGACTGCTATCGCAGTCAAACGTTATCAGGCAGCACACGGCGACTTTCCGACGACACTCGATCAACTCGTCCCCGAGTACCTCGATACGGTTCCCATCGACCCATTTGCCACACAAACAGTTCGCTATCAGCACAGGGAAGATCGAATCGTCATTTATAGTGTCGGACCCGACAGGACCGACAACGATGGTATCGATCGATCTGACGAGAGAGCGCTTCGCTCAGATGAACGTTTAGGCGATATCACCTTCACTCTTCTGCGTCGGCCGGGCAGAGATAGGTAGCACAGCGCGCGAACATAAATAAACCTGACGGGCACTGGTTGGACGCGTGACTCACCGCGGGCTGTAGTACCGGCGTGGAACCAGCCGGGCGCGGGCTTCTCCCAGGTCGGGGCCGAGGAACAAATCAGCGAGTGGGGCGCGTTGGAGTTGGTGCAAAGACATCACCGCCCACGCGGTCGACGCCGACGAAGGCGAATCCTCGAACTCGCCTTCGATCACGCGGTCGGCATACCGGATACCGCCTTCGATATTCATCGTCGGGCCGAGCATCGCCTGCAAAATCCGCTTGCCGCGATCAACCTCATCCAGCCGCAGGCACGCCATCGCGACGCCCAAACTGCCCTCCGACCACACCAGCGGCGTCTCGTCCCACGACCGGTTGGGCTCATTGGGAAAATACCATAGCTGCTGGGCCATACTCTCATACACCCGCGTCCCCGCGGCCGGGCGATACCCGTATACGCCGCTGGACTCGTTCTCGTACCGCAGCGTGGCCTCGAGCGCCCGCCTGGCCTTGTCTTCCTCGCCGATCGCCAGCAGGAACAGCGACCCCCACGACGCAACATCGAGCGCCAGATAATGATCCGGGCCGTCCGTCCCGACCCCGCGGGCGAACTGGCCGGTCTGCTCGTTGAAGTAGAACAGCAGGGCGTCGCGGATCTGCTCGGCGGTGTGGCGGTAGTCATCGTTGCCGGTCAGCGCGGCGAGCTCCCGCAGAAAGAAGTACGCGGCGATGTTGTGCTCGGTCGAGCACCAACTCAACTCACCGGGGACGAATACCTCGACCGGCCGGCCACTGCCGCCTTTATATTTGTAGGTTCCCCACCCACCGGTCACCAGGTTGTGACGCATATCATGCACGTCATTGATCTGCCGCGCCATCACCGCTTTGGCCATCCGCTCGGCGAACGCGAGGTACCGCCGGGCCCGCTTACGCTGGAGCACCATCGGGTGCTCCGCCCGCGCGGCCTGGAGCACGTAGGTGATCGCATACCCCGCCCAGCAATTCGCACCCGTGCGGATCCGCGCCTGCCCGTCGTTGTCCTGGCTGGGGTAGGCATTGTGCGTGTTCACCGAGAACCACAGGTCGCCATCGAGAAAAACATCCCGACCCACACGCGGCGGCGGCGGAGCACTGCGGATCAACCCGTCGATGATCCGCTCGGCGATCTGTGGCTGCCCGCTCATCGTCATCGCGATCGCGACCATCGCATTGTCGTAAGGGTTGGTACGCCGCCCGATGTACTGGAACACTTTGTTCTGCGGGCTCATGGCGTACGACAGCACCAGCCCGTGTCGGCTGGCCTCGGCTGCGGGCACGATCTGGTTGGGTACCGACTGCCCGGCAAGATGCTCCAACGATGACCGCAAACTGTCCGGCCCCAACAGATGCTGAGCGGATACCTGACCGCCGCCAAGCAGCAGTGTTGCGATCAACACCGTGAGGATTCGAGCCTGCGTGACGGTCAAGAATGCTTGCCGGTCCATATGCGCTTTCATCGGCTGCCTCCCGAATGGTCTGAACTACGCCCGTGCCCCCGATAACCTGTTGTGTGCGCATGAAAACGTCGGCGCCGGTGCGAGTGTGGGTACGGTATCGAGAAGGTTCTCGCAGCCCGGCGGGACGTGGTGCGCGGCAATGGTGCATCGCCCCCCATGTCTAAATCATAGGCGGCCAAACACGGCTGCGGCATCCCTGCAAATCGCTTTTTTTTCACCCTAAAACCGCCCCCGGGCTTAGGCAGGAACCGTCGAACACATCCGTTTGCTCGTCACACGGCCGTTCCCCCGGCCGATCTCACGCCTCCAGAGTCCGCAGGGACAGGCTCATTTCCGTGAGCTTTTCCCGGATCTCGTTGAGGCTGGTCACCCCGAAATTCTTCACCCCCATCAGCTCCGGCTCGGTCTTGAGACACAGGTCGCCGATCGTCTGGATATTCAGCATCGCCAGCGCCTTTCTTGCCCGCACGGATACACCAAGCTCGTTCACCGATCGGTTGAACACCTCGTCGTTCGAGCCCGTGTCGGTCTTGAGCTGGTCGTAGACCGCCTGCTTCGCGGCCGACTGCTGCTTGTCGAGCGCCTGGCCCAGCCGCAACGACCGCTGGGATAGCATGGCTTTGATCTCTTCGATCCCCGCCTCGCCGAAGTTCTTGAAGCTGCGCAGCTCCGCTTCGGTAACACGCAGCAGGTCGCCAAGTGTGCGGATCTCAACCTTACGCAAGCTGTTGCGTGTGCGCACCGACAACTCGAAGTCCGTCACCGGCGTGTCCAGCAACACCGCGCTCTTGTCCAGCAGCGTCTGCTCTTCCTCATCGATGACCATGTTGTTGCTGGCCAACACGTCTTTGAGGAACAGCCGCGCACGGTCGTGGTTCGGATCGGTGTTGAGCACCTGGCGGATGCAGCGCTCGGCTTTGGAGTACTGCCCGCGGTCCTCGTAGATCACAGCGAGATTGAGCAGCGCGTTCAGGTGTGGCCGCTCGGTGTGAATGCACTGTTCGTAAAGGTGCAGCGCCTCGTTCTCTTCCCCGACCAGGTCGAGGTGGTACGCCAGCCTAAAACAGACTTCCGGGTGGTCCGGATCGGCGGTGTAGGCCGCTTCGTAAGACTTGATCGCGCTGACACGGTCGCCGTTCTTCTCGGCTTCCTGCGCGGCGGCGAGATACTTCTCAGCCGTCGCCGTGTCGCGGATATCGCGGTCGTCCAATAAAACGCTTTTGCTTGATTCATCCATGGACGGGGCTGCTTCCAAGATGGTCTACGGAAACCGGCAGGCGCGGCAACGGGTGCGATTTCACGTCTCGCGGTGCCGTGTGCTGTTTAGAGCCTTCTAAATATACCGTTAACGCATCAGGCTGACAACCCGCGACCACTCGGGCGCCTCACACCGCCCAGGGGCAGCGGGCATGCGGTCGGCGGGTCACGTCGCCGCCCCGCCCGGGATCGCGTCGTCATGCACAATCTCGATCCGCTCGCACAGCGCCTCGATCAGGGGCTCGTTGGCAGGGGGGAACTGATAGCCGGCCAGGTCACCCGGCGAAACCCATTGGTGGTCGGTTACTTGCAGGTGCCGCACACGCCCACTGACCGGCGCGCACAAAAATGACGTCAGGCGAACCACCGCGTGGGGATAGCGGTGCTCGATCACCGCCAGCGGCTCCCCGACCCGCACGGTCAGCCCAACTTCCTCAAGATACTCCCGCGCCACACACTGCTGGGGAGTCTCCCCGGACTCGATCTTGCCCCCTGGGAACTCCCAATACCCCGCCAACACACTGTCAGTCGGCCGACGGGTGATCAGCACCTCCCGGGCACCGCCCCGCAGCCGCACCAATACGCCCACCCCAACCCCAACGACCGCTGGACTATTGGGATCACCCATCAGCCCATTTTATCACACCCCCCACCCCCGCGCGGCCGCGCGCCGCGATCGGCAACAACGATCGCGCGTAATCGGCGTCTAGCAGCCCGCGAGCGGCTCACTTGATCTGGGATGCGGTCAAAACGGTGGATCAGACGAGGTCTTCGGTGAGCTGGTCGAGGGCTTGCTCGATCTTCGCGTCGGTCTCATAGCCCCCGGCCGCGATCTCGGCGCGCACACGGGCGACCAGGTCTTCGCGGACATCGGGCAGCTCGGAAAGCCGGCTGAGCAACTGGGCCGCCCGGGAGAGCTCGACACGGTCGTTCGCACGGATGCGCGCCGGCGACAGCCCCGTCTCAGCCGTCCCCGCCGCCCGGCTCGACTCGATTGGCGCCGGCGCCCCACTGTGGCTAACTGATGAAATGTTATTCATAGGTAGGGTTCCTAATCTCCCGATCCATTGACGCCGCCGAACGGGCGGCATGATGATCGATTTTCCTAGCGGTGGCAATCCCGGCTCAAGTCACATACTTGTCGACCCGATGTAGCCTCCACCCTCATTATCGCCCACCACTGTTCGAATGCTTGAATACTTCTTGTGACCGAATTGTAGTCCCTTGTTTTTATTAGGTTTGCGCTAAGGTCGCCCCCATCGTATTATCAGACATTTGAGCCCCTGCCAAACCCCTGACACCGGACATATCAGACTTTTTATTTCTGCCCGCAGCCGCACGCCCCCGCGGCCAGTCAACGCCCGGCGAGTCGTGTGCAGATCGACGGGCGGATCGAATCACTGAGGCCGATTCACAAATGGGCTCTGGCGCAGCGCATCGAGCGGTCGGCTGATCAACCCCGCCACCACCAGCGCCGCGTAGGCGGCTTGGGGCGCGGCCACCCACCACTGCAGCGCGACGACGCCGACGCCGATGAGCGCCCCGTAGATCACCCGACCCGGGCGAGCCATCGGTGCCCCCGCGGGTGCGAGGATCAGCACGATCAACAGCAGCGGGCCGGCCAACAGCATGTAAGAGAGGTACGTCGTGGCGATCACCGGCCCGAGGGCGACCAAGCGCTGATTGGCCATAACCCAACGCCCCTGATACTCCAACGGCAATAGCAGCAACGCCGCGACCGCGGCCAACACCGCTGTCAGCGCCATCGGCCCCCACGCCTGGCGGCGGAACATCAGATACAGCCCGAGCACGATCGTCAGCAACCGGCAGCCGTACCCCACCGGGCCGGGTGCCGCGCCGAGTAGCAGGTCGACCATCGGGGCCAGTTCACCGCTCACTAGTAGGTTCGCCATCAGTGGCCGGTGGCGCAACAGGCTCCGCTGCTCGCGGACTAGTACGTCATACGGATCGGCGTGGGCCAGCGCGTCGGTCGCGTCGGTCCGCTGCGGCGAGGCCCAGGGCAGGTGGTTCATATTTGGGCCGGCGTCGAACACGTCGCCGAGTACCGCGCGCTCCGGCCGCAGCACGGCATCGACGCTTTGCAGCCACTGGGCCGCGGGCTCAACCGCCTCGATCCGAACCATGCACGACGGGACCAGCCACACCAAGACGA
The DNA here is from genome assembly GCA_029260595.1 of Phycisphaeraceae bacterium. GTDB lineage: Bacteria > Planctomycetota > Phycisphaerae > Phycisphaerales > Phycisphaeraceae > OFTM57. Next base: position 275,597 of record JAJDCY010000010.1, on the reverse strand, counting down.
GCACCAATGCGACCGGGTGCACCCGTATGCGGTGTGTCCGTCCCACCGCGTGTGCGACACATCCGAGCACCAGCCCGGCCACGAGCGGCAACGCCAATACCCTCATGACAGGCAGGCACAGCCCGAGCAGCCCACCGAGGATCATGACCTCGCGATACCCGCTGCGCACCCGCGCCGGGTTCAATCGCCGCAACGCCCAGCGAATCGGCAGGTAGGTAAGCATCGCACCCGCGACGACAACACCGACGCTGATGACAGCTCGGTAGCCGAAGAACACCGCGCCCACGACGAGCATGGCCGCGACGACCAACAGCATCTGGTTATCGAGTTGCGACCGGAGGTGACGCGACCAAACCCACGGCGGCCCCCAACCAGGCGCAGCCGCGCCCCCGGCGAGATGCGATTGCCCATCGACCGCAGGCGACCCGGCCTGGTCTCCGGGCGTCGCGGCCTGCGGACGACGATCGGGCGACGTGTCTGCACACATAGGGATAACGCGCTATCGCGGTGGTTAAGAATCGGCCCCGGCCGACGCCATCGTATCGCAAGCCTGTGCAAGCGTCTGCGCCAGCGGGATCGATGAAGGGCAGACATGCGAACACAGCCCGCAATGGACGCACCACGGCAGGTGGTCGGCTAGTTGCGGATCATCCGTGGGCGCACCGCCCGAATCGCATAGCTGGGCGAGGTGGATCGGCCGCAGCCCGGTCGGGCAGACATCCACGCACCAGCCACAAGAGGTACAGGCCTCTCGCTGGGGCGCCCCAGCCGTATCCATCACCGTGATCAAAAAGTCTTGCTCGGGGATCGTCGCGTAGCCTGGAGGGTGCTGGTTAGATTGATCGTCGTCGGCTGGATGCTTGTCGGCCTGACCCGATTCGGCAACAACGATCGGCTGACCGGTCATGGGGTTACCACGTAGCACACACTGCCGCGTCCCGGATAAGTCGGCCAGTCGACTATCAAGACTCGACACCGCCTGCCCCGGCCAGGCGTAGGAATGCGTCAGCCGCGTGGCCTGCCGCGACCACGCGATCATCACCGGGCGGATCATGTCGAACCGCTGATGGGTGAACCAACGCCCGAGCAGGATCGCCGTCCACGGGTTGACCAGGACGACGCCCTGCTCGACCGGGTTCGCCCCGTGCGGCAGGCAGCGCTGCCCGGCTGCGTATCGCCGGACAATCAGCGTCGGGTCCGCGCACGGATACAGGTTGTCGACCGCGGTCAGTGACAGGCGGTGGTCGCGACAATTGACCCGCAAGCGGCTCAACACGCCCATCCCGCGGCCGGCTAACAGACTGACACACTTGGCACCAACCAGGTCACCAAGCAGGATCGTGCCCAAGACAAGTTCCTCCGGGAAACTCACCAGCAGGCTGCTGTGATCCGGGTACGGCGCGAAGCGATCCAGCCCGACGCAGAACAGCGTGTCGGGACGATCGGCTTTGGCCGCTTCGAGTTGGGCGAGCAGGCCGACACCGCCGTCCCGGTCCATCCAGGGGCCGAGCGACCGCAACGCGTCGAGCCATTGGCTTAACTTCCGCCCAGCCGGTGGGGGCGTGTTGACCGTGGTGTCCTCGAGCGGAGCGAGTGGTTCGATTTCGACATCAAAATCACCGGCGTCGGGTGCCGGCGCACTTTTTGATTCGTGCGTCGATGCATTGTCGGATGTCGGCCTCTGCTCCAGGCGCCGCACGATCCCGGTGATCGGGCTGACCCGGCAACCGATCGACCGATCGGTCGGCCGCGACAACACGTCACCCTGACGGACGGTCTGGCCAGCGCTGATCTGTGGCGCCCCGTGGCAGGCCAACCGCAGCGTCGCCGTCGCCAGGCGTTGTGGCGGGGCGGGCAGGTGTATCGGCCGGCCCCTCTTGAACTGCATACCGCCCTGCATCAATCGTTCACCATTAAGTTGCCCATCTGTCGCGCGATGGCGGCGACCTCCGGTCAAAAACCGCCCGCGTTAACAGCCTATCGGCGCGTCAATCGTACCGGATCGAAAAACCGCCCTCCGTTTTGCGAAGGGCGGTGTGGGCAGTTCCGATTGGACGGATCAACCACACGGGCAAACCGCTTTTAGTGATACACACTCGCCAGCGGCCCCTGACGCTTCTTGCCCGCGCCATCGAGGTACTGCGTCCCGACTCGGCCGCCCGCGAAGTTCGCCCGTGCCCGGTCCGCGATCTGCTTGGGCAGCTTCACATAACCGACTTCCTCCACCAGCTCCGCCCCGTTCTCCAGATAGAACTCGACAAACGCCCGCACCTGCGGCTTCGCAACGGACTTGGCGTTGACGTAGATGAACAGCGGGCGGCTGAACGGGCTGTACGTCCCGCCCTCGATCGTCGCGGGCGTCGGCAGGACGCCGTTGATCGCGACGGCTTTGAGTTTGTCCTGGTTCTCGTAGTAGTACGCACAGCCGAAGAACCCGATCCCGCCCGCGTCGCCGCCGACGCCGCGGACCAGGATGTTGTCATCTTCGGAAACCGACATGTCCGAGCGGATCGAGCCGGTCTTCCCGGCGACAACCTCTTTGAAGTAATCAAACGTGCCCGAGTCGGTGCCCGGTGCGTAGATCTTCACCGGCACGGACGGCCACTCGGGGCGGATGTCGCTCCAGGTGCTGACCGGTGACCCGTCGAGGAAAATCGTTTTGAGTTCCTCGACGGTGAGGTTATCGCACCAGGTGTTTTGCTTGTTTACCACGACCGAGAGCCCGTCGTAAGCAACCGGGATCTCGATGAACTCGATGCCGCCCGCGACGGCAGCGTCGTGCTCTTTTTTCTTAATCGGGCGCGAGGCGTTGGAGATATCCGTCTCGCCAAGGACGAAGCGTTTGAACCCGCCGCCCGTGCCGGAGATACCGACCGTCACACGGACACGCGGGTTCGTTGCGCCAAACTCCTCGGCGACGGCTTCGGTGATCGGGTAGACGGTGCTCGAGCCGTCGACCCTGACCGAGCCGTCAAGTTGTTCGGCCGCCTGGGCATCGACCGCCTGCGACAGCACAACGGCGACCAGCGATACCAGTACACACCGGACAATGTTCGATCTAAACCGTTTCTTCATATCCATCGCTGTCTCCTTGGTGGATGAGAGCCCATTGATCGATCTAACTAACCCACTGGGAAGGATAGAAACGAATTGTTAAGGTTCAGTGAGCGGCCGGTGAAGAGATGATGAACGGCCTATTTGCGGCCTGTGGTCGGGCGCAGGTACAGCCGGAAGGTGCTCCCGTGGCCCGATTGATCCTGGCCGTAGACCGATTCAACCTTGACCTGCCCGCCGAGCGCGGCGGCAATGTGTTTGACGATCGCCAGCCCGAGGCCGGTGCCGCCCAGGTCACGGCTGCGCGCTTTGTCCGTCCGGTAGAAGCGCTCGAAGATTCGAGGCAGGTGGCTCGGCTCGATACCCGGACCGTTGTCCGTTACCTCGATGACGGTCTGCTCGCCGTCCGCTCGCGCACTGATTGAGACCTGCACGCCGGGCAACCCGTACTTGATCGCGTTGTCCAGCAGATTGGTCACGGCCTGGATCAGCAATGGCTCGTTGGCCTCGGCCTGTAGGGTGGGATCACAGGCGATGGACACGTGTGCCTTATTGGATTGTGCGTTCGCGCGGCAAGCCTCTTCCGCAGTCTTGAGAATCGGCAGGAGGTCGCAGGCACGCAGCGACAACTGGCCCTGTTCGTTTTGTTGCTCGATCCGTGCCAGGCTCAGCAGGTCGTCGATGATCGCGCCGAGCCGGTCGGCCTGTCGCGCGATCATCCCGAGGAAGCGGGCTTCCTGTTCGTTGCGTGCGTCGAGGGCGTCGAGCATGGTCTCGGCCGCGGCTTTGATCGCTGTTACCGGCGTCTTCAACTCGTGCGAGACGTTCGCCACGAACTGCTGGCGGATGGTCTCGAGCTGCCGCATGCGGGTCCGGTCGTGGAGGACGACCACAGCGCCGGCCCGGTCGCCCTGGTGATTCAGCAGCGCCGCGCCGTAAGCATCCAGATATCGTTCCTGCCCGGCTGCCGGGTCGTGTACCTGGTGGGCCGTGGGCAAAGTGATCTCGCCGTCGATTGCGTCGTCTGCTACCAACGCACGCCCGACAAAGTCGTGGATATCCGTGTTGCGAACCAGCTCATGGATCACCCGGCCACACGCCATCGCCGGGTCAACGCCGAGCAACAGCCCGGCCGCTTGATTCAGCGTGATCACACGGCTGTCCGAGTCGACGGCGAGCACGCCCTCGGTCATGCTCGACAAAATCGCCTGCTGCTCGCGCGATTGGGTGGTGATGGTGCGGATCTTCTCGTCGAGTTGCCCGGCCATGTTGTTCAGCGCCGCGGCCAGCGACCCGATCTCTTTCGAGCCGACGTCGGGGATGCACAGGTGGAACCGCCCATCGGCGAAGTGTTGGGCGCCTTCTTGTAGTTGACGCAGCGGCTGATGGATGTGTCGGTGGAAGACCAGCAGCGTCAGCAACACCGCCAATACCGCTGTCACAAACCCACCCAACGCGATGCGCGTGTATACGCTGCGCAACGCATTGCGCACGTCCGATAGCGCGATCGCCGTGCGCACAACCGTGGTTACCTCGCCGCCTTCCGATACCGGCAACGCCACGTACATCATGTGGGTTTCAAGGGTCGAACTGTACCGGGTCGACCGCCCCACCCGACCCTCGTACGCCGTGCGGATCTCCGGCCGATCCGCGTGACTAACCATCGTCGCGGGGTCTTGATCTGAGTCGCCGAGGACCAGCCCGTCGCGATCGACCACCGTCAAGCGCGCACCGGCCGCCTCGCCCCAGGTGACGCACAGATCTTGTAGTCGCTCGGAGCCGGTTCCATCGATGGCTCGCCGGACCATCGGCACGAAGATGTTGGCTTTGTTCTCTAACTCGCGCGCGGTCTGGGCCAGGTAGAACTCGCGGACCGACTCCCCGGCGAACCACGCGGCCGCCGACGTGCAAAGCACAATGGCCAGGACGTAGCCCGGCGTCACCCGCCAGATAAGACGTCTGCCGGACAACCCTACGTTTCCTCCGCACGGTATCCAACCCCGCGCACCGTCTGGATGTATCGGCCGGCGTCGCCGAGCTTGCGACGCAGCGACGCGATATGCACATCCATCGACCGATCGGTCACCGCGACGTGCCCGCCGTGGACCCCGTGGATGATCTGGTCACGCGTGAAGACGCGCCCGGGACGCCGGGACAGAAACGCGACGATGCTGAACTCCGTGTGTGTTAGCGGGACGGGCTTGCCGGCGGCGCGCACCTCGTGACGGGCGGTGTCGATCTGCAACTCGCCGACACCGAATGTGTCGTCGTCCTCGGCTTCGGGCGTCGCGATGGGCCGGCGCAACACCGCTTTGACCCGGGCGATCAACACGCGCGGGCTGAACGGCTTGGTCACGTAATCATCGGCGCCCATCTCCAGTCCGACGACGATATCGGCCTCCTCACCCTTCGCGGTGAGCATGACAATCGGGATCGCGGCGGTCGAAGGATCGGCCTTGAGCTTGCGGCAGAACGTTAAGCCGTCCATGCCCGGGAGCATCAGGTCGAGCAAGACGATGTCGGGCTTTTCTTTGCGAAGCGCGGCCGCGGCTTCCTCGGCGCTGGGAGCACACCGGACGGCGAACCCGTTGCGGGCCAGGTTGTATGACAGCAGGTCCTGCAGATCCTGCTCATCTTCGACGGCGAGCACGCTGGCCTGCGGCTCTTGTGAGATTGTCTCGGCCCGTCGTTTCGCCTTCATGGATCAAACCCTTCGCAGTATTGTAGACCGGCAATGCTTAGACGGAACCGCGACCCAAGTTCGTCCAGTCCCGGCCGGCCCATGAACAAAGGGCAACGCGGCTATCGTGCGCCGCGCCGCCCTGCGTGGAGAATGAAATGCGGCACATACGCTCCCCAGCCGCATCGCGACGCGGCTTAAAACTTCAACTGGAACTGCGTCCGCAGCGCCACCTGCCCGTCCTTGCGAGCGGCGTCGGTGCGTAAGCCCAACCCGCTCGATACGTGGCTGTTCAGAGCCCGTGCAGGCGCCCCGACCAGGGGATCGACCCCGTAAACCACATCCACGGTCAGCTTGGCGTTGTGGTTCTTGAAAAAGTAGTTCGCCCCGGCTGTGACCAGGTCCATCTCGGTGCCCTTGTCGACGTCGAGGTGCTCCCAGCGCACAAACGGCTGGAGTTGATCGGTCGCCATGTAAGCGATCTGCAGCAGGATGCCCAGGTCGTCGAAGTCGGCTGCGGCTTCGTTCTCGGTGCTCAGCCCATTGATGGCGGCCATGAGTGTCCAGCCGTCGACCTTGACCAGCCCATCAACGGTCCAGACCGTGAAGTCGTTGTTCGCACCGGGTGTGCCGGTCTCGCCGATCTCGTGGTGGATCGCGGCCCCGACGAACGCTGCCGGGTCCTTGCCCAGCCAAGCGACGAAGTCGCTCATCTGCTTCCAATCGCCCATCAGCTTGAACTGGATGCGGCCCGTGAATGCTATATCCGTCGCGTCGGACTGGAAGTCGACGCCTTCGCTGTTCGCACCGTCACTGATCATGAACGCACCGCGGATGTTCCCGTTGCTGTAGGCGAACTGGATGCCCTGCCCACGGTCGAGCGTGAAGTACTCGGTGACCGAAGACCGGTCGACGGCCAACTGCATGGACGAGCTGATCAGCTCTTCGAGAAGAAATGGCAGCTTCATCTCACCGACCATGATCTTCCAGTTGTCGTTGAGCTGGTACCCGATGATGAAGTCTTCGAGCCCGACAACACCGGTGACTCGGCTGGCCGAGACGACGATCTTGTAGGTCAGCTTCGGGTCGCCGATGTGCCCGGCAAACGCCAGCTTGGTGCGACGCAACTGGAAACCACTTTCCAGATCATCGGCGCCGCTACCGCGTCGGGAGTTGACGATGAACCGGAACTGCATGTGGCCGCTGATGGTCAGCTTGAACGTCCCATCCTCCGACGCGAGAAAAAACTTCTTCCCGTCGTGCCCGGCATAGACCCCGTTGCTCATCATGCTCGCGCGGGTGTCCGCATCCGAGAGCACCTCGCGGATCAGCGTCTTGATCTCTTCGGCACGCCGCTCGGTCAGCCAGTTCTCATTGCGGTCGGCCCGGAGGCGTTGGACCTCTAGCTTGAACTGCTTGAGCTGCTCCTGGGTGCGGCGCATCTGCTCGACCTGCGATCGGAACTGTTCCAGCTCCGCCCGCAGCGCCGTGTCCGCCCCCCCGTCCGCCTTCACCGCTCCTACGGTTGTGAAGCAAGCGATCAGACACATCAGACTCGTTCGTAGTTGAACTCTCATCGATCAATGTCTCCTCATAAAAAGAGTGAGGCGAAAGCGCCTGCGTTTTCGAAACCGCGCAGACGTTAAGCGGGCAGGATGTTGGTCCTGTTAGCGCTTCGTGAAGATGCGATGAATGAGCAATGGATGAAGATCGACCGCACAACGGCCAACGGAGGCAATGTTTTCGATTAAATCTCGGGCGAGCACCCGCCGCGATCCAAGAAAATGAATGCCGACACCTGGACTCGAACCAGGAACCTGGGGCTTATGAATCCCCCGCTCTAACCAATTGAGCTATGTCGGCCTGGGGGCATTCTATGCCATCGCGCGGTTGGATCAACGCGGCTCGGCCAGAGGGATCATCGCCCGGATCAGCTTGTCGGGTTAACCGGCTTGGGCGGGCAGAAGCGTGAGCCGGGCAGGGGGACGCGGCGGTTGATCGCGGCGCCCTGTGGGATGCGCGGGCCCAGCCAGACGGCCAACAGCGCGATCAGGCCGTTGCCGACCAAGGCCACCCATGCCGGCTGCTGGAGGAACACCATCACGCCGGTCATGAGCATGACCAGCAGCGTGATCGGAATCAGGCCGCGCCACGCGAGGCGCATGAGTTGATCGAATCGGAAGCGCGGCAGCGTCCAGCGGATCCAGATCATCAGGAACAGCAGCAACGCCACCTTCCCGATAAACACACCCGTCTTGAGCAGCACCAGCGCGATGCCGCCGACCAACGGTTCGCTGAGCAGCGGCAGGTCCCAGCCGCCCAGGAACAGCAGGGTAAAAAACGCGGCGCCGGTGATCATGTGCATGTATTCGCCCATAAAAAACAGCGCCCACTTCATCGAGCTGTACTCGGTGTGGTACCCGCCGACGAGTTCCTGCTCGGCTTCGGCCAGGTCGAACGGAGCGCGGTTGCACTCGGCCAGGATGCACGTAAAGAAGATCACCGCGAGCACCGGCTGGTACACCGCGTTCCACACGGCGTTGGCCTGGAAGTTTACGAGCATGTCGGCGCGTGCCGACCCGTGCATCAGGATCACAGTTAGCACGCACAGCCCCTGCGGGATCTCGTAGCTGAGCATCTGCGCCGTCGCCCGCAGCCCGCCCAAAAACGAATACTTGTTGTTCGACGCGTACCCACCGAGCACCACCCCGTACACCGCCAGCGACCCGATCGCGAGCATGTAGATCACGCCGATGTGGATCGGTGCGGCTGTGACGTGGAGCACGGAGTCACCCCAACCCAGGTACCCGCCCCACGGGATGACGGCCCAGCCGAGCATGGCCGGGACCACGACGATCACGGGTGCGAGCAGGAACAGCCCACGGTCGACGCCGGGCGGGGTGTAGTCTTCTTTAAGGAACAGCTTGATCCCGTCGGCGAGCGGTTGGCCGGCGCCCCAGCAGTGGTGGCGGATCGGCAGCACGCCGAACGAGAGCCCAACCCGGTTCGGCCCGATGCGGTCCTGCGTCCACGCGGCGACTTTCCGCTCGAGCAGGATCAGGTACGCACAACTGACCATGATCAGCTTGGCGATCACGACCAGGGTCACAACGCTGGTGATGAATTGGGCGCTCATGGTGTCGCGTCGGGTGATGGCCCTCGGTATCGAAGCACAATCGAAGGTGGGCGAAGGCCATCCGTCTCCGGCAGGTTGTATCGTCACAACCAAGTTCCAACAAGTAAACCCGGACATCGCCGGAGGCATGTCCCTAACGACGCGGCGTCCGCTATCCCGTGAGTTTGACTAGAATGCCCACCCAGCCACCCACGGCTGTGCTAAGGATCTCTCTGTGACCAGCGCGACCGGCCCATCATCAGTCACCGCACCTCAGCGCCCTCGCCGCCCGGCGCCCCCGGCTGACGAGTCCATTAAAGAGACACTCGAATCGATCGTCATCGCGTTTGTGCTCGCGTTTGTGTTCCGGGCATACGTGGTCGAGGCGTTTGTGATCCCGACGGGTTCGATGGCACCGACGCTGCTCGGGCGGCACCTGGCGGTCAGTTGTTCGCAATGCGGCTACAGGTTCACGTCTGACACACCGAATCAGGACGATCGCCAACCCGCACTGCAGCATAAAAACTACGCCATCTGCCCGATGTGCCACTACCCCAACCACCTCGACAAAGCCACCACGATCAGCAACGGCGACCGCATCCTCGTCCACAAATACATCTACAACTTCAGCGAACCCCGCCGCTGGGATGTCGTTGTCTTCAAGAACCCTCAACTGGAAAATCAGGACGGGTCGCCGGGCCCAACCGCGAACTTCATTAAACGCCTCGTCGGCCTACCCGAAGAAAGCCTCTGGATCATCGAGGGCAACCTCTACGTCAAGCCCCTCGGCACCGACGAGGACGCTTGGCAAATCGCCCGAAAAACCGACCGCCCCAAAGTACAGCGGGCGGTGTGGCAACCGATTTATGACTCGTCTCACCACCCACTGGACGCCGGCACCGACAGCCTTGGCCGCGGGCGGTACCCCTGGGTCGATCCGTGGTCCGCGACTCAGCCCCAACACTGGCAGCCGGTCCACCGACTCGGGTATCGCCACACGACCGCCCAGCCGGGCCGTCTGCACTTCGATTTCAAACGCGCCGTTAGTGGCGGGCCCGGCCCCTACCCGTACAACCAATTCAAATCCCGCCAACTCCACGCCGAACCCATCGAAGAGATCCGCCTGGCGGCAGACTTCATCCCCGACCAACCCGGCCTCGCCGTCCGCCTAAGCACCACCGCCCGACTCGACGACCCCGCAGGCCGGATGTACCGCCTGATCGCATCCATCGACGACGCCGGCCGCGCCCAACTCATGATCGACGACCCGAGCATGGACCAGCCGCGCCCACTCGGCGACTCGGTCGATATCGGGCCATTCCAACCGGGCCGGGCCCGCCACGTCGAACTCTGGTACGTCGATCAGGAAGCCAGCCTCTGGGTACAAGGGCGACGCATACTCGCTCGCCAATTTGACACCCCGATCCGATTCGTCAAAACGAGGCCCGACCCGCCGCTGTTCCCCGATACCGCCATCGAAGTCTCAGGATCGCCTGTCCGCGTCTACCGCCTGCAGATTGACCGCGACCTCTACTACGCCGGCCAGAACCACAGCCGCGTCGCGCGCGGCGCCTACATTAAAGGTTCGTCCCAATACCCCTCGAAGCCACTGAACATCAAAGCCGATCAGTTCTTTTGTGTCGGCGACAACAACCCGGCCAGCCTGGACGGCCGATACTGGGACGATCTCGATCCCTGGGTTGATCGACGCCACTTCGACCCGGATGAGTCCATGAGCGAAAAACTCGGCATCGTCCCCCGCCGCCTGATGATGGGCCGCGCGTTCTTCGTCTACTGGCCGGCACCGCTGAAGATCAACCCCACCTCGACGGGCATTGTCCTGAACTTCGGGGATATGCGATTCATCCACTAAGGGACTGCATCTGCTGGCTTTACAAATTTTCCTTGACCGGATCGGGCTGTTAGGTACAATTACTACGATCCGTCGGGCTCGCCTTTAGGTTTTTCAATTTTTCATACGCCTTTCAAGGGAGGAAGACATGCGCTCTTATCAACACCTGATCGCCCGCGCCGCCGCGACAGCCGCGATTGTATTTTCGCTCACCGCCGAGCCGCGCGTATCCCGTGCCGAGATAGACCTGACCAACCCCGACTGGAACATCACGTTAACGGACTTCGGGTATTCCGACCTGCTGTTCGACGACGCGCCGGGGTTTGTCGGTCGCGAATACCTCTCCGGCGAGTGGGCGGCCGCGATCAGCTACTCCCAAGACGCCAACTCCCACACGCCCACCTGGCTAGAACCGCAATTCGTCTTCCCCGACTGGACGACCAACTCGGACTTCTCCGTGATTAGCCCCGCGGCCGTCACGGGGTTCAACGCCGATGGCCTGCCGATCGCAGAGTCGACTATCGCCAACAACGAAGTGTCGATCCATCAGACGTTCGAGATGATCGACACGGTCACCGGCGTTGAGATCGGCCGCAGCCCGGCGTCTCTGGGTGGTGCGGGCGCTAGCCGAGCCAGCAACCAGTATGCCATGAGACACACCTACTCCATCACCAACACAACCGAGGCGGATATCACCGATTTAGCCATCTTCCAGTTCCTCCACTCGCTCGAAGCGACCGAGGCGCTGTACGACGACCGCGACTACGGCGGCGCGTTCGGCGAGTACCGGCACGACATCACGCAGACCGGCGACACCGGCGGCTTTTTCGGATCCAGCGGCTTTAGCCTCGTCGACTTGGTGTCGTTCCATGTCGAGGACGTGCCCGATAATTATGAGGTCGGTTTCTACGGCAGTATCCAAGCCGGCGACGATCACGATATCGGCAAACCGTCTGTCGGCACCCATTTTTCAGTTGAAGCGGACGCGCTGGACAACACCGATTCGTTCACACCGGACGACCTGTGGGTATCGGGTGCCCAGAAAGTATCCCTCGGCACACTCGGGCCGGACGAGTCGGTGAGCTTCGATACCTTGCTGGCGATCTCGACCACCGCGAGCCTCTATGTCACCGGTGGGCCCACGTACGGCTTGTTCCACATCCAAGACCGGACCGACCACCACGGCGGATTCGATTTCTCCCTGGCGCGTGCTGTCGAGATCGAGGTCGCTTCGGTCACCGCGCCCGGCCGGCTCCTGGGCACCTTCGATGCGCTCGACCCCGCCGGGGTTGCCCAGCGCGTTACCGACGGCGATTTCACCACGCCCGACTTCAACTACGGCGATGTGATGCAGCTGTGGGACCTGGTTTTTGAGGGCGAGTTCGACGGCCTGGCACAGCTGTACTTCTACTATGACCCGGCGCTTCTCCCCGAAGGCACAGCCGAGCACCTGCTGGCCATCTTCCATTTCAACGGATTGGAATGGGTCGCACTGCCCGGAACCGTGGATGTAACCGAAGACTACATCGCTGTAGAAACTGACTCACTCTCACCATTCGCGCTGGGTATCTTCGTGCCAGAGCCGGCAACAATCGTCATGCTTGGCGTGGGATCACTGCTGTTGGCGCGACGGATCAGGTTGTAGGCAGCAGATGATTAGCCGTTACTGTCGATCACCCGATCCACAGCCTGCGCCACGCGCTTGAGCGTCACGATCAGGTCGGCCAGGCCCTGCGGAGTGATGGACTGGGCCCCATCAGTCATCGCGTGTTCGGGGTCGGGGTGCATCTCGATCGCCAGCCCGTCGGCACCGGCGGCGACGGCGGCGCGGCTCATGTCCGCGACGAGCCTCGCGTAGCCGGTGCCGTGCGAAGGGTCGACGACGATCGGCAGGTGGCTGCGTTGGTGCAACTCCGGGACGACCGAGAGGCTCAATGTGTTACGCGTGTGATCCTCGAACGTACGAATACCACGTTCGCACAGGATCACATTCGCGTTGCCCTGAGCCAGGATGTACTCGGACGCCTGAAGATACTCGTCGAGCGTCATCCACATCCCGCGCTTGTACAGCACGGGCTTGGGCTGTTTGCCGACGGCTTCGAGCAGCTTGTAGTTCTGGCTGTTGCGCGTGCCGATCTGGATGCAGTCGGCGTACTCGCTGACCAGGTCGACCTCGGACGGCGTGAGCGCCTCGGTCACGATGGCCAGGCCCGTCTCGTCGCGCGCGGCCGCGAGGAGCTTGAGCCCCTCCTCGCCAAGTCCCTGGAACGCGTAGGGGTTGGTCCGCGGCTTGAACGCCCCGCCGCGCAGCGCGTGGCCGCCGGCGGCTTTGACCTGCCGAGCCGAATCCATGATCTGCTTCTCGCTCTCAACGCTGCACGGCCCGGCGATCACGGCGACCGCATTCCCGCCGAGCACACACGCGTCGCTGATCCGGACCTGCGTCGGCTCCTTCTTGCTCTCGCGCGCCGCCATCTTGTAGGGGTGCAGGATCGGCACGACACGGTCCACACCGGGCGCCTGTTCGAGCGTGCCCTGGTCGATCTTGCGCTCGTCCCCGATCACGGCGACCACGGTCAGGTCCGTGCCGACGATCACGTGGTCCTTGAGCCCCATCTCCTGCACGATCTCGACGACGTGCCGGACCTGCTGCTCACCCGCGTCGGCTTTCATCACCACAATCATCGCTTAACTCCTGCCCGTGGCTCGGGCAACAAAATCCGCGACCAACCCGCCGCCATCACCGTCCGCCCCATCAAGCCAGCCGCCAATGCGGGCGATAGGACTCGAACCTACACGGGTGTTACCCCACCAGAACCTAAATCTGGCGCGTCTGCCAATTCCGCCACGCCCGCGTGGATCGGACCGGGCATCATAGCACACCGCCCAGCCGCAGATCGCCCGCCCGCTAAACTACCGCCCATGAGCACGCCCAACGACGACCCATTTGCCGCCCTCGATCTGCCCCGGCGATTCGACCTGGACCCCAAGAAACTGCACAGCCGGTTCATCCAGGCCCAGGCGAAAGCCCACCCCGACCGCTTCGACGACCCGGTCGCCCAGGCCGACGCAGCCGAACAATCAGCCAGGATCAACCACGCTCACGAAACCCTCCGCGACCCCGAACGCCGGGCCAACGCGCTACTCACCCTGATCGGTGGCCCGGACAAGCAAGACGACCGATCTCTCCCCCCGGCACTGCTCATGGAGATGATGGAAGCCCGCGAGGCGATGGACGACGCGCTCGAGCGCGGCGACGACGAAGCAATCGCCAAGTCAGCGAAGTGGGCGCGCGATGGACGCGGCAAACACCTGGCCCGGATTGCAGAACTGTTCGATCAAGCCGCCCAGGCCGGCGACGAGCAACGGGCCGATCTACATAAAGAGGTCCGCCTCGAACTCAACACCCTGCGCTACTTCCAACGCATGATCGATCAGACACCGGCCGGTTGAGCCGCGACGCGGCGCATATCGTTAAAGCCCGGCCGCATGGCGCAGCGCCTGCACCTCCGGCCCGCGCAGCAACCGCCACTGCCCGGCCGCGAGCCCCTTGACCGTGATCGGCCCCATCGCGACGCGCTCCAACCGGCGGACCTTGTGCCCGAGGCGCGCCAGCATCCGGCGGATCTCGCGGTTCTGCCCCTCGTGCAATGTCACCATCAATTGTGTTTGATCCCCGCGTGCGCGATCGCGGTGGAAACCGATCATCCGCACCTGCGCCATCCGCGCGCGCTTGGCCGACTCGTTGCCCGCTCGCACCGCACCGCGCGCCCCGCCGCGCGCACCGGCACGGTCCGCGAGATACAGCCCGCGCTTCAACCGCTCCAAATCTTCGGGCGCCAGCCGCCCGCGCACCGACACGCGGTACCGCTTGGCCACGCCGTAGCGCGGGTGCGTCAACCGATTCGCCGCCTCACCGTCATTAGTCAACAGAATCAGCCCACCCGAGTCCGCATCCAGCCGCCCAACCGGGTACACGCGCTTGGCGAGTGCTTTCGGCAGGTCCACCAGATCCGTCACGGTCCGCCGCCCTTGCGGGTCGTGGCTGGTCGAGATCACCCGCCGCGGTTTGTTCAGCGCCACCCACACCCGCCGCCCACCCACCTCCGCCGCATTCGCCCGGGGCCGCCGGCTGGGACCAATACCCATCACCTGTTGCCCATCGACCTCGACGCGATCACCGCGCGGATCCACCCACGCCGGGAGCGTCGTCACAGGCGAACCATTCACCGACACACGCCCCTGCTCGATCATGGACTCGCACTGGCGGCGCGACGCGACACCGGCCTCGGCCAAAACCTTGTGCAGACGCACGGCACCGTCAGCCGGCCCGCTCGCCGCGGGTTTTGCCAATCGCCGGCCTTTGGATGTACCGCGTCGTGTCATGACAACTGCTCGCTCTAAATGATCTACGGGCGGACCATTCTAGGACGCTGGCGGTCCGTTATTCGATCCGACCCTGTGAGTTCATGGGTGATCGATCGCGCACACCGCGCGGAAGATCCAACTACCGCGCGAGTCGCGGCTTCGGCCTACTCGTCGAACTCATCGCCGCGGAATGTGCTTCCCAGGTACAGCTTGCGGACCTGGTCGTTGTTGATGACCTGCTTGGGCGTGCCCTCGGCGAAGACCTTGCCCTCGAAGATGACGTACGCGTGATCGACGATCTCGAGCATGCGCTGGACGTTGTGGTCGGTGACGAGCATGGCGATGTGGTGCTCTTCGCGAAGGCGGCGGACCTCGGCCTGCAACTCCTCAACCGCGACCGGGTCGACACCGGAAAACGGTTCGTCGAGCAGGATCAGCGACGGCTCGGTGATCAGGGCACGCGCGATCTCGAGTTTGCGTCGCTCGCCGCCCGACAGCGTCCGCGCCTGTTGCCGGCGCAGCTTGGTCAGCCCGAACCGATCCAAAAGTTCTTCGGCCCGGCGGCGGCGCTGCACGCGCGTCAGCCGCCGCGTCTCGAGGATCGCCATCAGATTGTCCTCAACGCTCAGTCGGCGGAACACGCTCGGCTCCTGCGACAGGTACCCCATCCCCCGCTGCGCCCGCTGGTACATCGGCAGCCGCGTCACGTCCTGCCCGCCGAAGATCACCTGCCCGCGCTCGGGCGTCACCATCCCGACCGTAATCCGGAAGCTAGTCGTCTTGCCCGCCCCGTTCCGCCCGAGCAGACCGACAATCTGCCCCTCCGAGACGTCGAATCCGACGTCCTGAACGACCGTCCGCCCCCCGTATTTTTTGACCAGGTCCCGAACCTTCAGGATGTACATGCGGACATGATACCGATCGTCCCACACCACACGAACGCGGCCGCGACGCTACGCCACGCCACGCACCGGCCCGACCACCCACGCGCTACAGGATCGAGCGCACCACGCCGACGACGACCCCCTGGATACGGCACTCATTCACGAAGATCGGTTCGTATTGCTCGTTCGCCGGCTGAAGCCGAACCCGGTCGCGCTCGCGGTAATACTTTTTCAGCGTCGCCTCGCCGTCTTCAAGCAACGCCACCACCGTCTGCCCGTTGCGTGCCTGGTTGCAGCGCTCGACCACCACAAAATCCCCATCGCGGATCTGCTCGTCGATCATCGAGTCGCCACGCACCCGCAGCGCAAACGTCCCGTCCGGCCGGCTCGTACGCCCGGCGAATAGATCCTCCAAATCCAGGTGCTGACGATCCTCGACCGCTTCGATCGGACTGCCCGCCGCGATCGTGCCGACCAGCGGCAGCCGCGTCCGCCGCGCCTCATCGGGCAGGTTGATCTTCGGGCTAACCTCCAAAGAGCGTGCCTTGTTCGGCTCGCGTAGCAGGGCGCCTTTTTTGATCAGTGCCTCGACGTGCTCGAACACCGTGACCTTGCTGACGTGCAACTCGTCGGCGAGCTCCTGCAGCGTTGGGGAATAGCCATGGGCCACCCGCAGGTCGCGCACACGTGTCAGGATATGCAGTTGTTTCGGCGTCAGGTTCATGGATTGCTTCCCGTAAGACCGGCTCGGCCGGCAGACTTGCCCGAATCAATCCAGCCGTCCCATCGCCGCCATCCGTGGCGGCATCGACGACCGGCACGGCTGCTTCAATTTCCAGCTTCGGCAACTCGGTCGCAACCGGCGCCGCAACCGATGCGGCCACGCCCGAACCGACCAACCGCAGACTCCCACCGTCGGCTTCCAGCCGGGTTGTGTACTGCCCACCGGGTCCAAAAATTACTAACGGCGCAGCCATGAGCACACACACTCTCGGGTGATTTCCGATCTCGGCCAACCCAGTCTCTTGAGCCTCGCCGTTTGCTAGCTAATGATTCGACCATGTGTGACCCAGCGCTTGAAAATTTCGGCCCTGTTTGTTTGGCTCGCGTTACCCTAATGATAGGCTAACCGATCGCCCTGTCAATATAAACCACTCGCCGCCCAAGCGATGCGTTGTCGGACGCCCCGCGATCCGCCTTTCAACCCCATCCGACCGCCTGACCCGAACCCGATACGCCCCGCTACAATGTCGCCCCATGATAACAGCACACCGGCCAAATCCCGCGCTGAAAATCTTTTTCCTGCTGTCGATCACCGCGTTTTTTCTAGCCGGCTGCGTCCAACGCACCATCACCGTCACCTCCACACCATCGCAGGCACTGGTCTATCTCAACGACCAGGAGGTCGGCCGCACACCGGTCACGGTCCCGTTCACTTTTTACGGAACCTATGACGTCCGGCTCGAACGCGAAGGCTTCGCGCCGCTCTGGACAACCCGAAAAGCCGACGCCCCCTGGTGGGAAGCCCCCGGCCCCGACTTGATCGCCGAAGCCATCCCCGGTGCCGAATCGAAAATCGCCTGGCACTTCCAACTCGCACCCGCGGCATCGACCGACGAAGCCGCCCTGATCGACCGCGGCCGTGAGTTGCGCCGCTCGGTCCTCACCCCGATCCTCCCCCCACCGCCGACCTACCGCTAACACCGCGCCGCACCTGGAACACGATCATGGACACCGACACGGGCGCGAACTCGAACACGGACCCAACCACACCCGACCGCCCCCAACACCTCGATCTAAAAAAAGACCACGGCCTGACCGTGCGTTGGCTGGACGGGACCAGCACCTTCTACCCCATCGTGTACCTAAGAAAGATGTCCCCCTCCGCCGAGGCCCGCGAGCTGCGCGAGCAACTCGCCAAAAACCCCCTCGCCGTCCTCCCCGCCTCCACCACCGACGCCCCCCTCACCGCGACCGCCATCGAACGCATCGGCAACTACGCCGTCCGCATCACCTTCTCCGACGGCCACGACACGGGTTTGTATAGCTGGAAGTATCTAAGAGAGATTGATCCGGGGCCGGCGAAAAGCTGATCGTGATGCAGCACACAATATCGCCCAAAGCGCCCCTTGGGCACGCTGTGCTCAGCCCTACCTCCCATCGGCTTGCTAAGATTCATGTATCGTGACCCACACCCCATTCCCAACGCAATCCCGATCGACCAACGATCATGCTGGCTAAGAAAAAAACGAAAGCACTGGTTAGCGCACTGGCACTGATCGCATTGTCATCACTCGCCGCTGTCTTATTGGCACGGATGATTATTAACGAGCGATCACAAGGATTCTTGCACGATGCCGCGGATACAATTCCAAGCTGCGATGTCGCTCTCGTATTAGGCTGTTCGCGCTACCTTGAAAATGGCCGAGATAACTTATTTTTTAAGTATCGGATCGCGAGCGCCGCCGAGTTGTATCATGCCGGGAAAGTTGAATTTCTCCTTGTGAGCGGCGACAACCATGTCGAAGCGTACGACGAGCCAACCGATATGAAACAGGCGCTCATTGAGCTTAGAGTCCCGGCGAACAAAATAGTCTGCGATTATGCCGGGTTTAGCACCCTGGACTCTGTCGTTCGAGCCAAGGAAATCTTCGGGCAGAAAGAAATCATTGTCGTGTCGCAGGAATTTCATAATAGACGAGCAATCTTCATCGGCCGAAGCAAGGGCGTAGACATTTATGGATACAACGCGACAAACGTAAGCGGCCATGGTTCATTCAGAACGATGATCAGAGAAGAACTTGCCCGAGTGAAGACGGTGCTGGATATCTGGCTACTGAATCGCAGCCCCAGGTATCTGGGCGAATCAATACTAATATCGATTCATATCAATCGGACCCAAATGACGGCTGGCCGTCGTGCCTGATCCGACGAGCGGCCAAAGCCAGCGAGTAGGGTGGGTTGAGCGAAGCGAAACCCACCATTTGTGGTTATCTAGACGTGCAGGCTCGCGGATGCCCGCATGACGCCGATGGTGGGATGCGCTGCGCTCATCCCACCCTACGAATCCGAAAGGATCGCCGCGAGTTGGTCGATCAGCGGGGGCAAGCTGTTGCGGACGGTGTCGTGGAGGATTTCGTAGTCCAATTGGTCGTACCCGTGTGCCAGGATGTGACGCATGCCCACGGCCTGTCGCCAGGGGATCTGCGGGTAGCGGTCTCGAACCTCGTCCGGCACGCGGCTGGCGGCTTCGCCGACGATCTCAACCAACCGCGTCACGGCGAGCTGGATCACTCTGTTACGGCCTAGGTTCTGCTCGGTCATATCGCCGAGCAGGTCGACCGCTTCTCGGGCGTGATCGAGCATGTGCTGCATCCGGACCATCGGATCACGCCGCGACATATTGCTCCTCGGCCTCGCGCAATACCTCGTCCCTGAAATACTTGCTCAAGCCTTTGGCAGTGCACACGTGTATCGGTCGGTCAAACATCTCCGCCAGCTCGTCCCGCATGTTGACGATCGTAAAAAGGCTGCGATCCGCCCCCGGCTCGAACTCCACAAGCACATCCACGTCGCTGTCGGGCCCGAAGTCATCGCGCAGGACCGAGCCGAACAGCGATAGCTTGGCGATCTTGTGCTTCTTGCAGAAGGTGGCCAGGGCGGCTTGGTCGATGGTCAGGTGCTTGGGCATCGTCGCGACATTATAGGTGGCGGTGGCGCTGTGGGTGTCGCTTCAGCAAGTAGGGTGGGTTGAGCGAAGCGAAACCCACCGTTGATGGTTGTTTAGACGTGAAGGCTCGCGGCTGACCTCGCGAGTGCGATGGTGGGATGCGCTGTCGCTTATCCCACCCTACCCCAGGACACCCGGCAACCACTACGCCGGCGCGGTGTTCTGGACCACCCCGGCCGGCTTCCCGGCACCGGCCCCTGCCGAACCACCGGCATCGTCTTTAGGCCCGCCCGAGGGATCGGGGAAATAATCCTGCAGCGCCTTCACGCCCCACGCCCCCTCGCGCAGCGCCTCGATCGCACGCACCGCCGCGATCGCACCGGTCGCCGTCGTGATGCGCGGGACATTAAACCGCACAGCCGTGGACCGCAGGTTGCCCTCGTCCGTCTTCATGCCCTTGCGGATCGGGGTGTTGATGATCAGGTCGATCTCGAGGTTCTTAATCAGGTCGATCGCGTTCGGCCTGCCCTCGCTGATTTTCTTGACCAGCTCGGTCTCGATCCCTTCCTTGGCCAGGTACGCGTGCGTCCCGCCGGTCGTCAGCACGGCGAAGCCCATGGCCTTCAAACGCCGCGCGACGTCGACCATATGAGGCTTGTCGTTGTCGCGCACCGACAAAAACACCTTGCCCTCGGTCGGCAGGTTCCCGCCCACGGCCATCTGCGACTTGGCGAACGCGATCGGGAAGCCGGGGTCGATCCCCATCACCTCCCCGGTCGACCGCATCTCCGGCCCGAGGATCACGTCCGTCCCGGGGAACTTGCTAAACGGGAAGATCGACTCCTTCACCGAAGTGTGTTTCTGATCGGGCAATTCCGACACGCCCAGCTCATCGAGCTGTTTCCCAGCCATCACCTTCGCCGCGATCTTCGCCCACGGAACGCCCGTGGCCTTGCTCACAAACGGCACCGTCCGCGACGCACGCGGGTTGACCTCGATCACATACACCTCGTAGTCATCCCCGTCCGGCGTCGTCGGCCGCTTCACCGCGAACTGCACATTCATCAGCCCACGCACCCGCAGCGCCCGCGCCATCCGCCGCGACTGATCCTTAATCACATCCACCACCCCGGCCGGCAGCGAGTACGGCGGAATCGCACACGCGCTGTCGCCCGAGTGGATCCCCGCTTCCTCGATATGCTCCATCACCCCGCAGACGATGCTGCGCCCCTCCCACCCGCCGACGCGATCCTTCCCGGCTGAGCGGTAGTCGGCGATCACATCCACGTCGCACTCGATCGCCTCGGCGAGGAACTGATCAATCAGAATCGGCTGGTCCGGCCGATCGCTCGCCCCGATCGCGATCCGCATGTAGTGGCGTAGCTGCGACTCGTCGAACACCGTCTCCATCGCGCGCCCACCAAGCACGAAGCTCGGCCGGACGAGCACGGGATACCCGATCCGCTCGGCGACCTCGATCGCCTGATCCACACTAAACGCGATCCCGTTGTCCGGTTGTTGGATTTCTAGCTCTTCGAGCAGCGCCGTGAAGCGCTCGCGGTCCTCAGCCAGGTCGATCGAATCAACACTCGTCCCGATGATCGGCACGCCGGCGGATTCGAGCCCGCGCGCGAGGTTCAGCGGTGTCTGCCCGCCGTACTGCACGATCACCCCGTGCAGGTGCCCCGGCGTCGACAGCGGTGCGCCATTGAGCTTTTCACAGATATTCGCCGTGTCCTCGAGCGTCAGCGGCTCGAAAAACAACAGGTCGCTGGTGTCGTAGTCCGTCGAAACCGTCTCCGGGTTCGAGTTGACCATCACCGCTTCGTAGCCGAGCTCCTGCGCGGCGAACGCGGCCTGCACACAGCAGTAATCAAACTCGATCCCCTGGCCGATCCGATTCGGCCCACCACCGAGGATCACGATTTTCTTCGTTTCGGAGACACGCACCTCGTCGTCGTACGCGGACAGGATCAATCCACGCACCGCTTCGGCGATCGCGGGGTCTTCCTCGTCCAACTCCTCAGTCGAGGCGAGGCAACGCACCGGCCGCTCGTACGTCGAGTAGTAGTACGGCGTGGCCGCCTCGAACTCGGCCGCACAGGTATCGACCAGCTTGTACAGCGTCGCGAACCCTTCACGCTGCCGCCGCGACCGCACAGCCAACACGCTCGGCGGGTCCATCTTCCCCAGATAAACGCACGCGAGCTGCGCATCGGAATACCCCAGTTGCTTGGCCTGGAACAACACATCAGCCGGGAGATCGTCGAACGTCGCATACCGGATCAACTCGCGCTCAAACTCAACCAACTGGTGCAACTGATCGAGGAACCACGGGTCAATGTGCGTCATCTGATACACGCGCTCGATCGTCCACCCCAGCTTGAACGCGTAGCGCACGAACTCCATCCGGTCCGGCGTCGGGACGCTGAGCATGCGCTCAACCGTTGCCGGGTCGATCGGCCAACCGGCGTCGAGCATCTGCTCGGGCCCGCCGCGTTCAGCCTGGGCATCGCGCACGACCGTCCCGTGCCCCGCACCGAGACCCTGGATCAGAATCTCGATCTGGTCGTGCGCCTCAGCCGACAACCGTCCGTGCAACACGGGGTCGCGATACAGGATCGCGGCCGCTTCAAGATCCGTACACCCACCCGCCGCCTTCTTCACCGCACCGAGTGCATTGGGGTGCTCCTCGCCCAGCCACGCGATCGTTCGCCGCAGCGCCGTCAGCCACGCGTCCTGGCTGTCGAGCCCGAACCCGAACCGCTTGACCTCCATCGACCGCAGGCCTTTTTGGAAGCTCTCTTTGAACGTCCGCCCGATGCTCATCGCTTCACCGACGCTCTTCATCTGCGTCGTGAGCGTGTTGTCCGCATCGGGGAACTTCTCGAACGTCCAGCGCGGGATCTTGGTCACGACGTAATCGATCGTCGGCTCGAAGCACGCCAGCGTCTTGCCCGTGATGTCGTTGGGCAGCTCCCACAGCGTGTACCCGACGGCCAGCTTCGCCGCGATCTTCGCGATCGGGAAACCCGTCGCCTTCGACGCCAGCGCCGAGCTGCGACTCACCCGCGGGTTCATCTCGATACACACCATGTCCCCGTCCGCCGGGTTGATCGCAAACTGCACGTTCGACCCGCCGGTCTCGACCCCCACCGCGCGGATCACCGCGATCGCCCCGTCGCGCATCCGCTGGTATTCCTTGTCCGTCAGCGTCTGCGCCGGCGCCACCGTGATCGAATCGCCGGTGTGCACACCCATCGCGTCGATGTTTTCGATCGAGCAGATAATCACGACGTTGTCGTCGCGGTCGCGCATCACCTCGAGTTCGTATTCCTTCCACCCGATCAGCGACTGGTCGATCAGCACCTGGCTGGTCATCGACGCGTCCAGCCCCCGCCGCACGATGTCCTCGTACTCCTCGCGGTTGTACGCGATCCCCCCGCCCGTCCCACCGAGCGTGAACGCCGGGCGGATGATCGCCGGCAGCCCGACCATCTTCATGACCTCCCACGCCTCGTCCATCGTGTTGGCGATCCCCGCGCGCGGCGTGCGCAGCCCGACCGTCTCGATTACCTCGGCGAACAGCTTGCGGTCCTCGGCCCGGAAGATCACCTCCCGCGTCGCCCCGATCATCTCGACGCCCAGCCGCTCGAGCTCGCCCTTCTCGTCCAACTCACACGCGCAGTTCAGCGCCGTCTGCCCGCCCAGCGTCGGCAGCAGCGCATCGATCTGGTACTTACCGCCGCGTTCGGTCTCGATGATCTTGGTGACCACCTCGGGCGTGATCGGCTCGATGTACGTCCGGTCGGCGAACTCCGGGTCGGTCATGATCGTCGCCGGGTTGGAGTTGACCAGCACCACCTGGTACCCCTCCTCGCGCAGCGCCTTGCACGCCTGCGTCCCGGAGTAGTCAAACTCGCAGCCCTGCCCGATCACGATCGGCCCGGCACCGATGATCAGAATCGTCTTGATGTCTTCGCGTTTCGGCATAACTACGACACCCGCCGCCCGGCCTCTCTAAGGTTTGGTGCGGCTGATCTTACCGATGAAATGGCACGTTGAAAACCCGCGTACCCGACCCAGCGTCTCTTCCCATGCCCGCCCGTTAGCGCTCGACTCTACCGGCGGCGCTAAACCCCTGGACCGCCCCGCTAGAGGAACTCCAGGATATCGTTCGCGCCACCGATCAACATCACAGCGCCCATCAGCTTCACGTACCACTCCGGGTCCGTTCTCCACGTCTTGCGGGTCCACCCGTAGCTGCCGCTGAGCTCCGCAAACGTCTCGCTGAACACCATCGCCACCCAGACCCCGAAAGCGCACAGCAGTGCGCCCAGATCGGCTTCCCACGACCCGTCACTCGCCACCTGCGCAACGGCAACCAGCAGCAACACCAGCCCGACCAGCCCCGCGATGATTGTCCGCATACCCAGTGTCACGAGCACCCCGTTTCTTGCCCGTTCACTCCGCCACCTCAACAATATCCGCCTTCAACGTATCCAACTCCAACAGCGCCACCGTTGGCCGGCCCGTCACCCACCCGCAGCACTCCCCGGGATTCAACATCAACCGCCCGTTGTCGACATCCTTCACCACCCCGTGCGTGTGCCCGGTGATCACGACCTCCGCACCCTCGATATCCGCGGGCACCAACCAATCAATAAAGTGGCTCATCACGATCCTTCGCCCGCCAACCGTCACCTTCAGCGGCCCATCGACGATCCCGGGCAGCAACTCCTTAAGCCCCGCACGCTCACCATCGTTGTTCCCGTACACGCAGTGAAGCGGCGCCTTGAGCACATCCGCGGCGATCAGCTTCGCCGCGAACGGCGCAACGTAATCACCCGCATGAAACACCGCCGCGACATCCAACCGATTAAACAACCCGATCGCCCGCCGAAAGGTCGGCAACCGGTCGTGCGTATCGCTGATGACTCCGATTTTCATACCGGCCTCATTATCTGGGCGAGCGACGCGTGGGCTAACAACCTCTTACGATAGTAAACACTGAGAAAACAGGTGAAAACCCGGGCGACGCTTGCCGCGGGCGATTAGAATGTTAACCGGCCCTGGCTAAACCGCCCCCGGCCCGTCACCCTCCTAAGCGAGCACCGCCATGCACGACCCATTCGACACCAGCACGATCGCGCCCGACCCCAAACCGCCCAAAGGCCTGACGATCCAGGAGTACGCCGGCACGCTGCAACTAACGCGCAGTTGGTTCAACTGGGGCCTGATCCTCCTAGCGATCTTCTGCGTCTGCTGGATCGGCTTCCTGGTGTTCTGGTTCTCGATGGCCGGGCAGTCCAACTCGCCGGTGCTGATGTTCGTCTTCCCCATCGGCCACGTCGCCGTCGGCCTGGGCTTGGCCTACGTCTGCATCGCAGGCTTCGTCAACAAAACCATCATCCGCGCCAACGTCCAGGAGCTCACCATCGAGCACGGCCCGCTGTGGTGGCCGGGCAACCGCGTGCTCGACCCGGCCCACATCGACCAGCTCTACGTCAAACGCATACGGCACCAATCCAAAAACGGTGTGCACTACTCCTACCACCTCTACGCCCGCATGGTCGACGGCAAACACCGCAAGCTCATCTCCCGCCTGAGCAACCCCGGCCAGGCCCGCTACATCGAGCAACAACTCGAGACCTACCTCGCCATCGTCGACACCGATGTCGAGGGTGAATTCTCCCCGAACTAGTCATCAGCGCCCCAACCCCTCACGCCGGGTGCCACTGGCGGCTCGCCCGCCAGTGCTCCGATTCCCGGTGGCATGGGTAAACTCGTTTACCCATGTCTCCCCACCCCCCGCGTGCCACTGACAAGTCCGCTTGTCAGTGTTCCAGTGCCAACCCCCGCCATCGCGGTAACATCCACCAACACTGCGCCGGCAACAAAAACCCAACCCCCCCCCGCGCCCCCAAACAACCCAATGCCAAATCCACCCACCCTGCCCCCCGGCC
This sequence comes from Phycisphaeraceae bacterium, assembly GCA_029260595.1. GTDB lineage: Bacteria > Planctomycetota > Phycisphaerae > Phycisphaerales > Phycisphaeraceae > OFTM57. The sequence goes on along the minus strand of JAJDCY010000010.1, from coordinate 250,008 downwards.
CCGACCTACGCGACCCCGCCGCCGTGGCCGAGACCTTCGCCCAAGCGACCCAAGCCAACCTCCAATCCCCCCACCGCCACGGCTCGACCATCCACATCCCCGCCGCAACCAAACTCCTCATGACCGGCGACCTGCACGACCACGGCCGCAACCTCCAGCGCATCCTCCAACTCGCCGACCTCGACGCCAACCCCGACCAACACCTGATCCTCCACGAGATCATCCACGGGCCCAACCTCGTCAACGGCCGCGACCTGTCGATCCGCACCCTCGCCCGCGTCGCCTCGCTCAAGCTGGCCTACCCCGACCGCGTCCACATCCTCCTCGCCAACCACGAGCTCGCCCAACTGCTCTGCATCGCTCTGCTCAAAAACGGCGTCGATGCGATTGATGCGTTCGACCAGTCGATCGAGCTGCAATTCCACACCCACGCCGACACCGTCCGCACAGCCATGAACCGCTTCATCCGCTCAATGCCCCTGGCCGTCCGCTGCCCCAACGGCCTGTTCTGCTGCCACAGCGTCCCCTCACCGCACCAGATCGACGCCTTCGACACCACCGTGATCGACCGCCACCTCACCGACGCCGACCTCGCCCGCAACGGCCACGCCTACCAAATGGTCTGGGGCCGCCGCCAAACCCCCGACACCGCCGACCGCCTGGCCGATGCCTGGCAAACCAACCTCTTTGTCATGGGCCACCAACCCGTCGACATGGGCTACGACCCAATCAACCCCCGCATGCTCATCCTCGCCTCCAACCACGACCACGGCGTCGCCCTCCCGATCAATCTCGCCAACACCTACACCATGGACGACCTCATCAACGCGATCATCCCGCTCAACTCGGTCGTCTAATGCGACTCTAAAATGCCTGATTTGTGGCACTGGCCGCTCGCCCGCCAGTGCTCCGCTCCGGGTGGCATGAGTCAACTCGTTTACCCATGTCTCCCCCCCTCGGGTGCCACTGCTGGCTTGCCCAGCAGTGCCTTGCGTCACCGACAAATACCAACCCACCGCGCCGGGTGCCACTGCTTGCTTGACAAGCAGTGTCCGGCCAACGACCCAACGCCCACTACGCGGCCTCGGGTGCCACTGACAACTCCGCTTGTCAGTGTCGATCCACCCATCACCCGACCAATTAATACACTCCGCATCGGATTTCCCGCACAACCACGCTATAATCCTGCCACGCCCGCCAACGTTGGCCGGGCGATCTGTTGATAAACCCTCCCGCAATCGGTATTAAGGCTCGCAGCGGGGTGCCGCCCCATCCAACGGCCCCGACCAGGCCCAACCCGGCCCACCACAGCCGACAGGCCCGAACAGGCTCACCACAAGACTCACCACAAGGCTCAAGACAATGCTCACACGCGACGACCGGGCACTGACCCAATACGAAAACATCCCCTGCCGCGTTTTCCCCAGCGCACAGCAGGTCAACCGAGCCGTCGCCCAGCAGATCGCCGACCTGATCCGCGAACGCGCCAACCAGGGCCAAAACTGCGTCCTCGGACTCGCCACCGGATCAACCCCGACCGGCATCTACAGCGAACTGGTCCGCCGCCACCGCGAGGACGGGCTGTCGTTCGCCAACGTCGTCACATTCAACCTCGACGAGTACTACCCCATGCAGCCGGACGCGCTGCAGAGCTACCACCGCTTCATGCGCGAACACCTGTTCGACCACATCGACATCAAACCCAAAAACATCCACATCCCCAGCGGCACGATCGCGATCGAGAAGGTCTACGACCACTGCCGCAACTACGAAGCCGCCATCGCCGACGCCGGCGGCATCGACATCCAGATCCTCGGCATCGGCCGCTCCGGACACGTCGGGTTCAACGAGCCCGGCTCCGCCAAAGACTCGCGCACACGCCTGATCACACTCGACCAGGTGACCCGCCTCGACGCGGCCAGCGACTTTTTCGGGATTGACAATGTGCCCCGCCGCGCCCTGACCATGGGCGTCGGCACGATCCTCGACGCCCGCCGCCTGCTGCTGATCGCGTTCGGCGAGAACAAAGCCCCCATCGTCGCCCGAGCCGTCGAGGGCCCGGTCACCTCATCGATCTCGGCCAGCTACCTACAGGAACACCCCAACGCCCAGATCCTCATGGGCGAAGCGGCCGCCGAAGGCCTCACCCGATACAGCGCCCCCTGGCTGCTCGGCCCGGTCAAGTGGAAACACGCGATGATCCGCAAGGGCGTGATCTGGCTGGCCCGCAAGCTCGACAAACCCATCCTCAAGCTCACCGACGAGGACTACAACGAAACCGGCCTGCAGGAATTGCTCGCCGACCACGGACCCGCCTACGCGATCAACAGCAACGTCTTCCGCGACCTGCAAAGCACCATGAACTCCAGCCCCGCCGGCAAAGCCACCCCCAAAGGCCAACCCAAGCGCGTGCTGATCTTCTCGCCCCACCCGGACGACGACGTGATCTCGATGGGCGGCACGCTGATACGCATGGCCGACCAGGGACACGAGGTCCACGTCGCCTACCAGGTCTCCGGCAACATCGCCGTATTCGACGACGACGCGATCCGCTTCACCGACTTCGCCACCGACTTCAACCACATGTTCGGTATCGACGACCGCAAGACCGCCAAGCTAGAAAAACACATCGAGGAATTCCTCAAAAAGAAACAGCCCGGCCAGGTCGACTCCGAAGAAGTCCAGCAGATCAAAGGCCTGATCCGACGCGGTGAAGCCCGCGCCGCCTGCCGCGCCTGCGGCGTGCCCGTGCAGAACCTGCACTTCCTGGACATGCCCTTCTACGAAACCGGCGTTGTCCGCAAAAAACCGCTCAGCGAAGAAGACGTGCGCTTAATCAAAGACCTGCTCGTCAAAATCAAACCCGATCAGATCTACGCCGCCGGCGACCTGTCCGACCCGCACGGCACGCACCGCGTCTGCCTCGCCGCGATCTTCGCCGCGATCGACCGCGTCAAAAAACAAAAGTGGTACAAGGGCTGCAAGGTATGGCTGTACCGCGGCGCGTGGCAGGAGTGGGGCGTCGAGCAGATCGAGATGGCCGTCCCACTCGCACCCCACGACCTGATGCGCAAGCGCAACGCGATCTTCAAACACGAATCCCAAAAAGACAAAGCACGCTACCCCGGCGTCGACCTGCGCGAGTTCTGGCAACGCGCCGAAGACCGCAACCGCAACACCGCCCACCTCTACGACAAGCTCGGCCTGGCCGAGTACGAAGCCGTCGAGGGCTTCGTCGGCTGGGACCCGGACAAGAGCCCGCGGTAGCCATGCGACCCCGGCCGTAAAAGTAACCCACCGGTTCTCCACCGCCCGGCCCGCCCTCGCACCCACCCCCGGCCCCGCCAACCCATCCGCGTTATCCGTGCGCACAGCACGCACTTGCGCGATTGTGACGCGATCCCGATAAAAAAACTTTTACGCGATCTTAATTTTGAACCTTGGGACAGCCCACCGCCCGATATATAATCCTGTAAGAAGGGTAAGAACGATGCTCGCGATCACCCACCAACCTCTCGCACACCACCCAGCACACAGCGCCGCCCGCAACGCGGCCGCACCGCACTTGCTTCCTGTTCTGTCAGGTTCGTTTTGTTCGATGCCGCTTTTGCTCGAACCTATAATCACCCCCGCGGGAGCCGCACAGGGCGCGACGACCAAGCCACCTCCGAGTGGAAGGTCTGGACGACCCGGTAACGCACCCACCTAAAACGGGGGTTCGAGCAATGCCGTCGCTCGGACCAGGCGGACAGGAAGCAAATTTATTCGAAACAGCCCGCCCAACACGGCGGGTTGTTTCTTTACCGACTCGCTGCATGACTGTTCCCGACGTACCACCGGCGAAATGCCCGCCGCTGCGCCGCCCCGCGCATCCGCATCCAAACCCCTTTTCCGCCGCCCGGTTTCCTTTCAAAATTTCTCGCCTAGGATTACCCCCGATAGGATTACCCCCATGGACCCCACCCCGCCACAACACCCCCCCATCGGCCCCCTGATCGAGCGCATCGTCGACAGCTACCTCGCCGACCCGCTCACCCAGCACCTGGACTCAACCTTCCTGCCCAGCCGCGCCGCAACCATCCAAGCCGTCGAGCTACTACGCCGCGTCTTCTTCCCCGGCTTCTTCGACGAGCAACGCCTCACCACCGACACCGTCCGCGAGCACCTGCGCACCCTCCTCAACCAGGCCGACGCCCTGCTCTACGAACAAACCCGCCAGGCGCTGCGGTACGAACTCAACCGCACCCAGGGTGAAGGCCGCGGCGACGACTGTGACGACTGCGACCAGCGCGCCCGCGACCTGACCACCACCTTCCTCGAACGCATCCCCGACCTGCGCGCCGCGCTCAGCCTCGACGTGCGCGCCGCGTTCGACGGCGACCCCGCCGCATCAAGCACCGACCAGGCCATCTTCTGCTACCCCGGATTCGACGCGATCTTCATCCAACGCGTCGCCCACGCGCTCTACAACCTCGAAGTCCCGCTGCTCCCGCGCATCATCAGCGAGTACGCGCACAACGAGACCGGCATCGACATCCACCCCGGCGCCACGCTGGGCCAGTCACTGTTCATTGACCACGGCACGGGCGTGGTCATCGGCGAGACGTGCGTCATCGGCGACCGCGTCAAGATCTACCAGGGTGTCACGCTCGGCGCGCTATCCACCAAGGGCGGCCAAGCCTGGGCCGGACGCAAGCGCCACCCGACGATCGAGGACGACGTGACCATCTACGGCGGTGCGATCATCCTCGGCGGCGAGACCACCATCGGCGCCGGCTCAACCATCGGCGGCTCGGTCTTCCTGACCCACTCGGTCCCACCCAACCACACCGTCACCATGAACCCCACCGGCCTAAAGATCACCGCGCGGCGCCCGCGTAGGCAGAAGACCCCAACCATCGAAACCGGCGCACCCAACACGCCAACCGACCACCAGGACGTGCCGATCTAGGCAGGCTACGGGCTGTCCGCACGCGCGTAGGCATCACCGCCCAGCCAACGAACAAGATCGTTGTGTGCCCCTGTCGCGCGATCTCCGCCGCTATCATGCCGCAGCGTCATGAAGACCCTCTCCCTCTGGCTCTGGTACCTCCTCCCGGCCAACCCGCTGGTCCTGCGGATCGTCCAGGGCGGCTCGCGCCGCCCGCGACACCTCGGCATCCGCATGGCCTACCTCGGCGGCCTGATCGCACTCGTCGTCGGCGGCCTGCTCTTCGGCGAGGGCATGAGCGGGCACATCACCGTCACCGAACTCGCCAAGAGCGGCGCACTCGTTTTCAAAGCCGTCAGCTACGGACAGGTCCTTTTAGTCTGCCTGCTCGCCCCCCTGTTCATGGCCGGCGCGATCGGGCAGGAACAATCCTCCAACACCTACGACATCCTCCTGACTACCCCCCTATCGAACCTCCAGATCGTCCTCGGCGTGCTCGCCGGCCGACTGTTCTTCGTCCTCGCGCTGCTGGCCAGCGGCCTCCCGCTCTTCGCCGTCCTGTTGCTGTTCGGCGGCGTCCCCGTCACCGCCGTCTTCGTCAGCTTCGCCGTCGCCGCGATCTCAGCCATCACCGTCGGCGCCGTCGCGGTCACACTGTCCGTCCTGCGCGCCGGCGGGCGACGCGCGGTGTTCGGGTTCGTCATCGCGGTCGCCGCCTACCTGGTCACCGTCTACTCGCTGGACACCATGATCGTCCGCCGCCTGGGCCCGTCCGCAAGCGCAGCCAACAACCTGCTAGTCAGCGCGCCGCCCACCACCACCGTCGCCGGCCAAACCTCCACCTGGCTGACACCGCTGCACCCGCTGCTCACGCTCGAAGCCTCGATGAACACCGCCAACTACCGCCCACCACCCGCGGAATCGCTTAGCGCGTACCCCGCCGTCGTGCGCTTCTATCTCTCGCAACCCTTTGGTGCGTTCGCCGCGCTCGGTGGGCTGACCAGTGCCACACTACTGATCTTCAGCTCCACACTCGTCCGCCGCCTCGGTCAGCCGCGCACCGCGCACCCCTGGTGGACACGCCTGGCGCGCATCACCCACCTCGCCCGCCGCGGCACCGTCGACGAATCCGGGCAATACCACCGCGCGCCGCGCACCGTCTGGGCCAACCCCATCGCCTGGCGCGAGGCCCGCACACGCGGCAACCGCCTCAACAGCATCCTCCTGCGGATCGCCTACGTCACAGCCGCGTTGTCCGCCGCGACCGCGCTGCTCTGGTTCTATCACACCGGTGCGTTGCCGATGATCCAGGACCCCGCCGGCCACGGCACGCTCACACCCAACCAGGTCATGCGCCTCGCCCTGACCGTGCTGCTCCTGGCCGAGTTGGCCGTCGTCGTCCTCGTCGCGCTCTACATGAGTGCAAGCTCGGTCAGCCGTGAGCGCGAAGACGGCACGCTCGACCTTTTGCTGACCACACCGATCACCCCCAAGCAATACCTCTGGGGCAAGCTCCGCGGGCTCGTCAGCTTCCTCACCCTGCTCATGGCCGTCCCCGTCGCGACCGCCGCCATCATCGCGGCCTACGCCTGGATCGGCGCCCAACTCGATTGGCCGACGGCGTGGGTCGAGCACCGCTGGATCGACCGCCGCGGCGCCAGCCACCACCAACCAACCGCCCTGCTGCTGCCCGAAGCCCCGCTAATCCTCGCGCTGATGACCGTCCCGTTCATCGCCCTGTGTGTGATGATCGGGATGAGCTGGTCCCTGCGCGCCAAAGGGGTGCTCAACGCGATCATCCCCTCGGTCGGCGTGGTCGGTGCGTTCCTCGTGGTCACCGGGTTCTGCGGATACAACGCCGTGCAAAACATCCCCTGGGTCGGACCGGTCATCGGCGCGTTCAGCCCCATCGCCGTGATCCTCGCCGCCGTCGACCCCTGGCAGCACGTCGCCGGCTTCGCCGATCAACCCGCGCAAGGCCGACTCGCCCTGGCCGGCTGCACACTCGCCGCCGCGGCGACCTACGCCCTGATTGTCAAAATAACCCAGGCCACACTCGTCCGCGGGTTCGACCAGACTGTCCGCCAGCTCAGCGGCGACGGATAATCCGCCCGAAATCCCAGCCCCAGTGAATCTGGGTAATCTGGGAATGATAGGCCGCTATTTTCCCCTATTTTATCGGATTTTTCTTCGTTTCAGGGGTTCAAAAAAACCACTGAATCGAGTAAAATAATGCATGTCTAGCTCGCCCCTTCTATGGGCGAGGCGCAAGTGATCGAAGTCATCTTCGCGTAGCACCGTTCGGTTCTTTCTTGGTCCTGTTCTGGAAGGAGATCTCATATGAAATCGTTCTGTACCGCATTGGCCGCTGTGGCTGCGCTAGCCCTGGCCGCCCCCGCCCACGCACTGATCCTCAGTGTCGGCAACAACACCGGCGGTCTGCCCGGCATGATCATCGCCCCGCCAGCCGACGTCGGCAATAGCGCCGCCGGCAGCAACACCCACCAACTCGGCTTCAACGAAGCCCAGAATGTGCTCCTACCGGTCACGATCGCCAGCGATCAAGGCCCATTCGGCCCCGGCGGGCGCTACAACAGCCACATGATTTTCCTGAATATTCTGGACGTCGGAGCCGGCACGCCCACCGGCCTCAACGCCATCAACGACTGGACGTTCGACGGCCCCATCGTCGCGACCATGTCCAACACACCGGGAACCTTTGAAGCAGGTTCGAACCTCTACTTCGCAGCCGGGCCGACAACCTACCCCGGCGCGTTCCCCGCCCGCGGGCTGGAAACTGGCCAGGGGCTGCTCGACAATCTCTCACTGGTCAACAGCCACACCCTACGGGTCAACATGAACGTGCAGCAACCGGGCGACTGGGTCCGTGTCATCACCCTCGCGGTCCCCGAACCGCTGACGGCTTCGCTTGGGATGCTGGGCATGGGTGCGTTGGGGATCGCGACGCGTCGTCGGAAGATGGCGTAACGCAACGACCTGAACGAAAAATCGTTATCACACATAGCCCCGGCTCCGGCCGGGGCTTTTTTACGGATTTATCGTCGCCACAACTCCTTCACTCACAACATCTTACGCGACCAACAAAAGATTTTGGCGCTTTCTACTCAAAAAAGCTTGGTGAATCGCCTGTCCACGGTTAGAATGCGCCTGTCTTACCCGCCTCCAGACTCTGGCCCGCCCTTCTGCGGTTGGCCGAGGTGATCAGCGTCACGTCAATACTGAATCGGTAAATGCTGCCGCGATCATTGCGCGTCAGCGTCCGGTGTTTTCTTATCCGAGGCCGATGCACGGTCCGGCTTTATCGTGACGGCTCGAACCGGCAACCCACTCAGGATCGGGCCAGGACGGATCGGAGTAAGCGGGCCAAGGACCCGCGGGATCGCAATTTTAAGGAGGCTACGATGATCAGTTTCACCCGGTTTGGTTCGATGTTGATGGTGCTCGCGCTGTGCGCACAAGCCAACGCGATCAACATCCGCGTCTCTCAGGAAAGCGCACCCGGCGCCGACGACTTCGACGCCAACATCCTCGGCCAGGTCACGACCTACAACACAGGCCTGACCGCCGAAAACTTCTACCAATACAACAACCCCAACGGCGCCAGCTACAACGGCGAGAACAACGGCGGCCCCACGCCGATCTCCCAGTTGACCCAGGCCTTCGTCGTCAACGCGTCTGACGGGCTAAGCCTGTTCGTGGTCCACGACAACCCCAATGACGGCTCCGGCGGCGTCGCCGCGAACCAGTGGGACCTCAGCGGTGATACTGCCGGCCCGGTTCTTAACGACGACGTGGATGACACCATCACAGTCGGCGGTGGTGGAACGACCTTCCAGACCGACCACGCATGGCTCAATTGCTGCACCGACGGCTACGTGATCGGGTCGCTCGACGGTGATTGGGAACTCCTGGGCCAGTTCCTCACGACCCCCACCAACATCGACGGCTGGCAGGTCACCTCCAGCAACGGCAACCACGCCGCTCTGGACCTGCAGACCGGCCGGCGCGTCCGCCTCGACCCCGTGGTGAATATCAACGCCATCCCCGAGCCGCTGACGACAAGCCTCGGCCTGATCGGCGTGGCGATGCTCAGCGCGAGCCTGCGCCGGCGCCGGGCGGCGTAACCCGCCGCGAACAACCTCCCCGAACCACCAAACCCCCGGCCATGCGCCGGGGGTTTATTAGTGCATGCTCCGCCTCCACAAGCACCGCACCCCGATCAGCCGTGCTAAGATTCGGTAGTCAAAATCCAACCCGCCAAGGAGCAACCCATGAGCAACCACGTCTATAAATCCGTCGAGCTGACCGGATCATCGAGCACGGGCACCGACGACGCGGTCCGCAACGCGATCGCCAAAGCCGGCAAGACACTGCGCAACATGCGATGGTTCGAGATCGTCTCGACCCGCGGCCACATCGACGCCGGCCAGATCGCCCACTGGCAAGTCACGATCAAGATCGGATTCACGCTCGAAGACTAACCCGCCCCGCGACGCAACTATGAAGCGCTGCCAGTGGGCTCAGTCCGAATCCATGCACGCCTACCACGACCACGAGTGGGGCGTGCCGGTTCACGACGACACCAGGCTCTTCGAGATGCTCACCCTCGAAGGCGCCCAAGCCGGGCTTAGCTGGCAGACGATCCTCAACAAGCGAGACAACTACCGCCGCGCGTTCGATGGATTCGACCCCAAGCGCGTCGCGGCGTACACCGCAGCAAAGACGGCCAAACTCCTGGCCGACCCCGGGATCGTCCGCAACCGCCTCAAGGTCGCCTCGACCATCGCCAACGCCCAAGCCGTCCTCGCCATCCAATCCGAGCATGGCAGCTTCGACGCCTATATCTGGCAATTCGTCGGCCACAAGCCGATCCGAAACCGCTTCGACACGCTCAAAGACATCCCGACTCAGACCGCCGAATCCAATGCCATGAGCAAAGACCTGCTCGCACGCGGCTTCAAGTTCGTCGGTCCGACGATCTGCTACGCCTTCATGCAGGCCGTCGGCATGGTCAACGACCACGAAACCGGCTGCGACCAACACCAAAATGTACATAAAATGAACACCAGGTAGCATAAAATGTACATTCGCCAATTCTCCGCCCCGATCCGCCCTGCCAGTTCGACAGCCCCGCACCGCTCACGGACAGCCCTCTGGCAGTGCCACCCGTATCCGCCCCATCGCCACCATCTACATTAACCCTTTTCTTGACTAGCTTTGCAACTTATCGACCACGGCCTAAACGCCGCCCCAACCCGGCACCGCTCTTGCAACCTTGCACTAGGGAAATGAGTCTACGTGTTCAATCAACGCCACCAGTCCAACCGAAAGCCGGCTCCCCGGGCCGATCCGCCGCAGGGGTCGCAACCCAATTCGCGCCCCAACTCGCGCCCCAACGCCCGGCTGAACGTCCTGCTCACCCAGGATCGCCCGCACGCGATCGAGCATTGGACGTTTCAACTGCCCCGGCTGCTCGAGCCCCAGGGCGTCGCGGCCTACGTCGCCCGGTCCGGGCAGGAGGCGATCAAACTGGCCGAACGTGTGCCTATCCACGCCGCAGCTATCGACTTAGGAACGCCATTTGGCAAGAACGATCTGTGGTCCTCACGCCCCAGCCACGCCGGAACCGGCCCGGCCGGGATGTGGATGATGCAGCTATTGCGACGCCTGCCGTATCGGCTGCCCGTGGTCTTGGTCCGCGGCCCGGCGATGGGCCCGCACCAGGTCGATCGGCTGCTCAGCGAGGCCCTGCGGCTGGGGGCGTTCTGTGTGGTGGAAAAACCGGTGGAATTGGAGCAGATGCTGACCGTGTTCCGCCGGCTGCTGGACCGGCAATACAAGGGGCTTTGGCCACGCCGGCCGGGATCGAGCAACTAGCCCGCACGCGGCTCGGCCCGGCACGCTACAATCTCGATTCGCGCCGCAGCCGGCCCAGGCTCGCAGCCGCCAAGAAGCAACTCAACGGGCTCGGTGCCCGGATGCAACGGGAAACGTACTGATCGGAAATTTCGCAACCGGCCGCACCAACGGCCACAGCCGGAGGCTCTCTTATGAAGGTTCGACCCCTAGGTGACAAAGTCCTCGTGAAGCGTGACGACGCCGAGACACAGACCAAGACAGGCATTTTCCTGCCGGAGACGGCGAAGGAAAAGCCCCAGCAGGCGACGATCGTGGCGATCGGCGACGGGAAGCTGCTCGACAGCGGCCAACGGGCCGGGTTCCAGGTGAAGAAAGGCGACAAGATCCTGATCAGCAAGTGGGGCGGGACCGAGCTGAAGGTTGATGACAAAGAGATGCTCGTGATGAGTGAAGACGACATCCTCGCCGTCATCGAGTAACGCAGGCGAACCGCGACACGAAATTCGCGGCCCGAGATTCAATCGATAACGTCCAACCAACATTAACGGAGTTCACCGCATCATGGCTGCGAAACTGATTAAGTTCGATACCGACGCACGCGAGTCAATCCGCCGCGGCGTCGCCAAACTCGCCCGAGCCGTCAAGGGCACCCTCGGCCCATCCGGGCGGGTGGTTATTTTGGAAAAATCTTTCGGCTCACCGACCGTCACCAAGGACGGCGTGACCGTCGCGAAGGAAATTGAGATCGAAGACGCGCTGGAAAACATCGGCGCCCAGATGGTCAAAGAGGTCGCGTCCAAGAGCTCCAAGGACGCCGGTGACGGGACGACCACGGCGACGATTTACGCCGAGTCGATCTTCACCGAGGGCCTGAAAAACATCACGGCCGGGGCGAACGCGAACCAGGTCAAGCGCGGGATCGACTTGGCGATCGAGGCCATCGTCGCCGAGCTGGGCAAGGTCTCGAAGAAGATCTCGTCGACAACGGAGATCGCGCAGGTCGGCACGTGTGCGGCCAACCAGGACACGCAGATCGGCCAGATCATCGCCGAGGCGATGGACAAGGTCGGCAAGGACGGCGTGATTACGGTTGAGGAAGGCAAGAGCCTCGAGACCAGCGTGGACCTGGTCGAAGGCATGCAGTTCGACAAGGGATTCCTGTCACCGCACTTTGTCACCGACACGGCCCGGATGGAGTGCGTGCTCGAAGACGCCTACGTACTGATCCACGAGAAGAAGATCTCTAGCGCCAAGGACCTGATCCCGGTGCTCGGCAAGATCGCCGAATCCGGCAAGTCGGTCCTGATCGTCGCCGAAGACATTGACGGCGAAGCACTCGCGACCCTCGTGGTCAACAAGCTACGCGGTGTGCTCAAGGTCGCGGCGGTGAAGGCACCGGGCTTTGGCGATCGCCGCAAGGCCATGCTCGAAGACATCGCCACCCTCACCGGTGGGCGAGCGGTGATGGAAGAGTTGGGCATCGACCTCGAGAAACTCGAGATCTCCGACCTCGGGCGTGCCAAGAAGCTCGTGCTCGACAAGGACACCACCACGATCATCGAGGGTGCCGGCAAGACCGCAGACATCAAGGGCCGCATCGCAGCGATCAAATCCGAGATCGACCGATCAACGAGCGACTACGACATCGAGAAGCTCCAGGAGCGCCTGGCGAAGCTGGCCGGTGGCGTCGCTCAGATCAACGTCGGGGCCGCGACCGAGTCCGAGATGAAAGAGAAGAAGGCCCGCGTCGAGGACGCCATGCACGCCTGCCGTGCCGCGGTTGAAGAAGGCATCCTCCCCGGTGGCGGGACCGCGGTCCTGACCGCCCGCAAGGCGCTCGACAAGGTCGCTAAGGACGCCGTCGGCGACGAGGGCATCGGAATCGACATCATCCGCCGCGCCGTCGCCGCTCCAATCAAGCAGATCGCGGCCAACGCCGGGCTCGACGGCTCAATCGTCTGCCAGAACGTCGAGTCCAAGGGCCAGGCGAACTACGGGTTCAACGCGCTGACCCACGAGTACGGCGACCTGATCAAGATGGGCGTGATCGTGCCCGCGAAGGTCGAGCGTGTCGCGCTGCAGAACGCCGCGTCGATCGCCGGTTTGCTGCTGACCACCGACGCGGTCGTCAGCGAGATCAAAGAGAAGAAGAAAGCGGGCGGCGCCCCCGACATGGGTGATATGGACTATTAAGCGATAACCAGACCCGAGAGAAACCCAACCGGTCACCGCCATCCCAAGCTAGCGGTGACCGGTTGTTATTTGATCGCCACACGCGTTCGACCGATAATCCCCGCAATATGACGCCCCGCATTGCGGCAGCACCCAATGGTCAAGGCCCACCTTCTCGATTTCAAAGCCAAGAGCGCCCCCTTCCTCATCGAAGAAGACCTGGCATACATGCGCCAGAAGGGGATCCAGTTTGTCGCGAACGGGAAGGACTACCACGTCGCGGTAACCGAGAAGTTTGGCCGGCGTGGCCTTTTCCACTACGCCCGCCGCCCTGGAGGCCGGCGCCCCATCCTGATCTGGACGGATGAGCCCCGCTACGACACCCGCTTCAAAAGCATCTGCCGTGGGTACGGCCTCCTGCCCGACCTGCATGTGATGAACGTCTACACCGGTGACGTTTTCGTGAGCAACTACCGCTTCGCCCGCCTCGGCAACGAATTGCCGCTTCTGACTCACGACAACTTCCGCGACTTCCAAAATAAAAAAACAATCGCGTTGATGACCTACCGCGAAGGCGACGCGAAATGGAGCCTCAAGCGTCAAGGCCACGAACTCGACTTGTGCACCAAACGCTGCCGCATCGCCCTCGAGGGCTACCGCCTGGGCACGATGGATATCTGCGGCCAACACTGGCCCAGCCACGTCAAGATCATCGAGAACTCCCGCAGATCCAACGAGCCCTACGGATTCGGCACCTGGTGGGAACGCAAGCGAGCACTCCTATCGGGCTACCACTTCAACCTCGCGATGGAAAACACCATCGCCCCCAACTACACCACCGAAAAGTTCTGGGACAGCATCGCCTGCGGCTGCCTCCCGATCTACACCAGCGAAGGCAATCGCATCTACAACGACCTACCCAGAAACAGCTTCCTCGACTACGACCAGCTTGGCTCACCCCAACGCCTCTTCGACAAGATCCAGGCCATGACCCCCGAAGAGTTCCGCCAACGCATGAACGCCTGCATCGACGCCGCCAACCGCGCCGTGCAAGAGAACCTGCCCCAACAAGCCCACCGCCGCATGCTTGACAATATCGTTGAGCGCCTGCACCACATCGCCACAGGCCAACCCACCATGAACCCTTAGCCATGCCACCCACAATCCTCGGAACCACCATTACCGCCAGTTGCACACTAAAACACCCCTCCCCACCGGACACGCCTGTAAATCCCCGATAGAATGCTCTGCGGTGGCTACCGAAATCCCCGCCCCCCATGCGCGCCAGCCCGTTAGAAAAGCGACCCAGCTAACGCCTCACGCGAGGCCGCGGAGACACGTGTCAAGCCAAGCCGATGCTCAAAAAGTCACCGCCCATCAACGTCTGCTACGTCCTCGCATGCGACACCCCGAATGAGCACACCGCGATGGCTTACCTCTCGGTGCGCTTCTTCAAAACCGTCCACCCAGATTGGCCGGTCCACTGCCTCATGGCCCCTGAAACGCTCCGGGTCCTGAGCAAAGCCAAGCACCCCCTGCTCGACGCCGTTGATGCAGCGGTCGAGATCGACGTCCCGTTCTCTGATTCACTCGCCTGGAGAAATCGCTGGGTGCGCACCAAACTGCGCGAACTGCTCCCGGCTGACTTCCTTTACCTGGACAACGACACCCTTTGTGTGCGACCGATGGACGAGTTGGCCAACTGCCTCGGTGACGCCGACTGGGACATCGGCCTCGTCCGCGACTGGCACGCCCGATCCTCAAAAGAATCCCGCAAAGTGCTCGCCAACGCTCACTGGGACGAGATCCGCGACTGGGGCTGGGGCATGCACCCGCTAGGCTACTTCAACAGCGGCGTCGCCTGGGTCCGAGACACACCCGAAGTCCACGACCTATATGAAGCTTGGTTTAAGAACTGGTCCCTCTCGTCTGCAACAGGCACCATCCGGGATCAGCCTGCGTTTAATCAAGCGCTGGCTGAATCGAACTGCCGGATCAAGGTGCTCGACTACCGCTTCAACGGGATGCTGCAGAAAGGGCCGGAGTGGGCCCGCCGAGCGTACATCATCCATTATTTCAAAAGCATGTCGGCCAACGCCGGTTCCACCATCATCGATACCCTGCTGGCCAAGGTGCTCCGCGGGGAGACGCTGGATCCATCGGAAGTCAAAACCATTCTTGAAGACCCGGACCGCTGGTTCGCACCGGGAAGCGACACTGTCTCGTTCTCCCTACGGAGCTTGGCCAGAACCATTAAAGGTCGACTCTTCGGCTGACCGGGGTGTATACTGCGCGCGATGGCCGACGTAAATGTTTTTTCCCGGTGCAGGCAATGGGTAGCGAGGCGGACTCGGCAACAGACCGCCCGTAGCTTGAAATGGGTTGGTTTGATGCGGTGGGCGAACCGGATTCAACTCACCGCTGACGAGCTAAAAGCCATCCAAGCCGTGATCCGGTCCTACTCGAAGAGTCGGTACCTGGTGTTCGGGGTTGGCTACGACAGCCCATTCTGGCAGGAACTCAACTCCGAGG
The DNA here is from genome assembly GCA_029260595.1 of Phycisphaeraceae bacterium. Taxonomy (GTDB): domain Bacteria; phylum Planctomycetota; class Phycisphaerae; order Phycisphaerales; family Phycisphaeraceae; genus OFTM57. The sequence goes on along the minus strand of JAJDCY010000010.1, from coordinate 234,494 downwards.
GTACGACCGTCTTCCTTGAGGATAACGCTCAGTGGCTGGCCACCGTCCAGGCCAGGGTTCCCGAACTCCAGATCGAAAAGGTCCAGTACCACACCAGCCGCGAACTGTGGCGGACATACCTTGACGATCCGCAACTCTTAGCACTCTCGCTACCCAACGGCTTGGATGACCAAGCTTGGGATGTCATCCTCGTCGATGCGCCCGCTGGTCACCAGGACGGCAACCCGGGCCGCATGCAGAGCATCTATACCGCTTCGAAACTAGCCGGGCAAGCCGGGCGGTGTGACGTGTTCGTGCACGACTGCGATCGTGAGATCGAGCTGTTCTGCGCTGACCGCTTCCTCGGGCGAGACCGATTCGTACGGCAAACCGGCCTGCTGCGCCATTACTCGTTTCAACCCAATCAGCCGTGCCGCTGAGCCGGCGAGCGTGGGGCGTTATGGTCGATCGTTGAGCGCTCACCGGCCGGAGCACCGGCACGGTTCACGCTCCACCGCTTATCGAAAGGCCGCAGCCATGCCGCCCCCACGCCGCGCTGTGATTCTTCTTAGTGGTGGGCTGGACTCGGCGACGCTGTTGGCGATCGCGCGGCGGGATGGGTATGAATCTTTCGCGCTTACGTTCAGGTATGGGCAGCGGCACGGGCATGAGACGGATGCGGCGGGGCGGTTGGCCGAGCAATTCGGTGTTTCCGAGCACTGGGTCAGTGAGATCGACACGCGACTGCTGCGCGGGTCGGCGCTGACCGGGCAGACGGATGTCCCGCAGGACCGCACGCTCGAACAGATCGAAAGCGGTATCCCGACGACGTATGTCCCGGCGAGAAACACGGTCTTTCTGGCATTTGCGCTCGCGTGGGCGGAGACGCTCGGCGCGGCGGACATTTTTATCGGTGTCAATGCGGTGGACTACAGCGGCTACCCGGACTGTCGGCCGCGGTTCATCGACGCGTTTCAATCACTCATCGCGGTCGCGACGAAGGCGGGCGTCGAGGGCAGCGGCGCCCCGACGATCCGCGCGCCGCTTCTGGATCTAACCAAAGCGCAGATCATCGAGCTCGGCGTCGGGCTGGGTGTTGACTATTCGCTAACGCATAGCTGCTACGCGCCCAACGAAGCCGGCGCCGCGTGCGGGCGGTGCGACGCGTGCCTGCTGCGGCGAAAGGGATTCGATCAGGCCGGGATCGCCGACCCCACGACCTACGCATAAACAGTCTTTTGAGTGCGCGCGGACGAGCTCGGCTGCGGCCGGCTGAGTCACCGGGCCAACGACGTTGAAAACGAAGAAAAACCTAACGCCAGTGCGGGCCAGAGACTAAGGCAAACGAACTAATTCTATGGCTGGACGATGACTGAAATTACTCAACTCCCAAAGCCTCCAGCACCGATATGAAAAATTACTGACCTTGCCCCCGGAAGGGCTCGGCTTGGCTTTGGCCTTGCCGGGCCTTTATTTTTCCCGCCGCCGGTCTAGACTTAAGCGCATGATCCAACGAACCTTGAATAATCGAATCCGTCCGCGCACCAACGCGCTGCGCGCAGCGACGCTTGCGATGTGCCTGATCCTTATGGCTGCGCTGCCCACCGCGTCACTCGGCCAGCAGCCCGGCGATGAGCCGACACCGCCGACCACACAACCTGAGCAGGTGGGGCAAACATCCGAAACGCAATCATCCGACGCGCCGCCGCCGGCGGGCATCTCCCACCTGGTGATCGATCGCGAGAATGGGTGGATCGATATCGAGGCCACCGTCGTCCTGCGCGACGCCGACTGGCTCGAGTTGCTCGCCTGCCTCCCGGGTACACGTACGCACGAGTCCATCCTCGCGGTCCACGCCAGGCCGAGCCACATCCACCTGGCGTTACTGATGCTCGGGCTGGAACCGGGCGCACCGCTTCGCTGGGTGCCCAAGGACGAGACGTTCGAGATGATCCCGCCCAGCGGGGCCGCGGTATCCGTGTCGCTGATCGTCACACAAGACGACCAGACCACCGAGACGCCGGCCAACCATTGGCTGATCGACCGCCGCACCAAACAGCCGCCGCCGGATAATGTTTGGCTGTTCACCGGCTCAACCGACGACCCGCAACTCGGCGAGCAATCCTACGGGGCTGATCTGGGCGGCTCGGTGATCTCGCTGGTCAGCTTCGGGGATGATGTCCTCGCTCGCCCGAACAACACGACCAATGAAAACGACGAGGGCGCGTGGGGGCCGAACACCAAACTGATCCCACCGATCGGCACACCGGTATTGATCCGAATTCGGCCGATTGAGCAACCCTAGGCGCAACGCCAAACGCCCAAGCGAGCAAATCATGCCCGACTTCATTACCGAGACGCTGAGCAACCCGCAGATGAAGCACGCGGCGTTTGTGCATTTGCCGGCTGCGATCGCGTTTCTTGGGGTGATCGCGCTGGCGGCGCTGGCGGTGACGCGCGGCAGGTCCAGGGGGATCCGGCGCACGTGTGTGGTGCTGTTTTTGATCGGTGCGGCGAGTGGTTTTGTGACCAAGCAATCCGGCGAGGATGCCGAGCACGAGTTGGACGTGGCGACGATGAGTGAAGCCGCGCGTGAGACCCTTGAGCATCATGAAAAGATGGGTGAGCGCGTCTGGGTGTTGCTCGCGGCGACGGGGATTGTTGCGTCGTTGACTTGCTTGCGGCCGAAGCCTGTCCGGTGGATTGCGCTGGTGCTTAGCGTGACGCTGGGGCTGTACACTGCGTACTACACGGCGGTGACGGGGCACCACGGGGGGACGCTGGTGTATGAGCACGGCGTCGGGGTGCCGGCTAGTGAGAACAACTTCCCGGCGAAGTGACGATCGCGGTCTATGCGCGCTTCACGCCGCGGTACAACACGGCCACGCCGAAGGTCAGTGCCCGCGCTCTCACCTCAGCGAATCCTGATTCCTCCATCATCCCCACCATCTGTTCGCGGTTGATGAACGCCTGGACGCTTTTGGGCAGGTAGCGGTATGCGCCGGTGCGGTCGCGTGCGACTAAGGATGCGGTGCGCGGCAGGACCTGGGTGAAGTAGAGGTTGTAGAGCGCGCGGCAGAGGCGGTTGCTCGGCATGCCGAACTCGAGGATCACCAGCCGACCGCCCGGGCGCAGGACACGGTAGAACTCGGCGACGGCTGCGGCCTGGTCGGCGACGTTGCGGATCCCGAACGCGATCGTGACCACGTCGGCCGACGCATCGGCCAGGGGCAACCGCATCGCGTCACCGGCGAGGTACCCGGGCGCGGCTCCGCGATCCGTCTGTGCTTTTTGCTGTGCGAGTTCTAACATCCCCGGCGTAAAGTCCACCCCGATGACCCGCTGCGCACCGGCGTGGGCGAACGCCATGGACAAGTCACCCGTCCCGCACGCCACATCCAGCACGACATCGCCTGCGGTCAGCCCCGCTTCGCGCACGGCTGCCCGTCGCCACGCCTGGTCCAGACCGAGCGAGTGGACCCGGTTGTTCAGGTCGTAGCTGGGAGCAATCGCGGTAAACATCGCCCGCACGCGCGCGGCTTTGTCGGCCACGGTGTGGGGGCTGTGCAGGTTGGTCGCTGTCCATAAGGGTTCCGTCGAAGGCATCGACCAATTGTAGCCGACGCGCGATCACCGGCCGCGGGCGGTAGTCACCGTGATGCGGCCGCGAGCGATCCGTGCTCCGCCGGGCCGCAACCACCCACACCGCCATGCCCGCACGGCAGCAACGCCGTCGGCTGGTCCCGCGTGTGTTTGGGTGGGCCGAGTTTGCCCAGCTTGTCGAGTACGGTTGTCTTAAATGAATCGAACCCAAACCAGTACTTGGCCGGGTCCTCGAACTGTGGGTATCGCTCGTGGATGATGCGCTCGAGGCGGTCGATCCGGCTTTGCGGCAGGGGGTGGGTCGAGAGGAACTCGGGCCCGCGTGCCTGGCCGGCTGATTCGTCCCGCAGAATCTCCATGACCTGCAGCTGTCCGACCGGGTTATATCCCAGCTTGGTCATGTACCGCAGGCCGAGCTCGTCGGCTTCGTGCTCCTGCTCGCGCCCGAACTTGAGCAAGTAGACCGTGCCGCCGACCTGGGCGCCGACGCCGAGCACCTGCATCCAGTCGTCGTCCGAGCTTTGAGCCGCTACGCCGACGCCAATGGCTAACCCCTGCACGATCAGTGCCTGGCTCATCTGCTGGCCGATGTGCTGTGCGGTAACGTGCCCGACCTCGTGCCCGAGCACCCCGGCGAGCTGTGCCTCGCTGTCGAGTTTCTCAACCAGGCCGCGCGAGACAAAGACCTTCCCACCCGGCAACGCGAACGCATTGATCACCTGTGAGTCAACCACGAAAAACTCCCACGGCAGGTCGGGGCGTTCGGATACTTCGGCGAGCCGCTGCCCTAGGTTGCTGACATACTCGCGAATGGCCTGTGACGGGATCTCGCCGCCGTACTGGTCGCGGAACTCCGGTGCCGCTTTCTCGCCGTGGGCAATCTCCTGGCTGGTCGACATCGTGTTGAACTGACTCCTGCCCGTCGCCGGGTTGGTCGTGCACCCGCCAACAAGCAATGCCAGCGACAACCCAAATGCTAAAAACGACTTAAATCCCATTGTTCGCCCTTTCATACACGTTGCCTCCGCCCGATAACCTCTCGGAGCACTTCCCACGGCGACACCCCAGCCACCGCGACCGGCGTTATCGTTACCCACACCGAACATATCCTATGACCGTACGCACCGCGGCGGCGAGCGGGTCATTTTCACTTGCATTGAACCTTCTTGTATTGCACCAATTAACCAGAGGCTTGCGATCTACGGGTACGCCCAGGACCCAGGGCGATTATCGGAATGCCGGAATAATCGACGCAAGAATCTCTAAGGCAATGACTTAGGGTGCGGGATAACCCCGGCCGGACGCCCACGGGCCCTCCCCAAGACCGCGTTGGAGAGATTTTGCCGCCGGTCCGATCAATGGGGGGTGGTGAGAGACGGCTGGCTTGTGTCGGCCGACCGGGCGCGGATGGCCCGGTGCCACCAGAGTTTGAGACGGGGCGGTCGCCGCACGGAAGCGCCCGCCCACCTGACAGCCACACCGACCCGCCAACCGGGGTCGGCCTGCCGGAGACCCCTATGCGAGCCGAAGTCCTAACCGAGCGTTTCTTCACGGCCCTGATCAGCGGCAACCGCACCGCCACCCGCGACCTGCTCGACGAGGTCATCGACAGCGGTGCCCCGGCTGAGAAGATCATGGACAAACTCTTTTGGCCGACGCTCGAACATATCCAGAAGCTCTACCGGGCGGACCAACTGTCCGACTTGTGCCACCACTACGCGACCCGCATGATGCGGATGCTCTCGGACCAGATGCAGCTACGCATGGAGCAGGCCAAGCGACGCGACAAGAGCGTCCTCGTCGTCAGCGGGCCGGAGGAATCTGAAGAGCTTGGCGCACAGTTCACGGCCGACCTGCTAGAGGCCGACGGGTACGACGTCTACTTTGTCGGTGGGGGTGTGGCCAACGATGAGATCGTCAATCAGATCGGCGAGTTGAATGTCGACATCCTCGTGGTGTTCGGCGCTGTGCCCAGCACGGTCCCGTTCACGCGTCTGCTGATCGACCGGCTGCACACAATCGGTGTGTGCCCGAAGGTGCAGATCGCGGTCGGTGGTGGTGTGTTCAACCGCGCCGAGGGCCTGGCTGAAGAGATCGGCGCTGACCTTTGGGCCAACACACCGACCGAGTTGGTCAAGGTGCTCGACAAGAAGCCCGACCGCCGCATGACCCCCGCCCAACGGACCGTCGGCCGCAAACGTCGCGCCTCCCGCAGCGCCGCGGCAGCGGCCTAGCCCAGCCACTTAGGACTCTTAGACCACGCGCGCACGGCGCACGCAGCTCCCCGGAGCGCGTGCGCCTTGGCGTGCGCTCATTGGGGGGCCGATCGCCAACCTGTTGCATCGTCTGCCAATCAAAGTTATTATTTTGGCGAATCGAAGTGGTGAAAACCCCATCGTATACCATGAATCTAGCTGACCTGACAAATGTGAGGCCGCCCGAACATCCCGACACCCTTCAAGGCTGAAATCACCGATGATCCAGGACATCCGACGACTCCGAACCGGGCAGGCGGCATTAGCCGCGATTGGGTTCGCGCTATATGCCAGTGCTTTCGCTTTCGCCGACCATCCTCCGCGCCACGAACACCCGGCCGTGCCACCGGGCAAGCCGCGCGCCCAGCACCCGATCAACCTGTCGGGCGACAGCACCGACGCCGGCCACCCGATCGATCAGTGGCAACACGCCACCGGCGACTGGGGCGGCTTGCGCCCGCAACTCGAACAACAGGGCATCACTTTCGAGGGGGTGATCACCGCGGACTGGAGCGCCAATCTGATGGGCGGGGCGAGCACCAACGGCGATTCCTTTCGCCACCTGCTGAGTCTGAACCTGACGCTGGACACCGAGCGTCTGGGCTGGTGGCAAGGCGGCACGGTGTTCGTCAACTTCCTCAACCACAATGGCGAGAGCGGATCGGGCGACCCGGGCGACTTCCAGGGCGTTTCCAACATCGATGCACCGGGGCGCACGCAGGTGGCCGAGCTGTGGATCGAGCAATTGCTGCTCGACGGGCGGCTACGCCTCAAAGCCGGGAAGATCGAGGCGAACTCCGACTTCGCTTACCCGGATCACGGCGGCGAGTTTCTTAACTCGTCTCCGGGGCTTAGCCCCACGCTGTTCGTCCTCCCAACCGACCCCGATCCGGCGACCGGCGTCGTCGTGTTCGTGTACCCCGATGAGCACCATTACGCCGGGTTCGGCGTGTTCGACGGGGCACTACAGGAAGGCGTCGCGACGGGCGAGCGCGGGCCCAAGACATTTTTCGCCAGCCCGGCGGACACGTTCGTGATCGTCGAGGCCGGCAAGCGGTGGGCCGTCGGCGAGCACGCGCTGCCGGGGCGCGTCGGCATCGGTGCCTGGCATCACACGGGCACGTTCGTGGAGTTCAACGGCTCGATCGACGACGGCACGGAGGGGTTCTACCTGACCGTTGACCAGGTTCTGTGGCGCGAGAATCCCGGCGACGAGGACGATGAGCAGGGCGTTGCCGCGTTCTTCCAGTATGGGCTGGCTGACGGCCATGTCAGCGCGGCGGAGCACCACATCGGCGGCGGTGTGGTGTGGATCGGCGCACTGCCCGGCCGCGATGACGACGCACTCGGTGCGGCGTTCGGGCTGGTGATCTTTTCGGATGAGCCGGGCGCCGCATTCAGCGACAACGAGGAGGTCGCGATCGAGTTTTTCTACAAATGTCAGGCCACGCCGTGGATCAGCGTCAAGCCGGACCTGCAGTACATCCTGAACCCGGGCGGGATCAGCCTAAGTGATGCGCTGGTCGCCACCGTCCGGTGTGAGGTTGTGTTTTAAGGCCGGCCTGCCTGTCATCGCGAGCCGCGATAGCGTGCGTGCATTGCGATCGGTACGCACGCCCACTACAACATGGCCATGACTGAGCCGGGCACCGAGCAAACCGATCGGCCGCGTCTGCTGACCGGCGATACGCCGACGGGGCGGCTGCACCTTGGCCACTACGTCGGCTCGATTGAGAACCGCCTCGCCCAGCAGGGCAGCCACGACTGCTACTTCATCATCGCCAACACGCATGCGCTGACGACGCGCGCGGCCGAATCGCACGCGGTGCGCGACGACACGGTCAGCATCGCCACCGACTACCTCGCGGCGGGGATCGACCCGGACCGCTCGACCATCTTCATCCAGAGCGAAGTCCCCGCGATCGCGGAGCTGACCTGGTTCTTCGCCATGCTGATCGGTTACGGGCGGCTGATGCGCAACCCGACGGTCAAGGATGAGATCGTCACCAAGGAACTGGGCGACAGCTACCCGTTCGGCTTTTTGATGTACCCGGTCGGGCAGATCGCGGACATCCTGGCGTTTCGCCCGGCCGTCGTGCCTGTCGGCGAGGACCAGTTGCCGCACATCGAGATGACCCGCGAGGTCGCCCGGCGGTTTAATTCCACCTATGCGGGCGTCGACCCGCAGGCCGGGGACAAGCAGCACGCAGCCGACGGGGTGTTCCCCGTGCCCGAAGCGGTCGTCGGGCGGGTCGGCCGGCTGATCGGCACGGATGGGAAGAACAAGATGAGCAAGTCGCTGGACAACGCGATCTATCTGAGTGACACGGCGAAGCAGGTGGCCAAGAAGTGCAACCGCATCTTCACCGGCCGCATGAGTCCGACCGACCCCGGCAAGATTGAGGGCAACCCACTGTGGGACTACCACGACGCGTTCAATGGCGATAAGACCGAAGTCGCCGACATGAAGCAGCGTTACCGCGAAGGAAAGATTGGTGACGGAGACTGCAAGAAGCGACTGGCCGAAGTGATCAACGCCCTGCTCGAACCGATGCGCGGCCGGCGTGCGGCGCTCGAGTCGGACCCGGACAGCGTCACGCGGGTGCTCCATACGGGAACAGCCCGCGCGAACGCGGTGGCGGAAGAAACATTATGGCTGGCAAAAAGCGCAATGGGGTTTGACTTCTTCCGCCGCCAAGTCCGGTTGTCCTAACCTCGCCGCCAATCCGACGGCGTGTAAAGCCTACGAGTCCTTTCAGCACGCCCGCGCGTCATCCCGATGCAGACCGCGATCCGCGCGACGGTTGTCAGCACGTACTGGCTTGGCGCGGCGCTCTCGCACCGCGCCCAGCCGGCACGGCCAACCCCTCGCGCAATCGCGACGATCAATTCGCCGCGGCAAGGCTTCGGATCTGCCTCAGGTATTCATCGATCAACATGTGGTTGTCGGGCGTGGTCCGCACGGACATCAGCAACCCGAACACCTGGATGCGGCTGTCCGCCCGATCCCATTCCTTAGTCACGACCATGTCGCGGATCGTCGAGGTGAACGCGTGGACCTCTTCAGGCATCGCGTCCTTGAGCCCGACCCCGTTGAGGCTGTACACCCGGACCAGGGTGGACTCGCCAACCTCCGACCGGCCCATCACGACCGTGTCGTTCTGTTTCTTCATCGACGCATCGCTCTGCGACGACATCTGGCAGCCGACCGATCCCATTCCCATAGCGACCGCGGCAGCCCACAACAGTGGTCTGTTAGAAGTAGAAAACCGTGCCATTTGCGAAACCTCCCTCCCACTACGCCTTTGCCATCTAGATTGTAGGCGCGGTGTCTACCAAAGGCGCACATTTTGGCATGAAAATCAGCAAGTTTTGGTAAATTTTTACCACCCCGCCCGGGATGGTATGTTCGCGACTTTGCTCGGCCCCGCACCTGCTTCAATCGGACCCCGTCACGCCGTAGTAGACCTCGGCGTTGAGGCCCGGCAGCCGCTCGCGCAGCCGCTCGCCCAACCGGTCAAGGTGCGCGTTGGTTAGCGGTCCGACCCAGGCCTCGGCCGTGCGCCGCGCGGTGGTGTAGAGTTGGACGAGCTTGATATTGCACACGCCATCATGCAGTGCGCACAGACGGTCGAGAAACGCTTCATACTCGGCATCCGGCAACGGCTCACCGCGCACCGACATGAACAGCGACTGGATCACGATCGGGCGCGTGCGCCCGCATTCGAGGATGTTGGCCAAAACTTTTTCGAGCGGGAACTTGGTGCGCTCGACGAGGCGGTAGTACTCCTCGGTCCCCGCGTCGAGCTTTGCCCAGACCTCACCGTTGTGCGCATCGAGCAGGTCGAGTCCTGTGCGCACAGTTTGCCGATCGAGCGCCGTCGCGTTGGTGATTACGACGATCTTGACGCTGTCGAGCCCGCGTGCGTTTTTCAGATCGACTGCGATCCGGCAGGCCTCGTCGAAGCGTGGGTACACCGTCGGCTCGCCGTCGCCGGAAAACGCGATGTCGTTGATGCGGCGCAGCTCCGGCGACACCGCGTCGAACGGCGGTGCGGTCCATATCTCTCCGCTGATCGCGATGTCGAGCATCTCGGCGAGCTCGCAGCGGATCTGATCGAGGTCGACGTCGCGCCGCACCGGCTCGGTTGTGCGATCGACGCAGCAGTACACACAGTCAAAGTTGCAGGCCTTGTCGATGTTCAGGTTGATCCCGATCGACAGGCCGCCGCTGCGCCTGCTGACCACGGGGTAGACGTAGTGGAACCGGCCCCAGCGGCGCGGGTGGTGGGCGAACGCCGCTTGGGTCGCGGGCGCGACCACCGGCAACGGCCGATCGGACGATCCGTCGGCTGTAGCGGGCGTGTCGGGTTTGGGTGCGGTGGGCGTTGGCATCGACCGCATTATAGGAGCGGCCCCGATGCGGCCGTATCAGCCCACCGGTTGGGCCGCGGACAGTTGCCGCCGCAGGATCTTCCCCGTGGGGCTGCGGGGCAGGGCGTCGATCTGGTGGATCTCGCGGGGCACCTTGTACCCGGCCAAGGCGTCGCGACACCAGGCACGCAGTGCGGGCTCGTCGAACGACTCGCCGTCCTGCACCTCGATGAACGCGATCGGCACCTCGCCGCGCATCGCGTCCTGCCTGCCGATCACGGCTGAGCCCGCTACGGACGGGTGGCGGTTGAGCACTTCTTCGATCTCACGCGGGAACACGTTCTCGCCGCCGATGATGAGCATCTCTTTCTTACGGCCGGTGATGTACAGGTACCCGTCCTCATCGAGCTTGCCGATGTCGCCCGTGCGGAAGAACTCGGTCCGGCCACTGTGTGCGCGCCCGCCGGGCCCGTTGCCGTTGAGGTCGATCTCGACAAACACTTCGCGGGTCACATCGGGCAGTTTGTAGTAACCACGCATGATGTTGGGTCCGGCGATCAGCACCTCGCCCTCCTCGCCGGGGCCAAGGCAACGCGTGTGCCCGTCGACAATGATGATCGTCACGCCGGGCAGCGCCGGGCCGACCGACCGGTCACGGCAGCGCTGCGGGGTCGACCAGTTGGTCATCGGCGACGTCTCGGTCAACCCGTATCCCTCCAACAGTCGCAATCCGAATCGCTCCTGGTACGCCTCGGCGACGGCGCGTGGCAGCGGTTCGCCGCCGGAGATTGCCGCGCGGATTGACGAGAGGTCGTCGGCTGCGGCGTTCTTGACGCTCAGCAGCGCGCCGTACATCGACGGCACGGCGACGATCAGGTGCGGGCGATGGGTGCGGATCAGGTCAACCACCCGCCGCGGCACGAACCGCGCGGTCGAGACAATCCGCGCCCCGGCACACAAGGGGACAAGCGTCAGCCCGGTCAGGCCGAAGCTATGAAACTGCGGCAACACACCGAGGAAAATATCCTCACTCGTTACGCCGGCGTGGTCGATCGCGGCATCGACGTTGCTGCGGAGATTCCCGTGGGTGAGCATCACGCCTTTGGGCCGCCCGCTGGTGCCGGATGTGTAAAGGATCGCAGCCAGGTCATCAGACGACGGCACCGGGGGCCAGCGAAGCGGCGGCCAACCCGTGCGGTCCATGTCTTCGAGCTTCAACAGCTTCACGCCGTCCGGGATCCCGGGTACACCGCCGCCCGGCTGGTCGGCTGTGCTGCGCAACCACTTGATCATCGGCTCGACGGTGATGATCGTGTCGATATCGCTGTCGCCGACGACATACGCCAGCTCGTCGGGTGCGAGCATGTAGTTCAACGGGACCGCGGTGCGGCCGGCCCACCAGGCCCCGAGCAACGCCATGGGGAACGCCGCCCCGGTCGGGAGGATGATGCCGACGTGCTTTGCCTGCGTCGCGGTGTCGATGGCGTCGGCGATAAATGCGGCGGCGCCGACGATGTCGCCGTAGGTATGATGACCGTTGTCATCGATAACGGCCGTGCGGCGCGGCGCGGCGAGCGCTTGCTTTACAATCGGCCAGAGCACACCCATGGATAGGCCTCTGTGGTGCCAATGACGCGGCGGGTGTTCCGCCGTTTCGCACCCGGGCGATGACCGACCGGCCACCCTCGGGTGTCGCACTAGGCGTAACGTACCAGACTCCGCACCGAGCAGCGAAGGGGCACGATGCACGATCACCCACAACGAACCAAACTCGCATTGATCGCGGCCGCCGTGGGCTTGCTCATGACCGGCTGCATGGAGACCAACCGGCAGCGGCTGGAGAGCGTCTACACCGCATACCACCAGGGCGACTACTCCACGGCTTACCGAGGCGCGGTCGAGCTTTCGCTGTCGGGCGATCCGGATGTCGCCGAGGAAGCGACGCTGATGGCGGGGATGTCGGCGTACCGCAATCGCAATCTCGCCGCGGCTGAGCGGGAGCTGACGCGGGTGGCACGCGGCCGCAACCCGGCGCTGATCGGTGATGCGCTGGCGTCGCTGGGGATGATCCACGCGGAGCAGGGGCGTTACGACCTGGCTGCCCACGAGCTGCTTGACGCGGTGGCTCACCTGTCGGACCAGGGCAAAGCGAACGCGTATTTCTATGCGGCGATGGCGCAGCGCAAGATCGGCAAGTGGCCGGCGGCGTCGGCGAACCTCGCGCTGGCGGCGAGGCACAGCCGGGACCCGGCGTTTCAGCAGCGCGTCGCGCAGGAACAGCGGGTCACCGGGTTCACGCTGCAGGTTGGGGCGTTCAGCGACCGGGCAAACGCACAGCGAGCAGCGGACGCGGTGGCGAGGCAAGCGGCGGCGCTGGGGCTGGGTCAGCCGAGAATCGTCTGGGCGACCGGCGACCACCGGCGACGGCTGGCGTTGGTGCAGGTCGGTGAGTTCTCGCATTATGCCGCGGCAGCGGCGATGAGCACGCAACTCGGCCCCACCAAGGCGATCGTCGCGCCGCGGCTGCCGTAGCAACCGATCGCCTGGTAATCCATCACTGATTGAACGTTGATGACCCTGGGCGTCACTCGGCTGCGGGCTCGGCGTCGGCGGGCGCTTGGACGGGTGAACAGGTGAACGCGACGTCGGAACCAACCGGCATGACATCAGGGAAGAACGTCTTACGCGGCTGCGTGTCGCGCGCGAAGAATGCGCGGAGCACGACGGCGACGGCTGAGAGCACCATCGCCACACCAAGCGCGGCGAGGACGGTTTGCGTCACGGTCGTCAGCACGGGGGTCGGGCCGGACAGGTGCGCGAGCCGCGCGACCACCGGGGCACCACCTTCGCCGGCAGGACGAAGCGTCTCTTCCATCCAGATCCACACGGCTGTGCCCGCGAGCATGACCAGGCTGATCGGCAGCAACACCTTGACGCAGGTGTAGAGCACCTGATCGATTCGGATGCGCGGGAGTGTCCAGCGGATCCATATCTGGATTAAGACCAGTGTCATGATCTTGATGACAAACCAAACCGCACTGTAGACGTTGAGGGCGACCAGCGCGGGCACGGACAGGCCCATCGCCTGGGCGGTTTGCGGCCAACCCCCACCCACTCCACCGGCAAAGTATTCGCGGCCGACCTCGACCGCGTTGTAACCGATCGCCATATAAACCGGGTCGAACCTACCCAACGGGCTGTTCCACCCGCCGAGGAACAGCGCGACCTGAATGCCGCCGACGACAAACAGCGCGGCGTACTCGGCGAAGAAAAAGAAGCTGAACCGCAACCCGCTGTACTCGGTGTGGAAGCCGGCGACGAGTTCACTTTCCGATTCGGGCAGGTCGAACGGGGCACGTTTGTTCTCGGCCAGCGCGGCGATGAAGTAGAGAAAAAACGCCCCAAAAACGAACGGGTTGTGGAAGATGAACCACGTCTGGAGCCCGCCGCCCTGGAGGTAGCTCAACTCGACCAAATTCAGCGTCCCGGCGACGAGCACGCCGCAGAGGATCGACACGCCCAGCGGGATCTCGTAGCTGACCAGTTGGCAGGCCTCACGCATCGCGCCGTAGATCGACCACTTGCTGTTGGACGACCACCCGGCCAGGATCACGCCCATCACCTCGACACTGAGCACAGCCAACACGTAAAGCACCCCGATGTTCAGGCCGCTCTCATAGACAAACTGCGGGCCAAAGGGCAACGCGAGAAACGCCGTGAATACCGGTGCGAACGCCAGGTAGGGTGCGAGGCGGAACAGGAACCCGTCGGCCCCCTTGGGGATGAGGTCTTCTTTAAGGATCAGCTTGAGCCCGTCGGCGAGCGACTGCGCCCAGCCGTGCCAGCCGCCGACGTGCATCGGGCCGACGCGACACTGGATGTGCCCGGCGACCTTGCGCTCCCACCAGATGCTGAACATCGCGATAAGGCTGATCGCGGGCAGGAAAACCGACGCGACGATCGCGACCTTGATCGCCACCATCAGCAGGAAGTTTCCGCCGGCCAGTTGCTCTACCATCGGGGTGTCTCGGGTAGGTACTCGGGTTGCTGTCGCGGGTTGCCGAGGCGGTTGCGCGGGGATTGTATCAGCCGCTATCGGCGACGAAAGCTCTCACGCCTGCGTCGTCTGCTCGGCCGGGTCGTCCACCGCGTCCGGATCACTATCAACCGCTTCCTGGCCGGGCTCCGGCTCAGGCTCGCCGCCCATGATGTGTTCGGGGTCGAGGTGGGACTCGACCAATCGCACGAGGGCCTCGGTCGGCGGGCGCTCGAACTTCCAATCATCGAGCATCAGCCTGCGGCCGGTGCCGTGGTCTTCGTAGTTCACCACCGCGATGCCCTTGGACCGCCAACGGTTTTTATCCAGCGACTTGATCCCCTCGAACGGCACCTGTTGACCCCAACTGGTGATCAGCCCGTTCTCGTCGGCGTCGACCCAGCGGTTCATCGATCGGAAGAAGCCGAACAGGTAGAGCAGCCCGATCGGCCCCACAGCCGCGGCCATGCCGTACTGGAGATAGATCTCGCCGTCTTTCTTGGGCTTGCCGGGGTCCTTGATGGACCAGCCTTGCGAGCGGGCGTAGTCCGGCCACTCGTCGCGCCGGCCGGTGTCTTTGTATTCGAGGAACTCGGTGGCGACGCGCTGCTGGTGCGGATAGGCGACGGCCCCGTCATACAACGCCCACAGCCCGAAAGCCGTGCAGACCATTCCGATCAGGCCCAGCCGCCAGCGGTATCCCGGGCTGATGTTCGCTCTGGTAGACATAAGTTTCGGTCGCTCCTTCGTGGACCGGGCTCGGCCGGTGAGCCCGTGGTTGGTTCCGATTCGCCCGCACGGGCAGTTGGGCCGATCGCATCGGCGATGGGTCGCGGGACGGACCACCCTACGGGTGGAGATCACGCCCCGGCCAAGCTATTGTGCGGTAGACGGCGCGGGAATCAAACCCGGGTGCGGCCGGGGCCGGGGATGATCGCAGAGATCGGTCGAAAAAACGAGTTGTAAAGGAGCTGACACGATGCAATCCAAATGGGTGTCAATGATCGCGGCGGGCGGGTTGGCAGCGGCGATGAGCACAGCCGGCGGGTGCGAGACGGACGCACAGACGGGGGCCCTGATCGGCGCGGGCGTCGGAGCCGGGCTGGGCGCGGTGATTGGCCACCAGTCCGGCCATGCCGGCGAGGGCGCCGCGATCGGCGCGGCTGCGGGTGGGACGACGGGCTTCATTGTTGGCAATGAGAGCGATAAGAAGAAGCAGTGAGGGGGGAGGGGGTTAAGGCGCTGACAGGCAAGCCAGTTAGCGGCCCACGGCGTCATATAGCGCATCAATCGGCTGGACGATTCGGTGTTCTTTGATCTTTGACCGTAGCAGACTTTCTAGCTCACCGAGTTCTGCCGAGCTGGCAAGAGATGCGGCCGGCACCCAGTTGAACATCCGAGGCCCTTGAAAAAGAAGAAACCCATCTTTGAAATGGGCCACTCGGGTAAACACAGACCACTGAAGCTTGGTGTCCTGCCGGGGTGAGCGTACGTGAAATCCCTCGTCAGTAAGCTCGATCGTGACATCTTCATCATGATAGGGTGATCGCCTAGCGGATAGCCGGGTGATCGCATAATCGATGTGATGAGCATTAAACATGAAAACGCCCATCCCGGCCAAGAAAAAGCCGATCTTGATGAGCCCATACGAGAAAATGTAAGCGGTGACTGGGGCCAATACTGCCAAGACAAGCAGTCTGATCGCAGTCTCGAAGGGCTTGCTTCGTTTCTGTTTGCGGTATCTCTTGTACGACTCAAGAAGGAAGTCCGATGTGAATTTGAATGACGCGGTAGGCATGGCGATTCAGACGAAGACGTAGTCGGCCGCAGTACCTACGAGCCGATTCTACCGCAGGACAGAAAAGAAGTCGGGAATCAGTAAATTGCCTTTCTGGGCCTGTGCTTGTAACTCGCTTTTCTGTCCTTTTTCTGCCCGATCCGGCTGATCTACGTTGTATTCGGCAGTGAAAGATTGGGGATATGGGTAAATGCGATCCGGGTCGGGACGCTGCCGCGTGCATGGTGCATCGAGCCGAAGTAGACCGCGTGCGGCCCGTACTTGGCGTTCAGCCGGTCCATCGCCTGGCTTAACCGGCCCATCCGCCTCTGATGGGGGTACAGCGGCTCGGCCGTACAAGCCGCGGGCAACAGGTCCGCCAACACGACGGAAACCTTTAACAACGACCCGGTCGGCTTGCGCGTCCAGAGGCGATTCACCGCTTCCAACAAGGTCGGGGTGTCCTGGCAAACCGCCAGGTGGGTGCGTTCGTGCCAGTGTGGCCGATCCAGGAACGACACAGATACCGTCACCGACCCGGTCCAGTATCCCATGTGACGCAAGCGGACGGCGGCTTTGTCGAGCATGCAGACGAGCACCGCGTGGGCGTGGGGTTCGGTACGCCGTTCGGGCGGCAGGACGCGTGAGTGCCCGACAGTGCGGCGGATGGTCGGGCGAAGGGGCACCTGCTCGCCGCGGAGTTGCTGCCACCAAATCGTACCCATGACGCGGCTTTGCCAGATCCGACAGAGTTGGTTCTGCGACAGCGTGTAAAGCCCCTCGACACTGTCGATGCCCGCCGCGACCAATCGTTTGTGCATCCGCCGCCCGATGCCGGGCAGGTCGTCCAGGCCCAAGGTGTAGAGCTTCTCGGGTAGATCGTCGAGCGTGACCAGGGACAACCCGTCGGGCTTCTGCAGATCGGTGGCGACTTTGGCGATCCAGATATTGGGCCCCAGCCCGATCGATGACCGAACCCACCGGCCGACGCGGTTCCAGAGGGCGTGTTTGACGCGTTCGGCCAGTGCGCGGGCGTGGGCAGGTTGTCTTTCTTTGCCCATCAACCGTGCGGACACCTCGTCAATCGAGTGGACGTGGTCGACGTGGAGGCATGACTCGACGGCTTCGACGAATCGGTGGTGGTAATTGACGTACAGGCGCGGCCTGGCCTCGACCAGGTGGATGCCGGGACAGAGGCGTTTGGCTTCGCGGACCGCGGTGCCGGTTCTTACACCATGGTGCTTGGCCTCGTAGCTGGCGGCGATACAGCAGGTGGTCTGAGCGACCACAGGCACCACGCCGATCGGTTGACCGCGCAGCTCAGGGCGCTCTTGCTGCTCAACCGAGGCGAAAAACGAGTTCATATCGACAAACAGATAGCGCAGCACTGTCCGCCTCCACGGCAACCTACTGGGGGAAACACCCGATCAAAATGCTAACATTAAGGCCCCGTGCAGATTTTGCAACCCCCCTATTGACGGGCGGTGTGGGGTGGGTCCGCAGGCCGGGGCTATGGCTTGTTTTGCCAGATGCCTAGTTGATCGTGGCGGGCTTGGTCTTCCAGCAGCGTGTACCGGTCGATCCAGCGGTGGCTGAAGCGTTGGTCTGCGCAGGCCAGGCCGGCGGTGAGGAGGGATTCGTTGAGGGAGCTGCCGTCGGGCAGGTGGATGTGGGCGAGCAACCGCCCGTAATTGCCGCGCAGGCGGTGGGGCTCGAGGGTTAGTTGGACGGGTTGGTTGAGGCAGGCTTGGGTGGTGAAGTGGGTGGCTTCGTCGGCGAAGGACTCGGCCGGGCGGTCTTTGGCGGGGTCGTCGTAGGTGCGGGCAAGTTCGGGGGTGTCGATCCCCCATAGGCGGATGCGGGTGGTTGGGCTGTCGCCGTCCGGGGCGGCGATGTCGATGGTGTCACCGTCGATCACACGTGTGACGCGGAACGATCGCCCGTCGTACCGGCGCAGGTCGTCACCGGCGAGCAGCCAACCGGCGCGGTCGGCGAGTGCAAGTGCGAGTAGTGCGATGGCGACAGCCGCGGCGATGATGTGGCGGCGCTTGCGGCGATGGGCGAGGAATTCGTTGAGTGGTGGGCGGGTGCGGCGGGGGCGAGATTTTCTTCGCGGTGCGGTCACGAGAACATCCGTGCTGGCGAAGCACTGGCGGGCAAGCCGCCGGTCGCACGCCCCTGGGATTTCACACACCTCCTAGTCACCGCTGGCCGCGGACTTGGCTTTGGCCTCTTCGGCCATGCGGCGGTAGGTGGCGTAGTAGTGGATGGCGATGCCGTGGTAGCTCTTGTATCGCTGGAAGTATTCCTCAGCCGCAGCCGTCTGGGTTTGGATGTCATCAAAAGTGTTGTCGCCAAACGTCACCTTGGGGAGCATGATCCGGATCGCGCCGATGCCCGCGTAGGGTGGCAGCGACTCGCCGGTCGGGATGTCGCGGTCGTGCGGCTTTAGCCACTGCCCATCGCGGGCCATCTCGGCTTTGGCACGGTGGCGGGCACGCGTCGCGTTGGTGCGCAGCGCCGGGCGGCAGGACGCCCCGAACCGCGCCGCGATCTCGAGCATCGTCGTGCGGATTTTTTCCTCGAGCTTCGGCGACGGGTCGTCGGGCACCTCGATCCCAACGTGCACATTCACCCCGTCATTAAACGTCTGGATGCGGAAACCGTTGATCCGGCTAAGGTGATTCAATCCCGACTCGGGGTCGCGGTAGAGGGCGTTAAAAACATCTTTCGGCAGCCCGACCGCGAACCACGTCTGCGTCGGCGTGTACGCGAACGTCTCGATGCCGATGTAGACCTCCGCGCCGTCGACTTTGTCGGCGTAGGCCAGCACATCGCGCCCGTGCACGATCATCCCGTCGGCCCCGTCGGCTGTGTCGCGGTAGTTCATGATGCCGACGTTGTCGAGGAAATCGACGCAGTGGAAGCTCGCCGGCTTACTCACCCCGCGGAACGTGACCTCGCCCAGGGACTTGCCGGTCTGGTGGTCGGCTTCGTTCCACCAGAACGGGATATCGACGCCGAACTGCATGTCTGATTTGGCGCTGACACGCCGCTGACACTCCGCGGTTACCGTCAGGAAGTCTTGCAGAATCGTCTCGCGTCGCGACGGGTCCTGCCACCCGACAAGCAGGTACGGCTCATTGTCAAAGTGCACCCCGTCGTACCGCTCTTCGGGCGTGGCTGAGTTCTTGTTGAAGTCGATCACCGCGTCCACGACGGCTAGCGGCAGCCGGTGGTAATCCCGCTGAGCGAACTCGGGGTAACCCTCCAGCACGTGGACCTTCAACCCGTTGGCGTGCGCATCCTTGAGAAAGTCGCGCACAAGATCCGGCGTCTTGATGATGCAGCGCGTCGCCGGGTCGACCCCGCCAGGCGGCAACGGACGGAGCAGGTCGACCTCGGGCTTGAATGCATAAAGCAGTTGCATCCAGATCGAACCGATCCGGTGCTCGCGGCAAAACTCGAACAGCTCGCGGCGCTTCTCGTGGTCGTTAAGCAGCGGCTCGGTGTTCCAGACCCACATCGCCTGGGGCAGCGGCTCGGCGCGTGTCGTCGGGGTCGATGCGGTTTTCGTCACCGGGGTCGAGGCCCGGTCGGTCGTCTTAAAGCTCACATCGTCGATAAACACGCTGTAGTCGCCGGGGCTGGAGAAATCGAGTGTGATCCCGCCGAGGTTCTCCAGGTCGATCCGGCGGTTGAGCTTGAGCGGCACCAGCACCTCCTGCCACTGGGTCGTGACGCCGCCCGGAAGAAAATCACTGATCAACCCCACAGCCAACGAGTCTTCACGCCGGATCCACGACCGATCGGCGAGATTGATCGAGAACTCCTCACCGCCGCGGGCGCCCTTGATCCAGAACGAGAGATACTCGTACCGGCGGGCGTCGAAAAACGCGCTGTTGGGGTCACGAAAATCAAACAGGTGCATCCACACCCCGCAAAAGCCCGACCCGCCGCGGTTGGCGGTGACCCGCAGGCTCCGCCCGGCCGCACCGCGGTAGATGTCGCTGGTGAGGAACGTCGACGCGGACGATTCGAGCGCTTCGAATTTGTTGTAGTACCCGCCGAGGTGGTTCTGGATGTCGTTGTTGAAGTCCGCGACCATCAGGGTCGGGCCCGTCCCGGCTTGGACCGGCGAGGGGAGCAGCGACGCGATCACGCAGGCCATCGCGAGCAAACTGGCCAATTTCGAGCGGATTCTCATACCGTCCTACTCCGCGGTGATCGATCGCCCAGCCAGGGGAGTGGCGGCTGGGCACCCGGTCGAGTCCATCGGCACGTGCCGTCCCCCGGCATGCGGGCGGGCATCATAACGTTTCTAATCCGTCGCGAAAGACCGTGATCGATCGTTCGTCCAGTGCTTACTTTACGGAATCCGCGGGCAACTCGCACCCGCACAACACCGTTCGTAGTCGGTTACGGCCCGGCCATGATAACGGCTCGGCGAATTAGACGCCCAAGCGGGCAGCCCGGTTCCATCGGGGCCAGTCGTGCGCATCCGAGCGGCGAAAACTTAACCGTTAGAATGGACCCGATGCCGTCGCCAATCCAATCACAACCCGAGACAACCGAACAACCGCATCGACGCCTGCCAGCCGATTCGCCGGATCAAAACGCCCTGCCACAGACCACCATCCAGGTGCGTGTGCGCTACGCGGACTGCGACCCGCTGCGGATGGCCCACCACAGTGTCTACCCCGTGTGGATGGAAGAAGCCCGCGGCGAGCTGCTGCGCCGAGCGGGCCGCCCGTACAGCGAGTTGGAGGGAACCGGCGTCTACTTTGTCGTCGCGCGGATGAGTATGCGGTGGCGACAGCCGGCACGCTACGATCGGGTGCTCGACGTGACCGTGCGGCAGGCCAAGCCACTGGCCAACGCCGCGATCAAAGTCGATCACGACTACGAGATCCGCTGTGACGGGAACCTATTAATGACCGGGTCGAGCACGCTGGTATGCGTTGATCGTGAAGGCAAACCGCGCACCATCCCAGCCGGTGCGGCCGGGTGAATCCAACGCCAAACACGCTCCGGGCCACTCCAACCGGCTGCGCTCATCCCGATCAATGGCGTTTGACGGTTACCCCTCAGCCACTAGAATCTTGCCGCTTCTTCAGGGTATTTCATGCTCGTGTCCTGCCCGCTGAGGCACGGTTGACGTCTCTACACGAGCCCACCTAACGAGCCTGCCGACACGGTCGCGGGCCCTTCAAACGGATTTAGGACTTAGGACTATGGCCACCAAGACCAAGCGTACCTCCCGATCGACCCGCACGACCCAAGCTGCGACCAAGTCGCGCGCGAAAAAGAACATCTACTACTTCGGAAAGACGCGCACCGACGGCAACGGCAAGCAGAAGGCGTTGCTCGGCGGCAAGGGTGCGAACCTCGCCGAGATGACCGGGATCGGCCTGCCCGTGCCGCCCGGCTTCACGCTGACGACCCAGTGCTGCGATGACTACTACAAAAACGGCAAGAAGCTCCCCGCCGGGCTGATGGACGGCGTCAAGCGGTCCATCAAGATGCTTGAAAAGGAGCTGAACAAGAAGTTCGGCGACGCCGACCGCCCGCTGTTGGTTTCGGTGCGGTCCGGTGCCGAGGTGTCCATGCCCGGGATGATGAACACCATCCTCAACCTCGGGCTCAACGACCAGTCCGTATCAGGCGTGGCCAACGCGACCGGGAACGAGCGCTTCGCCTACGACTCCTACCGCCGCCTGATCAATATGTATGGGGATGTGGTGATGGACGTGGACCACCACCACTTCGAGGCCGCGTTCGACAAAATCAAGAAGCGCTACAACGCCAAGCTCGACACCGACGTCCCGACGGCTGGGATGATCGAGCTGTGCAAGGCCTACCGCGACGTCTACCGCAAGCACGTCGGCAAGAGCTTCCCGCAAGACCCGTACAAGCAATTGGAGCTGGCGATCGAGGCCGTCTTCGCAAGCTGGATGCAGTCCCGCGCCGTGCGCTACCGCCAGGTCGAGGGCATCAGCGGGCTGCTCGGCACAGCCGTCAATGTCCAGGCCATGGTCTACGGGAACATGGGCGATACCTCCGGCACCGGTGTGGCGTTCACCCGCGACCCGTCGACTGGGCAGAACAAGTTCTACGGCGAGTTCCTGATCAACGCCCAGGGCGAGGACGTCGTCGCCGGGATCCGCACGCCGCAACCCGTCGAGCAGATGCGCAAGTGGAACAAAAAAGTCTACGAGCAGCTTCTCAAGATCAAGAACAAGCTTGAGAAGCACTACAAGGACATGCAGGACATCGAATTCACGATCGAAAACGGTCGCCTGTTCATGCTCCAAACACGCAACGGCAAGCGCACCGGTGCGGCGGCCGTGAAGCTGGCGTGCGACATGGTCAAAGAGCGGCTGATCGACGAGAAGACGGCGGTGAAGCGAATACCCGCCGGCGACCTGACACAGTTGCTGCTGCCCAGCTTCGACCCGGCCGCGAAAAAGAAAGCCACCGTCCTGACCGTTGGGCTGCCCGCATCGCCGGGCGGTGCCGTCGGCAAGCTCGCGTTCACCGCGGAGGAAGCCGTCGCCCGCACCCAAGCAGGCGAAGCGGTGCTGCTCGTCCGCAAAGAAACCAACCCCGAAGACATCGACGGGATGCACTCAGCCGCCGGGATCCTGACCAGCACGGGCGGGATGACCAGCCACGCGGCTGTCGTCGCACGCGGGTGGGGCCGCTGCTGCGTCGCCGGGGCCGGGCAGGTCCACATCGACGAGAAGGGGCGCAAGATCAAGGTCGGCGGTAAGACCTACACCCACAAAGACACGCTCTCGATCGACGGGTCGACCGGCGAGGTGATGCTCGGGCAGGTCGCGACCAAGGTGCCCAAGATGTCCGGCGACTTCGCCACGGTGATGGGCTGGGCCGACAAGCACCGCACCATGAAAGTCCGCACTAACGCCGATACCCCGGCTGATGCGAAACGCGCACGCGACTTCGGCGCACAGGGCATCGGGCTTTGCCGCACGGAGCACATGTTCTTCGAGGGCGAACGGATCATGGCCATGCGCGAGATGATCATGGCCCACCACCGCGAGCAGCGGCAGGCGGCGCTCAACAAGCTCCTGCCGTTCCAACGCAAGGATTTCATCGGGATTTTCACCGCGATGAAGGGCCTGCCCGTCACGGTACGGCTGCTCGACCCGCCGCTGCACGAGTTCCTCCCGCACGACGCGAAGAGCCAATCGGAGATGGCCAAGCGACTCAAGCTCTCGCCCGCCGAGGTCAAATCGCGTGTGGCTCAACTGCACGAATCCAACCCGATGCTCGGCCACCGCGGCTGCCGCCTGTCCGTGACCTACCCCGAGATTCTGCAGATGCAGGTCACCGCCATCGCCGAAGCCGCGATCGCCTGCAAGAGCAAGAAGGTTGACGCCCAGCCCGAGATCATGATCCCGCTGGTCGGGACGGCTAGCGAGTTGCGCGTGCTGCGCGAGCTCGCGGCCGAGACGATCAAGCAAACCCGCAAGGCGAAGAAGTTCTCCGGCAAACTCGCGATCACGATCGGCACGATGATCGAGATCCCGCGTGCCGCCCTCTCCGCGGCCGAGATCAGCGAGCACGCCGACTTTTTCAGCTTCGGGACGAACGACCTGACGCAGTTGACAATCTGCAACAGCCGCGACGATGTGAATACGTTTTTGCCCGACTACCTGGCCAAAGAGTTGCTGCCCTGCGACCCGTTCCAATCGCTGGACACGGCTGGCGTCGGGCAACTGCTCGAGTTGGGCGTCAAGGGTGGGCGGTCGGCCAACAAGAAACTCAAGTGCGGGATCTGCGGCGAGCACGGGGGCGACCCGGCATCGATCCAGTTCTGCCAGAAGGTCGGGCTGGATTACGTGAGCTGCTCCCCGTTCCGCGTCCCGATCGCCCGGCTGGCAGCGGCCCAGGCTGCGTTGAAGAATGCATAGATCGGCCACGCAACAGGTCGGTATGAAATGAAACACATGGATGGCATGGGCAAGCTTTGTTTGCCCATGCTCTTTTTAGTGCCTTAGTTGACAGGCCACCGAAAGACCAAAGGCATGGGCAAACAAGTTTGCCCATGCCACCCACCGGACAGGTGGGCCGTGCCCACCCTACGACAGACACTTCCGCCAACAAAAACCCCCGGCGTGTTGCCGGGGGCCTGTAGGTTGAAGTCAACGAACGTCGAAGCTTCACGTCCGCCGCCGCGACGCGCCGGCCAACGCACCAATACCCATCACCCCCAGCGTCGCGGTGATCGGCTCGGGGACGGCGTTGTTGGACAGCGGGTCGTGGTCGACTTCCAGGTTAATCACCGCGGAGTCGCCGGGGTCCCAGGAGGTGCCCCCCAGGACGATGATCACAAAATCGTCGCCGAAGGCGATGTCTGAGTCGAACAGGCCGAATACGCCGTTGATGTTCAATCCGAAGTCCACGATCCGCCCGGGGCTGCCTACCCAGTCCATGTCGGAGATCCTTAAGGCTTCGGAGCCGTCAAATGAGTTGTCGTGTAGCGCCGTGAGCGTGATGGACGCGTCGTCCACATCGATGTCAAAATCCGTCGAGGAGTCATTCTTGATGATCTGCGCCTCAACCCCCGCGCCGACTAACGCAGAATTGGGGCTAACTGAAAAACTGGGATTATCTGTCAGCTCAAAGTTCACCATATCCCCGATCAGCGTGGCCTGCGCCTGCGTGGCCAGGCCCAGCCCACCGGCCGCCGCGATGACCGATCCCAATACCCATGTTCGTCCATTCATCCGAGTTCTCCTGACGTGTGTGAGTTCGTTGCCTACCCGTACTAGCCGGCTTCGCCCTGTGGGTACGGCCCACCCTTGGACTCGTGCCCGGGTCTAATCGAAGCGTGCCCCGACGTGGGGAGTCATGGAACGTCCATCCAACTGTGTGATCAACACGCCGGGTTATCAGCGAACCACCCGTCGCAGGGGCACGCGAAATATTGCGTTTTTCGAAACTCAGCTATCCAAATGGCCAGACAAGGCCCGACAAAAACGAATCGGAAATCCTCTTGGCCGACGCCAAGACGGCGTCAGCCGACATGCTGCTATTGTAACCGCCCCCCCCTCGCATCAAGGGCTTTTTTTCTATTATTCGGAATTTATTTTGATTAGCAGGGCCAATCCGTAGAGTATGATACTCCAGATTACCCAGCTTAATTCTCGGGCTAAGGTAGGGTGGGACCGGCGAATCGGTCCCACCACGGCTGATTGAACACCGATGCGCCCCGAAAGGTGGTTTCGCTTCGCTTAGCCCACCCTACTCAATGCACCGCTGGTCGCGCTGGCGGGCAAGCCGCCAGTGGCACAACTAAGGGGATTCACCGAGAACCAATCCGAAGGAGGAGGGGGGAAAGTGGCTAGGGCCGGATTTGAACCGGCGACACCTGCATTTTCAGTGCAGTGCTCTACCAACTGAGCTACCTAGCCTGCTGTTTGGGCGGCGATCCGCCGAGTCCGGCCAAGGTTAACCGGGGCGTGCGGGCTGTCAACCGGTCCCGGAGGTGTATCGGCACACTCCCGGCCTGCGGATACATGAGGTTGGCGGGCTCGGGCGGTTTTGCTATGCTTCGCCGTTCGACGCAGGGCGGCCACCCCGGATTCGCCCGCAGCAGAGATTCATCATGGCGAAAAAACCCATCCAGACCGTGTTCAAGATCCAGGCCCCCGGTGGCTCGGCGACGCCCGCCCCGCCGATCGGCCCGGCGCTGGGGCAGCACGGGGTCAACCCCGGGCAGTTCATCCAGCAGTTCAATGAACGGACCAAGCCGTACAACGGCAAAGTCGTCGGGTGTGTGATCACGGTCTACAACGACCGGACGTTCAGCTTTGAGATCAAGAGCCCGCCGGCCGCGGTGCTAATCAAGGATGCGGCCGGGATCGCCAAAGGCTCGGGCGTACCGAACAAAGACAAGGTCGGCAAGATCACCCGCGAGCAGTTGCTCGCCATCGCTAACGAGAAAAAAGACGAGATGACCGGGCTGTCGGATGAAGCCAAGATGCGAACCATCGAGGGGACGGCCAGGTCGATGGGTGTGGAGGTCGAGGGTTAGATCGCGAAGTATTGACGGCCAACCACGGGCCTGACCGTGGGAGACTGCCCCGCGACGCCACGCCGGCGACCGGGACAATCAAAGGACACCGATCATGGGCAGACAAGGCAAGCGCTACCGCGCAGACCAGGAACAGATCAAGACCGAAGACGCCGTCGCGCTGCCCGAAGCGGTTGCCGCGGTGAAGTCCTTCAAAAACACCAAGTTCGACCAGTCGGTCGATCTGTGCATCCACCTGGGGATCGACGCGAAGCAGGCCGACCAGATGGTCCGCGGCTCACTGTCCCTGCCGCACGGGATCGGCAAGACCAAGCGCGTGATCGCGTTCTGCGGGGATGACAAGATCAAAGAAGCCAAAGGCGCCGGGGCGATCGAAGCCGGCGGGCAGGACCTGGTTGACAAGGTCGAGGGCGGCTGGATGGAGTTCGACGTCGCCGTCGCCAGCCCCGAGATGATGCGGGTCGTCAGCAAGCTCGGGCGGGTGCTCGGTCCACGTGGGCTGATGCCCTCGCCCAAGAGCGGCACTGTGACGCCCAACGTCGCCGACGCCGTCAAAGAGTACGCGGCCGGCAAGGTCGAGTTCCGTAACGACGCCGGCGGCAACGTCCACGCGGTGGTCGGCAAGCTCAGCTTCGACAACGACAAACTGATCGAGAACGCCGACGCGTTTATCAACACGATTTTGAAGATGAAGCCCGCCGCCGCGAAGGGCCACTACATCAAGAAAGTCAGCCTGTCCGGGACCATGACGCCCGGCGTGCAGGTAAAGGTATAACGAGCGAATCGGCGACGCCGAAACGAATGCGATAGGGATCAACGATGAGTAAACCCGTTAAAAAGATGATGATCGGGGCGTACCGCGAGCGGTTCGGGCAGACCGACGGGGCGTTGCTCGTGGACGTCTGCGGCGTGAAGTCCAACGCCAACCACCTCATGCGGTCCGAGTTGGCCAAGGACGACATCCGCATCACGGTCGTGAAAAACTCGCTGGCCAAGCAGGTTGTCGCGGACACCCCGCTCGAAGGGCTAGGCGATTTGCTCAGCGGGCCCAACGCGTTTGTGTATGGCGGCGAGAGCGTCGTGCACGTCGCGCGGAAGTTGATCGCGCTGGCGAAGGAGGTCGATAACCTTTCCTTCAAAGGCGCGGTGATGGAAGGGCAGGTGTTCGCCGCCGACCAGATCGAGGCGCTGAGCAAATACCCGACACGCGAAGAGGCCCAAGCCAAAACCATCACCGCCATCCTCACGCCGGGCCGCAACCTGGCGGGGGCGATCCTCGGGCCCGGCCGCAAGGTCGCGTCGCTAGTCAAAGCCATCCAGGACAAAGCCGAGGCCGCGTAACGATTCGTCTCACTATGACCACAAGCTCAACTGGCCCCGCGGGGTTAAATCGGGAGAATGGCTCCCGGCCTATTGAGCCGTTCCGTTTGAGAAAAGGGTAAGACAATGTCAGATGAAGCAGCAACGGCGACCGTGCCGGCAGAGATCAAAGACCTCGGCGACAAGCTTGTTGGGCTAACGCTCAAGCAGGCAGTCGACCTGGGCGACTACCTCAAGGACGAGTACGGGATCGAGCCGGCCGCGGGCGGCGCGGTGATGGTCGCCGGACCGGCCGGCGGCGGCGAAGAGGCCGAAGAAAAGACGGCGTTCGACGTCATCCTCAAGGGTCACGGCGACAAAAAGATCCAGGTGATCAAGGTCGTCCGCGAGGCAACCGGGCTCGGCCTGAAGGAAGCCAAGGACATCGTCGAGGCCGCCCCCAAGGCCATCAAAGAAGGCCTGCCCAAGGAAGAGGCCGAGGCCCTGGCCGAGAAACTCAAGGAACAAGGCGCCGAAGTCGAAATCAAGTAGACTATCTGCGACCCCCACACAGCCCCCAACCCGAACCCGCGCTCAGGACCCCGAAAGGGCGGCCGAGCGCGGGTTTATTTTTTTGACTCCCGGGCTACTCAATCGAGCAAGCTGATACATTGGTGAGGCCGCAATCGGATGTGTTTTTCCGGGCTGTGCGGATGCTTGAGTCACGATATTTTTGAGAGGCGAACACGATGACTGTGAAGCGAACATTGCCGGAGTTGGCCGAAGAGGCCCGGCGCAGTGGGGTGCCGGAAGTTGATTTGACCGAGCTGCTCGAGGCCCGCGACCGTGGGGATGGGCCGCTGGTGCTGGATGTGCGTGAGCCGGAAGAGTTGGTGCGCGGCGTGATCCCCGGGTCGGTCGCGGTCCCTCGCGGCGTCATTGAGCGCGACTTTGAGAAAGCCGCGTTCCCGCAGGGCATTGCCGAGGGCGACCTGGATCGGCCGATCGTCTGTTACTGTGGCGGCGGAAGCCGATCACTGCTCGCGGCAGACACACTGCGGAAGATGGGCTTCACCAATGCGTCCTCCATGCGCGGAGGGTTCAAGGCCTGGATCGGAACCGGGCAGGACATTGTGATGCCGACTTGAACGGTTGTTGAACACTGACAAGCGGACTTGTCAGTGCCACCCGACGAGAGCAGCGCATCACACCTTCAGGTCGGGCTGTTGGCCGAGGTGCGCCGCGTAGCGTTGGCGGATGGGGGTGACGGTGTTGTGGATGAAGGCGTCGACCTGTTGGGGGGCGCGGCCGATGTAGCGGGTGGGGTCGAGGGCGGCGGCGAGATCGACTCCCTTAAACATCGGCTCGGCGGCGAGGCGGTCGAGCAGGTCGTTGTCGCGGCCCTGGTCTTTGACGCGGTCGGCGGCGGCGATGCTGTGTTTGCGGATCAGCTCGTGGACCTCCTGGCGATCAGCCCCGGCCTGTACCGCGGCCATCATCAGGTTTTCGGTGGCCATGAAGGGCAGTTGGGCGGCGAGATTCGCTTTGATCCGGTGCTCGCGGACGACAATCCCGCTCGCGACGTTGATGACCAGATCGAGTGCACCGTCGAGCGCGAGGAACGGCTCGGGCAGGGTCAGCCGGCGGGTGCTCGAATCGTCGAGCGTACGTTCAAGCCACTGCTCGGCCGCGGTGACAAACGGCGTGGCGCACAACCCAATGACGAACCGTGACAGCCCACAGATTCGTTCGCTGCGCATCGGGTTGCGTTTGTAGGCCATCGCGGACGAGCCGATCTGATCGGCTTCGAACGGTTCTTCGAGCTCCTGGCGGTGGGCGAGCAGCCTCATGTCGGTGGCGAACTTCTGACAGACTGCCGCAGTCGAAGCGAGCGACGCGGCGACCAGCCCATCAACCACGCGCGGATAGGTCTGCCCAGTGATCTCGTAGCGCCGATCGGCCGACCAACCCATTTTTTCGGTCACCAGTTGGTCGAGCTTTTCGACGCGATCGTGGGCGTCGGGCGAACTGTGCGCACCAGCAGGGTCATCGCTGAACAGCGCCAGGAACGATGCCTGCGTCCCGGTCGTGCCCTTCACCCCGCGAAACCGCAGCGATTCGATCCGGTGCTCGATCTCCTCAAGCGTAATTGCCAGATCGTGCGCCCAAAGCGCCGCCCGCTTGCCAACCGTGGTCGGCTGAGCCGGTTGAAAGTGGGTAAACCCGAGCGTGGGCAAATCGCGATAGGTGGCCGCAAAAGACCCCAAAGCGTCGATCGCCGCCGCCGTCTTTCCGGCCACCAGCGTCAGCGCGTCCCGCAGCAGGATCAGCTCCGTATTGCAGTTCACAAACTGGCTGGTCGCCCCCAAATGGATGATCCCCCTCGCCGCCGGCGCGACATCCCCGAACGCATGCACATGCGCCATCACGTCGTGGCGGAATTTTCGCTCGTAAACTGCCGCTTTTTTGAAGTCGATATCATCAAGGTGGGCGCGGAGATCGGCGATCTGGGCGTCGGTGATATCCAGGCCGAGTTGTTGCTGGGCCTCCGCCAGTGCCAGCCATAAGCGACGCCACGTGGTGAACTTCCGCCTCGGCGACCAGATGGCCTGCATCTCGGGCGAGGCGTTGCGGGTCGCCAGCGGGGATTGGTATCGGTCGAGCGGGTCGATATCCATGTCGCCCACTATAAGGATGGCGGACGGGGGCGACCACTGCGGGCGGGCATCGAAACGCGGCGAGCATGGGGACGCTATGATTAGGGGCTGCGCGACGGGGGTATCGGGGGGCGCTCGCCGTGCAAGCCGCGGGGGCACTTTCGGGGGGTTCGGCGGGGTGGGCGTAAGCGGCTGATGGGTGTTGATGGGGGCGTGTCCGCGTTGGGAGGGTGCGGACCGGAGCGGCCTATCTCGACGGAATAACGTGGAAATTACGGCGTTTTCATGGATGTATCCGAGCAAGAACTGGTATCGCGGGTGACCCAGGGCGACCGCGCAGCGCTAGGGGAGTTGCTCGAGCGGTACCAGGGGCGGGTGTTCAACATCGCGCTGCGGATGGTGCATCACCGCGAGGACGCGGCCGAGCTGACACAGGACGCGATGCTCAAGGTGATCGAGCACATCGGCGAGTTCCATGGCCGGTCGAAACTATCAACGTGGATGATCCGGATTGCGATGAATCTGTGCATCTCCCACCTGCGCAAGCGGCGGCTGCGGCTGACGACGAGTCTGGATCAGGGCCGGCCCGGGGGTGGCAATGGGGATCAGTCCGTGGCATTGCGGGACATGATCGCCGATGACCGGGAACCGGGGCCGCTGGACCGCGTCCAACGTGATGAGGGGCTGGCCATGCTGCGTGAGGCGATCGCGCAGTTGCCGGAAGATCACCGCGCGATTCTGGTGCTGCGGGATATCGACGAGATGGACTATCGGGAGATCGGCGAGGTGCTTGGTTTGGCTACTGGGACGGTGAAAAGCAGGCTGTTTCGGGCACGGCTGGCGCTGCGGGGGCAGGTCCAGTCGCTGACGCAGCGCGACGATAATGTTCCGGACGGATCCGCGCCAAACGCGACCGGCAAGGGGGCGGCGGATGGTTGATCGATGGGATGAACGCCAGTGCCTAGGCTACCTCGAAGGCGATCTGACGCCTGATGAGATGGCGCGGTTCGAGCAGCGGATGTCGCTGGACAGGAAGCTGCGCGAGCTGATCAAGGCCATGCAGGCCGACCGCGCCGGGCTGCGCGCACTGCCGGACGAGCAGCCACCAACCAGCGTGATGGACGCGGTCAACGGGCGCCTCGAACGGGTGATGCTGCTCGAGGATTCGCCGAGCGAACTCGCCGAGGCCGCGACCGCGCGGCGCGTGCATCGCGGGCGACTGCTCGCCTATGCCGGCTTGGCCGCGATGGTGCTGCTGAGCACCGGGCTGATCATCTATACGCTGACCGATGGGCGGTTGCAGGAACAACTCGTCATGACCTCGGAGCAGGACTCGCCAGCCGATGAGGGTGCGGCGGGGCCGATGCTCGCACTGAAAGACTCCGAGCCCGAGCGGGCGCTTAGCAAACTGAGCATGCCGCAATCGCGCGACCGCGCAAGCCGGTTTGAGGACGGCGTCTCGGATGGAATCGCGATCGCTAAGAAGAAGGAAGCGGATGGGGATGCGATCGGTGAGAGTGCGCCGACTGTCGGCGCGCGGGTCGATGGGCGGGTCGATGGGCATGTTGATGCAATCCAACCCGGCGGTGCGCCGGCTTCGAGCGGGGGGTCGAAGCCCAGGGTGGTGATCCGCCAGGGAGCGCTGGCGCTCGCCGATACGGATGATGCAACCTACGAGGCCGGGCTTGAACAACGCGGGCAGGCTGGCGCTGACAGCAAGAATCGACTGGCCGAGAAGCCGGCGTCGTCTGTGCTGGAATCGTCAGTCGAGCTGGAACTTTTCTCGTCGGATGCGCAACGCAGCCCGGCGTTCAAGCAGAACAATGAGCGGTTGGGCGACGGGTTGGATGCGACATTGGCGCTCGGTGAGAACGTCGGCCACAAGTCCGATGCGCGGGAGTTGAAGGGAACCCACCCAGAGGTCCGCGAAGGCGAGGATCAGGAGGAGCTGCTGCAGGAACACCTGACCGCTTGGCGACGCAATGACGCGCTGCGGCGTCGCCTGGAGGCAGCGGCATGGGGCGGCGACAGCGTGGCCGCGGCCGGGGCCGGTGGGTATGTGTCCGGGCGGTCGCTTGGCGGGAGCGACGGCGGTTTTGCGAGTTTGGATACGGCGGCGGGGATGACCGCCGACGGTGTGCCGGCTGTGCGGGTCGTAGCCTACTGCACGAACCCACAGACAAATCGCCAGTCCTTGCTGGCATGGATGCGCATCGACGATGGGAACCGCATCGACAACCGACTGGCCGCACCAGCGATGGCGAACGAGCCTACGGCGGCGGGAAGCGGGCAGCCCCAAATCGTACGCCTGGACGTCGTGGTGCCGGCTTCTCAGTTGCCCGTGCTGATGGATCGGCTGAACTCGCTGTCTAGCGGGGTGCTGGACTGGGCGTACGTGCCAACGAGCCCGCATGGGCCGCAGTGGATCGCGGTGATGCAGGCGTTGGATGTTCTTTCGCCGGGTCTGCCGGTGTATTCCCCGGATGTCGATCTCGCATTGACCGTGATTTTCCACGAAGCGGGCGAACCGGTTTCCGTCGCGAGTTTTTGATGCGAGTCGAAGTGATTGTGGACGCGGTGCGGCTGCGCGCGGCGCGACGGTCGTTGTGGATCATGACCACGGCGAGTGTCCACCAGGGCAGCAACGCGATCGCGGCGGCGGCCGGCCAAGCCCATCGGTTCGCTGGTCCGATGCTGTTCAGCCAGGCGCGGGCCCAGAGTGGGTCGGTGCGGACGGCGATGAGCATCGAAGCGACGGCGGCGGTGGTCGCAACGGCCATGACGGCAACGACGAACCAGCAACACACCTTGGCCACCCGACCCAATCGGCCCACCGGGGCGAAAGCCATCGCGAGGAATCTCCTGCGGGCGGGTCGCGCTGCGAAGGCGAGCAACCACCGCGCTGGTCAATCTAAAAACAGGGTCTGGTTCGTGTATCACCGCTGAGGTGTGAAACCGACCACGACTGTTCGCCGCCCACCACAGCCGATCCCGGTCTAGGCAGATGCGAAACGAAGTAGGGAAGTTAACGTGTCACGGCGTCGCAGGCAATGCGCGCGTTAACGGTTTTCGGGTTCGATGAACGTGTGCCACCGCGGCGGGCCGTTGTCGGTGAGCGTGACCTCCGCCATCCCGGATCGGGCGGTGACCAGGCGGGTGATATTCATCGCGTCGATCAGGTCGGCCCAGGAGTCTTCTCGGAGGCGCGCGGGCCCGGAGGATTGCAGTGCGATCGTAGGGGTGACGGCGCGCAGCCACGCGGGCGAGGGCTTGACGAAGCTGCCGTGGTGCGGCAGGTCGGTGATGTCGGCGCGGAGGCTGCCGGGGTCATGGGCCGCCAGTGCGAGCAGGGATTCGATCGCGTCGCGCTGGATGTCGCCGTTGAGCAGGACGCGGCCAGCGCTGGTATCGATCGAGAGGACCAGGGAGGTGTCGTTGGATCGGTCGGTGTCGTAGTCGGCGGGCGGCCAGTGGATCTGCAGCGAGGCGCCGTTGTGGGATTCCTGCCAGCCGCGTGCGGCAGTGGCGACGGGGACGGGGACGCCGCGGTCGCGCATCGACTGGACGAGATAAGCGGCCGCAATACCCGGGTCATCGCGAGCCCGGGCGAGCATCTGGGGCGGGACCAGTACACGGCTGACAGGGATTTTTTCGATCATATCGAGCGCACCGCTGAAATGATCGAGGTCGGCGTGGGAGAGGAACAGCGTGTCGATGTGGTCGACGCCAAGGTGTCGCAGGGCCGGAACAATGGTCTGCTGGCCGACATCAAGATAAGCCTGCGAACCGCAATCAAACATCAGGACGTAGGGACGGCCGGCGCTCGCGCTGTCGCTTAGACGAACCAGGTAACAGGCGCCATCGCCGACAGCGAACATGTTGAGCCTCAGCGCCGGGTCGGTGCGCGCGACCGGCCACCAGGCGGTCTGTTGGAGCGGACCGACTAGTGGTTGGACGACGCAGACGGCAATCGCGGCGACCAGTGCGGGTGTGCGCCGGGCGAACAGGCCGCTTAGCAGCGCGACGCCCACGGCCAGCACGGTGACAACCCAAAAGATCGACGGCTTGGTCGGCAGATCGAACGCGATCAACGGCAAGTCCGCCGCTCGCTCGACCAGCCCCGTCGTCGCGCTGGTGAGCCACTGCATCGGGACGCCCAGAAGTACACCGACGCTCGGGAGGATGGTCGCTACGAGAATCTTCAGGTACCCGACTGCGAGCAGCACGATGATCAGCGGGACCGCCAACCAGGACCAGACAGTGGCGAACGGGCTGACAAACTGGAAGTGATACGCAACCAGCGGTAGCGCGATCAACGACGCGACGATGCTGACGGCTAGGTAGTCAACAACCGACCGAGCCACAGCGGCGAGTAGGTGTCTACGCGGCGGCTCAAGCGGGATCGGCCATATCCACCGGCTCACACGCCCAGTGAACAGCAGCAAACCGGCAACGACGGCGAAGCTGAGTTGGAACCCGGGGGTGGCAAGGTCACCGGGCCTCCAGATCAGTACGACCAGCGCGGCGAGGGCGGTGAGGTTCAGCGCCCCGGTCGCACGGCCGGCGGCAAAACCAATCCAGAGCAACGCGGCCATGATCCCGGAGCGGACAATCGGGACGCGCGCGGGGATGATGAACAGGAAGACGGCCAGAGCGGCAAGGACAATCACCGCGACGCGCGCCGGGTTGGCAACGGTCAATCTGGCGATGAACATCACGATGCCGAGCATGATCGTCAGGTGGGCGCCGCTGATCGCGAGCAGGTGCGCAAGGCCGACGCGGCGAAACGATTCGTCGAGTCCGGCGAGGTCCTGGTGGCGACGGCCCAGAAGAACCGCGTCGAGAAACGCGAGCCGCTCGGGCGGGAGCGTCAGGCCGAGGCGCAGCAGGCGGGCGGCGGCGTCGGATGCGTGCTGGCGGGCGCCTTGGATCGGGCCCCACACAGACGCCCCCGGCAGCGGCTGCCAGTTGCGGCGGGTGGCGAGTGTGATACGCCCGCGCACGCCTTGGCGGGATAGCCACTGTTTGTAATCGAACTCGCCGGGATTCGATGGCGGGTCGGCGGCGCGCAGCCAACCGGTGACGCGGATGCGGTCACCGGCGTTGATACGGTGCTCGGCCTGGTTGATCTTGACCAGCAAGCCACCCGTCGCCGGGTGAGTCCGCCCCGGGAGTGTGATCGAGTCGGTGCGCAGGAGAACAAGCGTGCCGGGCGAGCGGTAGCTGAATCGACCAAACGCGCCGCGCTTGGGGTTGGTTAGGTGCGGCGGGCCATCGACCGTACCGGTCACCTGCGCCAGTTGCGGTTCGGCTTGGATGTAATGAGCAATGTCGTGAGTCGCAATGCGGTCGACCCGGACGACCCACCAACTCGCGGCAAGTGGGATGAGGGCGAGGTGCAGCCAGTGCCGTGTTGCGATGGGTCGGCGGCGAGCGGCGGTGAGCGCGGCGACGGCGGTGGTTGCGGCGACGAGTGCGAGATAAGCGTCGAGCGCCGAGTATGCGCGGCCGAGCAGTAGGCCAATCACCCAGCAACACGCGGGTATGACGCACGGGCCGAGTCGGGGTGCGCCGCGCGGGGCGAGTACGGTGTCGCGTTGAGCGGATCCGGATAGCGACATGATTGTGTGATGATATGTCAGACGGGCGGTGATTAGCGGGCGCGGCAGCGAGGTAGAATCGTGGGGATGGAGCGGACAACAGACATCGTGATGCCGGATGGGTTGGCCGGGCTTGCGTTCGAGGCGCGGCGGGCGGTGCAGGGGTTGTACGCCGGCGGGCACGCATCGCCGCGGATCGGGCACGGGGTGGAGTTTCACGACTACCGGGCATACAGCGCGGGCGACGACCCGCGTGGGATCGACTGGAAGTTGTACGGGCGAACGGATCGGCTGCACGTGCGGCGACACCTGCACCACTCGGACATGGACGTGTACGTGATGGTGGACGCGACGGCATCGATGGAATTTTCGGGGATCGGTGTCGGTCGTGGAGATGACGCGGCGTCTAAGCGGCGGGCGGCACAGGTGCTGGCCGCGGCGATCGGTTTTTTGACGATCCACCAGGGCGACCGCGCGGGGGTCGGGCTTTTTGATCGCGGGCTGACCGCACACCTACCGCCAGGCGGAACTTGGGAGCATTGGGCACGGCTGTGCGCGACACTTGAGGCGGCGAACGGTGGCGCGCAAGGCGAGGGTGATGTGGGCGAGGCGTTGCGCCAAGCGCACCGGTTGATGCGCCGGCGGGGGATGGTGGTGTTCATCGGTGACCTGCTGGACGAGCCCGGGCCGCTGCTTGAAGGGTTAAGCCGGTTGCGGCATCGCGGATTCGACGTGGTGGTTTTTCAGATCCTACACTCGCAGGAG
This sequence comes from Phycisphaeraceae bacterium, assembly GCA_029260595.1. GTDB lineage: Bacteria > Planctomycetota > Phycisphaerae > Phycisphaerales > Phycisphaeraceae > OFTM57. The sequence continues at coordinate 198,086 of JAJDCY010000010.1, read as the reverse complement.
TTGAGCTTGGCGGGATTCGCAGATGCGCGGTGGCGGCTGGTCGATGGTGAGACGCGGCGTGGCGTGTCAGCGGATGTTGCCCAGGTGCGGGCGGAATATGAGCAAGCGATCCGGCGACACATTGGTGCGCTGCGTCGGGGGTTCTCGGCACGCGGAATCGACTATGCGCTGGCGCGCGCGGATCGTCCGGCGGGGGAAGTCTTGCGAGAGTTTTTGATGGGGGCGCGCGGGCGGCGGCGATGAGCGTTGGTGCTTGATGGAGCACACAAGGCGATCAGAATCCGCTCCCTCACGGTCGCGGCTCGTTACGGGCGTTTGATTAGTGTCGTGGGTGCGCTAGTTCGCGGCGGCGATCTGCTGGCCGTTGGCCCAGAGGATGATGTTGGTCATGATCTCGCGGCTGCTCTGGGTCTGGTAGCCGAGGATGTCCCACTGGCGGCTGCCGAGCATGCCCAGCGACAGGTCGTCGTGCGAGATGATGATCGCGGGCCGGTCGTCGACCATGAACGCGGAGAGGTAGGGCTTGGCTTCGACGTTGAGCTTGAGCACGGCGTAGCGGCGGTACAGTGCGCGGCGGTTGTTGAAACCGTTGCCCAGGCCTTTGCCGGAGATCACCGGGTCGGCCCCGGTCAGCGGGACGGCTGGGGAGCTTAGGTGCGAGGTGAGCTGGGTCTCGATCGCCTGGCTGAATTGCCCGTGCCCGCCGACGGTCTCGACGACAAGCGTTCCTCCGCGTTTGGCGTAGTCGCGGATCGCGTTGAGCTGGCCGGGGTTGAGCACGACGGTGTCCGTCCCGGTCAGGTGGATCAGCGGGAGGTTCGACGCACCGATCTGATCGAGGTCAAGCGTCTGGGCCTCTTCCACAGCGGCGTTCTCGGGCAGGTCGGCCGGGTCGGTGTCGCGTTCGGGTGTGGTGGTGATCTTGATGCCGGTCCGGTTGAAGGCGAAGTCGGCGAGCATCTGCCACGCGGCCGGCTCGGGCAGCCAGTTGCCGGCGTAGCGTGCACGCCCGACGGTCATCGAGCCGCTGGGCGAGCGTCGCTCGCGCGCGATCAGGGGCGAGACCAGGCGATTGTTGAGCACACCCTTGTCGGTGGCGTAGGCGAAGATGTTGGTGGCGAGTTTCCAGACCGGGTCGGAGTCGCGTTTGGTGTCGGATTGCAGCGTGTGGCCCCAGTCTGACTCGGACATGATGATCAGGTCGCGTGCACCGTTGGAGAGGCTCGACAACGGGTAGCGTGCGGGGTTGGTGATACGGTGCCACGCGTTGTAGAGTTCGTGGTCCTTGCCGAGCGGCTCGATCTTGTAATCGGGATACAACTCGCGGGCGAGTTCGCGGATCGAATCAGAGAACGCCGACGAGTTCTGGTCCGCCGTCGTGACCAGCAGCCCACCGAGGTCGATGTACCGCTTCAACGATTTTTTCTGGGGGTCCGTCAGCGCAACCGGTCTGTTCGACGAGAGGTACGCGACCGGCGCGGTAAGCCAGCCCTCGGGCTCGGTGTTGATATCGGCGACCTGCCAGTTGACCTCGCCCTCGCGCTGGTCGCTGAGGTAGTGGCAAAGGAAGTACAGATCATTTGGGTAATTCCGCCAGTTGGTGCCTGGAACCTCGATCTTGTTAATCCAGACCGGGTACCGGCCGCGTGCGAGGAACATCAGCGCGAACGCCGTGTCGATGTAGCCTTCATTCACGCTGCCGTCTTCGGTCAGTGATTTGACGATCTCGGTGGCGCAGGTCTGGTACCAGTCGCGGTGGTTGAGTTGTCGGACGCCGGTCATCAGCGCGACGCGCTCGATCCCATAGATGTAGTAGTAGTTGTAGGCCCCCCCACCGTTGGGGTTCTCGATGCCCTGGAAGTGTTGCTGCAGCCAGGTCATCCCGCCCGCGATCGATTCGGTAATCTTTGGCTCGGGTTTTTTCTTGGTGCGATAGAGTTCCTGCTGCCCGACGTTGAGCGCGGTCAGGCCGGCAGTGGTCAGGCCGTCACTGACGGCCGGGTTGATCGCGGCGCTGCCGTAGTTCCACCCGCCGTCGGCGACCTGGGCACCGATAAAGTGATCGACCCAGCGTTCCCAATACCGCTTGGGCACCTTGAAGCCGCGCTTCGATGCCTGCCACAACCCGAGCATGCCGTACTGCGACGCGCTGTGGTCGATCCGGGTCACGTCATTGGGGTGATAACCGAACAGGCCCAGCCGGTGCTTCTTCGCCGAGAGGAGCAGCCACTTGGCGTCCTTCTCGAGCATGGGCATGAACTCAGGCGGGAGGTAGGACCAGACGTGGGCGCGGACGGCGACGGCGTAAGTCCCGTGGAACAGTTCGAGCGTGTTCTCCTGCTCGGCTCCGGGGGCGCTGAGCGTGACGGTCTTCTGGCGCAAAAAATCCAGTGCCGCGGAGATCTTGGGGTTCTGGAACGACTCGCCGCTGACAAGCAACGCCTGAACGACCAGCGCCGTCTCGCCACCGGCCTGATCGCGATAGTCGTCGAGGCCCGGCGTCGCGCTACGAAACTCCCAGGAGCCCGTTTTCGGATCCTGCTTCTCGTAGAAGAAGCGCTTCATCTTCTCGATCGCCCGCCCGACCTCCTGGTCGGTGACGTCGGCGACAGCCATCGGCGTCGAGCCGATGATCCAGAGCAGGATGATGATCGCGATTCGTCCGTGATTCATAGGGCGTCTATCCGAAGGGCCGTTACCCCGGGGTATTTCTCTCATCCGCTTGGGCTGGCAGGGCCCAAGCGCTCGGTCACACTCGTGGTGCCCGCGCGGCTGTAGTGGGTCGCGGGCCTCGGGGCTGGGGCTGGTTGGTACCCGGTGCGTCCGGACAACACCATACCGAAATGGTAGCAAAAAAACCGCCAACAGTGGGTCGTAATACGCCATGAACACTGGGTCGGGCCGACGATCGGCGCCGGCGGTTCGGTCGCGGCAGACGCCGCTGCGCTATGCACCGCGACGAATCTGGCTGATCGCGATGTCCAACCAGTCGTGGATGCGCGCCATCGACTCGGGCCGGTCGGTCGGGTCGGTCTGGATACATTTCATCACCAAGCTGGACAGCGCCGGCGGGACTTGCGGGTTCAAGTCGCGCGGGGGTGCACAGGCGTCATCGGTTTTGAAGGACAGGCCGGGCTCGCCCTTGGGGAACAGTGTCGGGACGTGCTTGTTGGTCAGCAGCCAGTACATCGTCGCCCCGAGGTTGAACACATCCGTCTGCGCCGTCATCTCGCGCCGAAGCACCTGCTCGGGTGCGATGTAATCCGGCGTGCCCTGGATCCGTTCTTTGACGGTGCCGGCCGAGCAGCTTTGGCCGAAGTCGATGATCTTCGCGTGACCGTCGTCGGTCACCAAAATATTGTTGGGCTTGATGTCCGCGTGGATGAACCCGGCCTCGTGCATCGCGCCCAGCCCCAGGGCGACCTGCTGGCACAGGCGGCTGATCTGTGTTGTGTCCGATAAGTTGGCTTGCTCGAGCGTGTGCCCGTCGACCATCTCCATCAGAACCACGATCTCGTTCGTGCGTATGAGCCGCCGCCCACGGATCAATCGCAGGCTCTTGCGCAGGATCGGGTGATCGAGTTGGTGGGCGACATCGTGCTCGGTCTGCGCCTGATCGAGGAAGCGCTGGTCGGCGTCCTCGCGTTTGATCACGTGTTTGAGGGCGAAGACCTGCCCATCCTTGGCCCGGACGGCGTAGATCGTGCTGCGCGCACCGTGGCCTAGGGTTTCTATCACGTCGAAACCGTGTATCTGCGTTCCTTTGGCCATGAGGTTGGTAATGGCCCTTGCCGCTGTTTGGTCCACTGGATGCAACCTGCTCATAGATCGTAGGTTGCGGGTTGACTCCTGCGCTCGGCGAAGCGAGCACGTTATTCCATTAGGCCGCTGCCGCTAAAGCAACTGCCCTCATAATCTTACTTAAGGAATCGGTTGCCTGCTGTCGGGCCTTGACCGGATTACCGCCGCGGCACGCCCGACCCCGTCCAACAGGTGGCCAGGTCGGCACAGCGATCGGTACGCCGGTGGTGGCTGGCGGATGGGTGACTGTTGTTCGGGGGTGGATGGTTTTGGCCTCACCTGGTCACGCAGCCGGGCCGTCTGGCTACGCGCGGTTCGCGTCGATGCCCCCCGGGTCCGGGGCGCGGGCGGCGCGGGCTCCATCACGGCGTCGACAGGGTCAGAAGCTGTTTACGGAACCAAGCCGTCGGGAACATCCTGCCCGCGGGCCCGTCCTGCAGGCTCTCGGATTCGTGCATGACGCGGTCGGCCGGGATGCCCAACCGGGCTTGCAGACGTTGCACCAACCAGACGAGCTGGTGAAGTTGCTGCTCGGTCGGTGGTTGGCGGGCATCATCACCGATCAGGCAAATACCGATCGCGTGGCGGTTGAGCCACTCGCTGTTCGCGCCGATTGAGTGGGCGCCCGGCTTCTGATCCTGCCAGCGGAAACCGATCTCAATCTGGCCGTCCTCAGCGCCCGTACCGTTGTTGATCACAAAGTGGTGGCCGAGCCCGTCAAGACCCATCTGCCGGTGGCGGCGATCCAGATCCTCTGCCGAACCGGCGGCCGTCCCACTTGTGCGCACAACGATCGCCGACCACGGCGTCACAGCCGGGGTCCGGTCCACAGCGACGGCTGAGTCGGCCGGGGGTAGCGATTGGAACAGGGACTCACGCGGGTCGACACTGGTCGGCCGTACCGATGAGAGCATCATGTTGCTGGAGATCGCGGTGGGATTGGGCTCGAGCAGCAGCAGCAAACCGCTGGCAAGGGTCATGGCCCCGACCAGGCTGCTCCACACAGTCAAAGTTCTACGATCCGGCAGCCCCATTGTCACCCGTTTCCATCGAAGGCGGTTGGAATGAGTTATTGTAGCGTCGCGGCCCCGGCGATCCATTTCATCGGGCGTTCAACGGCAAAAACTTGCGATTTCCCGCCCCGCCAGTGCTGGTAGCCGCGATCGTGCGCACAAACTACTGCTGCTGGAGCGGGCGGAGTCGGCTACGCAGGGCCGGCTGTTCGACGCCAAAGGCGTTTTGCTCGGTATCACGGCGGGCCTGCCCACGGAGCACCTGGTAACGCTCGTACGGCGTCCGGGGCGCGTTGGCGGGAAAAAGCGGTTTTTCACACCCTCCCGCCGCACCCATCACAGCCCCGATCAGGGTCACAATCGTCGTGGTCACCGACAGTTTACGCAACGGCTACGGCCTCTCTATATGTAATAGACCCGACAGGCGGCCCGAAGTCAAGTTTTTGGGGCGTTATGGGGGTGATCGGGGCGTTTTTCTTGGGTTTCGTGGCGAAATCGGGCGGGGCGATCACTCGCTGGCGAGCCCGAAGAAGCGCTCGGCGTTCGCGTCGACGGCGCGAGTGAAATCTTTGAGGGACATGTCGCGGGTCTTGGCCAGGCAACGGGCGACATCGGCGACGAATCGCGGCTCATTCGGCCTGACCTTGCGGTGCGGTGCCGGGGTGAGGTACGGGGCATCGGTCTCGATCATCAGCCGGTCGAGTGGGATCCGGGTCGAGGCGTCGCGGAGCGGCTGGGAGTTCTTGAAGGTCACCACGCCCGTGAGGCTGACCATGGCTCCAAAGTCGAGAATCGCGTCGAGTTCGTCGCCTGTACCCGTGAAGCAATGGAACACAAAGCGCCTCGCGGGGATCGCGGAGTCCCGGAGCATGGCAAGCGTGTCGGCTGTGCACTCGCGGTTGTGGATGATGATCGGGGCGGTGAGGGTTGCGGCGAGGTCGAGTTGGGTTTGGAAGGCTTGGCGTTGGGCGGGCATCGGCGGGTCGGGGTAGTGGGCGTCCAGGCCCATCTCGCCCAAGGCGACGACACGCGGGTTTTCGATCAGTGCGCGCAATGTTGTCGTGAGCGCGTGTAAATCGGGGCATCGCTCGGCGTAGTGCGGGTGCAGCCCGGCAGTCGCGTAGATGTTAGTGTGCGCAGCGGCGAGAGCGGCGCCGGCGGTGGAGTCGTCCGGGGTCGTGCCGACGGTGATGACGCGGTCGACGCCGTCTTGGCGTGCGCGGTCGAGGACAGCTTGGGTCTGGCTGGCCAGGTCGGGAAACGTCAGGTGGCAGTGGGTGTCGATCATGGTGTGATTAAACAACGCCCTTATAGACGGCCTCCAGTTGTTCGGCGATGCGATGGATGTCGAAGCGGGCGGCGAGATCGGATCGGCCTTGCTCGCCAAGACGTGCGCACAAGGACGGGTCGGCGGCGAGTGTTTGCAGGGCATCGGCGAGGCGGCGTGGCTCGCTGGGGGGGACCAGCAAGCCGGTCTGCCCGTCGCGGATCACCCACCCCATCCCCGAGCCGGGCACGTCGCTTGCGATGGTGGGTTTGCCGTAGCCCATGGCTTCGAGCAGGACGACGCCGAACGCTTCGGTCCGCTCGATCGAGGGCAGGCAGAGGCAATCGCAGGTGTGAAGCAATGCACGCACCTGCTCATCGGTGCGCCCGCCGAGCATGAGGATCTGGTCGTGGTTGGTGTGTTGGCGCAGGTCTGCGTGCAGTGCGTCTTTAAGCGGGCCGTCGCCGACGATGCAGAGGGCGAGCGGGCGTTCGCAGTGTTGTACTGCTTCGAAGAGCACGCGGTGGCCCTTGTAGTACGCGAGTCGGCCGATCACCAGGACCCGCAGGCCGTCACCTGGCCAGGTCGATTCAGCCCAGGCGTGTTGGGATGGGTCGGGCTCGGCCAAGCGTTCGCGGTCGATGCCGATCGGGACGGTGTGGAGCTTGTCGCGGAACGGTTGGAGGGTCGGGCTTGAGTCGGCGTATCGTGGGGAGGTGGCGATGATCGCTCGGCTGTGGCGGAGGAGGCGGCCTTCGAACGGGCGGTAGGCCCAGTAGCTCATCGCCAAGCCGCGGTCGAGTTTGGAACGCAGGACATCGGCGTGCCAGTGGACGACGGCCGGGATGCGCCGCGCCGTCGGGTGCAGCAGCGTCCAGAACGCCGAGACGTTGGGCATGTGCAGGTGCAGCACATCGGGCTTGAGACGACGGATCGTCGCGGCGAGGTGTCGCGGGAAGGTGGGGCTGATCGGGGTGTGGACTAGGTCGCCCAGGACGCGGACGCGGGTAACGGCGAGGCCCTGGACGTTTTCCTGGACGGTCGGTCGGCCGGTCTCGTGGTGGTGGACGATCGCCTCCGCTTGCGTACCGGCGGCTTGCTGGGCGAGCATCAGGTCGCGGAGGAACGACTCGATGCCGCCCGCGGCCGGCGGGAAGGATTTGCCGACATGCAAGACCTTCATAGTCGAAGGTTATACGCTGTCACACCGGGATGAGGCGATCAGAGGATCGGTGTGAGTCGCACCGTGTGGGGAACGAGACAGGCCGCGAGTCGTGCGAGATCGGTGTGAATGACAAGCCGCTCCATATCGTCCATGCGATTCCATTTTATTACCCAACGTCATTCCCGACCGGGCCGGTGTCGGTGGTGCGGGATTTATGTAAAGCGTTGGTTGCGCGGGGGCACCGCGTTTCGGTGCTGACGACCGATCACCGGATCGATGCGCACGTCGATCGCGGGCGGTGGGTCGATCTTGATGGGTATCGGGTTTGGTATGCACACAACCGAGCGTTGTGGGACCGCGCACCGTTTTACGCCCCGGGCTTGAACGGGGCGATGGACGATGCGCTGCGCGATGCCGACGTCCTGCACCTTTCGGTCGGGCTGACACTGGTCAATGTCGCGGCGCGCCGGCGGGCGAGGCGCATCGGCGTGCCGTATGTGTTCAGCCCACACGGGGTGGTGATGCGGAAACGCCTGCGGATCCGGCGAGCAGCCAAGGCGGGCTTCGTGCGCCTGTTCGAGCGAGGTGTGATCCGCGACGCGGCGGCGGTGCACGCACTGAATGCGGAGGAGCGCGACGACCTGGCGCTGCTCGGGGCGCGGGATGAGCAGTTGTGCGTGATCCCGAATGGGGTCGATCTCGGGCTGATCGACAGTGAGTCGGACGGGGCGGCGGCGCGCGAATCGCTGGGGATCGGCGGCGATACACCGGTGGTGCTGTTCATGGGGTGGGTTATGCGGGAGAAGGGAATCGATGTCCTGCTCGATGCGTTCGCGGTGCTCCGTGAGCGGGTGCCTAAGGCGGTGCTGGTCATCGCCGGGCGTGAGCACCGCGAGGACGGGCGGGTGGCGAAAGATCAGGCGCGCTCGCTCGGGGTGGAGTCGGCTGTGCGTTTCGTGGGCTCGCTTGTCGGATCACGGCGTCTGGACGTGTTGCATGCGGCGGACCTGTTCGTGCTGCCTTCGCGGTCGGAGGGGATGCCGATGGCGGTGCTGGAAGCGTGCGCGGCGGGGGTGCCCGTGTTGATCACGCGCGAGTGTGGCTTGCCGGAGATTGCGGAGCATGGCGCGGGGTTGATCGAGCCGCTGGACGCAAGACGGATGGGCGACGCGATGGCGCGGGTGCTGATCGATCGATCCTTGAGTCTGGAAATGTCGCAGCGCGGGCGAGCGATGGTGGCAAAGCGTTTTTCGGTTGTGCGGGTCGTCGATCAAGTGGAGTCGCTTTACCGGCGGCTGGTGTCGGAGCGGGAGGGATGATCGATTGACGATCGCGTTAGGAAGGATCGATCGAGGTTTGGGCGTCGCGGTGTGGCGGCCTACTATCGAGGGTCAGCGAGAGCCGGTTATTTGAACGGGATGAGGCGGCAGTGCGAATTCTATATCTGTCTTTCTTTTTCCCGCCGAACAACACCGTCGGGGCGGTTCGCGTCGGGAAAAATGCCAAGTACCTGGCCGAGTTGGGAAACGAGTTACGGGTGATCGCCGCGGACGGTGCGGTTTCGGAACGGGGGGATCGATCTCTGCCGGTCGAGGTCCCGCCCGAGTGGGTGACCTATACGCCGTGGTGGCAGGTAAATGCGATAGGCAAGTCGTTGACCGCGGGTCGAGCGCGGCGGGATAGCTCTGGTGCGCCGAACGAGGGTGCGGCCAAGGGGCCGGCGTTTAATAACTCGATCGATGTGCTGCCGGCGTGGCTGCGTGGCGCGGGTCAGTTGTATCTAAGCGTGACGAATATCCCTGACGCGGCTGTCGGTTGGCGGCGGGCGGCGGTGCGGGCGGCGGTGCGTGTTTGCGAGCGGTGGCGGCCGGACGTGATCTACGCCAGCGGGGGGCCGTGGTCCGGGTTGATGGCGGCGGCGACGGCGGCGCGTCGGATCGGGGTGCCGTGGGTGGCTGAGCTGCGTGACCCGTGGGCAGAGAATCATCTTTACCCGTTCATGGGTTGGCGGCGAGTTGTCGATCGGTGGCTGGAGCGGCGGACACTGTCGACGGCGGCGGGGCTCGTGACGGTGTCCGAACCGATGGCTCAAGGCTTGCGGCGGAACCATGCGCAGCCGGTGCGGGTCGTGTTAACCGGGTTCGACCGAGCCGACTACCCACCGCCTGATCGCACTGATGACGACGGACGGCTGCATGTTGTCTATACGGGTCAGTTTTATGGTGGGCGTTGCGACCCGACTCCTTTCTTTGAAGCGATCGGCCGACTGGGGTCGGATGCGGCGAAGATGCGTGTGACGCTGTTCGTCCGCGACGATATCCCGAGCATCCAACGTATGGTCGACCGCGCCGGCGTCGGCGAGACGGTCAGCATCCGCGAGCCGGTGGCCTACAGCGAGGCGTTGCGACAGCAGGTGTCGGCCGATGTGCTGTTGCTAGCGCTGCAGGACTCGGCGGCGTTCGATGGGGTGTATACGGGCAAGGTGTTCGAGTACATCGGGGCGGGGCGGCCGATCCTGGCGGTCGCGCGCGATACGAACGTTGCGGCGGAGCTGATCCGGTCGGCGGGCTTGGGGTTCGCGTCGATGGACCCGGCGGCGATCGCGGAGTGGCTGTCCGAGGCGATGCGGCGCAAGGTCGCGGGTGGGTTGCCCGCGATCGATCCGGGCTTGGTCGAACCCTACTCACGTCTGGCGCAGGCCCGTGTGCTGGAGGGGTTCTTGAAGGAGATCGTCGGATCAAGCAGGACACCACCATGCGCTTGATCCGGCTTACGCGCGACGGTGTTTCATCTTTACTTGGCGAGTATGATGCGGCAACGTGTCGACTGAAACATTGAAAGTGTCAACCCAAGTGAGCGAATCGGACCGAGTGCCGCCGTTGGACCTGACGCCCGAGATCGAATTGATCGAAGGCGAGGTTCTGGATGCGATCCGACGCGTTGTGCGGTCCGGGCGGTTTGTGTTGGGACCGGAGGTTGAGGCTTTCGAGCGCGAAGCGGCCGCGTACCTCGGGGTGCGACACGCGGTCGGGCTCAACAGCGGGACGGATGCGTTGGTGATTGCGTTGCGGGCGATGGGCATCGGGCCGGGCGATGAGGTAATCACCAGCCCATTTACGTTTGTCGCGACGGCGGAAGCGGTCAGCCGAGTCGGTGCGACGCCGGTCTTCGTTGATATCGACGCTGCGAGTTTCAACCTGGACGTCAGCTTGATTGAGGCCGCCGTTACCGATCGGACGCGGTGTGTGATACCCGTACACCTGTTCGGACACGCGGCCGACATGGGGCCGCTGCTGGCGTTGGTGAAAGATCGCGGGTTGTTCGTGCTGGAAGACACGGCTCAGGCGCTAGGTGGGCGCTACGACGGGCGGGCGCTTGGAACCCTCGGCGATGCGGGGGCGTTTTCATTTTTCCCGACTAAGAATCTGGGCGCATTCGGCGACGCCGGGATGCTCGCCACCGACGACGACGGTATCGCGGAGCGTGCGCGCGTGCTGCGTGTTCACGGTGCGAAGCAGAGGTACCTGACTGAGGTGCATGGATACAACTCGCGCCTCGATGAGATTCAGGCGGCGGTGTTGCGGGTGAAGCTGCCGCGGCTGGATGAGGGCAATGCGCAGCGCCGACAGGTGGCGGGCTTCTACACCGATGCACTTGCGGGCGTGACGGCGATCAAGACTCCGGCAGTAGCGACGTATGCCAAACACGTCTACCACCAGTACACGATCCGCGTTGTCGGACAGGATCGAGACCGCGTCGTGTCCCGGCTTGGCGAGATGGGTGTGCAGGCGATGGTGTACTACCCGGTCCCGCTGCACCGACTACCGATCTACGAAGGATTGGGGTACGAGTTGCCGGTGGCGGATACGGCGGCACGCGAAGTGTTGAGCCTGCCGATCTGGCCGGGGCTGTCGCGAGAGGTGCAGTCGCGCGTCGTGGCGGCATTGATCGACGCCGTTCGGTGAGTGGCGACACACCTGTGCATAGGATCTAACTAATGCGAGTTGACCGGTGTTTTTTCGGTGTGTTAGCGGCTGTGACGGTGTCGCTTGCGGCCGGCGGGTGTGCGTCGTGGTCGCCTCGTCCCGAGATGGCGGCGATTTATGACCGGGCCGCCCAGCACGATCACATCGGGCGAAATCCGGTGATTGTTATCCCGGGGATTCTCGGCTCGAGGCTGGTGGATCCTGACTCCGGCGCGGTCGTGTGGGGGGCGTTCGCGGGCGAGTATGCGAACCCGGATACCGCCGCGGGTGCGCGGCTGATCGCGATGCCGATGCGTCAGGGCGCGGCGTTGCGCGACCTGGATGATGGGGTCGAGCCAGACGGAGCACTGGATAGGTTGCAGGTGAGTCTCTTCGGATTGCCGGTCAAGCTCAACGCATACATCAACATTCTTAAGACGCTCGGGGTCGGTGGGTATCGCGACGAACTGCTCGGCACGTCCAAAGCGGTCGACTATGGGCCGGACCATTACACGTGTTTTCAGTTCGACTATGACTGGCGCCGCGATAATGTGGAGAACGCGCAGCGGCTGCACCGGTTCATCCTCGAGAAACGGGCGTATGTGCAGCGCGAACTCGAGAAACGGTTCGGGGTGGCCGGATTCGACGTGCGGTTCGACATCGTCGCGCACTCGATGGGTGGGCTGCTGACGCGGTACTACCTGCGCTACGGGGACGCGGATCTGCCGGCGGATGGATCATTGCCGCAGGTGACCTGGGCGGGCGCGGAGCATGTCGAACGGGCGATCCTGGTTGGCACGCCGAGTGCTGGGTCAGTCAAGTCTATGGAGCAGTTGGTGCAGGGCGTGCGGTTCGCGCCGGTGCTGCCAGCTTACCCGGCGGCGGTGCTCGGGACGATGCCGTCGGTGTATCAGTTGTTGCCGCGCGCGAGACATCGCGCGGTGATTGATTCAGATAGCGGATCACCGGTTGGGCGAGTGCTCGACCCGGCGCTCTGGCGGGAGGCCGGATGGGGATTGGCCTCGCCAGATCAGGCGGCGGTGTTGCGGGTGCTACTTCCAGAGGTTGAAAGCGATGCTCAACAGCGGGCGATCGCGTTGGATCACCAGGCTAAGTGTTTGCGGCGGGCGGAGTGGTTCCAGGCGGCAATCGATGTCCCCGCGACGCCGCCTGTGGGGTTGAAGTTGTGCCTTTTCAGCGGCGATGCGGAGCCGACCGCGGCGGTGATGTTGATGAAGCGCGACACCGGTGCGGCGTGGGTGACCGAGACGGCGCCGGGCGACGGGACCGTGTTGCGCAGCAGCGCATTAATGGACGAGCGCCTTGGCGGTGAGTGGTCGCCGAGACTCAAGAGCCCGATCCGCTGGCACCGCGTCGGGTTCGTTTTCGCCGATCACCTGGGGATGACTGCGGATCCGCAGTTCACCGACAGCGTCCTGTACCTGCTACTGGAAGACCCGCGTTAGGATCGGATTAGCCCCGTGCGCCGTGGATGTATGCGCGGGTAAGTGGGTGTGCGGGGTTTTCGAAGACACTGCGACAGGGACCGTGCTCGATGAGTCGCCCAGCGCCTCCGTCTAGCCAAAAAAATGCGGCGTCATCGGCGATGCGTTTGGCTTGGGCGAGGTTGTGGGTGACGATGACGACGGTGTATCGGCCGCGTAGGGAGACGATCAGGTCTTCGACGACGCCGCTGGAGATTGGGTCCAGGGCGCTGCAGGGCTCGTCGAGCAGGAGGATGTCCGGCTTGAGTGCGAGCGCGCGTGCCAGGCACAAGCGCTGCTGTTGCCCGCCTGAGAGGCAGAACGCGGATTGGTTCAGGCGGTCCTTGACCTCGCCCCACAGCCCTACGGCACGCAGCGTGCGCTCGATGTGGTCGTCGACGGTGCGACGGTCGCACAGCCGGTGGTCGAGCAGCGGCAACGCGATGTTGCGGCGGATCGAGACGGGAAACGGGTTGGGCTTCTGGAAGATCATCCCTACGCGGCGACGCAGGGCAATCACGTCGGTCGCCGCGGACAATACATCCATCCCGTCGATGTCCAGGGTGCCGGCCACCGAGCAGCGCGGGACGAGATCGGCCAGGCGGTTCAGGCAGGTTAGGAAGCTGGTTTTCCCGCAACCAGACGGGCCGATCAAAGCGGTGATCCGCCCGCGTGCGATCGTCCAGGTGACTTGGTCGAACGCGCGGTGATCGCCGTAGCGGACCGAGAGGTTCTCGGCGCGGATGATCGGGGGGTGATCAGGACGCGGGGGCACCGTTACCGCCACGGGCTTGGTTGGGATCAATGTATCGGGGGTCATCGTCATCGGGTTGAGGCCGTCAGTTATTTGTGGTCTTTTCTCGGACAGTCATGCGCATCACGCCGTGCTGAGTTTTCGATGGGTCCATCGTTCGCCGAGCCACACCGCCGTTGCGTTAATCGCGATGAGCAATCCGACGAGCACGAGCGCGGTCGCGTAGGCGTTGGGTTCGCCGCCGGGGACGTTCATGGCCAGGTCGTAGATATGGATGGAGAGGCTGCGGCCGGAGTCGGCTAGCGAACTCGGCATGCGGTCGGCGTAGCCACTGGTGTAAAGCAGCGCGGCGGTTTCGGCGAGTGCGCGGCCGACACCGAGCACGACGCCGGCAACTAAGCCCGGCATCGCGGCGGGCAGGAGCAGTTGGCGTAATGTCTGGGTCCGGGTCATGCCGACGGCGGCGGCGGCGTAGCGGTATTCATCGGGGACGCTGCGCAGGCCCTGCTCGGCCGTACGCGTCAGGATCGGCAACACCATGCACGCGAGCGTGAGACCACCGGAAAGAATCGAGAATCCCATTCGCAGATAGACACAGAAAAAAGCGTAGCCGAACAGACCAAACACGATCGAGGGGACACCGGCGAGGGTGTCGAGGCTGCGGCGGATCGCGGTGCAGTAGCGGTTGCCCTCGCGGGTGAACTCGGCGAGCAGGATCGCGGTCGCGATACCGAGTGGGGCACTGACCGCCAGGCAGACCCCGAGGATCAGCGCGGTGGACACCAGCACGGAGCCGATCCCGCCGGCACGGCCCGCGCTGGTCGGCGCGTTGGTGATGAATGCGGGCGTGAGTTGCGCGCCACCCAGTCGGATCAAATCTACGACGATCCAAAAGAACACCGTGGTGACGGCGATCGCACCAAGCCACGCGGTGATCGCGATGAATCGATCCGGGTTGCGTCGAGCCGACAATCGGGGTGCCGGCCACGCGGCGTGCCAGGAGATTGCTTGATCATGCATAGGCATACCCTCTGCCGATCCGGTCGGCCATCGCGACCAGGGCAATAACGATCGCCATCAATGCCAACCCGCTGACGAACAGGGCGGACCGGTGGTCACCCATCGCATAGGCCATCTCGAGCGCGATGTTGGCGGTGAGAGTGCGGATCGGGTCGAACAGGCTCGTCGGCGTCTGGACGATGTTGCCGCACACCATGAGCACGGCCATGGTCTCGCCGATGGCGCGGCCGGTGCCGAGGAGGATTCCGGTGAAGATGCCCGCCCGTGCCGCGGGGAACACAACGCCGCGGATCGTTCCGGGACGCGACAAGCCGGCGGCTGCGGCGGCGCGCAGGTGATCACCCGGAACGTTGGCCAGGGCGGCATCGGCGAGCAGCGCGATCGTCGGGAGGATCATCAGCGTGAGGACCGCGGCACCCGCGAGGAGGCTGGTGCCGGGCGGGCGGAAATGCTGGATCAGCGGGACCAACGCGGTAAGCCCCCACAGCCCGTAAACCACCGACGGGATGCCCGCGAGCAGTTGGATCATCCGGCGGTAAAAGCGGGCGATCGTTGGCGGGGCGTAGAACCTGCAAAAAACAGCGGAGAGTAAGGCGAGCGGGGTCGCGAGAGCGACGGCGATGCCGGCTGCGGCGAGTGTGCCCCAGAGCATGGGAACGAGATTGAAGCGCCCGTCAGCCGCGCTGGACGTTGGGTACCACGATGGGTCTGTGATCCAGCGAGACAAGCCAACGTGACGGGACGCGGGCCAGGACTCGATGAGGAGGAAGGCGATAACGAGGAGGACGACCGCACCAGTGACGGCGCCGCTCGCACGCAACCCGACCAGCAGCCAACGGTCAGTCCGTGATCGGGACAAAGTAGTGCTCGCTTATCAGGTCGTGGACGCGCGGCGATTGGGCGTAGTCAATCAAGCGCTCCGTCCAACCGGTCGATGGGTGCGCGGTCACGACAATCAGCGTGCGCGACAGCGGGTAGTCGCCTTCGGCCACGGCGCGGACGGACGCGGGCACACCGCCCATCGGCAGGAGTTTGATCGGTGTGCCCTGCTCGGCTGCGTACTGGGCGGATCCGACGGAGACATAGCCGATCGCACCGGGGTTGCCGGCGACTGTTTTGATCGCCTGCTGGTTGCCGCCAATGATGACGGAGGCTTGGATCTGGTCGCTGCGGAGCGCGAAGTGCTTGAGGAAAACCTCGAGCGTCGATCGGCCTTGCGCTTTGTTGACGACGGTGATCGGTCGCGGCGGAGCCCCAAGAGATTGCCAGTTGGTCACTCGGCCGCTGTAGATCGCGATGATCTGATCGTGCGTTGGCGCTGCGACCGGGTTGTCACGGTGGGTGATCAGGCAGATCCCGTCGATCGCGATCGGGTGGCTGTGGAGGGCGGCTCGCTCCTCGGCGCCGAGTTGGCGAGAGACCATTCCGATGTCAGCCAGGCCGGATCGAACGTCAGTGATGCCGCGGGTGGATCCGCCGGCCTGAACATCGATCCGGACGCCGTCGTGGTCGCGCTCGAATCGCTTGGCAATCTCGGCGATCATCGGGGCGAGCGTGCTGGAACCGGTGATCACAATCCGGTGGGTCGCACCGGCTTCGGCTGACGATTCGCTGCAGCCCGCGCCAACCAACGCGAAGCTCAATACGACGATGAATGCGGCCCAGGGCTTGGACAAGTGCGTCTCCGGCGAGGTGGCTAGGGGGTGAAGGACAACCTGCAGCAACCCAGGTTGATCGCCTGGCCCGCGCTGTCGGTTTTGACATAGTCAGCCAGCCGGTAGACAACCGCTTTGCCGTCGCGCTCGGTATCAACCAGGCCAGCCTCGCGCAGGACTTTCAGGTGGTGTGAGAGAAGGCTCTGTTCGACGTGCAGCCGATCCATCAGCACTCCAACTCGTTGGGGCCCGGCCATGAGGGATTCGACCACAGCCAGACGGGTGGCGTCGGCCAACACTTTGAGGCGGTCGACGCAGGCGGTGGGTTCGGTTGAGTTGGCCATGTATGGTTCTTGCGGGCAACAGTTTCAGCAGACAACATAAACCAACGTTCATATGAATGGTAATTATTCCCGCGGCGGAGAAATTCGTCTCTCTAGTGGTATGATGGGTGGGCGAGGTAAGCCCAACTGGACCGCGACGGGCTAAGGAGTGTGGGTAGATGCGGTTGGATCGCGGCATGGAGTGGCGTGGTGGCTGCAGCTGGCCCGCGGCGTGTGCGGTGACGCCGCCAGGCCCGATAACCATGCATACCGAGCCGGCAAGGGTGTCCAGCGAGGTAGATATACGATAATTCTCTACACACACAAGGGTTGGATTTTCGTCGACAAGCCCCACCGCGACGTTAATGCACAGCGAGCGCTAGACGATATCCATAGTTAGATCGATTGACTGGAGGAGCAGGACTCATGAGCGAAGGCAAGCGCGCGGTCATTATCGGTGCAGGGCCTGCGGGGCTGACCGCCGCGTACGAGCTACTGAAGCGCACGGACGTGATCCCGATCGTTCTGGAAAAGAGCGACGAGATGGGCGGTATCTCGCGCACCGTCAAGTACAAAGGCAACCGGATGGACATCGGTGGCCACCGGTTTTTTTCCAAGTCCAACCGCGTGATGGACTGGTGGATCGACATGCTGCCCATGCAGGGGCGCAAAGACGGCGACAAGCAGGTCATCACCTACCAGCGCAAGACGCGCGAGGTCGATGCTTCGACGGCTGGGCCGGACCCGGAGCAGAGCGACGAGGTCATGCTCTTCCGCGGTCGCAAGAGCCGGATCTACTTCCTCCGCAAATTCTTCGATTACCCGATCACGCTCAGCGCCAACACGCTGCGCAACCTGGGCGCGTTCAAGACGATCAAAATCGGTTTTAGCTATCTCAAAGCGATGGCGTTCCCGATCAAAGACGAGCAGACGCTAGAAGACTTCTTCATCAACCGGTTCGGCCGCGAGCTGTACCTGACCTTCTTCAAGAGCTACACGGAGAAAGTCTGGGGCGTGCCCTGCAACGAGATCAGCGCCGAGTGGGGCGCCCAGCGCATCAAAGGCCTGTCGATCACCAAGGCCGTGATGCACGTGCTGAGTAAGCCGTTCAAGAAATCCGACGACGTCAAGCAAAAGGGCGTCGAGACGTCGCTTATCGAGCAGTTCCTCTATCCCAAGTTCGGGCCCGGCCAGATGTGGGAAATGGTCGCCGAAAAGGTCAAGGCCATGGGAGGGCAGGTACTCACCGGGTACGACGTCGTGTCCGTGAACGGTGAGGGCAACCGCGTCAGCGGGGTCGACGCGGTCAACCGCGCGACCGGCGAGAAGGAGCGCTTCGACGGGGACTACATCTTCTCGACGATGCCCGTGAAGCAACTGATCCAGTCGCTCACCCACGACGTGCCGGCATCGGTGCGCGAGGTCAGCGAGGGGCTGCTCTACCGCGACTTCATCACCGTCGGGTTGCTGCTGAACAAGCTGAAGATCAAAGAGAACACCGAGCAGGGCCAGCAGCTAATCCGCGACAACTGGATCTACATCCAGGAGCCCGATGTGACGATCGGACGGCTGCAGGTATTCAACAACTGGAGCCCGTACCTCGTCGCTGACCAATCGAAGGTCTGGCTGGGCCTGGAGTACTTCTGCTACGAGACGGACGATCTGTGGAAGCTGCCGGACGAGGAAATGATCAAACTCGGCTGTGATGAACTGGATAAGATTGACATCATCGAGAAGGACGAGGTGATCGACGCGACGGTCATCCGCGTTGAGAAAACGTACCCCGCGTACTTCGGGACGTATGACCGGTTCGACGAGATCCGCGATTACCTGGACAAGATCGAGAACTTGTTCCTGGTCGGCCGTAACGGGATGCACCGGTACAACAACCAGGACCACTCGATGCTCGCGTCGATGACGGCGGTGGACAACATCTCGACCGGACGGACGGACAAGACCAACATCTGGGACGTCAACACCGAGACCGAGTACCACGAAGCCAAGACGACCGAGGAGGCCGATCGCGAAGCGGCGCGGAGCCATCCGGGCGGCGCGGACCCGGGGATGCACAAGGCACCGGACCAGTCGAAAGAGAAGCGTGACCTGACCGGAGCGGGTGTGTGACCTGTGATACCGGCCGGCCTTACCGCGAGGGCCCGTGCGGGATCTGCCCCGCCCGAGCGGCGGTGTTGTTGGCTATTCTGATCGGGGTTTTCCTCACGCTTACCTGGCTGTCCGCACGGGACATCACCTGCCAGGTTGACGAGCTAACCGACATCCATATCGCGAACATGATCCGGGCCGACCCGCTGTTCGGCTGCGGGCTGGACGGGTCGCAGGCGCGGCTGCCGATGTACACGACGGCTGCGGTGTTCAGTGTGGCCGGGTGGGTGCTGCCGGCGGAAAGTATCAATCAACTGCTGCTAGCGCGGGCAACTAGCCTCGCGGTGGGGGCGCTGACGATCTTGCTGTTGTACCTGGTCGCCAAGCGGTGCATTGGGCGGTTAGCGGCGCTGGTGGCGTGTGGAGTGCTCGCATTCTCGCCCTATTACTGTGGGCTCGTGCGCACGGCGATGACCGAGGGAGATGCCTACTGCCCCGCTGCGGTGCTGTTCGTCCTGTGGACGTTTCTGCGTTACCGGGAGAATCGATCTTCGACACGGCTGGTGATGCTGGCGGTCGCGGGCGGATTCGCGGTTGCGACCAAGTTCTATCTCGTGGCAATCATGCCGCCGTTGATGGCTCTGGATTGGTTTGAGCAGGCTGTGGCGTGGCGGCGCGGGCCGGATGCGGGTGCGGGGGCGGCCGCGGGTGCGGACGAGTGTGATCTAGCGCCGGCGCAACCCGTTGGCTGGCGATTCCTGGTGTGGGCGTTGGCGACCGTTACATTGCTGAGCATCTCGGTCGCGCTGACGCAGGCCGCTCCGATCACAGACGACGTGGGGATGCGATCGCCGTTACGGTGGGCGGTCCTGGTGTGGGGTACCGGGTTCCTCTCGTTGGTTGTTGGGATGGCCGCGATCGTCGTGAAGGGACGCGGCGGTGCTGGGGAAACCGGGGATGTGCCGCCGTCAAACGGTGTCTGGGCGGCCGTGAGCCCGTGGTGTGCGATTGGGTTATTGACGGGGGCGGTCGGGCTGGCGTTTCCCGAGCACGCATTGCACCAGGACATCGCCGGGACATTTCTCGGGCGGGTGTTTGGCTGGGATGAATCCACGCCGGGCGGCGGGCTGCCGACGGCGGTGCGGCTTTATGGCGGATTGGTGCTGCTGAAGATGGGGCCACCGCTGGGGGTCGCGATGCTCGCCGCGCTCGGTTGGGCGGCGGTGCGGGCGTTCGTCGAGCCGCGGCTACGGCCGATCGTCCTTGTGCTCGCGATGTACTTCTTCATGCTTGCCGCATTGCCGGTGCAGCAATACTTCTACCTGATGTCGATCTACCCGTTGCTAGCGCTTGTGCTGGCTGGTCTGATCATGCGCCTTGTTTGGTCGGTGCGTGCGCAGCGGTTGCGTTGGGGGTGGGCGGTTGCGGCTGTGTGCGCCATCGGGTGGCTGGTGGTGGGCTATGCGCGCGTCTACCCAACCTATCCGTACTACGGGTATGAACTAATCGGCGACCGATGGTTGGGCAGCGAGTCGCGCGGGTACCGCGATGTGAT
Organism: Phycisphaeraceae bacterium; assembly: GCA_029260595.1. Classification (GTDB taxonomy): domain Bacteria; phylum Planctomycetota; class Phycisphaerae; order Phycisphaerales; family Phycisphaeraceae; genus OFTM57. The sequence goes on along the minus strand of JAJDCY010000010.1, from coordinate 177,981 downwards.
CCAGGTGACCAACGACGGGTCACACGACGCGCTGCAGTGGTGTGCGGCCAACGTGCGCACCGACGAGCATGTCTACAGCTACCTGCGAGACCACTGGGTCGTTGAGAGTCTGATCGGATCGATCGGCGCACCCTACGAATTAACCCAGCAAGACCCCAAGGCGCCGTGGGCCAAGGTGGAGCCGGTCCCGCAGGCGGACTACCTCATGGTTGCGCTGCAGAACGTGGTGACGTACCGCGACGCGCCGCCGATCGAAGCGATCGCGGAGCACTACGACCCCGAGCCGGCTCATGTCGTCTGGCGCGGACGGGGTGTCTACAGATTGCCAGTGGTCACGATCTACCGCGCACGGCCGTCGAGGCGCGGAGCGACAGTCGATTCGATCCATCCCCAGAATTGACCTCGTGATTCTCAGTGGTGCGGGGTCAGGCGTGCTCGGCCGCGTAGGCCTCGGCTTCATCGCGGGTAAAACCGAGCCATTCCAGCATCTGGTCGTCGTAGGTTTTTTGGTGCGCTTCGTTGGAGAAGTCCAACCGAAACTCGTTGATCACCTTGGTTCCCTGGCCGATCCAGTCCTTCCACGTTTCCTGCGTGTAGTGGTCGAAGATGAATCGCCCGATCGGCCCGCGCAACGGTGGGTCGGGTAGTCGGCTGCCCGGTTTTCCGGTGAGCCGATCCACGATCGCGTCGGCCGGGAGCGGAGCGGCCTGGGTGGGCTTGTCGGCTTCAACCTCGGGAACAGGCTTGCCGATTTTTTCCAGTAGCGAGCCCATGGCTTTTTGCGGCATGACATCGCCGCGCTCGGCTGCGGAGCGGTAACCGACCTCGAGCACGCCGGCGGCCTCGTCGGTTCGACCAAGGTCGATCAGAATCTGACCGCGTAGCTGGTACGCCCGCGACATCGCGGGGTTCAACTCGATCGCCTTGGCCAGGCTGCGGTCGGCGTGCTCGGGTTGGTCGGCGTCCTTGTACGCCGTGCCGAGGCTGAACCAAGCCATGTCATTGGTCGGATCGGCGGACGTCATGTTTTCCCACTGTGCGATGCGTTCGTTGATATCCATAGGGATAGGATAGGCCGCAGATCGCGGATTGGGTAGACCGACCGAGCAAAGAGTCAAGCTGCTACGGGAAGATGCCGCGGATGCGGTAGACCTCGGCGATGTGATCAAGTGCGGCACAGTAGGCCGCGGTCCGAAGGTCACAGCTATGTTGCTTGGCGATGTCCTTGACGCGGTGGGCGGCCGCGACCATGTGAGCTTTGAGCCGGCGATCAACCAGCCGTGGGCCCCAGGTTTCGGCCTGGCGGTTCTGCTTCCACTCGAAGTAGCTGACCGTGACGCCGCCTGCGTTGCAGAGGATGGCCGGGAGCACCTGGATGCCCTTCTCGAGCAAGTGCTGCTCGGCAGCGGGTGTGACCGGGGTGTTCGCCGCTTCCGCAACGACCCGACAATCCATCCGACGCGCCAGCTCGGGCGTGATCATTTGTTCGAGCGCTGCCGGGATAAACACATCGACGGGACAGGTGTAAACATCATCGGGTGTGACGGCGTCGGCCCCGGCAAATCCCGCGACGCCGCCGTGCTTCGCGACGTGTTTGGCGAGCGCTTTGGCATCGATCCCCGTATCGCGACGGACGGCGCCGGTGTGGTCGAGGACGGCTTTGCACTTGGCGCCGTGTTGGCAGAGAAGCTTCGCGGTCCACGACCCGACATTGCCGAATCCCAGCACGCTGAATGTCAACGAATGCACATCCAAACCGAGCTGCGGTAGCAACTGTTCCAACACGTAGACAACGCCCTGCCCGGTCGCCTTTTCACGCCCGTGTGAGCCGCCGAAAACCAGCGGCTTGCCGGTCACGACTCCCTGCCCGCCCAGGCGGCGATCGGGTTCATTGAGATTCGCGTAGGTATCAGCCATCCACGCCATGATCTGACAATTCGTACCGACGTCCGGAGCGGGGATGTCGTAGTCCGGGCCGATGTTGCTGCCCAGTGCGCTGGTGAACCGGCGCGTCAGACGCATCACCTCGTCCTCGCTAAGCGTGGTCGGATCAACGATCACGCCGCCCTTTGCCCCTCCAAACGGCAAGCGGACCAACGCACACTTCACAGTCATCAGCGCAGCCAGCGCGCGGATGTGGTCGATGCTCACGGTCCGGTGGAAGCGGATCCCGCCCTTGTACGGACCGAGCACGTTGTTGTGCTGTACGCGTATGCCGGTGTACAGACGGTACGTGCCGTCGTCCATCGGCACGGGGAAGTGCATCGTCAGCTCGTTCTTCGGCTGAGCGAGGATCAGCCGCAACCGACGCGGCAGGTCCAGGACCTTCGCGGCACGGATGATCTCATTGATGGTGCACAGGTACAGGCTGTCCGGCTCGCTGCGGCAACCGATCTCGTCCAGGACGGCCTCGGCGGTATCCAGCCGTGATACGACGCCGGGGTCTGGCGGTTGTTTGCGGGTCTGCGTCATTGGTGGCCTGAGTCTTTCATCGCGACCCTCGTCGGGCGAACACCGCGATGCGGGCGGTACGCGCGGGGTAATCCAATTAGAGTATCGGGCCGATCCGAGTCCAACCTGTCTTATTGCCGCCCATGAGTGCGGCGAACCGCCACGACCGGGTCAGGCCTTCGATGATTCGCTACGTTTTGATCGGTGATAGCGGCATATCCCGCGATTCGTTACGCGTATGAACGCGGCTAACTCGGCGAGCAGACCGGCACCGGGATGGTCGGGCGTACGGGCTTGCTCAATGTGGTCAGCCGCGGTGGCTGTCGCATGCCCCTGACAGTACAAGATGTTGAACGCATCCTTAATAGCATCGATCGCGTCCCGCGCGATGCCCGCTCGCCTCAGGCCAATGCGGTTGACACTGATCACCTGATTGACATGTGTCATCATCATAAACGGCGGCAGGTCCTGCGTGGCGGTGCTGTTGCCGCCGAGCAGGCTGAACCGACCCACGCGACAGTGCTGGTGGACGGCGGCGTTCCCACCAACAAATACATCGTCCGCGATCTGCACGTGGCCGCCGAGCAACGCGCCGGATGCGAGCGTGCACCGATCGCCAACCTGCGCGTCGTGACCGGCATGAGCGCATGTCATCATGTAGTTGTTATCACCGAGCGTGGTGGGCTGCGCGGCGTCGATCGAACGATGGATCGTGACCGACTCGCGCAGGACGTTGTGGTTGCCGATCACTACGCCGCCGGACCCGCCCTTGTGGGTGAGGTGTTGGGCTTCGAAGCCGACACACACGAAGGGGTACAGGGTGTTGGCCTCGCCGAGCACGACCTTGCCCGATAAACACACATGCGAGATCAGGCGACAGCCGGAGCCGATGACGGCGGGCCCATCGACAACGCACGCGGGGCCGACAACAACATCGTCGCCAAGCTCGACGGCGGGATCGACTATCGCGGTGGGGTGAATCGTGGCCAACGGTGCCGGGTAGCATAGCATCGGATCGAGCTGGTTTATACTACGTGTCGTAAGCGAGGGCTGATCGGAAAGCGGCGATGAACAATGGTGAGATGACCGCAACCGCAGTACCAACGTGCGAGCCGGTGGTTCAGAACCTCGGATGCGTTCGATACGGGCCATGTATGCGCGTGCAACGGCGCATACACGAACAGGTGCTGACCGGGCAACGCCCCCCCACCGTGCTGATGGTCGAGCACCCGCCCGTAGTAACCATCAGCCAACGAAAGGCGTCGCGGGATCATCTGTTAGCAACCGCGGACGAGCTGGCAACGCTCGGTATCGATGTCGAATCAACCGACCGCGGCGGGGATATCACCTATCACGGGCCCGGGCAGGTCGTTGTGTACCCGGTCGTCAATCTCGCGAAGCTCGGGCTGAATGTCGGGCGGTACATGCGGCTGTTGGAAACGATTGTCATCGACTCGCTGCGCGGGTTGGGCGTCGCTGCGTTTATTGAACCAGGCGCGACCGGCGTCTGGGCGCAGCCGACCGGTGCGAACGCTGTCCGGCAACCGGCCAAAGTGTGTGCGATGGGGATACGTGTGCAACGCAATGTCACGCTCCACGGATTCGCGTTGAACGTGGATCCGCAAATGTCACACTTCGAAACGATCGTTCCATGCGGGTTGGCCGGGCGCGCCGTGACCAGCCTCCGCGAATTGCTTGGCGACCAGACACCGCCGATTGAACAGGTCAAAGCCAGTCTCGCCGAAAGCCTGCGTCGCCATCTAGCCGCAAGATCGGAGCCTTCGGTTGTGGCGGCTGCGACATGACGCCTGATGAAAAAACACCGGAGTGTCGGTGGGCCGGCCGGATGATCGTCGCAACGGCGATCGCCGCGACGGCGTGGTTTGCCGTAACGCTGCCTTTTGTACAGATTGATCGGACCGGCGCAGGTGACGCCGCGACGCACCTCGTGTCGCTGAAGTGGTATTGGTTCGGCGCGGGCATCGGTTGGCTCGCGCTCTCGTTGGTCGCGTGGGCGCTGTGTACCGGTCGATCACTACCATTCGCAGGCCGACCCGCCAGAGCCGCGGCCTGCATACTGTTGGTCGCGACTGGTGTGCGTGTGTTTCTCGTGCTCGCCGCGACGCCGCAGCTCAGTGACGATATCTGGCGGTACATCCACGACGGACGACAACTCGTCAGCGGGACCAGCCCGTACGCCTTTTCGCCCGCACAACTGGGCGCAGGCCGCGGCGACGACCCGATCCTTGATCAGATCAATCACCCCGAGTTGGTATCGATCTACCTGCCGACCAGCCAGTACACATTCGCCGGATTGTGGGCGGCCCGGCCGGCGCGGCTGGACCCGTTGGGTGAGAAGACATTTCGAGCGGGCTTTGCGCTGATTGACTTGGCGATCGTGGGCGTGCTACTCGTGTACCTGATCCGACAAAAACGATCTGCCTGGTGGGCAACGCTCTATGCGTGGCACCCGCTGACACTCAGCGAGGTCGCGGGGTCGGGCCACCAGGATGTGATCGGGATCCTGTTGCTCGTCGGCGCGCTGGCGTTGGTCGGGGGCGCCGGGTCGCGGTCGGCGCGGGCGTTTGCGACCGCTGCCGGGTTGGCAGCGTCGAGCTTAGTCAAGCCGTTCGCGCTGGTGGTCGCGCTGCCGATCGCGTGGCGATGGCGTGGTGATCGCAAGAGGTTTATCGCCGCGGCATCGGGTGGATTTCTTGTCGCTGTTGCGCTAGTGTGGCCGCTAGCCGCGATGGACGGCGGCGTTTCCCGTTTGATCGAGACCAGCCGGGTATTCGCGGGAACCTGGGCATTTAACAGTTCACTGCATCAACCCATCGTCTCCCTGTCCGGCTCAAAGATGGTGGCCGACGTAATCATCACGGTGATGCTCCTGTGTGTGCTGGCGGGTTGTGTCGTCACGCGAGAGTCCTTGTGGCGGATCGCGCAGTTATTCCTGTTCGCGGCGCTGCTGTGTTCGAGCACGGCGCACCCCTGGTATCTGTTGTGGGCGTTGGTGTTGATCCCGCTGCGATTCGATGCGGCGCTGTGGGCGATGAGCCTGACGATCACCTGGAGCTACGCGGTGTTGGTCGACCCGGTGGCCTGGCGGTTGCCGGCGTGGGTGGTTGTGCTGGAATACACACCGGTGTATTTGTTGCTGGTGCTCTCGCTGATTCGGCTAGGCCGCACCCGCATGAAGCGATCGGCCCAGGTGCGCACAGCCTAGGCTAGCGGCACGGCGGGAAACTGACTGGATCAGTGGGGCAGAGGGACCGATCTAGCTTCCGGGGCCTTTCATGACGGAGTCGGAACAATCCAAGGACCCCGGTCCTGGCCAGCGGCGGCCACGCCTGCCCGATCTAAGCTCAACGACGCCGGCCGACACCGAGCAGGAAGCGGAGGATGTCGGCGTCCCGCGGATTGCCGGGTATCAACTGATCGCCGAGGTGGGCTGCGGCGCGATGGGCCGCGTCTGGAAGGCGATTCAGATCAGCACGCGCCGGGAAGTCGCGATCAAAACGATGCGCGACGCGGTCGGCCCATCGCGCCAGGCGTTGCGGCGGTTCGAGCGCGAGATTGAGTTGGCCGCACGGCTGGTGCACCCCAATATCGTGCCGGTTTATGACAGCGGCGTCGATCGTGGGCTGCACTACTACGCGATGCAGTACGTCGAAGGGCAGGCGCTGGACGCTTACGCGGCGGAGCATGACCTTTCGCAGCGAGCGATGCTCGAGTTGGTCCGCACCGTCTGCCTGGCGGTGCAGCACGCGCACGACCACGGCGTGATCCACCGCGACTTAAAGCCCTCAAACATCCTGGTTACACCCCAGTCGCACCCCTACGTTCTGGATTTCGGACTCGCCAAGGCGCTCGCGGTGCTCGACGGGCAGTCGGAGATCTCGCGCGCCGGTGAACCCGCGGGCACGCCGGCCTACATGTCGCCGCAACAAGCCGAAGGGGCCGACGGACAGATCGACGCTCGGACCGATGTCTACAGCCTGGGAGTGATCCTCTACAAACTGCTGACGGGCCGATTCCCGCACGACCCCACCGGCACGGGCGACCGGATCCGCCAACGCATCATGCACGACCCGGTCGCGCCGCCACGGCGATGGTCGCCGTCGGTCAGCCGTGAGTTAGAAACCCTGATCCTTAAGGCGCTGGAGCGCGACCCGGACAGTCGCTACACAACGGCGGGCGACGTAGCACGAGATATCGAGCGGTACCTGGCGGGGGACCCCATCGAGGCGCGGGCCCCACGGCTTGGGTACACGCTCGCCAAGCGTGCGCGTAAGCATCGGCGACGTCTGGTGGCAGCGATGATCACGTTGGCTGTCGTCGCGGGGGTGGCGGCCTACGGGTATCAATTGAGCGTGATCCGGCGCCATGTCAGGTTGGAGGGCGAGATCAGCCGTGCGGCGACACGCAACGCGGCCGCGGCGACTCGCAAGCGTGCAGCGATGCGGTACACCCGCACGGGGATCAGCCGGATCGAAGCCGGCGATCCGCTGTCGGCCATGGTCTGGTTCGCCGAGGCTTTGTCGCGGCAAGAAGACCCGGCGGAAACCCGGATCACACGGATGCGCATCGCCGATGCACACCGGCGGGCGCCGATCGTCAATCGCGTCTGGGCGCACGACCACAGCGTGCGCATGGCCGCGTTCAGCAACGACGGACTGAGCGTCGTTACGGCTGCGGGCACAGCCGCGTACGTCTGGCGGATTGGCTCTGATGAAATGGCCGCCGGGCCACTTGATCACCCTGAACCGGTCCGACACGCGTCGTTCAGCGGTGATGGAAATTACGTGGTCACTTCATGCGCGGACGGGTACGCACGCATATGGGACACGGCGACCGGGTTTCTGATAACGCAGACGGAAACCGGCGACGGCCGCGGTGGGACTAATCGAGCTTCGTTTAATCACGACGGGCGATGGATCGTCACCGCGAACGACGGCGGGACGGGCCAGGTTTATGACACGGCCAGCGGGAAGCCGATCGGCGACGCGCTGATCCACCAGGCGGCGTTGCTGGATGCGACGTTCAGCCCGGATGGGCAACGGGTCATCACGGCCAGCCAGGACCGGACCGCGCGGATCTGGGATGCCGCTACCGGGCGCGCGTTGACGCCGCTCATGACCCACGCCGACGCGGTGACACAGGCGTCGTTTATCGACGACTACCGCGTCGGTACGGTCTGCGCAGACGGGGTCGCCCGGGTATGGCAAGCGTCATCGGGGAAGGAGTTGGCCGGGGCGTTCCCGACCGGGCCCGCAATTAACCTTGTCCCGTTCGGGCTGGACCGCCCCGGCGTGATCATTCGCGGAAATGATGGGCAAGCGCGGCTGATGCCACTGCACCGGGATCGACCCACCGGACTGGTGGTTGCACACTCAGGCAGGATCAATCACGCCGACATCAGCGCGGACAAGAGGCGCCTGGTCGTCGCGTCCGCGGACGGGTCGGCGCGCCTGATCAGCCTCGCGGAGGCTGACCGATCGCTCGTGCTGCACGGCCACAGTCAACCGGTAACAAGCATCGCGTTTTCGCCAGCGGGGGACCGGGTCGTCACAACGGGCCGCGACGGCAGGGCCGCAATCTGGAACCCGGCGACGGGGCAACTTATCGCCGAAGTAACCCACCGCCCCGGCTCACCAGTGACCACGGCGTCGTTCTCGCCGGACGGCACCCGTTGGGTTACGGCTGGATGGGACGGCAGGGCGAACCAATGGGATGCGATGAGCGGGCAACGACTCGGAACACCGATCGAACACACTGGCCCGTTGAATACGGCGTCGTTCAACCAAGACGGAACCACGATTGCCGTGGGTGGTGCAGCGATCGCATGCGTCGCGGCGGACTCACCGTCGGGAGCGCAGGTGCGTTGCCTGCCACTGCGAGGATCGGTGATCGCTGTCGGCTTCGCAGACAATGGTGTCTTTGCGCAAGCCGCAAGCGCGGTCGAGGCCGTACGCTGGAACCCACATACAAGTCGCGTCGTTCATGGTCTGCGGGGTTACGCCCACACCGGACCGGTTTACTGGGCGTCGTTCAGTTTGAACGGCAGATACCTTGCGACGGCGCACAGCGACTCGGCGCGGGTCTGGGATATGTCACAACCAGCGCAGCGGCCGATCGTGTTTCCCACGGAAAGGGTCGTGTATCACGCCGTGCTCGGGCCGAACGGACAAGCGCTCCTAACATCGTCGATCGGTCAGGCACAGGTATGGGACGTTGCGAGCGGACAACCGATCACGAGCGGCCTATACCACGGCGGGAAGGTCTATCAGGGAGCGTTCAGCCCCGATGGGCGGTTGGTCGCGACGGCTGGGGCGGACCGGACCGCGCGGATCTGGGACGCGCTGACAGGCGCAGCGGTGACCGGTCCGCTTGCGCACGAGCAGGCGGTACGCATTGTCACGTTCTCGCCGGATTCGGACGGCGTCGGCCGGCTCGCGACGGCGTCGGGTTCAACGGTCCGCGTGTGGGACATCAATGGCGACCCGCGGCCGGCTGACGAGATCCGCCGGCTCGCACAAGCGCTCAGCGGGCAAAACATTGACGGGAACGGGGTGCTGACAAGGATGGCGGCCGACACGGCGCACCAGCAGTGGGAGCAGGCGCGCGAGCGATCACTCCTGCCGTTCCCAGCTCGCGATCACTGATCCCGCGATGCGATGACGTTGATCACCACGCGGCCTTGCTCGGCCAACACGCGGGACCGCTGATCAACCCAGGGCTGAGCGGCGAGCCAGGCGAAGCCGTCCGTGACTTCTTTCGGTGTCAAGGCCGTGATGTGCTGACGGTGCCGGGCCGCAGCAGCCGCAATGGCGAGAAAATAGATCGTCGTCGCGATCTCGTTGGGCAGGACACCGGCCGCATCCGAGCGGTGGGTCTTGGCGAACGTCTTGATGAGTGTAAGCAGGGCGATCGGCGGCATATCATCGAAGAGCACACCCGCAAAGGTCTCCCACCGGTTGCCATCTCCTTGGGTATGCGATCTCAACGAGTCGATCGCGTCGCCACCAAGCATCGCAAGGTCAGCCCGCAGCGGCGCGCGTAGCTGGTGCGACAACAACTCGCCCAACTCGTGCTCGGTCCAATCGCCGCCGACCGACGGATCGAGGCGCAGCAACTTGGCGAGTTGATTCGGCTCGGACCGGTCGTGATCGGGTATCACCGTAAGGTTCCTGGGAGGTTTGGCATAGAACAGTCAGGGCCTGCCGTGGCATCGGGCGAGGCAGTTGATCAGGTCGCGAATCTCCGCGTCGACATCTTCATCACCGCCCGCATACCGACTGACGACGGCACGCAGAACTCTGGCGAACAGCCGCTTAGAAGTAACCAAGGCGTTGGACGCCTGGCTGGGCGATTCAAAACCGTAACGCTCGACCAGCGATGCGTACCCGATCGGCTCAGCGGCATCGAGCAGCGGCGCCGCGACGCGAGACTCGAACACACCCCAAAGGTCAAGCCGGCCCATCCGGTCGCACTCGCCGCGCATCATCTCGAGCGCCTCGGCGATGACTTGCCGCGCCCAGACCAGATCGAATACCTGGTCGGGCGCGAGGCCGGGCCCGGGCACACCTTCGGACACGTTGGCGTCGATCCGACGGGCACCCGGCTCGGCGCGTTTCCGGGTGGTTTGCCGCCTGGCTTCGCTGATGGCATAACGATCCAATGCCGTGAGCAGCAGCGACCGCAACCGGCCCCGCCCACGGTCGGCGCGGGCGAACAGGTCTCGCTCGAGGATCTTGCTGGAGATGAACCCCTGGATCAGGTCATCAGCGGTGTGCCCATCGACGCCGTGACGCCCCGTCAGGTGTGCCCGCAAGGCCGGCATATAGCGGACCAGCAGCTCACCTAGCGCGTCCCGGTTCGCCGCATCGCCCTCGCCACCGGCACGACCGACCAACGTCCAGCGGGTCGTTGGAAACGTATCAAACCCTTCCGGGGAACGGTTTTCCGGGTCGTCAGGCATGGTGCAATCCACTGCGAGTGTCCCCGGCAGGGGCGACGGCGTCCAGCGAGCAACCAGCCGTGCCCGCCCGATTGGAATCGCCCATCGGCGGCCCTATGATTACACTAGGCAGACGTTGCAGGTAACCCATGCGTGTCGGTTGACCCGGAACCTCCGGCGACAGCGCGACGCAGCCCGCCTTCGGGTTACCGGGTCGAGTGAACCAGTACGGCGGTGTGCATGCACGCCGGGAGACGGACGATGACGAAGGCTACCAAGCCGCGCGATGCATGGCCTGAACGTACGTACCGCAGCGCCCGTGCGCGCGGGTTGAGCCTTATCGAGTTGGTCATCACGATTTTCATCATCGCACTGATGGTCGGGATCCTCCTACCGTCACTTAATATGGTCCGTGGCCAGGCACAGACCGGGCGATGCCTGAGCAACCTGCGGCAGTTAAGCGGAGCCATCACCGCCTACACATCGGACAACCGCGGGGTGCTGCCTTTCGGGTACTGGAGCGGCACGAGCGACCCCGCTGTCCCGGCGGATGGATTCGAGACAGATTGGTCAATCCTGATCGACAGCTACTTCACCGGGGGGATGGCGACGTTCACCGACACGTCGAGCAACCCGCGTGAGGGCCTGCCCGAGGAGTACCAGTGCCCCCAAGCCCAGTACGCCAACCAGGGTGACAAGCACTACCTGTGCCACCCGATTCTGATGCCCGCTTTGAACAGCACCAACGGCCCGTACCCCCCCTACCGTTTCACGCGCGTCCAACGCCCAGGCGAGGTCGCGCTGCTGATGGATGGGGCCCAGACCGGCACGGCGCAGGACCCGCGCAGCTCGTTGGCGGTCGGTGAGATTATCGGCGGCGAGTTGCTCCTCAGCGGCAACGACCCCTGGTACAACGCGGCCGATACCGACAGCAACGACTCGATCAAGCCCGGCCCCAACTCGGACAACGGCTCGGTCGCGAATGCCGCCGGCAACATCCGCTGGCGCCACAGCAGCAACCAGGCCGCCAACGTCACGTTCCTCGATGGACACGCGATCAGCGCCAAGATCCCGGACCTACAAGCGGACAACGTCACCCCCGTCGCCGGCACCGGCGACCTGAAGATCCGCAATCTCCAAGCAGACCCCTGACCGCAGCCAGCCCATCGACGCGGCCGATGCCCCTCGCGGCGCTGCGGGCCGATAACTTTTTCAACACGACCTCGCATACCACCGCCTAGCAAACCGCGCGCGACGGTCATCCGCCGTTACACGCGGTACCCCCGTTACAACCGACAGCACCGCCCGCGCGGTAACCCGGCCACACCCGGTTGCGTTATCCGGCCGCTCCGTATCGTCGATCCCTCCAAAGGCCGTACAGCCGCAGCGCACCCGTCTGCGCGCCTGTCACATGCCGCCCGGAACCGCGTATGCCGATCGACCTGGACACCGCTCCCAAGCACCAGACACGCATGCCAACCCGCCTCGTGTGGGCGATCCTAGCCGTGTGTGTCGCGCCCGCGCTACTCTCGTGGGGCGGCGTCGACTTCGGTACAAACGCACAGACCGTCGATCTTTCCACAATCTGCACCATGCCCGCCGAGCAGGTCGACGACACCCTGCACCGCAGCCTCGCCGGCAGCTTTACCCACACCATCCTCCAGTGGAGCGCGTTCTGCACCGCGGTGTTCACCGTCATCCTGGCGTTCGCCCACTTCGCGATTAAGCGTGACGCGGCGACACCGGTAATCGCGATGGCCCTGTTCTGCGCCGGGTGCATGGACGCCTTTCGGACCCTGACCGCCAACCGCATGATCGAGACCGTCGCCGACAACGCCGACCTGATCCCGTTCACCTGGGCGCTATCGCGGATATTCGGCGCGGTAATCATCATGGCCGGCGTCGGCCTGACTGCGTTGCGTAAGCGCGACGCGAGGAATACCGCCGACGTGCCGTTTGTTGCCGCGGCCTGCCTAACGTTCGCCGCGCTGGCGTTCGCGCTACTCCAGTACTGCGCCACCGGGGCGTGGCTGCCGCGTACTCAGTTCCCCGAGTCATTGATCAACCGGCCTTACGATCTGATCCCGCTGACGCTGTACCTGTTCGCATTCGCGTTCGTGCTTCGACCCTTCCACGCTCGCGAGCGATCGATCTTCTCACACGCCCTGATCATCACGCTGATCCCCGAAATGGCGGCACAGTTGTATGTGGTCTTCGGATCACGGGCGCTATTCGATAGCGCCTTCAACATCGCCCACTTCCTCAAGGTGATCGCGTATGCCGTCCCGTTCGTCGGGCTGGTGCTGGACTACCTGCAGACGTACCGGCTCCAAGGCCATCAAGCCAAACAGCTAAGCATGTACGCCCTGGAGATGCGCGAAGCCAAGACCGAGATCGAGCTCAAGGCCAATCTCCTGTCCGCTCACAGTGAGGAGCTGCGCCAGTTCACCGCGCAGCTCGAACACAGCAACCGTGAGCTGGAAGAGTTCGCACGGATAGCCTCGCACGACCTCCAGGAGCCGCTCCGAAAAGTCCAGGCATTCGGAGACAGGCTCAAGACCAAGTACAGCGACGCCCTACCCGAAGCCGGCCGCGAGTACGTCGATCGCATGCAGAACGCGACCGCCCGGATGCAGGACCTGATCAACGACCTGCTCAAGCTCTCACGCGTTTCGACACAGCAACACCCGAACGAGCCGGTCGATCTAGCGGCGCTCGCCACCCAGGTGCTCGCCGACCTCGAGGTACGGATCGAAGAAACTGGCGGGACGGTCGAGCTGGTCGACCTGCCCACGCTTCATGCGGACGCCACACAGATGCGCCAGTTGCTCCAGAACCTGATTGGTAACGCCCTCAAGTACAACCGGCCCGGCGTGCCGCCTGTCGTGCGGGTCGAAGCCGCGACGTCGGACGACGGGCAATGCGTCGAGCTGACCGTCCGCGACAACGGGATCGGCTTCGACATGAAGCACGCGGACCGCATTTTCTGCGTGTTTCAGCGCCTTCACGGGCGAGAGGAGTATGAAGGCACCGGGGTCGGGTTGGCTGTCTGCCGCAAGATCGTTGAGCGCCACCAGGGGACGATTACCGCACACAGTATCGTCGGCGAAGGGTCGGTCTTTACCGTAACACTCCCGGCGATGTCTCAGGAAGAGAGAAAAACCTCATGCGCAGCATAACCCGCCAGACCATCATCCTGATCGCCGACGACGATCCCGAAGATCGCATGTTCATCCGCGAAGGCTTCGAGGAGGTCGGCTGCGAGGATGCGCTGCGATTCGTTGAGGATGGCGAGCAACTGATGGATTATCTGCAGCGCCGCGGAGACTACGCCAACGCCGCGGACGCGCCGCGGCCCGGGCTGATCCTTGTTGACTTGAACATGCCCCGAAAAGACGGGCGCGAAGCCCTCCGCGAGATCCGAAGCGATCCGAATCTGCGACCGATCCCGGTTGTCGCGCTAACAACCTCGAGCACCGAATCGGACATCGTCGGGATGTACGAGGACGGCGTGAACTCATTCATCACTAAACCCGTTACGTATGATAAGCTCCAGACCGTGCTCGAATCGTTGAAGCAATACTGGTTCCACACCGTCGAACTGCCACCGGGCTCATAGGAAGCCGACATGTCACAACCCCCAACCAAGATTCTGTTGATCGAGGACGACCGCGAGGACTATCTGATCACCCGGGACCTGCTCGAGGACATCGATGCCTGGGAGGCGCAGCTCGACTGGGCGAGCACCTATGATGAGGGCCTCGCCGCGATCTGTCGGGCTGAGCACGACGTTTACCTGATCGACTACCGTTTGGGCGCCCGCGACGGGTTAGAGTTGCTCCAGCAGGCCATTGAAACCGGCTGCACCGCACCACTGATCCTGGTGACCGGCTACCGCGACCACGAGACCGACCTTGCCGCGATGAAAGCCGGCGCCGCAGACTTCCTCACTAAGGGGCGTATCGATACCGATCTACTCGAACGGTCAATCCGCTACGCGTTGGAGCGGGCACAAGCACGCGACCAACTGGCCGATGCGAACCAGCAGTTGCAACGCAAAAACCAGACGCTAAGCGAGCTGACCGAGACGGCGCACCGCTTCGTCGACAACGTCGCCCACGAGTTCCGCACACCGCTGACGGTAATCAAGGAGTTCAGCACGATCATCGGCGACGGCATCGGCGGGCCCGTGACCGATGAACAAACCGAGTTCCTGCGTTACATCACCTCGGCGACGCGCGACCTCGCGCTGATGGTCGACGACTTCCTGGACAGCAGCAAACTCAAAGCCGGGTCTCTGCGCATCTCACGCCAACCCCACAGTATCAAGTCCATCTTCGAGTCTGTACGCCCCATGCTCGCGATCCGCGCCGCGGAACGAAAGTCGGCCGTGACCGAAGCGATCGACCCCGGTGTCGGTGCGGTGTTCGCCGACCTCGAGAAGGCCGGACGCGTCATCGTCAACCTCGCGGTCAACGCCATCAAGTTCTCACCCGAAGGCAGCGAAGTCGAGCTGTGGGCCAAACCCCTCGACGACGGAGGTGTCCGGATCGGCATCACCGACCGCGGCCCGGGATTGTCCGAGCACGACGTGGCGGTGATTTTTGAGCGGTTCAAGCAGGTCGGCGACGTGCAGCGCGCCAGTACCAAGGGCTTCGGGCTCGGCCTGAATATCGCAAAGGAACTGATCTGGTTGAACCTCGGCACCGTCGATGTTCGCAGCACCGTGGGCAGCGGAAGCACCTTCTCGTTCACACTCCCCGCGAACAATCCGTGCGTCGTCTTGGCCAGCTACCTCGATCGGCTTGGTGAGTTGGATGACCCACCGAAGAACCTGATCGCCTGCACGGTGATCGCACCTGCCGGCGGTTTCGACAGCGACCTGTTGCACGACTTTCTCGCGACGAGTTGTCGGCCGCTCGATCTGGCGATCGCGGGCCAACCGGCCGGGTCAATCTTGATCGTCGGC
Source organism: Phycisphaeraceae bacterium (assembly GCA_029260595.1). Taxonomy (GTDB): domain Bacteria; phylum Planctomycetota; class Phycisphaerae; order Phycisphaerales; family Phycisphaeraceae; genus OFTM57. The sequence goes on along the minus strand of JAJDCY010000010.1, from coordinate 162,601 downwards.
CCGGACAATACGCCCGACGGAATTGTCAACCGCCTCAATGAAGCCCATGTGGCCGCATTGGAAACCCGCCCTGAGCAAACACCCCAGGCCATCAGCGCCGAGAGCCTGGGCACGTTCGGCTACCCATCGCGGCGGGCGGAACTCGAGCAACTCGTCGCGACCCATGTGCGGGAGCCGCAGATTTGCGCCTGAACCACCGCCCCCGGCGTACCGATAAGGACTAGACGGGCACGCCCTGGGGGTAAGGCAGGAAGGACCCATAAAATGGACCGACCCACGATCCTGATCGCCGACGACGACGAGCGTCTGCTGATCGCACTCACCATCCGGCTGGAGGCGTTGGGCTTCCAGGTCCTCAAAGCCAACAACGGGCAGGCCGCCCTCGAACTGGCCCAGCAGACCCCGCCCAGCCTCCTGATCCTGGACATCAACATGCCCGGCTGCGACGGGTTCAGCCTCATTGAGAAGATGGACAAAACGTCCGGGCTCGGCTGCATCCCGGTGATCTACATCTCCGGTGCCGACGGCGAGGGAGAGCTCGACAGCGCCTGTGCCCGGCTCGGTGCGTTGGTGCTGATCCGTAAGCCCTTCGAGATTGAAGAGCTGCTCGACAACGTCACCCTCGTCCTGCCCGCACCCGGGCAGGCCGCGTAGCGACAGCAAGCCAGGGAGATCGCGACCCATGAAGGTCTTACTAGTCGACGACGAGATCGCTATCACCGCCGCGCTGTCCGTGCGCCTGCGCGCCGCGGGTTACGAAGTCGCCTCGGCGTCGAACGGGACAACCGGCCTGGCCGCGGCGGCCGAGCATCAGCCGGACGTGATCATCCTCGACATCCGGATGCCGGACATCGACGGCTTCGAGGTCTGTAGGCGCTTGAAGAAAGACCCGGCCTTGATGGGGATCCCCGTGATATTTCTGTCGGCCAACGTACAGGACACCGCCCGCCAGACCGCACTGGAAGTCGGCGGGGCCGGGTTCCACTCCAAGCCCTACGACGCCGCCCAACTAATTGCCACAATCCAGTCCGTGGCCGCCGGCGATCAAGCCGCCGGCGTCTAACCCCAAACAATGATCACCGCTCCCCTCACCGGATCGCTTGCGCATCAGTTGTGGGTTGGCGCTCCGCCGCTACGAACCCGCCGCGTTGGATTGCCGCCGAGTATCCAGCAGGTGGTCGGCCTAATGCCCGGGGGTTGTTTCAATCTGGACGGCGGGGCCGGCGCCCTCCGGCTCGCGGATCGACTCGATCAGCCGGCGCGTCTTCTCGTCGGGCGACTTGCACAGCGGCGTTAGCCCGAGCGTGACCGCGAAATTAATCAACATCCCGACCGTCCCAATCCCCGTGGCGTTGATCCCGAAACACCACGCGGGCATGTCGAAGAACCGGTTGCCGATGATGTACCCGCCGGTGAACACCAGCCCGATCACCATCCCCAGCGTCGCCGGCACCGCCCCCACACGAGTCGAGAAAATCCCCAGAACGATCGCGGGGAAGAAACTCGCCGCAGCCAACCCGAACGCGAACGCGACGACCTCACCCACGAAGCCCGGCGGGTAGATCCCGAACAGCCCCGCAATCACCACCGCCAAACCGATCACGGCTCTGCCGACCAGCAGCCGTTGCGCTTCGGTGGCCTGCGGGTTAATCACGCGGTAATAAAAATCATGGGCCACACTCGACGAGATCACCAGCAGCAGCCCACTCGCCGTTGATAGCGCCGCAGCCAACCCCCCCGCCGCGACCAACGCGATGATCCAATCGGCCAGCTCAGCCATTTCCGGCGTTGCCAAGACGATGATGTCACGGTCCGGCCCACTCAGACCTTTGGAACGCAGAACACCCCGCCCGTCCGCGCCCTGATCGTGATCCGTCAACAACCACACCTGATGCTCCGAAGCGATCTTGCCAAGTTCAGCCGTGGACAGGTTCCCGCCGCGGAACAGCTCGTTGCGATCATCGCCCGAATAACAAACACGCCCATCGCCGTCGTCCAGCCATAACACCATCCCGATGTCATTCCACTTGTGGTACCAGCCGGGCAGTTCGGCCTCGCTCTTGCCCTGTAGGCTGTCAAACATGTAGTAGCGCGCGAACGCCGCGGTCGCCGGCGCCGTCAGATACAACAGTGCGATGAAGAACAGCGCCCAGAACGCACTCCACCGAGCGGCCCGAACCGTCTTGACGGTATAAAACCGGACAATCACGTGCGGCAACCCCGCCGTGCCCACCATCAGCGCCAGCGTCGTACACAGCACGTTCAACCGGTTCCACTTGCTGCCGGTGAACGGTTCGGTGTAGCTGTTAAACCCGAACTCGCGATGAATCTCGTCCAGCTTGTCCAGCAGATGCACGCCCTCCCCGACCAACGGACTGCCCATCCCCACCTGCGGCAGCGGTTGCCCGGTCAGCTTGATGCTGATCGCAATCGTCGGGATCAAGAACGCCGTGATCAGCACCCAGTACTGCGCGACCTGCGTCCACGTGATGCCCTTCATCCCGCCGAGCGTCGCGTAGATGAACACGATCACCATCCCGATTAGCACGCCGCGCTCGATCCCCACACCAAGAAACTTCGAGAACACCACCCCAACTCCGCGCATCTGCCCAGCCACATATACAAAGCTGATAAAGATCGCCGCGATCAACGCGACCACCCGTGCCGTCGTCGAGTTGTACCGGTCGCCAATAAAATCCGGCACCGTGAAATGCCCGAACTTCCGCAGATACGGCGCGAGCAGCAACGCGAGCAAGACGTACCCACCCGTCCACCCCATCAGATACACCCCGCCCGCGTACCCCATCGTTGAGATCAACCCCGCCATCGACAGGAACGACGCCGCGCTCATCCAGTCGGCCGCGGTCGCCATCCCGTTTGCGATCGTTGGAACGCCCTGCCCCGCGACGTAAAATCCGCGCGTGTCACGAACCCGGCACACCCACGCGATCAGCAGATACAACGAGAATGACAACCCGACGAACAGTGTTGTCCAGGACTGGACGTCCATGAGTCAGCCCTCCGCGTCGCGCCTAAGCCGCTGCAGCTCGTCGTGGTGGTGGCGATCCAGCCGGTTCATCAGCAGCGCATATCCAAGGATCAAAACGACGAAGACGATGATGCTGCCCTGTTGAGCGAACCAAAACCCAAGCGGGAACCCGCCCAACCGAAACTGATTCAACCGGTCAGCCAACAGGATCCCGCAGACCGGACCGGCGATCGCCCATACACAAAGCAGCACCGCCATGATGCGCATATTCGCCCGCCAGTAGCCCCGCAGAGCGAGTTGGACCTTCGAATTCGGTGGCTGGTTACCCGTGGGCGCGTGATCAGCCATGCGGAGTTCTCCGTGTGACAACCGGCGACGTTACTCCATCAGAATCACGCAGCCGTTGGCGCGACAGATCGGTGTCGGCACGAGGATGGGATGCTAGAGGGCCCCGGTGCCCGTCGCAAACCGATGGCGATACTCATGCAGCATCGGCCCCGATCCACTCGCCGTTCACGGTCGCGACGCACCGTCCCTAGGCGTGCGATCCCAATTCTTGGCCCTGGGCGCATCACATTCCCATAACCGGGTTCACCGCTCCTCACCCACCCCGTCACCGCGCCCGCCAGGTGAAGCCGCGCTCTGGGATATATCACCCGGTCTCGGGGTCAGCGCCCCCAAACCCACCCGACTCACCCACCGCAACTCCCCGATTAACCGATCACGAATCCGCCCATGCACCTCAACAACAAGAGTGGGAACACAGGCGCAAAGTTCCCACATCCGCACCCACCCGCCGTAACACCAACCAGATCACAGCTTTCGCTTGTTTTGTTTCGTGTTGGCGACAGCAAGCCGCGCCGGTTTTCCTCCCTGGCTACACCCGCACGCCACAACCGGCACGAATGTTGCGAGAACAACCGTGCGGCTGTCACAACCTCCGCGCAAACAACACGACGGTTTTGAACACTTTGGAGCACTCGCAAGTATGTCGATCAAAAACACCAATCGCCGCTTCCAGTCATTGATCAACGCCATCAGACTCTACAACGCTCGGACTCGGACATACGCACGCAGCCACCGCGTCCCGGCGACCATGCCAACCTGGACCGAATGCGAACAGCTTGAGCCCCGCGTGATGCTAAGCGGCGTGCCGGGAGTTGACGCTTTAGCCGGTGAGCCCGATCAACCCAACCAGCCCAGCATCGTTGTGTACAACGGCGGACCTACGCAGGAGATGGTCGCTCAACAGATGGCCACGCTGACAACCACGGCCTCTGACGCGCCGATCTACCCGACCGGCCTCGTCACCGATGGCGGCGCGATCGCCCCTCAATCCGCCCAATCCGGCCCGCTTATCAACATCGACGACTTCAGGAACGACCCCCGCTTTGCCGGGATCGACGGCAGCGGTTTCTCCACGGTGATCATCGATACAGGCATCGATCTGAACCACCCGTTCTTCGGGCCGGACAACAACTTTGATGGCGTCGCGGACCGGATCGTCTACCACCAGGACTTCGCCGACGGCGACATGGACGCCACCGACGTCGACGGCCACGGGTCCAACGTCGCCAGTCTCGCGCTGTCGCAAGACCCCACCCTGATGGGCATGGCCCCGGGCGCTGACATCATCGCGCTTAAGGTCTTCCAAAACTCGGGCGGCGGGCTCTTCTCGTACACCGAAGCGGCATTGCAATGGGTCGTCGCTAACGCCGCGACCTACAACATTGCATCGGTCAACCTTTCACTTTCTGACAGCGGGAATCACAACACCGCGACGAGCCTGTTCGGGCTCGGCGATGAGCTGGCCGCGCTGGCCTCGATGGACATCATCGTTGCCTCCGCATCGAGCAACGACTTCTTCGGGTTTGCGAGCACCCAGGGTGTCGGATACCCGTCCGCCGATCCCAACTCGTTGTCCGTAGGCGCTGTGTATGACGCCAATATTGGCGGTGTCGGGTACGGCAGCGGGGCTCAAGCCTTCACAACCGGCGCCGACCGGATCACCCCGTTCTCCCAGCGACACACCGTCTTAACCGATGTCTTCGCGCCCGGTGCCGCGAGCACCGGTGCCAACCAGTCCGGTGGCACGGTCACCATGCACGGCACCAGCCAGGCGTCACCACACATCGCCGGGATCGCCACGCTCGCCCAACAGTACGCCACACAAACGATCGGGCGCCGCCTAACGTTGGCCGAGTTCCGCACACTGTTGGACAGCAGCGGCGTCATCATCAATGACGGCGACGACGAGAACGACAACGTCACCAACACCGGCCAAAACTTCCGCCGTGTCGATGTGCACGCGTTGGGCAACGCGATCGCCGCGATGAACATCGCACCCGACCGCTTCGAGAACAACGACACCTTCGCTACGGCCACCAACTTCGGGACCAACGCTGATCGCTTCGAATCGAGCTTAACGATTGATGCCCCCGGCGATGACGACTTCTACCGCTTTACAACCCAGCACGCGGGGAACCTTGACTTGTCGATCCTGTTCAACCACAGCCTGGGTGATCTGGATCTCTACCTGTACAACGCTTCACAGCAGTTGATCGACTTCTCCACGTCGCAGACCACCAACGAACACCTCGACGCCCAGCTCGCCGCCAACCAGACGTACTACGTCCGGGTACACGCGGCCAATAACGGTGTCCATCAGACCTACTACCTGGACATGGATGCGCCCGGCGGAATCGATGGGTTCGAGGACAACGACTCTTACGCAACCGCCAGAGGCGTCGCATCGATCGGCGACCCAACCTACACCAACCTGACGATCGACACCCCGGGCGACGAGGACTACTACAAGTTCACGGCTCAAGCGACCGGCAATGCGCGCGTCGATCTCGACTTTTCCCACGCCCAGGGCGATCTGGAACTGCGTATCTACCGCGACGGGTTCGGGCAGATCGCCGACTCGCTTTCGAGCACCGACGACGAGTCCGCAACCTTCCCCGTCATCGCCGGCAGCACCTACGTCATCTGGGTTCACCCGTTCGGTAACGCGACGAACCCCGACTACGCCATGCACATCGACATGCCCGGGGGCGCCGATGCGTATGAGGCCAACGACAGCCTCGGCCAGGCAAGCAATCTTGGAACGGTCACCGATCTGAGCATCACCAACCTGACAATCCACGCTTCGAACAACGAGGACTACTTCAGTTTCATGCCGGCGACCACCGGCCTCTACGAAGTCGACATCGCGTTCCTGCATTCTCAAGGCGACCTGGAACTGCACGTGATGACCGCGGGCGGGCAGACGATCGCGTCATCCACTTCGAATACCGACAACGAGTCCATCGCGTTCCAGGCGACGATGGGCCAAACCTACGTTGTCCGAATCGACCCGTTCGCCAACGCGACGAACCCCGACTACACACTCCTGATCGGTGACTCGCCGACGATCACAGCCGTCGTCACCAACGACACAGGCGCTTCATCGAACGACGCGATCAGCTCGCAACTCGGGTTTAGCGGCACCATCGCGGACCGCGATCAGGTCGTCCAGCTGATCGCCGGCATCAACGACATCCCATACGAGCCGATCCCGTTCACCAACGGCGCGTTCACGATCACGCAAACCGATATCGACAACTGGCACGGGCCCGTGCCTGACGGGCAGCACACACTCAACCTCCTCGCCACAGACGCCGTCGGCCACGCGACAAATTTCTCGCTCCCGTTCGTGATCGACACCGTCGCGCCGACAGCACCTGGGACGCCCGACCTGCTCGCATCAAGCGATACCGGCGCTAACAACACCGACAACATCACCAGTGACAACTCACCTACGATCCGCGTCACCGGCGAAGCCGACAGCACCATCAGCCTCTTTGTGAACGGGGTGCTCAGCACACAGGGTGTCGCCACCGCCGGCACGGTTGATCTCACGATCCCCCTCTTGCCGGATGGGACTCACCAGATCACCGCGACCGCAACGGATATCGCCGGCAACACAGGCCCCACTTCAACCGCACTCGCCATCACAATCGACACCACGCCCCCAGCCACACCGGCTATGCCCGACCTGATCGCGACAAGCGACTCGGGTTCCAGCGACACCGATGACATCACCAACGACAACACCCCAACCGTCCACGTCGACGCGACAGCCGGCGATACGGTGACGCTCTTCGTCGATGGTGTTCAAGTTGCCCAAGCCGCCAGCGGCGCCGCTGGCGTCGACTTTGTGCTGCCCACCCAGACCGACGGCGCACACCAGATCACCGCAACCGCCACCAACCCCCTCGGCACAACCAGCGCCCCGTCGCCCGCACTCAACATCACCATCGACACCCAAGCCCCGACACAGCCGGGCATCCCCGACCTGCTCGCCGCCAGCGATTCGGGATCGAGTGATACCGACAACATCACCAACAATAACACCCCGACAATCCACGTACAGGCCCAAGTCGGCACGACGCTGCACCTCCAACTCAACGGTGTCCAGACCGATCAAGCCGCCGACAACGGCACAGGCGCTAACTTCGTCCTCCCGCTGCTGATCGACGGCGGGCATCAAGTCACGGTCAGCGCGTCCGATGTCGCCGGCAACACCAGCACCGAGTCCGCAGCGCTGAGCCTTACCATCGATACCGCCGCGCCGATCACCCCCACGCTCGGCCTGGATGCCGCATCCGACACCGCCCCGCTCGGGGACAACGAAACAACACTCGCCAACGTCACCCTCGTCGGCCAAACCGAGCCCGGCGTGGCAATCGCGCTCTCACCAATCGGAGCCAATGATCAATCCGACGGCGCGGGCAACTTCACCTTCGCCGGCGTCGCGCTCAACTTGGGTGCCAATGCCTTCGGCGTAACCGCAACAGATACAGCCGGCAATCAGAACCTCTTCAACACCAGCATCACGCGCCTCCCCGATGCCGCGACGGCCACGATCACAATCGGCGATGCGGTCGTCAGCTCAAACCCCACTGGGATCACGAGCGGGTTCTTCGACGTCCTGATCACCGGCGACATCAGCAACAGCGTCGATCTAGCCGCCTACACCGTCGTGCTCGACCTGCTACCGACCGGTGCCGGCGTCGTGTTCACCGGCGTGCAAGCCGTCCCCGCCGGCGTTGACCCCGCGTTCCCCGGCGGCGGTTCACCCGACCAGGTTCTGTTAACCGCAAGCACACTCGGCGTCGCGGACGACCTCGCATCCTCAGCCGCAACCATCGACGCGACCAAAGCCCTGTTCCGAGCGACCTTCGACGTTCAGCCGGGCGTCATCGGCACCTTCAACATCACCGCCAACCCGACTTTCACCTCCCTGACTAATGCTCTGGGCAACCTGATCCAGATTGATGCGATCAACCCCGGCACAATCTCGGTCGTCGACCCACCCGCCGTCGTCTCCGAGGTCTACATCAGCGGCACGACGTGGTCCGCCGGCTTCCTGAACGAGGTTGACCCGGCCAACGGCATGGGTGTCCCGATGTCACCCCTCGTGAACAACAACCAGCAGCTAGCCACGCTCCCCTGGATCAACAGCGACCAAGTCAAGATCCGCTTCAACGAAGCCGTCAACGTTACCCAAGGTGACCTTTCGTTGCGAGGTGTTAATGTTTCCGACTACGCGTTTTCCAGCTTCAGCTATGACCCCGCGACCTTCACCGCCACCTGGACCCTCGACCTGGCCGCTCAGCCCGACGGCTCGATCGGCATCGGCGCCGACCGGTTGCTAATCGACCTTGAAGACACAGTGACGGACACGAACGGCACCGCGCTCGACGGCGAGTGGGCCAACCCGCTGGGGCTGCCCGGTACCGGCGACAGTTTCCCATCCGGCGACGGTGCCCCCGGCGGCGACTTCCTCTTCCGCTTCGATGTCCTACCCGGCAACGTGGACCTGGGCCTGGCCACCGGACCAGTCCTCTCCAACGATCTGATCCTGACACGCAACGCACAGTTGACCACCCCCGGCCAACCCAACTACTCCGCATTCCGTGATGTGAACGGCGACGGTGTCATCCTCAGCAATGACGTGATCAAGGTCCGCAACCGCCAACTGACTTCACTCCCCGGCACCGCGCCGACCTCCGCGTCAGCATCGCCCACCGCTTCACGGCAACCCGTCTACCTGGCCGTCGCTCCAACGCCCGCTTCCGCATCGGCCCACACCCACGCCATCCAGTACCCAACCGTCCTCCCGCCTTCCGACCACCTGCCCGCGACGGCCGCGACCGACATCGATGCCTACAACCAGGCGATCGCCGCCGCGCAATCAGGCCACATCGCCGGCAACCTGTCACTGGTCCTGGACAGCATTAACACCCCTGCCGACGACGGCGACGACACGACGATCGCCGATTGGGTCTTGCAAGGCACCGATGATCCTAACGGCCTGTTCGAACTGTAAGTGAACCCTCTGTGGCCCGAGCTCGGCACGCGCCGGGCTCGGGTCACCCTCCAAAAATCCTACGTTGGACGCAAAAGTTTAAGCGGCTCAGTAATAACCAACACACCCACGAGAAAGAAAAGGATTCGCCATGCAACGCACCGCCCTGCAACTGATTGCCCTCATCTCCGCCGTCCTGTTGCTCACCTCGGTCGCCACATCCGCCGCGGTGATCGAAGTCTCGCCAACCGATCAGGTGCTCGACACCACCTCCGGCCCGGCGATGGGCAGCGTTGACGTCTATATCGACCCCGGTCTCGGCCAAACGATCAACCTCACCGCGTACACCGCACAACTGACACTGCCCACCGCGGCCGGCATCGCGTTCACCGGTGTCGCGCCCGTCCCCGCCGGTATCGACGCCGCGTTCGCCAACGGCGGTAGCCCAAACACGTTCGGCCTGATCGGCGAGCAACTTGGTGTCGCCGACGACCTGCCGGCGGGCTTCGCCGTGATCTCGGATAAACACGCTCTGTTCCGCGCCAACTTCACCATCGCTCAGGGAACGACTGGCACATTCAACATCAACTTCAACAGCATCTTCAGCTCCCTGTCCGACGATCAGGGCAACATCATCCCCGTCACCGCTGTGACCGGTGGCACCGTGACCGCGGTCACCCCCGAGCCGTCCACCGCCGCGATCACCCTGGCGATGCTGGCCGCCACCTCAGCACGCCGGCGCAAAACCGCCTGAGCCCGTATTTGCGACTCATCACGGCGAATCCGAGGTATAGACGCTGAAAAAATCGCCTCGACCGATTGTCTGTCGCCCGAGCCAAGGCTAGCATTCCCTACCATGTGGAGTCGGACGGAATCCTTGATATCAACGGGTCGGCGAGTGAGCCGAGGCCGCGATCATGCGCGGCAATTGTTTCACACTCACGACCTCACTACGCCCGCCACACAACGTTCACACCGCGGCGGATCAGGACGCAAGGCCAAGGGAGAGAGGCCGTAGATGGTCACACCTATCTCGGGGTTGGATACCCACGTGCTAGTCCTCAACCGGGTGTGGGTGGCGATCCGTGTCACCGACGCCCGCAAAGCATTCTCACTGATGATGCGCGACGCCGCACAGGCCGTCCGCGCCGACGACGAGTCTTATTCATCACACGACTTCGAAAGTTGGACCGATCTCTCATTAGCGCTTAGCGCGCCCGACCAACACAGCCGCGCGCCAGGTCACGACGGCTACGAGTGGGTCCGCACCGTGCGCTCGCAGATCGCCGTGCCACGGATCATCCGCCTGTGTCGCTACGACCGCCTACCCAAACAGGACATCAAGCTCAGCCGCCGCAATATTTTTGCGCGCGACAGTCACCGCTGCCAGTACTGCGGCGACCACTACCCCCACGCCCAACTCAGCCTCGACCACGTAGTCCCACGCAGCCAGGGCGGCCCAAGCTCATGGGAAAACCTCGTCTGCTGCTGCCGCCGATGCAACGCTCATAAAGGCGGACGAACACCGGCCCAGGCGCGCATGAAACTCGTAGGCCGGCCGATCAAACCCCACCGACACCCGCTGATCAAAGACCGCTTCGGCCACGACCGCTACGCCTGTTGGCAACCGTTCCTCAAGCAGTCGCGCTGGCCGATCCAATTCGCTTAGGGCACTCACCAGCGCGCTGAGTTCGCGATCGATTACCTCAGTACGACACCCGCGTAGCCCACGACGCGCTGGGCGTCACCACCAGCATCAGCGCTCGTCCGATAGTCAATCAACTCCGTATCGACCGCAGACGATAGCGACAGCGCCTGCATCACCGTGACAGCCGCCAGCAAACCGCACATGCTGATGCGGTTCTGCGTACAAACCCGGTAGAGTCTCGCAGCATCTCCCGCAAGCATCGCATCGAGCGCCAGACGGTCCAGCCGACGGGTCTCGGCGTCCGGTGCGAAGTGATTCATATCGCTTGATATCACCAGCAAAGTCGCACCCTCCGACGCCGCGATGCATGCAGCCAAACTCCGCGCAATACCCTCCGTCTGCTCAAACGGGCAAACACCCATCACGATCGGGACGACCTTCAAGCTCGGGTTCGCTCGATGCAGAAACGGCAGCAACACCTCACACCCGTGCTCGGCGCGGTGAGCAAGCGGCTCACACGCCAAGTCCGGCACCGCATCGCACAACTGCTTGACGAACTGCGTATCAACCGGAACCTCACCGCCGGGGGTCCGCCATGAGGCGTGCGACGCCACGCTCAGCAACGGCCCATCGGGCGTGTGCTTCGGCCCGATCACAACCACTCGGTTCGGCACATCAATGCGCGATAAGGCCTGGCCAATCGTGACCCCGCAGTACGCCCACCCGGCGTGCGGAAGCATCACGGCACGAAAGTTCGCACGCTCTTTCACATCCCGTGGCACCCCCAAATACCCGTCGAGCGCATCGTTCATCGCATCGGGCGAGTCCGGATAGAAGCGCCCCGCAACGGCAGGTGCCCGCGCAACCTCGGCCACTATCGGCTGCGACACACTGATCACATGGGCCCGCAACGCCGTCAGCACCGTACCGCTCTCGCCATCCGCCGCCCGCCACTGCGCAGGGTCGAGCTGCATAATGCCGAGCGCTTCACCCACCGCGTCTCGTCGCACAGGCCCGCGCCCCGGAAGCACATACCCACACTGCCCGCCATGCCGGACCACAATCACCCGGTCGCCCAACAACGCGTGTCGGTCCGGATAGTCGTCAGCGCAAAGATCGATCGGCTGCGACAACACGGCCAGACGAGCGACCGTCCCCGCATCGCTTGATTTTTGCGCAGCCGTCTCGCGGATCGCACCGGCGGCAGCTCCGGCCAACTCAATCAAGCTGCGACTCTCCGCAAGCGCAAGCGTCGAGATCCCCGTCGTGGTGACAACGAACAAACCCACACGCCCCGAATAGCGGCGTGTTAGCGCGGGCGGCGAGTCGCGCGGGTCCCGCTCTACGCCCGATTCGACTTCTGCCCCAAGCTTCTGTGTAACCGACCCGAACAACTGATCCCGCTCGCTCGCCGACAGATCGTCGATATCAAACTCACCCTCGTCTGGCAGCACTGTCATCAGCCGCGTCTGGAACGTCATCAGCCGCGTCCGCGGATCGGTGCGCCAAGTCTCAACAGGCAGGCACGCCTTGTGCGCCAAGTGATCCAGGAACGTCGGCGCATCCCAACCCGCTTCCGTCGCAACGTTCGGCAGCAGCAGACCACGGCCTTGCGGATGCGCGATCACCAGCCCGTGCAAGCCAACCTCGATCGCCGCAACCGCGTCATCCCCGATCCCATCGATCACGCACGGGCTGTGCATCACCGACAGGTCGATCGACAGCAGGGGCACCTCTTCCAAGGTGATCCTCGGGAACCGCGGATCGCCCACCGCCGTCGCGTACGCCACATCGACGAGCAACGGCCCGAGCGGCGATAGCGGCTCACCCCACTGACCGCGACACGCCCGCAACTGTGTCTGCCGCCGAAGCGTGACGAACAGCCCGTATGCCATCGCGTCGTGCAGCGCCGCCGGCAACACGCCATCGGTCGATCGCCCCTCAACCGCCGCCCGGACCACCGCGCGTGTATGCGCCAGCAGCACAGCCGCATGTCCGTCATCAAAGTCGATCTTCGGCTGCGAACAACCCGAACCATCTGACATCAGTGACGGTCTGCCCCTCATGCAGAGCCTCCCACGGACGGCCACTGCCCGAGCCGCAGCGGCACGCGACGCCGCCCCCAATTCCCGGGAGCCTGCTCGAACACACCCGGTACGGGCCGCCCGCACGCGGCGCACCAGTTTCCCCCTAAGCGATACGCACCCAGTTCGTACCAGTTACGCTCGATCAACGTCTCGCCACAGCCGGGACAATACGTGCTCTGACAATGCGCGTTGTCGATATTCCCAACGTACGCATACCGGATACCCGCTTCGATGGCCTGCTGCCGAGCCCGCAGCAACGTGGCCGACGGTGTCGGCGGGTGATCGACCATCTTGAAGTCCGGGTGGAACGCGGTGAAATGCACCGGCACGTCGCGCCCCAGATTCTCGACGATCCATGCGCACATCTGCGCCGTTTCATCGGGCGAATCGTTCTCTCCCGGGATCATCAAATTGGTGATCTCAAACCAGACATCGGTTTCGTGTTTCAGGTATCGCAGCGTATCCAACACCGGCTGCAGGTGCGTCTGGGTCAACCGCCGGTAGAACGCCTCGGTGAACGCCTTGAGATCAACGTTGGCCGCGTCCATCCACTGAAAGAACTCCCCGCGTGCCTCCTCGCTGATATACCCCGCCGTAACCGCGACCGTCTTGATCCCCTCCCGCCGCGCGGCTTTGGCGATATCGATCGCGTACTCCGCCCAGATGATCGGGTCGTTGTAGGTAAACGCGATGCTCCGACAGCCCGTGCGGCGCGCCGCCGCCACGATCGCATCAGGGTCGGCCTGATCCGCGAGCCTATCCATCTCCCGACTCTTGGAGATATCCCAGTTCTGACAGAACTTGCACCCGAGGTTGCACCCCGCCGTCCCCAGCGACAGCACCGCCGTGCCCGGGAGGAAGTGATTCAACGGTTTCTTTTCGATCGGGTCGATGCAGAACCCACTGCTGCGCCCATAGGTGGTCAGCTTCAACTCACCGCCGACATTCGCGCGCACAAAGCAGAACCCGCGCCCTTCGGCAGGGATGTGACACACGCGCGGGCACAGCGTGCAGACGACCTTGTCACCCTCCCGATGCCACCACCGCGCTTCCTGAGTCATGACGCGCCCCTCTCGTTCCGCCAACAGGGCGTGAACAACCGCTACACCTATCGTAGCGCGTCACCAGCCGTGGGCAAAGCATCGAGCGCGATCAGTCCTGGTTTTCTTAGAGATACCAGAAGGCAGGCGAGTCAATCAACCCGGATGTTACGACGCTTGACCTCTTCCGGCCGCAGCGTCGCCGCATGCCCGTCGACAAACAGCATGTTCGCAGCCGTGTCGCGGAACTGCCGCCAACGGATCGTCCCGTTGGCCGCCCCACCGTCGTCGTTATTCGGCCCGGGATTGATGGCTTCGTCGTTGTCCGTCGCAGTCTTATCGAACGTGGGTGTGGTCGTCAGGTAGTCCGGCGCGTCCAGCCGCCAGGCGGTGGCGAACGACGTGTACGGCGCCGTGCTCGCCGAATCACGCTGCGCCCCGTCCATGATCAGGATCGTCTCACTAGGCCGACGCAGCCGCGCCATCCGATATAGCGGAAACAGCGGCGATGCCGCCGGGTTGATGTCGGGCATCAGCACCGGGTGACTCGAATAGTGGAAGTTGCCCTGGTTCGGGTAGGTCGCATTCGGGCAGTAAAAGATCGGCAGCGTCTCCGCGCCGCCGTACGTGTCACCGCCGCTGTGGATGTAGTGCGACAACACAATCGTCCAGTCGGTGTTGCGCCCGGGCTCTTCTTCATACCCCGGCGGAAACGTGTTGCGGTGATCAACCGTGTACAGGCTGACCGCGTGCCCGATCTGGTTGAGGTGACTAAGCCCCTGAACGGTCCGAGCGTGCGTCCGCGCCATACCGAGCGCCGGCAGCAACAGGCTAATCAAAATAAATACCACCGACACAACGACCAGCATCTCGATGAACGTGAATGCAAGTTCGCGTCGTGCTGTGGGTTTGGACGGCATGGGTGGTTCCCACCGGTCGCACCGGTCGCACCGGTTGTGCGGGTACTGACCGACTCCGATGTCGATTCCCATCCCGCAGAAAGGCTCGGCCCGGTTGGCGTTTTTGTGGCGACGCGAGAGGTCTTTCTCGGACCTTGCCCGCCGCCTGCCAACGTGTTGAATCGGCTAGATAGACAGGGGCCTTAAGACATGCCTGCTACTTGCCCTTAATGGCAGAGAACTCGTCAGTCGCGGGCCAACCTGTTCCGCGCAGGCGTAACGACTGGCACGGCGACGCGCCCAAACACGTAACAGGCAGGAAGATTTAGATCAGAAGCGGGGACAGAGCCGCGCGACGCACCCGTCAAACCTCGCCGTGATAGCGGCCTTAGGAATCGACTTCGGGATCGCTTTCGTCGTGATCGAGGAACCGGCTCAGGCCCGGGCGGAACACGACCTTGTCATCAACCGCGACGAGTTTCTCATCCAGGAACATCTCCGCCGCATGACTCAACACACCGGCTTCGAGCAACTGCCCCTTGCGCCGCACGTCCTGCGCCGTGTCCTTACCAACATCGATATGAAAAACGTCCTGGATGATGATCGGCCCCTCGTCGAGGTCCTCGGTCACGAAGTGGGCCGTACAACCCGTCACGCGCACCCCGCTGTCGTAGGCCTGCCTGTACGGTGCCGAGCCCGGGAAATAAGGCAGCAGCGACGGGTGGATGTTGATGATCCGGTCGCGATAATTCTCGACAACATCCGCCGTGAGGATCTGCATGTAGCGGGCCAGCAACACCAGGTCGGTTTGATAGCGATTCAAAGTCTCGACCATCCACGCCATGTGGGCTGGTTTGTCCTCGGAACTCATCCAGTGAAACGGCAGCCCCGCCGCTTGCGCGATCGGCTCGAGATCCGGATGATTCCCGAGCACGCAGGCCAACTGCCCCCGATTCGCGAACCGCCCGGCCCGGGTGTCCTCGATCAGCCGCTCAAGGCAGTGCGCCTCCTTGCTGACCAGCACCGCGACGTTCTTCATACGCCGCTTGCCGTGCAGCGTGACCCGCACCTGCATATCGATCTGCGACCCCAGTTCCAGCAACCCGGTGATCAGCTCATCCAGGCTCAGCGACATATCCGCCAGATCGACCAGCATGTCCATGATGAACCGAGCGTGCACGACCTGCTGCTCGATATCGAGAATATTGACGCCCTTCTCCGCCAGATACGTCGCGAACCGGGCGACAACGCCCTTCTGGTCGCGGCCAATTACGCTGATGACGGCTTTGATGGCGGTGGGTGGTTGCGGCATGGCGATCAGGGGCGCTCGGTAGTGTGTGGGGCAATGTCCGGGCAGGATTGTAGCGGAACGCAGCGCGGGTATCGCGCCCCGTTGTTCGGATACAATCCGCCAAGCTGGTCCACGGACCGCACCGACTAACACTGGCTCACTAACCGAAGAAGGTAACCCCATGTCAAAGGCGGCGGCGTTCGATCTGGTTGTCATCGGTGGCGGCCCCGCCGGGTATGTCGCGGCGATCCGTGCGGCCCAGCTCGGTATGTCCGCCGCGTGCGTCGAGCGCGACGCGCTCGGCGGCGTCTGCCTCAACTGGGGTTGTATCCCGACCAAAGCCCTGCTCGCAGGGGCAGAGTTCTACAACCAGCTCACACAGGACGCCGACGCATGGGGAATCCAGGCCAATGACATCACCTTCGACTGGGCAAAAGTCATCGGCCGGTCGCGCACCGTCGCCGCCAACCTCAACAAAGGCATCGGCGTACTGTTCCGCAAACACAAAATCACCCACATCGACGGGCACGGCAAGATCGTTTCGGCTCCGGGTCGACCGGGCGGCGGCATGGGAAAGATCGAGATCCACGACGCACCCGGTCGTGTCGCCCAGGTCATCGAAGCCAAACATATCGTGATCGCGACCGGCGCTACCCCGCGTGCGCTGCCCGGCACCGCGTTCGACGGCGACCGCATCATCACTTCAAAGGAAGCGATGTCATTGCCCGAGCAGCCCAAGAGCCTGGTCATCGTTGGCGCAGGCCCGATCGGGATGGAGTTCGCCTACTTCTATCACGCCTTCGGGACGCAGGTCACCGTCATCGAGATGGAAGACCGCCTGTTGCCCGGCGAAGACGACGACGTCTCCAAAGCCGTCGCCAAGGCCTTCCGCCGCAGCAAGCTCGACTGCCGCGTCTCGACAAAAACTCAAAGCGTCAAGACCACCAACGCCGGCGTCGAAGTCAAGATCGCACCCGCAACCGGCCGTGGAAAATCTGAAACGCTCCGTGCCGACCGCGTGCTCGTCGCGATCGGTGTTACCGGACGGTTCGACGGATTATTCGAGGAGTCGCTGGGCATCACCATCGACCGCGGCCACATCAAAGCTGATCGCAGCACCTACCAGACCACCGCGCCAGGCGTCTACGCGGTCGGCGATGTGATCGGCCCGCCGTGGCTCGCCCACGTCGCCAGCGAGGAAGCCGTCGTGTGTGTCGAGCGCATCGCCGGCCACGACCCCACACCGGTCGACTACGACGCGATCCCGGGCTGCACCTACTGCCAGCCCCAGGTCGCCAGCGTCGGGCTCACCGAGCGAGCCTGCAAGGAACAGAAGATCGACTACCAGGTCGGCACATTCCCCTTCCAGGCCAGCGGCAAAGCTCAGGCGATGGGCCACACCGCCGGCTTCATCAAGCTGATCGTCGCAGCCAAGCACGGTGAGCTGCTCGGCGCGCACATGGTCGGCGAAGGCGTCACCGAGTTGATCGCCGAAATGGGCCTGGCCATGCGCCTCGAGGCGACCGCCGACGAGGTGATCGCAACCATGCACGCCCACCCGACCCTCAGCGAAGCCGTCCACGAAGCCGCCCTCGGCACCGCCGGCCGAATGATCCATTTCTAGGCGATTCGCACTGGGCAACTCGACACGATCCCCCACGACGGTCCGGATAACCCGCCCGCGCCGCACCCTGTCGATTAAGTGCATTCAGCCGCACGCCGATGATGCCAGATAGTTAAACCAGGCAAGCTGTACCGGATATCCGGGCAGAGCACCGCTTTGCCGGCCTGTCCAGGTAAAAAATCAGGTGGGGGCACGCAATATGGCTGACAACGACACGCAGGGAGAGATGCGCGGCAAGCAGGTCTTCACAACCGGTGACGCGGCCGACATCTGCAAGCTATCCCAGCAAACGATCATCCGTTGTTTTGACAGTGGGCGCCTGCGTGGGTTCCGCGTACCGGGCAGCCGATTCAGGCGCATCCCGCGCGAAGAGCTGGCCCGCTTCATGCGTGAGAACAACATCCCAACCGACCGTCTCGAGGGCGGGCAGCGACGCGTCCTGGTCGTCGACGACGATGCTCAGATCGTCGAGCTATTCACAGACCTGCTCGACGGTGACGAACGCTTCGAGGTCCGCAGTGCCTGCACCGGTTACGACGCCGGCGTCATCACCGAGCAGTTCAAGCCCGACCTGATGATCCTCGACTACATGCTCCCGGACATCAATGGCAACGTGGTCTGCAAGACCGTCCGCGCCAACCCAGCGTTCACCAACATGAAGATCATCATCGTCTCCGGTGTCATCAACCAGTCTGAGATCCAGACCCTGCTCGATGCCGGTGCCGACGAGTTCGTGAAAAAGCCCTTCGACGTCAAGTCGCTCATGGGCCAGATCGAATCACTGTTGGAGGTCTAACCGCCCCACCGGGTGCAACGCGCATGCAGATCACCGCTGACCCATCTAAAGCGCAGCGGATCGACATGATCCTGCGCGAGATCGACTCGCTGCCGACCCTCCCGGCCATCGCGATGCGGCTGCTCACCCTCACCGCCAGCGACGATTCCAGTGCCAACGAAGTCACCGAGCTGATCAGCTCCGACCCCGTCATGACCGGCAAAATCCTGTCGATGTGCAAACGCGCGTCCCTCGGCGTCCGTGCCGACGCGGTCACCATCGACAAAGCCGTCGTCCTGCTCGGATTCGAAGCAGTCCGCATGGCCGTCCTGTCCATCAAGGTCTTCGATGTCTTCGACAAGCCCGCACCCGAACCAACCGACCCCGACGCCACCGCGGCGACAAACAACACCTTCGACCGCGTCAATTTCTGGCGGCACAGCCTGGCCGTCGGCGTCGCCGCCGAGTTGATCGCCACCGCTCATCCTGATGCGCGCGACTTGCCTCGCAGCGAGGCCTTTGTCTGCGGGCTGATGCACGACATGGGCAAGCTTGCGCTCGATTTCATCCTCCCCAAAGCATTCGCCCGCGTCGTCGAACTCACCGAGCTGAACAACGGCAACATTGCCGAGCTCGAGCGCCGCGTGATCGGCATCGACCACCACACCGCCGGGAAGCGCCTGGCCGAACAGTGGCAACTGCCGCGGCAGATCCTCGACACGATGTGGATGCACAGCTCGAGCTACGAAACGCTCCCACGCCTCGAGCACCGCCGCCTCGTCGGCCTGATTGGCCTGGCCGACCTGATCGTCCGCCGCCAGCACATCGGATACAGCGGCAACTTCACCTTCGAGCGCGACCCCGAGCAACTCGCTGAGGTCATGGGTTTGAACCCCAAGGTGATCGAGACCCTCGGCCCCAAGCTCTACGACGAACTACAACGACGCGAGGGTATCCTCGACCTCGACGGCCAACCCTCGCGCGAGCTCTACCTCGAATCGATCCAACGCGCCAACCAGACTCTGTGGCGCCTCAACAGCGCACGCGAGAAACGAACCCGCCTCGCCACCGTCCAATCCGAAGTCCTGGACGGGATCACCGCGTTCTTCACCGCCGCAACGCCCGGCCGGACCGTGCAGGACGCGATGGACAGCGTAGTTGCAAGCGCGCGGGCCGTGCTCGGAAAAGGCTACACCGCGCTCATCTACGAGCCGCCCCAACATGGCGAGGCCGCGCGAGCATCCTGGCTGATCTGCGAGTACGACCATGAAGGTGCCGCGACTCGCTCTGAACTGATCGCACCGCCCCTCCACGCACCCAGCCTCACCACACTCGACCAGGCCGCACCCGACCCCGCAGCGATCATGCCGTGGGTCGTCGATGCGCTCACAAGCAACGGCGATGCACGCGAAATCCAGATGCTCCCACTCAACTGTGCCTGGGGCGTCGCAGCCGTCATGGTCCACGACCTGCCCCGCCTACCTCCGACCAAGCAGCTCGACGCCATCACCTCCTGCTGGGGCGCCGCAATCGCGTCGGCCAGCCAGCACGAAGACGCACGCCGCCTCGGCGAAGAACTCGCACAAACCAACCGCGCCCTGGCCGAGGCACAGGACCGCCTGCTCCACTCCGAATCGATGGCCCGCCTCGGCGAGATGGCCGCCGGCGCCGCTCACGAAATGAACAACCCACTCGCCGTGATCTCCGGCCGCAGCCAGATGCTGGCCATGTCGATTGACCCCGGCTCAAAGAACGGTCAAGCCGCCAAGACAATCGTCGAGCAGTGCAAGCGACTAACCGACCTGATCACGTCGCTACGGATGTTCGCCGAACCGCCCGAGCCCGAGAGGCGCTCGTGCGATATCGGGACCGTCCTCGACGATGCCGTGCGCCGCACCCGTTCCGATAGCCCCAAGCCGACAGGCGCACAGATCGCGATCTCCGTCAAAGTCCAAAGCGGCCTGCCGACCGTCTCGCTCGACCCGGACCAGATCGGATTGGCGATCCGCGAACTGCTACTCAACGCCGTCCAATCCTCGCCGCGCTCGTCGATCACCATCACCGGCCGCATCGACACGGACGACCAACTCTTGGTCATCCAGGTCAGCGACGACGGAGGCGGTATGAATGGTTATACCCTCGCGCATGCGATGGACCCGTTCTTCAGCGCCAAGCCCGCCGGGCGGCAAGCGGGCATGGGTCTTTCCCGTGCAAAACAGCTTGTTGAGAGCCATGGCGGACAATTAGGATTACGCAGCGCACCGAACGTCGGGACGGTCGCAACCATGTCAATCCCACTCGATTCGCAGGAGTGATCAACCGATAGGAGGGCTACGGAGGCATCGGCGGATCGGGCAGCTACGGCGGCCCGGCACGACGATCCTGGAGGAGTTCGCTGGAGCCCGCAGGAGAAAGCAGTGCCAAGTCAGAACCGATCCGTAGCCAAAGCTAGAAACACCGCATCCAGCCTCTGCCAGGGCCAGGGAAACGGCCTGCGCGTCCTGGTGGTGGATCCGGACCGCAAAGTCGGTGACAGGGTCCTTAAATGCTTAGGTGACCCCGACGCGACGATCGTCTTCGCCGGCACCGCGGCCGAGGCGCTCGAGCGACTCACCGAAGCGTCCGCCGATCTTGCGCTGATCGAAGCCGATCTACCCGACGGCAGCGGGCTCGACCTCGCCGCCACATTGCGAGCCGGCAAGTCCGCGCCCCAGACACTGGTCATGACCGATAACCTTAGCGTCGACCGCGCGCTCGCCGCGATGCGCGCCGGCGCCGGCGACGTCGTCGTCAAACCGATCCGCGCCAACAAACAGACCCGCGAACAACTCGCCCAAGCCGTGGAGCGCGTCGATCAGGACCGCCAGCGACGCTCGCGATACCAGCGCCTCCGCCGCGTCTGCAAGCGCATGAGCTCCGCTCGCGAGGAAGTCATCGAACAGGTCAATATCCTCTGCAACGACCTGGTCTCCGCATACCAGGACCTGGCCAATCAGATGCAGCAGGTCGTCCAGACCAACGAATACGCCTGCCTCGCCGGTCAGGAACTCGACCTGGAAAAGCTCCTCCGTCGCACCCTCGAATACCTGCTAGAAAAGGTCGGCCCGACCAACATGGCCATCTTCCTCCCCGCCAGCGCAGACGAATACTCCCTCGGCGGATACGTCAACTACGACTCGACGACCGAGTCGCACGAGGTATTGCTGCAACTCCTCGCCGACCAGGCCGCCCCGCTGGTCGCCGACCGCGACGGGCTCGTCCACATCACCGACAACGACACGCTCGAACAGTGGATCGGCGACGACCTGGGCCTGCTGCCGGACCGACATGTCGTCGCGTTCCCGTGCACGCACGAAGGCGAGGCGCTTGCCATTGTCGTGATGTATCGCGACCAGGCACAGCCGTTCGGCCCGGGCGTACTTGAGACATGCAATTCAGTCGGCCCAATGATCGGCGGCTACCTCGGCAAGGTCATCCGCGTCCATCATCGTCACATCCCCGAACTCGAAGACGAAGAATATTGGCCGTAACGCCATCCCGGCGGTCAACACTTCACATCCTCACTAATCCTCCTCGACGCGCGGCTTGTACTGCGCGACGATCTGCTCCTGCACATTCGGCGGCACGGCTTCGTAGTGGCTAAGTGCCATCGTGAAACTGCCCTGCCCGCCGGTCACACTCTTAAGCTGGTTCTGATAATTCGCCACCTCGCTCAGCGGAACCACCGCCTGGATCACCGACTGATCCCCGCCCAACATATCCGTCCCCTGAATCCGCCCGCGCTTGCCCGACAGGTCGCCCGTGATATCGCCCATGAACTGATTCGGCACCGTCACCTCGATCTCGACGCACGGCTCAAGCAACACCGGCCGGGCCTTGCTCACCGCATCGAGAAACGCCCGCTTACCCGCCGCGACAAACGCAACCTCTTTCGAATCCACCGGGTGGTGCTTCCCGTCGTACACCGACACCTTGATGTCCTGCATCAGGTATCCCGCGATCGCCCCTTCCTCCATGACCTTGCGGACGCCCTTCTCGATCGCCGGGACGTACTGACTCGGGATCGACCCGCCAAAAATATCGTTGGAAAACTCGAAACCCGCCCCGCGCTCCAAAGGCTCAACCCGCAGATACACCTCGCCGAACTGCCCCGCCCCGCCGGTCTGCTTCTTGTGCCGGTGGTGCCCCTCCGCCTTGGTCTGGATCGTCTCGCGGTACGCGATCTTCGGCTGTTTCGTATCCACCTCGACGTGGTATCGCCCCTTGAGCTTCTCCAGGATCGTCCGCAGATGCAGCTCGCCGATCCCGTGGATCACTGTCTCATGCGTCGTCGCGTCACGCGTCACCTTAAACGTCGGGTCTTCTTCGCCGATCTTCGTCAGCGCATCGCCGGTCTTCTGCTCATCGCCGCGCCGCTTCGCCGTGATCGCCAACCCCGACATCGGCTCGGGAAACTCGATCGGCTTGAGGTGGATACTGTCCTCGTCGTGCGAATCGTGCAGCACCGCGTCGCGGTGAACCTGCTCGACCTTCGCGATCGCCACGATATCGCCGGGCACAGCCTGCTCGACCTCGACGTGCTCCTTGCCCATCAGCTTGAACAGGTGCCCAACCTTAAACGGCTTTTTGCTCTCGCCCGTCACCGCGTCACAGACATATAGCTGCGACGCCGGCGTGATCTTGCCCTGGTGCACCCGCAGCGCGCTCAGTTTGCCGACGAACGGATCAAAGCTCACCTGAAACACGTGCGCCATCGAGTGCGCACCCGGATCCGGCGTTGCATAAAACTCGTTGGCAACGTCCCCGCCGCGATAGAACGGACGCGGGTTACCCTCCAGCGGATTCGGCGCCAGCTTTACAATCACGTCCAGCAGTTCCCGCACCCCGACGTTCGCCTCGTGGTCGTCGTGCCGCCGCGCCGCAGTGAAGCAGATCGGCACAAGATGCCCCTCACGCAGTGCTTTTTCGAACGGCTCATGCAATTGCTCGGGCTTGACATCGCCTTGTTCGAGGTACACTTCCATCAACTTCTCATCGACCTCCACCACCTGGTCCACGATCGCTGTGTGCGCCGCCGCCACAGGCCCCAGATCGCTCTCGCCCGAAGCCGTCTGAAAACAATCCACGACCGACTGCCCACCGCCTGCCGGCAGATTCACCGGCAGGCACTGCCGCCCAAACGCCTCCTGAAGATCCTTCAGCAGTTTGCCCAGGTCCGCATTCTCGTGATCGATCTTATTAATGACCAGCATCCGGCAGAGCTTGCGTCGCTGCGCCCAATCCATCATCCGCCGCGTCACCGGCTCAATTCCCGCTGCCGCGCTCACCACCACGCACACAGTCTCGACAGCAGGCAGCGCGCACAGCGCCTGACCCATGAAGTCCGGATACCCCGGCGTGTCGATGATGTTGACGTGCCTTCCCTCGTAATCGAAGTGCACCACCGCATTGAACAGGCTGTGCCCGTGCGTCTTCTCCTCGTCCGTAAAGTCAGCGACCGCCGTGTGCTTTTCAACCTGCCCCAACTGGTGGATCGCCCCGGCTTTGAAGAGCAGCGCTTCGAGCAGCGACGTCTTGCCGGATCCCCCGTGTCCGGCCAGGGCGAGGTTGCGGATCTGTTCCGTGCTGTGGTTGGCCATCGGTGCTTCCCATCGATAGGTTGATCGTGTCCGCCGATCACCCACATCGAGCGGGCACGGCCATGACAGTATAAAAGCCGGCACGCCGAGCGTGAAGACCCCGGCCGGCACCCGCAGCGACAGCCTTGATCCAGCCGCGAACCGCTTGCGGCGGCCAATCGCCATGAACCGACCCAAACACACCACCCCCGCCCAAACCGCTGCGACGAGCGACCTCGCGGCTCTAGACCACGCCCACATCTGGCACCCGTTCACCCCGATGCGCCAATGGCGAGAAACCTCCCCACTGATCATCGAGCGTGCCCAGGGCGAGTTCCTGTTCGACACAGACGGCAACCGTTACATCGATGGCGTCTCGAGTCTCTGGTGCAACGTCCACGGCCACCGCGTCCCGCAGATCGACCAAGCCGTGCGCGACCAACTCGACCGCGTCGCCCACACCACGCTACTCGGTATGGCGTCACCGCCGAGCATCGAGTTAGCCGCGCGCCTCGCCGCGCTTGCGCCGAAACACCAGCCAGATGCCCCATCACCATTAACCAAAGTGTTCTATTCCGACGCCGGCTCAACCGC
Source organism: Phycisphaeraceae bacterium (assembly GCA_029260595.1). Classification (GTDB taxonomy): domain Bacteria; phylum Planctomycetota; class Phycisphaerae; order Phycisphaerales; family Phycisphaeraceae; genus OFTM57. The sequence continues at coordinate 137,681 of JAJDCY010000010.1, read as the reverse complement.
CGTCGAAGCCGCCTTCAAGATGGCCGTCGCGTACTGGCACCACAGCGGCACGCCAACCAAAACCGGGTTCATCGGCTTTAGCGGCGCCTACCACGGCGACACGACCGGGTCGATGTCCGTCGGCTACAGCGAATGGTTCCACCGCCCCTTCGCGTCGATGGTGTTCCCAACGACCTTCGCGCCGGCGCCGGATTCCTGCCGAGCACCGGCGCCACTAGAGGCACCAGCCAGATCAGACGCGCCCGATTGGCCAAGTCAAGACATCGCACTCAACAACGCGCTGCGCAACCATTGCCTCGCCGAACTAAGCGGCATCCTCGAACGCCACGCCGACAAAACCGCCGCGATCGTGATCGAACCACTCATGCAGGGCGCTGCCGGTATGATCTGCCAGCCGCCCGGCTTCCTTCGCGGCGTCGCCGACCTGGCCAAACAACACGATGTCCTACTCATCGCCGACGAAGTCGCCACCGGCTTCGGCCGAACCGGCACACTTTTCGCCTGCGAACAAGAACACGTCGTCCCCGACTTGATGTGTTTAGCCAAGGGCCTGACCGGCGGCTACCTCCCACTCGCCGCAACCCTCGCGACCGATCGCATTGAACAAGCCTTCCACGGCGAGTATGCCGACGCCCGCACCTTCTTCCACGGCCACACCTACACCGGCAACCCCCTGGCCTGCGCCGCCGCCCTTGCGAGCCTCGACCTGATCGAGAGCACCAACCTGTTAGCCCACATCAACGCCTCCGCCGCGATCATCACTGAGCGACTCGGCGACTTGGCTGACTGCCCGCACCTCCGGGACATCCGCCAACGCGGCATCATGGTCGGGATCGAGTTGTGCGAAGACCGCCGCACCGGCCGCGCCTTCGACCCCGCCACCCGCACCGCCGCCCACCTCTGCGAAACGATGCGTCCCAAGGGGCTGATCATCCGCCCACTCGGCGACGTGATCGTCCTGATGCCCATCCCCGCCATGCCCCACGGCACACTGCACCGCATGCTCGACATCGTGATCGAATCGATCCGCGTGTGGAGCGCGACACTCAGAAACATTTGACAACGGTCCTACGCGAATCGCGTCGGCCCGCCGCTGCGCCCGCGCCGAAAGAATTGCCCGACAACCGCCAGTCGTATTCAGAACTATGAAATGACCGGGGTGGGATTCGAACCCACGACCAGCGGCTTAAAAGGCCGATGCTCTACCGACTGAGCTACCCGGTCTGATTCTCCCTGCGGCCGCACTGCCCGCTGCCAACTACCGGCAACAACTCACAGCCAACGCCATCCGCAAAGCGGGCGACCGGGGTCGAACCGGCAACATTCAGCTTGGAAGGCTGACACTCTACCAATTGAGTTACGCCCGCACGGCTGAAGGGGGATTGTAGCACGCGGCTGCGCGGGGTGACAAAACGGGGCCGTGGGGGATCGCGATCGCTCGTCGAGCCGGCTACAGATCGGGGTGCCAGCCGACCTGATCGGCTTCCTGACCGCCGACCGCATCGCACGGCCGTGAGACCTGGCGGTAGGTGTCGAGCAATCCGTATGAGATGTCCGCATCCTGGGGGCAAAGTTCGTCGTGGGCTTTGCGAAGCTGATGCCACGGGATCTTCGGGTACTTGTGGTGAACGTAGTGGTACCCGCTGTTGTGCGTCATCAGGTTGTACAGCCGCCCCACATTGCTCCGCGTGCCGGTGCGGGTGCGGAAGTGGTCCTCGATCTCAGCCCAGTAAAGCAGCGTGGTGAAGCAGACCAGCATCGGTAACACCCAATAAAGCAGCAGCAGGTCCAGCGCCCCCGCCCAGGCGCACACGCCCGCGACGACCGCCCAGAACGAACTGACCTCCAGCCAGTCACGTCGTTTGCGCTCTTCAACCAGCCCGCGGACATACCGCCACGCGGCGTATCCGAGCACCGGCTTGAACCACCAAAGCCAGAGCATGTTCGGCTCGGGATCGTTCAGCCCAAGGGTTTCATAGTCTTCCGTCAGGTGATCGCGCTCGGTCCCCATGTGGCGGTGGTGCTGCATGTGCTCGTGGCGGTACTCGCGAAGCGTAAAGCCGAACGGCAACGCAAAAAGGAACGCCAGCCGCTCGTTCCACTTCGCACTACGGAACAACGACCGGTGCGACGCCTCGTGAACGATTACCTCGCCGATCGCGAACTGCACCATCCCGATCGCGCCGATGCTTAGTACCGTGACCCACCACCGATCCGCATACACCGCCACACTTACGAGCGCCGCGTACAGCATCCAGTCCCCCACCAACAACAGCACACCCGTCGCGTTGCTGCGCTGGACGAACTCGTGATCCGCCCGCCGCTGCCCGGACGCGCTCGGCCGAGCTGTTACTTCGGTGCGATCCTGCGACCGTGCCCGGGGCGTGCGCGCCGACACCGGACGGCCCGGCGCCCGGCTGGTCCGGCGACGTGTTCGTTGCCACCGATCCGGTTGAAGGATCGGCCGACCGACCATCGAGTCCTCGCAACTGACTGTGGTGGGTGAGAGCATCTTGCCGCGTCTCCAAACAGGCCGAAATCAGGTCCCGCCGCATCAACCCGGCGTGGCAATCCCCCCTGCCTGCGAGCCACCCCCGCCTGGATAACTACTGAATTATCCGCCAACCATTGCAGCCGGAGGCGGGAATGACGGGGCGGAAGTGAGCGAAAACGGGAAGAGCTAGGGCCGCGACCTCACGCACGCAGAGATGGCGTCGGGCGTTAACCCTTCACGCGGAGGATCAGGTGATATCTCACCGGGAGGTGTACCTATAAACCTTAGCCGCAGGAACAGCGCTGCTGAAGACTGCGCCACCCGGATGTGAGGTGGCGAGCGATCAGCCACGTTAAGATGAAGTGAAGGGATCGTGGCCCGTGGCCGGTACCCCTACAGGGCGCGTCGTAACCCGCGATATACCCCCAAGAGGAGAGCCGCATGAGTAGCTTCAAATACCGCCGACTCGACAAATCAGACGCGGCCGTCCTGCTGGTCGACCATCAGTCCGGGCTGTGCAACATCGTGGGTGATTTCTCGCCGGACGACTTCAAGAATAACGTGCTGGCGGTCGCCGATGCCGCCAGGTATTTCGGGTTGCCGACGATCCTGACGACGAGCTTCGAGTCCGGACCGAACGGCCCGCTTGTGCCGGAAATCAAACAGATCTTCCCCGACGCGCCCTACATCGCCAGGCCCGGGCAGATCAACGCCTGGGACAACGAAGACTTCGTCAAAGCGGTGAAGAAAACCGGCAAGAAACAACTGATCATCGCGGGCGTTGTCACGGAGGTCTGCGTTGCGTTCCCCGCACTGTCCGCCATCGAAGAAGGCTATGAGGTGTTCGTGGTGACCGATGCATCGGGCACGTTCAATCAAACCACGCGCGATGCCGCATGGTCGCGGATGGAGGCCGCGGGCGTGCAACTGATGAGTTGGTTCGGGATGGCTTGTGAGTTACACCGCGACTGGCGTAACGACATGGAGGGGCTTGGGGCGTTGTTCTCAAACCATCTGCCCGCCTATCGCAATCTGATCACCAGCTACAGCGCTCAGAAGTAATGCGGGATCGGGACTGCAACGGGGTCGCGAACAGAATCGGGCTCGGGAGTCGTTGGCTTCACTCGGGATGGGCAGATCACGACCCTAGAGCAAGAAACAAAAATCAATGACTCCCGACCCCTTTTCCTCCGCGACCCCTTTTCCTCCGCTTTTCCTCCAGAAAAGCTCGATATTCATTACACATCACTCCGGGCCCTTTTTCCGCCCTGATATGCTCGGCTCGAGCGGCCCGGCGGAGGCATGCGGGGGAGCACTGGCGGGCAGGGCGGTGGGGGCATGCGAGCGGGGACAGGTATTGAAGGCACGGCAAGCCCTGCCCTACGGGGAAGTTGTCAGTGGCACCCCGGGGGATAGGAAGAGGAGTGTATTGGGCGGGCGTGCCCGGCATGATGCCGGGCCTACAATTGAGTAGATTTTCTATGCCAAAACCCCTTGGCGCAGGGTGTGTGCTTTGGTATTCTGATATTATATCGGCTACGCCGCTTCTTGGCGTGGGACAAATGAGATTTCGTTCGGTTCAAATAGTTGGCCTTGTCTGGCCACAAAGGGCAATAACGGATTCGGTTTTGAGACCCTGTGAGGGTGGGATGCGCTCCGCCCGTTGGAAGGTTGGCCAAGGCGTGTTGTTATCTATCAGGCGTGTTGCCTGGTGGCTTCTTATCCGGGACGTGACGGGTTGGTATGGCACAAAGCGTTGGTATGGCACAAAGCGAATGTCCTGATCGCCCCGGTTCCTTCAATAGAAAGGAAGCACAAGCCATGGCGTCCACAGTAATTTCTCATGGTAGAGGGCTCGCGGCCTTGGTCCTGATGGGCGGGGTCATGTTTCCGGCGTTACCGGCAAAGGCCGTCGCACTCTTGGACGGCCTGGGCGGGCCGCGGGGCTACGGCGCCCTGGCCATCAACCGCAGCGATGACGGGTCCTCCGCCGAGCTGAACCTGCCGTTCTCGGTGAATTTTTTCGGCAACACCTTCAGCACGTTCTATATCAACAACAACGGCAACGTGTCCTTCAATGGGCCGGTGGGCACATTCAGCCCTGACCCGTTCCCGATCGCCGGCCAGCCGATGATCGCGCCTTACTGGAGCGACGTGGACACCCGCAACGACCCGGGCGACGATACCAACAGCGTGTGGGTGGCAACACCGGACCCACAGACCGTCGTGACGACTTGGGACCAGGTCGGGTACTACGACCAGCACAACGACCTTCGCAACTCGTACCAGCTGGTGCTCAGAGACCGTTCGGGCGACACGGGCACGCCGGGCGACTTCGACATCGAGTTCCGTTACGAGCTGCTCGAGTGGACCACCGGCGACTTAAACGGCGGCACCGGTGGCTTTGGCGGCATCTCCGCCCAGGCAGGCTTCGATGCGGGTGACCTGACGAACTTTCTCGTGCTGCCCGGATCACAAACCGGTGACGTGCTGAATCTCCAGCACTCCGGCAACGTCGGTGGCGGCACGCCGGGGCTTTGGACCTTCCCGGTCCGCAACGGGCAGTTGGGCGATACCGGACCCGTCCCCGAACCCATCACCGCCGCGCTGGGCCTGATGGGCCTTGGCGGCTTGGGCCTGGCGACCCGCCGGCGCACGGCCTGACGCCGGACACAACAACACGACCCTCACACACCCGGTTCACGCCGGGTGTTTTTCATACGCCGGGAAAGCATCGCGCTGTACCGCAGGTTCGCGGGGGCAGAAAAGGGGGCGGGAGTCATTAATTCGTCTTGGCTGGCTCGGGCAGAAAAGGGGGCAGAAAAGGGGTCGGGGCAGAAAAGGGGTCGGGGGCAGAAAAGGGGCAGAAAAGGGGTCGGGAGTCATTAAATTGCCCTTGTTACACCAAGGCGGTAACGCCTGCCCCTGCCGAGTGAAGACAACGACTCTTGATAGCTTATCTTCCGTTCTCGTTCCCGGCCGTTGCCTCAGCGACGGGGTCGTAGTCCGACGTCAGCCGGCACCCCGTTCGAGTCGTACACGGAGTCGGCCGACCCGTCGGTGTCCGTGCGGCTGGTCACACGGCCCGCATCATCGTAGGGGCAGGTGTGACGGGCAATCTCCGTGCGGGGCGGAGGGGGTCGCAGATCGCCAGCTGGACCAAGGGGGCCTGGCGGGTAGCTGCTTGATTGTGGGGGCCGGGGCAGTTACGCTTTGGGGTCGGAAATTGGCAGATTTAGGCGGTGGGCAGGCCCGGCGGCCGCCCTTGAACCTTGGAGTGACGGCATGGCAGTGAAATTACGGCTCAAACGATTTGGCAGGCGGCATCGGCCGTTCTATCGGCTCAACGCGATGGATACGCGGTCCGCGCGGGACAGCAAAGCCATCGAGCAGTTGGGGTTTTTCGACCCGCTCGAACAGGACCAGGAAAAGGCCCTGAAGGTGGACGAGCCGCGCGTCCGGTACTGGCTAAGCGTCGGGGCACAGCCCAGCGACACGGTCCGCACCCTGCTCAAGAAGGCCGGGATCGACGCCAAGCCCGGCACGCCGGTGGCTTGAGGCTGGTTGGCGAGCTGCGCTGTGATCCCATCTAATCCTGCGCGATTCCACGCGGACCCGACGGACCGGCACTGATGACCGCACCTGAGATTATCGCTGACCTGCAGGAACGATTCGGCTCAGCCATCACCGAGGCTTGGCCGGACGACAAGCACCCGCGTGTGCACACCGATGCCGAGCACTGGCGTGAGGTGGCGGCGTACCTGCGAGACAGCGAGGCGTTGCGATTCGACTGGCTTAGCTGCCTGACCGGGATCGACTACGTCGCGGATGATCAGTTGTGCGCACTGTTTGACCTGTACTCGACCGAGCTCCGCCACGCGATCGCGGTGAAGGTGTTCACGCCGCGCAGCCAACCGGTGATCCCGACCGTGAGCGACATCTGGCCGGCGGCCGACTGGCACGAGCGGGAGGCGTACGACCTTTTTGGGATCGATTTCAGCGACCACCCGGACCTGCGGCGGATCCTGCTGCCCGAGGATTGGGAGGGGTTCCCGCTGCGTAAGGACTACGAGTTCCCGCGGGAATACCACGGGATCCCGGGGACGACCGAGCTGGATTGGCAGCAAAAACCCGACTACCCGGCATAGCTGCGGGCGGGCGGTGGGCAGGTGGGACCGGGGCACTTCGTTTTCTGACAATTCTTCATACGGGCTATCACGGCTATGCTTATCGCAGTCACCGGCGCATCGGGATTCATCGGGCGATACATCGTCAACCATCTGATTGAGCAGGGGCATACCTGCCGGTGCTGGTCGCGGCGCGACAGCGATCGCAGCGGGTTCAACGCGACCAACGGGCAGATCGACTGGCTGATCGGACAGCTTGATGATCCGTCGTCGATGACTCAGTTGGTTAGCGGTGTCGACGCGGTTGTGCACGGCGCACTCGATCACGACGGGAATTGGGGCCGCGGGCTGCCCGACCTTGCCAAGTTTGTACGGGTCAATATTGGCGGGAGCGTGCGTCTGATTGAAGCTGCGCTGGATGCGGGCGTGGCGAAGTTCGTCTTCCTGTCCACGTGTGCGGTGCACGATGTGATCCTGGATGATCGAGCGCTGGACGAAACACACCCGCTGTGGCCGAAGTCGCATTACGGTGCGCACAAAGCGGCGATCGAGAAGTTTGTGCACAGCTTCGGGCTCGGTGGCGATCAGCCTTGGGACATCTGTGCGTTGCGGCCGACGGGGGTGTATGGCTGCGCGCAACCGATCGAGAACAGCAAGTGGTATTCGCTGATCGAGCAGGTCGCCCAGGGCGAACCGATCGACAGCCAGGCGGGTGGCAAAGAGGTTCACGCGGCCGACGTCGCCAAGGCCACTGCGCTGCTGCTTGACGCGGCCCCCGGTGTGATCGCGGGGCAGGCGTACAACTGCTACGACCAATATGTCTCACTGCAACAAGTCGCGCGGATTGCCAAGCGGCTGACCAACAGCCCCAGCACCCTGGCCGACCACGAGCCGAGCCCCAAACACCAGATCCAAACCGGCAAGATCCGCGAGTTGGGGATGGAGTTTGGTGGCGAGGCGCTGCTGGAAAAGACCGTCGCCGAGCTGGTCGCAGCCGTCGCGGCAAGTGGCTGACCGGCCTCGCGCAGCCGACCGATCAACTCCAGCTAATGTCCTGTTAGCGACTTTCCATTCACTACTTACAAGTGGCCAGGCCGCAGTTTTCCCACAAGGTTCAATCCGCATAACCGGCATATCCCGACCTGTCGAGGATCAGTTCGCCAGCCTCACAACATCTTCATGAAGGCCGTGGATCAGGGGGCCGATAACCCCTAGCGCCTATCAAACGCTGGGCCCAAAGCGGGTCGTTGCCGATCCGGGATCTAGCGGCATTATACGGGGAGGCCAACTCACCGATGAAAAAGCGACCACACACGGCGGTAATTCTGGGGGGCTGGGCGATCGGTGCGGCTGGGGCATCGCTGGCCGGGTGCACGGTCGAGCGCGAACCGGTGGCCCTGATCGAGCCGACCTACTCGTACCTGCGACCGGCTCAGACGCCGGCTGACACGGCCTCAAGCCTTGCGACCCGGGACGCGCACGACGAAGCGGACGGCGAGCGCTTGACGATGGGGCCGTAGGGCTAGCAGGAAGCGACGCGGCGCGGTAGTTCACCACTCACACTAATCATTTTGGACCGGTTCGACCGGTTGGCCAAGTTGTGCTTCGAGTTGCGCGACGCGCTTTTGAAGCTTGCGGAATTGCACCATCATCTGCGGGAGGCGGGTCAGCGCGAGGATGTTGCGTTTGGTCTGGCTCATCGGCAATGCGGGTTGGCCGCCGTACTCGCCCTTCTCATCGAGATCGTCCATCACGCCGGCCTTGGCGGCGATGCGGGCCTGGTCGCCGATCTTCAGGTGCCCGGCCACGCCGGCCTGCCCGCCCATCGCGACGTAGTTGCCTGTTTGTGTTGAGCCGGCGATCCCAACCTGTGCGACGATCAGGTTGTGCCGACCGATCTGTGCGCCGTGGCCGATCGCGACCAGGTCGCTGAATTTGCTGCCTTCGCCGACGCGGGTTGAGCCGACCGTCGCGCGATCGACGACGCAGCCGGCACCCATCTCGACGTCGTCCTCGATCACCGCGTTGCCGATCTGCGGGATCTTGTGGTGGGCGCCGCGGTGCGTCGCGTAACCAAACCCGTCCTGGCCGATCACACAACCCGAGTGCAGCGTGACGCGCCGTCCGACCACACACCGATCGTACACGGTGACATTGGCGAACAGCACCGAGCCCTCGCCGATCACGGCGTCGCGGCCGACGTAGCAGTGCGGGTAGATCACACAGCCGTCGCCGATCGTCGCGCCCTCGGCGATGCAGGCGAACGGGTGGATCGAACAGCCTAGCCCGATCGTGGCTGACGGGTCGATCACGGCCGACTCGCTGATGCCGGGTGATGGGTGCTCACGGAAGCCGTGCAGGGCGACGACGGTCTCGCGGAAGGCGAAGTAGGGGTCTTTGGCGACGAGCAGCGTCTGGCCGTCGGCGTAGCGCGTGTCGGCCTCGCCGAGTATGACGGCTCCGGCGCGGGTCTTGCCGAGCATTTTGGCGTACTTGCGGTTGGCGAGGAAGGTGACGTCCTGTGGGCCGGCGGCCTCGAGCCCGGCGCACCCGGTCAGACGGGCCTCGCCGTCACCCACGACGACCGCACCGATCATCTCGGCCAGCGCGGCCGCAGTCAGCCCGCCGGCGTCGGTGGTGCGCTCGTTCACCGAGCCTGTACAGGCAATGGCCATCGGCCGGTGCTCCTCATACAAACCTGTCGGGGCCAGCCGATACGGCGAGCCAAGGGGCGAAAGGCAAAACCAATTATCTTGATCGATCTCCAGATCGAAAAAGGGTTTACAGTTCTACGTACTGCATCTGCGGCTCCTGGCGCTGCGACGGGGCCGGTCGCTGGACCTGCCCGGCAAAGCTGCCGCCCATCCGCGATCGAATCAGCCCCGCATTATACCGCGAGGGGGCCTCCAACGCACTCTCTGCCAGCAGGTCCAGGGCGATCTGGCCGTCGGGCCGGGTGTTCTCCAGCGGAGCGATCGCCTGATCAAAGGACTGCAAAATCCCCTTGGCGTTCTCGAAGCAGCCGCTCTTTTCGGCCCAGGTCACGGCTGGCAGCAGCACGTCGGCGGCTGCGGTGAGGTCATTGGGCAGTGTGTCGATCGCAACGACGAATTTTTTCTTAAGTGCCGAAGTCAGCTCTTTGGTTGCCCAAGCACTCGGGTAGCCGCCCGCGACCAGAACGCCAGCGATGGGCGACGACTTGTCGCCGACCGCAGTGATGAACTCATCGCAGGTTACGACGCGACCGCCGAGCAACTCGAGCGCGCGCGTGACGCCGCGGCGGTTGGGGCATTTCTCGGCGTAGACGGTGTACCCGCCGGGGTAGGTTCGATCCTCACCGTTCTTCGGTACCGGGCCGACGGCTAGCAGCGCCTCGGGGTCGAGGCCGCGGATGTATGTCGCCAGCAGGTAGGCCTCTTCGCTGGCGAGCATCGGGCTGATCAGCGCGGCCAGGCCACCGGGCCCGGATTCCCGTGCCGCCTTCTTGAGCCCATCGCCGGCGGCTTCGTAAGCGCGCGGCCAATCGATCTCGATCGGCGCGGCGAACTGCATCCGCTTGGGCGTGGTCAGTCGGTCTTCGCTGTGGATGAACTTCCAGCCGTAGCGGACTTCGTCGGTGATCCACCAACGGTTGATGTCGAGGTTGGTCCGTGGCTTGACGCGGTGGACCCGCCCGGCGTTGTGTTCGATCCAGATGTTGTCGCCCGACGCGGTGATCCCGTCGATGCTGGGTGTCTTGGTGAGGAACCACACGCGCTGCTGGAAAAGAAAATCCTTGTCGAGCAATGCGCCGACCGGGCAGAGGTCGACGACGTTGCCGGACAGGTCGTTGTCGAGCGGGATGCCGGGGAAGACGTCGATCTGTTCCTGGTTGCCGCGGCCGAATACGCCGATCTCGCCGGTCCCGGTTACTTCGCGGGTGAATCGGACGCACCGCGAACACATGATGCAGCGGTCGGAGTAGAGGTAGACGTGCGGCCCGATGTCTTTTTTGGGCTGCTTGATCTTGTCTTCCTGGAAGCGCGACTCGGCACGCCCGTAGCGATAGCTGTAGTCCTGGAGGTGGCACTCGCCGGCCTGGTCACACACCGGGCAGTCCAGCGGGTGGTTGATCAGCAGGTACTCCATGACCGCTTTCTGATTGGCGATCGCGGCCGGGCTGGTGGTGTGGACCTGCATCCCGTCGACGGCGTAGGTCTGGCAGGTCGGCAGGAGCTTGGGCAGCATCTCGACGCGGTTGTCGTTGCGAGGGTTTGGCTGGGCGATCTGGGCGAGGCAGATGCGGCAACTGGCGACGACCGACAGGCCGGGGTGGTAGCAATAATGCGGCAGTTCCCGGCCGTTTTCGATCGCAACCTGGAGGACCAGCTTCTTGCCCTCGAAGGCCATTTCTTCGCCGTCGATGTTGATCGTTGGCATAGACTCGCGGTTCCGGGTTGCGGCTTCGGCCAAGCGCGACGCCTCGGTGTCATCGTAGCAAATGAGCACTACCGGTCCAGACACACGGCCGGCCTGCGTCAGTAGGTGGGCTGGGTGGCCTACTCCTGGACCAGGGTTATCAACCCGTCTTCGAAGATCAGGTGCCGCTCTTCGCCGTAGATCCACTGCTCGCGGTTGATCCCGAACTGCTCCGAGGCGGCGACGTGGGTGGGCTTTCCCCAGGCGAAGATGACCTGTTGCGGCTCCATGCCGACGAGCACCTTGCCGCGCTCGATGGCCCGCCAGATGCGCGGCTCCCAAGGGAACTTCTCACGCGGGTCCTGATCAAAGAAAACGGAATCGAATCGCACGGCGTTGGACACGTTGCTGTTGGTCCCGCTTAGCGTCACATCGACGAACCCGTCATCGCCACTCTGGGTGAGGCACACGACGCGGGCCGGCTTGTTCTCATACCAGCCGGCACGGACATCCAATACCTCGACCGGGGAGTACCTGCGGACCTGTAGCGGCACCAGTTGCTTAGATTCTTCGTCGTAGGTCGTCAGCTCACCCGCTTTGAGCCACAGCGTCTTGCCCTTCCATTTCTCACGGGCGAAGTGCAAATCGGCGACGAGGGCGATGCCCTTTACCGCGATGCCCTGGGCGCTGGCGGTGTAGGCGGTGACATAGAGCGCCTTGCCGTCGTTCATCTTGATCGTCAGCCGCGGGAACACGTCCTGGTGGATGTCCGTCACGGTGCCGATCTGCCCGACCAGGTCCTCATACGGCTGCGAATCCGATTGGCCCTTGACTGCGCTAAAGCCCTGGTACCCGTACTTCTGCAGGTACTTGGACCGTGGCAGGAAGATGAACTGATGGCCGACCCAAGCCTCGCACGGGAGGTAGGTGAACGGGGCAATCCGCCGCGATGTCGACGGCGTTATCGCTGCGTCGGGTTCGAGGTCTTGCGAATCGGGGCCAACCGCGCTCGGAACCTCGCCCGTCGGCCGCAGCGTGCCGCGCCGCTTGCGGAGCGTGGCGATCTGAGCTTTGAGGATCCGGTTTTCTTGCTGCAACTCGAGCACCTTGCGGTAGAGGTGCTCGGCCAACGGCCGCAGCTCGACGACGTGGTAGTTGGACAGGTCGGGGATTGGGGCGTCCAACTCCAACGCCGGCGGGTCGGGGGCATCGGGCGTCTGGGCAGGCGCGAGGGTGCCACTCACGGCCAGCGCCATGACACAACCAAGGAGTATCGACAGGCGAGTTGTAGAGGCCAATTGCATCATCGCGATATTCAACATCATACCTATTTCCCGCCCGCGGCAGTGTACCGGGCCCGCGATCGGGATTACGGCGCACCTTCGAACCATTGATACGAGCGAAGCGGCGGCGTGGATCGCGCTGGGCGGTCAGCCTTGGCGATGATTCTCCAACCAGCGACGCACTACGTAGGCGTGTGTGTGCTCGGTATCTCTCGATGCGTAGAGCAGGGTAACGACCGAACACCGGGCCGTCGCTTCGAGCAACGCCTGGAACGGCTGCGCGGCGTCGACGAACTCGGCTTGGTATCGACGGACAAACTCGTCGTGCCGATCGGCGTGGCTGTGGTACCACTTGCGCAAATCGGTCGAGGGTGCAAGGTCCTTCGCCCAGTGATCGACGGCGGCAACCTCTGTGGCCAGCCCGCGAGGCCAAAGCCGGTCGACGAGAACGCGGCAACCATCGGTGGGCGACGGTGGGTCGTAGACGCGCTTCACGTTGATCTGCAAGGACGACTCCGGTGAGCACGGGGTTGGCGGCGAGGGAGGCCGCTACACCGCGGGGATGAGCGATGCGGACGGCGTCTCGTCCACCGCAACGGTACGTTGTTGTTTGGATTCGCCTATCCGTTCCAATGACGACGAGGCGTAGGCCAGCACCATCGCTATGCCGATCGATGCCGGGCCGCCGGCTGAGGCGAGGTAGTTATCGAAAGTGAGCCCCATGAAGATCATCGGCAGTGTGCCCCATAGGGCGAACAGGCCGTAGGCATCGCGGGTGATCCGGCGCGGGAATACACGGACCAAGACGGCGGCAAGAAACGCGATGAATAACACGGAGCCGACGATCCCCCATTCATAAAACACGCGGATGAACTCGTTGTGGATGGCGCGGTTGGCGTCGACCGACTCGAACGAGAACGCCGCCTCATACGACAGCGCGATGCTGCCGCCCATCGAGGTGCCGTTGCCAAAAACCCAGGTGGCGGTGTCGCCGGCATAAATATCCGCGATGACCGCTTCGTACATGCCCATGCGCCAGGCGAAGGTGTCGATGTTCATCAGCGCGCGGTGGGTGAACGCGGCCGGGGTGAGGTCGAGCAGGCGGTTGTTCGGGCTGAAGCGTTGCAGCAGCCCGAGACCGATCACCACGAGCAGGACCAACCCCACCGACGCGGCGATCCGCGTGAGCCAGACCGTGCCGCGTGCTTTGAGCAGCACCTTGGTCAGTGTGTGGATGCAGAGCAAGCACAGATACCCGACAAAAACGTTGCGGCTGCCGTTTAGGATCAGCGCCACGAAGATCGCTAGCTGTGTGATGAAGATGTAGGCGTAGTCCTGTTTTCGGTGCTTCATCCCGTGCGGAAATATCAGCATCGCGGCGCTTAGGAATAGGAACGTGCCGAACCCGGGCGCCCCGGTGAACCCGGTGAAGCGCAGCCGACCAACACCGCCGTAAGGGTTGCCGAAGAAGTAGGTCTGGACGACGGCGAGCGCAAGCACCGCCCAGATCACCACGACCAGCGACCGAGGTTGCGTCCACCCGCGGCGGTGGCCGTACGCAAAAATTCCGAAATACAACGGGTAACAGGTGAGGTACACCACCATCTTCAACGCGGACAGGGTGTAGTCCGACCAAAAAGTCGCGATGGCCGCGTAGAGTGTGAAGCAACCCCAGATCGCAATCTCGGTTCTCCACCTGCCCAACTCTCGCAACGCTCCGAAACGCGTGCGCGCCAATAGCAAACCCGGGACGAATAATCTGCTCAGCGTATTGCCATAACCGATGGCGGTCGCCGAAAGGTGCTCTCGGCCTGACATGTCCATGTGCACCAATACACAAAACGCCGGCAGCGCGTACCGCATCGGCGCCGCCAAAATGACAAGCAGCAAGCTAACGTAAACAACGATCGGGAATAGCTCCACCATAAACTGCTGCTGTCGCGCGGCGAGCGGGCGACGCCGGAGTATTCGGCCCTGCCCTGACCGCTAGCGGTGCCTTTATCCAACCGTCACGGTCGCGGAGCCCGAGGGCAGCCGCGCGCCCGCCAAGACGTCACTGTAGGTCTGTTGCATCCGCTGCCCATGAGCGTTCCATGTTAAGGCTGTCGTCGCACGCTCACGCGCGGCCTGAGACATCGCTTTGCGGCGAGCCGGATCGCGTGCCAGTTGAACAATCGCAGCGGCGATTTGGCGCTGTGTCTCGCCCTCGCCCAGCGGTTCGATCATCACGGCACACTGCGGCGTCGCGATTGTGCCCGGGCCTCCGTGGTCCAGGCAGATACTCGGCAACCCGGCCGACATTGCTTCCAGCAGTGCCATACCGGACGAATCACGCAGGCTCGTAAACACAAATAGTTGCGCCTCGGCATAAAGACTGAGCACCTGATCATGCGTCTGGACGCGACCGACAAACGAAACCAGGCGATCGATTCCCAGTTGTTGAGCCAAGCGGATACAACGGCGATATTCAGGGCCGAGCCCCAGGATAGTCAGCCGACAATCCGTGCTTTCACTAGCCAGAGCGAAGGCTCGGAGCATCAACGGCAGGCCCTTATAGGGAACCAGCCGGCTGACCCAGAGCAACCGTAGCGGCCCACCATCGTCGTGTGCTGGTAGAGGCGATGACGGCAGGAATAACGCCCCGATCCCGGGGAATCGCTCGGGCTCCTGGGCAGAATCGGAAGATGGCTCCGGGCCCGGCATCGCGGCAAGCCATCGCTGTGTTTCGCGGTCCGTGACAAGGGTCTTCGCGGCGTGGCGACGGGTCGCGCGGACAAAAGGATCGATCCAGGAAAGGCGCTGCGCAATGCTGCGGGCCAGATCGATGGCGCGCCCCTTGATCCCCAACGTGCGGGCGAAACCGCGAGGCACTTCCTGACCACCACCAACGGGGCCCCAGACCAGCGGGATTCCCAGCCGCCACAGGTGACACGGGACGCGCCAGACGCCGAAGTTGACGTAGTGGGCAAGGTCGAATCGGATCTGGCGGTGGGTCCGCAGGGCGGCGCGGTAGACCAGGTACTGCCAGACCCAGTTGTACAGCCACATCCCGTAGCTGCCCTGCTTCCAGAACAGCGCCCATCGCGGCCAATCAACATAGACAAAGTGCAGGCGGTCGCGGTTGGCGACACCGGGCAACGCCTGCTCGATCGGTTGACGGTACTTAGGCCGGGTAAACACCCAGACCTCGTTGTGCTTGGCCATCTGGAGCGGCCAGTTCCAACCCATCGCGGCCTCGGACCCGATGCCGGGGCAGCAGCAGTATGCGGACATAATCACGCGCATACCGCATTGTAATCGCGATAAGTCAGGCTGTACAGAGAATTACCTAGTCGTAAGCGATATTGTGAGCGCGGCGAGGGATAAAACTTGGCGGAGCAAGCGGCAACTATCGCAAGCGTATGGAACAGTTTATGGCTTTACCGCTTCGACATAGAGTGAGGCGGATTTGTATTGCGATCCGTCGGGCTTCACTTCCAGGCCCATCTGCTCCCATCCTGGGATGTCGCTGTCGTTGTGGCCGCGGACCGTGGCATTTTGATAGCCGCAGCCGGCTAGAAGCTGGCGGAGGCTGACGCGGTCGTACATCCACTGGTGCGTCTCACCGCGGCTGCGTGCATCGCCGAGCACCATGTTTTCCATCAGCCGACGCAGGCCCTTCTTGTTGCGGGAACTGTACCCGTCGCGGCGAACCGACTGCTCGATGATCGTCGCGATGTATTGCTCGTGGCCGTTGGCGTTCTCGACGTCGTCTCCGATCCGGTCGAGGTCTTGCAGATACTCACGGCAGGCTTTCTCGAAGTCGGGCACGGCGATCCGGTGGATCCCGCCCGGCCGCAACACCCGGCGGACCTCGCGGAGGAACTGCTCGGCGATCGGGCGATCGAGGTGTTCGAGGAAGTGCGAGTGATAGACAGCGTCGACCGAGCCGTCGGGGAACGGGATGCCCTTGGCGAGGTTGTGGACGAGGACGTTGTCGGGGAGTTTGCGGAAGCGTTCGAGTTGCTCGCCGCGCAAGACACGCAGGGCCAGCTCGCGCAAGACTCGGTTGCGACGCAATCGCAGGTAGAGCGACCAATCGATATTCACGACGCGCGGATCGTTGCTGGTCTTCGTGCCGCAACCAAGATTGATGATCTTCATGACGGGGTACTCACGGTGAGCGGATGGCCTTGGCCGGGCTACGCCTCGGGCAGGTGGTGGGCGATGGTGTCGAGGTCAGTCGCGCCGAACCACCGTCCGCCGCTGGACACCTTCAGGTAGTTCATAAAGACAAGTGCTAACGAGCAGTCGCGCGATGGGTTGGCGCTGCGGCCGGACGCATGGACAAAATCCATCATGGATCGGGCCACCATCGCCCACGGGCGCGACCGCACGTGCCCCTCGACCTTCACCGTGAAGTGAAGCGGGTCCAGGCAACACGGGGCGTGCACAGAGAACAACTCCCAGTCGTACAGCCAAAGCACGTCGTGGTCGCAACGGGCATTCCACGGGGCCCAGTCGCCGTGGGCCGTGCAGAACTCATACCCTTCGCGCGGCTGTGATGATTCCAGGCGGTCGGCAATGCGCGACCAGACGGATTGTGTGCGCGGGACGGACGACCACCAGGCGGCGCTGTCGAGCGGACCGCGGAAGGTCGTCTTGTCGCGAAGCTCGCGCCACGCGTTCTCGTAAACGCTCGACCAGCGGCGCGGGGCCGCATGCGCGGACGCGGGGACGGCGGAACAGACGACGTAATCGCACCCGTCGAACTGCCCTTCTGCGAGCACTGACGGGGCGTTGATGGTTTGTAGGTCTAGTTGGTTGATCGAACGCATGGCCTCGGCCTCGCGGTGAAGCTCAGGGCGGTACAACTCGTCTAGGGCGACCTTGCCGAATCCGGCAACCGAGCCGTCAGGGCGCGCAAGCAGGACAGCGGTCTTGTGCTGGTCCGGGTCGCGGGGAAAGCTGAATGCGACAGACAATTGTTCGTCACCCAGGCGATCGCGGACATCGGCCAACCAGCCTCGCCAATCCCATTGGCCAAGGCGATTGCCGGGTTCGAGGTTCGAGCGCGTCGTCAGGCGCACGGCTATTCGCGGTGCGCACTGAGTCGCGCGCAACGCGGCCCGTGCGGACCACCGGGTCGGCGAGGTGAGTTCGAGCGCTGCCGACCAGACACGGCGGTTATCCGCGGCGAGCGCCAATCGCTCGACGCCGCCGGTTCGCAAGACGCGATACCCGTGACGAGCGGCCAATCGGCGCGCGGTGCGCTTGGCCAGGTGGCGCGTGGTGGCGCGGATGGACCGCTCGATTGTCTGCTCGGCGGTGCCCGATGCGTCGATCGAAACAATCCGTTTGTGCGAGTCGGTGAGGCGTTCGATGCGCTGCAACTGTTCGGAAATCTCGTTGGTGGTTAGCTCGGGCTTGCGCTCGTGGATCGCGGCGGGCGGGGCGCTCAGCGCGAGTGTGAGGTCCGGCCGCGGCATCATGCGCACCGCCCAGTCAGCCAGGACAGTCGGGCCGAAATACCGTACGGATTCCGGAAAAAGCACGTAGGCATAGCAGTAGCGGTCGAGGCAGACCAACTTGCGTTTGATCTGTGCGGGTACGACCCGCGCAAGGTACCCGAGGTGGCAGAGCAATACGTTTGCCGGCAGGCGAGCAAGCGAGATCGCACGGCCAAGCAGACCGGGGACCGGGTGATGGTGTTTGTGAACACCGGGGATGCGCGGGACGTGGCCCTTCATCGGTTTGAGCAGGCCGGGGCGCCAGTGGCAATACGCGATCCCGCCGTTGTATTCGTACTCGAACGCCTTGGCCAACGCGGTAATCGTCGTGGATTTTCCCACGCCGTCGGGGCCGATGAACGCGAGCGACAGGCGGCTGTAGGGGTAGAGCACGCCGGCTTTTTGGATCGCGCGAACTGCGAAGCGGCGAAGCGGGGTGACGCCGTCTCGTGCCAATGCGCGACGTACCATCGCGCGCATCAGCGGCTTGCGCATCGCGTCGATGTCGTCGGGTTGTTTGCTTAGCACGTGGCCGACGAACCGGTCGGCGAGTTCGTACCCGAAAGCGTTTTCGAGCACTTTGCGGAAAGTGGGGTGGTCTTCTTCGGCGAGTTGAGCCGCCCGGACGACATACTTGCGCAACACCTTGCCGTGGTTCATTAGCGCCCACAGGATGCTGATGCACGCCTCGTGGGCCGGGCGCGGCGTGGGGTAACCGCCGCGTGCGATCGATTCTTTGAGCACAGTGCCGGTAGGTAAGTACGTGAACCCGCCCCAGCCACAGGGTTCGGCGACGAGGTCGATTTGCACCAGCGACTCGGCGTCGTGCTTGGTGTTACACAACGTCCACTGATGGAAGTACCGCCGGCCGAGGTGCCGCACGGCGACGATCCCGTCGCGCCGACCGGTCTCGCAGATAAGCGACTCGACCGCGGGCAGGTCTTCCTTGCGCACAGCGATATCAAGGTCGTGGCCGACCGGGTCGGGCAGGTGGTCGTAGTTCCGCAACACGCAGTAGGCGATGCCGCGCTCGCCCATCCGCCGCAGGAGGGTCTCGGTTAGTTCCGCTCGGTTCATGTCATCCACCGGACCCCGCCGGTCGAAGTGCCCTCTTGCACATGCAACCCACCACCAGTAGGAAAACCGCTTTGCCGCCAGTGACCGCGACGGCCGCCCCAACCGGCCCCCATAAGTAGGTCATCCCGACGGCCGCGGCGGTGATACTCAGGCCGATCCCGACCGTGGCGTACATCACCAGGTCCGGCCGCCGTGCGGCTGTCAACGCGATCATCAGTGGCAACGACAAACCGTCGAAAACCTTGACGACAGCCCACAAAACCACGATCAGCGTGGCTCCACGGTACTTATCTTCATAGAGAATTTCAAGCCAAAATCCCGGCATGACCGCGATCATCGCGGCGTAAGCGGTGAACAGAACACCAATTACGATTGTGGCGTGTTTGAGCAGGTCGAACAGCCCGGCCGAGCCGGACTCGGCGTATCGCGACGACGCCCGGGGCGTAAGAAAGTTGGCGGCACCAAGCAGCAGGATGTTCAGCGGTGCCAGCAGCAGCCGTGGGGCTTCGAGGATGGCCGGGCCGGACAGGCCGACCATCGCGGCGACGATCAGGTTCGGCGCCCACTGGAAGAGGTAGTTGCCGAAGAAGCCGCCGAGCTGCCACCGGCCGAACCGCAAATTCTCGCGGATGAACCGCCCGGCGTGCTCGAACTTGAATTGCCACAGGCCTCGGATCTGGTAGACGCCGATCGTGCCTGCAATCGCTGTGGCGAGCGCGATACAAAGAAAGACGTTGCCACCGGTGAGCGCGGATGGTGCGGCGCCTGGACTTGTGGCCGACACGACATCGGGGCGCCACAGCCACCACAATCCGGCGACGAGGATCGCACCGGCCAGCGCGTCGTTGAAGAAGACGCCCGCGGCCATAAGTTTGGTGAACAACACCCGGCGGATGAATTCGTGGCACTGGATAAACGGCAGCGCGACCGCGAGGCTATAGAGGGTGTTGCATAGCTCGACACCTTGACCGGTCGCATCCACATAGATCGCGGTCGCCAGCGAAACGAAAGTGATGATCGCGGTGACGCCCGCTTGTAACCCGGCCGTCGCGGTGACGTAGGGTTTGAACTCCTTGCGCTCACGCGATGCGCCGAGAACCATCAGCGGGCCGGTGACGGCTGCGGTCTGCACACCACTGAAGAACATCAGGATGCTGTAGGCGAAAACATACGCACCGAACTCTGTCTGCCCGGTGTACCGCGCCAGAACCCACGAGATGCCGAACCGTGTGGCCGAGACGATCAGTTGGTCGCCGAGCGTCCACGCGCCGTTTCGTGCGGTGCGCCCGGTCAAACGCGACCACCACACGGACCAGCCCACCGGCGGGTTAGCGTCCGTGGCCTGCGTCGCCGGGGCTTGCGGCAATTTCAGGGTGCGTTCGGATGACGTGGCCATGGTTGGGTGCGCCGAGCCGACTCTCGCGGCCAAACGCGCTCGGGTCCTGTTGCCCGAACAACGGCGTCGATTCGCGGCGGCTCGTGGCGCGATAGGTGGATCGGCTAGCCGGCGGGCCTGCACAACACCGAGTAGTGGTAGGTAAACAGCTTGGTCGCCAGCGCCGGGCTGATTTTCAGTAGGCACTGTTTGATCGCGTAGCTGATGCCGCCTCGCAACGCCCCCTTGCGGTACCGGTACGCCGCGAACGGCGGGTTGGTGATCGACTCCTTAAGGATCTCAAAGCCAAGCGAGTCCAGCAGGTGCCGCATCAGCGCCGGCGAGTAGGCGTTGATGTGGCCCAGGGGCTTGTCGTGTTCGAGCGTTGACTTTCGGTTGTCCGGAAACGGCAGCCCACGGTTGTAGTCCAGCGGGACCTCGATGTACTGGTGCTTGGAGACGCGCGCCATCTCTTTGAGCAACACGCGCTCGTGCTCGACGTGCTCGAGGACGTGGCAGAGGATCGCCAGGTCAAACTGGTTGTCGGAGAATGGCGCTTCGTACCCGTCGAACCGCTGGCAACTGGCGAGCTTTGAGATCTTGCGGCTACGGATCGCATCAACACCCGTGGGCGAGATCTCGATTGCGTGTAACTGATCGGCGAAGCCGTGTTCGCTTAAGAACTGCAGCACGGCCCCGTCGCCCGCGCCGATCTCCAGCGTCTGATCGACCGCGATCCCGCGCGTCATCTCGAGGATGTTCTGCCCCTTTGCCCAGGCACCGATGTCGCGCCACTGCGACGTGCCGGCGGCGTAGTAATCGCCGTACTGGCTGGCCATCTCGGGCGAGGCCTGAATCGTATTCATGCAGTCCTATCCGGCTGAAACGGCGACGTGCCGTTGCAAGCCCACTCGGGGTCCTGACGATCCGTGTCGTGTCTGTGATCCAATCGGGGTGACAGGATTCGAACCTGCGGCCTCATCGACCCGAACGATGCGCTCTACCAAGCTGAGCTACACCCCGTCGCGATTCAGTCCCGTCGAGGCCACCTTCAGCAGCGCACGGGTGACCGGGCATCTTACCCGTGGCCGGGACCGATGACAAAGTATCCGCGGCCGATGAAGTTGGGACGGCCTCGCCGGATCGCCTGCGCCAGCACAGAGTTAGAACGACAACGCCTGACCAGTCAGCAGCCGATACGCCTCGAGATACCGCTTGAGGGTGTGCTCGGTGACCCGGTCAGGCAACATCGGGCCTGGGGGCTGCTTCGCCCACTGCCCGGCATCAACCAACTCCTGCAGGTAGTTGCGGACGATCTGCTTGTCGAAGCTGGCCTGATCGTGCCCCGCCTCATACTCGTCCGCCGGCCAATACCGCGAGCTGTCGGGCGTAAGCACCTCGTCGATCAGGATCGGCTCGGCATCGCCCGCAGCATCGAGCGGGATGCCGAACTCGAACTTCGTGTCCGCCAGGATAACGCCGCGCTCACGGGCATAGTCGTGGCCCAACTGATACAGCTTCAGGCTAAGGTCGCGCAGCCGCGTCATCAGCGGTGCACCGACAACATCGCAGGCCTGATCGAACGAGATGTTTTCATCGTGCCCCTCGTCGGCTTTGGTCGACGGGGTAAAAATCGGCTTGTCCAATCGGTCACATTGCCGCAGCCCTTCACGCAACTGCACTCCGCAGACGCTTTGTGACCGCTGATACTCTTTCCAACCCGAGCCCGCGAGGTAGCCGCGGACGACGCACTCGATCGGCACGACCTTGGTCTTTCGACCGATCATGACACGGCCTTGCAGCGCCGCGGCCTGGTCGGCGGACAAGCCGGGGATGTCCGTGGGGTCGTATGAAATAATGTGGTGCGACAGAGTATCGCGCAGCTCATTGCCGATCATGTCGAACCAGAACCGGCTGATCTGCGTCAACACGACACCCTTGTTCGGCACACCGTTGGGCAACACGACATCGAACGCGCTGACCCGATCGGTCGCGACGATCACCAGCGCTTGCGTCCCGTCGGCGAGCGCCGCGTCGTAGATATCGCGGACCTTACCCTGCCGCCGGCAGGCTAGCGGCAAGTCGGTCTTCATCAGTGGTTCGTGCTTCACGGTCGTGTCCTCAGTCGGGTTCGTCGATGCGCTGGTTGCGGTGGTCATCGTGATCTCTCGCTTTGTTGGATGACTAGTAACAATAATTTTCAGGCGCGGCGATCGGGCCGGCTAAAACTGCTTCAGAAAACGCACATCGTTTTCGAATAGCCAACGGATGTCGCTGATGCCGTGTTTACGCATCGCGATCCGCTCGACACCCAGGCCGAACGCGAACCCGGACCACTGCTCGGGGTCGTAGCCGACGGCTTCGAACACATTGGGGTCGACCATCCCACACCCACCGAGCTCGACCCAGTCCCAACGGTCTTTGACCTGCATCTTGATGTCGAGTTCGGCCGACGGCTCGGTGAACGGGAAGTAGCTGGGGCGCAGTCGGACCTCGGCTTCGGCACCGAAATACGCGTGGGCGAATTGGATCAGCGTGGTCTTCAGATCGACCATGCTCACGTTACGATCGACATACAGCCCCTCGATCTGGTGGAACATCGAGTAGTGCGTCGCGTCGTGCTCGTCCGGACGGTAGACGCGACCGACCGAAACGATCCGCACGGGCGGGGGCGTGGTCTCCATCACGCGGATCTGCACGGTGCTGGTTTGGCTGCGCAGCAGTTGCGCGCCGCCTGGCAGGTCGGCCACGGCACCACCGGCGCTCGCAGGTTCCTGCAGGTAAAAATTGTCGAGCGGGTCGCGGGCGGGGTGCTCAGCCGGGATGTTCAGCGCGACGAAGTTGTGGTATTCGTCCTCGACCTCCGGACCGGTCGCGACGCCGAACCCCATGCGCCCGAACACTTCGAGCAGCCCGTCGATGGTCTGCGTCACCACATGCGGGCGCCCCAAGTCGGCGGCGGTGCCCGGCTCGGTCACGTCCACCGCCGGGCCGGTTTGACGTTGCCCGTCGTCCCCGAACGACTGCTTGCGTTGCTTGTACTCGGATTCGAGAGCTTGGCGCAGCTCGTTGGCGCGTTTGCCGAATTCAGGTTTCTGCTCTGTGGGAACCGACTTAAGCGACGCCATCAACTGTTTGACTGAGCCCTTGTTGCCCAGGTACGCGACGCGGAATCGTTCCAGCCCGTCAAGGTCCGCGACCGACTCCAAGTCGCTTACGGCCTGGCTTTGAAGTTGGGTGATCTGTTCAAGCATAGCGCGGTGTGCGGACGGGGCGTGTGGCTAGACCTAACCCGTCGCGACTCCCATGACCCGGTACCCGATATCGCGGCGGAAGTAGGCCCCATCAAACTCGATTCGATCGCACGCCTCGTTCGCCGCGTCGCGCGCCGCAGCCAGGTCTTCACCCAGCGCACAGACATTTAGCACACGGCCTCCGGCGGTAACCGCATCGCCGTCACGCCGCGCGGTGCCCGCATGAAACACCTGCACGCCATCGATCGCCGATGCCGCATCAAGCCCCGCAATCACTTTCCCGGATTCGTACTTGCCGGGGTACCCCTCACTGGCCATCACCACGCAGCAGCAGCACCGCGGGTCCCACGAAAGATCCACCTCATCAAGCCGCCCCTGCGCCGTTGCGACCATCGCTTCGAGCAGGTCGCCCTTGAGGCGCATCATCAGCGGCTGCGTCTCCGGGTCGCCGAAGCGGCAGTTGAACTCGAGCACCTTCGGCCCAGCCGCCGTCAGCATGAGCCCCGCATACAACACACCCTGGAACACCACGCCCTCGCGTCGCAGTGCGTCTACCGCGGGCACAAGCACCTCGCGGTAGACCTGCCGCATCACGGTGTCGTCGGCCAGTGGCGTCGGGCAGTATGCGCCCATCCCGCCGGTGTTCGGGCCCGTGTCGCCCTCGCCGAGTTGCTTGTGGTCCTGCGCCGGGTCGAGCACAAAGATGTTCCGCCCATCGACCAGCGCCATCACGGACAGTTCCTGGCCAACCAAGCGCTCTTCGATCAGGACCGTCTGCCCGGCATCCCCGTGGGCACGGTCGACCATGATCGATCGGACGGCGTCGGCGGCTTCGCGGTTGTCGCCGCAGACGACCACGCCCTTGCCTTTGGCCAATCCGGCCGCTTTGACGACGACCGGTGTCTCGCGGCTGTTGACATAGGCCAGCGCCGCTTCAGCATCGGTAAAGACACGCGCCTCGCCGGTGGGTATCGATGCGGCCCGCATCAGGTGCTTGGCGTAGGCTTTGTCGGCTTCGAGGCGCGCTCCCGCCTGCGTCGGTCCAAATACGAGAGGTTTGGGCGATTTGGTTTTCGGCAACGCGGCCAACCGATCGACCAATCCGCCGGCCAGGGGGTCTTCCGGCCCGACGACGATCAGGCCGATCTTCTCCTGGCGGCAAAAATAATCGACCGCATCGACGGTTTTGGTGTCTACCTGATCGACCTTGATCGGCACGTTCTGACCGAGTTCGGCCGTGCCACCGTTACCGGGCGCGAAGAACAACCGGCCACACTGCTTGGACTGCTTGAGCTTCCAGCCAAGCGCGTGCTCTCGACCGCCCGCACCGATGATCAGGACATTAATCACGCCCGCATGATAGGCCGGATCCTACTGGGGCGCAACCTCATGGGCGTGAGGATTTTGGCTATTCGCAGGTAATCAGGCTTCGGGATCGGGCCGGGGCTTCTCGCGATCGTCCAGCTTGAAGCGACTGACGACGGATCGCAGCCCCTCAGCGCTGCGCGACAGCCCGGCAGTAGCGCTCGCGACCTGGTCGCTGCTCTGGGCGGTCGATAGGGTCACCGAAGAGATCCGCTCGATGTTGCGGCTGACCTCTTCGCTGGCCGCGGATTGCTCCTCGGCTGCGGCGGCAATCGACCGCACCAGTTCGGCGACCTCTTTCGCCCTGGCGACCATGTTCTCGAGGCTGAGCCCAGCCTGCGTCGCGTGCTCGACACCGATGCGGACTTGCTCCGTGCCGACATCCATCCGTTCGACAGCGCCGGCTGTATCGGCCTGGATCTCGCGGATCGAGTTTGCAATCTCGGCGGTGGCTTTGGTTGTCCGGTCGGCGAGCTTGCGGACCTCATCGGCGACGACCGCGAAGCCTCGGCCATGCTCGCCGGCACGGGCCGCCTCGATCGCGGCGTTGAGCGCGAGCAGATTCGTCTGGTCCGCGATATCGTCGATCACGGCGATGATCTTGCCAATCTGCTCGCTGCGCTTGCCAAGCCCCGTGACCGACACGGCGCCGGCCGCGACAACCTCGCTGATCGACTGCATGCGTTCGATTGTCTGCTTAACGATCTCGCCGCCTTCTTCGGCGATCTTCCCGGAGTCGGCCGCGTTCCTGGCCGCCTCGCCGCTGCGTTGAGCGACTTCGACGATCGAGCTGGACATCTCCTGAATCGCGGACGACGCCTGGTGGACCTCTGCCGTCTGGTCGCGCATCCCGGTGGCGACCTGTTCCGCGTTGGCGGCGAGTTCAGTCGCCGCCGTGGCCACTTCCTCGCTCGACTGACCGGCCTGGGAAAGGATGTTGTTCAAGAAGCCGAGAAACGTATTCATCGATGCGCTCAGACGTCCAAGTTCATCGGATCGCTTCTCGTCGAATCGGTAGCTGAGGCTGGCACCGCCTGTCGCCAGAACCGAGAATTTCTCAGTGATCGCCTTGATCGGACCGGTGACCGCGCGACGCACCGTGAGGACTGCAATGCCAATCGCAATCGCTCCCGCGCCCAATAACCACGATAGGCTGGAGCGTGCGTTGCTCATCGCGACGGCACCGGCCTGGTCCAGGCTGACCTCGACCGCGACGGCACCCATCAGGTCGTTCAACTCGAAGCTTCGACCGGCACTGATACCGGCCTCGTTGCGCAGGGCCATGATGTCGTCACGCTGTTCGAGGCCGTTGTGGCAGGCGACGCACGCCTGACCCGACGCGACATCTGCGGAGAGGTACCGCAGCACCTTCCCACCGTTGACGTCAAGAACCTCCGAGTAGGGTTGCCACCCATCGAACGCGGCCTCGGCCGATAACTTCCCCGCAGCCTTGGCAGCCACTTCCTGCTCGGTCAAGTCGGCGAATCCGCGCTTCAGAAAATCGTCGCTGAGACTGTTGCCGGGGTTGATATTCCACTCGCTCACCAAACCGTAGCGGTACTGGCTCTGGGATGAGCTGACCTCGTTGGCGACATTGATGACGAACGTCGCGGGCAGCGGGACGTGCGCGGATTGGTCCGTATAACCCTCGCGCGCGGCGTAGGGCGTGCCCTTGAGCTTGGCGACCACCTCGTTGACGTAGTGTTTGCGGTCCGTGATGACCTGCTTCGCGACAGTGCTCGCCATCTGCTCGGCTTGGAGGCGGATGACCTTCTGAGCGCCACTTATGGTCAGATAAACAGACAGCGCCACGAGCACGGCTACGGGGATGGCGATTAACAGAACCAGCTTGGTGGAAAGACTTCGCATCGGATTTCCCTGAGAATTATCGATCTGTGACATTTTGATCGAGGGTCGGCCTGGAAGTTCTGCGTCCGGTTCCCTCGATCAAGCGCGGTCGATGTGCCCCGCGCCACCGGCGCCGAGCGGTGGCCTTCAAAATACATGCACAACTCCACCCACTATGTCGGCTTGAGGACGCGCCGGGTTGAACCGAGTAATGTTTACTGGGGTCGTTGGCGCGTAAGTACTCACCAGCGCGTCCCTTGGAGCGCTCGACGATCAGCGGTGCCCGCGGACCGGGTATACAGCCCACCGAACCAGGCGGACTGCTAGAACGTGTACTGCATGATCAGGTAGACGAAATCGACATCGCGCGACCGACCGGTCTGCTCGAAGAAGGTGCTGGCGAAGAAGTGGCTGTAGCCGAACGTACCAACCAGGTGGCTGGTGAACGGGTATTTGACCAGCATGTCTAACTCGGCACCGATCTCGTCCGCACCCGCACCGGGGGCGGCCGCCCGGAGTATGCCCCCGCCGGCGTTGTAGACCGCGTCCGCGTCGTCGGCACGCCAGAACGCGTGGCCGGTGAGCTTCACCAGGAGTTTCTTCGTCGGCTTCATGGTCAGCCCGGTGCTGATGTCCAGGATGTTCTGACGCCCGATCGCGTCGATGTAGCCGAAGAACGCATGGCCGAGGGGGAACAGTTGATTGAACGTCCCGACGTCGCCACCGGCCTTGTTATCGCCGCTGGCGTAGTCCATACCGATGTGCCAGCGCACCGGGAACCAGTGCCAATCGTCGAACGTGTAACCAATCTCCGTCGCGATCATGTACGCAAAGATGTCGGCGGCACCAATCTCGCCGACCTGGATCGCGGCTTCGACATCCCAGTCGAGGCGCTGCTCGGGGATCGTCCCCCACAACCGACCGCCGACGGTGTGCCGCTCTTCGTTCCCGGGCACAGCATTGAAGCTGCCGGCTGGGATGCGGGTGGCCCGTCGGTCCAAGCCGAACCAGTAGACATCGGTGCCCACACCCATGACCTCATCGAAACGCGTAAAGTAGACGCCGAAGAAGTCCTGTCCGGAATCCGAATCGTTCACGTCGTACTTTTTGACCGGGACAAACTTGGTCGCGAAGCCGGTGAGCGTCCACTCGCCGGCCTGCATGCTCGCTGATACACCGTCCCAGTGACGCATGTTGTTCGACCAGGGCAGCGGGCTGACCAGCCGCTGCTTGCCGAATAACAGTTCCTGACGACCCACCCGCAGTGTTACGTCCTGCCCATCGTTCAGAGGGATCAACAGGTCAACGAATAGTTGCTGAAGTTCGAGCGCATCGACATCCAACCCCGCCCGCCGCCCGCCCGGGAGACCGCGATTGGTTACGTGTGAACTCTTGCCCTCGGCGAACACGCGCACGCGATCACCAAAGTGAAAATCCCCGTGCACCATCACACGCGAGTGCAGGAACGTATCGTCGTTGGTGGAAGCGGACAGGAAGTTCTCCCAACTCTCCATCCTCAATCGGACGTGCCCGCCAAAGCTCGCCCAGATCGACCCGTCGTCGCTGAGCGCAACGTACTTAATGGGGTCCCACCGGTCGCCGGTCTGCGAAAGGTCCTGCCCGGCCAACCCGGACCAGTCCTCGTTGTATCGCAACACCTGGTACTTAGGCCGACTCACCTGTGCTGCATCCGCAGCCGATTGTTCCGCGCGGACAGAAGTCGCGGGTGCCAGCAAGGCCGCACAAATAGTCGCCACGGCCAGAGCGTTGTATCGGTTGAAGGATTGCATCGTGGGTTGGCTCCGAGAGGGTTGCTCAGATTCAGCGTGCGCGACAGCACCGTCATTGGGACGCCTAGGGCTCATCGAATGCCAATGAGGCAGCCGACCGGCCTGGTTGCTCCCAGCAACTCCATTCGGCACGGCAGTAAACCGGGCGTGACTTTTTTGACGGGGGCGTTGGGCCTGATTTCCGGGCCAGGTTCGCATCTGGACCGATAACGGTGACCAACAGGCTGATCAAACGTTACTAGCGGGGAATTGAAACAGTGTGGGGGCCGCTAACCCTGTTTGGCGGACAAGCGGGTGTATCGGCCGAGGCACATGATGGGGAAGTACAGGCGGTAGAGGTGGTACCTCAGGTAGAATACACGTGGGAAGCCCGTGCCCGTGAACCAAGTCTCATCCCAGGTGCCCGAATCGAGCTGGGTCTTGATCAGCCAACGGATGCCGCGCTCGACGTCCGGGTCACGCGGCCCGTAGATCGCCATGAGCGCCATCGTCCCCCACGAGGTCTGGCTGGCCGTCGCGGGCCCCTGCCCTTTGAGCGTCGGGTCCTCGTAGCTGTCGGCCGACTCGCCGAAACTCCCGTCCGACTGCTGCACACTCCGCAACCACCGCCCGGCCTTTTGGACCCAAGGCTGCTTCATATCGACGCCAACTGTCTGGAGCCCGCAGACCACCTGCCACGTGCCGTATAAATAGTTCACGCCCCATCGGCCGAACCAGCAGCCTTCTTCTTCCTGCTTGGCCTGGAGAAACTGCACGGCTTTGGCGACCGGTGCGTGAGTCGGGGTGAAGCCGTGATGCCCGAGGCATTCGAGCGTGCGGCCGGTGATGTCGGGACAGGACGGGTCCTGGATCGCGTTGTGATCGGCGAAGGGGATGTATTCGAGGATCGGACGGTTGATCGTGCGGTCGAACGCGGCCCACCCGCCGTCGTCGTTCTGCATGGCGAGCATCCAGTCGACGCCGCGTTTCGCTGAGGCGACCGCCTCGCGCCCGCCGGCCTGCTTGAGCGCCATCGCAACCATGGCGGTGTCGTCAACGTCGGGGTAGTAGCCGTTGTTGAACTCGAAGTACCACCCGCTGGGCTCGACATCTCCGCGT
Organism: Phycisphaeraceae bacterium; assembly: GCA_029260595.1. Lineage (GTDB taxonomy): Bacteria > Planctomycetota > Phycisphaerae > Phycisphaerales > Phycisphaeraceae > OFTM57. Next base: position 108,083 of record JAJDCY010000010.1, on the reverse strand, counting down.
ACATTGGCCGTCCAATCGCCCGCAAGCCTGCACTCTTTGCTGACCAGCCAATCGACGCAGCGCTTAAGCATCGGGTCTTCGCAGTCACTACCGGCTTCGGTCAGCGCATAGGCCGCGATGCCGGTATCCCAGATCGGACTGAAGCACGGCTGCAGCCGGATCGTGTCGCCCTCTTTGATCATCAACTCGTCGAGTTGCCGCTCGGCCCGCATCAGGTGTTTGTCGCTCTTGTCGTAACCCAGGCAGCGCAGCGCGATGATGATGTAGACCATCGGCGGGAAGATCGCGCCCAGACCGTCCGAGTGGCGGGTGTGTCGTAAAATCCAGTGCTCGATCCGCCGCAGCGCCGGCTTGCGCAGCGGGTTGATCTTGGTCTTCTCCCAGACTTTGAGCAGCTTATCGACGGCGAGGAACAGGTTCCGCCAGCTAACCAGCTTCTTATCGAAACCGACGAATGGGCGGTCGCGGTAGTCGTGGTTGGTGTACAGCTCCATGATGCTCATCGGCTCGGGTAGCTGGCGCACGGGCCGATAGCTGGAGATCACCGACAGCGGCATGATCATGGTGCGCGACCATGCCGAGACCTTGTCCAGGTGGAAGTAGAACCACTTTGGCAGCAGGATCATCTCCGGCGGGATCACAGGCACGGCGTCATAATGCATCTGCCCAAGCGCGGCGAGGTAGAACTGTGTGTAGGTAGCGCAGCGTTCGGCGCCACCGAGCTCGCGGACCAGCTCGCGTGCCTTGCGCATGTGCGGGGCGTCGATGTCGTCGCCCATGAGCTTGAGCGCGAAGTAGGCTTTGACCGTTGCGCTAAGGTCGGGCTTGGCGCCGGGGTACTGCACCCACGCACCGTCGGCGACGCGCTGTTGGCGGCGCAGGTAGTTGGCGATCAGCGGCAGCCTGGGGTCGTCTTCCTGCTCGATAATGAACTTGAGCAGGATGTATTCGCTCTGGAGGATTGAGTCGCCTTCGAGCTCGCCGCACCAGTGGCCCTCGGGCGCCTGCTCAGCCATGAGTTGCTTGACCGCGCGCGACAGCGCCTCGCTCGCCATCGACACCGGCCGGCGGCGACTCCCGTCGCGCCCACGGCTACCCCTGGGCAGGGGCACCCGCCCAGTCGTTCCCGGTACCACGATCCCACTACTCATTCGTGCGTATCCATCGCGTTGATATCGGCCCGCCTCAACCATTAGCGGGCCGGCCTGTCCGTTCTCGCCGCTCTCGACGCCGCCCGCCCCCTCGGTGCACGACGATCGCCGGGCCTGCCAGGTTGACACAATCAGGGCAGGGATTGTCCGTACCCGGAGGCCTTCATGCAACCCACATCGATCCGTCAGATCTAAAATCCAAGCGAAACCGTGCAGCCGTCGGCCCGTCGCCGCACCGGTGGGCGTGCGATCGACATCCACGCATCGCGACCACGGCGCATGGCCATGTTCCCCGATGCCGTGCGGGCACGAGATCCAGCTTGGCCCAAGGCGATCCCTCCGCCGCATCGCGGCCTGGAGGTGCCTCGCACGCGCTTTACTCTTCGTCTTCCTCCGTCAGATCGTCTTCCTCCTGCTGAACCGAGCCGTCCAGGAACCCGGTCAGCTTGCGGCTGCGCACGGGGTGCTGGAGCTTGCGGATGGCTTTGGCTTCGACCTGGCGGACGCGCTCGCGGGTGACCTTGAAGATCCGCCCGACCTCTTCGAGCGTGTAGGTGTACCCGTCGCCGATCCCGTACCGCAGCTTGATGATCTCGCGCTCGCGGTAGGTCAGCGTCCGTAGCACCTGCTCGATACGGTTGCGGAGCATGTCCTGCATCACGGCGTCCGACGGGCTGCCGGCTGATTCGTCTTCGATGAAGTCGCCGAAGTACGAATCTTCCGACTCGCCGACCGGCCGGTCGAGGCTGATCGGGTGGCGGCTGATCTTGAGCACACGCCGCGCCTCGACCACCGGCATCTCCGCCGCTTCGGCGATCTCCTCGATCGTCGGCTCGCGCCCGAGATCCTGCAACAGATTCTTGGCGATGTTGCGCAGCCGCGTCATCGTCTCGATCATGTGCACCGGGATACGGATGGTGCGCGCGTGGTCCGCGATTGCCCGCGTAATCGCCTGGCGGATCCACCACGTCGCGTAGGTGGAGAACTTATACCCACGCTTGTACTCATACTTGTCGACCGCGCGCATCAGGCCGGTGTTGCCCTCCTGGATGATGTCCAGGAAGCTCAGCCCACGGTTGCGGTACTTCTTCGCGATCGATACGACCAGCCGCAGGTTGCCCCCGGACAGGTCGCGCTTGGCACGCTCGTACTCATCGAAGACTTCCGTGATCTCACGCACGCTGTCGTGCAGGGTGCCGGGGTCTTCGAGCACCAATGACCGCAAGCCGGAAAGCTCCTCGCGCATCACCATCACGTCTTCGGGGTCGAAGCGATCCGGTCGCTGATCGGCCTGGACCAGTTCGTTGCGTAGCTGCACCATCTTGGTGCAGATCGACCGCAGCTTCTTCAGCAGCGGCTGGACCTTGCTCGTCCGCAGCGACAGCTCTTCGATCAGTGTCGTCATCTTGCGCCGACGAACGCGGATCGCCTCGTGATACTCGGCGATCTCGCCCTTGGTCTTGCGGCCGGGCGCTTCGAGCTCATTCCAATCAGCGCGGTTCAACTCGAGTAAACGGCGAATCGTCTTGAGGTTAACCGGGATGCGCGCCGCGATCTTGCCCTTCGCGTCGTCCTCGGCCGTCGAGATCTTCATCGTCCGGTCGAACGGCAGGTCGCCATCGTTGACCATCGCGAGAATCTCAACCGCGGCACCGATCGCGTAGTCGTTTTCGAGCACCTTGCGGCGGAAGATCATCCGCGTGGTTTCGATCTTCTTCGCCAGGCGGATCTCCTCTTCGCGTGTGAGTAGGCTGATCTCGCCCATCTGCGTGAGGTACATCCGCACCGGGTCGTCGATCCGCCGGTTGGATGCTTCCTGCAACGCCTCGGCCAGGTCCTCGCGGAGGGTGTCCGGGCCGACGACTCCTTCCGGTTCCGGGATCTGCGGCGGAGGGGTCGCGCGGAACTGCACCGGCTGATACTCCCCGCTGACGATCCGGACCCCGAGCGCACTAAAATCGACCAGCAGCCGGTCGATCTGATCGGGGTCCACCATTTCGTCGGGGAGCAGAGCAATCAGATCATCGAACGTGATCTGCCCGCGTTCCTGCCCGCATCCCATCAGTTCCAGTAATGCCGGGTGTGTTTGTGTGATCGCCATACGCTTACCATAGCCCCTGGGGTTCATAGTCCGTCCACTCTCAACACCTTTTTCCCCCACCAGTCCCCACCAATCATCCCCACCCGTGATCACGATCCGCACCGATCCGTTTCCCACCGATCGGTGCCGCGGCGTCCTTTCTCACTGCACGCCGCCAATCTCCCACCTGCGATGTCCTGCCAATAACCTCCTTTCCTGCCCCTGCGGATGCTGCTGCGTTCGTACTCTCTATTTCGTCGCGTCCTACCGCGCGATGCGCACCGGCGAAGGGTTCGCCCGCTGGTGTTCTAATACCTCTTTGAATATCTGATCCTGTCGGGTCACGTCGCTGTCCGTGCTGTCGATCGCCTGCTGGCGGGTGTGCTGATACGCCCGTTGGGTCCGGGTGGAAACAATCTGGGCGACGGCCGTCTCAAACATCGTTTCGAGTTTGTCCGGGCGATCAACCGTTTCTTCGTCGACCTGCGATTCGGCCCCCGTGGCCAAGGAAGCGAGGTCCTGCTCGTCGCGGCTGGCAAGCTCGGCTAGGACACCGCCTAGCGTGACCTCTCGCCCTTCAACCAGATGCTCGTAGAGTAGGGTGTACAGGCGTTGAGTCTCCGTGTGCGTGACGTCAGAAGGCGTTACGGACTCGTCCAAGCACGCCCCATCCGGCAATGCTCGGTGAAACAGCCCCGGCTGGTGTAGCAGGCAACCGATCAGTTGCCGTTCAGCCACCTGTATAGCTTTAATTGTATGCGGCAAATCGGCCAAGACAACGCCCGGCTCGGGATTTTCCTCAACCGGCACGCGCTCGTCGTAGCTGCGCTCAGTCACCGCAGGCCGTCGTGAGGGCGAGCTCTGTTTAAGCAGCGCCTCGACGCCCCGCGTATTCATCCGCAACAAATCACCAAGCCGCTGAACCATCAGCGCCCGCCCGGTCCAGCCGGTCCGCCCAAGCCATTGACTCAACCCCAGCGACCCCAACCGGCCCACAAACTCCTCCGCGAGGGCGTGCCGCCCGGCTAACGTATCCGTCTCGCCAAGCAACCGGCGGACCTGATCGAACTTGTAATCCAAAGCATCAGCGGCACCGTCAATGACTCGCTGCCAGACGGCCAAGCCCTCGGCTTTGCGCAACAACTCGGCGGGATCGGAACCAGCAGGCAATACCGCGACGGCGATATCGAGTTGGCCGGCGAGGAACAGTTCCGCAGCGCGATCGGCCGCCTTCTCACCGGCGGCATCCGCATCGAACACCAACACAACCTTCTCGCATAGCCGCGACAATACGCGCACATGCTCCGCCGTCAGCGAAGTCCCAAGCGTCGCGACAACATTCTTCACGCCGGCCTGGTGACAAGCGACGACATCGGTGTACCCCTCGACGACGACCACCGTTTGCTGATCGACGATCGCTTTTTTCGCTAGATGCAGCCCGTAAAGCGTCGCGGACTTGTTGAATACCGGCGTCTCGGGGCTGTTGAGGTACTTCGGTTCGTCCTCTTCGCGCAGCCGCCGCCCGCCGAACGCGATCGGCCGGCCTAACGCATCGAAGATCGGAAAAATCAACCGGTGGCGGAACCTGTCGTAACACCCCCCATTGCCGCCGCTGCGCTTGGTTGCCAGCCCGGCCTGGATCAGCCCATCGTCATCGAACTTGCCGGACAGCTCGCGGATCAACCCGTCCCACCCATCGGGTGCGTAGCCGATCGCGAACGCCTCGATCATCTCGGGCGTGATCCCACGGTCCTGCGTGTATCGCTGCGCGGTCGCGCCGAGTTGCGGGTCGTTAAAGCGTGCGCGGAAGTACGCGACCGCCAGTTGATTGGCTTCGGCGATGCGCTCACGCGGCGACTCGCCCTGCGGCTGTGTTTGCCCGCGCCGCGTCAGCCGGATCCCGGCCCGCTCCGCGAGGATCTTCAGCGCCTCGACGAACCCAACCTTGTGATAATTCATCACGAAGCTGAACACATCGCCCCCGGCACCACAACTGAAACACTTGTAGATCTGCTTCGCCGGCGAGACTTGCATCGACGGGTTGCTGTCGTCGTGGAACGGGCACAAACCGACATACTCGCGGCCCTTCGCTCGCAGCGCAACGTGCTCGCCGATCAGCCGGACCACATCGGTCGCCTGCTGAACCTGGAGTTTTTGGTCCTCAGAATCCTTCATCATCCGCTTCGCCGCCGAATCCATGACGCCGGTGACACCGGTGGGCTCATACCCACAAGCTACGCGTCAATCGCCCACACCTCGGCCGTACCAGCCGCCCCCGAATCGCTGCCGCCCCTGCCACGCGACACCGCCTCAATCTTAGGCACCGGCTGGTTGATTATCCGCTACAACCGTCACAAACCGCACCACCGACATCATAAGAAATATCACACAAATCCAGCCGGTCAAATGTTTTCGCGGCTTCTAGGGGCAAATCGTCCAGCTTTCTGGTCTAACAACGCCCCATAGTCGGGCCAATGCGTGCTCACCTCCGGCCAACCCGGCTAGATCTCGGATCGAGGGCCGATCTCGCCCACAGCCCGTCGGCACTGATCGCGCATCGATTACTATTCGTATCTAATTGATCTGGCGCTGGTTAAGACTGTTCAACCGCTGCGTTCTGCTCGGCGGTGTAGCCGTAGCGGCGTTTAAGAGGCTTGATGACCAGCCCCATCCGCATCGCCTTGGTGGACACTTTGACCCGCTGGACCGACCCATCGATCACAGCCGTGACCTTCTGGATGTTCGGGCGGAACTTGCGCTTGGTCTTGCCCGTGATCTTGGTACCGACACCGCCGAGGTACTTGGCCTTGCCCCGGTGGGTGTAGGTGTTGCCCGCGGAGGTCTTTCGGCCGGTAAATTTGCAGACACGAGGCATATCAAGGCACCCCTGTAAAGCAGAGTCTGGCCATGCTCGCCCCCCGCCAGTGTGGCGTTGGGTGGACCGCGTAATATAAAGGTCGGCCTAGCCGCCTGCAAACCAGCCGGAATCGGCGGGGTCGCCGAGGGTGGGCCCTCTGGAAAGCGTGTGAGGAACACGGATACAATTCCGCAGGGGGAATCGGCCAGGACCGACCCCGTACGATCACCTAACCCGCCGGTCCCGTGGGCCGAGCCGGGCATGACCGGTCTGTGCGACGGACATCCATGATCCACGACCCCACAACGAAACCAACGAAGCCCGTGACCCAGCACCGGTGTGTTGTGTTGGTCCAACCCCAACAGTCGCTGCCCAACGCACTGCTGGCCGGGCTGTGGAAGCGAAGCGTCCCGTTTGAGGTCGTTACCGACCCGGTCGCGCTGATGCTTGCGATGGCCCGCGGCGGTGTGGGCACCGTGGTCGTCGAGCGGCCCGGCGAAACACGGCGGCTGCGCGAGTTGGTCGAAGCCGTTCGCCGGTTCTACCCCAAGGCCGCGTGCTGGCGGTACGACCCGGGTGATTCCAACGGCAAGAAACCGACGCTCTCGCACCTGGACCTGGGCGAATCGCGCATCGATCGTCCAAACACCGACCAACGCGAGCCGCTGACTCACAACACAACTTGCCGCGACGCCAGCCAAGCTAAGCCGAAGGCCAGCCGAGCCGGGCGCACCGGCGGTGACCTGCTTGATGACGACTCGACCCAGCCCGACTCACCGTTGCTCGAAAGAAACCAGCCGCTCCTGACCGGCGAGGAGTTGGACATGCTGCTCGACATGAGCGACGAGCCCGACGCTGACACCGACCACGATGAGCCGCTCGAAGACCTGTCCCACCCGCGCGAACTTCCGCCCCTGCGGCTTCATCACGATCCGGTCAATCCCGAGCCCGGCTACAACGGCGACTAAAATAACTGACCCGCCATGACACACTCGATCCAACGACAACCACCGACTCTGTTTTCCCGGCCCAACGCCGGTATCGCGGTACTTGTGGTTGGTGACAAAGCGTTCTGTGAACGCCAGCGAGATCAACTGTCGCGTTGCCCGAGCATTGCACGCGTGGATTGCGTAGAGAACGACCTATTAGCCCTGGGTTACCTCGCTCAAGACCGTGCGCCGCAGGACCGACCCGAGGTGCTGCTGATCGCCGCACAGACCCTCGACCAGCCGGCATCACCGATGGCGAGAGCGCTGCGGCGCCTTGCGCCGACCGCTCAGCGGGTAGTCGTCGGACTCGATGACACCCATGAACAACGCGACCTAGCCATCAGCGCCGGCTTCGATGCGTACCAAGCCGAACCAATCACAACCGACGCGCCCTGGTGGCCGGACTCGTTCCTATCGACCAACGATGCAGCGCCGCCAACCGAGGCCACTCCCGGCCCAACGATCATCGAAGACCCGCCCGACCAACCGGCGACCGGCGTAGATGCCGGTGAAGCGCTCGGCGACATCGACCTGATCGACGAAGCACTAAGCAATCACTCGCACCTACCAGACCTGGCGCTACGAATTATCGCCGACCGCAGCGGGCTGCACGGCATCGGCTTGACCGGCGAAGGTGAATCACCACCGGCCAGCGCCGCCACAGCCACAGTCGAGCACCACGGCCGAGCGTTCGGAACACTCTGGGCAGCTCCACCCGCCACCGACGAATCGCTCGCGCCCTGGGCCCCATGGCTTGGTCGCTGGCTCGCATTGGACCGCCACGTCCACCAACTACGCCACATGGCGCTGAGCGACGAGCTGACCGACGTCCGCAACCGCCGGTACTTCAATCAGTTCTTATCGAAGCTGCTCGACCGCGCCGCCGATGAGCGCTTCCAGGTCACCGTCCTGGTGTTCGATATCGACGACTTCAAGTCCTACAACGACCGCTACGGGCACGCCGCGGGCGACGAGATCCTCCGCGAGACAGCCAAGCTCATGCGCTCGGTCGTCCGCGAGCACGATGTGGTCGCCCGGGTCGGCGGCGACGAGTTCGCGGTGATCTTCTGGGACTCAGCCGGCCCGCGTAAACCCAACAGCCACCACCCCCAGGACGTCCGCCAGGCCGCGGACCGGTTCCAACAAGCGGTCCGCACCCACCGCTTCCCCAAACTCACCAATCAGGCACCGGGGGCACTGACGATCTCCGGCGGGCTAGCCGGATTCCCCTGGGATGGCAGGACGCCCGAACAGCTAATCGAAAAAGCCGACCAGATGGCGATCCAATCCAAACGCCAAGGCAAAAACGCCATCACCTACGGCCCCGGCGTCGACGGGTGTGGCCCGGCCCCGCGGCGCGGCGACACCTAACCCCTGCGCGTCCACAACCCGATACCAATAAAATCACAGCCGCCCGCGCATTGCTTGTTGCGGGAAATTGCGGTGTAATAATGCTCTGTTCCCTTGACGCCGCCTGACCCGCGATTCACGGGTGGGTTTATCACAAGGATCCTTCCCTATGTCATTCGATTCCACCGTGCACGCCAAGGCGATTGAGCTTTCCAAACTCAGCTACGAGATGACCGCCGCCGCCGGATCAGGCCACCCGACGACAGCCGCGAGCCTGTCCCACCTGGTCGCCGTGCTGATGTACCAGCACATGCGACACGAGCCGGCCAACCCGCTGCACCCCAGCAGCGACCGCCTCGTGCTCAGCGAAGGCCACGCCGTGCCGATCGTCTACGCCGCGTGCGCCGACCTGGGCGTGATGATCGGCAAGAGCCCCGACCAGTGGCGGCCGATGACGACCGACGATGCGCTCTCGCTCCGCGCGATCGACTCGATGATCGACGGGCACCCGAACCCAATCGAGGGCTTCCCGTTCTTCGACGCCGCGACTGGCTCGCTCGGCCAGGGACTCAGCGTCGCAGCCGGCATCGCAGCCGCCGCGAAGATCGACGAGTTGGACAAGCGCGTGTACTGCATCATCGGCGACGGCGAATCGCGCGAGGGACAAATCTGGGAAGCCGTTGATTTCCTTAAGGATCACCGACTCGCCGCTGTGTGCCCGATCTTTAACTGCAATGCGTACGCACAGTCCGACGTCGTCAGCCCGCAGCAATCAGCCGAGACACTCGCCGCCAAGCTGGAGGCCGCCGGGTTCAACGCGCTGACGATCGACGGGCACAACCCCACCGAGATCCAGGACGCACTAAGCACCCACGCCCAAGCCGTGCACGACCCGGCCGCGACCCCGGTCGCGATCGTCGCGAAAACAGTCAAGGGTTGGGGCAGCCCGTCACAGCAAGGCCACGGCCACCACGGCAAACCCGCGACCGGCGACGACATGGCCAAGGCAATCGCCGAGCTCGACCAGACCGGTCAGCAACTCGGTGCTGCAGCCGACACGCCACTGCAACTGGGCATGCTCCCGCCGCGACAGAGCCCGGCCACAGCGAGCCCCGCACCAGCCAACCTCAGCGAAGCCGCCAAGGCGTTCGGCTTGGAAGGCATGATCGCCAAGGGCGTGATGGCAACACGGCGGGCATACGGCATCGCTCTTCGCGCAGTCGGCCACGCCAACCCGAACGTCGTCGCCCTCGACTGCGACGTGAAAAACTCGACCTTCGCCGAGGACTTTTATAAAGATGAGAAGCTCACCAACCGCTTCCTCGAATGCCGCATCGCCGAGCAGAACATGTACTCGGTCGGCGCTGGCCTGAGCGCCGCCGGCAAAATCCCGATTACATCGACCTTCGCCAAGTTCGTCGCACGTGGCTACGACCAGATCGAGATGGCGATCAACAGCGGCGCGAACCTCAAGATTGTCGGCTCGCACGCCGGCATCTCGCTCGCCGCCGACGGGCCCAGCCAGATGTCGCTGCCCGATGTCGCATGGTTCCGCTCGTGGGCCTCGGTCACCAACCACAGCGGGCAGCCCGGCTGCTACTTCCTCCAGCCGTCCGACGCCTACCAAGCCTACGCCCTCACCGTCGCGATGACCGAGCACTACGGCCCGTGCTACATGCGCACACTACGGCCAAACGTCGAGTTCCTCTACGGCGAAAACGACCAGTTCCGCCTCGGCGGTCACGAGGTTCTGTCCGAGGGGCGCGACCTGCTGATCGTCGCCTCTGGCTACATGGTCCACGAGGCGAACAAGGCGCTCGAACGCCTTGACGCCGAGGGCATCGACGCAACCCTGGTCGACCTCTACAGCATCCCGTTCGACGGCGACGAGATCCTCGACCTGGCTAACGAGAACAACGGCATGGTCCTTACGCTCGAAGACAACTACGGCGGCGGGATCGGCAGCGCAATCGCGGATGTCGTTTCCGCGGACGGCGGCGGATTCAACGTCTGCCAGATGCACGTCAAGCGCATCCCCAAGAGCGGCCGCACAACCGACGAAGTGATGGCGTACGCCGGCCTGAGCGCCGATCACATCGTCGCCCAGGCAATGCAACTTCTGGAACTCTCCGCGGCGTCATAGACTCGCGGGACGGCGCGGCGTGCCGAGCAACTACAGGCAGGGGTTGACCGATGCTCTCGCATGCCCGTGAAATGATCCGAGAACTCATCGAGCGCGGCGGCCCCGTCATGTGGCCGCTGCTGGCGATGAGTCTGCTCGCGGTCACACTCGTCATCGAGCGTGCCTGGTTCTGGATCAGGACCAACCGGCCCGCGCGCCTCGCACGCGTCACTGAAACCGCCCGCTTATTCCGTCTTGGCGACGCACGCCAAGCGATCTCCCTGACGCGCGACTCCGCCGACATCTACAGCCAGGCCGTCCGCGCTCTCACAACCGACAACCACCAGCCCACCGAATCGCAAGCAGTAGAGGCGATCGACCGCCTGCGGCCGCAACTCGAGCGATTCATGTCCACGCTATCGACGATCATCACCGCCGCACCCATGCTCGGCATCCTCGGCACGGTGTTCGGTATCATCGCCAGCTTTCAGGCGTTATCGGTCCAGGCCAGCGCCAGCGACCCGCGCCTGGTCGGCCAGGGGATCGCCGAAGCCCTGCTCACCACAGCCGCCGGCCTGATTATCGCCATCATGGTCCTGTTCCCCTACAACGCCTTCCGCACCCAGCTCGACCGCACACTCGGCCGCATGGAGACGCTGGCGGGCGCCGCGGTAGAGCAAACATCCGTACCGAATAAACATGCCCCTGACACCGATCATTCCTCCCACTTCGAACCATCTGTCCGCATAACATCAAGCAGGCCCGAGGAACTGCCGAAAATGACTACCGCTAAGGACCGTTGACCCGGACACGCCCAAACTCGCGTCCGCAGTGGAACATCTGACCCGTCGCTAACCACCGACCAGGAAAGCCAACGCATGTTAAGTCCCGACCAGGCACGCATCCGTTCTTTTAAGGTTGTCCCCGCCCTGCCCGATCCCCTCAAGCCGCTGCTTGAGATCGCGCAAAACCTCTGGTGGAGCTGGCACCCCGAAGCCGTCGAGCTCTTCGTGCGCCTCGACCGCAACCTCTGGCAAAAGTACCACCACAACCCGATCCGCATGCTCGGCAGTTGCTCGCAGCAAACGCTCGACGCCGCTGCACAAGACGAAGGTTTTCTCAACAGCATGCGTCGCGCACTCGAGACGCTGCAGCAGCACGTCACCCGTCGCCCCTGGCTTGATACGCTTAAGGACAAACCCGGCGACTTCACCATCGCCTACTTCTGCGCCGAGTTCGGGCTGACCGAGTGTTTGCAGATTTATTCCGGCGGCCTCGGTTGCCTCGCCGGCGATCACCTCAAGTCCGCATCCGAGTTGGGCCTGCCGCTGGTCGGCGTCGGCCTGCTCTACCGCCACGGATACTTCCAGCAATACCTCAACGCTGACGGCTGGCAGCAGGAGTACTACCCCGACCTGGACCTGGCCAACCTCCCGCTTAGCCGCGTCCGCGACAAGTCCGGGCAACAGGTCAAAGTCAAAGTCGACATGGCCGGCCGCGACGTGCACATCGCCGTCTGGAAAGTCAACGTCGGCCGCATCGACCTCTACCTGCTCGATACCAACCTGCCCGAGAACGACCCGGCCGACCGCGAGATCACGGCTCAGCTTTACGGCGGCGATATGGAGACGCGCATCCGCCAGGAAATTGTTTTGGGCATCGGCGGCACCCGCGCGCTGGCCGAACTGGGCATTGAGCCGGACGTCTGCCACCTGAACGAAGGCCACTCCGCGTTCCTCGCGCTCGAGCGCATCCGCACGCTGATCGAGCAGCACGACATCACATTCGACGAGGCCCGCCAGTACGCCGCGGCCAGCAACGTCTTCACCACACACACACCGGTGCCCGCCGGGATCGACCGCTTCCCACCGGAAATGATCGAACGCTACTTCAAGAACTACACACCGTCGCTGCGGCTGGATATGGAAGGCCTGCTCGCGCTCGGACGTGAAAACGTCTTCAGCAAGACCGAGTTCTTCTCGATGGCCGTCCTCGCGATCCGCACCGCCGACTGGGCCAACGGTGTCAGCAAGCTCCACGGCTCGGTCAGCCGATCGATGTGGCGCAGCATCTGGCCGGGCGTGCCCGACAACGAGGTGCCCATCGGCCACGTCACCAACGGCGTGCATGCGCGCAGTTGGCTGTCCAGCGATCTGATCTACCTGTTCGACCGCTATCTGGGTGCCAGTTGGCAGAACAACCCGGCCGACCAGAGCGTCTGGACGATGGTCAAAGACATCCCCAACGAAGAGCTCTGGCGCGTTCACGAGCGCCGGCGTCACCGCCTGATCGTCTGGACACGGCAGGTGCTGCGTCGCCAGCTCGAAGCCCGTGGCACAAGCCCCAAGCAGGCCCGCGCCACGGCCGACGCGCTCGACCCTAACGCGCTGACCATCGGCTTCGCACGCCGTTTCGCGACCTACAAACGAGCCAACCTCTTGCTGCGTGACAGCAAGCGCTTGCTCGACATGCTCGCGAGCACCGATCAGCCAATCCAGTTCCTGATCGCGGGCAAGTCCCACCCGGCCGACGGCGGCGGCAAGGATCTGATCCGCCAGATCATCCACTTTGCCCGCGAGTCCGATGCCGGCCACAAGATCGTGTTCATCGAGAACTACGACATGAATGTGGCGCGGTACTTGGTCCAAGGCTGCGACGTCTGGCTGAACACGCCGCGACGCGGCATGGAAGCCAGCGGCACCAGCGGCATGAAGGCCGCACTCAACGGCGTGCTCAACTGTTCGATCCTCGACGGTTGGTGGGACGAGGCGTACCACAACGACCTGGGCTGGGCGATCGGCCGCGGCGAGACTTACGCCAACTATGACTCGCAAGACGACATCGAGAGCCAGGCGCTCTACGACATCATCGAGAAGCAGATCGTCCCGCTGTTCTACGATCGCGACACGCACGGCGTCCCACACCACTGGATCGCGCGGATGAAGCACTGCATCACCAACCTCGCCCCGGCGTTCAACACCAACCGTATGGTGCAGGACTACGCCGAGAAGTTCTACGTCCCCGCCTTCAAGCGTTCACGCGCTCTGGCGGAAAACGGCCTGGAGAAATCCGTCGCGCTCGCACACACCAAAGAGCGCTTGCGCAACGCATGGGGCAACCTGCGGATCGACGACGTCCAAGCCGACGCCGCCGCACCGCTGGGTGTCCGCGACAAGCTGCCGATTACGGCAACGGTCAACCTGGCCAACCTCAGCCCCGAAGACGTCCGTGTGCAGGTCTATGCCGGCGCGTTGGACAACGACGGGCGCATCACGGAAGGCGAAGCGACCGACCTGACCCACGGCCAGGATCTCGGCGACGGGCGACACACCTTCACGGGTTCCGTCGCCGCCGACACCAGCGGTCGCCACGGGTTCGCCCTACGGATCGTGCCCGGTGGCGAGCACTTCTCGGGCGCTTCGGAGCCGGGCCTGGTCTTTTGGGAGCACGCGGGCCAGACCGCGCCCGCCCCGGCCCGCGCCAAGCCCAAAGCCGTCACCGTCTCGTAACCGACACGGCCGATCAATCAGGGTGTGCACCGCCGCTCGATTACAATCACGCCTATGCGTGAGCTCGAGCTGCTGGAACACATCTACAGCCACAACGCCGCTCTGCCCGACCACGTCGCCATCCCCCCAGGTGACGATATGGCGGCGGTACGCCTAGGCGGCCCCGATGCACAAGCCGTCCTGATCACCGTCGACCAAGTCGCCGACGGGGTGCACTTCGATCTGGCCAACACACCGATCGAAAAGATCGCCCGTAAAGCGGTCACCCGATCGCTCTCCGACATCGCCGCGATGGCCGCCCTACCCGTCGCCGCCGTCGCCGCGGCGAGCCTGCCACGCGGATTTGGTGACGACCGGGCTACCGCGCTGTTCGACGCCATGCGCAGCGTCGCCGCCCAGTACGACTGCCCGCTCGTCGGCGGTGACATCATGATCGCCGACCGACCGCTCAGCCTGAGTGTGACGGCATTGGCGAGGGCGCAGGGCATCGGCCCGGTCACCCGCCGCGGCGCCAGGCACGGCGATACGATCTACGTCACCGGCCAACTCGGCGGCAGCCAACAAACCCTTGACGGCTACACACACCACCTGGACTTCGAGCCCCGTATCAACCTCGCCAGACAACTCGCCCGCGACCACGAGATCCACTGCATGCTCGATCTAAGCGACGGCCTTGCGATCGACCTCGCCCGATTGTGCCGCCCCGCGGACCCGCCACTGACAGCCGAGATCGCGCACGAGCACCTACCCGTCAGTGCCGCGGCTCAGATCGCCTCTCACGATGACGGTGTTGATGCATGGCGACACGCCCTCGGCGACGGTGAAGACTACGAACTGTGTTTCACCGCCCCAGCCAAGCAACCGGGCATGCCGATCCCCACTCAGATTGATGGGGTTGCGATCACGCCGATCGGTATCATGACCGAAGCCGACAACTCCGCCCACTCGCCGGTCCGGATCAAGCTTGCCGACGGATCCGTCGAGCCAATCGACGGGCTCGGCTGGGAACACCGCGGGTAGCGGGCGTGAGGAGAATGAACCGAACTAATGACGCCGGGCCCCGATAAACCAACCGAGAACGTCTGGCACGGCCAGACCCACAGCGCCGAGCAGACCGTCGCACTCGGCCGTGCGATTGCAGCCGTGCTGCGCTCCGGCGACGTGATCGCGCTCACCGGCGAGCTCGGTGCCGGCAAGACCCAGATCGTACGCGGCTTGGCCCAGGGACTAGGCGCCGACCCCACCCACGTCGCAAGCCCAACGTTTGTGATCGTTCACGAGTACACGACGCCGTCCGACAGCCCCGGCCTGATCCACATCGATGCATACCGGCTCAAGAGCCTGGCCGACCTCGAATCGATCGGTTGGGAGACCGCGCAAGACGGTGGCCACGGGCTCGCGGACGCCTTTACTGGCTCAGTTGTCGCGATTGAGTGGGCCGACCGGCTGCAAGATCAACTCCCACCCGACAGGCTCGAGGTGCGGCTCGAGCATACCGGCCCGGACCACAGAACGGCCCGAGCGACCGGGCGCGGGTCTTGGAGCTCGCGGATGCGCTCCGTCATCGCTCACCTCGATCCGTCCTGAGATCGCACACCCCCCAAGTCCCGATAACCTCTCCCGACGCCATGCGCCTCGCCCGTCCGTCTCCACAAGCAAACTCCGGTACGATCGCCGCAACTGGAGAAACCGGCGGATCAAACCGATGTCGAGGAATACCGTTCTGGGCGGGCCCCGTTCCGCAAACGACAAGGCCCTCCGCAGCGACACCCGTGCCTGAGCCGATCATCCAACCCTCGAATCGCATCCCCGGCGCCGACGGCATGCGCGCAATCGCCTGCCTCTGGGTGTTCGTCTTCCACCTGAAGTTCGAAGTCGATTGGCCTTCACAGGACTTTTTCAGCGACCTGCTCAAGCGCGGCAACTTCGGCGTTCCTATTTTCTTTGTGCTCAGCGGCATGCTCCTGTCCTTGCCGTTCTGGAAGTCCTATCTCGATGGCCTGGAGATGCCGTCATTTCGTCGGTACATCGTCCGGCGGCTCTGCCGCATCATCCCCGCGTACTACGCATGCCTCTTGATCATGCTCCTGATCCATCATCGCGACGACGCCGCGACACTCCTGCGATCGATCGCCGCGTTCACCTTCACCAACTTCCTGCATTGGTCCACCTACTTCCCCGTGCGCCACAACGCGGCGCTGTGGTCCATCAATATCGAGATGACCTTCTACATGCTGCTGCCGGTCGTTTTCTGGGCACTGTTCCGCCTCCGCCGGACGGTCCCGGCGCAAGCCGGCGTTCTGATCGTCATGGCGCTGCTGGCATGCTGGCAGGTCTGGTTCACCCGCCACACGATCGATATCAATCTCCTTGATTACCCTCCCGCCGATCGCACACGCTTCAAAATGGGCTGCTCGTAGGTCATCACCTATAACCCACTTGGGATGTTCGCCCACTTTTTATTCGGTGTGCTCGCAGCCCGGTTGTTCCTGGCTTCTCAGCGTTCGATCCCCCGCTCCGACCGAGCCTCGAGCCGAATCCCGCTCCTTGTCGATGCGGCGATCCTGTCCCTGGTAGCACTGCTGTGTCTTGAAGTCGTGCCCAACTACTGGGGCCGCCTGCCGGGGGTCTGGCGTATCGGAAACTGCCTGCGGCTGGCCCGCGTTCCGGCGCTACAGTACGCCTGGCCGCTGTTCCCCGCGGGCATCATGCTACTGCTGGTCCTTCTGCCCCTCTCGCGGATCGCGCACCGACTGATCGACAACCGATTCATGCGCTGGACCGCAACTCTGTCCTACGGGATTTACATCTGGCATTTGCCGGTTCTCCTCGGAGTGAAAACACACTGGCCGACACCGGTCAATCAGTCCTGGTTCTCCGTTTCGATGTACGTCACGGCAAGCCTTGTTGCCTGCTACTCGGTCGCGGCGATCTCCTACCACCTCTTAGAACTCCCGATCCTGCGATGGGGCAACCGCGTGTCTTCTCGAAGACCGACCTAGCGGCGATGTGTGGATGGCAACAGCTTCGGCCGTGTCTTGCGCCCGGCGATAAGCACGACCCCAGTGCCAAGAAGAACGGCGCTAGCCGGTTCGGGAACGCCCTGGGCTCGAACCTTGCGTATCACAACCTCGGCTCCGGTAAAATCCGCCGGCTGAGCGCCCTGGAACAGCCACAGATTGATATTCAGCCGCAGCTGATCCGGCTGCGGAACATACTCGCCGGTATACGCCCATTGATCGATCAGCAGGTGGGGTGACGGCGGATTATCGAATACGCCACCGTAGTGCCCGTGGTAGCTGGCAAAAGTCACTGCGTCCGCCAGCCAACGGATCGCGTGCGTCGTGTGAGTGCCTGTGAGGCCCAGGGCCACCGACCGGGTATTCCCCGCGACGTGGTACGGCTGCACCGTGTAGTTACCCACCTCGCCGTTTAGGGCGTCGCCCCATCGAGCAAACTCAATATCAATCTCGGTATTGTCGTCCTGATACAAGAATAACCCGAGCACCACGTCCTCATGGAGTTCCTCAAGATCGCTGGTCACCAGAAATTCATAGTCTCCGTAACCGACGACCTGCTCGGTCGTGACCTGTACACTGCGCCACGCGCCGGCGATCTGCCGGATTTCCAGGTGGAGTTGGCCTTGAGAATCGACCCAGACGCTCGGGTCGCTATCCGACCACGTGTTCGGACCCGGCCCGCCGAACCCGGACCGCACGCCCCATGTGTTGCCGGAAAATTCGATGGTCCTGGGTGCGATCTCACTCGCCCGGGCAGTGCCCGCCGCGGCAAGAATCCATAGCAACAAATAGATCGAAGGGATGATTGTGAATTTCATAGTACACTCCCAGTCCCTCCGCTCAATGGGATACTCCCGGTCGGTGTCCGGCCGGGCCGCTGCCAGACTCCGATTCCCGGTCGCCCGTTCCGGATCGCTCAGTCAGACAGGGTCAGATACCCGCATCGCCACGCTTCCGTGGTCGTTGCGGAAAGTTTTTTTCCGTACGTACCCACAATCCCTTGCGATTGGGTGTGTAAATAGATATCGTGGTAACGACGGTTCACATCCGTTGGAGCGTGCAAGAGAGGATTCATTGCACGGCTTTAACCCCGGCTGGGAAGCGCCGACATGCCTGAACACAACGCCTCGCTAAAGTCCAATGCATGGGGTGTGCATTTCCCCGTGACCGAATGGACGCGGATCGAGAGCGCCCAAGCCGGCGACGCCGCCAGCCGGGACGATATGTATTGCCGCTACGCGACACCGGTCTTTTGCTACCTGCGCGCACTCGGAGCCGACCACGAAACCGCCAAGGACCTAACGCAAGACGTCTTCGTCAAGCTGATGGGAGGGAAGCTGCTGGGCAGCCTGCGGCCGAGGGAGTCGCGGTTCCGGTCGTATCTCGGGCAGATCGTCAAGAACCAGTGGCGATCCCACCTCCAGGCAAAAAACGCGAAAAAAAGACGGGCCGAGACCAACGATATCCGCCTCGACGAAGTAATTGAGAAAGCCGGGCCCTATTTCGAGCCCGCGACGGACGAGCGGCCGGAGTCGATTTTCGACCGGCGTTACGCGCGCGAGCTGCTCTACGCAGCTGTGCAGCGGGTCCAGTCGGCGTGTGAAACGGACGGCCTGGCGGCCCATTTCGCGGTGTTTGCGGGCAGATATTTGGAGAATCCCGCGCTGAGCTGGGAGCAGGCCGGCACCCGTCAGGGAGTGACCGATCAGAAGGCACGCAACATGGCGAAAACCGTCGAGGCCCGTCTCGGCAAGGAGCTGCGCGAGGTCATCTGCAGCGAGTGCGGAGACCCGGACGAGGCGACGACGGAGATCCACCGGTTTATCGAGTTGCTGAACAAACGCGAGGCGTAGCCGTATGGACGTCAGGGGGTGTTGAGGGAGACCCACGATGAATAAAATGCACGACGATCGAACCAGCATCTACCGAAGCGGCGAACAGACCACCATCGAGCACCTGACCGACCTGCAGATCGGGACGCTGTTCAATCTCGCGCTCACCGAGCCAGGCCGGACCGGCAGTCACATCGACGAGTTCCGCCACTTCGTGCGCATGGAGTCGCGTGTGTTGATCCAGGCCTTCGCCGAGTGCCTAACCAAGCTCGACCTGACGACCGGTCAAGCAGCGCAACTACTGGGCGTCACCGACTGGACGATCCGCCGGTGGATGCAGAGCAACACGCAGTTGCCCAAAGCAACCAAAGCCAAAGTCGCAGCCATGGTCGTGCTCCTGCGAGTCGCCGCGGTGCCCGAGCACGACCGGGAGATCGCCGGCTTGGTGCGCGCGGCGATTGCCTCCACTGATGACGGAGCCAACGACCGCTCATCGACGAACACCGCTGCTGGGTTGCCCGGCCATGTCGCCTCTGTTTTTGGGCCGACCGGACTGATGGCGGTTGCACTCTACGGCGCTTTGGCCGCGTGCAACGCCGATGACACCCAGACCCCGGATCACGCTGAGTGCTCCGCCAAACCAAAGCATGTTCAGTAGGATATCGCTTGAAGATGGATGGGACCGTCGGCAGGTGGTGCCGCCGGGGGAAGACCATTCCCGAACAAGGGTTCGGTAGCCGACCCACCAGGACATCACCGCGCATGGAACCCAGTGCGTCGTTGCAGGTTGTGCTCGATTACGCCGCCGGGCACGCAAGGCGGCTGCAAAGCGAGATCCTTACCGAACATCTAGCGATCGGCCTGCTGCGCCTTGCCGAACAAACTGACAACAATGATTCGACGCCCGGCCTCAAATCCGACGCGGACTGGCTGCGCCGCTTGTTGACCGAGGCCGGCCTGTCGGTGAACACCGTATCCGAACGGCTTGAGCACGCGTCCGACAGCCTGACACCCGGCGGGCAGGGACAACCGGCGGTCCTTTCAGCGCGCTGCCTGGCCATGTTTAAAGCCGCCGAGGAAGAGGCCGCCGAGCACGGCCACGCGCGCGTCGGTATCCGACACCTGCTCACGTCACTCGTGCTTGATGAGAGCCCCGCATTCCTCAGCGCCGTCAATGACACCGACGGTTCATGGGACGCGCTGCGCGCCGGCGTCGGGCTGCGATCGGACCACCGCTCGACACCCGTCCCACTCACCGCGGCGAACAGCGCATCAGACACCGATCCTCCGAGTAGCAGCCTCACCGAACAGCCGCCCCATATCGACGGGTACCGCATCATCAGCAGGCTGGGCCTGGGCGGGATGGGCGTCGTGTGGCGAGCCGAACAACTGAGCACGCACCGGCTGGTCGCGTTGAAGCTGGTCGCGAAAGACACACTGGGGTCCGAACGCGTGCTGCGCCGATTCGAGCGCGAGGTCGAACTCGCCGCGCGCCTCAAGCACCCCAACATCGCGCGGGTCTACGACAGCGGGCTCGACCGCGGCGTGTACTACTACGCCATGGAGTTGGTCGACGGCGTCCCGCTTGAACGGTTCGTCAAAGACCAGCAGTGCGGACGACGCCAGACACTCGAGTTGATCCAGAGCGTCTGCGGTGCGGTCGAACATGCCCATCAACGCGGCGTGATCCACCGGGACCTCAAGCCCTCGAACGTCCTCGTGGACAACCAGGGCGAGCCGCACGTACTGGACTTTGGCCTGGCCAAGGTCATGGCCGGGCTCGACGCCGAGCCCACCGCGGAAGACCCCATGGTCTCGGTCGAGGGTGAACTCGCCGGCACGCCCGCGTTCATGTCACCGGAACAGGCAGCGGGACGTACTGACCAAATCGACACCCGATCGGACGTATTCAGCATCGGCGTGATGCTCTTTAGGTTGCTCACCGGCAAGCCGCCGCACGACCTGTCCGGCTCGCGCGTTTCGTTGCTGCGACGGGTTGCGACCGAGCCGGTGCGGTTCAGCGCGGAGATACGCGAGACTCTCGGGCGCGACCTCACCGCGATGCTCAAGACGGCGATGGCCCACGACCCGGAACACCGCTACACCTCCGCCGCCGAGATGGCGCGCGACATCGACAACTACATCGAAGGCCGCCCGCTGATCGCCCGCCCGCACACCGCGGGGTATGTCCTGGGCAAGTATCTCAAGCACCACAAGACGGTGTTTACCCTGACCGTCGCGCTGGTCGTAATCATCACCGCGCTGGTGTCCTACCACTACCGCCGTGTCACGCACGAGCGTGACACCGCGCGAACCGCCCAAGTCGAAGCCGACAAGGAGCGCCGCCGCGCCGAGTCCGAGCGCGTCCGCGCCACCCACGAGCAGCAGCGCAGCCACAGGCGACTGGTCGACTCATGCGTTATCCGCGGCAATGAGTTGATGAACCGCGACGACCTGGCCGGAGCGCTGCTTTGGTTTTCCGAGGCGCTCAAGCTGGACAAAGGCGACCCCACCTACGAGACGCGTCACCGCATTAGACTTGGCGTCGGGCTGCGGCAGATCCCCGAGCAGGTTCAGATGTGGTTTCACCGCAGTTGGGTGCGCCACGCGGAGTTCAGCCCCGATGGCACGCGGGTCGCCACGGCAGGTTGGGACGGCGTTGCCCGCATCTGGGACGTTGCGACGGGCAAGGCCGTTACCGGACCGCTGCATCACCTTGTGCAGGCCACCTACGTTGCGTTCAGCCGCGATGGGCGGTGGGTCGTTACGTCGAGTCGAGACAAGACCGTGCGGGTTTGGGACGCGACGACCGGCGAAGCTGTCACAAACTACCTGAAACACGCCGGCCTGGTCCGGCGAGCCCGATTCAATGACGACGCCACGCAGGTCCTCACCGCTGGCCATGAGGGAGCGGTCCTGTGGGATGTCGCGACAAGCAGCCGATCCGCGGTCCAACTCGATGCCCACCACCGGCTAAATGACGCCGTGTTTAGCAGCGACGGAGGCACTGTCCTGACGGCCAGTTCGGAAGGCACGGCTCAACTGTTCGATCTCGAGTCGGGTGATCCGATCCTCCCACCGCTTGAACACCGCAGCTATATCTACTCCTGCTCCTTCAGCCCGGACGGGACCATGATCCTGACCGCGTCATACGACGGGACGGCCCAGTTGTGGGATGCGCGAACCGGCGAACCGCTCATCGGCGCGTTCGAGCACGAGTCGTTCGTTTTTGATGCGCAGTTTAGCCCGGACGGTGAGAAAGTCGTCACGTCGGGCTCCGAAGGCTCCGCCAGGATCTGGAGCGTCCGAACCGGCCAAGCGCTTACCGCGCCCTTGCCACACAAGGAACATGTTTACAAAGCCGAATTCAGCCCCGACGGCAAGTACGTCGCCACCGCGAGCCACGACGAGACCGTTCGCGTCTGGGATACCCGCACCGGCAACCCGGTCACCGCACCGCTGCAACACCTCGGCCTGGTCTACGGGCGGCCGCGTTTCAGCCCGGACGGACGGTACCTGCTGACGTACAGCTATGGCGGCGAGGCGCGTCTGTGGGATTGGAGCAAGTTCACAGACCAGCTTCCCGCACGACGCCCGGCCGACACGATAGGTACCGGTGCTGTCAACGTCGCCGTGATCAGCCCCGACCACCGCTTGGTATTCACTTCCCAGGGAGGCATGCAGGCAAGCGTGCGCGACGCCCGCACGGGAGAACCGATCACGGCTCCGCTCCGGCACGATCAGCGGATCATCAGCGCGGCCTTCTCCCCGGACGGGGCCCGACTGGTTACCGGCTCCGAAGACCACAGCGCCTACATCTGGGATGCGCAAACCGGCGAGTCGCTTGCCCCGCCGATGGAGCACGGCCAACCGGTGCACAGCGTCGCGTTCAGCCCCGACGGGCGACTGATCGCCACCGCGGCGGGAGACATGGATCAGTTGGAAGGCGCCGCGCGAATCTGGGACTCGCGGACCGGGTCGCTCGCCGCCCCGGTCATGCTCCACCGCGCCGCGGTTCACCACGTCATGTTCAGCCCCGACAGCAAGCGCTTGGCCACCGCGTGCGGATACCAGCAGCTCCGGACGGTCAGCTACGCGAGGGTCTGGGACGTGGAGACAGGACAACCGCTATCGAACGAGTTGGAGACCACCGACTGGATGTACCACGCGACATTCAGCCCGGACAGCGAGCGTGTGGTCACCTCATCGTCGGACGGCGTCGTGCGGGTGTGGGCCGCGGCAACGGGCGAACCGCTGACCAAACCCATGCTCCACCGGGCGTTGGTCTACCACTCACACTTCAGCCCCGACGGCCGGTGGGTCGTGACCACCAGCAACTCTGTGTTCCGCGACACGATCTGCTGGGCGCAGGTTTGGGATGCGCATACCGGCGAAGCCACCACGCCGCCCATGGCACACCGCGGGCCCGTCCGGCACATCGCCTTCGCCCCCAATGGGCGGTACATAGCGACCGCCTGCCGCAACAGCCGCACCCACAGGGGTGCCGCACAAGTATGGGACCTGCGCTCCGGCCAACCGATCACACCACCACTCGAGATGGATGGCGAGGTTTACCACGCCGCGTTTACCGAGGACGGGCGCGCGTTGCGGGCATCAAGTTCCCGGGAAGACCTGCGCGTCTGGGACCTGAGCAGTGACACCCGGCGGATCGATCAACTCATCGCGCTGACGCAATGCCTGTCGGGCCGAAAAATCGAAGGCGGCGGCATCCTGGTCAACCTCGACCGCCAGATCATCCACAGGCTGTGGGAATCAATCCATGAGGATGGGCTCACGGTGAATCGTTAGTAGCCCCCAAAAATAGTCCTTGACCCTGGGGTGTATGATTCGGTCCATGCCCGAAGCGATCGAGACTAAACCCGACACAAACCGTACCGAGTCGCCGATCATAGGGATCACGGCCGACAACGCGGCTGGCACAACCTCTCCGCGCTACGAGGTGACCACGGCGTACACGCGGGCTGTCGCGGACGCCGGCGGTTTGCCTGTGATCCTGCCGCACGAACCCGAACTCGCCGAAAATTATGCACGGTTGTGTGATGGGCTGCTGCTCACCGGCGGGGGTGATCCGGCGACCGAGGAGTTCGGCGAACCAACACACCCCAAGGCCCGCATCGTTGATCCGCGGCGGCAGGCATTCGAGCTCGCATTGTTGCGGGCGGCAGACGCTCGCCCCAATCTGCCCGTGCTCGGCGTCTGCCTGGGCATGCAGATGATGGCACTGCACGCCGGTGGCAGACTGCATCAGTACCTGCCGGATGTGCTCGCGGATGCTGCCGTGCACGAAGGTGACCGCGTGCACGCGGTGATTCTCGCCAATACACCCTCGGCACTCTTGCAACCAGACGGCCGCGATGAATCGCTCACGGTCATCTCCGCCCATCGTCAATCAATCGCGCCACCTGAAACACTGACAACCGCACAACCGCTAACCCCCCTGCCCGGCGGCTTGCGTGTAATCGCCATGGCGCCCGATGGTGTGATCGAGGCGATCGACCATCCGGACCGGCGGTGGTATCTCGGCGTTCAGTGGCACCCGGAGCGAGGCGGTGATACCCCGCTCGGTGTGCGATTAATCAAGCGCTGGGTTGAGGCTTGTCGTTACGGTAGGCCAACAACATCAGCACACCCGTCCCCACAACCAGCGCCGCGTCCGCAACATTAAAAACCCAAGGCCATAGCTCGGTATCAGGCAGCAGCCAAAGCAGATCGCGCACCGCATTGAATCGTACGCGGTCATACAGGTTGCCCAGCGCCCCCGCCAGAATCAACCCTAGCGTGATGTGAAGCAGGCGGTCCGTAGGTCGGCTACGGCAGAACAGCCCCACAATCACGCCGACTGCAATCAGCGTCACCACGATGAAAATCGTCTGCCCGCCACTGCCCCACCCAAACACCGCCCCGGTGTTGGTGACCAGGCGCAGACTCAGTATGTAGGGCACGACGGTGATCGGTTCGTGATAGGGGATCGTGCCGGGAAGGGCCGCATTCTGCCGCGTCAGCACCACGGGTTGGTCACCGACGTGCTCAAACGCGAAGGTCTTGCTCGCCAGGTCCGCGACGAGCACAAGCAAGCCGGTCAACGCGAATACCCGCCAAGCGGCGAACCATCGCCCGGCCAGGTCGCGCCCACCCGACGAGGGTCGTTCGGAAGCCTGTGCGTCGTCAGTCACGGGGTCAGTGGCACCGTTCACCGATTAAGGCGTCGCTCACGTTCGCGGGCCTCTTCGATGCAGTATTTCGCCCACGGCTTGGCGTCGAGCCGGGCTCGACCGATCGGGATGCCTCGCTCGATACACACGCCGTAGATACGGTCGCGGATGCGCTCAATGGCCGCGTCGATTTCCATCAGCAACTTACGCTCGGACTCGACCAGCCCGAGCGTGAACTCCTGCTCGTAATTGTCCGATCCGATGTCAGCCATATGAACCGGGACGTGCGAGAGTGTCCCGTCGCCGTTGCGCGCATCCAGTTGCATCGTGTCGACGTCGCCGGCGATGACCGCCCGGCGATCGAGCAACTGGCGGTAGAAGTGATCCAGGTCGCGCTTGGTCAAGCCCGTCTTAACCTTGCGTAGCTGGGCCACCGTCAGCGGTTCGTGATTCTCACTCTCAGTCTCCGCAGCCGGGCGATAGGGCAAGACCGGCGGAACCAACTTGGCCGAACCGCGCCGCCCCTGAACCAGAGTCGTCTTCTGGGTGAAGCGCGGCTTGCCGGTCCGCTTCTTCGGCGTATCGGGTACAGCCGCCTTGGACGATTTCGACGTCTTGGCCGTTGAGCCCGATCGCTTACCGGCCGCGGCTTTTCGGGTCTTTGAGGACTTTTTTGTCGTCGCAGCGGGCTTGGCCACCAATTTCGTCCCGGCCTTGGCCGAGGTCTTCTTAGGAGGCTTGCTCCCAACCTTGGTCTTCTTCGCCGCTGCTTTCGACTTCGCCGTCGAGGCCTTTTTCACCGCAGCCTTCTTGACGACCTTCTTCTTGGTCTGTTTCGTAGCGCTGCGACCCGACGTCGTCTTTTTTGACGCGGCTTTCTTTGGGCCGGCTTTCGCAGCCTTCTTGGCGGCAGGCCGCTTCACCGTTTTTGCAGCAGCGGCTTTCTTAGCGGTTTTTTTCTTAGCCATTTCATCACTCTCTCAAAGCGATTGTTGATGCAAGTCGCTTGCCGAGATGAAATTAAGTCCCGTCGCCCGGATGCGGCAACGCCGCCAACCCGCCTTGCGGACGAGTCCCTATATCGTCTATCGAATGCGTTTTTCACCACTTGACCCGCCGAAACCGGCCAATGCATCATCTGTTTTGGCAAGCAATTACCGACCCGGCAGCAGCCTCGCCACCAGCCAGGATTTTCACCGAGCCGTACATAGTAGCCCGCGCCCAATGCACCATCAAGCGAACCGATCCGACGCCCGCAACCCCGGCTCGATATGATCCCCGCCATGATTGTCTACGCATGCGCCGATCTGATCTTCGCCACCAAGGTCCGCAGCACAGCCGACGCGCTGAACTTGCCCAGCCGCCCGACCCGCGACGCCGCGGCGCTGGCCAAACGGCTCGAGCGCATCGACGACGGACGGTGCAATGACCCGGTTACCGGGTTGGTGATCGATTTAGATATTGGCGATGACGGCTTGACTCTGATCGATCAGGCGAAGGCGTTCGACGCGGGGATCCCCGTCGTCGCGTTCGGGTCGCACGTCGCAACCGAAGTGCTCCAGGCCGCGCACGACCGCGGTGCGGATTTCGTCATGCCGCGCAGCCACTTCACCGCCAACCTCCCATCCATCCTCCAGCGGCTAAGCGGCCAACCAAGCTGACACGCGGCGATCAATCGGTCGGTAGGTCCACGATCCGAATACAAACCGGCCGCCCGTCGATCACGCTCAACCGCTCAATCTGTTGCAGCGACGCATCAAGGTCGCCCTGCTTCGCACGATTCGTCGTGATCACAACCGGGACGAATTGGCCTGCCGCCTGCTCGTGCTGCAACACCGACGAGATGCTGATCCCGCGCTCGCCGAGAATCGTCGATACACGCCCGAGCACGCCGGGGGCATCTTTCGCGTTGATCCGCAGGTAGTACCGGCTGGATACGTCGCGCGGCTCGATCAACCGCGGCGTCGCGTGGCAGTCAGGGGTAAGACGCATCTGTGCAAACGCCTTGGGATACCACCCGCTGGCGACGTTGAGCAGATCACTGACAACAGCGCTCGCGGTGGGCATGCCGCCGGCGCCCTGCCCGTAATACATCGAGTGCCCCAGTGCATCCCCGTACACCGATAGGGCGTTGTATGCCCCACGCACCTGTGCCAACGGCCGATCCACCGGAATAAAACACGGGTGCGTGCGCAGGCTGACGGCATGATCACCGCCATCCTCATCCAACTCGGCGATCGCCAGGAGCTTGATGTCATACCCAAGTTCCGCACCGCAGCGGATATCAGCCAGGTCCAGCCCATCGATGCCTTCGCACCACACATCGTCACCGCTGCACCGCAGACCGAACGCAAGTGACGCCAGCACGGCCAGCTTCTCCGCCGCATCGCGACCGGACACATCCAGCGTCGGGTCGGCCTCGGCGAATCCCTTGGCCTGCGCCTCGGCGAGTGTCTGCTCATACCCCGTGCCGTGGTGTGCCATCTGGGTCAGGATAAAGTTGCACGTCCCGTTAAGGATCCCATAGAGCCCCGTGATCCGATTCGCCATCAGCCCGAACTGCAACGCAGTGACTACCGGGATCCCGCCACCGCACGACGCCTCAAACGCAATGCACGCATTGTGTTGTCGAGCAAGCGCGAATAACTCCGGCCCCTCACTCGCCAGCAAACTCTTGTTGGCCGTAACGATATGCTTGCCGGCTTCGAGTGCGCGGCGGACGTATCCGGCGACCGTGCCGCGCCCGCCGGCGTTCTCAATCACAATCGGCATGTCCGGCGTAGCGAAGAACGCTTCCGCGTCGTCTGTCACTAGCGCTTCCGTCACAGCGCCCGATCGACAGGCCTTGGCCGTGTCGCGCACGAGCACGCGACGCAGTTCCACGCGCACACCCGCGCGTGTTGCGTACAACTCCGCGTTCTCACGCAGCAGCGACGCCACCGCGCCGCCCACCGTGCCACAACCGATCATCCCAACACCAATCGTCTCTTGACACACGGGTGCACTCCACGAACCACCGGACATCGAACGCCCGGCCAAGATACCAACGCGCCGCTTACCCGGCCAAGACGCGCGCGTACCTGCCAACCGCGCTCAACCCCGGTAGAATCACCGTATGCCCGCACCGCCGCCGCCCAACACCCAGCCCAAACCCCCGTCCGGTGACGAGCCGATGATCGAGCCACTGTGTGCGATCTTCAGGCGGTTCCTCAAGCGACAGGGTCTCAAGTTCACCGGCGAACGCGCCAAGATCCTCGACACCGTGCTCGCTCAGGAGGAGGTTTTCGAAGCCGACCAGTTGCTCTCTGAAATGCGCCAGGGCGGCCACCGCGTCAGCAAAGCGACAATCTACCGCACGCTCAAACACCTGCAGGACGCCAAGATCATCACCGAGCTGTTGATCGACTCGAAGCAGGCGCACTACGAGCTAAGCTTTGGCCGCAAGCCCAAAGGCCACCTGGTGTGTGTCGAGACTGGCCGCATCACCGAGATCCCCAGCCCCTGGCTCGAACCGGTCCGCGACCGCATCTGCCGCGAGCACGGCTACGACCCGGTCAGCCACCGCTTCGTCATCTACGGTATCTCGCCGTCGGAATCGCGCGCCGACGATCCCGCCGCTCAAGACGATTGACCGCCCTCGCTTACTACTCATCCAGATCGCTGTGCTCGATCGCTCGGCTGATCATGTAATCGCCCTTGAGCCACTTGCCCAGGTCGATCGTCTTACAACGCTCCCCGCAAAATGGAAACAACGGTTGGTCCGCCGCAACCGACTGCTTGCAGATCGGGCACACCCCTACGTCTGATCGTTCGTCGTCACGCGGTCGTACCACGGCAATACCTCCTCTACAGAATCCCCCTCATTCTACCGACGATTCAGGCCGCCGAACAGGCCTTCACGCCACGAACCTCACCACCCAAAACCCGTAGCACTTCGCCGCTCCCATCATCGTCCGGTGCCAACTGGCGCGGTTGTATCGATCACACCGCCGCCCACCGCAGGATGCGCCTTCCCGGCTCCGCAGCACCCTTGCCCCATCGCCAACTGAATTCGTCAATTCGTCCGTGACCGCCGCCTCAATCCGGCTGGGCCAACTTGATCATCCACGGAGGCAACCATGGACGTAGGGACATTTCATAGGGTCAGCGCAGCCGCGGTACTCGCGGCGATACCGCACACCGCCATCGCGGGAGTGCTTGATGCACCGGTCGCACAGCCGGCACCCTACGGGGTGGAACTGCCCGTTCATCACGCAGCCGATACGGGCTTTCGTCTTGACAGCACGTTCGCAATCAACGCATCCGGGACAGGCAGCTCGCAAGCCACACCCCAATCCAGTTCGATGCTCGCGTTGGAGTCTGCGTCGGGGTCCGGCCCAGACTCAGGATCAGGCTTCACGCTCAATCCACCACAAAGCTCGAACCTCGGCTCATTCGATATCTCCATCAACGCAGGACCCGGGCTCGCGGGAAACACCGATGCGCTCGACGCGTTCAACCGGGCGGCCGCGATGTGGGAAGCGTGGATCAGCGATCCAATCACCATCAATATCGACGCCGATCTATCGAACCTGGGCAACCCAAGTGTGATCGGCCAGGCCTCGTCGGTGATCCTCTCGACCGGGTACAACTCGATCCGCAACGCCCTGGTCGCCGATTCGGCCGGCGAGCCCGACGACGGGATCGTCGCGTCGCTGCCGACCTCCGCACAATTCACCGCGCTACTGCCCGCCGGGTTCGGTCTGGACGGTGACTTGTCCGCCAACAAAGCCAACCTCAAAGCCATCGGGTTCACCGGCCTCGATGCTTCGTTCGGCGCCACCGATGCGACGATCACATTCAACACGCAGTTCAGCTTCGACTACGACAACTCTGATGGTGTGACACCCGGCACGATGGACTTCGAGACCGTCGCCGCACACGAGATCGGCCACGCCTTAGGCTTCACTTCCGTTGTCGATGAGATCGATGAGCTATTGGATGACTCGCAGACCGCCGATGTCTCGCCGCACGTGCTCGACCTGTTCAGATTCGACAACGACGGCGGGTCCGACCCATCCAACGCGGCTGACTTCACAACGTTCACCCGCAGCCTCGTGCCTGACAACGACGAGGTCTTCGACGACACCACCAACGAGTGGCGGCTGTCCACCGGCGCTCTGACCGGTGATGGGCGGCAAGCCAGCCACTGGAAGGACAACGGCCTAACCGGCGAACTGCTCGGGATCCTCGACCCGACCCTTGCCACCGGACAGATCTTCTCGATCAGTTCTGCCGACCTGCGCGCACTCGATCTGATCGGCTACGACCTCAACAGCAGCCCCGAGCCGGGCGCGCTGGCGATCATGAGTGCGACGTTCGCGATCGGTGCATCCTACCGACCGGCTCGCCGATAGCCGACATCCGTGGATCGCAGGCGAGTATCATCGTCGCGATGCAACGCCGACTCATTGCCACCGCTGCCGCGTTCGGATTTTTAGCTGTTTTGGCCGGCACCTTCGCCGCACACGCCCTGGACGGACGACTCAATCCTGACCGATTAGAAATATTCGATCTGGCGGCGCGCTATCACATCACCCACGCGCTCGCGATGCTCGCCGCGGCACTAGCCATCCCATCGAGCGACGCCGTGCTCTGCACCCGCGCCGGCAAGTTTTTCGGCGCGGGGATCATTTTCTTTTCGGGCAGCCTGTACCTGCTTGCGCTAACCGGTGCTCGCTGGCTAGGGATGGTCACGCCGATTGGCGGCGTCTGCTTCCTGGCAGGTTGGGCGTTTCTCGCACTCGCCGCGCTCCGGCCAGAGCGATCAGCCCACTGAATCCCGCCTCCCGGCGCGGTCCATCAGCACCAGACCAAGTTCGAATAGCCCCCAAAGCGGCACGGCCAACAGCAGCATGCTCAACACGTCTGCCGGCGTCAGTAGCATCCCCAGTGCGAAGCACCCGACGATGCAGTGCCGCCGATACCGCCTCAACTGCCGAGCCTCGACGACACCTGCCCACCCCGCGATCACCATCGCGACTGGCAGTTGAAACGCGATCACGATCCCCGCGCCCATCGCCGCGGCGAATCCGAGGTACTGGCCGATCTCGATCATCGGATTGAGCAATGATCGCGCCTGCAGCGAAACCGACCGCACCTGCCCGCCATGAAAAACACACAACTCGCGCTGCGGACCGCGCAGCCACACCTGGCCCTCGGTTGGGCTCGGAGGATCCGTCGCCAGCACCGGCAGTGTCGCGACTCGCGGAACCGATTGCCGAGCCACCGGCTGATCGACCGCCGCGACCGTATCTAAAATTCCGCCAGGATCCCCCATTGGGAACGACGCCGAGAACGACAACAAAAACCACAGACAGACCGGCAGCATGACGTAATAAAGAAACGCCACGCCCAACGCGGTCATCACTGCGCTGAACGGCGTCAGCAGCGCGACCACACGGCGCTCCCCGGCGTACAGCCCGCCCTCGATGAACCGCCAGACCTGATACAGCACCCAGGGCAACGCGATCACCACAGCCGCGGCCAGGCTGACCTTGAGGTACGCCGCGAAGCCCGCGATCGGCGACAGCGTGTACGCCCCCGGCCTCACCCCCGCCGCCTGCTGCGCCTCAAGCAGCGGCACGCACAACCAACTGATCAGCGCTCGCCCGTGATACAGCGTGAACGCAAGCACCAGCGCAACCCCGGCCATCGCGAACATCAACCGCCGGCGAAGGTCCTCGAGGTGCTCGCCCAACGCCATCATCGGCGGCGTACCCTCGGCACCACCCCCGCGCTCGACATCCGGGCCGCCCGGAGGGTCGGCCTCGCTCTGAGATTCGATCGCAGGCTCGGTATCGGTCATGTGATGCGGCGAGACCCCGGTGGCTAAGAATCATCCCCACCCAGCGCGGCGCGGAGCTCTTCCAGGATGCGCATGCTCGTCGCCTCGTCGCCGAGCGCCCCGACGCGGATCGCAACTTTGCTGATGTTCTTGCCCTGGCTCTTGATCTTGATCGTGACGGCCTGATCGTGCGCGGTCTTCGCTCGGACACGCCCGTCGATCGACGTCGACACGCCGGACACATCCAGGAAGCTCATCTCGGTCAGCACGCGCTCACCGGCTGACGCGATCTGTTCCGGCGAGGCATCGATCATCGTCGTGATGTCCCCGGCCACGTTAGTCGTACCGAGATCGCCGGTCTGGCAACCACCCACTCCCAGCAAACCCATCACGGACAACAGCATGGCGAGCGTGACACTGCAGCGTTTCATCATGGACTCCTTACGTAAATCTTGTTGCCGGTGTTCGGCGTTGGCCGTCGTTTCGAATGGTAACGCAACCCCCCCACCCCCGCCCGGCCGAACGCCGATCACCCCGCGAGCAGCAAGAGCCCGGTCGCGTCGCCCGGAAATCGCCGTTGGCCTACAATCGCCGCCCCAACCGCCCGCGCGAACCACGCGACCGGGCCACACCCGATGGCAACCCCACCAGGAGTCAGCATGGCTAGCAATCGTAGCTTCAGGCCGGTCGTTCTGATCGTTCGCGACGGGTGGGGCCGCAACCCCAATCCCGAGCACGACACGTTCAACGCCGTGAAACTCGCGGCCACACCCCGCTGCGACCGGCTGCTCGCCGAGTACCCATGGTCGCTGATCCACACCTCGAGCAACGATGTTGGGCTGCCCGCCGGCACGATGGGCAACAGCGAGGTCGGCCACCAGAACCTCGGCGCAGGGCGTGTCGTCGACCAGGACTCGGTCCGCGTAACAAAATCCATCGAGTCCGGTGAGTTCTTCGAGAACCGCCTGCTACTCGACGCCGTCGAGCACGCAAAGCCGGAGCACGCGCACATCCACCTCATGGGCATCGCCTCCGACGCCGGCGTCCACGGATTGATGACCCACCTCTACGCCTGCCTGGAGTTGATTAAGCGCACCGGCCGCACCGATCGCGTCACGCTGCACCTGTTCACCGACGGCCGCGACACCGGACCGTTCACCGGTAAAAAGTACGTCGCCGAGATCGAGGCCCGCTGCGCCGAGATCGGCGTCGGGCGTGTCGGGACGGTGTGTGGGCGGTACTACGCGATGGACCGCGACAACCGCTGGGAGCGCGTCGAGCAGGCCTACGCATGCCTCACCGGGATCCACGCGCGCAAACTCGAGTTGCCCTGGGCCGCGTCGGCGGACGAGGCGATCCAGCGGTACTACGACAGCCCGGCCAACGACTCGCAACAAGGCGACGAGTTCATCCCGCCAACGATGATCGGTTCGAGCCTCGACGATGCGCTGTCCGGGCGGATCAAAGACGGCGACACGGTGATTTTCTACAACTACCGCGGCGACCGGCCGCGCGAGATTATCAAGGCGTTTGCCCTCGAAGACGACGACTGGGCCGCCGTGCCCGCATCGCCCGACACAGGCACCCAAGGATTCAACCGGACGCGCAAACTGGACCTCTGCTTCGTCACGATGACGGCCTATGAGCAAGGGCTTCCGGTCGCCGTGGTGTTCCCCAGACTGCCGAAGATGTCCAACATCGCGGGACGGACGCTCAGCGACTCCGGGCTGACCCAGTTCCGCTGCGCCGAGACCGAGAAGTTCCCGCACGTGACGTTCTTCTTCAACGACTACCGCGAGGAACCGTTCCCCGGCGAGTCGCGCAAGATGGCGCAGTCACCGAAAGTCCCGACATACGACCTGCAACCCGAGATGAGCGCCCCGGAGATCTGCGACCTGGTGTTGGAGCGGCTAAATGCCGGCGACAAGTGCGAGGACTTTATCCTCGTCAACTTCGCCAACTGCGACATGGTCGGCCACACCGGCAAGCTCGATGCAGCCATCAAAGCCGTCGAAACCGTCGATGCCTGCGTCGGCCGCATCGTCGACGCGACCCTCGCTCGCGGCGGCGCACTGATCGTCACTGCCGACCACGGCAACGCCGAGCAGATGTTCGACCCCGACACCGGCTCCCCCCACACGGCCCACACGCTCTACACCGTCGAGTGCATCGTCGTCACCCCCGACGGCGACACGCGCATCACCAACAGGCTCCGTCAAGACGGCCGCCTCGCCGACGTGTTCCCGACAACCCTTGAATTGCTCGGATTGGAAAAGCCCGAAGCGATGACCGGTACGTCACTGATCGAGTAGGCAAACCGAGTCTTCGCAGGTTCGAACCGCTGACAGCGTCAAGCAAGCACCGTCGGCAAAACGGTGGCCTGATCGCAATCACAGGCCCGCTCGCGTCATGGAGCCACTGCACTTTACGCCCGAGATGCTTCAACGCCCGACGCCGTCCGGGATTGACGCTGTAACTACGCTCCGTCACTTTGCGATCATTACCTACGCGGTTGATCCCGCGCTCGTCCGCCCGCTCATCCACCCCCGGTTCGACCTCGATTGCATCGTTATTGACGGCGTATCGAAGGCTTTGGTCTCGGTGGTCCCGTTCGAGGACCAGGACTTTAGAGCGGCGGCGTTCCCCAGCCCCCGATCGCGTTTTGGCCAGACGAATTACCGCGCCTATGTCTACGACCGTGCGACCGGGGAGCGCGCTGTGTGGTTTTTCGGGACGACGCTGGGATCTGTCTTCGTCGTGGTCCCTCGGTACGCATGGGGACTTCCGTGGCATTACGGACGGTTCAAGTTCGCGTGTGCATCGGACTCACTAGGAAAGTACTCGGCCTATCGCATCGTAACGAAGAGTCGCTGGGCGCCGGCTGTGATCGACCTGATCCATGAGCCCGATCGCGAGGTGGAATACCCTGGATTCCCCACGCCAGAAACTGGCGAGGTCGTGCTCACCCACCCCCTCATCGGGTATTACACCCGCCGCGACGCCAAACTGGGTTCGTACTCAGTCTGGCACGACCGATTGTCTGCATCACCCGGACGGGTTCGCGAGGCGAAAATTGATTTGCTCGATCGCATGGGGCTCGTACCGTTCGCCGAACAGGCCAAACCCTACAGCGTGCTGATACACGCCCGCACTGAGTTCCTGATCCGCTTGCCACCGCATGCGGTGGTTCAACCATCGTCGCCAGGTAGTGAATCAAGAGCGGTGAACGCAGACGCCCCACACTAGCCGTCACCCATCCCCAACAACCTAATCACCTCATCAAGATCCTTGTCGCCTCGGCCGGAGAGGTTCATCACGATGATCTTGTTGGGATCATTTTCGGCGGCGAGCGTCAGGGTGTACGCCAGCGCGTGGCTGGATTCGAGCGCGGGGATGATGCCCTCCAGCCGAGTGAGTTGGGCGAATGCGTCGAGGGCTTGTTGGTCGGTCACGGCGGCGTACTGCACGCGGCCGGTGTCGTGCCAGTAGGCGTGCTCGGGGCCGACGCCGGGGTAATCCAGCCCGGCTGAGATCGAGTGCACCGGGGCCGTCTGCCCATCCTCATCCTGCAAAACATAGCTAAGCGAGCCGTGCAACACCCCCGGTTGCCCGTGGCTGATCGAGGCCGCGTGATCGCCCGGATTGTGCCCGCGCCCGGCCGCCTCGACACCGGTCATTTTCACCGACGCATCACCGACGAACGGAGCGAACAGCCCAGCAGCGTTCGACCCGCCGCCGACGCACGCGACCAGGTGGTCCGGCAGCCCACCAAGTTGATCGATGCACTGCTCGCGACACTCGCGCCCGATCACCGATTGGAAGTCGCGCACGATCATCGGGAACGGGTGCGGCCCAACAACGGACCCGATCACGTAATGCGTGTGCTCGCTGGACTCCATCCAGTCGCGCATGGCCGCGTTCGTCGCATCTTTGAGCGTGCACGAGCCCGACTCGACCGGAACGACTCGGGCACCGAGCAACTCCATCCGCACCACGTTCGGCCGCTGGCGACGCATATCCTCGGTGCCCATGAAAACATCGCAAGCCAAACCCAACACCGCAGCCGCCGTAGCCGTCGCGACACCGTGTTGGCCCGCACCGGTCTCCGCGATCAGCCGACGCTTGCCCATCCGCACCGCGAGCAGCGCCTGGCCGAGCGCGTTGTTGATTTTGTGCGCACCGGAGTGGTTCAGGTCCTCGCGCTTGAGATAGATGCGAGCCCCACCCACCGATTCGCTCAGCCGATCGGCGAAGTACAGCGGTGTCGGCCGGCCGACGTAGTCCTTGAGGTACCCATCGAGCTGCCGCTGAAAGCCCGCATCACCGCGAGCTCGGGCATAGGCCTCAGCCAGCCCGTCCACCGCCGCGTGCAGCGTCTCGGGGATGTACGTCCCGCCGAACCGGCCGAACCGCCCCTGAGGATCGGGCACGGCAGCGTCGACGGGCGTGGGAGTGGCATCCTGCGTATTCATGCGGGTAGTAGGATAACCGAGCGCGAAACCGATGTTCGACGGGGGCTTCGATTGCACGCAATCTATTATTTTTACAAGATTTATATCCGATCAAGCCCCCCGGACTGTTAAGTAGCTTGTGGGTTTGACCGATAAAAAATCTACGGCACCACACCGGAGGGTGCGGGCCGTGGCCGGCCTATCGCTATACGCTTCGCACGTTCGCCTCGGACCCAAGGTGCCGCCGCATGTCTGACGGGATTCATGCACAAGATCGACACGCCAAACCGCGGCGAAGCGTGCATATCCACCCGACAACCGGGCTGGGCTTCCGCATGGCTGAGACGGCCGACGACGTCGTCACCGCCTGGTCGCTGGTCTACAAGGCCTACCGTCGCGGCGATCTGATCCCGCCGAATCCCCATCAACTCTACGGCGACCAGGCCGAGCCCGACGCGCACACTGCCGTCGCCCTGGGGCGGATCGGCCCGGTAACAATCTCGACGATGACTGCCGCAGTCGACAACGAAGCCGGCTTGCCGCTGGACCGGGTATTCGAGGCCGAACTCGACGGGCTGCGGCGCCGTGACGAGCGGCTGATGGAAGTGGGCATGTTCGCCGACCGGCGCGAGCACATGATGCGGTCGGCCGACGCGCTGTTTGAGCTCACGCGATACGCCTACCACTTCGGACGCGTCAGCGGGGTGACACGCGTGGTCATGGGCGTCGACCCGGAACACGCAAAGTTTTATATCAAGGCCTTCGGGCTTGAAGAGTTGGGCCGGTCGCCTGGCGGCGGCACTGGGCCGGGTTGGCCGTTGGTGCTGCTCGCGGGCAAGCTGGTCGCGTCGGCCGATGCCGCGCCCGCGAACCCGGTGATCTCATATTTCGTCGATAACCCGGTCGCTGATGCCATCTTTGAGACGCGATTCAGGTTCGAGCCGCGAGAGTTAGCCGGCTCGAAGCTTCAGGCGTATCTGAACGGTCTACCGCGGCGGGGCCGGCTCAGCCGTACGGCATGACACGGCTGGCGATTCAGGACTAAATTCAGGGAAGCAACACCATCTACAGGGTTCCGTGCTCACATCGGGTTGATCCTGTGAAAGCAGCCGGTTACTTTTCTTTTGGCGGCGGCTTCTTCGTCGATACAACGGTGAGAACAACGCCGCCTGCCAATGGTAGGTGTTACGAGGAAGCGCACCCCAAACCTACGATCACCCGCGAGTGCATAGCCGAGCGCGGCGAACGGGCAGAGCAAGCCCACGGCGTTTCGCTTGGCTCACCGCGTCGATAAGCTGGATACGACCATGCTACTGACCGACATCCTTCGACCGGGGCGCGTGAAGGTCCCAATCGAGGCAAAATCCAAACAGGATGCGATCCGGGAGCTGGTCGAGCTGCTCTGCGACGACGCGTGCATCACCTGCAACCGCGAACTGATGGACGCCGTCTGGCAGCGCGAGACGACCCGCACCACCGGCATCGGCCGCGGCATCGCGATCCCACACGGCAAATGCGCCGCGATCAAGACTCTGAGCATGGCCGTCGCCAAGCCCGCAACGCCAATCGAGTTCGGCGCCATCGACGGCAAGCCGGTGGACCTGTTGATCCTGCTCGCCAGCCCGCTGGACCAGACCGGCCCACACATCCACGCCCTCGCGAGCATCAGCCGCATGCTCACCGACGACACCATCCGCGCCGCGATCAAGCACGCGGAGACCGCCGACGAGGTCTACCGCGTGATCGAAGAACACGAGAGCCGCGCGCGGGTGTAGCGAAGCGCGGCGGGCTCGGCCTGCTCGCACGCCCGCACCGGCATGACACCCAAGTCGAATCCGAAAGGACGGACCCAATGGTAATGGGCAGCTTGATTGACGCGGCGCGGATCGCGATCTGCAAGGCCGCGAGGATGGTATGGAACACGCCGACCACTCGGTGGTACGACCTGCGTGCGCGATTCATCGCCTGCCACGGACGGGCGTAGCGGGACACCGACGGCATGGCCGCCCCCTACCCCTCGGCCTGCAAGCTCCTGCACGGCATCGCGCTGGCCCGGTGCCCCCGTGTGATTGTCCTTCGCGACTACCTGGTCCGAGACACCTCTCTGCGAGCCCTGCGATCATTGATCGCACCGCTGTAGCCCTACGAGTTACGAGGCCCCCATCGCCGCGAACCCCGCAAACAGCGACACCCGGCGCTCGTTGGGACCGACCACACGCAAACGCAATCTGAGCGGCTCATCCGCCCGGCACCTCTCTTAATGAGTCGCTCACACTTGGCGTATAATCTGCCCAACGCTGCCAAGCAGCAGGGAGCTGATGATGAGTCGGAAACAGAATTGGTTTGGAGTTGCCGGTGTGGGCTTGGCCGTGGCGGTCGCCGTGATCGTCCTGTTGCCCCAGGCCGCCGATGGCGGCGGTGGGCGGTCGATGCGCGGCGTTGTGCGCATCGACGGGTCGAGCACGGTGTTCCCGATCACCGAAGCCGTGGCGGAAGAGTTCGGTGCCGAGTACCGGCGCGTGCGCGTCACGGTCGGGATCTCCGGTACGGGCGGCGGGTTCAAGCGCTTCGCCTCCGGCGAGACCGATGTCTCCAACGCATCGCGACCGATCCGATCCAAAGAGATGGCCAGCGCCAAGAGCAACGGCGTGGAGTTCGTCGAGTTGCCGATCGCGTACGACGGCCTAACGGTCGTGGTGAATAAAGCCAACGACTGGTGTGACACACTGACCGTCGAGGAGCTGAGACGGATCTTCCTTGCCGGAAGCACCGTGAAAACGTGGCAGGATCTGCGCGACGGTTGGCCGGCCGAGCCGGTCAAGATCTACTCGCCCGGGACGGATTCCGGCACGTTCGATTATTTCAAGGAAGTCATCGCCGGCAAGACCGGGTCGGTCCGTAGCGACATGTCCGTGTCGGAAGACGACAACATCCTCGTCCGCGGCGTGGCCGGGCAAAAGGGTGCGATCGGCTTCTTCGGCTGTGCGTACTACTTCGAGAACAGCGACAAACTCAAAGCCCTGTCGATCGAGAACGACAGCGAAGCCGTCCACCCGACACGCGAGACCATTGAGAGCGGCCAGTACGCACCGTTTAGCCGCCCGCTGCTGATCTATGTCAACGCCAAGTCGCTTGACCGGCCGGAGGTCACGGCGTTTGTGACTTTCTATCTCGAAAACGCAGCGGAATTGGCGGACGAGGTCGGTTACGTCCGCCTGCCTCAATCGCTGTATGACCGAGTGGCGGCGAACGTCGCGGCTCGCCGCACCGGCACACAGTTTCTAGACGACCAGAACAACAAGCGGCACGGGCCGCTGACGGATATTTACCGCTAACCCACCCATGCCTCGCCAGGCCGAGCGATGCAGAGCCTCCTTTAGAGAGCCTCCATGCAAGCACAAGCCACACTCGGACGGCCGAGGTCCAAACGGTTACAACGAATCCGCGAGCGCGGCATCGCCCTGCTGCTTGCCGGTTGCGGTCTGTTCTCGGTGATGATCACCGTCACCATCATCGTGGTGTTGGCCAAAGAGACGATCGCGTTCTTCGGGCTCGACGAGGTCAGCATCACCGACTTCCTGTTCGGCACACAGTGGAACCCGCTGCTCGGCGCGGACAAACACTTCGGCATTTGGCCGCTCGTTTGCGGCACGATGGCGGTCACCGCCGTCGCGATGAGCTTCGCCCTGCCCCTGGGCCTGATCACCGCGATCTATCTCAGCGAGTACGCACCACCGAAGTTGCGCGCCGTGCTCAAGCCCTCTCTGGAAGTGCTAAGCGGCATCCCCACGGTCGTCTTCGGCTTCTTCGCGCTGACAATGCTTACCCCGGCGCTGCAGTGGTTCCACGACGGGTTCCAGGTGTACAACGCGTTCAGCGCCGGGTTGGCCGTCGGGATGATGTGTCTGCCAATCGTGTGCTCACTGACCGAGGACGCGCTGCGGGCCGTCCCTCGCGGGCTACGCGAGGGTGGCTATGCGGTCGGGGCCAACAAGTTCGAGGTCTCGGTCAAGATCGTCGTCCCCGCTGCGATGTCGGGGGTCGTCGCGGCGTTCCTGCTGGCTATCGCGCGGGCCATCGGCGAGACCATGATCGTCGCCCTCGCAGCCGGCAGCGCACCGCGGCTGACGCTCGACCCCCGCAGCGAGGTCCAGACCATGACCGGCTACATGGTGCAGATCTTTCTCGGCGACGCGAGCAACTTCGGCCCCGAGTACCTGTCCAGCTACGCGGTCGCCGCGATGTTGTTTCTGTTCACCTTCATCTTGACCGTGATCGGCCACCGTGTGCGGATGCGGTTCAGGGAGGTCTACGATTGAGCCTTGTACCGACCCACCCCAACCCCGTGCCCGCAATCGGAGCGGTCGGCTCACCCAAGCCCGAGGTGATCCGCACGATTAAAAAACAGGTATTCGTCGGGCTGTGCATCGCCTCGGCGAGCCTGTCGATCATCGTCCTGGCGATCCTGCTCGGCGCGATCCTCCTTCAGGGCGTCAAGCACCTGGACTGGGGCTTCC
The DNA here is from genome assembly GCA_029260595.1 of Phycisphaeraceae bacterium. Classification (GTDB taxonomy): domain Bacteria; phylum Planctomycetota; class Phycisphaerae; order Phycisphaerales; family Phycisphaeraceae; genus OFTM57. Next base: position 67,206 of record JAJDCY010000010.1, on the reverse strand, counting down.
TGACCAGCCCACCGTCGCGTAAGCCGGAGAAAGCGGGCATCTACCCAGCCATGATGGGCTCGATCTGGGTATGCCTCGGCTGCGCGGTGTTTGCGTTGCCGATCGGCGTGGGCACCGCCGTGTACCTCGAAGAGTTCAAGCCCAAACACTACCTGCTGCGCAAGCTCCACGGGTTCGTCCAATTAAACCTGAGCAACCTCGCCGGCGTCCCATCGATTGTTTACGGGATCCTCGGCATGACCGCGTTTGTGCAGGTGTTCGGCCTGTTCGGCAACGCGATGGAGCCCGGCTTCACACTCGGGACAATCGACAACTGGTACTACATCCAGTTCCCGCTCGGCCGCGGCGTGTTGGCCGGCAGCCTGACCCTGATGCTCGTGATCCTGCCGATCGTGACGCTGGCAGCGCAGGAGTCTCTGCGGGCCGTGCCCAACTCGCTGCGCGAAGGTGCACTCGCACTCGGCGCGACCCAGTGGCAGACGATCGCCAAGACCTCCCTGCCCGCCGCAATCCCCGGCATCATGACCGGCGCGATCCTGGCGATGAGCCGCGCGATCGGCGAAGCCGCACCCATCCTTGTGATCGCCGGTGTCGTCTACATCACCTTCACACCCGAACACATGATGGACGATTTCACCGCTATGCCCCTGCAGATTTACGACTGGGCCGGTCGGCCCAGCGAGGAGTTCCACCGGGTCGCCGCGGCCGGGATCATCGTCCTGCTCGCGATCCTGCTGTCGTTCAACGCCGTTGCGATCTTTATCCGCCACCGATTCCAAAGGCCGCTGCAATGACCACCGCGACCACCGATCACGGAGCGCCGTTAAACAGCCCGCCACCAACGCCCAGCCCGACCATCAAGACCCAAGTCTCCACCCCGGTTAGAGTATCTCCCGTGCAGCCACGCAAATCGACCAGCACCGAGCCCGCCGAGACGGCGATCCACATCGCCCGCTTCAACTCGTGGTACGGGCAGATGCAGGCGCTTAAGAACATCAACGTCCAGATCCCACAGCGCCAGGTCACGGCGTTCATCGGGCCCAGCGGCTGCGGCAAGAGCACGCTGCTCCGCTGGGTCAACCGAATGAACGACCTGATCCCCAGCGCTCGGGCCGAGGGCGAGCTGAAACTCGATGGGCTGGACTTGCTCGGACGCAACACCGACGTGGTCGACCTGCGACGCCGCGTCGGGATGGTGTTTCAAAAACCCAACCCCTTCCCCAAATCAATCTACGACAATGTCCTGTTCGGCCCGCGCCTGCACCTGAAACTATCCAAGAACGAAGCCGCGATGCTCGTCGAGCAATCGCTGCGCAAAGCCGCGCTCTGGGACGAGGTCAAGGACAGGCTCAAGGCCTCGGCGCTCGGGCTGTCGGGCGGGCAGCAGCAGCGGCTGTGCATCGCGCGTGCGATCGCCGGCGACCCGGATGTGATGCTGATGGACGAGCCCTGCTCCGCGCTCGACCCACGATCGACCGCCGCCATCGAAGACCTGATCGACGAGCTTCGCGAGACGTACACGATCGTCATCGTGACCCACAACATGCAGCAAGCCTCGCGCATCAGCGACAACACCGCGTTCATGATCAACGGGGAGCTGCTCGAGTTCGGGCCAACCGAGATTATTTTCACCAAGCCCACCGACCGCAAGACCGAGGACTATATCTCCGGCCGGTTCGGGTAATGCCGCGATTCGGCGATGGGAGTGCGCCATGCACCTGCACCTGCAAAGGCAGATCAACAAACTCAAGAAGATGGTCCTGCAGCTTAGCGCAATGGTTGAGGAGGCCGTCGTCGGCGCGATCCGCGCCGTGCACGACGGCGACACAGCCGCCGCCAAGCGCATCGTCGAGGCCGACCAGAAAATCGACCTGATGGAAGTCGATATCGAAGAGGAATGCCTGCACACCCTGGCCCTGCACCAGCCCGTCGCTTTCGACCTGCGCTACGTCGTCGCGATCCTCAAGATCAACAACGACCTCGAACGAATCGCCGACCTGGCGGGCAATATCGCCAAGCAGGCAATCCACCTGACCAACTCAGCGCTCGACAGCGACTGGCAGATCCCCCCGCAGCTTTCCGAGATGGCTCAGACCACACAGTCGATGCTCAAGCAATGCCTCGACTCGCTGATCAACATCGACACCGACCTGGCCCAGTCCGTGCGCGAGACGGACGACCAGGTCGACGAGATCCACCGCAAACTCCGCAAGACGCTCGAACAGAACATCCTCGATCACCCGGAGCACGCGTCGAAGTTCATTGGGCTCCTGGGCGTGTCGCGCAACCTCGAACGCATCGCCGACCACGCCGAGAACATCGCCGAGGACGTGCTATACCTGGCCAAGGGTGAGATCTTCCGGCACGAGCACCTGATCGGGATCGACCAGGAATCGGCGGAAGAAAGAGGCTAGCGGGCGTGAGTCGACAATCGTCAATACGGCCCGCGGATGTGACTCGCCACCTGCTGCTCGTAGAACTCTCCTAGTGACTCATGCAGACGATCACCCAGCGGCGGCAACTCGCTCGCAGCCGCATTGCCTTCGGCCTGCGCGGGGGTGCTGGCACCGGGGATCACCACAGTGACCGCGTCGTAATCTAACACCCACCGCAACGCCATCTGGGACGCGCTCATGCCTTCGGGCACCATCGGCTTGAGCGAGTCAGCCAGCGAGACGCCTTTCTCAAACGGCAAACCGGCGAAGGTCTCACCCACGTTGAACCGCTGACCGTCGCGGTTGAAGTTGCGGTGGTCGCCCTCGGGGAATCGCGACGCGGCTGTGAACTTGCCCGAAAGCAACCCGCTGGCGAGAGGCAGCCGAACGATCAGCGCGACGCCCTTGGCCTTGGCCGCATCGAACAACGTGTGAATCGGTTTCTGGCGGAAGATATTGAAAATAATCTGCAGCGATGCCAGCCCGGGTTGCTCCAAGCAGATCAACGCTTCTTCCATCGTCTCGACGCTGACGCCGAAGCGTTTGATCTTGCCGCGATCCTGCAGCGTGCGAAGCCAATCAAATACGTCGCCCTGCCGATAATACTCGGTCGGGATGCTGTGGATCTGGGTCAAGTCGAGCGCATCAACGCCCAGCCGCTTCAGCGACGCCTCGGTGTGCCGCTCGAACATCTCTGCCGTGATGTTGTCCGGCAAACCGGGATCAGGGAACCGCCCGACTTTGGTCGCGACGAACAATGTTTCGGATCGCTGCTTGAGGAACTTGCCAATCAAAGATTCGCTGCGACCGGACCCGTAAACATCCGCGGTATCGATGAAAGTCACACCGTGATCAACCGCGGCGGCGAGCGTCGCCAGCGCGGTATCGTCACCGACCTCACCCCAACAATCCCCGCCGAGCTGCCACGCACCCAGACCGACCTCGGACACAACCGGTCCGGACTTACCCAATCGTCTTGTGTTCACCGGCGGACTCCCTTTCGTGGCCTACATGCGATCGCGGCGCTTGACGGATCAACACAACGCCGACGGCCACCGTACCGGTGCGATCCGCCCCAGTCCACCCGGTGCGACATGGGCGACTATAATCCGCATCAACTCCCAAGGAACCGTTATGTTTCACTGGCTCCGATCCCTGCTGACCAGGAAGAAAGCCCCCGCCACCATGCCCGAGAAGATCGAAAAAACCGAGGCACAGTGGCGCGAGCAGTTGACGCCGGTCGAGTACAACGTCACCCGCGCCGGCGGCACCGAGCCGGCGTTTACCGGGGCGTACTGGCAGACCAAATCCAAGGGCGTCTACAACTGCCACTGCTGCGGGCTGCCGCTGTACCACTGGAAGGCCAAGTTCGACTCGGGCACCGGTTGGCCGAGCTTCTACGAACCGGTCAACGAGTACGCCGTCGAGACCCGCACCGACACCGGCCACGGAATGACGCGGACCGAAGCGTTGTGCGCACGATGCGGCGCCCACCTCGGCCACGTCTTCCCCGACGGCCCCAAGCCCACCGGCGAGCGCCACTGCATTAACTCAATGTCGCTACGGCTCGACGAGAAAGCCCGGTAGACGCCTCGTTCCGCCGCCGCGCGATCTAACCCCCGTCCATCATGGCCAAGTTCGGTCGAATCAAGCGCCAGCACGGCCGCGTCGACGGCCTGGATGACCTGCTGAACAAACTCATCCGTGAATGCCCACACATCACGCGCATCGTGCCCGGCCGCATGGGCCGGAAGCGCGGCAACACCCCGCAACGCCTAAAAATCCAGTACGCGACCGGCGCGTCAGACTCACCGGGCAACGGGACAACCGGGCTCAAGTGCATCTACACCAAAGCCGGAAGCTGGCAAGAGGTCTTCCTGATCTGCGACGACGCCGACGCGGCGCAAGTTTGGCTGGAGAAGCAACCGTTCGTGAGTTAATGAGAGTCGCCGCGGCAGTCGCTACCCACCCAATCCGGCGGGCTCGGGCGTGGGTTGGGCGAGGTTATCGTAGAGCAGCGAGATCAGCCCTTCCTGGAACTGCTTGATCTTGCGGCCGGGGACGCCGGGCGGGATATCGTTAAACAGCAGGCTGAACGCGATCGTGCGGGTGCCCGATGCCGGGTTGCCGCTCGCATCGGGTACGACGGGCACATCGAGGTAGCCGCTGAGCGTGCTCACCCCTTTGATGTACCCACTCTTGCCGAGCACTCGGCCGGTGAGTTCGCCACCGAAGCGGTTCTGCAGAGTGCCGTCGACGCCGCCGATGGCCAGGCTGTCGCGAAACAGTTCGCGCTTGGCAGGATCCTGATCGATCTGCCGCAACAACTCGACGAGCAGGCGCGCGGTGACGCGGTTATCGCGGCTAAGGCCGCTGCCGTCGGCAATGGAGATCGCCGCGCCGTTCACACCGAGCGATCGCTGGAGGAACATTCGGATCGCAGCCGCACCGCTGGGCCAACTGCCGGCCGCACCGGTGATCCGCTGGCCCATGCGCTTGAGCAATGCCTCAGCGAACAGATTCTGCGAGTCTTTGTTGCAGCGGCTAAGCACCAGCGCCAGCGGCGTGCGCACGCGGTACAGCGGCTTGCCCGGGGGCACCCGGGTTTCCGGGCCCGGCCGACCCATCGACATCACACGGATGCCCGCGGCTTCGAGTCGGTCGGCGAACACGCGGGCGAACAGCGCAGGCGGGTCGTGCACCGTCACATACACCGGCGTCGTGCGGCGGTGCTTGACGATCCCCCAGAAAGTCAGGTCGTTGGTGGTCGTGCGGCGGCTGATCCAGAAAGTGTCGGCGTTGCCCGTCGTCGCGCGCGTGATCGTCTGCAAAAACGGCATGTCCGGGACCAGGGTGATCCGCGGGGCCTGGCCGTCTTCAGTCGGCTCGGTGTAGACGCCGATGCAGTTATCGTTGAAGCTCAACCCTGCGACCTGGGCACAGTACCAACGGTCGAGTTGATCCTGCGGCCACGATGGGTGGATGAATTCCCGATCGAAAACGCGGTCGTCCACGATCAGTTGGTCGACGCGCGTGACGCCCTCGCGCTGTACGGCTGTGACCCACGCACTCAGCAGCGCTTCGAAATCCAACCCGTGTTCACTGAGCAGTTTGGGATCGGCGAATCCGGGGTCGCCGTCGCCGCGGATCACCAACGCGGTGCTGCGGGTGGTATTGTCACCCGAAGACGACGGGTCGGCGATGGGCAACGGGGAGGCCTCGGCCGGGTCCACCGGCCCGGTGACGATCAGGTTCAGATCGGTCGTAAAAACAAAGTCCGGGCCGAGCGTGTGGATCGCCGCGGCCGAGGTAATCAATTTCATGTTGCTCGCAGGGAGCATCGGCTCATCAGCATCGACTTCGAACAGTTCCGCACCGGTGGTCAGGTCGACAGCCAGGAGGGCGACCTTGGTACCCGATAGGTCGGCCGCGATGAGCGACTCGCGGACCCGGCCTTGGAACGTTTCGCCGGCGACCGCCTCCGTAACGGCGAGGGCAACCCCAGCGATAAGCGTCAGCGCAAGGATGCGACGCCAAAGAGCGGGCACAGCGGTATCCGTTGGAGTCGACGGCGTACGGATGGCGGGGTCTCCCTTTCGTGGCCCAATCGGCGGTCGGCCTGCAAGCGTGGCGGAGGCTCGCTGCCAGTAACTGCAGTGCAGCAAACTAGTTGCCGCATTGGGTCGCAATTGGCCAACCGTCCCGGTAGCGTGGAGGCGTCAGGCCACAGAAGGCCTCGACACACTGCCAACATCGTTATCGGCAGGATATCGGATCAGCAGCGACCCACGGCTAAAAAATCTGAATCGATCGGGTAATTAGCCTCGGACGACGTCCGGTAAGCACTGATAACTGCGGGGATTGCTCTCTCAGGGAAGAAAGCGTGCGGCCAGTGCGGTTCGCCACCAAGCCCTTGGGGATCGATAGCGACAGGAGGCGGCGAAGCCGGGCTTATGCGGCGGGGGCGCGCTTCTCGTTGAGCTTGGCGGTAAGGCGGGACTTGTACCGCGAGGCGGTGTTCTTGTGGATCGTCCCGGCTGCGGCGACCTTGTCGAGCAGCCCGTACAGGTCGGATAGCTGCTTCTGGGCGTCCTCGACTGTGCCGTGCAAAACGGTCTCTTTGTACTCGGTGATGGCTTTGCGGAACCGGCCTTTTCGCCAGCGGTTGATCGCCCGGCGCTTGGTGTTCTGACGGATCCGCTTTTTCGCGCTCAGTGAGTGTGCCATAACTTCTAACCTGTGCTCAACTAATAAAATCGACCCATACGGCCAAACGGTGATGGTACCGCGAACCGCCCGGCAACTCAACCGCCCCGCCGCCCAACCGCCGTCCGCCCGGCCGGTTACGCCATCACGATGTGGTCCCGCGAACCCGTGATGCCTCGCAGGGCGTTACGCGTATCGACGATCAACCCGGCGTGCCCGGCAACCATCGCCCAATCATACGCCGCGTGATCCGTCGCGATCACCACGCAGTCATACGCGGCCAACCCAGCCGGCGACAACTCGACACTGGTCATCTCCAGGGCGTGGTGACGCATCTTGTGGGTCGCGGGGACGTGCGGGTCGTTGTAATCGACTTCGGCGCCGAGCTCCTGAAACTTTTCAATCAGGTGGAAGCTGGGGCTCTCGCGAACATCATCGATGTCGGGTTTGTATGCCAGCCCGAGCACCAGGATCCGCGACCCACGCACGGCTTTGCCCTCACGATTCAGCGCCCAGGCCGTGCGCTGCACGACATAGTCCGGCATCGCATGGTTCACTTGTCCGGCGAGCTCGATGAACCGCGTTGGCTGGCCGACCTCTTTCGCTTTCCACGTCAAGTAAAACGGATCAATCGGGATGCAGTGCCCGCCCAGCCCCGGGCCGGGGTAGAACGGGCTAAAACCAAACGGCTTGGTCGCAGCCGCGCGGATGACCTCCCAGATATCGATCCCCATCGCGGTGAGGACGACCTTCATCTCGTTGACCAACGCGATGTTCACCGCCCGGTAGATATTTTCAAGCAGCTTGGCCGCCTCAGCGACCTCGCAGCACGAAACAGGGATCACCTGCTCGATCGCACGCCGGTACAGGGCGACCGCAACATCCGTCGACGCCTGATCAATCCCGCCGACGAGCTTGGGCAGCGTGCTGGTCGTCTGCCCCTGCCGGCCTGGGTCTTCGCGCTCGGGCGAGTACGCCAGGAAAAAATCGCGCCCGCAAACCAGCCCGCGCGCCTCCAGCGGCGGCAACACGATCTGGCGTGTCGAGCAGGGGTACGTCGTCGATTCAAGCACCACGAGCTGGCCCGGCCGCAGCGTCTTGGCGATCGCGTCAGCCGTGTCGGCGACATAACTAAGGTCCGGCTCGAGGTGCTTGCCCAGCGGCGTCGGCACGCAGATCAGCACGGCGTCGGCTTCGCGCAGGCGGGCGAAGTCCGTCGTCGCGTCGAACCGCCCGGCCTCGGTCATCCGAGAGACAAAACCCTCGCCAAGGTGCTGCAGATAGTTCTCCCCCCGCAGCAGCATCTCGATCTTGTTCGGATCAACATCAAACCCGATCACCGACAACCCGGCCTGATGAAACGCGCTGCACAGCGGCAGCCCGACATAGCCGAGCCCAATCACCCCAACCACCGCGGTTCCCTGATCGATTTTTTCCCGCAGCATTGTTTTTTCCTGCGACGCCAAACTGGCTTGGCCTTACCCGTACACTCGCCGAGCGGGGCATCATACCCCTCTTATTAACTCGGCTTCGTTGCTCGAACCCAGAGAAAACCTTCGTGGCCCGCCCGATACGATAAATTGCCAGTGAAAAAGGGATCGTAAACGGCTTCCTCGGGGCCCTTCTCCGTGATCCGGTAGGACTGGACCTGCAGTTGGCTTAGCAGCGTTTCCTTAACAAGCCTTTCAGTCAGACGCTGAGGCTCGTGCAGTGAGGCCGGCTCCTCCAGGTTGAAACTACCAATCAACTCCCCGCCCGGCTTCAACACACGCACAATTTCACTGCACATCGTAGAGAAATGATCGACATGGTCGATCGCGTTGAGGGTAAACATTACATCGACAGAGTCCGACGGCATTGGGATCACTCTTTCAGTGGACTTCAAGTACACCATCCCATGAGAAGTGATATTCTCGGCAAACTCATCAGCGTAGCGGTCCGCGAGCACGTCGATCCCAACCCGCAACAGCGCCTCGCCGGCCCAAACCAGGCTGCCGCGCGGCCCGCAGCCAAAATCGGCAACAATCTTCCCCTTCAAGAAGCCGCCCGTAGCTTCGTCTGCCATGGCCAGCATGATTCGCTGGTAATGAGCGTTCTCAAATCGGCCGTTGTCGAGCTCGATCCTGCTTCGCCAAAACAACATTTCGGCATCGTGCTTCTTGACGAAACGATTGCGGATCGGGCGTATCAATTTTTTTATCGACTCGGGGATCCTCGCTTCCAGAAAAGCTTGCGTCGGCATCGGGGCCCTTCTTGACGTTCCCGGCTAATCATCATGCAACCGATCCGGAAAAGACCCCGAAGCCCAGATCAAAGGGCCGAAGTTTCCCAGCGGATACGCGAGGGTAAGGCCCTCGACCCTGATGAAAGGTGCTGCACAGCGCGAACCCGAGATACCCGAGCCCAATCGCCGCGAACACTGCGGAGCCCTGATCGATTGCTTTCCTGGAGCGTCATGCCATTGCGGCCCGCATCGCTACGCAAGAGCGCCTATCCTCAATGCAGCATCATACTGATTCATATCACCACAGCGCAAAGGATGTAGGCTCGCCACGTAGCAGGCATCCCCGATGCGGCATCCGCCAGTCTGACCAGCCCACGCATTGCTCACGACCGATACTCGAAATGCATGCCGCATTTCCGTCTTCACGTCATTTGCTGGCCCTTTCAGGCCGATCTATACTCTGCCCGCTTGTTTATGTCTTGAAACTAACCGGAGCGTGATTATGGCCAGTAGCACCGTCCTTGAGCTGACCGACGCGAACTTTGAGCAGGAAGTCGTCAAGTCCGACCAGCCCGTCCTCGTCGACTTCTGGGCCGAGTGGTGCATGCCCTGCCGGATGCTAGCACCGACCATCGACGAGCTGGCCCAGCAGTACGAGGGCAAGGTCAAGGTCGGCAAGCTCGACACCGACGCCAACCGCGAGGTCGCCGTCAAGCACGACATCAGCGCCATCCCCACCATCCTCCTGTTCCAAGGCGGGCAGGTGGTGCGCAAGTTCGTCGGCGTGACCACCAAGGCCGAGTTCGAGGCCGAGCTCGACAAGATCACCGGGTAAACCCCCGAGGCCGAGTCGCGCACTGCGGATCAACTCAACCGCGTCCACGGACAGCCGGGCCGTAACACCAGGCGGCCGGCTCCCCGGCGAGACCTCCATAGCTGCCAACATGGCTGTCGAACCCTTCCAACACCAACTGTCCAACGGCCTGTCTGTTGTCGCCGAGATTAACCCCGATGCCCACACCTCGGCTGTCGGGTTCTTCGTCAAGACAGGTGCCCGCGACGAAGCCGCCGAAGTCATGGGTGTCAGCCACTTCCTCGAACACATGATGTTCAAGGGGACCGAGCGGCGGTCAGCCGACGACATTAACCGCGAGTTCGACCAGCTCGGCGCCAACTACAACGCGTTCACCAGCCACGAGACGACGGTGTACTGGGCGCAGGTGCTGCCCGAATTTTTCGCCCAGGCGTTCGATCTGCTCGGCGACATGCTCCGCCCGTCCCTGCGTGAGGACGATTTTAATATCGAGAAAAACGTCATCCTCGAAGAGATCGGGATGTACGACGACCGCCCACAGTGGCGGCTAAGCGATGCCCTGCTCGAACACCACTTTAGCGGTCTGCCGCTGGGGTACCGCGTGTTGGGGACCGTGGACACGATCAAGGCGCTCGGCGTCGACCAGATGCGCGGGTACTTCGAGCAGCGATACAGCGCCGACAACATCACCGTCGCCGCGGCCGGGCGAATCGACCGCCAACAACTCATCGACGAACTCGAGCGCATCGCCGGCGACTGGAAACCCAGCGGCGCCACGCGAGACTACCCACAGCCGACGATCGCAGGCGAGCGGCTGAACCTGCCCGACCCGAAAGTCAACCGCCAATACATCGCCGCCATGTGCGCCGGCCCGTCGACCCAGGACGACCGCCGGTACACCGCCAAGGTGTTGTCCGACGTGCTCGGCGACACCGAGGGCTCGCGGCTGTACTGGGCGCTGGTCGACCCCGGCCTGGCCGACGAGGCCGACTTCTCGTACATGCCCCAGGACCAGATCGGCAGCTACTTCGCCTACGCATCGTGCGCACCGAACCGCACGGACCAGGTCGAGAAGATCCTGCTCGACACACTCGATTCCTATGCCGACAGCGTCGACGCGGATGAGATCGAACGCGCCAAAAACAAGCTCGCCACCCAGGCGACGGTGCACGAAGAAAGCCCGGCCGGGCGGATGCGCGGGCTCGGCGTGCAGTGGCTTTACCTCGGCCGGTACGTCTCGCTCAAGGAAGAGTTGGAGCGGATCATGTCCGTCACCGCCGATGATGTGCGGGCGCTGATCGGCGAGTCAGGATTCCAACCACGGACCGTCGTCCGCCTCGGCCCGGGCGGCTGACCCGCACCCGATACGATCCCTCCCCACTGCCAACAATCCTCAAACGGCCTATGATCCGTGGTCGAGACTGCTGATTGATGCGCACACCACCCGTACAACACGCCCCGCCGGTCGTCACGCCGGCGAATGTCGCCCCGCCACCACCGCGCGAACCATCCATGGACCCGATCGCCGAGATACTCGACGAGTTGCGGGCCGGGCGCATGATTGTGCTCGTCGACGATGACCGGCGCGAGAACGAAGGCGACCTGGTCTGCGCTGCCGAAATGATCACACCCGACATCGTCAACTTCATGGTGCGTGAGGCACGCGGCGTGCTCTGCCTGGCAATGGCCGGCGACGACTGCGACCGGCTGGAACTAACACCACAAACCTCGGTCAACACCGCGCAACGCAGCACAGCCTTCACGATCACGATCGATGCCCACGCCCGCTTCGGTGTAACGACCGGCGTCAGCGCCGCCGACCGCGCGACGACGATCCAGGTCGCCGTCGCCGACGACGCACAACCGCGCGACTTAAGCAGGCCCGGCCACATCAACCCGCTGCGCGCACGCGACGGCGGTGTCCTCGTCCGCGCCGGACAGACCGAAGGCTCGGTCGATCTTTGCCGGCTCGCCGGGCTCAAGCCCGCAGCCGCGATCATCGAGGTGATGAACGAAGACGGCAGCATGGCCAGGCACGACGACCTCAAGCGCCTCTGCCGCCAGCACGGGCTGAAGATGTGCTCCGTCGCCCAGATCATCCACCACCGCCTCGAGCGCGAACGGCTGGTCGAGCGAATCGGCACCGCACCGTTCCGCAGTGGCATGGGTGACTTCACACTGATCGGGTACCGCAGCGTGGTCGACCCGCTCCCGCACGTCGCCCTGGTGTGTGGCGATGTCGGGCAGTTGGATTCCAGCGGCTCGCCCATCCCGATCGACGACCCCGTGCTCGTGCGCATGCACAGCCAGAATCTGCTCGGCGATGTGTTCGATGAGCTAGACCGCCCCACCGGACGAACCCTGCACACCGCGATGCGAACGATCCGCGACACAGGCCGCGGCGCGGTGGTCTACCTGCGACACGAAGGCATGGGCACCGGCTTGCTCAAACAGTTGCAGACCCTGCACCTGCCCGAGCTGCACACCCCGGAAACCGACGATCGCCCGCAGTTCACCGCCGAGGGCGGCGACGCGGAGAGCCAACCCCAGACCGTCAAGCGCGACTACGGGATCGGCTCACAGATCCTGCGCGACCTGGGTATCCGCAAGCTCCGCCTACTGACAAACCACCCGATCCACCCGACCGCACTCGACGGCTTCGGCCTGTCGATCGACGAGTTCGTGCCGATTTGAACGAGCAACACGCCGCCCCCGCGATACCGATCCACCTACCGCGCCGCAGCAACCAACACGATGACCTCTGATCCCGCCGGTATCGGTTCCTCGCAAGAACAGCCGCGATTCCAGTTCTACGACGCGCTTCTGGGTCGGTCACCCGGCCTACCCGAAGACGACCTGCCATTCGTGATGAGCGCGTGGCTGGAGTTCAGCCAGGCCGACTGGTGCTGCCTCTGGCTAAAAAACCCGCTGCGCGAGAGCCGCGAGGAATCTACGTCACCTTTCAAAGGCGTGTGGGAGTTGATCGGGATTCAAAGTCGCACCGGTGACCACCCCGCGTTGACCGGCCTAACCTTGCCGGACGATTGCTTCTCCGAATACGCGGTAACGAGCGGCAAGTCGATCGCGTCGCGCCGCCCGTTCGATCAGAAGCTCGAACACAACGGCAAAGCGTTCAACCCGATCGCCGACCAGCGAGTGAAGGACTTCCTCGACCGCAACGGTTGTCAGTCACTGTGCGTCGTACCGATCCTCTCACCGGACTCGTCTGACGCGCGCACCGCGATCGAAGCCGCCGAGTTGAAGGTCGTCGGCTCGATCGGGCTGTACTACACCGATCCCGACACCCCCGTGCCCCAAACCCAATCCGGCAAGCTGCGGCGCATGGGCCAGCTCACCGCACAGGTCATGATCAACGCGCTGCAGCACCAACAACTGCGCGTGCAAGCCGCGCTCAACGACATGGCCGCGAAACACCTCGCCCCGCGGATCGGGCGCGCACAGGATCACCGCAAGGCCTACCTGGACGACTTGATCGCGATGATCCAGCGCGAGGTTCACGGCGTCGCGATCAGCGTTTTCTTTCGCCAGCACTTCGAACACAAAATCGCGTGCATCGCCACGACCGGCCTCTGTAAACCCGACCCGGACCCGGCCAAACCCCCCGTGCTCCTCACCCCCGCCGACTGGGGCACGGTGACTTACGGCGCCAATGAACTCAACCACTGGACCAGCCGCGTCTACCGCACCGGCAAGATCCAGTTGCTCGTACAAGAGGAGCGCCTGGACGGGCACGCCCCCAAAACCCGTGACATGAAAGGCCCCGTCCCCTACTTCTCGAAACCGCTGATCATGGTCCCGCTGATACCCGGCCCAGCCGGCCCGCACGAAGCCGGCCCAGCCGACCACGAGCCCAAAGCCATGGGCGTGATCCGCGTCAACCGACACGATCCGACGCTGATCTCGAGCGCAGACGCTTCCGCCACTCTCCCCGCCAGCGAGGAGCCGAGCTTCACACCGTATGAGCTGACCCTCCTGACCTACATCGCGCAGCAGGTCTCGCCCGTCCTGCAAACTTTCGAAGGCCGCATCCTGCGCGAAAACATCCTCCAAACAGTCAAGCACGAGCTCTATGCCCCACTGGTGATGACCGGCAACAGCATTGACGAGCTCGAAGAGTCCATCGAGACGAACCAGAAACCCAACGAGTACACCTTCGGGAATCTGCGATTGGTCCAGCACCTCATGGCCAACCTGATCGAGGTACTCGATACCGACCCTACCGTCGAAGCCCCGTTGAACAAACAACGGACCTTCCTCGAAGGCGACGTCGTCGCGCGCGTCAAATCCATGCTCACCGTTTATGCCGACGTCGAAGGCGAGGGGATGAGCATCTACTTCCGAGATTTCCGTGACCGGGAAGACCCGTCCAACAGCATCCCCGCCGTCAACGTCGACCGCAGAGCGATCGAACGCGTCCTCGCCAACCTGATTATGAACGCAGTCAAGTACGGCCAACCCAAATCACAGATCGTCGTCGACCCCTACCTCGTCCGCCCGGGCAGCGCGATGGCACACGACGAGCACGATCCGCACGAGCCCGGGGTGTATATTGCGGTGTCGAACTACGGGCCCGGCGTTGACGACGAAGACGCCGAGCGGGTGTTTATGCCGCAGTTTCGTTCGTCGAAGGTTGCGCGCATACGCGGGCTCGGCCTGGGGCTGCCGATCTCGCGGAGGCTGATGGTGCAACACGGCGGGACGCTCGAGTTGGTCCGCCCCAAAGACCCGACGATCTTCCGAATATTCCTTCCCTGGGAGTGCATTGCCCGATGAGTGAACCCGCGATTGTTTTTGTCGAGGACGACAGGTTTTTCTCGTACCACTACCTCCAGCGGCTGCGCGGGCACTTCGAGCGGACGCACCAGATCGTGTATCAGAGCAACATCGACGATGCGCTCAAGTTCATCCACGCGCCGCATTGCGAGATCGCGCTGATCATTCTGGACATCATGATGCCCGGGCCCGTGGACGTGCCGCCTGAAGAAACCGAAGACGGGCACATGACCGGGATATGGCTGATGCGACGCCTGCGTGACGACCTGCTCAAACGCGGGCTCAAGATCATGGTGTTGACGAACCGCCAATCAGGCGACGTCGAGGAACGTGTCAACGAGATTGCATTCCCCCAGGACCAGGTCGAGGTCCGCCGCAAGATCTACACGTGTGCGAAAGACCTGCCGATCTTCGCTGATGCGTTTATGAAGCGGCCGATCGGCGGGCTGTGACGCGCGGGTGCAGCCCGGTGAACTCGCTTAACGCAGCAACTGTTCGAGGTCCTGACGGGTAAGGTTCTGCAAGAGGTTTTGTTGCCCGCCCACGATCGCGTCCGCGAGGGTTTGTTTGCGGGTTTGCAACTCGGCGATGCGCTGCTCGACCGTGTCCTGACAGATCAAACGGTAAGCGAAGACGCGGTTGGTCTGCCCGATCCGGTGCGACCGGTCGATCGCCTGTGCCTCGACGGCCGGGTTCCACCAGGGGTCAAGAATAAACACGTACTCGGCCGCGGTGAGGTTCAGCCCGAGTCCGCCGGCTTTGAGGCTGATCAGGAACACCGGACAATCCGGGTCGGTTTGGAAACGCTTGACGCGCGCCTGGCGGTCGCGGGTCTGCCCATCCAGATACTCGTACTCGATGCCCTGCGCCTCGAACTGCTTGCGCACCAGGGCGAGCATCGAGGTGAACTGGCTGAACACCAGCGCCTTGTGGCCTTCCTCGATCAACTCTTCGAGTCGTTCGAGCAGCACCGTCATCTTGGCGCTCGGCTCATCCGCGCGATCCGGGTCGATCAACGCCGGGTGGCAAGCGGCCTGCCTCAAACGCAACAGCGCCTCGAGCACCATCATGGTCGAGCCGCCCAAACCGCTATCCGTCTTAGGTGGCTCGTCATCCATCCGTTTGATCAGCGTGCCGCGGTAATGCTTGAGCAGTTGGTCGTAGACCTTGCGCTGCTTAGGCTCCATCTGACAGATGATGGTTTGTTCGGTCTTGCTGGGCAGGTCGGCGAGAACCTGGCTTTTGGTGCGACGCAGGATAAACGGCCGCAACACGCGCGCGACCTGCGCGGGGCCCGAGGTATCGTCGATGGCGCCGGCGTCCGGTGGATCGTCCGCGTTAGCGGAGGCCGGCTCATCGAGGATGTCCGGGTGCTGCGCAAGCCGGATGGCGTGCGGCTTGGTGTCGCGTAGAGCCTCGCGGATGATGCGGGCGAACGCGGTGTGACTGCCGAGCATGCCGGGGTTAAGAAACTCGAAGATTGACCAGAGATCGCCCAGGTGGTTCTCGACCGGGGTGCCGGACAGCGCGAGCTTGTGGTTCGCTTCGAGCAGGCGGGCCGCTTTCGCTGACAGCGACGCGGGGTTCTTGATGGCCTGCGCTTCATCGAGCACGACGTACTCGAAGCGGTGGTTGCGCAGCTCGGTGACGTCGCGTCGCACCAAGCCGTAGGACGTAACGATCACGTCGTGGTTGTGGAACTCGTCGCGCAGGCAGTGGCGGTCCGTCCCGGTGTACGCCACGGTCCGCAGCTTGGGGGCGAAGCGCTCGGCTTCGTCGATCCAGTTAAACACAACCGACTTGGGCACGACAATGAGTGTCGGCAGGTGATCGACCGCAGCGGCGTTCTTGCCGTCACCATTCTTGGCCTCGCCGCGCGTGCGGCTGTACCACGTATCGAGCATCGCCAGGACTTGAATCGTCTTTCCAAGCCCCATGTCGTCGGCAAGCACGCCGCCGATCCCGATGCTGCGCAAGAAATCGAGCCAACCCAGCCCGCCCTTCTGGTACGGGCGGAGCTCGCCGGTGAACGTCGGGTCCGCTTCAATCGGTTCGATCCCCTCGAAGTTGGCGATCTTCTCGCGGGCGACGCGGAACTGCTCGTCAACATCAACCTGCCGCTGCTGGCTGAGAAGCGCATCGAGCAGGAACACCTGGCTCGAACGGAAGCGGACGTGGTCGTCCTCAACCTGCCCGACAGCCATGAGTAGCTGGTGCTCGTCAAGCCACTGCTGCGGGAGAAAGCCCATCGACCCGTCACTCAGCGGAATCATCGACCGCCCGGCCCGCGCCGCGGCGAGGATCGCGGGTAGCCCGACGGCCTCGTCACCGCTATCGGTTCCGGCGTACTGCACGCTGCCCTGCAGCTCGAACCAATCGATGTGGCTGCGGACCGACAGCGCCACCGGCGATGGGGCGCGAACAACCTGTTGATCGACCCATACCCGCCAACCGCGTCGGATCAGGAAGCTGACCGCGCTCGATACATGTCGCCCGGGCAGGCTGAGAATCTCGTCCTGCTCGGTGGATGCATCATTTTGAAACCCGAGCGCCCAAAGCGTCTCGATCGCGTCGCGCTCGAATTGGCTGTCACGCGGGATCACGGTGATCGCATCAACGTCAGCCGTGGCGGCGTCGGTTGCTTCGGCCTTGTGCCCGTTGGTGGGCGCGATATCGGGTGCGGTGTCCGAAACGTCGACGCTTTGCGTTTCGGATTCGTCAACGTCGGTATGGTCACCGGCGCAGATGAACCGACCGGGTTGCCCGGGCTTGATCTTGTAGGTGTCGTACTGAAACCACACGCGCGCCGCGCAGCGCACGGTTCGGCCGTTGCCCGCGGCGGTCGTCGAACCGCCCGCCGTGCTGC
Organism: Phycisphaeraceae bacterium; assembly: GCA_029260595.1. Classification (GTDB taxonomy): domain Bacteria; phylum Planctomycetota; class Phycisphaerae; order Phycisphaerales; family Phycisphaeraceae; genus OFTM57. Next base: position 49,867 of record JAJDCY010000010.1, on the reverse strand, counting down.
CTGCTTCATCGCGGGTCAACTCGATGTAGGGCTCGGGTGTGATTGACCGCTGGGGTGGTTGCAGTAATTCGGGCAGGTCCAACCGCGGCAACTCGGGCAGCAGATACAGCCGTCGCAGGAACCGCGTGACGTCGGCCGTGGGCACGCGCAGCGACGAAGCCCCCTTTGACTGGCGGGCCGCATCCTGGAACTGCGTCACCCACCGCGACGCGCCGCGATCGTCGAACGCCGCGGCAGCTCCGTCATGGATCACCACGCCGCCAAACCCACCAAACACGTATGACGGCTCGCTTATTGATAAACGTTGCTCCCCGCGCCGCAGTTCTAACTCCGCGAGCAGGCCCTGCTCGTCCTCGGTCGCGGTCATCCACAGCACCCACGGCGGACCGGCGTCCCACTTGAGCGGCTCGAACGCATCGAGGCCCATCCCGCGCGTCGATTCGAAGAAGCACCGGCCGGTGTCGATCATCCGCGTCAGCAGCGACCGCTGCGCCGCCAGCGGCAGGTGGTACACCGATGATCTGCGGTCCTCACCGCGCGGCAGGTTGTACTCTGGGTCGTCGGCCCGTGTCGCGCCCAGCAACAGAGAACACAACTCGCGATCAGTCGCGTCGGGCAACTCACGCAGTTTCACGGGGCTGAGCTTGAGCGGCCGGGGATTGCTCCACCCGGTCGTCGTCGGTTGGCGGTACTGCAACTCGATCACCAGACCTCGGCGCTGGCTGGCCAGGTCGGGACGGACGACGTAACAGACTTTTTGAATCGCAGGCCCGACGGCCGCGGTATCGGGCGACGTCATCGCGGGTGTGCGCAACAAACTCAGCCGCGCCGACCAATCAGGCTCGGCGTTTCGACTCGCACCGCGGTCAGCCGTACGCCGCCTGGCTTTGGGCATTCGCGGGTTGATCGCTTCGATTGGCGGCTGCTCGGGGCCGGGCTCGTCGTTGTCGTGATAGACGCTCAGCAGAACGGCCCAGATGTGCTTGCAGAACGCCCCGCCTGCGAAGTATTCACACGTGCAATTCGGCGTCGCGGCCGAGCCCTCACCGTGGATCGTAACGGTGTAGGTCTTCGTCCCGGTGACTTCGGCGCGGATGATCTCGCCGTTCTGCGCCGGGACGAGCTTGACCCGGCCATCACGGTGGTACGCCCGTCCGCGCATGCGGATGGAGCTTTGAAAATGCGGTGCCCACGTCTTAATTAACAGCATTCAAATCTCTCGGCGCCGCAAGTGCGGGTCGTGGGGGCCGGTGATCGGCGAGGGCTGGTTGGCGGGGACTCGGCTAGCCGAGTAGGAGCCCGTCGCGGCGGGGGCTGACACTGCCAGCCTAAGCCCTATAGTTTAACGCGCATCGGTTGAATCGCCAAACGCGTTAAGCTCTTGTCCCGCTTGGGCGCGGGTTGTCAGCCCGCGGGAAGCAGTGATGCCCGTTGTGAGGAGCGTATGCCCGATCACAACCCCTTCGAATGGGCCTTGCCAGCCGCTGGCTTGACGGCGTTGGTCGTGCTGGCTCTGTCCGGGTGCCTGAATAGGTCGGCGATGGATGCCGGGCCCGATCGCCGCACGGGACTCGGCGCTGCGGACCTGGCGGTCGCTTTTGCGCTATGGCTGGTCGGCGCCGTGTGCGCACAAAGCGCACTGAACTATCTCGGACTTCTACCGCACGCGGACAGCGCCCCAGACCACGCACTCACCCAATCACAGGCCTGGGCCATGCTCGCAGCCGTCGTGACGTCTCAACTGCCGGTGGTCGCGTACTTCGCCTGGCGGGTGTCACACCTGCCGACCGGGTGGAAGCGGGCCGGGCTGGTACCGACACGGCCAATCCGCGATGTCGCGGCGGGCCTGGTCGGCTTCGTGCCGGCCGTCGCGATGGCAATGGGGGTGGGCGTCGTTGCCGGGATGATTAGTGAGAAGTTACTGGGACTTCCGGTCCCGAATGTTGGCCACGAAATGCTCGAGCAGCTTGTCGAGGCGGACTCAGCCGGGACGACGATCGCGCTGCTGCTGGCTGCCATCGTCGCGGCGCCGTTGCTGGAAGAAATCATCTTCCGCGGGCTGGTGCAATCGACATTATCGGATGCCCTTGGCCCTCGTCGGCGATGGACTGTCGTGCTCGTCGCATCCGCCGTGTTCACACTGATCCATTTCAACGTCCCGTGGCAGGCGCAGCCCAGCCTCTTCATCCTGGGCATCGTGCTCGGCTGGCTCTACGAGCGGACCGGCAGCCTGCTTCCAAGCATGATCGTCCACGCGGGATTCAACGGTCTTAACGTGGCACTAGCGCTGGCTCAGTCCGGATCGACGGCTTGAGTTATCCAGACGCGGCACTGGAGATTGGTGCCTTACCTCTGAGCCGCAGTGTTTTCGACGGCCTATCGCCGATCTGACCGATGTAAACCTCAGCTATTCACGGCGAGTGGCAATGGCTGTATTCGAGGATACAATTACCGGTCTTTTTGACACCGACCCGCTTACCAGGAGCGTGAAAGCATGATCGCCGGCTCAGAGACGGGCGCAAGCGCCAAAGACACACAGAAAATCGCCTCGGCCGTCGTCCGGTTCGCCGGCGACTCCGGCGACGGTATGCAGTTGGCAGGGACCCAGTTCACCGATACCTCAGCCGCGGTCGGCAACGACGTCGCGACCCTGCCGGACTTCCCCGCCGAGATCCGCGCCCCAGCCGGGACCGTTGCGGGCGTATCCGGCTTCCAGATCAACTTCGCCGACGCCGAGATCCACACCCCCGGGGACGTGGTCAACGCGCTGATCGCGATGAACCCGGCCGCGTTCAAGGCCCACATCGACGACGTCGAACAGGGCGGGATCGTGGTCGCCAACGACTCGGAATTCAATAAGATAAATCTCAAAAAGGCTGGTTATCCAGAGGGTTACAACCCATTGGATGACGAGGTCTTCACCCAGAAGTTCAAGATCTACCGCGTGCCGATCACGCGGCTGAACGAGGAAGCTCTCGCCGACTCCGGCCTGGGCTCCAAGGACGTTGGCCGGTGCAAGAATATGTTCGCGCTGGGGCTGATCTACTGGATGTACGACCGGCCGATCGACCAGACCACGAGCTACATCGACAACTATTTTTCCAAGAAAAAGAAGATGCCGCAGGTCGCGGCGGCGAACATCAACGCACTCAAAAGCGGGTTCTATTTCGGCGAGACGACTGAGATGTTCCCCGTGCGGTACCAGGTGGCCAAAGCCACGATCACGCCGGGCAAATACCGCAAGATCACGGGTAACGAGGCCCTCACGCTGGGCTTGGTCGCGGCCTCGAAACTATCCGAAAAAACTTGTATCTACTGCACTTATCCGATTACGCCGGCGAGCGACATCCTCCACAGCCTTGCCGCGATGCGCAACTACGGCGTCAAGACTTATCAGGCCGAGGACGAGATCGCAGCCGTGTGTGCCGCGATCGGCGTCTCATTTGCCGGGCAAATGGGCGTCACCGGGACATCCGGGCCGGGCCTGGCGCTCAAATCCGAAGCCATCGGCCTGGCGGTGATGACCGAGCTGCCGCTGATCATTGTTAATGTGCAGCGCGGTGGGCCGTCGACCGGGCTGCCGACCAAAACCGAACAATCCGACCTGCTCCAGGCGATGTACGGCCGCAACGGGGATTGCCCGTTGGTGGTGCTCGCTCCGCAGTCACCAGCCGATTGCTTCGATACCGCGATCGAGGCCGTGCGGATCGCGTTCCGCCACATGGTGCCCGTGATCATTATGTCGGACGGGTACATCGCCAACGGTGCCGAGCCCTGGCTGCTGCCCGACCCGACGACGTTCGAGAAGATCAAGGTCGAGCACCCAACCGACCCGGATAGCTTCGAGGTCTACGGCCGCGACGAAAATCTCGCCCGCCCTTGGGCGCCGCCGGGCACACCAGGGTTGGAGCACCGCATCGGCGGGCTGGAAAAAGAGAATATCTCCGGCAACGTCAGCTATGACCCGGAAAACCACCAGGAGATGACCAATCTCCGCCAAGCCAAGATCCAAAAAGTGGCCGAGTTCATCGCGCCGGTCGAGCCGCACGGCGATGGCAGCGGCGACCTGCTGGTCCTGGGCTGGGGCGGGACGTATGGTTCGATCATCACCGCGGTGGACCGCGCCCGCGCCGCCGGCCGCAGCGTCTCAGCGGTGCACCTGCGCCACCTCAACCCGCTGCCAAGCAACATCGGCGACGTGCTCAAACGATTCAAGAAGGTGCTGATCCCCGAACTGAACACCGGCCAACTGCGCATGATTATCCGCGACCGGTTCCTGGTCGACGCCAAGGGGCTCAATAAGGTCCAGGGCAAGCCCTTCCTCGTTGAGGAAATCGAGCAGGCAATCGAACTGATGGTCGACAACCGCTGGCCGGACCGTGTGTCCGTCATCCCGCGGCAACACAAAGTCAGTGTCGATTGATGGCCGTGGGTCGCGGACGGAATCGACGAATCATGCGGAAGTCTTCGAAGGTCTTGACGGGTTAGGGGAAGGGACACGAATCATGCCAACCGACGTAGAAATGCCGATTCTGACCGCGAAGGACTTCGCCTCCGACCAGGATGTGCGCTGGTGCCCCGGCTGTGGCGATTACGCGATCCTCAATCAGGTCCGCAAGGTCGTCGCCAAGATGGGCCGACGCCGCGAAAAGACCGTGTTCGTCTCCGGGATTGGCTGCTCCAGCCGGTTCCCGTACTACATGAACACCTACGGGTTCCACACGATCCACGGGCGGGCCCCGGCCATCGCAACCGGCGTCAAGATGGCCAATCCCGACCTCGATGTCTGGCTGGTCACCGGCGATGGCGACGGTCTGAGCATCGGCGGCAACCACCTGATCCACATGCTCCGCCGCAACGTCGATGTGAACATGCTGCTGTTCAACAACCGCATTTACGGGCTGACCAAAGGGCAATACTCGCCGACCAGCGAAGAGGGCAAGAAGACCAAGTCCAGCCCGTCCGGGTCGATTGATATGCCGCTGAGCCCGCTGTCGGTGGCGTTGGCGGCCGAGGCGAGCTTTGTCGCCCGGGCGATCGACGTGGACCGTGCCCTGGCGGACGTGATCGAGCGAGCCGCCAAGCACAAGGGATCGAGCTTCGTCGAGATCTATCAGGACTGTAACATATTTAATCACAAGGCGTTCGATTACGCCACCGATAAGGCGTCCAAACTCGATAACGTGATCTACCTCGAGCACGGCAAGCCGCTGGTGTTCGGCAAGGATCGCAACAAGGGTATTTGGCTCGACAACAGCCGCAAGCCGAAGGTCGTCACCCTCGGCCAGGGGATCACGGAAGAGAACCTGCTGATCCACGACGAGAACGACGAGAAGCACGCGTTCATGCTCAGCCGAATGTCGTACCCGGACTTCCCCGAGCCGATGGGTGTGCTCTACCGGATCAAGGACGACTGCTACGAAGACCTGTTGGCCGAGCAAGTCCACGACGCGATCGTGGCCAAGGGCGCGGGCACACTCGACACGCTTCTCGAATCCAACGACACCTACACGATCGAGGCGTAAGGCCGCTCGCCGAGCGAACCTCAAATATTGATTACGGACGCGGTGAACCAAGCATGTCTTGGTAGAGCTGTTCGTATGCGGCGTGCATGCGGTCCTGCGTGAACATCTCCAGAAGCCGCGTGTGGCCGGCCTTGCCCATCGTGCGGCGGAGCCCGGCGTCGCTCATCAACTTCGCGAGGTTCTGCCCCAGTGCCTGACCGTCGCCGCGTGGCGAGAGCAGGCCCGTTCGCCCGTGCAGAACGACCTCCGGGTTACCGCCAACTTCCGTCGCCGCGATCGGCAGATTCGCAGCCATCGCTTCGAGCAGCGTGACCGAGATCCCCTCGCTGACACTGGAGAGCATGAACACGTCGGCCGCAGCCATCATCCGCGGGATGTCCTGGCGAACACCGGCAAAAACAACCTGATCGGCCACCCCCAACTCCCGCGCGCTCGACTCGGCATCCGCTCGCAGGTCCCCGTCACCGACCAGCAGGAACCGCGCACTGGGCACGATCTCGGCGGCATGCGCGAATGCCCGCACAGCCGTCTGGTGATCCTTGACCGGGTGGAACCGCGCCACCTGCAGCACCACGGGCTGATCCTCGCCGATCCCGAAGTCGCGACGCACTTGTGCGCGCACAGCCGGGTCGGCCGACTCTCCCGAGAACGATGCCGGGTCGATCCCGTTGCGGATGACCTGCACCCGATCCGCGCAAATACCCTCGTTGTCGATCAATGCCTGGCGGACAAAATCACCAACCGCAGTGGCCCGGTCGTGGCGGCGCAAAAGGAATCGGTTGGCGATAACACGCTTGGGCCGACGATAGTCCGGCCAATGTCGCCCGTGCTCGGTAAAGATCACCCTCGGCCGACTACGTAATCCCCGCGAACACGCCGCGTAGAAAAACGGGGTGTACTGATGGGCGTGCAGCAGATCAATGCGGTGTGTCTTGACCGCTTGACGGATCCGCCGGGCGACCGACCAATCAACACCGGGCCTGCGCTTCAGATCGATCACCTCGAACCCCTCGCCGGCAAGCTGCTCGCCGAGTGGGCCGATCTCATCGAGGCACAGGAACACGAATCGCAAGCGGTCGCGCATCTTCCTGGCCAGCTCGGCGGCGAGCACCTCCGCCCCGGCAAGGTACAGCCGGTGTAGGACATGGCCGATGGTTGGAGAGGCGTCGGGCATCGCGTAGCATCGCTCCGTTGTGCGCCGATCGGGCGTTTACAGGGCCCGTCCTCACAAACGAGCCGCCGGTAAAGGCGCCTTATGATTATCGGCCCGTGCGGCGCAGCGGATGCAAGATACCGCGACACGGCAAGGGCGCCGGACGCGACGCGAACCAGACCGAGCGTAGCGGCCCACGGCTGCCGCACAACGGATGGGTCGGCGGAGTGACAGACCGTGGCAAAGGCATTCATACAGCAAGCGCCGTCGTGGCTCCCCTACCGGATTCGTACCAGGGTCGATCAATACCGGATCGTGCGGGCACTGCGCGGGCTCCATGACACCCGCCCGTACCCCGCCGCCGACCCCACCAGGGCGGACGCCGAGGTGCACATTCTCATCGGCCGCCGAGACGTGATGATCGGCGTCCTGGCGCTCAAGTCAATCCTGCGTTTCGCAGAGGATCGCCTGGCCGTAACGCTCACCGACGACGGCTCGCTTCAGCGGTCCGATCGGGCATGGATCGCGCGTCACATCCCAAACACACGCTGGCTCGATTGGCCGCTCAACAACGAACAGATCGAGCGCGGACTGGCTGGCCGCCCGACCCTGGCGGCGCTGTACCACAGCGATTTTCAAATGTGCGCGAAGCTGGTTCACCCGGTGCTCCTGTCGCGGTGCGAACACGTGATTCAGATGGACACGGACACCGCGTTTTTCCGCCGGCCGCAACGGGTGTTTGATTGGATGCAGGCTGCGTCAGCCGGACCGCTGTATCTACATGATCACCAGGATGAGGCGGATACCGTCCCGCAGAAAGTCCACGCGGTATTCACCGAAACGTTGGAGCGGCTCGCCGGGCCGGGACGGGCATGGTCGGTCCAACACCGCTTCTTTAATGCCGGGTTGCTGGCTTATCGCCCGCAAGTGCTTGATCTGGATGTCGCCGAACGCTACCTGGCCTGGCAGGCGGACGCCCCGGATGAACTAAAGACAGGCCGGCCGGAGATCTGGTTCGGCCCCTGGACCGCGGAGCAGACCAGCTACCACGTGATGTTCGGATTGGGCCGCGAGCCGGCGGAACCTCTGGGCAGCGCCTACCACATCGGCGGGGCCTCGGGGCACGTGTTTAATCACTTTTTGCGGCACTACTTGGTTCGCCGCGAGGCGCTGGACCTGCTGGCCGGACTGATCGATCAGCTATAGCGCCGGGCCCGGCGACACCGCAACGATCTGCTTAAGCCGGAACGAGGTCTGCGAACTCTTCGGCGGATGGCACCTCCACCAACTCGGGCAGCGCCCCCTGCTCCGTCACGCCCTGGCTGACGCGATCCACGTGCGCCACAGTGCACAGCCCCACCAGGCTGATGATGAAGCCGGTCTCGACCGACTCCATCCCGATGAAAATACTGCACACCAGCATCCCGGAAATGGACACCGTCACCATGTGCCCGAAATACCGCGGCCACACCAGCCGCCTCGCGGTCGCCGACATGCTCATCATGAATGTGATGACGGCGGTACCCATATAAAATCCCATCAGCGCGAACATCCCGATGAAGCCGTAGTCGGCACCGGTCTGTAGGAAAAGATTGTGGACGCTCTTGTTGCCCGGTAGGCCGTAGAGGTGGCTGACGAGATTGAACCCGCGCGGGCCCATGCCGAAGGGGTGTTCCTTCATACACGCCCACGCGCCGGCCCAGGTTGAGAAGCGGCTGGCCGCGGAGGCGTCCAGTTCGTCCTGGTCGAGGAAGATTGAGAAAAATCGCTGGCGGACGCCCTCGCCGGCCAGGTGCAGCGCTACCGCCGTCATCACACCGGCCATAAAGATGGTCCGGATCTTGTTGGGCAGCCCAACCAACGCGATCACGAACAGAGCCGCCCCGACCATGCACAACCCCAGCATACCGCCGCGCGATCCGCTGAAGAGCACGACGTGCGTAAGGGTCGCGACCGAGAGGTAACACACCGCCTTCGCCAGAACGTTGCGGGTGTTGACGCCCATCATGAATGCGATCGGCACACCCATGACCATCGACATGGCGACGCCGTTGTTGTCGATCCCGCCGAACCCGCGCAGCCGCAGGTAGAACGGGTTGTCCAGGTACTGAAGATTGAAGTTCCACCCCAGGTAGCCCATCGAAAGCATCGTCACCCAGGCAAAAGCCTTGATCTGTTTCTCATTGCGGATAAGCGAGACCGTCACGAGCATCATCAGCCCGATGATCAACTGGGGGTACAAGTAGATCCATGAGCGCGGTGGGTAGGGCGAGGCGAGCCGCCAAGTAAGAACCCCACAGAGCAGGTAAGTCGCAAAGCACCAAAGCGGGAACGAAATCTTCCGCAGGCCGCTGAAATCACCCAAGCCGCTCATGAACCACCCGATCAGCGTCGCCATGCCAGCGTAGAAGCTGTACCGGTGCAACGGCCAACTCACCCAGAACCATAGCTGGGTTGGGCGCAGAATCGCGAAGGCGTAGTAGATCATCAGCCCGATAAACGGGTTGATCCAGCCATAGGTGACCGCGATGGCGGCCAGAAGATTGGTGAACAGGTACCCTAACTGCATCGCATCGCCAGCCTGCCAGGTCCGCATCGCGCGTGGTCGACGCGGGGACCGATAACCGATCCGCTAAGGCGTAACGGCCTGCCCCTCCTCCAACTTTTCGACCAGTTCCACGGTCCGCTGAACCACCTTCGGCCAGTCGTGCTCCGCCGCTTTCGCCAGCCCCGCCCGCCCCATACGGTCCCGCTCGGCTGGGTTCCGCAGTAGGCGCTCAATCGCGGAGGTGACGGCCCGGCGATCGGTGCCATCGATGACCGAACCGTTGTGCCCATCGATCACCGCCTCGGCCTGCCCGCCCTCGCAGCCGGCGACACAGGGCTTGCCGCAGGCGCCGGCTTCGAGGAACACCATACCGAAACCCTCGACATCGGTCCCGTCACGGATCGCGGGCATGGCGAACACATCGCACGCACCGAACAGCGCGAGCTTCGTGGGGCCGTCCACCGAGCCGGGGAAGACGATGCGGTCTGCGATGCCGAGTTGGTCGGCCCGTGCCTTCAACCGCGACTGCTCGCGGCCCTGACCAGCGGCCACGTAGAGGAGATTCGGGAATCGGTCGGCGAGCTGGGCGACGGCTTCGATCACTGCTGCGTGGTTCTTACGTGGGTCCATGCGCCCGAGCGTCAGGACGATCACGCGGTCTCCAAAACCGTTCGCCTGGCGCCAATGCCGGCCAAGCTCGTTGGCCGGTTCAAACTCATCCAGGCGTACGCCAGGGTTGACAACACTCACCTTCGACGGGTCAATGTGGCCATCGAGCACGGTGGTGGTGTAACGGCTGTTGGCGATCATCAGGTCGACGGCGGCGTTGGCGCGCCGCATCAGGAATTTCAATTGGCGGCTGGCACAGCAGGCGGTCACTTCTTCGCCGTGAGCGTAACTGATGATCTGTAGCCGCTTGCCGTACAGCCATTTCAACGGTAGCAGGCTGACCACCTCGGGCACGGCGTGGGTGCAGTGGACGCGCAGCGTCTGGCCTGAGCGCGCACAACGCCGCAGACGTTCGCGCACAGCCGCGGTCATCCGCAACACGCGGCGCAACCGGTGCGGGCTTTCGAGCCCCCAGTCGTTGATAAAGATGTCGCGGCGATCCATGAGCAGCCGGTCGTCGGTGACGTGGTCACGGCCGTTGGGTGGGGCGGGGACCTGGGCAAACTCGGGGGTGTTTGGTGGGTAGTTGTAGTAGTCGTGCGTGATCACCTCGACCGGTTGCGGCCAACGGCTGTAGACCTCGTACATCCAACGGATGGACCCGCCCGGCTCGGGCAGGAACCGTTGGCTAAGGAGGATGTCGACTGTCCGTGGCTCGGTCATGGTTGGCGTTGGTTCGGCGTGGTTACGGAGTCCGCGCGGCTCGTGCTTGCGAGACGCGGCTGGCGTCGGATGAGATCGGATGAGGATTCGACAGTAGTTGTTCGTACACAGCAAGCAATCGGTCCTGATAAACCGACGGCGAATAAAGTCGGGCGGTCCGGTCGTGCGCGGCGACGCCGAGCCGGGCGATGGCCTGTCGGTCGGCTAGGCGTGTAAGCCCCTGGACCCAGCCGTCAATGGTCGGCTCGACGAGGTACCCGGTGGTGCCGTCCTCGATCGTTTCAGTGAAGCCGCCGAGCCGATTGGCGACGGTGGGTAGTGCGAAGCGCGACACTTCCAGTGGTACGAGGCCGAGCGGTTCGACACGCGACGGGCAGACGGCCGCATCGATCCGCTTGTACACGGTCGAGATATCGTCAACGAACCCGGCCCATTCGATATTATTCGCGACTCCGCAGCGCTCAGCCAAGTCTTCAAGACGTTTTCGGTATACACCGCCGGTCTGTGTATCGTCACCTGCAACAATAAGATTGGGCCTGCGCTCGGCTGGCAACCGACCCATCGCCTCGATCACCAGGTCCAGGCCCTTGGACTCGATTAGTTGGCCGGCGAACCCGATCGTGACCGGCTCGTCGGGTTCAACTCGATCCGAGGCGCGCGGCGCGACGGCGTGATCGGGGTCGGCGGGCCAGTCAACGCTGTCGGGCAACACCTCGATACGACTATCAGCAAGACTGGTGTCGCCCACGTCGCCGAGTTCATCGCGGACCCATTGGCTGATGCACAGCACACATTCAGCGCCGTCGCGTGCCCACCATGCGGCATCCTGGGCGGTGATCCCCCAGCGGATATGGATCACGCGCGGGACACCGCTGCGACCGGCGGCGACGCTCATGGCCTGGCAACTGGGTACGTCGTTGGCGTGGATGATGTCAGGGCAGAAGTCATCGATGACGCGGCCGAGCGCGCGGAGCGAGCGCCGCCATGTGAACGGGTGTTGGATGCTTCGTTTCGGGAGGGCCTGGACTGTCACGGGCACACCGAGATCATGTGCGATCTCGACCAGTTCAGTATGCGAGCCAAGGATCAATGCGGGTTCGACGCGGTTGCGGTCGAGGTGGCGGAGCATCGACACGAGCGCGCGTTCGGCACCGCTGACGAAGGGCGCGCGTGCGACGAACAGCACGCGCGACGGCCGAGATTCGTTGTTTGCGGTCATGGTCGCCACTGGCCTGTTACCGACCCGGTCTACTCGGCTGTTTCCCGATCATCTGATCGATCCGGTCTTTGGCCGCGTACATCCAGGACGGGCGTGAGGCTTTGCGTTTTAGCTCTTCGAATCGCAGGTCTGCGACGCCGAGTTCTTCGGCGACTTCACACAGGCTGTGGGCCGTTTGCAACTCGCGTTGCCAGAATGCGGAGTCGGCGCGGCCCCAGAGGAATGCGGCGGCTTTGCTGCGCCCGTCGGCTTCGGTCAGGCCCAGCGATTCACCGTGCCGCTTGGCGAAATCGATCTGTACCTGGGCGTGGAAACCGAACGCTCTGGGAAGGTTGCCCATCGCACCGTGCGCGCCGTGCAGGCGGTACATCGTCATTGGGTCAGCGACGTAGGCGTACTCGCAAAGTCGCGCAGCGCGCAGGAGCAGGTCGTAGTCTTGGGCGTTGGTCCAGCGCGGATCGAATGGCAAGCCGTGCGGCTCGTCCGCTGCGGCGCGGTCGATGATCGAACGCCTCATGAGCACGCTGGAGAAGATCACCAGATCCTCATCGAGCAGTGTAGGAACGCAAGCGCCAACGCACGGGTTGGTTGGGCGCTGGGGGCCATCGTCGCAGAGTGTGCCGCTTTCATCGACATAACGGAAGGAAGTGTGGACGACGCCGACGCTGGGTTGTTGGATAAGGATCTCGATCTGTCGCGCGAGTTTGTCGCGGTGCCAGTAGTCGTCGCTGTCGAGGAAGGCGACTAGCGGGGCGCTGGTTTTGGCCAGGCCGGTGTTTCTGGCAGTGACGACGCCTTGTTTGTCCAGCCGGGTATAGCTCATGCAGACACGGGCAGCCGGGTCGCCGCAACGATCCAGGTAATCGGCCATCACACGCTCGGTGTCGTCGGTCGATCCGTCGTCGATCACGGCGACCTCGATGCGCTGCGAGACGGTTTGCGCAATCACCGAATCGAGCGCATCGGGCAACAGCGTGGCGCGGTTGTGGGTCGGGATGATGACGGCGACGTCGTTCATGCTGGTGGTGGGTTATCCCGGTCTTGATGTGTTTGGCCGCGCGACCGCGTGGCGGAGCTTGGTCAGGCCGTACAACGCGGCCAATTCGCCGCCAAACGCGCGTGCGGGGTTGGCGGTGATCACGCCACGCAACCAACCGAACAGACCGCGGAGGATCTCGCCTGCCGCGGCGCGGTAGATCCACTTGGGCACACGCGCCTCGGGGCCGGAGCGGCGTCGCAGCATCTCGATACTCAGCCAACCCTGTCGCTTGATGAAGGTGCGTGCATATCGACGGCTGATGCGGTCGGGCGTAACCGGGTGGTGGACGACCGCGTCGGCCGCGTACCAGCCGCGGCCGCCGCGCTCGCTGATCGCGCGGACCATCAGGCTGTCTTCCATGCCCATGCGTGAGCCGCCGCGGTGGCCGACGGCGGTGTCGAAGTACCCGGCTTCGACGACCTGTCGCACGCGGAGCGCGAGGTTCGCGGTGTAGAACGGCGGGTCGTTGGCCGGGTCCCAGACGCGCGGCTCGTCGCCGCGGCAGTACTGCACAATCGTGTCGGCGAGCATGGGGTTGAACGCCGGGTCGAACCAGCTCGGGGCGGGCTGGTCCCAAACGGGATCGACGCGCCCGCCCCAGAACTCGCAGTCGGGATGGTCGGTGACGGTTGCGGCGATGCGTGCGAGCCACGCGCGGTCGAACGTGACATCGTCATCGGTGAAGACGATGACCGGGGCTGCGGCCTCGCGCACGGCGCGGTTGCGCGCGTGGCTGGTGCCGAGTGCGGGCTCGGCGACGTAGCGCACGGGGGCCGGCAGCGCTCGGCCAATCTCATCGACGATGGCCTCGACCTGGTCGTCACCGGCGTTGTCAATCACGAGCAACTCCCACGGGGCGCCGGCTGGGTCGCACTCGCCCAGGGAATGCAGCGTCTGCTTGAGCGGGCCGAGCCGCTGATACGTGCAGATCGCGACGGTGAGTATGGGTTCGGTGTGGTCGATCATGAGGCGGTGGGGTTGGCGTTGCCGACCCAGTCCTTGGCGTGGATGACCCAGTCCGGCCAACGGGCGCGCTTGCGCCAGAGTTGGATGTCGGGGCTGTCCAGGCCTTGCTCTTGTGCGTAGGCGAGCAGCGATCGGAAGTCGTCGAGGCGGCGCTTCCAGTACAGGCTTTCGAGCTTGACGGCGACGTGGCCGGCGAGCGCCTGGTGGATCGTGTCGCGCCCGATCTGATCGGCGATGTCTGGGTGGTCGCGGACGAAGTTGTGCACGGCGCGGTGGTGGTAGCCGATCTGCTCGGCTTGCGAAGCGCTCATCTGGTTGGCGTGGATGCGGTAGTGCAGCAGGTGCTTGGGGACGAAGGCGAACGTGCCAATGGCGCTGAGCCGGAAGTACAGGTCGATGTCGCAAGCCTGTTTGAAGGAGGCGTCGTAGCCGCCGATACGCTGGAGCGCGTCGCGGCGGACCATGATCGACGGGTGGCCGATGCTGGATGGTTCGAGCAGCTCGCGGGTGCACCGCCCGACGCGGCGCGCGGGGCCGTCGAGGGGTTTGGGGTCGACGCGGCCGTCATCGAAGTGGTGGGTGACACCGGTGTGGACCAGGACGCATTCGGGTCCGGCCTGGGCGGCGGCGTCGAGCTGCATGGCGAGCTTGCGCGGCTCCCACCAGTCGTCGGTGTCGAGCGCGGCGACCCACCGGCTGTGTGCGGCGTTGATCCCGGTGTTGCGGGCGGCCGGCTCACCGGCATTGGCTTGTTGGATCAGTTCGATCCCGGCGTCGGGATGATCGCGTGCGTAGTCGCGCACGGTCTGCGGGCTCTGGTCGCTGGAGCCGTCGTCGACAACGATGATCTGTTCGGGCTTGTAAGTCTGTGCGATCGCGCTGTCGAGCGCATCGGGCAGGTAGGGCAGCCCGTTGTAGCACGGGATGACGACGCTGACGCTGTTCTCGCTATCTGCACCCATGATCGCCTGCTGTCTTTCGCCTCAATGTATCGCGCCGCGAACCCTACCCGCCGGCAGACGGGGCGCCGGTTGGGATCAGCGACATCAGATCGTCCCGCCAGCGGCGCACGCGTTGCGGCCAGCGCGGTATCGGCTCGCCGCCGTCGGCCATGTGGAAGGTCGGGACGTACCGCAGCCCGCTGAATCGGTGGGCCTGTTTCCGCCAGAAATTATCGAGTGAGTCGAGCACCTCACCGTCGAGCAGGTAGGCCTGGTCGGCGTTCTCGACAACCAGCCACTCGACGCCGATCAGGGCGCGGCTGCGCTGGCGCATCGCGCGCACAAACTGGCGGTGTTGCCGCTGGTTGCACTGGTTGAGCCAGTCCCAGGGGTGCGGCTGCGAGTCGGCCCAGAAGTCGGTCTCGGTGAGGTTGGTTAGCTTGATGCCCTTCGGCCATGCGGCCCAGATATTAGATTGGTCTTCCTGCTTGCTGCGTGGGGGGACGGGGTAGTCCGGCCGAGCGAAGTGCAACAGTGTGTTGGTGAGTTTGATGCGGTCGTCGCGCAGCCAACCGCCGTTGAACTCGTTGCCAACGTTTTCGGGGACCTTGCCGCGGAGCTTGTACCAGGCGAGGTTGATCAGGCCCTGGTCGCCGTGCATGTTGCTGGAGATCTGGCTGGCCCACTCGCGGGCCAAGGCGAAGACTTTGTTGTGGGCCTGGGGGACACAGCCGATCACGCCGCTGTTAAGCGTGCCGCCGGACGGCAGCGGGCCGGGGAATTGGGTCAGCTTGGAAATCTCCCCGCGGTTGTAGACCTCGAGCGAGGTGCCTTCGTGCGAACTGGCCCAGGTGTTTTCGAGGATGTAGTCGAAGAGCCAATCGAGCGGCTTGAGGACGAGGATGTCGGAGTCCAGGAAGAGGTACGGCTCGGGCTGTTCGAGGAAGACGTCGAGTTTGTAGGCGTTGTGGACGGCACCGCCGAGGGCGCCGCCGCGGTTATCGGTCTTGCCCATCTCGTCGATCGTGCGGATCTTGACGTTAAACGGATCGAGGGCCTGGGTCTGCTCAAGGCCCCAGCCGGAGTCCAGGGCGTAGACCGTCACCGGGACATCGCGGTGCCAGGCACGCAACGAGCCGAGAAAAGCGACGGTGCACGGCATGTAACTGTCTGATGTGACAGTAATAATGTTCATTGATCCCGTCCGATCGCGGCCTGTGGGCCTACCTATAGCGCACCGTTTGTCCATCGTCTAATACGACCGGGTATCTTCATCGGGTTTACCCCATGCCGTTGAAACGTTTGTAACCACCCAATCCCTCGCCGCGATACAGACCTAAGAGCCGTCACCACCCGACCGATACAAAGAAGGTGCACAGGGCCCGCGATGAACATTAGCGTAGCGATTGCCACCTGGAACCGCTCCACACAGTTGGACAAGACGCTGGCCGCTCTGACCACGCTGCGTACGCCGCCGGGCCTGTCCTGGGAGCTTATGGTCTGCGACAACAACAGCACGGATGCGACGCGGCGGGTGGTGGAGTCCTATGCGGACCGCCTGCCCGTGACGTACCTTTTCGAGCCGAAACAGGGCAAGAGCTTCGCCCTGAACCGCCTGATCGACCAGACCACCGGGCAGTGGCTGGTCTTCATCGACGACGATGTCCGGGTCGATCCCGGGTGGCTCGAGGCCTACGCTGCCGGGTTCGAGCGGTACCCGGATGCGGCCTGCTTCGGCGGGCCGGTGCTGCCCTGGCTGGACCGGCCCGCGGCCGGGCACCGGGCGTACATCATCGAACACTACCCCGGTGTGTATGCGTTGGTTCGGTGTTCGCAGGACACGCCGATGGCACTGCCGGACACGCTGGCGTATGGGCCGAACATGGCGCTGCGACGCGATGCGCTGCCGGCGGAGGGGTATGACACGAGCAAGGGGATGTTCGCCGGGCAACGGGTCTCGGGCGAGGACGCGGGGATCGTCCGGACAATGCTCGACCAGGGGCACACCGGTTGGCTGCTAGCCGACGCGAAAGTTGAACACTACATCCCGCCGGACAACCTCGGGCTCAAGCGCTTCTGCCAGTGGCAGGCCGGGATCGGCCGCGAGTGGGTGCTCGACCGCGGCAAGCCGACGCCGGGCAGGTTCGGCGTGGCGTGGTGGGCGTGGCGGGAGTTCGTGCGTCGGACGGTACGCGCGGTGATGCGGTGGCGGCCCTGGCCGTCGCAGGGGTTTTATGAGGCGCTCACCGCGGCGTCGCAGTACTGGGGGTACCTGTCAGCAAGCCGGGCCTAGCCGGGTCAGAAGAATCAACCATGGCCGACGTCTCTGTCATCATCCCCTGCCACAACGCCGGCGCCTACGTCGGGCAAGCGCTCGAGTCGGTGCTCACGCAGACCGATGTCCCGCGCGAGGTGTTGGTGATTGATGACGGATCGACGGACAACACCGCGGATGAAGTCAAGCTCTACGCACACCGCACCCGCGGCGATGCCGACGGGCAGGTGCGCCTGATCGAGATCAAGGACAAGGGCGGCGTCTCGCACGCGCGCAACGTGGCGATCGACCAGGCGAAGGGCGAGTACATCGCGTTTCTCGATGCGGATGATCTCTGGTTACCCGAGAAGACAGCGCGTCAGATGGAGTTGTTCCGTCGTGATCCCCGTGCAGCGGGGACGCACTGCCGGGTGTTCAACTTCCGCGACCGGATCAACGATCTGGAACGCGAGGAGACCGAGCAATCGAAAGATGATCCGTCGCTTGAAGAATTGATCCGACACCACTGGGTGACGACCTCGGCCGCGATCGTGTCGCGCGAGGCGCTCGGCGGCCTGCGCTTCGACGAGACGACGGGGCACGCCGAAGACATGATCCTGTTCGCCGATATCCGCATGGCCGGGTCGTGGCGGATGGTCGACGCGCCGCTGCTGGCCAAGCGCATCCACCCGACGCAGGCGACCGGGTCGGCGTGGCACCGGGTGTGGTCGGCCGAGACTCGGATCAAGTGGTGTCGCAGCCGCGCGGAGAAGATCGGCAAACAACAGGCGGCTGACCTCGAATCGGAATTGGCCAAGGGCGTGATTGGGTTTCTCGAAGACCGGTACTGGCGGCGGGAGCTCAAGGACCTCGACGCGATGCGCCAACACGTCGCGACGCTGTGTCCCGACGCGATGGGAAAGAGCTGGCTGCACGGCCAACGCCTGTACCCACGCTGGGTCTACCGCCTGCGCGACCTGGTCTCGCCGGCGAAACCCTGATCCGCGCGACCGGATCAACCGCGTTGCCCACCCATCAAAAAAGCCAACCGGTGAGGGCTGGCTTTTTCAGAACTGGAAATAGCGGGGGTAGGATTCGAACCTACGACCTCCGGGTTATGAGCCCGACGAGCTACCAGGCTGCTCTACCCCGCAATCGGTTTGTACGAGTCTTATAGGTCTCGTCGCGGCGGGCGTCAAGGGCAGTGCCGAGCGAAGTGGGCATCCGCCGGCGTTGTCGCCGCCGCGGCGGCTAGTTCTGGATGTTCATCAGGTCGACATCAAATATCAAGGCGGCGTTGGGGCCGATCATGCGGCCGGCGCCGCGCTGGCCGTAGGCCAGGTCGGGGTGCAGGAACAGGCGGTAGTGGCTGCCGACTTGCATGAGTTGGAGGGCTTCGGTCCACCCGGCGATGACGCGGTTGACGGGGAAGCTTGCGGCGCTGCCGCGCTGGTAGGAGCTGTCGAACTCGCGCCCATCGAGCAGTGTGCCGCGGTAGTGGACGATGACTTTGTCGGTCGCTTTCGGGATCGCCCCGTCGCCCTGGCGGAGCACCTGGTACTGCAGGCCGGATGCGGTCGTGATGACGCCCTCTTTATTCCGGTTGGCAGCGAGGAACTCGTTGGCAGCGGCGAGGTTTTCTTCGGCGAGGGTTTTGACCACAGGCTCGTTCTGCTGTTTCCACTGATCGATGAACGCTTCCTTGATCGCGGCGGCTTCTTCGGGCGTCATCAGCGTCGTGGTTTGCGATAGCGTGTCGGAGATGCCTTGGGTCAGGGCTTTGACATTGAGTGTTGTGGGCAGGTCTTTAAGCGACGCGGCCAGCTCCATACCGAGCGCGTAGCTGAACTTGGCCGAGGCGTCGAGATCGATCAATGGCTCGTCCTGGGCTAGCTGGGTTTCCGTGGCGTCGTCCTCCGCGAAGGCGTGGAGCGGCGACAAGAGCAGCGCGGCGAGGGCGGCTAGGCAAAGCAGGGGTCGGTGCATGATGAGGTCTCTCCGGGTCGGGCTCAGGGTCGGTTGTTGTGGTGCAGTCCGATTACGGTTGAATCATACCGGGGCGCGGCGAGGTTGATCCAGTGGCGAGCGAGCGGCGCGGCTGCTCGTCGTCAGGGTTGGATGGGCACCAGGCTGAGCGGACCGAGTCCGGCGAAGACGTCTTGGCCAATCAGACGGTAGGTCGGGATCGCGTAGCTGTGGCGGTCGACCGGGTTGCCGGCGATGTGCATGCCCAGCAGCAGACTCCCGAGCGCAACGGCGCCGCCGCTGTCGCCGGGCATGGAGATTTGGCCGCGGTGGGTTGACTGGCTGACGATGACTTCGGCGATCGGGATCGAGACGGTTCGCCCGGCGATCTGGTAGGGGATGGGCATGTCGCGGATGACGTGTTTGAAGCGCAGGCGTACGCGCCGGGCGGCGAGGCCGTGGAGGGTGTACCGGGTGAGTGCGGCTTCGGCCAGTGCCTCGGGCGAATCGATCGCCTCGGCGACGAGGCCGGACCAGAATGCGGCGTCGATCGCGGCGTCGGTGGCGTCGGTGTCCGATTGGAGGCGGATCACGGCGGCGTCGAGGCTGTTCGCTCGGCCGGGGGCGAATCGTGCGGGGCAGACGTGGGTGCCGAAGGTGGCCGGCGCATCGCGAGATTGTTCGATGAGGTAGGCGCGGTGGGCGCGCGAGATGCGCCGCTGGGTCGTGGTGGCGCCGGGCTTGAGGACGTGGTGGGCGCTGAGCAGGTAGAAGTGCGAACCGTCAGTAAGGATCGCGGCGAATGAGCCGTCGGTGGCGAGCTGCACGGTTTGGCCTGACTGGCGCTCGACGTGGGTGCTGTTGGGCAGCGCCTGGACCTGCGGGGGCGGGGGCAGTTCGTTGACGTCGATGGGAACGGCGACCGGTTGCATCTCGCCGTCGATCTCGACGTCTACGGTGACGGACTCGGCGATGCGTTGTTTGGCGGTGAGCTTGGCGGCTGCGGACTTGGAGAGTTTTTGCTCGACGAGTGCGACGAGGACGGGCTCTTTGAGTTGGCGCGGGGCGGCGGCGGGCTTGCCCTTTGGGCGACGCAGTCGGTAGCCGAAACCAACGTGCTTGACACCGGCGCCGAGCGATTTCGGCGAGATGGTTTTGGACGCGTGGGCGACGGCCTGGAATCGGGCGGCGCGGCTAAGGCGTTTCCAGTTGGCGTCGGCTGGGTTTGGCCGGGTCACGGCGTGGTGTTCTCGAAGTTAACCTTGAACCGGGCGGCGAACTTCTCGGTCAAATGCTCGGCCAGATCCTCGGCTACGTCGTCAGCCGATTGATCGACGCTCGGCTGACCGGTGACGTTGAGATTAAGGCTGATCACCTGGCCGGTGCCCTGCGGGCGGCGGGTATCGATCGTGACTTGCGGATCAGTCACGATGCCTGATCGGCTGATCTCGTCGTGGACGGCTTGGAGGACATCATTGTCCGAGCCCGAGAGATTGGTTGCGGCTGCGCCGGTGGGATTCGGATCGGTGTCATCACGGCCGCTGGGTGCGCTGCCGTCGAACGAAACGACGGGCTCCGTGGGCTCATCGGTGATCAGGTGTTCGACGACGATCGTCTGGAAGTGTTTGTACGCGACGGAAGCGTAGGGGTATTGGGGCAGGACCGAGCTCGGGTCGTTGGGGTCTGGTTTGAGGTCGTTGAACTCGGCGGGCTTGAGCACGGGGTACAGGCCGGGCGCGGCGAACTTCACGACGGTGACTTTCAGTGTCACGACGGTTTGCGGGGCGTCGCCGATGTCGCGCGCAGCCATCGAAGCGTCGAGCGCTGGGGCCGCGACCGTCGAGGATTGTGGGATAGGCAGGCCCATGGCGGAGTTGATCGCGGCTTTGGCGGCGATCGTGCCGGCTTTGAGCAGGCCGCTGTAGGCATCGACAAGCGGCGCAGTAACGGCGCTGTTGTCGGCTTGAAGGCCCAGCGCCATCAGCACGCCGCCGGGGCCCTGGGTCAGGCCGATGTCCACTACGCCGAGCCCGCCGTCGGGCGCGATGACGTATTGCTCTTCGAAGTCGGGCAGGTAGACGAGGTCGATGAAGTCGCGCAGCGGGAAGTGGCCGACGGCGTTGAGCTCGGTCCCGACATGCAGGCTGGTGATGCCGGTTTTTTTCGGTGGGGCTGCCTGGCGATCGCTCGCGGAATCGTCGGCGTCGGTCGATGCGGCGTTCGGCGTCGGCACTGAGCCTGCGAGCCCGCCGACGGTTGCGGATTGCGGTTGAGGCGCGCTCTTTGCGGCCTTGGTGGTGTCGAAGATCGCGCGCGTTGAGAGAGCGCCGCTAGCGTCGACCGCGTGTCGCAAGGGGGCGAACTTTTCGGCGCTCAGGTCGCCGGTGAGGCGGATGTGTTGGCCGTCGGGCGTGGCGACGCCGTCGACCAGGAACGATTCGGCGTGCAGCGGGAACGGGCGGTGCACGACGACGTAGGGTCGGGCCATGTAGTAGCGCACGCCGGGCATGGCGTCGGCGTCGGCTTGCATCTGGTCGGTCCAGTTTTCGTACTGGCTGGCGACGGGCACCTTGCGCGGCAGGACATTCGCACAACCGGTTATGAGCCCAGACACACCAGCACCCACCGCGAGCAAGCAACACCACACCCCGGTTCGCATCGGTCACCTCACTTGTCGATCAGGAACGGTCGTCTGTGATTTTGCGCGGCGGCGCGCTACTTAAGCGATCTCTACATCGTCGTGCGGCTCGACCTGGGTGACGGCCGCACGCAAAAACGCGTCGAGGTACTTGTTGGTGAACAGGTCGAGCGCACCGGCGGTCAGGTCGTTGTTCATGCCCCAGACGCCGACGCGCAGGTCGACGAACTCGGGGTCGAGCTGGACGAGCAGTTGGTCGTCGAGGACCAGCGCCGGGGAGAGCTTGTTGGCGTAGTAGGCGCTGAGCGCGTTGACGCGCGGGCCGCCGAGGCTGATGGTCGGGCGCTGTTGCAGCTCGCGCTGGTTGACGTACCAGATGTCCGAGCAAACCACGGGCAGCAGCGGGATGTTGATCTCGGCGTCGCGGGTGTTCAGCCAGTGGACGATACGGTCGCGCAGCAGGTACCCGAGCGGGCGGTCGACGATCTCGGCGCGGAGGTGGGCGCCGACGACGATGAGCAGCAGGTGGGCCTGGTCCATGTCGCCGGGCGGGGCGGGCTGCTGATCGGGCATGGGGGAATCGTGTTTCATGCGCTACCGTTTACCACATCGGCCGACGGGCTGAAAGTACGTTGGAAGTTTTGCGGATCGCCTGGCGTGCACCGGCGCGGTTAGAGCCCGGCCAGGAGCACGGCGAGCAGGCCTTTTTGTGCGTGCAGGCGGTTGTGGGCCTGCGGGAAGATCCGCGACTGCGTGCCGTCGATCACCTCGTCGGTGATCTCGAGGTTGCGGTAGGCCGGGAGGCAGTGCAGGACGATCGCGTGGGCGGGTGCGGCGGCGAGCAGGGCGTCGTTGATCTGGTAGTCGGCGAAGTCCGCGCGGCGGCTGGCGGTCTGGTCTTCCTGGCCCATCGAGACCCAGGTGTCGGTGTAGATCGCGTCGGCTTCGCGGACGGCGTCGGCCGGGTCGTAGGTCGTGCGGCAGTCGGCGTCGGGAACCGAGGCGCTGAGGCGAGCCAGGAAGTCGTCGTCGAACTCGTAGCCACGCGGGCAGGCCAGGACGAATTTGAGCCCCAGCTTGCCGCAAGCCATCGCCAGGCTGCGGGCGACGTTGTTGCCGTCGCCGATGAACGCAATCGTGCGGCCGGTGATGTCGCGGCCAAACTCGTCGATCATGGTGATCAGATCGGCCAGCGCCTGGCAGGGGTGCGAGCGGTCGCTGAGCGCGTTGATGACGGGGATCGTGCCCGCGGCAGCAAGTTCTTCGAGCTTTTCGTGCTCGAACGTGCGGGCCATGATCCCGTGGACCATCCCGCTGAGCACACGGGCGACATCATCGGCACTCTCGCGCGAGCCCAGGCCGACTTCGTTGGAACGGAGCATCATCGCGTGCCCGCCCAATTCGATCATGGCCTGCTCGAAGCTGACGCGTGTGCGCAGGCTGGGCTTCTCGAAGATCATCACGAGCGTCTTGTGGGCGAGGATCGTGCGGTGCGGGTCACCGGTGCGGCGCTGGCGGCGCAGCTCGATCGCGACGTTGAGCAGGTGTTGCAGTTCGTCGGTGGTGGTCTGGTTGATCGAGAGAAAGTGTTGCATGAGGCGGTGCCCTGTTGGCGGAAGGTTGTTGGCTGATGGCGACGGGCTAAGGCCACGCCCACAACCGCGAGGCCCGGCACGTGCTGCACGGCCGAACCTAATTTATAGAACGATCTCCGTGCCGATCCCTTCCTGAGTGTAGATCTCGAGCATGAGCGAATGCGGGATGCGCCCGTCAACGATGTGGGCCTTTTTGACGCCGCCCTCGAGCGCGGTGAGGCTGGCTTCGACCTTGGGCAGCATCCCGGCGGCGATCACACCGGTGTCGATCAGGCTCTGGATCTGCTGGCGAGTCAGGTGACTGGCCAGGCTGTCCGGGTTGTTCGAGGTGCGGATGCCGTGCGTGTCGGAGACGAGCACGAGCTTCTCGGCTCGGATCGCGGCGGCGACGTGGCCGGCGACGCTGTCGGCATTGACGTTGAGCTTGCCGCCGCCGGCGTCGCGGGCCACGGGTGCGATGACGGGGATGTAGCCGGCTTCGACCAAGGCCTTGATGAGGTCGGCGTTGACCCAATCAACCTCGCCGACGAAGCCGAGATCTACCTTGCGGGACCGGTCGGGGGTGTCGGCGTCCGGCTGGAGGAACAGGCGTTTGGCGAAAACGGCGCAGCTACCGAGGCTGTGCAGGCCCATGGCCTGGGGCCCCAGGGCGTTGATCTGGTCGACGATAGCCTGGTTGATCTCGCCGACCAGGACGTGCTCGGCGATGGCGAGGGTGCGTTCGTCGGTGTAGCGGCGGCCTTGGACGAACTGGGCCTCGAGCCCGGCGTCGCGCATGGAGTCGGTGATCCGCTTGCCGCCGCCGTGGACGACGATCGGCTTCATCCCGACCGCATCCATAAAGCAGACGTCCTGAATGAGGCTGGCGAGGGTGGCCGGGTCGTCCATGATCGAGCCGCCGACCTTGACGACGACCGTTTTGCCCTCGAAGCTGCGGATGTATTCATACGCCTCGACCAGGCCCGCGGCTTTGGAGATCGCTTGTTGCATGGTAAGGCGTTGATTGAATTTGACTTAACGCAAATTCACGGAGCGGTGACGGCCCGTCGATAGGCCCCTGCGGCCTGGTGAGGCGTGGTGACCATCGCCGCGTCGAGTCTATCGGGCGCGTCTGCGGGATGCAACGAAGGGGCGATTCGAGCCTCGCAGGCCGCAAGGCGACCGGGTCGGAGCGTGGCGAGAGGGACGGGCGAGCTCGGATTTGGGGCGTCGGCGATTGGGTAATTCCCCGGAACCCAGCCGGTTAGCGGCGCAAAAAACCGCCCCGGTCTGGAACAAATCCTGTGGAAATGCTTGACAACGGACCCCTCATGGATTAATCTTTAACGGTTGTGATGTCTGTGCAAGCAGTACGGATCAGCATGGTCGTATCGCCGGCCCGTGAGTGAGAGAGCGATTTTCCAGTGCATCTGGACCTGCCGAAAACGCGTTAAGCGATTTCACCGAAGTGGTTTGCCGAGATTTTTTTAGCGTAGAAAATTGCCGGCCGGCGGAGGGCTGACCATGCGTGGGAAAGGGGATAGCAGTGGCTGAATTGAAACCATGGTGGGCTGGCAGAGCCGGTATGCTCGCAGCGGGAGTTGTGCTGGGGGTTGGTGCTGCGGCGGCTGAGGCGGGTGTCCTGATCACGCCGACGAACCCACCGAATGCCAGTTCGATGACTCTTTTTGAGTGGCACATCGACAACATCACCCCGGTCGGCCAAGGCGGGACGCTGATCAGCGTGGACCTGCAGGTCGTGCCCAAGACTGGACTTGCTCCACTCGGATTTGACGGAGGATTTACTTCCACGAATGGGAATGTCTTCCACCAGGAGCACCCTTTTCAGGATTCTGTCGCCCCTCCAGTCGCCGAGACGCCCGATCTGAGCGATCCGTTCGAGCTAGGGCTCGGGCCCAGCACCGTGGACACGCACTTTCTTGGGGCACAGACGCCTGCCGGACAAACCTTCCAGGATGGCGACTGGTTCGCGATCGAGCAGCCGGATGAAGACGGGATCGACGCTTCGCTCGAACCGGGCAACTTCGGCAATGCGTCGCAAAAAGTCTTCGGCTCTTTCCTCAGTGCCGAGGTGGCAAGGCTTGGTGGGACAGGCACTTGGGACTTGGTCCAGTTGGTCGTGCCCAACCCCGAGCCGGGCATGACGACGCCGGTGAGCGTCAGCGGCCGCGTCGTAGCATTCGACGCGGTAGCGGAAGATACGTTTTCTGAGCAGTTCGACTTCGCGTTCGAGATCGCCCATATTGATACGTTCGTGCTGGGGGATATGAACGGGGATCTTGTGGTTAATAACCTGGACATCGTCCCGTTTGTTACGGCGCTGGTTGATCCAACTGGATATGCGGCTCAGTTCCCGCTGCTTGATCCCAATGCTCGGGGCGACATCAATCAGATGAACGGGCTGAACAATTTGGACATCGTACCGTTTGTAAACTTGCTGACAGCCGACCCGCTGGTTGATTCGGCATTGGTACTTGAACAGTTACAAAGCGCGGGACTTATCTCCGTACCAGAACCGTCGGCAGTTGCGGTCTTAATGGCAACGCTTCTTTCGGGACTTTCGGTCAGGCGTCGGCGTCTTGGGTAGCCGAGAAAAATCAGCGATAAACGTGTAATTGTTGCCTCGCAGCCTTAGACTAAGAATGAGCAGGGTGTGATTCCCTAACGGAGGATATGTAATATGAAATGCACAAAGATTTACGTTACGTTGCTAGCGTTTGTTGTTTCTGTGCTCTTTTTTTCAACCCACGCCAATGCTCTTTCACTATTTGTGCAGGCGCTTAGCGAAAATGAGTTGGACTTGAATAGCATTCCCAACGCAAGCATTGTTCGCGGCGAGACAGAGACGTTCGGGATTTATGCGGTGCCAGCACCCATGCAGCAGGTTATTGGGTTTGCGTTGAACCTCAGCCTTGAAATCCCTAGCGCGGAAGTGTCCGTTACCCGGAGCACGGTATTTAACGCTGGCATCACTCAGTTTATCCCGCTTGGCGGTGGAAACATCCTTGAGCTCGCAACAGACGACGTAAGGTGGAGCGGCACGAACACAGGGCAGCTTGGGGCACCGGGTTCACAATTACTTATCGAGAATATGCGAGCGTCGGGTGGCTTTGCATTACCGGCGGGTGGGAATTCTGTCGGCATCGATGACGGCAACCGTGGCCAAGCCACGTCTTCGTTCCGTACCGACTTACTCTACGACGCGGAAAAGGGCGCGTTTCTTCTCGCGGAATTTGACCTCACTGTTAGCGGCGACGGGTTAACCGGTGGGGACGGCCAACACGCCCCACTAAATCTGTTTTTATCCGTCGGAGAGAATGTTTTCTCTGATGCTGCAGGCGCTGCCCCAGAGATCACATTCGGTCAAAATGATAGTCCGGTTGACGGTGGCCAACCCGGAGCAACTGGGGTGAACCCCGACCTGCAACTCATGATCCTTGATGTTCCCGAGCCGGCATCGTTGGCGATGTTGCTTGCGGGTGGGCTGTGGATGGCTCGGCCGAAGCGGGGGCGGGAAGTTAGCTAATAAGCGGAGTCGATGGCTGGGTTCGGCAGAACACTTTGCTGACGGCGTCAGAGAGCGGTCTTGGGAGAAGAGATAGCACCGGCGCCCCCTAGAGGGATTGGGGTGCGTCCGGAGGGTTCGGGATCGGATAGTGGAGGGACTCGGGTGGTGGCCGTGCGATTCGGCTTGCGATCGGGGTTTTGCCCGGTTGGTTCACCAGCCCGACGAGGGCACCCACGGTGGACCGCGGGAGATCAACAGAGCGAGAGTCGGGCGGGGAGCGGTCGCTTTCCAGGGACGATTTTCTCGCATTGCGCCGCGCGTAGCGTTCGCGAACCGGGCCGCACCGGTAGGGGATACGCCCGGGCGCGGAGCCGTTGGGTCGAGGGAGGAAGAGCATCGATGCGACAATATTTAAACCATCAGAAACGGGCGATCGCCCTGGCGGCTGTGCTCGCGGGCGGGCTTTGCCTCCCGGCGACCGTCGTAGCCGGGGTCGGTACGATTGTGCTCTCCGGCACGGACGCCCCGGACAGCGGGGGGTCGGCTGACGGGCAGTTTTTCTCATTCGAGCCGCCTTCGCTGAACGAAAGTGGCGAGGTCTCTTTTGTCGCGTCGGTCAGCGGTTCGGCCAGCGACGAGGGCGTATTTTTGAATTCAGGCGGGGTGATCAGCCAGATCGCCCGCAACGATCAGGCGATCCCCGGCGACCCGGCGACATTCTATGACAGCTTCACGATCGGGATATCGACGCCGGGCCCGGCATTGAACACGGGCGGGACGGTCGGGTTCCTGGTCACTCTGGCCGGGGCAAACCCGGGGCGGGGGATCTATACCGACTCCGGCGGCTCGATGCACGAGGTCGTCCGAGACGGGGGCGGCTTCTCGGACTTCAGCATCTTCGGGGTCAATGCGGATGGCGATGTTGCGTTTGACGCGTCCGTGACCGCTGGCAAGGGCATATACCAGGAGGTGTCCGGCACGGTGCACGAGCTTGCGGTGAGGAACGGGGCTGCCCCGGGGGGCGGGACTTTTTTCGGCGGCTTCGGTGTTCCAAGCCAAGCCGACGGCGGGCACGTGGCGTTCACCGCACAAACATTCACCGCGCCTAGCACCTTCGGCACAGGGGTGTTTCGCAGTACCAGCGGCGCGGCTCCGATCAAGATCGCCCGCGTCGGTGACGTGGCACCTGAGGAGGTAGACGAGGGCGAGGATCCGATCACTTTTCGATCGTTCGGCGGTGACTCTAACACGGTAGGCATTAACAATAGCGGGCAGGCGGCCTTCAGCGCAACGCTGGAGAACACGCCGTTCGGCTTTGCAGATAATGAGGGGGTCTACATCAGTGACGGGACGACCACCGACAAGATTGCCCGTCGGTCCGAACCGATTGTCGACGGGAGTGAGTTCGGTTGGGCGTTCCTCGATAAACCGGTGTCAATCAACAACAGCGGGGAGGTTGCGTTCATCGCGACGGTGGCCAAGATCACGGATCCGGCCAACACAAACCTCTGGTTCGACGGGATTTATGTCGGGGATGAAACCGGGGTATCCAGGGTCGTTCAGGTCGGTGACCCGGCGCCGGGCACGGGCCAGTTATTCAACCAACTGTTTGAAACAACCGGGGTGCTGGTCCAGAACCAGTCCGGCCAGGTGATGTTCGAAGCCAAGCTGTTCAACGAGAACACAATGACTACCGACGACATCGGGATCTTTGTTGGTGATCCGCAGGAAGTCATCCCGGTCGCGTTCACCGGACAGGCGCTTGAGGGCAGCACGATCACCAACGTGGATGCGTTCACCGAGCTGAGCGCCGGCGGGCACGAAGCGATGAATGACTCCGGACAGGTGGCCTTCCAGGCGTCGCTGGCCGATGGGCGGCAGGGGCTGTTTTTGTTTACGCCCGAGGTCCACTGGCGCAACGCGGCGAGTGGCGACTGGGATGAGCGGCTGAACTGGACGGTCGGGATCGCGCCCAATCAACTGCACGACACGTTCATCGACCCCGAGGGCTCGGTGGTGGTCAGCGGATCGGCGCTGGCGAGCAAGACGGTCAAGAGCCTGACGATTGGTTCGACGGTTTCGGGCACGGCTGAGTTGCGGTTGGCGGCGGGGACGGACCTGACGGTGCTCAACGGCGTTGAGATCCAGACGCGGGGCAAGCTTGGCGGGGACGGGGAGGTGACCGCGACGGTGACCAACAGCGGTGGGATCGTCGGGCCGGGTGGCTCGGCGGGGACGCTGCTAATTGACGGTGACTACGGCCAGGACTCGGGCGGGACGTTCGAGGTGGAGCTTGGCGGGACACCGGCGAGCGGTGACTTTGATGTGCTGCAGGTCACGGGGAGTGTGGACCTGAGCGGGACGATCCAGGTCAGCGCGATCGATGGGTTTGACCCGTTGCCGCTCGACGAGTTTGAGGTGCTGACGTACGGGTCGCGGATCGGGGCGAGTGAATTCGGCACGGTCGATAGCAGCGCACTGGCGGCGGGGTTGATCGTGATGCCTAACTATGGGGCGACGGCGTTGGTCTTGTCGCTGTCGGCGCTACCGGGTGATGCGAACCTTGACGGTGATGTTGATCTGATTGACCTGGTGATCGTGGCCGGGTCGTTCGATACAAACCCCGGTGCGCGGAGTTGGGGCCTGGGTGATTTCAATGCTGACGGGTTTGTGGACGCCGACGACCTCGGGCTGTTGCAAGGAAGTCTGATCCAGGGCGGTGATAGTCAGTTTTTGTCGGTGTTCGACAGCTTGGCGGCATCGCTGGGGGTTGACACGTTGACGACACCGGAGCCAGCCACGATGGTCCTGCTGGGGGTCGGTGTGGCGTGTCTGGGCGGTGCCCGGCCGGGCCGCCGCCGCGGGGTCTAACGGCCGTTCGATTACATACTTCTTTTTTTGTTTGATGGGCGTGATGGTCGATCGCGTGCTGTTTTTGTGCGCGGTCGCGGCTGTTGAGGCGGCGGGCGGTTATCATCGGCGACTATGATCGCGAGTATCCAGGGTGTCCTTGAATCGATCGAGAACGGTGCGGCCTACGTGTGGGTGCCGGGCGGCGCGGTGGCGGCGGATCACCGTGCGTGCGATCAGCGTTGTGGGCTGACGTACGAGGTGATGCTGACCGCGTACTCGGCGGCGCGGCTGGGCGGGTCGATCGGCGAATCGATCGTGCTGCGGACTCAGGACTACCTCGAATCGCAGGGGCAGGGCGCGACGATGATCCCGCGGTTGGCCGGGTTCACGTGCATCGAGGACCGCCAGTTTTTCGAGCTGTTCACGACGTGCAAGGGGATCGGCAATCGCAAGGCGCTGCGGGCGATGACGATGTCGACCCGGCAGATCGCCGCGGCGATCGTGGACCACGATTCGGCTGTGCTGCAGAGCCTGCCGGAGATCGGTAAGCGCACCGCAGAGACGGTGATCGCCACGCTGCGTGGGAAGGTTGATCGGTTTCTTGAAGGACCGGCGTCGAGCGGGCGGGTCGGAGCGGCTATCGGCGATCAAGTAGATCACGCGGAGCCGGTCATCGTCCGCGAGGCGCTCAAGTTCCTGTTGGAATTGGGTGAGAACCGGGCCGCGGCGACCGGGTGGATCGATCAGGCGCTCGTCGCAGATGAGCCGCCGAGCGATGTGCAGTCGTTGCTGGCGCGGGTGTATCGGATCAAGTCGCACGGGTGAGCGGCGGCGGACTACCCAAGCCGCGCACAATCAACCCATCCCGCATGGGCCGGTGGGATCGCCGCATCGGCCGCAGCCACGCATCGGAAGTGGGGTGCTCGGTGCCGCGCTCGCGCCGGCAGTGAAAACACTTTGGACGCGGTGAGTTTGATCACTGCCGCAGTGCTCGCACGTCAGCGGAGCGTCGGCTTGATCCATCGGGCACAGGGCGTCGTGGGTTTGGCCACAGGATTCGCAGTGGTATTCGTAGAGTGGCATGGTCGCACGCGTCGATGGTGTCGCTGAGCGTCTAGTGGAGGTTGCCGCGGTCGACGGCGACTTTCATCATGGTCGGCAGCAGGAAATTCACGCCGCGGTAGACGAGCGCCTGCCCGGAAGTGATGAACACGGTCTGCTGGCCTCGTTCGAGGACGATGTCTTCCATGTTTTGTAGTGTCTGGCAGGGGACGAGCACCATCGGCGTTTCGGGTGACTGCTCGGCGTCGGCTTCGAACACAAACAGTGTGCGGCCACTACCCGGATCGCGATGCAGGTGGCCGCGGCGGTTGACGATGTACTGTCCCTCGCGGAGTAGTTTTGGCGGGTCGGCGCCGGGCGCAACGCCGAGGACGCTCATGTCGATATCGACGGATTCGGCCAGCGGCGGGATCGCGCCGTCGGGATGCGCGGGGTCAATCGTGGTTTGGCTGGTTTGGGCCTGGGCCGGGCGGGTCGGCTGTATCACCGGGCCGTCGCGCAACTGATCGAGCAGATCGCTCTGGACCTGCTCGGCGGACGGTTGGGTTGTGGGCGCGGTGTCGGCCGGCTGTGTTGTCGCCGACGCTGTGGGCTGTGTTGTCGCGGGCCCGTCGGCTGCGAGTGCGGGCGGGGCGGGTGCGAATACCAAGAGGATGGCCAGCGATGCTGAACAGTACTTAACCATGTCTATACCCCTGCGGCTCGGCCGCATCGCCGATGATGGTTGGAACAAATAACCTGCGTGTGCCAACATGCTCACGGTGCGTGGCTTCGGTCCAGCGCTTCTTCGACGCTGCCGTGCCAGAGGCGTACGCGCTTCGGCCCCCACCCGGCGAGTACGTCCCAGTCGAGCGCGACGGTGAGAAGTTGCGGCGGCGCGGCGAAGTCCATCGGGTTCGACGGGCGAACGATATCGACCTGTGCCGCGTCGTTGCGAATGCGCACCTGTCGGACTTCTAAGACGGGTAGATCGGCATCGGGGTTCTGGCCGGCCCACGTGGCGTGGATGCTGACCTCGGGCACCATCTGCTCGTAATGACGGGGCAGCGTGCCGGCGGGGAGCACCAGCTCGAACGGGGTGAGCATGGGGTGCTCGGCGATGACGGCTTGTAGTGCGACAAGTTCGACGGCCCGGACGGTGCGGTGATTCGGGTCGTTGTTGGCAATATCGCCGACCTGGGCCGGGATGTTGACGTACGTGGCGCACCCGTTGAGCAGGGCGAGCGACAGGATCAGCCCACCGGTTAATAAGCGTGTCTTCGGCATGGTTTTGTGACCCCTGATTGGAAACAACAGGGGTTATGTTAGCAGGTTCGTCGCGGTGCGGGAACCACCGGGGCGAGATTGGGACTGGTCCGCGGCAAGTGGCGTCTGCGGGGTCACTCGACGGTGACGCTCTTGGCGAGGTTTCGGGGCTTGTCGACGTCGTGGCCGCGGAGGACGGCTGCGTGGTAGGCGACCAGTTGCAGCGGTATCGATGTGAGCAGCGGCTGAAGCGGCTCGGGCACTGCGGGGACGAAGAAGACGGAGTCGGCGTGGCTGTGGATGGTGTCGTCGCCTTCGGTCGCGACGGCGATGATGCGGCCGCCGCGGGCGCGGGCCTCGGCGATGTTGGACAGGACCTTCTCGTACTGGCTGCCCTTGGTGGCGATGAAGACGACGGGCATGCCGTCGTCGATCAGCGCGATCGGGCCGTGTTTCATCTCCGCGGCGGGCATCCCTTCGGCGTGGATGTAGGAGATCTCTTTGAGTTTGAGGGCGCCTTCGAGCGCGACGGGGTAGTTGTAGCCGCGGCCGAGGAACAGCCAGTTATTGCGGTCGATGTATTGCTGCACACACTGGTTGATGTGGTCGGACTGCTCGAGCACCCGCTGGATGTGAGCGGGTAGGCGGTCGAGTTCGGCGAGGTACTCGCGCACGGCGAGCTCGGGCAGATGCTTTCGCCGGCCGATGTACAGGGCCAGGAGTGTGAGCACGGCGACCTGCCCGACGAAGGCTTTGGTCGATGCAACACCGATTTCGGGGCCGACCCGGAGATAAACGCCGGCGTCGGTCTCGCGCGCGATTGACGAGCCGACGGCATTGACGGCGCCTAGCGCGAGTGCGCCGCGTTCTTTGGCTTCACGCAGGGCGGCGAGAGTGTCGGCTGTCTCGCCGGACTGGCTGATCGCGGTGATGATCGTGCCGTCCTCGATGATCGGATTGCGGTAGCGAAACTCGCTGGCGTACTCGCAGCGGGCGGGGACGCGGGCGAGGTCTTCGATGAGGTACTCGCCGATCAGGCCGGCGTGATACGCGGTGCCCTGGGCGGTCAGAACGAAGCGCTTGGCGCGGACCAACTCGCGTGTGCGCGCGCTAAGCCCGCCGAGCACGACCCGTGCCTCGCGCATGTCGATGCGGCCGCGGAGGCAGTCGCGGATGGCTTCGGGCTGCTCCATGATCTCTTTGAGCATGTAGTGCGGGTAGCTGCCGAGTTCGATCTGCTCGAGGTCGAGTTCGAGCTCCTGGATCTCGAGCGGGACGGGCACGTTGTCGATCGTGGTGGTTTTGAAGTCGACCGACCACGGGCCGCCGGCAGCGGTATTGGAATCGTTGGGCCCGGCGCACAGTTTGGCGACCTGGTAGTCGTCGAGCGTGATGACCTGCGTGGTGTGCGAGACAATGGCTGATGCGTCAGACGCGACGATGTAGGCCTGGTCGGCGATGCCGATGATCAGCGGCGAGCCCTTGCGGGCGCAGACGAGTGTGTGCGGTTCGCGGTCGCAGGTGACGGCGATGGCGTAGGCGCCTTTGATCTCGCGCAGCGCGCTTTGCACGGCGGCTTCGAGGTCGCCGTGGTAGAGCTGGGCGATCAGGGCGGAGAGGACCTCGGTGTCGGTCTCGGAGACGAACTTGTGGCCTTTCTCGGCAAGGTATTTTCGCAGCGTTGAGTGGTTCTCGATGATCCCGTTGTGGACGACCGAAACGGTGTGCCCGTCAGCCGTCGTGCCGGTGTGCGGGTGGGCGTTGACCTGGGTGGGCCCGCCGTGGGTGGCCCAGCGAGTGTGGGCGATGCCGAGTCGGCCGACGACGTCGCCGGCGGAGTTGGCTTGGTCTTCGAGGACGCTGACGCGGCCGACGGCTTTGAGGATGCGGGTGCCCTGGTCGGTAACGATGGCCATGCCTGCGGAGTCGTAGCCGCGGTACTCAAGGCGTTTTAAGCCCTCGACCAACAACGGTGCGGCCGGCTTGCTGCCCACGTAGGCGATGATTCCACACATCGGGATGCCCTTTCACAGACGGGTTCGCTTGGCGGCCAGGTGGCAAGTCGCCGCGCCACTTTCTGAAGATCGGCACGATCACGCTGGCGATCCACGAGCGGGCGGTGAAGTGTCTCGCCTGAACCTATTCTAACCCGGTGGCGCAGCATCCCTGACGATGCCCGTAGTGCTTACATTTGTGCGGGGTAACGAGCGGGTGATCCACTGGTGGTCGGCGGGCTTGGTGTGACGGTTGCCGGACGGAACATGGTGGGTGACTGCGAGGGTGTCGTAGGCTTGAGGAGGCAGGTCGATTTGCCAGAAGCCCTGGCCGAGCGGGTGCTTTTTGCTGGTCTGGCAGGGTGAGCCGGCGTTGATGTAGGTGAAGTGGGATTGGTTGCTGCCCTTGGGTTGCCAGCACCACGGCTTGTGGATGTGTCCGTGCAGGTAGAGCAGACGGGCGGGGCAGCGGGTGAGGATGTGGCGGAGTTGGCGCGAGTCGGCGAGCTTGTGGTCCCAGGTGAGCGGGAGCGATCGCGGGGGCGCCTTGACGGGGTAGTGACACAACACAACGAGCGCGTCCTGGTCGGTTAGTCGGCTACACACGCGGCGGATGCCGGTGAGTTGCTCGCGTCCGATGCGGCCTCGCGAGTTAGCGATGCGCGGGACGGCGGAGTTGATCGCGAGCAGGTGCCAGCGATCGGTGAGTTGGCGGTGGTGCGGCCACTCGGTGGGGACATGGCCGGGGAGCATCTGTTCCATCAGGCGCGACCGCGTGGCGGAGAAGGTGTAGCGGTCGTGGTTGCCGGGCACGATGACGGTTTGGAAGCGGTCGGTCAGCGGGGCGAGTTGCTCGGCGATGTCGGCGAACTCGGTGCGCAACGCGGTGGTGGTCAGGTCGCCGCTTAGCAGGATCAGGTCTGGGGCGACGTCGGCGATGCGATCGATGACGGGGTTGAGCAGTGACGGATCAAAGCTGTGCCTGCGGTTGAGCCAGAGGTTGGCTTGGCCTAGGAGGCGCTTACCGAGTAACTGCCACGGCGGGACCATCAGGCGGTAGTGGTGGATGTCGCCCAGCAGAACGATGCGCATCGGGTGATCCTACGCGTGGCCGCCGAGGGCGATCCGCCGCATGACGCGGATGCTATTGGCTGTCGTCGATGGCGCGCGGTGGTGCTGGGATCAACTCGGCGGACAGGATCCTGGGCGGTTCGGCCGGCCGGCCGGCTGTGGGGTCCGCCAACTCAACTGCGGCGATCTTATCGACCGCGTCGAGCCCATCGACAACCTCTCCAAACACCGCATACTGCCCATCGAGCCCACGACACTGATCGCGCGAGAGGCAGATGAAAAACTGTGATCCGCCGGTGTTCACGTCGTGACCCTGGCGGGCCATGGACACGATCCCCTTGCTGTGTTGCGCGGGCGAGGGCTCAAGGTCGATCTGGTAGCCGGGGCCGCCCTG
The DNA here is from genome assembly GCA_029260595.1 of Phycisphaeraceae bacterium. Lineage (GTDB taxonomy): Bacteria > Planctomycetota > Phycisphaerae > Phycisphaerales > Phycisphaeraceae > OFTM57. Next base: position 14,565 of record JAJDCY010000010.1, on the reverse strand, counting down.
GCCGGTGCCGGTCGGGTCGCCGCCCTGGATGACGAAGCCGGGCAGGATCCTGTGGAACGGGATGTGGGTGTAGAACCCGCGCTCGACGAGCGTGGCGAAGTGATCGGCTGTGTTGGGTGCGTACTGTGGGAGCAGCCGGATAGTGATGTCGCCTTGGTCGGTATGGAGCACGGCGTTGTGTTCGACCTCGATCCGCAGGGCGTCCGGATCGCGGACACGGGCGCGGTGCGGCTGCAACAGCGGGACGACGACCAGCGGTGATCCGATCGGTTCACCGCCCGACAGCGCCTGGACGTAATGGACTCGGCCGTCCCAGATTCCATCCTCGCCGGGAAATATTTTGTTGAGATCAACGCTTTCGGCGGAGGCATCGAACGGCACCATCAGCCGAAGCTTGCCGGTGGGTGAGAGAAGGGCCAGCTTAGTCTCGCCGGGGGCTGCGGATTGCGCGAACAGGGCGGTGTCGATCGCCACCGGGATCGGCTGATCGGGCTGGAAATACACACGTTGGGGCTGCAAGAGCACCAAGACCACCGCAACAAGCTGTACCATGACGGGGAACCTCCTCGGAATCGAACAATGCGGCCGGTTATGGGATTCTTCGACCCGAGTATATAATGCCTAGGCCGCAGGCGCAAGGTTCGCCCACGTAGAGAAGTGGTTCAAGGCAACCCGACCGAGCTTACCCCTAGAAGGAGCATCAACCATGCCCAAGACTTCACGATTCATGACCATGATGATCGCAGTGTTCGCAGCATTCGCATTCGGGTTGGCCGGGTGTGACGGTGGCGACAAGGCGGCCGCACCTGATGAGCACGCAGGTCACGATCACGCAGCCGACGCAGAAGAATCCGCTAAAGGTGGAGCACATGACCTAAAGAAAATGGCCGAGGAGGCGGAAGAGGTAGCCGAAGACGCGGTCGATGAAATCGCGGCAGCGGCGAAAGACATGAAATCGAAGATGCCGACCACGGCACCTACAACCCAACCGGGCAACTAAGTCCCGGCACTGGTCGGACGCGAGCCGTATCGGGCGGCAGCGCAGACTCATTGACTTGATGGCATCACACCGCACGGGCGGTGTGATGTTTTTTTGTATCAGGTCGCAGAAGGCTGATCGCGATTGCGGCGAAGCGCCAGCGCGACCTGGAGCGCTTGGCGGTTGGCTTCGACGTCGTGCACACGAAACACCGCGACCCCGGCGGCAACACCGAGTGCCGTTGTCGCACAGGTTCCGCCGAGGCGATTTGACGCGGATTCCGCCTGACACACTTCGCCGAAAAACCGCTTGCGGCTGGCGCCGAGCATCACTGGGTATCCCAGTTCGGTAAGTCGCGGCAGGCTCGCCAAAATCTCGATGTTGTGCTCGGTGGTCTTGCCGAAGCCGATACCGGGGTCGAGGACAATCCGGTTCGGCCGCACACCACTGGCCTTGGCTGTCTCGGTGCGCTCCAGCAGGAACTGCGTGATCTCACGGATAGCGTGCTGGTACTGCGGGCGATGCTGCATCGTCTGCGGTGTGCCCTGCATGTGCATGAGGATCAGCGCGGTGCCACGCTGCGCGGTAAGGTCGAATATCTGTGGGTCTTCGCGACCTGCGGAGACATCGTTGACGATGGATGCGCCGGCGTCGAGCGCTGCCTCGGCGACTTCGGCGAGCGTTGTGTCGATGCTAAGCAGTGGGCGGTTGATGTCGGACTTGTAGTGGTCGGTGATGCCGCGGATCACGCCGGTGACGCGGCGGATTTGTTCGATGGCAGAGATGCGTTGTGCCCCCGGGCGCGTTGACTCGCCGCCGATGTCGATGATGCGCGCGCCCTGGCGCACCAACTCGATCCCGGCGGCGATCGCATCCTCTTCTGTCTTATACGACCCGCCGTCGGAGAAGCTGTCCGGAGTGACGTTGAGGATGCCCATGATTACAGGCGCGTCACCGCTGAACATCAAGCGATCAACCGGGAAGGGCTCCATCACCAAAGTTTAGCAGGCGATCGGCGCTTGTCCGCTGATCGTGGGCAGGCTAGACGTCGATGTCCATCCACTTACCGCGTAAGAAACGAGTCCCGAAGAACACACCGCGTAGGACGAGTTCCGAACAGAGCACGACCCAGATCCCGTTTAGCCCCAGGCCCAGCCACACGCCTGCGATGTAGACCCCCGGGAGGCGTAGCAGGAACATCGATAGTGTGGTGATCCACATCGCGGCACGCGTATCGCCGGCACCGCGGAGCGCGCCGCCGAGGATCATCTGTGTTGCGAAGAACACCTGGATCGGGCCGCAGATCCTGATGGGCGTGAGGCTGTGCTCCACGACCACGGGGTTGGAGGTGATGATCCGAGCAAACGCATCCGGTGCGACGGTGAATGCGACGCCGAGCAGGCCCATGAAGATCGCGCCGTACTTCCAACATAATGTTGCGGCCCGGCGGGCCTGGTCGGGTTGGCCGAGGCCGAGGTATTGGCCGGTGAGCGTTGCGGCGGCGGTGCTGAGCGCGAAGCCGGAGAGAAAGCTCAAGGACTCGATGCGGATCGCGATCATGTGTGCGCCAATCAGTCCTTCGGATCCGATCCCGCCAACGACCATCAGCACGAGGAAGTTGGCGACCCACATCCCCCCGACACGCTCGAACATCGCGGGCATGCCAACGCGGATGAGCCGGCGAAGGGTGGTCCAGTGTGGCCAAAGGCGGTGTGGGTGCAGGCGGATCGCGCCCCAATCGCGCAACAGTGCGAACAGGATGAGGGTCAAGCCGGCGGCCCAGGCGATCACCGTGCCGGCTGCGATCCCGCCGACGCCGTGCCCACCCCATGGCGCGGGCCCGAACACGAACAAGATGCTGGCCACGATGTTCACGGTGTTGACGACCGCCATGACGAGGAACGGGGTGCGTGTGTCGCCGGCGCCGCGCAGGCAGGCACTGCCGACCAACAGCAGGGCGCTCATCGGCGCGGCGTATGCGACGGTGCGGAGATAGAGGTTGTTCAGCGCGATCCCGTCGCCGGAGAGATTCGCCGCCCAGCCGATCCACGGCGCGGCCGCGAACACACCGGCACCAACGACAAGGCCGATAACCGCGGCCAACAGGAGCGACTGGCCGAGGGTCGCGTGGACCATCCGCTTGTGCCGGCCCCCTACCGCGCGGGCGACCAGCGCCGTCGCGCCGACGCCGATCGAGGAGTAGATCATCGACATCAGCCAGGTCACATAGCTGGTCGTACCGAGGGCGTCGGTCGCGGCGACCTGCAGTTCGGCGGGGTCGAGCCGCCCGGCCAACATCAGGTCGACCGTGCCGACGAGGAAGGCCATGAATTGTTCGAGCAGTGGCCAAACGGCGAGCACCGCGACTTGGCGGGGCAACGACAAGCCGCCGAGTTTCCCCTGGAGTCGGCGTCGCCCTGATGGGGTCGTGGCCTGGATGCGCTCGCAGTCAAGGCGAGCGGGCACGGGCAGGTCGCCTTCGAGCGCGGCGGGGCGTGTGGCATTGTTCGGGGGAGGCTTCATGCGGCGGCGTTGGGCGTCGTGAGGTTCTGCATAACTAAGCGTCTTGGCCGCGATCAAGGATCCAGGAAGACCACTGAGGCATTCCCGGAACTGCGGATCATTTAGCGAATCACCAAGGCTCCTGCGGGTCTCCCGAGCGGGAGCGCCCGGGCGGAGCCTATGATAGGCATCCGATGGCTCGCCGGACCGGATGTCGGTTGGCGTCGTTTCTGAAAGTCGTAGTGTGGGGCCTTGGCCTGGAATGGCGACGGACTCTGAGTCAATTTTTCGTGTCGGGCTGATCCAGCATGCTTGCGGTGCGGATGCATCGGCCAATCTCGGCCGTGCGTGCGAGATGATTCGCGACGCGGCGGTCCAGGGCGCTCATCTGGTCGTAACGCAGGAGTTATTCACCGGGCAGTACTTCCCACAGACGGAGAACGCGGCGCTGTTCGAGTTGGCCGAGCCGATCCCCGGGCCGACAACACGGAGGATGAGTGAACTCGCCGTCGAATTGGGGATCGAGATCTCGGCGTCGATCTTCGAGCGGCGGGCGGCTGGTGTTTATCACAACACGACTGCGTTGATTGGGCGCAACGGAAATCTCGTCGCACGGTATCGGAAGATGCACATCCCGGACGATCCACGGTTTTACGAGAAGTTTTATTTCACGCCGGGTGATGCGGGCGAACCGGGGTGGCAGGCGCCCGAGACCGCGCACGGGCGCGTGGGGCTGCTGGTTTGCTGGGACCAGTGGTTCCCGGAGGCGGCGAGGTTGACGGCGCTGCGCGGGGCGCAGGTGCTGCTCTACCCAACCGCGATCGGGTATGCGGACGAAGAGTCGCCGGATGAGCGTGCCCGTCAGCGCGAGGCATGGCAGACCGTGCAGCGGGCGCACGCGATTACCAACGGGGTATTCGTCGCCGCGGTCAACCGGGTCGGTGTCGAGGGCGAGCTAACTTTTTGGGGATCGAGCTTCGTCGTGGACCCGGGTGGTCGGATCATCGCTGAGGCGCCGGCCGACGGGGATCATGTCGCGGTGGTGGACTGCGACCTGCGGCTGATCGACGAGGCACGGCAGGGTTGGCCGTTCTTGCGCGACCGCCGCACGGACGCTTACGGCGGGCTGACGTCGCGATACCTCGACGACTCGGGGTGATGAGGTTGCGTAAGCGCTCAATTTCGGCGTCAAATCTTTATTCATAATATTCCGCAAAAGGTATTGACAAACGTGCGCGTGTTCGTATTATCCTTTCTGAGTAAGTCTCGCCAAGAATCCTACCTGTTTCGTTTCCGGGGTATCGCCGTTGCGGGTGTTTCAGGTCTTTTGTCCGCTACACGCCCGCCAGTAAGGCGACCGCTACTGTAAGCCCGATTGGGCCGAGAAACATTGAAAAATTTCTGCGCAGCCGTTTGGCTGCGTGGTCTTTAATCGTATGGTTGGTTCAACTCCCGGCGGCGTAGCCGGGCGGAGGCCGACCGCGCACACCCTGCACCCTTTGGGAGGAAAAAGACAGGTATGGTAACACCAACACGTATCGGCGATCGCGTCACGGGCACGGGCATTGATAGTGATTCGAAACCGGACGGCCTCCGGCAACCCGACCTGGACCTGATCGATCAGACCGACCGTCATGTATGGCTGGGCATGGAACCGCTTGAACCGCGTGTGCTGATGAGCACGGTTGATCCGGGTTCAGCGCTGACCGACCACCATGACCACACCCCGGTCATTGTCGAAGACCATCACGACGACGAGCCCACCGATCCCCACCCTGACGACCCCGATAAGCAAGATGAACACCTCGCGCTGCTCTCCTTGGTTGAGCATGAGGATGCCACCCATCGATCGATCAACGACGGCGCCTGGTCGTCCACAAGCACCTGGGCCGACGTCACCGGCGATGGGATAGGCGACCTGCCGACGACCGACGCCAACGTGCTGATCCACGCCGATACGACGGTGCTATTCGACCTGCTTAGTTCAACCACTCTCCGCACGATCCGTGTAGACGGAACACTGGACTTCGCCACCGATATCAACACCCGCGTGATGGTCGATACGTTCGTCGTCTCGCCGATCGGGACGTTAAATATTGGTAGTGAGAGCAACCCCGTCGCGGCTGATGTGAACGCGGTGATTGTGATTGCTGACCGCGGCGAGATCGATACCGATTGGGATCCGCACCAGTTGAGCCGTGGGCTCATATCACACGGCACGACCAATATTTATGGCACTGCGAAGACCGGGTTTGTCGCACTGGCCGAAGCGCCGCGACGCGGGGATACCGTGCTCGAACTGGCTGAGACTCCGGTGAATTGGCAGGCCGGCGATCGGATCGTTCTGACAGGCACGCACAACCGTAAGAACCAGAACGAAGAGTTCGAGATCCTGTCTATTTCCGGGAATCAGATCACCGTCGATGCGCTCAAGTACCACCACCTGACACCGGTGGATGATCTGTCGGTCTACGTCGCAAACGTGACGCGCAACGTGGTCGTGATCTCGGAGAACCCGTTCGAGAATGGGCGACGCGGGCACGCGATGTTTATGCACTCGCCCGATGTCGAGATCCACAACGCCGGGTTCTACGGGCTCGGCCGAACGGACAAGCGCAACCACATTGATGACCCGCTGTTTGATGATGACGGCGAGTTGATCGAGGGCTCGGGACAGAACGTGCGCGGGCGGTACGCGGCGCACTTCCACCGCAACAGCCCAGGTTCGGAGGACCCGGCTGTGATCACGGGCAGCGCGGTGGTCGACAGCCCCGGCTGGGGGTTTGTGAATCACGATAGCTACGTGATTATGGAAGACAACGTCTCTTTTGACGTTGTTGGCGCGCACTTTGTGACGGAAGACGGCAACGAGCGCGGCGTTTTCCGCGGCAACATCGCGATCCGATCGGAAGGGTCGGGTGACGGGCTTGAGTCACGCGAAGAGATCCACGATCTCGGCCACGGCGGGCATGGGTTCTGGTTCCAGGGCGGCGGGATCGAAGTGGTTGATAACGTTGCAGCGGGCCACCCGGACGCGGCGTTTATCTACTTCACCCGTAGTGCGGTGGCGGAGTTCGATGTCGCTAACCTGCCCGATGCCGAATGGGCCCATGGAATCACGGGCGAGTCCATCCCCGTGGGCAGTGTCCCGATCCTAAAGTTCGAGAACAACGAGGCATTCGCGTCGCACACCGGGTTGGAGACCTGGTTCCACCTGCTCAACGCCAAGCACGATGGCGAGAGTGTGTTCGACGGATTTACCGCGTGGAACATGCGCAGCCGTGCGGCCTTCATCCCGTACACGAATCAGACCGCATTGACGAATTTCCGGGGCGTCGGCAACCTCGATAAAGCCAGTGGCACCGGGATCGGGCGAAACAACGTGACGCGTAACATCGATTTCTTCAATGTGAATCTTGAAGGATGGAAAGTCGGTATCGATGTTCCCCGCAACGGGATCACGAATATCGAAGGCGGCTACCTCAATAACGTCAAGAACATTTCCATCACGACATCGCGCAGCGACCACCGCGAGGTGCACATCGGTAGCGAGATTGAGTTCGGCACGATGACCGATCGCCAGTCGCGCGGGCAGCAGCAGTACGACGTGTTCATGCAGGCGAGCTTTAACATCAAGGACCGCGACCTGACGCGGCTGTTCAACCCGGACATCGTTCGGCTTGGCCTGATCAAGTACGCCGGGAAGCAGGTGTACTACCACGAGCAGGCCGGAAACTTCGTGCCGTTCCCCGCTGATGGGTCGGCTGACTACGTCCCGGACGAGCTGATCGGCAAGGACAACGCGACGATCTGGAACGAGTACGGGATCGCGATCGGGGGTGCCGTGGCGCCGTCTATCGTCGAGACGGATGCGCGGATCAACGGGCTGATCGGCGACCCGGCGGATTACCCGCCGAACCTGCAACTGCGCAGCCGCAAGTACACGAACCGGCTCGAAGGATACCGGTTGGTCTACTCGGGCGAGGACGGTGTGAAGATCCGCGACACGGAGCGTGTGGACCTGCGCGAAGGGTGGAACCTGATCACCCGCGAGATCGACGGGCATACGCGCACGTTCATGGTGTACGGAGACGTCACAGCGCCAGAGTTCGTCGCGGACCCGGAGCGCCCGCTGGTGCTCAACCCGTTGGCGATGAAGAAGGGCTTCACCGTGCGTGGCGTCGTGCTTGACGACAGCTTCGGCGTCAAGAAGTTCAAGAAGAAGTTCAAGGGGTCGGACCTGGCCAAGCTCGAGGTGCAGACGCGCGCCGACGGGTCGCAGTTCATCCTCCTGGAGTTCCGTGTGAAGGACCGTGCGGGCAACTTCACCGAGGTGCAGCTTGAGCTGACGCTCGATGAGAACGCGCCGCTGAACCCGCTGGGCAAGCAGAAGAACCTGCCGCCGCGCCAGATTTCGCCGACACTCGAGGCACTGCTGCAGCGGTACCTTGACATCGATAGCACGGTCTAACCGGTCTGGCCGGCCTAGCTGGGCACCGGGTGCCCGACATCCTGTGATTGGCAGCGCCGCCCCGTGACTCTTACCGAAGGATCGCGGGGCGGCGGCGTAGGCGGTTAGCGCACGGGGACGGGGTGTGCGGCTTTGCTGTCGAGGGCAACGGCGATGAACAGCGGGAACATTGTGCGCATCTGCTCCAGATATCTCTCGCTGTCGACGACGTACGGGCGGATCCCGGCAATCGGTTCGGCGCCAAGTTGGGCGACAGGTGAGTCGGATCTAACCGAGCGTTCAGCGGTGAGTTGGCCGATCATGCCGGGGCGCATTAGCCAGATGCTGGACCCGCGTTCGAGGACGGCTTTGCCGTCGGCGACGCCGACACGGATGCGGACGCGGATCGCGGCATCGGCGTTGGTTTGATCGAGCAGCTCGCGTTCGATCGACTCGAGTTGCGCTTCAAACGCGCCCAAAACGGTTGGCAGGTCGGTCGCCGATCGGGTGACGACCTGCTTGATTCGGCCGGCGTCGGAACTGGGGTAGTTGGGATCGGTGTTGACCGGCTCTCTGTCCTTGGATCGTGTGGAGATCCGCTTGTACGCGTGGGTATCGATCATGTCGGCGGTAGGGACGACTTCGAGTCCCCACAGTTGCAACTCGCGCACAAACATCGTGTGCAAAGCATCGGGCAACTCCACCCAAAGTGGCCGATCGTAATCGGCGTGCTTCAGGTTCAAACGCATGCGCGACGCGGTCGAGTCAGCGTCGGTTATCCCCGCTGCCACCGTCGGGCTGGTTGGGACGAGCGCGGGGTGCTCGATCCGCGCGGTGACGAACTCGACCGAGAAGTCGACGATTGCGACTCGGCGAAGGTCCAGCAGGTGCATGTCCGGTAAGCCGTACCGGCGCCACATCCCAGCCGGCACCTCCGCGACCTGAGCGTTCGTCGGCAAAATGGTCGTTGCCGGGATATCTGTTTGGGTGTGGCAACCCGCGCCGCCGAGCGTCGATAACACACAGAACAACCAGCCAGTGCCTCGGGATCTAAAATGTTGCATCGTCGGGCTCCTGGGGGGCGCGTGAATCGTCGAAAAACACCGAGGCGCAGACTACCGTCATGACCAACTGACCAACGGCGTGATCGATCGGCGGCTCCGCACCACGCTCAAAAATCCTACAAAACTATACGCTGTAGTGCCGTGAGCCAATCACTCCGGCGATACAGCCGAACCACCACCGAGGCTAAGATGGCGCGGGCAAGTCGGTTGGAATGGCGATCGATGGAGACCTCTGTGAAGAAGAAGGCGATCTGGATAGTCCCGCTGGTGTTGGTTGCGGTTGCCGCCGTAGCGGTGCCGATCGTGGTCTACTTCGTGAAGCAGCGGTCGGCGCCGCGGGTTGTGATGATCTCACCGGTGACGGTCCGGGCCATCGTCGAGCCGGTCGTGGCTGAGGTGGTTAGCTCGCCGCCGACCCCGTGGCCGCCACAAGACTTGGTGCCGTTCCCGGACTTACAACTCCCTGATCAAACAGGCGAAACAACCCGCATCGCGGACTGCATCGGCAGGCCCGTCCTACTGATCGTGGTCGCCATGGACGATGCCGCTAGCCAAGCGTTGGCCGGGAGCGCATCGGTCGGGCCGTTTGGTGGAATCGCGGCGAGCGAACGGGCATCGGCTGCACGATCGCATCTCGGCGGCAGTCCCGCAGAGCAATTGAAAGCAAGCCGAGAGTTAATCGAAGTTCACCTGCTCCTTAGCAACCTTGATCAGCAACCGCCGACGGAGGACGACACCGCCGCGTGGGCCGAGCACTTCGACATGGACCGCTCAGCCGGGCGAATCGTGTTGCGCGCGACCGCGGGTTTCGCCAATCCAGAGAGCCTGACGATGGTTGCAAGCGTGATGCTGCTGGACCGCGAAGGCGTGTTGATCGCGTGCAGCGACGCGTCTGGCGGCGACGTCGGCTTCGACCAGATCGAGGCGATGTGGCCGACGGTTGCGTCGACAAGCGGGGATCCGATTACGGCTTACCGCGAGCGAATCGGGCGGATGCTCGATCGAGGTGAGTTCGAGGCGCTGGAGAGTCTCGCGGCGCGGCTTCGTGCGACCATGCCGCGCGACGGTTCCGGGCGGTGGTACCTGCAACATTTCTATGACGGGTTGGCCACGGTTCCACCCGACTCGGAGTTGAGTGACGCAGACCGTTACCTGGCGCGGCTCCGTGAGTGGGCGGCGGCGATGCCGGACACACAAACACCCCATGCAGCCATAATCGAGGCGCAACTGAGCTCGGTGTGGCCGATCGGCGATCCCGACCCGCCGTCACCGGATCATCCGCAGTGGCCACGCCTGGAGGAAACGCTCAAGGCGGCGTACCGATTGGCAAGTGAAGCCGACAAGCTAACAGTCCGCGATCCGCACCTTTATGCCACGTGGTTGAGGATCGGACACGCTTTGAGCTTCTCGCGGCCGGCGATGATGGATGTGTTCTCCGATGGCGCGGCCGTCTACAAGCAGTACTCCCCACTTTACGAGGCCATGGCGATTCACTTCCTGCGCGGGTCTCAGGGCGACCCGGCCGCGACTGAAGTCTTTGCGCGTGCCGCGGGCGACCACATCGGATCCCTCGAACGCGAGACGATCTATGCGGAGATCGCCTGGGCCATATTTCGGTACGAAGGCGATGCGCTATTCAGCGATATCGCGTGGTCGTGGCACCGGGTGAAAAACGGATTCGAATCCCTCATTGATCGCTTCCCTCGTTCAAACTCATATCTCGCGCGATTCACCCGCCTCGCCTGTGCCGCGGGTGATGCGCCAACGGCCGCTCGATTGTTTAAGTCCCTCGGTGACCGATGGGACGCCGAGATCGAAACAGTCTGGGAGACAAAGGACCTCCTCGAGTCGCAGCGCGAGTGGGCGTATGCCAACTCGACAATCGTCAAGGCCGGCCCCGTTCATGTCGCGGCGGAACACGGCGAGTTGGGCGAGCTGGTCAAGCTGATCGCGTCGGGACAAGCCATTGATGCGACGGACGTCGAGGGCAGAACGCCGTTGTTAACCGCGCTGGGGGCGAGGCAACTCGAGGCGTTTTTTCTTTTGGTCCGGCGCGGAGCGGATTGCGAGAAGCCCAAGCCCGGCGGGTGGACACCGCTGCACCTCGCGGTCGACCTGCAACTCGACGCCGCGGTGGCGTTTCTTCTGGACCAAGGGGTAGACCCCAACCCTGTGTTGACCGAATCTCAGCAAACACCGCTCCACCTCGCGGCTGTGAAGGGTTACAAGCCAATCGTTCGTATGCTGATCGAGCACGACGGGATCGACCTGAGCGCCGCCGACGCGAGTGCGGACACGCCCTTTCATGCAGCCGTTGCTGCGCGGCAGCTTGAGGTCGTGACAATGCTGCTGGGCTCCGCGGGACTCGATATCGATCGGCCCGCGCGGGATGGGAATACCGCACTCCATATCGCGATCGCCGACGGCTACGAAGACGCGGCGAACAGCCTGTTGCACCACGGAGCGAATATCAATGCCAAGAACGAGGCGGGGCGGACCGCTTTGCACCTTGCGGCTGAGCGCGGATCAGTGTCGTCAATCCAACTGCTTCTATCGCAGCTCAACTGTGAGCCGAACCTGATGGACAGCCGTGACTGGACGCCGTTGCACGCGGCCAGCGACGCCGGGCATGTCGAAGCGGCCGAGGCGCTGCTGTGGGACGATCGGGTTGCGAAGCGCGTCGACCAGGCGGATACGCACGGGCGGACCGCGTTGCACCTGGCGGCGCGAAACGGCCATCTGGACACCGTAAAATGGCTGATCAAACGAGAGGCCCGCGCAAATGCGCGCGACGCCGAGGGCAATACTCCCTTGGACTTGGCGAGCGATGCCGACCACTCGGATGTCGCGGGGTTCCTCATCGGTCAACGGAATCGGTAAGGGCACAGAGTCGCCCGCGTCGAGGAGAACGGCACTATCGAATCGGAGTCAGTGTGCGTAGAGACCGTGCGATTCGAGTTGACCGCATCCCCGGGCATGATGGCGCCGGGTATTGGCTGTGTTCGCAGCGGCCGCTGCAGGCGTTGGTTTTCCTTTTCCCATTGTTAGTTTTCTATGAAGTTGGGACGCTCGTCTTCGCGACCGAAGGCGCGCACGGCGTAACCCGCTCGATCTATGCGAGATCACTCTTGCAGGATTTTTTCGAGCTGCTCGGGGCGTCGGGGTACTACCTGCCCGGGCTGATCGTTGTGGTGCTACTGCTAAGTTGGCACCTAGTCCAGCGCGACCCGTGGCGGATCCAGCCGCGGCTGTATGGGCTGATGTGGGGCGAGTCGATGCTTCTGGCGTTGCCATTGTTCGTGTTCGCGATGGTGGTGTTCCGTGAACCGACGGCGGCCGGGGCTCCGGCCATGGCGTTGGCGGGCACGGAGGCAACCGGTGGGTGGCAAACGCAGTTGGTCTTGAGCATCGGGGCGGGCATCTATGAGGAACTGTTGTTCCGATTGATCGCGATCGCGTTGTTACACTTGCTGCTGGTGGACGTCCTGGCACTGCCCGAGCAAGCCGGCGCGGCCGCCGCGATCGCAGTATCGGCGCTGGCGTTCGCGCTTTACCACTTCTCAGCGGACAACCCGTTCACGATCAGCAAATGCCTGTTCTACGGCGGTGCGGGCGTGTACCTGGCGGGTGTGTATGTTTTGCGGGGCTTTGGGATCGTTGCCGGCACGCACGCGGCGTACGATGTGATGGTTGTGATCGCCTAGAGGATGACGAAGCACCTGCCGAGCCTGTCGCGGGACGGGGGGCTTTTCAGCATCCGGGCGCGGCTGTACGATCGAGTTTTCGCTAACACCCACCATGAGAGAATGAGTTGACGATGACACCCTCCAAAGCGACCAACATCACCTGGCACGACGGCACGGTATCGCCGGAAGAACGACACAAGACCATGGGGCAGAAGGGCGGCACACTGTGGCTGACCGGGCTGTCGGCAAGCGGCAAAAGCACGATCGCGGTGGCTCTGGAGCAGGTGCTGCTCCAGCGGGGCAAGCACGCCTACCGGCTAGACGGCGACAACATCCGCCACGGGTTGAACAACAACCTCGGCTTTAGCGCGGAGGACCGTGCCGAGAACATCCGGCGAATCGGCGAGGTCGCCAAGCTGTTCACCGAAGCGGGGATCGTCACGATCGCCAGCTTCATCAGCCCCTACACAGCCGACCGCGACAACGCCCGCCGCATGCACGCCGATGCCGGGCTCGCCTTCCTCGAGGTCTTCGTCGATTGCCCGCTTGAGGAAGCCGAGCGCCGCGACCCCAAGGGCCTGTACAAAAAGGCCCGCGCTGGTGAGATCAAGGGATTCACGGGGATCGACGACCCTTACGAAGCGCCGGCGAACGCGGAACTGCACCTGCACACCGACCAGCTAAGTGTCGCCGAGTCTGTCGAGGCGATGCTTGAGCTGCTTGAGAAGAAGGATCTGCTCAGCGCGTAACGTTACGCATACACTTCTGAATAGCCGTGCCACAAGCAGCCCATACGCAGTTGAACCGTTATAAAAAAATCGCAAAAGAAATTGACGATCACCTACTATGCTATCAGATTTGGAATAATAACTTGTAGAAAGGGGCTTTTGTTCGAATGAATGAATCGAGTCTCGGCCGTTGGGATTGCTATTTTTTTTCGTTTGATTTTCATCCGAGACTCATTTCTTCTCATCCGATCAGCAGCCTCTTGAAATTTGTGTGGTCGTTTGGCGCTCAGTTGTCGTCTGCGCCAACCACGGCCTCGCCGTAGGTGTGTGCGCGGCGTTACGCGACTGGCACCGCTGGCGCGATCGGTGCGCCGACGATCCCCGGACTGACAAGGCGATGCTGTGCGTTTCGGGCATGACTATTCAGGGATTGCGGATATCCCCATGGTATTCGTGACTCGTTGTTCTTTTCATTCTTTTATTGGGAGGTGTACCCATGCGGTACGTCACACAGCAGATCGGAATCGGACATGAACACGCCCGCGAGGCAACCAGCAACAGCAGGAGCCGGGTGCTCCCACGACGCCGCAACGGTTGGTGCCTGGTCGCATCAGCCGCGCTGGGTGTATCGGCCATGCCCGCCCTGGGGCAGGTTGAGGCATTGTGGACAGGTGATGCGGGTGATCAACAGTACGGCACGGCCGGGAACTGGGACGGCGGCGTCGTGCCGGTCAACAACGGCCAAACCTACAATGTCACGATCCCAGCGAGCGCCGGGACCATCCACTTCGACGTCGACGGAGTCTCGGCGGTCACCGACCTTGATCTGGGGTCGGGAACAACGCTTATCATCGACCCGGACCACACGCTCAACGTCCTGGATGATGCCAGGATCGGCGGGGTGATCCAGACACCCGGCAGCACGTTTTCAGCACCCAACCCCGGCCTGTTCACGGGCAACACGGCCCGACTGACTGCGACGGGTGGCGGGCAGTTGACCCATGCCGGAATTCAGTACGACGGCCGTGGGGTCTCCAGCGGCGATATCTTCAAGGCCGAGGGGCCCAACACGGTGCTGGACCTGTCCGCGATGACCAGCATCGATAACTTGGTGAGCTTCAGCGGCTCCCCGGTGCGCACGATCTCGGCGGTCAAC
>JAJDCY010000009.1 GCA_029260595.1 Phycisphaeraceae bacterium | reverse complement strand
GGGGCGGGATACGGACAACGAGACCATGTGAATGTTGGGTTGATCGCGCTGGCGGGTGAGTGGGCGGTGGTGCGTTTGAAGGGGGTTGGGGAAGGTGGGTTTCGCTGCGCTCAACCCACCCTACGGGGAGGGGTATGCCGGGGTGGGGGTGGGAGTTTGAGAGAGTGACGGGGGGAGTTGTCGGGGGTGGCTGGGGCTGAGCGTAGCGTGCCCCAGGGCGATGGGTGTTGGTCTGTGGCACGTTGCCCGAGGGGCAACTTAGCCACAGGCACCCGGCGCTGGCGGGTGAGTGGGCGGTGGTGCGTTTGAAGGGGGTTGGGGAAGGTGGGTTTCGCTGCGCTCAACCCACCCTACGGGGAACCGGTTTACCACCAACCCACCCTACGGGGGGTTGGTTTACCACCAGCCTTTGCGGCGGAACCAGATGGCCATGGCGGCGGTGATGGCGGTGCAGGTCAGTGCGAAGGTGGTGAAGGCGCCGGGGAAGTGGAGGCCGGGGACGTCGTCGAAGTTCATGCCGAAGACGCCGGCGAGGAATGAGATGGGGATGAAGACGGCGGCGACCATGGTGAGTGTCTTCATGATCTCGTTCATGCGGTTGCCGACGATGGTCATCTGGGTTTCGGCGATGCCGCCGGCCATCTCGCGGTAGGTCTCGACGACGTCGAGTACCTGGACGGCGTGGTCGTAGGCGTCGCGGAGGAAGAGTTGGGTTTCATCGGAGATGTAGTCGTTGTCCTCGCGTTGGAGGGTGTGGACGACCTCGCGCATGGGCCAGACCTGGCGGCGTAGGAGCAGCAGTTCGCGGCGGACCTGGTGGATGTGTGCGGTGACGTTTTGTGCGTTGCCTTCGAGGACCTGGCTTTCGAGCGATTCGAGTGTGTTGCCGTAGTGTTCGAGGATGGAGAAGTTGTGGTCGATGACGGCGTCGAGGAGGGCGTAGGTGAGGTAGCCGGTTTTGCGCTGGCGGAAGCGTGCGCCGGGGAGCTTGATGCGTTCGCGGATGGGGTCCCAGACGTCGCCGGGTCGTTGCTGGAATGTGAGCAGTGTGTTGGCGCCGAGGCAGATGCTGACTTGTTCGGTGTCGACGGCGTTGTCGATGAGGCGGTTCATCTGGGCGATGATGAACAGGCCGACGCGGTCGGGTGTGTCGGCGGGGAAGGTCTCGACCTTGGGTCGCTGGGGGATGTGGAGGATGTCTTCGACGGCTAGCGCGTGCAGTTGGTAGCGGCTGGCGAGTTGGGCGATGGCGTTGGTGTCGGCGAGTCCGCAGATGTTGATCCAGCGGACGGTGAAGCCGGGGGGGAGGGGTGTTGCGAGGAATGCGGGCAGGTCGGTGATGGGCTGTGAGGTGAAGGTGTCGGGGCCGTAGTCGATGTGTGAGATTTCGACGGGAGTGGCGGGAGTGGTGGTGGGTAGTTCGGTGTGGGAGATGCCGGGGCGGCGGCCTGGCTTGGCGCGGTGGAAGAGTTTGGCGAGCGGTTTGTGGATCATGTCGCGGCTCGTGGGGGGGTGGCCTTATCGGGTGCGGGTTGCTGGGGAGTGGGTTGGTTGAGCGGGTGGTGGTTTATTGCGTCGATGATGCGGATTTCGAGGGGTTTTAGCGTGTCGAGGTGGGTGTCTTGTTGGGGGTAGGCGATGACGAGGCTGGATTGGTGGAAGAGTTCGTCGATGCGGAAGCGGACGGCGCTTTGGATGAGGCGCAGCTCCATGGCGGAGCGGACCTGGGCCCAGAAGTAGACGTCGAAGATGAGTGCGTTGTCGCCGAAGTCCTCGAAGATGACGTCGGGTTTGGGGGTTTTGAGGACGTCGGGGTGTTCGTCGACGGCTTGGGCGATGAGTTTTTTGACGGTGGCGGTGGGTGAGCCGTAGGCGACGCCGACGGTGAGCTTGGCGCGGACGTTTTTGTCGGTGAGTGTCCAGTTGATGATGGTGTTTTCGAGCAGCATGCTGTTGGGGACGACCATGTCGATGCCGTCGGTGCGGCGGACGCGTGTGGAGCGGTTGCCGATGGAGTCGACCTTGCCGAGGTGGTCCTGGACTTCGATGAGGTCGCCGACGCGGACTTGTCTTTCTGCGAGGAGTATCCATCCGCTGATGAAGTTGTTGATGATGTTTTGTGCGCCGAAGCCGACGCCGATGGCGATGGCACCGCCGAGGAATGCGAACATCGTGAGGGGGATGTTCATGATGCGGAGTGTGGTGAGTGCGACGGTGACGAGCAGTGTGTAGAAGATGGCGCGTTGGAAGGTCTGGACTGCGCCTCGTGAGACGGAGCGGCGGGCGAGGTTGCGGGCGAGTATGCGGGCGAGGACGGAGGCGAGGAAGAGGCCTGTGAGGAAGACGGCGGCGGCGAGGACGAGCTGGTTGACGCTGATGGTGTGGCCTTGGCCGAGGTCGAAGAGCTGTTTGTGCCAGAGGTCTTGCCAGGTGGTCATGGGGATAGTTTAGTCGAGGTTGGGGGGGGAGGGGGGGGAGTTGGGGAGGGGAGGTGGGCGGTGCCCGCCCTACGGGGAGGGGAGTTGTAGTAGTGCGTGGTAGGCGCCGTCCTGGTGGGATTGGTTTTGGCCTGTGGGGGTGGTTTGGGAATCGGATAGGAGGGTGAGGTTTTGGTGTTGGGTTAGGTGTTGGGTTAGGTGGTGGGTTTGTTGTTGGTTTTCTTCGGGTTCGAGGGAGCAGGTTGAGTAGAGCAGGTGGGCGTTGGGGGCGAGGAGGGGGAGTGTGCGGGTTAGGATTTTTTGTTGGAGGGTGGTGAGGGCGTTGAGGGTGGTTGGGTTGAAGCGGTAGCGGGCTTCGGGGCGGCGGGCGAGTACGGCGGTGTTGGAGCAGGGGACGTCGAGGATGAGGAGGTCGGGTTTTTGGTGGGGGGGCAGGGCGGCGAGGTGTTTTTCGAGTTCGGGTAGTGGTAGTGCGGTGATGCGGGGGTTGTTATTGACTGCGCGTTGGAGTGCGGTGAGGCGGGTGGGGTCGGTGTCGGTGCAGAGGACGGTTGCGTCGCGGTGGAGGGCGGCGGCTTGGAGGGTTTTGGTGCCTTTGCCGGCGCAGTAGTCGAGGATGAGACGGGGGCGGAGGTGCTCGGTGGCGCGGACGGCGAGTGCGGCGGCGGGGTCTTGGACGCGGCGGTCGGGGTGGGCGTCGAGGAAGGGGGCGAGCTGGTTTTTGCGGCCTGTCCAGAGAGCGTGGTTGGGGAGGTTGTGGGGTGTGAGGTTTTCGTTGGTGGTGATGTCGTAATCGGGTTCGAGGGCGATGATGGTGGGGGGTGTGCGGGTGCCGTGGAGGGCGATTTGGGTGGTGCGGATTCGGCCATAGGTATTTAGCCAGCGGGTGATGAGGGGGGCGGGGTGGCTGGTGGCGATGGCGAGGAAGTTGGGCAGGTCGGCGTTGTCGGGGAGTGTGTCGGGGGCGAGTTGGAGTGTGCCGGTGTCGAGTGGTAGGAGGTCGGGGGCGGGGTGCCAGGGTTGGTCGGTGGGGGTGGTGGTTGTTGTTTGGATGAGGGTGGTGAGTCGGCGGAGGATGGCGTTGGTGAGTGGGGCTGCGCCGGGGCGGACGAGTTTGCGGGCGAGGTTGACCGAGTCGTTGACGACGGCGTGTGTGGGTGAGCGGTCGAGGAATAGGAGTTGAGCGGCGGCGGCGATGAGGATGCCCTGGAGGGTTGGCTCCATGGTGGCGGTGGGTTTTTTTGAGACGCGGTCGAGGAGGTAGGTGATGGTGAGCCAGCGTCGCGTGGCGGTGCGGGTGATGGCGGTGGCGAGGGCGGCGTCGCGTGGTGGGTAGTTGTGTGGGATGGGGTCGGTGTTGGGGTTTGTTTTGGAACCTGATTTAGGACCCGCGGGGTGCAGGTCGGGGAAGGATTCGGCCATGCGTGCGAGCGTGGTGGCGGCGAGGCGGCGTGGTGTGGGGTGGGTGGTGTGGGGCATGTGGGTCGGGCGACAAGTTTATGGGATCGGTGGGTAGGTGATCGGTGGTGGGTGCGGGGTTGTTGGCCGGACACTGCTTGACAAGCAAGCAGTGGCACCCGGCGGTGCCCACCGTACGCGCTACGCACCTATAATGATGTGACGATGGCTAAGCACCTGGAGATCGACCGCGAGGCGTTGGCGGAGTTTTGTAAGCGACACAGGATCACCAAGCTGTCGCTGTTTGGGTCTGTGTTGCGCGAGGACTTCGGGCCGGACAGTGATGTGGACGTGCTGGTGGAGTTTGAGGCGGGTGCGGTCGTTGGTTTGATCAAGCTGGCGGGCATTGAGATGGAGTTGGCCGAACTGTTGGGGTTGGGCAGGTCTGTCGACTTGCGTACGCCGCAGGACCTTAGCCGTTACTTCAGAGACGAGGTGGTTGCGTCTGCCGAGGTTCAATATGCGGCGTGAGGATCGGGTGCGGCTACAACACATCCTCGACGCGGCCAGACAGGCCGGGCGGTCATCGAAGGACGATCCGGCGAGGACGTGAACTCTGATAAGCAACTTCTCTTCGCTCTGGTTCGATGCATCGAAATCATCGGTGAAGCGAGCACGAAAGTATCGGAGGTGACCCAGGGTGAGCACCCTCAGGTGCCCTGGGTCCAGATGCGCACGATGCGGAACCGGTAGATCCACGCCTGCTTCGATGTCAACGCGCAGATGGTGTGGGACACGTTGACCGACGATTTGCCGCCGTTGATTGAGCGGCTTGAGGTGATTTTTTGGATGAAGGTGGGTAGGTCGTAGAGTCGATTCGGGTGCTTCGGCATAGCGTAGTGTTTGTAGCAGGCGGTGGTTGGTGGGCAATGCAGTGAAACGCGGCGGAGCTTGAAAAGGAGCAGCTAGTGAGATTTATCCGGATTCAGCAAGGCTGGGTTGTTGTTGTGGCCTGCATTGTGCTGATTTTGGGCTGTACGGGGGGGTGTACGGGGGAGTCCGCCCCTGCGGACGCGGCAGAGGATTCGAGCGGGAGCGGTGTGGGGTTAGGTGATGCGGGAGGGTCCGGGCTTGGCGTACCGGCTGACAGGTCGCTGACACTGGGCGAATACATAAAGGCGGGTATGCCGGCTTACGATCGGGAATGGTCGGGTGAGGATATGGCGAGGGCGGCGGTTGTGTTAACGGGCATCGCGGAGAAGGACCCGGGCCACCTGCCGAGGTATGAAAGCGAGAAGTCGGGCGAACTGTTCGGGCGGTTAACAGAACCCGGCCTGGGGATGTATCGAGATCGTTCCCTGCCGGTCCAGAGTCGTATCGTCGATTTGTTGACTTATATGGAGTCGACCAATCCGATCCTGAAACTGTATTACGCGGCTGCGGTAGAGAAGCAGGCGGTCGGAGGGAGTGAGTTGGTTGAGGTGATGGGCGCGCAACTTCGGGTCGTGGTGGTGATGATGGAGTTGCTTGATGCGTTTTACCAACCATTGACACGAACGATCCGAGCTACGGTGTTCGGATGGATGGGTTGAAGAAAGTCAAGAGCGGGTTGGGGACGGTGGTTGCCGGTACGCTGGTGACATTGACTGAAAGGCAGGCGTTCGGGACATCGAATCTCAAGATATTAGTTGGGTACATGGAGGCTACTTTGCCGTCTATTCTGCCGGCGTTGTCAGAGGGTGGTCGCGCCGAGTCAGTGATTCGGTTGCGGTCGTTCCTGGAGGACCCGGAGATGCAGCACCTGCGGCCTGAGCTGGATGCATTGGTTGAAGCGGTGGACGGTGTCGCCGGTGAGAATTGATCGGGTGGTTGGGGGTTTCGCGGCGGGTGGGGGTGGGGGTGTGGGTGTGAGGGTCTGAAACGAAGATGATGTCGGACAACCCTCGGTTTTGGGCGGGGGTTTTTGTTTGCGCGGGGTGGGGGGGAGGGGGAGGGGAGGGGAGGGGAGCCGGACACTGCTTGGCTAGCAAGCAGTGGCACCCGAGGGGGGGGTTGGGGAGGTGGGCGGTGGCGGCCCTACGGGGGTGTGGGTGGTGAAAAAAACCCCCGGCCGGGTTGGCGGGGGTTTTGGTGTTGGGTATTGGATTTGCGGGCGGGTGAGGCCCGGGTTGTTGGGTCAGGCGGCGCGTCGGCGGCGTGTGGGTGCGGCGACGGCGAAGGTGAAGAGGATGATGGCGAAGGTGCCCGGTTCGGGGATGACGAAGCCGGAGCCGGTGAGGAAGTAGCCGCCCATGTCGTAGTACTGTGCGGGGTCGAATCCGGAGACCTCGTCGTGCCCGCCCCAACTGGTGATCTGGGCGTAGTAGGTGCCGGCGGCGGGGGTGGCGGTGTAGCTGGTGAAGAGCGTGGAGGGGTCTTCGGTGCCGGTGGCGATGGGGGTGAAGCCGTCGTCGTAGATATCGAGGAAGGCGCGGAGTGTGAAGCCGTTGTCGGCGGTGCCGGGGACGAGCAGGTCGTTGCCGTTGTTGACGGTGAGTGTGACGGGGTTGATGCCGTCGGCCTGGAAGGAGAAGAAGTCGAAGGTGTAGTTGGCAAAGCCGATGGGGTCGTAGCCGCCGCCGGAGTCGACCGGGGAGATGGTGCCGCGGTGGAGCGGGTCGTTGACATCGACGATGCCGCCGGTGACGGGGATGGGTGTGGCGGTGGCGAAGGAGTGGCCGATGCCGCTGTCGACGATGGTCATGCCGTCGTTGGCCATGATGACGGCGACGTCGTTCTGGGTGAAGGTGACGTTGGAGTCGTCGTGTGCGGAGCCGACGCGCCAGGCGGCGCGCTGGCGGCCGCTGGCGTTGCCCATGATGGCGACGTAGCTGCCGTCGCCGGCGGCGGTGTCGCCGAAGCCGTACTCGTTGACGGAGGCGCCGGCGGTGAAGTCGCCCTGGTGCTGGAGGCCGAAGGTGTGGCCGACTTCGTGTGAGGTGATTGTGCCGATGTAGTTGCCGTCGAGGACATCGTCACCGTTGTTGACGTCCTGAGAGAACATCCAGTTGGTGTGTTCGCCGTTCGAGGGGGCGACGATGTCGATGACGCCGAGTGCGGCGATGCCGTCGGCTGCGCCCTGCCAGCCTGCGTTGCCCGGAGGTCCGATGACGGTGTGCATCATTTTGGTCTGGGAGTCGTAGTAGTCTTTGCGTTCGATGTCATCGGCGTCCTGTCCGGCGGCGACGGCGGGGTCGACGGTGGTGACGTTGACGTCGAAAGATCGGAACTGGTTGGCGGTGGCGGCCCACATGGCGCGGATGGCGACCAGGTCGGAGGCGTTGAAGGTGTCGCCGGGAGGTGCGTTGCGGAAGCCGAGGTTGGTGCCGGGAGTCGAGCCGAGCCAGGTGCCGTCGTAGGCGAAGCCGGAGGGGTCGAGGTAGAGGGTGTAGGCGGCACCGGGGCGGCTGGAGAGTTGGGGGACGCTGTCGGAGAGAGTGCTGGCGTTGGCGGTGGTGGTGAAGGTGCAGGTGGCGGCGAGGGCCGCGGTGAGGGCAATGGTAAGGTAGCGGTGCGGTGCGGTGGACATGAATCTTCCTCCTGATCGGGCGTGGACGGGACGTGTCTGTGCGGCAAAACGAATTGCGGCGGAGACAGGTCGATGGGATTGAGTTTGTGAGTATAACGGCTTAGTTTGGAGGGTGCAATGGTTTTTAGTTTGGTGGGTCAGTTTTTTTTGATGTTGTTGTGTCAGTTGTTTGTTTGGCGGTGGTTTTGGTGGTGG
>JAJDCY010000008.1 GCA_029260595.1 Phycisphaeraceae bacterium | reverse complement strand
GGGCCATGGTGCGGGGTAGTTTAGCGGGGGTGTGTTGGGGGGGGTTGGTTGACGGATGATGATAATTGGTTATCATTTGGGGATGGTGCGGACATCGGGTCATCGTGCGGGGGTGGAGCGTGTGTTGGGGGATGCGGCGGGGCCGTTGTGCGCGGATGAGGTTTGTGAGGCGTTGCGGGAGACGGGGATCGGGATTGCGACGGTGTATCGGTTGTTGAAGGCGGGGGTGGCGGACGGTTCGTTGGTGGCGGTCCCGATGCCGAGTGGGCCGGTGCGGTATGAGCCGGCGGGTCGGCCTCACCATCATCACTTTGAGTGTTTACGTTGTCGGCGGGTGTATGACGTGGGGGGGTGTCCGGGGCATTTGGAGGGGATGTTGCCGGCGGGGTTCGCGTTGGAGGCGCATGAGGTGTTGTTGCAGGGGCGGTGTGCGGCGTGTGCGGGGGGGGCGGCTGCATGAAGTATCGGGGTGCGACAACGTGGTTGGTGTTGGTGGGCATGCTGGCGGTGTCGAGCGGTGCGGCGCTGGCGGTGCACGAGCGGGTGGAGCATCGGCAGGGGTGTGGTGGGGTTGATGGGGGGTGCGATCCTGAAAGATCGGACGATTCGCCGTCGGGGCCGCGGCCGGGGGATTGGGAGGATTGCCGGACGTGTTTCGAGCTGATCCACGCGAGGGTGTTGATCGATTCGGGTGGGCTGGCGTTGTTGGGGTATGCGGCGGTGATTGATGAGCCGCCTGCGCCGGGTGTGTTGGTTGGTGCTGACGGTGTTGGATTGCCGGTCTGTCGCGGGCCGCCTGGGGCGCATTTCTGAGTCGGCGGGTTCGTTGAAGTTATTGCGTTGATTTTCATTGGGAGGTGCGCGATGCGCGCACGGTGTGCCTTCACGCTCATCGAGCTGTTGGTGGTGATATCGATCATTGCGTTGTTGATTGGTTTGTTGCTGCCGGCGCTGGGTATGGCCAGGCATGCGGCCCGTGCGGCCGAGTGTTTGAGCAATCTCCGGCAGATGCAGATCGCTCATTACACGTACATGGTTGATCACGACGGGCGGTTTATCCAGGCGAACCTTGCGCACGGGGGGGTGACGCACGGGGCGTTCGATCCGTGGTTCGTCACACTGGCGCAGAAGTATGGGACGGATGTGACGGCGCGGTCGCCGCTGGATGACAGCCCACACTGGGGGCCGGCGCCGGGTGGTGAGCCGATCCCGGGGGCGCCTGATGGTCAGCGACGCGTGACCAGTTATGGGATTAATAATTTCCTGGATAAGAGTACCAATCCGTGGGGGCCGAACTTTGATACGGGTTGGCCTGGGTACCACTGGGATAATGTGACGAATCCCTCGAAGACGGTGCACTTTCTGATCATGGGTTTTACCGGTGATTACGCCGGGGCCGACCACCCCCATGTGGAGAGTTGGCTGGAGCACCCGGCGCCGGCGTTCAAGGCGTCGACGCAGGTGCAGATCAACGCGGTGCGTGGGGAGAAGGACTCGGCCAGGGCGGTGACCAACTGGGGGTACCTGGACGGGCACGCCGAGGCTCGGGCGTTCGAGGAGGTATTGACGGATATCGATACCAATCACTTTGACCCGTGGAAGGCGAAGTAGTCGGTTTGTTGTTGTGTTCTATTTTTTCACGGCTGCTCGGCATGGGCGGCTTTGTTGAGGAAGGTTGATTGAAGATGAGAAGTATTTATTGCTTGATCGTGGTGGTTGTTGTGTCGCGAGCGACGGGGCGGGTGTTGGGCCAGCACGCGGATGCGCTGTTCGCGGTGGGTCCCAACGGGCAGATGGTGTCGGGGCGGTATTCGTTCGACACGAACATGGTCGTGGATGTCGACACGCGGGTTTATGAGGGGGAGTTCGAAGGGCCGTTCGGTGGTGTTTATACGGTCGATGAGCCGGGGTTTAATGCGCTGGCTGGGGGGCTGGGCGGGTTGCCGGCGGGTTATAGCACTTTGCCGGGCTCGGCGGCGGTGGGGTTTGCGGGCAGGGCGTTTGCGATTGATGGGCAGGCGTCGAACTTGTGGCATTGGAACGGGGCGGGGGGGGTGAGTTTTGCGCCGGTGACGGCGCCGACGGTGCTGGAGGTTTCCAAGTCACCGTCGGCGTCGTTTTCGAGCGTGTTGGATGGGTCGAATTCAGATGTCGCGGGTTTTGTGATCGAGACGACCGGGGCGGATGGGTTTTTGCACAAACACATCGACTTTAGCGTTTACAACACGGATGCGACGCCGGCGGCGGCGGGGTTCTACCTTTGGGCGATGAGTTTTGATGCGGGGGCGTCGCTGGAGACGGACCTGGTGTACTTCGTGCACGGGGCGGGGATCGAGGATGAGGACGCTCACGAAGACGCGGTGAGTTTTGTTGAGTCGGTGTTGGTGCCAGAGCCGGCGGGGGTGCTGGTGGTGATGGGATTGGGTGTGTTGGGTGTGGGGATGCGGCGGCGGGGAGGTTGTCGGGGTTGATGAGTAGTGGGTTGGCGGCGAATGCGGAGGGTGAGGAGTAGGGCGAGTCGCCGGGGCCGATGGGGCCGATGGGGAGCATCTGCCACCAGGATTGTCCTGCGTGGGCGAGGAAGTCGGCGAAGTCGTGGGCGGGTCGGCCCAGGGTTCCGCAGTGGTGTGGGCCGGGGAGGCTGGTGGGGTGTAGGAGTACGCCGGCGGCGCGTTGGTGGAGGGGGTTGGTGGTTGGTGAGGGGGGTGTGGGGGGTGAGTCGGTGGGGGTATTTTAGCGTTGGGTTTTCGATGAGGGGAGCGGGGCGATGGGGGGGGGCTGCCGGGCTTGGTGCGGTCTAAAAGGTAAAAAAAACCTTTGTAGATGGAGAGAGTTGCAGTAAAATACATGGGTCAAGACATGGTCTTGTGGAGGGGGCGGTCGGTGTTTGGTGTGATCCGTGGGAGGGAGGGTTGGCGGGATACGGCCTCTGTAATGGTGGCGTGCTTGACGCCGTTTCTTTGGAGGATGCAGGATGATGATTGCTCGACGATCGACACGATGGCGGAGTAGCGCGGGTGTGCGGGGCGGTTGTGGGGGTTGGTCGGGGAGTTGGGTTGGGGCGGTTTGTGTGGTGGGGGTTTGGGTTGGGGTTGTGGGCGGTGGTTTGCCGGTGCGTGCTGCGAGTCACCGCGAGGCGCCGCTGATCTCGTTTGATGACATCGCGAGCAGTTCGGATGTTTACGTGTTTCCGCGGCCGGGGCCGGAGGCGGACGAGATTTACGTCACGGCGGTCCGCAGTGTCGGGTTCGGGGTTGGTCAAACGAATCAGCAGGTGCTGTACCAACGCTACGACGGGCACCTTGACTCGGATTCGGCGGTGTTCCCGACAGCCCGGACCGTTGACGATGTTGTTGCTGATCCGCTCGGGGTGGTGTTTGAGCCGCAGATCGCGGGCAACGGGTCGGGCGTCGCGGCGGTTACTTACGTTCGCGGGAACAACTTCGACCCCGGGCCGCCGCTGGTTTTGCCGGGGTCACAGCCGTATGTTCGTACGTTCGACGCGAACGGCGACCCGATCATGGCGGCGAGTCCGATTGGCTCGTTTTCGGAGGATAAGATCGCGCTGCCGGATGTGACGATCCGTTCGGACAGCGGGTTTGATGTGGCCGCGTTCGACACGTCGGTTTTCAACCGCAACATCTACGATGCGAACGGGGATCTTGTCCAGAGTGGTGCGCCGTATCTGCCGGTCACGGGGGTGCATCCGTTTTTGCCTGGGATCAAGATTGTGTCGCGTGGGGGGAACGACACGGTGGCGGTGACGCACGGGAACTGCGCGAACAATCAGTGCGATGTGGTTGTGCACCACCACGATCCCGATGCGAACCCGGCGGTGGTGTCGACGACGATCGCGACGGGGCTTGGCGGGACGGAGCGGCTGGGTATCGACTACTTCGAGGGGATGGGTGGGCAGGAGTTCGGCGCGACGACGCGGGTGGCGTATGACTTTGACGGGGGGACGCGGCTGGCGAACGTGGACGGGGGCGGGGTGGTTAAGGAAGCGGTGATCGGTCAGGGGTTGGGGGTCTCGGGCAATGCGGCGCGGCGGCCTTCGATCGCGACGAATCGTGACGGGACGACGATGGTGGTGTACCAGTTTGGTGTGCCGGGGCAGGAGGACAATCTGATCCGGGCGGAACGGTTCGCGGCGAACGGGACTCGGATCGGTGGGATTATGCAGGTGAATAGTTTGACGGACGGGTTCCGCGGGCAACCGGCTGTTGATGATCTGTCCGACGGCGGGTTTGTCACGACGTTTTCCTACAACCCACTGGATGGGACGATCCCAATCCATGCGATCGATCTGCGTGCGCCGATGGCGGTCAATGCGCGGACGGTGATTGCCGACGACTTTGGGACGCCGTGGAGCAACATCGCCGAGTACGGTTACGACGTTACGTTTGATGGGGGGGCGCCGGATGCGAACAACGGTGTTGCGATCGTTGGCGACCCGCTCGAAGCGGACACGAATAACGGTGTGTTGGAGTTAATTCTCGATGTCACCGGTGGGACTGTGCGGGCTGATTTTGACGACGATCTGGCGCTGGGCGGTTTCCCGAACGGACGGCGGGTCGGGGATGATGTTGTGAGGATTGAGCTGCTTGCTGTGACTGGATCGCTTTTTCGGGTATTCGACGCGTTGTCTCTTGAGATCGAAGCGCACGATCGGGATAACCCCGCGGCGGGCATCGAACCGTTTCCCGTCGACGTTCCATTATTGACTACGCCGGACCCGGTGGCGGGTGATAACGTGGTGGCGGACGGGTTGCTCACGGATCAGTGGACGGAGTTTGAACTGACGGTGCCGCTGGATGCGGAGTTTATCGCGGTGCTGGATGGGATTAGTAATCTGGCCCTGAGCTACAGCCTGGTGGCGCAGTCGTCAGGTGCGGCGGGGTTGTACCTGGATGATCTGCGGGTGGACTTTGTGCCTGTGCCGGAGCCGGGGAGTGTTTTTCTGGCGGTGGGGTTGGGGGTGCTTGTGCACGGGCGGCGGGGCCGGGGGTGGGGTGGTCGGGTATAATGGTTTCGAAGGTTGGGGTAGTGCACAGTCGTTTTTCGGGTTTGAGGAGGGTGTGATGAAAGTCTTAAACGTTTTATTGGTGGTGGTTGTTGCGGGTGGTGCGTTGGTGCCGGGGTTGGCTGAGGCGAGCCTGATCGGGGGTGACGCGTCGGCGGCGTTTTATGACATTCCGCCCGGGTTTCCCGCGGGTGAGCGCAATGGGGGTGTCACGGTGGCGAGTGTGGCGGCGGGTAGTGGGGATGCGGTGACTCTCGGCGCGTTCACGATCAACTTCGAGGACAGTTCGTTCATCATCGATGTGACGCAGTTCGATTTTGGCCCGAATCCGAATCTGGGTGTAGCGTTCAGCGATCTGGATTGGGGTGTGCCGGGCGGGATCGTTGACGTGCAGGTCGCGGGTGATGCGATCTTGAGTTTGTCTAGTTTTTCGGCGAATCAGGTTCTGTTTATATCTGACCAGCCTGGATCGATTGGGGAGCAGATGATCGTCAGCTTGACGGTTGAGCATGAGGAAGTGCCGGAGCCGGGGAGCGGACTGCTGGCGCTGGCGGGGCTGGGTGTGCTCGGGCGTCGGCGGGGATGATGGGGTGATGCGGTTGAGCGTGTTGACGCCCCCGGTTGGATGCCGGGGGTTTTGTTGGGCGCGCGGGGGGGGAGCCGCCATTGGCACAGATGCAGGCCACTGCTTGATGAGCACGCAGTGCCCCCCAGTCACTTAGCCGCAGGGGCTCGGCGCCGCGCTGCAAGGCACAGGGCGGCGGGCGGGGCGAGAAGGGTCAGGGTTGCGGGTTCGGGGATGGGGCCGTTCACGGTCAGGGTGGCATCGACTCTGGCTTGTCGTGTGAAGGTGCCGAAGTTGATACTCCCGGCGGTCGCCATCCGAATGCTGTCGATCGTTAAGCCGATGCTCGCGACCGCCAGGCCCTGCAGGTCGGGACCGGGCACCGCGAGCGTGTCGAAGAACTGTGATTCGGGCAGGACGAAGGCGGTGCCGGTGGTGGTATCGGTCTTGCGTCGGATGTGGACACGGCTGAAGTAGTGCGGGTTGTCGATGCCGTCGGTGAGCATAGCGACGATGGCGGCGAAATCGGGGTCGTCTGCTGCCGTGAGGGTGAAGGTCTGTCCGACGTCGTCGAGGTCGAAGACCATGGCCTCGAACAGGAGCGGGTCACCCGGGGCGATCTGGGCGCCACTGGCAACGCCGACCTCGATGAAGGCGTCGAACGCGTCGGCTTCGATGTTGAATTGCTCCACCATGATGTCCGACAGGGCCTTGGTGGCGAGGGTGTCGGCCTGGGCGGCGGGGGGTGCGACGGCGTGTGCCAGTGCGGTCAATATGAAGAGGTTCGCCAGGCGCCTGGCGCGGTCGAACGATCGAAAACGGATTGACATGGTGCGTCCCCTGGAAAGTCTTACCCATCCGTCCCGGACCGGAACTCTATGCGATCAACTCGAGACTATCTCAATCATAGCGCGAAGCGGGGCCGTGGTCCAGCGGTGGGGCGGGTGGTCACGCCGGGATAGAGTTATCGGCGGGAGGCGGATTGGTTGTCTTCGGGGATGATGACGATGCCGAGGCCTTCGCCTGATAGGCGCATGTCGGTGATGCGTACTTGTTCGTTGTCAATTTCGACGACGGGGTCGAGCTTCATGCCGTCGAAGGCGCGGGCGAGGCGTTGGAGCTCGCGTGCGCCGGGGATGTTGAGGTTTTGGCCGTGGCGGGTGAGTGTGCGGGCGGGGAGTGTGAGACGGCCGCCTTTGACTTCGTCGAGTTTGATTTTGGCCTGGCCTTGGAGGGTGAACTCGACGTCGAACTTGAGGCTGACGACCTGGTTGACGTGGGCGTTGCGGTAGCGGAATGCGAGGACGAACTGGTCGCCTTGTTGTGCGAGCATGGGGTTGTGGACCTGGTTGGGCAGGTGCTTGCCCTGGTCGCGCAGCCAGGCGGTTAGGCGGCGGTCCATCCAGGCGTTGATCTCGTTCATGGTGACGTGGACGCGGCGCGGGGGGTGGTTCTGGGGGTTGAGGTTGGTGGGGGGTTGGTTGGGGTTTTTGTTTTTGGCGGTGTCGGGTTCGGGTTGGGGGAAGTTGCGCAGGTCTTCGCCGGGGAGGAGGTCGGCGATGACGTAGTCGTCGTGGTAGACGTTGGGGGTGGGTTCGGTGTTGGGCGCGGGTTCGGATTCGTGTTGCGCGCGCGGGGCGGGGGTGAGTGCGGGCGCGGGTTGTTTGGGTGTTGCGGCGAGCGGGGGTTCGGCGGGTTGGATGGTGAGGCGTTGTTCGAGTGATTTGGCGATGTTCTGGAGCTGTTGGTCGGAGTGGGATTGGATGAACGCGGCGCGGTCCTGCCAGTAGGCGGGCTCGGCGCTCCAGAGGTAGTAGGCGCCGATGGCGGGGATGGCGAAGGCGCCGGCGAGCAGCGCGAGGGCGGCCAGGGCGACGCGCAGGCGGCGGCGTGGGCGGATCGGGATTTCGTCGAGTGTGACGATGCGTTTGGGGGGTTGGGTGGGCATGGGGGCGGTGGCCTATGGGTCGAGTTGAGTGCTGCGCGATGGGCACGTCGTTTTGATGCGGCGTGCATTGCGGGAGCAAGTGTCTGAAACGGCCGCGGCCCCTGGCGTGAGTACGCACGGAACGAAGGGCGGCGGGTAGGTAATGATAGGCGCGTGGGTGGGCGATGGCGAGGGGGGGGAGGTGTGGTGGGGTGGGCGTGGCCGGACACTGCTTGGCGAGCAAGCAGTGGCACCCGGAGGGAGAGGAGGGGGGAGTTTTTTTGAAGGCAGGGCGAGCCCTGCGATACGGGGTTGTTTGGGAGGAAGCGGGGGGGCCGGAGAGGGGAGAGGTGGGCCGTGCCCACCCTACGGGGAGGGGGTTTAGGTGGTTGCGTAGAGGCGGTCGCCGGCGTCGCCGAGGCCGGGGACGATGTAGCCGCGGTGGTCGAGGTGGGAGTCGAGGGCGGCGGTGTGGATGGGGGTGTTGGGGTGGTTTTTTGTGATGCGGTCGAGGCCGGGGGGTGCGGCGACTAGGCAGATGAGGCGGGTGTCGGTGCAGTGTTGGGATTTGAGGTAGGTCAGTGCGGCGTCGGCGGAGCCGCCTGTGGCGAGCATGGGGTCGACGAGCAGGACGGGGGCGTCGGGGGTGTTGGGTGGGAGGCGCTGGTAGTAGGTAGTGGGTTGGAGGGTTTTTTCGTCGCGGTACATGCCCAGGTGGCCCATGCGGGCGTTGGGGAAGAGGTCGAGGATGGGCTCGGCGAGTGGTAGGCCGGCGCGGAGGATGGGGACGATGGTGATGTTGTGGTGGAGGCGCTGGGCGTCGCAGGGTTGGATGGGTGTGGTGACGGTGTGGTGGTCGGTGGGTAGGTCGCGGGTGGCTTCGTAGGCGAGGAGGGTGCCGAGGCGGCGGACGATAGATCGCATGCGGTCGGGGGGTGTGGCTTTGTCGCGCAGGTCGGCGAGTAGGTGGGCGATCAGTGGGTGGTCGGCGATGTGGAGTTGGGGTGGGTGTGTGGGCATGAGGGGATTTTAGCGGGGGGAGGGGGGTGGTCATGGGATTGTTCAGAGAGTATGTTTTCCGTATCATTCTACACGACTTCGATGCGTGATGTTTTGGCACCTCAAATTGCGTTTGAAATTGGTATGCTGCGCCCCTACCGGACAAGGAACTGTCGATCTTGCCTAGCGATTCGGATACTCCAGATCCTCTGGTTTCTATTGTTGCTCTTGGCAGTTTCAATCCGGCCATTTTCCAGCCCTATTGGTTTGCGGGCAATAAGCTAAT
>JAJDCY010000007.1 GCA_029260595.1 Phycisphaeraceae bacterium | reverse complement strand
CCCACGGGATCCGGTTCCATCAATTCGCTCGTGATCACGCCACCTTCTCTGACCTCCACTCGCGATTCATGCGGTCCCTGAGTGGTGCCCCCACCCCCCGCAGGGTGACGTCCGGCCCCGCGGTTCCCCGACGGGCGAAGCGAGCCAGGCGTTCGCCCCAGGTGAGCCGCCTGTGGCTCACCTCGGCGGTGCTGCCCGCGACGAGCTTGAGTCGGGTCGGTGCTGGCGGCTCGGGCTGCAGCAGGACGTCGAGGTCCAGGTCCCGCGTCTGCTCGGCGTAGACCTTGCGGGCGGCAGCCGGCAGGAAGAGGGCGGGCTGGACTGCGTAGGTGCCGCCGTCGTGCTCTGGCAAGGACGCGACACCCAGGCTCTTGCTGGTCCGCCGCCGTATGGGAGTCCGCACGCCGGCAGGTCGGTCGTTCCTCCTTCGAGGCCGACGCAGGCTGCGGAGATTCTGGAGTTGAGTCGCGATGCGCTCAGCAGCGTCGTCATGGACGACGAATGCGATGAGCTTGCCCGTCCGCGGGTCGCTCGAGCGGAGGCATCCCACCCGCTTCACGCAGTCGGAGCAGCCCCAGTCAGGTCGACGAAACGCCATCTTGCGTCTCTCTCCTGGACGGGCCGAGTAGACGCACGAGGCAAGCAGGAGTCGGTCGTCGGGGCAGCGCAGGCCGCCCCGGCCTGGCTCCCAGGACCATCCCGGGTGCTTCTGAAGCAGCTGCGGCCACGGGAGGGCATCGAGCAGGCTGACCAGCTCGACCTCCTCCGCAAGCTTCTGCTCGGGTGTCGGTAGTGCAGGCAGGGCGAGCGGCGGCGACGGGACTGGAGCTTCAAACTGCCGAGCTGGGACGGGGCGGTCATCGACCTGTGGCGTCCGAGGGACCGCGATCGGGGTCGGAGCGACCGGCGTCTGTAGCGCGAAGCCCTCACACAGCCGGAAATTCCAGACCATCAGCCCCACGAGCGTCGCAAACTCCTGCCCCGGGAGGTGGTGGGAGAAGATCCGGTCAAGGCCGAGCTCACGGTCTTCCTGGGCAAAGCGATTCTCCTGCGTTGCTCGGCCGAAGTAGGCCGAGACGGCCTCGGGCGCCGGCCAGGCTGCGGGCGGAAGGTCGACCGCGAAGAGCTCGTACTGCCAGCCATCGATGGCGACCCCGTGGTCGGCTTTGCCCTCGCGTGGCATGCGCGTCACGACCACGCGGACGTCGATGGGCTCGTAGGCGATGCCGCCCTCGTCGAGGAGCCCGTCGGCGGCGTGCAAGGTGACCGTCCCGAGGTCCGTCGCCGAGCGTCGGGGGCCGCTTTTGGAGTCGGGGACAAACTCCCACCGTGCCGCCTCCAGCGCCCTGGCGACGTCCGCCTGCTCGAGCAGCGCCGGGCGCGTGAGGCGCGTGATGAAGGGCACCCCGGCACGGCGGAAGTCGGTCATCGCCGACACCCAGCCGTACTCGCCATCCGCCCGTACGAGCGCTCGATTCTGGGGGAAGTCGAGGCGTTGGCAGAGCGCCGTCAGGCTCTCGAGGGCCTCGGGAAGCTCCCGGCGGCGCTCGCCGTTTCCGGGACTCAGGCGCGAGTCGACCCACAGCCCCGAGCCGGCGTGTTGGAGCAGCGAGCGGCGGAGCTGGACATTGCCTCGCTTGCGGCCCGCGTACCCCGGCGCCACCTCAGTCGCCCGCCGCCGCGCTTCCACAAGGTCCTCGCCGCTCGGCAGCGCTCGGTGGCGCAGGACGGTGACTGAGCCGTCGAGGTCGAAGACATGCCAGCCCTCACCCGCGGCATCGCGAGCCAGGACTGTCGGCGACTCCAGCACCGGCCGGGCGTCGGGGACCTGCAGCAGCAGCCACGGCGTCACGTCGCGCGTGCGCTCGTGCTCGACGCTCCCCAGAGCCCGGGACATCGCCGCTTGCGACGGCAGGCGACGGCGACCCGAGAGCGCTGCCAGCTGCTGCGAGTACGGGCCCACCCGCTCCGCAAACGTCTTCACACCGACGCCCAGGTCCGAGCTGAAGAGGTGCAGCAGAAACAAGAAGACGTCGAACCCGCAGTAGCCGCCCTCGCGGTGGATGCGGAGCTTGTCGGCGAGGTCGGGCAGCAATCCACGGCGCTGCAGAGCGAGGGTCGTGATGACCCCCTGGCCGGTCCAGCTGGGCATCGAGCCGGGGCGCTTCTGATCGAAGGTGACACGCGAAGACGAACGGGCCATCGTCTACTCCTCCCTGGTGGGGCCGAGCGGGAGGAGGCGCCAACCTTTTCGCTCCCCTCGGCGTCTCGCACGGCGCGTGGCCTGTCCACCGCCGTGCGAGGCACCACCTACCACCAGCCGCGTCAAGAGAACAGAGAAGGCCGCGACATCACTGAAGAATTGATGGAACCGGATCCCGTGGGGAGGAGGCTCCGGGAGCCCCCGCAGGACGCCGAAGGCGGCCGGAGGGCCCTACCCGAGCCACCCCCTCGGTGTCCTGCCCCCCCTCGGTGTCCTGACCCCCCTCGGTGTCCTGACCCCCTGCGGTGTCCTGACCCTTG
The DNA here is from genome assembly GCA_029260595.1 of Phycisphaeraceae bacterium. Classification (GTDB taxonomy): domain Bacteria; phylum Planctomycetota; class Phycisphaerae; order Phycisphaerales; family Phycisphaeraceae; genus OFTM57. The sequence continues at coordinate 3,112 of JAJDCY010000007.1, read as the reverse complement.
CGGTGTCCTGACCCCCCTTGGTGTCCTGACCCCCTGCCCGAAGAACGGTTGGAGGCCCGAGCCCCTCCGACCCGGGCCTCCGCCGCGCTCCGTCCGACGCTCAGGCGAGCGCGATGGGGCGGCTCTGACCGATCGCGCTCAGGGTGCGACCGAGCTCGAAGGGCGTCACCTCGTCCGGCGAGGTGACCGACGCCCGCGCGATGTCGTTCAGGGAGATCAGCCCCACCAGCTTTCCGTCGTCGAGCACCGGCAGACGGCGCACCTGGTGCTCGCCCATCAGGTCTTCGACCGCCGCGATCTCGTCCTCGGGACGGCAGAAGCAGACCTCGCGCGTCATCATCGACGAGAGGCTGATGTCGATCAGGCGGCGGCCCTGGGTGTAGGCGGCCATCGTGATGTCGCGGTCCGTGACCATGCCCGCGAGCTCCTCCCCCTCCAGCACCGGCACCACGCCGACGTTCAGTTCCCACATGACCTGGGCGGCCCGGTTGGCGGAGTCACCCGCGTCGCAGCTCACCACGTTCTTGCTCATCACCTGTTCGACCTTCATCACAACTCCCCGGGATCTCGACTCCCCCGGTTCATCCGGGGATCCGGCACCTGGAACGCAACCGGCGTGCCAGCTCTGCCCGCGACGCAGGGACCCAGAACCAGAAGACCCCGAGCGTCTCCGCCCGGGGCCTTTTGGTGCAGCTGACACCCCTTGAATCGCGCACACCGGACCCGTCCCCTTGCCGTGTCCGCCTCGGTTGCCACTCCGGCCGTTTCGCACGACCTCGGCGGCTTCCTCTCCGTTCCACCCTTTGGGGGGTGTCCCGCCCGATGGCGGCCTCAGGTGTTGGGTTCCCAGGGAGTCTCACCGCGGCTCCGAAGGCCGGATGACTGGATGCGCGGAGCCGACCGGGGCCTCCGGTCATGCCGCCGGAGGCCAGGTTGGGTGCGCACTCGTGATCCCCGCAGCCAGACCGCCCGCACGAGCGACCCATCCCCTGGGAGTCCTTCGCCTGCTTCACGCCCTGCGGGGGCGCTCTGCAAGACAGGTCCGGTTGTCAAAGAGCATCAGCCACGGCCCCGGACAACGCAGGGACCGTGCCAAGGGCAACCGAGCCAGCAGCCGCAGCGATCGGGGGCCGATCCAGCTCCGCGGGGGCCGCGCAGGCGGAGGGATCTGCACGCCCTGCCGTTGGGCTTCACTCGGCGGCGCGCCCCCGCCCGAGGCGGCACCGCCGAGCCCCTTGCTAGGCTGCCCGGCATGGACATCGAGCACCTCCAGGCGGTCACGGAGCTCTCGCAGGGCGAGCTGGACGACTTCTGGTCGCGCTTCCAGCTCGAGGGAGGCGGCGACGTCAGCGCCTTCCTCCAGTGGCTGCGGCAGGCCCGGATGCTGGACACCGCGACGCTCAAGGCCGTCTTCACCGAACCCGTGTCGATGCTGGCCACCGACGACTACTCGATGGTGGTGGACGAGGGGGAGCGCTACGAGGAGCTCGGGCTGGTCGGCAAGGGCGCCTTCGGTGAGGTCGTCGCGGCGAAGGAGCTGGCGCTGTCCCGCACGGTGGCGCTCAAGCGGCTCCTCCCCGAGAAGGCCGACGACCCGGAGCTGACCAAGCGCTTCCTGCGCGAGGTGCAGATCACCGCGCAGCTCGAGCACCCCGCCATCATGCCGATCTACGCGCTGGACGAGGACGCGAACGGGCGGCCCGTGGCGGCCATGAAGCTGGTGCGCGGGCGGGACCTGCGGCGCTACCTCAAGGAGTGCCGCGAGCAGGCCGCCGAGCCCGATCCCGAGCACTCGCTCGAGACCCGCCTGGACCACTTCATCCGGGTCTGCGAGGCCGTGGCCTACGCGCACGATCGCGGGATCATCCACCGGGATCTGAAGCCCGCGAACGTGATGATCGGCCCCCACCAGGGCGAGGTCTACGTGATGGACTGGGGCCTCGCTCGGCCGATCCGCGCGGAGACGCTGGACCAGGGCTTCATCGACCTCGTGCCCGACGCGCCGACCGCGGGCTCGCCCATGCTCACGCTGGCCGGGCACAGCCTCGGCACGCCCGACTACATGAGCCCCGAGCAGGCCTCGGGCGCGGCCGGCCTCGACCACCGGAGCGACCTCTACACGCTGGGGCTCATCCTCTTCGAGCTCGTCAGCCTCCAGCGCGCGGTCCCGGGCCGCGGCGAACCGGAGAAGCTGGCGAACGCGCTCCAGGGCAAGACCAACGAGCTGGTCCACATCGCGGGCCTGCCGATCCCCCCGGCGCTGGCGGCCATCGTGGCCCGTGCAACCGAGCCACACATCGGCTACCGCTACCGCGAGGTCTCCGAGCTGTCGGCGGAGGTGCGCCGCTTCCTGCAGGGCGACGCGGTCAAGGCCGCGCCGGAGCGCAAGGTCGAGGAGGTCCTGCGCCGCGCGGGCGGTCGCGAGGAGCTGGGACGAAAGGTCCTGGCCTTCACGATCGTCGCCCTGCTCGCCTTTGCGGCCGGCGCCCTGCTGACTTGAGCCGTCCCGGACCCCGAAAGGCCGCTGCCAGCTGGGTCCGGCGCCGGCTAGCTTGAGCCCATGAGCCGACCTCGACCCCGCGCAGATCACCCCCTCATCTACGCCTGCTCCGGCTTCTCCAACGTCGCGCAGCTGGCCAACAAGCTCGCGGTGGAGCTCGACCGGGCGGGCCAGGCGGAGATGTCCTGCATCGCCGGCGTCGGCGCGGACGTGCCCGGGATCGTCAAGACGGCGAAGTCCGGTCGGCCCGTCATCGCCCTGGATGGCTGCCCCATCTGCTGCACGACGCGCTGCCTCGCCCGACACGGCGTCGAGCCGCGTGCACACCACGTCTTCTCCGACTACGGTCTCAAGAAGGAGCGCGGGGAGTTCGACGAGGAGACGACGGACCGGGTCCGCCAGACGATCCTGGCCAGCCTCCCCTGACCGCCGGGACACACATGGCCATCGAGGACGTCGACTACCTGATCATCGGCGCCGGCATGGCCGGGACGGTGCTCGAGCACTTCCTGAAGAACGACCGCACGGTCCTGCTGGACCCCGCACCGGGGGCCTACAAGATCGGGGAGTCGGTCATCCCCGAGCAGTTCCACCACCCCGAGCTGCGGGCGC
>JAJDCY010000006.1 GCA_029260595.1 Phycisphaeraceae bacterium | reverse complement strand
GTCGATCGCGGTATCACGGTGCCGCGATCGACGCCGACCGGGAACAGAATTCGGCTTACGGCCCGTGCCACTTTTTTGATTTTGAGCCGGCTGTCGGGATGAACCGACGGCCGGTTATTTGTGGGGGCTCGCGGGTGCGGGCGGCGGGGATACTATCGGGTGATGACGCTCGATCACCCCGAGTTGGTCGATTCGCTGCGCAAGGCGTACTCGGCGGAGAAGGCCGCGTCGTTCGCGTACATCGGGCACGCCGGGTCGCTGCGGGACGTGGGCGAGATCGCGGCGGTCAAACAGATCGAGCAGGACGAGTGGGACCACCGCCGCAGCGTGCTGGCCATCATGCGCCGGTACGGGATCGCCGTGTCGCGGTGGTACGAACTCAAATACCACATCATCGGGAAGGTGATCGGGCTTAGCTGCTACGTGATCGGGCGGTTCATGCCGTTCTTCTTCGCCGGCAAGCTCGAGAGCGGCAACGTGTGCGCGTACTTCGTGATGATGCAGCAGTTCCACTCGCTGGGGATCACCGAACACGACACCGAACTCTACGAGATGGGCATCCGCGAGAAGGAACACGAGGTGTACTTCTTAGAGATGATTAAGGATGCAAAGTGGTTGCCGCTGTTCGAGCGCGTGTTCTCGTGGGGCGTGAACGCAAGCGAGAATGATGTGGACTTGGAGGATAAGCGGCCGGTGGAGGGGTCGCACCGGTATTGTGCGGGGCCGGCGGCGCGGAGTAGGGGTAGGCGGGGTGACTAGTTAAAGGGCACGTCGCTGGTCGGACACTGCCGGGCGAGTTTGGAGTGCTGCTCTGCGCAATAATACGGCGCTAAAGCCGACTAAAGCACCTAATGAGCTAGGCTCTGGAATGGCAACCTCGAATAAGTATGCTGAGCCACTAATCGCGCCGTTGTCTTGGTCGCCTGGTGCCCCAACAATCACGGCCTTCGATCCGTTTGTTCCAACAGAGAAGCCAAATTGGTTGTTGACCCCTCCGTCATCGGGCTTGATTTTGCCGACTTGGTTGCCAGTCGTCACGTCAAAGAGGTATACCGATCCGCTGTTTGATCCATTATCGTCGTCGCCATACGCTCCGACAATAGCGATATTCCCCATGATGGCGATTGACGACGGCGCTTGAAATCCGCCAACAAAATCCTCCGTCGCGCCGTCGTCAGGTTTGAGCTTGAAGAGTTGGTTCCCTGAGGTTACGTCGAATACGTACACCGAGCCGCTTTGGCCGCCGTTGTCATCATCTCCTGCGGCCCCAACTAGGGCTGTGTTACCGGTAATCGCCACAGTAGCGCCGAAGAGATCACTTGGCGCGCCGTCGTTGGGCCTGAGCTTTAGCAGCTGGTTTCCGGTTGTCGTATCGAAAAGGTAAGCCGCCCCGCTGTCGTTACCGTTGCTGTTGTCATTTAACATGGCTCCAATCAGGGCGGTGCTCCCACTGATCGCGACTGAGACACCAAAATTATCATTAAACGCACCGTCGTCGGGCTTAAGTTTGAATAGCTGGTTCCCCGTGCCAATATTGAATAGGTATGCTGCTCCGCTAGCGTCGCCGTTGTCGTCATCGCCTGGAGATCCTAAGATGGTGGTGTCGCCGCTAAGCGCAACGCCACCTGCACCTAGGAAATTCCGGAACCCGGCATCATCGGCCTTGAGCTTGCGGAGCTGATTCCCGGTAACTACATCGAAAACGTAAGCTGCTCCGCTATCGGTCATGACGTCGTCGTCTGCGATCGCTACGACAATCGCGATATCTCCGCTTATCGCAACGGCTCCACCGAAAGAGTCCACGTCGTCAGTATTATCGGATGTGAGCTTATGCAGCGAATGGCCGGTAGCCACATCAAAGAGGTACGCCGCTCCAATAGCCTGCAGTTGACCTGTCGTGATGCCCGGTGCCCCGAGTAGCGCAGTACCTTCACTGGTCGCTACGGATCGACCGAGCTGATCGCCCGTAGTGCCGTCATTGGCGAGTAACTTGTGGAGTTGCTCGCTTCCCAGTGCGTAGGTAGGAGCGCCCTGTAACGCCGGAATCACTGCGGTCAGTGCGGCGGAGCTTATCAGCAATGCTAAGTGTTTCTGGCTGAGTGCTTTCATAGCTCCCCCTCTGAAAAAGTCTGAGAAATGTTAGTTTTCAGAAAGTAGTTCCTGCGAGATGTACCCGTTTCACGGTCACGATTCAACACTAACTGATAACTTGGCCCATCCAATCTAGCGGCGAACTGACAATTCAGCCTCTGCACCCCATTCACTGCGTCGTAACTCTCAAGCCCGTGTCATTCGGCTAATGTTGCTTGGAACCGTTGTAGGCCTATCCTACCCTACTCGGAGATCAACTGAACCACATTCGCCGTCGGCAGTGTCAGCGCCCCATGCGCCGTCGCGGCGGAGACGGCGACTTGGGCTCGGCTGGTTTGGACTAGCTTGAGCAGGGCGGCGAGTTGGGGGTCGGTCAGGTGGTTGCCGTAGTGAGTCGCGGACTCGGCCAGGCTGTCGAGCAGGGAGACGCGGGCGGCGTTGGGGCGCGTCGGGTCGAGGGCGGCGTGGGCGATGGCTTGCTGGGCGGCCGGGTGGGGGATGACCGCGAGCACCTGGGCGGACTGCTGGGGGATATTCGGACGGCGGTCGTCGAGTGCCTGGATCAGGGCCGGCTGTGCGTCCTGAATATCAAAAACATAGTTGGGCCCGGAGGCGACGTCACGCAGCAGCGCGAGCGCCTGGGAGGTCAGCGCGGCGGCTTCGGGTTGGCTGATGGGTGTGCCGGCGTAGGCGGTCGAGGCCTGGGCGATGGTAGCACGCAGGGCGTCGGACTCGGTCGGGAGGATGGTCAGGGCCATGCGGGGGTTGTCCTGCATGCGGCGGTGCAGCTCGATCTGGCTGGCCGGGGTGCAGATGGCGACGACCGGGACGGAGGCGAGTTTGTAATCGGCATTGGACTGGTGGTAGAGGTTCTCGACCTCTTCGACGGACTTCTCGACGACGATCAGGTCGACACCGGGGCCGGAGGCCATCTGGTCGGAGACGTCGGCAAGCGATTGGCCGCCGACGGCTTGGAAACCCAGGTCGGTGAGTGTGGCGACGAGGGAGTTGGCGGTTTGCTGGTCGTCGGCGAGCGCGATGGCTTGCTTGACGTGGGTCTGGCGGACGGCTTCGGCGAGCACGGGGATGACGCGGTGGCTGGAGGGGAAGTCCGAGTGGGGGCGGGACTTGACCAGAGCGAACGCGGCGGCGAACCGGACGCGGCGGCTGCGGTAGTAAAGGGCGCGTAGCAGCGGCTGGATCGTGCCGTCCTGGTTGATCAGCGCGTGGGTGCCTGCGGTGGCGTCGAGTGCGGCGATGGCGTCGAGCGCGAGTTCGGCGTCGGCATCGCGGAGGGCGCGGTCGAGGACGTCGTGCTGGCGGAGCGGGCCGGCCATGGAGGTGTAGAAGCGCGGCTCGAGTTGGGTCTTGGCGTAGCTGAGGTCGATCGCGCCGGCGGGCAGGCGGTTCTCGCGGCGGAGGTTGGCCATGAGCCAGAGGCTAAGGGCCGCGTCCCGATCGGGGTCGAGTTGCAGTGCGCGGCGGGCGGACCGCATGGCCAGGACATCGCCGAACACCGGGCCGGGCACGGGGATCGGGACGAGGCCTGCGTCGATGGAGTATTCCCAGATCACGCCGGTGTCGTTGGTCGGGTCGTAGCCGACGATCTCGTCGCCGAAGGTCGCGGCGTCGTAGGACTGCAGGCCGAGCGCGAGGTAGAGCGTCGCGGCTGCGTGTTCGTCAGTGGTGCCGGCGAGTGCGGCGAGGCGGTTGAGCGCGGCTTGGGCGATCTTGCGGGCGGCGTTGTCGGTGTCGGGTGAGTCGATGACTTCTTTGAGGACGGGCAGTGCTTCGGGGTAGCCGATCTCGGCGAGGGTCTGTGCGATCTGGCCCATGGGGACGGCTTCGAGGTCGGGCAGCGCGACACAGAGGGGGTAGAGCAGGGGCCGGCCGATCTGGACCATGGCGGACATGACCCAGGGGTGCAGGGGCTCCTGGTCTTCGTCGAGCAGGGTTGCGAGCAGGTGGGGCGCGGCGAATTGGCCGGCTGCTTTGAGGCGTTCGAGAGCGTTGGCGTTGGCGCGTTGGCCCTGGGCGAGGCGCTGGATGTCGTCGAGGATGCGTGCGACCTCGCGGCTGCGCGCGACGCGTGCGGCTTGGATGCGTTCTTCGAGTTCCTTGGCCGTATCTTTGATCGACTCGACGCGGGAAGCGCGGAGCAGGGTCTGGTCGTAGTCCTGGTATTGGCCGGCTTCGACGGTGTCGAGGAGAGTCTGATCGTCAACGGCTTGCATCAATGCGGTGGCCGCAGCGTGGGCGAGGTCGGGGCGGGCGATGCGGACGTAGTGGTTGAAGTCGGCCCAGAGGGAGGCGGGGTCTTGCGGGCGGTTTTCGGTCTCAGCGTGAGCGGCGGGGCCGGTCAGCGTGCCGGTGATCGCTATGGCTAGCAGGATCGGCGTGAGGCCGCGGGCGAGCCTGCGGGTCAGTGCGGTCATCACGGAGTGGGTCTTGATCTGGGTATTGGACTGCATCTGGGGCTCCCTCTGCGGAGAAACAATCTGGCCCGCAAACCGTTGGGCCGGCTGAGAAACCGGCTTGGGCAGCGGGTCGTGCAGCGGGCGGGGTTTGCGCGGTTCTTTCGGGCGATTCTTTCGATAAAGCACTGTACCAGCCACGGCTGTGGCGTCAAGGGGGGAGTGGGTGGTTTGAACGATCGCCCCATTGCAATTGATGTGGGTGGGGGTCATAATCGATATAGGGGAATAGGGGGGTGTGGGGCGATTCGCGTCGGTTGCGGGTCCGCGGCCGATGGGTAAGGGTTGGTGCAGGCCTATCGAGGGGCCGTTTGGGCCCGATTCCGGGCGGAATATCGTCGTATCTATTGTTGTTGCAGTAAGTTGGTGTGAGGATCGGGCCGCTGGAGCCTAAAATCGGGGTGGGCCGGGGGTGTTGTCGGGGCTGGTTCGGATTGGCAGGCCGCGGAAAACCAAGTTTAGCGATGCTGAAGTTCCTTGTATTTGACGAGCAGGGCTTGGCGGCGAAGAGCCACCCGGTGCGCAACGCGTACCTGCTCAGCTCGGACAATAACGCGATGCAGGGGCAGATCACCTTCGAGGAAGGGGTGGTGGTGTGTCAGAAGCGCGAGACCAGCTCGGCGGCGCTGGCGCTGCAGCACCCGGCCGGCGACTGCGGGGAGTTGACGCTGCAGACGTGTCTGCTGCCCGAGCGCGAGGAGCCGTACCTATTAAATGTCGAGTTGGCGCGGTACCGGCTGATGTCGCTGTATACGAAGCTCGAAGACTGGGCGATGTTCGATATCGGGCCGGAGCACCCGCTGATCAAGATCGTCGATGAGGCACGCGGGCTGTTCATCGATGCGCTGTGCGAGCAGACGGCGGACCCGGCCGCGGCCGATCGGCTGGCGCGCGAGTCGTTGCAGCGGGCGATCGATGGGAGCGAGCGGCTAGCCGTGGCGCACTCGGAGTTGCTGCTGAACCGGCGCAAGGCGACGGGGCTGATGCCCAAGCACCCGGTCGGTTGCGGGGTCAAGCCCCAGGAGTGGGCCGAGCAGGTGCGCAGCGGGTTGCTCGAACACTTCGACTTTCACTACCTGCCCGTCCCGTGGCGGGCGCTGGCGCCGGAAGAGGGCGAGTATCACTGGGAGCCGGTCGACCGGTGGGCCGAGTGGATCGCGCGCAACCGCAAGCCGGTGATCGCCGGGCCGATTATCAGTTTCGACCCGCGCAACGTCCCGGACTGGTTGTTCATCTGGGAGCACGATTACGACACGGTGCGCGACCTGGTGTACGAACACATCGAGCGCGTGGTGACGAGGTATCGCAACGTCGTTACGTCGTGGGACATCGTGTCGGGGCTGCACATCAACAGCCACTTCACGTTTAACTTTGAGCAGTTGATGGACCTGACGCGGATGTCGGTGATGCTGGTGAAGAAGATTCAGCCGGCAGCGCGTGCGCTGGTCGAGATCCGTCAGCCGTTCGGCGAATACTACGGGTCGAACCAGCGGTCGATCCCGCCGCTGCTATACGCGGACCTGCTGATCCAGAGCGCGATCCAGTTCGACGGGTTCGTGATCAAGCTGCTGATGGGCCAGGCCGTCGACGGGCAGTACACACGCGACGTGATGCAGATCAGCAACCTGCTCGATCACTTCGTCGGGTTCGGCAAACCGGTGAACCTGCTGCTGGCTGTGCCTAGTTCGCCGGTGATGCCCAAGCCGGGCAGCCGACGCCGCAACGCGATGGACCCGGTCGACGCGATGTGCGGGTACTGGCGCGAGCCGTGGTCCGAACCGGTGCAGAGCAAGTGGATCGAGGTCGTCGGGCAGATCGCGATGAGTAAGCCGTTTGTCGAGTCAGTCGCGTGGTACGAACTGATCGATCACGCCGAGAGCGAGCTGCCGATGTCCGGCCTCGTGCTCGACAACCTCAGTTGGAAAGAGAGTTTCTCGGGGCTGGTGTCGTTCCGCAACGGGCTGACGAGCAAGGCCGCAACGGCATCGGGCAACGCGGAGTTGCCGCAGGCGCCGGTCGCCGAGGCGTAGTGGTTCTGTGCGGTTGTTGTGGGAGTAATGGAGATTTTGGTGCGTAACCGACGTGACAATCCGCCTTGGGTTTGGGCGGGGTTGTTGGTTGTGCTGTTGGCGGCGACGGTGTCGATGCGCGTGACGCGGCCGGTGGTGCGGGCCGAAGTTGGCGTGACGCCGATCGGGTTGCGTATCGATGTGAATCATGCCGGCGCGGATACGCTGGAACTGTTGCCGCAGATCGGGCCGGCGATCGCACGGCGGATCGTTCAGCGGCGCGACGCGGTGGGCGGGTTTGTTGTGGTCGAAGGGCTGGATGCGGTGCGTGGGATCGGGCCGAAGACGCTAGCCGGTGTGCGGCCTTGGGTGGTGTGTGGGCCGGTCGAGGCAGCGGACGACACGGACCGTGACGGGTTGCGGTAGTCGGCGGGTGGGTTGGCGGCGCGGGGTGGATACACACTTTTCGAAGGGATCAGACGTGTCGCGACGCGAGCGGGTTCTTAAACAGCACGTGGAGACCGATCGATTGCTTGGCGTCGATGCGGTGCCGGTTGGCGATGGCGGCGCTCACGGCGCGGCTGATCGGAAGGCGGCGACATCAGACGTTCAGGGAGCGGTGAGCGGCGAGCCGGTGATCGAGGTATTGGCACGCGATGCCGGGGCGGTTGGCACACGCGCGCCCAGCGGCGTGCATGGCGGCGGCGCGCCTGCAGCCGCGTTGAGCGCTGACGAGAAGCTGCGTGTGTTGCGTGAACTGGATGAGACGCAGGTGCGCACGTGTACGCGGTGCGATCTCTGTCAGACGCGCACCCAGACGGTGTTCGGCGAGGGCGACGCGAACGCGAAGCTGATGTTCATCGGTGAGGGCCCGGGCCAGCGCGAGGACGAGACCGGCCGCCCGTTCGTCGGGCGTGCCGGGGAGTTGCTGGCCAAACAAATCACCGCGATGGGCATGACGCGCGAGCAGGTGTTCATTGCGAACGTTGTCAAGTGTCGCCCGCCGAACAACCGCGCACCGACGCCGGTCGAGGTCGAAGCGTGCTGGGGCTACCTGCGCGCACAGATTCAGACGATCATGCCGGCCGCGATCATGACGCTGGGCGGCCCGGCAACCAAGCTGATCCTGGATACAAAAGTCGGCATCACCGCGCTACGCGGCTCGTGGTACAGCTTTGACGGGTTGCAGCCCGAAGGCCCATCCATCCCCGTCATGCCAACCTTCCACCCGGCGTACTTGCTACGATCGTACACGGTCGAGAACCGCAAAAAGGTTTGGTCCGACCTGCAAAAGGTGATGGAGCGGATCGGGCAGGTAAGCGGCGGGGCCGGGTGAGCGGTGCTCGCCTCGGCCCCGGCTCGCGGGGTGGTCTTTGCGGGTGCTCGGCTGTGTAGGGGGCCTAACTCCGATCGATGGCTGGCCGCGTGCGCCCGCGCGTGGTTGCGGCGAGGACGCCACATGTCAGGAGCAGCGCGGTCGCGGGCTCGGGGACGGCTCCCGGTGAGAGGGTCGCGTACCACGCCTCCGCGACGCCGTTGTGCGTGCCGTTGCCGGTGACGATCCAAAGATCGGTCGGCAGGTCTTCGCCGAGCTGGATGCCGCTGCCCTCGGCGAGAAGGTCTTCGCCGGTGATACCGACGGCGTTGGTCAGTTCCCAGCCGGTCAGATCGACTCCCTGGGCGAGGAGCAGGTCGGTGATGCTTTGCATGCCGTTGATGGCGTCCCAGATCATCGCCTCAGTGCCTCTGGCGTTAGAGGAGGCGCTGCCCACGATCACCGAGCCGTCGGACGAGACGGCGTTGGCCTGGCTGAAGAAGCCATTGGAGGGGTGGTCGGGGAGGCCGCCCAGGCCAACCATGCCGGTGACGGCTGTCCAGCGGAAGGCCTCGGTGCTGTTCACGCCATGACCGTTCCCGACGACGACTGAGCCGTCGTGTGAGGCATCCGAAGCCCGGCTAACAAATGTCCCGCCCGGCAGGTCGCCCAGGCCGATTGTGGTATTGAAGCCTGTAAAGATGACCGCTTGGTAATCATTGGTACCCGCTACGCGTTTTCTTCCAACGACGGTCGATCCGTCTCCCGAAACGGCGCTCGCGCTGGTCTGGCCAGTGACAAAGTCAAAAGCGTCTCCGGGGGCGGGCGGGGCCCAACGAACCGCTGCACCGAATGCGGGTCCTGAATGGGCGGTTCCCACGACAATACTCCCGTCGCTGGACACGTCTGAGGCGCTTGTGTATTCACCGCCCACCGGCCCCAGATTCTGAATGCCGATGCCGTCTACCCATCGGAAGGCTCTGCCGGGCTCGACGACGTTTTGTTTATCAGCAGGCGGTCCGACAAGCCCTGACCCCACCACGACCGAGCCGTCCGCGCTGACGCCACGAGCCGCGCTGTGAAACGAATCGCCCGGCAGGTCACCTAGGCCGACCATGCCAGTGTTTGCCCGCCAGCGGTACGCTTCCGAGTTGGTGCCCGACGCGGTGCTGCTACTGCTTCCCACAACGGTCGTTCCGTCATCTGAGAGGGCCGAGGCGCTGCTGCGCGTGTCGCCGCCGGGCAGGTCGCCCAGCCCGATGAACGTGGCGGCCCGGGCAGGCGAACCGGCTCCGAGCAACGCAAACGCGAGCGTGGCCAGTGCCAGATGCCGCAAAAGGAAGATCCGATCACTGTGTCCGCCGCGCGTGAATGATATTGTCATCAGCGTGTTTCCTGTGATCTGTCCCGGCGCATCAGGCGATAGCCTTCAGCCCGGCAGACCAAAGTGGTTCCCATCGTACCGGCCACCCGCGGTGGCTCCTAGGGTAGTTTTTCAGTTTTTTGAAAAATTATGCGTTGTGCCATTCCCGGGTTGCCCCCCTTCGCCGCTCGATGGTTAATCTTAGAAAGACAGCCACCGCGTTCATGGGATCGTGGGGGGCGGGACTATCAAATATGGGAGTGGTAGGGAGCGGGCGGCGGTACTCAACTCCCCGGCGGGAAGCGGGGAGTCTGGGCTTGGAGAGTAGAGCTGGGATCGCCGCGATGCGTAGTTCGTGTGAGGGGTTACGCGACGCGGCGGCGTTGTGCTAGGAGCAGGGTGCTGAAGGTGAGCACCGCGAGGGCGGTGGGTTCGGGGATGAGGGCGATGGTGTCGACCGAGCCGCTGAAGAAGCGGAGGTTGAAGAGGCTGAGGGTGGTGTCGGTCGGGTTGTTCTCGACGCGGAGGGTGTTGTCGGCGAGCAGCAGGGACTCGTCGACCGGGAAGGAGGCGAAGAAACCGGCGGGGTCGAGGCTGCCAATCAGCACATCGTTGAGGAAGAGGTCGATGGTGTCGGTCATCAGTGCGTCGGCGTCGTCGGCGAGCAATGGATCGGTTTCAACGCTGTAGAAGGTGGAGATCTCGGGGACGTTGTTGAGGTCAAGATCGAACGACTTGATCGACGAGAGGCTGAGGGTCATCGAGAAGCCTTCGGTCGTGCTCGGGTCGATGGTCGCGGTCGGGTCATCGAACGCGACAAGGTCGGTGAGCGTGCCGCCGTGGTCGGAGGCGTAAAAAAGAAACTGCTCGGTCGGGCCCAGGTGGTTGTCGTCAAGGTCGTCAAAGACTCCGCTGAGGCTGGTGCGGTCGGCGGGCAGCGCATCCCACTCCGCGGGCAAATCGTTGCCGGCGGCGTTTGTCATGCCGTCGCCGAAGAGGACGGAGATCGTGATGTTGGCGTTGGTTGCCGGGTCGCCCCAGTGGGTGACAAGCTTGTCGCGCATGGCCTGGATGTCGTTGAAATGCCGGTCGCCGTCGGCCTGGCCGGCCCAGAGCACGGCGTGGAAGGAGGTGGCGCCCGGCTGCACGAGTTGGATCGAGTCGGCGGCGTTCATGCCGAAGATCTGGGGGTTTTCCAGGTTCGAGTTGCTTGGGCCTGACGCGTCGTTTGCCAGGGCGGTGCTGAGCGCGCTGGCGATGGTCTGGTCGGCATCAAGGCCGGGGAGCAATGCCTGGGTCCAATGGTCGAACGCGGTGGGGTGGTTGGGTCCGGGATTAAAGCCTAACGCGGTCAGTTCGCGGGCGCTGGCGCTGCCGTAGGACGACTCATCGTGGCGAGAGGCGGCACCGGCGATCCAGTCCAGATCGGATGGGAGGTCGGCGATCAGGTCGTCAATCATGCCGCCGGAAAAGCATTGTTGAAAGAGGAACGTCGCGTTCATCGCATTGGTCAGGCCGAGCGGGCCGGTGAGCAGATCGCGGAACTGCATCGAGATCTCGTCGTCGAAGATGGGGCTGCCGTCCTTGTCGATGAGGGTCGCGTGCTTGTTGTCGGGCTCGTCGACGAACTGCGCTGCGGCGGGGTGGATCGCCAGGAGCAGTGCAGCGACTGCGAGACACCACGCAATGCGGCCAAAGCGGTGGGTGTGCGGCGTGCGTGTGGGGATCATCTCCGGCTCCATGGGGTGTAGTGGGTCGGTCGTGTGTGGTGGGCGTTGCCGGCTGCGTCGTGTCGAGGGAAAAGCGTGTGTCCGAGATCAGCAGCCGGAAGCAACACCACACACCATTATAATCCTAGTGGTGCCCAATACCAAGGCATTCTTGGGGTGGATGCGCAGGTTTTAGCACTATTTCTGGGCCTAATCGGGCCGGCGCCTCGGCGGGAGTGGGTTTGGAGCGATTGAGTGGGTTAGGCAAGGAAAGTCGCCCCTCGAATGGGCCGATGTACCCAGAGAGCCCCTTACGGATGAGGGGACTTTCAAGCGCCGGTGGGCGCTGGGTCGATAACCGACAAGTGGCTCGCAATGCGGGCCGGCGTCGGTGGCGGAGCAATCATCATGGATCGATTGGCCGGCAACCGCGAGGTGTTAGCGGACGATGGGCTCCGCGAGATGTATCTACGGACCCTGGCCAACTGGGCATCGGACGTGCTCAGCGGCGGCGATGCGGTCGAGTGGGCCGAGCCGGACCCGGCGGCGGACTACCGCAACCGCGATTGGAAGAGCCTGTACACAGGCAGTGTGCTGGACGACTAGACCGGGAAGCGACGCCGCGACCCACGCGGCACGGGCGGGTGGCCCGAGGGGGCGGCCCGGACCGACTGCCTCTCGGACGGCCTACCGGATCAGGAAGGCGTAACGACGATGGGGCAGATCACCTCGGGCGTAGGGCTGATCAGTGGTATCAACACCGCGGACCTGATCGACCAACTTCTGTCGATCGAGGCTCGGCCGATCCAACTCGTACGCAACCGCAACGCGGTGCTCGGCTCGCAACAGATCGCGTTCCAGAGCATCAACGCGCAGCTACTGTCCTTGAAGCTCTCCGCCAGCGGGTTCTCCGACGACAACACATTCGATACCAAAGCCGCGACCAGCTCGAACGAATCCGTGCTGACCGTGTCGGCCTCATCGAGCGCCGTGCCGGGATCATACGACTTCAATGTCGACCGCTTGGTGACGACCCAGCAGGTAATCACCGACGGCTTCGCGGACCAGGATATCAACGCGGTTGCACCCGGTGGCGGGACGCTGACTTTCGAGTTCGGCAAGGCCAAGCTCGATGAGAACACCGAGCTAAGCAGGCTAAACGGTGGCGCGGGCGTGAAACGCGGGAGTATCCGCGTCACGGACCGCTCTGGCTCATCGGCGACGGTGGATCTGAGCGGGGCGTTGACGGTTGATGATGTGCTCGAATCCATCAACAACGCATCGGGGATCAGTGTGACCGCGAGTGTGGACGGTGACGGGTTTAAGCTGACCGACACCAGCGGGGCGAGCGTGACGAGCCTGGCGGTGACCGAGGTCGGCACGGGGACGACGGCGTCCAGCCTGGGGCTGACCACCGCGTCGGTCGGTGACACGCTGACAGGGTCACAGATCAACTATCTCAGTGCAGACACGGACCTGTCGCTGCTCAACGACGGCGATGGTGTGCGGCAGGTAACCGGCAACGATATCCGTATCTCCCGCCAGGACGGGTCAAGTTTTGACATCGACCTGGACGACGCGGTGACGCTCGGCGATGTGATCGATGCGATCAACACAGCCGACGCGGGGGTCGGGGTGACGGCGAGCATCAACGCCGACCAGACGGGGATCGATATCGTCGACACCACGGTCGGGTTCCCGTTCCCGTCAACGCTGTCGGTGACCGCGCTCAACGGGTCCGGGGCCGCGGAAGACCTGGGGGTCCTGGGTACGGACGGCGACGGCGACGGGACAGTGGGTGGGACAAGATTGATCGCGACGATCAACTCGAAGCTTGTGAAGAATCTCAACGGCGGGTCCGGGGCGACGCTGGGCAGTATCAGCATCACGAACCGAACCGGCGCGGCGCAGGCGATTGATTTGTCGTCGGCGCAGTCGGTGTCCGAAGTGCTCTCGCTGATCAACGACGCCGGCGCGGGGGTGACCGCATCGCTGAACAACGCCGGCAACGGGTTGCTGCTGCGAGACACGACGGGGGCGACGGCGAGCGATCTGATCGTCGCGGACGTCTCGGGCACAGGCGCGGCCGATCTGGGATTGGCCGGGACGTACTCGGCGAACGAGGCGGACTCGGGGAACCTGCAATTGCGGTACGTGTCCGAGGCGACGCGATTGGCCGCGCTCAACGGCGGCAAGGGTGTGGCCAGCGGCAAGTTCAAGATCACCGATTCGAACGGTGATTCGGCGACGGTCGACCTGACCCAGGGCAACGAGGTAACGATCCAGGACGTGCTCAACGAGATCAACAGCCGTGGGCTGCTGATCAACGCGCGCGTGAACGACAACGGCGACGGGATCCTGATCGAGGACACCGGGCCGGGGCTGCTGGCGCTGAAGGTTGAAGAGGAAGGTGCCAACACCGCGCGCGATCTCGGGCTATTGGGCGAAGCCGCGAACGCCGGCGACGACCTGGTTGGCAGCTTCGAGCGCACGGTCACGATCGACACGGACGACACGCTGCAGGATGTCGCCCAGGCGATCAATGACGCGGGGATCGGGGTCACCGCGACGATCATCAACGACGGGAGTGTGAGCAACCCGTTTCGGCTGAGCCTGATCAGCGAGCAGGAGGGTAAGTCCGGCGCGTACGTATTTGATGACGGCGGGCTCGATTTTGGCGCGACCGCGCTGGTCGAGGCGCAGGACGCGGTCGTGTTCTTCGGGTCACAGGACAAAGCCAAAGCCATCGCGATCACCTCCCCGACCAACTCGCTGTCGACCGTGATCCCGGGCGCGACGGTCAGCCTGACCGGGACAAGCAGCTCACCCGTCAAGGTGACCATCACGCGCGACGACTCGGCCATCATCGACGCGGTGAGTGGTTTCGTGAGCCGCTTCAACGACGTGACCGGGACACTCGATAAATTTGACAGCTACGATGTGGAGACAGAGGAGCGCGGGTTGTTACTCGGCGACCCGACTATCGCGCGTGTGCGGTCGTCGCTGTTCCGGGTCGTCAACAACCGTAACTCTGATCTGACCGGGCGGTACTCGACGCTGTCGCAGATCGGGATCAAGGTTGGCAGCGGCGCGAAGCTGTCGTTTGACGAAACCAAGTTCCGCGCGGCCCTCGAGACGGACTTCGACGCCGTGCAAGCGCTGTTCACATTCAAGGAAACCGCAACGGACGAGGACACCGGCGAGATCTCGGTCACCGCGGCCGGGATCGGCGTGAAGATCGAGGAGCTTCTCGACAACCTGACCGATTCGGTTGACGGGCTGCTGCAGTCACGGCTGAATTCGCTCGACGATCTGATCGCGCTCGGCGATGACCGGATCGAGCAACTGAACCTGCTGCTGGACAACCGGCGGACCAAGCTCGAGTTCGACTTCCTGGCGATGGAGCGGGCGCTCGCCCAGTTGCAAAGCCAAAGCTCGGCCCTGGCGAACTTCCAGCCGCTGACATTCAATAACTCTTCAAATTAATCAGCATCCGAGCGGTGTGAACAGCGACGAGCCGGCAAGTTGTCGACGCCCCGTATTTTGCGTTGCGCGCTGTGTGCGCCTGTCGTGCGTGGTACGCCGTATTCATTTGATTGGGGCGCCGGGGTCGGGTATCAACGGGTGATGAAGTTACTAATCCCACAGGGCGGGCGTGTCGGGTTCGGTTTGTGCGCGGTCGTGTGGTTAGCGCTTGGCGTGGTGCCCGGTTGTCAGTCCGATCAGCGGACCAGCGACGCAGTGATCGAGCGCGTGGATGTTGACCGGCTAAAGGCGTTGCTCGCCGAGCCGACGAGGAAAAGCAAAGCCGGCGGCGTGGCGGGCATTGTGTTGGTCGATGTACGATCGCCGACAAAGCACACCGCCGGGTGCATCCCCAATTCGATCAACATCACGCTGCCGAACCTGCACGCCGCAGATGCGAGGCTGATCCCTGCGGACCCGATCGTCGTCTACGCCGAAAACTGGGAAGACAGCCTGGGCCCCGCGGCTGTCAAGCGGTTGATCTCTTTGGGATACGAGAACGTGCTTTCATTCAGCGGCGGGATGCAGGCGTGGCGGGAACACGGCGGCAAGATCGCGTTGCCGGGTGAAGGTGGGTGACTCGCCAGTGGCGAGCTGTCCCGTGCGGAGGGCTGGGAGTTCGGCGTGTGGCTTTACGATCCGACGGGCGTTCCTATTTCATCCATCCTTTTAATAAAAAAACCCCGCCGCGTTGTGCGGCGGGGTGTTGGGGTTTTCTCGCAACGGGTTATTCGCAGCAGGCCGGGCACCCGTCGCAGCAGGTGTCCTTGCAGCAGTCCGTTTCGCAGCATTTGTCGCAACACTGCGGGCAGTTCTCGCAACAGGTCTCTGCGCAACACGGTTTCTCATTGGCCGCGAACAACGGCCCGGATGCGAACGCCATTGCCGCGATTACGGCTACCGATAACATCAATACTTTCATGGTTAAACCTCTTCTCGCAGCGTCTCCGGCTGCGCATGTATCAATTTGTCAGGGTCTGAGCACAGTACACGATCGGCGTGTAGCCAACCGGCGGTGCGCGCGGACCGGTGCCGCCTGGCGATCTGTGTGAACGGGCAAGGGTCGAAACAGCGGCACCCGTGATGCCGGTCCGGCCGTGTGACGTGAGTGCCCCGGTGTGGGTGACGGCTGCGAATCCTCGCGCCGTGCCCGTCGTCGATGTTGTTGAGGCGGTTAGATAGGTCGGCGCGGGCAGAAGCGAGACGACGCAGTCAACCCCGCCGGCGGATCCCACGCATACCGGTGGCTGCGCGCCCGGGCAGCAAGATTTCGGTTGCTCGGCACACGCCGATCCCGGCGACTGTTCGACGCAACGAACGACTACCCGCGCGCTGGCCGGCTGGGCCAGCAGGGGCAGGATCGCGAGCAACGGTACCAGGGGGGCGGCGGATCGCCTCATCACATCACCATTCTAGCTCGCCCATCTGCGAGATTCCAAGATCCTGGGCAGGAGCGCACTATATATGTTATCGGGTGACGAGTGGGCGGGTGATAGCCCTATCGGCGGGGTAGGGGTGCGAGGCGGCGGCTTGGATTGGTTGGGAGGAACATACCGGCGATGAGGCAGGCAAGAGCGGCCGTGATGATGGCGGGGCGGGTCCCGCTGGTGGTGATGCGCGTCAGCCAGGACCGAACCGGCTGGTACGCGGCAACCTCGATACCGACGCGCGGAACCGGGCGGTGCAGCCAGGCGGCGATGCTCGACGCGGGCAGCCCAGCGATTCCGGCCGAGCGCTCGGGCATATTCAGGTCTGGTAGCGCGGTGGGATCAACGGCTCGTGCACGATCAGCGTTGGTTGAGTTGCTCCAAAGCGCATTCGCACCGGCATGAGTCAGCAGCGGCGTCGTGCCGGCGGGCTTGAGCCCGAGCTCGGTGTAGGCCAGTCTCTCGATCACAACCGGGTCGCCGGTCGTCACGGCGTGGTGAAATTGACGATACGCCTGGGCCTGCTCTGCGAGGCTCAGTGCCTGGAGCCGGAGCGTGTGCTGCTGCCAGCGCAGCTCGTTGCACTCCAGCCATGCGGGCGTAAGGATCACCGCCGCGAGCAGCAGCATCCCGCCGACCAGCAGCGTCCACCCGGCGAGCGCACCGGTCAGCGCCGCGGGGATACGGGCGATGGTTGGGCTAAATCGCATCGTTATTGGATATCGTCAAGGCAGAGGGTCGGCCGTGAATCGGTGGCGGGGGGTGGCCGGACGGCCAATCGGTGGGTTCGGGGGCGCACGCGGGTTGGTGGTAGGATGAAGCGCTTTGGAGTGTTCGATGAGTGAGTTACCACTGGCACAGTACGGGCAGGGTGACGGGGAGACTGCGCAGCCGCCGGCGCGGCTGTGCCGGGTGTACATGGAGACGTTCGGGTGCCAGATGAATGTCCTGGACTCACAATTGGTCGAGGGGCAGCTTCGGGCGATGGGGTACGCGGTGACCGACGAGGCCGATGCCGCGGACGTCGTGCTCTACAACACCTGCTCGGTCCGCGAGCACGCGGAGAACAAGGTGTACAGCCGCATCGGCGAGATGGCCAAACGCAAGCGAGAGCAACCCGAGTTGGTACTTGGCGTGCTTGGGTGTATGGCTGAGCGCGACGGGGCGGGGCTGCTGCGGCGCTACCCGCAGGTGGACTTACTCTGCGGGCCCAGCGACCTGGATAAGGTGCCCATGCTGATCGACAACGCGCTCAAGACGCGGCGCGTCGGGCGTCGGGATCTCGCCGGGCGTGTGGCATTGCAGGGGGACACCGCGCGGCGCTCGTCGACGTTGGCCGCGGTCGAGGATCGGCTGGAGATGCTCGACCTGTCGCGCAGCTTCAGCCCGGACCAGGTCAGCGGCACGGCGTACGTGCGGATCACGCGCGGGTGCAACAAGTTCTGCAGCTACTGCGTCGTCCCGCGAACGCGCGGCGCCGAGGTGCACCGCCCGCCCGACCATATTGTTGAAGAATGCCGGCGGCTGGTCGATGCCGGAGTGATCGAGATCACGCTGCTCGGGCAGACGGTGAATCATTACCGCTACGACCACGGTGCGGCCGTGTCGGTCGGCGGCGTGATGCAGCCGCAAGTCGGCGAGATCATGCGGTCGGCGAGCGGTGTTGGCGGTGATCGCTCGGTGGGGCGGCGGGTGACGACTTTCGCGGATCTGCTCGCCCGCGTGCATGAGGAGGTGCCTGGCCTGAAACGGCTACGGTTTGTAACGAGCTTCCCGCGCGACTTCGGCGACGACATCCTGGAGGTCATGGCCAACCACCCACGCATCTGCCGGTATCTGCACCTGCCCGCGCAGTCGGGCAGCGACCGCATGCTGCGGCTGATGAACCGGGGCTACACAGCCGGCGAGTACCTGGACCTGATCGACCGCGCGCGCGACCGCCTCGCCGGCGTCGAGATCGCCGGCGATCTGATCTGTGGGTTCCCGACCGAGACCGATGAGGATCACGCTGCCACGCGGCGGTTGTTGCAGCGTGCCCGGTACAAGAATTGTTTCGTCTTCAAGTACTCGCCGCGCCCGGGCACGTCGGCGATCGAGCGGCTGCCCGACGATGTGCCGGACGCGGTCAAGCGCGAGCGCAACCAGGATTTGCTGGCGCTTCAGAGCGAGATCAGCACGGCTGTGCATGCGGAGTATGTCGGAACAACGGTGCGCGCGTTTGTGGAGTCGGTCAGCGCCAAGGCGGCGAAGGCGCGGGGGATTGTGGGCGAAGCGCCGGTGTCGTTGGGGTGGGAATCACCCGTGACCCAACTCGCCGGGCGGACGGACGGCGATTTAATCGTGATCTTCGACGGCGACCCCGCGCTGGTCGGATCGATCGTCGAGGTGCGCGTACAGCGGTCGGCGGCGTTGTCGCTTTTTGGTGAGCTGGTCGGAGCGGGATCCCCGGTATCGGTGTAACGCCGTGAGCCGGGTCTGGTGGGTATCTGTCTCATGCCTCTGATCATCGACGGGCATCTGGACCTGGCGTGGAACGCGCTAAGTTACGACCGCGACCAGACCGTGCCGGTCGCCCAGCTACGGCTGCGCGAGGCCGGGCTGTATGAGAACGGGTCCGGGCGTGCGACGGTGAGCTTGCCGGAGATGCGACGCGGCGGAGTCGCGTTGTGCTTCGCGACGTTGTTAGCGCGTGCGCGCCCGAGCGAGGCGCGCGTCGCGGCACCGGAGCGCACGGACATCGATTACGCGAGTCAGTCGATCGCCTGTGCGGTGGCCGAGGGGCAGTTGGCGTACTACCGATTGCTCGAGCGACAGGGGCATGTGCGGGTGATCGAAGATGTGGCCGGGCTCGATGCGCACTGGGCCGAGTGGGCGGAACCCGTGGCCGGCGCCGATCAGACGCCTCCAATCGGGTTGGTCCTGGCGATGGAGGGTGCCGACTCGGTGGTCGATCCGCAACAGGCCGGGTACTGGCACGGGCTCGGGCTGCGGGCGCTCAGTCTGGCGCATTACGGGCCGAGTGCGTATGCGTTCGGGACTCCGCCGCGCGGCGGCCCCGGCGAGCGGATCGGTGTAACCCACGCCGGCCGAGCGCTGCTTAAAGAGTTGGACTCCCTCGGCGTGATGTTGGACATGTCGCATACGAGCGACGCGAGTTTTTTTGATGCGATGGATTTGTTTGAGGGTGTCGTGTTCGCCAGCCACACAAACAGCCGATCGCTTGTGCCGGGTCCGCGGCAGTTCAGCGACGAGCAGATCAAACTCCTGGTCGAGCGCGACGGCGTGATCGGTGTCGCGCTCGAGGCATCGATGCTCGACCCCGCTTGGTCCGGCCCCACCGACGCTGTGTCGCCGGTCCCACTCTCAGCCGTCGCCGATCACCTCGACCACATCTGCCAACTCGCCGGCGACGCCCACCACGCCGCGATCGGCAGTGACATGGACGGCGGCTTCGGCGCCGACCGCTGCCCCCAGGGGATCGAGACCATCGCGGACCTAGGCGAACTGGCGTCACTCCTTAGTAGCCGAGGATTTTCAGACAACGACGTCGCCGCGGTGATGCACGGGAACTGGTTAGCGACGTTGAGGCGCGGCCTACCGCGACACGCCCGGGACGGGTAGAGGCGCGGCGGTTGGCGTTAGGTACCCCAACCTGGGGAGCGCGGTCAGGCGGGCGAACTCACCAAGTTGGTGTCTATTACACACGTCCGGGCTCGAAATTAGGTAATTCCCCCTGCGCTAAGCAGGTGCAACAGAGAATATTCGAGAAATCGAGACAAAAGTCCTTTGTCACAGTCAGCGGCCTGATAATATCAAGGCTCGAGGGCCCGTCCTGGGCCTATTCGTTGTTTGGAAATGGTTGTTTCTCCGGGCGCGCGCCGCCGTTGGTGCCTGCCCGCGTTATAGGTGGGTACTTACATGGGAGATCAAAGCATGTTCAGCAGGATGATGATGAAGCTGTCGGGTGCGTTGCGGGGTCGAGACGGGGCGGACTCGGGGCGCGGGGTGGTGTGCTTTGACGGTTTCGAACCACTTGAAGATCGAGTCATGCTTTCAACGACGCTGTTCGTCGACTTCGGCGCGGGGATCGGCATGGGCAACACGCTGGCAACAACGGCCGTCGGATTCCGGGATGTCTTTGGCGCGAATACCGGGACGAACATGACCGACACGGTCGCGAACAATGCGTCGTTAGTCTTCACACCGCTTAGCATCGATTTTGACCTCGACGGCGATACAGATAATGCCGACATCACCGCCATGACCAACGCGGTCCTCCCGTCGCTGCAGCGCAGCCTCGAGCCCTACGACATCAACATCGTCGTCGCGTCGGCGACGAGTTTCGCCGACGCCCTCGCTTCGGTCGCCGGCTCAGCCGATGCGGACGCCTATGTGTTTATCGCGACGGTGACGTCGGACGGCTTCATGATGGGCACCAACTCGGTCGGCGAGCAGACAGGCCTGTTCGGGCGAGCCTCCGTGACAGACCTGCTCAACCAGGCCAACACCATCGACGAAGCCTCGCTGACATTCACCGACCGCGTGCTCAGCCAGATGCCCGGGACGCCGGGGACGGCCGCGTTCAACACCGCGCTGGCCCAGCGGATCGCGTACACAGCGGCGCACGAGGCGTTCCACACCTACGGCTATCGGCACACGCCGGACGAGACCGGCACCAACCCCCAGGCCGGCGCGAATCAGCGGCTGATGGCCGGCGGCGACGTGATCCGACGCGGCTCCAACACCCGGTCCAACCCCTTCATCGTCACCCGCTACACGCTGCTCAACTCGCTCGGCAGCTCGAACCACCACCAGCAGGCCGCGAACGATCCGAACATCGGTCTGCGCGACACCGACAACGACACCGTGCCCGACCTCGGGTACGCGACGGGGACCGGCGCGCACGACCAGATCACACTCACGCTCAACGCGGGCAACGTCGACGTCGTGGTAAACCCGTTCAGCAATGCGGGGCGCACCACGGCGATCGACGCCGGCGAGTCGTACTCGATCGTCTTCGGGACCGATACCGAGGGCGAGATCCTCGTCGACGCGAGCATCAACAGCGACCAGGTCGTCGTCGACGGGCTGATCCCGACCAACATGCGCATCCGCGGCGGAGTCGGGTTTGCCAACGCCGGCGGCGAGGCCGACCTGCTCACCCTGCAGAGCGGCGGGCTCACCGGGACGTGGACGCCCGGCGCGGCCGGCGCCGGCAACGTGACCTACGCCGGCGGCGCGGACATCGACTACTCCGAATTCGAGAACATCGACGCCAACGGCATCGCGATCGATCTCACCTCGCTCACGCTGGACGACGCGACCATCGACGAGGGCGACACCGTCACCCTCAGCGGGCAGTTCGCCAACATCGACACCCTCGACAACCACACCGTCACGATCAGTTGGGGAGACGGGTCGATGGACACGGTCGTCGTGTTGCCCGCCGGTGTGCGTGAGTTCGATGTCATGCACACCTACGACGACGACAACCCGACCGGCACCAGCAGCGATAACTACGACATCGATGTGACGGTCGAGGACAACGACGACGGCGTCGGGGTCGCCCAGACCTCGGTCACGGTCGCGAATGTCGACCCGACGATCGGGCTGATCAGCCTCAGCGCCGCAACAATCAACGAGGCCCAATCGGTAACGGTCAGCGGGTCGTTCAGTGACCCCGCGCTGGGCGTCTCCACCGAGAGCTTCACCGGGACCGCCGTGTGGAGCGACGGCGTCGCGACGGCGCTGTCGATCGATCAGAACACCGGCGCGTTCAGCACCTCGCGGTCCTTCCCGGACGACCACCCGATGACGGGCACACCCTTCGACCTGTTTACCGTCGAGATCACCATCGACGACGACGACGGCGGGACCGACGCGAAGGACTCGCCCACGCTGCGGGTCAACAACGTCGACCCGGTCATCGGGTCGTTCGCCAGCGACGCGACCTTCGACGACAAAGCCGAAGAGGGCGAGCCGGTCAACATCATGGGGATGTTTACCGATGTCGGCGTGCTCGACACGCACCAGGCCGTGGTCGATTGGGGCGACGGCAGCCCGCTCGAAGCCGTGACAGTCAACCAGGGTGCCGGCTTCGGCTCGATCTCCGGCAGCCACGCATATGCAGCCGGCGGGATCTACACCATCACCGTCACGCTGACCGACGACGACACCGGCGACGACGTGGCACAGACCACAGCCGTCGTGACCGGCGTCGGGCTGAACAACGGCGTGCTCTACATCATCGGCTCGGCCGAAGACGACCACGTAAGCGTGAACCAGAAAGGCAAGAACGCCGTCAAGGTCCACGCTTCGTTCATCCCCGAACCGTTCCGCGAGTATGACCTGTCGATGGTCGACCGCGTGATCTCCTACCTGTGCAACGGCGACGACCACCTGACCATCGCCGGCAAGTTCGCCGTGCCGACCGTCGTACACGGCGGTGCTGGCAACGACCACCTTCACGGCGGCGGCGGGCCGACGGTGCTACTCGGCGACGAAGGTGACGACAAACTTGTCGGACAGAAAGGCGGGAACCTGCTGATCGGTGGCGCCGGCGAGGACGACCTGGTCGGCGGCAAGAGCAGCGATGTGTTAATCGGCGGGACGACATTGTCCGACGCTGATGACGACGCGCTCCTGGACGCGGCGCTCCAGTGGAACGGCCCCGGCGACTACGCCGCACGCGTCGCGGCGTTGATCGGGTCGATCACCGCGGTCGATGACGGCGACCGAGACACACTCAAGGGCGCATCGGGGACCGACCTGTTCTACTCCGGTGCCGGTGACGTGCTTAAGGGCGCCAAGCCCGGTGAGACCGTGGTCTGACCGATCACCCGCCTGCCACGGTAGGCGATGACACCGCTTGAACGAAACGCCGCGGGCCCGTTGGTTCGCGGCGTTTTTCTATCGACGCGTCATCGCCGTGTGCGGGCGGGGGTGGCGTGATGCAAACAACATCGTCAGCACAAGAACCGCTAGCGTGCCCGGCTCCGGTGTAACGACGATGCTCAGAGTTTGACCGCCGGAAGGATCTGAGGTGATCACCGTCGCCAGACCCTGGCCCACCGGGAGCGGCGGTGCGATCAGGCTCAACCCAAGGTCGGTGATCTGATGCAGCGACCCGTCGAACACCAGGAGTGCGCCGTCGCCCTCGTGGGAGCTAACAACATCATCTCTCAACTCCGTGTGGGTTACGCAGGCTCGCTGCGAGCCGCGACGAATCTACTAACGCATCGCCCGTCGGCGTTGACGTTTCGTCCGGCGATAGGGCCGGTACGCGTCATGCCACAGGCACCGCGTATCAAGCGGCAGATGCCGGTGTGTCATGGGCGGTGCGATCGCGATGCGCGGCCCCGCAACCGCATGGCCATCGCCGCGCATGTCAAGACAGCCAAACTCCCCGGCTCGGGGGTTGGCTGCGGCGCGGCGGCCAACCCCGCCAGCGCAGCGAGAGTGTCTGGGGCCAAGCCGATCGATTGCGGGTCCGGCGCGCCCGGCGTCCAGCCAAAATTCGGCGCCATCAACTCCAGATCATCGGCGTTGACCAACCCGTCGAGCGTGATGTCGCCCAGGTGCCAGCTCCCGACGCCCGGCGCGGTTTCGTAGTTGCCCGCGAGGATGACCAGATCAAGCAGGTCAATCACGCGGTCGAGATTCAGGTCGCCGAACTCCGTACCGAGCACGTCGCGGATCAACTCGTCAAAGTCGCCCGTGTCGGTCGTGCCGTCGCCATTGAGATTGGTGCGCGGGTCCGGCGCTGGCAGGCCCAGTTCGCTTGCAAGATAGTTGACGTCCGCGATGCCGATCGCCCCGTCGGCGACGGCCGCCGTCGCGCCGACCAGGTCACCCCGTGCATCGCCGGGTTCATACGGCTTGGAGGTAGCAAGTGTCGTAGCAAAAAAGTTGCCCGTGCCACTGCCGAGGTTCGAATCCCCATCGGCTTGATCGAACGCGGTAAACCCGGCTTTACGGTGCGGCAGCCCGGGCAGCGCGGCCGTGTTGAGGTTGTCGAG
This sequence comes from Phycisphaeraceae bacterium, assembly GCA_029260595.1. Lineage (GTDB taxonomy): Bacteria > Planctomycetota > Phycisphaerae > Phycisphaerales > Phycisphaeraceae > OFTM57. The sequence continues at coordinate 56,758 of JAJDCY010000006.1, read as the reverse complement.
GAACGCCCGCGCGTCGTCGAACAGGAACGCATTGTCAGCCGTGACGTCGCCAAGCGGCAAAAGGTCAGCGGGTGAGAGGCCGGGGTTCGCAGTGAGATAGTCCGATTCTTTGGCGAGCGCCTGAACAAACCCGGGCGCATCACCACTATCAACCGCATCATCCAGATTGAAATCACCTCGAAGCAACGACTGCAACGTCTTCGCGATCAGAGTGACACCGGTCGGGGTGACCGCGGCGATGTGCGGCTCGCCGGCGGAATCGAACGTGAGGCTGGCATAGAAAGCTTCAACGGGCACCGGCTCGGTGTTCCACACCCCCGCGTCATTGCGACGCGCCAGCATGAGTGGCCCGGGCGCTTCACCGCCGGGCCCGTCGTTGTACACCAGCGCGGGCCGTCCATCGGGGTCATATGCCAGGCTGCGCGGAGTCAGCCGCGTGATCGCACCCGCAACCGATTCCGATTGGCTCGGCAGGTCACCGAGTTCACGGAACATCAACCCCATCGGCGTCGCGTATGCGAACCCGACGCCGCCATCCGAGTTGGCCGCGACGCTCGTACCAGCACCCGGATCGGCGTCGGGCTCAACCGCCGCGAGCGCCCACCCGAACGGCCCGTCGCGCCACAACTCAAGCCCGTCAACCGACCCCACTGGGACGAACGCAAGTGCCGCTCGGTTGTCGGTGTCGTAGACCAACGATTGGTGGTTAAGTGTGCTCGGATCGGTCGGCAAAGATGGCGCCGGTAACCCGCCGGCCGGCGGTCCCGGGGGTAGCGGTGGGTAGCCGATGATCCGGTTGACCCACGCCGCGGTCGGCGCGTCGAAGCGCGAGACCACGCGATGGCCGTTGTCCTGATAACCGACAATCGTCGGGATCCCGGCTCGGTCGATCGCGAGGGTGATCGCGTCGGTGTTGGACAGCAGCGCGGGGTGGGCTTCTAGGAGCATCCCCCCGGCCGCGGGCAGGTCCGTGCCGATTCCGACCGAGCCCGGCAATGCGTCGCGCGTCGCGAAGTGCGGTTGCCCGAACGCGTCAGCCTGCGCCGACACACTGTACGCGGCCCCCGGCGCCTGTCGGTGATCGAAGAACCGCCCCGCGAGCGTCGAGATGAACGTGTCCCCCGGCGCGGGCGCCATCGCCGTGCCCAGCGGCAGTGTGTACGCCACGGACACGCTATCACCGAGCGCGCCGGGGATGATGCTGACATCGACATTGGGTGGCTGCGCGCCGGCCGACAACGCGACCGGTCGAACAACCCAACCCTCGGCGTGTGCGATGCGAGGCCCCCCCACCGCAAACAGCGCAACCGCGACAATCACCCCGGCGACGCTCATCGCGCCGGTCGATCGATGGGACCGATAGTGTTTCTCTCTCTCACGCACGGTGTGCCCTCCCACACGCGGTTCACACACAGCGTGCGCGCGACCGGCGCGGCAGCAACGCACCACCCGCGAGCACAACGAACGCGAGCGTCGCCGGCTCCGGGCTCTGCAACGTAACCGGAGGGTCGTAGGCGAGGAAAAGATTCCCGGTGGGAGAGTCGGTGTAGGCAATCACCGGGAAGTCGTTGTAGTCATACGCGATCCCGACGCTCCCACTCACCACGTCGCTGGTGACAGCCGTCGTCGCCCAGGGGTCGAGCCCGCTCTTGTACGCGTGGTGCAGCACGCCGTCGTTATCAACCCACGCCGTACCCACCGTCCCGGTGCTGTCAGCCGCGATAGAGATCACCTGGCTGAACGACGCATTGTTATCCAGGATCGTCGACACCCACTGCCCGGTCGTGGCATCAAAGTCGAGCGCCTGCACCTCGGCCCCGTCGGTCGACACGATATGCGGCACGTCGTTGGTATCGAACGTGACCGATCCGCGTGACGCTTCGAACGACGTCGGCAGCGTCGCCTGGCCCCACACACCCGTGATCGGACTGAACTGGTAGTAGTCGCCGAACCCGGTCCCGGAGGAGATCGCGGCAACGTTGCCAAAGTCGGAAACCGCGATGTCGTGGATGCCGGAGTCCGGGAACCCGATCGCCGCCGACACCGTGTCGAAGGTAGCAGTGACAAGGTTGCCGCCCGAGTCAAACGTGGTGGCGCCGATGCCGGGAAGGCTGACAAAGCTCCCACCCGGCGGCGTGCTGACCGCGCTGTTCATGTCGTTGCTCACGGCGACGCTCCCCGCAGAGCTGCTCGAGGCGCGGATCGGCCCGCCGCTCGATGAAAACAACCCGTTGCCGATCTCATGCCAATTCGTCCCGCTGAACGGGTTATTGACCGGCAGCAGTGTGTATGCGCGGACCGTCGAGTCGTTGTCAAAGATCACCGGGAACGCGCCCCCGTTGCGCATGCCCAGCGCACTCCCGCTGAACGAGGACGTAAATCCGGTGTCCTGAAACGCCCAGTTCAGCGTCGCACCCGACCCGGTCGCCATCACGGCGCTGCCCGTCGCCAGCACAACCGCAACGACGGCGCTACCGCCGAGCATCTTGATCAATCTGCAGGATGTCATCGGTGTCCTTTCTGTCCCTTCCGGGGACGGCCAACTCGGTGTCCAAAGCAACCAAACAAAGCGGGTGACCGGATTCGAACCGGCGACGTCCAGCTTGGGAAGCTGGCATTCTACCGCTGAATTACACCCGCGGCCGCAGCACTAAAAACCCTGCGCCGCAACAATCTATTCTCGGGCATTGCCCGCGTGTGTCAAGTAAAAAATGAAAAAAGCCCCGCGGGTGGGCGGGGCTTGGGGGGCCGTGTGTTGTGTGACCGGGATGAATCAGAGCACCGGCAAGCAGCCGGTTAAACCGCGACCGGTTGCGGTGCCGCACCGGCTTTCACGATCCCCTCGGCCTTGCCCATATGGAGCATCAGGTCGATCACGCGGTTCGAGTAGCCCCACTCGTTGTCGTACCAGCTCACCAGCTTGAAAAAGTTATTGTTCAACTCGATCCCCGCACCGGCATCAAAGATCGAGCTGTGCGGGTCGTGGATGAAGTCGCTCGATACCACCGGGTCATCGGTGTACGCCAGCACACCCTTAAGCGGCCCCGCCGCCGCGGCCTTCATCGCCTCACAGATCTCGTTGTAATTCGTCGCCTTCTCCGTGCGGACCGTCAGGTCAACCACCGACACGTCCGCCGTCGGGATCCGAAACGCCATCCCCGTCAGCTTGCCCTTCAGTTCCGGCATCGCCAGCGCGACGGCCTTGGCCGCACCGGTCGCAGCGGGGATCACATTGAACCCCGCCGCCCGCCCCCCGCGTAGGTCCTTGCGGCTGGGCCCGTCCTGCGTCGGCTGCGTCGCCGTCACCGCGTGCACCGTCGTCATCAACCCTTCCTGGATCCCGAAATTCTCATGCACCACCTTCGCCAGCGGGGCCAGGCAGTTCGTCGTGCAGCTCGCGTTCGACACAACCTTGTGCCGCTTCGGATCGAACGAGTCCTGGTTCACGCCCATGACCAGCGTGGGGATCTCATCCGGCGTCTTGGTCGGTGCCGAGATCACCACGCGCTTCGCGCCCGCCTGCAGGTGCTTGGACGCGCCCTCGTGATCGGTAAAGAACCCCGTCGACTCGACCACATAATCCACACCGAGCTTGCCCCAAGGCAGATTCGCCGGGTCGCGCTCGGCGCTGACCGGGATCGTCTTGCCGTTGACGATCAGCGCCCCGTCCGCGGCCTCGACCGTCCCGTCGAACCGCCCGTGCGTCGAGTCATACTTAAGTAGATACTCAAGGCTGTCCGGCGGGAACAGGTCGTTGATCCCGACAAACTCGATATCCGGATTATCAATCCCCGCCCGGAACACCAGTCGGCCGATGCGTCCGAACCCGTTGATGGCGACTTTAAGAGGCAATGCCCTGCTCCTGTGTATTAGGGTGTTGGAGGGTTGGCCGGCCCCGCTGCGGGCCTGACCGGCGGTGCCCGGTGGCACCGTAGGGCCGTCGGGCTTCGGGGGGCGTCGGCCACCCGGTCAAGCCCCTAAGCGTACGCAAACCACCGCGGTTGTCAACCCGGACCGGCTTTGAGCAGGTGTTTACAGGGACTTAGCACGATCGCCGCCGCCGATCCCGCCCGTCAGCCGCCGGTGCAGCCGACGCATCGCCCACGCCGACACACCCGGCAACGCCGTGCACACCGCCAGCCCCCACCGCGTGACACCGCTCGGCCAAACCTCCGCACGCGGCCGGCGCAGACAACGGACAACCGCCCGCCCCACCCGCTCGGGCGGATGCATCAACGACGCCGGTGTGTGCAGCGACCGCGTGCTCCCGTCAGCCCGCAAAAACAAATCCGTCCGCGTCCCAATCGGATGGATCGAACTAACCACGATCCCCTCGTCCGCCACCTCCGCCCGCAACGCCCCCGCCACAGAATCCTGCGCCGCTTTCGTCGCACAATACACCCCCGTCAGCGGCAACCCGATCTCGCTGATCGCACTCGAGCAAATCAGCGCGTGTCGCAGCGGCACGGGCTCGGGGTTGCGCGCAGCCGTCTCGCGGATCGCCGCAACCCCCGCATGTATACACCGCAGCGTCCCGAAGAAATTGGTCTCAAACAGCTCGCGTGCCCGCTGATCGTTCGTGTCAAGAATCCCCGCTTCACACGTGATCCCCGCATTGGCAAAGAACGCATCAACACGCCCGAACTCGCCCATCGCACGGTCAAACAGCTCGCGAACATCCCCGTCCCGCGTCACGTCGCACGGAACCGCCAACGCCTCACCGCCATCAGCACCGATCCGGTCGGCGACTTCCTCCAGCCGCTCCGCCCGGCGCCCCGCCAGCACCACCACCATCCCCGCCGCCGCGCACGCTGTCGCCGTCGCCGCCCCGATGCCCGACCCGGCACCGGTAATCACAATAACCCGCCCTGTCAGATCACGGCCGGGCATCGCCCGAGTGTAGCCGATCACAGTTAAGCCTCCGATTACCGCGTCCCCCTCCGGGTGGCACTGACAAGTCCGCTTGTCAGTGCCGAACACGCAATGGCACACACCCGTGAAAACCAAACCCCTGCGCATATACTGGCCCCCATGGACGACCAAACACTCATCGACCGCATCCGCGACGCCGCCCTGCTCCACGGCGACTTCACCCTCCGCAGCGGCCGCAAGAGCAAGTACTACCTCGACAAGTACCTCTTCCAGACACAGCCGGACATCCTCCGCGAACTCGGCAACCGCCTGGCCAAACACGCCGACGCCCACATCGACCGCCTCGCCGGCGCCGAACTCGGCGGCGTCCCCCTCGTCAGCGCCACCGCCATGGCCTGCGGCACCCCCTTCATCCTCATCCGCAACCAGAAAAAAGGCTACGGCACCGCCAAACAACTCGAAGGCAAACTCACCCAAGGCGACCGCGTCCTGATGGTCGAAGACATCGCCACCACCGGAGGCCAAGCACTCGAAGCCGCAAAAGTGATCGCCGAAGCCGGTGCCACCGTCACCAAAATCGTCGCCGTAATAGACCGCGAAGAAGGCGCCCGCGAAAAAATCGAAGCGCAGGGCATCGCGTTCGAGAGTTTGTTGACAAAGACAAAGCTGGGGATCGGGGAGTAGAGAGTATTGGTTGAGCGGGGTCGCAGTTCTGGGGGAGTCCAGCAGCGGCACTCAACGAGATCTCATGAAGTGCGTTCGTGAACTCAATCGGTTTCTTCCTGAAGTTTACCGCCGCGGAGGGCTCGGGCGGCCTGACGTGCTCTATGTCATGAGCAACGTGCGGGAAGTTCTAGAGCATCATCGCAAGTATGGGCAGAGGTATCCGATCCTGCGACTATTTTGTGACTGGTGTGTCCATAAAGAGCTCGATCGACAAAAGGTCATCTACGGCATGTTAGTTCAAGCGAGCGAGTTGCTGGCGAACTCGATATCACCAGGTAAACGAGACCCGAAGGAGGCAACCAAACTCCTAATTCGCAGAGGTGGGTCCTTGTTGAACATTCCAGAGTTCAGATTCAGCCTTCGTGAGGTCTTCGCCGAACAGCGGATCGATAATCGCATACCTAACGAAAAAAAGTGGTGGGATGCATTCGTGTCGCAACTGCTTCATCTCGTAAGTGAGAAGCCGCTCGCGTTTTCTACGGCTGTTTTGGCGGGCGAGACAAAATCGGGTGATGCCTGTAAGGCATTCAGTAGAATTAAGGCGCTTCCTCACCCCGACGATTTCGACAAAGTGACTCGCCTGGAGGTGACTTTGGAAGATACCGGCTTTCACTTGACGCTTGCGACGTTGGGCGGTGTGAGGTTCAAGCTTCCGTTAAATGGCAAAGAGCCGTTGGACGCGTTCCTTGCCTGACACCAAGCAAGTAGGGTGGATCAAGCAAAGCGAAACCCACCATTACGGCCTGGGTCCTGCCACCCGCGCCGTAACTTTGATTTACCCCACCACCCCCGCTGTCTCCTCACCCCCACGAATCGTAATCGGGTCCGACTCGCATTCGATCGTCACCTGCCCCTGCGCATCGACGACGCAGACGGGTGCCCGGCACGCTCTCCAATCCGCCAGCGCCAGCAGCGGCCAGCGCTGCGGGTAGTGGCGGTCGGGGGTGACGCTGATCGCCGCGCCGCCCTCAGCTAGCCGGTCGATCACCAACCGCGGGTAAGCCAACAGATAACCGAACGTCACCACCCCCCGTGGGTGGAACGACAGATCGTTGCCGAGATAACTATCAATAAACCCCAGGCTGCGGTCGTGCGTGTTGCCCATCACCTGCAGGTCCCAGTACCGCTGCGCCCACGGCAACTCCGTCAGCCCCAGGTACCGCCCGACACAGTCGCGCCACAGGTTCTGGCTGACCCACACGTTCTCCGGCTCCGCCGACGTGTGCGCACCGCCGTACTGACCCAGCGTCTCGCGGCAAGCGTTGCGAAGGTCCGTCGCCAGCCGCTCCGGATCAAGCAGCAGCGGCTGTGCCGTGATCGCCGGCAACAGCAAACCATTCGCGGTGTAGATCGAGTACGCATCCCACCCGGGCACTTTCTCGAACGGCAGCGCATCGCCGGTCCACACATCCTGAATCCCCGTCGCGTCCGGGTCGGCACACACCGCGTAGTGGTCGCCCAACCACGCCTGCTGCTCGATCAGCGGCACCGCCCGCGCGATCGTCGCGTCGCAGCGCTCGGCCGGCTCCTCACGCTCAACGCGCCGCAACAGATCAGCCGCCGCCTGCAGCGCCGCAATCCGCTTCGTCGCCAGGTACATCTGCTTGCGCGCATACTGCAGCGCCGGCCCGGCGTCATCAATCGCATTCGCCGACCCGCGCGTCGGAAACCCGCAGTCCTGCTCATCCGCCGCGATCAAATGCTCGGCAAGCCGGTGCACCAACTCCGCGTGACGCCCCAGCGGCGCCAGGTCCCCCGTCCAGTGGCTATACGCCTGCAGGATCAGCAAAAAATCACTGTTGGTCTCAACCGGCAAATCGTGCGGGTACGCCTGCCCGCTGATCCGCGTGCCCTGCCCAAGATCGCGACCAAGATACGCCGCCGGCGGTTCGGACTGATCCTGATCCGGTTTCGCGTGCTCGGCCCACTGATCGAGTTGCATCACCAGCAGCCGCGGCCAAAGCGTCAGATAAAACAGCGACGCGCTGTACCCCACACCAAGCGTGCTGTGGTAGTGGCGGTCACCGTTCCACACCGTGAACCACTGGCGAAACGTATCCGGCCCGCCATCGGCCGCATCCGCCTGCCCGCTCGACTCGCCGTCGCCCGATTCACCGTCACCCGCATCGCCCGGTTGATGACACCAAAACGTATTGGCCAGAAAGTTCTGAAACGACTGATGCAACAGATGCCGCTGCGCCATGCTAAGCGGCGCCTGATCAACCAGCTTCTCAAACCGACGCGAGTGCGCCAGCCGATCATCACGCAACCGCACCGCCTCCTCCATCACCGCATCCAGGTCCGGCCAAAGCGCGTTGTATCGCAGCGGCGCATTCGCCGGCGCCGGGTGCTGCCCCACCGCCAGGATCGGATCCCCGCAGTGCGCCCCCCACACCAACCGCCACTTGACCCCGCTGCCCGCTTTGGTCACGGGAAGGTCCAGCGTCAGCCCCCGCCCATCGTCATCCGCCACACACCCGGGGTTCAGGCTCAGGATCCGCTCAGTCACCGCCACTGCCGGGGCGTCCGCACTGCCCGGGCTGTCGGTCGGCGTCAGCGCGTTGCGATACGCCAGATCGATCCGCCCCGCACTGTCCGGGTCACCACCCGTCGACGCGCTGATCTGCGTGTCGGGTCGCGCAAGGCGGATAAACAGCTTCACCGAATCCGGCGTCGGCCCCGCCGGCTTGATCCAACGCACACGCTGCACCGGGCTGACCCGCATCTCCAGATAGAACGCGGGCATCAGGCACAGCGGCTCGTCCTGCGGGTAAAAAACACTGTGGATGTTGAACTCGAACCGCAGCCGGTACTGCTCGCTGTGCCCGCGAAACGTGATCGAGTTCAGCCGCTCGAACTGCTCGGTGTTGTAGAGAGCCTTGCCGCGCGTCGTCAGCGGCAGCACGCGCTCCGTCCCGTCCGGCTCGACCAGCCCGACCATCAGGTCCATCGGCTGATCGAGGAACCGCCCCAAAGCCGAGTGCCGCACCCGCCGCTGGTGCGGCTCAAACAACAAACTCAGCCGGCTGCCCAGCCTCGCCAGTGTCCACGTCATCAACTGCATGGCTTAGCGGTTCCCCACGCGGCGGTGTGTGAAAGGGGTGTATTTTTAATGAATGTGTCGCGGGCGTAAAGTCAGGCCGCATGCGCACCGGGCCGCGCGGCCGACCGCCACCCGGGCCTAGCGCTTGGCGGCGGTCTTCTTGCCTGGTGTCTTGCCCGTGTTCCGCTGGTACAGCAGCTTGTGCTTGTGCTTGAGCAGGTCCGCCAGCGCATCGGCGTCCGAGTCGTTGGTCGGGGTCCACGTCGCCCAGTGGATCTCGACGGCGCACTTGGCGATGCGGATACCCTCGCGCACATACTTGGTCATCCGCTTAAGCGGCAGTTGCCCGATCAGGTCCGGGTGCAGCGGGACGCTGACCGCAGGGGTTTTGTTGTTCGGCACCAGGTAGGCGAGCGTGTTGGCATCGGCGTCGGCCACCCCGTCCGGGTCCGCCACCGAGTAGTGCATCGTCCACCGCCACGCCGGCCCATACCAAGTGATGGCCCGCTCAGCGTGATCCAGCGCATCCAGCTTGCTCACCAATCGTGTCAGCGGCTGATCGGTCTCGCTCTTGAACGGCGCGAGCAACTGCTCCACCGTCGGCTGGTTCCACCGGTCCTGCCAGGGCAGCCGCGGCGGCGGCATGCGGGCACCGCCCTGGAGCGTTACGATGATCTCGCCGTCGGCGGGGGTGTTGACTTTGACGCTTCTTTTGAGATTGAGTTCCAGAGCCAACTCCTGTCGTGATAATCAGATAGAGTCGTACGAATGGCCTGCCGCCGCTAGGCCAACCCGCCCGGGCCCGCCGCCAAATGCCCCGGCTGGGCGTACCCTGTCCCATCGCGGCGGCCCGCGAATAAGAGGCCATTATAGCCGGGATCGGGTGTGTTGCCCAATCGCTGCTTACACAGCACTGACCGGACCTACTTCGGATGCCACAGAGCGTGAACAATTCTGAAGCAGGGCAAAATACAAAGCCTCTAGCAGTCGTCGTCATGGCCAAGCCCGCCGTCCCCGGACGTGTCAAGACCCGCATGATCGGCGAAATGACCGCGCACCACGCGGCCGAGGTCCACGCCGCGATGCTCGGCTGCGTCCTCCAACGGCTCCGCGATCTCATGGTCTCGCCCGATCGCGATGTAGCTGTGACCCATGTGCTTGCGTTGGATGGATTTGACGGAGACTCGCGGGCGCATCACGACGCGGTGGTTGGGATGGACCTTGGGATGGGGTTGGCCGTCCCTCCCGGATGGCGGGTGGTCGACCAGGGCACCGGCGACCTGGGCGACCGCCTAGACCATGTATGGCGGGCCGTCGCGGGCGATACAGGCGATCTTGCGGCCGTGTTTTTCGGCGTCGATAGCCCCGATGTGCCCTCGAACGCCCTCCGATCGGCGCTCCAGGCCGTCGCGGGGCCCGGCCCAGCCGCCGACGCAGCCGTCGGCCCAGTCGAGGACGGCGGATACTGGACCTTGGCCGGCCGCCGCCGCCGCCGCGAATTGCTTACCGGCATCGACTGGGGCACACCCGCCGTGTACGATCAGACCCTGGCAGCCGGGCGAGCCGCGGGCCTGAACGTCGCAAGCCTGCCACCCTGGTTCGACGTGGACGACGCCGCCGGATTGGCCGCGCTACGCGACCGGTTAAGCGGCGGGCAACCGGCGGCGCCGCAGGACCCGGCGCTGGCGAAACTGAGCGATCGGCTTGACCGCATCTGCGGCGACAACCGCAGGGCCTAACCGGCCGGGGGTTGGGGGCCGGGGGTTGGGGCGGGAGGTTGACGGCGAACAACAGCCGCGAGGAAGCACCGAGATGAGCATGGACCTACCTGGGAACAACACACCGGCGTCGGAGGAAGCGGCCAAGCAGCGGCTGGCCGCGTTCGGCGAAGAGGAGATGGACCTGAGCGATTCGACGATCCTGATCGTCGACGACAACCTCCAGAACCTCGAGCTGATCCAGGCGTATCTCGAAGCCCTGCCGTGCAAGCTGATCACCGCCGGCGACGGGCTCGAAGCGATGAAAATCATCGAGGACCCCGCCGGCCCCCAGCTCGACCTGGTCCTGCTCGACGTGATGATGCCCCGGATGAGCGGCTTCGAGGTCTGCCGCAAGATCAAGGACGACCCCGGCACACGGTCGATCCCGGTGATGATGGTCACGGCACTCAACGAGTTGGGCGATATCGAGCGCGGGGTCGAGTCCGGGACGGACGACTTCCTGACCAAGCCCGTCAACAAGCTCGAACTGATCACCCGCGTCAAGTCCCTGCTCCGCGTCCGCCACCTCAAGCGCGAGCTCGAGCGCACGATGGCCTACATCCACCAGATGGAAGACCGCCCCGCCGGCGACGGCCCCGCCGGCGGCAACGGCCCGGGCGACGCGAACAACGCTTAGTGATCCTCGAGTCCGACGCCAATTCGTGTGCACAACGCCGCGGTCGCGGTGGAGTCTGCCTGGTCGGGCCTATTCGGCCTGGTCAGCCAAACCCCCAGCCGTCACCTGCTGCGCCTTCTTGCGCATGCGGTTGAAGACACACACGTTGATCGAGTGGATCACACCCAGGATCAGCATCACCAGCCCGACCTTGGTGCTCAGGTGCTCGAACAGGTCGAGGATCGTTCGTGGGTACAGGTCGGTCTGCAACGCGATGCAGACGAACCCGAAGTTGATCAGGTAGAACCCGACCAGCAGCAGGTGGCTGACCGAGTCGGCCAGCTCCCGGTTGTCGTGGAAGGCCTCGATAAGGAAGATGCGGCCGTTTTTGAACAGTGTGCGGCCGACGGCGTAGGTGATCGCGAGGCTGAGGCTCAGGTAGAGCGCGTAGTTGATCAGTGCGTAGGTGGGTGTGGCGGTCATCGCGGGTCTCCTTGGCAAGGGGTTCTGTTGGTTTTGACTGTCATTTCTGTACTGACTGAAATATCTAGCGAAAAAAAGCGATCAGGGCCGCGGTCTCAGGGGCGCGGATTGGTCAGCCCCACGATCTTGCCCAGCCGCGGGCCCATCTTCACCAGCTTCTGCAACGCCCAGGCCGGCAACCGCAGCGCGTGGTCGCACCACGAGGTCATGGACTCGATAAATCGCAGCATCTCCGACAGCCGCTTGTGGGTGTAGGGGTCGTGGGTCTTCTTCGCCGACGACTCGGCGACGCACTGGCGGAGGATCTCGATGGTCGGGTCGATCTCACGGGCCTTGCGCTGTGCCGCGACGACGCGGTACATCTCCCAGACGTCCTCGAAGGTGGCGTAGTGGTCTTTGCGGTCGCCCAGGCGGTGCTCGATGCGGACCAGGCCCCAGCTTTGCAGCTCGCGGAGGCTGGTGCTGACGTTTGAGCGGGCGACGGAGAGGGTCTGGGCGATCTGTTCGGCGTTGAGGGGGTCTTCGGTGACGAACAGGAGGGCGTGTACCTGGGCGACGGTGCGGTTGATGCCCCATTTGGTGCCCATCTCGCCCCAGTGGAGGATGAACTTGTTTTGTGCGGGGGTTAGTGGTGCCACGGCTGCGTCTCTGTTGGCAGTAAGTTCAATTATTTCTGTCTATACAGAATATATCGTCAGTTCAGGCGGATGTCAACAGGCAGGCAGGATTCTTTTTCGCCCCGCCCCGCCCAACCCAACCCCCGCGCCGCGCCGCTCCCAACCGTCTTTACGCCCAATAAGTGTAAAGCCAGCAGCGACCCACAATACCAAGCGAAACCGCGGCCGCCGCGCTGCTACAATCTCGTGATGATATTTACAGATGTGACGTATCTTGCCGCGGCCGTCGGGCTCGCGGCTGCGGCCGCCGATGCTGGTACAAGCCCGGAGTTGAAGCTCATCCCGGCGGCGCTATTGCTGTGGGGCATCATGAAGTGCGCGCAGATCAGCCGTAGGCCGACGACCCACTCGGGCTGCGTAGCGTCGCTGGCGCTCGTGCTGACCGGGTGGTGTATCGCGTGCGTGCTCAATTACGCGACTTCGGCCGGGTGGGTTGAGGCTTGGGGTATCAGGGCGGTCGTGTACTCGATCGTCCTGGCGCTTTTCCTGGCGGGGTTCGTGGTTGGGATCGTGGGGCTGGTCAGCCTGAGCCATCACCGGGCCCGCTACCGCCAGGGCGGCAAACAGGCGTCGTGGGGGATCGCCCTGAGCGTCGTGTTTACGTGCCTGTTCGTGGGCGCACTCGCGGTGGGCATTGCGCAGGGAGCTCGCGAACGGGCTGAAAGTGACATCGCGCTCGAGGCGGATCTGGCTGGGCCGACGAGCACGGATGCGGACGGTGATTGGATCGACGTGGCCGAGACCAACTTCCGATTCCGTTTGCCCAGCCGCCCGTGGGTTCAGCTCGACCCGACCAAACTCAGCGCGGATACCACACTGGCGTTTCGGCGGCGCGTGCCGGAGGTGTATTTTCAGGTGATCGCCGAGCGGCTTGGTGCGGAGTCCGGCATCACTCTCGCGGGTTTGGCGGAGATTGTGCGCGCCAACCTGATGGGTGCGGCCAGTGAGTGTAGCGTCACCGATCAGCAAGTCCGGACGGTCGATGGGATCGAGGTCGCGGAGCTGAGGGCTGACGCACGGGTCAACGGGGTGTGGCTGAACTACGCGTACCGCCTGATCTGGCACAACGGGTACGCGTATCAGTTGATCGCCTGTGCCGCTCGCAAGGACAAGGGTTCGATCGATGAGCAGGCTCGTGAGATGTTCGAGCGATTTCGGATTCTGGACCGCGAGCTGGTGTTCCACGCGGACAGCGGTGTCCCGGCGCAGAGCACGCGTGATACGCGATGGGGCTTCGCGGTGGATGCGGCGGATAGCGGCTGGATGCGGTGGGACGACCTGGCGGCCGACACGCCCGAGGCGGTTTACGGTGTGTTGCGTGGGTCGGGCGGCGCATGTGTCGTCGTCCCGGTTCGCTTGATCGGGCCGGAGCCGACCAAGCCGTGGTTTATCAACGGCATGCTCAGCTACTTCGACGTGTCGTATCCGAGCGCGGCGATCACGGATGTGCGGGCGATCACCCTGGCGAATGCCGAGGGGTATCGAGTCACGATGCACCGTGTCGTCGATGAGACCGGCATCCGTTATCGGATGGACCTGTTGCGGAACCAACGATCCGCGTACCTCATCGCGGCGTGGACGGTTGGTGATCGCGACACACCGCTCGACGAAGTGGATCGGATGCTCGAGCGGGTGACGATCCTGCCTCCGGTGATCTGCGATCGCACGGCACCGGCGCCCGGCGATGCGCTCAGGGCGTACTGGAAATCGGTGCACCATGAGATGGCGTTGGAAGCCTACACCAGCCGTCGTCTGGATCAGGCGTTGGCGTATCTCGATCATGCGTACGGGCTGGACCCGGATGATGTCGAGGAGCTAATCAATATCCTGAATGTGCTGGTGGAGTTGGAGCGGAACGATGAGGCGTTGGCGTATCTTCAAGCGAACATCGGGGCGCACGGCGAGAACCAGGACGTGCTGGCGATGTACGCCTGGTTGAAGCACACGGGGGGCGACCTGGACGAGGCGATCGAGGCCTACTCGCGCATCTTCGGCGACGGGTTCGCCGACGAGACGTACTACCTCGATTATTTCGCGTTGCTGTGGAAGCTGGGGCGTGAGGACGATGCCGTGGCCGAACTGGATCGATTCATCGCGCGCAAGCCTTCCGGTGAGTTGATCCGGATGCGGGCGACGGTCCACGTCGAGCGGGGTGAACACACAGACGCGATCGTGTCGCTGAGGCAACACCTGGATGAGAATGTATTCGATGCGCAGACGGCCTACGACCTGGCGGAGGCACACCGTGCGGCGGACCAGCCGGGGGAGGGGTTGGCGGTGTGCGAGCAGTTGATCGTTGAGGGGTACGACAACTGGGAGGTGTTTCAGTTGCGCGGGCTATGCGAGTTGGACCTGGTTGAGCTTCCGGCGGCGAAGGTGTCGTTCGAGCGGGCCGCGACGCTGAACCCCGAGGACGAAGAGATCACCCGGTATATCAAGCTGCTCACGGTGATGTTGGGTGAGAGTGGCGACGGGTCGGATGAGGGCGGCGGGTCGTCGGGTGAGTCGTCGGAGGCTCCGTCGCCGCGGGTGTCGCCGGGTGCGCCGCCGGCGCCGCGTTGAGGCGGATCGGACAGCGCGAATCAGACGGGCACCGCGGGCGCGCCAGCGGGCGACTGGGCGTGGTGGCCGGGTCGTCGCGAGTCGTTATGTTTCGCTCGCCTCGCCGGTTTTCGGGCGGGGTGCGCGGCGGACGTGGACTTCGAGCGGGCGCTCGGTGTCCATGTGCAGGTCGCGTTGTGGGAAGGGGATCGGGATCTTGGCCTCTCGGAGGCCTTGCTCGATGGCCATGTTCAGCGCGTGGCGGACGGGGACGAAGTTGTCGATGCTCGCGACGTAGACGCGCAGGTCGAAGTTGAGCGAGCTGTCGCCGAACTCGGAGAAGACGGCTGTCGGCGGCGGGTCGTCCAGCACCAGCGGGCTCTTCTTCGCGACGTCGAGCAGTATCCGGCGGGTGTGGTTGGTGTCCGAACCGTAGGCGACGCCGACGCGGATGACGACGCGCAGGATCGAATCGGACAGCGACCAGTTGACCAGTTGGCCGGTGACGAACTCTTTGTTGGGGACGATGAGCTCTTTGCGGTCCCAGTCGGTGATGGTGGTGGCGCGGATCTGGATGCGCGAGACGGTGCCGCTGATGCCGCTGACGGTGATGGTGTCGCCGACGCGGATCGGGCGCTCGAAGAGGATGATCAAGCCGGAGACGAAGTTGGCGACGATCTCCTGGAGGCCGAATCCGAGGCCTACACTCAGGGCGGCGACCAGCCACTGGACTTTTGACCAGCCTACGCCGACGGTGTTGAAGACCAGTACGACGCCGACGGCGGTGATGATGTAGCGGACGGTCGTGGCGATCGCGTAGCGGCTGCCCGGGTTGATTGGCAGGCGTTGGAGGATGACCAGTTCGAGGGCACCCGGGACGTTGCGCGCGGCGACGGCGGTGGCGACGGCGAGCATCACCGCGAGCGTGATGTTGGTCAGTGTGACCGGGCGGAGCGTGTCCAACCCGTCGACGGTAACGGTCTGCTGCCAAAGCTCGACGGTATCGAGCACGCGGAGAGCGGGGAGGACCGGCGCCCAGATCAGCCAGAGAGCCGCGAGCAAAACAACCGTGAGCACGGCGCGGAGCAGCCGGCGTGTGTGGTCGTTGACGGCTTGGATCTCGACCTCGGGGAAGACCAGGGCCTTGGGCGGCACGGTTGGGGGCTCTTCGCCGGATGCGGTGTGGGCGTCGAGGGCTTTTTGTCGTGCTCGGGCGACTTCGAGTTGGCGGCGCGCGACGGTCACCCACCGGATCACCAGGGCGTGGGTAAACGCGAGGCCGATCAGGATGCACAGTGTGACGATGAACAGGTGCGCGAGTTTGAATGCCGTGTAGTAGTAGCCGGTCGCGGCGAGCGCGGTGAGTGCAAGCGGCGGTGCGACCAGCAGCGCATACCACAGCCAGAAAAAGTGTGATGCCCACGCTTTGAGCGTGCGCGCGTTGGATTCGGATGCGGCTCGGCGTAGCGACGACAACAAGCGGTGCGCGAAGACCGCCAGGGCGATCATGCCGGTGATTAACGCGATGCGGCCTAGGCTTTGGCGGTGGGTGTCGTGGGCTTGCCACTCGGTCGCGGTGACGAGCAATGCGCATGCGGCTGTGAGCGGCAGGAACCACAGGAGGCTCGATCGCAGGAGTGCGGTGGGCTCGGGGCGCCAGTTGAAATGGACTTGTGCGACGCCCTTGTCGCGGCAGAGCAATCGGATCGAGCCGAGGGCCCATGAGATTGTTGCGGCCGTGGCAAGCCCGACGCCGAGCGCCTTGGCGAAGTCGTCGGCGCTGACCGACCGGTGCAGTCGCAACGATGCGTATCCCATGAGCAGGGGCAGCGGTGCGGCGAGGGCGGCGGTCGCTGCGAGTGCTGCGATCGTCAGCCAATAGTTGTCGGCGTAGATCGTGCCGACGCGGCCGTTGGTGACGTTGATGGTGGTCGATAACCGGCGACGAGCGACCAGGAGGGCGAGACAGGCCATCGCGGTGAGCCCGTGGGTGTGCGCGTTGCGCAGGGGGTCGCCCCAGATGGCGTGGGCGGCGTTTGTCCAGTGCTCCTCGTCGGTCATCCAGGCGAATGAGCGGCGAAGCCCGTCGAGCGTGCGCCGATCCAGCGGGTGTGTGCTGGGGATCCATAAGAGTTTTTCATCGAGGAATTCAGCGTATTGGCCGGCGCGCTCGACGAGTTGTTTTTCCTCGAAGTTGAGGCTGGCTGCTTCGCTGAGGTACTGGGCGTAGGAGTCGGCGAGCTTGTCCAGGAGTGTCCGTTGGTCCTGGAGCAGGACGAGGGCTTGTGCTTGCAGGTCGGCGGGGTCGAAGCCGTCGTCGGCTGTGTCGGGCGTCTGGCTGACAAGTTCCTCGACATAGGCGGGGATGTCGGCGAGTTCGCGGCGTTGCTCCTCGACGCGCAGGTACCGCAGGCCGTACTCGGACATCATCTGTGTGCGTGCGTCGACGTTTCGGCGGTAGCTGCGCATGTGGGGCAGGCTTTTGCGCTGCTCGCGCAAGACGGGGCCGAGCGCGTTGCTGAGCCCGGCCATGTCGAGCTTCTCGCGGGCGGCGACGAACTGCTTGTCGATCTTTTCGAGCTGGTTGCTGATACCCCGTCGCCCGTTGACGGCTTGTTCGATGTCGATCGCGAGTTGGGCCTGCTCTTTGGCGAGTTGTGCGTTGTGCTCGGCGAAGCGGCGGACGGCGGGTTGTTTGCCGACGGCTTCTTTGCGGGCGCGTTCGGCTTCGACGCCGGCTTGTTGTGCTTCGGCGCGGCGGAGCTCGTTGACGGCGGCTTCGAGTTTTTTGACGCGGTCGTCACCGATCGAGATTTTTCGTGCGGTGAGGTCGCGCTGGGCTTTGAGCAGGCTGAGGCGTTGGGGTTGGCTGAGCAGTTCCTGCTCGATCATGTTGATCTCGGCTGACCGTGCGAGCTTGCGGGTGGCGAGCAGGGTGCGGCGTGCATCGGTTAGGCGTGTGTGTTCGTCCTTGGGGTTTGGTGCGGCGAGGTCTTTGTCGATTTCGATGAGCAGTTGGCGCGCGGCGGCCTGCTGGATGCGTGCCTGTTCGGGGCGTTCCTGCTGCGTCTTGATTTGCTGGTCGAGGTCGGCGAGGCGGGTCTTGAGGTTGGTCAGGTCGGCTTGCTCGTTGGCGAGGCGCTGCTCGAGTTCTTTCGATGTGGTGGGTGCGGGCGGATCGGCGGGCTGGGTTGTTGGGGGTGGCGCCGAGGCTTGGCGCAAGGCTTCCTGGACGCGTTCGATTTCCTGGGGTGTCGAGTCGAGCGATAGCTGGAAGGTGTTGGCGTTGGCGGCTTGGGAGTTGGCGGTTTCGAGACGGGTTTTGGCTTGCTGGTAGAGCTCGACGGCTTTGGTTTTGATCGTTTCGTCGAGGTCTTCGGCGAGGGTTGTTTCCTGGATCCTGGTCTGGATCAGTTCGGGTGTTAGCGAGGTGGGGGCCGGGGTTGGTGCGGGTGTCGCGGCTGGGTCGGGGCCGTTGGCGGGGGTTGGCGGCGGGGCCTGTGCCGGAGCGGGTGCGGTCAGCGATCCGAGAGTGAGCGCGGCGCACAGCGTGGCTGTCGAGGTGATCGTTCGCAGGGCGGTTGATCGGGATTGGCGGGCGTGGGCGGTGGTGGGCATGCGGGTAGTTTAATGGGCGGCGTGGGAACCGGTGTCAAGCGGGTCGGAATGCGCCGGGCGGGGAACTGGTGATCGCACTGATCAACGGGTTCGTTCCGCGTGAGGGTGATGTGTTTGAGTTGTTTGGGTTGGCCGAGACGGCTGGTGGGCCCGGCGGGTTCGACTCGTTGGCGCTGCCTGGGCTGAGCGACGGGTTGCGGTTCGACACGGCGGCGTTGTTGACGACCGGGCAGCTTACTGTCGTCACACCCGAGCCGTCCGCGATCTTGGTGCTGGTCGGCGCCGGTGTGTTGGTGAGGGCGCGGCGGCGAAGATGATCGCGCCGGCCATGATGGTCGCCGTGGCGGGTTCGGGCACCGCGACAAATCGTAGTTCACCGATGATCCACCTATCCAGGTCTTCCTCGCCGTACTGTGTGAAGTCGAGGGCGAATCGTAGGACATCACCATTGGGGGCGTAGACGGCTTCGAGGACCTCGAATTGGCCGGCCTGTTTGTTGTTGCCGCGGTGGTTGCCGAAGAAGTCGATGCCCGGGTTCGCGGCTTCCTGGAAGGGGTAGCGCATCGCGCCGGTGTACTGGCCTGGGGTCAGCGTGGCGCCGAATGGTGCGGCGAGATTCAGATTCCAGAAGTAATCGTCAAACGGTGGGGCGCCGGTGTCGCGGGTGATTGCAAAGTTGACGCCGTCGTCATTGTTGCGCTGAGCGGTGATCGTCCAGCCGGTGTCGGGCGAGACGAGGTAGTCCGTGTGCCCGCGGCCAACCCAGCTTGTCGGGCTGCTGTCGAACGCTAGATAGGTTGGGGATGTTACGGCTGGGTCGGGTGGTGTCGCGAGGGCGGTGTCCGAGCCGATCAAGGCGAGAGCGCAGCCTGTCAGAGCGATGCCGGTGCGGATGGTTGGACTCATGGCCGTACTCCCTCCCGGGGTTGGTGATCGTATCTGTGCGGTGGCTATTGGGCCTCGTTAGTCCAGGTTCATGGTCATCAGGAACTCGGCGTTGGTCTTGACTTTTTGCAGGCGGCCTTTGAGAAGTTCCATGGCTTCGACGACGTTCATGTCGGCGAGGACTTTTCGCAGGCGGTAGATCAGGGCGAGCTCGTTTTTGTCCATCAGCAGCTCTTCGCGGCGTGTGCCCGAAGCGGCGATGTCGATGGCGGGGTAGACGCGTTTCTCGACGAGGCGGCGGTCCAGGTGCAGCTCGCTGTTGCCGGTGCCTTTGAACTCTTCAAAGATGATGTCGTCCATCTTCGAGCCGGTGTCGACCAATGCGGTGGCGAGGATCGTCAGGCTGCCGCCCTTCTCGATCGCACGGGCGGAGCCGAAGAATTTTTTCGGGCGTTGCAGGGCGTTGGAGTCGAGGCCGCCGGTGAGGATCTTGCCGGAGTGGGGCATCTCGGTGTTGTAGGCGCGGGCCATGCGGGTGATCGAATCGAGCAGGATCACGACGTGCTCGCCGAACTCGACCATGCGTCGCGCTTTTTCGATGCACATATCGCAGACCTGGACGTGGCGTTGTGATTGTTCGTCGAAGGTGCTGGCGACGACCTCGACGTCGTCGGGGGTGTTCTTGCGGAAGTCGGTGACTTCTTCTGGGCGCTCGTCGATCAGCAGCACGAGGACCCGGACCTCGGGGTAGTTGGTGATGATGGCGTTGGCCATTTTCTGGAGCAGGACGGTCTTGCCGGTGCGCGGGGGTGCGACGATGAGGCCGCGCTGGCCTCGGCCGACGGGGGCGACCAGGTCCATGACGCGCATCTCGATTTCCTCGGGTGTTGTCTCGAGGATGAGGCGCTGGTCGGGGTGCAGCGGGGTGAGGTCTTCAAAGGTGGTTAGATCATTAAGTGTGTCTGGCGCGTGGCAGTTGATCGCGTCGACTCGCAGGAGTGCGAAGTAGCGCTCGCTTTCCTTGGGCGGGCGGATGGTGCCCTGGACGACGTGGCCGACCTTGAGGCCGAAGCGTCGGATCTGGCTGGGGCTGACGTAGATGTCGTCGGGGCATGCGAGGTAGGAGTATTCGCTGGAGCGGAGGAATCCGAACCCGTCGGGAAGGATCTCGAGCACACCCTCGCCGTACATCAGGCCCTGCTTGGCGATGCGGGACTTGAGGATCTGGAAGGTGAGTTGCTCTTTCTTGAGCGACTCGTAGTCCTCGATCTCCTCTTGCTTGGCCAACACGTAGAGCTCCTCCATGGGCATGGCTTGGAGGACGTGCATGCTCAGGTCGGCTTTTTTCGCTTGTTCGTAGCGCTCTTGCGTTTCGGCGTCGAGCTGCTCGTCGGATGTGGGGGTGGCGGCGCTGGAGGGTGCGGCAACGGGCTTGGGTTTTTCGGGTTTGTGGGCGGCTCGGTAGGTCTGGGTGCGTGCCATGAGATGGGCTCCTAGGTGGGTTGGGGTCGGTGAGACCGGGGCGGTGGGGTAGGTGGGATCGTGGCTCAGTGTGCGGGCAGGGCGGGAGATTGTTGCCCGGCGACCTGCCGCGGTGGGTTGTCCGGATTGCTGTGGGTCTGGCCCGGCATGTTGTGGCCGGGGCGGTTGTCGCAGGGCTTGTTGGGCAGGGGAAACAACGGTGGTGCTTGCCCGGTGGGCATGGGGGGGGACGATTCTGGCCGGTCCCCGGACGATCGTATCTTTATTTTATGCGCCCGACGGTTGGCACCCCGTGCCGGTCGCCGCCTGGCGATCACTGCTGATTGAGAAGAATCTGGGAAAGCACGCGGCGAATTTGCGGGAGGCAAAGGGTGTCCGCTGCACCATTCTCTACTACATAATCCGCCATGTCGGCTTTCTTGTCAAGTCCGATCTGGTTTTTTTCACGTTTTTCCAGATCGTCCTGCGACCAGCCCCGTTCGGTTCGGACTCGGGCCAGGCGGGTCGCCTTGGGTGCACTGACGAAGATAATCGCGTCGCAGGCCTCGTCAAGCCCGGCTTCGATGAGAAGGGGGCAGTCCTCGACGATCGCGAGGGTATCGGGGTTCTGCTGGAACAGTTGATGGAGCTTCTGGCGATGGGCGTGGACCTGGGGGTGGATTAGCCGCTCCAAGCGGGCGAGCTGGTCGGGCTGATCGAAAACGATCCGCCCGATCGCGGCCCGGTCGGCGGTGCCGTCGTTGGCGATGGTATCGGTGCCCCACCAGGATCGGATTTGTTCGAGTGCTGCGGGGAGGTTGAGCGCGTCGCGCGCCAGCCGGTCGGCGTCGATGACGGCACAGCCAAGTTCGCCCAGCAGCCGGGCGACGTGGCTCTTGCCCGAGCCGACGCCGCCGACCAGGCCGATCACGGGTTTGTGCCCGGGGGGTGGCGGGTCGAGGCGGTCGGTGTCGGCGCGAGCGGTCATGGTTGCGTGTGGGCTTTCTGTGCGCGGGTCAGGGCTCGAGCGAGCGGATGCGGAGCGATCGGCCGAACGCGGCGACGAGGCGGTCGATGTCTGTGCCGTAGTTTTCTTCGAGGCTCTGCCGCCAGTGTGTGCCGGCTTTGATCCCGTTGACGAAGGCGACGTAGCCGGACTTGTTCTTGCGGATCATGAAGTCGGTCAGTGACGCGGCGACGCCGTACTGCCAGCCGCTGATGTGTTCAGCGGTGAAGAAGCTCGACCCGAGGTTGCCGTTGTGCTTCATGAGTTTGAGCGCGTAGCGGCGCTTGCTTGCGACCTGTCGGCTCTTGGGCACCAACTCGGCGGAGATCACTTCGGCCAGGCCCTCGTTGACCCAGGAGGCGATGCGCGCCGGCGAGCGGTAGCGGTGGAGGAAACCGTGGACGGCTTCGTGGACGAGCACCTGTGCGAAGTCCCACTGGTTGTCCTGTCGGTAGAAACAGATCGTCACGTTGCCGTCGCTGCGCGTGTGGCAGAGGCCGGCAGTGTTTGGGCCGGGGACGTAGTCGAAGTGTTCGGTCTCGAATGCGATGAAGTCCTGCTGATTGCGGTAGACAAACAGCAGGGCCTTGCCGCGCCAGATGTTTTCGTCTTCGGGCAGCGCGAACAGGCGGCAGAGTCGGCGGTACATCTTGTCGAGGAGGCTGGCCCAGTTGCGAGCCTCGCGCGGCGGGAGATCGGTGTAGAAAAGAAAGAAGTCGGTTTCGTGCAGTGTCAGGGGTGGGTCGGTCTGCTGGGCTGCCTGATCGGCGAACGCTTTGAGCTGCGTTATCGCGGCCTGTTGGTCGTCCGCGCTCAGTGTCGGCCAGGCTTCGGAGGTCGCGGGCGTGTCCGAATCGGCGCTAGCGATGCGGACCAGGCCGAGGACGAGTGAGGTCAGCAGGACACAATGGGTGGGACACCATCGCGTCCGTGTGGTTTTAAGCAACGGGTTGTCTCTGGGATCAATCATGCGGCGATGCGTCAGGTAGCCGGTCAGTGATCATAGGTTGCGGCGGCGAGCGTATCCAAGAGCATGCCGGAGTGGCGTCGCGCGTTCAGCCGGCGCGCAACCTTTATAGAGATCGCTGCGAATAAGCACGCACCGGCACCGTGCTCGCGAGCAGGCGGCGGGGGCCGACTGGGCGGGTTATTCGGCGTCGGTCGATCGCGGCGTATCGCGCGGTGGTGCCCAATCCGCTGCGTGGCGGAGTTACACCGCTTAAGCCGGTTTTCAGGGGTGTCCGGGTCGGAATTATTGGCCAAACGCTTGCGTTTCGTGATTCTTCGGGCGGGGTATCCCGATCACACCAAAGCCTCGCAGGGGTCGCCTAGCGCCTTGTGGGGTGTACGGAGCATCGCCGCATGGTGCGGCGGGCGTACGGGTAACCGGACAGGGCGATCTCGGGAGCGGGGCAGGTTCAGGTACGCGGCCGGCGGCGGGTTTCCGTAGGCCGCACACATCAGGGACCCCACACCGAGCGGCTTTGTTCATCCAGGGAGGATCGCTCGAATGAGCCAGATCAACACGAATGTCAGTTCACTGATTGCCCAGCGGATCCTGGGACAGCAAAACAGAAGCCTTAACAAGTCGCTGGAGCGGCTGAGCACCGGCCTGGCGATCAACCGGGGTGCGGACAGCCCATCCGGTTTGATCGCGAGCGAGAACCTGAGATCGGAGAAGAACCAACTGTCCGCGGCGTTGAACAACGCGCAACGTGCCGAACAGGTCATCAACATCGCCGAGGGCGGGCTGCAAGAGGTCGGCTCGCTGTTGCAGGAGGTACAGAGTCTGGTCGGCGAGACGGCTAACGACGCCGGCCTGAGTGTCGAAGAGAAGGAAGCGAATCAACTGCAGATTGACTCGATTCTGCAGACGATCGACCGGATCGCCGGTTCGACGAGCTTCCAGGGCACGAAGCTGCTCAACGGTAGTTTTGATTTCACGGTCAGCGCGCAGGCCGCAACGGTCGCGGACTTCCAGTTGAACGGTGCCAAGCTGACCAACGGGAACAACGTGGAGGTGCAGGTGGCGGTCACGGCATCGGCGCAGCACGCCGGGTTGTTCCTGTCGGCAGGCGGTGCGGCGCTGGATCTTTCCGCGGCGGATGCGAGTCTGACCTTTGAGTTGGCCGGCGCGAAGGGGTCGCGTCAGTTCAGCTTCGCCTCCGGGACGTCGCTGACGTCTGTCGCTGCGTCGATCAACACGTTTACGTCGGTGACGGGCGTGTCGGCTGCGGTAAGCGGGACCGGGCTGGTGGTCAAGAGCGATGAGTTCGGCTCCGACCAGTTCGTTTCGATCTCGGTGTCGGACGGTGGTGGCCAGGGCGGTGACGGGATCATCGGTCTCGCGGCGACGGACGAGAACTCGACTGCGGGAGCGGCGACGGCCTTCGGCGCGGCGTCGAGCGAGATCCGTGATAAGGGTCAGGATGTCGCGGCGATCGTCAACGGTGTAACCGCGACGTCACGTGGAAAGACAGCGCAGATCAATACGGACTTCCTCGACGTGAGCATTGAGCTGACGGCGGCAGGCGCGCAGGCGGCAGGGACGGTGGATGCGTTTACGATCACCGGTGGGGGTGCGAAGTTCAACATCGGTGCGTCGGTGGACGTCGGCAGCGAGGTGCGGATCGGTTTAGAAAATGTCGTGTCTCGGAACGTCGGGTCGACGGCCACGGGGTTCTTAAGCGAGCTGGGGTCGGGCAAGAGCGCGAACCTGGTGGACGGTGACATCGGCAAGGCGCAAAAGATCGCCGACAAGGCGGTCAGCCAGATCGCCCAGCTACGTGGGCGTCTGGGTGCGTTCCAGAAAAACGTGGTCGGGTCGACCGTCCGGTCATTGAACGTCGCCCTGGAAAACACAAGCGCGGCGGAGAGTGCGATCCGCGACACCGACTTCGCCGAGGAGTCGGCAAGTCTGACGCGGTCACAGATCCTGGTTAGCGCTGCGACGAGCGTGCTCGCCATCGCCAACAGCCAACCCCAGAGTGTGCTGGCGCTGATCTAACGCGTCCGACCTGTTTGGACAACTAACGAACGCCATCGAGGGCGGCCACTACGGCCGCCCTTTTTTTTGCGCGCGGCGCGTAACGTCCGCCTTTGGTTATCGATGCGGATGAGCTGTCGGGTAGGTGCTTGGGTGTTGATCAAGGCGCGGCTGATGGCGGCGCAGGGTCTTAGCGCAGGGTGAGAGGTTCGGTCTGTCAGGTGTACGCTGAATCTAGGTCGTGAGCGGTATAGGGCGGGTGGCCCGGGCGTAACGATTTGACGGAAGGCACAGGTTTTTTTGATCAGCCGTTTGCGCGGCGGTTAAGGCGTGGGCCGGGCGTGCCGATGGAACGGATAAGCATGGCGGCCCGCGAGGTGCGGGTCCTGAGGGTTGTGTCGGCCGGGTGTTCCGGTCGGTGCCTCAGCCGCCCCGGCGGCCGTGGGAAGTTTCGATGTGCCAGGCATGAACGCCAAAACGTCCCCGGTCGTTCCGGGAGGAAGATCAACCGTCATTCCAAGGAGGATGAAAGCCCATGAGTCGAATCAACACCAACGTCAGTTCGCTTCTGGCCCAGCGTATCCTGGGCGAGCAGAACAAGTCGCTGACCACCTCGCTGGAGCGGCTAAGCACCGGTCTTGCGATCAACCGCGGTGCGGACAACCCGGCGGGGCTGATCGCGAGCGAGAACCTGCGGTCTGAGAAGGCCCAGATCGCTGCAGCGCTGGGGAACAACCAGCGTGCCGATCAGGTCATCAACATCGCGGAGGGAGGGCTGCAGGAAGTCAGCTCGTTGTTGCTCGAGGTTCAAAGCCTCGTGACGGAAACCGCGAATGACGCCGGTCTGAGCAGTGAAGAGAAAGAAGCGAATCAGCTTCAGATCGATTCGATCCTTCAAACGATCGACCGCATCGCCAGCTCGACGAGTTTCCAGGGCACCAAGCTGCTCAACGGGACGTTCGACTTCACGGTCAGTGGTCAGGCCACGACGGTCGCGGACTTCCAGATCAACGGCGCGAAGCTCGAACACGGCGATACGCGCGACATCACCGTTTTGGTGACCGGCTCTGCCCAGCACGGCGGTGTGTTCCTGTCCGCGGGTGGCACGGCGCTAGACCTTTCGGCTGCGACCGCTGATTTCACCTTCGAACTGGCCGGTGCGAAGGGCTCGCGTGAGTTCAGCTTCGCCTCGGGCACCTCGCTCAGTGCCATCACCGGTGCGATCAACACGTTCACGTCCGTGACGGGTGTGTCCGCGGCGGTCAGCGCGACCGGGATCGTCGTCAAGAGCAATGAGTTCGGGTCGGATCAGTTCGTCTCGATCAAGATCAACAACGCCGGCGGCCAGGGAGGCGACGGGATCGTCCGATTTGCCGCGACAGACGAGAACGCCGCGACTGGAACGACCACCGGGTTCACGGCTGCGACCAACGCGATCCGTGACGAGGGGCAGGACGTATCCGCGACGATCAACGGTATCGTTGCGACGACCAAGGGTAAGGAAGCCGTCGTCAACACGGACTTCCTGGACCTGAGCCTGACGCTCTCGGATGGCGGGTCTCAGACGCGGGCGAGTATCGACGCCTTCACGATCACGGGTGGTGGTGCGAGGTTCAACCTTGGCCCGACCGTCGACATCGACAGTCAGGTGAGCATCGGGCTGCAGAACGTCGCCGCACGTCACCTGGGGTCCGAAGCACTCGGGTTCCTGGA
The DNA here is from genome assembly GCA_029260595.1 of Phycisphaeraceae bacterium. GTDB lineage: Bacteria > Planctomycetota > Phycisphaerae > Phycisphaerales > Phycisphaeraceae > OFTM57. The sequence goes on along the minus strand of JAJDCY010000006.1, from coordinate 30,371 downwards.
CGACCTGGCATCGGGCAACTCGTCGAACCTGGTTGACGGCGATCTGGAGAAGGCTCAGTCCATCACGGACAAGGCGATCTCTTCCGTGTCCGAACTGCGTGGCCGCCTTGGAGCGTTCCAGAAGAACGTGATCGGGTCGACGATCCGATCACTCGGAGTCGCGCTTGAGAACACCAGTGCTGCCGAGAGCACGATCCGTGACACGGACTTTGCGGCCGAGTCGGCGAATCTGACCCGATCGCAGATCCTGGTCAACGCGGCGACGAACGTCCTGTCGATTGCGAACTCGCAGCCGCAGAACGTGCTGTCACTGCTGTAAGAGAGCTACCCGGTCTTCACAGGATGAAGACCCACCGATACCGCTTCGGCGGCGGCCCACCCGGGTCGCCGCCTTTTTTTATGCGCGCCCGGTGCTTGTGCGGGTCAAGCGGCGCGGCCGGACCGCGTGGCGACGCATCCTTATAAGAAGCTGCCGACCCAGCCCCGGTCCTATTGAGACGCGGCCGCTCTCGGTGGCGGTTGTGGCGGCCATGGTGAGGGGGCGGGCCGCTTCTATATCACATAACAATTGTCAGCAAAAATGCTTACGTCGAAAACGTCAATCTAGAAAAAAGCGCCGATACCGCCTGTGCCGGAGTTAAGGGGTGTGCTGCTTATGCCGATTGTAACGGTTAGGGAGGCAGGAATTGCGCGACAAGGACGAACCATGCCAGAGCGGTCCGATAAGAAACTTTTTTTAACAGACTGGCCTGGCCGAGTCGCGAGCACCGAACAAGTGGGGGCAAGGCGAAGCCAGCCACGACGGCAAGAGGCTGACGACACCAAGCTCCCGGACCCCGGCGGCCGCGCACCGCCAGGACAACCCGGGGAGGAACGTGACGGCCGGCAACCTGAGTCGAAGCATCGGATCGGATTGGAACAGCGTTTCAGGGGCAGGATGCCCGAAGCATTCCGGATAGTGAACGATATCCAAGAGTTCACGGAGGACCCACAACCATGAGTCGAATCAACACCAACGTATCGTCGCTTCTCGCCCAACGGGTGCTGGGGCAACAGAACCGAACACTCACCAAGTCGCTCGAACGGCTAAGTACCGGCCTGTCGATCAACCGCGGGGCCGACAACCCGGCGGGTCTGATTGCCAGCGAGAACCTGCGATCTGAAAAGGTCGCGATCTCGGCGGCGATCGGTAACGCCGAGCGTGCTGACCAGGTGGTCAACATCGCCGAGGGCGGCCTGCAAGAGGTCAGCTCACTGCTGCTGGAGGTGCAGAGCCTCGTCACCGAGACCGCCAACGACGCGGGCTTGAGTGCCGAGGAGAAATCGGCGAACCAGCTCCAGGTCGACTCGATCCTGCAGACGATCGATCGGATCGCCAACTCGACGAGCTTCCAGGGCACGAAGCTGCTCAACGGCACGTTTGATTTTCAGATCAACAACCAGGCCACGACGATTGCGGACTTTAAGATCAATGCGGCCAAGCTCGAGCATGGCGACACACGTGCTATCGAGGTCATTGTTACCGCGTCCGCTCAGCACGGCGGGTTGTTCCTGTCGGCGAACGCGGCGGATCTCGACCTGTCGGCGACGGGCAACCGGTTGGTCTTCGAGCTGGCCGGTTCACGCGGCTCACGCGAATTCAGCTTCGCGTCGGGCACATCGCTCACCGCCGTTACCAATGCGGTGAACACCTTCACCTCGGTGACGGGTGTCTCCGCCGCGGTCAGCGGGACCGGGATCGTGATTAAGAGCACCGAATTCGGTTCGGATCAGTTTGTCTCCCTGAAGATTATCTCCGACGGTGGGATCAACGACGGTGCCGCCGCCGGTGCGGCCGCTGGTATCTACACCCTCAACGCGACGGACGAGAACACCGCGGTGACGACGGGCAGCACGGCCTTTTCGGCCGCGACCAACCCGGTCCGGGATATCGGGCAGGACGTCAGTGCGTTCATCAACGGCATCGTTGCGACTTCAGTCGGCAAGGTTGCCCAGGTGAATACCGACTTCCTGGACCTGCAACTGGAACTAAGTGACACCGGGGCTCAGACGCTGGCGACGATCTCGGCGTTCACCATCACCGGTGGCGGGGCGACCTTTAACCTCGGCCCGGAAGTCAATATCTCGAACCAGGTGAGTATCGGGATCGGGAACGTCGCTGCTCGCCACCTTGGCGGGGCGTCGACCGGGTTCCTGGACGACCTGACATCGGGCAATACGTCGAACCTCGTCGACGGCAACCTCGAGGCCGCGCAGAAGATTGTCGACCGTGCGATATCTCAGACCTCCGAGATCCGAGGCCGCCTGGGCGCGTTCCAGAAGAACGTGATCGGCTCGACGATTCGATCGCTGGGCATCGCGTTGGAGAACACCAGCGCGGCTGAGAGCACGATCCGCGACACGGACTTCGCCGCGGAAACGGCGAACCTGACGCGGTCGCAGATCCTGGTCAACGCTGCGACGAACGTCTTGTCGATCGCGAACTCGCAGCCGCAGAACGTGCTGTCACTGCTTGGGTAATAACTTGGTCACTCAGGAGCGCCCGTGACACCACGGGCATCCGATCACTGATGCGGGAGCGGCGGCCTACAAGTCGCCGCTCCTTTCTTTTGCGCTGGTCAGGGCCGGCCGATCACGGCCTTCAAGGCCGCGCGAAACGTCACCGAAACCGGGACCTATCGCCGCGATCGCAAAACCTTGGCGCGTCAGGCGAGCAACGACCGATAACAGTCCGATGGACGAGAGCCGCTTCGCCGTCCGAAGCCTGCTGCGCCACCTCCCACCGGTGCCCGCGTTGCCCGAACAGGCCGCGCGCATCCTTCAGGAGGCCGATCGCTGTCTTGCGCTCGGTGAGCCCGGCCTGGCCCTCGAGTCCCTGGCGCTGATTCTCGACAAGGCCTGCGCGCCCGACGGTGAATCGGCGGGGTTCTTCCCGTTGCCGATCGCAACCTACCTCTCCGATTGCCAGACATGCGTTTTGGCGCACGTACTCAATCCGTTGTTACAGGACAAGCCCTTCACCGCACCAAGCCAACCCGATCCTCACGCCGTCTGTGTCGTAGCGCCCTACGCGGAACAACGAGCGGCCTCACTCGACGGCGTCGCACCGCTCGCACAGGTCGTCCAGCGGTTGGCCGATCAGGGCGATCGTGTCGCTGTGCTCTTGACGGACGAGCGCTTGCCGCGCGAGCCGGAGCTGCGTCTGTGGCGGCCCGAGGCACCGCCGAGCTTCGATCATTGCGCGGGCGAAGCAATCGGGTTGCCCGCAGCGGCCGAGGTTTTGCGGGTACCGCGAAACGGAAGTCTCGCCGATGGTGCGGCATGGGCTGTCGATCACGTACGCCGTGCCCAGGTCAGCCGCGCGGTCTTCCTGGGTGGGCTACGCTCGCCGATGAACGCCGCCATCGCGTTCGCACGTGTCGCGTCGCACCAGGTGTCGCTGACCGTTTATGATCCGAGTGTTGTGCGAGGGATCGACACGGTTGCGACCGCGACAGCCGCGCCGACCGCGGCATGGCGCGAGGCGCTTGGCCGACGCGGGATCTCGCTCGAGGATTGGTCTACGCCGGGGGCGTCGGTTAATAACGATGAAGACGCTGGTGCCCGATCGCGCCGGCCGGGGGGTTCGACAGGAGTGGGGATTGCCAAGGACCGGGTGGCCTGTTGAACATTGAACACGGAGCGAGCTGATGGCACTGAAGAACGATCACCGATACCCCCCCCTGCGGCTGGGCCGACGCGAGCCGTATCTGCTCGAGCGATGCAAAGACAAACGCGTGCTCGACCTGGGGTTCATGGATGTTGGTTTGACGCGCGAGAAGGTCCAGTCCGGCGCGCTGCTGCATCTATGGATCAAGGAGGTCGCGTCGATGCACGTCGGTATCGACCTGGACCCGTCGCTGCGCCACTTGCTGCCGCCGGATTCGGACACCTACCAACTCTTCTTCGGCAACGTCGAAGACCCGGCGACCTACGCCCCCGCCAAGGATGTTGGATTCGATGTTGTGATCGCCGCGGAGATCATGGAGCACGTGAACAACCCCGGGCTGTTCCTCGACGCCCTGCGAACGGTGATGAGCCCCAAGACGAATCTCATCTTGACCGTGCCCAACGCGCTGCGATTCCAAAACCTGGCCTACGCACATCAGGGGATGGAGATGGTCAACCCCGATCACAACTACTGGTTCTCGCCGACAACAATCCAAACACTGCTGAACAAAAATCGTTTCCACGTTAACGCGCTGGCCGGCTACATCTTCGGGCCTGAACAGCCAGAACACCTAGGCCCGCACGGCTTGGCTTGCCCGGGCTTGATTGCTGAGGCTTGCCCCGCGCAGCCGGGTGAGATCCCTCGCCGTTGGCTTGGCGACGCACCCGCTGCGATTGCCGCCGGCGACGCGCCAAGCATCCAGACGAACGCTCACGCCGCCGACCAGGCGGTCAGGCCGACACCATGACCCACGCGACCGCCAGGGAGGGCTCGACCGCAGCGCCATCGATCGCGCCTCAAGGCGAACGTGCGCCCGCAGCCATGCGGCCGCGCATCCTCGCCGTCACTGATATGGAGGGATGGGCGTTTGGCAACATCGCGGCCGCGTTAACCGGTGCGCTCTCCGATCGCTTCCAGATCGAGATCTTCCCGGCCACCCGCCTGTGCGAGATGTCGCCCCAGAGCCTGCGGTCCTACGCGGCAGGATTCGACGCGGTGTATTGCTTCTCGCCCATCATGCCCGAAGTCGTGTACGACGCGCTGTCAGTCTGCCCGATGGTGGTCGGTGTGCACAGCGACTGTTCGATGGACCACCAGCCCGAGATGTTCGTACCCGAGCGATTCGAACGCTTCACCGCAATCGGTTGTGTCAACGAGAAGATATCCGCGCGCTGCCGTGCGCTCGGCCTGGGTGATCGCGTCTTCACCACGAGCAACGGGATTGACCCGACTGTGTTTACGCCGCCGCCCGCCGGTCGCACCAACCCGATCATGCGTGCGGGCTGGTGCGGGGCGGTCCACCGCAAAGAAGGCGACATCAAAAGGTTTATGTCAGTCGTTGTGCCGGCGTGCACGACCGCCGGCGTACCGCTGGTCGCAGCGACGCGCGAACTCAGCCACGTCCCGCCCGATCAGATGCCCGAGTACTACCGACTGATCGACGTCTACCTCTGCGCCAGCAGCACCGAGGGCTCGCAGGGGCCACTGGTCGAGGCGGCCGCATCGGGGTGCGCGCTGATCTCAACGCGCGTCGGGATCGCGGAGGAATTGATTAACGACGGAGAAAATGGGTTTCTGGTGGAGCCGACCGTCGATGCGTTTGCCGAGCGGCTGTTTTGGTGTCGCGAGCACCCGGACCAGGTACGCGCGATGGGTGACGCTGCACGCCAGACGGTCGTCGACCACTGGACCTGGAAGCGCCGCGCCCAGGTGTACGCGCAACTGTTCGAGGCCGCGTTGGCCGGCTGACACCACCCGATCACGCCGAAGACGAACGTAGAATCGCATGAATATTTCTCAGGGAGGGTCCAAGGAGCCATGACCACCAACGCAACGCCACGCGTTTCCATCCTGATCCCCAACTACAACAACGGCCGCGAAAGCTCGCACGGAGCGATGCGCGACCTTATCGGCGAATTGCTGCAGTCGTTGCACGACACACTGGCCGACGAAGCCACGCCGTTCGAGATCATCGCGTATGACGACGGCTCGACCGACGACAGCGTCGCGACGCTGCGCGAGTGGTCGCGTCGCACCCGGCCGGATGGGCAACCGTTCCTCGAACTGATCGAAGCGGAGCACTGCGGTGTGCTCGCGCGCACAGCGAATATCCTCAGCCGCCGAGCCGCCGGCGACATCCTCGCGCGCCTCGACGGAGACGTGGTATGCCTCACCAGGAATTGGGTGTCCAAGCTCTGCAGGGTGTTTGACGAAGGCCCGCCACGGCTGGGCGTCGTTGGCCCGAAGCAGTTGCGCGAGGATCTGCGCATCCACGCGTTCGGTGACTGGATCCTGCACCCCAACGGTTACACGCACATCGCCGCCGGCCACGATCGCTACGCGGTGCGGCACCCGATGGAAGTGGACCACGTGATGGGTTGCTTCTATTGCTGTCGCAAAGAAGTCTTTGACGATCTGGACGGTTACGACGAGGATTTTCTGCGCGGTCAGACGATTGATTTTGGCCTGCGCGCACGCCTACGAGGCTGGCAGTGCATCGCGGTCCCACAGATCGAGTTCATCCACCACCACGGGCTGCGCGTCGCGCGCAAGACGGCTGCGGACAGCGGCAAGGGCGTGGTGCGATCGCTGAGAGTCTTCGAGGACAAGTGGGGCTTTAACCGCATCGCGCCGGACCTGGACGCGGTCCGCCGGCGGTATCGCGGTACGCCGCTGCTGTGGAACGCGCGCTGGTTCGCCGGTGACGAAGCCGCGTCGCAGCCACCCGTGTCAACGCCGATCCACATCGAATCAACCGAGTGGGGCCGTTACGCGAAAGACCCCGCGTTCCGTACCGCGGTCGACTACCGTGTCGGTGTCGCAACGGACCTCGCGCAGCAGGAACCCAAAGCGAAGACCATCGTGCTCGTCGGCGCCGGGTGTGGGCTGCTCGGCCACCTGATCGCGCTACGCGGTGTCTCATGCACCGGGCTCGAGCTTAACGAAGCGCGCGTCGCGTTCGCGCGTCAGTGCGTCTCCAGCCGTCAGTACCACGGGGGGCCGCCGCGCTTCGAACACCAGCCGGACCTACGTCGCCTCCCGCTCGAAAACGGGCAAACCGACCTGTTGCTGTTGTTCGACCAACTCGAATGTCACCCCAACCCGGTGGGCTTGCTCGCCGAGGCTCACCGCGTGCTCGGCCCGGGCAAGACACTGGGCATCATCTCGCGCCGCGCCGCCGCGCGCGAAGACTGCCCGACTGACCACGAGCACCGGTACCAGTGGCCGCAACTCACGACGCAGATCCGCGCGGTCGGTGGCTGGGATCTGTTTGTCGATCCGCTTGGCGACAACCCCAACCGCGACATGATCGCCCTGGCCAAACGCCTGCCCGACACGCCGCAAGTCGAGACAGCGACAGACCCCGCAACCCGACCAGTGTCGGCTGAAGCCGTCGGTTCCGGTTGACCGCGGTGTTTGCCGGTCCGAACGGGCGATCTTGGGCGAACCGGATCAACCGTCCCGACAGGGCAAGGGCTGGAACACACCGCCCGGATTCGTACGCGTAGTTACCGCGTGCGGCGACAAAAACATCGCCGATGTGCTGTCGGTGACCTTCATCCGTCCGTTGGGTGGCACCGGCAAATCCGCTTGTCAGTGTTGCTCAGTTGCCCGGCCCATCGAGACTTCGTGGGTTAACTGGTGGTTTCTGCCTGGGGTTCGGTGGCGGTTGGCGTAGCGGGGTTCACGCTTGGATTGCCCATGCCGTTGCCGTTTGGCCGTGGGATGGGGGCGAGGTGGGCGCGGTGGGGTTGGGTGCAGGTTGGGCAGACGGACATGGTTTCGAGTTTGTGGCGGTAGGCCATGAAGCTGGTGACGAAGGTGGCGTGGCTCCAGGTCAGGGGCGAGACGCTTAGCGGGGCGTTGGTGTGTGGGTCGACCTGTTCGGCGAGCACACCCGAGGGCAGCGCGTGGTCGGCGACCCATTCGAGGATCGGCAGTGCCTCGCGCAGCTCGGCGACAGACGCGGCGCGGGCGATGCGCCAGTCGGCCAGCCACAGCGTGCAGATGAACCAGGCGTTGCCGGGGACGCGCTCGGTGTCGTCGCTGATGCGGTGGTAGCTGTCGCCCTCGTACCGCGCGACGCCGCCGACGGGTGTCTTGACCCACAGGCGTTGCTCGATCGCGTTCATGGTCTTCTCGACACGCGGGTCGTGCGGGTCGAGCATCCCCATCGCGAAGATCGCGAACATCGAGCTGTCGATGATCGGGTCGTACTCATAATCGAGCGGGTCGGGGGCCGGGCTGTTCGCCGGATCGTTCGGGGCATCGGGCTGCGGGGTGCGACCGGCGATCACATCGGCCATGAGGCGCGCGGTTCGGTCGTGGTCGAGCGGGACGATGCGTCGCAGGAATCGGTCGTGCTGGTCGGACCAGAACCGCTGACAAAATGCGTCACGCACCTCGTTAGCTGCATCGCGGTAGGTCGCGGCGCGGCGTTGATCGCCGAAGCACTGGGCGAACTCCTGCGCCGCTCGCAGCCCGCCATAAACCGTCGCGACGGTGAACGCGTGGACGCCCCAGCGTTCCTCCCACAGGTCGTAGCTGGGTAGCGGCAGGTGGGTTGTCGGGTCGCGGAAGCGTACGAGGAAGTCCGCGGCGCGGATGATCAGGCTGGCCCACAGCGGCCGGACGAACTCGATATCGCGGTAGCGTTCGTAGTGGCGCCACAGCGCCCAGATGACCAGGGCGGTTTCGTCTTCCTGGATCGGTAGCTGCGGCTTACCGAGGCTGATCCAGGGGTGCCAACTCGATGCGGGCGATCCGTCGGGGTTGTACTTGTGTACGAAGTAGCCTTGCGGGTCGATGATGCGCGCGCACAGGCGGTAGAAGGATCGCGCGACGTCGGGGAAACCGGCGTCGTCGAGCCCGGCCGCGACGAGCGCTCCGTCGCGCGGCCAGAGGTAGCTGTAGGTGTCGCGCGAGAACTGCATGATGTCGGTGTCGTTGGCCGCGATGATCGCGCCGTCGTTGTCGATCTGTGTGCGCACAATCAGCAGCGATCGTTTGTAGAGATCGACCACGCGGTCGGGCGGTGCGGCCGTGCTGTCGGCGAAGGGGACGTCGGCGGGCGTCGCGGCCAGCCACAGCCGCCAGTAGGCCTTGGTCCGGTCGATCACGCCTTGTGGCCCTTCGCGGTGCAGGAATCGGTGCAGCTCGCGCATGTCGTCGTGGTTGCGGCCGGCGCCGATGACGAGGTATCCAACGCGGTGCTCACCCGGTGCCAGGTGCATCTGCAGCATGACGGTCGAATCGACGGCGCCCTGAGCGATCGCGTTGTTGCCCAGACGCCCGTCCTCCGCGTCGCGCCATGTGCCCTCGGCCCCGTGGAACCCAGCCGTCCCCGTGGCGTACTCGTCGTTGCGCGGCTCGCCGTCGGCGTACCAACTGGCCATGAGGTAGCGGTTGGCGCGGTAGTGGATCAGGCAGCGCAGTTCGGGGTCGAAGTAGGCGGTGTCTCCGACCTTGGTCCCGTAGATGTAGAAGTCCTGGTGGTGGAACAGCCGCACCTCGCGGTCGTGTTTGTCGTGGTTGATGGCCTCGACGCGGCGCACCAGGACGGGGCGGTGAAAGTCGACCACGTCGCAGCAGCGCAGCTCGATTTTGAGGATTCCGTGGCGGAGGACGACGTCGGTGGCGAGGGTGTCGGGTTTGTAGCCGAGGCGGATGTCCCAGCCCTGGCTCGACCAATACAGGCGTCGGCGTCGGCGGTCGTTTTTGGTGTTCGGGGCCGATGGCAGGGGGGACCAGACGCCGAATCGGCAGGGCCCACCGCCGGCGTGGTTTTCCTGCCCGACGTGAGGGAAGTAGAGGTCGCGCAATTGATAGTGTTGGTCGAAGCCGACCAGCATCTGTCCGTTGCCCACTGGGATGTCACGTGGCATGAGGGTGCCTTGTCGGGGTCTTGCCGGACCAGCATCGGCCGCACACTCGGGTGCGGCTAGCCGCGTGTTGGACGGGCCGCCCTACGGTTGGCGGGCTCCGTGTGAGTATTGATCGGCTAGACGGGGTGTCCGGTTGTAATCCGGCGACCCAAATGGGATGGGCGGGCTGGGATAGGCGGGCGTTGAAGGGCTCGCCCGTCTTTCCTCCTCGCCGGCAGTGCGATCTTGCCCATTCCCGATCGGGGTGTTCCGCCAGCCCCTCTCGCCACCTCCCCGAGCCGCAGACCTGCCCGATACCGACCGTCTATCGCGAAGTTCCGCGAATGACCCCGACGGGATTTGAACCCGTGTTACCAGGATGAAAACCTGGTGTCCTAGACCTGACTAGACGACGGGGCCGGTGGTGGGTTGTGAGCAGGATTCTAGCCCGTGCGGCCGAGGGGGCAAGCGTTGTCGTGGATCAGTCGGGCTGTGTGTCGATTGGGAGCGTGTCGATGCGGGCGGCGAGGATGAAGTCGTTTTCGGAGAGGCCGCCGATGGCGTGGGTCCAGATCTCGATCCAGACGTTGCGGTAGCTCTCGAGGTGGACATCGGGGTGGTGGCCCTGGTTTTCGGCGACCTGGGCGACCTTGGCGATGAACTCGAGGCCGGCGAGGAAGTCACGGGCCGCCCAGTCGCGCCGGATGCGTTTACCGTCGTGAGTGAGCTTCCACCCGGCGAGTTTGTCGGCTTGTGCCTGGGCTTGCTGGGGTGAGTAGGGGGGGACACCGCCCTCGCAGGGGGCACACTTTTTTGCGGCAAGCTCGTCGGGTGTCTGTGTTTCCATGCGTTTGGCCTTGGGTTGGTCGCGGCGGGGCGGCCCGGTGGCGGTGGGGGTGGTGGGTCGGTGATCGTGCCTTGATTATGGTCCGAAAGCGGGTCCGGTCAATCCCGCCGATCCCGATATCCGAGCCCCGTCACGGGCATCGTTGGGGTAAGATAGTGGTATGACAGCCACAGAATCCGGATCAAACGCCGTATCGCAGCCCGTGTCGGTAGCCGTGCCAAGCTCCGTGCCAGGCTCGATGCCGGGGCCGACAGTCAAGCGCGTGCCGTTTGAGTCGCCGACGCACGATGTGATGGGCGGCGATGCGCGGCGTGACGTGAAGGTTCACGACCACGGACTGGTCGCGCTGGTCGATGTGATGCCGCGGATGATCCCCGAGGGGCGGACAGCCGACGCGGCGATCGTGCAGGCGGCGCGGGTGAGTTACGGGCAGGGGACCAAGCGGCTCAACGAGGACCGTGGGCTGATCCGGTATCTGCTGCGTCACCGGCACACGACGCCGTTCGAGATGGTGGAGTTTAAGTTCCACGTGGTGATGCCGATTTTTGTGGCTCGCCAGTGGATCCGTCACCGCACGGCGAACGTCAACGAGTACTCGGCCAGGTATTCGGTCGTGCCGGATCGCTTCTACACGCCGACGGCTGAGTCGGTACGCGGGCAGTCCGCGACGAACCGGCAGGGTGGCGACGAAGCGGTCGATGCGGGCACGGCGAAGGAGTTTCTCGAGTACTTGGACCGTTGTCAGGGCCAGTACCGCGAGTATGAGAAGTTGCTGGAAAAGGGTGTCAGCCGCGAGCTGGCACGCATCGGGCTGCCGGTGAATGTCTACACCGAGTGGTATTGGAAGTGTGACCTGCACAACCTGCTGCACTTTTTGAGTCTGCGGATGGACAGCCACGCGCAGGCCGAGATCCGCGATTACGCCGATGCGATGTTCGCGCTGATCGAACCGATCGTGCCGCTGACGTGCGAGGCGTTCCGCGACTATCGCTTGGAGGGGGCGCACCTGACCCGTTTGGAGATCGAATCGCTCCGAGCCGGCAAACCGCTAGCCACCGACAACAAGCGCGAGCAAGCGGAATGGGATGCGAAGCGCGCACGGTTGGGGTTGTAGGCGAGGCTCGCCGCCCGCGGCTAAGCGGCGCTCAATTCATCGGCAGTTATCGAAGTGAATCATCCGAGTTGCGTCGGTTGTTCAGCGCTAGTGTGGTCAACACTCCGGCGAGGATGATGCCGGTCGACGGCTCGGGGATTTCGCTTAGCGGTGGGGTGGCGGCCGTGATCTTGTACAGCCGCTCGCTGCTCTCGTCGGAGAACCACACGTCCGTCCCGTCAAACGTGAGCCCGTCGGGCGAGTCCGGCAGGTCGTCCCATACCCCGTCGACGACCAGGGTCGCGGGATTGATAAACAGGATCTCGTCGTTGTTGCTGTCGCCGGCCAGGATGTGTGTGCCGTTGAACGCAAGCCCCTGAAGGTCGACCCCGACAAGCGTGGCCATGTTGATCAGCGACCCATCGGTGGGGTCGATCTTGAAGATGTCCTGATCCGCGCTAACCCAGATGTTCGTCCCGTCCCAGGCCAGGCCCTCGGCATCGTCGATCGCGCCGCCTGTTGTTGCGGGCAGGTCGAAACTCATCAGCACAGACCCGTCGGCCGGGTTGATCTTGAAGAGGGACGCGTCCGAACCGCCCGATCCCGTGCCGTTGGAGACCCACAGGTTCGTGCCGTCGAACGCGGCGCCTTCCGGGTCGTCCACCGGGGGTTGGGTCAGGAACAGTTGCAGGTTCCCCGTGCCGACCGACAAATCGTAGTTGCCAACCTCGCCGTGTCCGTTGGCCGGGGTGGAGTCCGACTGGCCGTTAAAGTTAAAATCGTCGTGGCCGCTTACCTTCAGGCGGATCGTGCCGTCGGGGTTCACGGCTCCGTGGACCAGCGAGCTGATCTGCGTGGGCGTGAACCCACTTGCATTATTGGTTCTGATCACCATCGAGGTGGGCTGGTCGTCGAACGAGCCCAGAACGGTGTTGGGGGCCCCGAGCCCGCCGTCAACGGAGAGCCACGCGACGAAGCTGTCGCCGGCGGACAGGCCCGGCAGGTGTGCGGCTGTCAGTGTGAACGTGTCGACATCCGTCCCGCCGGCGGCCAGGCTGAGTGTGGTGTTGGTGTGGGTCGCGGCGAAGGAATCGCCGGGCGTGAAGCGCGCGATAACGTCGGCCCCGTCGTCGACGACGAACATCTTGTCCGTCGTGGTGTCGAAGGCCAGGCCGGTCGGGTCGGCGGTTACCGGCAGCAGTGCGGTGTCGTGGGTTTCCAGGACGGTGACCGGGGCGCCGAGTGCGGTCGATGCACTCAATGCGTTTAATGAGATAGCGGCTGACAGGGCCAACTTGCGATTTGTCAGGGCTTGTGTCCGGTGGCGGACGGATCGGTGATGCATCGCTTTTTCCTCCAACTCCGGTGGTGCTTTGCGGATGGCCTAGGTGCCCGCACATACCCATCGTTAATATACCAACTTCCGATGTCAGATCATAGGTATCCGCATGGTTTTTTTCGACGATTTACCGGGAAGATTGAGTTTGCCGGTTGCCTCGCCGTGATCGACCGGGATAGTCGGAGGTGGGGCTAAACGTCGGTGTGGGCGCTGCTTGGTTTGACCAGGTTGAGTGCTGGGGCAGCGAGGAAGGCGTCGGACTGATCGCCGGTCGGCGTCGTCGCGGCGTTGCTGTGCGACGCGACTGGGCGCGATCCTTGACCCTCGATACGTGGTAGGGTAGATCATGCACCGCGCCCCAACGGGGCCCGCAGCTGGCATGGGCGAACGCACAATGATTAAGGTTCAGGACCTGGTGAAATGGTACGGCCCGACCCTCGCGGTCGATCGGGTGTCGTTCGATGTGCCCGAGGGTCAGATCGTTGGGTTTCTCGGGCCAAACGGTGCGGGCAAGAGCACGACATTGCGGATCCTGACCGGGTATCTCCCGGCGACATCCGGGCAGGCCGCGGTGGCCGGGTACGACGTGCTGCGCGATTCGCTCCAGGTGCGCAGCCGAGTGGGGTACCTGCCCGAGAACAACCCGTTGTATCCCGAGATGCGCGTCGAGGAATACCTGCACTACCGCGGGCAGCTCCAGGGGATGGATCGTGCCGAGCGGGTGGCGCGGATCGGGGAGGTCTGCGATCGCTGCGGGCTCGCCGAGATCCGCCGGCGGACGATCGGTCGGTTGTCGCGTGGGAATCGCCAGCGGGTGGGCTTGGCGCAGGCGCTTCTGCACGACCCGCCGTTGCTGATACTCGACGAACCGACCGCCGGGCTGGACCCGACGCAGATCGGCCACTTCCGCGAGTTGATTGGGGAGTTGCGCGGCAAGCACACGATTATTCTGTCGTCGCACATCCTCCCGGAGATCGAGAAGACAGCGGACCGGGTGATCATCATCGCCGGTGGGCGGATCGTCGCGGACGGGGCGGTGGATGAACTGCGTGCCGGGGCCTCGGCTGGGGGCGGGTTGCGGATCGAAGTCAGGTCAGCGGCGCCCGCTGTGAGCGACGCATTCGGATCAGTCGCGGGTGTGGAGGGTGTTCAGGCGTCGATGGACGACGGGTGGTGTGTCGCGGTCGTCACCGCTAAACAAGATTGTGATGTGCGCGAACCGTTGGCCGAGGTGATCGCGGCGAAGGGTTGGCCGGTGCGCGAGATGCGGTACGAACGGGCGAGTCTGGAAGAGTTTTTCGTGCAGATCACCGCGCGCCAGGCCGAGGGTGCGGCCGGCTAACACAGCCGGGCGCGAGTTGGAAACAGCATCGATATGGGACGGACACTCATCATCGCGAGACGGGAGCTGACGGGGCTGTTCTATTCGCCCATCGCCTACGTGGTGTTGGGGTTGTTCGCCCTTGGGACAACGCTGATTTTTCTGGGCAGCTTCGGCCCGGGTGAGCCTGCGGAGCTGCGGCCGACGCTGCGTGGCGTGGTGTGGCTGATGGTGTTTCTGATGCCCGCGGTGAGCATGCGGCTGATCAGCGAGGAGCTGCGCAGCGGCGCGATCGAGCCACTGATGACCGCTCCGGTGACGGACACACAAGTGGTCGTGGGCAAATGGCTGGGGGCGATGGGGTTTCTCGGCGCGCTGATGCTGCCGTTGTTGGGCCTGGTCGTCGTGCTGGAGGTGTACGGGCAACCCGATTACGGGCCGATCGTGACGGGGCTGGTTGGGCTGGTGCTCGTCGGCGGGCTGTACCTGGCCATTGGGACGTTCGCTTCGGCGGCGAGTGAGAATCAGATCATCGCGTTTCTGCTGACGGTGTTTGTGATCTGTTTTTTCACGGTGGCGATGTACCTGTTGCCGCAGGCGTCGTTCGTCGGCGCGGGGCTGCGGCAGGCGATGTACTACTTGAACGTGAATATGCAGTTTGAGGACCTTAATAAAGGTTTGCTCGATTCGAGCAACGTGATTTACTTTGTCAGTGGGACGGCTTTGTTCTTGTTTTTCGCGGTGAAGCTGCTCGAAAGCCGCCGCTGGCGATAGAGCGGCGCGAGGTGTGCGACGATGGCAGACGAAAAAGCCCATCCAAGCGGCGAGACCCAGGGGTCGCGGCGGGCGAAGTATGGGTTGAACGTGTTGGTCGGGTGCGCCGCGGCGCTCGCGCTGGTGGTGTTGTTGAATTGGATCGGTGAGCGGCAGTTCATCCGCAAAGACTTTTCGGCGACACGCCGCTACAGCTTGTCGGAGCAGACGCTGCGTGTGCTTGGCGGGCTTGACGGTGATTACCAGGTGGTTTCGCTGTTTTCGCGCTCGAGCCCATACATCGAGCAGGCACGCGACCTGATCGAGGAGTACGGGCGATACGGCAAGAGCGTGACGGCGGATCACATCGATGCCGGCCGCGAGTTGGGGCGCCTTGAGGCGTTGTTCGCATCGCTTCACGCGCGGTACGCCGAGCAGTTGGCCCCGACCCGTGACGCGATCGATGGGGCGCGGCGGGTGCTCGATCGCACACTGGCCGAGGCGGCCGGGGCGGTGCCGGTTCTGCGCGGTGCCCTTGAAGACCCGACGCTGCCCGATGGAGAATTAAAGGGTTTTCTACGCGACCTGGCCGCGGCGATGGCGCGGTTCGATTCTCAAATTGATGCGCTGGTGGAGCAGGTCGAGCGCGACCTGGGCAGTTCGTTGCCCGCGTATCGCGCGGCTAAGGATACGCTCGAGCAGGTACTGTCTGAGTTGGACACCAACGTGTTCGCGTTAACGATCGATCGGTTCGCCGTCGCGGCGACGCAGGGCGATACGCCGGATGCGATCAAAGACGCGTTGCTCGGGTTGAGTGAGCGGTTCAAAGCGGTGCAGGGGGAAATCGGCGCGGCGCTCGCGACGTTGCGGGCGGCTGAGCGCGTCGAGGGGTATGAGAATCTTCGTACACAGATCAACACGCCGGACCCGGTTGTGGTGATCGGCCCGTCGCAGGTCCGTGTGCTGGCGATCACCGAGTTGTTCCGCGAGCCGGACCCGGAGCAGGTTCAGCCTGGGGAAGAGCCGCAGCTACGCTTCCAGGGTGAGGAGCGCATCACCGGGGCGCTGGTCAGCATGGGGATGACGGCCCGGCCGATGGTTGTTTTTGTCGGCGGCAGTCGCGGCCAGGTGATCGCGCCGGGCGGGGCGTACTCGCAGGTCGCCGAGCGGCTACGCCGTATGAACTTCGATGTGCGCCAATGGAGCCCGGGCCCCCAGCCGGGGCCGCTGGGTCAGCCCATGCCGCCAGCACCGGCACCCGAACCTGAGCCTGATCAGACAGCCGTCTGGATCGCGCTGCCCGGTGCAGCGCCGAACCCGATGGACCCGATGGCGTCGTTGGGCGGGACGGGCGTCGCGGAGAAGATCCAGGAGCGCATGGGCGCGGGCGATGGCGCGATGGTGTTGCTAAGCCTGTCGCCGATGGCGCAGTTCGGATCATCCGAGCCGATGTCCGCGTTGCTCGAGCCGTGGGGGATCACCCCGCAGTTGGACCGGTTGATCCTGCGCCAGGTGCAACTGCCCGACCGGCGCACGCGTGCGACACCGCAGCTTGATGTAACCGATTGGCCGTGCGATGTGGCGATCACCAGCGCGCTGCGTGGGTCGCCGGGTGTGTTTGTGCAGGCCTGCCCGTTGATCCTCGGACCGACTGAAGACAGCGAGACCAAGACCTGGCCGTTGGCGACCGTCAGCGGGCAAGACCTGTGGGCCGAGCGCGACGTGCAGGGGACCGGTAACCCGACGCTGGACCCCGCGACCGCGGGTGGACCGTTCGTGATTGGTGCGGCTGGGCAACGCGGTGACGAGCGGCTGGTCGTTGTCGCGGACCCCGGTTGGGCAACCGACCAGATCGTGAACTACGGAGCGCTCGGCGAGGGGACCGCGGAACTGTTCGGCGCGCTGTTCCCGGCGAACGCGGAGTTGTTTCTCAACAGCGTGTATTGGTTAGCCGGGCTCGATGAGTTGATCGCGGCGAGCCCGCGGACGCAGGATATCCGGCGGGTCGAGGCGATCAGCCGTTCCGGATTGGCCGGGTTGCAGTGGGGGTTGCTTGCGGGGATGCCCCTCGCGGTCGCAGCCGTCGGCGCCGGCGTCTGGCACATCCGCAGAGCCGGTTGAGTCATACCCCGACCAAAACACTTGACGAGGGATCGAGATGAACTTCAAAACGACTGTCGCGTTGCTGGTGCTGCTCCTGTTGGTCGGCGCATACTTTGTTTTCGTGGAACAAGGCACTCAGACCACGCACGAACGATTGCGTGTCCGGCAGGAACATGGCGGCAATGTCGCGGGCGAGCCTGTGTTTACCGCCGACCAGTTGTCTACCGAGCAGATCGACTCGATCACCATTCAGCGCTCCGGGGGGGTGGTCGAGTTGAATAAAGAAGGCGCCGACTGGTGGCAGACCTACCCGGTGCGATTCCCACTGGACACCTGGTCGGTGCGGCGAGTGATCGATGATATGGCCGGGCTGCGGTTCACCGAGCGGCACGCGTCAGGTAGCGGTGAGTTCCCCACGGCTGATCAAGCGGGGCTTTCGCCTGCGAAAAGCTCTGTGACGCTGCGCGTCGGCGTGGATGAGCCGATCGAACACACCGTGCATCTCGGCAAGTCACCTGGTGGCGGTTGGGGGTATGCCCGGGTCAATGGTGAGGGCGGCGTGTACATCGTCAACGATGCGCTGCACCGGTTGGTCGACAGCGAATCGGTGCGTGATTGGCGCAAGAAGTCCGTCGAGATCCCCGGCAAAGGGACGGTGGATCGGGTGACGCTCAATCGCGACGGCCGCGTCGTGACGCTGCATCATCACAACGGCGATTGGGTGCTCGGCGGGACTACGCCGGGCAGAGCCGACGCAGCGGTGGTGCAGAAGCTGTTGGGAGATGTCGGGCGCGTTTCCATCTCACGGTTTGTCGACGACAACCCCAGCGACCTGTCTCTTTACGGATTGGATGCGCCGGGGTCAGCCGTAACGATCGAAGCTGTGCTCCCCGACGCGCTGCCGCCCAACGCCACAGCCGCCGACCCCGGATCAGAAGGCGATCAAGCGCCGCAGAGTGACGCCCCCGTCTTCGATAGTGAGGATCCGCCCGGTCCTGAAGCGCGTGAGCGCGTCACACTGCACATCGGAGCGCCGGGCGACCTGAATCAGAGCGAGTACTTCGCGGCGCTGACCCGTGGCGATGACGGCATCGACGTGGTGTTCGTTGTGTCGCAGGCCGAGACCACGCCGCTCGACACGCCGGTTGATGATCTACGCGACCCTCGCATCGCCGCGGTATCGCTCGCTGATGTGCGCGAGGCTCGCGTTGCCCGCGCCGGCAGCACGGCAGTCCAACTCTCGCGCAGCGTTGCCGGGTGGTCGTTCGCGAGCCCCGGTCCGGGGTTCTCAGCCGACACCGTCGAGGTGTCAGAGTGGATCGAGCGTGTTACCCAGATTAAAGCGGTCGGGTACGACTCGTCGGTGCCGGCTGATACGCAGCCGCTCGGGGTCGTATCGCTCTCGGCGGTTGGCCGGGCCGAACCGGATGTGCTTCGCGTGTATCCAACCGAATCGGGCGACACGCTGCGGGTGGTGCGCAACGAGGAATCGATCGGATACCTCGTGCCCTCGTCGGCGATGGCGGACCTGCTGATCACACCGCTAGCGCTGCGCGATCGGTCCATCATCGATCTGTCCAGCGAGACACTTGAGCGCGTCGATGTCCGCAACAGTTATGGGCAGCGGTACGAGTTTTCACGGGACGTATCGGCCGAGGCAGAGACTGACGCCGACGCGGCCAACTCAACGCCCGCACCGTGGCGACTGGAGGGGCACGAGAGTTTCGAGGCCAACGCGCTGCATCGATTACTCGCCGCGCTTCAGCCGTTGCGGGTAAAGCGTTGGCTGGCGTCGCCGCTTGACGCACCCGGCGCTTCCTCGGCTGTGCCCGGCGGCGATGCCGCCATCCGCGCCGGTTTCCAAGCCCGCGAGGGACGCCGGTGGGGCCTAACCATCGACCCGCAGACGCGCATCGCCCGGTTGGACGACGAGACACAGGCCTTCGAACTGACACCCGAGTCGGTCGCCGTGTTCGACGCTGAGTTTCGTGATCGGACGGTCCTCGCGTCGCCGATCGGGACGATCCGCTCGGTCGCCGTGACGCGCGGCGGTGAGTCCGTCACGATTGTGCGCGCCACTAGCGGGCGGTACAGCGAGGCATCGGATCAGGCACTGGACGAGGCCGTGGCGGCGGGTGTGTTCGATACACTGGCGGGTCTTAGGGCAGAGCGGTTCATCGATGCGCCACAGAACGACGGCCCGGATCGCGATCTAGGAATCAGCCTGCTGATCACGATGACCGACGAGACGCGACAGGAATTGTTCCTCTTTGGCGAGATCACCAGGCCGGACGCAGCGCGAGGCGCCGAGCCGGTCGTCGCGCGACTCGGTGATCGGTGGTTCTACATCTCTGCCGCGCTGGGGCAGAAACTAGGAGCCCCATTAGCCCAGTCGGGCGCATCCGCGGAGCGTTCAGCCGACGCTATTTCCGCCACGGA
Organism: Phycisphaeraceae bacterium; assembly: GCA_029260595.1. GTDB lineage: Bacteria > Planctomycetota > Phycisphaerae > Phycisphaerales > Phycisphaeraceae > OFTM57. The sequence continues at coordinate 10,903 of JAJDCY010000006.1, read as the reverse complement.
GTCCGAGCCGGTCAAATAACTGCCGTTCGCATATCACCCGTTGCGGGTGGTCGCCATCAGTGATCGGTTGGGGCAACCGATTAGCCCGCTCGGGCGAACCGCGCGGTTTCAACGGTTGAAGAATAAAGGGGCAGGTAGGCTCAGCTAGCGGTATCCGACGCGACGGGGGGTTGGTCTTGACTCGCCTCAACTTGCGGCGGGGCGCTTGCTGGCGAAGGCGGCGCAGCTTTGGGGGCGGGTGATGCCGCGGCCTCAGCCGGCGCTTTCGGTTGCTTGGGCTTGTTGCTGCGCTGATCGGGCGCCAGCACCATCGTCATTCGCCGCCCGGTCATGCGTGGGAGTGTTTCGACTTTGCTAAGCTCGGCCAGTTGATCGCGCACCAGGTGCAGGGTGTTCAGCCCCAGGTCGCGGTGAGCCATCTCGCGCCCGCGAAACTGCATGGTGAATTGCACCTTGTCGCCCTCGCCGAGGAACTGGCGGGCCTTGTTGGTCTTGATTGTCAGGTCGTGCGCATCGATCTTTGGCCGCAGGCGGACTTCTTTCAGCTCACTCTGCTTGCTGTGCGTGCGCGCCTTCTGCTCTTTCTTTTTCTGTTGGTATTTCCACTTGCCGTAGTCCATGATCCGGCAGACGGGCGGCTTGGAGCCGGGCGCGACCTCAACCAGATCGAGCCCGACCGCTTTGGCCTGGCTGATCGCGTCGGGCAGCTCGACGATGCCCACCTGCTCGTTGTTCTCATTGATCAAGCGGATCGGCGTGGTGCGGATCAAGCCGTTGACGCGCAACCGTTTGCCGGTCTCGCGTTGGGGCGTGTAGTAACGTCTGGCGATGGTCAGGCCTCCAAGCGTGAACGAAATCCAACCTCAGGGCGATCAACACTGCCACAGCCGCGCCGGCCCTGATGCGTCAGGATACCTCGCAAGCCGGCAGTGGCAACAAGGCCTTACATTCCGGGTGGGCTCGGCCGGGATGAATCTGTCTCGCGGCACCGGCCCCTCGGCTGTTGGCCGTCTCGGGGTCTGCCGCGCCACCGGCGATACACATGTCGTCAATCCGGGCCACGATCCACGGCGGCCGATGATCAGCCGAACGGAAGCGTGCCCGGTCAGTTGCCGATATCAGGTTATCCGCCCGGTTACCCCGCTGCAAGGGGTTTGTTCGGATCATGGTTGTGACTGAGGGTTGGATGGACAGGCGGTGCGACCAGGCGATTGCCGCCGCCGGGGCCGTGCTGCATAATGGCCGCCCGCTAGAGGATCGAGCGTTCGACCGGTGCTGGGATCGATGGAGTTTAAATAAATCGTGAAATCACAAGATGTTCGAAACGGGATGGCGGTTCTGATCGACGGGCAGGTGTTTGTGGTGAACAGCACCGATCACGTCAAGCCCGGCAAGGGCCCGGCCTACACCCAGGTCAAGCTCAAGAACGCCCAGACCGGCAGCTATATCGAGAAGCGGTGGCGTAGCGGCGAGGAGATCGAGCAGGCCCACCTGGACCGCCGCGAGGTCGAGTTCCTTTATAAGGAGGCCGCCGGGGCCGTCTTTATGGACTGCGAGACGTACGACCAGATGACGATCGACCCCGGCGTATTGGACAACGCGTTGGACTACCTCAAAGAGAACACCTCGGCGACGGCGTTGGTCTACAACGGGTCGGTGATCAGTATGGAGTTGCCCTCGGTCGTCGAGCTGGAGGTCACCGACACCCCGCCGGGGATCAAGGGTGCGACGGCGACGAACCAGTTGAAGGAAGCGATTTGCCAGACGGGGTTGAAGACCCGCGTGCCGCCGTTCATCACAGCCGGTGAGGTCATCCGCATCTCGACGGAAACGGGCGAGTACATGGGGCGGGCGACCGGGGCGTGATTCAGCGCTGCGGTTGAAAGTCGGATCCCCAAGTCGTGTCAGTTCTGAGCAGCGGCCGCGCGCGGACTGGAGCAATGTGCGGCAGGGTGATTGTTACGCCGGCACGCTCTCGCCGGAGGCTCTCTACCCCACGGTCATTGACACGATGCGAAGCGATCCTGCAGGCGATCACACAGGCCTCATTCATGATCGAACGCCGCCGGTTGCCTCCCGAATGCCGGCGGGTGACATGGTTCGCAGGGGACTTGAACGCGGCGTCTCGGCCGAATTTGACCTCTATCACTGGTTAGGGTGCCGGGAGCAGTAGCGTGGGCGGCACTTCCTACTCCAGAATAGCCGAGCAACGGTGGCCTGGGCGGCTTTTCGTCTTGAAATCTGTATCATCTACGTGGGTACGTACTGGCCAAAGGAGTAGCAGACCATGCCCATCGAAATCACCATGCCCCGGCTGTCCGACACCATGGAGGAAGGGACGCTGATCAAGTGGCGCGTCAAGCCCGGTGACGCGGTCAAATCCGGCGACCTGCTCGCCGATGTCGAAACCGACAAAGCGACGATGGAGCTGCAGTCTTACGACGACGGGACGGTCGCGCAGATCGCCGTCGGAGAAGGCCAGACCGTCCCCGTCGGCAAGCTCATCCTGCTCGTCGCGGCTGAGGGTGAGAGTGTCGACGACGCCATCGCCGCCGCCGGTTCGGATGACGCGGCTGGGGGCGGTGGCGACGACGCACCGTCACCCGGTGGCTTGGGCGGGTCCAACGGCGGCGGGACCGCGACACTGGTCGCACGGCCGCCCGGGTCGGTGAAGGTCAGCCCGTTAGCACGCAAGCTGGCCGAGGAGCACCACGTCGATCTCGCCACCATCGCCGGAAGCGGCCCGGCCGGGCGGATCATCAAACGAGACGTGTTGGCCGCGGCGAAGGGTGGGTCGCCCACGGGGGCGCCGCTACGTGCGCCGGTGGTCGTCGATGCGCCCAGCCCAGCCGCGCCGGTGCGCTCGGCATCACTCGAAGCGGCGGTCGAGCCGGTCTCGAACATGCGTCGCACAATCGCACGCCGCCTGGTCGAATCGAAGACAACCATTCCCCACTTCACCGTGACGGTGAGCGTGGACATGCAACCGCTCGATACGCTGCGGACCACGCTCAACGAGCAGTTGGCCAGCTCCGCAGGCGACGCCGCGCCGGTCAAGCTCAGTGTGAACGACTTTATTGTTCGCGCAACGGCGCTCGCGCTGGTTGAACACCCGGTCGTCAACAGTTCGTGGACCGATGCGGGCATCGAGAAATTCGCGACCGTGAACATCGGCGTCGCCGTGTCTCTGCCCGAGGAAAAGGGCGGCGGGCTGGTCGTCCCGACGATCCGCGATGCGCACGCCAAGGGCCTGCGCGCGATCAGCGCCGAGACGCGCTCACTCGCCACCAAAGCGCGCGAGCAGGGGCTCACCGTGGAGGAGATGTCGGACGGGACATTTACCCTGTCGAACCTGGGTATGTTCCAGGTCGAACACTTCGAAGCGATCATCAACCCGCCGCAGGCCGCGATCCTCGCTGTTGGATCAGCCGTGCGGCAGCCAGTGGTGCGCGACGGTCAGGTTGTCGCGGGGTTGCAGATGTCGATGACACTCAGCGCCGATCACCGCGTGGTGGATGGGGCGTCGGCCGCACAGTTTCTCCAGACGCTTAAGACAACCCTGGAAAACCCGGCTGTGCTGCTGGTGTAGTTCGTGTCTAGCCGGTTCGCGGATCGGGCAGATACACGTCGTACCGCACGGCCTGTCCCTTGTGGGTGAATGCCGGGTCGGCGGCGAGCGGTTCGGCTCGCAGGGGGCGCTTAACGACGACCCTTCTTGGCCTTGCCGCCAAGGCACACCGCAGCAACTCGGCCGCGTCGTTATCCGGGCCGACCAACTCGCGAAGCAACCGCATCGGCCGCCGCTGCAACGCCGACCCGCGCCGCGTGGGAAAGATCGGATCGATATAGATCGCATCGGGCGTCTTGGATTCGCCGGAGGTTTCATCGGCGAGACCGTTCAGATGCGCCGCCGCATCGCCGTGAATCAACTGCAATCTCGCGGCCGTATCCGCATCGGTTCGGGCGGCGTGGGTAATCGCGTCCTCAAGCAGCGCTGCGACAATCGGGTGTCGCTCGATCGCGGTGACCCGACACCCCATCGCGGCAAGCAGCCAGGCATCCTTGCCGAAGCCGGCCGTCGCATCGATGACGCGCAGCGCGTGGCCGGGCGCAGCTTTTTTGTGCAACCCGATCGCCCGCGCGAGCGGTTGCCGCGTACGCCGACCCGCCGGCGAGCGCGTATCGTGGCGGGTCAGGTCCAGGCGAAGCGGCTTGGCACTCGGTTCGTCGGGAAAGCGCAATTCAAGCCTGCCGTCGTCCGCGCGACTCAGCGCGAAGTTAGGCGTAAGGGCATGATCGTTTGAGGTAGGCCGGGGAGCGTCAGAGGGTTCGCCGTTCACGGCTGTGCGACCGCTTCGGCGTCACGGGCTTGCTGTTCGTAGCGCGCCCGGTTGTTGCGGCTGTCCATCAGCAGGAAGACGCGGTCGCGGTGCTCGGCAGGGATCGCCGCGTCGATGCGCTGACGCGCCTGGTAGATATTCGATCGCCGCGACAGGTGTGTCAGCACAACAGCTTTGCTGGTGCATCGGTCGAGCAGCTTCACAATGTCGTCCAGGTGCAGGTGTTTGCCGACGGCTGCGCGGTCGCGGTGTTCGGGGTCGATGAAGGTGCACTCGGTGATCAGTACCTGCGCGTTAAGCACATCAGGCCGATCGAACAACGGCCCCCACATCGTGTCGCCGGTGTAGCAGACCAGCGGGATCTCGAGTTGATGGGTGATGGCTTCGCCACCTTTTTTCAGCCGGATGAGCTCTTCCTGCGGCATCCCGGTGTACTCGGTCTTGAGCTTGCTCCGCCGCTCGAACACGCTGTAGCCGACTGAATGTTTGCAGTGCAGCGTCTCGAATGCGCGCACAAAGTGGTTGTTCTTGATCTCCAACTCGTCATCCGGGCCGAGCGGCGCGATGTTGTACGGCGTGCGCTGGGCTTCGATATCGACCCACGCCTTCATCAGGTTGTGGATCGGGTCGGCCATCTTGGGGTGGCAGATGACGGTGCCCTCGCCCATGCCTTGGAAGAATCGCTGCGAGAAGTAGTACGCCAGCCCGGCTGCGTGATCCATGTGCCCGTGGGTGAGGGCGGCGTAGTTGCTGGTCAGCGCCGCTCGCGGGCAGCGGCCAAGGTCGAAGCAGATGTCCAGCTCGGGCACCTGCACGACGGACTCCTCGCCCGCGATCGACAACCCCTGGACGCGGAACGGCGGCAGGAACAAAAATCCCAGTTGGGGGCGGTTGGCTGGCGGGCGTGGGATCATGGTTCGTCGGGTCGCGGCGGGGTCGTAGGGCGCTTTGGCCGAGTATCCTCGATCGGTGTCGGCCGGTCAAAGATCGGCTCGTGTCACGATGACCGGCGATTTACGCCGGGTTTTTGTGGGTTAGATCGCCTTGGCGCCGGCTGTTGCGACTTCGTGATCGGCCTCGACGCTCGAACCGGAGACGCCGATCGCCCCGATAACCGAGCCGTCGGCCGCGTGCAGCGGGACGCCGCCGGGGAACGAGATCAGCCCACCGTTCGAGTGCTCGATGTTGAATAGAGGCCCGCCGGGTTGGGCCAGCTTGCCGATCTCGCCGGTCGGCATGTCGAAGTAGCGTGCCGTGCGCGCTTTTTTGATGGCGATGTCGATGCTGCCCAGCCAGGCGCCGTCCATGCGCGCGAAGGCTTTGAGGTTGCACCCGGCGTCGACGACGGCGATGTCCATTTTCGTGTCGATCTCGACGGCTTTGGCGCGTGCCGCTTCGACAACGGCCTGGGCCTGGTCGAGGCTGAGGTCGTGGGTCGATAGCGCGGGCGATGCTGAGGTTGGTGGGCTCATGGTGCGGTTCCTTATTGTGCGGTGCGCGTCGGCGATGCGAACGGTTGTGTTACAGGTCCAGGACGTCGTCGTGCGTGCTGCCGGCGATCGCGAGGACCTGGTCGATCTGGTCCTGGGGTACGTCCAACTCCTTCAGGGTCGCGGCGAGGTGCTCGGCGACGGCGCCAAAGTGTTCTTCGTTGATATCCAGGTGCTTGTGGGCTGCGCGCATGTCTTTGCCGGTGTAATTCACCGGGCCGCCGAAGGCGTAGGCGAGGAAGATCTTCTGCTTGCCGATCTGCTTGGGCATATCGACACCGTTGAAGAAGTGCTTGACGCGGTCGTCGGCCAGCAGCTTGTCGTAGAAGATATCAACGGCTTTGTTGACGGCTGGCGCGCCGCCGAGTTGTTCGTAGAGGGTGGGCATGGTTTACCTTTCTATAGACGCGTAACGGATACCGAAACACGGCGCGCCCCAGGCGGCTGCCGCTGATAGCGATTGTGTGTTGGGGTCGTCGCCTCGCGGCCGAGTCGCCCTCCAGTGGGTGTCTGTTTTAGCGGATCGGGCGGTGATCGCAAGGGGGGCGATCCGATGTCGCGGGAGGCGCGTGTTCAGGCGGGATCGGGCGGTGGGCCGAAGGCGGCTTGGGCGGCGGCGACGTCGGGGTAGACGCCCAGGACGCGGTCGAGGTGGGTGATGCGCAGCAACTCGGCTGGCCCGCCCTGCAGCGCGGCGAGCTTGACGTCGCCGCCAAGCTTTTTCATCCGCGAGTGGACGCGGATCAGGACGCTGACGCCGACACTCGAGAAGTAATCCAAGCCGGCGCACTGGACAACGATGCGGCGCTGGCCTTGTTCGATCGCTTCTTCGAGGCAATCGAAGAAATCGCGTGACGTATTCTCGTCGAGCTGGCCAACGGCCGAGATGACGCGGATGCCGTCGGGAAGTGTTTGCGCAGTGAACTGGATCATGGCGTTGTCGTGTTGCTGCGGCGGCGAAGAATGGTCGCACCTTTTTCCGTCGGGATGTCCGTCTTCACCAGGTCCGGGAACTCATGCAGCCAACGGTCAATCATAGCCCGGTCGTCCGGGCGGGCGGCATCATCAATGATAATCACCGCGTCTTCGCTGAGCGCCTTGTAGAGGATCGGCAGGGCCGGGTACCGCGCCTGGTGGTGCAGCTCGGCCGGGGGGCCGTCGACGAGGAGCATGTCGATGCTCGGGATCTTCATCAGCTCGGCTGTGTCGTACCAGGGCCAGGTGTCGTGTTCGACCTTGATGGGTTTGAGTGGGGCGAAGTTGACCGTTGAGACGTCCGCCAGCCCGTGCTGCTCGGTCATGGCGCGGGTTACGTTGGCGAACTGTTCCAGGTGATCGAACGAGTGGATGCGGCCCGAGCCCAATTTTTCCAGGCAGTAGCCGGTCAGAACGGTCGACAGCCCCGAGCCGAACTCGACGATCGTCTTGGGCTGGCTATTTAGAACCTCGCTGACCAGCAGGTTCGCAAAGTCGGGCAGGATCCTGACGCCGCCCATCGGCGGTAGCGGCTGGCGCGGCTGGATGATCGATCGGATGGTGTGCAGCGAGTCGATCTGCTGGTAGTGGTGGCGGAAATACCACGGCAGGACCGAGGCGATGCCTTGATAGGTATAGAGCTGGATCGCGATGACGGCGGCGGCGGCGAGTGGGATCGTGATGGCCAGCGACGCGACGCCGTAGCAAGCCCAGCCGACCAGCGACACAGCCGTGAGTGCGGCGAAGGCGGCGACGACCAGTAGAGCTTGTTTTCGAGGCAATGTGCTGTGGCCCGGGGCGGTAGAGAAGTTCGCTTCGAGAGCGGGAGAGATCCGTTGGAGTTAACCCCGATGAGGCGGCCTCGATCGGCCGCTCGAAGACACGCATCCGGCGATCATCGCGGGTGATGGTGCGATCGGCCGATATGGTACGTGGGCCGGTAGGGCGGGGCAATCGTTGGCGGCTTGGCAAGGTGTTCGACAGACGATGAGTACAGCGCTAAACACGGCGAGGTCATTAGCAATCGACGAGGACGCGGTTTTTGCCGCGAGCGATCGCCCGCAGATCACGCTGATGTGCGCACGGTTTTGGCCGGACCGGCACGGGGGCGTCGAGCGGCGGTTGTGGCATGTGTCACGCGGGCTCGCGGCGGCGGGTTGGCCGGTGACCGTGGTGACCGAGAATCGCACGGGGGCCGCGCGCAGCGAGGAGTTGGCTGAGAATCTCTGGGTGCGGCGCGTCGAGCCGCTTGACCCGGGGGCGATGTGGCGGTGGGTCGAGTGGCCGCGGGTGCGGTGGTGGCGGCGGGCGCTGGCCGAGCAGTTCGATCAGCGACCGGCTGGCGATGTGTCGGACGTGGTCTGGGCGACCGATCCGCTGATGGCTGTCGCGGCGCTGCTGGGTGGGCGCGGCGAGAGGTTGGTTTACAACCCGGCTGGGTGCGTTGCGGCGATGCGACATATCGGGTTGACGCACCCGCAGGTGACAACGATGCGGCGGCCCCGCCGGTTGGTCTGGCTGGATCGTGTTGCGTACCGGCGGGCGCGGTGTGTGGTGGTCAGCTCGGAGAATGTCCGTCGGCAGTTGGAACGCTGGTACGGCGCACGGTCGGGCGTGAATGTTGTGCCGCACGGGGTCGAACCGAGTGAACCGGTGACGGGCGATGAGCGCGACACGGCGCGCAGGCGGTGGGGGATCGATGGCGACGCGTTTGTCGCCGGGTTCGTGGGGCGATTGGACCCATGTAAGGGATTTGAATACTTGTTCGAAGGGTGTGCCGGGGGGCTCGCAGCCGATGGGCGCCTACTTGTCGTGGGTGGCGGGCCGGACCACCAGCGTGCGCGGCGATTGGCTGAGCAGGCCGGATTGGCGGATCGCATTGTGTGGGCCGGCGATCTGGAAGACCCGCGCCAGGCGTATGCCGCGATCGACGCATTGGTGTTGCCGTCGATCTATGAGGCGTACGGCAACGTCGTGCCGGAGGCCATGTCGCACGGCGTCGCGGTGTTGGCGCGGCGCGGTGACGGCGAGGGTGTGTTGACGGCGGCTGACGAGTTGATTCGCGAGGGCGAGACGGGGTTCACGACCGACCCGCACGATGCGGGCGACCTGGCGAAGCGGTTGCGCGAGTTGGCCGGCGATCCCGACCTGCTCCGAGCGATTGGCCGACGGGCACGGGACGCAGCACAACCCTGGGAGACGACCGTCCAGGAATACGAGCGGCTGCTGGGTGGTCTGATCGGTTAGTGCTGCAAGTGCTCAATGCGGGCTCGATCCTCCATTCTAGGCGGTCAACTCCGGGTCCGATCATGTCGATGGTGACGGTTGTAGGGGTTGCCGCGGGGTAGCTCCACCGGATTGTGCGCATCTATCGCACTAAACCATCACTGTTTATGTAGCGCGAGGCCGCAGTGAATCAGCATCCATCGACCCTAGGCCACCACGATGACGCGGGCGGTTCGTCTGGCGATACCTGGCAGTCGCAGCCGACGCTGGATCAGTTGACGTCGCACGATATCTGGTGGCTGCGTCGCGGGTTCCTGGAGCGGTTGTGGCCTAACGTCACCGGGTGGAAGGTGTTAGAGGTCGGCAGCGGCCCGGCGCACGATTCGATCACCTTTGCCAAACGGGGGGCCTCGGTCACCGCGCTGGATCAGTCCCAGCCGGGATTGCGGCTGGCCGAGCGGATGTATGGCGAGCTGGACCTGCCGATCGAGACCGTCCTCGCGGACGCCGGCGACCTGCCGATCGAGGATGACCAATACGACCTGGCGTTCAATGCCGGGGTCCTCGAGCACTTCGAGGATGACGCCCTTGAGCGGGTGATCGACGAGATGATCCGCGTCGTGCGGCCGGGCGGGCAGGTGCTGGCGTTCTGTCCAAATCGCCACAACATTTTTTATCAAAAGCACTTGCAGCGAGTAAATCAGCACCGCTACGAGTTCGAACGCGCCTTCACTGCTGCGGAACTCCGCACGCGGTTCGAGGCTCGTGGCTTGGGCAACCTCCGGGTCAGCGGCGTACACGTTCACCCGGCGGTGAACTACCTCTTGCCAAGCTGGCTGCCCAAGCACCACCGGATCGAGCCGTGGATGCGGTTCGGATTCGGTCCGTTGGAGCGGCTGGATGGGATGAATCGCCTTAAATCGTTGATTGGACAGGATTTTGTGGTCTGGGGCGAAGTGGCCGCGAGCCCCGGCCGGGTGCGGTCGATCGGGACGCTGGGCGGTGGGCCGGCGGTGAAGCTGACCCAGGCCGGACAGGAGCACCGCCACGCCGCGTAGGGTCACGGGTGGGTGGTCCGGTAAAAAAGCGTGCGTCGGCGGCTAAGGTCAGGGCCCCGGCCGAGCCGATAAGGCACTTAACAGTCTTTGCTTTTCGGGGTTTAGGTAGCTATGAGCGAGAATCCAGCCAACCCGTATCTGCGAACCAAGGTGATGACCGCCAGCCCGGAAGAGCTGCGGCTGATGCTCTACGAGGGGGCGATCAAGTTCTGCCGGCAGGGCCGCGACGCGATGGCCAAGCAGGACTTCGAGGCCGGCTACAACAGCCTCATGCGGGCCCAGAAGATCGTCCTCGAGCTGTCGACCAGCCTCGACCACGCCGCCGCACCGGACCTGTGCACACGCCTCGGGGCTCTGTACACCTATATCTACAAGCTGCTGGTCGACGCGAATATGTCGCACGAGACCACGACGCTCGATGAAGCCCTGGAACTGCTCGAATACGAAGCCGAGACCTGGAAGCTGCTCATGCAGCGCCTCGCCGAAGAGGGCGGCCTCTCAACCGACGCCCCGATCAACAAGGTCGCGGGCGCCCAACAGACCGCGATGAGCAGCCTGTCGATCAGCGGCTGAACTGATTTAAAGGGGTCGGGAGTCATTGTTGAGCCGCGGCCCCTCGTCCAGGATCTTCCAAGGCCGCCCACGCTCGCGCAGCGTCGACGACAGCCTTAAGCGCTCAGCCGTACGCTCCACCCACGACTCGTCGCCATAGGGCCGACCCCGCCGCACACTGCGTCGCAGCGCCTCAAGCTCCTCCTCGCTCGCCGCCTCATTCACCCACCCCCGCCACCGGCGAGGCCGATCGATCGGCCAC
>JAJDCY010000005.1 GCA_029260595.1 Phycisphaeraceae bacterium | reverse complement strand
AGCCCACGGTGAAAAGCTCAACCATGAACGGGGCGCAAGCCCTTACCGGTAAGGTCAAATCAAAGACGGTGCCAAACTGCGAAACATTGTTGTCGATGGGTAGAGGGACCCTTCTCGTTTCTGGCCCTCGAAATTGCAGCACGGTTGTGCTGTAGAAACTATGCCTTGGCGGGAGCCTTGGACATACGGCAATGACCCGGGGAGTAATTTCCCCTAGCGACGTGATTATTTGACCGGAGACCATAACTAACCGCGGAAGTGCTGTAGTTGCCGGGGTGGTACCCGGTGCCTGGCCCCCCCGGAAGGGGACAGTCAGCCAGGTGATTCAAACGCTGCAGCGCGGGAGTGTGCCCTGAGTAAAAGTGGCGGAAGCCATCGAGCAGACGGCAAGGCAGTCGTCGGTCATGCGGTAACGCAAGGCCTGTAAATGCTCGTTCTAGCCTGCAGGTGGTACTGCAAGCGTAAGACGATGAAAGGGGCGACGGGTATTAACCCATCTCGATTGGCGTGCCAGCCCAAATTGTTTTTGGCTGGCGATTGGTTGTCCATGTGATGCGGCCAGGCGGCGGTAACCCGGGAGGGTTGCCTCCGCGTGGCGGCCGATTGATGGCGGACACTCGGGGTGCGTCTTGCATCCTCGTGGAGTCCGCAGAGGTTTTGGACGTGGAAACCCTATGTATTGAACGGGTGCAACTCTGAAACGGGTGCACCCGTGGGTCTTGCGTCCATGAGGATCTATCGAAAGGAGGTTGTTTACGCCATGAAGGTTTAACGTGAACCGGCTTTGAGGATTGTGCCGCAAAACAATCCTCACCCTTAGAGCTCATGGCGTGGCGCGATGCATGGAGGGTGCAGTAGCAGTATCGGAGGTGAGAGAGATGTACAGGTGTGTTGCGGTAAACAAGCAGGCTTTCGTCCAGCAGCTCGCGGTCCAGTATGTGGCCCACGGTTATTGGTTCTACGTAACGGGGTGCATCCCTGAGCGGAAGGATCCGCAGGCGGTGGACCTCAAGCTCATGGAGCGGTACGGCATCGGCGTGTCGGCGGCAGAGCGATCGAGACGAAAACTTGCCGGGATGGCCAACGTCCAATACCTGCGACACGACCGCTTCTTTGTTCTCATCGCCACCCACGGCTGGCACCGCTTCTTTGAGGATGAGGCGGCAGAGATGAAGGATTGCCGTCGGTATCCGGTCAAGTTTGCGGGTTACTCCATCAGCCACCGAAACGGCCACGCCTCAGTACGGATAGAGCAGAAGGCCTACAAAGAACTCAAGGCGTACTTCCTTGACTTGGCCTGCCGGAGGCGAGTCGAGACATTGGAAGAGCAATTTCGGAGGATCCGGTTTGAGCCCTACGCCCCGGTCAGGCGACAGTTGCTAACCATCCACCGGGCCGTGAACCGCAAGCGGCAAACGGCTGGCTTTGAGCCGGTGCCGCTTGCCTGTTTGCGGTTTCGGCGAAGGGTGTACCGGGTGTTTTGAGCAGGGTGATATTGAGACGGCTTAGGCGAGGCCTAACTCCAGCCTTACGATTGCAGGGATTGCTAAAGGTTGATAAGGTTTGGCATTCCTACCACGTCACCGAGAACGTAGACCAGTGGCAAAGAAAGACTCCGAAAAACCAGACAACCTCCGTGACTTGCTCACGGTCAGTGAGGCGGCGGATTACCTAGGGGTTTCCGCGTCAACGCTCCGAAATTGGGACCGAAGTGGCAAACTCAATGCACAGCGGCACCCCATCAATGGGTATCGCCTGTACAAACGCGGTCAACTGAAAAGGATCCTAAATGCGATCAGCGATTTCGCTGGTGAAGTGGGTTGATAGCATGCGTGAATCGACACGTACTCTAATGCTGAGAGCTAGTTTTTCAGACTGCATTCCTTCGTCAGATAGAAGCAAAGCAACTGGGATAGCGAGGCTATAGGTTGGCACAACTTGAACACATCGAAGCCATCGAGAAGCGGCTCTGGACAGCGGCGGACACGTTACGGGCAAACTCGAACTATGCCAGCAACGAGTACTTCCTGCCTGTCATGGGCTTGATCTTCCTGCGACATGCCTACAGCCGCTTCCTAACCGTCAAGGGCGCCATCGAAGGCACCCTGCCCACACGTGGTGGCAAAACGCGGCCACTGGCCAAGGAAGACTTCTCTCAGAAGAGCGCTATTTATCTTCAGACTGGGGCTCAGTTTGACCATTTGGTCGCTCTGACCGATAGCGACGACCGCGCCCAGGCCATCATCGAAGCGATGGAGTCCATCGAAACCGACTACGAGAACTTGCGCGGCGTCCTGCCCAAGAGCGAATATCAGGAACTAGACAATCAAGTGCTCGGCCAGCTTCTGCGCACACTTAACCCTGACGAGTTGAAGCGCGTCTCCGGCGACGTGTTCGGCCGTATCTACGAGTACTTCCTCACCCAGTTCGCCGACCAAAAAGCCCACGACGCCGGTGAGTTCTTCACGCCCGTTTCGTTGGTCTCGCTCATCGCACACGTGCTCGAACCCGAAGGTGGCACCGTACTCGACCCGGCTTGCGGTTCCGGCGGCATGTTTGTCCAGAGCGCCCGCTTCGTTGAACAGCAACACGAAAACCCCGTCGAAAAGCTCACCTTCTATGGCCTGGAAAAAAACGCCACCACCATCCGCCTGGCCAAGATGAACCTAGCCGTCCACGGGCTGGAAGGCGATATTCAAAAGGCCATCACCTACTACGAAGACCCACACGAATTGCTTGGCAAGGCCGACTTCGTGATGGCCAATCCCCCGTTCAATGTCGATGAAATCGACGCCGACAAGGTCAAGAAAGACCCCCGCCTACCCTTTGGACTGCCAGGGACGAACAAGAAGGGCAAGGTCTCCAACGGCAACTACGTCTGGATCAGCTACTTCTACAGCTACCTGAATGAGCACGGCCGGGGGGGCTTTGTCATGTCCTCCCAGGCCTCCAGTGCCGGGCGTGACGAAGCCAAGGTCCGCCAGAAACTCGTCGAAATAGGCGACGTGGACCTCATGATCGCCATCCGGTCCAACTTCTTCTACACCCGCACCGTTCCGTGCGAGTTGTGGTTTCTCAACCGTGACAAGCCCCACGAGCACCGCGACAAGGTGCTGATGATCGACGCGCGAAACATCTACCGCAAAGTCACGCGCAAAATCTACGACTTCAGCCCCGAGCAAGAACAGAACATCTTCGCCATCGTCTGGCTTTATCGGGGCCAGACAGACAAGTACCTCGAACTGGTCGCGAGCTACTGTCTCCGCTGTCTCAATGAAGGCAATGGCTGCTTCACCGCCCAGGATGACGACGGCAGACAGATCGAGCCGCTCCCGTCATTCATCGCCTCACTCGACACTCTCCAAGACTCGTTGCGGCCATTTCTGAAGACACTGCCCGCCCATAGCCCCCATGCCGAGGTCCTCAAGGAGCTCGATGACGCGAGCCCCACCTTCAAGTCCGATGTGGATACCTTTCAAAAAGCGCTTGTTGAGCAGCAGGCTGCATGGAAGAAACAGAAGACCACCAATGGCGAACTAAAGAAGGCGGTCGATCGCCTCGCTCCGCTGGCCGAATCCAGCCGTGATCTCGTCAAGCAGACCGACCTGATCTACAAACTCACCTGTCGCCTCATTGAGGCTTGCGAAAACGAGTGCGATGCCCGCGACAGCGAAGCCTGGATCAACCGCGACATCACCCGTGCCCGCAAGGCCGCCGACGAGGCACGGCAGCTAGCTGTGGAGCAACTCAAGCAGGTCCGCTACTTCTGGCGGCAGGCCCACTGGCTGACCGAACGCTTCCCCGAGGCGAAGCTCCGGGATGTCGAGGGTCTGGTCAAGCTGGTGAGCAAGGCTGAGATCGAGGCGAACGACTGGTCACTCACGCCCGGCCGCTACGTCGGCGTCGCGCCCGAGGAAGTTGACGAGGACTTCGACTTTGAGGAAGTCCTACGTGACATTCATATCGAACTGGAAGGCCTTAATGCAGAGGCGATGCAACTGTCAGCGACGATTAAGAAGAACTTTGAGGAACTGGGTGTATGAAGTCTGTGCCGGTAAAGAGCTTGGCTGAGTTGGCAGAGTCGGTGCGGTATGGGTACACCGCTTCCGCATCGGATAGGCCTGTCGGCCCGCACTTCCTACGCATAACGGATATTGTCCCATCCCAAATCGATTGGGACTCTGTCCCATTCTGCGAGATCGACGAGAAAAACAGAGACCGATTCTCTCTTGCACCCGGAGACATCGTCATCGCTCGCACAGGAGCGACCGTCGGCTATGCCAAGCTAATTCGGGATAACCCCGAGGCTGTGTTTGCGTCCTACCTTGTACGCATCCGAGTTGACCAAGAACACGCTGATCCGGGATATGTCGGCCGTATCGTCGAGTCAGGCGTCTACAAGAAGTTCGTGATGTCTCGTGTTGGTGGTGCCGCTCAGCCCAATGCGAACGCAAAGGTGCTCTCGGCATTTCGTCTACCTATACCGGAACGTGTGACGCAAGCTCGCATCGTTGAGGTACTCTCCGCCTACGATGATCTGATCGAGAACAACCGGCGGCGGATTCAGTTGCTGGAGCAGGCGGCGCGGCTGCTCTACAAGGAATGGTTCGTCCACCTCCGCTTCCCCGGCCACGAACACGTCAAGATCACCAACGGCGTGCCGGAGGGGTGGGAATCGGTTGCCATTTCAACTATCTGCACGGTTGGCCGTGGTGGTTCACCACGGCCAATCAAGGATTTCCTAGATGGGACTATACCATGGTTCAAGATCGGTGATGCTACAGCATCGGAAAGCCCTTTTGTATATACCACATCTGAGAAGATCATTGAGGCGGGCGTCAAGAAGAGTGTGTTTCTACCTCCACGTGAACTTATCCTTTCCAATAGCGCTACCTGCGGCATCCCCTACTTCACAGGAGTAACAGGCTGCATTCATGACGGTTGGCTCTACTTTAAGAATCTGCGGCGCGTATCGAAGTGGTTCCTGTACTGCTGCCTCCATTCCAAGCAACGAGCAATCCTCGCAGGCATTGGGGAAGGCGCTACACAGAAGAACCTCAATACGGATTACATCGCCCGGCAATCACTGCTGTTGCCTAAGGCCCTGACATTACTCGACCACTTTACGACTGTCGTAGAGCCGCTCTTTGAGCAGGTATTCTCACTAGCACAAGCCAATATGGGCCTTAGAGAGGCCCGCGACCTACTACTGCCACGCCTAATGAGCGGGGAGGTGGCGGCATGAAGCTGAAAGAGATATCGATCGAAAACTTTCGTGGTATCGACTCGCTGCATCTGCCCCTTGACGGTTTGACGGTGCTTATCGGCGAAAACAATACTGGCAAGTCAACCGTGCTGGAGGCTGTTCGGCTGGTGCTAACGCGCGGTCTCGGCGTCCGGCGAGGCGGCCAGTTCACCGAGTACGACTTTCACCTGAAGGACTCGGGCGCGACACCGCAATCGGCAGATCCGATCTCAATTACCCTCCATTTCGCCGAGGAACACGAAAACGAATGGCCCGACCCAGTTACCCAGCAGATGAACGAAGTGATTCAATTGGATGCTGACGGGCTGAACCACATCTGGTTGCAGGCTCAAGGAGTTTACCAGGTGGATTCGGCGTCATTCGAAACCAAGTGGGCCTTTCTCAATGCCAGCGGAGTGGAGCTGGTGCTCAAGAACGCGACGCCACACAATCTAATTTCACGGTTAACCCCGGTCTTTTTCCTTTCTGCACTCCGCGACGCCTCACAGGAATTCGGCCAGCGCGGCCAATTCTGGAGCGGGTTTCTGAAATCCATCCAGCTCCCCGATGGGCAACGGGAGCGGATCGAGGAAATGCTCCAGGAGGTCAATAGGTCGGTTCTCGATGCGAACGCCGGACTGACCGAAGTCACGAAGAAGCTCGCCGACGCCGGGCGACTCGTTCCGCTTGATTCCGCCGATCCAGTGGCGCTCGAGGCAGTTCCGACGCGTGTTTTCGACATGGTTGGGAAAATCCAGGTGCATCTGAAATCGAGCCAAGGCGCGAAACTCCCCTTACAAAGGCACGGTGAAGGAACCCAAAGCCTTGCCGTGTTGATGCTCTTTCAGGCCTTCACCGCTGCTAACCTCGCCGAGGCATACGCCCCGGAATCCATACCCATACTGGCATTGGAAGAACCCGAGGCGCACCTTCATCCTTCCGCGATCCGTTCCCTTGGATCATCCCTGGAACAGATGGCCGGCCAAATTCTCGTTTCAAGCCATTCCGGTGATTTGGTCTCACGAGTTCCTGTGACGGCGCTGCGCAGAATATACAAACACAACGGGCAAACGAAAGTTGGTCGAGCTGAGAATGGTGCCTTCACGGACCGGGAGCGACAGGCTATCGACTACAGCATACGTCTCGCCAAGGGGCATTATCTCTTCTCCCGTTGCTGGTTGCTGGTAGAAGGCGAATCAGATTATCACCTTATGCCACTGCTCTTCGAATTGATGGGGCATTCGCAGGATCAAATCAGCTTCTCCGTTCTGGAAATAAGCCAAGTCCTAGAGAAGGGCGAACCGCTCATTAAATTCGCCAAGGTGTTGGGAATTCAATGGTTCCTTATGGCGGATGGGGACGCAGCCGGAAACGACTATGTGACGCGCGCAAACAACCACCTTGTGGCAGGCGAAAGTATCGCAGACCGTGCTCGAGCATTAGCCCATGCCGACATTGAGCATGAGTTTTGGCGTAATGGTTATGACGGCTTTATCGAAGGCCTTGTGCCGAGCACAAGCAAGGGGCAGATCGAAACAGAGACAGCGGGCGGTGATGTTAGACGTACGAAACTTCTAATCAAGGCGGCCATCAAACAAGCGGGCGGAAAACCGGCTTTCGCCCAAGCGTTGGTAAATGAGGTTCGGCAACGCGGAGCGGAATCTATCCCGCAGACAATCCGCGACATCATCGCTCGCGTTATCGTGCTGGCCGAAGGGTGACAGATATGATTGATTTATCCTCGCTCAACGAGAACCAGCTTGAGTCTGTGTTGTGGGACGATGGGCCGCTTTTGGTTTTAGCCGGTCCCGGATCCGGCAAGACACGGGTTCTGACTTTTCGAATCGCCCGGATTCTGGAGGAATCGGAGGGCCAGCATTTCAGAATCCTGGCGCTCACCTTCACCAACAAAGCGGCCGCCGAGATGCGAAGCAGGGTCGAGGGACTTGTCCCTAGGGAGCTTGGCCGGGTGCGGCTGACAACCTTTCATTCCTATGCGGCAGAACTTCTCCAGCAGCATGGGAATCACATGAATCTCCGCCCGGATTTCCAGATTCTCTCCAACGACGCCGACCGCGAAGCCTTGCTGGACGATGCCATTGGGCAACTCCGAAAGGATCTCGCTTATTCGCTGCCGGAGCATTTTAAAGCCGCCCAGCTTCTTCCGGCGGTTACCCGGCTTATCGATCGGTGCGTCCCTCCAGATCAAGCGGAAGCTTTTCTTCAGCAGTCGAATGTCGAGAACGCCCTTCCCTTGGCACGTGTTTACACCGCCTACCGGGACGCGCTGCGCCTCACGAACTCACTGGACTTCCCAAGCCTGATCGCCGAGTCCCTCGACCTTCTTAACAAATTCCCCTTCCTGGTGAAGCATATCCGCAAGGTCTATAGGCATATTCTTGTCGATGAGTTTCAAGACACCAACCAAACCCAGTATCGGATTCTCTCGCTTATCGCCCAGCCCGACCCGTCCACGCTGTTTGTCGTGGCGGACGACGATCAGATCATTTACCAGTGGAATGGTGCGAGCCCCAAGAGGATTCAGGCGCTGCGGGATAATTTTGACGTCTCGGAGTTGCAACTTCCAGAAAACTACCGTTGCCCGCCGCAAGTGATTGAACTCGCTAACGCCCTGATCGAGAAAAACCTTAACCGGTCAGCGGGGAAAAAGCCGTTGAAAGCGGTTAAGCAAGGCGAAAGCGGCGAAATTGTGCGGGTTCTCCGTTTCAATACTGTCGACGAGGAAGCCGAATGGATCGCCCAGGACATCGTACAGAGGAGCGCGCAGGAGCGCAAGGACTGTGCCGTGCTTGCGCGGACAAAAAAACTATTGGCACTCGCCGGACGCAAGCTTGAGGAAGCGGGCGTTCCGGTCTACTACGCTGCCCGCAAGGATGAATTCAAGAGCGCACCCTTGAGAATGCTGCACGCGATCCTTCGTCTTGTGAATTCAAAGGAAGACAAACAATCGCTGGCCCGCCTTTCTAAGGCATTCTATGAGATGGAGGGAATTAGCATCGAACTGGCCCCAGTCCTTTCCCACGCCTCGGCAGACGGCAAGGATCTGCTGCGTTCCTGGCTTGACGAAGTGAATCGCCGTGATGCCGTTGAGAAACCGACACGGTGTTTGCTTGAAACAGATATCAAGCCGCTCTTGAACTCGCTGAATTACCGTGGTTTTGCGGACAAACTGTTTGTCTGGGCGGAAGCATGTCAAGGCTCCCCGCAACCGGATGAAAATGCGTTCAATGAATTCGATGAAGAACGGGAGGTCTGGACGCTTCTCCTGGGTGAAATAACCAATAGATTCGAAGACGAGGACGTGGGTCTGCATCAGTTTCTTCATGAACTTGACCTGACGTCAAAAACGCCACCCAAACCGTCGGAAGCGGTTCCCTGCTTTACCATCCATGCATCCAAGGGTATGGAGTTTGTACACGTCTATCTCATGGGCCTGGTGGAGGATCAGTTGCCAAGCTGGGCAGCACTCAAGAAAGGTGACCACTCATTGGAGATGCAGGAGGAACGCCGGAACTGCTTTGTGGCCATCACCCGCGCTCAGGAAAGCCTGACACTGACAATCTCGGCAAAGGTATTCGGCTGGCCAAAAGACCCTTCAAGGTTTCTCGTTGAAATGGGAATTGAACTGTGAGTGAGGAAGGTAAGGGATTGACTTCGATGTCAGGAACTACCGAGGATGTCCTGGTACAGCAGACGATCGCTGATTGCCTTAAGCAGGCATTGGGCTGGGGCGCTGTGTATGCGTGCAACAATGAGGACTTCGGGTCAGACAGTTTGCCGAGAGGGTCATCGGATCGGGAGGTGGTTGGATGAGCATTGCAACAAATCTCCACGGACGCCTACGGAACACTTCGCTTCCCGCAAGCGGCGGCATGCTTCCGCTCTATGAAGCCGTCAGCAACTCCATCCACGCGATCGAGGATGCCAATCTTTCTGCGGATAAGGGCCGGATTGGCGTTGAGATCATCCGTGAAGACCAAACGGCCTTGGAGTTCAACCGACGTGATAAACAGCCTAGGTTGGAGGCGAGGGGCACGATAGTCGGCTTTAAGATCACCGATAACGGTGTCGGGTTCAACGAAGCCAACATGAAGTCCTTCCTTACGCTAGACAGCGAGTATAAGGCTAATCGCGGCGGTCGCGGAGTCGGTCGGCTGCTTTGGCTCAAAGCTTATGGTCGTGCGAAAGTGGAGAGCGTCTTCGTGGCTGAGGACGGCACCAGCAAACAGCGGGATTTCACGTTTGACGCTTGCCAGGGGGTGTCTGAATCCGTGGCCTTTGATGCTGGCGATACTCCGCGCCATACTACGATTCAACTTTCAGGATTCACGAGGCGATATCGCGAGGCATCACCCAAGACAGCCAAGGTGATCGCAAAGAACCTATTCGAACACTGCCTCTGGTATTTCGTGCGACCTGGCGGTGCGCCAACGATTGAAATTGTGGATGATGACGAGACCATCTCTCTCGACGAGATCTACGAGGAGCACATGGTCGCCGGTGCCAGCTCGGAGTCGATCAAGCTAAAGGAAACCTCCTTCGAGTTGATACACGTGAAGCTCTCAGCGTCATCCACGCGAAACCACAGCATTGCCTTCTGTGCGGCGAATCGCCTTGTCGTACAGGAGAATATCAGAGGCAAGATCCCCGGCCTGTTCGGTAGCCTCCACGATGAAGCGGGCGACTTCGTGTACGAATGCTACGTCAGTTCCCCGCTTTTGGATGAACGAGTTCGGTCTGAACGGACGAGCTTCGACATTGAGGAGGAGCCCTTAGAAATGTTCGCCGACAGCGAACTGTCCCAGAAGGAGATTCGCGAGGCAGTGCTTGAACGCGCATCGGCATTCCTGGAAGGTTATTTGGAGGAAAAGCGACGGCTTGGGAAAGAGCGGGTCTCAACTTTCGTCGCAAGGAAGGCGCCCAGATATCGACCGATCATGAGCCGGATACCTGATGAGGAAATCGCCGTTGACCCTGACATTACCGACAGGGATCTTGATCTGTTGCTTCACAAGAAGCTCGCGGAGATCGAGGGCCAACTACTCGCTGATGGCCATGATGTGATGAATCCCAAGGCCGGAGAGACCTACGTCGACTACCAGGCCCGCCTCCAGGCCTATTTGAAGACCGCAGAGGATATCAAGAAGTCCGATCTAGCCAATTACGTTGCCCATCGGAGGATCATATTAGATCTACTTGAAAAGGCGATTCAGCGGAAGAGTGACGGCAAGTACGAGCGAGAAGACCTGATTCATAATCTCATTATGCCGATGGGGAGCACGTCTAATGACATCCACATGGATGCATGCAACCTCTGGTTAGTTGATGAACGGTTGGCGTTTCATGACTATCTGGCGTCAGACAAAACACTCGCGGCAATGCCGATCACGGAATCCGATCACACCAAAGAGCCGGACATCGTCTCGTTCAATGTATTCGACACTCCTGTTCTTGTTTCCGATACCCAAAAGCTCCCGCTGGCATCGATTGTGATCGTCGAGTTGAAGCGGCCGATGAGAAATGACATGACCTCCGGCGAGAACAAGGACCCAATTGAGCAGGCGTTAGGTTACCTGGAGCGTATTCGGAGCGGCAAGGTACAAACACAGTCCGGGCGTCCAATACCAAAGTCTGAGGATGTCCCCGGTTTCTGCTACGCCATCTGCGACATCACCCCAAGTGTCGAGAAGCGGTGCAAGATTCTTGGGCTCACGCCAACGCATGATTACTCAGGGTACTTCGGCTACAACCCGAATTATCGTGCATATCTAGAGGTGATCTCGTTTGACCGTCTCGTCAATGCGGCAAAAGAACGCAATAAGGCCTTCTTCGACAAGTTGGGTCTCCCTACGACTTGAGAGCCATGAATGGTCGGATACACCGAAGACACCCTCGTTCAGCAGACAACGGCCGAGTATCTGGAACAGCAACTCGGCTGGGAGTCGGTGTACGCCTACAACAACGAGAATTTCGGACCGGATAGCCTTTTAGGGCGTGCATCAGACCGGGAAGTCGTGTTGACGCGTTATCTCCGGGCCAAGGTGGTTGAGTTGAATCCGGGGTTGCCTGAGGAAGCCTACGACGATGCCGTCCGGCAGGTGGTCACGACCGCGACGACGCAGTCGCTGATGGCAACGAATCGCGAGAAGTATGGCCTGATCCGTGATGGTGTACAGGTCACCTTCCGAAATGACAAAGATGAGCGGGTGCGCCAGCGACTGCGATTGCTCGATTTCAACAACCCGACGAATAACCACTTCCTTTGCGTGCGGGAGTTGTGGATACGGGGTGACCTGTACCGCCGACGGGCCGACATCGTGGGGTTCGTCAATGGCTTGCCGATAATGTTCATGGAACTGAAGAATGTCAGCAAGGACATTCGTGCGGCGTATGAGCGAAACTTCAAGGACTACAAGGACACTGTCCCGCACCTATTTCACCACAATGCGATTGTCGTGCTGGCCAACGGTGTGGACGCCAAACTCGGGTCGTTGACCAGCCGATTCGAACACTTCCACGAGTGGAAACGCCTAGCCGAAGAACAGCCGGGCGTGGTGGACATGGAGACGCTTCTCAAAGGGGTGTGCGACAAGACGACTTTCATGGACCTCTTGGAGAACTTTATCGTCTTTGACGACTCCGCTGGCGAGCCGAGAAAGATCCTGGCCCGCAACCATCAGTATCTTGGCGCGAATCGGGCCCTTGAGGCTGTCCGGGACCGTAAGAATCGCCAGGGCAAGCTGGGCGTATTCTGGCACACCCAGGGGGCAGGGAAGAGTTACTCGATGGTGATGTTTACGCGAAAGGTTCACCGCAAGCTCGGCGGGAACTTCACGTTCCTGGTGCTGACTGACCGAGACGACTTGGATACGCAAATCTACAAGACATTCGCCGGATGTGGTGTGGTCGACAATGACCGCGACCCGTGCCGCGCATCCAGCGGCGATCACCTGGGCCAATTATTGGCCCAGCACAAGTCGCACATCTTCTCATTGATTCAGAAATTCAATCAGGATGTAAACCCCGACGAGGGCTACACCCAGCGTGACGATGTAATCGTCATCACGGACGAGGCACACCGTACACAGTACGGAACTCTCGCGCTGAACATGCGCAATGCGCTGCCAAACGCCAGCTACATCGGTTTCACCGGCACGCCCTTGTTCAAAGACGACCAGATCACGCGCCGGGTGTTCGGCGATTATGTGTCGACCTATGACTTCCAGCGGGCTGTCGAAGACAAGGCCACGGTCCCGCTGTACTACGACGCCCGGGGCGACAAACTCGGTGTAGCCGTCGGCGACCTCAATGAGCGGATCGCTGAGAAGCTGGAGGAAATAGAAACCGACGACATCGATGTCGAGCAGCGGCTGGAGCAGGAGCTGAAGCGCGATTACCACATCATTACGGCGGACAAGCGGCTAGACCAGGTGGCTCGTGATTTTGTGCTGCACTACTCCAAGGCGTGGGAAACCGGAAAGGCGATGCTCGTGTGCATCGACAAGATCACCTGTGTGCGGATGTGCAACTTGATCCTCAAATACTGGGATGAACGCATTAGGGAACTTGAAAGGGCATTGTCGTCGGCGATCGACGAGCAAGATGAAGTCTACCGTCGTCGCCAGATCGAGTGGATGCGTCAGGCCCGTACAGCGGTGGTGGTCAGTGAGGAACAAGGGGAGGTGGAGAAGTTCCGCAGATGGGGCCTGGACATCACCCCCCACCGCCGTTTGATTAAAAAAGGCATTGATCTGCCGGAATTCATGAGACGGAAACCTGAATTCCGCAACATGCAGCGGTTGGCATTAGAAGACGCCTTCAAGGAACAAGAGCACCCTTTCCGGATCGCCATCGTCTGCGCGATGTGGCTCACGGGATTCGACGTTCCCAGCCTATCCACGCTATATCTGGATAAGCCACTCAAAGCACACACGTTGATGCAGGCTATCGCGCGAGCCAACCGTGTGAACGAGGGCAAAAATAACGGACTGATCGTAGACTACTGCGGCATCCTGAAGAATCTACGTAAAGCATTGGCAGCATTTGCGGGAACGGGGGATGGTGGTCGGGGCGGTGACAGTGGTGGGACTGAACCGGCAAAACCTGAGGAAGAGTTGCTGGCCGACTTGACCGAGGCCATCGCTTTCGTTCGGTCATTCCTGACTGAGCGCGGTGCATCATTGGACAACATCATTTCAGCAACAGGGTTCGAGCGAAACGCGGCTATCCTCGCTGCAAAAGAGGCGGCCAATGAGAACGACGAGACACGGAAACGGTTCGAGGTGATGTGCCGGGCTGTGTTCACAAAGTTCAAAGCTTGTATTACGGTTGAGGGCATCAACGCGCACAGGAGCGAATACGATGCGATCAACGTCATCTACAAGAGCCTCCAGCAAGACCGTGAGAAGGCAGATATTACAGACATCATACGGCAACTGCACCAAGTGGTTGACGAGGCGATTGAGACCCAGCCGCTTCGATTGGGTGAAGAGACCGAGACCTACGACATCAGCAAGATCGACTTCGACAGGCTTCGGCAGGAGTTTGAGCGCAGCCCAGTAAAGCGGACGACTGTGCAGAATCTCAAGACGGCTATTGAGCAGAGACTTCTGCGCTTGCTCCAACAGAATCCGCTGCGCACGGACTTTCAGGTGCATTATGAAGAGATCGTGGCTGATTACAACAGGGAAAAAGACCGTCTGACCATCGAGGCGACGTTTGAGGCACTACTACGGTTCATAAATGAGCTGGACGAGGAAGAGAGCCGAGCGGTCAGAGAAGGCCTCGACCAAGAATCCCTAGCAATGTATGACTTACTGAAGAAGGAGGAATTAGGGGCAAAGGATATCCAGAGGATCAAGGCGGTTGCTGTAGAGCTTCTGACGACTCTAAAGGCTGAGAAGCTCAAGGTTGACCATTGGCGCGATAAGGAGTCGACACGAGACGCTGTCCGTATTGCAATTCGAGATTTCCTATGGAGTGAAAAGACCGGTTTGCCCGTGGGAACGTACACAGAAGATGAAGTGAGTGAGAAGGCAGATGAAGTCTTCCGTCATGTGTATCGAGCCTATTCCTCAATACCGTCGCCCTATTTCGAATCTGTGGCGTAGTTATACACAGGTATACGAATGGAGGGTGCAAGCGTCAGTCTTGAAATAGCGGATCAAGTCATTTCATCGGTCGTGATTGCGCCACCTGCGTGGCCATAATGCGGTCATGACCGTGGTGAGCAGTGAGTAACATTGGGTTGAGCGTTATCAATACCCAGTCGGCACAGCAGGCCTGCGTTCGAGGGAGCAAGACAAGACAACTAACCCCCGTTAAGGGGCATTTCTACTTGCCCACAGAGCAATTGTATGCCAGGTATGTGGGTGAGAAGGTCGCGGGGAGAACCTACATCCCAGCGACCTACATACAACGCCTTGAATCACGTCTGAGATGACCATTGGGGGCACTGTTGTGTTTCGGATGGATTGCCGAACCATTCCGGTGTGAGCTGGCATGTCTAATGATGAAAACTGGTTCAACGATCGCCTGGTCGAGGCCCAAGCGGCTCACCCCCTGGTGACGGAACGAGTCGTGTCACGGACTCGCCGGCTATTCAAAAGTCAGCTACGTGCAAGGCACCTGGTGCCGACGGAGGTGGCAAACATCGCCAAGACATTGCTTGAAGACATGGTCGCTAAAGAGGCGCCAAGACCCAACGAGGGCCGTGAGGATTAAGGCCATCCAGTTGGAGTGGTTCCGCGGCGCGGCCGTAACCGCCACGCTCGCCCTGAACTCCAAGTCGGTGGTGGTCTACGGCGAGAACGGTTCCGGCAAGTCGTCGTTCGTGGACGCGGTCGAATACGTGCTTAATGGTGGTAGGGTTGGGCACCTGACCCACGAGTACAGCGGCAAACATCAACAGAAGGGCCTGGTCAACTCGCACCGTCCCAAAGGCAAGCCAACCAGGCTGCTGGTCAGTTTCAGCAACGGGTCACAGCTCGTGGCGGAGGTGCAACCCAACGGCGCGTCGACGCGTTGCGGGGGTGGGACCGAGGCCGTCCTGATGCACACCTGGGACTACCGCCGCACGGTTCTGAGACAGGACGAGCTCGCGGGCTTCATCCGGGACACCAAGGGCGGCAAGTATTCAGCGCTATTGCCACTGTTGGGCCTCCACGAGCTGGAGGTGACGGCGCAGAACCTCCGGCAGCTGGCCAGGTCGGTCGACGAGCTGTCGAAGTGCGACGAGATAAGGGGTGCCCTAATAACGGCGCAAACTAAATGGGAGGCAGTGTTCGGCACGGCGACCGACGAGAAAGTCCTCCACCGCATCGAAACGCTGCACACGACGTATTGCCCAACCCGTCAGGGAATGGTAGACCCCACCGCCCGATGCGAGGAAATCCTCGCCGTGATTGAAGAGCGCGTCGCTCGCTACTCCGTGGAACATCAGACGCATCTCGTTATTCAGGACATTGCAGGCCTTCACCTGAAACAGAACATCCGCGCTGTGCGGGCGGCGAGCGTCACGCTGGCCGGTGAGTTGGAACCATTTATTGTTGAGCGGCTGGAGGTTCTTCTGTCCACGGACGTGTTCGTGGGCAAGTTGGAGGACGAGGGCCAGGTCGATTGCCCGGCGTGCGGCAGGTCCATAGCGGCCGAAGCGTTTCGGGCACACGTGGCGGATGAGAAGAAGCGTTTCTGGGCGGTCACCAACACCTTCAAGGCCCGCAAGGCAGCCGTCGCAGCGTTGTGTGATGACCTACGGTCACTGAAGTCCGGTCTGAGTATGCCCGAAGCCAGGGCACGGCTTCGATCGTTCACCGAAGCAACAATTGAG
>JAJDCY010000004.1 GCA_029260595.1 Phycisphaeraceae bacterium | reverse complement strand
TCCGCGGCAAGTCGCGGGTGAAGATCGAGATCGCCAGCCTGCCAGCGAACTCCCTCTACCCGCGCGAGCCCTTTGATTGGGAATGGGAGTTGTATTGGGATGGCTTCGTGGGCGAGTTCGACGCTGCCCGCGAGGATATGGGCGTTTTTGTTCACGGCCGCGGAGCCATCGTCCGCGACATGTGGATCCAGACGGCAGGCGACTACGGCGACGACACCACGCCCGAGGCTGTCGAAGATGTGATCCAAGAGATCACCGACGACGCCAAGCCAGCCTCGGCCACCTACCTCGGCGGCGTGACTCCGCTGTGGCGCGTGGCGACGTCGCCGAGCTTCACAATCAACACGTACGCGCAGGAAAACGAGCCCGTGCTGTCGGCAGCGCGGCTGCTCGCGAGCGAGTCCGGCTTCGACGCGCGCTACCGCTGGATCGATTCGCTGCGCGAGTTCGTACCCGACATCGCTTCACCCGATCGCGCTTATGCGACCACCGATCGGACCTTCGCGGCCGCAGAGATTGAGGCGTGGGAGTCGGTGAAATACGGCACGGGTGATATCCGCAACGCCGTCGAGGTGACGTTTGTCATTGAGCCGCCCGACGCCGCGCTGCCGCGCCACTCCACCACGCGCACCGACTCCACATCGATCGCGAAGTACGGCTACCTCTGGGCGCAGATCAACGAGGGCACGAGCCACCGAATCGACACGCTCGCCGAAGCCCAAGCGCTTGGTGACGCGGCACTTGCCGAGCTCAAAGAGCCGGTGATCTGGGCGACGGTTCGCCTGCGAGGTTTCTACCCGCTGGTCGAGCTCTGGGACCGCTACGCCTTTCCTGCCGACGGCCAGGTCACCGACGCGACTGTCACGGCATGCGTGATCGGCTACCGCCACGAGATCGGCGAGGGCGGGCGCATACAGACGATCCTTGAAGTCAAGGCCGATACGCCTTCATTCCGCTCGCGGGCGTGGCCGGTTGTGATGGCCGGGCCCGGGCAGGTGCCCAACGGCCCCTACTACACGCGCGCGACGCCTACGGGGCTCGCATCGGCGGCCGGCGCAGGCCACGCCGCGCTGAAATGGGACAAGGACCCGCGCGGCCTCGATCGAAACGTCGTTGTCTATGAGGTCTGGAGCGGCGCCACCGGGTTCGATACGAGCTCGGGCGATCTCGAGGCGCGGGTGCGCACCAACGCCTGGGCCTACGGCGCGTGGAACGTGCCAAGCACGCTGACCTACGTGAGGATCCGCGCCGTCGATCAATGGGGCAACGTCTCGGCGCTTTCGAGCGAAGTGCAAGTCCTCACGAACTACACGACCGCCAAACCACGCTTTCGCGCCTACTCGACGTCGGGCGTCGACCTCTACCGAGGCACGAACGCCAACGGCATTACGATCAACTTCGACACCGAGGACTACGACGTTGGCGGCAACTTCGCTGCCGACGTGTTCACCGTGCCGAAGTCGGGCACCTATTCGTTCTTGGCGCGTGTGCCCGTGTCGTGGTCCGGCGTGGCCGATCGGTTCGATTCGCTTAGCGGAATCTACAAAAACAACACCACCAACGATCTCACGACGGGAACGCAGCTCTGCCAGCGGCTGGAGCAGCCCGCTGATGTCACGAACGACGTGGCCACCTTCGCATGGAGCGGCGTCCTCGCAGCCAATGACACCATACGCGTGATTTGCCGGGACAACGCCAAGGCCACAGGCGCCAGCGTCCACGGAACGGGCACGCTTGCGTGCTGGTTCGAGGGGGCTCTGGTGGCCGACGCAACATCGTGACCGAGCGCACGCGCTCGGCGCGCGGGCGTGTCTACAATCGCAGCATGAAAAACGCATTCATTGTTACTTTGCTGTTGCTGTCCGCTGCTTGCGGCCCCGAGTTCGCGCCCGAGGGCGGACAGCGCACCGATCTCGTCGACGGCGGGATCGTATTCGAGCGTAACGAAGAGCATTGGGCGGCCGTGCGCTGTTGCGCGTGTTTGGCCGAGGCTGAGTGTTTGGTGGACTCCGAGGCCAGTTGTGTAGAAGACGGCCCACGTGCCTCTGACTGGTGCTTGGAGTGGTGCGCGGTGTCTTGTTGAGCGTGATACGGGGGGCCGATGCAAAACTCCCCCGCCTCCACCGCCTGTAGCCCGGCCGGCATCACGCAGCCCGCCCAGGTTACGCCCCGCGTCAATCCCTGGACGACGAGCGTGATCGCGCTCGTTGTTGCCCTCAGTGCTGTGCTGGGGGCCGCCGCCTTCAACGTCCTACAGCGGCCTCCGACCGTTGAGATCGTCGTAGCTGGCCCGGAATACATCGGGCCCAGCACGCCCATCGGCATCACGGCCAAACCCACCTCCAGCCAAGTCCTCAGCGCGGCTATGTGGGGCATCGACGTTAGCGCGCTGCAGACCAAAAACGAAAGCGACGAGGCCCTCGGCACCACGCCGATCGAGGCCATTGACACCGACCTCGCCGCGGCTGATCAAGTCGAGAACGTCTCGCAGAATCTCTACATCTGCAACACGCACGCCACGGCCAACATGTGCGCAGGCGGCGACACATGGGCAGGGGCCTGCGGCGCGGGAGATGTGACGTGTCTCACCGGCGCGTCCACTGACGGCGTGCTGATCAAGGCGGGCGTCTGCCGCGCCCTGCGGTTTCTCGGCACCGAGCGGCCCTGCGTCGTGAGCGACACCGCGAGCACTACCTACCAAGTGGAGCGCGTCACCTACGCGGGAGCCAACCACTGATGTTGCGACGAGGGTTGCACTGCGCCGTCCTCGTGGCGGCCACGTTGGTGTGCTCGGGCCAAGACCTCGGCACGATGTCGGGAGCGCTCGGCGGCGATGAGCCCACCAGCGCACTTGGCAGCGGGCTGTCGTCGATGGGCTCAGGTGACGAAGCGCAGGCGTCGGGCGAAGCCTGCCCGCTCCCTGGCAGCCCGGTGTTCGACCACAACCCCGAGCTTGAGAGCTACGCCAACAACGACCCGGTGACGTCGTCGACCGACCGAGGCTCTCTCGCCGCCAACGCGACGCAGGGCACCGGGGCGGCGCAGCCGACGTTCAAGGACCCTTGCGAGGCCGGCAAGGTCAGTGAGGTTGCCTGCTACGACGGCGACGGCGGGGACGAACTCAACGCCACCTTCAGCGCGCAGGCCCAGCCGGGGATGATTTGTGGCGTCATCCGATACGACTCTGGCGTCGCGTACATCTGGGACAGCGACGACTTGGCCGCCCGCGCCGGGATGTTCGTGAACACGACGTTTCAGGTGACTGCTGGGACGGCCATGTTGACGGGGGAGACGCCCACAGCTGGCGCCTACCACGCGGTTTGCATGACGTACAACGCCACGTCGTCGTCATGGGTGCTCGACTGGGGCACGCCTGTGGTCAGCAACGCCGGGACGAACAGCCAGACGGGACTGACCATTCTGGGCTACGCGGGCGCCGGCCTGACCGTCAACGGCGCCGTGGTGCGGATCGCCCGTTGGAACTCCGGCGACATCCCCACGACGGCCGACGTCAAGACCGCCTTCGATTGCGCGTACGGCAGCACTTGGCCGGCCGAGCAGCTGGGCGGCCACTACGGCAACCGGGTTGACCCGCGCGACACGGTCCCGGCCACTGTTCTCGTCGACGCCCCTGCAGACGCGAAACGATACGCAGTGGCGCTTCGTCGGCGAGGCGCAACGCGCGCCGTGATTGTCAACCGCCTGCGCGCCAAGAAGGGAATCAGCCGCGCCAAAGCGATCGAGGTCGCCAAAAGCGTGCGCGGTCGGCGACAACGCGATCCGGCCTCCCTGCACAGCCGAGAGATCGGCTTACTTGTTCGCCGCAGCCACGCTAATGCCGCCAACGCCGCCATTGCCCAGGCCCTGTGCCGGCCTCTCGCCGACGAAGCCGACACGGACGCGGCCAGCTGCTTGGCGGCGGAGGCCGCAGCGCTGGGCGAGGCGTTCTGCGCGGCTGGCACAA
This sequence comes from Phycisphaeraceae bacterium, assembly GCA_029260595.1. Taxonomy (GTDB): domain Bacteria; phylum Planctomycetota; class Phycisphaerae; order Phycisphaerales; family Phycisphaeraceae; genus OFTM57. The sequence goes on along the minus strand of JAJDCY010000004.1, from coordinate 15,622 downwards.
CGAAGCCCACACTCGTCTACGGCGCGCGGTTGCGCGCAACGCCCGACGAAGCGGCGTTTCTGCGCACAGCTGCCAAATCTGTAGGGCCGTTGCGTATGGTGGGCGTTGCTGCCGATGCGGCCTATTTCGCGAAACTGCAGGAGATCGGCGCCAACTTGAACGGCGCCCCCGTTCTGGCCCGCTGCGACGAGGCCCGGCTCCCGTGATACGGGGCACACCATGAGCGAGTGGATTGCGGCAGCAGCCCTTCTTTTGTCGATCGCCACGATCGTCTATGGCGCGGGCTCCTATGGACAGCGCATAAAGACGCTAGAGGCCTACGGCCCCAAGGAGATCGCTGATCTGCGGGTCGCGCTCGACAAAGAGATCGCAGATCGGGAGCGGCTGCGTGATCGCGTTGATACGCTGGCCACCAAAGACGACCTCCGCGACATGGAAGCTCGGATCGAGTCGCGCATCGACGACCTCAAGGCCGCTCTGGGAGGGCGCCATGGCTGACATCCCTTGGGACAAAGTGATCATCGCCGTGCTTACGCTACTCGGCGGCGCGCTGGCCTACTACGCGCGTCTCGCCCTCTGGACCGCGGCCAAGCTCGTCGTGGCGCGACTCAAAGAGTACGCAGCGTCCACCCCCGGCACCGCGGACGACGAGGTGATCGAGGAGCTCGACGACGAGATCGACCGGCACAAGCCAGATCACGAGGAGTAAGCAAATGCGCACATTCAAATTCACGCTCGAGGGCGGCGATCGCAACAAGAACGGCCGCCCGGACATCACGGTCACCGCCTCGGCCTTCGGGTTCACGTTCCTCAACAAGACGACCGACATCGACCTGGGCGACATGATGGATCTGTTCGGCGGGCTCGTCGAACAGACCCGCAAAGTCCTGAAGCTATGACCTACAGCGATCAGCAGGTCGAGCAGATCGCGTGTGCTTGTCACGAAGCGAACCGTGCATACTGCGTCACGTTGGGCGATCCTTCACAAGTCGCTTGGGCCGACGCCCCTGAATGGCAGCGCGCATCAGCGACGGCAGGGGTGCGCGGGCACTTGAGTGGCAAGATCTCAAGTCCAGAGCAATCGCACGAGGCGTGGTTAGCGGGCAAAGCGGCCGACGGGTGGCGTTATGGTGCCGTCAAGGACGCTGAGAAGAAAGAGCATCCGTGCTTCGTGCCCTACGCAGACCTGCCGCCAGAGCAGCAAGAAAAAGATCGTCTATTCGCTGCCACAATCGCTGCTGAATTGGCAAAGCTCTGAGGGCCGCGTGAGTGCCCCGCTAGACCCCTTTGCCTCAGCAGCGCCCTGGCGCCCTCGGGACGTGCCCCCGGCCCTCTGGGCGGAGCTGGCAGCGCCCGAACGCCTCGCGCTCTGGCTCGAGGCTCATGAGCAGTGCAAGTTGGAGACCGAGGGCGCCAACCGCGGGCCCTGGGTCCGCTTCTTCATGCGCGGAGACGAGGGGCAAGCCTACTGCGCAGCCGCGCTCCTGCGCGGCATCGAGGCCACGGGCGGCCCGCGCCCCCTCGGGGACCCGCGCTTCGGGCGCTGGGATTGGTACTACCCCAACCGCTCAGTGGCCCGCTGGGAAGCCTCGGCGAAGCGCGGCGGTACGTGGGCCGGCCCGGCCTGCCCGCCAACGCGCGGCGATCTGTGCTTCCGTACGACCCGCGGACAGAGCGACAAGGGCAAGGGGCGCCACGTGGATCTTGTGGTGGGCTACGACGAAGGCGAGCGGGTGATCCACTTGATGGGCGCCAACGTGAGCAACCGAATCAAGCGGCGAAGCGTGCGCCTCGGTGACCCCACGATCTCGGGCTTCGGCAAGATCGTGCCGCACGTCGTGGCGCTACGTAGCTGAGATCGAATGCGTTTTGGGCGCGTCGGGTTCCGAGGCGCCTGAGAACGGCGAATCAAGCTTCGCGCAATCGTCCTCCACTTCCTCGCAGACCGTGATCCCTTGGCCGTCGTTGCTGCACAACATAACCCGCCGCCGGCAGGTGGGCTCGGGATCCTTGGCGGCCTGTGTCGTGGCGCAGCTGGAACTCAGCACGATCACAAGGAAGAGCAAGACGCCCAGGGCCACGAATCCAGCCCCTTCGACGACGTCCCAGAATGTGCGGGGCTGTGGCATGCTGCAGCCGTAGCGCCCCGGGCGTGTAGGTGGCTAGGCGCTGCCCGTGTCTGGCAGATCGGCAACTCGCCACTCCACACAGTCGGCGAAGAAACGACACCGCAGGTTGTAGGTGCCGCAGCGCTCCACGGCCTCTAGCCGTTTCATCATGAGCCAAAGCAGCACGCCCTGTGGCCAGCGCTCGGGAGTGGGAATGGAGTCGCGCGCGACCGGAATAGGCCAGCCGGTTTCATCGTAGTTGGCGCGGAAAGCCACAGCGGTCGCGGTCGCGGGCATTAGGAGCCCTCCTTGCCCTCCGCGATGCGCTTCCACGCACGATCGGCGGCACGTCTCCAACGGAGATCTTCATTCTCCACGATCGTAACAGCCTCGTCGGCCGCCCGAAAATGATCCTCGCGCACGCTGTAGGTGCCGTGGAACATGACCGTTACGCTGTAGAATGAAAGTCCGCCGGTGACGTACAGGGGCTTGTCGGAGTCAATGAAGCCGCTGCGGCCAGCCAGCGAGGCCGCTCCGTACTCTCCCAGCGCGTTCGTGTCGGAGGTGATCACCACCTTCAGGCCGGTCTTGATCTTCACGGCACGGGCTCGCTCTTCGGAGGTTTCCGCGGGCGCGGCAACAGACGCGGACCGCCGGGCTTCACGCGACGCACCTCGCACATCTGCGCCTCGTCGGCGAACGTCGTACATTCCTTCACCACCAAGCACGCGGCGAACTCCCGTTCGCCAGGCGCTGAGCGGGTCTCGAGCGCGGCAATCACGCCGAGGCTCTGCACTTGCAGCCAGAAGGTGATCCCGTAGGCCGCCGCCAGGCCGGTGCAGCTCACGGGTCCCGCCGCACAGGCAACGCCGCAAACGCCAGCAAGAGGACAAACAGCAAGAGTTCGGCGTCGCTCATCTCTTCGCCGCCCGCGCGCGGAGCCAGCCCAAGTAGGCCGCAGCCTCTTCGACGTCGTGGAAGACGCGCATGCGCTCGGTGAGGAGCGGGTGATCGAGATCGTGGATCGTTGTAATCGAAGCGCCGTAGCTGTCCTCTTGGAAGCCCCCTGCGTCGGCGTAGTCGTCGAAGCGCTTGAAGCCGCGCACACGCAAGGCCGTGGCGATGCGCTTGTCGTGCGTCTCCTCGCGGTTGATGGACCAGATGTGCCGATGGCCGCACACGTAGAGGTCGCCCCACGGCCGCATTTTTGAGACCTTCATGGCCGCGTGGGACTTGTTCCACATCGAGTGGCCCTTGAAGTCGTGACGGATGACGGTGCGGCACGTGTTGCCAGTGCGCGGGGACACGTACTCGATCCGCGCTTCGTGCGGCTCCAGCGCAACGATCTGCGAGTCGCGCGCGAGCAGGTCAAAGATGATCGATCCTTGGTTCCAATGGTCGTGGTTGCCGAGGACCACGTAGTCCCACGGTACCGCGCGCATGAGCCAGCCGGCCAACGCGAACGCCTCGCCCTCGGTGGTGGTCTGGTGTTTGTAGAGCTTCTCCAAGCGCCCGACCCAGTTGTTGATCGTGTCGCCGACGTTGCCCGCGCGCATGCCCGGCGTGGCCTTGATCGTGTCGATGGTGCGCAGCAACTCGGGCCAGTCGCAGCCGTCGTCGTCGACATGGGGATCGCCGAAGTGGCAGACCGCGAACGGCGCGTTAGCCTCGACGCGGTGTACCTTCTTGGCCTTGCGCGCGGCCTTGCGCTGGAAGGCCGCGACGCGCCGATCGATCAGATCCTCGACGTCGGAATCTTCCCCGGGCTCGTCGGCGGGCGCGACGCCCGCGGCAGCGAGGGCCGCCGCCTTTGCCTCAGCCACCTCGGGCGGCAGGGCAGGCGACTCGGGCGCGGAATCAGCACCGACCCAGTACCGACGCGAGCCGTCGGCGGCGTACTTCACCGTCCACCGGCCGCGGCGGCCTTTCTGATCGAGTGTCTTTTTGTCGATGCCTGTCAGACGGCTCGCCTCGGCTAGTTTTTCCCAGGTCATCGTTTGCCTTTCGGGGCATTTACTTTGGCTTCTTCTTCGGGGATGCGCGCTTCGTAGACATCGGGGGGCTGTGCGTCAGGCATCTCGATAATGATCTCGCGTCCGACGCGGGCGCCAAACGCGCGTGCTTCGTCGCCCGAAGCGAAGGTGATCTGCGCGGTCCAGATCTCTTCTTCGGGATCGTCGACCAACGCGACGGCGTCTATTCTGAAGCTCACTTGCAAGCGGCCTCCCTTCTGCTGGAGCGTACCACCCTCAGTGGGCCTTGAACGTCCGCCCGTGGTTGTGGTTGCCGGGGTGCGGGTCCTTGTACAAGGCGCCATCGACGCGGAATCCCTCGGCAAATTCGTGCAACCAAAACTCGCGCACCGCGCCGTAGATCCACTCTACCGAGGGCGGGCCTTTGGGCAGGCCCTTGCTCGTGTGCAGCCTAAAGAGGATCATCGGATCGTCGCGCTCCGACGTGAGCATGCTCATACGCAGCCAACCGAAACCCTTGGTGCAGCGCACGACCTCGATCGCGAGCTCGCACTCGAGCATGGCCCCGCCAAAAGTGACGTTGTCGGCGAGTAGGCGCCAGGCTTCGACCTCGTTGGGCTTCATGTTAGCGGCACGTGAATCGGATCGACGTCGCCAGCGAACTTGAGCAGCTCGCGCACTTCGGCGTTCGTGAGCGAGCGCTTCTTGGGGTCCCACGGGCCCACTGGCCCACTGGCCCACGCATCTTGCCGCCCTGGCTCGGGCGGGTGTTTCGCTGGCGCCTCATGGGCTGATCCACACAACTTCGGTGGTAATCTTGTTGGACACTCCCTTGTGCTCGGCCAGCGGAGTGAACGGGAGCCAATCAGCCTCCGAGTTCTCGCACACAATGACCTGGCCTTGGCGGCTGCGGCAAAACGCCGACAAGGCTTCGTAATCGATCGCTGTGTTGCCATGGTCGTAGTGCTCGCCTCCTGCAACGTACGGAGGATCGACAAACCACGTTCCCGCGAGCGCAGGTGCGTCCGCGTACGAGGCGCGGGAGCACTTCCAATGCGAGTAGCGGCCGACTCTCCCAGCCAGCCAGGCGCGCGCTTTGTTCCATCCGCAGCGCTTCCCCACGCGCCTGTTTTTTGTGCCCGCCAAACCATCGTAGGAATAGAACGACAGCAACGCCTCTGCTCCCGCATCTAAGCCGAGCGTGGTCAAATCAAGGCCGTGGCTTACCAGGGGCAGGCTGAGCACATCTTTCGCGCTTGCTTCGATCAAGAAATTCCAGCAATCCACAACCCTCTGATCGAGGTCGAACAACTGCACATCGCATTCCCAATAACGTTGGCTGTACGCAGCTGCGCCTGCGAAAGGCTCGATAATGAGCCCGTGGGCTGGGCTGGGATACAAGGGCCCTAGCCGTGTCTTGGATCCGTAGTACGGAAAAGCTCGCTGGCGCCTCATTTCACCACCCCCGTGCGTTTTGCGAAGCCGCGCCAGCCCGGGATCCCCGGGTCCTGCTTGGCCTTCTGCGTCAGCTTGCGCAACGCCACTTCGTCCGGCACGAGATACTCGCGCGGCAGGGCCTCGGCGTCCGTGACCTCGCCAGTCCAGCGCGCCTGTACGTGGTAGCCGGGGATCTCGAACGTGGTCAGCTCGCGCGCCTCGACGAGGGCGGCCTTGGTTTCGATCTCACCGAGCTCGCCGCGGCCCACGGCCTCAAGCAGGGTATCAGCGTCGCTGATGCGGTCCTCGCCCCACTGCACCACCTCGCCCTTCAGATCCTTTTCGGCCTGCTCCAGCGCCTTGATCGCGGGGTTGAACAAGGCTTTGATCTCGTCGACCGCCTGGGACATGGGTCCGAGGATGGACGCGCGCTTGGCTTCCAGCGCCTTGCGCTTGGCCTTGATGTCGCGAACGGTCGCGATGGCGATCGATGCCTGGTCCTCGGTCTGCACGAGGTACCCGCCCGCGGCGGCCGCGATCTCCACGGCCTCGGCCTTGGCGCCCGCGGTGGCTTCGGTGGCAAGTTCTTGGGTCTGTCTGATCAGGTCCATTTTCTTTGTCCTTGGTTCGTGGATTCAGGAGTCAGTTGGCGGGTACTTGATTGGACTGCGGCCTGCTGCCTGGAAGGCATCGCAGTCGACGTCCCACGTAAGCACGCGGGCGCGTCTTGCAATGGCGGCCCGTTCATCTTCCTCGGTGCGGCCTTCAGCAACCGCACACGCGATAAGGGCTTTCTCGCTGTGAGGATCGACCAAAGTACACCAGCAGCCTAGTTTGCCCTCTACTTCCTCAAGCTGCAGATACGCGGCCGCGTTCCACTGAGGAAGTCGCACGCGGCGGCAGCCGTGGTCGAACAGGCGCCCGATCGTGCTCACGAGTGCGCCTGCTCGTAGTAGTCCAGTGCCTCGGGAGAGGAGAGGAGATCGAGCAGGATGGGCCGCACCGCACGCGCATCGTGCTGGGCCACAAACGCCCGCACCGCTTCGACGTGAGCCCGGCGGGCTAGTTGCGCGGGCGTGGGCTCGTAGCGCTTGCGTCGGCTGCGAGGCACCTTCGCCTTTGGTGGCTTCTTGGGCTCGCTCCACTCGGGATCCCCGGGGCGATGAGCCCGCGCGGCGCCGAGCTGCTTGGAGGGCCAGAGCAGCCGCGTGGGCGCCTTGGCCTCCTTGCGCAGCTGGTTCTTGCTCGTGGCGCTGGGCGCGTTACCGTTGTGGCCGTGTCCGCGAGCAACAGCAATGGGCAGGGGGCGGTCGGGGATTGTCTCTTCGTCCTTCATTCGATCTCCTCCACGCGCAGGCGGCCGCCTGTGCTCGTGATCTTCCAGCCGTCCTCGACGAGGGCCGCGCGCAGGGTGCGCACGTGGCGGCGTGCGCTGGACACGCTGCACCCGAGCTTCTTGGCAGCCTCGGCTGTCGTCACGCCGCGCTTGCGCTGCAGCATCTTGAAGAGATTGTCCCGCTTGCCCTCGGCGACAAGTTGCGCGAGCGTAGGCCCGCCGACCTTGGCGATCGGGTCATACTCGCGGATCTCGGCCATGCGTGTGTAGATGACCTGGCGCGACACGCCGAGCTGTTCGGCGATCTCGCGCGGCGTCTTGCCGTAGTGCAGGAGCGTGGCCACGTCCTTGGCCGTGGCCGTGCGATTGGGGCCGGGCTTGGTGCGGGTGTCGCCGTCGGTCACGATGCGCGCTCAAGCGCCTGCTGCGCGTAGGTCTTCACTTTGCGCATGTCCGACACGCGGTCAGGACTCTTGCGGCCGATGCGAAAGAGGTACTTGAGGGCGTTGCCCAAGTAGAAGTCGAGGCCGAGCGCGTCGATAAGCGCGAAGCACTCTACTTCGTGCGAGCCGCCGTCGGAGCACTTCACACGCACGCGGTAGTAGTCGGGGCGGATGTCGGCCGTTGTTGGGGTGTTGTCGGTATTCATTCCGGTTCCTTCCCAGCGAGCACGTCAATGGCTCGCATGATGTCGGCGGGGATCTGTACCGTGTAGGAGTCCGGCGCCAGCGCGTCATTCCTTCGGCGCAAACCTACGCGCTGCCCTACGGCCAGTGGCACAATGATCTCCCGCGCGCGTGTGAAAAGCATAACCTCGGCAAGCACCACGCTCAAGGATTGTCTGCCTTGATCTGTAATCTCGTAGCCAGGCACGCCGTGAATCGCCGCGGGCGTGCGGGGGTTGGGCACGATCACTGCTTTGATAGAGCCGGCGGCCTCCTCTTCGACAAGACGTGACCGTACGGTGTTGTGCGCCACGCCGAGCCTGCGCGCTATGTCGACGGCGCGACACGGGCCGTTGTCCGCCAGGTCCCGAAGGGCCCACCATCTGATCGCGATCGCATTGCTCATGAAGGCCCCTTGCGCGCCCACAAAGGCACTGTGTTTATCGGCGGAGGATAGGCGCGTTCAAGTGTCCACACAGAATCGCAGCCTTCGCACCGCTCGGTGCGACCTAGCACGTCCTCCGCGACGCGAAAAGGCACGGCACCCGTGGGGTACGTGTCTAGCTCGCGCGGCCCATCCTTGGATTGCCACTCAACTGTGTGTCCGCAGTCACACACGTGCACGACGCTGTCATACATGCCCATTACTTGAACCCCCGCCCCACCACGTGCAGCCCGATGCCGATGGCGTCGAGCAGGTCGTGGGGGATCGTCTTCATGTCCGCTGTGACGGCGTTTAGGATCTGCACCTCGGCGCCGGTGAGCGCGTCGAGCGTACGTTGGTTGGCGATGGGCTTTGGAGTGGAGCCCTTCCACGTCGAGGGCGGCACCAGTCGCCGCTCGCCCGCGCCAGGCAGCGCGAGCATGGCCCCGCTGACCTGCGAGAGCGCCAGCAGGTCTTTCGCCCGCACGTTGGAGCTCTTGCCGCGCTCCACCATCTGCTCCACGGCCACGATGTCGACGCCGCGGTGGCGCAGGATCTTGGCCAGGTCGTTGATGTGGTCCACGATGCCCGTGCCGAGCAGGCCGTAGCCCTCGATCACGCCGCACTCTTGCAACATGGCGTCCTCGAGGAGGGCCCAGCCCGAGAACTTCCCGAGCCCGACGCCTGGATCGCAGGCCAGTACGCTGCCGGTGAAGTGCGCGCGGGTCATCGCGTACCGCCATCGTCCAGGGGTGCGTATACGCAGCGCGGCACGACGCTGCAGCCGATGGCCGCGAAGGCCTCGCGAAACTCGCTACAGAACGAGCCGAAGTAGAACAAGCACAGCGGCGCTGGGAAAGCCTGATCGTAGCCCACGAACTTGATCGGATTCAGGTAGAGTACCTCGCTGGCTTCGCGAGCCGCGGCGCGCCACCACTTGCGATGAGACCTTACCGGGATCAGCATAACGATCTCGCGCCGCTCGCCATCGGGCAGTTGCTCAACGACGCACCCTAGCCAGTCCTTGAGTTTGCCGTACGGCGGATTCACGAACGTGCCGTCTGGCCACTGGGCGGCCAAGCCGTCCTCGTTGAACGCAGACCCGCGCAGATGCGCCTGCGCGGGCACGCTTCCGTCCGCATCAGAGCACGGATCCAACGCGATGTCGCCCCAGAACTCGATCAACGGATCGAGGATGCTCGGCGGCGTTAGGATCTCCTGCTTGCGCAGGCCCGGCATGGCCACGCACTCGCGCGTACGCACGGCGTCGACGTGCCCTTTGCCGTAGAGACTGGCCAGTGGCTTGGGGGCGTCGGTCATCCGTGCCGCCTTTCGTTCTCTTCGTCCTCTTCACGATCGCGGCGCTGCTCGTTTCGGATCGCGTCCTTGAGGAGGAAGCACAGCGCGTTGATCACCACGTCCTCGGTGGCGTGAAGGCCCAGTGCTTTGAGATGATCTTGTGCCTCTTCGATAGGATCTTTCACAAGGCCTTCCCTCCATGCCTGTGCGGCCGGGTCTTGTTGTAGGCATGCTTCTCTACGATCGCGGTGGCCAAGTCCCAACCCGCGGCCTCGGCGAGATCCATGCAACGGATCACGACGTCAGCCAACTCCACCGCGGCCTCCGACAAGGGCACGGCTTCGGACGGACCGCCTTCCTCTGGCTTGTACCAGTGGCGCGAAGGCAGGCCCTTGTCGTTGGACGGGTTGCCGTCGCGCACGGCCTCGAGCGCTTCGCTTAGCTCGCTGTGAATCAGCGCGAGCTTGGCCGCGATCGTCTCGGGAGCGACAAGGGGCATCTCCTCGCCGTCGTGGAAACCGTGATCGCGCGAGTTGCGGTAGACGTCCGCCTGCATCTCGGCGAACTCGGATCGGAACGTAGGGCCGTAGCTCATCCAATCACGTCCTTCGCCAGGCGCATCTTGTACCACTCGGGGAAGCCCCGCACGGCGCCGCGCATGATCGTCTTTCGAAAGTGCGCATACAGGGCCTCGCGGATCATCTCGCCGCACTCTTCCTCCAAGTCCTGATGCAAGTCCTTGAGCAAAGGCCCGATGTCCTGCGGGCTGTGCGTGAGCTCGCCCGCGTCGCGCAGGCGAAGCACGGTCTTCTCCCATCGGGCTTCCACGTGCAGCATCTCCTGCAGCTGCGCCACGACATCGTCACGTGCGGGGTGCGTCTTGCGGTACTCCTTGCTGTGGATCTCCTTGAACCGCTCGGAGACAAACTTGGCGTAGACGGGCTTGCCGTCGTTGCCGAAGAGTTTGCCGCGGTTCTTCACCACCACGCCCTCGACCATGCCACCCAGCACGCTCGTGCCGTCGGCGATCATCTTGGCCAGCTCCTCGCTGTTGGCCTTACCTCGGTGCAGCACGGGCACGCACTCCAGGCCTAGGCGCTCGCACTCTGCTTCCATCTCGTCGCGGCTCAAGTAGTCGTCGACGCCGCGCGCGATGTCGAACACAATCAGATGCCGGTTCGGCACGCGGTCATAGGCGATCGAGTTGTGCTTGGGCGTGCGCAGGTACTCGGCGCGGTAGGTCCACCCGGGCGTGAGCCTCGCGGCCATCTCGCGCACCATCTGCCAGCCCGTGCAGAACATGTCGTTACCTTCGGGGATCTTCTCGTGCAGTTGCACCTTGCGCGAGCGGGCGCGCAGGAACCCGACGGGAGCGTGCGGCGGTCCGACCTGCACACCGTCGGCGGGGAACACGCCGAACGAGAATTGGGACCCGTCGATCTTCTCTTCAAAGATCGTCTCTTCGTCAAGCCCAAAGAACTTGCCCAGACCAGGGTGCCCCAGCGCGTGGATCTTCGGGTACGAATTCCAAGAGTCCACGTTGCCCACGATCTCGATGTCTTCAGTCACGCTACCTCCGCGGCGATCAACTCGCCCTTGTTGTTGAATGCTGGCTTGCACTTGCTCCAGCGCGTGCTTAGCACGGCCTCGGCCCGCGGGGGGATATCCGGCGTCCACTTGGCTTGGGCCGCCTCCATGATGCGCGCGACGCGCTGAGCGTCCTCGCTGGCCGTGTCGGCCTCCAGCTCCAGATCGTTCTCGTCGTGGATGAACGCGAGCAGGTGGCCGCGCACCTCGCGCGAGGCCGTGGCCTTCCACACCTCCCACAAGGCTTGTTTGGAGGCCGCGGCGGCGAGCGTCTGAAACCCCGCGTTCGCTGTGTCGCTGTAGCCGAGCGGACCACGGCGGGCGCCGGTGCGCGGATGCTCGTAGACGTGCTCGCGGTCGTCGATGCCAGGCAACGCGCCGACCCACTGGAAATAGCGCCGGGCGCCCCACTTGGCGAACCAGGCTTCGCGAAGGCCCTCGGCCTCCTCGATCACCATGTCGATCCGGTCGTTGCGCCAGAGCGTGGCCGCGAACGTGGCCGCGCCCATGCCGCCCCAGAAACCGAAGTTGCCGCGCTTGGCGAAGTCGCGGGTCAGATCGTGCCGTGTGTCCGCTAGCATCTGGTGCAGGTCCGCGTCGCCGTTCTCGCGGTAGGCCTCGGCCATGCGCCCGTCCCCGAAAAGATCGAGCTCGGTCTGCGCCATGCAGCGCAGCTCTTGCGTGCCGAAATCCACCGACGCGAAGACGTAGCCAGGGCGCGGCAAGTAGATCGCACGGTACAGATCGTCGGCGGGCTGGTTCTGCACGTTGGGGCTATTGCAGCTCGTACGCTCCGACTCGGCACCGAGCGCGAAGTAGGACGGATGGACCACCCCGCCCGACGCGCAGAGCGGGTTGAGGTAGGTGCTCACGGACTTGATTAGCGAGTCGCGATCGCTCACGGCCTTGAGGATCGGGTGCTTGTAGCGCGCGGTGATCTCCGCAGCGCAGGAGATCTGCCCGTCGGGGAAACGGTCCGTAGGATCGGTACGGCGCGGGTCCGGGTCGATGCCGGCGATCAACTCCTGTACCTTCTTCGTGGTCTTCACGAGGGCGACGCGCGCGGGGTGGGCCCCGGCCTCGATCTTCTTGCGGTCGCGTACGCGCTTGGCGCGAAGGATCCCTGCGTCGTAGAGAACGCGATCGAGATCCTCTCGCTCGGTGATCAGTTTGCGGCGAACGCGCTCGGCGCGCTTCGGATCAGTGCGCATGCCGCGGGCGTTCATGAGCGTCAGCACGAAGTCGGCGGCGACGTTGAGCCCCTCGGTGGGGAAATTGTACAGCTCGCGGTCGGCCCACTCTTGCTGAGCCTGCCTGATGCGGCGGGCCTTCACGGCGTCGTGTGCGGCGTAGTGCTTGGCGGCCTCGGGCCACTCGGCGATCGGGACGTGCGCGAGCTCGCCGTAGCGCATGCGCCAGGTGTCTTCGCCTTTGTCGACGTGCTCGTCGAAATACTGCATCGATAGGGCGGCGAGGTTGCGGCCCTTGCGCTTGGTCTTGTGGGTGCCCTCGGCGATGTCGCGCAGGTTCTCGCGAATGAGCGAGCACGAGACGCCGCCCCTGCCCGTGGTCTTGTCGAGGGTGTTCTGGACTGACCGATCCAGCGCGGCGATGATGAAAGGCCGCAGACGCGGGCGGTGGACGTAGAGCACGCCGAGATCAAAGGAGGCGTTGTGCCACGTGAGGATGATCTCGCCGCGCGAAGCTTGAAGCAACAGCACGCCCAAGAACGCGTCGAAGTCGGGATCGTTGGCGTGGATCAGCGCGGGCAGGTTGGGCCCGTCAAGGCTGAGGCAGACGGGCCGCGGCAACGGGCGGCCGGGCGTGCGCAGGCGCGTCTCAAGGTCGGCGCCGATGACGGGGATCAAACGATCCCCCGCCCGGCCGCGAAGGCCTCGTGCATGTATCGGATCGTCGACTCGGTGAGCAGCGGGCGGGGCTGGCCCTTGGGCGTCGTGCCGCAGTGCCCGGCCATGATCAGCCACGAGACGAAATCAGGATCCTTGCGCCAGTTATTGTCCATGTTCGCGCTCCCGCGTCGTCGAGAAAAGGGCCCGGGTCCTCGGGGAGAAAGCCCCCTGCATTCAAGACTACAAGAGCACGAGCGCGAAGAGGTGGAGAAGGGCAGGATTCGAACCTGCGTTGCCCGATCTATCACGGGCGGCTTGGACCACTAGCCGACCACTCCACAAAACTCCCCGACCCGGGCGGGGAGCAGTCCCGTTGCCTTGTCTCGATCACCCGGCTCGTTTGCCCGGTCTGTTTCAACCGATCCACGGGCGCCACCTTATTAGGCAGGTCGGTGGCCACTAGCGACGACGGACGGGATTCAAACCCGCATCTCCCCGCGAAGGGCGTCTTGCCGTTGGACTACCGTCGTCATAGATCCAGGCCTCGCAGCCCAGAAGTGCTGTCGGGCGTTGTAGTGCCCACTGGACCCAGCCTGGCCCGCCTTCTCGCTTTACGCGAAGAGTTCTTTGTACGCCTTGGCGTAGGGCTTGGCCGCCTGGTCGTTGAGATTCTGGTACGAGCACCGCACGATGTCGGTGCCGCCAGCGGTCGTGTGGATGTCCGCCGTGACGACGACGAACGTACCGCGGGCGGGGTTGTCGTCGCTCAAGAGCCCGGCCGCGGTCTTGCTGTCCAACTCGGACACGTCCACGCCGACCACGTCAGCCATGATCTGCGCGATGCGGTCGGGCGCGCCCTCTTTGCCGGTGCCTTGCATGTCGGTGAAGGCCGTGCCCGGAGGCTTGCCCTCGCACGAGGACTCCACGATCGAGCATTCGACCTTGAATTGCTCGCCGCTCTTTCGGGTGTCCTTGAGGGCCATCACGTCGACGTGTGCGACGTAGCGGCCGGTCTGGTTCTTGGCGAGGAATGGCGGGCCGCTCGACTGCGATCCGTTGCTCTTTCCAATGTCGTCCAAAAGGCTCATTGTGCTTGCTTCTTTCTGGCCCCGCTGGGGCCGTTCGTTTCGTTGACTCTGGCCGATCAGTCCGCCGCCGTCAAGTGATCTTTTCACGGGAGATCTATCCGATCACAGAACCCCAGGCGGCGGTCCTGTCCCTTGAGTTGGGCGTCAGCCACGGCCCCATTGCGCGCGGCCTGCCACGAAGCCAAGGCCTCGGGCCCGGTGATCAGCACGTCGGCGATCACCTCGTCGCGGGGCTGGCCTTGGCGGTGCGTGCGGCCCAGCAGCTGCTCCCACACGTCCCAGCCGGCGGGCGGGCTCGTGATCAGGTTACGGCCGTAGGCGATCTGCAGGTTGCGGCCGGTGCCGTGCGCTCGGATGCTCGCCACGATTGGCCCGGCGTCCTTGTCGATGGCAGCGGCGGCCGCAGGACCCGCGCCGCGATAAGGCACGCCCGCGCGCGCGGCGAGGCGCTGACCAAAGGCCACGCCCTCGACCCAGGCGATCCCCTTGTGCTTGTGCAGCCACTCGGCGCAGCGATCAATCGCGCTGTCGTCGAGCCAATCGGCCACGGGGCTGGGCTTGAACGTGTCGCGCACGGCCACCCACGCTGCATAGGATCCCCAGCCCTCGCGTTTGGCCAGGTTGGCCACCTGCTTGGGCGAGTCCATGCCCGCGCGCCCGCGGCCGAGCTCATCGCGCACCGCCCACGCCCACACGCGCCGAGCGTCGAGCCACTCTTCGGGGGCTTCCGGGTCCCAGCGCAGCACGTAGCCGAGGGAGAGCTGGCGCACGAGCGCCCAGACCTGCACGGCCTCGGTGAGCATCTTGCCGTTAGGGTCCTCCCAAGCATCGCGGGCGCGTTGGATGTGCTCGCGCAAAGCCTCGGGCGGTTCGTGGTCAATCCGACGGCACACGAGCGAACAGGAGACATTCACGCGGCCGTCGCCCACAATGTAGCCGGGAGTTTCGGCGCAGCGTCGGGCGAGCCACTCACGCGGGCCGGGGTCGCCCGCTGCCTTCGCGACATCCTCGAGCACGCCGGGGCCGAGCCGCTCGCCGGGCTTCACCTTCTCGTCGAGCGCGCGCGACCACTGATCGAGGTCGGCCCACTTGACGGGCAGCGGGGACCACCGCGAGCCCATGGCCGCCTCGACGAGTGCGGCGGAGTCTCGGATGGAGCGGCGGTCTAGCGTGCCGCTGAGAGGCACCACGCGCACGGGCCTGCCCTCGCGATGGCGACGGCGGAGGAAGCGCGCGAAGCGCTTGGTTCGGGCGGAGGCTCGGCTCGCCCACTCATGGGCCTCGTCGATCACGAGGACGTCGGGATCGATCTCGTCGAAGAGATCGGCCCCGCTGACTACGCTGAATTCACTAGAGCCCCGGATCTCGGGTGCGTGCTCGATGCGCCAACCCTCGGCCTCGGCCTCTTCCAACGCGCGGTGAGTCTTGCCGCGCAAGCGCGAGGGCACGATCAGCAGCGTGCGCTCGGTGTCGAGCACCGTAGCGATCAAGAGCGTGAAGAGCGTCTTGCCTTCGCCGACCTGCCACGGCGCCACGACCCCGCGGCCGATGTCGGCGAGCTCCGCGAGACCGATTGCCTGGAGCGCGCGCAGGCGCAAGCCGTTGGCCTTGCCGACGTCCGTGGTCAAGTGCTCGGTGAGCAGCTCGACGGCCTCGGCGGCATCAGCCTCGGACCACACGCGACGCGGCAGGCCGATGATTCGATCGAGTTCGCCGCTGGCGTGGACGCCCCTGCGCTTGCGCTCGGCGCGAGCCTTGTTTACCGCGCCGATCTTGGCGTAGAAGTTGGACACCTAGGGCGGATCGTTGCCGTCGGCCACCAGCCCCAGCGCGTACGCAGACAACCCCACACCAC
>JAJDCY010000003.1 GCA_029260595.1 Phycisphaeraceae bacterium | reverse complement strand
GGCACCGTGGCTTACGCGACCTCGGACGGCACCGCGACGGCAGGCTCGGACTACACAGCCGCAAGCGGCACGCTGTCGTGGGCACAGGGCAGCACGGCGAACAAGACATTCACCGTCACGGTCCTTGAGGATGCTGCGGTCGAGCCGAGCGAGACGATCATCATCAACCTGAGCAGCCCCACGGGCGGGCTCAACCTCGGCAACAGCCAGGCAATTCTGACGATTACGAACGACGACGGCGTCACCACCACAACCACCACTACGACCACGACCACCACGACGCTGCCGGGCGACCCTGGTGACTGGACGGCCTTCTACAAGGGCGTGTGGCTGTGCGAGGAAGCTGGTGGGCAGCCGCTCGCGGATGCGACGAACGCGCCGAAGCAGAACCTCACGGATGTAAACGGCGTGACACGCGACACGTCTAACTTCAAAGAGGGCGTGCAGTCGTGCAGCTTCGACGACACGACCGACGAGCATTACACATGCACGGACGCCGCGTGCCCAGCACTGAGCACGACGGGTGACTTGACCGTAGGTTGCTGGGTGCGCGGCACCAGCACAGCCGTGCGCAATCACATCTTCATGCAGAAGCACGCCGGTTCCAGCGGCTACAAACTGCGCTGGGCCAACGAGGCCGCGGGCGACCACGTCTCGTTCCAGGTTGGTAACGGCACCACGAACTTCGCGGCCCAGTCCAACCTCAACTCGGTCCCGGTGAACACGATCAAGCACGTTGTCGGTCGGGTGCAGACCGGCGTGACGGATGGCATGTCGCTATTCGTCAACGGCGTCGAGCAGACTAGCACGGGCTCGCTGCGTGCCACCGTGACGGCACCGGGTGTGGCGTCGCACGGCGGGGCCTTCTCGATGAGCGACACGGATGCTGCCTTTGACTTTGGCGGCCAGCTAGACGAGTGCTTCGTGGCTGACGCTGCGATCTCGGACGCCGACATCTGCCGGAACTTCGCTTGCGGCATAACGGGGGCGAAATGCACCTGCGACGCCACGGCCTACGCCGAGTGCTCGACCAACGGGGACTGCAACGCCGGGGCGATCTGCCAGGACCACGAGACGGGGACCACGGGCAGGCGCTGTACTGGCAATCGGGCTAGCGGCGGCTGTACGCTACCGGCTGACTGCACGTCGGACCAGTTCGTAGGAACGCCGGACTGCGCATCGAACGTAGCACCGGACTGTGACGGGCCTTGCACGGGTGGCGACGCCGGCAAGACCTGCATGGTATCGGCCGGGGCTTGCGCCTGCATCGCGACCACCACGACTACGACGACCACCACGACGACAACCACGACCACGACGACCACCACCACGACGACGTTAGCCACGGACAGGCAGACGACCGGGGTGCTGTGCGGGCAGTGCATCTGCGGGCAGTGTGAGTTTTGATGGCTGAATGTGCGCGCGACGAGTTGGTGCTTGAAGAGCTTCGGGCCGGGCAGGTCACGGACCTAGTGCCTGTGGCCGCGCTGCATGCCGCGGAATCCCACTTCGGTGGGCGTGATACATTCGATATGGACGGGTTCGTGCGGACCTGGCAGTCCGTATTGGAAGACGGCGCGGGCCGGGTGATGGTGGTACGCTCAGGCGGTGACGTGGTGGCTGGGTTTGCCGGGGTCGTGGCCCCCGACTTCATGACCGGCGCACTGACGGGGACGGAGATGTTCTTTGTGGTACACCCAGCATGGCGAGGCCGCGGGCTTGGCATGACACTGTTCGAGGACTTCGAGTCCTGGGCGGTGGGTGAGGGGGCCGAGTTTATCAAGACCTCGTGGCGGCATGCTACAATGCCGGAATATATAAGGGATTCGTACGCCCGGCGTGGCTACGTCCCGAGCGAGACTACCTATTGGAGAGCGGTAAATGAGTCAGATAGCTAACGGCCTCCTGGGCATCGTTGCCTCCGGCAAGAAGAAAGAACAGCGGCTCAACTCTTTGCAGAGCGCAGATAGGGTGCTGATCGAGCGCCTCCAGCAGTTTGAGGCGGATCAGCGTCGGTTCAACGACATCTTCTTCGATTCGGCTAATCGTGAAGCTGGCGACCTAGATCGTATCCGCGGTCGTAACGTACGCTCCACATCCGATATCACTGCCGACCGTGCGCGCGAGGTGATCCAGTTAAACAACGCCAACGCTGCTGCTACGGGCAACATCCGTAGTGGCGCACTGCTGGAAGCGAATGCACAGACTTTCTCGGACATCTTCAACACAGTCGAGCAGGAAAAAACGGCAGTCGATTTCGGCCTGTCTACGCAGGAGCAGGGACTACGCGACCGTGCCGGACTAGTGAGCGCCTCGTTCAACGACCTACTACTACGCGGTTCGACCTCTCGGGCTGACATCCAGCTAGGCAAGGGAAGGGCGCGCACTGAAGCGATCGACGACCTAGTGTCCGGTGGCTCCAACGTTGTTGGCGGCATCGTAACTTACGGAAGCAGCTAGGAGCCACTATGCCAGGACTAGACACACTATTTCCCACCGGACAGACGCCACTGCGCGACACACTGACCGCATCCGGCATCGCTAACGACCAACGGGTGTCGGACAATCGGGCTCGCACGGAAGAACTCAACCGGCTGCGGGAGCAATTGGAGCTGGAGAAGGTCGGCGCGGAGATAACACGGTCCAAGGAAGCCGAGGATCGCCTGGTCGGTCCACAACGGGCGGCGCAGGAGCGGGCCACGCTCAAGCTAATGACAGGGCAGGACTACCCGAGCGTCCCGGACGCGGAGTTCAGCCGGATCTACAAAGAGGGGACCAAGGCGGCTGACGCTCTCGCTGCCAAGGCAGCCAAAGGGCAGATCACCGAGCGGGCGGCAGCAGAAGGCGTTCGCCAGATCCTCGACTCCACGGAGGAGGAATTGCGACGCCTGGGCGTGACCCCCGCGGACATCGACAATGAGCTGGCCGGGCTGGACCGGCAGCGAGAAGAACTTTCCACCGTAGCCACCGAGGGCCGGGCGGAAGATGTGGCGATCAGGGCGGAGGGCCGTGAGGCAAAACGCGACTCAGCGGCGCTGTCTACACCAGCGCAGGTCCGTGCTCAACTCGAAGCGGCACGCAGTCACCCATCCTACGAGAAGAATTTTGCGGCCCAAGGCGTCGGCGCGGCGCTACAGGCAGGACTGGACGCAGGCATGGAGGGCGAGGCCCTGGGGCGGCTGGCGCAGGACTTCACGGACGCCCTGCAGACCGGCACTGGCACGACACTCACGGGTGAACTCCCTAACCAGCGCGGCACTCAGACCAGCATCGAGGAAGACATCCGCCAGGGACAGAAGTCCCTGCGGTTGCTCGACGATGCGGTGGAGAAATTCAACTCCACCTTCCTGACGCTACCAGGCAAGCTGCGTAAGAAGTTCGGCGACGTCTTCAACTACGTAACCAACGCCCCGGTGGACAAGGCATTCCGTACCCAGATGGCGTCGTTTAACACGGTCGTGTCCGAGGGCTTGACCGCCTACATCAAGCGGATGACGGGCGCTCAGATGTCCGAGGTCGAGGTACCGCGGCTCAAGGCCGGTGTACCAAACCTGGACGACGACCCGGTGACGTTCTACGCAAAGGCCATCACGGTGATGGGGTTGATTGAGGAGTCTGTCGAGATCGACAAGCGGGCGCTCGATGCGGGAGTCTCACAGCAGGACCGCGAGGACCGGCAGGCTGCCGCCGCCTCGGAGGTCAACGATAAGCTAGAGGCGATCACTCGCGGCGATGTCACCATCGCGGAGCAGGAGGACATCGTCCGCGCCGCCTTCGGTCAGGGCCAGGGCGACGAGCCGGTGCTTTCCCCCGAGAAGCACGCGGAACTAGAGCGGCTACGCAAGAAGTTCGCGGAGGAGTAGCGGATGCCCCTAAGTCCACAGGAGATGGAGGATTTCCGGCGGTTAGAGCAGGAAGACGCCGACCTACGCCGCTTGCGACAGTTGGAGCAGGAGGACGCGAACCTGCGTCGCCGGGCAAACCCGCAAGAGGTCAAGAACTTCTTCGGCGACATAGCCGACGGTCCCGAACCCGAGACGATAGAACGGGCGAAGGAATTTGCGCGGCACCCAGTACGTGGGCTTGCCGACGCGGCAATAGGCGCGGCCGACACTGCGCGCGAAGTCGGTGGCGTCATACGCGACAAGGCTCCCGGTGCGCTCCCTGTAGCGCTCGGTACGGCCGGTGGCGTCGGCGGCGGGGTCCTCGGCCTAAAAACAGGACAGCCGGTCCTTGGCGCGGTTGTCGGTGCAGGGCTAGGCGAGGCTACAGGCGAGGGTCTGCGTCAACTCATCGAGGGCGAGACATTCAACATGGAAAAGGTGGAGCGCGCCGCGAAGTTCGGCGCTGGCTCTGAGTTCCTCGGCGGTGCCATCGTCAAGGTGGGCGGTAAGTTCTTCACCCGCGCCGGCGAGGCCATCCAGAACTCACGCATCGCTGCCGAAGTGGTGGAGATCGACGCACTGTTCACGCGACTGGCTGGCACGCTTGAGGCAGACCTCATTGCTTCGGGTCGAGTCAGTCCCGAAGACGCTAAGCGGATGGCGCAGTCCGCGCTCCTGCCCTCGGAAGCCGGTGCCGACAGCTTCGTCACTATGATCCAGGACACCCTTGAGAGCGCCCGCGGCACGGCACGCATCGAGAACTTCCGCGCGGCCCGCGAGGTGATGATAGAACGTGCCACACATCGGTACGTTGAGGCGCTATCGCCGCACATGAGGGTGGGCGACGCGGTGCAGATGATAAAACGCCGCCTACAGGTAGTGGTAAAGGAGTCCGCGGACGAGGTCGGCGTGATGCACGCCCGAGTGGCCTCTAACGTGAGCGGACTCAGCGACCTGGCAGGCTCGGTCAATAAACTGGCTGGCTCGGCGGACGAACTGGCCAAGCGTCGTGCGGTGAGAGAGGGTCTCGCCGCCAACCCCGGCACCCTCGGTGACGACATCGCCAAGGGGGCTGACCGCCGCGTACAACAATCACAGGCAGAGTCACTACTACACGCCCAAAGGACCGCGGAACTGACCCCGGTGCTGGAAGAAATGGGTGTGCCGGACGCGAAGATACCGGAGGTGATTGCCCGTATCGCTGACGCCGGGCCGAATCTTGGCAAGGTGGATGTGCGCGGCATCGCAAAAGCGCTAGAGCGAGACGAAGAGTTTCTGGTACAGATTGGAGGCGCGTTTAACAAGGACTTCGAGACGGTCATTGACCAACTCAAGGGGCTGGCGACGAAAGAGAACGGCGGGTTCGTAGACTTCGAGGCCGTGAAGCGCCTGCGTACCGGCTTCTCCGGCACGGTCAAGGACCTGCTTCCAGGAGCAAAAGACTCATTCGCTAACGCCCAGGGGCGGGTGCAGTCAGAGATGACGAAGGCGATGGAGAAGGCGCTGAAGGATGCCGACAAGGCGCTGGGGCTCGGTAACAGCGAGGGGTTCTTCCAGGCGTGGGGGTACGCCAACGACGCCACCAAACTGCTTAAGTCTAGCGTCAACGACGACATCGTCCGCGCCCTGATCGCCGACATCGACAAGAAGAAGGCCGGTAAGGACGCCATCAACCAGATCATCAACATCAATAACCCCAACGAGATCGACCGCTGGGGTGTCCTGATCGGCAAGGACACGAGGGAGTGGGGGTTCATCAAACGGTGGCACATGGCGAACCTGCAGGGCGCGGCAACGTCTAGCGGCGACCGTGCCGTGGCTAGTGCCCCGATGCTCGACTTCTTCACCCGCGCAGGTGGCCGTGAGACCTCCGAGGAGGCCATCGCCCTGTACGGAAGGTCTCACGCCGACGAGTTAGCTACGTTTGCGCGGGGCATCGCTCGGACCAGCAAGGGCAAGACTACATCCAACCTCGCCATCCAGTTCCTTGAGGCCGCGTTCATGTCGGGCGCAGCCGCAGCGGCATTCAGTGGCGGCGGCGGGATCGGTGCTGCGTTCCTCGGTGCGGGGGGCTTTGTGTTCTCCGAGAGGCTGCTCACCCGGCTACTGATGAGGCCCGGCCTGGCCAAGACCTTCGCCAAGGCTGCGAACCAGGGCCTCACCGCGAAAGAGTCGGTGCCGTTCATGCTGCGGATCGTCGCGGAAGCAGGGAAGGACGAAATTTTCCCAGTGAACGAGCCGGAAGAGGACCAGTAGCCAAACGGTGTATCACGGATGAGAGTCTTGCGACTAGAGCGCCGCGGCCTGCTGGCCGGCGGTGACATCAGCCACATCCTAGAGGGGCACGAGTTCCTGTGGTACGGGCTGGAAAGGCTTTGGGCCGACAACACGCCGTCGGTGAGCCACGTCCCGGACGGCGACTACAAGTGCGTGTTCGAGTGGTCCAATAAGTTCCAGCGCATGCTGTACGAGCTGAAGGACGTGCCAGGCCGCACGGAATGCAAGTTCCACCCGGCGAACTGGGCACACGAGTTGCAAGGCTGCATCGCGTTGGGCCGCAAGCTGGGCGACGAGAACATGCCTATCAACGAGTCCGGCGAAGCGATCGACGAGCTCCACTTGCGCATGGACGGGCAGCCGTTTCTGCTGGAAGTGCGGCACGGTTTCGCAGGGGTTGACGGTGCCGAGGCTAATGCCGCAGAGAGGGACAGGGGTATCCCCCACTAGGAGTGAACCAGTGACGCCGGACGGTCGTATCAAGAGAATGCGTGAGTATGCAGGTGAGATAGCGGTGGGTGTGTCGGTGGTTGCGTTCTCAGGGATGGGAATCCTCTTAGTTGACGTGGGCAAGCACATGGCCGAGTTCAATAGCCATGTTGTCGCACCGGCACATGCGGTCCAGATGACTGAGAACAAAGTGGCCCAGAAGTCGGTGGGTGAGGTGAAGCAGAACGTGGCTCGATTGGAGGAGAAGATTGAGTCGGTGGACGAGAAGATCGAGAAGGCCGCAGACGACAGCAAGGCGTTCCGGGCGGAGCAGCGGGGTGTCAACAACGAGATTCTGCGCGCCCTCGGAAGGCTAGAGACAGGAGGAACGGAATAATGCGAGAAATCATCAAACTGTTAGTCGGAGCGCTCAATCCGGCGGATCAAGGCGAGGGCGAGGCCCGCGTCAACCAGGTGGTGAAAGTCACCGGCACCGTGGTCATCGTACTGGGCGCGCTGCTCAGCTTCGCAGAGGAGCTTCTAGCGGTGCTCGGCAGCGGGGCGGGCTGATGGCCACCCGGATGCGGTTAATCGCGTCAGCAGCCGCTACAGTGGCCGTGGTGGCCTGTTTGACGGCACTGGTCA
>JAJDCY010000002.1 GCA_029260595.1 Phycisphaeraceae bacterium | reverse complement strand
GGGGGGGGGGGGGGGCATTGTGTTGGGGTGGGGGGAGTGGGTGGGGGGTGCGGGGCTGGTGGGGGTGGCGGGTGGGGAGCGGGCGGTTTATATGCACGCGGAGGCGGTGATTGTGGGTGAGGATGTCGTCAGCGCGGCGTTTGATCGTGAAGAGGGTGGGTTTGTGGGGGTTGAGATTGTGGTGGACGCGGCGGGGGGGGAGCGGCTGGGGGCGGCGACGGGGGGGCATGTTGGGCGGCCGATGGTGATTTTGTTGGATGGGGTGGTGGTTGCGGTGCCGGTGGTGAAGTCGGCGATCTCGGACAGTGCGCGGTTCACGGGGGATTTTACGGACGATCAGTTGGTGCGGATGTTTCGGGCACTGGTGGTTGAGTCGGGGGTCCGGCGGGGTGGTGTGTAGGGGGGTGGGGGGTTGGGGGTTGGGGGAACGCTGCTTGGCTAGCAAGCAGTGGCACCCGAAGGGAGTGGGGGTTGGTGGTTGTTGTTGACGCAGGGCACTGCTGGGCAAGCCAGCAGTGGCACCCGAAGGGGGGGTGTGTTCGTGGGCGTTTGGCCGGACACTGCTTGGCGAGCAAGCAGTGGCACCCGAGAGGGGGAGGGAGTTGGAGCGGGGATGGTGGGTTTCGCTTTGCTCAACCCACCCTACGGGGAGGGTTTATTAGTAGGGGGGTTAGTAGTAGTAGGGTTAGTAGGGTGGTGGGTTCGGGGGTTTGTTGGGTTAGTTGGACGCCGAGGGAGTTGGCGAGGGTGGTGAAGGTGTCGGGGTTGCCGGTGAAGTTGGGGGCGGCGAGTTGTAGGTCGGTGGCGTCTACGACGGTGTCGAGATTGAAGTCGGCTTGGCGCCAGGCGCGTTGGCCTACGTCTTGTTGGAAGTTGGCGGCGAGGATGACCAGGTCGAGGAGGTCGACGAGTCCGTCGAGGTTGGCGTCTCCGGGTGTGGCGTTGGCGGTGAGTTGGAAGTTGGTGGGGTTGTAGGTGGGGGTGAGGGAGAGGCCGGGGGTGGTGGGTAGTGCGGGGAGGTTGATGGTGTCGAAGGTTGTGTTGGCGTTGTTGGTTGCCCAGGTGAGGATGGTGAAAATATCAAAGGGGGAGATATCGGATTCGTCGAAGTTGTTGATGAGTTGGATGTCGAGTGTGCCGTCGAGGGTGGCGTTGGCGGTGATGATGAGTTGGTCGTAGCCGTTGTCGGTGTCGCCGGGTTGGCCTGGGCCGGGTGTGAGGCCGCCGAGTTCGATGTGGAGGGTGGCGTTGGGGCCGAAGGCGATGGGGCCGGCGAAGTTGATGGCGGCGGGTGAGTCGCCGGGGTCGTAGCCGCCGTTGAAGGTGACCAGTGCGGCGCCGGGGAAGTTGGCGGCGCCGGAGACCAGGCCGTTGAAGGTGACGCCCGCGGCGACGTTGATGTTGGAGCCTGCGGGCGATCGGACGTCGCCGTTGATGGTGGTGTTGATGAGGTTGAGCGTGCCGAGGTTGACCAGGCCGTCGTCGTTGGGGGTGCCGTCGCCGGGGAAGGTGAGTGTGGCGTTGATGGTGTTGAGTTGTGCGGTGGGGTTGATGGTGAGGGCGTCGTTGAAGGTTGCGCTGCCGGTGAGGTTTAGCTCGGCGCCCGCGGCGAGGTCGCCGCCTTGTGCGGTCAGGGGGCCAGAGGAGTTGATGGTTGCGTTTTCCAGGAGCAGGAGTTGGCCGTTGGATACGGTGACGGCGGCGCTGTGGTCGAGTCTGGCGTTGAGGGGGATGGTCAGGTCTGAGTCCGAGACCGTGAAATGGCCGAGTGAGAGTGAGAGGTTGTGGAGGTTGGTGATGTCGGCGACGGTGAGGTTACCGCCGAAGAGTGTGAAGGGGGTGTCGAAGGTCGCGGTGCCGGAGACGGCGAGAGTGGCGCCGGCTTGGAGGTGGGCGCCCATGGCGTCGGTGAGTGGTTTGTCGATGGTGTAGTCGCCGAGCGCGTGGATGAGTCCGGCGTTGAAGTTGATGACGCTGCGGGGCTTGGGGTCGATGGTGGCGGTGGGTTGGATTTGTAGTGTGCCGGAGTTGATGTTGATGGTGGCGGTCGGCCAGAGGATGAGGTTGGCGTTGAGGTCGAGGAGGGCGTTGGTGTTGAGGTTGACGGTGGCGTTGCCTGCCTGTGCCAGGTCGGTGCCGCCGATGGCGGTGAGTCCGTTGGCGGTCCATGTTGCGGGTCCGGGTGTGCCGCCGCCCTCGATGGTGACGGTTGTGTTTCCGCCTAGAGCGGCGGCGAGGTGAGTATGGCCGTTGGTTGTGGCGTGTGCGCCGTCGCGGATCTCGAAAGTGGCGTCGGCGCCGTTGGCGCCGGTGGTGAAGCTCTGGGTGATGATCAGGCGAGAGGGGTTGGCGGCGGGGTCTGCACCCTGGACGACTAAGGTGGATGTAGCGAAGGGGCTGTCATTGCTGAGCCATAGGTTCTCGTCGACCTCGACGGCGGCACCGTCTTCGATGTTGAAGGTCGCGGTTCCGTCATGGCCGACGATGATTGATCTGGCGGACCATCGTGCGGGGTTTCCCAGGGCGTCGGTGCCGCTGAGCAGGACGGTGGCCTGGCTGGTTGTTCGGTCGGCGACGAAGGTGGTGTTGTTGGGCGTGTCCAGTTGGGCGCCGTTTAGGATATTGAGTACTGCGGTGCCCTCGGAGCCGAAGCGTGCGATGCCCTGGATGTTCAGTGTCGACGGGCCTGCGTTGGAGCCTGCGCTATCAATGACAACAGTGGCATGGCTGCCGATGCCGTTGCCGGCTGTTAGTGTGTCGGTGTTCACCAGACCTCCTGCGAGGATATTGAATTCAGCGATGGCGGAGTCGGCGATGAAGATCAGTGGGCTGGTGAACATGGAGGGGTTTAAGAGAGAATCGGTTCCTGACACGGTGAGCTGGCCGAACGAGAGTTGGCCTAGAGCCATGAATGTCTGTGAGGCCTGGGCGTGCGCACCGCCGGTGATCTGCATTTGGGCTGCGCCTTGTGCGCCAAGCTGCAGCTCGCCGGAGGAACTCCACATGGACGGGTTGTTGTTTGGGCTGGTGCCGTCGATCGATAGCGTTCCGTCGCCGTCGGTCGTAACACCAAGGGCTGTGAATTCCGATTCGACCTGTACACCGCTTTGAATGCTTAGCGAGCCGGTGCCTGCCGACCCCACGAACAGGAACCCTTGTAGGTCCCAGGTCGAGGGGTTGTTGGAGTCGTCGGTGCCGCTGATGGTGACATCGCCGTTTGAGCCTTGTTCTTGTGCGATTGTTGTGCCTGCGGTTACGAGGTTGGCGCCGTTGGTGACGGTGAGGGTGGCGTTGCCGGAGTCGCCGACGGTGAGTTGTGCGGTGGTGAGTGTTGATGGGCCGGAGGCGGGGTCTGAGCCGTCGACGAGGACGTTGCCGGTGCCGGAGGTTTTTCCGAGAGTGAGTTGGTTGGTGACTAGTGCTTGTGCGCCGTCTTTGATGTTGAAGTTGGCGGTTCCTTCGTCGCCGACGATGAGGTCCTGTGTGGCGAGGAGGTTGGAGGGTGTGTTCATGGGGCTGGCGCCTTCGACGAGGAGTGTGCCGTCGCCGTCGGCGAAGCGGCCCAGGGTTGTGGGTCCGATTTCGGCGAGGGCGCCTTGTGTGATATGGAGTGAGCCGACGGCTGCTTCGCCGATTTCGAGCAGGTGTACGCCGGCGAGTAGTTCGGAGGGGTTGTCGTCGGGGTCGGTTCCGCGGATGGTGAGCGAGGCGGGGTTGGATGGTGCGTTGGCGATGCCGACCTTGATGAAGTCGACGGAGCCGTTGCCGGAAAGCACGGCGCCGTTGTCGGCTGTGACGGAAGCGGAGCCGGCGACGCCGATGAAGATACTGTCGTAGAACCATACCGAGGGGATGCCGTCCGAGCCGACGCCGTCGATGAGGATCGTGGCGACGCCGTCGGGTTGTGTGCTGAGGGAGACGCCGTTGGAGGTGACCATGTTTGTGCGGAGGGTGGCGCCGTCGTTGATGGTGATGTCGGCGGTGCCGTGTCCGGCGATGACGCCCCCGTTGTTGGCGACCAGATCGGATATGCGGCCGCTGACGAGCAGTGTGCCGTGGCTGTCGGGGTTGACGGCCATGTCGAAGCCGTCGGCGGTGACTCGTGCGTCGTCGAGGATTGATAGTTCGGCGTCACCGGAGTTACCTATGGTGAGGTGGCCCGGGCTGGTGATCTGGGCAGAAACACCGGTCGCGGTAACCGAGCCGGTACTGTTGGGCTGGTTGGCGATGATGATGGGGTCTAATGTCAGGTTAATGAGGTCGCCGTGATCAAGCGTGATCGAGCCGTTGCCTTGATCGCCGACGATCAATGGTCCTGCGTATTTGAAGACGGAGAAGTGGTCATCGATGTTGATGTTTCCGTGACCATCGGGAAGCACGCCGAGGGAGGCGGATTCGGTGAATATCTGGCCGCGGTTTGAAAGGGTGAGTGTGGCGGGGCCGTTAACGCCGAGGTCGAGCGGGCCGTCGTTGGTCCATTTTGAGAGTGTGCTTGGGAAGCCGAGGCCGTCGACGAGGATTGTGCGTGGGGTTGTGTTGGTGGTGAGGGCGCCGGAGGTGATGGTGGCGCCGTCGGAGCGTAGTTCGGCGCCGCTGGTGACGGTGATGGAGGCGTCGGCGCCGTTGAGGCCGATGTTTAGTTGGCCTTGGACGTCGAAGAGGGAGCGGCCGAATGTTGAGTCGGTGCCGTCGATGTTGAGTGTGGCGTCGGCGGTTGAGATGTTGCCGAGTGTGGCGGAGGAGGTGGTGGCGTGTGCGCCGTTTTGGATGTTGAGTGTGCCGTTGCTGTTGGGTTGGTCGCCGAGTGTGGTGGCGGTGGTGACGGTGAGGCGTGACGGCTGACCGTTGACGGGGTTGATGCCGTCGACGGTGACGGTGCCGTCGCCGGCGTTTTCCGCACCGATTCTCGCGGTGTCGGATTGGACGTGGCCACCGTTCTGGATGGTGAGGGTGGCCTGGTTGCTAAAGCCGATGTCGAGCTGGTTGGTGTTGGTCCATTTGGAGGGGGCGCCGAAGGGTGTGGCGCCGTCGATTAAGACGGAGCGTGTGGGTATGCCGCCGCCGTGCGAGACGGTTGCGGAGTTTGAGTGCAGTTGCGCGCCGTTGGTGACGTTGACGTGGGTGTCGCCTCCGTTGAGGCCGATGGTGAGCGGTCCGTCGATGTCGACGGTGGAGGGTCCGGCGACGAGGTCGGCGCCGTCGATGTTGAGTGTGGCCTGGGAGGAAAATGAGTTGGCGAGGGTCGCGGTGGCGGCGTTGACGTGGGCGCCGTTTTGGACGGTGAGTGTGGCGCGGCCTGCGTCGGCGAGGGTGAGTGTGTTGGTGACGTCGAGTCTTGAGGGGTCGTTGTTTGAGCCGACGCCGTCGATGAGGACGGTGTTGGGTTTGGAGAGCAGGTGTTGGCCGATGAGCAGGGAGTCGGCGGCGGTGCGTGCGCCGGCCTGGACGGTCAGGGAGGCTCGTCCCTGGACGCCCAGGGTCAGGAGGTTGGTGGTGATGAATTGTGAGGGGTTATCGTCGGCGTCCTGACCATCGACGAGGATGGTAGCGATCACGAGGTTGTCCCGGGCGACGGTGGTGGCGTTGGCGGTGACCTGGGCGCCGGCCTGGATGGTGAGGGTGGCTTTGCCGTTGTTGGCGATGGTGAGGTCGCCGGTGTTGGTCCATGTGGAGGGCGAGTCGTCGGGGGCGGTGCCGTGGATGAGTGCGGCAGAGTTGATGCCGGAGGAGGAGGTGTCGGCGATGGTGGCGGTGTCGGATAGTAGTGTGGCGCCCGAGAGGAGGTTGAGGTTGCCGACCTGGGTGTCGCCGATGAGGGCGTTGTTGGTGGTGGCGGAGGCCTGGTTCTGGAGTGTCAGGGTGGGGCTGGTGCTGCCTGAGATGGTCAGGTCGCTGGTGTTGGGGAGTGTGCCCGCGGGCGTGTCGATGAGGAGCGTGCCCTGGGTGACGGTGGTGGTGGCGGCGTAGGTGTTGTTGTTGTTGAGGGTGAGTGTTCCGGTGCCGGTTTTGGTGAGGCCGGCGGGGCCGGAGATGTTGCCGGAGAAGGTGGTGGAGGTGTTGGCGAGGCCGATGGTGATGTCGCCTGCGTTGAGCAGGACGTCGCCGGCGCCGGAGAGTGAGTTGAGGTGGAAGGCGTCGGCGGTGAGGTCGAGGGTGGCGGCGGCGACGACGGTGGCGTCGGAGTTGGTGGGGAGGGCGGCGGCGGTGGTGGGGGTGAGTGTGCCGGCGGTGATGGTGGTTTGGCCTGTGTAGGTGTTGGCGCCGGAGAGGGTGAGGGTGGCGGCGCCGGTTTTGGTCAGGCCTGCGTTGCCGGAGATGGTGCCGGCGAAGGTGGTGGGGGTGTCGGCGGAGCCGATGGTGAGGGTGTGGGTGTCGAGGGTGATGTCGCCGTCGCCGGCGAGTGAGGCGAGGGAGAAGGCGGCGGCGGAGAGGTCGAGGGTGGCAAGTGCGTTGATGGTGATGGGGGAGTCGGCGGGGAGGGCGGCGGCGGCGGTGGGGGTGAGGGTGCCGGCGGAGATTTGTGTTGGGCCTGTGTAGGTGTTGGTGCCGGAGAGGGTGAGGGTGGTCAATCCGATCTTGGTCAGGCCACCGACGCCGGTGATGTCGCCCAGGAGGTCGGTGTTGTCGGTGGTGATGGCGCCGGCGGGGTCGGTGAGGGTGAGGGTGGTGGCGGCGGTGTCGGTGTAGGTGCCGCCTGCGGAGTCGTCGAGGGAGGTGGTGGTGAGGGAGCCGGCGAAGAGTTGGAAGGTGGCGGCGGCGTTGATGAATACGCCGGAGTTGAAGGTCGGTGCGCCCTGGGTGCGGATGAACGCGTCGGTGACGACGGGTGCGTTGGCGATGGGTGTGGCGAGGGCGGGGATGTTGAGCTGGTCGGCGGGCGTGGGCGGAGCGTCGGGGTTCCAGTGGGTGGGGTCGAACCAGTCGCCGTTGGCGGGGCCGTCCCAGGTGAGCGGGGCGGCGGGGGTGTGTGTGGCGGTGAGGAGTGTGGCGAGGAGGAGGGCGGTGAGGGTGGGTAGTGCGCGTGTGGTGCGGGCGCGGTTGGTGGGGTTGTTGTTAGTCGACATGGTTGGGCTCCCGGTTAGGTCCGGCGCGTTGGGCGCGGCTGAACGCGGTCGGGGCTATGGTATCTTCGTCGGCGTGGGTTGACGGCTCACGGCGACTTCGCGGGCGCGGCGCAGGCTATTATATAGTAGGCGTGTCGCGAGCGGAATTACGGAGTATTCGGGTGGGCGGGCGAATGAGTAGTTTGCGTGTGTGTTAATCCGGGAGGGATGTGTGTTTTGATGGGGGGTGGAACACTGCTTGCGAGCCAAGCAGTGGGGCCCGAGGGGGGGGGAGTGTTGGTGTTGGTGGTTTGACACTGACAAGTGTGGGGTTGTCGGTGGTGCCGGGAAGGTCAGTGGTGTGCATGACGCCAGGTACTGCTGGTCAAGCCAGCAGTGGCGTCCGGCGAGCAAGACATGGGTAAACAAGTTTAGCCATGGCACCCGGAGCGGGGAGCGCTGGCGGGTAAGCCGCCGGTGGCACGGGGCACGGGGCGGGGGAGGGAGTTGGGGCGGGGATGGTGGGTTTCGCTTTGCTCAACCCACCCTGCGGGGAGGGTTTATTAGGAGGGGGGTTAGTAGTAGTAGGGTTAGTAGGGTGGTGGGTTCGGGGGTTTGTTGGGTTAGTTGGACGCCGAGGGCGGTGGCGAGGGATAGGAGGGAGTCTGGGTTGCCGGTGAAGTTGGGGGCGGCGAGTTGGAGGTCGGCGGCGTTGACGAGGGTGTCGAGGTTGAAGTCGGCTTGGCGCCAGGCGCGGGAGCCTACGGTTTGGTCGAAATTGGCGGCGAGGATGACGAGGTCTTCGAGGGTGACCAGGCCGTCGAGGTTGGCGTCGCCGGGGGTGGCGGTGGCGTTTAGGGTTAGGGCGTTGGGGTTGTAGGTGGGGAGCAGGGTTAGGCCGGGGGTTGTTGGGAGCGCGGGGAGGTTTGCGGCGCTGAAGGTTGTTGCGCCGGGGTTGGTGTTCCAGGTGAGGAGGGTGAAGATGTCGCCGGGGGTGATGTCGGATTCGTTGAAGTTGTTGATGAGTTGGATGTTCAGGGTGCCGTCGAGGGCTACCGCCCCGGTGATGTTGATTTGGTCGTAGCCGTTGTCGGTGTCGCCGGGTTGGCCTGGGCCGGGGGTGAGGCCGCCGAGTTCGATGTTGAGTGTGGCGGATGGGCCGAAGGCGAAGGTGCCGCCGAAATTGGAGACGCCGGGGCTGGCGCCGGGGTTGACGTCGGCTTCGACGAAGACGTCGCCGGTGCCGGAGATGCCCGGGCCGGGTTCGAGGGTGCCGAAGAAAGTTGCGCTGGAGCCTGCGGCGACGCGGAAGAGGCCGATGGCTGGGTCGTTGGTCACGTTGCCCCAGAAGGTGGTGTCGGCGTTGCCGGAGATTGTCGTTGTGCTGGCGGCTTGGTTGGTGACGTCACCGAAGATATCGGTCTGGTTGTTGGAGATCGCCAGGTCGCCGTGGTTGGTGAGGCCGTCGGTGATGAGGGTGCCGCGGCCTAGGATGTTGCCGGTGGCGGTGTTGGTGAGTGTGCCGATGAACTGGAGCTCGCCGCCAAGCAGGACGATGTCGCCGTCGTTGGTGTGGGCGGTGTTGGCGATGGTGAGGGTGTCGGCGGGGGCGATGCGCACCTCGCCGCCGGGCTGGTTGTTGAGCGTGGCATCGATGCGGCCGGTGCCGCGGATCAGGCCGGCATTGGTGAGGGTGTCGGCTTGGGCGTTGCCGTCGTTGAGTTGCAGCAGTGCGCCGGTGGCGACGAGGATGTTGTTGGTGACCTGGATGGTCTGGTCGGGGTCGATGCGGAGGTTGTCGCCGAAGAGGCCTGTGGGTGCGATGTCCAGGTTGTCGGTGGTCAGGGCGAAGGTGCCGCGTTGGAAGTCGAGGAAGAAGGGGTTGATGAGTGAGCCGGCGCTGAAGGTGCCGCCGTCGAGGGTGAGAGGTGTGGTGAGCGTGGCGGTCCCGGCGATGGCGAGGGTTTTGGCGGGGCCGATGGGTTGTGCGAGGGCGGTGTCGATGGTGGTGTCGGCGGTGATGTTGAGTGTGCCGAAGGGGAAGTTGAATGTTGCGCCGGGGGTGGTGGTGTCGAGTGAGTTGGTGTTGAGTGTTCCGCCGAGGAGGTTGATGGTGCCTTTGGTCCAGAGTTTGGTTTGGCCGTTGACGTTGACGGTGCCGTTTGTGTTGATGGTCAGCGTGCCGGTGCCGCCGTCAACTGCATTATTGCCGCCGATGAACAGGCCGCTCGAACCGACATCGAGGTCGGCATTGGCGCCGGGGCCACCGACGGTGATCTGCCCGTCGGATACGCCGAATTCGCCGATGTAGGCGCGGTTGGCATCCACGCGGCCACCATCGGTCACGGACATCGTGCCGGTGCCGTTGCGGCCAGCGATTATTGTTCCCATGGTCCAGAGGGAATTGGTGCCGGTAATGGTTGCCGTCTGGGCAGTCATCGTGTTAGGGCCGAGCAGCGCGAGAAAACTGTCGACGTTTGCCCAGATCGCGCCGTTGGCGACGGCCCCGCCGGCAATCGTCAGAGGGCCGTCGATTTTAATATTGCCGCCGTTTAGGTTGATCGTGCTCGTGGGGTTGGCGGCG
The DNA here is from genome assembly GCA_029260595.1 of Phycisphaeraceae bacterium. Lineage (GTDB taxonomy): Bacteria > Planctomycetota > Phycisphaerae > Phycisphaerales > Phycisphaeraceae > OFTM57. The sequence continues at coordinate 15,870 of JAJDCY010000002.1, read as the reverse complement.
ACGAGGCCGGCGGCATCGAGCTGGCCGTCGCTGTTGACGGTGAGTGTGCCGTCCTGGGGGATGGTGAGTGTGGCGTTGGAGTCGAACAGGCCGTCGGCGCCTACGGTGAGTTGGTCGTTGAAGGAGAAGGTGCCGGCGGTCTGAGTGAACAGGCCGTTGGCGACATCGAGCGAGCCGGTGTTGAAAGCACCGCCGTTGAGGTTGATGGTGCCGGCGAGCGAGAGTGTTGTGGTGTTGGTGACGTTGAGGGTTTGATCGGCGATGAGGGTGACGGCGCTGCCGAGGTCCTGGGCGGTGTCGATGGTGAGGTTGTTGTTGAAGCCGAGTGTGCCGGTGGTCCAGTTGAATGTTGCGCCGGGGGTGGTGGTGTCGAGTGAGTTGGTGTTGAGTGTTCCGCCGAGGAGGTTGATGGTGCCGTTGGTCCAGAGTTTGGTTTGGCCGTTGACGTTGACGGTACCGTTTGTGTTGATGGTCAGCGTGCCGGTGCCGCCGTCACCTGCATGATTGCCACCTATAAAGAGGCCGGCCGAACCGACATCGAGGTCGGCGTTGGCGCCGGGGCCACCGACGGTGATCTGCCCGTTGGATCCGGCGACTTCGCCGATGTAGGCGCGGTTGGCATCCACGCGGCCACCATCGGTCACGGACATCGTGCCGGTGCCGTTGCGGCCAGCGATTATTGTTCCCATGGTCCAGAGGGAATTGGTGCCGGTAATGGTTGCCGTCTGGGCAGTCAAGACACCCGGCGCGAAGGTGGCGAGAAAATTGTCGATGTTCCCCCAGTCAGCGCCGTTGGCGACGGCCCCGCCGGTAAGTGTCAGAGGGCCGTCGATTTTAATTTTGCCGCCGGCCACGTTGATCGTGCTCGTGGGGTTGGCGGCGACGAGGCCGGCGGCATCGAGCTGGGCGTCGCTGTTGACGGTGAGTGTGCCGTCTTGGGGGATGGTGAGTGTGGCGTTGGAGTCGAACAGGCCGTCGGCGCCTACGGTGAGTTGGTCGTTGAAGGAGAAGGTGCCGGCGGTCTGAGTGAACAGGCCGTTGGCGACGTCGAGTGAGCCGGTGTTGAAAGCGCCGCCGTTGAGGTTGAGGGTGCCGGCGGCGGCGATGGTGGTGGTGTTGGTGACGTTGAGGGTTTGATCGGCGATGAGGGTGACGGCGCTGCCGAGGTCCTGGGCGGTGTCGATGGTGAGGTTGTTGTTGAAGCCGAGTGTGCCGGTGGTCCAGTTGAGGGTGGCGCCGGGGGCGGTGGTGTCGAGCGAGTCGGTGTTGAGTGTGCCGCCGAGGAGGTTGATGGTGTCCGAGTTCCAGACTTTGGTCGGGCCGTCGACGTTGACGGTGCCGCCGGCGTTGATGTTCAGGTCGGCGGAGCCGCCTGATGTGGTGGTTGTGCCGCCGATGGTGAGCGAGTCGTTGTTCCAGATGCCGCCGCTGGCCACGGTCGCGCTCGAGGGGGCGCCCGAAAGGCTGCTGATTGTCGCGGCGGCGTTGGTGACGACCCCGCCGTTGATGACGTGGAGGGTCCCGTCGCCGATCGCCCCGATGACCATCCCCGCCGAGCCTGTCAGTTCCCCGCCGTCGACCGTCACCGTCCCGACGGTGCCGGAGAAGTTACCGATGCGGATCAGGCCGCTGGTGACCTGGCTGGCGGCGTTGACCTGTAGGTGTCCTTCACGGCTGGAATCAATCGCGACAAAGAGCGAGTCGGTGCCCAGGTTCATGGTGGCGTTATTCAGGGCCAGGGTCGAGGCGGGTGCGTTGAAGAGGCCCTGGATTTTGAAGGTCCCGGCGGGTGGGACGAACGCGCTGTCGTTGATGGTGATGGTGCCGGCATTGTGGTTGAGGGTGCCGGCGGAGAAGTCGAGGCCGGCGTTGAAGGTGGCGTGGGCGCCGGTGTTGATGTTGATGGTGTTGGTGGTGGTGACAGGAGCGGCGGCGGTGGGTTCGCCGTTGGCGTTGATGGTGAGGGCGTCGGCGGGGGCGGGCAGCGCGATGGGGTTCCAGTTGGTATCGGTGAACCAGTCGCCGGTGGTGGTGTCCCAGGTGAGGACGGCGGCGTGGGCGGTGGGGGTGGTGGGCGCGTGTAAGGCGGCGGCGGTGGCGAGTGCGAGGGTGGTTAGGGTGCGGGGGGAGAGGGTGATGGGGCAGGTGGTGATGTGGGAGGGTAGACGCATCGGGCTCTCCTGAGGGAAGGGTGTGGGGGCGTTTTATCGAAGTGCCGGGCCGGATATGCGACGGCATGGCGTTGAAGGGGCGAGGTTATTGTATCAGAGTTGGGGTGGTATCCAAAGGGTTTTTTTGGGGAGTGGGGGGGGGTGAAGATGAAATGGGTGTGGGGGGGTTGGTGGGACACCGCTTGCGAGCAAGCAGTGGCACGCAGAGGGGGGGGGCGGTGGTGTGTAGGGGGGTGTGGGGAACACTGCCTGGCGAGCAAGCAGTGGCAGGGGTAGCAGTGGCACCCGGCGGATTACGTGGGGCGGGGGTTTGGTCGGGGGATTAGTAGTAGGGCAAGTAGGGTGGCGGCGGTGGTGGGTTCGGGGGTTTGGGTTAGTTGGACGCCGAGGGCGTTGGCGAGGGAGGTGAGGGTGTCTTGGTTGCCGGTGAAGTTGGGGGCGGCGAGTTGTAGGTCGGTGGCGTCTACCACGGTGTCGAGATTGAAGTCGGCTTGGCGCCAGGCGCGCGATCCTACGGTTTGGTCGAAGTTGGCGGCGAGGATGACCAGGTCTTCGAGGGTGACCAGGCCGTCGAGGTTGGCGTCTCCGGGGGTGGCGGTGGCGTTGAGGGTTAGGGCGTTGGGGTTGTAGGTGGGGGTCAGGGTCAGGCCTGGGGTGGTGGGTAGTGGGGGGAGGTTGGTGGTGGCGAACGTTGTTGCGCCGGGGTTGGTGTTCCAGGTCAGGAGGGTGAACAGGTCGCCGGGGGTGATGTCGGATTCATTGAAGCCATCGATGAGTTGGATGTCGAGGGTGCCGTTGAGGGAGACGGCGCCGGTGACGTTGAGTTGGTCGTGTTGGGTGCCGGGGGTGAGGCCGGCGATTTCTATTTCGAGGGTGGCGCTGGGGCCGTAGGCGAGTGAGCCTTCGAAGTTGATGGCGGCGGGGGAGTCGCCGGGGATGTGGTTGTCGTTGAAGACGGCGAGGCCGGGGCCGAAGAAGTCGGCGGCGCCGGTGACGGGGTCGAGGAAGTTGACGGTGCCGATGACGGTGATGGTGGAGCCGGCGGGTGAGTTGATCGGGGTGTCGAGGGTGGTGTTGATGGCGATCAGGTCTCCGTTGTTGGTCAGGAGGTTGGAGGAGAAGTTGCCTGCGATGGTGAGTATGGCGGCGGGGGCGATGGATGCGTTTTGGGTGATGTTGACGGTTTGGTCGGGCAGCAGGAACAGGGCGCTACCGAAGGGGCCGGCTGGTGAGATGTCCAGGTCCTGGGCGGTGAGGTTGAAGGTGCCGCCGTCTAGGTCGAGGTTGCCGTTGCTGGCGGGGGTGAGGGATCCGGCGGTGAATGTTCCGCCGTTGAGGGTCAGGGGTACCAGGATGTTGGCGGCACCGCCGATGGCGAGGGTTTTGTTGGGGGTGATCTGCGGGGTGTCGATGCGGGTGAGGAAGGGTGCGTCGAGGGTGGTGTCGGCGGCGATGGCGAGTGTGCCGGAGGGGAAGATGAAGGTGGCGGCGGGGTCGATGGTGAGGGCGCCGGTGTTGAGTGTGCCGCCATTGAGGTTGACGGTGCCTGCGGCTGCGATGGTGGTGGTGTTGGTGACGTTGAGGGTTTGGTCGGCGAGGAGGGTGGCGGCGCTGCCGAGGTCCTGGGCTGTGTCGATGGTGAGGTTGTTGGTGAAACCGAGTGTGCCGGTGGTCCAGTTGAAGGTGGCGCCGGGGGCGGTTGTGTCCAGCGAGTCGGTGTTGAGTGTGCCGCCGTTGAGGTTGATGGTGCCCGGGCCCCAGACCTTGGTCAGGCCGGTGACGGAGACGGTGCCGAGGGCATTGATGGTCAGGTCGCCGGTGCCGCCGGGGCCGGTGGAATGGCCGCCGACGTACAGGCTGCCTGAATTTGTCCAGTTCCCGTCGTTGACGATCGCCGTGCCGGTCGAGGCGGAACTGGTGCCAATGCGCGCATCGGTGTTGGTGACGGTGCCGCCGGTGTTGATGGTCAGGTTTCCAATGCCCTGGTTACCGACGGTCAGGTTGTCCGAGTTGTTCCACGTCCCGCCATCGACGATCGCCGTGCCGGTCGAGGTGGGATTGCGGCCGATGAACCCGAGCGTGTTGTTGACGGTGGCGCCGGTGTTGATGGTCAGGTGCCCGGTACCGTCGTAGCCTACCTGCAGGCTTATGGAGTTGTTCCACGTGCCGCCATCGATGATCGCCGTGCCGGTCGAGGCGGGATTGCGGCCGATGAACCCGATCGTGTTGGTGACGGTGGCGCCGGTGTTGATGGTCAGGGGCCCGGTGCCCTTGAAGCCTACGAAGATGTTGCTGGAGTTGTTCCACGTGCCGCCATTGACGATCGCCGTGCCGGTGGAGTCAACTTCGTCGCCGATGAACCCGAGTGTGTTGGAGACGGTGCCGCCGGTGTTGATGGTCAGGGTTCCAATGCCGTCGTTGCCTACGAACAGGCTGCTGGAGTTGTTCCACGTGCCGCCATTGACGATCGCCGTGCCGGTCGAGGCGGGATTGCGGCCGATGACCCCGATAGGGCTGGTGACGGTGGCGCCGGTGTTGATGGTCAGGTGCCCGGTGCCAGAACTGCCTACCCGCACGGCGTTGGTGGTGGTCACCGCCGTATCGGTTCCATTGAGGGTCACTTGCCCGGTGCTTGCGGCGTCCAGCCCGATATTCAGGGCGGATGGGGGCGACCACTGGGCGCCGTCGCCGAGGGTGAGCTTGTTGACGCCGTTGGCGGTGGTGCCGATCGGGCCGGGGAGGGTGAGGGTGAAGCGGTCGGCGGGGGCGAGCAGGTCGACGGCCCAGGGGCCGAAGGCGGCGCCACCGAACGACTTTAAGGTCAGGTTGTAGTTGTCAGCGGGGATGGGGCTGATCAGAGGGGTTTGGTCTTGATCAGACACGCCGGTCCAGGAAAGCAGGGCGTCTTGCCCGGGGCCACCGTTGTCGTTGGTGCCTTCGAGCGTGGGGGTGTCGTCGTGCAGGTCGAGGACCGGGTCGAAGCTGGCGGAGGGGATCACGTCACCGGCGGCGTTGGTCCCTCCGGAGTGGTGGTAGGTCTGGAACAGGAAGGTTTCGGTGTCGGCGACCGAGCCGGAGAGGGTGAAGGGGACCCCCTAGGTGTCGGGGCCGGCGGAGGTTTGGCCTTCTAAGGAGAAGTAGGCGGTCTGGGCGTGGGTGAGGGCGGGGTAGACGAGCCACGCGGCGGCGGAAAGAATCGACACGTAAAGGCCAACCCGCGCGCGGTTCGGGGGCATCAACATATGGTCTCCAGGGTGGGAGGTGGATGAGGCATCTTTCGTCACGCCAGCCAGAGGTGCGGGGATGGGTAACAAGTGTCATCATACCAGCGAGGTGGCGTGCAAGAAAAGAGTAGAAATTGTCATGCTTTGATAATTATCGATTTATTGAACAGATTGCCGGGTTTTTGATCCGGTGATGGCCGTCGGGCGAGGCGGGTTAATGGGCGGTCTTGCGTAAACCGATGCGGCGGAGTGATGCGTGGCGCGGGGATGGGGGGCGGTGGGATCGGGTGGGTTGACAGAGGTGGGCGCGGGTCAGGGTTGGGGGAGGTCGGTTTTGGGGCAGGTGTTGGTTAGGGGGCATTGTTGGCAGTTGGGTTTTCGGGCGGTGCAGAGGGAACGGCCGTGGTGGATGAGGAGGTGGGCGAGTTGGGTCCAGTTTTTTTGTGGGAAGAGTTGGGTGAGGTCTTTTTCTACTTTGGTGGGGTCTTTGTGTTTGGTGAATGCGAGGCGTCGGGCGAGTCGGCCTACGTGTGTGTCTACGACGACGCCGTGGTTGGTGTTGAATGCGTTGCCGAGGACGACGTTGGCGGTTTTGCGTGCGACGCCGGGTAGTGCGGTGAGTTGGTCCATGGTTTGGGGGACGCGGCCTTGGTGGTTGGTGGTGATTTGTTGGGCGGCGCCTTTGAGGGATTTGGCTTTGTTGCGGTAGAAGCCGGTGGAGCGGATGGCGTTTTCGATGTCGGGTAGGGGGGCGTCGGCGAGTGCTTTGGGGTTGGGGTATTTTTTGAACAGTGGCGGGGTGACGGTGTTGACGCGGGCGTCGGTGCATTGGGCGGAGAGGATGGTGGCGATGAGCAGTTCGTAGGGGTTGCGGTGGGTGAGTGCGCAGTGGGCGTCGGGGTAGAGGGTGGTGAGTTTTTTGTAGATGCGGGCGGCGCGGCGTTTTTGTTGTTGGGGTGTGGGGGTGGTTGGTTTGGTTTTGGTGGGCATGGTTGGGTTGGGTTGGAGTTGGGCGGTGTTGCGAGGGGGATCATTGTACGATGGTTGTTGTTGACGCAGGGCACTGCTGGGCAAGCCAGCAGTGGCACCCGAACAGCGGATGGGGACGGTGGGTTTCGCGTTGCTCAACCCACCCTACGGGGAGAGGTTTTAGGTAGGACTATGCAGCCGTTTCATATCCCTGATTCCGTGAAGACGATCCGGGTGTTTTTCCCGGTGCTGATGGTGGTGCTGGTGGCGGGGCTGTATGTGTCTTCGCTGGATAATCCGTTCATGCTCGATGATATTGCGGTGATTGTTAATAATCCGGATGTGGTGGAGCCGGGTGGGATGGGGAGTCTGTGGTTGCATGATATTTGGAACGGGCAGCACGGGGAGTCGATTAAGTATCAGCCTCTGACGGTGCTGACGTATCGGTTGAACGCGCAGATGACGGGGTTGTCGCCGGTGGGGTTTCGGGTGGTGAATGCGGGTTTGCTGGGGCTGGTGGGATTGTTGGTGGCGTTGTGGATCGGGCGGTATACGGGGCACCCGGCGGCGGCGGCTCTGGCGGGGTTTGTGTTTGTGGCGCACCCGGCGAATGCGGAGTCGGTGAATCACCTGGTGGGGCGGTCGGATCTGCTGGCGATGGTGGGGGTGGTTGGGTTTGCGCTGGTGCAGCGGTTGGTGTTGGAGCTGTTGGGGGCGCATCGCAAGCGTGGGATCGAGGGGCCGGTGCGGGTGGGTGCGGTGGCGGGCGTGGGGATGGCGGCGGGTTTGGTGTTCGCGTCGGTGGCGTTGTTGAGTTCGGACACGGGGTTGGTGGTGATCCCGGTGGCGGTGGCACAGGGTTGGGTTGCGTATCCGAGGAAGAAGGGTCGGCCTACGGTTGGGATCCGTTGTGTGTTGCATGGAGCGACGGCGATCTGTGTGGCGGTGCCTGCGTGGGTTTATTTGTGGGGTTATGAGATAGCGGCGTCGATGGCGGTTGCGCCGGGGGGTGTGGGGCGGCCGATCGGTGTTTATGACGTTGGTGTGAATCCTTTGGCGGGGTTGGAGTTGGCGGAGCGAGTGCCTGCTGCGTTGACGATATTGAGTCATTACGGTGGGTTGGTGGTTCGGCCTGGTGTTGGTTTTTATCACAGCCCGTGGGCGATTCCGGGTTGGGATAGTGCGTCGACGTTGTCGGGTGTGTTTTTGTTGTTGACGGCGGTGGGGGTGTTGGGGGCGACGGCGTATCGGCGACACTGGGGGACGATCGCGGTGGTGCTGGTGTTGTCGCAGTATGTGCTGGTGAGCAATCTGGGGGGTGCGACGCAGGCGTATGCGTCGAACTTGCGGTCGATGCCGTTCACGGTGGCGGGTGCGTTCGTTCTTGCGTGGCTGATCAATCGGACGACGGGGGGGTCGACGCGGGCGCGTGTGGTGGCGGCGGTGCCGTGCGCGGTGGTGGTGGGGATGAGCCTGGTGTTGGTGTTGAAGGTGAATGAGTTGTGGTTCAGCCCGGCGCGGTTGATGGCGGCGGAGCTGGCGAGGCGGCCTGAGGACCCGGTGGCGATGTATCACTACGGGAGTGCGTTGGTGAATGCGGGGCGGTTTGAGCGTGGGGCGTTCTGGTTGGAGGGGTCGCTGGGGCATCGTGCGTCGTCGATGCGGGCGAGGCATCAGTTGGCGCTGGCGCGGTTGATGCGGGGTGATACTTCGGGTGCGCGGACGTTGTATGTGCGGATATTGGATATGGATGGGGGGGATGTGCGGGCGTGTGCGCAGCTTGCGAATATGGCGCTGGCGGAGAGTGATCTGGTTGCGGCGCGGGGTTATGTTGAGCGTGCGGTGGGGATGCAGCCTTTGAGTGTGGAGGTGATGCTGTTGCGGGCGCGGTTGGCTGCGGCGGAGGGCGATGTGGTGGAGGCGGAGCGTTGGTATCGGGTGGTGTTGGAGCGTGAAGGTGGGAATGTGTTGGCGCGGGAGGGGTTGGCGGGGTTGTAGGGGGGGGATTTGTATCTAAATATATAGGTACGTGGGAAAGACACTGCTTGCGAGCAAGCAGTGGGATCCGGGGGGGGTGTAGAGGGGGGGGGAGCATGGGCAAACGAGTTTGCCCATGGCACCCGGCGCGAGGGTGGGTTGGTTGATCGACACTGACAAGCGGACTTGTCAGTGGCACCCGGAGGTGTATTGAGTTATTGGGGTATTGATGGTTGTCGGTGGTGCAGGGCACTGCTGTGCAAGCCAGCAGTGGCACGCGGAGGGGAGGTGGCTGGCGTACTGGGCTGACCGGGGAAGGTGGGTTGCGCTGCGCTTAACCCACCCTACGGGGAGGGGTTTTGGGCTTGGTGGCGGAGTAGGTGGTCGGTGAGGGTTAGGGCGGTCATGGCTTCGGCCATGGGGATGAAACGGGGGAGCAGGCAGGGGTCGTGACGGCCTTTGGTGGAGATGGTGGTGGGTTGGCCTTGGGTGGTGACGGTGGGTTGTTCGCGTGGGAGAGAGCTGGTGGGTTTGACGGCGGCGCGGAGGATGATGGGCATTCCGGAGGAGATGCCGCCGAGCATGCCGCCGTGGTTGTTGGTTTTGGTGACGATCTTTTCGTATTGAGTGGTGAACAGGTCGTTGTTGTCTGAGCCTTTGGTGGTGGCGACGGCGAAGCCTGCGCCGTACTCGACGGCCATGACGGCGGGGAGGGAGAAGAGAGCTTTGGCGAGGTCGGCTTTGAGTTTGTCGAAGACGGGTTCGCCGAGGCCTGGGGGGGTGTTGGTGGCGACGATTTCTGCGGCGCCGCCGATGGAGTCGCCGTCGCGTCTTAGTTGTTCGATGAGTTCGATCATTTGTTGTACGAGCTGTTGGTCGGGGCAGCGGACGATGTTGGACTCGACCTGTTCGAGCGTGACGGCGGTGGGGTCGGGGATATCCGCGATGAGGTGGCCGATCTGCTTGACGTAGGCGGTGATGCGGATCCCTTTAGTGGCGAGGATTTTTTTGGCGATGGCGCCTGCGGCGACGCGGGCGGTGGTTTCGCGTGCGCTGGAGCGGCCACCGCCGCGGTAGTCGCGGAAGCCGAACTTGGCGTCGAAGGTGTAGTCGGCGTGTCCGGGGCGGTATTTGTCTTTGATTTGTGAGTAGTCGGCGGAGCGTGCGTCGGCGTTGGGGATGAGGATGGCGATGGGTGTGCCGGTGGTGCGGCCTTCGAATGTGCCGGAGAGGATCTGGGCGGTGTCGGGCTCGTTGCGTTGTGTGGTGATTTTGGATTGGCCTGGGCGGCGGCGGTCGAGGTCGGGTTGGAGGTCGGCTTCGGTGAGTGGGAGGTTGGGCGGGCAGCCGTCGACGATGACGATGTTGGCGCGGCCGTGTGATTCGCCGGCGGTGGTGATGCGGAATGTGTGGCCGAAGGTGTTGCCGGGCATGGGGTGGCTCCGTGCGTGTGGGTGGGGATTGTAATCGGTTGTGGGGTTGGCGGGGGGGGGTGGTTGGCGGGAGACTGGTTGGCGAGCAAGCAGTGGCACCCGGCGCGGGTGTTGGGCGCGGGTTGGCGCGCGTGTTTGGGTAGGGATTGTACCGGCTGGGGGGGCTGGGTTGTCGTGGTGGGTGTGGTTGGGCGGTGTTGTTGGGTGGGGGAATGGTTGGTGGGTGGGTTGAGGTGAAAAAAAGTGGTGTGTTATTGGGTTGGTGGTGGTGGTCGTGGGGGCGGTGGAAGGGGGTTTTTTGTGTTGGTGGGTTTTGTGACCGGCAAAGTTTGCGCAGGTTACCAAAGGAAATGAGTGCGATGAGTGGCCGCGGGTCGGGTGTGGGTTATGTTTGAAGTGTTCCCGACGAGCCCGCATGTAGCGGGGCTGACTCGCCGGCATGTCATCGAATCGATTGGGTTTTTGAGAAGAGGAGAAAGTTATGAACAAGTGCAAGTGGATTGTGGCGGCTGCGGCCGCGTTGGCGATCAGTCCCGCGGTCAGCATGGCTGTGGTGATTGACGACTTTTCCGAGGGCGCCGTGAACATGAGCCAGGCGGGTGTCGGTTCGCAGTCTTCGACTCAGATGGGCAGCTCGACGGCGATCATCGGCGAGTACCGTGACATGGACCTCGAGGTGACGGCGTCGCTGGCGGGTCTTGGTACCGACGCGGACGTGCTAATCGTTCCGGGTCTGCTGAACTTCAGCAACGCGGCTGGCAATCAGGCGACGTTGTTGCTGACCTGGGACGGTCTGGGTGTTCCGGGTGCGGGTCTGGGCGGCGTGGACCTGACCGAGGCCGGTATCCACACGGGTATCGGTGTTGACTTCCTGGTGTCTGACCTTGGTGCGACGATGACGTTCACCGTTGTTGACACGAGCGGTAACGAGTCGAAGCTGAGCCAGATGACGGGTGTTGGTGCGAACTCGCTGTTCTTCGATTACAACAGCTTCGTCCCGACGGTGCTGGTTTCTGACTTCACGGCGATCGACACGATCAGCATGGAGCTGTTCGCGGAGACCAACGGTGACTACCTGATCCAGCTTCTTCAGACGGCGAACCCGAACCCGGAGCCCGCGACGGCGATGCTGGGTGCGATGGGTCTTGGTGGTCTGGCGGCTGGGCTTCGCCGGCGTCGGACTGCGTAAGGCGGTTTGACTGAACAATTGAATACATGAGAAGGGTTGGCTGGGAGATTGCTCCCGGCCAACTTTTTTTGTGCGCGTTTTTTTGTGCGCGCGGGGAGTGGGGGTGGTTGCTAGTAAGTCGTGGTGCCGGAGGTGGGAGAGGAGTGGGGGAGTAGGCTTGAAGGCAGGGCGAGCCCAGCCCTACGGGGGAGGTCATTGGTGTGTGGGGCGCGATTGTCTTGTCGGTGGTGTAAGGCACTGCTGGGCAAGCCAGCAGTGGCACCCGAGGGGGGGCGGCGGAGTGGGGAGTTGTTTTGGAGGTAGGGTGAGGCGTGGCGTATGGGGGGTTAGCGTTCGGTGGGTGGTGTGGGTTGGCGTTGGTTGAGGGATCCCTCCCTTACGGTCGGGGCTCGTTTTGGGGGTGGGTTGGTTGATTGATGGTGAGAGGGGGAGTTGTTGGTGGGACGTGGCGGGGGGGGCGGCGGGGGATGGTGGGATGCGCTGCGCTTATCCCACCCAACGGGGGAGGGTTTTTGGGGGGGGTTAGTTGTGGTGGGCGAGGGTTACGTTTTGGGCGAGGAGTTGGGTTTTGATGACGAGGGTGGCGGCTTCTAGTTGGGGGTCGAGGCCGGATTCGAGGAGTGTTTGGGCGGTGGGGGCGGGGGCTTGGAGTGCTTCTAGTTCTTCGTCGGAGCGTAGGACGTCGACGTCCTGGCGGAACTCGATGGCGTCGGCGACTTGCTGGGTGGACATGGCGACGATGAGGTCTGGCTCGATGCCCCAGAGTGATGCTTCGGGGTCGCGGTGGATGATGCGGCCCGCGGGCAGTGCGTAGTACTGGGTGGTGAGTTTGAGGTAGGCGCGGCCGCCGTCGAGGGGGAAGAGGTCTTGTACGGAGCCTTTGCCGAAGCTGCGTGTGCCGATGACGATGGCGCGTTTGTAGTCCTGGAGTGCGCCGGCGACGATTTCGGATGCGCTGGCGGAGCCTTCGTTGATGAGGACGGCCATGGGGAAGTTGCGGTGTGTGCGGTGTGCTTTGGCGCGGAACTGGCTGGTGCGGTCGCCTCGTGCGCCGACGGTGGAGACGATTTGGCCTTGGTCGATGAAGCGGTCGGCGACTTCGACGGCGGCGCTGAGTAGTCCGCCGGGGTTGAATCGGAGGTCTAGGATGAGGCCTTCGATGGAGCCGTGTCGGTCGACGATCTGGTTGATGGCGTGGTCGAGGTCGCCGGCGGATTGTGGGATGAATTGTGAGAGTCGGATGTAGCCGATGCGGGAGGCGGGGTCGATGGTGTAGTCCCATCCGCCGCCTTCGGATCGTTGCCAGCCTCGGATGGATTCGATGACGATCTCTGCGCGGTTGAGTTCGAATTCGAGCAGTTCGCGTTCGCCGACGCGTTCGATGCCGAGGGTGACTTTGGTGCCTTCGGGTCCGGTGATTTCGCGTACGGCCTGGTCGAGCGTCCAGATGCCGGTGTCTTCGCCGTTGACGGTAGCGATGATGTCGCCCGCGCGGATGCCGGCGCGTCGTGCGGGAGTGGCTTCGAGCGGGCTGACGACGAGGAGTCGGTCGTCACGGATGGAGATCTGTATGCCGACGCCGTAGAACTTGCCCTGTGTGTTGCGGTTGAAGGAGGATTTGAGGCGCGGCCAGATGACGGCGGAGAACTCGTCGAGTGTTTCGACGGCGCCCTCGGTGAGCTCGTAGACGAGGACCTGTTCGGGCAGCTCGATGGTGTGTGTGTTGATGGCGACGACGCGGTCGATGATGGTGACGGCGTCGAAGTAGTTGAGGGGGTTTCGTCGTGATTCGAGGTCGCGTTGGAGGCTGGAGACTTCTTTGCGGAAGCGTTGGAGTTTGTCTGCGTCGGCGAGTCCGGGGAAGGCTTGCTCGATGCCGCGTGTGCGTGTCATGGTGAGCATTGCTTCGATGGCGCCCTGGAGCAGTGGGGTGTAGCCGCGGTTGTTGACGTGGCGGCGGGCGGCCTGGGCGAGAGACTGGCGGAGCATGGACGGGTCGATGCGTTCGAGTTTGTCTTCCCATGTTTCGTCGCCGAGGTGCAGGGCGGTGGTGCGGTCGAGGCCGCGGCGCTCGGCGCGTGCTTCGTAGAGTTTGGCGAGTCGTTCGGGTGCGTAGAGTCGTAGGACGCGCAGGTGTGCGGAGGCGCGTTTGACCTGGTGGCGGTAGGTGGCCATGTCGTCGTAGAGGAGGTCGAGTGCGCGGTAGAGGTTGAGCGCTTCGATCCAGTCGCCGTCTTGTTCGGCTTGTGCGGCGGCGGTTTCGGTGCGGGTGACGAGGAGTTCCGTGCGTGGGTCGGCGAGCATTTGTTCGGGGGATTGGGCGAGGCTGTGTGCGTCTACCGCTGAGATGAGTGCGTCTTCGAGTTCGCCTTCTTCGGTTTTGGCGACCATTTCTTCGATTGATTTTTCGTAGGCTTCGCGGCGCTCGGTGAGGCGTTTGGCGTCGTGCTGCTGGTAGCGTTCGAGCTCGTTGATGAGTGTGGAGACGGCGGGGATGTCGCTGTCGTCGGGGTTGGCTTTGAGTAGGGAGAGGACCTGGGTGAACTGTCCTGTGGCGGCGAGGTGGGGGAGGCTGGGGGGGGTGTCGGGTGTGGCGGGGGCGTTAGCGGTTGGGGGTGAGTTGGGGGTGGTCGGTGGGGTGGCGGTGGGGTCGGCGAGGAGGGTGGGTGTTGTCGCGAGCAGTGTGGTTAGCAGTGCGGCGAGTAGTGTTGGTAGAGGGTGTTTGAGTTGGGGGTGGATCATGCGGGTTGGCCTCGCTGTGTGGTACGCGGTAGCGGGGTGGCGGTTCGCATGATCGGTGCGGGGTCGTGGTGGGACCCGGTTTGGTTGCGTGCGGCGGCGGAGTCGCGGCCGGGTGAAATCGTGTCAGGCGGCGATGGTGTTACGCGGATTGTTTATCAGGCGGATTCTTTTTTCATCTCGCGTAGTTTGTCGAGTGGTGTGCGTTGCTCGATGGCGTTGGCGTCGATGATGTATCGTGCGCCGTCGTTTTTTTGTTCGGGCAGGTCGTAGAGCAGGTCGAGCATGACCTCGTCCATGACTGAGCGGAGGGCGCGTGCACCGGTGTTGCGGGCGATCGCGCGGTGGGCGAGTGTGCTCAGTGCGGAGGGTGTGAATTCGAGCTCGGCGTTTTCCATGGAGAAGAAGTGCTGGTACTGGCGGACGAGCGCGTTCTTGGGCTCGGTGAGGATGCGTACGAGCGTTTCTTCGGCCAGGGGCATGAGGGGACTGATGATGGGGACGCGGCCGATGAGCTCGGGGATCATGCCGAATTCGAGCAGGTCTTCGGGGGTGACCTGGGCGAGGAGTTCGGATTTGTCCTGGGTGATTTCTTCGGTGGTGAGCTCGGCGGCGAATCCGATGGACTTGTGTCCGAGTCGTCGTGAGATGATCTCGTCTAGGCCGACGAAGGTTCCGGCGCAGATGAAGAGTATGTTGGTGGTGTCGATCTGGATGTATTGCTGCTCGGGGTGCTTTCGGCCGCCCTGGGGTGGGACGTTGGCGACGGTGCCTTCGAGCATTTTGAGCAGTGCTTGTTGCACGCCCTCGCCGGAGACGTCGCGTGTGATGGAGACGTTCTGGCTGGTTTTTCCGATCTTGTCGATCTCGTCGATGTAGATGATGCCGCGTTGTGCGGCGTCGACGTCGTAGTCGGCGGCTTGTAGTAGTTTGAGCAGGAGGTTCTCGACGTCTTCACCGACGTAGCCGGCCTCGGTGAGTGTGGTGGCGTCGCCGATGGCGAAGGGGACGTTGAGTGTGGTGGCGAGTGTGCGTGCGAGGAGTGTCTTGCCGGAGCCGGTGGGTCCGATGAGCAGGACGTTGGACTTTTCGAGGTCGATCGAGTCGTCCTTCTCTCCGTTGACGATGCGTTTGTAGTGTGTGTGTACGGAGACGGAGAGGGCGCGTTTGGCTTGGACCTGTCCGATGACGTACTGGTCGAGGTATTCGGTGAGCTGGCGGGGTGTGGGGATGGAGGAGACCATCGGGCGGCCGGAGTGGACGCGTCGGCGCTCTTGTTTGAAGATGTTCTGGCAGAGGTCTGTGCAGTTGCCGCAGATGTAGACGTCGTTGGGGCCCTCGACCATGGGGCCGACTTCGCGTGAGGTTTTTCCGCAGAAGGAGCAGGTGGTGACGCGACGGCCTTGGAATCCGCCGCCGCCGGAGCCTGAGCCGCCCGAGCCGGAACCACCGGAGTTGCCGCCGTTGGAGTCTGAGGCGTCTGACTTTGATCGTGAGCCTGACTTGCCGGTTTTTGATCCGATGCGACTGTTAGCCATGTGATGATCTCGTCGATCGGGTGGTTATCGGCCTGCGTTGTTAGCGCGGACCGCCACGGTTCTCCCGCTGCCCTTTGGCTAGATCGTCCATCGGCCGGGCAGGCTTGATTCGGACGCGGATAGGGCGCGTCCGGGTTGTTGTTGACGAACTATTCTAGAGCGCCGTTGGGGCGTTGTCTGTTGTTTACGATGTTAGCAGAAAAATGTTTGTGGGTCGATGGGAAAAGGTGTGGGGTTGGGGAGAAAAGGTGGGAATTGTAGGGGTTATCGGGCGTTATGGGGTGGTGTCGGGTGGGTCGGGGGCGTCGAGGGGGTTGGGGGGGTCGGTGGGTGGGGTGTCGGGGGTTGTGGGTGGGGCGAGGGAGGCGTTGGTGGAGGCGATGACGGCGGCTTTGGCGGTTTCGAATTCGTGGTCGGTGAGCTTGCCGTCGCGGTGCAGGCGGCGGAGGTCGGCGAGGGAGAAGGATTGTGGTGGGGAGTCGTCTTCGGTGGTGTAGTTTTTTTTGATTTTGAGGGCGATGTAGATGAGTACGCCGGCGACGAGTGAGAGAGCGGCGAGTGAGAGGAGGATTTTGAGGGATTCGTTGGCCACGGTGGGGTAGGTTTGGGGGTGGGTTGAGTTTGGGGGGT
>JAJDCY010000001.1 GCA_029260595.1 Phycisphaeraceae bacterium | reverse complement strand
TGGGCGGTGCCCACCCTACGGGGGAGGGGGCGGGGGTGGGGCCGGGGGCGGGGGTGGGGGGCGGTGTTGGTAAAGGAGGGGAGAGTGGAGGGGAGAGTGGAGGGGAGAAGGAATGGGGGCAGGGGTTGCGGGTGGAGCGGTGGCGTTTGCATGCGCGGTTGGCGCAGCATTTTTTGATATGTCCGGGTTGTGGTGGTCGGGCGGTGCGGTTGTTGATGGTGTTGTGTACGTGGGCGGAGTGGCGGGACTCGCAGTTGGCTCAGGGGTGGGTTGAGCGGCGTGGGCGAGTGCATGGGGTTTGGACGGGTGAGGCGTTGGGTTTGATTGAGCGGTATGGGGTTTTGTTTCGGCCTCGGCGGTTGGTTTGTCGGGGGTGTTTGGGTGTGCGGTATGGGCAGGTGCGGTTTGGTGGGTGAGAGGGGGTGAGACGCGACGCTTTTTCTACTCCCTTGGCGGTGGGTGAGGAGACGGGGTTGGGCTGGGGCACGCTGCGCTTAGTGCCAGGCACGGGGTGTAGAACTTGCCCTTCTGACATGCGGGTTCTTGCTCATCCTTTTTCTACCCTAGTTTGACGGTAGCCCCAAGCTCTCTAGAAGAGAAAAGGCCTTTTCTTGGTTGCCGCCGTCGCATTTCTTTCCCTTCTTACGCCTCAAAGCTTGAACCGCGAGCTCATGGCTCATTTCTGACTCACGAAAGGTGTCATATGTTGCGGCTAGCTCCAGCACGACCGAATCAGCATTAGCCATCAAGTCTATCTGCGCCCGGAAGTCCTTGACATTAGGCAAGTCACTCTGCTGTGCTTCCTTCACACTGAGGATGTAGTACGGGTGGCCTTCCTGAGAACTTTGTTCTGTTTCTTCGATAATTCCCATTTGTTCGAGCAAATTAATCTCGGACTGCAGCCCTTCGCTATAGGGGCCATAGAAATGGATCATATAGGTATAATTTAGGGGGGCGCCGAGTCGCTGCAAAAGCTTAATGGTTTTTTGCAGACGAGTCCTGCCAATCACTCGACCCTCCGGGTGCGAAGCGATTACGGCTGCGAGTGTATTGTATCGTTCACGTGTCATATGTACCTCCATTATTTTAGCGTGTTTTTTGCTACTTTCTGCACTTTCTCGCGCGATTTCTCGGGAAAGTAGAATCGCAATTGAGTTATCTGGTTGCGCAAAGCATTGACTTGCTCGGAGACATGATTGATGGGTTTTATCTTCCCAGAACTTGTTTCGATAAGGATTTGGGTTGCTGGGTTGTCTTCGGCGGGCTCGTAGATTTTGTACGGCGTATCTGCGGGGGTATCTGTGGCAAAGAAGTATTCAACCGGCGAGTTTTCAGCTATTGACTGTACAGCATGTTCTGCTTTGCGCTCGAAATTTCGTACTTGATCATATCCTGCTCGTGAGGCGTCGATGCATTTGTAAAGGCGCCGGTTCAGCAGGCCATCTGCAAGTCGTGCCATGATCGGGTCATCGCATGTTGTGCAAGATTTGAAAAACTCCATGATGGTTGCATCGTCGAGTTGAAGATAATCCTCGAGCGACAATGCTTCGCTAAACGTTTTGACAAGGGCAGGCGGGGCATTCGCCACCGTCGCGGGTCGAACTTTAGATTCGCCATCACTCAGCAGTTTCTTAAAACGTTGAAAAAGTAAACGGAGCATCACTTCGGCGGATCGAGTTGCCTTGTGGAAGTAGACAGATTGATACATGTGGTATCGCGCAAAGACGTATTGCTCCGCACCATGAAATGCTTTTTTGTCGAGCACGAGATTCCCCCGGTTCTTGTCGACGTTCATATGGTCAATGAGCCAATGGAGATCAAACAGGCCATAAGTGATGCCTGCTGCGTGGCAGTCACGCAGCAAGTAGTCGGATCGATCGGCATCGAATTGGCTGCTGACAACATGGGTCAGGTATGCCGGCACGTCGCTTCCATTCTCGTTCCCCGAGTCTTCCCAAAAAAACGTGGCAACTTGTTGTGGAAGGTTTTCGTTGAAGTTTCTCAGGCAGTTGTTCGCTTCTGTGGATTCGTCTTCGATTATTTCTCGTGTGCGATTTTCGTGTTTGTCGCTCGTAACCGATTCGAAGGCATGAGAAAAGGGTCCGTGCCCCGTGTCATGTAACAGGGCGGCAACAAGTACGATTGCCTTTTGCTCGTCAGTAATCTGATTTCCCGTTAAAGAACTAAGTCGGGCAAGGAATAACCGAGCGGTGTGCATGACGCCGATTGAGTGAGAAAATCGGCTGTGGTTTGCGCCCGGAAAAACGATCTCGCTAAAACCAAGCTGTTTAATGCGACGAAGTCTTTGGAGTTCGCGGCAATTTATGAGATTTAACAACAACCGATCGAGAGGGTTGTTCTCGAAAGGGATGATGCCATGTACGGGATCGCGAATTACTTTAGGCCACATATTGCTCTCTCGGAGCAGTATACCGTACAATGGCCAAACAAACACGCCAACCAGAGGCTGAAGTCTGAAGTTGGCCCGCAGCAAGAGTTGGCCTTTGGCTGTCTCGCAACAACGAACGAACTGTTTTTGAGTGACTCAACCGTTGAAATGTAGCTCAATTGAGAGAACATTACAACGATCTGCGCATCAGGTTGCAGGCTGATGCGCGGCCTATTTGAAGTACCGTCCCCATAGGGTTTCGAGGCGTTTGATTTCTTTGGGGGGGATTTGGGATTTTTGGGTCCAGATGGCGAGTTTCAGGGCGGTGTGGGTGGGGGAGGGTTGGTTGAAGAGGTTTTGGGCGGTGGGGAGGGCGGCTTGGATTAGTTTTAGGGTGTTGGCGGCGGCCTGGTTGAGGTTGGCGATGATTTCGGTGAGCAGGTCGGCGTGGTCGCGGTGGGTGTTGTGGGGTTTCCAGGAGTCGTAGTCGGTGGGGAGGCAGATCATGGCGTAGGCGAGTTCGGCTTCGCGTGCGAGGCGTGCTTCGGGCATGGCGGTCATGCCGATGAGGTCGCCGCCCCAGGCGCGGTGCATGGCGGACTCGGCGCGGGTGGAGAAGGCGGGGCCTTCCATACATATATAGGTGCCTTTGGTGTGGGCCTCGATGTTGGGGAGAGTGGCGGCGGCGTCGAGGAGCCAGCGTCGGGTGATGGGGCAGAAGGGTTCGGCGAGTTCGACGTGTACGGCGGCGTGTTCGAAGAAGGTGTTGGGGCGGCGATGGGTTTTATCGATGATCTGGTCGGGGATGAGCAGGTCGCCGGGGTGGATGTGTTCGCGGAGTGAGCCGGTGGCGCCGCTGGCGATGATGTGGGTGCAGCCCAGGGATTTGAGGGCGTAGATGTTGGCGCGGTAGGGGACGGCGGAGGGGTTGAGGGTGTGTGCGGGGCCGTGTCGTTGGAGTATGGCGACGGGTACGTTTTGGATGGTGGCGAGAGTGATGGGTGAGCTGGGCCGGCCGAAGGGTGTGTCGGGGGTGAGGGAATGGGGGTTGGTGGTGAGGTTGGTGTCGGCGGTGAGAGCCTGGGCGAGACCGGAGCCACCGATGATTCCGATGCGGTGCGTGGGGGTTGTGTTGGGTGTTTTTGGCATGGGGGGCATGGTATCGGGTGGTGTGTTGGTGTGGTTGGGAGTGGGGGGGGGCTGGCCTGGTGGATTGACGTGTTGCGAGGCTGGGGCACGCGGCGCTTAGCCCCAGGCACGCGGCGGACACTGCTTGGCAAGCAAGCAGTGGCACCCGGCGCTTAGCCCCAGGAGCGCGGCGGACACTGCTTGTCAAGCAAGCAGTGGCACCCGGCGCTTAGCCCCAGGAGCGCGGCGGACACTGCTTGTCAAGCAAGCAGTGGCACCCGGCGCTTAGCCCCAGGCACGCGGAGGGGGGAGCACTGGCGGGCAAGCCGCCAGTGGCACGGGGGTTTTGTATTGGCGGTGGGTGGTGTTGTGGAGGGGTTGTGGATGAGGGGTGGAGGGGTGTTGGGGTGTGTTGTGTGTGGGGTGATGGGTGTGGGGTGTTGGAAGTTTTTTTGAAAAAAATCGTTTTGAGGGGTTGCATTTTTGAAAACCAATCGATAGTCTGAATGTCAAGTTAGCAGTCGGGAAAAGCCCGAAAAGATCGGGGAAAGCCCGAAAAGAATCGGGAGTAGCCCGAAAAACCAGCCTTGACGCTTGCCTTGAGACCCCGATTCAGCCCCGCAGTGGCCCCGCAGAGAGTCAGGCCCGGAGATACGGCTCCGAGATAGAACCCGCCGGATGGCTCGCCGAAAGCTTTGTTTAGACGAGACTTAAGTGTTGTTGGCTGGGGCGAATAGGGGCTTGATTGGCGATTAGGGGTTGTTGGCTCGAAAACTGCTTTGTTGACCCGCTTTGTTTGGACTGCTTTGAGAATGCTGCTTTGAAGACGCTGCTTTGAAAGCCCGCTGGAATTGCTGCTAGGAAACCGCACGGCTGAGTGATTTTTGACTGACAACTGAGGATTGGGAAGTGGCTGGTGTATGCCGGCTGCGGGAGGATTGGGCCTGGAGGGCCCGTCGTCCGGAGTAGAGGGATCTGTTTTATTCATATGACGGGGCTTGGCGAGGGACGCCGGGCACGATCGGGAGACGCACCATGAGAGGCAATCGCATGACACGGAATCTACTGGCTGGGATGGCATTGGGGTTGTCGATGTTGTTTGGCGCGGCGGAGCGTGCGTCGGCGATTGAGGTGACACCGCTGGTGGGTACGCCGGCGGCGGTTGCGGCGGCGTTGGAGGCGGCGTTGTTCCCGAACGGGGCGGCGTCGTATGGGATCACGAACTTGTCGATCGGGGTGGTGCACCACATGCCGGTGGACCCGGCGACGTCGACGCAGTTGTCGAGCGTGGGGGCGTATCTGAATGCGTCGGGGACGTACGACATCAGTCGGGGGATTGTGTTGTCGTCGGGGCACGTGGGTGACCACGGTGACGGGCCTGACACGGCGAACGGCTGGGGTAGCAATCTGTTGACCGGTGCTCGTGGCGATCAGTTCGCCAAGGGTGAGACGGGCGTGATGCCGACGGCGGCTCAGGACGCGATGATGCGTGAGGTGACGGGTTTGGCACCGCCGATCGGGTTTGATCCGGCGTTGATCATCCACCACGACGTGACGGAGATTCTGTTGAGCTTTGATGCGTTGCCGGGTGTGACGCAGTTGGCGTTTAAGGGTGCGATCGGGACGGATGAGTTCCCGGAGTTTGTGCCGCCTGTGTTTGACCCGCCGAACCCGCCGCAGCCTGGCGATGGGTTTTTGCCGTATATCGATGGTTTTGGGATTTTTGTGAACGGGACGACGGACGCGGAGAACATCGCGAAGGTCGGGGGTGCTGCGACGAACGCGGCTCACACGAGCATGACGGCGGACGGATCGGTTGCGGGTACGCAGCTTGACTCGCTGATCGGGAGCGGTGGCGGTGCGGCAGGTGTTGAGCACATGTTCACGGCGTCGATCGACCCGACGAGCAACGAGATCCGGATCATTATTGGTGACGGGACGGACGCGAGCGTTGATACGACGGCGTTCCTGTCGGCGGTTGCGATCCCGGTGCCGGAGTTGACGGTTGACCCGTTGGCGTTGGTGGATTTTGGGAAGGTTCTGGTCGGGACGACGGGGACGGAAGCGGTGACGGCGACGAATACCGGTGAGCCCGGGAGCTTTTTGGAAGGTGAGTTTGGGGCGCCGGGTGCGGGGCCTTTCGCCCGCAGCGGTGCGGCGGGGTTTGGGCCGCTGGCCAAGGACGCGAGCGAGCCGCGGGACTATGAATACAGCCCGGCGGCGCGTTCGGGTGGCGAAGGGGATGGTATTGCAGTCACCAGCAACGGTGGGGATGCGAACCTGGACCTGTCGGGCCAGGGTGTGGCGCCGGTGGCGGATGTGAGCACGGGCAATACGGACGCCGGTGTGGTCCGGATCGGGACCAGTGGGAGCGCGAGCATCGGGTTGCAGAACATCGGTGACGGTAACGAGAACGAGCAGGGCATCGGTGCGGCGAGCAACCTGAATGAGGGTGCGGCTGACGCGACGACGGGAGAGTTTCATCGGACCAGCCCGGCGTTGAGCCTCGCGGACGGGGCGAGTGATGATGCGGACTACGACTACACACCGACGGACCACGGGGTTGATATCGAGATTGTTTCGCTGAACCTGGTCAACGGTAACCCGGACGGGACGAACACGGCGACGAGCCCGGGTGTGGAGCTGTCGGGTCAGGGCGTTGGGCCGGAGTTTGACAGCAACCACGGGCCGGGCGGGGACATCCTGTTTGGTGGCGTGGACCTTGGCGAGATGCTGGCGATCGAGCTGGATATCTTTAATGCTTCGCCGGATGGTGACCTTGGGAACCTGACGGACCTGTCGATCTTCGATGCGATCCTCGGGGGTCCGGGGATGGCGGCGTTCGAGGTGATCGGGTTCGCACCGACGGCGCTGAGCACGGATGAGCACCACGCGCCGGTGTTGATGATCAAGTTCACGCCGACGGATGCGATCGCGTACGCGGCGACGCTGACGTTTGAGACGGATCAGGACGCGGCGTTCGGAGTAAATACCAGTGGCCCAACGGGTGACTTTGTGTTCAACCTGACCGGTAGCGGGTCGCGGGTCGTGATCCCGCCGACGGGTAACGGGGCGGTGCCTGAGCCGCTGACGGCGTTTCTGGGTCTGATGGGCCTGGTGGCGTTGGATCGTTCGGTGGCGCGGCGTCGGGCTGCGTGATTGAGCGGGGGGGGGGCGGGGCTCTGTTTAGGGGAGGGCCGCCCGCGAGGTTGGGAAGTGAGAGAGGCCGGCCAGGTTAGCCGGTTAGCCGGGTAGCCGGGTTTGGGAGAGAGAGTCGGGAATTAACTAGCCACGCAGACGCCGCCGCAAGGGTTACTTGTGGCGGCGTTTTTTTGTT